>NZ_PJRP01000002.1:731547-789049 GCF_002858765.1 Cupriavidus pauculus
ATCCACAGCAGGATCTTCAGGTCCCAGCGGGCCAGGTGATCTTCTTCCGCCTTGGACGACAGCGAACCCCACAGTACGAGCGCGCCCAGAATGGCGAGCACGATGCCGAGCCAGAACGGGAAGTATCCCGGTCCCATCTTGGCGGCTGTGCCCATGGAATAGCCACGGGCGACGAAGGAAAAGCTCAAACCGACCAGAATGAACATCAGGCCGGAGGCAAAGTCCTTTTGGCTACGTATGCGCAAAATGATTCTCCTCGATATGACGCAGCTTTGACTGCTTGAAATCGTCGCGACAAGGGCTCCCCCGTTCGCGGCAGGGTGGAAGGTAAAAGCGCATCCTTTCAGCTACCTTTCATATGTCTGCATAAAGTGGCAACCTCAGGGTATGTCCCTACGCAGACGTCTGAAAGCTTTCGGTAAGTCGTTGACGATACAAGAAAAAGTGCAGGGAATACGCGGATGGAGGGCGCAGCAGAGTGGTGCTGCGCCGGACGGAAACGGACAGACCGGCGGCGCGCGGCCACCTATCATCGAAGGCGAGTGAAAGCTTTCGCATGGCCTGACATCCCCCCAACAAGAAATACCGGACAGGAACAAAGACAGGAGGCCCGCTTGGAAGCCATCGACCATGCCATCCTGATCGGCGCCCTGGTGATGACGCTGGGCATCCTGCTCGGGGTGTTCTCGGCCCGCTTCGGGGTGCCGTTCCTGCTGGTGTTCCTGGGCGTGGGCATGGCCGCCGGCGTGGACGGCCCGGGCGGCATCCGCTTTTCCAATACCTGGCTCAGCTTCCTGGTGGGCAATATCGCGCTGGCCGTGATCCTGCTCGACGGCGGGCTGCGCACGCGCTTTGCCACGTTCCGCGTGGCGTTGAAGCCGTCGCTGTCGCTGGCCACCGTGGGCGTGGCCCTGACCGCCGTGCTGGTGGGATTGTTTGCAACATGGATGCTGGGCATCGACTGGAAGCTCGGGCTGCTGCTGGGCGCCATCGTCGGGTCCACGGATGCGGCCGCCGTGTTCTCGCTGCTCAACAGCAGCGGCATCCGGCTCAAGGACCGCGTGGCCAGCGTGCTCGAGATCGAATCGGGTATCAACGACCCGATGGCCATCTTCCTGACCTTGACCCTGATCGAATGGATCACCGCGCCGCAGGGCCTGTCGCCCGGCGCGCTGGCCCTGCGGCTGCTGGTGCAGTTCGGGGTGGGCGGCTTGCTGGGCGTGGGGCTGGGCTATTGCATGGCCAATGTCATGGAGCGCGTCAACGTGGCCGAGGGGCTGCAGGCCATCCTGATCTGCTCCGCCGGCTGCATGATCTGGGCCGTCGTCCAGTCATTCGGCGGCAGCGGCTTCCTGGCCGTCTATCTGGTGGGGATGATGGTCGGCAACCGCGACCGCGCCGTCAGCGAGGACGTATTGCGCGCCATGGACGGCATGGCGTGGCTGGCCCAGTCCGCCATGTTCCTGCTGCTGGGGCTGCTGGTGACGCCGCACCGGATCTGGGATATCGCCGTGCCGGCCCTGGCGCTGGCCGGGTTCCTGATGTGCGTGGCGCGGCCCGTGGCGGTCTTTGTCGCGTTGCTGCCGTTCAAGTTCAGCTCGCGCGAAAAGGGCTTCCTGGCCTGGATAGGCCTGCGCGGCGCGGTGCCGATCGTGCTGTCGCTGTTCCCGCTGCTGCAGGGCATGGAGGATGCCGGACTGCTGTTCCGCGTGGCGTTTGCCGTGGTGCTGGCCAGCCTGCTGTGCCAGGGCACCACGGTGGCGCTGGCCGCCCGGCTGGCGCGTGTGCTGCGGCCGGCGTATGACGAGCCGCTGTCGCGCGAGCGCCTGCGCGGCGTGCGCGCCCCGGGCATGGAGATGATGCAGTTCCTGGTGGCGCCCAATTCGTCGATGGAGGACCTGCGCGCGGATCAGATTGAACTGCCGTCGCGCAGCCGGCTGGTGACGGTGGCCCGCGAAGGCGCGCTGATGCCGCTGGACCAGGTGGTGCTGCGCGCGGGGGATATCGTGTCGATCCTGGCGCCAAGCCCGGCGATGCCGCGCCTGTCGCGCCTGTTCCTGAAGCCGGCCACGCCGCCTGCGTGGGATCAGGTGGCGCATGATTTCCTGCTGGACGGGCAGGCCAGGCTGGCCGACGTGGCGGCGCTCTACGCCACGCGGCCGCTGCAGGCGGCCCAGCAGGAAAAGACGCTGGAGGAAGCGATGCTGGCGGCGTTTCCGTCGCCGCCGGTGGAGGGCGATGCGGTGGAGATCGCCGGTTTGCGGCTGACCGTGACCCGCATGGAGGGGCCGCGCATCGCGCAGGTAGGGTTGCTGCTGCCGCGCAATGCGGCCGAAGACGCGAGGGACGGCAAGGACCGCCTCTGGCGCATGCGCGACAAGGCGCGCGGATCGCTTAGTCGACCTTCGCGCCGGAAACCTTGACCACCTGGCCGTACTTCTTCAGTTCACGCTGGATCAGCGCGCCGAACTGCTCGGGCGTGGTGGGCGCCGGCTGGGCACCGATACGGGCCAGGCGCGCCTTCATGTCGTCGGTCTTCAGGATGGCCACGATGTCGTGATTGAGGCGGTCCACGATATCGCGCGGCGTGCCGGCCGGCGCCAGGACGCCAAACCACGTCGAAATGTCGAAGCCCTCAAGCCCCAGCCCCTTGCCGGCCTCGGCAATGGTCGGCAGTTCGGGGAACGATGCCGCGCGGCTGGCCGTGGTCACGGCAAAGGCCTTGAGCTTGCCGGCCTTGATGTTGGCCGACGCCGACGCCAGGTTGTCGAAGATCAGGTCGGTCTGGCCCGACAGCACCGACAACTGCGCCGGCGACGCGCCGTTGTACGGGATATGGACCATGCTCACGTGCGCCATGCTCTTGAACAGCTCGCCCGACAGGTGGCCGGCGCTGCCATTGCCGCCCGACGCGTAGTCAAGCTTGCCCGGGTGCTTGCGCGCGTATTCCACCAGGTCGCGCACGTTGTTGATATGCAGTTCGGCGGCCTTGCCCGGGTGCATCACCAGCACGTTCGGCACGTCGGCCACCAGCGTGACCGGGGCGAAATCCTTGACCGGGTCGTACGGCATCTTCGTGAACAGCGTGGGATTGATGGCGTGCGTGGCCACGGCGCCCATCACGAGCGTGTAGCCGTCGGCCGGCTGCTTGGCCACGTAGTCGGCGCCCAGGTTGCCGCCCGCGCCGGGCTTGTTCTCGACCACAACGGGCTGGCCCAGGCTATCGCGCAGCTTCTCGCCAATGGCGCGTGCCACGGTGTCCAGCGGGCCGCCGGCCGGGTAGGGCACCACGAAGCGGATCGGCTTGGTCGGCCAGTTGGCGGGGGCGGCGTGAGCCGGAACGGCCAGCGCCGTGGTGACGGCCAGCGCGGCCGTGAGCAGGGTCTTCAGCATGTCAAACGTGGAAAAGGATGGGAATCTTTGGGCCGGCGCGTACGTTGCGCGTCGGTGGTGGTCGTGCCTCTTAGCGGATGCCGATGCCCCGGGCCATCATCACGGCACACAGCGGCAGCAGGATCACAAGATGGGCCTCGATCATCACCCAGCGCCGAGCCTTCCTGATTTCCGCCGGCGTCGGCACGAAATCGGGTAGCCGTTTGGCCTGCTTGCGCCAGCGGGCAATGGCGAAGGTCGGCGGCAGCGAGCACAGCGCGATCACCACGAACACGGTCATCTTGGCGTGGAACCACGGATTGTGGATGTAGAAGTCCACGCCCTTGGCACCATAGAACAGGCGCAGCAGGCCGGTGGCCAGCGTCGCCATGGCCGACAGGAAATAGACGAAATCGTAGATCGACAGGCGGCGGACAGCGGCCGGGGTCATGTCCGGACGCAGCACCACGGCTTCGGCGGCCATCAGCGTAATCAGCAGGAAGATGGCCGTGAAGTGCAGGAACGCGAGCAGGGCATCGGTCAGCATGCATTCTCCTAAGGATGGAAAAACGTCATGATCACCGGCCCGCGCGCCCGCCAAAGGCAGGCGCGGTCAAGGTCTGGTCAGTTTCCGACGAATCTGGTTCGCGTCAGACCACACCCTTGGCACGCAGGGCGGCGATGTGTTCGGCACTGTAGCCGAGTGTCTCGTCCAGCACCACATCGGTGTGCTCCCCGAGCAACGGGGGGTGGCGCAGCGCCTCGGGCGGCGTGGCGCTCATCTTCATCGGGCTGCCGACCAGCTTGACCGTGCCGCCCGTGGGGTGGGGCAGGTCCACGCGCAGGCCGCGCGACACCACCTGTTCGTTCTCGAAGACTTCGTCGAGCGTGTTGATCGGGCCGCACGGCACGCCGGCTTTCTCCAGGTCGAGAATCCACTGCTCGCGGGTGCGCGGCAGGACCATCTCGGCCAGGATCGGCACCAGCGCGTCGCGATGCGCCACGCGCTGCGGGTTGGTGGCAAAGCGCGGGTCGTCGGCCAGTTCGGGGCGGCCGCCGGCGGTCACGAACTTGCGGAACTGGCCGTCGTTGCCCACCGCCACGATGATCCAGCCATCGGCGGCATGGAAGGTCTGGTACGGGACGATGTTCGGGTGGGCGTTGCCCCAGCGCTTGGGCGCCACGCCGCTGGCCAGGTAGTTGGTGTTCATGTTGGCCAGCATCGACACCTGCACGTCGAGCAGGGCCATGTCGATGTACTGGCCTTCACCGGTGCGGTCGCGGTGGGCCAGCGCGGCCAGCACGGCGATGGTGGCGTACTGGCCGGTCATCAGGTCGGAAATCGCCACGCCGGCCTTCTGCGGGCCGCCGCCGGGCAGGTCGTCGCGCTCGCCGGTCAGGCTCATGAAGCCGCCCATGCCCTGGATGATGAAGTCGTAGCCGGGGCGCTGGGCGTACGGGCCGGTCTGGCCGAAGCCGGTGACCGAGCAGTAGATGATGTCCGGCTTGACGGCCTTGAGCGATTCGTAATCCAGGCCATACTTCTTCAGTTGGCCAACCTTGTAGTTTTCCAGCACCACGTCGCTCTGGGCGGCCAGGTCGCGTACCAGTTGCTGGCCTTCGGGCGTGCTGATGTCGCAGGTCACCGACCGCTTGTTGCGGTTCGCGGCCAGGTAGTAGGCGGCCTCGGCCGTGTCGCGGCCGTCGGGCGTCTTGAGCCAGGGCGGGCCCCAGATGCGGGTGTCGTCACCTGCGCCCGGGCGCTCGATCTTGATCACGTCGGCGCCGAAATCGGCAAGATTCTGGGCGCACCAGGGCCCGGCGAGCACGCGGGTCAGGTCGAGGACGCGAAGATGGCTTAAGGCTCCCATGGCGGTGGCGGCTGGCAGTTCTGAGGAGCCAGCACTCTATCACCGGCCAACCGGGCCGACGCCTCGGGGCGGGGCGCTGGTCCGTGTTCCGTGGGCGATAACCGGACAGGCGGCGCCGCGCCATGCCTGGCCCCAACACAGGCGCGGCGCGCCAGTGCCCCGGGACGGGGCTTCCCCGTATAATCAACGGTTTGCAAATCCAACCTGACTGACTGCGCCCTGCCACGACGCGGGAGGCGCCCGATACAACATGAAAGTCTCCGACATTCGCAGCAAGTTCCTGCAGTTCTACGAGTCGAAGGACCATACCGTGGTCCGCTCGTCCAGCCTGGTGCCGGCGAACGACCCGACGCTGCTGTTCACCAATTCGGGCATGGTGCAGTTCAAGGACGTGTTCCTGGGCACCGACAAGCGTCCGTACTCGCGCGCCACGTCGTCGCAGCGTTCGGTGCGCGCCGGCGGCAAGCACAATGACCTCGAAAATGTGGGTTACACCGCACGTCACCACACGTTCTTCGAGATGCTGGGCAATTTCTCATTTGGCGACTATTTCAAGCGCGATGCCATCCAGTACGCCTGGGAGCTGCTGACCAAGGTCTACCAGTTGCCGGCCGACAAGCTGTGGGTGACGGTGTACGCCGAGGACGACGAGGCCTACGACATCTGGGCCAAGGAAGTGGGCGTGCCGACCGACCGCATCGTGCGCATCGGCGACAACAAGGGCGCGCGCTACGCGTCGGACAACTTCTGGCAGATGGCCGACACCGGCCCCTGCGGCCCTTGCTCGGAGATCTTCTACGACCACGGTCCGGAAGTCTGGGGTGGCCCACCGGGATCGCCCGAGGAAGACGGCGACCGCTACATCGAGATCTGGAACCTGGTGTTCATGCAGTTCAACCGCGACGAGCAGGGCAACATGACGCGCCTGCCCAAGCCGTGCGTGGATACCGGCATGGGCCTGGAGCGCATTGCCGCGGTGCTGCAGCACGTGCACAGCAACTACGAGATCGACCTGTTCCAGGCGCTGATCAAGGTCGCCGGTCGTGAAACGCATATCGCCGATCTGAACCAGAACTCGCTGAAGGTTATTGCCGACCATATCCGCGCGTGCTCGTTCCTGATCGTCGATGGCGTGATTCCGGGCAACGAAGGCCGTGGCTATGTGCTGCGCCGTATCGTGCGCCGCGCGATCCGTCACGGCTACAAGCTGGGCCAGAAGACGCCGTTCTTCCACAAGCTGGTGCCGGACCTGGTGGCGCAGATGGGCGAAGCCTATCCGGAACTGGCCGACGCCCAGAACCGCGTGGTGGAAGTGCTCAAGGCCGAGGAAGAGCGTTTCTTCGAGACGATCGAGAACGGCATGTCGATCCTGGACGGCGCCGTGGCCGAACTCAAGGCCGGTGGCGGCAAGGTGCTGGACGGCGAACTGGCGTTCAAGCTGCACGATACGTTCGGCTTCCCGCTCGACCTGACGCAGGACGTGGCGCGCGAGCAGGAAATCACCGTCGACGAAGCGGCCTTCGACGCCGCGATGACGCGCCAGCGCGAGCAGGCCCGTGCCGCCGGCAAGTTCAAGATGGCCGCCGGCCTGGAGTACACGGGCGACAAGACCGTGTTCCACGGCTATGACGCGCTGAGCATGGAAGGCGCGAGCGTGACCGCGCTGTACGTCGATGGCGCTTCGGTCGACACGATGCAGCCGGGCCAGACCGGCGTGGTGGTGCTGGACAACACGCCGTTCTACGCCGAATCCGGTGGCCAGGTCGGTGACCAGGGCACGCTGGTGGCGGGCGCGGCCGTGTTCACCGTGGCCGATACCACCAAGGTCCAGGCCGACGTGTTCGGCCACCAGGGCACGCTGGCCAACGGCGCGCTGAAGGTGGGCGACAAGGTCGCGGCACAGGTGGACGCCGTCCGCCGCGCCCGCACCGTGCGCAACCACTCGGCCACCCACCTGATGCACAAGGCGCTGCGCGAAGTGCTGGGCACCCATGTGCAGCAGAAGGGCTCGCTGGTCGATCCGGACAAGACGCGTTTCGACTTCTCGCACAACGCGCCGGTGACCGATGACCAGATCCGCCAGATCGAGGAAATCGTCAACGCCGAGATCCTGAGCAACGCGCCGACCGTGGTCGCCGTCATGCCGTTCGACGACGCCGTGAAGAGCGGTGCCATGGCACTGTTCGGCGAGAAGTACGCCGACGATGTGCGCGTGCTGTCGATCGGCACGTCGAAGGAACTGTGTGGTGGCACCCACGTGACCCGCACCGGCGATATCGGCCTGTTCAAGATCGTCGTGGAAGCCGGCGTGGCCGCAGGTATCCGCCGCGTGGAAGCCATCACCGGCGACAACGCGCTCCACTACCTGCAATCGCTCGACGCGCGCCTGAACGAGGCCGCTGCCGCGCTGCGCGCCCAGCCGTCGGAACTGGTGCCGCGTATCGGCCAGGTGCAGGACCAGGTTCGCGCGCTGGAAAAGGAACTCGAAAAGCTGAAGAGCAAGCTGGCTTCGTCGCAGGGCGATGAACTGGCATCGCAGGCCGTGGACATCAAGGGTCTGAAGGTGCTGGCCGCCCAGCTCGAAGGTGCCGACGTGAAGACGCTGCGCGAAACGATGGACAAGCTCAAGGACAAGCTCCAGAGCGCCGCCATCGTGCTGGCCGCCGTCTCGGACGGCAAGGTCAGCCTGATCGCGGGCGTGACTGCCGACGCCACGTCGAAGGTCAAGGCCGGCGAGCTCGTCAACTTCGTCGCCCAGCAGGTGGGCGGCAAGGGCGGCGGCCGTCCGGACATGGCCCAGGCCGGCGGTACCGACCCGACGGGTCTGCCGAAGGCGCTGGCGGGCGTGACGGAATGGGTGTCGGCGAAGGTCTGATGCCCAGGTGCCTGACTGCCCGAAGCTGCTGTGAGAGAAACGCCTGCGCAAGCAGGCGTTTTTTTTTGCCTGCGTGTCCTAGCTCTTCATTGATGCGGCAGAAAACGTCCAGTAGATCAGATAGGCGACGTAGCACGAGTAGATGGCCAGAATTGCAAACATGATCTTCCAGCGCCGTGGCGTTTCGTCCAGAAAGCGTTTCATGAATAGCGGCACGTCATGCTCCTTTTGCTGTGATGAAGAAAGAGGGATTCATGTCGTGGCTGGCTGAACGACATGCAGGTACGCAAGGAAATACAGGGTCGCGGTGATGGAAGTCAGGACCAGCGAATAGCGCAAAATCCCGTTGGCGATGCAGGGTGTGCCGGAAGCTGCCATGCATGACTCCATGGCGCCAAGCACGATGCCGGCCGCGCTTAGTGCGATCACGCAGATATGTGCACCAAGGTAGGCCAACGACAGGTGGTAGTCAGGGGAAGAGCCCCCGATCGCTCCGCTCAGCATGTAACATGCGCTGGCACTCATTGGCAGGGCGGCCCAGAGCATCTGGCCGTGACCGATTGCGCGGCGAAACACGCCGCGGCTGTGCTCGCGAAAGAAGTTTGGCAGTCTGGCGAGGGGCAGCAGCGCCAATGGGGCCAGCAACGGCACTGCGATGTTGATCAGGAACCAGCCTGAATGTTCGAGTGATCGCATGTCTTGTTCGAGGATAGGGTTCAGAAGATAGGTCGGTGCCGGACCACGACATCGACCACATTCCCATCCTATGTGGGCACCCGCGCCCCCGCCAATAAGACAGCTCTCAAACTATAGCCCGCAAGGCAAATCCCTTTGCCCGCCATCAACCCAGCCGAAACATATCGGCCCCCCACCTACTTCCCCCCGCCCCCCATCAGCGCCGACACGATGTCGATCGGCAGCGGAAACACGATTGTCGAGCTCTTGTCGCCCGCGATCTGCGTCAGGGTCTGCAGGTAGCGCAGCTGCATGGCCTGAGGCTGGCGCGCCAGCATCTGGGCGGCCTCAAGCAGCTTTTCCGATGCCTGGAGTTCGCCTTCGGCATGAATGATCTTGGCGCGCCGTTCGCGCTCGGCCTCGGCCTGGCGGGCGATGGCGCGCACCATCGACTCGTTCAGGTCGACGTGCTTGATCTCGACGGTTGATACCTTGATGCCCCAGGCATCGGTCTGGGCATCGAGCACCTTCTGGATATCGAGGTTGAGCTTCTCGCGCTCGGCCAGCATTTCGTCGAGTTCGTGCTTGCCCAGCACCGATCGCAGCGTGGTCTGCGCAAGCTGGCTGGTGGCTTCCAGGAAGTTGGCCACCTGGATGATGGCGCGTTCGGGGTCCACCACGCGGAAGTAGACCACCGCGTTGACCTTGACCGATACGTTGTCGTGCGAGATCACGTCCTGCGGCGGCACGTCCAGGACGACGGTGCGCAGATCCACGCGCACCATCTGCTGTACGGCCGGAATGATCAGCACCAGGCCCGGGCCCTTGACGCGCCAGAAGCGGCCCAGCATGAACACTACCCCCCGTTCGTACTCGCGCAGCACGCGGAACGCGGACACCACCAGCAGAACGAGCAGGAAGATCAGGCCACCGAAGCTGAATCCGAATGCCATGTTGGGCTCCTTGTTGTGTCAGGCATCGTGAATCGACGTGACATCCAGTACCAGGCCGCGACGGCCGGTCACGCGCACGGACTGGCCGCGCGCCAGCGGGCGATTGCTGCGGATGCGCCATTGTTCCCCGCGAACCATCGCCCAGGCGTCGGTCGGGTCAGTCGGGTCGGCTGTATCTGTCACCACCACGCCGACGCTGCCCACCAGCGTGTCGGCCCCGCTGACCACGGGCCGGCGCCGCGCGCGCAGTAGCAGCGCTGACATGCCGCACAGGAACACCGCCGAGATACCGGACAGTGCGGCAATCAGCGACAGCGGCACGCCAAAGGCAGGCACGTCGGTGTCGATCAGCATCACCGCCCCGAACGCGAACGCAATGATGCCGCCCACGCCGACCGCGCCGAACGTCGGCAGGAACACCTCGGCCACCATGCATCCCACGCCAAACGCAATCAGCGCCAGCCCGGCGTAGTTGATGGGCAGCATCTGCAGCGCGAACAGGCCCAGCAGCAGGCAGATGGCCCCGGCGATGCCTGGGATCACCATGCCCGGCGTGGAAAACTCGAAGATCAGCCCGTAGATGCCGATCATCATCAGGATCAGGGCCACGCTCGGGTCGGTGATGACCGCCAGCAGGCGGCTGCGCCAGTCGGGTTCCAGCGTGACGATGGGTGCGCCGGTCGTGTGCAGCGTGCGCGTGGCGCCGGCGGCCTCGATCTGCTTGCCGTCCAGTTGCCGGAGCAGGGCGGGCAGGTCGGGCGCCACCAGGTCGGCCACTTTCTGCGCCACGGCTTCGTCGGCGGACAAGCTCACGGCTTCGCGCACGGCCCGTTCTCCCCATTCGGCATTGCGGTGCCGCAACTGCGCCAGGCCGCGGATATAGGCCGATGCGTCGTGCATCTGCTTGCGCGTCATGGTGTCCTCGCCGGCCGGGGCGCTGGCGGGCGCGGATGCCGGGGCAGGCGCGGCCTCGGGCTTGGGGCCGCCGATGCCGATGGCCACCGGGCTGGCCGCGCCCAGGTTCGTGCCGGGCGCCATGGCGGCCACATGGCTGGCGTAGAGGATGTAGGTGCCGGCGCTGGCTGCGCGTGCGCCGCCAGGATAGACGTAGGTGGCCACAGGCACCGGCGACGCCAGGATGGCCTGGATGATGTCGCGCATCGATTTGTCCAGGCCGCCGGGTGTGTCCATTTCCAGCACGATCAGCTGGGCGCCCTGCTTGCGGGCGCGCTCGATGCTACGCACGGCGAAGCTGGCGCTGGCGGGGCCGATCGCGCCCTGCACCGGGACGACGTAGACCGGGGCCACCGACGTCTGCGTCGCCGCGGCAGCGGGATTGGAAGGCGTGGAAGGCGTGGAGGGCGTGGAGGCCGTGGAAGGGGCAGGCGCCGGGACCGTCTGGGCCAGCGCGCCGGAGACCGACAGCAATACTAGGCCCAGGCAGGCCAGCGCGAGCCAATGGCTCCAATGCCAGTGCCAGTGGCCGGCAGGCGGCAGTGGCCGGTGCAACGCAAAAGCGTGTGTCATGGCGGGGCGCGGCCCGCCGTGAATGCCGTGGTCGCGCCACTTTCAGTGTAGGCGACCGGCCACATCCTGCTGAACGAAGCGAACGCGCCGGTGACTTGCTCAGGCCACTCAGGCCACTGCGCGGGTATCGTCGAGCGTACCCGCCCGATCGGGCAGCATATCGGCCAGCGCCAGCAAGGCGGCGCCTGCCATGGACGGATGCCAGGTCAGCACGGTGGTGACGCGCCCGGTGTCGCCCAGCGGATGGATGCCGATCTGCGGCAGGTTGCGATAGAGCGCCAGCACCGATCTCGGCACGATGCCGATGCCAATGCCGGCCGCCGCGCAGGTCACGATGGCGTGATACGAGCCAAGCTGGATCACGCGGCTCATGCCCCGGCCGCACTGGCCGAACCACTGCTCGAAGCGGGTGCGATAGTTGCAGCCGGTCTCGAACGCCAGCAGCGTGGCACGCTCGATGTCCTCGGGCGACTGGATCGGACGATGGCTCGTGCTGGACACGATCACCAGCTCTTCGTCGAATGCCGGCAGGCTGACCAGATCGGTGTCGCCCAGCGGCTCGGCCACGAACGCGCAATCCACCTCGAAGCGGCGCACGGCGTCGAGCGCCTTGCTGGTGATCAGCGTGACCAGTTCCAGCTCCACGTCAGGCCACTGCTGGTGATAGGCGGCCAGCACGTTGGGCAGCCGGCTGGCTGCTGTGCTTTCCATCGACGCGATACGCAGGCGTCCATGCGGATGCGCCGGCTGCACCGCATGCTTGGCTTCCTCGGACAGTTGCAGGATGCGGCAGGCATAGTCGAACAAGGTCTGGCCGGCGGGCGTGAGCACCATGCGCCGCCCATCGCGGACAAACAGTTCCACCCCCAGCGCCTGCTCAAGCTGCCGGATGCGCGTGGTGACGTTCGACTGCACGCGGTGCAGCCGCTCGGCGGCCCGCGTGATGCCGCCGGTTTCCACCACGGTACGAAAAATCTCCAGTGCGGCCAGGTCCATATGCGATTCCGATTCGTTTTGAGATGGGCTACATCTCAATTATTCATTTTCCGTGATGGATCGTTCGGGCATAGCATAGTCAACAATTCGTAAATGCTCCAGATGTCCGGCTGCCCCCAATCCGATGCCTCGCTTGCCCCTCGCCAACGTTGACGTTTCCGCCAGTTCTGCCGCCGCCCGGTCAACCGCCGGGCCGCTGGCCGTGGCGCTGGCCGGCCTGGTGTCGCTGGCGCTGGCCATGGGCATCGGCCGCTTCGCCTTCACGCCGCTGCTGCCGATGATGCTGCACGACGGCACTGTGACGCTGGCCGAGGGCAGCGCGCTGGCGACGCTGAACTACATCGGCTACCTGCTGGGTGCGGTGCTTTGCCTGTTTATCCGGCCAGACCCGGTGCGGATGGTGCGCGGCGCCCTGGCGCTGACCGTCGTCCTGACGCTGGCGATGGCGCTGCCGGGCGGCATGCCGGCATGGCTGGCCTGGCGCACGCTGGCCGGCATCGCCAGCGCCCTGGTGATGGTCTACGGCACCGCCTGGTGCATGCAGCGGCTGGCCGAACTGGGCCATCCCACGCTGGGCGGGCTGATGTTCTGCGGCCCTGGCATCGGCATCGTGGTGACCGGTCTTTCCGCCTTTGGCATGGTCGGCGCAGGGTGGCAGGCCAACTGGGGGTGGATCACCTTCACGATACTGGGCGCCGTGATGCTGCTGCCCGTCTGGCGGGTCTACGGATCACCGGCCCCGGCGCCCCTGCACGGGGCCACGGCCGGTGCGGCAAGCGCGGCGGCGCCGACGCCACGGCTGGACGTCGAGACCTGGGCGCTGACGCTGGCCTACGGCCTGGCGGGGTTCGGATACATCATCACTGCCACGTTCCTGCCGGTTATCGCCCGGCATGCCATGCCCGGCAGTGTCTGGGCCGACCTGTTCTGGCCGATCCTGGGCGCCGGCGTGGCGGTGGGGGCGTGGCTGGCCACCCGGGTCGGCATGCATCACGACAATCGCCGCATGATGATGGTGCTGTACACGTTGCAGGCGGTGGGGGTGGGCGTGGCCGCCGTGTGGCCGACCGTGGCCGGATTTGCGCTGAGCAGCCTGCTGGTGGGCCTGCCGTTCACCGCGCTGGTGTCGTTTGCGATGCGCGAAGCCCGTCGCCTGTGGGGCGGCCGGGCCGCAAAGCTGATCGGCCTGATGACGGCTGCCTACGCCATCGGGCAGATCGCCGGGCCGCCGCTGGCCACGGCCCTGGTGGCGCGCACCGGCGGATTCGCCGCCTCGCTGGGCGTAGCGGCGCTGGCGCTGCTGGCAGGCGCGCTGATCTATCTGTGGATGTGGCGCACGATGCCGGTGGGTGGACACACGCCGCGCTAGCGACTGCGCTACAGTATCGGCTTCGCCGCTCACTCGACCCGGACGCCCCCTGCGCCGGCGCTGCAGGGCGGCGCGAAAGCCAAGCCCCATGTCTTTTGCCTTGCAGCCCGGGCGTGCCACCGGCCCGGCCCTGCCCATCAGTCCCGAGGAAGCGCGCGTCCGCGTAGACCTGGCCGCCGCCTACCGGCTGGCCGCGCTGGAACGCTGGGACGACCTCATCTACACCCATATTTCGGCCACCGTGCCCGGTGAGCCCGACCAATTCCTGATCAACCCGTTCGGCTTTGCCTTTGACGAGATCCGTGCCTCGGACCTCGTGAAGATCAATGGCCGGGGCGAAGTGGTGGGCGAGACCGTGCATCCGGTGAACGTCACCGGCTTTGCGCTGCACGCGGCCGTGCATGCGGCGCGTGCCGATGCCCATTGCGTGATGCATCTGCATAATACCGCTGGCATCGCCGTGTCGGCCCAGGCCGAAGGGCTGCTGCCGTTGTCGCAGCATGCGATGCGCTTTTACGGCCGCATGGCTTACCACGACTACGAAGGGCTGGCCTTCACGCCGGCCGAAGGGGCGCGCCTGACCACGTCGCTGGGCGGCCATCCGG
This sequence comes from Cupriavidus pauculus, assembly GCF_002858765.1. Taxonomy (GTDB): domain Bacteria; phylum Pseudomonadota; class Gammaproteobacteria; order Burkholderiales; family Burkholderiaceae; genus Cupriavidus; species Cupriavidus pauculus_B. The sequence goes on from NZ_PJRP01000002.1 coordinate 745,791, forward strand.
CCATGCTGCTGCGCAACCACGGCACGCTCACTGTCGGCCGCACGGTGGCGGAGGCCTATGTGCTGATGGCCACGCTGATCAAGGCATGCGAGATCCAGCTTGGCGCGCAACTGGGCAGCGCCACGGTGCAGCCGTCGGCGGCTGTGGCCGACAAGACGTCGCTGCAGCTGTTCGACAACGGCGCCGTCGAGGGCGTGATGGAATGGCCCGCGCTGCTGCGCAGACTCGATAAAATCGAGCCCACCTACAAAGACTGAGAATTCATCAAGGAGCCATGCAATGCCCACGTTTCACGTAGAGATGTTTGAAGGCCGCACCGTTGAGCAGAAGCGCAAGTTCGTCGAGGAAATCACGCGCGTCACGTGCGACACGCTTGGCTGCTCGGCCGGCGCCGTCGACATCATCATCACCGACATCAAGCGCGAGAACTGGGCCACCGGCGGTGAACTCTGGCTCGACAAGAAGTGATTTCAGGCAGGGTTTGATCCGATGACTTCCGCCGTTTCCGCCATGCAGCAGTTTGCCTCCGACAACTACGCCGGCTTTTGTCCGGAATCGCTGAAGTATTTTCTGGAGGCCAACGCCACGGGCCATGAGAAAGCCTATGGCGACGACAGCTGGACGCAAAAGGTGTGCGATCGCATCCGTGACCTGTTCCAGACCGATTGCGAGGTCTTTTTCGTGTTCAATGGCACGGCCGCCAATTCGCTGGCGCTGTCGTCGCTGTGCCAGTCGTACCACTCGGTGATCTGCCACGAGCTGGCCCATATCGAGACCGACGAATGCGGCGCGCCGCAGTTTTTCTCGAACGGCTCGAAGCTGCTGACGGCGCCCGGCGAGAACGGCAAGCTGACGCCCGATGCCGTGGAGGACCTGGTGACGCGCCGGTCCGACATCCACTACCCGAAGCCGCGCGTGGTGTCGCTGACGCAGGCCACCGAGGTGGGCACGGTCTATTCGGTGGACGAGGTGCGCGCCATCGCGGCCATCGCCAAGCGCCGGCAGTTGCGCGTGCATATGGATGGCGCGCGCTTTGCCAATGCGGTGGCGTCGCTGGGCGTGCATCCGTCCGAAATCACCTGGCGTGCCGGCGTGGATGTGCTGTGCTTCGGCGGCACCAAGAACGGCCTGCCGGTGGGCGAGGCCGTGGTGTTCTTCGACCGCCGGCTGGCCGAGGATTTTGCTTACCGGGTCAAGCAGGCCGGGCATCTGGCGTCGAAGATGCGCTTTATCTCGGCGCCGTGGCTCGGCATGCTCGAAAACGACGTGTGGCTCAAGAATGGACGCCATGCCAACGCGATGGCCACGTTGCTGGCCCAGCGCATTGCCGATGTCCCGGGCGTGCGCATCATGTTCCCGACCCAGGCCAACGCGGTGTTTGCCGAGTTGCCGCTGCCGGCTATCGAGGTCCTGCGGGCCAAGGGCTGGCTGTTCTACACGTTCATCGGCGCTGGCGGTTGCCGGCTGATGTGCGCGTGGGATCTGCAGCCCGAAACGGTGGAGGCGTTTGCCGCCGACATCCGCGCCGCATGCGTCTGACCGGCCGGATGCCCTGATGGCCTGATCCGCGCGATCTCCACGTTTCGCGCGATTCCCACACTACGATAACCAGAAAGTCCCAGGAGCCCCACGATGCAACCCTATCGATTCTGCCCGCGCTGTGGCGCGGAGCTGGAACATCTGCCGATGTCCGGGCGGTTTCGCCATGCCTGCGTGCGGGACGGCTGCGGTTTTGTGCATTGGGACAACCCGTTGCCTGTGCTGGCGGCCGTGGTCGAATACGAGGGCAAGCTGCTGCTGGCGCGCAATGCGGCCTGGCCGGAGAAGATGTTTGCGCTGGTCACCGGCTTCATGGAGCGCGACGAGACGCCCGAACTAGGCGTCGCACGCGAACTCAAGGAAGAGACCAATCTCGATGCCGTGTCGGCCTCGCTGATTGGCGTCTACGAGTTCATGCGCAAGAACGAGCTGATCATTGCCTACCACGTGCGGGCGGAGGGCGACATCCGGCTGTCCGAGGAACTGGTCGAGTACAAGCTCGTGGCGCCGGACAAGATGCGCATCTGGAACGCCGGCACCGGGTTTGCCGTGGCGGACTTCCTGGAACGGCGCGGCTTGCCGGTGCGTTTCTTCGATCGGGCCACGGGCGAGGACATTGCCGACCCGCGCCGGCCGACCGACTTCAGCCTGGCCAGCGCTTCGCTACAATACGGCATCAATCAGAATTAGAAGGTGAGAGGAATGGACTTCCAGAAAGAAGTGGACGCACGCGGCCTGAACTGCCCGCTGCCGATCCTGCGGACCAAGAAGGCACTGGCCGACATGGCCAGCGGCGAAGTGCTGAAGGTGCTGGCCACGGACCCCGGCGCCACGCGCGACTTCCAGGCTTTCGCCAAGCAGACCGGTAACGAACTGCTGTCGCACGCCGAAGTGGACAAGGTGTTCGTGTTCTACATGAAGCGCCGCTGAGCAGTACCCCTGTTTTCGTCTCTCTCCCGCTTGTGGGAGGGGCGCTAACAATAAAAAACCACCTACGGAGAGGCGGTTTTTGTTTGGGTCGGCACCCTGGCCGATAGGACTGGTCAGCCGCGCTGCGCCAGGTAGGCGCTGAACTCGTCGCGCACTTCGGGGTGCTTGAGCGCGAATTCCACGGTGGCCTTCAGGTAGCCGAGCTTGCTGCCGCAGTCATAGCGCACGCCCTTGTAGCGGTAGGCCAGCACCTGCTCCTGGTCCAGCATCGCCTGAATGGCGTCGGTGAGCTGGAACTCGCCGCCGGCACCGGGCTTGAGGTTGCGGATGTGGTCGAAGATGCGCGGGGTCAGGATGTAGCGGCCCACCACGCCCAGGTTGGACGGCGCGTTCTCGGGCGCCGGCTTTTCGATGATGCCGGACATCTTGATCACGCGGTCGTCCCACTCGCGGCCATCGACCACCCCGTAGGAGCGGCTCTGTTCCGGCGAGATTTCCTCGACGCCCAGCACCGAGCAGTTGTAGTGGTTGTAGATATCCACCATCTGCTTCATCACGGGTTCGTTTTCCTCGCCATCCAGCAGGTCATCGGCCAGCATGACGGCGAACGGCGCGTCGCCCACTAGCCGGGCGGCGCACAGCACGGCGTGGCCCAGGCCCAGCGCCTCGGGCTGGCGCACGTAGAAGCACTCCACGTTCTTGGGCTTGATGGAGCGCACGACGTCAAGCAGCGCCTGCTTGTTCTTGGCTTCAAGCTCCATTTCCAGTTCGTAGGCCTTGTCGAAATGATCCTCGATGGCGCGCTTGGAGCGGCCCGTGACGAAGATCATCTCGTTGATGCCTGCGGCCATGGCTTCTTCCACGGCGTACTGGATCAGCGGCTTGTCCACCACCGGCAGCATTTCCTTGGGACTCGCCTTGGTGGCGGGCAAGAATCGTGTGCCTAGCCCGGCAACGGGAAAGACGGCCTTGGTGACGCGGTTTTCCATTTCAGCTTCCTTTTTGATCCGGTGTAATACCGTGCCGCACGGGGCAGGAACCGTCTGTCAGGTTTCGTCCGACTTACAGTCCGGACGGACCTGACCATCACATTCAGGACGGCAGACGCTGTAGTTGATCCTGCAGTTTCGCCAGCGTCTGTTCGAAATCGGACAAACGCTGTGTCTCCTGTGCCACCACGGCCGGAGGTGCCTTCGCGACAAAGCTCTCGTTGGAGAGTTTGCCACGGCACTTTCCGATCTCGCCTGCGATCCGCTCAATCTCCTTCGACAGGCGGGCGCGCTCGGCCACCACGTCGATCTCGATCTTGAGGAGCAGGTGGTTGCCGCCGACGATGGCCACCGGGGCGCCAGCGCCTTCGCGCTGCAGCTCCGCCTCGTCTTCGAACACCTTCACTTCGGAAAGTTTCGCCAGCGCCTGCACCTGGGCGGCGGCTTCCCTCAGGAAGGCACTGTCGCCGTGGGCGTACAGCGGAATCCGCTGGGCCGGCGAGATGTTCATCTCGCCACGCAGGTTGCGGCAGGCGTCGACCACGGCCTTGAGTTGGGCCACCCATGCCTCGGCAGCCTCGTCGATCTTGGCGGCGGCCGGCAGCGGGTACGCCTGCGTGGCGATGGTCTCGCTGCCGTCGCCCTTGGCGCGGTCGGCCAGCGGCGCTACCTTCTGCCACAGTTCCTCGGTGATGAACGGAATGACCGGGTGGGCCAGGCGCAGCACCGTCTCCAGCACGCGCAGCAACGTACGGCGCGTGGCGCGCTGTTGCGCCACGGTGCCGGTCTGGATCTGCACCTTGGCCAGTTCCAGGTACCAGTCGCAGTACTCGTCCCAGACGAACTTGTAGATCGCGCTGGCGATATTGTCGAAGCGGTACTCGTCGAAGCCCTTCGCGACATCGGCCTCCACGCGCTGCAGCAGCGACACGATCCAGCGGTCGGCCTGCGAGAAGTGCAGGTAGCCGTCCGGGCCGCAATCCTTGTCGCACGGGCCCATGCCGCAGTCATGGCCCTCGGTGTTCATCAGCACAAAGCGCGTGGCGTTCCAGAGCTTGTTGCAGAAGTTGCGATAGCCCTCGCAGCGGCCCGTGTCGAAGTTGATGTTCCGGCCCAGCGTGGCCAGCGACGCGAAGGTGAAGCGCAGCGCATCGGCACCGAAGGCGGGAATGCCGTCCGGGAATTCCTTCTTCGTCTTGCTCTCGATCTTCGGCGCGTCCTTGGGACGGCGCAGGCCGGTGGTGCGCTTCTTCAGCAGCGGATCGAGGTCGATGCCGTCGATCAGGTCCACCGGGTCCAGCGTGTTGCCCTCGGACTTGCTCATCTTCTTGCCTTCGGAGTCGCGCACCAGGCCGTGGACGTACACAGTATGGAACGGCACCTTGCCGGTGAAGTGCTTGGTCATCATGACCATGCGCGCCACCCAGAAGAAGATGATGTCGTAGCCGGTGACCAGCACCGACGACGGCAGGAAGTGCTGCAGTTCCGGCGTTTCCGCCGGCCAGCCCAGCGACGAGAACGGCACCAGCGCGGACGAGAACCACGTGTCGAGCACGTCTTCCTCGCGGCGCAGCGGGCCGGTGCTGCCGGCCGCCTGTGCCTTGGCGCGGGCCTCTTCCTCGGTACGGGCGACAAAGCACTGGCCGGCATCGTCGTACCACGCCGGAATCTGGTGGCCCCACCACAGCTGGCGGCTGATACACCAGTCCTGGATATTGCCCAGCCACTGGTTGTAGGTGCTGATCCAGTTCTCGGGCACGAGCTTGATCTCGCCGCTCTGCACGGCGTCCAGTGCCACCTCGGCGATCGAGCGGCCCGGGTTGAAGGTGCCTTCCGGTGCCGGCTTGCTCATCGCGACAAACCACTGGTCGGTCAGCATCGGCTCGATCACGCTGCCGGTGCGCTCGCTGCGCGGCACCATCAGCTTGTGCTTCTTGACCTCGCCCAGCAGGCCCTGGGCCTCCAGGTCGGCCACCATCTGCTTGCGGGCGTCGAAGCGGTCCATGCCGGCGTAGGCGGCCGGCGCGTCGGCCACCACCTTGGCGTCCAGCGTCAGGATCGACAGCTGGGGCAGGTTGTGGCGCTGGCCCACGGCGTAGTCGTTGAAGTCGTGGCCAGGGGTCACCTTGACCACGCCGGTGCCGAATTCGCGGTCGACGTACTCGTCGGCAATTACCGGGATCTTGCGATCGGTCAGCGGCAGATGCACGAACTTGCCGATCAGGTGCGCGTAGCGCTCGTCCTCGGGGTGAACCATCACCGCCGTGTCGCCCAGCATCGTCTCGGGACGCGTGGTGGCCACGGTCAGGTGGGTCAGGCCGCGCACGGTGTCAGGCTCGGCCAGCGGGTAGTGGATATGCCAGAGCGAACCTTCTTCCTCGACGCTGTCCACTTCCAGGTCGGACACCGCCGTGCCCAGAACCGGATCCCAGTTGACCAGGCGCTTGCCGCGGTAGATCAGGCCCTGTTCGTGCAGGCGCACGAAGACCTCGGTCACGGCCTGCGACATCTCGGGCGACATCGTGAAGTATTCACGCGTCCAGTCGATCGACGCCCCCATCCGGCGCACCTGGCGCGTGATGGTGGAGCCCGATTCTTCCTTCCAGGCCCAGACCTTCTCGGTGAACTTCTCGCGGCCCAGGTCGTGGCGCGACACGCCCTGCGCTTCCAGCTGGCGTTCCACCACGATCTGCGTGGCGATGCCGGCGTGGTCGGTGCCCGGCACCCACAGCGTGTTGGCGCCGCGCATGCGCGCATGGCGGGCCAGGCCGTCCATGATCGTCTGGTTGAACGCGTGGCCCATGTGCAGCGTGCCGGTCACATTCGGCGGCGGCAGCTGGATGGCGAAATCGGGACGGTTCGCGTCGAAAGTGGGCTGGGCGATGCCGCGGCGCTCCCATTCGGGGCCCCATTTGGCCTCGATGGCGGCGGGTTCGAAGCTCTTGGCAAGGGACTGGTCTTCTGCGGTCATGCTCGGATGTCTGGGATGCTTGGAATGCGGATCGGGGCTCGGACCGGCTCGCGGCGGGGCGGGCGGCGGCATTCGGCCGGGGAAAACGTCAAATTATAGGGGAGCCGGCGTACCGATGCGCATTTCCGGGCCTGGAGCGGGTACTCGGGCACGCCCGCGCAACGGCTGCCGACAGGTCCGGGCGGTGGCCGCCGGTATAATTGCCGCCTACTTTACCGGCCCCGATCCGATGTCCAGCCTGCTTGCCAATCTCAACGCCGAACAACACGCCGCCGTCACTTTGCCGGACGAACCGGCCCTGATCCTGGCCGGCGCGGGCAGCGGCAAGACCCGCGTGCTGACCACGCGCATCGCCTGGCTGATCCAGAACGGGCGGGTGTCCCCGGCCGGCATCCTGGCCGTGACCTTCACGAACAAGGCCGCCAAGGAAATGCAGACGCGGCTGTCGTCGATGCTGCCGATCAACACGCGCGGCATGTGGATCGGCACCTTCCACGGCCTGTGCAACCGCATGCTGCGCGCGCACTTCCGCGACGCCGGGCTGCCCCAGACCTTCGCCATCCTGGACACCCAGGACCAGCTTTCGGCGCTCAAGCGGCTGCTCAAGCAACTCAACGTCGACGACGAGAAGTACCCGGCCAAGAACCTCCAGTACTTCATCAACAACGCCAAGGAACAGGGCCTGCGGCCGGCGGACGTCGAGGCCAACGACGACTTCAACCGCCGCTTTGTCGACCTGTACGCCGCCTACGACGAGCAGTGCCAGCGCGAGGGCGTGGTGGATTTCGCCGAACTGCTGCTGCGCTGCTACGAACTGCTGCGCTACAACGACGCCATCCGACAGCACTACCAGCACCGCTTCCGCCACGTGCTGGTCGACGAATTCCAGGATACCAACGTGCTGCAGTACCGGTGGCTCAAGCTGCTGGCCGGCTATGGCACGGGCAGCGCCGCGGCGGTGTTCGCGGTTGGAGACGACGACCAGAGCATCTACGCGTTCCGGGGCGCCAACGTTGGCAACATGCGCGATTTCGAGCAGGAATTCCGCGTGCGGCACATGATCAAGCTCGAGCAGAACTACCGGTCGCACGGGCACATCCTCGACAGCGCCAACCACCTGATCTCGCACAACGCGCGCCGGCTCGGCAAGAACCTGCGCACCGACGCGGGGCACGGCGAGCCGGTGCGTGTGTTTCAGGCCGGCTCGGACGGGCAGGAGGCATCGTGGATCGTTGAGGAAATCCGCGACCAGATCGCCCAGGGCATGACGCGCTCGGAAGTTGCGATCCTGTACCGCAGCAATGCCCAGTCACGTGTGATTGAACATGCACTTTTTTCGTCGGGTATTCCGTACCGCGTGTACGGCGGCCTGCGCTTCTTCGAGCGTGCCGAAGTCAAGCACGCGCTGGCGTACCTGCAACTGATCGAGAACCCGCGCAACGACGCCGCATTTGGCCGGGTGGTCAACTTCCCGACGCGCGGCATTGGCGCCAAGACGCTGGAAAACCTGCAGGACGCCGCGCGCCAGTACAACTGCTCGCTGGCCGAGGCGGTGGCCTACGTGCCTGGCAAGGGCGGCACGTCGCTGGCGGCCTTCCTGCGCCTGATCGAACAGATGCGCGCGGAAACCGGCCGCATGACGCTGGCTCAAACCGTGGAATACGTGACGAATACCAGCGGGTTGCTCACGCATTACCAGACGGAAAAGGAAGGCCAGGACCGGATCGAGAACTTGCAGGAACTGGTGACGGCCGCCCAGGCTTTCGTGGTGGAGGAAGGCTACGGCCTGGACGCGCTGGCCCGCATGCTGCCCGCCAGCCGCGACGCCACGCCGGCGCTGGCGCAGGGCGATCAGGACCAGCAGGTACTGGACCCCGAGCAACTGCCGGTGGTGATGACCCCGCTGGTGGCCTTCCTGACGCATGCGTCGCTGGAAGCCGGCGACAACCAGGCCCAGGCCGGCCAGGACGCGGTACAGATGATGACCGTGCACGCGGCCAAGGGCCTCGAATTCAATGTGGTGTTCATCACCGGCCTGGAAGAGGGCCTGTTCCCGCACGAAAACAGCGCCATGGAAGCCGACGGGCTGGAGGAAGAGCGCCGCCTGATGTATGTGGCCATCACCCGGGCGCGCCAGCGGCTGTTTCTGTCGTTCGCCCAGAGCCGCGTGCTGCATGGCCAGATGCGCTACCACGTGCGCTCGCGCTTTTTCGAGGAACTGCCGGAACCCGCGCTGAAGTGGATCACGCCGCAGGCCCAGGCGTCGTATGGCAACTATGGCGTCAGCCGCCAGGAGCGCGACAGCGCCTGGGGCCGCGACTGGTTCAAACGTGCCGAGGACGTGCCGTTTACAGGCAGCAAGGCCACCGGCGGCATGGATACGGGCAAGAACTACGCTGAGGAAAAACGTGCCGCGGCCACCGGTTTCCGGGTGGGACAGAACGTGTTCCACACGAAGTTCGGCGAGGGCAAGATCAAGGCGCTGGAAGGCGAGGGTGCCGACGCGCGCGCCAATATCGACTTCAAGCGGCACGGCGCCAAGTGGCTGGCGCTGGCGGTGGCGAAGCTGGACCCGATCGACTGAGGATGGGTTGGCGCCCCATTGCCGCATCGGCAGCGGGGCGCAGCGGAATCAGGCATGGGGGGCGCTTTCCGCGGCCTCGCCGGGCGGCACGATATTGAAGCAGCCGCGATAGGTGGCGTAGAACGAGCAGTACAGGACCGCCAGCATCAGCAACGAGTACGGCGTGACCAGGAACGACAGCACCGCCTGCGCGCCCAGCGCGGCGAAGACCGTTTCCAGGACCAGCGGCACCGCCACCAGCAGCACCGCGAACATCACCGCGTATGTGAAGAACGCCCCGCGGTTGCGCCAGCATGCCGTCCAGCTGAAGAACAGCGCCTTGACCGGCGGCACCTGGTGCCAGGCGGCCAGCAGCGGCGCGAACCAGAACATCATCGCCACCGGTGTGTACAGCACCGCGCCGATCATCAGCGCGAAGTAGAGCTGGCGGATGGCATCGGCCGACGGCTCTTCGCCGCGCAGCACGATGGGCGCCACCGCGCCGATGTCGACCACGGCCGTGGCGATCAGGCTCAGCGAGAACACCAGTACCGCATAGATGGCCCCCAGCACCAGCAGATGGCGCGTGGCCTGCTTGCCGTTGGTCCGGAACCCGGCCAGCAGGATGGTGGGCAGCACGCGCTTGTTCTGGATGACCTCGCGGCAGGCCGTCATCACGCCCACGTACAGGCCGGGCGTGAAGACCAGCAGGGCGATGATGCCGAACAGCGGCACGAAGATCGCCAGCTGGGCGGCAATCAGGTAGATGAACAGCAGCATCAGGAACGCCAGCGGGTTCTTGCGGAACAGCCAGATTCCCTGGCGCAGCCAGACGTAGCCTTCCTTGGCGGAAACTTCCAGTAGTTGCATGGCGAATCAGATCCAGGGGAGAGTCGCCCCGTCGTCGATGCGACGGCGCAGGATGCGTTCAAAGTGGGTCGGATCGTGCGGCTGAAGCATGTCGGCCTCGCGCGGCAGGTAGAAATCCCACAGGCGCGACACCCAGAAGCGCAGCGCGCCGGCGCGCAGCATGTCCTGCCAGTGCGCGGCTTCCACCTTTGTCAGCGGGCGAACGGCGTCATAGGCGCGCAGCATGGCCTGGGCGCGGACGGGATCGAGTACGCCGGTTGCCAGGTCGATGCACCAGTCGTTGACGGTCACGGCCAGATCGAACAGCCACTTGTCGTTGCCGGCGAAGTAGAAGTCGAAGAAGCCGCCCAGCCGATGCTGGCCATCGACCGTATCGAACAGCACGTTGTCGCGGAACAGGTCGCAATGGCACGGGCTGCCTTGCAGCGCGGCGTAGTCGGCACTGCCAAAGAACGCGGTCTGGTGCACGATCTCGTCGGTCAGCAACTGACGCTGGGCGGTGTCCAGGAACGGCGTGATCTCGGGGGCGGTCTGCTGCCACCAGGCCAGACTGCGCAGGTTCGGCTGCTGGCGCGGATAGTCCTGGCCGGCCAGGTGCATGCGTGCCAGCATCGTGCCGACTTCGGCGCAATGGTCGGCGGCCGGCGCCAGCTGCGACGCGCCGGGCAGGCGCGTGACGATGGTGGCCGGCTTGCCCTTCAGTTCGCGCAGGATCTCGCCATCGCGCGCCGGCATGGGGGCCGGTACGCTGATGCCGTGGCGGGCCAGATGATCCATCAGGTGCAGGTAGTAGGGCAACTGGTCAAAACGCAGCCGCTCGAAGATGGTCAGCACGTACTCGTGCGTGACGCCATCCTGCTCCGTGGTCAGAAAGAAGTTGCTGTTTTCGATGCCCGAGGCAATGCCGCGCAGCGCGCGCACTTCGCCAAGGTCGTAATCAAGCAGCCAGCGGGCGATCTCGTCCTGCGAGACCGTGGTAAATACGGCCATACTGTCAAATTGGTACGAAACGGGGGGACGGCGGACTGCAACCGCGAGGTTGCCACGTTCCGCCGCCGCGGCATTGCTGCCGGAGGGCCGGCGCGATCCTCGCCAGGCAAGCGGCGCCGGCGCGGATCGTGGGTGAGAAAGGCGTAAGACTATCAGGTCTGCCGGAGCGATCCTCAGAACGGGTCGGAACCCGGACTCAGAACTTCAGGTTTACCGACGGTACGCGATTCACGTCGTGGTCGCGAATCCGGGGCGAACTGTCTTCCGGCTTGCTCATCTCGTACTTCGTGCCAAAACCGGATTGCACCTGGATTTCGGTGGCGCGGCCCTTGTCGCGGTACTCGGTCACCTGGGTGCCGTCGCGCTCACGCAACTGGAAGCTCGGCTCGCGGGGCTGGTTCAGCTGGCTCTTGGCAGCGGGTGCAATCGGCTGGTTGTTGATTTTATTGAGTTCCTGCTGCGTCAGCGCATTGCTGGTTTCCTCTGCCAGCGCCGCCTGGGTGGCAGTCAATGCCAGGACGGTAGCGGCGAGCGCGAGCAGATAGCCGTGGCGGCCGATGGCGGCTTGCAGATCGGCCAGCCTGGCACCCGGTTGCGAAGGGGAAGTCATCTGAGGCTCCTGTGCGCGCGGGCTAATGGGCCCCGCGACGCGGAATTGGCCTGCACGCAGCCGGCGGCGCCGGATGTGGCAGGTGGACAGGCTTCCATTCTAGCAATTCCTGTCGTTTCCGGGCCGCTCTCGTGGCCTTGCGTCCACCTGCCGAACCCCGCGGGCCGGCAGGCGGATGTGGCGCCTAATGCCTTACAGATAGAACATCTCTTCCTTGGGCGGAATCGGATTGTCGCCACCACGCTTCTCGTAGTACTCGTACACGGCTTCGAGCACTTCCTGCGGTTCGTCGACGATCTTCATCAGGTCCAGGTCGTGTTCCGCGATCAGGCCCATCGGCAGCAGCGTGAAGCGGAACCAGTCGAGCAGGCCCTTCCAGAACCGGCTGCCATACATCACCACCGGCACCGAGCGCGACTTGCCGGTCTGCACCAGCGTCAGCACCTCGGCCAGTTCGTCGAGCGTGCCGAAGCCGCCCGGCATCACGATGAACGCGTCGGAATTCTTCACGAACGTGACCTTGCGCGTGAAGAAATGGCGGAAACGCATGGCGATGTCCTGGTACGGATTGCCCTGCTGTTCGTGCGGCAGCTCGATATTCAGGCCCACGCTGGCGGACTTGCCCGCGTGCGCGCCCTTGTTAGCCGCTTCCATGATGCCGGGGCCGCCGCCGGAGATCACCGCGAAGCCCGCGTCCGAGAACAGCCGGGCGATTTCGATGGTCTTCTGGTAGTACGGCGAATCCTCGCGCAGGCGCGCGCTGCCGTAGATGGAGACGGCCGGGCGGATCTCGGACAGGTACTCGGTCGCCTCGATGAACTCTGCCATAATCGTGAACATTTGCCACGAGGCGCGCGCCTTCTTGGCCGTCGCACGGTCTTCATCGGCCAGCGCACGCAGGCTTGGAATCATCTTGCGCGGATTCGCGCGCGCTGCCGCCGCACGCGCGGCAGCTTCCTGTTCTTCGGGGTTCTTGCCGGCAGCCGCGGCATCGGCCTTGGCGGCGATGGCTGCGGCATGTGCCGACGCCTTGCCGGGCGGCGGATTCACCGTGTTACCGGAAATGTCGGAAACATCCGTGTCGGCGAGGGGCGCTGAGTCTGCGCCGCCAATAGGGGCACCAGTCAATTTAGAGTCCATGGGAATGTCGGATAGTCCAAAAACACTCTTGCTCGTCGATGGGTCGAGCTATCTGTATCGCGCGTATCACGCGCTGCCGGACCTGAGGAATGGCGAAGGTCTGCCCACAGGGGCAATCTACGGCATGATCAACATGTTGCGCAAGCTGCGCAACGATTACCCGGCACAGTATATCGCCTGCGTCTTCGACGCCAAGGGCAAGACGTTCCGGGATGATCTATATCCCGCCTACAAGGAGCATCGTCCGTCGATGCCCGAAGACCTGGTCCGCCAAATCGAGCCGATCCACGAGGCGGTGCGCGCCCTGGGCTGGCCGATCGTGGTCGTGGAAGGCGTGGAAGCCGACGACGTGATCGGCACGCTGGCCTGCCAGGCCACCCAGCAGGGCGTGCGTACCGTGGTATCCACGGGCGACAAGGACCTGGCGCAGCTGGTCAACGACAGCGTCACGCTGGTCAACACGATGAGCGGCGAAATTCTGGACCCGCCCGGCGTGGTGACCAAGTTCGGCGTACCGCCCGAGCGCATTGTCGACTACCTGTCGCTGATCGGCGATGCCGTGGACAACGTCCCCGGCGTGCCGAAGGTGGGCCCCAAGACGGCGGTGAAGTGGCTGTCCGAGTACGGCACGCTCGACAGCATCATGGCTGGCGCCGACGGCATCAAGGGCGTGGTGGGCGAGAACCTGCGCAATACGCTGGACTGGCTGCCGCGCGCGCGCGAACTGGTGACGGTCAAGACCGATTGCGATCTCAGTGGCGCCGTGGCCGACTTCCACGCGCTGCACGACCTGGGCGAGGACAAGGACAAGCTGGTGGCGTTCTTCCAGCGCTACGGCTTCAAGACCTGGCTGCGCGAAGCCACCGGCGAGTCGCTGCCGAACGCGCGCGCCGCCGCGGCCCGCGCCGCGCCGCAACCGGCGCAGGGCGGTCTGTTCGATGCCGCGCCGGGTGCCGCCGAAGACCAGCCCGCCGAAGACCTGCCGCCGGGCGAGATCCGCTACGAAACGGTGACCACCGAAGCCGCGCTCGATGCGTGGCTGCAGAAGCTCGTCGACGCGCCGCTCGTGGCGGTCGATACGGAAACCACGTCGCTCGACCCGATGCTGGCCGAGCTGGTGGGCATCTCGGTGTCGGTGGAGCCGGGCGAGGCCGCCTACATCCCCGTGGCACATCGCGGCCCCGACGTGGCCGGCGCGGAAAATCACGGCCAGCTGTCGCGCGAATTCGTGCTGGACAAGCTGCGCGCGTGGCTGGAGGATCCATCGCGCATGAAGCTGGGCCAGCACCTGAAGTACGACGCGCACGTGTTCATGAACCACGGCGTTACGCTGCGCGGCATCGCGCACGACACGATGCTGGAAAGCTACGTGCTGGCGTCGTACCGCAACCATGGCATGGACAGCTTGGCCGAGCGCCTGCTGAACCTGAAGACGATCACCTACGAAGAGGTGTGCGGCAAGGGCGCCAGCCAGATCGGCTTCGACCAGATCGACCTGCAGCGCGCCACCGAATACGCGGCCGAAGACGCCGACGTCACGCTGCGCCTGCATCGCAAGATGCTGCCGCAGCTGGAACGCGAAGAAGGCCTGAAGTACGTCTACGAAGGCATCGAGATGCCGGTGTCGGTGGTGCTGCAGAAGATCGAGCGCAACGGCGTGCTGATCGACGCCGACAAGCTGGCCGCGCAGAGCGCGTCGCTGGGCCAACGCATGCTGGAAGCCGAGCGCGCCGCGCACGAGGCCGCCGGCCAGCCGTTCAACCTGGGGTCGCCGAAGCAGATCGGCGAGATCCTGTTTACCCAGATGCAGCTGCCGGTGGTGAAGAAGACCGCCAGCGGCGCGCCGTCGACCGACGAAGAGGTGCTGCAGAAGCTGGCGGAGGACTACCCGCTGCCGAAGCTGCTGCTGGACTACCGCGGGCTGTCGAAGCTCAAGTCGACCTATACCGACAAGCTGCCCAGGATGGTGAATCCGAAGACCGGCCGCGTGCATACCAGCTACGGCCAGGCCACGGCGGTGACGGGCCGGCTGGCGTCGACCGATCCGAACCTGCAGAACATCCCTGTACGCACCGAGGAAGGCCGCCGTATCCGCGAAGCCTTCATCGCGGGGCCCGGCAATGTGATCGTGTCGGCCGACTACTCGCAGATCGAACTGCGCATCATGGCGCATATCTCGGGTGACGATAACCTGCTGCGCGCCTTTGCCAACGGCGAGGACATCCACCGCGCCACGGCCGGCGAGATCTTTGCAGTGGAGCGCGAGGCCGTCACCAGCGAGCAGCGCCGCTACGCCAAGGTGATCAACTTTGGCCTGATCTACGGCATGAGCGCGTTCGGCCTGGCCAGCAATCTGGGTATCGAGCGCGAGGCGGCCAAGCACTATATCGACCGCTATTTCATGCGCTATCCGGGCGTGGCCAACTACATGGAGGAAACGCGCCAGAAGGCGCGCGATCAGGGTTACGTCGAAACCGTGTTCGGCCGTCGCCTCTGGCTGCCCGACATCCGTGGCGGCAACGGGCCGCGCCGCCAGGCCGCCGAGCGCGCCGCCATCAACGCGCCGATGCAGGGCACGGCTGCCGACCTCATCAAGCTGTCGATGATCGCCGTGCAGGACTGGCTGGAAACCGACAGGCTCGGGTCGCGCCAGATCATGCAGGTGCACGATGAACTGGTGCTCGAAGTGCCGCAGGCCGAGTTCGACCTTGTGAAGACGAAGCTGCCCGAGTTGATGTGCGCGGTGGCGACGCTGAACGTGCCGCTGGTGGCCGAAGTGGGCAGCGGCGCAAACTGGGAAGAAGCGCACTAGCGGGCGCACCCCCGGGGCACCAGGGGCGCACTTCCCCGGGGCCGCCGCCAGCACAGTCGCGCGTGCCCCGGCGGGGCACAGATCGCCGCGTTGCGGTTGTCTCCCGCGCGATGCCGATGTATGCAAAGAAGTACTGTCTGAATCGACGCTGGAAGGCTTGCCAGCCGTGCTGCTCTGCAGCACACTGGCAGCGAACCAGCCGTTTTTTGCAGTACCAGCCGCACACAGAACATCGGCCTCGCGGTGCGAGACCACAACAGAAAGACGCCGCAGGGGCCTGCACCGGTTTTCAAATTGAAAACATCGGGTAGACCATGAGCAACGCACAAGGCAGAGAGGAAAGCGCCCCCACTCCTATCGACACCACCGCAGGCGGCACGCAAGTCAGCGTGACGCCGCGTCCTTTGAACCTCCCCCACCGGATCATCGTGGTCGGCGGCGGGGCCGGCGGGCTTGAACTCGTCACGCGTCTTGGCGACAAGTTGGGCAAGTCGCGACGCGCACAGGTCACGCTGGTCGACCGCATGCCTACGCACATCTGGAAGCCGCTGCTGCACGAAGTGGCCGCCGGCAGCATGGATCCGAATACCCACCAGCTTGAATATGCCGCGCAGGCGCGCTGGCACCATTTCGACTTCCAGCAAGGCGAACTGACCGGCATCGATCGCGCACGCAAGATCGTGAACGTGGCGGCCTGCATGGATCAGGATGGCACCGAACTGCTGCCCGCGCGCGAACTGCCGTACGACACGCTGGTGCTGGCCATCGGCTGCATCACGCACTTCTTCAACGTGCCGGGTGCGGCAGAGCACGCCATCGCGCTGGACACCGTGGATCAGGCGGAACGCTTCCGGCGCAAGCTGATCGCGGCCTGCGTGCGCGCCCAGAACGGCAAGGGGCGTATTGGCGCGGATGGCCGGCCGCAGGTGGACGTGGCCATCATCGGCGCCGGCGCCACGGGCGTGGAGCTGTCGGCCGAGTTGCGCAACACCGCGCACGTGCTCAATGCGTATGGACTGCACCAGTTGGACCCGCGCCGCGATGTGCGCATCCATGTGATCGAGGCTGGCCCGCGCATCCTGCCGGCCCTGTCGGAGCGTGTCTCCGCCGAGACCACCAAGCTGCTGCGCAAGCTCGACGTCGACGTGTTCACGTCGGAGCGCGTGACCGAGGTGACGGGCGATGCCGTGCTGACGGCCAGCGGCAAGCGCATCGATGCGGACCTGACCGTGTGGGCGGCCGGCATCACGGCGCCGGGCGTGTTGCGCACGCTGGGCCTGCCGGTCAGCAAGATGGGACAGCTTGTGGTGGGCCCGACGCTGCAGACCGAAACCGATCCGGACGTCTTCGCATTCGGCGACTGCGCGGCGGCGCCGTGGGCCGAGAAGCAGACCACGGTACCGCCGCGCGCCCAGGCGGCGCACCAGCAGGCCACGTTCCTGTACAACGCGCTGCGTGCCCGGCTCGATGGCAAGCCGCTGCCGAAGTTCGGCTTCAAGGACTTTGGGTCGCTGGTGTCGCTGGGGCACTTCAGCGCGGTGGGTAGCCTGATGGGTGGCCTGATCGGCGGCTCGATGTTTATCGAGGGCCTGATGGCGCGCTTCATGTACACGTCGCTGTACCGCATGCACGTGCTGGCGCTGCACGGCGCCATCGGCATGGGGCTCGACACCGTGACGCACTGGCTGCGCAGCAAGACCAGCCCGCGCGTGAAGCTGCACTGACGCGACAGGCATCGGGCCGACAGGCTTAGGTCCGGATCAAGCCGGATCAAGCCGGATCAAGACCGATGGCCGCCAACGCATGCCCAGGCGTGCGCTGGCGGCCATGTTTGCTTAGAATCGACGGCGCCGCGCTTGCGTCACTTGCCAGATCACGCGTGCGGCGCCCTCGATGCCAAGGAGACCCCTCATGCTGAAGCCCGAAGTCGAAAGCCTCGTTCCCGGTCAGTCGTTCGACCGCCGCAGTTTCGTCAAGACCGCGCTGGGCTCGGCCTTCGCGGCAGCCGTGCTGCCGGTGACCGCGCAGACCATCAAGACCGATTTCCACGGCCTGACCGCCGGCGAAGTCACGGTGCCGTCGAATGGCTTCAACATGCCGGTCTATCGCGCCCAGCCCGAAGGCAAGAAGAACCTGCCTGTGGTGCTGGTGATCAGCGAGATCTTCGGCGTCCACGAACATATCGCCGACATTTGTCGCCGTTTCGCCAAGCTGGGCTATCTCGCCATCGCCCCCGAGCTGTTTGCCCGCCAGGGCGACCCCAGCAGCTATGGCACGATTCAGGAACTGCAGGCCAACATCATCCAGAAGGTGCCCGACGCGCAGGTGATGGGCGACCTCGACGCGTGCGTGACGTGGGCGGCCGCGAATGGCGGCGACGTGAACCGGCTGGCGATTACCGGTTTCTGCTGGGGCGGGCGCATCACGTGGCTGTACACGGCGCACAGCAAGCGCGTGAAGGTGGGCGTGGCGTGGTATGGCCAGCTCGTGGGCCAGCCGAACGCGCTGAAGCCGAAGAATCCGGTCGACATCGCCGGCGACCTGCACGCGCCGGTGCTGGGTCTCTACGGCGGCAAGGACACCGGCATCACGCAGGAACATGTGTCCCAGATGAAGGCCGCGCTGGCCGAATCGTCGAACCCGAATGCCAAGGCGTCGACCTTCGTGGTCTATCCGGAAGCCGGCCACGCATTCCACGCCGACTACCGGGCCAGCTACGTGGAAGCCGCGGCCAAGGACGGCTGGCAACGCTGCCTGGCCTGGTTCAAGGAACACAAGGTGGCTTGATCCGGGCGGCCGAATGGCCCCCGTTCGCGCGGGTGATTGCAAAGAAGGCGCCGACGTACGTACAATGCGGACTTTCGCGTTTTTGCAACCATGTTGCGTTAATGCGCGAGCGTAGTCAGTCGGCGACGACTGCCCGGTTGGCGGGCAGGGGCCGGTCCGGGAGTTCATCATCCATTCCACGCTTCTGTATATCTTGCTGGCGGCGACCATTTCGGGCGTCGGCAGCATTTTCGGCGCGGCGCTGCTGTCGCTGACCGTGGCTTCGCGCGTGGTGGAGCGCATGGTGAGCTTCTCGGTGGGTGTGTTGCTGGCGACGGCCTTGCTCCATTCGCTGCCCGAGGCTTTCGAGTCTGGCGCCGATCCGCGTGCGCTGTTCGGCACGCTGCTGGCCGGGCTGCTGGGCTTCTTCCTGCTTGAAAAGATTTCGCTGCTGCGCCACTCGCATCACCACGAGGGCGACGGGCACCATCACCATCACGGCCATGACCGCGAGGAAGCGGGCCGTAGCGGCCTGACCATCCTGGTGGGCGACACGTTCCACAACTTTGCCGACGGCATCGTGATCGCCGCCGCGTTCCTGGCCGATCCGCATATCGGTCTGGTGACGGCGCTGGCCATTGCCGCGCACGAGATCCCGCAGGAAGTGGGCGATTTCATCGTGCTGCTGAACGCGGGATTCTCGAAGGCGCGGGCCTTCGCGTTCAATCTGCTGTCGAGCCTGGCCGCCATCCTGGGCGGCATTGTTGGCTACTTCCTGCTGGACCAGCTGACGGGCTGGATTCCGTACGTGCTGGTGATTGCGTCGAGCAGCTTCGTCTATATCGCCGTGAGCGACCTGATGCCGCAGATGCAGCGCAAGCCGCGACTTAAGGAATCGGCGGTGCAGGTGGTGTTGGTGGCGGCCGGTATCGCGGCAATCGTCTTCATCACCAATGGCGTGCATGAGCAGCACGCACATGGCCACTCGAAGGCCAAAACGGAAGCGGCGTCAAACTGACGCCGCTTTTTTTTTCTGGCCGCCTGGCCTCTCAGGTGGCGCTACCCGTCGCCACCGGACGCTTCGGGTCGGCGCACCATTCGCTCCACGACCCCGGATACAACGCCGCATCGGCCAGCCCGGCCACTTCCATGGCCAGCAGGTTGTGGCAGGCCGTCACGCCCGAGCCGCACTGCATGACCGTGTCTTCGGCCGCCTTGCCGCCGAAGACCTGGCCGAATTCCGCGCGGAGTTGGTCGGCCGGCTTGAAGCGGCCATCGGCAGCCAGATTGTCCTTGAAGAAGCGATTGGCCGCGCCAGGAATATGGCCGCCAACGGGGTCGAGCGTTTCGTTCTCGCCGCGGAAGCGGTCGGCCGCCCGTGCATCGACCACCAGCAGCGCCGGCTGACCCAGGTTTTCCAGCAGAGCCGAGGCATCGACAGTACGCACCAGCGGCGCGCGGCGCGTGAGATTGCCGCCGGTCTCGGGGTCGGGCGTGGCGCCCGCTTCCAGTGGCAGACCTGCTGCCAGCCAGGCCGCCTTGCCGCCGTCGAGCACCGCCACGGCACCGTGGCCCACCCAGCGCGCCAGCCACCAGAGCCGCGCGGCGTACATGCTGCCCTGCGCGTCGTAGGCGACGATCAGCGTATCGTCGTTGACGCCCAGCGCGCGCAGCCGGGTCACGAACAGGTCGGCATCGGGCAGCGGATGGCGGCCGTTGGCGCCGGTCTTCGGGCCGGATAGCTCATTGTCCAGATGCAGGTAGAACGCGCCGGGCACATGGTCCTGCTGGTACATCTCGCGGCCGGCGGCAGGGTTGGTCAGGTCGAACGAGCAATCGATGACGACCACGTGCTGCTTGCCCGAGGCACGCAGCTGGTCCAGTTCGATGGCGGAAATCAGCGGTGATGGCATGAAGAACCTGTCTCGCGTTGAGTGGGAAGTCGATGCCAATGCTACACCGCCGTATCCGGGGGCGCGTCAGACCTCGGGATGCACCTCGGCCTCGGGCGACTTGACCGGCGTGGCCGGCGTGGGATGCTTGTCGGTGTCGCGGGCGCGCGTGAGCGTGGTGGCGATGCCGCTGGCCACGATCAGCGCCATGCCCAGCCACGAGATCCAGTTGAGCTTGTCGTCCCAGACCAGCATGCCCCACAGACTCGAGAACACGATGCCCGCGTACTGCAGGTTGGCCGTCAGCAGCGTGTTGCCACGCTTGTAGGCGCGCGTCATCGACGTCTGCCCCAGCGTGGCCAGGACGCCGATGGCCAGCAGCAGCACCGCGCCGTGCCAGGTGTGGTGGCTGACGCCGGTAAAGAGCATCCACACCAGGCCGCAGACCAGGCCCACGGCCGAGAAATAGAACACGATGCGGCCTTCGGGTTCGCCAAGCTGACCCAGCTGGCGCACTTCCACATAGGCCAGCGCCGTGAACACGCCGGACACCAGGCCGATCATGCCGCCCGCGAGCTGGTCCTTGCCTACCGAGGGTTGCAGCAGGCAGATCACCCCTGCGAACGACAGCAGGATGGCGCCGATCAGCTTCTTGTCGGTGCCGCCGCGCGTGCCGGCCAGTGCCGCGCCGGCGCCCAGGATCAGCGCGATCCACACGGGCGACATGTAGTTCAGCGTCATCGCCGTGGCCAGGGGCAGCAGGGTGATCGACGTGAACCAGAGCAGCAGGGCGGTGACGCCAAAGATGCTGCGCTTGATGTGGGTGACCATGTGCGGCGTGCGCACCGACGTGCCCTGCGACGCCAGCAGGATCCACATGATCGTCACGCCAATCAGGCTGCGGTAGAAGACGATCTCGCCCGTGGTGTAGAGCTCGGACGCCAGTTTGACCCCCACCCCCATCAATGAAAATGCGAAGGCGGCAAACAACATCCAGAGCGATTGCATGGCGAAACCGGCGAAAGAAGGGCGTGGAAGGGGGCGGAACAGAAAAAAATCGTTGATAAGGCAACGATTAAGTCAGCGATTCTATCAGTGCGTCGATCGGCGCTCCAATGCAAAACGGACCGTTTTCACGGTCCGTTTCGTGTTGTCCACAGTTTTGGGGCGATCACCGCACCCGGCTTGCGAACGTTCAGCGCTTGCTGTAGTCCATCGCGCGCCGATACCACTCGTGGAAGTGCTGCATTCCGTCTTCCATCGGCGACTGGTACGGGCCGGTCTCGCTGATGCCGCGCTTCATCAGCGCCAGGCGGCCAGCATCCATACGCTCGGCGATCTCGTCGTCCTCGATGCACGTCTCCATATAGGCGGCGCGCTCGGCCTCGACGAACTCGCGCTCGAACAGCACGATTTCCTCGGGGTAGTAGAACTCCACGACGTTGCGGGTCTTGCGCGGGCCGATCGGGTGCAGCGTCGAGATGCACAGCACGTTCGGATACCACTCCACCATGATGTTCGGGTAGTAGGTCAGCCAGATCGCGCCATGCTTCGGCAGCTTGCCGTTGTTGAAGCGCAACACCTCGTCATGCCACTTCTGGTACGTCTGGCTGCCCGGGCGTTGCAGGTCCTTGTGCAGGCCAACGGTCTGCACGCTGTACTGCTCGCCAAACTCCCACTTCAGGTCGTCGCAAGACACGAAACTGCCCAGGCCCGGGTGGAACGGCACGACGTGGTAGTCCTCCAGATAGACCTCGATGAAGGTCTTCCAGTTGTAGTCGCACTCGTGGACTTCCACGTGGTCGAGCATGTAGCCGTCGAAGTTCAGGTCTTCGGCCACGCCCATGCGCGCCAGGTCGGCCCGGACGTCGCGCTCGCCTTCAAACAGCATGCCGTTCCAGTTCTGCAGCGGCGACCGGTTCAGGCGCACGCATGGCTGTTCCGCGAAATGCGGCGCGCCCAGCAGTTCGCCTTGCAGGTCGTAGGTCCAGCGGTGCAGCGGGCAGACGATGTTCTTGGCATTGCCGCGGCCATTCATCATGATGGCCTGGCGGTGGCGGCAGACGTTGGACAGCAGTTCGATGCCATCCGGGTTGCGCACCAGCATGCGGCCCTCGTCTTCGGCGGCCAGCGTCTGGAAGTCGCCGGATTCCGGCACCATCAGCGTGTGGCCGACGTAGCCCGGGCCCTTCTTGAACAGCAGTTCGAGTTCTTGTTGATGCAGCGCCTCGTCAAAGTAGACGTCGACGGGCAACTGCGAATCAGCCGGCGCAAGCTTGAGCGCGGTGCTGAGATTGGACATTATCCCCACTCCCTATGAACAGGCGAAAGCAGTGAACAACCCAACCATCGAAAAATGAATCGATTTGGGAAACCGTGTCAGACGATCGGGATCCGTGCCGTTTCCCCTTCGGCCCGACCAGTTTGGCAGGCGGGAAAGTGCGTCCTGGACGCAACGGTCGGAACTCGCTGACGAGCCGGGGATTGTACCCGAGCCCAAAAATCAAGGGACTGATTTTTTTGGGTTTTTAGCGAAAAAGTCGACCCGGGTCGTCATGGAGGTGCCCCTTCAGCCGCATTCCGAAAGACGACCCGGGCGCACACGTCACTTCGCTGTCAAAAGGCAGTGCTAAGTGCACGATCCGCACACCCGCTATCCAGCAAGTGGATAAGACTGTTCTGCGGCCCGCCCCCGGATTGGCGTAAAATCGCGAATTCCCCTGATCAAGGCCCGACATGCCAAGAACGACGACCGCCCCGGTCCAGCCTGAAGAATCGCCGGTCGCCAGCGCGCCGCCGGCTTCCTATGAGGCCGCAATGGCCGAGCTGGAAACCCTGGTGGCGAGCATGGAAAGCGGCGAACTGCCGCTGGAAGCGTCCCTGACCGCGTACCGTCGCGGCGCGGAACTCGTCCGTTTTTGTCAGCAAAGCCTGGAACGGGTGGCCCAGCAGGTCAAGGTTCTGGAAGGCGACGCCCTGAAACCCCTGGCCGGTGAGCCACGTTCCGATAACAACAGCGCAGATTTCGAATGAGCGATTTCGCTACCTGGATGCGGGCGCAAGGCGCCCGGACCGAGGCCGCCCTGGACGCAGCACTGCCGTCCACGGACACAATTCCACACACGCTGCACGAGGCCATGCGCTATGCTGTTCTCGGCGGTGGCAAGCGGGTACGCCCGCTCCTGGTGCATGCTGCGGGCGAGGTGGCGGGTGCGACACCCGAGGCCTGCGATGCCGCTGCGTGCGCCGTCGAGATGATCCACGCCTATTCGCTGGTTCACGACGACATGCCCTGCATGGACGACGACGACCTGCGCCGCGGCCGGCCAACGGTCCACAAGGCCTACGACGAGGCCACGGCGCTGCTGGTGGGTGATGCATTGCAGACCCAGGCGTTCATCGCGCTGGCCCAAGTGCCGGTGCTGGGCGCCGAAGCGCGCCTGAAGCTGGTGGCCGAACTGGCCATGGCGTCGGGTTCGGTGGGCATGTGCGGCGGCCAGGCGATCGACCTGCAGAACGTGGGCCTGGCGATGAGCCGCGACGCGCTGGAAGGCATGCACCGCATGAAAACCGGTGCCCTGCTGCGTGCCAGCGTGCGCATGGGAGCGTTGTGCGGAAACATCGATGCGGCCGGTCTGGCGGCGCTTGACCAATATGCGGCGGCCGTGGGATTGGCTTTCCAGGTGGTCGACGATATTCTCGACGTCACCGCAGATACGGCAACGCTCGGCAAGACCGCCGGGAAGGATGCCGCCAACGACAAGCCGACCTATGTGTCGCTGCTTGGTCTGGATGCCGCACGCGAACTGGCTGCCCAGCTTCGCACCGACGCCCACGAGGCGCTGGCGGGATTCGGCGCACGCGCCGGCCGGCTGGCCGAACTGGCCGACCTGATCGTGCTGCGCTCAAACTGAACTGAAAAGCCGGACACACAGAATCCGGCGGCCGAACGGACATCATGACCTACACGCTGCTCAACAACATCGACGACCCCGCGGACCTGCGCAAGCTGGACCGCCGCCAGCTCGGCACGCTTGCCGACGAACTTCGCGCCTACGTGCTGGAATCGGTCTCGCAAACCGGCGGTCACCTGTCGTCCAACCTTGGCACGGTGGAACTGACCATTGCGCTGCACTATGTATTCGACACGCCCAGCGACCGCATCGTCTGGGACGTGGGTCACCAGAGCTACCCCCACAAGATCCTGACCGGCCGCCGCGACCGCATGTCGACGCTGCGCCAGTACGGTGGTATCTCCGGCTTCCCGCGTCGCTCGGAAAGCGAATACGACACCTTTGGCACGGCCCACTCGTCGACCTCGATCTCGGCCGCGCTGGGCATGGCCCTGGGCGCGCGCACGATGGGCCACAAGCGCGTGGGTATCGCCGTGATCGGCGACGGCGCGATGACCGCCGGCATGGCCTTCGAGGCCATGAACAACGCCGGGGTCTACAAGGACCTGCCGATGCTGGTGGTGCTGAACGACAACGACATGTCGATCTCGCCGCCGGTGGGCATGCTGAACAAGCACCTGGCCCGCCTGCTGTCGGGCCAGTTCTACGCGGCCACCAAGAAGGGCATCGAAAAGGTGCTGTCGGTGGCGCCGCCGGTGCTCGAATTCGCCAAGCGCCTGGAAGAACATGCCAAGGGCATGGTCGTGCCGGCCACGCTGTTCGAGGAATTCGGCTTCGACTACATCGGCCCGATCGACGGTCATGACCTGGAATCGCTGGTGCCGACGCTGCAGAACATTCGCCAGCGCGCCCTGGAAGGCCACGGCCCGCAGTTCCTGCACGTGGTGACCAAGAAGGGCCAGGGCTACAAGCTGGCCGAGGCCGACCCGATCCTGTACCACGGCCCGGGCAAGTTCAATCCGGCCGAAGGTATCCGTCCGTCGGCCAAGCCGTCGCGCAAGACGTACACGCAGGTGTTCGGCGAATGGCTGTGCGACATGGCCGCCGCCGACAAGCGCCTGGTTGGCGTGACGCCGGCCATGCGTGAAGGCTCGGGCATGGTGGAGTTCGAGAAGCGCTTCCCGGACCGCTACTACGACGTGGGCATCGCCGAACAGCACGCCGTGACGTTTGCCGGCGGCCTGGCCTGCGAAGGCCTGAAGCCGGTCGTGGCGATCTACTCGACGTTCCTGCAGCGCGGCTACGACCAGCTGATCCACGACGTGGCGCTGCAGAACCTGCCGGTGGTGTTCGCGCTGGACCGCGCCGGACTGGTGGGCGCCGACGGTGCCACGCACGCCGGGGCGTACGACATCCCGTTCCTGCGCTGCATCCCGAACATGATGGTGATGACGCCGGCCGACGAGCAGGAATGCCGTCAGCTGCTGACCACTGCCTACCAGCAGGATTGCCCGACCGCCGTGCGCTACCCGCGTGGCGCTGGCGTGGGTGTGGCCACCGAGGCCGCGCTGACGGCGCTGCCGCTGGGCAAGGGCGAGATCCGCCGCGAAGGCCAGGCCCGTGCCGGCCAGCGCGTGGCCATCCTGGCATTCGGTTCGATGCTGCATCCGTCGCTGACGGCCGCGGAATCGCTCGATGCCACCGTGGCCAACATGCGTTTCGTGAAGCCGCTGGACGTCGACCTGGTCAAGCAACTGGCCGCGAATCACGACTACCTGGTGACGGTGGAAGAGGGCGCGACGATGGGCGGCGCCGGCAGCGCCGTGCTCGAGGCACTGGCCGAGGTCGGCGTCGAGATCCCGACGCTGGTGCTGGGCCTGCCCGACAAGTTCATCGACCATGGCGATCCGGCTTTCCTGCTGTCGCAGTGCGGCCTGGATGCCGCCGGCATCGAGCGTTCGGTGCGCGAGCGTTTCAAGCTGGCCCAGCAGCCGGTGAAAGTGGCCACGCGCGTCGCCTGACCGCCCCACTGGCAGCACGCTTTACCCGGAACCGGCGCGGATCATCCGCGCCGGTTTTGTTTTGGCTGTCAGCAAATGGCAGGAAGCTGCATTGGCTGGTCATTGTCCGCATGAAATACGCGGATTTACGCATGGGCACGGCAGCACCTTCCAATATTGCGTAGAATCGCCATTCCCATTTTCGTGTTCGCAGCTGCGGGCCGGCGCCCCCCTGGTTTTCTGTCCGGACCCGTCGTTTCACACTCGTTGCGCGGCGTGGAGAAATCCTGCGAAAACGCCGCGACCGTAAGGATGGCCGTCATCCCCTGGCGCCGTCCTGGAGGAAACCGTAGATGAATGACATCAATCCCGCCTTCGTGATGCCCGACGTGCAATCGAGCGTCGATACCCGCCAGATCGTGATCCAGCGTGTGGGCGTCAAGGGCGTGCGATATCCGCTGACACTGAAGACGCCGGCTGGCGACATCGGCACCGTTGGCACGTTCAACCTGGACGTGCGTCTGCCGGCCGACCAGAAGGGCACGCACATGTCGCGCTTCGTGGCGCTGCTGGAAGACAACCGCGCGCCGCTGGACCTGGCCGGGTTCCGCGCGCTGCTCGACGACATGCTCGTGCGCCTTGAGGCCGATGCCGGCCGCATCGAGGTGTCGTTCCCGTACTTCATCAGCAAGACGGCGCCGGTGTCGGGCGTGCAGTCGCTGCTGGACTACGAAGTGACGCTGGCTGGCGAGAAGCGCGACGGCCAGACGCGCCTGTTCCTGACCGCGCTGGTGCCGGTCACGAGCCTGTGCCCGTGCTCGAAGAAGATCTCGCAGTACGGCGCGCACAACCAGCGCTCGCACATCACCATGCAGGTGGAACTGGCCGGCGACCTGGACGTGGAAACGCTGGTGCGCATGGCCGAGGAAGAGGCGTCGTGCGAACTGTGGGGCCTGCTCAAGCGTCCTGACGAAAAGTTCGTGACCGAGCGCGCCTACGAAAACCCGAAGTTCGTGGAAGACCTGGTGCGCGACATCGCCATGCGCCTGAACGCCGACGACCGCATCGTGGCCTACACGCTGGAAGCCGAGAACTTCGAGTCGATCCACAATCACAGCGCCTACGCAGTGATCGAGCGCGACAAGCGCGTGCAGTAACGATTGGTATTGCGCCCCTCTCCCGCCGAGCGGTAGAGGGGCGAGTGCCATTCGCCATCAAACCAACGTCACCGCCGGCACGCCCGCTGCCACCTCCACCACCTGTACGCTTGCCGTCGCCGGCTGTGCCGGTGCCACGCCATCCACCAGCGGCTTGAGCTTGTGGAAGCTGCAGCGCAGCCTGGCCGCCGTCAGTGTCACCACCGCATAGCCTTGCGCGTCGGTATTCACATACTTGAGCCACGGATTGAACGTTGCCAGCGTGCTGTTGAACGTGTTCTCCATCGCGCCGCTGCCGTCCGTGGTGTAGACCAGCGCCTTGGCGTCGGCAAAGGCCGGGTCACTATCCACCACGCTCTTGAAGTAGCTCTGGAACGAATTGCTCGACAGCCCGGCCGTGACCAGGTCCACCATCACCGGCACGGGCGTGGTGGCGTCGTAGTCGTCCATCACCGGGCCGGCGAAGAAGGCGTGGATGTCGCCAGTCAGCGCCACGACGTTGCCGATGCTCTGTGACTTCAGGTACGCCATCATCGCCTTGCGTTCGGCGTTGTAGCCGTCCCACTGGTCGGCGTTCAGCACGAACTGGTCGATCAGCATCTGCGGCGGCAGCGCGGCGGTCAGTCCGCTAGTGACCGCGCTGATTTGCGGCGCGACGGCGCCGGCGGCCGTCAGCACCGCACTCAGGTTGGCAAAGGCCGGGGCGGCATAGGTGCCGTTGGCCTTCGCGATCGTCAGGTCCATGGCAATTACGCCAATTACCGTGTTCTGGTTGAGCGTCAGCGACGGCAGCGCACCGATCACGATCGGTGCCATCAGCGATCCGACGGCGATGGCGCCATCGATCTGCATGCGCAGCAGCGACACCTCGTTGCCCCACAGCTTCCACGTGGTGGTGGCGTTGCGCATTTGCTGCTGCCACCAGCCGCGTTGCGTGTCGCCCAGGATCGATACCGGCGTCAGCGCCCCGCCGGCCCCGGTCATCTTGAGGGCTTCGGTGCTGGCCAGCGCGCTCTTCGGCACGAAGTAGCGGCTGCCGATCTCGCTGCCGGCCGCCTGTTCCGGGATGACGTGGTCGGCGCGGTACAGGCGCTCGTCGGTCATGATCAGCGTAGCCAGATCGCCAAATGTGAACGCGCGATAGATCTGGATGTTGTGGAACGATGCGTCGGCCTGGTCAAAGCTGACATCGGCCGGCATGAACTCGAACCACGCCTGGTTGGCCGCGCGGCGGCGCGCGGTGCGCGGCTCGGCATCGTCGGTGGCCGTGTAGGTCTGGTGGTCCTGCCAGCAGTCATCGGAGAATTCGTGGTCGTCCCAGATGCCGATGACCGGAAAGCGCGCATGCAGCGCCTGCAGGCGCGGATCGCTGCGATACGACTTGTACAGGTAGCGGTAGTCGTCGATGGTCGTCGCGTAGGTGCCGTCGGCCGTGGCCGTGCCGTTGGGCAGGGTCAGCTTGGCGTGGCGGCTCTCTACCTTGCCGGTCTGGAACGCGGCGCCCACGGTCTCGTAGATGTAGTCGCCCATGTGGACCACGAAGTCGAGGTCCTCGTTGAGCAGTTCTTCCATGCCGGCCCAGTGGTTCACGCTCCAGTCCTGGCACGTGATGAACGCAAACTTCAGTTGCGACAGCGGCGTGCCGGCGGCCGGCGCGGTCTTGGTGCGGCCGACCGGGCTGGTCTGGCTGCCGACGATGAACCGGTAGTAGTACGTGGTGCCGGCAGACAGGCCCGTCACCTTGTTGCGCAGCGTGTAATCCCAGTCCGGCAGGGCAGACAGGGTGCTGTTCACGACCAGCGTGCCGAAGTCCTGCTGCGCGGACACCTGCAGCTGCACGTTCACGGGCTTGCCGCCGTTGCTGCCGTTGACGCGCGTCCACAGCATTACGCTGTCGGGCTTCGGATCGCCCGATGCCACGCCCTGCTGGAACGTGAACGTGTTGCCGGGGTCGGTAGCGGGCGGGGTGGTGGGGCTGGTCGAAGGATTGTCGTCGCCACCGCAGCTGGCCAGGCCAGTGGTGGCCACCGTGACGGTGACGAAACTTCCCCATTTCAGAAACTGGCGGCGATCCATTGGCGTTCCCTCGTTATTTTGAGATGTGATGCAGAGAACGCAAATTGTTCGGCGGGCTTGTGACCGCCTTGTGTCGGGATGCCGCCCGGATTAGAGCTTTCCTACGAAGCCTGGGCGCCAGCGGGGTCCGGCAGGCGGATATCCGAAAGATCCCAGCGGGGCGTGACACCGTAGTCGTAGCCATGGCGCGCCAGCTGGGGCGCCGCCTGCAGGCGCATGGCGCCTGCGAAGGCAATCATGGCGCCGTTGTCGGTGCAGAAGGCCAGGTCGGGGTAGTACACATCCACCTTGCGACGCTTGCCCATCTCGTTGAGCCGTTCGCGCAACTGGCGGTTGGCGCCAACGCCGCCGGCCACCACCAGCCGCTTGTGGCCGGTCTGCTTGAGCGCGTTGAACGACTTCGCGGCCAGTACGTCGACGATGGCATCCACGAACGACCGCGCCAGGTTGGCCCGGTCCTGCTCGCAGGCGTTGCCGAGCTTGCGTGTCTGTGTCAGCACGGCGGTCTTGAGCCCTGCGAACGAGAAATCGAGATTGCCGGAATGCAGCATCGGCCGGGGCAACTCGAACGCGCCGGGGTTGCCGAATTCGGCCAGCCGCGACACTTCAGGGCCGCCCGGATAGCCCAGGCCCAGCAGCTTGGCGGTCTTGTCGAAGGCTTCGCCAGCGGCATCGTCCAGCGTTTCGCCCAGCAGCGTGTAGTCGCCAATGCCTTTGACTTCCATCAGCTGGGTGTGGCCGCCGGACACCAGCAGCGCCACGAACGGGAACGGCGGCGGGGCGTCGGTCAGCAGTGGCGAGAGCAGGTGGCCTTCCAGATGGTGGACGCCAACCATCGGCACATCCAGCGCAAAGCCCAGCGCATTGGCCACCGAGGCGCCCACCAGCAGCGCGCCGGCCAGGCCGGGACCCTGGGTATAGGCGATGGCGTCGATGTCCTTGCGCTGGCGGCCGGCGTCATCCAGCACCTGCTGCAACAGCGGCAGCACGCGGCGGATATGGTCGCGCGACGCCAGTTCGGGCACCACGCCACCGTATTCGCGATGCATGGCGATCTGCGAGTGCAGCGCATGCGCCAGCAGGCCGGCCTCGGTGTCATAGAGGGCCAGCCCGGTTTCGTCGCAGGAGGATTCGATACCGAGGACAAGCATGGGAATTCTGGTGCGGCCGGACGGTTTCGGGCTGCAACTGCAGCGATCTTGCCGGCAAAAATCGGAAGGCCAGCAGGGTAGCATACCCTGACCCCACGCGCTCGGGCGCCCGTCATTCGCTACAATCGCGGCTTCTTGAAAGGGTGACATGACACAAGGCAGGAAAGACCGGTTCGACGTGGCGGTGCTGGGCGCGGGTGCGGCCGGCATGATGTGTGCCGCCGTGGCCGGCCAGCGCGGCGCACGGGTGGTGCTGATCGACCATGCCACGCGGCTGGCCGAGAAGATCCGCATCTCGGGCGGTGGCCGTTGCAATTTCACCAACCTGCAGGCTGGCCCGGCCAACTACCTGTCGACGAACCCGCATTTCTGCCGCTCGGCGCTGGCGCGCTACACGCCGCAGGACTTCCTGGGCCTGCTGCGTCGCTACGACATCGGCTGGCACGAAAAGCACCGCGGCCAGCTGTTCTGCAACAACAACGCCGAAGACATCATCAACCTGCTGCGCGCCGAATGTGACGCAGGAGGCGTGCGCTGGCAGGCCGGCTGCACGATCGACGAGATCCGCAAGGAAGGCGATGACTTCCTGCTGCTGACCAAGCAGGGCATCGTGCGTGCCGGCGCGGTCGTGGTGGCTACCGGCGGGCTGTCGATCCCGAAGATTGGCGCCACGGATTTTGGTTACCGCATCGCCCGCCAGTTCGGGCTGAAGGTCGTGGAAACCCGCCCGGCACTGGTGCCTCTGACCTTCGACGGCCAGGCCTGGCAGCCGTTCGTGCCGCTGGCCGGGGTGTCGATGGAGGTCGATATCTCCACGGGCAGCGGCAAGGCAGCCGGGGTCTTCAAGGAAGACCTGCTCTGGACCCACCGCGGCCTGTCGGGCCCGGCCGTGCTGCAGATCTCCAGCTACTGGCGGCCCGGCACCCCGATTGAAATCGACCTGTTCGACGGCGAGGACGCGGTAGACTGGCTGATCGGCCACAAGAAAGGCGGCCGCAAGCATCTGGACAACCTGCTGGCCGAGCGCCTGCCGGCCCGCCTGGCCGATGCCTGGTGCGCTGCCGTGGGGCTGCAGGGCACGCAATCGGTGGCCGACATGCCGGACAAGGCGCTGCGCCAGCTTGGCGAGGCGCTGAACCGCTGGCGTCTGGTGCCGTCCGGCACCGAGGGATACAAGAAGGCCGAGGTCACGCTGGGTGGCGTGGACACACGCGGGCTGTCGTCGTCGACCATGATGACGCGCGACGTCGACGGGCTGTATTTCATTGGCGAAGTGGTGGATGTGACCGGTTGGCTGGGCGGCTACAACTTCCAGTGGGCCTGGGCATCGGCCGTGGCGGCAGGCGAGGCGGCGGCCGATGCCGCGCGCAGCGGCTCCGCATAGGCGGCGCCAATGCAGTGGCGCAGGCCATGCGCTACAA
Organism: Cupriavidus pauculus; assembly: GCF_002858765.1. Classification (GTDB taxonomy): domain Bacteria; phylum Pseudomonadota; class Gammaproteobacteria; order Burkholderiales; family Burkholderiaceae; genus Cupriavidus; species Cupriavidus pauculus_B. The sequence goes on from NZ_PJRP01000002.1 coordinate 777,522, forward strand.
TCGGCGCTCTCGCACATGACCGGTGAGGCGCTTCGTTCCCTTTTGGCGACGCTTTGCTTCTGCAAGAAACCCGCTACGGGCGATGGCTCCGGCGGGTTTTTGCGTTATGGTCCCAGTTGCTACCCATTTTTTCGGAAGATTGCCATGTCCCTGAAAGCCCGCATTACTGAAGACATGAAGACTGCCATGCGCGCCCGCGAAACGGAGCGCCTCGGCACCATCCGCCTGCTGCAGGCCGCCATCAAGCAGCGCGAAGTGGACGAACGCGTGGAGCTTGACGACGCCGCCGTGACCGCGGTGATCGACAAGATGATCAAGCAGCGCAAGGACTCGATCAGCCAGTTCGAGCAGGCGGGGCGCGACGATCTCGTGGCCAAGGAAAGGGCTGAAGTGGATGTGCTGGTGGCCTATATGCCCGCGCAGCTGTCAGAGGCCGAAGTGGCGGCCGAAGTGCAGAAGGCCGTAACCGAAGCCGGCGCCACTGGCCCGCAGGACATGGGCAAGGTCATGGGTCTGGTAAAGGCCCGCCTGGCCGGCCGCGCCGACATGGCGGCCGTGTCGGGCCTGGTCAAGGCTGCCCTGGCGCCGAAATAATTGACAGTTGCGTCAGATATAAGCAGGATTAGCAGTCGCAAAGCGCGGAGTTGGGGGTCGGTTGACGGGACTTGGGGCCCAATGTCGGCAAAGGCCGGCGTTCCGTTGCGGCTGCACTACAATGATTCGATAGCCGCCGGGCGACGTTCCGGTCACGCATTCCAGAAAAATGGCCGCCGGCGTGTCCGGCAGGCCTTGGCATCAGGACGGTCAGTCGGGTGATTCCGCAATCCTTCATTCAGGACCTGCTCAACCGCGTGGACATTGTCGACGTGGTGGGCAAGTACGTGCAGTTGAAGAAGGGCGGGGCCAACTTCATGGGCCTGTGCCCGTTTCACAACGAAAAATCCCCGTCTTTCACGGTATCCCCGACCAAGCAGTTCTATCACTGCTTTGGCTGCGGCGCCCATGGTTCGGCTATCGGCTTCCTGATGGAGTACTCGGGTCAGTCGTATCCTGACGCGGTGCGCGAACTGGCGCAGTCCGTGGGTTTGTCCGTCCCCGAGGAGCGCAACAGCCTGCCGCCCGCCCAGCGCGCGGAACAGCAGGCCAGGTCGGTGGCGCTGAGCGACGCCATGTCGCGGGCCACGGATTTCTACAAGAAACAGCTACGCGGCGCCCCGCAGGCGATCCAGTACCTGAAGGGTCGCGGTCTGACCGGGGAGATCGCGGTGCGGTTCGGGCTGGGTTACGCCCCCGACGACTGGCAAGGGCTGGAGACCGTGTTCGGCACCTACCGCGACGATGCGACTGCTGCGCCACTTGTCGAGAATGGTCTGCTGATCGAGTCCCAGGACAAGCGCGACGCCGACGGCAAGCCGCGCCGATATGACCGGTTCCGCGACCGCATCATGTTCCCGATCCGCAATACCAAGGGCAACGTCATCGGTTTCGGCGGTCGCGTGATGGGGCAGGGTGAGCCAAAATACCTGAACTCCCCCGAAACGCCGCTCTTCAGCAAAGGAACGGAGCTCTACGGCCTGTTCGAGGCGCGCCATGCCATTCGCGAGAATGGCTACGTGCTGGTGGTGGAGGGCTACATGGACGTGGTGGCGCTGGCGCAGCTTGGCTTTGCCAATGCGGTTGCCACGCTGGGCACGGCCTGTACGGCGATCCATGTGCAGAAGCTGCTGCGCCAGACCGATGCCGTGGTCTTCTCGTTTGACGGCGATGCCGCCGGACGCCGGGCCGCGCGGCGCGCGCTGGAGGCCTGCCTGCCGCATGTGGCTGACAACAAGACCATCCGCTTCCTGTTCCTGCCCGCCGAGCACGATCCCGACAGCTACGTACGCGAAGAGGGTACCGACGCCTTTGCGCGCCAGGTGCAGAATGCGATGCCGCTGTCGCGCTTCCTGCTCCAGATCGTCACGGAAGACCAGGACCTGCGCCAGCCCGAGGGCCGTGCCCGCGCCCAGTTCGAGGCCAAGCCGCTGCTCCAGGCCATGCCGGCCGGTGGCCTGCGGCTACAGATTGTGCGCGAACTTGCCGATGCTACCGGTACGACGCCCGCCGAAATCGAGGCGGTGTGCGGGCTGGGCAGCGATTCGTCGCGCGTGGGCCGTTTCTCGCAACCGCGCCCCCGCGCCCGGCGCCAGGCACCGACCGGGCTGGAGCAGCAGGTGATCCAGCTCTTGATGAGCTATCCGTCACTGGCGGGCCGGCTGGACGAGGATGCCCGCGCCTTGCTGCTCGACCCCCAGCGGCCGGAGACCGAAGTCCTGGCGCATCTGGTGGCGGCCTGCGACGGTATCCAGGGCACCATGAATTTCGCGGCCTTCAATGAGCAGCTGGCCCAGACGCCCTATGCGGATGTCTACGCCGGTGCTCGGGCGGCTGTGCTGAAAGAAGAAATGGAAGAGGCGCTTGCGACACTTGAATTCGACGGCGCCGTACACAAGCTGCTGGCAGACCCGCTGCAGCGCGAATTGGAGACATTGCTGGCCGCGATTCAGGTCGGCACCGCCAATGAGGACGACAAGGCGCGCTACCGCTGGCTGATGCCGGAAGTGCAGCGCCGTCGTCAGATGGGATGGCGGCCCGTCGACGCGGAAGACGAGTAGCCGCCACGCGGCACGATAAAAAACGCAGCACACAAGTTTTTCGGCTTGAGCCTTCGCACATGTGATCCCAACTGACGGACGAATCCGGGGTCTAATCGCTTAAGCCTTGATTTTTCAGGTGAAAACCCCACCTGACAGGAAGCCGGGGATTGGTGACGTGCTACAATGCCCGGTTTGGATTGCGAAATCTCTCTCCAATACTGGCGAAAGTGAGCGTGCCAATGGCAAAGGCCAAAGCAACCGAAAGGGCAGCCGAGAAGGCTCCCTCCAAAGCTCCCCAATCAGGGAGCGGCAAGGCGTCCGTGAAAACAACGGCGGCGAAGACATCGACCGCGTCAGTCAGGACGACATCAGCCCGGTCTGCGCCAGCAAAGTCCGTGCGGAGCGCTTCAGCGCCCGCCGGAACCACTTCCGCCAGGAATCGCACATCCGAAAATTCAAAGCCCTCGACTTCGGCACGCGAGAGCGGCAGCAGCGCCAATACAAGCGGCAGTGATGCCGCTGCAACAGTGAAAGGCAAGAGTATCACCGTGGCGAAACAGCAGAATACCGAAGTCGAGAGCAAGCGTGCGGCAACGACGGCCGGCACCCGGACCAGCAGCGCCAAGGCTGGCGCCGCTGCCGCCGCGCCAAAAGCCCGTGCCGCAACTCCCGCACCCGTTGCATCCGAGCGTCCCGCCGCTCCGGCCGTCAAGCCGGAGCCGAAAAAGCGTGGCCGCAAGCCCAAGGCCGAGATGCAGCAAGAAGACAGCACCATCGCAGACGTGACTGAAGAGCTTTACGACAACGACGCGCCCGCCACGCCCGCGGCGGCTCCCAAGACCGAAAAGCAGAAGGCCAAGGACCGCAAGGCCAAGGAAAAGGCGCTGCTCAAGGAATTCGCTTCGTCCAACCAGGCTGGTAGCGAGGAAGAACTCGAGGTCCGCCGCCAGAAGCTGAAGGCGCTGATCAAGCTGGGCAAGTCGCGTGGCTACCTGACCTATGCGGAAATCAACGATCACCTGCCGGACGACATGGTCGATTCGGAAACGATCGACACGCTGGTCGCCACCCTGAACGACATCGGCATCGCCGTCTACGAACAGGCGCCGGACGCCGAGACGCTGCTGCTGAACGACAACGCCCCGTCGGCCACCAGCGAGGAAGAGGCCGAGGAAGAGGCCGAGGCCGCGCTGTCCACCGTCGATTCCGAATTCGGCCGCACCACCGACCCCGTCCGCATGTACATGCGCGAAATGGGTACGGTGGAACTGCTGACGCGCGAAGGCGAAATCGAGATCGCCAAGCGTATCGAAGCCGGTCTGAAGGACATGGTCATGGCCATTTCGGCCTGCCCGGTCACGATTTCGGAAATCCTGGCCAGCGCCGAGCGCATCGCCAACGAAGAGATCAAGATCGACGAATTCGTCGATGGCCTGATCGATCCGAACGCCGAGGAAGTCCAGGACAGCTCGCCGGCCGCCGCGGCCGCAGCAGCTGACGAGGACGAGGAATCGGAGGAAGACGGCGAAGAGGACGGCGACGAGGACGACGACGACGAAAACGGCGCTGGCGCCGGGGCGTCGGCCCGTCAGCTGGAAGAACTGAAGCTGGCCGCGCTGGAGAAATTCCGCATCATCGCCGAGCAGTTCGACAAGATGCGCCGCGCCTTCGAGAAGGAAGGCTACAAGTCGAAGCCGTACGTGAAGGCTCAGGAAGCCATTCAGTCCGAGCTGATGGGCATCCGCTTCACCGCGCGTAACGTCGAGCGTCTGTGCGACACGCTGCGTGGCCAGGTGGACGAAGTCCGCAAGCTCGAACGTGCCATCCTGAACATCGTGGTCGACAAGTGCGGCATGCCGCGCGCCGACTTCGTGGCCCGCTTCCCCGGCAACGAGACGAATCTGGACTGGATCGAGACCATCGTCGCCGACAACAAGGCGTACAGCACGATCGTCGAGCGTAACGTCCCGGCCGTGCACGAGCTGCAGCAGAAGCTGATCGACCTGCAGGCCCGCGTGGTGCTGCCGCTGAAGGAGCTGAAGGACGTCAATCGCAAGATGTCCGAAGGCGAGCGTCGTGCCCGCGAAGCCAAGCGCGAAATGACCGAGGCCAACCTGCGCCTGGTGATCTCGATCGCGAAGAAGTACACGAACCGTGGCCTGCAGTTCCTGGACCTGATCCAGGAAGGCAACATCGGCCTGATGAAGGCGGTGGACAAGTTTGAATACCGCCGCGGCTACAAGTTCTCCACGTACGCCACGTGGTGGATCCGCCAGGCCATCACGCGCTCGATCGCCGACCAGGCTCGCACGATCCGTATCCCGGTTCACATGATCGAAACGATCAACAAGATGAACCGGATCTCGCGCCAGATCCTGCAGGAAACCGGCAACGAGCCGGATCCGGCAACGCTGGCCGAGAAGATGGAGATGCCCGAGGACAAGATCCGCAAGATCATGAAGATCGCGAAGGAACCGATCTCCATGGAAACGCCGATCGGTGACGACGACGATTCGCATCTGGGCGACTTCATCGAGGACACGAACACGCTGGCCCCGGCCGAAGCGGCGCTGCATGGTTCCATGCGCGGCGTGGTGAAGGACGTGCTCGACAGCCTGACGCCGCGCGAAGCCAAGGTGCTGCGCATGCGTTTCGGCATCGAAATGAGCACGGACCACACGCTGGAAGAAGTGGGCAAGCAGTTCGACGTCACGCGCGAGCGTATCCGTCAGATCGAGGCCAAGGCGTTGCGCAAGCTGCGCCACCCGAGCCGCTCCGACAAGCTGAAGAGCTTCCTGGAAGGCAGCTAAGCATCACGCCTTCTAAGGGCCTCTAGCTCATGCCTGGTTAGAGCAGCGGACTCATAATCCGTTGGTGCCGTGTTCGACTCACGGGAGGCCCACCATTGAAAATGAAAGGGGTTACGGTTTTTGCCGTAACCCCTTTTTTTCTGCCGCTATTCCGACTCAGCGCCGAACTTCGTCCAGTTCAGTTCAGTTCAGTTCAACCGCGTCCCGCCCGCCGCCGTGCCGTCAGCGCCAGCGCCGCCCAGTCCTTGTGCCCATCGCCATGCGCGATGGCCTCGATATGTGCGTCGCGCAGCGTGCTGGCCAGGGTCATCGGTACGTTGGCCTGTTCGCCGGCTTCCAGGGCCAGCCTGACGTCCTTGCCGCCCAGTGCCAGCTTGAAGCCGGCGGGCTCGAAGCGTTGCTCGGCGATGGCGCCGCCGTAGATCTTGTAGACCGGCGCGGCGAACACTGTGGAGGTGACCAGGTCGAGGAACGCGGCCGGGTCGACGTCGTAGCCCTGCGCCAGCGCCGCGCCCTCGCTCATGGCGCCGATCGCGGCGCCAATCATGAAATTCACGCCCAGCTTGACCGCGTTGGCCTGCTCCGGCTTGCCGCCGAAAAGCCAGGTTTTCTGGCCCAATACGTCGAACAGGGACTGCACGGTGCCCAGTGCCTGGGCGTCGCCAGCGGCGAGGATGTTCAGTTGGCCGGCCTCGGCCACGTTGACGCGGCCCAGTACCGGGGCGGCGATGTAGGCCACGCCACGCGCCGCATGCAACGCGGCCAGCTCACGCGCCAGCGCTACCGAGACGGTGCCCATGTTGATATGGATGGCGCTCTTGGTCAGCGCGTCGAGCGCCCCACCGCCGAGGATGGTGTCGCGCGTAGCGGCGTCGTCGGCCAGCATCGTGATCAGTACGTCGGCACCTTGCGCGGCTTCGGCAGCCGTGGTGGCGCCGTGCGCGCCGAGTGCGACGAGTTTGTCGACGGGGCCGGGCGAGCGGTTCCAGGCGCGTACCGGATGGCCGGCCTTGAGCAGGTTTGTGGCCATCGGCAGCCCCATCGTGCCGAGTCCAAGGAAAGCGATTTGCATGACGGCCTCCATTGCGTGCTTGCGTGCGGATGACGGACCTTGCATGCCGACGTGCGTCGGGATGTACGTCCGGAAAGGCCGCACGGTAGCACGCCCCCGCGCCGGGCGTATTGGCCCTGCTGCGGGTGCGGGATGCCGCTACATCCGGTGGTCATGCATGGCGCCGCCGCTCAGGTCGACCATGTCGGGCTGCACGTCGGCAAAGCGCACCACCTTGCCGCCGAACGCATCGGCAAACTTCCGCGCGGCGTCTTCCTGCCGGAATCCGGCAATCGTCGGCCCCATCGACCCCCGGCGCTTGCTACCGACCACGTAGAAGCCGGTCCGGGCGTCGAACCAGTGTCCGCGCGGCTTGTCCCAGTCTGCCAGTGCCATGTCCTGGGTGTACACGGCGGTCACCTTGCGCACCTGCTCGGGCCGCAGCAGCGTGCTGAACATTTCCACGGTGTCGCAGTACCAGACCGGCCGGGTCTGGTCGCCGAAGAAGATCTGCGCCTTTGGACCGGGATAGTCGGCCAGCAGCATGCCGTCCAGGTCGCAGGTGGTGGCCGGGTCGAAGTCGGCCGCCCCGATGGCGACCTGTGCCGAGCGCGAGCATGCGGCCAGCAGGCTCTGGAGCGACAGCAGGCCGAGGCCCATCAGTACGGTGCGACGGGTAAGACGCGTGCGATTCATGTCCGGAATCTCCAGATGGCAAGCAACAGCGGCGCGCCAATCCACGCGAGCATGGCGCTGCCGAGTGCCCAGGGGTTGGCGAGAATAGGAGGGACGACGCTGGCCAGGCCGTACATGTCGCGCACGGCGTCCAGCGAAAACACATTGAGGATGCGGAACAGGTCGGCGGGGTTCAGCAGCAGCACCGCGGCCATGGCGGCGTCGCCGAACTGGCCGCCCGTGGCCACCAGCGTGCCAAGCAGCAACAGATCGAACACGAGCACGAAGAACAGCCACAGGGCGATGGCCAGCCCCGAGGCCCGGGCGCGATCGCGCGCCACCACCGACAGCAGTACCGCGATGCTCAGGAACGCCAGCCCCAGCAGCACGGCGCTGCCGACGAAGCGCAGGAACTGGCCGAGCATGCCGGTGCCGAACTGTGCGAACAGCAGCACGCCCACAGTGGCAAAGCCCGCTAGCGTCGAAAGCGTCAGCGCGGCCGCCAGACCCAGGTACTTGCCCAGCAGCAGTTCCAGGCGCGTCAGCGGGTAGGCCAGCAGCAGGTCCAGCGACCCACGCTCGCGCTCGCCGACAATCGCATCGAACCCCAGCAGCAGCGCGATCATCGGGATCAGGTAGATCGCCAGGCTGACCAGGCTGGCCACGACGAACGCCGCCGAGCGCATGCCGATCTCGCCCTGCTGCGCGCCGCCGAAATAGCCGATGACCAGCGAGAACGCCGCGAAGACCAGCGCAATGGCCAGCACCCAGCGGTTGCGCAGGCGGTCGCGGAACTCCTTGTTCGCCACGGTAGCGATCTGGCGCCATTCAATGCACTGCATGCCGGGGCTCCGCGCCAAAGAATACATCCTCGAGCGTGGGCTCGTCGATGCGCAGGTCGTCGATACAGTCGGCCAGCAGCCCGACCAGCGTCATCTTAGCTTCGCGCGGGCAATCCAGCCGGAAATCCAGGCCGTCAGCGCCGTGCAGTACCACTTCGGGCACCGATTCGAGCCGCCGGCGGATCACCGGCAGGGTGCCCGGCACAATGCGCACGCGCAGCTGCAGCGGCAACTTGTGGCGTCCGCGCAGCGCGTCGACCGTGCCCATCGCCTGCACGCGGCCGTTGGCCAGCAGCGCCAGCCGGTCCACGCGCTCCTGCAGTTCGCTGAGGATGTGCGACGTGATGACGATGGTGACGCCCGCTTCCTTCTGCTCGCGCAGGATCGCATGCACGTCGCGCAGGGCCAGTGGGTCCAGGCCGTTGCTCGGTTCATCGAGGAACAGCACGCGTGGCGCGCCCAGCAACGCCTGCGCAAAGCCCAGCCGCTGCCGCATGCCCTTGGAATACTCGCGCACCGGGCGCCGTGCCGCGTGCGCCAGCCCGAATCGATCCAGCAGGGCGGGGCAGTCTTGCGCATCCGCGCCTTTCAGGCGGGCGAAGAAGCGCAGCGTCTCCAGCCCGTTGAGGTTGTCGTAGAGCACCAGGTTCTCGGGCAGATACCCGATGCGCCGACGAGCGGCGCGGAACGCGGCGGTGCCCACGGCGGCGCCGTCGATCTCGATCGTGCCGCGCGACGCGGGCACCAGGCCCAGCATCATCTTGAACAGCGTGCTCTTGCCTGCGCCGTTGTGGCCAATCAGGCCGAACATCTCGCCGGCATGCATCTGCAGGCTGACACCGTCGACGGCGCGCACGGCGCCGTAGTACCGGGCCACGTCGCGCAGGACCACGGCAGGGGCGCCTGCGCCGGATGCGGAAGATGCACCAGATGCGCCGGGTGCGGATTCTCTAGGGTTGGTCACGCCAGTGACTCCATTGCGGGTGATCGGGGGCCATGCGTGGCGCGGCATCGACCACACCGGGCACACGCATGACGGGGAACTGTCGGGACACCACCCGCAGCGCCTGCACGGCGGGGCTGGCAAACAGCAGCTTGACGGCCGGATGCCGCCAGGTCAGGCGATCCACCACGTCGTTGGCTTCATAGGGCACGTCGCCGATGCCGTCGCCATCGCGGTCCCAGCCCAGGTAGTTGCTCCAGTGGTTGCCGCCCGGCTTGCCGGCCGCATCACCCCAGGGCTCGTCGCGTGCGCCCACATAGCGCACCTGCTCCTGGTTGCCGATGAAGTCATTGCGCTGCACCACGTTGCGCGTGGACCCGGCGGACAGGTGCACGCCCACCCGGTTGTCGATCACGAGATTGCCGCGCAGCGTCACGTATTCGGCGTCGTAGATGAAGAAGCCGCGCGCGTTGTCGGCGACGATATTGCGCTCCACCACGGCGTCCTGCACGGTGCGCAGCATGATGCCGTGGTCGACATTGCCCCAGGTGCGGTTGTTGCGCACGGTCTGGTCGCGCACTTCCATCAGGGCCAGGCCACCGCGGTTGCGGTAGCTGTCGTTGTCTTCCCAGAGGTTGTAGTAGGAATTCATGTAGTGGCTGCCGTAGCGGCTATGGTGCAGCCGGTTGCCACGGAAAACGGCATGGTGCGACACATCCACATACAGGGCGTCGCGCACGAAGCTGATCTGGTTGTCGAGAATCCGCGCCCCGCGCGTGTTGTAGAGCTGGATGCCATTGCCGCGTTGCGACGACTGGAAATCCCGCTTGCCGGTGATCACGTTGCTTGCCACGCGGACATCGTTGGCCTTTTCGATCCAGAGCCCGAACAGGTTGTAGGTCAGCTCGCAGCCGCTGACGACCGCGCGATGCGCGCCGGGCATGATGTAGATGCCGGATTCCTGGTGCTTCAGGCTGTCGCCGGAATCGCGCACGATCAGGCTGTCGAGCGTCACGTCCGGCGCCGTGACGGTGATGGTGTTGCCGCGCAGCCCGCCACTGACGGTGGGCCGGCCCACGCCGCGCAGTGTCAGCGGCTTGTCGATGCGCAGGTTTTCTTCGTAGTAGCCGCGCGCGATGCGGATCTCGTCGCCGTCTCGTGCGGCCGCGATCGCCTGCTGGATCGACGCACCCGGCTGGACGTCGATCACGGCGGCACCGGCCGCGTTCGTGATGAACGCGAGCCCCAGCAGCCAGCGTCGGATGGTATCGATCACGGCGCTGCCTCAGTGTCAGTCTGCCGTGTCTGGCGCGTCTCGCCGCTGGTGACCGGCACGATGGGGATGAAGTAGCCGTCGCGGCCGATGCGGGAGAGCGGCTGCCCGTCGCGCTCGCGCCGCTTGCGTTCCTTCGCCAGCGGCGGACAGGCATGGGCATCGGTATAGAGCACCATGCAGTCCAGGCACAGCAGGCACTCGCGCGGATCGATGCGGCCCTTGCCGTCGATGGCCTGCGCACCGCAGCCGACCGCGCAAGCCTTGCAGCGCGTGCAATCGGGTTTGCGGCGGATGCCGAAGACCCGGAACATGCTTGGAATGGCCAGCGATGCGCCCAGCGGACACAGGTACTTGCAGTAGGGCCGCTCCGTGAACAGCGAAAGGCCAAGGATGGCGCAGACGAACAGCCCGAACGGCCACGCGCGATTCTGGATGCCGACCAGGAAGGTCGTCTTGAACGGTTCGACCTCGGCAAGCTTCTCGGCCAGGCCCATCGACAGCAGCGAGACACCCAGCAGGCCTGCGAAGACACCGTATTTCAGCCATTTCAGCTTGTCATGGACCTTGCGCGGCAACTGGGACTGAAAGCGCCGAAGCCCGATCAGCCGGCCGATGCGGAACATGCCCTCGGACAGCGACCCGAACGGGCAGAGCCATCCGCAGAACAGCCCGCGTCCCCATATCAGCACCGTGGCGGCGATGAAGATCCAGAACAGGAACACGAATGGATCGGACAGGAACAGCGACCAGCGCCACTGGAACAGCAGCGAATGCACCCAGGTCAGCACCTGCGTGACGGACGGCTGTGCCATCGCGCCAAAGCCGACGAACACGATGCTGATGACCCAGGCGCTGTATTTGAACGCGTTGACTGGCCACTTGTTGCGCTGTGTGGCGCGGCGCGTGAGCTTGTCGCGGAAGGCATGGGCCACGGCCACGGCCACCAGAAACGCGGCAAACAGGCCGATGGGGAGGGCACGCGATTTCCAGGCTTTCAGCCATGCAGGGGTGGGCGTCTCCACCTTCGGGCGGCCGCCTTCCAGCAATTTGGCGGGCAACCAGTATTCGGCATCGAAGCTCGCGAACGTGCGAGCGCCCGTGGCGCGGTCGACGCGGTTGCCCAGGAAGACCAGCTTCCACGGCCACGCCGCCGAGAAAGACCCCGAGCGCACGATGAAGATAGCCGATTGAGTCACATCGGGTTCATTGGCGAGCCATGTCGCGGTCCCTGTGGCGCCTACACTGCATGGATCGACGCCACGCCCCCAAACCAGCGAGCCCGCTCATGCCTCAAT
>NZ_PJRP01000020.1 GCF_002858765.1 Cupriavidus pauculus
TTTGGCGTTCGACATGGTGTGCTCCGGAATGAAAGATGATTCAATAAGTTTGAGGTTTTATCGGGCGGCGCTGGCTTCGCTTCGTTCGTTTCGCTGCGTTGCTGCGCTGTCCATGTGCAGAACTATAGCGACCGCCACCTCGGAGAAAGTGGGCTATCGTCGTCATAGTTATTCAAAATAATTGAATCGAGAGGTTGGCGCCTGAACTGGCCTTTTTGCGGAAGGCAACGCGCACCCCGCCGCCCAGCATCGTGGACGGCTGCAAGTCCGAGCGTTCAATTTCAATAATGGAGGGGAAGTCCCTGGCGCGCGAGATGCCAGGGTGGCGCGGAGAGGCGCCCGGCCGTGAGCCGGGCTGCGGTGTCGGGTGTCAGTCGAGCCTGAACGTCCGCACGACTTCCGCCAGCGTGGCCGCCTGGCCCTGGAGTGCAGCCGCAGCGGCGGTGGATTGCTCTACCAGCGCGGCGTTCTGTTGCACCATCTGGTCAAGCTGGCCGACCGCCACGTTCACCTCCTGGATGCCGCGTGTCTGCTCCCGCGCCGCGCTGGTGATCTCGGAAATGATCTGCGTGACGCGGCTGACGTTGCCAACGATCTCGTGCATCGTCTCGCCGCTCAGGCGCACCTGGCCGGACCCGGCATTGACACTGCCCACCGTCGATTCGATCAGCGTCTTGATCTCCTTGGCGGCCTGCGAACTGCGCTGGGCCAGCGCGCGCACCTCTCCCGCCACCACGGCGAACCCGCGGCCCTGTTCGCCGGCACGCGCCGCTTCCACGGCAGCGTTCAGCGCCAGGATGTTGGTCTGGAAGGCAATGCCCTCGATCACGCCGATGATGTCCGAGACCTTCACGGCTGCGCGTTCGATGTCACCCATCGTGTCGATGGCCCCCGCGATGGCGCTGCCGCCGTGTGTGGCCACCTGCTGGGCCTGCGTGGCTGTATCGTCGGCCTGGCGCGCGGCGCTTTCCGACTGGCCCACCGTGGCCGTGATCTCCTCCATCGATGCGGCGGTCTGTTCCAGGCTGGCAGCGGCCGACTCGGTGCGGCGCGACAGATCCGCGTTGCCTTCCGCAATCTCGTTGGCGGCCACGTGTACCGATTCGCTTGCGTCGCGAATCTGGCGCATCACGTGTACGAGCTTGTCGGCAAAGGCGTTGAAGGCGCGGGCGATCTGCGCCACCTCGTCGGTGCCCTGCGCGGGCAGACGACGCGTGAGGTCGCCATCGCCGGAGCCGATCGCCACCATGGCGTCGCGAATGCCCGACAGCCGGCGGAACGAAACCGCCGTCACGCCGGCCACGATCAGCGCTGCCGCGCAGGCCACGATCACCAGCGAGATCATCGATGCAAGCAGCACCGATCGCATGCCGGCCGTGGCTTCGGCCTTGTCCAGCGCAATCACGGCAACCCAGTCGGTGCCGGCGATATCGCGGCCGCGCAGCAGCTTGCTGGTGCCGCTCACGCTGACGTCCAGCGGCGCGGTGGCCGATACCAGCGCGCCAAGCTTGTCGCCTTCCAGCGCGGGTATCAGATCGGCAATCGGCTTCAGCGTCAGCTTGTCGTCCTGATGGGCGACGATCTTGCCGTCGCGCGCCACCAGGATGCCGAAGCTGGCTGGGGTGGGATGGATCGACCGCACGTTGGCCACCACGGCGTCCATGGCCACGTCGCCGCCGATCACGGCCTTGACGCCGCCATCGCGGATCACCGGCACGGCAAACGTCACCACCAGCTTGCCGCTGCTGGCTGCTATATAAGGTGGCGTGACGATGGGCTTGCCCGCCGCCACGGCCTGCTTGTACCAGGGCCGGGCCGTGGGATCGTAGTCGGGCTTCAGTCCGGCTGCGTCAGAAAACCGGTGGCTCTTGTCCGGATAACCGACGTAAGTCTTGATAAAGCCGCCCGCGCGGGATACCAGCCGCAGCGCTGGGATGGGGTCGTCCTGGAGTGCGGCGTCCTGCAGTGAGGCGATCATCTGCGTGTGACTGGACACCCACTCCGCAATGGCGTCCACGTGGCCGGTTTGCACGGCGGCCAGGTTGTTGTCGATGGCCTCGTTGTTATAGGCACGGGCGACAAGCTGGTTGACGATGGCATTGGCTGCCAGCGCCACGATGACGATGGCCACGGATAGGGCCACGATTCGCGCGCGAAGCGAGGAAAGCATGTGTTGAACTCTTCTCTCAGGTTGGCCCAGGTCTGGGCGATTGAATTGCCATCGCATTGACGGCGCGCATCGGGCCGACTTTAGTGCGCCGCAGCATAGAGATTCTGGGGTCACTTTCCACGGCTGCGAACGATCGTTCGAGGTATGCGGGCTGCTTGCCATATCGATTGAGGTCAGTTGCCATACAACCAAGGGAATACCCGTTGCGCTGCAGCATCGGCTTGCAATCGCAAGGTGTGCTGCCTATGCTGAACACCAGAATTAGATTTAATTTGAATCTGAGTTCAGAAGCATCTAACGCGTTACATACGCACACGGGGCGGTCTGACATCCTCCGAGGGAGGGCCAGAAGCAGCAGGCAACAAGCCAGGGCGGGAAGCGCTGCGGAGGGTTCGGGAGGTGATGCAGATCGTATGGAAGTGCAGCCGCGTCACAAGCGGAGCGCCTCCAACAGCACGCCATGCGAATTTGCAAGGAATCGCAGCGGCGCGCCAAGAAGAAGTGAGCGGCCATGGCCACCATTCTGTTGCTCGAGCCACATCCATTGTTGCGTCTCGGATTGCGCCATCTGTTGGCTCAGGCGCATGTACCGGGCGATCTCGTCGATCTCGATCCCGCTGCCCTGCACGAACCCGATCCGTGGACACACCACGCCGATCTGCTCGTTTTTGGCCTGCCGGCCAACGCAGAGCAGGGCTGGCACACGCTGGCCGAACTGTGCAGTCGCCTGACGCCGCTGCGCGTGCTGGTGCTGGCCGACCAGCTGCCGGTGCCGCTGCCCGAGGCTGGCATGCCCGAAGCAGTGCGCGGCCTGCTGGCCAAGACCTGTTCGGCCGATGCGCTGGAAGCGGCTATCCGCCTGGTGCTAGCAGGCGGCGAGTGCTTTCCGTCCCAGCTGCCCACGACACGACACGCCGAGTCGGGCACGGCCGAAGCGCGCCACGACGCCGCGCCGATCGTGGTGCCGCTGCACAGCGTCCCGGCCCATCTGCCCGATGCCGTCGCGCACGGACAGGCAGCCCCGCTGGAAACGCCCGCGGCCGGCTCGCATCTGCTCCACATCACCGAGCGCCAGTACGAAGTGCTGGCCCTGCTGGCACGCGGCTATCCGATCAAGACCGTCAGCCGCCTGCTGAACATTTCGGTGGCCACCGCCAAGACTCACGCCTGCACGCTTTATCAGCGCCTGCACGTGCGCAACAAGGGCGAAGCGGTCTACGTGGCGCTGCAACGCGGCGCCACGCTCAACTGGCCGGGCCCCACGCCCGCCAGGCCCACGCACATCCCGATGTCGTCGTTGAACGCGCGGGAGACGTGTGAGGCCGCATAACCGAAGTCATCGGACGTTGCCCGACGGCGGCACGCGTCCGCCATCTGCCGGCCCGCCTCTCATCCAAAAGCATGAGGCGGCAGCCGGCCGTGGTTGCTAGCTTGTAAGTTCAGGTGCGGCGCCGGGGGGCTGCCGCGGAGATCAGCGGAATCTCCGGCACGGACTCCTCATCGCCATCATTTCCACAAGAATTCGATGCGCCCGACCGGGCGTGCCGCCGGGGCACCACACCCTGCGGACACACGCGCAAAAAGCGCGGATGGCATTCAGATGACGACCTATCTCATCGCCAGCAACGAAATGATGTGCAGGATCCTCGCTCGCCGGATGGAAGGGCAGGATATTCCGACGCCGGTGCACTGGCACGGACCCGAATGGCTGCTTGGCGGCGATCCCGTCTCGGTACGCATGCCGTCGATCGATAACCCCGATGCATCCGAACCCATACCGGAACATCCGGTGGACATGGCGCTGGTGGATTGCAGCGGCGTGCCGGGCGACCCGCGCAAGCTGCTCGACCGTGTGCGGGCGCGGCTGGCGCCACGGCGTTGGCTGGTGCTGTCCGATACCCTGGACGCCACGCTGATGGCCCATGCCGCGTTGCTCGGCGCCAACGGATGCCTGGCGGTGCCGGCGCCGGTGGAACTGGTGTGCGCGGCCGCCACGCTGGTGTGGGCGGGCGGGCAGTGCTTTCCACGCAGTGCGCTGTCATTGCTGAGATCGCTGCATCCGCACAGCGCATCGGTCGCGCCCTCGCCCTCGCCCGCATCGCACTTCATCCCTGCGGCGCGGGTAAGTCCGGATGGGACTACTGCCATCGGATGAAGGCATCCGCGCGTTGATACGACTATGCTGGGTTTGCCTACGGTAAGAAGCCGGCGCCTTGGAGAGGCCGGCCGCCGCGGGGAGCAGGGGGTCGTATGGAACACAGTCTGGATATTCTGATTGTCCACGGGTTCGCCGTGCGCGAAGGCCGGGGCAAGTGGGCATGCTGCTACGAGATACGGCTCGCCATCATTGGCGGGCCGTTGTTGTATCGGGGCGAACTGCATGGTCGGTGCTTTGCCACCGAAGACGCGGCCATCGTCGCCGCGCGCGAAATTGGCGAGCGCGAAGCAAACCGCCACCTGGATGCCGCCCGCGCGCTGTTCGTCGCGCTGACGCGCACGCCGCCGCCGACCTGACTCCCGTCCCACGCAGCGAAAAGCGATCCCGCCCGATTCGCCTCCGCTCGATCCGCCGGCCCAAAAAAAGAAGCCCGCCGACCGGGGGACCATGCGGGCTTTGAAATGGCCGCACACGTGGTGCGCGACCATTGCATTGAACATATCGAATCGCCGTGCGGGACAGTATCAACCAGAAGACGCATGCCACCCCGGCATCTCATCCTCGGGTTTGCGGGCCGCTCGAAGCGGCGGGCCCAGTGCTGGCGCGCCAGTGCGGACGGCGGCACCACGCGCCGGGTGCCGGCAACCGCGCGCAGCCCTCATGCTTCGGGATGGGCACCCGGGATGATCCATCGAATGATCTGGCGCGCGCAGCGGCCGCAGTGGTGCTACGCTGCCGCCACGTACCTTGCCGCTGCACCTTCGTCCGCAATCCTTGTCGTCCGCCATGACGCGGCTCCGCCGCAGACACCGATGAACCGCTGGGAACTGATCACCCAATTTGGCGAATCCGCCTTCCTGCTGCCCTGCGCGTGCTTTCTTTACGCGTGGATGCGCTGGCACGGCGCCACCGGCGTGGCGCGGCACTGGATGCTCGCGTTCACCGCCACCGCGCTCGTGGTGCTGGCGTCGAAGCTCGCCTTCATGGGCTGGGGCATCGGCAGTGCATCGCTCGATTTCACGGGGTTCTCCGGCCACGCGATGATGGCGGCGTCGATCCTGCCGGTGATCTGCTACATCGCCATGCCCGACTCGCGGCCCGGGCTGGGCCTGCTGGCCGCGCTGGGCGGCGTGCTGCTGGCGCTGGCGGTGGGCGTCTCGCGGCTGGCGCTGCATGCGCATTCGGTTTCCGAAGTGGTCAGCGGCCTGGCGCTTGGCTTTCTGGTCAGCCTGCCGATCGTCGTCCGCCACGGCGTGCCGCGCAGCCCCCGCACGATGCTGGCGATGTGCGTCTTGCTGGCCGCCCTGATGGCGTTGCCCACCGGCGGCCTGGCCGGCGCCAGCCACGTGATGGTGCAGGAGCTTGCCATGTTCCTTTCGGGGCGCGACCGCCCTTATCACCGGGGCGAATGGGCTGCGCTGCTGGGTACCCGCATGCACGCGGCAGGCGTGTTCCAGCATCCTCCCCGGTAGGCTTCCGGAGGCGCCCCGGACCTGTGTGCGCCGCCTAACAGACGCTGTCAACGCGCTGCGCAAACATGACCCGAAACAGCTTCCCGCAAGGGACATGGGGCGGTCATGGTGTCGAACTGGAATGTCGCTGCCGAGCGTAATTCGGCCCTCCACTATCTCTACAGACTCTGCGATGCGCTGCTGATTGCGGCAGCCGGCATCGGCATGGGCGCGATCTACTTTCCGGGCGGCATCCGGGAGGCGGCGCCCGTCAACGGCTTCCTGACCATGCTGTGCGCGCTGGGGGCCCTGGTCGTGTTTCCGGCGTTCGGCCTTTACGAATCGTGGCGTGGCCGCAGCCAGACCGTGCTGGCGCTGCGGGCCGGTGCCGCGTGGGCGACGGTGTTCCTGACGGGCCTGATGGGCGCCTTCCTGATCCACCAGATCGGCGCCGTCTCCCGTCTCTGGTCGATGGGCTGGTTCATCAGCACCATGGTGCTGCTGCTGCTGTCGCGCGCCATCATGTTCCGCATGCTTGCCAACGTGCGCGAGCAGGGCATCAACGCCAAGCGCGTGGTGATCTGCGGTTACGGGCCGCTCGGCCGCGAGATGTATCTGCGCGTGCAGGAGATTCGCGCGGCCGGCTACCGCGTAGTCGGCATCTACGATGAAACCAGCGAGACCATTCCCGCCGGCGTCGAGCCGCTGCGCACCATGGAAGAGGTCAGCGCGATGGTGCGCTGCCAGGGCGTGCGCGAGATCTGGCTCACGCTGCCGATGGCCGCCTGCCGCGACCTGTCCGACGTGGTTCGCCAGTTCCGCAACGAGCTGATCGATATCCGCTGGGTGCCGGATGTGGCGTCGGTGGAACTGCTGGGGCACCGGTTCAGCGATTTCATGGGCTTGCCGGTGATCGACCTCAACAGCCCGCCGGTGTCGGGCGTGACCGGACTCGTCAAGGCCAGCTTCGACCGCGCGTTCGCGCTGGCGGTGATCGTGGGCCTGAGCCCCTTGCTGCTGCTGATCGCGCTGATGGTCAAGCTGTCGTCGTCCGGGCCGGTGCTGTTTCACCAGCAGCGGCTCGGCATCGACGGGCGCCCGTTCAACGTCTACAAGTTCCGCACCATGCGCATGCACCAGGACCACGGCGTGACGCAGGCCACCCGAGACGACCCCCGCGTGACGCGGATCGGCGCCTTCCTGCGCCGCACCAGCCTGGACGAGCTGCCGCAGTTCTTCAACGTGCTGCGCGGCGAGATGTCGGTGGTGGGCCCGCGTCCGCACGCGATGGAGCACAACGAGATCTACAAGGAACTGATCGACCGCTACATGCTGCGCCATCGCGTGAAGCCCGGCATCACGGGCTGGGCCCAGATCAATGGCCTGCGCGGACAAACCGACACGATCGAGAAAATGCGCAAGCGCATCGAGTTCGACATCTATTACATCCAGCACTGGTCGTTCCAGCTCGACCTTCGGATCATCCTGCGTACGGCCCTGCACGGCTGGACAGGCGCGGCCGCCTATTGAGGGGGACGCCGCGCAACGGTGTCAGGTTGGTGCGACATCGCACCGAGCGAGACGCCCGAAACAACTGGAATGGAGCCCGTCAAGGCTTCCTTGAATCGGAGACACCGAATGAAAACAACTATCCGCAACATCCTGGGAGAAGTGGCTCGTCTGGACGTGCCGCTGGCCACGCTTGCCGACAACGATGACCTGTATGCAGCAGGCCTGTCGTCGCTGGCCACCGTACACGTGATGCTGGCGCTGGAAAATGCTTTCGACATCGAGATCCCGGATCAGATGCTGACGCGTCAGCTCTTCCGCAGCGTGGATTCTCTCGCTGCGGCGGTCGAAATCATTCGCCAGCAGCAGGAGGCAGCATGAGTACCGCCAAGGTAGCACTGGCCCATGCCAACCCGGTCGGCGGCAGCGCCATGGCCGGCGACGAGCTGATTGCGGCCGCCCGGGAGGCCGCCGCCGTGGCGCAGCGCTTTACCGATGCCGTAGACCAGGAGGCGCGCTTCCCGCACGAAGCCTTCGAGGTACTGCGCCAGAAGGGGCTGCTTGGCGCGATGGTGCCTGCCGTGCTGGGCGGCAGCGGGGCGCCGCTGGCCACCATTGCGGCCATTTGCCGGGTGCTGGGCGAAACGTGCGCGTCCACCGGCATGATCTACGCGATGCACCAGATCCAGGTGGCCTGCCTGCTCGAGCACGGCATGGGCAGCGCGTGGCACCAGCAGATGCTGGCGCGCGTGGCGGGCGAACAACTGCTGCTGGCATCGGCCACGTCCGAGGAAGCCATTGGCGGCGCATTGCGCAGCAGCGGCTGCGCGGTCAACGTGGAAGGCGACCGCTTTCATCTGCTGAAGATGGCGCCGACGATTTCCTATGGCGCGCACGCGGACGGCATCCTGATCACGGCCCGCCGCCACGCCGATGCATCGCCGTCGGACCAGGTACTGGTCTGCGCGCTGAAGGCCGATTACACGCTGCAGAGCCTGAATGCGTGGGACACCCTGGGAATGCGCGGCACCTGCAGCAACGGCTTCCGGCTGGAGGCCGCCGGCCAGGTGGATCAGGTGTTGCCCGTGCCGTTCGGCGAGATCGCGGACGCCACCATGACGCCGGTCTCGCACATTCTTTGGAGCGCGCTGTGGCTGGGTATCTCCAGCGATGCAGTGTCGCGTGCTAAGACGTTCTTCCAGGGCCAGGCGCGTGCGCGGCCGGGCCAGCTGCCGCCATCGGCGCCGCGTGTGGCCGAGGCCGTGAGCCTGCTGCAGATGATGGAAGCGCGCGTCGACATGGCACTGGAACGCCAGCGTGCCCGCCATGCCGGCGCTTCGGTCTCGGCCGCGTTTGCGCTGGCTGCGGACATGAACGGGCTGAAGACCGCCATGTCGACGATGGCGCTGGATGTCGTGCAGCAGTCGCTGCTGGTATGCGGCATGGCCGGCTACAAGCATGGCACGCCGTTCAGCCTGGGTCGCCATCTGCGCGACCTGTGGTCTGCGCCGTTGATGATCAACAACGATCGCATCCAGACCAATACGGCCAACCTGCTGCTGGCCGACCGTTCCTGAGGAGCCATCCATGGATGCACATGCACTGACCGACGCCGCCCCGGGAGGCGGCGCCGGAGAACTGACCCCTGCGCCGGCTGCGCCCACTTACCTCGAGCAGCTGCTGGCTGCCGGTCTGCTGATCGAAACCGGCGTCAAGGGGCTGTATGGCCGCAGCGTGCTGTTCGAGTCCATTGCCGACGGTCTGAACGTGGCCATCAGCCGGATTGGCGCCGACCAGCAGGCTGAAGTGCTGCGTTTTCCGCCCGCCATGGGGAAGCAGGATTTCGAGACCAGCGAATACCTGAAGAGTTTTCCGCAGCTGGCCGGCACGATCCACAGCTTCTGCGGCGACGACCGTGCGCATCGCCGGCTGCTGGCGCGCGTGGAGGACAAGGAAGACTGGAGCGACCAGCAGGCATTCACGGGCGTGGTGCTGACGCCGGCCGCCTGCTATCCGATCTATCCGGTTGTGGCCAAACGCGGCCCGCTGCCGCCGGACGGCAAGGTGGTGGACGTGCTGTCGTATTGCTACCGGCACGAGCCGTCCCTGGAGCCCACGCGCATGCAGTTGTTCCGGCAGCGTGAATACGTGTGCCTGGGATCGCCCGATCGCATCGTCGCGTTTCGCCAGCTGTGGATGGACCGCGGCCAGGCGCTGGCCAGGGCCCTGCAGCTGCCCGTGGAAGTGGACGTGGCGAACGACCCCTTCTTCGGCCGCGGCGGCAAGATCGTGGCCGACAGCCAGCGCGAACTGAAGCTGAAGTTCGAGTTGCTGATACCGGTGAACGACGGCGCGCCGCCTACCGCCTGCATGAGCTTCAACTACCACATGGACCATTTCGGGGCGCTCTGGCATATCGGCCTTGCCGATGGCGGTGTGGCCCACACGGGCTGCGTGGGTTTCGGCATCGAGCGGCTCACGCTGGCGCTGCTAAAGCATCACGGGCTGGACCCGGCAACGTGGCCGCAAGCGGTGCGCGAGACGCTGGGAGGCGTGTAAATGTTCGGCGACGGCAAGGCTGTACGCACGCGCGGTGGTGCGCATGCGCTGCACGGGGGCAATCCGGTGTGGTCGCATGCCAACCGCCATATCGACCTGTGGGTCGAACTGTTGCATGGATGGGATTTCGAGCCCATTGCCGCCTTGCCGTTCACCGTGACGCTTGATTTCGAGGGTGACCAGTTCACGTCGTCGAATATCCCGTCGATAGACCTGGAGCGCCTGTTCGGCATCGTCAAGGACGAGCTGTCGACCTATGGCCGGCTGGAATCGCATGTGGCCGCGCAGACCAACCGTGGCAACGCGGTGCTGCTGGAAGTGGACAGCTTCCAGCTGCCACAGGCGCCGGGCGTCTACCGGCGCCAGCACGCGCGCGCGTGCATCGCCATCGATGTGCTCGTGCCAGACGCCACCGCCGTGGGCTATTACCACCATGACGGCTATCACACCGCCAGCGGCGACGACTACCTGGCCATCTTTCGTATGCCTGCGCATGAAACGATGTGGGGTGTGGCCACGTTTCCGCAGGCTGAAGTCGTGCGGCGGCGCTTTCCGGGGCTGACCGACGACGTCCTGATGCGCGCATCGCTGGACCTGCTGCGCGGCCACCTGGCGCGCCGCCCGCGCGAGAATCCGATCCAGGCATTTCGTGCCGCGTTCCCGGCGCACCTGGAACAGCTGATGGCGCGTGGCGAGCCCAACTTCCAGATCTACGCCGCCAGCGTGTTGCGCCAGCTTGGGGCCAACTTCGAGCTGCTTGGCCGCTATGTGCGCTGGCTGGTCATGCAGGGTCAGACGTTGCCCGATTCGGTAGCGGAGGCGTGCTACACGATGGCGTCCGAGGCCATGGTGATGCAGTTCCGCCTGATGCGCGCGGTGATCAGCCGCAAGATTGATAGCTGCGAAGACTGCCTTGAGCAGCTTGAGCTGGCCTACCAGGGCACGGTGCCCGCGCTGGCGGCCCACTTCGGAGAGAAGGTGACATGACTGCACGCGATCCGGAACCGACACTCCTGCCCATCTTGCGGCCCGGTGTGGCCGTGGGCCGGGCGCGACTGGAAGGCGACTGGACCTTCCTCGAAACCTTTGCCAATGCGGCCGCGCATCCGGGCGAGCTGTCCGAGACCGGACACTGGCTGCCCGCGTCCGTGCCCGGTACGGTGGCCGGCGCGCTGCGCGCGGCGAAGCGCTGGGACGAAA
Source organism: Cupriavidus pauculus (assembly GCF_002858765.1). Classification (GTDB taxonomy): domain Bacteria; phylum Pseudomonadota; class Gammaproteobacteria; order Burkholderiales; family Burkholderiaceae; genus Cupriavidus; species Cupriavidus pauculus_B. The sequence goes on from NZ_PJRP01000020.1 coordinate 11,048, forward strand.
CATCGCCGCCGCCGCTGCATCAGCATGACTACTGGTACCGGCTGCAATTCTCGGGCAGCGGGCGCCGGCTGCTGCGCTTCAACGGCCTGGCGACGATTGCCGAGGTCTGGCTCAACGGCCAGCATGTGCTGACCACACGCCATATGTTCGCCGCGCACCAGGCGGAGGTGGAACTGGCCGGCGCCGACAACGTGCTCCATATCTGTTTTCGCGCGCTGCATCCGTGGCTGCGCACGCAGCGCGGACCGGTGCGCTGGAAGCCGCGCATGATCCAGCCGCCATCGCTGCGCACCGTGCGCACCACGCTGCTTGGGCACATGCCCGGCTGGTGCCCGCCGGTGCACGCGGTGGGGCCGTGGCGCGACATCGAACTGCTGGACCCGATCGGCACCGATCTCACGCATGGCGTACGCGCCGAACTGTCGAGCCGGATCGACGGCACCGACGGCGTCATCGACCTGCAATTGCACTTTCCGGGCGCCGCGCCCGCGCAAGGCGCGTTCTCGGCAATCGGACCCGACCAGGCCATCTGGCATGGCGATCTGCGTCGTACCGGCCCGCACACGCTGTCGGGCGCGCTGCGTATCCCCGATGCCCGGCGCTGGTGGCCGCATACCCACGGCGAACCCGCGCTGTATCGGGTGGACGCCAGCATGGGTGGCCAGGTCCTGGCCTGCGGCAACGTTGGATTCCGTACGATTACAGAAGACCGCGACGGCGATGCCGGCGCGTTTGGGCTGCGCGTCAACGGCGAGCGCGTGTTCTGCCGGGGCGCGTGCGTGTCCAGCCACGACCTGCCCGGCCTGGCCGATACCGACGAGGCCGTGGCGCGCTGGCTGCGGCTGGCGCGCGATGCCGGGGCCAACATGGTGCGCGTGAGCGGCGTCACCTGTTATCCGGGCGAAGCGTTCTATCGCCAGTGCGATGCGCTGGGGCTGCTGGTGTGGCAGGACTTCATGTTCGCCAACTTCGACTACGGCAACGACACCGGCGCCGCCTGGATGGATGACGCGCGGCGCGAAGTCTCGCAGTGGCTGGCGTCGTCCTGCGCCCACGCCAGCCTGGCCGTGCTGTGTGGCGGCAGCGAGGCCGAGCAGCAGGCCGCGATGATGGGCGTGCCGCGCGGCGCCTGGCGCCAGCCGCTGTTCGACACACTGATTCCCGCACTGGTGGCCGAGCATCGGCCCGATGTGATCTACGTGCGCAATTCGCCCAGCGAAGGGGCCTGGCCGTTCCAGCCCGATACCGGCGTATCGCACTACTACGGCGTGGGCGCCTACCAGCGGCCGCTCAGCGATGCGCGGCTGGCCAATGTCCGGTTCACGTCGGAATGCCTGGCGTTTGCCAACGTGCCGTGCGCGCGCACGCTGGCCGATGCCGGCCTGTCTCAGCCGTACCACGATCCGCGCTGGAAAGCGCGCGTGCCGCGGGATGCCGGTGCCGCCTGGGATTTCGAGGATATTCGCGACTTCTACCTGCGCGAGGTGTTCGACGTCGATCCGCCGCGCCTGCGCTATGAACGGCCGTCGCGCTACCTGGCGCTGTCGCGCGCCGTGGTGGCGGAAATCATGACCGAGGTATTCGGAGAGTGGCGCCGCACGGGTTCCACCTGCCAGGGTGGCCTGGTCTGGCAATTGCAGGACCTGTTGCCGGGCGCGGGATGGGGCATCGTCGATGCGTACGCGCGGCCCAAATCTGCGTGGCACGCACTGCGCCAGGTCTGGCAGCCGCTGCAGGTCATCCTGACGGATGAGGGGCTCAATGGGCTTCACATCCATGTGGTGAACGAGACGGCGGCGCCGCGCACGGTGCGGCTGACGCTGCGTTGCCTGCGCGACGGCGAGACCGTGGTCGTACAGGCCGACCAGACGCTGACGCTGGCGCCGCGTGAGTCGCGGCAGCTCGTGGCGGCGGCGTTGATCGATCACTTCTTCGACTTCACCTACGCCTATCGCTTCGGGCCGCCCGCGCACGACGTGGTGGTGGCCACGCTGCACGACGCGTCTCCGGAAGCGGGCGCGACCGAGGCAGGCAACGCGTTGCTCAGCCAGGCCGTGTACCTGCCCGACCGGCGGCCCGACGCGTTGCAGGACCCGGGCCTGCGCGCCAGCGTGGCGTGCGAGGACGGCGTCTGGTGGCTCACCGTAAGCACCCAGCGCTTTGCGCGGTGGGTCCATGTCGAGGATCACGCCTGGTTGCCGGAGACCGACTGGTTCCACCTCGGGCCCGGCGAATCGCGTCGCATCCGCCTGATGCACGATGCGGCCGCGCCGATGCATGCGGGGGCCATCCCTTCGGGTGAAGTGTCGGCGTTGAACGCGCCGCGTTCTGTCAGCTACGACGGCTGAACTCATCCTTCTCCACCTGCCCGCCAGGCCGCCTCTGGCGCGGCAGGACACATTTCCCTCCTTCTGCCGGCTGACTCACGGGTCTGCCGCGCCGCCGCCGCGACTCACCCGTTTTCCTACATCCAACCTACCAAAGCATGACGCCAGGACCTATCCGTCAGCCTACTGTCGGTTCTGTGCTTCATGGCACTTAATACAGTCAACAACGAAGAGAAAACCGAAGCAGCAGCGGCAACACGCTTCGGCAAGGATTCACGGGTGGCGGCCTCGGGGCCGCCGGGCATTCGCCAGCAAGCTAGCTGATAAAAGAGCGGAGCGGCGATGTCGGGTCACGCGTCTCGCAGGTACTGCGGCGTTCCGATGTCATTGCTCCTGGGTCATACGGAGGAAGAAATGATCACGCATCGGTCGGACCTGCATGTCAATCATCTGCTCAACGCACTGCCGCGTCATGAATGGGACGCGCTGTCGCGACACTTTGAACTCGTCCGCCTGCGTGCAGGGGAGCTGCTGACCGACTCCGGCCAGCGCATCGTCCACGTGTATTTCCCGACCACGTCCGTGGTGTCACTGCTGTCGCTGCTGGAAGACGGTGCCACGGTCGAGTTTGCCGCGGTCGGCAACGAGGGGTTGGTCGGTATCCCCGTGGTGACCGGCGGCGACACGATGCCGAGCCGCGTGGAAGTGCGCAGCCCCGGCTTTGCCTACCGCATTCCGGCCCGCGTGCTGCGTGGGGAACTGGCGCAGCTGCCGGCGCTGCAGCGCGTGACGCTGCTCTATGTGCAGGCCGTGCTGACGCAAATCGCGCAGACGGCAGCCTGCAACCGCCATCACTCGCTGAACAAGCAGCTTTGCCGCTGGCTGCTGCTGGCCATCGACCGCATGAACACCAACGAACTGGTGATCACGCAGCAGGTCATTGCCAACATGCTGGGCGTGCGGCGCGAAGGCGTGACGGAAGCAGCCGGCAAGCTGGAGGACCTGGGCCTGATCCACCACAGCCGCGGCCATATCACGGTGCTGGACCGCTGCGGCCTGGAGCATCATTCGTGCGAGTGCTACAAGCTCGTCAAGCGCGAATACGACCGCCTGCTGCCCGCCCTGACGCTGGCGCACGCCTGAGCGCATCCGCACCGATGCGGCACGCCCCGGACGCCATACGCCACCAGGCGGTGGCATCCGGGGCGATTGTCTTCATGGGTGGCCAGTTATCAGCCATGTGCCGGATCGATGCTCCCGAACGACGCCAGCAGGCCCGTGATGACGGTGCCGTAGGCCGATTCCAGGTTGTCCATGCACTCGGTGCAGGCATCGGCCCGGCGCCGTGCCATCGCCCGGGCCAGGCGGAACTGCAGCACCTTGCACTCCGCCGCGATGGCGCCAGCCGCTTCGCGGACGTCGGGCGACACCGTGTGGCCGTGCTCGCCCAGCCAGTTCAGGCCGTGCTGGAGCATCTCGAAGTTCGCCCCCAGCTGGCGCGGCAGATTGAAGCCGTAGTGATGGAAGTACGCATCGCCGCGCGCCAGGATGGTGTCCACCTGCGCAGGAAATTCGGTACGCCAGCGCGCGATGGGGCTCTCGTCCGGACGCCGGCCCAGATGCCGGCGCAGCAGCTGCGCCACGGCATTGGCCATGTCGCGCCCGCGCAGCGGGTCGCGTACGCGCTTGGCGCATTCGGCATACGGGAAGAGGATGTTGCCGTTGCCGCTCAGTTCGGGCGTGAGCCGCATCAGCCCACGATAGTCGTCGCCCTCGGCCCTGTAGCGGCCCGTGCTGTGATAGTAGGACAGCGTCTGCGCTGCGGTGTCGATCCCGTCGATCGCGATGGTGGTCTTCACGTGGTTCATCCGATAGGCCGTGGCGCGCGTATCGGGCAGATAGAAGCTGTCCATCTCCACCAGCATGGCGTGGCCGCGCCGCACCTGCTCGGCAATGTGCGCTTCCAGCGTGTCGTAGATGGCGCTTTCCTGCACCACCGTTCCATACAGCAGTTCGAGGTCGGCCTGCGGATACTTGAAGAAGGTGAAGTGATCGCCCTCGTAGTCCTGCGCCACGGTGAACGGCAGCGCGGCGCGCGGATCGAGGTGCCAGCCATACAGCAGTTCGATCCACAGATCCATGTAGCAGTTGGTCTCCTGCCAGACCGATGCCTCGCCATGCAGCAGACGCGGCGGGGCCACCACGGGGCGTGCCGCCTGTTGCGCGTTGGCGGCCGGCACATGGGGGGCCTCGGCCAGGGTATCTGCCGTGCAAGCCAGGGCGTTCGCAGTGCTTTGCTCCATCTCCCGTCCTCCGTGTTCGGATGGCAGCCGGCGTGGCGCCGGCCGGCCAGGCGCGTGCATGGCCAATGCCATTGGACCGGTTCCGGCGCGGCGTTTCGGTACGTTGTCCAACAAAGCCGGCGCTGCGCAGTGGCGCGCGCGGTGTGGCTAGCAGCGTGCCCAACAGCGTGTGCGGAATCGAACAGAGTCCTGCCAGCGCAGATTCCTACACTGAGCCCATCCTCTCTGGCCAGGGTACGTGTCCGTGCGTCTGCCACGCCTGCCAAGCACCGCCTGGGAGCCGGAGCCTCGCCGACACGCAGGAAACAGCAGGAGGCATGATGAGAATTCCGAACCGAGGGAAAGGCCTTCCCTCTGCCGCAGTCACGGACATGATCGATCACACGGGCCATGGCGCCGCTGCCGCGCAGACGCGGCAGGCGCTGATCCAGCCTGTGATTCTGGCGGGCGGATCGGGCACGCGCCTCTGGCCGCTGTCGCGCGAGCAGCATCCCAAGCAGTTGCTGAACCTGGTGGCCGAGAACACGCTGCTGGAAGCCACCGCACGCCGGCTCGAAGGGCTGGCCGTGCTGGCCGGCCGCAACGTCGGCATCGAGGCGCCGCAGATCGTGGTGTGCGGCGAAGAGCATCGCTTCATGATCGACGCGATGATGAAACGCTGCGGCAAGCCCGCGCAGATCCTGGCCGAGCCATGCGGACGCAACACGGCGCCCGCGCTGACGATGGCCGCGCTGCATGCGATGGCCAATGCGGGCGAATCCGGCGACGCGGTGCTGGTGGCCACGCCAGCTGATCATGCCGTGACAGATCCGGAAGCATTCCGCGCCGCGCTGGCCGTTGCCGTGCGGCAGGCCGACCGCGGCGCCATTGTCACGCTGGGCGTGCGGCCCAGCGCCCCGGAAACCGGGTTTGGCTATATCCGGACAGGGAGTATTTCGCAGGAAGGCGCGCTGCCGCTGGAACGCTTCGTCGAAAAGCCCCACCTGGAACTGGCGCAAGCCTACGTGGAATCGGGCGACTACTGGTGGAACAGCGGCGTCTATGTCGTGCGCGCGTCGGTCTGGATGCGTGCGCTGGGCCAGTTGCAGCCCGACATGGCGCGCCAGTGCCGTGCCGCCTACGAAGCCGCCGAGCGCGCGGCCAAGGGCAATGCGCTGTGCCTGTGCAAGGAAGCATTCGAGGCCTGCCCGTCCGACTCCATCGACTACGCGGTCATGGAGAAGATCGAGACGCTGGCCGACGTGCCGGCGATGCTGGTGCCGATGGATCCGGGCTGGTCCGATGTCGGTTCCTGGGCCGCCATCTGGGACATCGCCAAGAAGGACGCAGCCGGCAACGTGGCGCGCGGCCGCGTGCTGTTCGATGGCGCGACGTCGTGCCTGGCGCATTCCGAGGGCCGCCTGATTGCGTGCGTGGGCGTGCAGGACGTGGTCGTGGTGGAAACCGCCGACGCCGTGCTGGTGGTCGACAAGGCCCATGTGCAGGACGTAAAGAACGTGGTGCAGCGCCTGCGGGCCGAGCACGGCAGCGAGGTGGTGAACCACCGCAAGGTGCAGCGGCCCTGGGGTTGCTACGACTCGATCGACCATGGCGACCGCTTCCAGGTCAAGCGCATCGTGGTCGATCCCGGTGCCAGCCTGTCGCTGCAGATGCATTACCACCGCGCCGAGCATTGGGTCGTGGTACGCGGCACGGCGCGCGTGACCTGCGGCGAGACGGTCAGCATCCTTTCGGAAAACCAGTCGACGTATATCCCCATCGGAACGCAGCACCGGCTGGAAAATCCGGGCAAGACGCCGCTGGAGATCATCGAGGTGCAGTCGGGTTCTTATCTGGGCGAGGACGATATCGTCAGGTTCGATGACAACTACGGGCGCAAGTAGTCAGGCGCGCCCGCACGGGTGAAGTAGCAATCGAAGGCAAGGGGGACGTCGTGAGCAAGATGTCATTTGCGGGTGGAGTAGGGACGGCCGACGCGGCCATGCCTGCGGTGGGCAACGGCAGCGCGCGGCGGGCCATGGTCGATCACGCGGGCTGGATCCTGGGCGCGGGTCTGGTGGGCGCGGTCGTGGCATGGTTGTTCGCGGTGTCGCAGCCGCCGGTGTACAGCGCCAGCGCACTCGTTCAGGTCCTGCAGCCGCGCGAGCCCGCCGGCGCGGCGCGCAACACCCTGCCGGGCATGTCCGCCCCGGCGGTGCCGCTCGACGCCGGCATGCTGCGCAGCCGCACCGTGGTGGCACCCGTCGTCGAACGGCTGCACCTGGACATCACGGCGCAGCCAGTGCGTGCGCCGCTGATCGGTGGCATCGTCGCGTTCTTCGCCACGCCCGGCCGGGCCGTGGCACCGTGGCCGGCCAGCCTCGGCTACGCATGGAGCGGCGAGCAGATCACGGTGGACAAGCTCGCCGTGCCGGATCGCCTGCTCAACGTGCCGCTGACGCTCGAAGTGCTGCCCGACAACGGCTACCGCCTCTACGACCGCGACACCGAACTGCTGACCGGTACGGTGGGCCAGGTGGCGGATGGCAATGGCGTGGCCGTGCGGGTGGCCAGCCTGGACGCCCGCCCGGGCACGCGGTTCGTGCTGACGCGCCGTGACCTGGTGCAGACCATCGACGACGTGTCCAACGCGCTGCGCATCGACATGCATCCGGGTGACGCCAGCACCGTCAGCATCTCGTGGCGGACCACCGACCGCACGGCCGCCGCCGCGCTGGTCAACGGCATTACCGAATCGTTCATCGGCAATCAGGCGTCACAGCGGCGCGACGATACGGCCATGACGCTGGCCTTTCTGACCAGCGAGATCCCGCGCGTGAAAGCCGAGCTGGAACGGGCCGAGTCCGCGCTGACGCGCTACCGCTCGAAGTCCGGCACCATGGCGCCGACGCAGGACGCCCAGTCGTATCTGACGGGCAGCATCGACTACCAGCGGCAGATCGCGCAGCTCAAGCTGGAACGCACCAAGACGCTGCAGCGCTTTACCGAAGAGGCCAACGAGGTCAAGACGATCGACAACCAGATCCAGCAGCTGATACGCGAACGCAAGGACATGGAGTCGCGCTACCAGAACCTGTCGTCGACGGAACGCGAATCGGTGGGCCTGACGCGCGACGTGAAGGTAGCCGAAGACATGTACATGACGCTGCGCCAGAAGGCCGAACAGTTGTCGCTGGTGCAGCTGGATCGCAGCGGCCTGGTGCGTGTGCTCGACAGCGCGCTGGTGCCGGTACGGCCGGTGGGGCTGGGGCCCTGGCCGGCCACCACTGCCGGTGCGCTGATGGGGCTGTGCCTGGCAATGGCCTGCGTGACGGTGCGCCAGCGCATCCGTCCCACGCTCGAAAACGTCAACGACGCCGAAGAGCGGCTCGGGCTGCCGATGCTGGGCGATATCGTGTTCAGCCCGGAACAGGTGGAACTCGAAAGGCTCGTGGATGCCCGTTCGCGCTCGGCGTGGTCCCACGTGCAGGTTGCCGGGTTGCTGGAAAAACAGCCTGGCCAGGCACTGGCGACGACCGACGAGCTGGCGGAGCATGCGGACGACGACCTCGATGGCGCCGAACGGCTGCTGCGGCTGGGCCTGCACGACCAGTTCCTGCTGGCCCGCAACGCGCCGCATTCGATGGCTGTGGAGGGTCTGCGCAGTGTCCGAGCCGCGCTGCATTTCTCGTTGCGCGGCGCGCCCGACAAGGTGGTGGCGGTGACCAGCCCGGCTGCGGGCGCCGGCAAGACGTTTGCGTCGGTCAATCTGGCCGTGCTGTTTGCCGAAGCGGGGCAGCGCGTGTTGCTGATCGATGCCGATCTGCGGCGGGGCAAGGTGGCCAGCTGGTTCGACCTGCAGGCCGACATCGGTCTTGCCGAGGTACTGGCCGGCCGTCTGCCGCTGTCCGAAGCCGTGCAGCGCACCGTGGTCAACGGGCTGTCGGTGTTGCCGGCCGGCGCGCCGCCGAACAACCCGTCGGAACTGCTCATGCATCCGGCCATGACTACCTGTCTGCAGATGTGCCGCGATCGCTTCGACCTGATCATCGTCGACACGTCACCGGTGCTGGCGGTGGCCGACGCCACCTTCGTGGCCGATCTGGCGGGCTCCACGCTGCTGGTGTTGCGTGCCGACACGACGCTGCCCGACCAGGTTTCCGAAACCATGAAGCGGCTCGCACGGGCCGATACGCGGATGCTGGGAGGCATCCTCAATGGCGTGAAGCCGAAGCGCAGCAACCAGGGCGAATACAGCAACATGAATCCGTACCTGGGCATGCCTGTGCTGCTGCCCGCCCAGCGACAACGCGAGGAAGCGCGCGCGATCGAACATAACGCCTAGGACGCGGATTCGAGAACTAGAAAAAGTGCCGCCCATTCGCCAGGCGATTGGGCGGTCGGCCGAGAATCGTCCCGGCCGACAAGGGAGGGGCCATGAAAAGAATAGTCTTTGAAGGCTGCACAGGGTGGCTGCATGGGTCCGGCCGCCGTACGGGCGTGGTGCTCTGCGCGCCGCCGGGACATGAAGGGATGTGGTCGTACCGGGGCCTGCGGCATTTGGCCGACGACCTGGCCGCTGCGGACATCCCGACGCTGCGGTTCGACTACCACGGCACCGGCGACGCCATCGGCAACGGTGACGAGCCGGCGTGCCAGGCGCGCTGGATCGCCAATATCCTGGCTGCGGTGGCGGAACTGCGAACACGAACTGGCGTGAGCCAGGTGGCGTTGTGCGGGCTGCGGTTGGGCGCCAGCCTGGCAGCGCTGGCCGCCGAAGAGATGACGCGGCGTGGCGAGCCGCCGGCGGCACTGGTGTTGCTGGCGCCGGTGGTCAACGGCCGCGCTTTCCTGCGCGAGATGCGTGCGCTGCATGTGAACTGGCTCAACAGCGTCGTACCCGACCTGCGCCCGCGCCCCGCGCCGGAAGGGGCGCTGGACGTGCTGTCGGGCCGCTTCGGCGCCGATTTCGTGCAGGGCATCGAGACCCTGCGCCTGGACCGCCAGTCCGGCTGCCCCGCGTCGCACGTGCTGTTGTTCGACCAATGGCCCGGCACCGTGTCGGCGGTGCCAGGGCTGGCCGTGCACTACGAGGCCGCGGGCGCGCGCGTGGATACTCGGGAGTTCGAGGGCTATGCCGATATGATGCGGTCCGCCGAATATTCGACCGTGCCCGAATCGGCCTGGCGGCAGGTGACGGGGTGGCTTGCGGCGCTGCCGGTGACGGAGGGCGAGCGTCAGAACGACAAGGCGCGCCCGCGCGTGCAGGACGGCCACGGCAATGCGCAGCTGGACGTGGACGGCGCGCTGGAGCAACCCATCTGGCTCGACGGCGGTAGCCAGTTTGGCGTGCTGAGTCTGCCGGCCGACGGTGCCCGGGCACGCGTGGCCGTGATCTTTCCGAACACCGGCGGCAATCATCACATCGGCGATGGCCGGCTGTTCGTGGGGCTGTCGCGCAGGCTGGCACGGCAAGGCGTTGCCGCTCTGCGGCTGGACCTCCCGGCACTTGGTGACAGCCCGCGCGCCCACCGCACGATGAATATCCCCGAGATCTACTCGGTGGCATCGCGCGCGCAGATGCATGCCGCCGTGAACTGGATGGCGTCGCGTGGCTTCGAGCGGGTTGTGCTGGCCGGTGTCTGCTCGGGTGCGTTCCTGAGCCTGCACGCCGCGCTGGCCAATGACAAGGTCTGCGGCCTGGTGCTGGCCAATCTGGTGAAGTACCAATGGACCGATGCGGACGATGACACCCATGGCAAGACCGACCAGCCGCTGCGCCTGTTCTGGCACGCCGCGCTCAAGCCGGGCAACTGGCAACGCCTGGCGCGTGGCGATATACACCCCGGGCGGCTGCTGAAGACCGTGGCGCGCCGCATCGGTGCGCTGTCGATGTACCACGCCGGGCGTCTGGCCGCGCGGCTGCACGGCGGCACATCCGAAGCGGGCGAGCTGACGACCAGCGGGCGCAGTCCCGCCCGGCAGTTCATGGCGAAGCTGCATCAGCGCGGTGTGCGCACCGAACTGCTGTATGGCGTCACCGATGTCGGTCTGGAGGAAACGGCCCAGTGCCTGGGCCGCAATCTCGAAGGGCTGGCCGGCCTGTCGCAGGTGTCGGTCAAGACCATTGAGTGCTTCGACCATTCACTGTTCCTGCAGGAAAGCCGTGACAACTTCTGCGAACACGTGGTGCGGCACGTCGAAGCCCAGTACGCCGCCCTGGAGCGCGCCAGCCAGCCGGAGCCGGTACTGCAGGGCGCGTGACCGGCCACCGTGGCGCACCGCACGGACGATGGGCCGGGCGATGCGCACACTATGGGCAACCGTCCAGGCGGGCCGGCGGCATGCGGCCGCGCGTGGACGCCATGCCTTTCCACACCGAATGGATCGTCTCCCATGAAGCTGCTTCATGTCATCCCGTCGATGGACCCTGCGGGCGGAGGGCCCAGCGAGGGCGTCCGCCAGCTCAACGGCCCGCTGGCCGCGTTTGGCGTGCGAGCCGACGTATGCTGCTGCGACGTTCCCGATGCTCCGTTCCTGCGCAACACGCCATACCGTGTGTTTGCGCATGGCCCGTCGACGTTGCGATATGGCCTCAACCTGCGGATGCTGAGCTGGCTGCGGCAGCACGCCGAAGACTATGATGCTGTGATCGTCGAGGGGATCTGGCAGTTCCACAGCGTGGCCACCTGGCTGGCGCTGCGCGGCAAGCCCGTGCCCTATTTCGTGTACACGCACGGCATGCTCGACCCCTGGTTCAAACGGCGCTATCCGCTCAAGCACCTGAAGAAGATGGCCTACTGGCTGCTCGGCGATTACTGGGTGCTGCGCCATGCCCGCGCCGTGTTGTTCACCTGCGCCGAGGAGATGAGGCTGGCACGGCAATCGTTCCGGCTCTATCGCTGCCGCGAGGAAGTGTCGTCGTATGGCACGGCCACGCCGCCGGCGGCGCGCGACGAACTGGCGGAGCGCTTTCTTTCCCGCTTCCCGGCGCTGCGTGGCAAGCGGTTGCTGCTGTTCATCGGCCGCGTCCACGAGAAAAAAGGCTGCGACGTGCTGATGGAGGCCTTTGCCGAGGTCTGCGACCGCGATCCGTCCCTGCACCTGGTACTGGCCGGCCCTTGCGACGACGCCATGCGGGCATCGCTGGGCAAACTGGCTGCTGCCATCGGCATCGCGGATCGTGTGACGTGGACGGGCATGCTCGCCGGCGACGACAAATGGGGCAGCTTCCACGCCGCCGAAGCGTTCTGCCTGGCTTCGCACCAGGAGAACTTTGGCGTGGCGGTGGCCGAATCGCTGGGCTGCGGTGTGCCGGTGCTGATCTCCAACAAGGTGAATATCTGGCGCGAGATCGTCGAGGACGGCGCGGGCTTTGCCGGCGACGACACGCCGTCGGCCATGGCCGATGTGCTGGACCGCTGGCTGTCCCTGGACGACGCGTCGCGTGCGCAAATGCGCGTGGCGGCGCAGGCCTGCTTTGACAGGCGCTTCCAGAGCCGCGCCGTGGCGGAGCGGCTGGTCAGGCTGATCAGCGCGGAGACCGGTCTGCCGACCGTGGACGCGCCGCATCTGAGCACGCCCTGAGCACACCCTGAGCCGCGGATCCGCGTGCCCTGGCTCACCGGATCCCCAGGCCCCATCGACGCGACAGGATAGAAAAAAGGCCCCCGGGGGCCTTTCTCATGATGAACGGGATGCCAATCAGGCGCGCTTGGCCTTGGTGTTGGCGTTGCCGGTGCCGTACTGCGTCAGGTAGCGGTACTTGCCGTAGCGATAGTGCGGACGGTACCAGCGGCCCTCGACGTCCAGCCCGTTGAAGAGCACGCCCTTCACTTCGCCACCGGCCTGGGCGATCGTGCGCAGCGATGCCTGCAATTCGCCGGCAGTGGTGCTGTCGGCGCGCGCCACCAGGAATACTGCGCCGGCCTTGGCGGCCAGCACGCCGGCGTCGGCGGCGGCCAGCACCGGTGGGGTATCGATCAGCACCAGGTCATAGCGCGACTGGATGGATTCGAGCAGCGCGTCCATCGCCGGGGCCTGGAGCAGGTCGGCCGCCTGCGGCGCCTGGGCGCCGGTGGCGATGAAATCCAGCCCCGGCAGAACATCGCGCTGGATCGCCTCATGCATCGGTGTGCCGGTCAGCAGTTCGGTCATGCCCGGCGAGCGCGGCCGCTCGAAGACGCGGTTCAGGCCGCCGCGCCGCAGGTCGGCGTCGATCAGCAGTACCTTGCGGCCCGCCGTGGCCGCGATGGCCGCGAAGTTGGCGCTGAGGAAGGACTTGCCGACACCCGGTGCCGGGCCGGAAATCACCACGACGTGACTGCGACTGTTGGCCAGCGCGAACTGCAGCGCAGTACGGAAGCCGCGCATGGCTTCGATGGCGGGGTCATCCGGATGGCGCATGGCCAGCACGCCGTCGGCGGCCTTGACAGTGCTGAACGGGATGGTTGCGTAGACCGTCATGCCGGTATGGCGCTCGACGTCTTCGGCCTCGGCCAGGCCACCGTTCATCATGCGGCGCAGTACCACGGCCATGGCACCGGCCAGCATGCCCATGACCAGCGATACCACCGCGATCATCATGCGGTTCGGCCGCACGGGCTTGAGCGGTACGTCGGCCGGGTCCACCAGCCGTGCCGTGCCGACCTTGCTCGCGCGCACCAGGCGTAGCTGCTGGGCGTCGTTAAGCAGCGCCTGGTACATCTCGGTGCTGACCTTCACGTCGCGCATGAGCCGCAGCACGTTCTGTTCGACTTCGGGCAGCCGCTGGATCTTGCCGGTGACGCCGGCAAGCTGGTTCGTCAGGCCGGCAATCTGGCTGTCGAGGATTTCCACGCTCGGATGGTTGGGCGTGTAGCGCGTGGCCAGTTCCTGGCGCTTCTGGCGCAGTTCTTGCAGGCGCGTCTGGATCTGCACCGACTGGGACAGGTAGAGCTTCGATTCCTCGCTCAGGTCCACGGTGCCGCGCTGGTTGCGCATCGTGTTGTAGCGCGTTTCAGAGTCCTCGACCTGCTTCTTCAGTTGCGGCAGCTGCTTGTCCAGGAACGCCAGCGACTTCTCGGCTTCCGCCGCCTTGCGGCGCGTGTTCTGGTCCACGTACTCGGTGCCGATCTCGTTGAGGATGGCGGCGGCGCGCTCGGCGGACGTGTCTTCCAGCGCAATGCCGATCACGCCGCTTTGCTTGCCGCGTTCGCCGATGATGAGCTTTTCCTGCAGGTCCGTGATGGCGGCTGAGCGTGGCACATGGGTCACCACATACTGGGTGCCAGGGTGGCCATCGAGCTCGGTGACGTGAATATGTACCGGGCCGGAAGCGGTATTGACCGTCAGCGGCGTGCCTACCGTGCCGGTGCCCGTGGCGCCGTCGCTGGCAAAGGTCAGGCGGAAACGGCGGTCACCCAGTGCGGTCAGGATGATCTTGCGCCCGTCCAGCTTGGCAGGCACCTGCAGGTCGTCGACCTTGATCGATTCGCCGCCCCAGGCGAAGCCGCCCCAGCCGAACAGGCCCGGAGTGGACAGCTCGCCCCGGTAGCCGGCGATGGCGGCGCCAACCACCGGGAAGTAGCGCGGCGTGGCGATGATATCGAGCCGCAGGTTGTCCACGGCTTTGCCAACCACCATGCGCGAGCGCAGCAGTTCGATTTCGGCGGTGGCGGCCGGCTTGACGTCGAACACGGGCGAGATGGCCGCTGCGATCTTGGTGGCCGCGTTGCTGCTCTGGTTCGTTTCCTCGATCTGCACCAGCGTGTCGGACCGGTACACCGGCTTGCTCAGCAGCGCATACGTCACGCCCGTGAGGATCACCGCGGCGGACACCAGGATGAACGTCCAGCGGAAGCGCACCAGCACATCCAGGTAGGCACTGAAGTCGATCGAAGTGTCGGGCCCGTCCCAGGTATCGGCCGCATTGGCGTGCGATGACTTGTCGGTGTTCATATCGTTTCTCCGCGTGAATCGATGGCAACCGCGCGAACGTGCGTGGACCACGAATCCACGCCCAGCTTGATCAGCCCCAGAGCAATGACGAACATGCTCTGCGAGCCGCCGATGGGGTCGGGAACGTCGGTCTGCTCGTGCTCGCAGAGCCGGTATGTCTTGCCTAGTGCGCCAGGGAAGTGCGTTTCCAGCCAGGTGCGCTGCTCGCTATCCATGACCAGTACCAGGTCGGCGGCGGCAATCTGCTGGAAGTCGATGGCGCGCGCGCGATGGGCGGCAAGGTCGCAGCCTTCGGTCGACAACAGCCGTACGGCGCGTGGGTCGGCACCGGCGCCCACGGGGGGCGCCAGACCGGCCGATTCGACACGGCATTCAGGCAGCGCCTGGCGCAGGAGACCGGCCGCCATCGGGCTGCGGCAGATATTGCCGAGGCAAACTACCAGGATGTTGTGGATCGTGGTCATCTGTCCGGGGGTTATGGTTTGATGAAGCCGGCCGTGCCCGTGATCGGCTGGATCAGCAGGCTCATGACGCGGCTCCAGCGCACCACGTTGCGTGCGTCGACATAGATGACGTCCTTGGGTTCGAGCTCGAAGCCTTCCGCCACGGCCAGGGCCACGGGCGATGTGCCGTCGAGGTGGTACACCGTGGGCGTGCCCGATGCGGCGCGGCGGATGACATAGATCTGCTCGGCGTTGGCTGTGCCGGGGTTGACGCCGCCGGCATCGCCCAGCGCCTCGTTCAGCGACATGCGGCCGTTGCGCATCAGCAGCGACATTGGCTTTAGCACTTCGCCGGTGACAAAGACCTTGCTGTCCTCGCGCTGCTCGACGCGGATGATGTCGCCGGACGCCAGCAGGATATGCGCCGGGTCGACACCCTTGGCCAGCAGCGCCGGGATGTTCACGTACCAGCTGCGCTCGCCCCGCGTGACGCGGATGCGGCTGTTGTCGCCGGTCAGGTTCAGCACGCCACCCGCGCGGTTGAGCGCTTCGACCAGCGTCATCGGTGCGTCGTCGATGGCTTGCATGCCCGGGGTCTTGACCTCGCCGTCAACGTAGATCCGCTGGCTGCGGAAGCCCAGCACGCGCACGGTCATCTGCGGTTCGCGCACCACGCGGGACAGCGCGCGCGCCATTTCGTCGCGCACCTGGTTGGCGGTCTTGCCCGCTACCTTCATCACGCCGGCATACGGAAACTGGATGTCCCCGTGGGGGCTCACCACGTAACCGGGCATGTTGGAGCCGCCGGTCTGCGCCGGCATCTCGAAGCCCGCGGCAATGCTGTACGTCTGCGTAGGGAACACGAGTTCGGGGTGGTCCCAGACCACCACCGAGAGAATGTCACCCGGACCGATGCGGTAGGGTCCGGCCTTGCCGAACAGCTCTTCCACGCCCAGGTTGGTGGGCTGTGCCTTGTCGCGCAACTGGCGGACCAGTTCGGGCGTGATCGGCGTCACTTCGGGCGGCTTGGCGTTGGGGTCGGACGTGTCCAGCGGCTTGTCGGCGCTGAACGTCATGCCCGGCGATACGGCACATCCGGCGAGCACAGCCAGGCTGCATGCCAGACCAAGGCGCGCCACCTGCCGCATGGCGTAGGTCAAGGCAGATCTGGTCAATCCTTTCACGGCATTCTCCATGGCTGGGATGCGGTGGTCGCGCATTTTCACGACGCACGGCATCCCGGATGCGGCCATGTTGAAACGCCGAGCGCATGCGTTCGGTACGTTCTCACACATTGCCCGAATATTCGCTCAAGGCGACTTGCGATGCGCCGCGTGCGACAGGCCCAGAGACCGGGCAGTGTGGCCGAACGTACGGAGCCCCGGCTGGCGGGGCCGGTACGCTGCCCCCAGGTTCGTGTGCGCCGGGCATCCCTGCTCGCGCGCCGAAAATGCGGTCTTGCAACGCGAGGCGCCGATGGCATCCATATCCGTACTGATCCTTACCAAGAATGAAGCGCATGACATCGCTGGCTGCCTGGCATCGGTGGCGGCGTTGTCGACCGACGTGCACGTGCTGGACTCGGGCAGCACCGACGACACTTGTGCGATCGCCGCATCGCTTGGGGCCACCGTGACCGTGCGGGCCTTCGACAATTTTGCGGCGCAGCGCAATTTCGGCCTGCACGACCTGCCGTATCGCAATGACTGGGTGCTGATGCTCGACGCCGACGAGCGGATCGGCGCGGCGCTGATCGAGGAATTCCATGCGCTGGTGGCCGGTTGCGATGCCGACGTGGCTGCTGCGCGCATGGGGCGTCGGGACTTCTGGCTGGGCACGCACCTCAGGCACGCCACGATCTCGCCGTTCAACATCCGGCTCGTGCGCAGGTCCCGCGTGCATTTCGAGCGCGAGATCAACGAGGTGCTGGTGGTGGATGGTGCCGTGGCAGAACTGCGCCATCCGTTCGACCACTACCCGTTTTCCAAGGGGATGGTGCACTGGCTGAACAAGCACAACCTCTATTCGACGATGGAGGCGGAACTGATCGCCCAGCGCAAGGCCGGCAAGCCCGATATCGGCAAGGCGTTCTTCGCGCGCGATCCCAACGAACGGCGCATGCACCAGAAGCGCCTGTTCTACCGCGCGCCGGCGCGCCCGCTGATCAAGTTCCTGTACATGTTCATCTGGCGCCGGTCGTTCCTGGACGGTGTGGCGGGCTTGCACTACACGATGCTGCAGTGCATCTACGAGTACATGATCGTGCTCAAGACGCGCGAGCAGCTTGAGCGGATGTCGGAAGAGGCCGGTACGGGTGCCAGCGCCGCAAAGCCCAGCGTACCGCTGGCTGGCGCGGCCGTGAAGTCGAAGGCGCCGGGCCAGGCATAGCGGCGGCCATGGGACGGGCCACGGCCATGGTCGGCCGCGCCCGCAGCCTTGCATGGCGGGCTCAGGGTTGCGGGGTACGCTTGCCGATGGGTTTGGCGGGCGCGCCACCGTAGACGGTCCAGGCATCGCGCAGCGGACGGGTGACCACCGAACGCGGCGCCACCACGGCGCCGTCCGGCAGAGTGACGCCGGGAGACACGAACGCTTCCGCACAGATCCAGACATGGCGCCCCAGCGTAATCGGCGACGAGATCAGCTGGAAGGTGGGATTGTTGTAGTCGTGGGACCCGGTGCAGAGATGCGAGCCCTGCGACACGATGGAGAAGCTGTCGATCTCGATCGGGCTGATGTTGTACAGCGTCACGCCATCGGCCGCGGCGGTGTGGTCGGCCATCTTCAGGTTCCATGGCGCCCAGACCTTGACCGACGGATAGATGTGCACGTGGTGCCCGAGCTGCGCGCCGAACAGGCGCAGCAGGGTGGCGCGCCAGCGGTGCGCCGAGCGTGGGCTGGGCCGGAACAGCAGCAGCCACGTCCAGTTCCAGATCTGGCGGGTCACGCGGTTGCGCAGCGTGAAGGATGGGCCAGACAGGCGGTCGGTGCGATCCAGAATCATGGCTTTCGTCGAACGCCGGCGGGGCGCGGCGCGCTATGTGCTCGATGCGCTCATGGTGGGCGCGCGGCGGCCCGGCTTCAGTGCGACAACGCACGGATGCCCGAGTACGCGGGGTGCACGCTCCCTACACCGCGACAATACGCGGACTGGAGACACCCATGGTCGTCGAGACCCTACAAGATCACATCAACCGTAAGGCCTGGAACAGCTGGGGCGCTCGCCACTGGTTTGCAGAGGCGAGCGAGCCGACGGATCCGGGCGAGACGGCGGCGCTGGCGCGTATTGCCGACGAGGTGCGCGGCGCACCATTGCTGGATGTCGGTGTAGGCGGCGGGCGAACGGTGCCGATGCTGCGCGCGCTGAGCCAGGACTACGTGGCCATCGACTACACCCCGGACCTGGTGGATATCTGCCGGCGCAATCACCCGGGCGTGGCCGTGCACTGCATGGACGCGCGCGATCTGAGCGCGTTCGCGGACAACACCTTCGGCCTGGTGATGTTCAGCTTCAATGGTATCGATGCCGTCGACGCCGTGGGGCGCGCGGCCGTTCTGGCCGAATTTGCGCGCGTGCTGCGCCCGGGCGGGCTGCTGATGTTCTCCACGCACAATATTCACGGGCCCAGCTATCGGGAAAACCTGACGCGCTTCCTGCAGTTGCCCAAGTGGTCGCCCCACCCGCTGCGGCTGGCGTTCAACACGGCGCGCGTGGTCGTCAACCTGCCGCTGGCCACCATCAACTACCTGCGCAATTCACGCCTGAACCGCGAATACGATGGCTACGCCGTCAGGGTCTGCGCCGCGCACAAATTTGGCATCGTCATCGTCTATAGCGACATGGCGGCGCAGCGGCAAACGCTGGCCCAGGCCGGCTTGCAGACCGAAGCCGTGTTCGGCAATCTCGATGCCCACGTGCTGGACGAGCAGGAAGACGTCAGCCAGGTCTACTGGTTCCACTTCGTCGCCCGGAAGACCGCCTGAACAGGCCAGGCTGACGGGGCCACCGCCGGTGGCCTCCGCCGCCCGGCACCTAGCGGCGCATGCCGCGCCACGGCACGATGCGCACCACGGCGTACGAGAACCAGTACGCCATCGAATAGATCATCAGGGTTTCAAGCCAGCCGCGCATGATATAGCGCGACAGGCCGGCCATCGACTCCACGCCGGTGGCGGCGCTGGTCAGGAAGAACAGCCAGGCGAACAGCCGCACCGCGTTGAACGAGTTGAAGGCCGGAATCCAGGGCGGTGCAGATGGTCGCGTGTCGGGATTCGGCACGCGGGTGGTCTGCGTATCGGCAAGCGTGAAGATCGGGATGGCGGCCAGCGCCACCAGGAACGGATACAGCCAGCCGAACAGCGCGTAGCCACTGCCGAAGATCGATCCCGTACGGAAGCCGCGCAGCGCGTCGTAATCGCCCGTGGTGGTGAACAGCATCAGGTCGCCCCCGGACGACGTGCTGACCAGTTCCTTGTCCACCGGCAGGCCCAGTGTGTCGATCACAGGCCGGGGAAAGACGCTCAGCACGCTCTGCCATTCCAGGTTGCGCAGGTTCACCTTGGCGGATGCATCCTGGCGCAGGGCCAGGTCCAGGCTTTCGTCGGAGAACTTCAGGTTCGACAGCCGCGCCAGGAACAGGTTGTCGACGTAGTACTCGTCCCAGTCGTAGCTCTTGCTGTTGTCGAGCTGGCGGCGCTCCGCGATGGCACGGCTGTCCTGCATCGTGTTCATGGTGGCTTCCAGCAAGGCGGCGGCCGCAAGGTCGCGCCGCTCGTCGCGCACGATCACCATGCTGGTGGCCAGGTCGGCCACCGGGCCTTGCAGTATCAGCGCCACGCCGCCCAGCAGTATCAGGTTGCGCGCCCGTATCAGCCGGGTGGTGACGCTGCCGGTCACCACGCCGTACAGCCAGGCGATGCCGATCGAAGTGATGCCCAGCAGGAAGGCCGAGCGGCTGTTGCTGCCCATCGACACGAGCAGCAGGGCCGCGGTGTACGCGCCCAGCACCAGCTTCCACTGCAGCGACGTGCGTAACTGGCGTGCGCCGACCACCGGCCGTATCAGGATGCAGTAGGGCAGGTACACCAGGGGGAACATCGCCTGCATGAACTTGTTGTCGGCGCCCAGCAGTTCCTCGCGGGCCGAGCCGAGCACGAAGACCTGGTAGGCCATGGCCGCCAGCCCGATGCCGCCCAGGATCATGTACTGGGTGTTGCCGGGCACGCGGAAGTAGCCGAGCGGCGTCAGGACGCGCAGCGTCAGTGCCTTGCGAATGCTGGCCGTCAGGCGGCTATTGCGATAGATCACGTGCGCGCCAAGCACGAAGATCAGGCAGACCAGCGCGTGGATGTTGATCAGTTCCGCATGGTTCAGGTTGTGCGTGATGGGCTTCCATTCGAGCAGCGTGGCCACTGGTGGAAGCAGGAAGTACGACAGTGTGTAGCCGAGCACGATCAGGGTGGAGATCGGATAGTTGCGCAGCAGGTCGCGGCGCCCCATCGTCAACACGCCGAGATTGCCGCCGATCAGGATCAGCAGTGCGCAGACGATGTTCTGGGGCGAAAGAAAGCACAGCATCTGCACCACCACCAGCAGCGACCAGCCGGCCATCAGCCGCGTGCGGCGCCGCTGGAACGCGTGGGGCAGGCTGGCGCCTTGCAGGCGCCGGGCGGTGGACAGCATCGTCAGTCCTCCATGCACCGCGGCGTGGCCGTCGGCGCAATGACTGTCTGCGGGCTTTCCTGTCGCCGGTCGCGCAGGCCGGCGGCCAGCCAGAGCAGCACTACGGTTTCGGGAACGAGCAACAGCAGGGCGGCGCCGGTGGTGGGCGGTACCGCGTGCGGGAACAGCAGCCAGAGCGCCAGTGCCGCGCTGCTGGCGCAGGCGTAGACGACGGCGACGGCGACGTGGGTATTGGTCGCAATCAACAGCGCCGCCGGAATGAACCATGCGACGTTGAGCAGCGCATGCAGGCCGATCAGCGCCAGGTCGCCATGACTGACCTGCACCGCGCCGTGGCCCCAGAGGTCGACGAAGCGCGGGCCGGCCACGACCAGCAGGGCATAGACAAGCAGGCAGGCGGCCATGATCCAGATCGCGGCGGCGCGCGTGAAGGCACGTGCGCGCACCATGTCGTCCTGGCCGGCAAGCCGCGAGATCTCCGGCTTCAGCGCGTAGTTGGCCACCACGCCGCACTGGATGATCATGCGCATCAGCGTGCGCGCCATGGTGTAGGCCACCACGACCGACGGCCCCGCGAGTTGGTTCAGGACCTGGACGCCGCCCTGCAGCGTGATGGCCTGCGACAGCGGAAAGCTCGCATAGGCCAGCGAAGGCTTGAGCACGGCGCGGAACTCCGCCGCGGATGCGTGCCGGTAGCCAACCACCGGCAGCGGCGTGTAGCGGTTTGCGATCACGACCTGTACGACGGCCAGCACGCCCGCGCCCGCGCACATCGACGCGGCCAGCGTGACGGTGCCGCCTCCGCAAAGCAGCACGGCGATCGTGATCAGCACGTCGGCCAGGCGACGGTTGGCGATCAGGAACGCACCCAGCGGCGCGTGGTCCATCGCGCGGAACCAGCCATCGACGGGCCCCCCGATGAACTGGAAGCCCACGTACAGCGCCATGAACAGCGTGATCAGTCGCGCCTCGCCATTGCCGATGGTGTGCAGCTTGAGCAGGCTGACCCAGTCGATCCACGGCGTTACCGCAAGCGTGATCGCGAACACCGCCACGCCAAGGCCGAGGGCGAACAGGAAGGCGGTCTGCAGGATGACCCGCGCGGCCGACCAGTCGTGGGCGCCGGCACTGATCGTCGCGCGGTTGGCCGATGCCTGCGAGACGCCCAGGTCCAGCAGGATGAACAGCGACGGCACGCCGGTCAGCACCAGCCAGTCGCTGTACCCGGTCTTGCCCCAGCTTGCGACGAAGAACGGCACCAGCACCAGCTGGGCCAGGATCGTGATGAGCTGTGCGTAGCCATAGCTGAGCGCGTTCAGGCGAAAGCGCGAGAACAGTGACGGCTGCCGGGCGTTGGAAGATGAGGGCAGCGAAGACATGGTCTAAGGCGGCTCGCAGAATAGTGGGCGCGCGCCGGCCGGGAAGCCGATGCGCCGATACTGCAAGAGCCTATACGGCGGGTACCGGTGTGGATGTGGGCTAGCGCACCGTGCAACAACGGTGTGCGGCAACGCACGGAGATGACACGGGCACCGCGGCATCGTAGCAAGAACTTGCCCAAGGCGACGGCGCGCCAGGGATGTGCCCTGCGCGTCGCCAACCGGCACCCCGTATCGATGTGGAGACCCGACGATGAGGATTGCAGTGCTTGGCCATCCGCTTTATTTCGGCAGTCACAGCATGGACCGCTTTGCAGACATGGTGACACAAGGAATGGTGGCGCGAGGCCATGATGCAGTTCAGTGGCGCCCGGAACCGATGTTGCGCAGCCTGGCGATCGGATCGGGTTCCATGAAATGGCTCGGATATCTTGACCAGTACGTGCTGTTTCCGATGCTCGTGCGATGGCGCCTGCGCGGTAGCCGCGACGATACGCTCGTGGTGCTGGCCGACCAGTCCTTGTCGATGTGGTTGCCCTGGCTGCGCGGCTTTCCGCACGTCATCCACACGCACGATTTCACGGCGTTGAGGGCGCTGGAAGGCGAACTGCCCGCCATGCAGTTGTCCCGCGTGACACGCTTCTATCAGAAGATGATCCGGTCCGGGCTGGGGCTGGGCCGCAACTTCATCGCAGTGTCCCAGCAGACCGCCCGCGACCTGGCGCGCTTTCACGGGCCCGCGCCCTATCACTGCAGCGTGGTCTACAACGGCCTGAACTATCCCTATAGCCTGCTCGATGCGGACACCGCACTGCGACGCCTGCGCGCGGCGGGGCTCGACGCGCTGGCGCCCGGGGCGATCATGCATATCGGCAGCAACAGCTGGTACAAAAATCGCGAAGGCGTGCTGGCGCTGTACGGGGCGTACTGCCGGGCACTGCCGCCCGGCAGCACGCCGCGCCCGCTGTGGATGGTGGGGCAGGAGCCTACCGACGCGTTGCGTGATCAGGGCCGGCTGGCCGAAGCAACCGGCGGGCGCGTGCTCTGGCTGGCGGGGCTGGACACCGCGTGCGTGCATGCCGCGTATGCGCTGGCCGACGTGCTCGTGTTCCCGAGTCATGCGGAAGGGTTTGGCTGGCCCATCATCGAAGCCATGGCTTGCGGCACGCCGGTACTCACGGTGGACCGCGATCCGATGCGCGAAGTGGCGGGCGGTGCGGCGCAGCTGATTCCTCCGACAGACGAGGCGAATCTCGAAGCATGGGCCGAGCAGTGCGCGCCGGCGCTGCACGCGATGCTTGCCTGGTCACCCGAGACACGGGCCGAAGTCGTGCAGCGGGGCCTGCGGCATGCCGCACTGTTCTCGGCGGATCAGGTGATCGACCAGTACGAGCGCATCTACCGGATCGCACTGCACGGAGAGACCGCGCCGGGGCACGCGTCGCTGGGCGCCTGAGCGGGTGCCCAGGGTGGCTGGTCACCAAGGTGGCCAGCGTGGTGCGCCGGACCTGCGGACTCAACTGCCGACCGAAGCTTCCACGCCTTTGTCGGCGGCCGGGGCACGACCGCGCACAAGCGCGAGCATGGCCTGCTCCAGTCGGCCCAGTACCACGTCCTGATCGAGATTCTGCTCGGCCCAGGCGCGGCCGGCGCGACCCAGTGCCAGGCGCTCCGCAGGTGCGGCGGCCAGCGTGGCGATGGCTTCGGTAAACGCCGCGCCGTCGCCGGGAGGCACCACCCGTCCGCATTGCGACACCACCTCGGCCAGCGAGGAACCGGGCAGCGCCGTGGCAACGACCGGCCGGCCACTGGCCAGCATGCCCGTGAGCTTCGACGGCATGACCAGGTCAGCGGCCCCGGCATGCTGCGGCAGCAAATGGATGTCGGCGGCATCAAGCAGCGAAGCGAATCGCGCGGATGGTTGAAGGGGCAACAGGCTGACCTGCGGCAACTCGGCGCATGCCGATGCCAGCGCGGCCTGTCCGCTGCCTTCGCCGCAGAACACGAAATGCAATCCGGGATGGTCGCCCAGCCGGGTGGCTGCGTCGGTCAGCAGTTCCAGCCCCTGTTTGGCGCCCATGTTGCCGGAATACAGCGCCACCACGGCGTCCGGTGCGATGCCCAGTTCCTGGCGGAAGGCGCGGCCATCGGCCGCCGTCGTGTCATGAAGCGTGGCCCAGTTCGGCAGCAGCATCGTCTTTGCCGCTGGCACGCCTTTGGCGCGCGCCAGTGCCACCATCGCCGTGGAGATCGTCGACACGCGGTCGAAGCGCCGCAGCAAGGCACGCTCGAAACGCGTGGCCAGCGCGCGCAGCCAGGGTCGCTTCAGCAGGCCCAGGGCAAACGCGGCATCCACCTCGTAATCCTGCACGTGCAGCCACGTGCGGCTGCCGCACCAGCGCGAAAACAGCAGCGCGGCCGGCGCGCACATCAGCGGCGGCTCCACCACGAACACGACATCCGGTTTCCAGCCTCGCTGGGCCAGCAGGCTTGGCAGGCTGCCGATCGCGAAGCTGGCCAGGTGCAGCAGGCGCTTGAGGCCACCTGGCCGCGCCGGCACCCAGAGCGGCGCCCGCCACACGTCGACGGCGCCCATGCGCTCGCGCTGGTAGCGCCACGCGCTGTAGCCGGGCCCGATGCGCCAGGCCGGATAGTACGGCGGCGCCGCGATAACGCGTATCTCGTGTCCCTGGGCCGCCAGCCAATCCGCCTGTTCCGCCATGTACTTGCCGATGCCGGTCAGCTCCGGCGCATAGTTCAGCCCATACATGAGGATCTTCATGGCGTGGCGGTCTCCGGCATGGCCAACGTGTCGGGGTTAACGTGCGATGCCAGCGCGCCGTCTGCCTGCGCGCGGCGGAACGTGCGCGCCAGGCCGTCTTCGAGCCCGATCGTGGGGTGCCAGCCGGTGGCCACGATGGCCTGGCAGTCCAGCCGTTTGCGCGGCGTGCCATCGGGGCGGCTGCGGTCGAAGGCCAGGTTGCCCTGGTAGCCCACGACCCGCGCGATCGTAGCAGCCAGCGTGGCAATGCTGATCTCGTCGTCGCTGCCGACGTTGAGAAAGCCTGCGGGCGCGGCGGTCAGATAGGCTTCGGCCGGCAAAGCCATGACATGCAGGCAGGCCCGGGCCAGATCGTCGACATGCAGGAATTCGCGCAAGGCCTGCCCCGATCCCCAGACATCGACCGTCGGCGTGTTAGAGCGCGCGGCCTCGTTTAGGCGCCAGAACAGGCCAGGCACCACGTGGCTGTTCTCGGGGTGGTAGTTGTCGCCCGGGCCGTAGAGGTTGGTCGGCATCACGCACCGGTAATCGGTGCCGTACTGGCGGTTGTAGCTCTGGCACATCACGATGCCGGTGATCTTGGCGATCGCGTACGGCGTATTGGTGGGTTCCAGCGCGCCGGTCAGCAGCGCATCCTCGCGCATCGGCTGCGCGGCGTACTTGGGATAGATGCAGCTCGAACCCAGGAACAGCAGGTGCTTGACGCCGCTGCGCCAGGCGGCGTCGATGACGTTCGCGGCAATGGCCAGGTTCTGCTGGATGAATTCGGCGGGATAGGTGTCGTTGGCGTGGATGCCGCCCACGCGTGCCGCGGCGAGGTAGACTTCGTCGATGTGCTCGGATGCGAAGAACGCGCGCACGGCCTGCTGTTCGCACAGATCGAGTTCCGCATGGGTGCGCGTGACCAGCGTCACGTTGCCGGCGGCCTCCAGGGCGCGCACGATGGCGGAGCCGGCCATACCTCGATGCCCGGCGACGAAGACCCGGGGGCGACGGTCCTGTCGGGTACGGGCGTCACTCATGATGATGGAAGGCACGGAAGCCGGCCAGCCGTACCAGTGCGTCGCGGCGGGCCAGCGCGTAGTCGGCCTCCACCATCTCGCGCACCAGCGCGTCGAAGCCGATGCGCGGCTCCCAGCCCAGGCGCTCGCGTGCACGCGTCGCGTCGCCAAGCAGCGTTTCCACTTCGGTGGGACGGAAATAGCGCGGGTCCACGCGCACGATCACGTCGCCAACCTTGCAGGCGGGGCGTGTGCCATCGGCGCCGGGCTCTATTGCGGCCACCCTGCCCACTTCTTCGGTGCCCGTGCCGTGGAAGGCCACGGTGATGCCCAACCCGCGCGCGGCGAGTTCGACGAATTCGCGCACGCTGTGCTGTGCACCGCTGGCGATGACATAGTCCTCGGGCTGCTGCTGTTGCAGCATCAGCCATTGCATCTCGACGTAGTCGCGCGCGTGGCCCCAGTCGCGCAGTGCCGACAGGTTGCCCAGGTACAGCGTGTCCTGCAGACCCAGCGCGATGCGACAGATGGCGCGCGTGATCTTGCGCGTGACGAAGGTCTCGCCGCGAATCGGGCTCTCGTGGTTGAACAGGATGCCGTTGCAGGCGTACATGCCGTAGGCCTCGCGGTAGTTCACGGTAATCCAGTACGCGTAGAGTTTGGCCGCCGCGTAGGGGCTGCGCGGATAGAACGGCGTGGTTTCCTTCTGCGGGGTTTCCTGTACCAGGCCGTACAGTTCGGACGTCGACGCCTGGTAAAAGCGGGTGGTGTGCTCCATGCCAAGGATGCGCATGGCTTCGAGCAGCCGCAACGTGCCCAGTGCATCGGTATTGGCCGTGTACTCGGGTTCCTCGAAGGAAACCTGCACGTGGCTCTGGGCGGCCAGGTTGTAGACCTCGTCGGGGCGCGACTGCTGCATCACGCGCATCAGGCTGGCCGTGTCGGTCATGTCGCCATGATGCAGGAAAAGGCGGCGATGGGGGTTCTGCGGGTCCTGGTACAGATGGTCGATCCGCTCGGTATTGAATTGCGAACTGCGCCGCTTGATGCCATGGACTTCATAGCCCTTGGCCAACAGCAGCTCGGCAAGATAGGCGCCATCCTGGCCTGTGATGCCAGTGATCAGCGCGCGCCTGGGGTGCGGACGGGTCGGCAATTCCGGTTCGCCGAGCTCCGCGAGCGGCTGAAGGTCGTTGGCTCCCATATCTTCCATGCTCCTTGGCTTGTGATCGCAAAACACATGCGGCGGACAGCGCAGGTCCGTGTGCCGAATGTAGCGTCGCCCCCCTGGCGTCACTGTTGGCTATCCCACAGAGCGCCGCGGCGGGAGCGGTCTGTCATGGGCACGGGCACGCAGAAACGGGTACGCCAGGGCATGGGAGGAGACATGCCAGGAGACCTGCGAGGCGCGTACGAAGCGATACGGCGGCGGACAGGCGGAGTGACTGCAGGGCGGGCGTAGGCACGTTGGCCCGAAGCCGGAGAGGCGGGGGAAGGGAGGACGCGGCCCGTGGCGGTTGCGGACACAACCGGCCACGGGCGCAGAGAAGGCTCAGAGATTGGCCGTAGTGATGGCGGTGGCGGTGTACGTCGCGTCGTCGTGCCGCGAGCGCTGGACGCGTACCGTATGCTCGTCGCCGTTGACCCATTCCAGCGTGGCACCGCGCTGCAGGGCGGCATAGACGGCCTCGCCCTTGTTGCGCACCTTGAGTCGCTGGTAAAGCGTGCAGGCGTGGCTCTTCACCGTGGCCACGGAGATATTGAGCATGCGGCTGACCGTCTTGATCGGATAGCCGCGTGCCAGCAGCACCAGCACTTCGTACTGGCGTGGCGTGATCTTCAGCATTTCCGCTTCGTCGTAGCTCGGCTCTTCGTCGGCCATCGGCAAGCCGTTTGCGGTTGCGGCTGCGGTCGAGGCGATCGGCTGGCCAGGGCGCAGGCTGGTCAGGTCACGCACTGCCACGGCGGCACGCATGGCACTGGCGCAGGCGGTCGGCGATACCGCATCCTGCGGCGCGGTGGGCGACAGCGGCAGCGGGGCGGCGGATGCCAGAGACGTCGTTGCCGGCATGGCCGACCGCGAAGCCACCGGCGTGGCCACGGCGTCACCCGAGAACATCAGCCCCTGTACGCTGGAGATGGCCAGTCGGATGGCGGCCTCGATCACGGCCAGCGATGCCGATTTCGGCAGGCAGCCGCAGATGCCGCGTGCGGCGTCGGGCGAAGGCACATGCAACGGCAAGGTATCGGCCAGCACGAGGATGCGCTGCGGCGCCAGCCGGTCGCGGGCTTGTTCGAGCTGTTCCCAGCCTGCGGCCTGGTCGGCGGGCATGCCGAAGACCAGCAGGTCGGCGTTTCTGTGCGGGATCTCCAGTCGGTTGATGTCGGCTGGCGCCAGCGCCAGTACATGTCCGGATTCCTGGATGGTTTCGAGCATCTGCAGCAGCCCGAGCCGGAGCAGCGGATGCTCCTCGATCAGCAAGGCGTTCATTCTTCTTGACTCCCCGTTTATGGGTGAGATGCGGGACGCTTTGCGTGTGGGAACTACACCGCTGGACTGTGCGGGGCCACCGTGGATGGCACCGCGTACTTCAGCTGTAACCCCGTGCTTCCGTGTCAGTCGATGCCCGTTTGTTAGAAGGGCTTGTCCGCGCGACCAGAAGTATGACCCGTACCCGAACCCGAAAGTAAATCTCGCTCCTAAATCGAAACTTAAATTCATCTTATGGGCTGGTTGGAACGAATGCAAGCGTACGGGTTGTGGTTGATGTGGGGATGTAATGCGCCCCACCTCATAATCCATTGCCTGGATCGTGCATTTGGCTGGAGAAGTAATTGCAAAGCCATCCAGTGGGCCCTGTCACAGGGGTTTCATGGCTGATACAGCGGGCTTCTTGGTTGTTTCACACATGCAACCAATTTGAATGAAAATGGCGCTGCGAATATCAAAAGCTAACCCGCTTGGGGGGTGTGGCATTAACTGAATTGGTGTTTGGTGACGCATTGCTGAAACCGCTGAAAATATTCCGTATGTCAGTATTTTTAGCTGCGACCTTGGTGGGGAGTCTGGCGGACTAGTGCAAAAGGATGAAGCGCGGATCGTGCCTCGGCAGGAAAGAAAATCGCGTTGTACCGTTGCCGCCGCCCGGCTTGCAACCTACCGGGGGTGGATGGCCAAGTGCCAGAAAGTGTTGGGGGCCGAACCCCATGCCCGTGGGTCCGGCCCCCAACACTGTCTTGATGCCGCTGCGCCTGGCTACCGGGATCGCATGCTGCGTCGGCGGCCGGACACGAGCGTGCGCTGACTTACCTGGCGTTGCCGGACATCAGCGTCCCCAGTAGCCCGGGCGCTTGTACCAGCCGTGCGGGCCATGCACCCAGCGGTCGGGCACATAGCGCTGGCCGGGGCGCGCCGACTGCCAGTAGCCGCCACGCCACGCATACCCGTTGCTGGCGCGGTCATAGTGGCCCGGCACCCAGGCCTGGCCCGGGCGCGGTGCCGGCCGTACCTCGTGGCGCGGCGGCGGGGGCGGGTTGCCGTAGTAACCGTGCGCCTGCGCGGCAGGCGACAGCAGTCCAAAGACGCCACCCGTGGCAAGGACGGTGGCAGCAAGCAGGATCTGGCGTTTCATGTGGATCTCCTTGGGTGGGGCGTTGGCGCCGGAAATAAGGAACTGTGGGTCGGTCGTCTGGCGCTATTCGTTCAGTAGCGACCGCCACGGTAGTAGTCGTGGTGGTAGTGCGGGCCACGCGGCGGCACCACGATGCACGCCGACAGCAGGGCGCTGGTGGTGGTCAGCAGGATGGCTAGGGCGATTGCGCGTTTCATGAAAGGGACTCCGTATCCGGTTCGCGTTGAACACGGCTTCACTCTAGCGGCGCACTCTGCGCGAACGCGGTTGCACTTGTAAGGCTGTCTCACATGCCGACCCGCACTGCCGAAGGCTTCCGGCACCCTCTTGCGCTACCCGCCAAGCCTTGCTGTGCAAGGGTTGGCGGGAATGTGACGGGGACGCCAAAAAGATGTCTGACAGGTCAGCGGCAAATAATGTGGCGTTACATCGGAAATGAGTCCTGCAAAGATTCGGCGATGCCTGCGCCGACTTCCGCCGATGTCCGGGCACTGTCCGGGTGGCGCCTGCAGCCCTGCCGGGTGTTTGTCATCGCAATCGATGGGCGCCACGTTGTTCGCAGAAACGGGTACGCTTTGGGGCATACGGGGGTCAGTTGCCGGGTTCCCCGTGGCGGTGCGCGGACCGGGCCATCGGGGAGGCGGCGGGCTGTCGAACGCCCCACGATGCGTCATCGCACCCGCCAAACGCCCCCAATTCGCGTGCCGGAGCGATGGCACGAAGCTTGCGCCACTCAGTTTGTCGTATTCCCGGAG
Source organism: Cupriavidus pauculus (assembly GCF_002858765.1). GTDB lineage: Bacteria > Pseudomonadota > Gammaproteobacteria > Burkholderiales > Burkholderiaceae > Cupriavidus > Cupriavidus pauculus_B. The sequence goes on from NZ_PJRP01000020.1 coordinate 41,271, forward strand.
GGAGGACGTCATGCCGGTCATGTTCATCGTGCTGGTCCTGCAGGCGCTGGAAGGTCTGAGCCCGCTCACCGTGCCCCAGTTCGCACGGGCGAGGTTCGATGATGGCGCCACCGATGCCGTTGCGGTCATCGAGCGCACGCAGTCACCCTAGCCACGCACCGGCGCGATGGGTCTCCGGGAAGCACCATCCACACCAAACCGGAGAGACTGACATGAATCGCCAGGACGTGACCGACCTCATCATCGAAGCCAAGGTAACGCGCGGCATCTCGTGGGCCCAGGTGGCCGACCGCGTAGGCAAGAGCAAGGAATGGACAACCGCCGCCTGCCTGGGGCAGATGACCTTCGACGAGGCCGGGGCACGCGCGGTGATGGAGATCTTCGATCTGCCCGCCGAGGCCGAGCCGTGGCTGCGCACCGTTCCCTATAAAGGCTCGCTGCCGACGCAAGTACCCACTGACCCGCTGATCTACCGGTTCTACGAGCTGATCAGCGTGTACGGCACCACGTTCAAGGCGTTGATCAACGAGGAATTTGGCGACGGCATCATGAGCGCCATCGACTTCCGCATGGACCTGCAGCGCGAGGCCGATCCCAACGGGGACCGCGTGCGCATCGAGATGTCCGGGAAGTTCCTGCCGTACAAGACCTACTGAAGCTGGGGCGGGAGACGGGGCGACGGCCGCGCAGCGGCCGTCTTGTCCCCATTTCCCAATGGCTTCATTGCCGGCGCAAGGCCGGCCCTGACTTAGCCGAAGTATTCCTGGTAGTAGCGCGTGCACGTGCCCGTCTGGCGGAACGTGTAGGGCAGTTCGGCCATGGCGGCCGCTTCCAGCGAACCAAACGGGATGTCGAGATCGGCCTCGGGGTGTTCGGCCACGTCGTCAGGGCGGGAGATATGTTGCGAATTCACGATAACGCTCACTCAGTCTGGGGCAGGCCTGCCGGCCGCCGCGTTGCACGGGATTTGGTCGTCGGGCGGAATTTGTCGCCACGCAGCAATCCTACGGAACGATTGTGACCAGATCATCGGGTAAACGCTGAAAAGACTGTTTCAGTTCGAGGATCAATCGCGTCCGGCGATCGGCGCCATAGCGGCGCATACGCAACAAACGGCATGGTGGACCTGCCGCAACACAGGCACAGAAAATCCCCCGCGGCGGGCACGGCGCGGGTCTATAGTGGCTGTGGAACGCGCGCCGCAATCGGTTCGTCAGCGGTTCATAAGCGGTTCCTCACTTTCACGCCATCTGATGCGGGAGCCCGCCATGAGCCTGCCGCCCTGCTTTGCCGACCGCCGCGAGGCAGGCCAGTATCTTGGTCGCCGTCTGGTCGAACTTGGCTACGCGCGTCGCGCCGACGGCGATCCGCCGCTGGTGCTGGCGTTGCCGCGTGGCGGCGTGCCTGTGGCCCACGAGGTGGCGCTGGCGGTCGATGGCAAGCTGGACATCCTGCTGGTACGCAAGATTGGCGCGCCCGGCTATCCCGAGCTGGCGCTCGGCGCCGTGGTGGAAGGCGACGACAGCGGACATGGTCCGCATACGGTCATCAACGACGATCCCTGGGTGCAACGCGCAGTGGAATCGGGAGCCTTCGACGCCGAACGCGGACGGCAGCTTGGCGAAATCTGCCGGCGCCAGCAGCGCTATCGCCAGGGGCGCCCGGTAGTGGCCATGGCTGGCCGCTGCGTGATCGTGGTGGACGATGGCGTGGCCACAGGCGCCACGATGCGCGCCGCGCTGGATTCCGCACGCATGGCCCGCGCGGCCCGAATCGTGGCAGCCGTGCCGGTGGGATCGGCGCCGGGCCTCGACACGCTGCGCGAGGTGGCCGACGAGGTCGTATGCCTCAACACGCCCGTCAGCTTCGGCGCGGTCGGTGCGTTTTATCTCGACTTCACGCAGACATCTGACGACGAGGCCATGACGCTGCTGCGCGAGGCCCAGTGCGCGTCCACGCTACCGCACCCCGCGGCATGGCCGCGCGGCGATCGGCCGCTCAGGGACGGTCCGTTTGCCCGCTGAGGCGCGATTTCAGATGCGGCACCAGGCCGCCTGCATGCAGCAGGGCGCGCAGGAAGTCGGGCACCGGCTCGCATGCCACGCGAGAGCCGTCCTCCAGCCGTAGCTGGGCACCATCGAGATCGAACGTGGCGCGCGTGGCATCGACCAGCGTATCGGCCTGCCGGCACACCAGCACGGGCAGGCCGATATTGATCGCATTGCGGTAAAACAGGCCCGCAAACGACTGGGCCAGCACCGCGGCGACGCCAAGATGCCTGAGTGCCTGCGCGGCCTGCTCGCGCGACGATCCCATGCCGAAGTTGGTGCCTGCCACCACGATGTCGCCCGGCCGGACATGCGTCGGAAATTCCGCACGCAGGTTCTCCAGGCAATGACTGGCCAGTTCGTCGAGGCCGGACTTCATGTACGGGCCCGGCGCCATGGCGTCGGTATCCACATCGTTGCCGAAGCACCAGATGCGGCCTGCGGGAGGATGCGAAAAATCAGGGGCGGGAGTCATGCGAGCAGCGTACGGGGGTCGGTGATCTGGCCGGTGACGGCGGTGGCTGCCACGGTCAACGGCGACGCCAGCCACACCGCGCTGCCGGCATCGCCCATCCGTCCGGCGAAATTGCGCGCAGTCGACGCAATGGCCCGGCTGCCGGCCGGGAAGCGGCTGGCACCATATCCCGCGCAGGCATTGCATGCGTTGGGCAGCAGCTCGGCGCCGCTATCGAGCAGCACGTCCAGCGTACCTTCCTGCGCCGCCAGTTGCTGGTCGCGCGCCGATGCCGGCGCCACGCGCAGCGACATGCCAGCGGCCACCTTGCGTCCGCGCAGCACGCGCGCCGCCATGCGCAGGTCTTCGAGCTTGGCGCCGGTACATGCACCGATATAGGCGATATCGATGCGCTCTCCCGCAGCCTGTGTCACGGGCGCGCCGTTGGCCGGGCTGTGCGGCGCCGCCACGTACGGGACGAGCGCCGTGGCATCGTAGCGCTGTGCCAGCAGCACCGGCGCATCGGCATCGCTGCGCCACTGGCGCGGGTCGATGTCCGCCAGCGTTGCCGCGTCGACACCGGCCGCCGCCAGCCACGCCATCGTCGTGGCATCGGGCGCAATCAGGCCGGTCTGCGCACCCAGTTCGGTACACATGTTCGTGAGCGTCATGCGTTCCTGCATCGGCAGCGCAGTGATCGCGGACCCGGTGAATTCGATGGTTTCGTAGCGGCCGCCGGCCAGGCCCAGCGTGGCGCACAGGAACAGCATGATGTCCTTGGCGCAGACGCCGTCGGCCAGCTTGCCGTGCCAGTCCAGGCGGATGGTCTGCGGCACGCGCAGCCAGATTTCGCCCGTGGCCAGTACGCCGGCCATTTCCGTGGCGCCCACGCCGAACATGTACGCGCCAAAGGCGCCGCCCGTGGGGCTGTGGCTGTCGCCGCCGACGATGAAGCGGCCCGGCAGCACGAAGCCGCGCTCGGGCAGCACCAGATGGCAGATGCCCTGATTGTCGATGAGATTGGGGATGCCGGCTTCGCGCACCCAGTCGCGCGTAAAGCGCACGATGGCTTCGGCATCGGGGTCCGACGCGGGTACGTAGTGATCGGTGACCACGACATAGCGCGATGGGTCCCATACGCGTGCGCCCAGATCCCGCAGCAGCGGTGCCACGCGGCGCGGCCCGCTGGAGTCGTGCGACATCGCGAGGTCGACCTTGCACATCACGATGCTGCCCGGTGTGACATGCGTCGTGCCGGCCGCGCGCGCAACGAGCTTTTGCGCGAGCGTGGCTGGCAACTGCAAGGGGTCGACGGCGGTGCCGCTGGACAGGGTCATTCCGGCTGGGCTCCGGAGTACTTCACCACCGTGGCCCAGCGCTTGACGTCCTGCTTCACGAAGTTGGCGAACTCGGCAGGCGGCATGGCGCTGGGCTGGGCACCGTCGTTCTCCAGCCGCTTGCGCACGGCCGGCTGCTGCAGGCCATGGCGCGCCGCCTGATAGAGCGTCTGCGTGATCTCTGGCGGCAGGTTGGCCGGACCGAACAGCCCAAACCAGGCGCTCGATTCAAAGCCCTTTACCGTCGCGCCGATCGGCTGCACGCCGGGAAACTGCGGCAGCGGCGCGGGGCTGGTCACGCCCAGCACCTTGAGCTTGCCGGCCTTCACATGCTGCGCCACGTTGATGGTGCTGGCGAACATCAGGTCCACCTGGCCGGCCAGCAGATCGGTGATGGCCGGGGTAGTGCCCTTGTACGGAATATTGACGATGTACGTGCCCGTCATCATCTTGAACATGTCGCCAGCCAGATGCACAGACGAGCCCACCGAGCCAATGCCGAAATTGAGCTTGCCGGGTTCGGCGCGGGCCAGCTTGATCAGTTCGGGGATGTTGTTGGCGGGCAGCTTCGGCGTGGCCACCAGCACGCTGGGCACGTTGGCCACCAGCGTGATCGGCGTGAAGTCCGTGATCGGATCGAACGGCAGCTTCTTGTACAGCGTGGCGTTGATCGTATGGCTGGTGAAACTCATCAGCAGCGTGGTGCCGTCGGCCGGGCTCTTGGCCACCATGTCGGCGGCGATGTTGCCGCCGGCGCCGGGACGGTTCTCGACCACCACGGGCTGGTCAAGCGTTTGCGAGATTTCCTGGGCGATGGTGCGCGCCAGCGTGTCGGTGGTGCCGCCAGCGGGGGCCCCTACCAGAATGCGGATCGGCTTGCCGCCGGCGATGGCGGCGTGAGCGGCTGGCGCAGCCAGCATCGATGCCAGGGCCAGCAGCGCGAGCGCGCGGCGGCGGCCTGGTCGGATGGAGGTGCGGGCCGGATGATGCGCGCCCGGGCGAACGACTGGCATGACAAAGGCTCCTCGCAGTGTGATCTGGAGTGCGCAGTATGGCCCGAAATGCCTGGCCCGGAAAAGGCTTTGGGGCGCAGGGAAATCCCTGCGCCGCGATCAGTCGCGCAGGCCGGTGCGGGTTTCGTTTTCCACCCACACGTTCGCGCTGTCGCCGCCGCCCATGGGGGACAGCTCCATGCGGTACTCATAGCGGTCCGGGCGGTACTGGCCCATCAGCAGCTGCACCGGCCGGCCGGCCTTGTCCAGCACCACGCGGCGTACCGCCAGCAGCGCGCCACCCACGGGCACGTCGAGCAGCGGTGCCACCACGACATCGGCCAGGCGCGCGGTCAGTACCTGCGACGCGCGTCCCAGTTCGACACCGGCGGCCTCCAGCAGGCGCAGCATTGGCGTGGACTCCAGATCCTTGCGCGCCAGCGGACGGCCCAGATCGGCCGGCAGGTACGTGGTGATGTGCGACAGCGGGCGGCTCTTGTAGTGGCGCACGCGGACGATCTTGATGACGGGATCGCCCACCTGGATCTGCAGTGCCTCGGCCACTTCGGGCGTGGCGTGCACCTCGTCGATCGAGATGACCTTGACCGCCGTCTTCTCGCCCATGTCGATGATGGTGCCGAGCAGGCTCGTGACACGGTCCTCGGCGGCCTGCGGCTTGACCGGGTGCGGGTTCACGAAGGTGCCCAGGCCGCGATGCCGACGGACCAGGCCTTCCTGCACCAGGCGGTCGAACACGCGGCGCATCGTCACGCGCGATGCATGGAACTGCTTGGCAAGGTCGATCTCGCCAGGCAGCGGGCCCTGGCCGAAACGGCCTTCCACGATCTGCTGGCGGAGCACCACGTAAATCTGGTGATACAGGGGGACGACGGCTTCACTCATGGTTTGCCCTGGCGAATGCGCTAACAAGTGTTGACGCGACTAATGTACTGTAAATCAGACATAGAGCCTAGCATGAAACACCGCTGCGGCGCCCGGGCCACTGTGTTACGACACATTTAATGGCGGCGGTCGTCACGGCATCCAGGTTCCGCAAGAAACGCTGCCTGATCCATGCGATTCCCGCCGTGCCCTGGCGCTCGCGCGTTCGCATGCTGATCCATGGGAGGTCGCATGGATGACCGCTGGAAGAGCGCTACCCCGAGAGCGGCATACGGATCATCGCCGCGGCCTTGTTTCATGGCCGTTACGTCGCGTGGCCATGCGGGTTTGCGGGGAGGTGCGTGCTAACTCCTTGAATGCAGGCCCCTTTTTGGCGAAGTGTTGGCCGTTGGCCGACAACCGGCCGGAACCCGTGTCACAGCCCTGTGACATGTCGGCTGCCAAGCACAGGCCCGCGCGCGCCGCTGGCCTTAAATCCATCTGAAAAGTTCCCGGCCGATGGGCCGGCAGCCGTTGTATTTCAACGGAATTCCGCCGTGTGCCTGCGGGCTGGCACTGAATATGCGCAAGGGGAGGCTGGTCTGGCAACCGTGCCGGACCTGAACCTCCAGCCGATGTTCTCGAGAGCGCCGGCCGGAGGCTGAGCCGCAGTACAAACTTCCTGGGAGCTTCGTATGAAAAAGACTTTACTCGCGTCGGCGATTACCCTGGTTTTTGCAGGCACAGCTTGGGCGAATCCGACGAACAACAACACCACCGGAGGCGGGAACGATCAGACGGCCACGGCGACCTCCACGCAGTCTGGTCGAGGAAACAACGCCAACGAAAACTCCACTGCGACTCAGGACAACTCCGACCGTAGCACTACCACCAAGACGGCAACGCTGACGTCGACCCGGACGTCCACCAAGACGTCGACCTCCACCAACTCGCACAACCGCAACGACCAGGACATGGCCGGCTACGGTAACGCGGCGGCCGCCAATGGCAGCACCGCGACCGCCAACTTCACCAACTCGTTCAACAGCAGCAAGGCCCTGGCCATCAGCAAGCTGAATGGCACGGTGTCGGGCAACGCCATCTCCAACATCGGCAACTACGCTACCAATAGCGGCAACGCCAACGGTGCGACGGGCGGGGCTGGCGGCAAGGGCTATGGCGGCACGGGTCAAGGCGGCTCGGGCGGCAATGGCGGCAACGGCGGCAACAGCGGTAATGGCGGCAGCGGCGGCAGCGGCGGCTCGGCCACCAACGGCAGCGCCAGCGCAGGCTACGCCGTGAATGGCAGCGCTTCGGCTGGCGACGGCGGCAACGGCGGCAAGGCCATTGGCTGGGCTGGCGACGGCAGCGGTGGCAAGGGCTATGGCGGCGATGCACTGTCGGCAAGCCTGGGCGCCGGTGGCAAGGGTGGTTCGGCCCTGGGTGCTGGCGGCAGCGCAGGTGCCGGCTCGCGTGGCGGCTCGGGCGGTGACGGTGGCTGGGCCAAGGGCAGCGGCGGCTCCGGTCTGGGCGGCGGTCTGGGCGCAGGCTTGGGCGGCGGTCTGGGTGCTGGCGGCAGCAGCGGCGCATCGAACCAGTCGAATGACCGTGGCGCAGGCAATGCAGGTACCGGCACGGCAACGGCTGGCACTGGCGGCGCAGGCTCCGGCTCCGGCACCGGCACCGGTACTGGCACTGGCACGGGCACTGGCGCATCGGGCACGGGCACGGGCGGTGCAGGTGCAGCAGGCGGCGCCGCAACGGCGACGGCCGGCGGCGGTGCTGGCACGGGCACGGGCGGTGCTGGCGGCGCTGGCACGGCTACGGCAGGTGCAGCCACGGGCGGTGCAGGCTCCGGTACCGGCGGCAACGGCGGCGCGCAAAACAGCGTGGCCGGTGCTGGCGGCGCTGGCGGCGCGGCCACCAATGGCAGCGCTTCGAGCACGGCCTCCAATGGCAGCGCAACGGCCGGCAACGGTGCAGTGGGCGCGGCCTCGGGCACTGGTGGCGCCGGTGGCGCTGGCGGTGTGGGCAACGGTGGTACGGGCGGTACCGGCAACGGTGCGGTCGGTGGCGCTGGCGGCAACGGCGGCACCAACTATGTCGATGCTGGCACGTTCAACATGTCCAACGCGATGACCAGTGTCGGTCAATCCGCCGCGGGCATCATGATCGCCAACCAGAACAGCGGCATGGCATCGCTGGTGCAACAAAGCGTCAATGTGCAGGCCAACATGCAAGTTGGGAAGTAAGCCGTCCTGACGCGTGGTCTGTGCCGCTCCGCACGGAGCGGCACAGCCCGCCAGGATTGAATGACAGGACAGCGCGGCGCGGCGGTTTGCGCTTGCGCTGTCATGTCGGATGCCTGCAGGTCCGAGCCATGGTCCGGATGGGGACCATGTTCCGGAGCACGAGGGGAGACGCACCATGCGATCGCATCGCCCAGCTGTCGTGACACTCTCGACAGTCTTACTGGTCTGGCCGTTCATGCAGGCCAATGCAGGGCCGCCCAGCGCCGAGGCTTCCGCCGCGGCTGTCGCGGTCGCAAGCAGTGACACGGGCGCAGCCACGGCTGTGGCCGGCGCAGTGGCCAGTGTGTCGGCGGTAACGCCGGGCACCGGTCCGAAACTGAATATTTTCGGCACGGCCGCAGCAGCCGTGGCGACCGAGAAACTCGATGATGTGCGCGGTGGCGCCGAAGTGGTGGTCAACGACATGCGCCTGCATGGCACGGTTGGCGACAACGCGGCCATCAACACATTCTCCGGCAGCAATATCGTGTCGGAAGGATCGTTCTCGAACGCTGCGGGCTTGCCGACCGTGATTCAGAACACGGGCAACAACGTACTGATCCAGAACGCGACTATTCTCAACGTCCAGTTCAAATGATCATGCGCAGCCTGCTGTGTAAGGCCGCTTGCGCGGTGGCGGTGCTGGGCGGTGTTGTTGCCGCCCACGCCGACACGATTCGCGTACCGGGCGACCAGGGCAACTCGTACTACGTGCCGGTCACAAGCCTGCGCGAGGCGCGTTTCCGGACCACGATCCGCCAGCAGTACGACTTCAGTTGCGGCTCGGCGGCGGTGGCCACGCTGCTGACGTTCCAGTACAACGTCCCGACGACGGAGCAGACGGTCTTCGCCAACATGTACGTCAACGGCGATCAGGCCAAGATCCGCGCCGAAGGCTTTTCACTGCTCGACATGAAGCGGTTCCTGGAGTCGCGCGGCTTCCAGGCCGACGGCTACGAACTGCCACTGTCGAAGCTGGAGGAAGCGCAGATTCCGGCGATCGTACTGATCGTTGAAAACGGCTATCACCATTTCGTCGTCGTGAAGGGCGTCAAGGGCGACCGTGTCCTGATTGGCGATCCGGCACGCGGCACGCGCGCCCTGGAACGCGCGCACTTTGAACAGATCTGGGACAGCAGCCTGCTGTTCGTGATCCATAACCGCACCGAACAGGCGCGATTCAATCAGGCCACGGACTGGCGTGTGGCGCCGAGCGGCCCTTACTGGATGGGAGTACCGAGAGACAGTTTGTTCTTCACCGTCATGCCCAAGCATGGCGCCTCTGATTTCTGAGTTGAGGAACATCATGGCCCAGACAAGCAATTCCAACGCGCCCAGACGCACGGCCGGTCACGCTACCGCTGCCGTGCTGCTTGGCGCGGGCCTGGCCTGCGCAGGCAATGCGCACGCTGGCGCCGAGGCACTGGCCACGGAAAACACCGAAACCGCCGAGACCGCCGCCGTGGCGATCCCGACTGCGATCGACATGACCGCGCTGCCGGCCGCCACCGAACTGGCGGCATTGGCGGAGCGCGTGGCCGATCCGCCCTCGGTGGCCGAATTGCCAGGCGCGGCGAGCGTTCCGAAGGACATCGCCGCCAAGGCAGCATCCGTTTCAGAACCCGTTTCCGAACCCGTTGTGGTTGCAGCCGTCGCCGAAGCGCCTGCGCGAGTGGTTCCGGTCGACAGGGCCAGCGTGGCCCGGCATCACCCCCCTGAGGACCCGCTCGCAGTGGCCATGACACTGGCCGGGCGGGATCCCGGTGCGCCGGTGGCCGATGCGCGCAAGCAAATGGCCAAGTGGAAGCCGGTCGCGCAGGCGCGGCTTGAAGAATCTCGCGGCGGCTTCGATGCCGGGGGCTTGCAGGTGGGCTTCGGCATCGATCGCGCGGTGTTCGTCAACGGCGCACTGGCGGTGTCCACCAGCATCACCATTCCCGATATCAGCAGCATCACCGCGGCGCAGGCGGCCCAGTTGTCCCAGGCACTGGGGCAGGTCACCGTGGCCGTGACGGCGGCCAATAGCGCGGCCAGCGCAGCCGTGGCTGCCGCTCAGGCTGCCGCGGCCGCCGCGGCGCAAGCCGGACAGCCAGCCGTGGCCGCTGCCCAGGGCGCCGCCGCCAACGCCCAGGGGGCGGCAGGCGCCGCCAGCAGCACGGCCAGTGCCGCGGCCACCGGTGCCTCGGCCATGGCCACAGGCGCGGCGGGCGTGGCGCAGCAGGCCGTGGCCAACGCAACTGGCACGGTCGTCACCAACGGGCTGCTGACGGTGATCCAGAACGGGGCCGGCAATACGGCCAATCTCGGTGCGGTATCGAACATGCCCGGTACTGTGATTCAGAATAATCTCAACAACCAAAATATTCAGAGCCTGATGACGCTCAACGCAAGCGTGAACACCCTGGCCGCATTCCGTACACAAATGGCCAACACCGCGTTGAACAGCGTTCTCCAAAGGTCCGCCGCAATGAGGTAGTCACGTGTAGTCATGAACGAACAGGTGCGGGCCCTGCAGTATGCCCGCCGTCCCGGGGGAGGAAGACGTCATGAAGAAGCGTTCACTGCAGGGCATCGGCTATGCCGGATGCTCGATGCTGCTGCTTGGAGGCATGGCCCAGGCCCAGACACCGCCCGACGCGGGGCCACCGGCCGCCGCCAGGCTCGAAACCATGCAAAAAGAGCTGGCGGACCAGGCCAGACAGCTGGAGGAAATGAAGCGGGCGCTGGCCGAGCAGCAGGCCACGATCCGCGAACTGCGCAGCACCGTCGATAGCGAAACGCTGCAGCGCAAGCGCGGTGGGCAGGGCGCCGGCGTGACGGGCGGCAACATGGCGACCAACGCCGCCGCCGCGGGCGCGGCAGCCAGCGCCACGCAAATCAACAACACCGCCCAGCAGGGCGTGCAGGCCCAGCAGGCCCCGGAGGCAGCACCGCCCGACGCGCCGCCGCAGGGCCAGGCCGCCCAGCCCGGCGAATCGGCGGCCGGGATCGAGGAACCCGTGGGCAAGCCGCCTGAACGCGACACGCGCCCGCCGGAGATCGCGCCGATCTTCGACCAGCCCGGCGTGCTGACGCCGGCCGGCAAGATCATCGTGGAACCGAGCTTCCAGTACGGCTATTCGTCCAGCGACCGCGTGGCGCTGGTTGGCTATACCGTGATCCCCGCAATCCTGATCGGCCTGGTCGATGTGCGCCAGGTCAAGACGTCCACGTACATCGGCGCAATGGCCTTCCGCTACGGCATCACCAAGCGGCTCGAAATCGAAGCGAAGGTGCCGTACGTGCATTCGAGCAGCGACACCGTCAGCCGCGAGGTGTTCACCGGCACCGCCGTGGACAACGTGTTCAATTCCAGCGGCAGCGGGCTGGGCGACGTGGAAGCGACGCTGCGCTACCAGCTCAACTACGGCAACGAGAAGATGCCGTTCTTCATCGGCTGGCTGCGCTACAAGTCGAACACGGGCCGCGATCCGTTCGAGGTGGTGACCGACTGCGTGACCCGCTGCGTGAGTAACACCACGGGTACCGGGCTGCCGCTGGGCATGCCGACCGGCACGGGCTTCCAGGCACTCCAGCCGGGCGTGACGTGGCTGCTGCCGACCGATCCGGCGGTGTTCTTCGGCACCTTCAGCTACCTGCACAACTTCGCCCGCGACAACATCAGCCGCACGGTGCTGAACGGCGAGAAGGAATTCCTTGGCAAGATCTCGCCGGGGGACATCTTCCAGTTCAACTTCGGCATGGGCCTGTCGCTGAACGAGCATGCATCGTTCTCGATCGGCTACGATCAGAGCATCATCTGGCCGACCAAGCAGAACGGACAGACCGTACCGGGGTCGGTGCGCATTACGCAGGGCACGCTGCTGGTGGGCTACTCGTACCGCTTCAACAACCGCTACACGCTGAACCTGTCGGTGGGCGCCGGCCTCACGCGCGATACCCCCGACCTCACTGTGACCGTGCGCCTGCCGATCACATTCTGACCGCATGATGCAGCGCGAGGTGACGCCCGGAATTCTTGCGGCGCACCTCGTCCGGAAGTCAGCCGTTCGATACCTTGCGCAGTCCTTGCGGAGAGAGTAGAACGAACGAAACCGTCCCAGACGGATGACCCAAATACCGGGGCGGCCTGACAGAGGAGGCAAGTCATGCGCAAACGGATCTTCTGGTTGTTGCCCGACCTAGCAAGCGCCCGCCGTACCATGGACGACCTGCTGCTGGCCCGAATCGAAAACAGTCACATTCACTTCGTCGGCCGTGATGGCGCGGACATGACGGGCCTGCACGAAGCGAACCTGTTCCAGACCTCGGACATCGTGCACGCGGCCGAAATGGGCCTGATGGTGGGCGGTGGTGTCGGCATCGTGGCTGGCGTGGTGGTGGCGATGTTCCCGATCGTCAGCGATACGCCGCAATGGGGCCTGGTGGGCGTGCTGGCCGTGCTGGGCGCGGTGTTCGGTGCCTGGGCCTCCAGCATGATCGGCAGTTCGGCGCCCAACAGTCGGCTGCGCGGCTTCGAGAAGGACATCGAGGCCGGGCGGTTGCTGCTGATGGTGGACGTGCCCCGTGGCCGCGTGGAAGAAGTCGAGTCGCTGCTGCAGAAGGCCCACCCGGAAGCCCGTTTCGCGGGGCTCGACCCGGCAGTGCCGGCCTTCCCCTGATCCGTACGCGGCAACTCCGGGCGCCTGTCCCGGGCTGCCAAACTGGTTTGTTTCGCGCGCCCCAAGTGGCGCGCCCCGGCGCGTGTTCCCCCATGCGCCACGCTGCGGCCACACCGGACCGCCACCGGACCACTCAGGCCATGGTGTGATGCCGCAGCAACAGTTCCCCGTCCTCGATTGTTCCAGCGTTTGAACAATTACCCCCGTTGAGGTACTTTCCGCAATGCCGCCGTGGGGCGCGCATCGTGTCGATGCGTGCAGCCGCGCGGCGGGCAGCGGCACAAAACTATTCAAGCCAGCGCTTCAGGAGGGGTCAACAATGAGGAACGCACGATACATCGCGTGCGGCATGCTTGCCGTCACGCTCGGGTTTGTCACGTCCATGGCGGCATACGCGGAACCCGGTATCACCAAGTCAGCCATCCGTATCGGCCAGTCGGCCGGTGTCAGCGGGCCCGTGGCAGGGTCCGTCAAGGAACAGATCGCGGGTGCCCAGGTGTACCTGAACCACGTCAATGCCAATGGCGGCGTGGCAGGCCGGCGCATCGAGCTGCTGACCTACGACGATGGATTCGACGCCAAGCGCACGCCCGACAACGTGCGCAAGCTGATCGGCGAAGACAAGGTGTTCGCGCTGTTCATGGTGCGCGGCACGCCGCAGAACGAAAGCATCCTGCCGATCATCGGGGCCGAGAAGGTGCCGCTGATCGCGCCGCTGACGGGCGCCATCACGCTGCATCGCCCGGTGAACCGCTATGTGTTCAACGTGCGCGCCAAGTACCAGGACGAAGTGGCCCGCGCCATCAACCACCTGGCAACGTCCGGCATGAGCCGCATCGCCATTTTCTACGCCAACGACGGCTTTGGGCAGGACGTCTTTGAAGGCTTCAACACGGCGCTGCAGGCGCGTGGCGTGCAGCCTTCGGGCGCGGCGTCGTTCAACCGGCCCATGGGCGATATCAGCCAGGGCGTGGCCAGCGTCAACAAGGCCAACCCGCAGGCCGTGATGGTGATTGGCTCCGGCTCCGAAGCCGCCCGGATCATCCGCGAAATGAAGAAGGCTGGTAGCCAGGCGCAGTTCGTCACGCTGTCCAACAACGCGGCGGATTCGTTCATCAAGGAGCTTGGCGACGATGGCAAAGGCTTGATCATCACCCAGGTGGTGCCGGGCATGAATTCGAGCCAGATGAGCATTGCCAGCGAATACCGCAGCCTGGCCAAGGCCCAGAAGCTGGAGCCCAGCAACGCGGGCATGGAGGGCTTCATGTCGGCCAAGGTGCTGGTGGAAGGACTGCGCCGCGCGGGCCCCGAGCCCACGCGCGAGAAGCTGGTAGTCGCGCTGGAAGGCCTGCGCGACTACGATCTGGGCGGCATTCTGATCAGCTACAGCCCAGCACGTCACACGGGGTCGTCGTTCGTGGAAATGTCGATCGTCTCGTCGACCGGCAAGCTGATCCGCTGAAGCCATGCGGTGAAGGCCCTGGCCGCCAGCGCGGCCCGATGGCTGCGGTATAGTTGCCGCCATGGCAACCTCTACCGCAGCTCATCCTTTCTCGCTGGCCGGACGCGTGGCCCTCGTCACGGGCGGCGCGCAGGGCCTTGGCCTGGCGATGGCCAGCGCACTGGCCGATGCCGGCGCGCATGTGCTGGTCTGCGCGCGCAACGCGCAGCGCGTCGCCGATGCCGTATCGCAACTGCAGGCGCAGGGCGCCACGGCCGAGGGGCTCGCGCTGGACATCACCGACGACGCGGCCGTCGCGCAGGCGTTCGATGACATCAAGGCGCGCCATGGCCGGCTCGACATCCTGGTCAACAATGCCGGCACGCGCAATCGCAACAGCATGGCCCATCTGGATGCCGATGACCTGCGGGCGATGCTCGACACCAACCTGGTGGCGCCCTACGCGCTGTGCCGGCATGCCGCGCGGCTGATGCAGCAGGGGCAGTACGGCCGCATCGTCAATGTGTCGTCAATTGCCGGGCAGGTGGCGCGTGCCAACGACGTGCTGTATCCCGCCACCAAGGGCGGGCTCGACGCGCTGACGCGTGCCATGTCCGCAGACCTGGGCCGGCACGGCATCACCGTCAATGCTGTGGCGCCGGGCTACTTTGCCACCGAACCGAACCAGGCCATGGTGGACGATGAAACCGTGGCCGATTGGCTGCGCAATCGCACGTCGCTGGGCCGCTGGGGCCAGCCTGCGGAGGTAGCGGGTGCCGTGGTCTTCCTGGCCTCGCCTGCGGCGTCCTACGTCACCGGCCAGGTGCTGGCCGTCGACGGCGGCTACCTCGGTCACTTCTGACTGACCGCTGACCGGGCGATCCGCCCGTCTCTTCAACGACTCACAGCCGCTTGCCCGCGCCATAGTGCGCGTGCAGGCAGTCGATCATGGCTGCGGCGGCGGCCGAATCGCTTCGCTCCCTGAGCCGCACCAGGCAGATCTCGCGCACCAGCGCGGGCATCTGCATGGGCCGTATGGCCAGGCCGTCGCGCCGGAACTGGAACAGCGCCAGCGCCGGCACCACCGAGACGCCCAGGCCCGCTTCCACCAGCGCGGCCACCGTGGCCAGGTGCTCCACTTCCATCACCCCGTGCAGCTTCAGCGGATGCATGGCGGCGTCCAGGTGCTGGCGCACGCTGCTGGTCCGCGACAGCTGGATGAACGGCAGCCCGGCCAGCGCCTGCGGGGCGATACGCCGCTTGGCGGCCAGCGGATGATCGGCGGGGCATACCAGATGGAAGGTGTCATGAACGAGCGATTCCACGCGCAGGTCGGCGTCCTGCGCCGGTGCCGGTGCCAGCGCGAAGTCGGCCTGTCCGCGCCGCACCATGTCGATGCAGCCATCGGCCAGCTGGTCGTACAGCTCCAGCGAGATGCCCGGATAGCGCCGATGAAAGTCCGCCAGCAGCGGTGGCAGGTCGCCGCCCGCCAGCGACGGCAGCGCGGCAATAGCCACGCGCCCCTTGCGGCGTTCCGCGTGATCGCGCAGGTCCTCGAAGGCGCTCTCGAAATCGACCAGCAGCCGGCGGGCCACCTCCTCGAAGCGCTTGCCGTCGGCGCTCAGGTCCACATGTCGCGTGGTGCGCTCGAACAAGCGGCTGCCGGCCTGGTCTTCCAGCGTCTGGATCAGAGTGCTGAATGCCGATTGCGACAGATGGCAGGCCTGCGCCGCCCGGGTGAAATTGCGATGCGTGGCCAGCGCCACGAAGGCGCGGAGGTGCTTCACGGAGAGATTCGACAGCATGGTGGGATAGTGCGGCGGATTCATCCAGGAAGTCGATAGATTAATCCAAATAATCCGTTTTCGCGTAGCAGAACCCGGCCCTAGAATGAGACCGCTGCCTACTGGTCGGTGCATGGCCGGTAAGCATTGCCGATTGCCCCATTTTCCAGACGTTGCCAACGCCCATGACTGCTCCCCTGCTGATCGGGTCCGGGGCCGGATTCTCCGGCGACCGTACCGACGCCGCCCTGCCGGTGGTGCGTACGCTGATTGCCGCCGGCGGCCCGGCGGCGCTGATTTTTGAAACGCTGGCCGAGCGCACGCTGGCGCTAGCGCAACTGGCGCGCCGCGACAACCCCGAGCACGGCTACGAGCCGCTGCTGGACCAGTTGTTGACGCCCGTGCTGGGCCTTTGCCTGGCCAACCGCATTCCGATCATCGGCAATTTCGGCGCCGCCAATCCACGAGCCGCCGCGCGGCGCATCCTGGCGCTGGCGGCCGAACTGGGCCTGGCCGCGCCGCGTGTGGCCGTGGTGGAGGGCGACGACCTGTCGCATGACGCCGGCCGCGCCATGCTGCGCGGCATCGTCGGCGACGCGTTTCCTGAGGCGCGCTTTGTCTGCGCCAACGCCTATATCGGCGCCCAGGGCATTGCCGACGCGCTGCGTGACGGCGCGCAGGTGGTGGTATGCGGCCGCGTGGCCGACCCCGCGCTGGCCGTGGGTCCGGCGATGGCCCATTTCGGCTGGGCCTGGGACGACTGGACCCGCCTGGCCGCCGCCACCATGGCCGGCCATCTGCTGGAGTGCGGCGCACAGGTTAGCGGCGGCTACTTTGCCGACCCTGGCATGAAGGATGTGCCCGACGTCCACGACGTGGGCTTCCCGATCGTCCGGCTCGACGCCGAGGGTGGCATCGAGGTCTTCAAGGCGGCCAACACGGGCGGCTGCGTGGACCTGCGGACGGTCAAGGAACAACTGCTGTACGAAGTACACGATCCGTGCGCCTACCTGACGCCTGACGTGGTGGCGGATATCGGCCAGGTGACGGTCGAGCAGATCGCGCTCGATCGTGTGGCCGTGCGCCATATCCGCGGCCATGCGCGGCCGGCGGAGCTGAAGGCCAACCTGTTTCACTTGGGCGGTTGGTTTGCCGAGGGCGAGATTTCCTACGCGGGCCCCAATGCCGCCGCCCGGGCCCGCCTGGCCGCCGACATCGTGCACAAGCGCATGCAGGGGTTGGGGTTCGATGTGCCGATCCGCTTCGACCTGATCGGCGTGCTGAGCGTGTTTGGCGACGATGCCGGCACCATGCTGGCCGCGCCGCAGGCTGGCGAGGCCGAAGCGCGCGACGTGCGCATGCGCGCCGCGCTGGCGCATGAGGACAAGGCCGTGGCGCAGGCACTGCTGCGCGAAGTCAACGCGCTCTACACCTGCGGCCCGGCGGGCGGCGGTGGCGTGCGCACCGCGCTGCGCACGCGCCTGAACGCCACGTCGTGCCTGGTGCCGCGCCAGGCGGTGGCTGCGTCCCATTCGTTCGTCACTGCCTGACCGGAGCCCGCCATGACCGCAACCCAGCATGCGCCGCTCTACCAGTTCGCCCACGGTCGCACCGGCGACAAGGGCGACCGCTCCAACATCAGCGTCATTGCCTACGACGCGCGCGATTTCGACCACCTGGTGGCCCATGTCACCGAAGACGCCGTGCGCGTGCTGTTTGCCGCGCGCCAGCCCCGGGCTGTGAAGCGCTACGTCGTGCCGTCGATCCAGGCCATGAACTTCGTGATTGATGGCGTGCTCGATGGCGGCGTCAACGATGCACTGAATCTCGATACCCACGGCAAGGCGCTGGCCTTCCTGCTGCTGGGTTTGCCGATCCCCTTGCCGCCGCGGCTCGCCGGCGGCGCCGCATGATTGCCGAGCCGTCCCATATGTCAAAACGATTCGAGGAGACACAGATGTACGGAATTCGCAGGCCGCTGGCCGTTGCCGCTGCTATCGCCACGTTCGCGTGCCTGGCCTTGCCCGCTGGCAGCGCATGGGCGGAGTTCCCGGACAAGCCGATCCGCTTCGTCGTGCCGTTCGCGGCCGGCAGCGCTACGGACCAGCTTGCGCGGGCCATCGGGCAGGCCATGACGGTGGACAGCAAGGTCACCGTCGTGGTGGACAACAAGCCGGGTGCGAACGGCTTTATCGCCGCCACCGACGTGGCCAAGGCCACGCCGGACGGCTACACGGTGTTGATCACCACCAACACCACGCACGCCGCCAACGAACACCTGTTCAAGAAGCTGCCCTATGACCCGGTGAAGGACTACGCGCCGCTGTCGGCGCTGGGACGCGGCGGCCAGATCATGGTGGTCAACCCGCAGGTGCCGGCCAAGACCGTGGGCGAGTTCATCGCGCTGGCCAAGAAGGAGCCAGGCAAACTCAGCTTCGGCAGCGGCAGTTCGTCGTCGCGCATCGCCGGCGAGTTGTTCCAGCAGATGGCGCACGTGCAACTGCTGCACGTGCCGTACAAGAGCAATCCGCTGGCCATTACCGACCTGCTGGGAAACCAGATCCAGATGATGATCACGGACACCGCGACCGGCCTGCCGCAGGTGAAGACGGGCAAGCTGCGCGCGCTGGGCGTGTCGGGCAAGGCGCGCTCGCCGCTGGCGCCGGATGTGCCGACCATCGACGAAGCCGGCGTGAAGGGCTACGAGATGAGCTACTGGTTCGCTGCCTACGCCCCGGCCGGCACGCCGCCGGCGGTGGTGACGAAGCTGAACCAGATGCTGGTCAAGGCCGCGAAGAGCGACACCGCGTCGAACTTCTACAAGTCGACCGGCACCGACGTGTTCACCAGCACGCCGGCCGAACTGGCGAAGTTCCAGACCCAGGAATCGGACAAGTGGGGCCGCATCATCAAGGCCGCCAACATCCAGCCCGAATAAGCCCGCAAAGCCTCCTCCTCCCGCGCTCCCTTGCTGCCCGCCCCTGCGGCTGAAGGGGGCGCCGGGACGGCCCCGCCGGACAGCCCAGCCAGGCCGGTCATCACGCCTTTTCTTGTCCAGTTCCGCCCCCGGATAGCGCGTTTCCGCGTCCGCAGAAACGGGTACGCCTGTCGCCATACCCTACGCGCTCGCAGCATCGTATGACCGATGACCTCCGGCCCGGGCAACCTCGCGTGAAATAGTCGACGGACTTCGCCCCACCATTCTCGCGATCTGACGCAGGCTGCACCCCTCGTTTAGCAGGCGATGAATACAGTGACGCTCTTCGATATCAGTTGACTGTAGCTTCGTCCCATCCCAACACCCTAACATCAGGGTGTTGCACTTCATTCTAGAGACCGCCCAGCTATTCCGCCAAAGCATATGCGATGCATTTGCGACCCTTCGATACCGCAGCGTGGCGGCGCGCCAAGGTTACATATGAGGAAAGAAGTGATGATTCCGATTCCAATGATCATCCCGAAAAATGAGTGTTTTTATCGGGCGGTAGCGTCACATTCGCCCGAAATGAGATGACAAGGATTCCTTTTTCTGTTGGTAGGTGAAATATCGCTGGATCGGTTAAATCGGCAGTTTGATCGACTGCCCCTTACCTCCCGGCAATGCCAAAAGCAAAACACCCCAGCGCTGTCTCCAGGATCTGGGGTGCTCACCTCCGACACACCGGAGGCCGATTCAAAACTAGCTGGCTGGCCAGCTAATCCATCGTTACGGCGTCAGCTTCGACCGATAGTCCACCGCATACGGCAGCTTGCCGGGCTTGGACGAACTTACCGGTTGCGACAGTGCCGTGAACTCGGTTTCGTTGAATGTGCTCAGGCGGCCCAGCGTGGCGGCGGTCTTGTCGGCGCTGACGATGGTGTCGGGCGACAGGGCGACCATCGCTTCGGCGGCCTTGCGCACGGCGGCCAGGTAGGCCGTGGTGTCGTTCAGGTTCACCTGCTTCAGGTCCACGACCTTGCGCAGCCAGTCGCCCCAGTAGAACTCGGTAAATTCCGTGGCGCCGGTGGGCTGGCTGTAGCCGATGTCGCGCGTGAAGTAGACCAGCGAACGGTACGGGTCGTTGCCCAGGCCGTTTGCGAGGCCCAACTGGCGCGGCAGGTCGGCCGGGTAGGCCGGGCGGTTGTCGCCGTCCTTGAGCCAGACCAGCTTGCGTGCGCGCATCGTGCGGAAGAACTGGGCGCGATTCAGATTCGACAGGTTGTCCTGCACGCGAATCCACATCTTGGCCTGCGGGCCGCCGGTCGGCGCTTCCCAGACTGTGGTGAACGCATGGTGGCCATCGGTCAGGTACGGCTCGCCGTACGGGCCCACCACCAGCGTCTTCATGTCTTCGGGCTTCTCGCCAACCGTCTTCGTGCAAGTGAACGAGTTCAGGTTGTCGATGCGCGAATCCGTTTTGATGCCGTCCTTGGCGGTCTTGTTCTGGCCGTTGTTCTCGCAGGCGTCGTCGAAGTTCTTGACCGAATCCACGGCGTAGCGGCCCAGCTTGTAGTAGATCTGGTCGCGGCCGATGGCTGGCTGCGTCGGGCGCAGGTCCGCCATGGTGACCAGGATGTTCTGCTGGGCCGTGGCTTGCAGGTACGTCGAAATCGGCGTCGGCGCCGGCAGCGGCGTGCAAACGGCCGGCAGCACGCGCTGGGTGCCCGGCACCTGGCGCAGCTGGTAGGCCAGCTTGGTGCTGACGGGCAGCCAGGCCAGCGATGCGGTTTGCATCTGGCTGGCCACCGGCTCCTGCCATGTGCCCGAGATCAGGCCGAAGGCGGCGCCGCTGGCAAAGCCGTTGTAGATCAGCGGCACGTCCGACGGGATGTTGTCGGCTGCCAGCACGTTGCCGCCCACCGAAATGATGTTGCGGCGCGTGCGGCCGGTGGTGGCGTTGGCATCGTCGAGTTCGGGCTCGGCGCAGATCCAGTCGCCGTCCACCGCGTTGGCGGCCAGCGACGTCGCGGCGCGCACCACCCAGTTGCCGGTGGCGGCAGAGGCGCTGGCGCCCGTTTCGTCGACGAACAGGGCCGTGCTGCCTTGCTGCTTGCCGACGAAGACGCGGCCCACCTTGCTGCCGGCGATGGTCAGCGCGAAGGCGCCCGGATAGCGAGCCTGGTCGGCGTCGGCGCTGAGCGTGCCGGTCTGGCCGCCCGTGCAGTTGGCGCTGTAGCCCTGGCTTGCGCACACGCGTACCGAACCGTCGGCCTGGATCGCCAGTTGGCCGGCCGCGGCCGTGTCACCTGCCTGGCGCAGATAGCTGTAGGTGCCGGCGATGTCCTTCAGTTGGGCGCCCTTGTTTGCGGCAGAGATATAGCCCTGCAGCAGGCCGTTGCCGGTCTTGACGTTGGGCACCTGGCCCAGTGCGCCCGAAAGCAGGCCATCGTCCAGCGTGAAGCTGAACGTGATCGATGACGCGGCGGCGGCCAGCGCAGCCGGCACGTCGGCGCCCGAGGCCGTCAGTTTCGATACGCGGTAGGTGTCGCCGTTCTGCGTGTACTGGCCCACCAGTGCCCCGGCCAGGCCGAAGCGGGAATCGAGGAAGCGCAGGGTGATCTGGCCGGCGGCAGGCTGGTCGAGCTGGACCGATACCGTGTCGCCAAAGCTCACCGAACCCACATAAAGCGATCCGCCTGCCAGCGGCTTGACCTCGGCTGGCGTCGCGTCGGTGTTGGTGCCGCCGCTGGCGGTGTTGCCGTCATCGCCGCCGCCACAAGCGGTCATCGCCGCCGTGGCCAGCAGCAGCATGGCTGCCGTGCCGGCGCCGCGTTGCATCCACTGTCCAGGTTTCCTCGTCCTGCTTTCCATGTTTCTTCCCCGTTGTCGTTGTTGTGTCGATCGTTGCGTGCGCCGCGGGTGGTCGATGTGGCCGGTGCGACCAGTGCGGCGTGTGCGGCACGTGGCCGCGCGACAGTCTATGAACAAGGGATGACGTACCTGTGACAGCCTGACGTATCGGCATCCCCGGATTTTTCATCGGGATTCGCCTAGAGTGATCGGAGCGGGGCAACGCGGAGGGAAGGCGATGGCACACGGATTTCGGGGAATGTCGCACGGACGGCGCAGGCTCTTGATTGCGGGCGGGTGGTCCATGCTGCTGGCGGTGCCGGCCGGGCACGCCGTGGCGCAGTCCGCGCAAGGCAAGGCGAAATCGAAGATTGGCGTGGTCGGCTCGGGCCGGCTGGGCGGCGCGGTGGGCAGCCTGCTGGTGAAGGCGGGGCATCCGGTCATGTTCGCGTCGCGCCATCCCGACGAACTGAAAACGCTGACCGATTCGCTCGGGCCGCTGGCTCAGGCAGGCACGGTCGCCCAGGCCGTGGCGTTTGCCGACGTGATACTGCTTGCCGTGCCCTATGGTGCGGTGCCGGATATCGGCCAGCAGAACCGCTGGCAGGGCAAGATCGTGCTGGACGCCACCAACGCCGTGGCGGCGCGCGATGGCGCCATCGTGGACGAGGTCAAGGCCAACGGCATTGGTGCCACCACGGCCAAATACCTGGCCGGTGCGCGGATCGTGCGGGTGTTCAATTTCACGGGCGCGTCGGAGTTCACGCGCGAAAGTCACCGCAAGCCGCCGCTGATGGCCGTGCCGATGGCCGGTAACGATGCCGAGGCGCTGTCCGTGGCGGCCGGGCTGGTGCGCGATGCGGGGTTCGATCCGGTGGTGGTTGGCGGGCTATCGAGTGCCGACCGGTTTGCGCCCGGTGGCAAGCTGTTCCGCCAGATGGGGACTGCCGAAGAATTTCGCCGTGCGATGGACCAGTAGCTGGCCGGGGCGGCAGGGTGGAAGCCGCTGCGCCTTAGCGCCGGCGCCACTCCATCGCCACCATGGATGGCGTGAAGCCCAATTGGCCGAAGAATGCCGCTTCGGAAGAGCGCGCGGCTCGCAGAACCCAGGTGATGTCCGGGTCGTTGCCCATGACATGGCGCAGCAATGCGCGGCCAATGCCGCGGCGGCGATGTTGCGGTGCGACGGCGACCATGGAGATGTAGCCGTTGGAGATGTCGTCGCAGAGGGCGCGCGCGAAGCCGATGACCTCGCCGTTTTCCACGGCCACCGCCACGCGTTGCGAGTTGGCGATCAGTTGCGCGAAGCGCTCGGGATTGCCGACCCGTTGTTCCCAGCCGTTGGCAGCCAGCAGCAGCCGGGCTGCCTCTACCTCCGCGGGCAACGGATTACGGATTTCCATCGACAATTCCTCCTGCGTCATTCCGGAGCGCAAGCATGCAGACCCTCCATAAGTGGGGGGCGCAGAGCCGCTGCGCCGCGTTTTCGCGCGATGTGTCGCGCAATTTGTCGCGCATTTCGGCGACAGAGTGTAGCGAAGCCGATGCGGCGACGTCAAACAACTTTGTCCGGAAAATGCGACCGTCCACACGCTTGTGCAATCCCGGCACCGGGCGCGCAACGGCCTGTTGCGCGCCGAAAGCTGGCGGTATGATGGCTGTCATGAACGCCCCGATCTTCTCCTCCGCCCACCCGGCCGATCAGCTGGCCGAGTTCAGCGATGCCGATAGCGCGATGGCGCGTATCCGCGAGATCTACGACAGCTCCGTGGCGGCCGTGCGTGCGCGCTTCGACGCGTTTGCCAAGGGCAAGCCGCTGCCGTCGGCGGCCCACGCGTGCTACCCGTATCTCGGCATCTCCGTCAACCTGGAAACGATGGTCACCGATAGCCGCCCGTCATGGGGCACGGTGGCCTACCCCGGCGTTTACGGCACCACGGTCACGCGGCCGGATCTGCTGTGCGACTACTATCGCGACCAGATTGAACGGCTGATGCGCTATCACCGCGTGCCGGTGGTGGTGGGCCTGTCGCGCCGGCCGATTCCGCTGCCGTTCGTGATCGAGGCATCGACCACCGACATCAGCTTCACGCAGGCCCGCGAACTGGAAGCCTCGTTTGTGCTGCCCGAGCTGAGCCGCATCGACGATTCGATTGCCAACGGCACCTATGAGCCCACGCCGGGCGAAGCCTGGCCGTTGTCGCTGTTCCCGGCCGAACGCGTGGACCTGGCGCTGCAGCGCCTCTACCACTACACGGGCACGGCGCCCCATCACTTCCAGCGTTTTGTGCTGTTTACGAACTATCAGCGATATGTCGACGAGTTCGTGACGTTGGGGCGAAACCTGATGTCTGGCGACGGTGGCGACGGCTACGTGCGATTTGTCGAGCCAGGCGATGTGGTGCAGGACGTAGGCGGTGCGGAGCCCGACGACGCGACGCGCCCGAAGGCGCTACCGCAGATGCCTGCCTATCACCTGGTGCGCGAGGACGGGCTCGGCGTGACGCTGGTGAACATCGGCGTGGGGCCATCGAACGCCAAGACCATGACCGACCACCTGGCCGTGTTGCGTCCGCACTGCTGGCTGATGGTGGGCCACTGCGGCGGACTGCGTCGCTCGCAGCAGTTGGGCGATTACGTGCTGGCGCACGCCTACGTGCGCGACGATCATGTGCTGGACCACGACCTGCCGCCGTGGGTGCCGGTGCCACCAATCGCCGAAATCCAGGTGGCGCTGCAGGAGGCGGTGGCCCGCGTGACGGGTTTGTCCGGCACCGAGATGAAGACGCGCATGCGCACCGGCACGGTCGTGTCGACCGACGACCGCAACTGGGAACTGAAGTCGAAGGCGCTGTACGCCCGGTTCAACCAGTCGCGAGCCATCGCCATCGACATGGAAAGCGCGGCCGTCGCGGCCAATGGGTTTCGCCTGCGCGTGCCGTATGGCACGTTGCTGTGCGTATCCGACAAGCCCCTGCATGGCGAGCTGAAACTGCGCGGCATGGCCAATGCGTTCTACCGCCAGCGCGTCAGCCAGCACATGACGATCGGCCTGGAAGCCATCCGCATCCTGCGCGAGAACGGCGTCGACGAGTTGCACTCGCGCAAGTTGCGCAGCTTCGACGAACCGGCGTTCCGCTAACGCCTGGGGCCTGATGCCCGCGGCCCCGCCTCACGCCCTCAGGGAAAACAGAAATAAAAAAGTGCGCGGGGTTGCCGCGCGCAGTGAGGCGGGAAGGACGTCGGTTAGGCGGCCTTCCCTCGAGGAGACAAAATAGAAAGTCTCGGAGAAATCCTAGGTCTGAAGGCCAATCAGAAGCGATAGCCCACGCCGGCGCTGAACAGCCACGGATCGAGGCTGACCGTCGACACCTTGACTCCATTGGCGTAGACGTTGCTGGAAATCCAGACCTTCTTGGCGTCGACGTTCAGGAACCAGTTCTTGGTGAGCTTGTAGTCCATGCCGATCTGCAGCGCCGGGCCCACGCTCCACTTGTCCAGACCCAGCGTGCCACCGGCCAGGTCGGCACCGTAGACGCGCGTGGCGTTCACGCCGGCGCCCACATACGGACGGAAGGTGCCGTTCGGCAGGAAGTGGTACTGCAGCAGCAGGCTCGGCGGCAGGTGCTTGAACGTGCCGATCTTCGTGCCATCAAGGCTCACGTCCTGCTTCTGCGGGATGGTCAGCACCAGTTCGGCCGCGATATGCGGCACGATGAAATAGGTGATGTCAACTTCTGGGATCCACTTGTTGTTGACATGGATGCGATCCGATGCGCCAACGCCGCCCACGGGGTCGGACTTGTTGGCCATGTCGAGATAGGTGCCGCGCAGGCGGACCATCCAGTTGCCCTGCGCCTCGTCAGCGGCGGCGGCAGGCGCCGAAACGGCACCCATGGCGGCGGCGACGAGCGCCATGCAGATGGAGGAAACGAGGGTCTTGCGACGGGGAGAAGTTGCAGTGGTCATGTTGGTCAGGCACAAAACATCGAAAAGTGCGACCAGTGTGTCTTGTGCGAGGCACCCAAACCTTGATGCAGGACAAGTGAAGCGCAGCCGACACAAATTGCGTGGAACTGCGTCGTCAATGTGCGACAACGCCGGCGGCGCAGCCCTGCGAGGGCTTGCGGCACGCGGCGGATACTTCTATGGACATGCGGATTTATTCGTGGCGGACGCGCTTTGCCGCCCTTACGCTGTGGGCTCGTGGTTGTGCACCGCGCATGTCGTGGGCGTCCACCAGGACGTCTTTTCAGGTGTGCCCTGTGGGGGCAGGGCACACCGTTTTTCCGGTCAAGCAGCCTTGGCCCGGTCCTGGTCCTGCTGGGGGTCCCGTGCCTGCAGATGTCGGTTGACACCCGACACCATGGCCTTCAGCGACGCCGTGACGATGCTGGCGTCCACGCCGGCGCCAAAGCCCGTAGGCGAATCATCAACGCGCACTTCCACATAGCAGGCCGCATTGGCGTCGGCACCGGTGGTCATGGCGTGCTCGTGGTAATCCATCACCCGCACGGCAATGCCCAGGCCGCGTGAGAAGGCGTCGACCGCCGCGTCGATGGGCCCGTTGCCCGCACCGCGCACCCGAACGGGCTGGCCGTCGCGCGTCACTTCCATTTCGATTTCCACGGCGTTGTCGCGGGTCGACACCATGCGGTGCGACACATAGCGCAGCGGCGCGTCAACGTCGAGGTACTCGCGGCGGAACAGCGCGTAGAGGTCCTCGGCGCTGGCTTCGAGCCCGGTCTCGTCGGTCATCACCTGCACCGCACGGCTGAATTCGATCTGCAGGCGGCGCGGCATGTAGATGCCATGGGCCTGCTCCAGCAGGTACGCCATGCCGCCCTTGCCCGACTGGCTGTTCACGCGGATCACCGCGTCGTAGCTGCGGCCCAGGTCGGCGGGGTCGATCGGCAGGTAGGGCACTTGCCAGACCGCGTCGGGCTTCTGCTGTGCAAAGCCCTTGCGGATGGCGTCCTGGTGCGAGCCCGAAAAGGCCGTGAATACAAGATCGCCTACGTACGGATGGCGCGGATGCACCGGCAGCTGGTTGCAGTGCTCCACGCACTGACGTACTTCGTCGATATCGGAAAAATCGAGTTCGGGGTCCACGCCCTGGGTGTAGAGGTTCAGCGCCAGCGTGACCAGGTCGACGTTGCCGGTGCGCTCGCCGTTGCCGAACAGGCAGCCTTCCACGCGGTCGGCACCGGCCATCACGGACAGTTCCGCGGCCGCCACCGCCGTGCCGCGGTCGTTATGCGGATGGACGGACAGCACGATATGTTCGCGACGCGCCAGATGCCGGTGCATCCATTCGATCTGATCGGCAAAGATGTTGGGCGTGCTGCATTCCACCGTGGTCGGCAGATTCAGGATCATCGGGCGCGTGGCGTCCGGCTGCCAGACGGCGGATACGGCGTCAGACACTTCCAGCGAGAAATCGAGCTCGGCGAGGCTGAAGGTCTCGGGCGAATATTCGTAGGACCAGGCCGTACCCGGCATGGCGTCGGTGAGTTCGCGGATCAGGCGCGTACCGGACACGGCCACCTCCTTGATCTCTTCGCGCGACGCGTTGAACACGATGCGGCGCCAGGCCGGGGCAATCGGGTTGTACAGGTGTACGGTGGCACGTTTGGCACCCCGCACCGATTCCACCGTGCGGCGAATCAGGTCTTCGCGCGCCTGGGTCAGCACCACGATGGTGACGTCGTCCGGAATGCGGTCTTCCTCGATCAGCATGCGCACGAAATCGAAATCGGTCTGCGATGCCGATGGGAAGGCGACCTCAATTTCCTTGAGTCCAACTTTCACCAGCTGCTCGAAGAGGCGCAGCTTGCGGGCGCTGTTCATCGGCTCGATCAGCGCCTGGTTGCCGTCGCGCAGGTCAGTGCTCATCCAGCGCGGGGCGCGGGTGATCTGGCGCGATGGCCAGGCGCGGTCGGGCAAATCGACAACGGTGGCGGGACGGTACTTGGCGGCGGGGTTGCGCAACATGGGCATGGGTATCTCCTTCCTCGCTAAGGAAGCATCAGGAAGCGGCTCGGCATACGAGGGCTTCGCGTGAACGGGAAAAACGGAAAAAGGGTGGCGAAAGGTTGCCGAACTGCCACGGGGGCCCTAGGCCCGGCAACCGATCGGTAGGCCTAGCAGTAGCGAGGAAGCGCCCAGCAGAGCGCGGCACGACGTCAGGCCGGCCAGCGAACCATCAACGCACGCGCGCACGGCGGCACCGATGCGCGAGGCATCTGCGGCGTGGCGGAGGTCGAGGGCGTTGGCTGGCATCGTGCAAGAAGAGGATATCGCGTCGCCATCTGGCGAGCACGAACACGCAGAGCGTAGTGCAAAACAAGCGGCAGCGTCAACCGTCGGTATGTCGTCTGACTAGTCTGATTCGGCCTGGAATGCGCGGTGCCGCACGTCAAAGCCTTACCCCGAACGGATGACTTCCACCCGATATGTGGGGTAGCGCTCAGCCCTCTGGCCAGTACATCGCCATGCACATCCCGCCTAGGCTGACAGCAGCAGGAACGGGATCGATAACGAGACAGAGGGGCAATCATGCGTACACGTACGTGGGCGGGGTGGATCGCGTGCATGGCGATGGCCATGCTGATGGCGGCGTGCGGTGGGGGGGGCGGCAGCTCGGGCGCCGGCACGACGGCACCGGCGGGTAGCGGTGGCGATGCCGGCGGCAACGCGGGCGGCGGCAACACGGCCGTTGCCAAGTCGTACACGCTGGTCATGAACCGCACGTCGGGGCAGGTGGCCGTGGGCAGCACGATCTCGCTGACGGCATCGGTTGTCGACGATCTTGGCAACGATGTCACGGGCGCCACGACCTTTGTCTGGACCAGCAACAACAGCTCCGTGGCGGCGGTGGCCAACGGCACTATCCCTGGCAGCGCCGTAGTGACCGGCGTGGGCGTGGGCAACACGGCGGTGAACGTGGTGGCAACGGTGGCCGGTGCCAACGGCACCACTACCGTGCTGCCGCAGGTGGCCGCCACGATCACCGTGGTGGCCCCTGGCGTGCGCACGTACAGCCTGGCGCTGCCGTATCCGGTGCTGTCGATGACCGACGGGCAGGTGCTGCCGGTGACGGCGTCGCTGGTCGACAGCGACGGCGCAGACCGCTCCTCCGCAGCCACCGGGTGGACGTGGCGCAGCAGCACAACGGCGGTTCAGGTGACCGGCGCCGCCAACGTGGGTACGCTGCGCGGCGTGAATGCCAGCGATACGACGGCGCAGTCGGTGGTCACCGTGCAGGTCACGGCGCCCGACGGCAACACCCTGACCGGGGCGTTCCTGGTGTCGGTGTTCAAGACCAGCGTGTCGACCTATCGGCTGGTGCTCTCGCAGTACGGCAAGCAGATCAACGCGCTGAACGTGCTGAACGGCTATCCGCAGACCTACGACTCGCGCGTGCTGCGCAATGACGAGAGCGACGCGACGGCCGACTTCACCGGGCTGTGGACGTACATGACCACCTCGCCGTCGCTGGCGATGATGCCGAATTCGGCCACGCGTGTGACCACGGTCAGCACCAGCCGCCCGACCGGCATCGCCCCGCTGCAAAGCGTACTGGAGGAAATGGCCGGCAGCCTGACGCTTACCGCCAAGCCGCGCGCCCAGTTGCTGGTGACCGAGCAGCCGACCTGGGGGCTGATCTACAGCGGCCCGGACCCGTTCGTCGTGCCGGGTGGCGGGGCGCCGGTTTCCGCGCACCTGCTGCACCGTGGCATCGACGAAGGCGTCATGGGCTGCAATGGCACGTGGAACTGGCAGGTGGGCAGCGGTCCGATCTCGATCGTGTCGTACTTTGGCAATCTCGCGTCGCTGGTATCCTCCGGATCTGGGCCCTTCACGGTGATCGTGTCGTGTACCGCCGGAGCCGAAGCCATGCCGGTGTCGCTGACGATTCCGGGCGTGGCGCAGTAGGGCCGGGCTTGACCGGAAGAAAGCCCGCCGGGTGGGTCCGGCGGGCTTTTTCTTTGGAAAGGCATCACGCAGAAATGGGTACGCTTTTGCCCGATCCAGTCGATTTGCGCCCCTCTCCCGCCTGCGGGAGAGGGGCCGGGGGAGAGGGTAGGAAGGCTCAAATTGCCGCTTCAATGCCTTCAGGGCGGGCCTTCTCACCCACCCCTCTCCCACGGGTGGACATGCGGAGGCGCATCAAGAGCGGCGCCGCGCTGGCACGCAGAAACGGGTACGCAGGGGGTGCCGCGCCAAAGCAAAACGGCGACCCCAAGGGATCGCCGTTGCCGTATCCGCCCTGCCAGGGCCGGTGCCGGAATCAGGATTTGCGCACAAAGCGGATGATCTGCTCGTTGCTGCCGCCGGAACCGGCGCTGCCCGTACCGCCAGAACCGGAGCCCGACGTATTCGAGTCGCACGTGCCGCAGCCGCTGTTCGTGGCGCAGCCGCTGGCGCAACCCGCGGCCTGGCTTGGGGCCAGGCGCCGCGCCAGCCATCCGCGCCAGCCGCTGGCCGATACACCGCCCAGCATCGTCGCCAGGCGCGCCTTCACGCGCTCGCGGGTTTGCGGCATGTAGCGGCCCGCCACGTGGATGGCGCAGCCCAGCACGATCAGGGGCACGATCAGGGTTTCAAAGGCGTGATAGAGCGTCATGGCCGTTTGACTCGATGGCGGCGAGCCAGTTTCCTCGCAATCAGGTGAGCGCCAGCGCCACGCGGTACGTGATGAACGACGCGAGATAGGCCAGCCCGGCCAGGTAGGCGGCCGATGCCGCCATCACCTTCCAGGAGTTGGTCTCGCGACGGATCACCGCCAGCGTGGAAACGCACTGTGGCGCGAAGACATACCAGGCCAGCAGCGACAGCGCCGTGGCCAGCGACCATTGCGCCGCGATCATCGGCGCCAGCTGCACCGCCACGGCATCGTCGCTGCCCGACAGCGCGTACACAGTGGCCAGCGCGCCCACCGCCACTTCACGTGCGGCCAGGCCCGGCACCAGCGCGATGCAGATCTGCCAGTTGAAGCCGATCGGGGCGAATACGTGTTCCAGCGCGCGGCCGATCATGCCGGCGAAGCTGTAGTCGATCGGCGGCATGGTGGCGCCTTCGGGCGGCGACGGGAACGTGGCCAGGAACCACAGCAGCACGGTCAGCGTCAGGATCACCTTGCCCACGCGCGACAGGAAGATGCGCGCACGCTCCCACAGGCCAATGCCGATATCGCGCGGATTCGGCACGCGGTACGACGGCAGTTCCATCAGCAGCGGATGGTCGGTGCGGTCGCGGCGGAACCACTTGAGCACGTAGGCCACCAGCAGCGCGCTGACGATGCCGGCCACGTACAGCACGAACAGCACCAGGCCCTGCAGGTTGAACAGGCCCGCCACGGTACGTTCGGGAATGAACGCGCCGATCAGCAGCGCATACACGGGCAGGCGCGCCGAGCAGGTCATCAGCGGCGCCACCAAGATGGTGGTCAACCGGTCGCGCGGGTCCTGGATCGTGCGCGTGGCCATGATGCCCGGAATCGCGCAGGCAAAGCTCGACAGCAGCGGAATGAACGACCGGCCCGACAGGCCCGCGCTCATCATCAGCCGGTCCAGCAGGAACGCGGCGCGCGGCAGGTAACCCGATTCCTCGAGCGTCAGGATGAACAGGAACAGGATCAGGATCTGCGGCAGGAAGACGACCACGCTGCCCAGGCCCGCGATCAGGCCATCCACCAGCAGGCTTTTCAGCATGCCGTTGGGCATCATGCCGCCGACCCATTCGCCAATGAAATGCACGCCGCCTTCGATGCCGTCCATCATGGGCTCGGCCCACGAGAACACGGCCTGGAACATGAAGAACAGCAGCACGGCCAGAATGACCAGGCCGAACACCGGGTGCAGCACCACGCGATCCACGGCGTCGTCGAAGCGTGCGGTGCGCGTGGGCATCGTCACGGCCGCGTCCAGCAGACGCTTGACTTCGGCGTGGGTGTCCAGCTCGGACACGCTGTCGAGTGCCTGCGCCGGGGGCGCGGGCGGCAGCGTCTCGTCGAACAGCTTCACCAGCGCGGCGGCGCCATCGCGCTTGACGGCCACGGTCTGCACCACGGGCACGCCCAGCGCCTGCGACAGCGCGTCGCGATCGATCACGATGCCGCGGCGGGCCGCCGCATCGCTCATATTGAGCACCACCACCATGGGCAGGCCCAGGCGGCGCAGTTCCAGCACGAAGCGCAGGTGCAGGCGCAAGTTGGTGGCGTCGACCACCGACACCAGCAGGTCGGGCCGTGCCTCGCCGGGACGCTGGCCCATGCAGACCTCGCGTGTGATGGCTTCGTCCAGGCTGGCCGAATGCAGGCTGTATGCGCCGGGCAGGTCGAGGATGCGCACGGTGCGGCCGGCCGGCGAGACGAACTGGCCTTCCTTGCGCTCGACGGTCACGCCGGCGTAGTTGGCCACTTTCTGGCGGCTGCCGGTCAGGCGATTGAACAGTGCGGTCTTGCCGCAATTGGGGTTGCCTACCAGCGCGATGCGCAAGGCGGAGGCATTCTGGGCAACTGACATGATGGGAATAGGGTCAGGCGAAGGCGGGCAGGCCCTCAGGCGATGCGCTGGGCGTCGGCGTCGGAAGCGTCGGTCGTATCGGCCGTCCTGGCCAAATCGGCCTGGCCTGCCGGTGCGATGTTCGACACGGTGGCGGTGGCCACTTCCACGGCAATGCGATCGGCCTCCGAACGGCGCAGCGCAAAGCGCGTGTAACCCACCTGGGCCACCAGCGGATCCTTGCCAAACGGGCCGAAGGTGACAATCTGCACGGATTCGCCGGGCACGAAGCCCAGATCCCGCAGACGTCGCGCGACGGGGTCGTTAAGGGTGGCATCGTCCACCGATTTCACGATGGCGACCGTGCGCCGGGGCAGTTCAGACAACCGCATATGCTTCCAGTCCAAGGGCGGGATCGCCGCCGCGCGACAGAGAAAATCCTGTCGGGTACGTAAATAGAAATCGTTCTCGATTGTATAGCATTCGCGCCATTTGCGCGCTGAAGCCACACAGTTGTTAGCTGTTTGTAATGTGGACGGAATAACTCGCGCTGCCGGACGTTTACCGTGTAACGACACTCTCCCTGCCGCCTCCGCCGCCTCTATACCGATGGACAACGATTTCTCAGACGATGCGCTGCGCGAAGTGATTCCAAGGCTGCGCCGCTTTGCGGTGTCGCTGACGCGGAACGAGTCCAGCGCGGACGACCTGGTGCAAGCCTGCCTGGAACGCGCGCTGTCGCGCCGTGTGACGCGGCAGGACGGCGGGGACCTGCGCGCCTGGCTGTTCTCGATCCTGTACCGGCTGTTCATCGACAGCCAGCGCCGTGCCAAACGGTACGCGGGCCTGCTGACGCTCTTCGGGGTCGGGAGTGACGAGGACAGCGTCCCGTCTACCGAAGATGTGGTGCTGACCCGATCGGCGCTGGACAACTTCAATCGGCTGTCCGCCGAACAGCGCGCGCTGCTGATGCTGGTGACGGTGGAAGGGCTCAGCTACCAGGAGGCCGCCGATGCACTCGACGTGCCCATCGGCACGGTCATGTCGCGCATCTCGCGGGCGCGCAAGGCACTGCGCGAACTCACCGACGGCAAGGTCGTCCATCCACCCCTGCAGGTGCTCAAATGAATACCCTGATGCCCACCGAACCGGAACTGCACGCCTACGTCGATGGCGAACTGGACGAAACGCGACGGCTGCAGATCGACGCACTGATCGACAGCCACCCGGAACTGGCGCGCGAAGTGGAACAGATCCGGCAGGACATGCAGCGCCTGCGCGCCAGCATGGAGCCGCCTCCGGCCGACACACCGGCCCGGCTCGACCCGTTCCGCATCCGCCGCGGCCTGCGCGACCGCTTGCGCCACCGCGCGGCCATCGCCGCGTCGCTGGTCATGGCGCTGGCCGTGGGCGGCATGGGCGGCTGGCAGTCGCGCGAGATTGCGCTGCGCCAGAGCTATCCGCCGATGGCCGATGCGATGTCGGCCTATCGCCTGTTCGCCGTCAGCGCCACGCCGCAGATGGTCGACGTGAAGGTCGATGCCCAGGCCACCGATGAGCGCGAGCTGCAGACATGGCTGAATCGCCATTTCGTGCAGCCGGCGCCGCTGCCCGATTTCTCGGCCTATGGGTTCCATCCCGTGGGGGGGCGGTTGATGTCGTCCGAACAAGGCCCGGCCGCGATGATCCTGTACCAGAACCCGCAAATGCAGTCGATCGTTTACTACGTGCGGCCGCAGGGCGATCTGCGCCTGCGCAACGGGTCGCGCACCGAGGGCAACCTGATGGCGCAGTACTGGCGCAACGGCCGCTATCTGTATGCCGTGGTCAGTCCAACCGATAATCCGGCCGCGCTGCCCGTGCAGCGCGCCGTGGCGCCGGGCGATACCTGAAAAGATGCCTGCCGGCGGAAATAGTGGCCGGGGGTCGATCGTCATACTGGGGCACAGAGCATGACCGCAGCTCCATGCATGTGCTCCAGGATGAAAGGATCGATGATGAAACGGAACCACCCCCTGCTGGCCGCCCTGGCCACTACCGCCACCGCCTTCACTTTCGCGCAAGGCGCGATGGCGCAGGACACCCCCGCACCGCAGACCCCGGCCACCGCCGCCACCCCCACCGCAACCGCCCCCGTCAGGAACATCGTGCTGGTCCACGGCCTGTACGCCGATGGATCGAGCTGGGAGAAAGTCATTCCGCTGCTGCAGGCCAGGGGCTACCACGTGACGTCGGTGCAGAACCCCACCACGTCGCTCGATGCCGATGTCGACGCGGTCAAGCGCGCGCTGGCCCTGCAGGACGGCCCCACGCTGCTGGTCGCGCACTCGTATGCGGGCATGGTCATCAGCCAGGCCGGCGACGACCCGAAGGTGGCCGGCCTGGTCTATATCGCCGCGCGGGCGCCCGATGCCGGCGAAGACTATCCGGCGCTGACGCGCAGGTTTCCGGCCGCGCCCGCTTCGGCAGGCCTGCAATGGTCGGCGGACGGCTACGGCAAGCTGTCCGAGCAGGCGTTCGTGAATGACTTTGCCGGCGACCTGCCGAAGCCGGAGGCCGAAGCCTACTTCGCCGTGCAGCAGCCGATGGGTAAGGCCATCACCATGGCCCGCACCACCGTGGCGGCCTGGCGCCACAAGCCCACGTGGTACGCCGTGTCGACCCAGGACCGCACCATCAACCCCGACCTGGAGCGTTTCATGGCCAAACGCATGGGCGCGTTCACGATCGAGATTCCGGCGAGCCATGTGTCGTTGATCTCCCATCCGAAGGACGTCGCCGACCTGATCGTGCAGGCGGCCAGCGGGCAGGGCACGGCCAAGGTGGCCAGTACCGGGGCGGGGAAGGCGCTCTACGCCGCGACGGCCACGCGCGACCTGTTCTCCGATGGCGCCTGATCAGGGATTACCCCTGTTTCGCGCAGGAATCAGCCGGCCTGGGCACCTTTCTCTTGCGAATACCTGGCGAATAACACATTTGCGGTATTGGTACGGCGCGCCCCCCCGGCATAAGCTGCACGCACGCTGAACACCCCGTTCCACGCGTACTTCAGAGCCACTGGCCCTTGGGCCGGTGGCTTTTTCTTTTGCCCCGCGCTTGCGTTCCGCCGCTAGATGCCGGCTTGGTCCGCCGCCGTCCTGACGGTCGCCACGAAATGGTCGCGCGCTGGATGATCGGGTGCCTGCTTCCACACACAATAGACCTCCGACGGCACCGTGGCGTCGGCCAGCGGCCGAAATGCCGCCCCCGCCATGCCGGATCGCGCCATGGCGGCCGGCACCACGGCCACGCCCATGCCCTGCGATACCAGCGACACCACCGACAACCAGTGGCGCACCTCGTGCCGGATCCGGGGATAGAAGCCTTGCGCGGCGCACATGTCGAAGATGCGGCTGTAGTAGTCGGGCGACGCCTTGCGCGAAAACAGCACGAATGGCTCGCCGCGCAGGTCGGTCAGCGCCACCATGTCGCTGGCGGTCAGCGGGTGGTCGGCCGGCATGCAGCAGACGAACGGTTCGGAATGCGCCAGCGTAGCCGCCAGTTCATCGGGCACCCGGCTGGTGTGGACAAAGCCCGCATCAAGCTCGCCATGCAGCAGCGCGTCTATCTGTTCCTGCGAATTGAGTTCGGTCAGCGCCACATGGATGCCCGGATAGCGCCGCTGGAATTCCTGCAGCCGCTGCGGCAGCCCGCGATACAGCATCGACCCCACAAAGCCCACCCGCAGGCGGCCTACCGCGCCAGCCTCGATCTCGCGCGCCAGCAGCCGCGCCGATTCGGCCTGTGCCAGCAGGGCGATAGCCGATTCCTGAAATGCCCGGCCGGCGGCGGTCAGGCGTACCCCGCGACTGTCGCGCTCGAACAGGCGCGCGCCCACCGAGGCCTCGAGTTGCTGGATGTTGAGCGACAGCGGCGGCTGGGAAATCGACAGACGCCGGGCGGCGCGGCCGAAATGCAGTTCCTCGGCCAGCACGAGGAAGTAACGCAGGTGACGGAATTCCATGGCGATACAAATTTCGTATTGATCAAGCCAATTTTAGAATTGGACGCGAATCGCTGGCGATCAAATAATGGATCCCAAACCATCCCGCCCCGTTCTGCAGGGCAGGGAGCCAACGGAGACACCGCATGCCGACCAGCGCCACCCGCCCCGCCGCATCGCCACCCGCACCTTTCAGCCAGCCTCAAGCCCAGCCAGACGCCCATCCGGTGCCCGACCGCCACGGATCGAGCCTGTTCACGGCGGACCCCGACCTGCGTGCGCTGCTGCCGCTATACCTACCGGCCGACCTGTTCACTCACCTGCTGCCGCACCTGGAGCGCATGGGCGCGCTGGCTGGCGGCGTGCTCGACGAACTGGCCAACGTGGCCGACCACGAGCCGCCGACGCTGTCGCACCGCACGCGCACCGGGCTGGACGACCAGCGCATCCACAAGCATCCGGCGTACGTCGAACTGGAACGCGTGGCGTTTTCGGAGTTCGGCCTGGCCGCCGCGTCGCATCGCGGCGGGGTGCTGGGCTGGGACAAGCCGATGCCGCCGGCAGCCAAGTACGCGCTGACCTATCTGTTCGTGCAGGCCGAATTCGGCCTGTGCTGCCCGCTGTCGATGACCGATTCGCTGACGCGCACGCTGCGCAAGTTCGGCGACCCGGCGCTGGTCGACCGATTCCTGCCCAACCTGACCACGCAGGTGTTCGACGACCTGTACCAGGGCGCGATGTTCATGACCGAACAGGGCGCGGGTTCCGATGTGGCGGCCACGGCCACGCGAGCCATTCGCGACGACAGCGCCGAAGGCGGCTGGCGTCTGGTGGGCGACAAGTGGTTCTGCTCCAACCCCGACGCCGCGCTGGCCATGGTGCTGGCGCGTGTCGAGGAGGCCGATGGGACGGCGGTCGACGGCATCAAGGGCGTGTCGCTGTTCCTGCTGCCGCGCACGCTGGCGGACGGCAGCGCCAACCACTACCGGATCATCCGTCTCAAGGACAAGCTTGGTACGCGCTCGATGGCCAGCGGCGAAATCCGGCTGGAGGGCGCGCACGCGCACCTGGTGGGTGAACTGGGCCGTGGCTTCGTGCAGATGGCCGACATGATCAACAACTCGCGGCTGTCGAATGGCGTGCGGGCGGCGGGCCTGATGCGCCGCGCGCTGACCGAGGGGCAGTTCATCGCCCGCGAGCGCCGTGCCTTTGGCAAGCGGCTGGCCGACATGCCGCTGATGCGCCGCCAACTGCTCAAGCTCACGCTGCCCACCGAGCAGGCCCGCACGATGGTGTTCCAGACCGCCGAGGCGCTGCGTCGCGCCGATGCGGGCGAGGCCGACGCCTATCCGCTGATGCGCATCCTGACGCCGCTGATCAAGTTCCGCGCCTGCCGCGACGCCCGCAAGGTGACCGGCGATGCGATGGAGATTCGCGGCGGCTGCGGCTACATCGAGGAATGGAGCGATCCGCGTCTGGTGCGCGACGCCCATCTGGGATCGATCTGGGAGGGCACCAG
This sequence comes from Cupriavidus pauculus, assembly GCF_002858765.1. GTDB lineage: Bacteria > Pseudomonadota > Gammaproteobacteria > Burkholderiales > Burkholderiaceae > Cupriavidus > Cupriavidus pauculus_B. The sequence continues at coordinate 78,940 of NZ_PJRP01000020.1, forward strand.
CAACATCGTGGCGCTCGACGTCTTGCGCGCGATTCGCCGCGAGGGTTCGCTGCCGGTGCTGCAGGCCCATCTGACCGCGCTGCTGCAGGACACGCCGATGCAGGCACAGGCGCACGAAGTCTTTACCGCGGCCATCGCCAATGCCGCCGCACTGGCCGCGCGTGCCGCCGATGCCGGTGCCGATGGCGACGTGCTGGCCCGCCAAGCCGCCTCGGCCCTGTACCACGTGACCAGCGCCGTGGCCATGGCCTGGGAAGCGGGCCGGATCGGCTCGGTGCGCCGCATGCGTCTGGCGCAGGCGGTGCTGACCCATCGCGTACTGCCACAAGACCCGCTGGGCGGTGGCGCCGAACCCGACTGGCTGGCCGACACCGTGGCACCGCCCGCCGATGGCGTGGTGCGCGCGGCTGGCCAGGTCGACCAGGTCAACGTGTTCTGACGTTCCACAGTCTGCTGTTCTGAACGGGCGCGCGCCCCAACCCTTAACCCGAATCGCGCGCCCCATATAAAAAGCTTCACCGGAGACAACGCATCATGCCCCAATGCCACCGCCGCGCGGCCCTGGCCGCCTTTGCCTCGATGGCCGCCTGCACGCTGTTTGCAACGGCTACCCCCGCCTTCGCGCAGAAGGATTTCCCGAGCAAGCCGATCATGCTGGTGGTGACCTACCCGCCGGGCGGCCCTACCGATGCGATGGCCCGGACGCTGGCCGCCGCGCTGAAAAACAGCCTGGGCCAGCCCGTGGTGGTGGAAAACCGCGCCGGCGCGGGCGGCAACATCGGTGCCGAGGTGGTGGCACGGGCCGAGCCTGACGGCTACACGTTGATGTTCGGCACGTCGGCGCCGCTGGCGATCAACGTGAGCCTGTATCGCAAGATCAACTACGACCCGGTCAAGAGCTTTGCACCGGTGATCCAGATCGGGCAGTTGCCCAATGTGCTGGTGGTGAATCCGGCCGTGCCCGCGAAGAACGTGCAGGAGCTGATTGCCTATGGCAAGGCGCATCCGGGCAAGCTCAGCTATGCGTCGTCGGGCAACGGGGCGTCGTCGCACCTGGCCGGGGTGCTGTTCAACAACCTGGCCGGCACCGACTTCCAGCACGTGCCGTACAAGGGCACCGGCCCGGCGCTGAACGACCTGCTGGGCGGGCAGGTGAGCATGACCTTCACCGACGTGCTGACCGCGCTGCCGTTCATCAAGAGCGGCAAGGTGCGCGCGCTGGGCGTGACCACCAAGGGCCGCTCGCAGGCGCTGCCCGACGTGCCGACGGTGGCCGAGCAGGGTGTTGCCGGGTTCGATGTTTCGGTATTCTTTGGCGTGGTGGCACCGGCAGGAACGCCGCCCGCCGTCATCGGCAAGCTGAACCATGCGTTCGCCGACGCGCTGCAGCAGCCTGAAGTCCGCAAGACGCTGCTGGCGCAGGGGCTGGAACTGGCGCCGTCCACGTCGCCGGAACAGCTGGGCAACTTCGTGAAGGCCGAGGTCGGCAAGTGGCGTGCCGTCGTGCAGAAATCCGGCGCACAGCTGGACTGACATAACGACAACAGCATCACAAGGAAGAGACATGACGCCATCCCAATCCGGCAAGAGCGGCGCGCTGGCCGGCATCCGCGTAGTGGATTTGTCACGCATCCTGGGCGGCCCGTTCTGCGGGCAGATCCTGGGTGACCACGGGGCCGACGTGCTCAAGATCGAACCCCCGCAGGGCGACGACACGCGCACCTGGGGCCCGCCGTTCCGCGACGGCGTGGCGTCGTACTACTTCGGCCTGAATCGCAACAAGCGCGTGATGAAGCTGGACCTGACCGCCGACGCCGACCGCGCAGTGCTACTGGCCCTGCTGGCCGATGCCGATGTGCTGGTCGAGAACTTCAAGACCGGCACGATGGAGAAATGGGGGCTGGGCTACGACGCGCTGTCGCAGCGTTTTCCGCGCCTGGTGCATTGCCGCGTGTCGGGCTTCGGTGCCGATGGCCCGCTGGGCGGCCTGCCCGGCTACGACGCCGCCATTCAGGCGATGGCCGGCATCATGAGCATCAACGGCGAAGCCGACCGCGACCCGCTGCGCGTGGGTTTGCCGGTGGTCGACATGGTGACGGGTTTGAATGCGGCGCTGGGCGTGCTGCTGGCGCTGCAGGAGCGCGAGCGCAGCGGGCGCGGGCAGTTCGTCGAGGCGGCGCTGTATGACTCGGGCCTGTCGCTGCTGCATCCGCATGCGGCCAACTGGTTCATGAACGGCAAGACCCCGGGCCGCACCGGCAACGCACACCCCAACATCTACCCGTACGACACGGTGGCCACGGCGACCGATCCGATCTTCCTGGCCGTGGGCAACGACCGGCAGTTCCGCATCTTGTGCGCGCACATCGGCGTGGCGGAATTGGCCGACGACGAGCGCTTTGCCACGGCCGGCGCGCGTTCGGTCAACCGGGCACAGCTGAAAGGCACGCTGGAATCGAAGCTGGCGGCGTGGGACGGCAAGGCGCTGGCCGACGAACTGTCGGCGGCCGGCGTGCCATGCGCGCCCGTGCTGTCGGTGCCCGACGCGCTGACGCATCCGCACACCGCGCACCGCGAGATGGTGGTGGAGATGCCTGGCGGCTACAAGGGGCTGGGCGCCCCGGTCAAGCTGAGCCGCACGCCGGCGACTTACCGGTATGCGCCGCTGACCGAGGGCAATGCGTTCCTGCCCAGAGAGGCGGCGAACGATTGAGGTGGCGCGCGGGATTGCTCCCCTCTCCCGCAGGCGGGAGTGGGGCTGGGGGAGAGGGCGAGCGGTTCAACCAGCGACAATTCGCAATGTGAACCTCAGCGCCCTCCCCCCCCGACCCCTCTCCCACTGCATGGGAGAGGGGAACCAACCCCCAGCGATGACACTTACCCCGGAATCATCCCCGTCAGCCAGTAGGCCTGGATCATCGTGATCACGCCCACGATGAACGCGAACAGCAGGCTGTGCTTGACCGTGAAGCGGAACAGTTCCGATTCCTTGCCCACCAGGCCCGTTGCCGCGCAGGCTACCGCGATCGATTGCGGCGAGATCATCTTGCCCGTCACGCCGCCGGTGGTGTTGGCGGCCACCAGCAGCGTGTCCGATACGCCGATCTGGTGGGCCGTGGTGTGCTGCAGCGAGCAGAACAGCGCGTTCGACGACGTATCCGAGCCCGTCAGGAACACGCCCAGCCAGCCCAGCAGCGGCGAGAAGAACGGGAACGCGGCGCCGGTGCCGGCCAGCAGCAGCGCCAGCGTGGACGACATGCCCGAGTAGTTGGCTACGAAGGCAAACGCCAGCACCAGGCCGATCGACAGCACCGGGCGGCGCAGTTCCAGCAGCGTCTCGACGAAGGTCAGGATGGCGTCGCGCGGCTTCATGCGCTGCAGCAGCACCGAAATGATCGCCGTCAGCAGGATCGCCGTGCCCACGGCCGACAGCAGGTCGAGCTTCAGCACGGCCTCGTAGGGCTTGGGCGATGCCACGATCGGCGCGGCCTTGATGACGAGCTGGTCCAGCATCGGCACCTTGAACTTCAGCACCGAACCAGCCAGTGCCCCGTTGCCGGCAAACAGCGCCTTGAACGACGGCAGGCTCCACACCGTGACGATGGCCGTCAGGATGCCGAACGGCGCCCAGGCGCGCACGGTCTGGCCAAACGTGTACGGCGATGGCTTGCGGCGCGATGGGGCACCCATGCCGCCGCCAAAGCCTGCCATGGCCACCGTGCCGCCAGACATCGTGCCGCCGGCCGTGCCGCGCGCCGCCTGCGAAGCCGAACGCGGCTGCCACACGCGCAGGAACGAAGCCAGCGCAATCAGGCTGACCAGTGCCGACGTGATGTCCGGCAGTTCAGGCCCGATGTGGTTCGACGTGAAGTACTGGGTCACCGCGAAGCTGCCACCCACCACGAACGCGGCGGGCCACGTCTCGCGCACGCCCTTCCAGCCGTCCATCATGAACACCAGCCAGAACGGCACGGCCAGCGACAGCAGCGGCAGTTGCCGGCCGGCCATCGCGCCGATGTGCATCGGGTCGATACCCGTGACCTGACCGGCCACGATGATGGGGATGCCCATCGCGCCAAAGGCCACCGGCGCCGTGTTGGCGATCAGGCAGAGCCCTGCCGCGTACAGCGGATTGAAGCCTAGGCCCACCAGCAGCGCGGCGGTAATGGCCACCGGCGCGCCGAAGCCTGCCGCGCCTTCCAGGAACGCGCCGAACGCGAAGCCGATCAGCAGCATCTGCAGGCGCTGGTCGTCGGTGATCGACAGCACCGACGCGCGGATCACGTCGAACTGGCCGGTCTTCACGACGATCTTGTACAGGAACACCGCCGTGACGATGATCCAGGCAATCGGCCACAGCCCGTAGGCAAAGCCGAAGCCCGCGGCGGCAAACGCCTGCTGCGCAGGCATGCCGTAGGCGAAGATCGCCACGACCAGCGCGAGCGCCAGGGTGACGGCGGCCGCCACATGGCCCCTCATGCGCAACACGGCCAGCGCGACGAAGAAGAACAGGATGGGTACGGCTGCTGCGAGCGCGGACAGCCAGAGGCTGCCCAGCGGCGTGTATAGCTGGGTCCAGGGTTGCACGGGATGTCTCCTCGTTGGTGTTTAAGTTCTTGAATTCTTGTAGGTGGCGGCGCCGGAGCCGGCGCGGCTACTCGGGCTGGTTCCGCTCGGCCAGCAGGTCCGACAGGCTCTTGGGCGCGGGCGTCAGCGGCTTGCGGTGCTGGGTCCAGCCCATCTGCGCCGCCGGCGTGAAGGCGCGCAGCCGCGTGGCGGCCCAGCGGAACACGCGATAGGCGGCCGGGTGCGCGAAGGCCCCGCTCCAGAAGCGCCACACCAGGTGTTCGCGCTTGCTGTACTTGGCGCCCTGGCCCTTCAGTGGGTGCGGCACGGCTTCGTCGGGGTTGCGGTTCGCTTCGGTGCGCAGGCGCACCAGCAACTGCGGAATCGGAATGCGCACCGGGCACACTTCGCCGCAGGCGCCACACAGGCTCGATGCGGTGGGCAGGTCGGCCGTGGCATCGAGGCCCAGCAGGTGGGGCGAAATGATCTTGCCGATCGGGCCCGGGTAGGTCGTGCCGTAGGCATGGCCGCCGATGCGCGTATAGACCGGGCAATGATTCATGCAGGCGCCGCAGCGAATGCACTGCAGCGTGGCGCGCAACTGTGCATCGGCATAGGCCTGGCTGCGGCCGTTGTCGAGCAGCACCAGGTGCACTTCGCGCGGGCCGTCCTGCTGGCCGGGCTGGCGCGGGCCGGAAATCAGGTTGAAGTAGGTGGTGATGGCCTGGCCCGTGGCCGAGCGCGTCAGCAGGCTCGACAGCGGCACGATATGCGCCAGGCTGGCCACCACTTTCTCCATGCCCATGACGGCCACGTGCACGTTGGGCACGGTCGTGGAAAGGCGGCCGTTGCCCTCGTTCTCGACGAGCCACAGCGTGCCGGTGTCGGCGGCCGCGAAGTTGACGCCCGACAGGCCGATGTCGGCTTGCACGAACGCCTGGCGCAGCGCGCGCCGGCCGGTCTGGATCAGCGCGTCGACGTCTTCGGTGTAGGGCGTGTCCGGGATGTTCTGCTCGAAGAGCGTGGCGATGTCGGCCTTGGTCTTGTGAATCGCCGGCATGACGATGTGCGACGGCTTTTCGCCGGCCATCTGGACGATGTACTCGCCCATGTCCGACTCGACACAGTCGATGCCGCGCTCGGCCAGGTAATGGTTCAGCTCCATTTCCTCGCTGGCCATCGACTTGCCCTTGATCACGCGCCTGGCGGCGTGGGTCTGGGCGATGCGATGGATGATCGCGTTGGCCTCTTCGGCCGTCTCGGCCCAATGCACCTGTACGCCGGACTTCGTCAGGTTGGCTTCGAGCTGGGTGAGCAGGTCGGGCAGGTTGGCCAGCGCATGCTGGCGCACCGCTTCGCCCAGGTCGCGCAGGTGTTCCAGTTCGTCGCCGTCGGGAAACTGCACGGCGCGCTTCTGCTGCAGGAAATCCATCGCGCCGCGAAAGCTCTGGCGCAGCTTGGGATCATCGAGCGCTTCGCGCGCCCGGGCGCGGAAGTCGGCGGTGGGAACGAAGTGAAGGGGCTGCTGGCTCATTGCGCGTGGCCTCCAACGAGGTCGTTGACGATGACTACCCAGAGCTGGCGGGGGCCATGCGCCCCGTAGGCCAGCGTCTGCTGGATGTCGGAGGTCTTGGACGGACCCGACACCATCACCAGGTTGGTGGGCATGCCATCGGTCCAGCGTTCGGCGCGCACGGCGCTATGCAGGTCTGGATGCAGCGTCGAGGCGTACACCAGCGCGATATGGACGGGCGGCACCAGCGACATCGTGCGCGGCGACCCGGCATCGGGCGCCAGCACCAGCGTGCCGGTGGCGGCCAGGCCCGAACGGGCCACCGTGAAGCCGGCGTCGACCGTATCGAACAACTCGGCTTTCCACGCCTCGATCGGGCGGTCGAAATCCAGCGTGGCGATGCCGGCGGGCAGCGCCCGGGCCAGCGCAGCGCCTTCGGGGCGGCCCGTGTCCAGCAGCAGCCGGCGCACGCCGTCCGCGGCCAGCCGCGAGGCGACCCATGCGGGCCAGCCTGCCGCGTCGGTACAGAGCACCTCGGCATGCGACGCGCTCAGCGCGGCCTGCATCGATTCCACCAAGGCGGCAACCGACGGGCGCGCGCCACGCCGAGCGTCGAAATGGTCGTCGATACGGCGATCCAGGGCAGCAGTGTCCGGGGCCAGGGTCGATCCGGAAGTGGGCACGGCGGCGCGCAGACGGCCCAGCATGCGCTCGCGCGCGGTCATGGCGGTCATGCGGCACCTCCGGTACGGCGCCAGAGGAACGACGCCAGGTGCTCCACCGGCAGCGGCGCGCCCGCATGGGCGGCGGCGTGGCCGATATTGAGCAGGCAGCCGCAGTCGGCGGACACCAGGCGGTCGCAGCCGGTGGCGCAGGCGGAGGCCACCTTGTCGCGCACCATGGCGCCCGAGATATCGGCGTGCTTGAGTGAGAACGTGCCGCCAAAGCCGCAGCATTCCGATTCCCGCACGTGCTCGACGCGGGTCACGCCCGGCAGCGCATCGACCAGCGCCACGCCGTGGGCACGCGTACCCATTTCGCGGCGTGCGCCGCACGAGGTATGCAGCACCACCCGTTCGTGATCGCCGGCCGGCACGTCGTCAAAGCGCACATGCAGCACATTGAGCAGGAATTCCGCCAGTTCGTAGACCCGCCCGGCGATGTCGGTAGCCAGCCGTGCGGCCTCCGGGTCATCGGCGAACAGCGTGGGCCAGTGGTGGCGCATCATGCCGCCGCACGACCCCGACGGCACGATGATCGGCCAGGGCTCACGGAACAGTTCCAGTTGTGCGCGGGCCACCTTGCGGGCCTGCTCGGGATTGCCACTGCTGTACGCGGGCTGGCCGCAGCAGCTCTGGCCGCGTGGAAAGTGGACGGTCAGGCCTTCGCGCTCCAGCAGGCGCACGGCGTCGAGGCCGGCTTGCGGAACGAACAGGTCGACGAGACAGGTGCCGAACAGATAGACCTGTTGCGGGACGGTCGTCGGGTATTGCCTGGATTGCATTGTCTGCCTCCGGTATGGCGCCGCTGCGGGTCACGCGCTTTGCGGCATTTTTGAGCGCATAATTCCCGCTCTCGCGCCGGAGTACAAATTGGTTGGACCAATCTGGCTTGGCGGGGCCGACGAAAGGGGACTGGGGAAGGGATCGATGGGGGGCAGCGCACGCAACCGCGTGGAAGACGTCATGCGCAGGCTGGAGACCGCGTTGCTGGACGGCACGTGGCCCGTTGGCACCCGCCTGCCCGCCGAACGCGTGTTGGCCGAGCAGTACGCGGTGGCGCGCAACACGATCCGCGAGGCGATCCAGCGGCTGGCGGCACGCGGGCTGCTGCAGAGCCGGCGCGGCGCCGGCGTATACGTCACCGATCAGCTGCGTACCGGCATTGCATCGCCCTGGGGCCAGCTGGTGGCCGACCATCCTGCCCTGCGCGACGACATCCTGGAGTTTCGCCGCGTGCTGGAGGGCGCCACCGCCTACTTTGCCGCGCTGCGCGCGGACGCCGCGGACCTGAAACGTATACGTGGGCTGCTGAAGGAACTGGAGCGCTCGCGCAAGACCGACGACAAGGCCGCCGAAGCCGATGCCGACGCGAAGCTGCACGACGCCATCGCGCAGGCGTCGCACAACACCATGTTCCTGCACCTGCATACCAGCGTGATCGGCATGTTGCGCGAGCACATCACGATCAACGGCACCGGCTTGCGCGAGGCGGACGACGAATCGTCGGACCTGCTGCTGCGCCAGCACCGCACGCTATGCGAGGCGATCCTGACGCGGCGGCCCGAAGAGGCGCGCACGGCCATGCAGACCCATATCGACTTCGTGCGCAGCAAGGTGGACGGCGAAAGCGCCTGAGCGGCGCCGCCGGGGAACGGGGCGGGCGCGCTAATGGCCGCAATGGGCCGCAATCGACCGTAATTGGTCGTACCAGTTGCTGCGTACCCGTTCCCAATGGAATCAGTGACTTGGCGCGGCGGGCTACACCAGCCCGGACGTCGACAGTTCGCGCTTCACATACGCGTAGAAGATGGGCCCGGCGATCACGCCAGGGATGCCGTACAGCGTTTCCATCACCAGCATCACCGTCAGCAGCTCCCACGCGGCCGCCTGTATACGCGCGCCGATGATGCGGGCGTTCAGGAAGTATTCGAGCTTGTGGATCACCACCAGGAAGAACAGCGACACGACGGCAATCGGCAGCGACACCGACAGCGACGCAATCACGATGGCCGTGTTCGAGATCAGGTTGCCCAGCACCGGCAGCAGCCCGGCGATAAAGGTGATGGCCACCAGCGTCTTGGACAGCGGCAGGTGCTGGTTGAACAGCGGAAGCGCCACCAGCAGGTAGATCGACGTCAGGATGGTGTTGATCGACGAGATCTGGATCTGGGCGAAGATGAACTGGGCGAACGACCGCTGCAGCGTGCTCGCGCGGTTGATCAGCGCGCTGGCCAGCGGCCGGCGGTTGGGCCGCGAGATGGCGCGGTACAGCGCCACCATGGCGCCGATGATCAGGCCAAGCACGATGTGCAGCAGGGTGCGGAGGATATCGGTGCCCAGCCGCTGCGCCATCTGGGCATGCTCGCGCATGGCCCCCAGCAACGTGGTGACCAGTTCCTCGGTGCCACTGGGCAGGTAATCGCTCAGCCAAGTGGGTAACTGGGTGCGGGACTGGTCGATGATGTCGGCGGCATGGTCAAGCAACCGCTCGAGGGTGGCGCTGTCCACGTTCAGAAAATGCACCAGTGCCCAGATGCCACCGGTCAGTACCAGCAGGATGATGGCGGACAGGATGGCCACGGCCAGCGCGTCGCGCCGGGAATGGGTCAGGCGGGGCGCCAGCACGTCGACCAGCGAGTACAGCAGCAGCCCGGCCAGCAGCGCTGCCACCAGGTTGGCATGCATGACCAGCAGCAGCGCGCCGCCGGTCAGTACATATGACACCGCCGTGACGCTAAACCAGCTTCCCGGCACCAGGCGGGTGCCGGCTGACGACGGGGACGTTGGGGGGGACGAGGATGTGGCGTCTTTCATGGCGCCATGGTCGGCGCGGTCTTCCGGGTTTTCCAGCTGCGGCATGTCTCGGCTGAACACGATTGATTTGGAATGAGTAGGCGGATTGTCGACGTGGCGCGTAACAATGGCAAGACAGCTTGAGCAGACAAGCGATCTTGCCGTGCCGGGCGCGAAACTTGCGTCGCCGCCGTGGCCTATATTGGGGAGCAGAAGACGGCGCAGCCGCGCCAGGAGACCGCGTACCATGGCCTTCACCCACACCGTCGGCGTCCGCCGGCACGTGTTTGCCGACCTGCGCACGCTGCTGGCCCGCGCCAGCCCGGCGCGATCGGGCGACGCGCTGGCCGGTATCGCCGCCGCCACCGAGGAAGAACGGATGGCGGCCCGCATGGCGCTGGCCGAGATGCCGCTGGCCCGCTGCCTGACCGAAGCCCTGGTGCCCTACGAGGACGACGAGGTCACGCGGCTGATCGTCGACAGCCACGACGCGGCGGGCTTTGCCGAGATCGCCAGCCTGACCGTGGGCGACTTCCGCAACTGGCTGCTGCGCCACGAGACCGATTCGGCCACGCTGGCACGGGTGGCACCCGGTATCACCCCCGAGATGGCGGCGGCCGTCAGCAAGCTGATGCGCAACCAGGACCTGGTGGCCGTGGCGCGCAAATGCCGCGTGGTCACGCGCTTTCGCGGCACCATCGGCCTGGCCGGCCGGCTGGCCGTGCGGCTGCAGCCCAACCATCCGACCGACGACCCGCGCGGCATCGCGGCGTCCATCGTCGACGGGCTGCTCTACGGGTGCGGCGACGCCACGATCGGCGTCAATCCGGCCAGCGACAACCTGGGCGCCATCGTCACGCTGCTGAAGCTGATCGACGACATCCGGGCCCGCTACGACGTGCCCACGCAATCGTGCGTGCTGACCCACGTCACCCATACGCTGCGGGCCATGGAGCAGGGCGCGCCGGTCGACCTGGTGTTCCAGTCCGTGGCCGGCAGCCAGGCCGCCAACGCGGCGTTCGGCATCTCGCTGGCGCTGCTTGACGAGGCGCGGCAGGCCGCGTTGTCGCTGGCGCGCGGCACGGTGGGCAACAACGTCATGTATTTCGAGACCGGCCAGGGCAGCGCGCTGTCGGCCAACGCCCACCACGGCGTGGACCAGCAGACCATGGAGACCCGCGCCTATGCCGTGGCGCGGCGCTTCGAGCCGTTACTGGTCAACACGGTGGTGGGCTTTATCGGGCCCGAGTACCTCTACGATGGCAAGCAGATCATCCGGGCCGGCCTGGAAGATCATTTCTGCGGCAAGCTGCTGGGCGTGCCGATGGGCTGCGACGTCTGCTACACGAACCACGCCGAGGCCGACCAGGACGACATGGACACGCTGCTGACGCTGTTCGGCGTGGCCGGCATCAACTTCATCATGGGCGTGCCCGGCGCCGACGACATCATGCTGAACTACCAGAGCACGTCGTTCCACGATGCGCTGTACCTACGCGAAGTGCTGGGCCTGCGGCCCGCACCCGAGTTCGAGGCCTGGCTGCAGCGCATGGGCATGCTGGACAGCGCCGGCCGCCTGCTGCCACCTTCCGCGCGCCAGCCGCTGCTGGCCATGGCCGAATCGCTCTGACCCCGATCCAGGAGACGCCATGCCAAACCGCCCAGCGCCCCCAGAAGATTCCGCCGACCCCTGGCGCCGCCTGCGCCAGTTCACGCGCGCCCGCGTAGCCATCGGCCGCACGGGCCATGCCCAGACCACCGAAACCGTGCTCGCGTTCGGCCTGGCCCATGCGCAGGCGCGCGACGCGGTACACCTGCCGCTGGATGCCCAGGCCATCGACGCCGCACTGCAAGCCGCTGGCCTGAGCGTGGTGCATGCCCATAGCGCCGCGCACGACCGCGACCAGTACCTGCGTCGCCCGGACCTGGGCCGCCGGCTCGACGATGACAGTCTTGCTGCGCTGGCCGTCGATACCCAACCGTGCGACGCGCTGTTCGTGATTGCCGATGGCCTGTCCGCGCTGGCGGCGCAACGGCACGCTGTGCCGCTGCTGCAGGCCGTGCTGGCGCGGCTGCCGTCATGGCGCATCGGCCCGGTGGTGGTGGCCCGGCAGGCGCGCGTGGCGCTGGGCGACGAGATTGGCGAACGGCTGCATGCGCGCCAGGTGGTGATGCTGATCGGCGAGCGCCCCGGGCTCAGTTCGCCCGATAGCCTCGGGATCTACCTGACCTACGATCCGCGCGTGGGGCGTACCGATGCGGAGCGCAACTGCATCTCGAACGTGCGGCCGGAAGGGCTGTCGTACGCGCAGGCGGCCGACCGTCTGGCGTTTTTGCTACGTGGGGCGGTGGCGCTGGGCAGGTCCGGGGTGGACCTGAAAGACGACAGCGTCGCCATTGCGGCGACGCTGCCAGGGGCGTGAAACGCCAGGAGGAGGGCTACGACATCATCACGCGCGAGAACTTGCCGCGCTGTGCGTCTTCCATCAGCATCATGAACTGGTCGCGGTCCATGTGGACCAGCTCCAGGTGGTCGCCCGCCTCGAACCAGATTTCCGGTTCGGCGAACAGGCTTTCGTCGACATAGGTCTGCATGCCGTACGACATCGCGCACGGCGGGATGGCGCCGAGATCGCAATCCTTGAAGACTTCGCGGATTTCGTCCTCGTGCGCCAGCACCAGCTTGCGGCCCGTCATCTCGCAGAGGGTCGATAGCTGCAGATGGTGGTTCGACGGGATCACGGCGGCCACGTAGCCGCCTTCATCCTCCAGCAGCAACGTCTTGGCCAGACGGTGCCCCGGGACATGGGCCGCGTGCGCCGTGGCCATGCTGCTGAGACTGTAGGGGTGACGAATGATGTCGAACCGGCTGTTCATGCGGCTGAGCCGGCCAGCCAGGGTGCCTGCCATTGCCATGATCGTCTTCCTTCCCGCGCGGGTGGTCGCGGTTTAGTCCTGAGTGTTCTCACTATAGGCACTGTCGCCGGGCATGCGAGGCCAGATTGCCTGCAGCTCGGTCTTCAGGAAGGTCAGCAGATAGCGCGTGGCCATGGTCTGGTAGCGGTTGGGCATCGTCAACATGTAGAGCTTGCTGCCGAACACGCTGATGCGATAGTCGGCCAGCAGCGGCACGAGTGTGCCGTCCGCCAGATCCCTGCCCACCGCATAGAGCGGAAAAATGCCGATGCCGAGCCCGCTGACCACCGCATCCTTCAGGAACGCGAAGTTCTCTGAGCTTAGCGTGGGCGCCAGCACCACCTGCTCGCGCTCCCCGGTGGCTTGGCGGATACCCGAAGCCTTCAGTTTCTGGCCAATCGGCGATGCGCAGACGATGGCATGGGCGCCAAGGTCGGCCAGCACTGTCGGCTTCGACCGGCCCGCCAGATAGGCGGGGGCGCCGCAGACAATCCAGTCGACCGTGCCGATCTCTGTGGCCACGACCGAATCGGGCGGGGTCGAGATGATGCGCAGCGCCACCTCGACATCCTCGGATACGAGGTTGTGGATGCGGTTGTCGAACACCACGTCGAGCGTGATGTCTGGATAGCGCTGCTTGAACTGCACCAGCAGCGGCGACAGCATGGCGTGCCCCAGGCCGGTGGGTACCGACAGCCGCACATGGCCCTGCAGGCTCTTGCCCATGCTGCTGATCAGCGCATTGGCCGCCGCCACTTCGCCCAGGATGTTGCGGCCATGCTCGTAGAGTCCGGCGCCGACGGGCGTGGGTTCCACGTGGCGCGTGGTCCGGCGCAGCAGCTGCACGCCCAGTTCTTCCTCCAGCGCTTTCAGGTGATAGCTGACATTGGCGCGCGTCATCTTGAGCTTGCGCGCGGCGGCGCTGAGGTTGCCGGCGTCGACGATATCGACGAACAGGCGCAGGGCGTTGAGATCCATGACGAGACTGGGGCGGGAATGAAAAAGGGGCCCGAAGGCCCCTCAGTTTGCCATGACGGCGAGGATGTGCGTCCCGGCTCCGGAGACTCAGTGCTCGTGGTGCAGGTACTTCGCCTGGCGCGGCAGGCGCAGGCTGACCAGGAATGCAATCACCATCATGACCGTGACATACCAGTAGAACGTGTCCTCCTGGCCTGCCTTTTTCAGGGCCAGCGCCACGTATTCGGCCGTGCCACCGAACAGCGCGTTGGCGATGGCGTAGGCCAGGCCCACGCCCAGCGCGCGCACTTCGGGCGGGAACATCTCGGCCTTCACGATGCCGCTGATCGACGTGTAGAAGCTGACGATGGCCAGCGCCACGCAGATCAGCAGGCCAGCCATTTCGGGGCTCGACACCGTCTTCAGCGCGGTCAGGATCGGTACCGTGGCAATGGCGCCCAGCGCGCCGAACAGCATCATGTTGTGGCGGCGGCCGATGCGGTCGGACAGCGCGCCGAAGAACGGCTGCATGCACATGTAGAGGAACAGGCAGACCGTCATCACGTAGCTGGTGGTCTTAATCGGCAGGTGGGCCGTGTTGACCAGGAACTTCTGCATGTACGTGGTGAACGTGTAGAAGATCAGCGAACCGCCAGCCGTGTAGCCGAGCACCGTGAAGAACGCGGCCTTGTGATGGCGGAAGATCTCGCTCACCGTGCCGGCGCCCTTGCTGTTGCGCTGCTGCGCGGTGGTGGTCTCATGCAGCGTGCGGCGCAGCAACAGGGCCACCACGGCGGTGATGGCGCCCACCACGAACGGGATGCGCCAGCCGTAGGATTTCAGTTCGGCTTCGGTCAGCAACTGCTCCAGCAGCACAATGACCAGCACAGCCAGCAGCTGGCCGCCGATCAGCGTCACGTACTGGAACGACGAGAAGAAGCCACGGCGGCCCTTGAGCGCCACTTCGCTCATGTACGTGGCGGTGGTGCCGTATTCGCCGCCGACCGACAGGCCCTGCAGCAGGCGCGCCACCAGCAGCAGCGCCGGCGCCCAGTTGCCGATGGTGTCGTAGGTGGGCAGGCAGGCGATCAGCAGCGAGCCGAAGCACATCATGACCACCGAGATCAGCAGCGAATTCTTGCGGCCGTTGCGGTCCGCGATGCGGCCAAATAGCCAGCCGCCGATCGGTCGCATCAGGAAGCCCGCCGCAAACACCCCGGCGGTGTTCAGGAGCTGTGCCGTGGGGTCGCCCTTCGGGAAGAAGGCCGGCGCGAAATAGATCGCGCTGAAGGCATAGATATAGAAGTCGAACCACTCCACGAGGTTGCCGGACGACGCGGCCACGATGGCAAAGACGCGCTTTCTGGTTTCTTCGGGGGACGGTGCCGTGCCGTTGACGGCGGAGGAGGCGATGTCTGTCATAGGACCTTCTGTTCTTGACTTGGCGGCGGGGGCGCCGCTGGATACGGACGAGGAGAGCGAGGTACGACGTGGACCGGCAAAACCGCCATGCCGGACTGGGGCGTCGCAAGTCGGGCCCGTGTGCCCGCCTAGCGTAGCGCGGAACGGCCTGTCACCCAAGGGGGGCGGCTTTCACAATCGCCCTGGCATGTTGCAAATGCCTTGCCACCAGCGGCTTTGCGCCGCATTGTCTGATTGGCTGGAAAGAGTTTTTACAAAGCGCGCCGTCCCGGCATGAAAATCCTGACTGGCCTGACCTCCGTCACCGGGCTGGCTTGCGTGGGCCGCACGGCTGCGCAATCATGCAGGGCGATTCTGAACGCCGTGCCTTTCAACTCCCTTTTCAATGTCCAATCCGCGCTTCCTGCCATTCCTGCTGGCACCCTTGCTGTGGCTGCCCGCCGCGGCCGCACTGGCCGAGGGCGATCCCAATCTCGTGCAGTGCCAGCGCATCAACCAGGCGCAATTGCGGACGGCATCCGAGGAGACGCTGCTGTTCCTGCGCTGCCGCGCGCGGCAGATTTCCTATGACGCCCCGCGACTCAAGGGGGTGACGCAGAAATTCCGAGACGACCTGGTGTTCTCCTGCTTGGACCAGGCCGACGAGATCGAGCATCAACTGCGGGTAAGCCACGGCTATACGCGTGAAACGCTGGCTCGCAAGAAATGTGATCATTGAGACTCGTTTGCCGATTGTCAAATTATATTGACGGTTCTGTCCAAGTTGACGTGGATTGTCAAAATCAATGGTCGGCGTACCATTGGCGGCCATTGTTGTTGTACCGACTCACCCGGAGACTGCCATGGCCCTCGACGCCGAATCCTTTTCCCTGCTGCGCGCGTCCGTGCAGCGTTTCATCGATGAGCGCCTGAAGCCGGCCGAAGATACCCTCGAGGAAATCGATGACGTGCCGGCCGACATCGTGGCCGACATGAAGGAGATGGGCCTGTTCGGCATCTCCATCCCGGAAAACTACGGTGGTATCGGCCTGTCGATGTCGCAGGAATGCGATGTGGTCTATGACCTCGGCCATACGGCATTCGCCTTCCGCTCGGTCTTCGGCACCAACGTGGGCATTGGCTCGCAGGGAATCCTGATGGATGGCACCGAGGAGCAGAAGCAGACCTACCTGCCCAAGATCGCCAGCGGCGAGCTGGTCATCTCCTTCGCGCTGACCGAGCCGAACGCCGGTTCCGACGCCGCGTCGCTGCAGATGCGTGCGGATCTCGATGGCGACCACTATGTCATCAACGGCACCAAGCGGTTCATCACCAACGCGCCGCGCGCCGGCGCCTTCACGCTGATGGCCCGCACGGGCGGCCCGGGTGCCTCGGGCATCTCGTCGTTCATCGTGCCGGCCGACACCCCGGGCATCTCGCTGGGCAAGCCCGACAAGAAAATGGGCCAGCGTGGCACCAAGACGTGCGACGTGGTACTGGAAAACGTGCGCGTGCCGGCCGCGAATATCATCGGCGGCGTGCCGGGCGTGGGCTTCAAGACGGCCATGAAGGTGCTGGATCGTGGCCGCCTGCATATCTCCGCGCTGGCTTGCGGCATGGCGCATCGCCTGATTACCGATGCAGTGGCCTACGCGAAGGAGCGCAAGCAGTTCGGCAAGCCGATTGGCGACTTCCAGCTGATCCAGGCCATGCTGGCTGACAGCCAGGCCGAACTGTACGCAGGCCTGTCGATGGTGCGCGACTGCGCCCAGCGCTACGACGCCAAGCCGGCCGGCCAGAGCGACCCCGAAGTGAGCATGCTGGCGTCCTGCACCAAGATGTTCTGTACCGAAATGGTGGGCCGCGTGGCCGATCGCGCCGTGCAGATCCACGGCGGCGCCGGCTACATCGCCGAATACAAGGCCGAGCGGTTCTACCGCGACGTGCGTCTGCTGCGCCTGTACGAAGGCACCACGCAGATCCAGCAACTGATCATCGCCAAGCAGCTGCTGCGCGACTGATCCGGCTGACAGCAGCGGACTGAACCGAGGGGATAGGAGACAGGATGAGCAAGATCCAGGTTGCGGCCCCACGGGGGGCGGTCGCTGCAGACCACGGCGCGGTGCATCGGCTCCGGGCCGTGGTGGCCACGTATCGCACCACGTTGCAGGCCTATACGCTGGTCGTGTCGGCCGACATGTTGATGGCCCTGTCGACCGGCCCCGAGCCGGCGCATTCGGCCCGCGACTATCGCGCCCAGGCGCATCTGGACCGTCTGCGCCACGCCGTCCACGATTGCGGGCTGGCGCTGCCCAGTGCCATCGTCGTGGCGGTGGCCGGCGGCACCATGCGTTGCGAATGCGACCACCTTTATTCGCTGGACCTCGACCCACGGGCAGGCGACAGCCTGATCGTGCTCGATGGCTACGACCGCCTGGCCGAGCTTGCCGATTCCGGGCGCGGCCATATCAAGACGCTGGTCACGGCCGTGCTTTGCTCCAACGTGACAACCGCTGCCGAACCCGCCATGCCCGCCACGGAAGCCGACTGCGCGCTGATGCACGTGTCGGCGGCCGCGCGCTGGGCCGGCGCCACGCGCGTCTGGCAGTAAGCCCGTGACGCGCGTGGCGCTACCCCATGATCCGGGCTCAGGCCCAGACCGTGTCGACTTCGCGTAGCAGATGGCCCGCCAGGATGTAGTCGCCAAGGCGCGATGCCTTGGCTTCGAGATCCAGCAATTCCCGGTCGGCCAGCAGGCCCAGGTCGAACTGGCAGTACAGATTGCGCTGCCGGAACGTGGTCTTGGGCCTGCCCAGCCCTTCCTGCAGGGCTTCGCGTGAGCGGACGGCGATACTTTCCTGTCCGCGGTATTGCACCTTGATGCCGCGCTTCTCGCCAAGCCGGCCGAGTTCGATGGCGTCCTGCCATCCCGTCTCATAGTCCAGCTCAAGACCAAGCGCCTGCTCCGAGGCCAGAAGCCTGATGGCTTCCGCCTTGCTGCCAGCTCGCACAATTGACATCCACACCTCAAGCGTCAAGAAAGACTGTATAAATATACAGTGTCCGGGCCATTGTCTCAAGGTCCTGGGCGGCTCAAAGGGCGCATACGAATCAAGTGGCGCCAAGGTCTCAAGGCTTGCTGGCGTCCGGCGGTGCCGCGGCTGCCGGTGTCGCGGGCTCGGCAGGAACCGCCGCAGGCGCCGTCGGGCCGGCGCCGAAATCGCCGGCGAATGCCTGCGTCAGCATCGCCGGACCCAGGTAGCGCCGGATCGCGGCATTGACGGCGGCGGGCGTGGCCGTGCGGATGCCTTCCTCGATGGCCGCCGTGTGCGCCATGGTCCGGCCCAGGTACGCCTGGTTGGCCAGCGTGCCGGCCAATGCGCCGTCGCGCGTGCGGCTGACCATGCCCTGCTGCAGCAGGCCACTGACGGCTTCGGCCAGTTCGCTGGCCGTGACGCCGTCGCGGATAAAGCGGGCCATTTCTTCATCGACGGCCTTGCGCAGGCGCGGCAGGTTCTGCGGGGCATAGGCCGCCCACAGCCCGAACCGGCCCGCGCGATCCAGCGCGCCAATCGACAGCGAGCTGGACACCCCATAGCTGATACCGTCGAGCTGCCGCAGGCGGTCGGCCAGCCGGCTGCGCATGCCGGTGCCGCCGAACACGCGGCTCGCGATCAGCATCAGCGGGTAGTCGGGCGAGTCGCTGACCAAATCCACAGGCTGCGAGGCCAGATAGACCGCATTGGCCTTGCCCGGCGTATCGAGCGTGAATTCGGTGGCGGGAATTGCCACGAACGGCCGGTCCACCCGCTCGAAAGGCACCTGGGCACGCCAGTCGCCGAACAGGAAGCCGGCCTGCCGGACCGCGTCGTTGACATCGAAATCGCCAACAATCGCTAGTTGCGCACGCTCCGCGCCATAAAACCGCGCATGGAAATCCCGCAGGTCCGTTATCGATATGGCGCGCAGGTCGGCCACGCTTTCGTCAAACGTCGGCGTGTAGCGCGGGTCGCCGGGCGGGTACGGATTGCCGTGGCGCCCCAGGGCATTCGGCGCCAGTGCATTGGGTTGCTTACGCTGGCTTTCGATGCCGGCGATGCTGCTGGCCCGCAACGTCTCCAGTTCATTGCCAGGGAAGGTTGGCATGCGCAGCACGGTGCGCAGCAGCGCCAGCAGGTCGGGCAGGTATTCGCGCCGCGTGTCGAAGCGGACGGTCAGCCGTTCGTCGCCGCCGGAGATCGACACGTTGGCTTTCAGCGCTTCAAGGCGGTCGGCAATCTGTTGCCGGGTGAACGCACCGGCGCCGCGGTCGAGCATGGCGCCGGTCAGCGACCCCACCAGGTTCTTGCCCTGTAACGCCTGCAGGTTGCCAATGCGCAGGATCAGCGTGCCATTGACGGCGCCGCCGCGCGTGGGCTTGGACAACAACGCGAGCTGCATGCCATTGGGCAGCGTCTGCCGCACGGTATGGGCGTCGATGTTGGCGGGGCTCGGATCGAAGGCGGCCACCGCCTGCGCCGCCGGCTTGCCCGTATAGTGCTGCGTCAACGTGGCCAGGTCCGGTGCGGCCGGGATGGCGGCCAGTTGTGGCTTGTCCCCCGGCACGAATTCGCCGACCGTGCGGTTGGCGGGGCGGAAGTAGTTTTCGGCCACGCGCTGCACGTCGGCCCGCGTGGTGGTCTCTACGCGGTCGCGGTTGATGAAGAACAGCCGCCAGTCGCCCTTGGCGATGGCCCCGGACAACGCCACACCGTAGGCCGCCGGATCGTTCAGCGTTTTTTCATAGGCATTGCGCAGCCGCACGCGGGCGCGCTCGATTTCCTCGTCGGTGACCGGCTGCGTCGCGACGCCCTCCACGGTGGCGATCAGCGCATCGCGCACTGGCTCGATCGGGCGGTTCTTGCTGGTGCCCGCCGCAAACTGGATGACGCCGGGGTCCTTCATCGACGTGAAGAACGACCCCTGCCACGCCGCCTTGCGGGTGTCCACCAGGCTGCGTTCGAGCCGGCCGCCCGGCGTGTCCGCCAGGATGACCGCCAGCATGTCCAGCGCGGTGATGTCGGGGTGCGCGCCCGGTGCCACGTGGTACATCGCCGACACGATGCTGCTGTCGCCAGGGCGCACCAGCGTCAGTTCGCGCGCGCCTTCCTGGGCCGGCTCGACGGTGTATTCGGACGGCAGCACGCGCGTCGGACGCGGAATCGGGCCAAAGGCCTGTTCGATCCGCGCGAGCGTGCGCGCCGCGTCGAACTGCCCGGTGACTACCAGCACGGCGTTGTCGGGCTGGTAGTAGCGGCGATAGAACGCCTGCAGATTGTCGATGCCCACGCGCTCCACGTCGCTGCGCGCGCCGATGACGGCCTTGCTGTAGTTGTGCCAGCGGTAGGCGGCCGCGTACATCTGCTGCTGCAGCATGCGCATGGGATTGTTCTCGCCAATCTCCATTTCGTTGCGCACCACGGTCATTTCGCTGTCCAGGTCCTTGCGCGCCACGAAGCTGTTGACCATGCGGTCGGCCTCCATGCGCAGCGCCCAGTCGAGGTTGTCATCGCTGGCCGCGAAGGTCTCGAAGAAATTGGTACGGTCCTGGTTCGTGGTGCCGTTGTACTGCATGCCGCGCCGTGCGAACTCGGTCGGAATGGTCTTGCCCGGCAGCGACGGCGTGCCCTTGAACAGCAGGTGTTCCAGCAGGTGCGCCATGCCCGTTTCGCCGTAGTTCTCATGGCGGCTGCCCACCAGGTAGGTCATGTTGACCGTGGTGGTGGGCTGCGCATCGTCGGGTGCCAGCAGGATGCGCAGGCCGTTGGGCAGCCGGTATTCGGTGATGCCTTCCACGGTGGTGACCGGCGTGGCGCGCGCCACTGGCGCGGCGGACGGCGGTGCCGTCAGCGGACCGGTGCGCGCCGCCTGGGCAGCAGGGATAGTCAGGCCGCATACGATGGCCAGGGCAATACCGGCAATATGGGTCAGGCCGACAACGGGACGACGGTTCATGCAAACTCCAGAGGCGGCACGCAACGCCGCGGGTGAGCAGATTCTAGCCCCAGCGGCGTGCCATGCAACGCGGGCGACCGCACTTTCAGAATCGTGGGCAAAGTACGTCGTAGTTCATTCAAAACGACTTCAGGAGAATGTCCGATTCCAGCGCATTCGAGACGCCGCTCTGGCGTAGGATGCATGCCATGGAACTCGATCCCGACACCTGCTACAAGGCCGTGGCATCACACGACCGCCGCTTCGACGGACGCTTCTTCGTAGGCGTGTCGTCCACGGGCGTGTATTGCCGGCCGATCTGCGCGGTGCGCACGCCGAAGCGCGAAAACTGCACGTTCTACGAATCCGCCGCGGCAGCGGAAAAGCATGGCTTCCGGCCGTGCCTGCGCTGCCGGCCGGAACTGGCGCCGGGGCATGGCCTGGCCGATATTTCCGGACGGCTGGCGCAGGCCGCGGCCACGCTGATCGACGAGGGCTTCATGGCCGGCGCCGGCGTGGCGCAACTGGCCGCGCGGATCGGCGTGACGGAGCGTCACCTGCGCCGGCTGTTCGACGCCGAGTTCGGCGTGTCGGTGCATGAGTACGCGCAGACGCAGAAGCTGCTGCTTGCCAAGCGCCTGTTGACCGATACCGTGCTGCCCGTGACCGAAGTGGCGCTGGCGGCCGGGTTCGGCAGCGTGCGCCGCTTCAACGATGTGCTCAAGGAGCGGTATGGCCTGACGCCGCTGGCCATGCGCAAGCGCGCGGCCGATGGCATGGCAGATCGGCTAGTTTTCGAGCTGGGATACCGGCCACCGCTGGCCTGGGCGGAGTGGCTCCGCTTCCTGGCCGTGCGGGAGGTGGACGGGATCGACCAATGCCACGCTGGCGTCTACACGCGCAGCATCGCGATCGAGGCTGGCGGCCACCGGCATCTGGGCTGGGTGCGGCTGGAACATGTGCCCAAGCGCACGGTGGTGCGGGTGACGTTGTCCGGCTCGCTGGCGCACGTGATTCCGCAGGCCCTGGGCAAGGTGCGCCGTCTGTGCGATCTGGGCTGCCGGCCCGACATCGTCGACGCCCACCTGGGCGAACTGGCGGCGGGCACGCCGGGCATGCGCCTGCCGGGCACGTTCGACGGGCTGGAAATCGCGGTGCGGGCCATCGTCGGGCAGGTGATTTCGGTGGTGCAGGCGCGCCGCATCCTGGCGCGGCTGGTGCGCATCGCCGGCGAACCATTGCCGGCGCAGGCATTGGCCGGTCTGGTGAATCCGGTCGATGCCAGCCAGGCGGCGCCCGTGACCCATGCCTTTCCGACCGCCCAGGCACTGGCCGCGCTGCCCGATTCCGATTACCAGGCGGCCGGCGTGTCGGTGCCGAAGATCCGCGCGATCCGGGCGCTGGCGCGGCAGGTGGCGGCCGGGGAGATCCGGCTCGACCCGCACGCGGCGCCCGAAGACACCGTGGCGCGGCTGTGCGAGATCGACGGCATTGGCGACTGGACGGCGCAATACGTGGCCATGCGGGCGCTGGGCTGGCCCGATGCCTTCCCGGGCACCGACTACGCCCTGCGCAAGGTGCTGGACGTCAGCACCGTACGGGCGATGCAGGCCAGGACGGCGCAATGGGCGCCGTGGCGCGCCTACGCGGCGATCCACCTGTGGCATCGCTACGAGGAAATCAAGGACGGTGCGCTGGCGCCAGGCGCCGGCGGCGACAGCATCGACATCAAGGACAGCAACATCAAGAACAGCGAGGAAGAAGCAGCATGAACAGCTATCTGATCATCGACAGCCCGCTGGGCAACATCCTGCTGCGGGCGCAAGACGGCCTGCTGACGGGCGTGTTCTTCGCGGGGCAGAAGTACTACCCCAGCCAAACCCGCGCCACGGCGCCGGAATCCGACGCCGACGCACGCGTGCTGGCGCAGGCGGCGCAAGAACTCGACGCCTACTTCGACGGCAGGCTGCACACGTTCACCGTGCCGATCCGGTTTGCCGGCAGTGCGTTCCAGCAACGCATCTGGCAGGCCCTGTGCGACATCGAATTTGGAGAAACGTCGACGTACGGGCAACTGGGCGCCGGCCTGGGCCTGCCGCCGAGCCATTCGCGTGCGGTGGGTGGGGCGGTGGGACGCAATCCGCTATCGGTCATCGTGCCGTGCCATCGCGTGCTGGGCGCGTCGGGGGCGCTGACCGGGTACGCGGGCGGGGTCGACCGCAAGCGCGCGCTACTGGGTCTGGAGGGTGTGCTGCAAGCCGGGGACGTGGATGGCCCCGGTCACGCGCAGGCGGGCCAGGCCGCATTGGCGCTGTATTGATCGGTGCCTGAGCGGTGCCGCGGCTTTTCATCGCGATCGACACGCCGGCCGCGCTGGCAGACGCGTTGCTGCAAACCCTGCCCGCCCATCGCGATATCCGGCCCACGCCCACCGCGCAGCTGCACCTGACACTGCGCTTTCTGGGCGAATGCGATGCGGCGGCCATAGCGGCCATTGCGCAGGCGCTGCATGCCGTGGCTGCCCGGCCCCTGGTGCTGCAGGTCAGTGGCGTGGGCCGGTTTCGGGGCCGTCAGGGTTCGATACTCTGGGCCGGACTGGCCGAATCGGCGCCCTTGCAGGGTCTGGTCGATGCAGTGAGCGCGGCGCTCGACACCCTGGGCATCGCGCCTGACCCGCGTCGCTTTCGGCCGCATCTGACCCTGGCGCGCTGCCGTCCGGGGGCGCCCGAGCCCCTTTTGCGCGATTGGCTTGGCGCATTCCGCGATCTGGCGCCGCCGCCATGGCAAGTCGACCGATTCCTGCTCTACGAGAGCGTTCTTGGCCCGGAAGGTGCGCAGCACGCCGTGCGCGACACCTATCGGGCGATCAGCCCAGATTGCTGACGCCCAGCGCAACCCCAAGCCCGCACAACGTCGTACCGATGACCCGGTCCAGCAGCCGCTGGCGTCGCAGCAGGGCCGCGCGCAGCGTCGGGGATCCGAAGCACCACGCGACGATGCCGAACCAGACCAGGTGCACCAGCGACATGAACAAGCCATAGCCGAACTGGGCCGCCAGCGGCGTATGGGGGCTGACCACCTGCGTGTAGGTGCTGACCACGAACAGCGTGGTCTTCGGGTTCAGCGCGTTGGTCAGAAAGCCCATGCGGCAGGCCGCCGCACCGGAAATGGCCGGCGCGGCCGTGGTATCCACACTGACCGCCGTGCGGTTGCGCAGCGTCTGGAGGCCGATCCACACCAGATAGCCGGCGCCGAGCAGCTTGATGACCGACAACACCCCATGGGCATGGGCGATCAGCAGCGACACGCCGAACATCGTATAGGCCACATGCACCTGCACGCCCAGGGCGATGCCCAGCGCGCACAGCAGCCCGGTGCGCCGGCCGAACAGATAGCTGTTGCGGGTGACCATGGCGAAATCCGGCCCCGGACTGATGACGGCCAGGACGGTGATGGTGGCGACGGCGGCCAGTTCGGTGAGCGGGGTCATTTCTGGTCAGTTTTCGTTGCGGAAGAGGGTGGCCGGGCTTTGTTGGCTGGCGCCATTCTGTCTCGCAGAAACGGGTACGCAAAGCGATTTATACTGGCGTAATTCCGTGATAAAAACTGACTGATCGCATGGCTTCGATGCACTGGCTGGGCTGGATTCGCTTTTTCGAGGCGGCGGCGCGGCATCAGAATTTCGCCCGCGCGGCGGACGAGCTGCACCTGACGCACGGCGCGATCAGCCGCCAGATCCGGCAACTGGAGGACGCGCTGGGCGTGCCCCTGTTCGAGCGGCGCAACCGGGCGGTATTCCTGACCGAAGCGGGCCAGACGCTGCATGAGGCGGCCACGCAATCGATGGATCTGCTGGCGGCGGCGGCCGAGCGGATCCGCGCGCCGGCGCCGAACGCGGCGCTGGTGCTGTCGTGCGAGCCCACCATTGCCATGCGCTGGCTGATTCCGCGGCTCGGGCGATTCTCGGCCGCACATCCCGACATTGCGTTGCACCTGATGGCCGCCGGCGGCCCGGTGGAATTTGCCGCGCAGGGCATCGATGTTGCACTGCGGCGTAATGACTTCGCGTTCGATCCGCAGTGGCACACCAGCGAACTGGCGCCCGAGCGGGTGGGGCCGGTCTGCCGGCCCGACCGGGCATCAGCCGCCCTTGCCGACGCGTCCGACGCCGTCAGGCTACATACCCGCACGCGGCCCGATGCGTGGCAGCGCTGGGCCCGCAGCGCCGGGGTGACGCTGCCGGGGGCGCCTGAAAGCGGCCTGGCTGGGCAGCGCGACGCCTGGTACGAACACTTCTACCTGAGCCTGCAGGCCGCCGCTGCCGGGTTGGGCTGGGCCGTGGCATCCGAGTGGATGGCCGCCGACGAACTGGCCGATGGCCGGTTGATCGCGCCGCACGGGTTTGTGCCCGATGGGTCGGCGTACCACCTGATTTCCCCCGTGCCGTTTGCCAGGGATCCGCGCCGCGCCGCGCTTTTGCGCTGGCTGCGCGCCGAACTGATGCGGCCGAAAGCCGGGGTGGCGAACACGCCCGTCGGGTGACAGGCCAATCATGCCGAAAGCGCAGCGGAAGCTACCCCACGGAAGTCGGTTGCTAAAGTTACGTCGTATTTTGCCGAAGGCCATGGCATATGCTTGCGCCGCTAGGGTGGCGCGCTTACCATGCGGCGGCTGACGCGCCGCGCGCTGACAGAACCGTTGCGTCCCCGCCCTGGCGATCCGCGGCGCAACCACTATTAGAAGTAGCGTATTCCATGAGTCTTCAAGATCCCCGCGGGCCGCTGGCAGGCCAATCCTTGTCCCAGTTCGAGGGCGAGCCCGACGAGCGTGACTCTTCGCATTCCGATGAGCGCTACCGGCTGACGCACAGCTCGCAGATCGGCACGGTACTGCGCGACATGGCCTGGCAGAAGTGCCTGCTGAACGTACGCTCGCGCAACGGCTCGGAGATCGTGACGTCGATCCTGCATGTCGACCCGGCCAACAAGACGTTCATTTTTGACTGGTGCCGCGCCGATGGCGAACGCCAGGCGCTGATGGGATCGGAAAAGAATGCCTTTTCTGGCCTGCTGCGCGGCGTGCCGGTGAACTTCATAGTGGGCACGCCCGGTGCTACGCGCTTCGAGGGTGGCCCGGCCTTTATCGCCGACTTCCCCGAAAAGCTCTACCACTTCCAGCGCCGCCGCCATTTCCGCGCCCGCACGCTGCTGACCAAGGGCTATCGCTGCGAAATCATGCTGCCGGAGTCGGCCGACAAGTCCACCCTGCAACTCGATATCGCCGACCTTTCGCTGTCGGGTGTGGGCCTGCGTTCACGCCAGGTGGGTGCCGACCAGCTGCCGGTGGGCACGGTCATCAAGAAGTGCCGCCTCGATTTTGCCGAGCTGGGCCGGCTTGAGCTGGACATGCAGGTGGTGGGCCACTGGCTGGTCGGGTTTGACGACAATACCGTCCACCACTACGGCTGCGCGTTCCTGAATCCGGACGGACGCATGGAAAACTTCCTGCAGCGCCTGGTGTTCCAGCTGGAACTGGCGCACCGGGGCTGAACCCCGGCGCTGCCGTCAACGGCGGTCAGCTTCCTACCAGCTTGCCGATCGCGGCTGCCGCCTCGCGCATGGGGCCGAGCAGCCGCGCGATCATTTCGGATTCCGATACCTTGTTGGCCTTCACGCTCACGCTGATGGCCGCCACCACCATGCCCGTCTGGGCACGCACCGGCACGGCAATCGCGCGCAGCCCGGGCTCCAGTTCCTCGTCGATCAGCACATAGTCCAGCTCGCGTGCGCGCTGGAACGCCGTTTCCAGCTCTGGCCGCGACACCTTGGTCAGCAGCGTGCGCGGGCGCAGTTCGGCATGCTCGAAGAACGCTTCGAGCACGGCGTCCGGCTGGTGGGCCAACAGCAGGCGGCCCGTCGACGTGCAATAGGCCGGCAACCGGCTGCCCATGCCCAGCGCGTGGGTCAGCACGCGATGCACCTCGGAGCGCACCAGGTACAGGATGTCGATGCCATCCAGGATGGCTAGCGCCGACGTCTCGTGCACGCGTGCGCTCAGCGTGTCGAGAATGGGCTGCGCCGACGACACCAGCGACGTCGACGAGAAATAGGCATGTCCCAGGTGCAGCACGCGCGGCCGCAGGGCAAAGTGCCCGTCCTGCTGGCTCACGTATCCCAGTTGCTCCAGCGTATAGAGACAGCGCCGCACCGATGCGCGCGACAGCTGCGTGCGCTGGGCCACCTGCGAGATCGTCAGCGGCCGCTTGCGCTCCGAGAACGCCTCCAGCACGGTCAGGCCGCGCGCCAGCGACAGCATGAAGTTCGGATCCCCGGCAAAGCTGTTCAGAATATCGGCCGGCGGATGGGCGGCGCGGACGGTGTCGGCCTGGGCTGGCTTGAGATGGATGGGATTGGGGGCGTCCATGGCAGGGGCGATGCGCTGTTCGATAATCGCGCATCTTAACGCTCCGGCACGTGAATTGCCGAATTCCGGACAAAAAAATGTCGCCGATTGGGGCGGCGACCGGGGAAGGGGGTTATCGGGCAAGACGGGGGTCCAGCCGACATCGTCGAGTATAGAGAGCCGCACAGAGACATTACATACAACTAACGTAGGGTGTGCCGCACTTTGTGGCACGGGCGCCATGTCGCTTGTCTTTCTGCCGGCTACGGCTTGCCCAGGAACAGGTAGAACGCGTATTGACCGCCGGCCGCCCGCCCGAAAGCCAGGTAGAACGGGCCGACCGGGCTGTCCACACCCAGGAACAGCGACCCCGATTTCAGCGCGCCGGTGGGACTGCCCGGCACCAGCGGTGCGCCCACGCGGCCGATTTCGAGCGACGCACCTGCGTAGACGCCTTCCAGCAGCGTCTGCTTGGCGAGCTTGTTGTAGTAGACCAGCCGGGCGAACTGGATATTGCCGCCAATCAGCTGGCCGGTGCTGTAGCCGGACTGCTGCAGGAAGCCGCCCCACTGGAACAGGTCGTAGCGGGGCAGCCCCGGCCCGCCAATATTGCTGCCGGCGCGGATGCCCAGGTTCACCGTGCTGCGGCCGAACGAATACGCGCCCGTGGCCGTCAGTTCGCCCTTCGTGTAGGTATCGGTGGCCCCCATGCTGGCCTGCGACGAGAACACGTTGATCGATCCGCCGTAGCCAAAACGCGGAAAGTTGATGCTGTCGAGCTGGTCGAACAGTAGCCGGCCGGTGATGGCGCGCCGCTGCACGTCGCTGCCGGTAGTCGGTGCGAGCGATTCCGGGCCGGTGGACAGCGACACGTTCTGGTGCCCGATCAGCACGCCCAGCCGCGCTTCGCCGTATTTGGTGAACTGGCTGCCCACATCGAACGCGAAATCGGTGCGGCGCAGATCGTATTCGGCGATCTTGCTGTCGCCGCTGAACACATTGACGGGGCGGCGTTCCAGTTCGATGCGCGGCGCCACGAAGAACCGCTGGCGCGTATCGAGCGGCTGGTAGAACTCGCTGACCAGGCTCGATGTCTGGCCCACCTGCACGTCGTTGCGCCATTCGGCGCCGAGCGAATTCAGCCAAGTGCGGCGATAGCTGGCCAGCAGGTTGAAGAAGGCGTTGCCACGGAAGTCCGAACTCAGGCCCAGCCCGAAGCGCAGGTAGTCGGGCCCATAGCTCTTTTCGATGGCATCCACATTCAGCACCCGCTTGCCCGGTTCCTCCAGAAAGCGGTAGTTCACGTGCTCGAAATCGCCGGTGCCGAACAGGCGCCGCATGTCGCGGTCCAGCGTGGCCTGTGTGATCGGCTCGCCGGGGCGGGTTTCCATGGTGCCAGCCGCAAAGGCCGGGTTGACGCGCTCCAGCGGCGCGAAGCGGATCTCGTCGACCGGACGCAGGTCGGGCGGGGGCAGGGCGCGCTGCGCCACGCGCAGGGCGGCGTACTGGTCCTCCGGCAGCGCCAGTGCGGACAGCCGGTCGGCCACCTGGCGCGCGGCGGCTTCGCCGATCGGAATGGTCTTGGGCAGGTGGTTGAAGTCGCCTGCGGAGAAATCGCCCAGGGCCGGTTCGATCAGGATGTCGGTCGGCTTCAGCGACGCCAGCGACGTGCGCACGTTCTGCTCGGTCAGGATATTGAGCATCTGCCCGGTCACCCCGATCAGTGAGGTCAGTTCCTCGCGCTTCATCAGAGGCGTGCCCAAGTTCACTGCGATGACGATGTCGGCGCCCATGGCGCGCGCCACGTCCACGGGCAGGTTGTCGGTGAGCCCGCCGTCGACCAGCAGCCGGCCTTCGTACTCGGTGGGCGCCACCGCGCCGGGCACCGACATGCTGGCGCGCATGACGTTGGCCAGTTCGCCCTCGCTGAAGACCACGGGCGTGCCGGCCACCAGATCGGTGGCCACCGCACGATAGGGAATCGGCAGCGCGTTGAAATCGCGATAGCCGGGCGCGTTGGCCAACTGGCGCAGCACGGTTTCGAGCTGCACGCCGGACACCACCCCCTTTGGCAGCAGCAGCCCGTCCGACCGTACCCCGATCTCGGGCGTCACGAGGTTGGTGTGATCCTCGATCTTGCGGCGGATGGCCAGGTCCTGGCGTGGCGGCCGTTCCTTGAACAGTGCATCGGTCGACAGGCCGCCCACAAGCTTTTCCATATCGGCGGTGCTCATGCCTGTGGCGTACGCGCCGCCGACCAGGGACCCCATGCTGGTGCCGGCGATGCAGTCCACCGGCACGCGTAGGGATTCCAGCACCTTCAGCACCCCGATATGCGCCGCGCCGCGCGCGCCGCCGCCGGACAGCACCACGCAGATGCGCGGCCGTCCGTCCGGATGTGGCTGCAGCGCCGGGCGGGCAATGGGCTTGTCTGGCGTGGCGGGGGTCAGGACCGGCGGCGCGGTGGGTGCCGGGTTGGGCGGCGGCATCAGCTGGCGACCCGCGTCGGCTGCAATGGCGGCGGCGCAGGCCAGCATTGCCGCCAGGCCTGCGGCGGACCGATGCAATGCGGAAGTGACGCGCGTGGCAGTGTCCATGGCAATAGGCAGTCCGCCGTGTACCGGCTCGGCGCCATCACACTAGCAGCAGCGCCCAGCCCGGCACAGCCTTGTCGAAACAATTCAATATCGCCCCGGTTTCCTGCATATCAGGGATTGCCTCGGCATGCATTGGACCAAAGACCCTGATCGGGCAGGCGTCATATACTGGCGCGGTTCTGTTCTTCCACTGTCTTGCCGTGTCCGCCGCCGAGTCCGCCGCCGCCCCTTTCCCCCCGCCCGATGATCCCAAGCCGCAGCCGCCCGAGCGCCCCGGCGACAACGAGTGCTGCCAGAGCGGCTGCGATCCGTGCGTGTTCGATTTCTACAACGACGAGATGGACCGCTATCGCCAGGAGCTGAAGGCGTGGGAAGCGCGCCAGGTCGGGCGCGTCAAGGTGGACCCGTGAGCCACGCGACAGACCACGACGACCCCGGCGCGGCGCTGCTCGACCATGTCGAACGCCATCCGCGGCTGTTCGTGCTGACCGGCGCGGGCATCAGCACCGATTCCGGCATCCCCGGCTACCGGGACGAACAGGGGCGCTGGCAGCGATCCGCGCCGATGACGATCACGGCGTTCCTGAGCGGGCATGCTGCGCGCCAGCGCTACTGGGCGCGCAGCATGGTGGGCTGGCCCGTGGCGGACGCCGCGCAGCCGAACATCAGCCACCGGGTGGTGGCGCGGCTGGGCGACGCCGGGCGCGTGGCGGGCCTGGTCACCCAGAACGTGGATGGCCTGCACCAGCGCGCGGGCAGCCGCAATGTGACCGAGCTGCACGGCAGCATTGGCCAGGTGGTGTGCCTGTCGTGCGCCACGCCATACCGGCGCGTCGATATCCAGCGCTGGCTCTGGCTGCGCAATCCCGATTTCCGCGATGTGTCCGCGCTGCCGGCGGCCGATGGCGACGCGCATCTGGAGTCGCCGCTGTTCGACAACTTCGCCGTGCCGGATTGTGAGCGTTGCGGCGGCGTGCTCAAGCCGGACGTGGTGTTCTTTGGCGAGTCGGTGCCGCGCGACCGCGTGGACGCGGGTCGCCGCGCACTGGATACCGCTGACGGCATGCTGGTGATTGGCTCGTCGCTGACCGTGTTCTCGGGCTACCGCTTCTGCCTGTGGGCCGCCGAACGCGGCCTGCCGATTGCGGCGCTGAACCTGGGCACCACGCGTGCCGATCCGCTGCTGGCCTGCAAGATTTCCGCCCCGATCGGGCCGACCCTGGCGGGGCTGGCCGCGTCGCTGGGGCTCGAGGCTGATTGACCGCGCCAGCCGGCACGGCTAGGATCTGACCGTTGCCGGCGCATTTGCGCTGCCCTTGCGCTCCTGCAAGGCTGACACCCCCGATCTACCGATCACACCATGACGCCCCGAGCCATCGCCACCCTCGCTGTTGCTGCCGTTGTCGCCGAACCGTGCGGCCTGCCAGCGCGCGAGCGCGGTCTGCTTGGTGCCGGTCCTGTCGCGCCCCCCCCGTTCGCGCCGCCCATGGCGCCTCCGACGGCGCCCCCCCGCGGCTGATTTCCGCCGCTTTACGTCCCCGGCTTTCCTGATGGATGTCGTGCTGACGCGTGCCGCGTGAGCACGCGCCGGGGCTTGCGTGGTTTCGACAGGACCCAACAATGACTTTCCAGAAAAATGCCGTGGCGGTAGGTGCTGCCACGCAAACGCGTGCGCGCCTGCTGGCCGCACATGGCGCCACCCCGTTGTTCGTGCTGCTGTGGAGCGGCGGTGCGATCTTCAGCCGCTGGGGCCTGGCGCACGCCTCGCCCTTTGCCTTCCTGACGCTGCGCTTTGCCATCGCGCTCGGCGTGCTGGCGTCGATCGGACTGCTGCGGCGCCGCCTGCTGCCGGCCGCCGGTACGCGCGGCTGCGTAGCCCTGGCTGGCGCGCTGATGATCGGCGGCTATTCGATCTGTTACCTGCTGGCGCTGGACTACGGCATGACGCCGGGCGTGCTGGCCACGGTGCTGGGCGTGCAGCCGATCCTGACACTGCTGTGGTCGGAGCGGCGCGTCTCGCTGGTGCGAATGGCCGGACTGGTGCTGGCGCTGGGCGGGCTGGTCACGATCGTGGCCGATAGCCTGCTGGCGGCGCGGCTGTCGGCCGGCGGCTGGGTTTGCGCACTAGGCGCGCTGGCGTGCATGACGACCGGGGCCGTCTGGCAGAAGGGCGTGAAGCAGCCGCCGATGGTAGTGCTGCCGCTGCAATACACGGTGGCGCTGCTGATGTGCCTGGCCTGCCTGCCGTTCCAGCCGTTCCGGTTCGAGTCGATGGTCGGATTTTTCGTGCCGCTGCTATGGATGGGGATCGTGATCTCGGTGGTGGCCACGCTGCTGTTCTACCGGCTGATCCAGCGCGGCAACCTCGTCAACGTTACCAGCCTGTTCTACCTGGTGCCGCCGGCCACCGTGCTGCTGGATTACCTGTTCCTCGGCAACCGTCCCGCACCGCTGGCGCTGGTCGGCATGGTGGCGATACCGGTGGGCCTGGCGCTGGTGTTCCGGCCCGCGCGTTAGCGCCGGGCTAGTGCAGGTCGACCTTCACGCTGATGCCGCCGGGTGTCACGGTGATGGCGCCCGGCTGCACATCCTTGCCATTGAAGCGCAGTTCCTCGGGCTTGAACGTGTAGAGCGGATAGTCCTTGAGCAACTGCTCGGCCACCACGGCGCCGATGGCGTTGAGTTGCGGCGTGTACTGGTTCATGCCCTGTACCTGCACGTCCTGGACGGTGGGATTGTCCAGCAGTACGGCGCGGCGCGTGGGGTCGTACTTCACGCCGCTGTTCAGCGACATCGTGCCGTTGACCGGCGGCGCCGGCAGGATCGTGTTGGACATGGCCGCGTCCATCTGCGTGGTCACGCGGTTGGTGGCCTGGTCGAGCACCAGCCGCGGATTCGACAGCTGCACGCTGACCAGCTCGCCATAGCGCAGGGTGGTCGGAAACTTCTTGGCCACGGCGCTCTGCAGTTCGGCCTTGGTGAACGTATATTCGCCGGTCCAGACGTTGTAGCCGGCGTGGGCCGTGCCAAGGGCTGTGGCGGTGATGGCCAGGGCCAGGAATCGTCGCAGGTGGCGAGTGGGGCGTGAAGGCTGGGCGGTCAGGGGCATGGAGGCGGAACGGTCTGTCGATAGCCCGTGTGACCCGGCCAGCGTGGTGATCGTTCCGGATTGTGCGCCATGCGCTACGTCAGCTTCAGTAATGCGGCGGGATCTCGTGCTGCGGGTTGCCCTCGGCGCCCGTAGGTGCGGCAGCGCGCACCTGCTGGTAGAGCGCACGGAACTGGGCCTGCAGCAGGTCGAGCTGCTGCTGCTGGCGGGCAACGGTCAGGTTGAGCGTCTCGATCAGGTCCTCCTGGAAGGCGACCTTGATTTCGAGATCGATCAGGCGGGATTCCATCAGCGATTCTCCGGTTGGGTGCGGCATTGTAGGGGATGCTACGCCGTGCCCAGCCGGAGGCAGATGGATCAGCTGCGCGATGCCGCTATTCCTTGGGCGCGACCAGCACCATCCACGTGATGCCGAACTTGTCGGCCACCATGCCGAAGCGCTCGCTGAAGAACGTGGGCGCGGCCGCCATGACCAAATGGCCGCCCTGCGACAGCGCGCCGAGGGTCTTGTCCACCTCGGCTGCGCTGGCCACCGTGATCGACAGCGCAAAGCCCTTGAACTCGGCCTGGCCCTTGTTCTCGCCGTCAGACCCCATGATCGTCGTATCGCCAATCTGCAGGGCCATGTGCATGACCTTGTCGCCGCTGCCAGGGGCCGGGCCGCAGCCGGGGCCCGCATCGGGCGGGGCATCCTTGAAACGCATCAACCCTTCCACCTTCGCACCGACGGCGGTCTTGTAAAACTCGGCCGCTTCCTCTGCGCGACCATCGAAAAACAGGTAGGACTGGACTTTTGAAGGCATCGACATCTCCTGCTGGGTTGGGCCCGGGCAACCCGGGCGTTGTGCGGAAGCGGCGCTTGTGTACGTCGTCCACAATAGACTAGTTGACGGTCTGTACGATGTCCACATTTATTTTCGGGGCCCCTGCGTTTGGCGCTGACGCCGGGCCATGTCACAATTCACGGTTACGAGTTTCGGGCGCCGGACCGGCTCGCCGCACGGTTTGATCGTGCGGGGGCGCCCCAAGAGCCGACAAATTCACCTGGTTTTCTGGCGATGACTACCATCCTGCAGCACATTCCTTCCGGCCAGCGCGTCGGTATCGCATTCTCGGGCGGCCTGGACACCAGCGCCGCGCTCCTCTGGATGCGTCAGAAGGGCGCCGTTCCCTACGCCTACACCGCCAATCTGGGCCAGCCGGACGAGCCGGACTACGACGACATTCCGCGCCGTGCCATGGCCTACGGCGCCGAAGCCGCCCGCTTGGTGGACTGCCGCACCCAACTGGTGGCCGAAGGCATTGCCGCGCTGCAGTGCGGTGCGTTCCATATCTCCACCGCCGGCGTGACCTACTTCAACACCACGCCGATCGGCCGTGCGGTGACCGGTACGATGCTGGTGGCCGCGATGAAGGACGACGGCGTCAACATCTGGGGCGATGGCAGCACGTTCAAGGGCAATGACATCGAGCGTTTCTACCGCTACGGGCTGCTGACCAACCCGGGCCTGCAGATCTACAAGCCGTGGCTGGACCAGCAGTTCATCGACGAACTGGGCGGCCGCGCCGAAATGTCGGAATTCATGCGCCAGCACGGCCATGCGTACAAGATGTCGGCTGAAAAGGCCTACTCGACCGACTCGAACATGCTCGGCGCCACGCACGAGGCCAAGGATCTGGAGCACCTGAATTCGGGCATCCGCATCGTCCAGCCGATCATGGGCGTGCAGTTCTGGCGCGATGAAGTGGAAGTGAAGCGCGAGGAAGTGACCGTGCGCTTCGAGGAAGGCCAGCCGGTGGCGCTGAACGGCAAGACGTTCGCCAACGCCGTGGACCTGTTCATGGAAGCCAATGTCATCGGTGGTCGTCACGGCCTGGGCATGAGCGACCAGATCGAGAACCGCATCATCGAAGCCAAGAGCCGCGGCATCTATGAAGCCCCGGGCCTGGCGCTGCTGTTCATCGCTTACGAGCGCCTGATCACCGGCATCCACAACGAAGACACCATCGAGCAGTACCGCGACAACGGCCGCCGTCTGGGCCGCCTGTTGTACCAGGGCCGCTGGTTCGATCCGCAAGCCATCATGCTGCGCGAAACCGCCCAGCGCTGGGTGGCGGGCGCCATTACTGGCGAAGTGACCATCGAACTGCGCCGCGGCAACGACTACTCGATCCTGAACACCACCTCGCCGAACCTGACGTACAAGCCCGAGCGCCTGACGATGGAAAAGGGCGAGTCGATGTTCACGCCGCTGGACCGTATCGGCCAGCTGACGATGCGTACGCTCGACATCGTGGACACGCGCGAGAAGCTGCAGACGTATGCCAAGACCGGCCTGCTGTCGTCGCAGATCAGCGCGGCGCTGCCCAAGCTCGAAGACTGAGCCTTCGCAGCTGCCTCAAAGGCACGCTGAATCAGAAAACCGGCACGAGCGATCGTGCCGGTTTTTTATGGCTCAGAACAGCTGCGCGGCATCGATGGCCGCCGCCATGGCCGCATAGCCGTGATCGCCCGGGTGCAGGTGGTCGCCGCTGTCGAGCGCCGGCAGTAGGCGGTCCGGGCGGGCCGGGTCGCGCACGGCGGCGTCGAAATCGGCCACCGCGTCGAACGCGCCGCTGGTGCGGATCCAGTGGTTCACCCGCTGCCGCAGCGCTTCTTTTTCTGACGAGGAATAGCCATGGATCGGGCTGCCGTCGAGCGCGCCCGCGAATGGCGTGATGGTGGCGCCGATGACGCGCACGCCGCGGGCGTGGGCTTGCGCCACCAGCTTGCGATACCCGTCTGCGAGTTCATCCACGGTCGGCAGCTTGTGGTCCGGTGCAAACATTGATCCGGGCCAGCCGATATCGTTGATGCCCAGGGCCAGCACCACGCTGCGCACCTGCGGCACGGCGAGCACGTCATGCCCGAAGCGCGCCAGGCCCGATTCGCCCATGCCGTCGCGCAGCAACTGGCCGCCCGAAATGCCGGCATTGAGAACGGCGACGTGCTGGTGAGCGAGCCGATTCGCCAGTTGATCCGGCCATCGGCGGTCGGCATCGGGTGTCGCACCATTGCCTTCGGTGATGGAGTCGCCAATGGCCACCACGGTAGGACGGGGTTCTGGCGTTTCGATGTCGACGGCGGCCAGCAGGACGCGCGCCTGGAACGTGCGCGCCTGTTGCAGCGCGGGCTGTCCCCCGATATCCACCTGATTTCCCGGGGCGATGTGCGCCGTCTGGCGTCCGTCCCAGTGGAACGATGCCAGCGTCGTGGGCTGCGGCAGGTAGAGGCTGACGGCCAGAGTGTCGAACGCCGGCGCGTCGAGTTCAACCGGATCGCTCGTCACCGTGCCGCCGGCCGGCACGGTCACTGCAGGGCGACCCGCAAACGTGACAGCGCGCCCGATGTGGGCCGCCGTGCCGTGCACGCCCGCCGCGCCGATGTGGATGGCCTGCTGGCCGTACTGGTTCGACAGCACCAGCCGCACGCGCCGGCCGCCCACGCTGATACGCACGCGCTGCAGCACGGTGGCGTCGTGGATGGCCTCGGGCAATCCGGTGGGCAACGGCTGGGCGCCTGCGGCCCAGACGGCTTGCTGGCTGGCCATCCACGTGGTGGTCCAGGTGGTGGCGTGGCTGGCGTCGGTCGTGGGCTGCGCGGCCAGGCCCGCACCGGAAAGCAGGCTGCCGGACAGCGCCATCGCACGCATCCATGAGGTTGAGAACATCGGTGACTCCTGAAGTCGTAGTGAGGGTCCCAATGTCACTCATTCCGAAATGCGCAGGTAGCTGGCAGAATGGCATATCGCTTATGCCATTCGGGAATGACGACCATGGATACTCTCAAGGCAATGCGCGTGTTCGTGCGGGCGATGGAACTGGGCAGCCTGTCGGCGGTGGCGCGAGAACTTGGCACGTCACAGCCAACCGTCAGCAAGACCGTGGCCGCGCTGGAGGCAGACCTCGGCGTCCGCCTGATGGAACGCACGACCACCCGCCTGACGCCCACCGAAGCCGGCCGCCGGTTCTACGCGCACGCGCTGACGGTGCTCGATGCCTATGGCGAGGCGGTGGGCGAGGCGCGCGGCCTGGCCGATCATCCGTCCGGCCGGATCATCGTCAGCGCACCGGTCAGCCTGGGCGTGCTGCGGCTCAACGCGCTGGTGCTCGAATTCCTGCAGGCCTTTCCCGATGTCGATGTGGATCTGCGGTTCGATGACCGCTTTGTCGATCTGGTGGAAGCCGGCGTCGATGTGGCGCTGCGCCTGGGCGCGTCGTTGCCCCCGAATGTGGTGGCCCGCCGCATCGCCGTATCGCCACGCATGCTGGTGGCCGCGCCCGGCTACCTCGCCCGTCACCCGCCGCTGAGGCAGCCGGCCGACCTGATCGACCATCAGTTGCTACGCTTCACGTGGCTGGCGACTGGCGAAGACATCGTGCTGTCCGATGCACGTGGCCGTTCCGCCAGTGTCGAGGCGCCTTGCCGCTATCGCGTCAATAACTCGCTGGCGATGCGTGAGAGCTTTCTGGCCGGGGCCGGGCTGGGTTTGACGCCGGCGTGGCTGGTGCAGGACCTGCTGGACCGGGGCGATCTGGTGCCCGTGCTGCCGGGCTGGCACGGCTCGCCGCAGGAGGCCTTTCTGGTCTATCCGTCGCGCCGATACCAGCCGGCCCGCACGCGCGCATTGCTGGCGTTCCTGGCCGAGCGCCTGCCGGCGCTGCCGGGCTTTGCCCCGGCCGGCAAGTAAGTCGGCGCGCAGGTCGGCACGTGGGTCCGCATCCGGGTGCATGCATCGGCCGGCCCTGCAAGCCGGGCCGCAACACGGCACAATGCGCGATGCCGGCCCGGATGATCATCAGGGCCGCTTGCCTTTTCTGCTTCGGCTTCGCTAATCGGGGAACCTCGTTATGCCAGATTTCACCATGCAATACCGCCGCCTGGGCGCCAGCAACCTGAACGTATCCACCCTGTGCCTTGGCACGATGATGTTTGGCGACCAGACCGATGAAGCCGAGGCGGGCCGCATCGTCGCCAGCGCCCGCGCGCACGGCGTCAACTTCATCGACACGGCCGACGTGTACACCAAGGGTGCGTCCGAATCGATGGTGGGCCGTCTGCTGCAAGGGCAGCGGCACGACTGGGTGCTGGCCACCAAGCTGGGCAACCCGATGGGCAGTGGTCCGAACCAGCAGAACTACTCGCGCACCTGGATCCTCCGCGAGGTGGAAGACAGCCTGCGTCGGCTGGATACCGAGTTCATCGACATCCTCTACTTGCACCGCGACTTCGCCGGTGCCAACCTGGAGGAGCCGGTTCGCGCGATGGGCGACCTGATCCGCGCGGGCAAGATCCGCTACTGGGCGGTGTCGAACTTCCGGGGCTGGCGCATTGCCGAGATCGCCGCGCTGTGCGACAAGCTGGGCGTGCCGCGACCGGTGGCATGCCAGCCGTACTACAACCTGCTGAACCGCATGCCCGAGGTGGAAATTCTGCCCGCGTGCCAGCATTACGGCCTGGGTGTGGTGCCGTACAGCCCGATCGCACGGGGCGTGCTCACCGGAAAGTACTTGCCGGGGCAGGCGCCGCAGGCGGATTCGCGCGCCGGCCGCGCCGACCGGCGCATGATGGAAACCGAATTCCGCGAGGAGTCGCTGGTCATCGCCCAGACGTTGAAGGCGCACGCAGAAGGGCGCGGCCTGACGCCGGGCCAGTTTGCCACCGCCTGGGTGCTGGCGAATCCGATCATCAGTTCGGTTATCGCCGGCCCGCGCACACTGGCGCAGTTCGAGGACTATTTTGGTGCAGTGGGTGCGGTCATCTCTGCGCAGGAAGAAGCGATGATCGATGACCTGGTGCCGCGCGGCCATGCGTCCACGCATGGCTACAACGACCCGAACTATCCGTTCGGCGGACGGCCCGTCGACGCGGCCTGAGCGTATCCGGCCACAGCGTAAAAACGACAAAGGCAGCCGGCATCCCACGCCTGAAATACAAGCACGTGTGATGCCCAAGCTGCCTGTTGCGCGGCGCGCACGCTGGTACGTTTGAATACGTGCGGGCGCCAACTTCCGTCCCACATTCCGCAGCCGATACGCGTAATATAAATACACGCGGTGGCCTTCAAATGAAGGCCATGTGGCGCAGGCTTTGAGCCGGCGACGCCTGCCGAAACGGCAGGCCCGGCGCAACCGGATGCGAAACGTGTCACGTCGTGGCTGGGTCCTTGTAGGGATGGCTGTCGCCGTATGCGGCGGCGCGTACATTGTCGTGAGCCTCGTTGCCAACGAGGCTCAGACTTCTCAATGGCAGGCTCGTTACATGAGCCGGCTGGGCAAGGCGTTGACCTACGAAATTCTGCCCGGCCCCAGCGACAGCATCCGCTATCCGCACTCCGGTCCCTACGACCTGCGCCTTGGCTATGAGCGCCTTGGCGAATTTGGCGAACGATTACTTCGAGAAGGCTACGTCACGACATCGCAGTCGCGCATGTCATATGACATGGTCCGGCTGATGGACCAGGGCATTTTCCCGCCGTACCGGGAGAAGACCCAGGCTGGGTTGCTGATTCGCGACTGCAATGCCTTGACGATGTCTTATGACCGCTATCCGCAGCGGCAGTACGAGAATTTTGATTCGATTCCGAAGGTGCTGGTGGCGTCGCTGCTGTTCGTCGAGAACCAGAACCTGCTCAATCCCGAATA
This sequence comes from Cupriavidus pauculus, assembly GCF_002858765.1. Taxonomy (GTDB): domain Bacteria; phylum Pseudomonadota; class Gammaproteobacteria; order Burkholderiales; family Burkholderiaceae; genus Cupriavidus; species Cupriavidus pauculus_B. The sequence goes on from NZ_PJRP01000020.1 coordinate 118,573, forward strand.
CCCGATGATGAATCCGGCGCTAGATTGGCGCCGGTTCTCGCGCGCGGTGATGGACCAGGGTATCCGCCTGGTCGACCGTAACCATCGCCAGCCCGGCGGCAGCACGCTGGCCACGCAGATCGAGAAATACCGTCATTCGCCCGAAGGCAAGACGCAGTCGATTGCCGACAAGCTGCGACAGATGACCTCCGCTTCACTGCGCGCCTATCGCGACGGGCCAGATACGCAGCGGGCGCGCGAGAACATCGTGGTTGACTATGTCAACACGGTGCCGCTGTCGGCGCGGTCGGGCCATGGCGAAATCGAAGGCGTTGGCGATGCGCTGTACGTCTGGTACGGCGAGGATTTTGCGGAAGCCAACCAGTTGCTGCACGAGATGGATCCGCGCAACCCGTCGCCCCGTGCGGCGCAGGTGTACAAGCGGGTGCTGTCGCTGATCATTTCGCAGCGGCGGCCGTCTTACCACCTGCGGCGTGACGACACCAATCTCGATGCGCTGACCGGCAGCTACCTGCGCCTGCTGGCGTCGTCCAATGCCATTACGCCGGAATTGCGTGACGCCGCACTGGCGCAATCGCTGGACAAGTCGACCCCGCCGCAACGGCCCCGGCCCGATCCGTGGGTCTCGCGCAAGGCGATCAACCAGGTACGCAACGACGTGCAGCACATGCTGCATGTAGACAGCCGCTACGACCTAGACCGCCTCGACCTGACCGTCGACAGCACGGTCAATCGCGAGGCACAGCGCAAGGTGACCGAGACGCTGCTGCGCGTGGGCACCAAGGACGGCGCCCGCGAGATGGGGCTCTATGGCAAGAACCTGCTCAAGGACAACGACGATCCGTCGCGGCTCGTGGCCAGCTTCACGCTGTTCGAGCGCGTGGGCAACGCGGCTGTCGTGCGGGTGCAGACGGACAACGTCGATCAGCCGTTCGACATCAATGCGGGTGCGCGGCTGAACCTGGGTTCCACCGCCAAGCTGCGCACGCTGGTCACGTACCTGGAAGTCATCAACGAATTGCACGACCGCTATGCGGACATGAGCGTGGCGGAACTGAAGGCGCTGCAGGTGCCTCGCCAGGATGTGCTGACGCGGTGGGCGGTGGACTATCTGATCAAGGCCAAGCCCGCGGACCGCGAGCGGGCCGCCATGCTTGACGCCGCGATGGAGCGCAAGTACTCGGGCAATCCGGGCGAGGCGTTCTACACCGGCGGCGGCCTGCAGAGCTTCACGAACTTCGAGAAGTGGGAAGGCGAACGGCAGATGACCGTGCGCATCGGGTTCCAGCATTCGGTCAACCTCGTGTTCATCCGCATGATGCGCGACATCGTGCGCTACGAGGTCTCTCTGGCGCATCCCGAAGCCGGGTCGCTGCTCGAGGATCGCACCGACCCGGGTCGCCGCCCCTACCTGGAGCGCTTTGCCGACGAGGAAGGCAGCGCCTTCATGGTGAATTTCTGGCAGCGCTACCGGGGCAAGACCAACGACGAGCGGCTGCAGGTGCTGCTTGGCCGCGTGAAGCAGCCCACGCCGCATCTGGGCGCCGTGCGGCTATCGGTGGCGTTGCTGAGCGCGCGTCCCAATACCGATTACGAAACTTTCGCCCGCACGCTGCGCCAGTGGATGCCCAAGCAGAAGCTCGATGACGACGACCTGCAGAAGCTCTACACCAAGTACGGCCACGACAAGTTCAACCTCAACGACCGCGGCTACCTGTCCCGCATCCATCCGCTGGAGCTGTGGATGGTGGAGTACCTGGGCACCCATCCCGACGCCCCGCTGAAGGAAGTGCTGCAGCAGAGCGCGTCCGAGCGGCAGACCGTGTATGCCTGGCTGTTCAAGACGCGCAGTAAGCTGGGGCAGGATGGCCGCATTCGCACGCTGCTGGAGCGCGAGGCCTTCGAGAAGATCGCCAGGCGCTGGCAGCGGCTGGGGTATCCGTTCGATTCGCTGACGCCGTCGTACGCCACGTCGATCGGAGCATCGGGCGACCGGCCGTCGGCCCTGGCCGAACTGGCCGGCATCATACTGAACAACGGTGTGGATGCCCAGCCGTCCACGGTGCGCATGTTCGCGTTCGCGGCGGCCACGCCCTACGCCACCACGTACAGCCTGCAGCCCAGCCCGGGCAAGCCGCTGATCGCGCCCGAAATTGCGGTACTGGTGCGGCAGTCGATGCTGGATGTGGTGCAGCGGGGTACTGCCAAGTCGATCAACGGCGCGTTCGTGCCGCTGAACCGCAAGGGCCAGCCGCAGGGGGCGCCCCTGCAGATCGCCGGCAAGACCGGCACGGGCGAGCAGGTGTTCCAGACCTATGGGCCGGGCGGACGCGTGATCGCGTCACGCACGGTGAACCGCTCAGCGACATTCGTCTTCCTGGTGGGCAACCGGTACTTCGGCACGGTCACGCTGCACGTACGCGAGCCGTACGCGGCGCGTTACTCGTTCACCAGCGCGCTGGCGGTGCGGGTGTTGCGGGCGCTGGCCCCGCAGATCACGGCCATGGCCGCGCCGGGCAGCGATGCCACGCTGCTGCGCTGCCAGGACAACAGCACGATCGCTATCCAGCCATCGACGGCTTTAATGGCGCCCGCGACCGACGACCCGGCGCCGACGAACCTAGCGCTTGCGGCGGACCGCGTCGTAAATAAATAGCAGAACGATGGCGCCGATGATCGAGGCGATCCAGCCAACGGGTTCGCCTGCGCGGTAGAAACCCATCGCGCGGCCCATGTAGCCGGCCAGCAGGGCGCCCAGCACCCCAAGGATGATGGTCATGATCCAGCCCATCTTGTCGTCGCCGGGCTTGATGGCCCGCGCAAGCAACCCGACGATCAGGCCAACGAATACCGTACCGAGAAATGCCATCATGAAGCGCTCCTTCCGTTGCGAAGAGGGACCGGTGGCCCATCGTGCCACCGTCATGTGACGAACCGGGGTACATCGGCGGCGCGCCAGCGGGCTGGCGCGCCGCACTGCCTTCAGGCCCGGAGCAGTTCAGGTCTTGCGCGAAGTGATCACGGCCTCGGCCACATTGGCCGGCGCTTCCGCGTAGTGCTTGAACTCCATCGTGAACGTGGCGCGGCCTTGCGTCAACGAGCGCAGCGACGTGGAATAGCCGAACATCGTCGCCAGTGGCACCTCGGCACGCACGATCTTGCCGCCGCCGCCCGCGATGTCCTCCATGCCGTGCACGATGCCACGCCTTGACGACAGGTCGCCCATCACGTTGCCGGTGAATTCCTCGGGCGTCTCCACCTCGACGGCCATCATCGGCTCCAGCAGCACCGGCTTGGCGCGGCGCATGCCTTCCTTGAAAGCCATCGAGCCGGCCATGCGGAACGCGTTTTCGTTCGAGTCCACGTCGTGGTACGACCCGAACACCAGCGTCGCCTTGACGTCCACCACCGGGTAGCCGGCCAGCACGCCGGTCTCCAACGTCTCCTTGATGCCCTTGTCCACCGCCGGGATGAACTCGCGCGGCACCACGCCGCCCTTGATCGCATCGACGAATTCGTAGCCGCCGCCCTGCGGCAGCGGTTCCACGTTCAGCACCACGTGGCCGTACTGGCCGCGCCCGCCCGACTGCTTGACGAACTTGCCCTCCACGTCCTTGGCCGCGCTCTTGATGGTCTCACGGTAGGCCACCTGCGGCTTGCCGACGGATGCTTCCACGCCGAACTCGCGCTTCATGCGGTCCACCAGGATTTCCAGGTGCAGCTCGCCCATGCCCGAGATGATGGTCTGGCCCGATTCCTCGTCGGTGGCCACGCGGAACGACGGATCTTCCTGCGCCAGGCGGTTCAGCGCGATGCCCATCTTTTCCTGGTCGGCCTTGGTCTTCGGCTCCACGGCCTGCGAGATCACGGGCTCGGGGAACGACATCCGCTCCAGGATGATGACCTTGTCGGGGTCGCACAGCGTGTCGCCCGTGGTGGCTTCCTTCAGGCCCACGGCGGCGGCAATATCGCCAGCGCGCACTTCCTTGATCTCGTTGCGCACGTTGGCGTGCATCTGCAGGATGCGGCCCAGCCGTTCGCGCTTGCCCTTCACCGGGTTGTAGACCGTATCGCCAGAATTGACAACGCCAGAATACACGCGGAAAAAGATCAGTTGGCCGACAAACGGGTCGGTCATGATCTTGAACGCCAGCGCGGAGAACGGCTCGTCATCGCTCGGATGGCGTTCCGCTTCCTTGTCGTCTTCGGTGTGGCCCAGGATGGCGGGCACGTCCACCGGCGAGGGCAGGTAGTCGATCACGGCGTCGAGCATGGCCTGCACGCCCTTGTTCTTGAACGCGCTGCCGCACAGCATCGGCTGGATCTCGCCAGCTACCGTGCGCTTGCGCAGCGCGGCCTTGATCTCGTCCTCGCTCAGCGCCTCGCCGCTCAGGTATTTCTCGAGCAGTTCCTCGCTGGCCTCGGCGGCGGCCTCGATCATCTTGTCGTGCCATTCCTGGGCCAGGTCCTTCAGGTCGGCCGGAATGTCGGTGTATTCGAAATGCACGCCCTGGCTGGTATCGTCCCAGACGATGGCCCGCATCTTGACCAGGTCGACCACGCCCTGGAAGTTGTCCTCGGCGCCGACCGGAATCTGGATCGGCACGGGATTGCCCTTGAGGCGGCTGATGATCTGGTCGCGCACGCGCAGGAAGTCGGCGCCCACGCGGTCCATCTTGTTGACGAACGCGATGCGCGGCACGTTGTACTTGTTGGCCTGGCGCCAGACGGTTTCCGATTGCGGCTGCACGCCGCCCACGGCGTCGTAGACCATGCAGGCGCCGTCGAGCACGCGCATCGAGCGTTCCACCTCGATCGTGAAGTCGACGTGGCCCGGCGTGTCGATGATGTTGATGCGGTGCTCGGGATAGTTGCCGGCCATTCCCTTCCAGAACGCCGTGGTGGCGGCCGACGTGATGGTGATGCCGCGCTCCTGCTCCTGCTCCATCCAGTCCATGGTGGCCGCGCCGTCATGGACCTCGCCCAACTTGTGATTCACGCCGGTGTAGAAGAGGATGCGCTCCGTCGTCGTCGTCTTGCCGGCGTCAATGTGTGCGCTGATGCCAATGTTGCGGTAGCGTTCGATGGGGGTCTTGCGGGGCACGGTGTTTCTCCTGGTTCGGGCACCACGGGCCGACAAGCGTAGCACTTCCGCGATACGCGCGTATTTCCCCATGCCGCATAAGGCATAGCGGGAAATCAGGGCCAGCTTTCGCGTGCGTAGATGCCTGCTGCGGCGCGCGCCAGTGCGGCACGCGCGGCTGCCTGAGTATCGGTATAGAACGGCGGGTCGGCCAGTGGCAAGCCGTTGTCGCGGGCAGTCTCCACTAGGATGCGCAGGTATTCCGTCATGTGCGATGCCGTGAAGCCGTTGGGGTCGTGGAATGCCACGATTACGGGCGTCACGCCATCCACGGTCGGCAGGCGGTGCGCCGCCATCGCCTGCCCCACGTGCTCCAGCTCGTGGCGCATGTGCGGGCGGCGGCGCAAGCTGATGGTCCAGCCATAGATCTTGCCGTCGCGCGCATTGGCGTCGGCCATGAGCATCCCCAAGCCCAGCTCGGCGTACACGGCCTGCGTACCGACGCTGTAAGCCCAATCGGGCGGCCGCACCACGGCAAGTGCCTGTCCGCACTGGGCCGCGATATCGGCTTGCCCGCGCCGCAGCGACGCCGCCAGGACATCGGGTGCCAGCTTCGTATGCGGAATATGGCCGCCCACCATGCCGCTGTGGACGGCCATCAGCTGGCCCTGCACACAGGTTTCGTGCATCTGCGCGCGGCCTTCCGGCCCGCCGCCACGGCGCGGGTGCTCGGTCTGGACAAAAAAGATCGCCTTGACGCCCGGCGTGACAGGGTTGTCGGCCAACTGGCGCAGGATCAGCGGCGTCCCGCCATAGGGGCCGGTGTCCGGGCCATCGTCGAACGTCAGCAGGAAGCGCACCGGCGCCAGCCCGGCGGCGGTGTCGGATGGCAGCGGCGTGACCGGGCCCAGCGAGCAGCCCGGCAAGGCCAGTGCGACGGCGGCCAAGGCCGCTGTGATGAGGGGGCGAAAAAAGGAAAGGGCAGGGGGATGCAAGGTAAAAGTGACTTTAAGGGCTATTTCACGACGATGACCACGACGATAACCGTGGCGATCAATCCAACAAGGGCAACCAGCTCCGCGTCGGTCAGGTTGTCGGGCCCACGCCAGCGGCCAGGATAGTTCCCAAAGGTGACGGCCATCAGGACGACCCAGCCGATGGCATAGAACACCCCGTAGAAGATCAGTTCCATGAACAGCCAGCCGATGACTTCGATCAGCAGTCCCATCCCCGCATTCCCCTTGATGTCTTGTCGCTTGGGTGATGTCAGTGCGCGTCCGATCGCGCAATCAGCCGCCGGCTCACGGCACGTTTCCGGCGGGCTACCTAGAATGATGGGGAATTCGTGAAGCTCCCGCGAACCCTCCCACCCTTGAACAGGAAGGCGATCCCCATGGTGCGCCCCCCCATTGCTGTCCTGCTTTCCGTCCTGCTGTGCTGCACAGCCATGCCCGCCCTGGCAGACGGCCCCGGCGTTTCGTTCTCGGCCGGCAAGCCCGGCGGCGCGCTGCCCGATGGCTGGCAGAACCGCCCCGTGGTGTCCGGCAAGAAGCTGACCCGCTATACGCTGGTGGCGTCACAAGGTACCACGGTGCTGCAGGCCGATGCCGACGGCGCCGCGTCGGGGCTGGTCCACGAAGGCGATGTCGACCTGTCCAAAACGCCGGTCGTGGAATGGCGCTGGAAGGTGTCGTCGGCCATTCCGGGCGCCGACAACAGCGTGGGCGCCAAGGAAGATGCCCCGGCGCGCCTGGTGTTCTTCTTCGATGGCCGCAGCAGCAACCTGTCGATTGGCGACCGTGCCGAATCGCTGGCCGCCGGCGTGGCAGGCGAGAAGCTGCCCTACGCTACGCTGATGTATATCTGGACGAGCAGCGCGCCGGTGGGCACCATCATCGCCAACCCGCATACCAGCCGCGTGCAGATGATCGTGGTGGGCAACGAGGCCGGCAAGTGGCAGACCCTGCGCCGCAACGTCGTCAGCGATTTCCAGAAGGCCTTCCACGAAGCGCCTGGCAAGCTCACCGGCTACGGCATGCTGACCGACACCGACAACACTGGCGCCACGGCGCGGGCCTGGTACGGCGATATCGCCTTCCAGCCCGGCAAGTAGCGCTGACGCACAGAACCTAGCACCCGGGCGGGATGGTGGCCGCGATGGCCGCCTGTATCGCCGACGACACGCGCGCGGTGAGCCCGCTGGCGTCGTCCAGCCCGGCGGCTTCCCTGACGCTGACTACCTTGGCCGGGTCATAGTGCCGCCCGCTGCCGATTGCCGCTTCAAATGCGTTGGCTCGCGCGTTGATGTCCTGCGGATCGGCATCCACCAGCAGGATGGCATGCGCCAGTACTAGGTGGCGCTGGCCGTCGGGCGTCTGCGCGTCGGACGGCGCCCGGCGCCAATACTGGGCCGTGCCGGCGATCTTGCGCGCGCGGTCGCCGGGCCCCCATGCCAGGTTGTACCGGCCATCGCAGAACGACCCCTCCACGGCCTGCCAGTGCGTCTCCACGCCCACCTGGCGCAGGCCGGCGGCGATGACCTCGCACAGGTGCAGGTAGACCGGTTCCATCCAGGTGGCGGCGCCCTTCGGCACGGCATAGGCCAGGCTGACATTGAGGATGCCCGGCCCCTGCGGCACCAGGCCGCCGCCCGACATGCGCAGCCACACCGGGCATCCCCGGGCGGCAAAATCGGCGCGGGCCGCCTCGATGCCGGGCTGGCGCAGGTAGCTGCGCGGGATCACCAGGGACAGCGGCGCTTCCCACAACTGCGCCACGGGGCCAGTGCGGGCGGCGTGATCCAGCAATGCCAGTTCGCCCTGCAGCGGATCGGCCTCGGCGGGGTCGGGGTCGACAAACGAAAACGTCGTGGCGTGCATCAAGGTCATGGCAACTCGAAAGGTTGGCCTGGCAAGGCACCCGACAAGAGACCTGGCAGGCCCCCTATCACCGATTTCACGTGCAGCTTACGCCATGCGCCAGTCTGGTGCTAAAAAGCTGCGCTGCAAATGCCGTTATGTCTGAGGCAACGAAGACCTCCTGCGAAGTGTGTCCCGCGAAGTTCTCCCATCGACCTCAGCCTGTCGCATCATGAACCGACTTACCCTCAATGCCAAACTCTGGGCGGCACTCGCCGTCATGTGGGTGCTGCTGCTTGCGCTCGGCGCCTGGAACGCCTTCCATACCAAGTCCGTGATGATGGCCGAGCGCCGCGATGGCCTGCAGTCGCTGGTGGCCACGGGCGAAGGCATCGTCAAGCTGTATGCCGAGCGTGCCGCCAAGGGCACGATGTCGAAGGACGACGCCCAGAAGGCCGCCAAGGACGCCCTGCGCGCCATGCGCTTCGGCCAGAACGGCTATCTGTTCATCGTCGACTCCAAGCCACAGGTGATCCTGAACCCGGGCCTGCCGCAGACCGAGGGCAACCAAGTCGGCGAATTCAAGGACCCCGACGGCGTGTACGTGTACCGCGCCATCATGGAGGGCGCCCGCCGCACCACCGGCGAGGACGCCGGCTTTTCCACCTATCGCGGCCGCCTGCCCGGCACCGAGAACCCCCAGCGCAAGCTGACCTATGGTCGCTACGTGGCCGACTGGGACTGGTTCGTCTGCACCGGCGTGTTCCTGATCGACATCGAGGACGCCTTCCGCGCCAACCTGATCAACGCATTGCTGAGCACGCTGCTGATCGGCGCGCTGATCGCCGCCGTCATGGGCATGATCATGCGTACGGTCAAGCGCAGCCTGGGCGGTGAACCGGCCTACGCCGTGGAAGCCGTGGCGCGCATTGCCGGCGGCGACCTGACCGTGCCGGTGCAGGTGCGCGCCGACGACCACCACAGCGTGCTGGCCGCGATGCAGCAGATGCAGCACCGCCTGTCGACCACGCTGGGCGACATCCGTGGCGCCGCCGGTTCGATTGCCACCGCGACCAACCAGATCTCGGCGGGCAACCACGACCTGTCACAACGTACCGAGGAACAGGCTTCGGCACTGGAGCAGACCGCGTCGAGCATGGAAGAACTGACTGGCATCGTGCGCCAGAACGCCGACAATGCCCGCCAGGCCAGCGCGCTGGCCGTCAATGCGTCCGAAATCGCCAATCGTGGCGGCGAAGTGGTCAGCGAGGTAGTGGCCACGATGGGCGAGATCAACGATGCCTCGCGCAAGATCGTCGACATCATCGGCGTGATCGAGGGCATCGCCTTCCAGACCAACATCCTGGCACTGAATGCCGCCGTGGAAGCCGCCCGTGCCGGCGAACAAGGCCGTGGCTTTGCCGTGGTGGCCGGCGAAGTGCGCAACCTGGCGCAGCGCAGCGCCAACGCCGCCAAGGAAATCAAGACGCTGATCGACAATTCGGTGGCGCAGGTGGACAACGGCTCGACGCTGGTGACCAAGGCCGGCGAGACCATGCAGGAAGTGGTCGGCGCGGTACGCCGCGTGACCGACATCATGGGCGAGATCAGCGCCGCGTCGGCCGAGCAAAGCACCGGCATCGAGCAGGTCGGCCAGGCCGTCACGCAGATGGACTCGGTGACCCAGCAGAACGCCGCCCTGGTGGAAGAAGCGGCCGCCGCCGCCCAGTCTCTGGCCGAGCAGGCCGACTCGATGATGCGCGCGGTCTCGACGTTCCGCCTGGCACGGGTTTGAACGGACGCGACGGCACCGCCGTCATCCGGCAAAAAAACCGCGGCTTCGGCCGCGGTTTTTTTTTATTTGTCAGACACCCCGATGCTGGCTGCGTCTCAAATCACCGCCGTCCTCTGCACCGCCTGCATTGCCTCTGCCGCGATCTTGAACGAGTGGAGTCGCGCGTGGTGGTCGTAGATCTGGCCGGTCAGCATCAATTCATCGGGGCGCAGGTCGTCGACAAAGCGCTGGAGGCCGTCGCGTACCGCTGCCGGGTCGCCCACCACGGAGCAGGCCAGCGATCGGCGGATGTGGTCGGCTTCGCTGGCGTCCCACAGGCGGCTGATGTCATCCACGGGCGGCTTGAGTTGGCCGGGCGTGCCGCGCACCAGGGACAGGAACTGCTGCTGGAGCGAGCTGAACAGGCGGCACGCCTCGTCGTCGGTGTCGGCGGCGAACACGTTCAGCCCCAGCATCACGTGCGGCCGGTCGAGCTGTTCGGATGGGCGGAAGGTGCGGCGATACAGGTCGACAGCCTGCCGCATGAACCCGGGCGCGAAGTGCGACGCGAACGCAAACGGCAGGCCCATCGCGGCGGATAGCTGCGCACTGAACAGGCTGGAGCCCAGCAGCCACAGCGGCACCTTCAGGCCGGCGCCGGGCACGGCCCGCACACGCTGGCCCGGGCGCACGTCCTCGAAGTAGGCCTGCAACTCTTCCACATCCTGCGGAAAGCTGTCGGCGGTATCGTGGTCGAGGTGGCGGCGCAGCGCGCGCGCCGTGGCCTGGTCCGATCCCGGCGCGCGGCCCAGGCCCAGGTCGATCCGGTCCGGATAGAGTGACGCCAGCGTGCCGAACTGCTCGGCCACCACCAGCGGCGAATGGTTCGGCAGCATGATGCCGCCCGAGCCGACCCGAATGGTCGACGTGCCTTGGGCCACGTAGCCTATCAGCACGGCCGTGGCCGCGCTGGCGATGCCCGGCATGTTGTGGTGCTCCGCGAGCCAGAAGCGGCGAAAGCCCAGGCGTTCCGCGTGCCGGGCCAGGTCCAGCGTGTTGTGCATGGCCTGGGCTGCGTTGCTGCCCTCCGCGATTGGCGAAAGATCGAGCAGGGAATAGGGGATCATGGCTTGCTACGCGCGGCGCATGCCGCACGTCATTAAATTCAGGGACGGGCTATGGTAGTCACACCTGCATGATCGTGCTTGCGCTGCGCAAGAGGCCATGCTGGCCGTGGGGCCTCATGGAACCTTGGCGAAAAGTCGGGCGCCAACCGGCCCCGTGGCGATCCGTCGGCCAAGCGCCCTGCCCAGCGTACGATGGTTTTCCCACCGCGCCTCGCCAAAGAACGCATCGGTCGTGCCTTCTTGCGGAAAAGCCGGTGGCTGCGCACCGTACTGGCGCACGGCGTCCGGCGCCCCGGCGTTCAGGCGAGGCTTGATGACAATGATGCGGGCCAGGAGCGTGTCGGGTTGCCCCGCGTCGTGAACGTTCAGCAGGATGGCTGCCTTGTCGCCGGCTTTGGCAAGGGCGTCGCCGGCAAAGTCATCCGGCGTACCAAAGACGTCTCCCAGCACGGGGTCGTGTGCGGCAGCGCTGTCCACCTCGATTTCCAGCCCCAGATCCGCGCGTGCGCGCCCGATCAGATTGGCCAGATCGGCAAAGCGGTAGCCGGGGTCGCTGCCGCAATCGCATAGCACGATCAGGCCGATCAGCCGTTCCGGACGCAGCAGTTCGTAGACCGCTGTGTTGTCAAAATGCCCGCCATCCGACAAATACTGCCAGTCGCCTCGCATGCCGTGGAAGCGCGCGGCCAGTTCGCGGCCCAGGTGGCATTGCGTCCGAAACAGCGTACCGAGCCAGCCGCGAAGGGACGGATCACCGGTGACATCGGTAGCCATGCGACCTTGCCACCAGATGCCAGGACGCAGGTTGGCCAGCCCGACCAGCAGCGAAGCGCCAAACGTGACGGCACTGCCCGGCCCGATGGGTGCGGCCCCGCCGGAGACGGCGATCCAGTCGCCGATCGTGCGCGGCCGGTCTGGCGTGCAATCCGGTAGTTGTGGCACCGCGCGGCATGGCTTGCCATCGACCGTGAACCGGACACACAGGCCGGCTGACACGGCGGCAGCGGCATGCGTCGATGTCAGCGCGGCGCCGGGCCCGATGCACAGTGGCCTGCCCCTGCGGCCGCGCGGAATGCGTTGCCCTGCCGCGTCGATCGTCTCGTTCAGGGTCACGTTGACCAAGTGCAGCGGTGCCAATGCGTGCGGGTCGTAGTAGGCGTCCAGCGCCAGTGCATCGTCGCGCGCCACGTCGTGCGAATCCATCGACGTGGCCGAATCGCCCGCAGCAAAACGCTGCCCGTTCGAGGCCCCCAGGTACGCCCGCGTGAGGCGTGCAGCGTGGAACGGCTGCAGGCTCGACAGGTTCAACAGGCCGAAACCGCGCCCTATGGCGACGGCGATGGCCAGGGCAGCCAGTACCAGGGCGAGCAGGGACGGTGTGGTCCACGCCTTGCCGAACACCAGCCAGTCAACGGGCTCGCCGCCATCCCAGCGCACCCAGAGCACGATCCACGACCACAGCGCGACAAGCAGAAGCCCCAGCGTCGCCGCGGCGGCGCCAGTCAGCAGCGACACAAGAGACGGCATGGGAAGGCGCCGCCACGTCGGGCATGCCAGATGGGGCGAGGCGGCTTGCGGAACAGGGTCGCGGTGGGCGGCGCCGTGGTGGAGCAGCCAGGCAAGCGCTGCCGCAGCCAAGGCGGGGCCGGCAACACTCCATGGCCGTGCCGCCATCGATCCATATAGATACCAACTGCGCGCGATGGTGTCGGCTATGCCCAGTGCCGCCAGCGCGGCCGTCATCATGGCCGCACCGCGCAATGCCCGCGCGGCGCGCACGCGGTACATGGCCACGGCGCGCGCCGTGGGCAGCAGGATTACAAGGCAGGTGGCCACGACGAGCCATATCAGGATGGCAGTCTTGAAGGTCTCCAGCAGCACAAGCGCCCCGGCGATGCTGGCCAGCAAGACGGCGCGGGTCAGGACACGGGCAGGCTGACCGGCGGGATCCGGTCGCGGATACACGAGCCAGCAGGCTATGGCGGGGGGCAAGGCCAGCAGCAGCGCCGACACGATCGGCAGCCACAGATATTCGCTCCACCAGATGGCGGGCAGGTGTTCGTTGAAGGCCCGCCGCGCGGCGTATAGCAGCGCCATCTCGTCGCGGCCCACGCCGGGCCACGCGCCGATGATCAGGTGCAGGCCAAGCGCCAGCAAGGCCAGTATCACCAGCAGCACGCTGCCGAGGATGCATTGCATCGCCACCCAGTTGCGCACGAGGACGACGGCCGCCAGCAGGCCCTTTCCGACGCTTGTTGATGTCAGCGCGCGCCCACTCTCGCGCAGCCAGGTCATGGTGCGGCGTCCGGCGGGGGTGGCGGCATCGCCCCGCAAGGCGAGATAGGCCGATTCGGCGGCTTGCCGGGGGCTTGTGCCAGGCTCCAGCCGGCCGGGGATGAACAGACTCGTAAAGAATGCGCCGATGTAGCCACCGCCGCCGACGGTGGACAGGTAGTCCACGCGGGCCAGCAACGACCGGCTGGCCGGCGACGCGGTTGGGGTGCAGGGGTCCGCGGAAGGTGCGGAAGGTGCGGATGCAGGGCAGTCAGCCTCGGCCAGCGCCTGCATGACGCCCAGACAAAAGGCAGCGCCGCGCAGGCCGCCGCCGGACAGGGCCAGGGCCAGGCGCGTGCGCGCAATCTGTGCTTCGGGCAGGTTCAGCGCGAGACGACGATGCGCCACGCGGGCCGCTTCATCGGCCCAACTGCAATCGGCCCAGCCTTTGTCGTCATCCGGCATGCCGCCCCTTTCGCGCACAGACCGTCTGGGGCCAGTATAGAAACCAGCGGCAGAACGGAAAGCGGCGGTTGGGCGGGGCGGCGGCCGCCTTAGTGGGCGGTAGCCTGGGTCGGCGCGTCGGTGGCGGCAGCCTGCGGATTCAGCGCGCCTTGCAGGCGTTTCCACTCATCAAATCCGCCGGCCAGCGCCCAGGTATTCGGGTAGCCGGCCGAGCGCAACCGCTCGGCGAGCACGGCCGCCGACATTTCATGGGGGCAGGCACAGTAGACGACGATGTCGGTGCCCTTGTCGTGATCGGCCAGTGCGCTGAACGGTGCACGCATTTCCATGACCAGGGCGCCAGGAATGCGCTCGATCGGCGAGGTGCCATGCGCCCGGACGTCGACCACCACCATCGGACGATCGGCCGCGCCACGGCGCTGTTCCATTTCCATCACGGTCATGCGCGGAATGCGTCCTGTGCGGCGCAGCATGTGCCAGCGTTTCCAGAAGCGCCAGACGACGAACAGCGCGAATCCGACCAGCACAATCTCGACCGCGATGTGTCCATAGGCGCTGAAGGCCGCCAGGATAGTGTCGACAAAGTCGCTGAAGACCACGCCGGCCAGCAGCGCGCCGCCGGCCCAGACCAGCGCGCCGAGCGCGTCATAGAACAGGAAGGTCAGGAACGGCGTGGCCGTCATGCCCGCCATGGCCGTGGACAGCGCGCCCGCGCCAGGCAGCAGCTTGGCAAATACCAGCGAACGCGGACCGACGCGCAGGTACAGCGATTGGGTCTGGCGGATGCAGGTATCCGGGGACAGCGAGACCCGGCAGATCGTGCGCAGCATCGGCTGGCCCAGGCGCTTGCCGGCGAAGTACCACGCGCTGTCGGAAATCAAGCAGGCGGCGATCACTGCGAACAGCACGGCCCCGATCGACGGGCCGCTTTCCTGCATCGACAACGCACCGGCCACGAACAGCATCGGATAGGCCGGCACCGGCAGACCCGCCTGCTCGGCCAGCACATTCAGGAATACCAGACTCAATCCATGGCTATCGAGCAAGGCCTGCAGATCACCCACGACATGTCTCCCGCATTTGGTCATTGCCGGCGGCGTAGAAGCAAGGGGGCCCGCCGTACCGGCGTTACAGTGTGCCAGCACGACGCACCGCGTGCACGCGCCGCTGGCGCTGGCTTAATTCAAATTCGTTGAAGGTGATGCGTCCCGACTGTGACCGCCATCGTATTGGCATCTGGCTGGGCGCAACGCCAGTAGTGTCTCATTGAATTCCTTCAGGATAGCGGTGTAGCGCGGCAACAGTGTGTTGATTACCGCGGCATTGCTTTGGCCCGCCGCCGATTCCAGCGACTTGCCGGCGGCCACGAGCGTGTTGCAGCGCGCCAGGGCCGCGCTGCCCTTGATGCGATGCAGGCTTCGCTGCACCGCAGGCCAGTCTCGCAGGGCGACGCCGTTGCGCAAGGCTTGCAGGTCAGTGGTATTCCCGTCCAGCGGGCGGGCCACCAGCATGGCCTGTACAGTGGCGTCACGGCACGCGGCCCCCGCACCGCGATACCGATGGCGTGGCGTTCGTCGGCGGCCAGATGGGTGCATGTACCCCCAGAGGTCATGGAACCAGCCGGCAGCGGCGCGCGAAGTCGACCAGATCCACCAGGGATTCGGCGCCGAGCTTGTTCATGATGCGCGTCTTGTAGCCTCTCACGGTCTTGCTACTGATGAACAGGGCCTTGCCGATGGCCTTGCTGGTCATGCCGCGCGTGAGTATGCGGAGGATTTCCATCTCCTTGTCTGTGAGCTTGCCCAGTCCTTCGCTGTCGTTGAGAGACTGCCCGTCGCGCGGAAGCTCGCGCGGCATGTCGCGGGATGTGGAGGGGAAGACTGAAGCCCCTGCGCCCTGGCCTGCATCGCCCGGGCGGCAAACGGTACGGCATCCTGCGCGGTCAGTACCAGCACGCGCACATCCGCATGGACGGCGCGCATGCGCGGCACGGCGTCGAGCCCGCTCATGCGCGGGATGTCCGGGTCGAGGATGACGAGGTCGGTCCTGATTTCCTGACGATGTCGATGGCCGTCTGGCCATTGTCCGCTTCGTTTAGTGCTTGATGCCCGGCAGTTGCGACAACAGGGCGCGTAGCGCGAGTCGCAACGCTGGATGATCGTCAACGATCAGGATGGTTGTCATGCCTTGCTCGCATGGCCAACAGGATGGGCCGGCTGTTTCATCTGGCGACCCAGTATAAGGAGCGACCCCGCCGCCGAGAATGCGACGCTTCCGCAATTGCTGTAGGAAATTTCCGCAAGCAGTCTGAAAGTTGGGCGAAATCGGCGTTGCGTCAGGCGGGTGACGTGCCGTGACATTGTCCCGGCCAAAAAAATAGCGACCCTCCGTGCGTTACGGGGGTCGCGAATCGGGAATGCGAGGAGGTCAGATTCCTCAAAGAGAGATATCGACCTGCCGCAGGTGCGCTAATCCCCACTGAGGTGGGGCATGCGGCACAAATCCGGCGATGCTATGCGATCAGCTGGGCGGGTTGGCTCGTCGGCGCCGCGGAGGCGCGCAAACGGCGGACCGCGATTTCCACGTCAGCGTGCGCGGCGTCAAGCCAGTCGATACGATGCCGTACTGGATCATTGGGCGAAAGGTCGCGCTCGCTGATCTCGCGCAGAAAGTAGCGCACCATGCTGCCTGCCCGTGCCGGCACCGGCATCATGCCTAGCAACCGGTCTTGCTGCAGCACGCCCTGGCCGGCCGCGTGCTGCAGCGCAGCCCAGGCCGTCCGGCCCAGCGCGATGTAGACGGCATCGGGCCGACATTGCCGCAGGGCGCTCAGGAACAGGTTGTCGAACACTATGCGCAGCATGGGGGCGTCCAGCAGGTCATCCAGCGTTCCATCGAAAGCCAGGCCCCGCCGGGTGGTGGCATGCGGCAACAAGGCCAGTGGCTGGATGGCGCCGAATCCTTCGTTCCAGAGGGCGGCGGCATGGGGCTGCCCGATCAGCTCCGGAATGCGGAAGTGATCCAGCATCCGGATCAGGTTGGGCCGGACCATACGCCCGCCCAGTTCCACCCGCCGCTTGTGCTCGCGCTGGATAACGCGACCGGGCGTGTGCGCACGAAGCAGTTCGTCGGTCACCGCAGCGGCCAATTGCACGTGCGCGTGGCCGGGCGTCGTGCTGACCAGCACCAGCCTGGCATTCTCGTTTCGATGCTCGAACGGAACATATTTCATGACATACGTCCCGTCCTGATCCACAACGACTGGCTTTTCTGCGATTCCGCGAATGCCGCCACGGCGGATACGCGCGCAATACTCTTCTAGGTAATTCGCCAAGATGTCCCCGCTCCCGATGCTTCCCTGACTTGAGCAACCGATGTTCTTTTTTGGGTCCATGTTAAGCCTCGATGAATGACCAAGAAAGCGGATAAGTGCGCATTGAGCCGCTTGTCAACACTGGTTTCGTGGGCCATCGAACAAAGTTTGAAACCTGCCCCCACGTTCGCGGGATGCAAATTGGGATCCGCTTTGCTTTGCGCAGCAGGACAACGTAGCGTGTGTTGCAGGACAGGAAGATGACGCGCGGCCGAGGAACGGCTCGAATGCTGGGGGATGGGTGAGGCGGGGTGAAAAAAGGCCGGACACGAGCGTGTCCGGTAACCCATTTGCTGACTCAGGTCGTGTCAAAACCCGAGAGCACAAATGATAATGGTTATCATTTGTGATGTCAATCGCGGCCTTCTGCTACTCAGGCGGCCAGTGTGGTGTCGATGGTGATCTGGGCGCTCAGCGATTTGTGTACCGGGCACTTGTTCGCCACACGCAGCAAATCGTCGCGTACGTTCGGCGCCAAGTCGCCTTGCAATTCAATGTGCCGGATCAGCTTGTAGGACCCAGGCGTCTCTTCGTGCGCCACGCTGACGTGTATCTCGCGGAGATCGTAGCCTTTGCGCTTGGCATAGATCTGGAGTGTGAGGGTGGTGCAGGCGGCGAGAGCCGAGTCCAACAGGTCGTGCGGGTTTGGAATCGACGGATTGCCCATCGGGGCATCGAGGTCTGCCTGCCAGTGCGCCGTGCCGTTGCCGAGATCACAGACGCTTGAGCCTGAGTCGGCCAGCCATTTGGCTTGAATTGTCATCGGTATTGGTTCCTGGGTTCCTGTGAGGGGAGGGCCATGCGGCCGGGGAGTTTCGATTCTATACATGCACTGCGTCGGTCGCTCGCAGAGTGACGCAATCCTGGCTTCGGGGGTTTTTTAACCGTTTTATGACAAAGGGCTTGCGCACCTGCCGAATCCCATCTAATATTCGCCCCCTCGCAACACGAACCGCGCTGCAAACGCAGCAGCGACAAGGGTTGCGGGGTCAGCAGGGGGTTGGGGTTGCGAGGTTTGCAGCGCTG
>NZ_PJRP01000021.1 GCF_002858765.1 Cupriavidus pauculus
ACTAACTGTTTGATTTTAAACAGTTTTCGATGTTGAAACCGGCAAAAATTTAGCCAGTTTTTGCCAGTTTTGCGGCCGATTTGCCAGCATTTTTGCCAGCATTTCCGGCGAACTTCTTCACGGCCCGATTCCCTGCCTCGGCGTCAGCCGACGGCATCCAGCGGCCATACACGCGGGCGATCATCGTCCAGTCAGCGTGCCCCATCTGCTTTGCCACCCACATCGGATGCTCGCCAGCCGACAGCATCATCGAGGCGTACGTGTGCCTGGTCTGGTACGGATTCCGGTACCGGACGCCGGCGCGCTTCAGTGCTGACCGCCAGATGCGCCAGATCTGGTGCGACCCCGAAAACCGCTCCCCCGCGTTCGTCTTGAAAACTGGGCCGTCCAACTCAGCCAGGAAGGTGAGTGGCTTCTGCGCCTCCAGCGCGGCGGCGGCCGGCGCCAGAAGGCGGATGTCCCGGCGGCCGGCGTTCGTTTTGGGAAACTCGACCACGCCCTTGGCTTCGCGGGTCAGCGCGCGACGGACGCGCACGTAGCCGTCCACGAAGTCGATGTCGGACCAGTTCAGCGCGATCAGCTCGGACGTGCGCATGCCGGTCCACAGGGCGAACCGGATCATGTTGGAGTCACCCGTACGCAGTTTTTCCAGCACGGCTGACTGCTCGGCGGGCGACAGCGGGTCGATCTCGTCGGTGTCCTCGCCATCTGGCGCCGGGCGCTCGGCGCGGGCGTAGGTGTAGCCGGCGAGGGGGTTTGCGTCGATGATCTCGTCGGCTGCGGCATCGCCCAGGGCGGAGCGCATGCAGCTCTGGATGTTCGATAGCCGCTTATTCGAGACCTTCTTTTCCTTGGCGTCGTCGATGACGGCCAGCCAGTCGCGGATCGCCGCGCGCTTCAGCTCGGAGAGCGGCAGCTTGCCGAACTTGGGGATGACCCACCGGTTCACGATCAGCTCGTAGCCGGTGTGGGTGGAGGCCTTCAGCTCGACCTTCTTCCGTTTCAGCCAGGTGTCGAAATAGGACTCGACCGTGAGGGCGTCGCCGGGACGCTCGGCCAGTTCCGCGGCGTGCTTGGACTGGGGAAAGGTCTCGGCGTAGTTGAACTCGCCTTTCTCGATCGCATGCATGATCGCGGCGCGGAACTGCTCTAGCTTTCGAGTATTGGCAGGCGAGGGCTTCGTCCTGATACGCTCGCGGCACCGCTTCCCCTTGTAAGGGAAGGTGATTTCATAGCTGGAGTCTGAAACGATAGCGACTCCTGTCCCTTTTCGACCCATTTTTCGTATCCGTCGAGGTCAATCAGAATCTTCTTGGAGCCCGGGGCATAGCGCCAGACGCCGCCCTCGGGCCAGATGCCCTTGCACTTGCGAGTGTAGACGGCAGCTGCCGTGAGGCCGGTGAGCTCGCAGAACTTGGCGATTGTTACAAAGCGTACCATGGTGGCCTCATCTGTCCGGGCACGCGGCGGAGCGCAGGGATTCAAGGAACGGCGCCGCCTTGGCCGCGCGCCGGGCGACCTCCGCCTTGATAGCGGTGTCCAGGCCGGCAGGGTCGTCTGCCATGTCCTTGTGCCGCTCGCACAACTCCGCGCGGTGGTCCGTCACCGGATTCCAGTTCCGAGCCAGATAGACGATCAGGGCGCCGGGGCGGGCATCCTCCCGCGGGCAGAGTCGGCATTTGTTCTGGTAGCTCCGTTCGCCCACCGGCCGCGAGTTGCGGATCTGCGGATACTTCCCGCGCTCGGCGGCCACCTGGTCGTCTGTCAGCGCCTCGGCGGCCAGCTGGAGGGCGAGCAGGGTGGGGAACCGCTGATCGGGCAGGGCGTCGAGCCAGTACGACTCGACGAAGGGTTTGCCAAACGACTCGCGGCGCGCGTCCAGGTGGACGCCAAAGCCATCCTGATCGGCATAGCGGTAGAACGCCAGGCCGTTGGCGCCGTGGCCATGGACGGTCGAGTAGAGGGTGAGGTTGTCGGGGATGTTCATGCTACGATCCTCCGAAAACTCAGGAGACCTGTATGGCCATGTTGAGCGACTGGGCAAAGCCTGTGATCGATGAAGTTACCAATCAAGACGTGGAATTGGTACTGACCGGGGCCGATGGAAACGTGCTCCAGTGCTCCTGGCGTGCGCCCGTCGAAGGTCGCCCAAACCGAAGGGCGACGCCCATCGCCATTCAGGTCACGCGCGACGTTGTGGGCGCGGTGCAGGCTGCTGAAGGAGCGGAGCTTAGTCGCCTTCGCAATGGTTTGAGGCGCTTGCTCAATGCGCGGTTGGTGGATTACAGCCCCGACAGCGGACCTGAGCCGTTTCTCGTGATCGCAGACGACCACGTTCTTGATAGGTAGGGCATAGGCAGTATCCAACATCACGCCGCTCCTCGCTGTTGCATATGTACGCTCGGATACTCGTTCTCGTACTTCGCACGCTCTTCCGGCGTCCAGTGATGGGCGGCTCCGTATGAGCGAGCCTCGGAGACGGGCACCCATTCATAGAGTTGACGGCCACCGGTGCAGTCGAAGCCGATGCGCCGGCCGTGCGTGTCCGTCGCGTACTTGAACACACGAATGTGCTCGACGCCACGAATCAGCTTCCGATCGCCGACCCGGGGCTTGGGACGTCGCGCGCTTCCGATAGTGATGTGAATGCGCATGGTGGCCTCAGAAATTCGCACTGGCGAAGAGATAGGGCAAAACCGTATCCGGCATTGCCACTTGCTTAGCGGTGGCGACTGCGAACGGCTCCTTGGTTCCGTCCTCATTGGTAAAGGTGCAAAGCGCCAGCCTGTCCGCTGAGAGCATGCACGGCACATCCGCCGGCTTACCTTTCGGCGTCGTGCAGCCGATCTCGCTCGGATCCATGGGGCCAAAGCACTCCAGGTACTCGGCCAGCACCTTCGCGGGATCTGTTTCGCGGGTCAGCCAGTAGTCGTCATCGTTCGAGAACAGCCAGATGTTTGCAGGGGCATCTTGGATTTCGTCTTCCTTGACCGCAAAGGATCCGCCTTTCAGTCGATCCACGGCAAAAGCGAACGCTGGCTTGGAGACGCCTCGGATAGCGATCTTGCACAGATCACCCTTGGTTCCCAGTAGCAATGCCGGGTGCTCGCCGCAAGCGTCCTCGATGATGTCCTTGGTCAGTCGGACGATTTGACCGATTGCGTATGCCATCTAGCTTCCCCTTTTCTCGAACAGCACGTTCCGCTGGCTGCCGGTGTTCTTGATCGACATAGAGGTGATCAGGTAGTAGTTGCGGCGCATGTTGTAGATCAGCTCTTCCTTGTCGGTGCCCGGGTGAAGCACCTCCTTCACGGTCTCGCTGTACGGCTTATCTCCGATGGTGAAGCGCAACTTGTCGCCTACGGTGACTTGCCCTGGCGCTGTGATTGGCTGCCAGCCTGGAGCGATACCTGCTCGCGCAGTGACCAGCGCGCACGCGGCATCGATAGCGGCGCGCGGATCGTCCTCAAACACCTCCGCCACCGTGCGTTCGTATGGCTTGCCCATGTGGTGCTCGATCACTCGCCAGCCGACGTCACCGTCGCCAAAGGCGCTGCCGTGGTCAAAGCAGCGCAGATTCCACGATTCACGCTGCAAGGCGTCGAGGCGCAACGAGTCTTCCAATGCGCTCCCAGGCTGGCGAGGGTCGGAGAGGATGGCGTGGGCTAGCTTCCATCCAGTGAAACGATCCTGATCTCGTTGGTATCGATACATACCGGGATGGCGACCGAGATCCGGCCTGCTGTACCCCGCGTCAACCATTGCAGCCTCAAACGCTTCGCACTCGCGCATAACTTCAGATACCGTCGGCTCATCCGTCAGCCGATCCCCGGCTAGGAGCGAGGAGGCGGAAGCTTGATCGATGGCGCGGAGGAGAGCAGTGCGGTACTGCCCCATGGATTGAAACGTGATCGCCAGGCCGTCATTTGCGACCCAGTCACGAATGGCAGCGAGGGTCATCGGAACAGCCTCCCGTGGATGGCGTCCAGCTTCTCCACTTCGTCGGCGGTCAGGTCGACGATGCGCGTGTGCTTGAGCTTTTCTTTGAGGTCACGGACAAACTTAGCGTCGTCCATGCGGAGGTCGCGGTTGTCGACTCGCCTGGTGAGGCGATCAATCATCGTCGCGGTGCTGACGATTCCCATCGGGAGATCTCCTTCTGTAATCCGTTGCATCCAACGGAGGGTTTGGTGGGTGCCCCAAGCCATGGCGGCAATGAGCGCAGCGAGCAGGGCGATTGCGAACGCAAGCTGAGTCATGCCTGCCACCGGTCCGTCTTGCGATAGGCCTTGGTAAGGGCGAAATCCACGGCGTGGCCGCGGCCCCGAATTACCTTTGCCAGGCGAGCCCGATCCGTGTGGCTGGCCGTTGCTTGGCGGGTGAGCCCCAAGTAGCTGTTGGCTGCGGCGAAAACATCGGGGGCCGGCATCTGTGCCAGGCGCTGCGCTGCTACGCTCACCGATCTGCCACGGGTATGGCGCGCCCATGGGCGTACGACCTGCCCAACGAAGTCGATGCCGCGTGCGGCCGTTTGCAGGATCGTCTTCGTTGGGTTCAGGCGTGCGTGAAGTTGACGCGGCAAGAAGTCATCGATGCGCGACAGTGCGGCATTCAGCCACTGTGGCGACTGGTGCAGGATCAGGAAATCATCGACATAGCGGATGTAGTGCCGCGCGCCGATCTGGTGCTTCACGAACTGATCCAGCTCATTGAGGTACACATTCGCGAAGAACTGGCTGCTGAGGTTGCCGATTGGCAGCCCCAGGTGTGCTGGCTGCTCCATGAGTCGCTTGTGCGGCGGCACGAGCCCCATCATCGCGCGATCGCCGAGGTAGGCGAAATCAGCCCGTGGGTCATGCATCAGCACGAGCTCGGTCAGCCATTGCCAGAACGGCTCAGTGATCTTCACTCGCAGCAGCTGCAGCAGGATGCTCTTGTCTATGCTGACGAAGAAGTTGGCTAGATCGCACTTCAGGTAGAACGCAGGCCGCGACCAGTTCTGCGTGATGCTTCGCACCTTCACTTCCAGGCGACGAGCGGCGTACAGGGTGCCGCGTCCCTTGATGCAGGCGCAGGAGTCGGCGATGAAGGAGCGCTCGAAGCGCGGGCCGATCTTGCGGTACAGAAGGTGGTGAACGATGCGATCGCGGAACTCTGCCGCCCATACTTCACGGGGCTTCGGCCGCGTGATGACGAAGCACTTCGATCGTCCAGGCGTATAAACGCCCTCGGTCAGCTCGTCGTGCAGGCGGCGTAGGTTTCGTTCCAGATTGACCTCGAACGCCAGCGCGCTCACGCTGTTTCGCTTCGTGCGGCGGCAGTCGATGTAGGCTTCCAGCAGTTCGTAAAACGAGAAGGGGGCGCTTTCGTTCCAATCTGCGGACGGCGCGAGCGCGAAGCTCGTTGTTCTGGTGGTTGTTGTTCTGGTTGCCGTTGTTGAAGTTCTGATACCAGGCCCAGCCGTATCCATCATGCTATCCACGTCGCCCGACCGATTACTCAGCTGGGAAACTGCGCCGGACGCTACCCGGAAACTACCGGAGGTATCCGTGATGCGCCTGTCGGTGGCCTCGTGAGCCAGCGGCATGACCAGATTGAAAGATCGCTCAGTCATGGCGGCCTTGACCTCCGTGAAGCGGGCGATTTGCGAACTTTTTCCAGCCGTTGGCCTGCTTGCCAATCCCGGTTGTGAGCTCAATAGCCTTGGCGTACGCTGGCCGTGAGATCAGTCGCTTGTCCATGCTGAGGCGCAGGAGCAGCTCGATAACCTGGAGGCGCTCCAGCAACTCGGTCAGGTGCGGCGACTTGTCGGCGGCCACGTTGGCGCGGAACACGAGCACCATGATCTCAATGCACTCGGCGTTGATCTTTTCGCCGATGCTGCGCTTGAAATCGCGGGCCATGTTCTTGACCAAGTCGGTGACAACGTCCAGAAGACCGTATGCCGCCTTGTAGATCGGAAGTTGGGTGTGCAGAGCCACGGTGGTTCAAATGGTTAAATTACTGAAGGAATGAATCTGCGGACGGCGCGAGCGCGAAGCTCGGTGCTCTGGGGGTAGTAGTACTGGTCGCCGCAGTCGAAGGTCTGAAACCAGGCCCAGCCGTCGTTCTCATCGTGCTTCTCGCCGGACCAATACCAAGCCGATTCGAACTCGCCCTTAAGGTTGGCGAACAGGAGGGACTGCTCGCGACGCGTGGGCAGTGAAGCGTCACGGTCACCGGCCCAGATGCAGGCATCTTTCCAGGTGATGCTCTCGACCTCACCGGGGAGCAGAATCAGGTGGTAGTCCGGATTTCCGTCCTCGCCCAGCACCAGGCCTGCGTAGCGTTCGCCAGGTGCGAGCAGAATCTTTACGCCCGTGACGGTGTACTCCGTCGACAGCGGCTGCTTGCGGAAGTCCTCGATCATTGTGGCCACGAGGGAATGTGCGGCCTCGATCTGTTCAAGCGTGATCATGTGGTGCGCTCCAGAGGAATGGATGAAGGGTTAAATGGGCAATCTGCGGACGGCGCGAGCGCGAAGCTCGTAGTCCTGGCGGTAGTAGCGCTGGGTGCCGTAGTAGAAGGTCTGAGACCAGGCCCAGCCGTCGTTGTTGTGGTGGACTTCGTTGCTCCAGTACCAATCTTTCTGAAACTGGTCGCGGAAGTTGGCCCACAACATGGCTTGCTCGACGCGGTTCGGAAGATCGCCGCCAATCGACTTGGCCCATTCCATCTGGGCTTGCCACGTGGCGTCGCCGTTATCGCCAGGGAGCAGGATCACGTGGTGGAAGTCGCCGTTCTTGTCACCGATGGCGCCGACGTAGGTTTCGCCTTCGGCCAACGGCGGGATTTGCAGTTGTTGCATGCGGAGTCCTATTGAGTTGCGTGGGTACTGCGTTGGGTCGGGTACTTGCGGCGGGGAGGTTTCGGAGGCTTCCCACGGTGTTTAGTGACTTGGGGCTGTCGATGCCGCTTTCCCCGGTTGATCAGGCCGCCATTTCGAGCGGGAAGAGCGTTGGAGCGTCGTCGGGCTCGCCAATGAAGTGGCCATTGATGTCCGACATTGCATAGATGCCGTCGGAGCGCATCCACTGGATGCGGGTTTCACCATTCGGTCCGGCGCCTCGGAACAGGCGAATCGGCGAAGCGAGGATCACTGCGCGGTCGCCGTCATAGCTGGAGTCGGCCACGGTGAGCGGAACGGCCAGCTTGATGTAGGCAAGTTCAAGCTCGTCCATCTTGGCCACGTCGCCGCGTCTTGCTGCCTTGGCTGCCTGCCGCTTGAGTTCGTCGATAGTCATGTCAGGGTCCTCGTTACACGCGAAGGGAGGTGAGAATGCCGCGCCAGCTGCCGTCCTGCAGGAGGTAGACGGAGAAGTCCTGCTTCTCCTTGCTGGCCCACGAAAGGGCGACGTCGTCGGTTTTCACCTGGCCGAGTAGGCGGAGGAGATTCGGGCCGTCGAATGAGTTCTCTAGGTGCGCTTCGTCGCTACGCGCCTTGACCGGAATTTCGGCGTCGACGGCCTGCATGCCGTCGGTGATCGTGATTGCGCAGTCAGCGCCGTCTTGCTCGAAGCGGATCACGCCCTTCTGATCGAAGACGCGATGCAGAGGGCAGATCTGCAGCAGCTCGTCGCGCGAGAACGTGACGAACTGGTCGGCCTTGGGAATCATCCGGCGCCAATCGAAGTACTTGGCGCCCTGGTGTCCGCACTCGATGCGGATCCCGTCACGGCTCCCGACAATGTGCTTCTCGTAGATCTCAAACCGGGTCGCGCCAACCTTCGAGAGCAGATCCGCGCCATCGGCCGCTAGGCAAACGCCGAACGGCGAGATGGTCTGGCCGAACTCTGCCGGCGCAACCAGCAATGAATTCGCGGCCAGCATGTAGCTGTCGCAGCCGACCATATGCACCGCCGCACCGTCGCACTCGATCCATAGGTTTCGCAGGATGGGCTTGTCATGGCGGAACATCCCGGCCACGGCGAACGACACCGTTGGGATCATGTCCGTAAGGCCCGGTGCATCCAGCACAGCAACGGGATCACCTTCAATCCTCGCCTCGGGGAAATCGCGCCCAGGCAGGGACGGAATGGTCAAGCGGCACGAGCCAGCGCGCGCAATCACCTTCGCGTCCTTCGCCGTGAAACTCACATCCTCGGCGGTCATCCCAACCAGCGCGGAAAGCTTGTCGGCGGGCAGGCAAATGTCGATGCAGTCCCCGAAGATCTCAGCAGGAACCGTCGCGCGGACGGTCATGTGGGTGTTCGAGCCCGTGAATGTCACGGCCTGAACTTCCTCCGTGGCCTGCAGCCTGATATGGGTCAGGATATTCAGCGGCGATTTGGACGGTGCCGCCTGGCTGGCGGCCTTGAAGGCCTCGCTCAGGTGCTTTCTCGTAATGGTGAGCATCAGCGACTCGGTATTCGTTGGTTTGGTCTTGGTCTTAGCCATGGCAGATCTCAGTGGAGGCGGACGTATTCGAGGTCGCCGTTCGGCAGCAGTCGGCCGCTCAGCTTCCAGCCCTTGGCGCGCATCTCGCGCACGTGGTCGTGCATGAAAACCTCGGTGTTCATGACTGCCTCCAGATAGGGGTGGCGGTGGGCGCTTCCGGGTTGAAAGCGGCGTAGAGGCCGGAGAGGGCGATTACGCCGATGGCGGTACCGACCCAGAAGGCGATCGCGCGGAGGAGCTTCATGCGGCGGGTCCGGTTGCACGCGACGCCATCACAGCCAGCTTTTGTTGATGCAGCCAGAAATCGCGCTCGCCGCGCAGCATCTGGCCGACCGGCGTGTCGGCGCCGAAGCCCTTGATCGTGGCGCGCAGGTTGTCCAGCCGATCCGCCACTGAGATGTCGGCGGTGCCGTTCCCGTTGAGGATCGAGCGGCCTTCCTTAATGCCCATCAGGTACTCGGCGGTTACGGTGGTCATGCGTAGGCCCTCCCGTACTCGCGCTGTCGCTGCTGGTGCTCCTTCAGCGCGGCCTTGTAGCTGGCTTTGGCTTCCTTCTTCGTCTTGCGCCATTCACCCTCTACGTCGCGGCGATCTCGCCAGCCGTCGCCGACAGTGCGGTACATGCGGTATTGGTAGCCAAAGCGATCGCCGCCGGTCCATTGCTTCGGGAAGCAGTCGTAGCGTGTACGGGTCTCGAACTTCGGCACGCGGCTACCAATCAGGAACTCGGCGAAGCTGTCACCAGCGCAGCCATCAGCGTTCAGGTATTCCTCGTAGCGTGATGGCTTTCGCGGCTCGGGCAGCGACGTGAAGGCCAACAGGCGCCCAGCTTCCGTTGTGTAGAAGACGACGTCGTCTTCGGGCAAGAACGTGGGGCGGTGGCCGCGAATCATCAGGCCAGCCGATTCCAGTTTCTCCAGATCCGCCATGTCATGGTGACCGCGGCCAGCCACGAAGTGGTTGCGCCTCGATTCGCGCTGCCATTCGCTGATGCCGAGCGTGTGCTGCAACAGGCCGATCTGATATGCGGTGGGGGCGGGACGCGCCATGCAGGCGCCCGAGCACTCGCCGGCCGGGTAGTCGCAGCCGCCGGAGGCATGTTTGCAGATGGCGCTCATGCTGCGCACCCCTTGCACTTGGAAATGACGGCGGCGCGCTCGGCGGTGCGGGCGGGGATCTGGCCCTTGATCTCGGAGCGCGCATTGCGCTCGGCCCAGACCTGGCGCTGCAGCGTGGACATCAGTCCGGCGGCATTGCTGATGATGGTGTGGGCCATCTGCAGCTCGAGCAGCAGCTCGGCGTAGGCGTTGGCCAGATCGGCCTGGTGGTGGGCGGCTTGGGCGGGCGTCATGCTGCCTCCTTGACCGCTGCATAGGCTTCAGCGCGCGCCAGATCTTTCGGCGCCATGTACATGCGCAGACGGAGGCGGCCCTTCTTGAAGTGAAGCGTCGCGGTGTGAGTGGTGTCGTCGCGCTCGCTGAGCACGAAGCCAGCCTTCAGCAGTGCCCTATACAGGCGCACGCCACCATCAAAGATGGAAGCCATGACGTGGAGCGTCAGCTTCTCGCGGAAGGCATGACTGAGTGAGTCGGCGTGGATGTCGTAGCCGGCGGCCTTGATTGCGGCGTGCTCAGCCTCGAGGAGGAGTAGCGCCGGGCTCATGGCCTTCAGTTCAGCCTGGCGGGCGCGCAGCTTGTATTCCGCGTGGGCGGCGCCCTGCTGTGCGAGCGGCATCGCCAAGATCTGTTCGTAGGTGGGGTGCTTGGCCATGGCTTCAGCCCTCACCGCCAACGCGAAGGGATTGAACGCCGACGACCGACACAATGATCGTCACCAGCGTCCAGACCATGATTCCGATAGGTACGAGCAGTTCCATCCCTCTATCTCCCAGTGAGCGCCGTGGCGCGTCGATGGAGGGAAGTCTACAAACACATTTGTAGAAACGCAAGAAGTTGCTACAAAATAAATTGTAGTGTTACAGAAGCCGCTCCTTCCGCGCGAGGCTGGAGGCCAGGTCGCTCGCGTGTTCTATTGCCAGAAGAGGGGAGGACGCGTATGCCCCAGACAGATGCGCGGTGTAGGTTCCGTCCGCGCGCCGACGAATGACGATCATGTCCGCGTCACCCCCTGGAGGAACGGGTGGGCGCAGACCCGAGAGCCTACTTTTCCTGTAGGCCCCCAAGTTCACTACTTTTGCCATTGCTGTGACCCCATTGCCACCGAATGCAATCGTCCGGCGGTCTCACGAGACACACACATAGCGGGTAGGTGAAGTGGAGATAACCCCGCAAAAGCGGGATGCAACAGCTTCTGCACGCCAGCAGGCAGAGGGGTTTGCAGTAGCTGTAAAGCAAAAGGCCGCCATTTGAGGCGGCCTTGCGTTGGGAATGGCGCCGGTTAGGGCCCCGGCGCAATAAAGCGGATATAGCGAATGGGAACGTAGCCCAGAACTTTTGATCCGCCTGGGGCGAGGACTTTAGTCACCCACTCAACGCTGTTGATGCTGCGCATATAGACGGGGGTCGCTGGGGCGGTCAGGAAGCGTTTGCCGGGCTCCAGGGTGTCGCATGCGTGCTCTGCCTTCCGCTCGCGGAGCCATTCGCCATGAGCAACTTGATCACCAATGGAGATCCCATGAGAGATGAAGTTGGCGACCGCGGATTCCACGCCAGATCGGCAAATCATTACGGAGAAATCGGACGTCTGGAAGTAGAGCGTGGCATCCGAGCGGGCCTGGGGCGGCTCCTGGGCTCGTGCAGGGCCTTGAGAAAGTACGATACCAACCGCGAGGGCGAGCGATGCGCGAAGCATGGTTCGGATCTTTGGCATGGTTATCGGTGGGCCCTTTGTTTTGGCGACTCAGCCACCGGGTCGGGTTGTCCGCCCTCAATGACAACGCCGCGGAGGGATTCTGAAGGCTGGCCGCCTGCATCTGAAGAATCCAGTTCCTGGAGGAAGGCCAGCGCCTTGGTGAGATTCGGTCCATTCAGCTTGGACAAGATCGCCTCAGCGTGCCGCCGCTGCATTTCCTGCAGCTCAGCCCCCCGTTCAACTTGCTTCACCTGAACAAACACTGTCTCGCCATCCGAGCTGGTAAGGACGGCATCAACCCCTGCCACAGGCGGGGTTCCGGTCTCATAGGACAGCCACTGCGGATCGATCTGCAGGACCTCTGCGATTCGCGGGGTGTACTTGCTCGATTTCGCGTTCTTGTTGGGGTCAAGAAGGTGCTGGATGTTCTGCGGCTTGCAGCCCATACCCACCCGCCGGGCCAGCTGGCTCTGGTCAGTGTGGGGGCTCATGCCCCGCACGGACATGGCCAATGCGAGGCGTTCTGCATATGTAGACATACAAAGCATTTTGTTGTGTCGTCTTGCAAATTGGCTTGTAGCGTGCTACAAATGTATTTGTAGACACGACAGGGCAATCGAATGCAAGACAGTCCGTGGCAAAAGGCCGTTCGCCTAGCGCACTCCCAAGAAAAACTTGGCGCGCTCCTCGGCGTAACCCAACAGACGGTCTCGTATTACCTAGAAAAGGGCGGCCCGATCCCGACGAAGTACTGGCGCGCCCTGGAAACCAATCTCGGCCTCCCTCGTCGCGAGCAGCGTCCTGACGATTGGCACGAGCATTGGCCGGAGCTTGAGGGCGCTGTTGCCGGGCAGTGACCTTCGTCAGTTGCCGGTCTGGCCGTCTTCCAGTGCTTGTGCGATGCGTTCCAGTCGCGCAAGTAGCTCGCGCGTTGCGCGAATGCAGTCCTGTAGTTGAAGGCGTTGGTCGACTGGCTGGCGTCGGCCCCGTTGGGGTTTGCCTTTTCCAGTCGCGAGCCATTGGGCAGATACGCCAAGGGCGCGCGCAATGGCCTCTGTGTGGCGGCTCCCCGTCGCGTTGCGGTTCGGGTCAGCCAGGTACTGGACGGATTGGTACTGAACGCCGATGAGCAAAGCCAGTGCGCGACGAGAGGTCGGCGGCTCTGTCTGTTGCATGGCCCATCGGAGGCGTTCGGCGTACGTGTACATGCGGTTGAGTGTGTCATTGCCTCTATGCAGATGTGTCTGTGTTTTGCCGGTAGAAGCTTCTGCCGGTTTGGGCGACAAGAGCCCGTTTCGTAAATCCGCGGCCCTGCCGCTGCAATACCCAGAAGGAAAGACCATGTCCCGGCGATCCGAGTACCGCAACGAAGTTAAGACGCGCCTCAGCGACGACGACTACGCCGCGCTCCAGGCATTCAAGGCGATGAGTGGGTTTGACTCCGACTCCGCCGCCCTGCAGCGCGCTGTACGACTCGCCTTGCGTGGTGCTGTCGGAACTTTGCCTGTGTCGCTCGTTGGCGTCAGTGCCGATATGGCCCAACTTGGGACGCAGGTGCAGGCATGAGCGGCGAGCGCAATACCCCTGATTTGGAACAGAAGATCCTCAGCGTTGCGCTTTCTACGGAAGAAGCGGCCGACATGGTTCTGCGTGCGGGCAAAGAGGGCACGCCCGTGGCGGATTACCTCGGAATTCAAGTCCGGCGCGGGGCTTACGGCCACGTTTACGCCGCCCAGATGTCCGCAAAGATGCGGCCCAACTTGGGACAGGCAGGGACAAGCAGGGACGCATCGGAGGGCAATTCGTGATCCACGAACTGATGACGCGCGCTGACGTGCGCGACCAGGGCGCCGAGGCCTTCCGCAAAGGGAAGGAGGAATCGGACAACCCGCATTTCCCCCAGACCGACTCTCACCTTGAGTGGACGTCCGGCTTCATGACCGAGAAACACAAGGGCGCCGTGCGCCAGGCGTAGGGGAGAGGGCATGCACACGCAAGTCGCGGACAGCAGCATCCGGACCTACCGGGACATCAAGAAGGACGGCACGGTCGGCAAGAGACAGCGCCAGATCATGCTGGTGATCGAGCCGCACCCGGCAGACTACTCGCTGCAGGAGCTGTGCGAATTGACCGGTCTGCCCGTCAACATCGTTAGCGGTCGCGTCAACGAGTTGCGGGAGGAGCTCGGCGAGCTGGAGCGCGCGCCGTCCCGTGCCTGCCGGATCACCGGCCGCACCATCAAGCCGGTCCGCCGCCCGCATCCGCAGGGGGCGCTGTTCTGATGCAGGTCGTCATCGTTGCGAATGGCAAGGCCATCCGCGTCAATCCGCTGCTGCACCCGGACCTCCTGTGTCACGGCCAGCAGTGCTATCTCCGCTTCCCCGGCATTTGCCGCAACGACCCCGACACCGTCGTGCCGGCCCACTCCAACCAGCTGAAGCACGGCAAGGGGAGGGGCATCAAGGCTGACGACCGGATGACGGTACCGGCCTGCTTCTGGTGCCACTACGAGCTCGACCAGGGCAATCGCTTCACGAAAGGCCAGAAGATCGCCCGCTGGGACGTCGGCTATAACCGCTGGGGCCCGTACCGTGAACGGCTGTACGGCGTGCCGGCGGCGCGCATCGAGGAGGCTGCATGAGCATCCCATACCCGTATGCCTGCCTGAAATGCCGTGGCCCCGTCCAGGTCTTCGGCTCTCGTTGGTGCAAGGACTGTTACTACCCGGGCATCGACGAAACATACCAGCGCTACCGCGACATGATCGAGGAAGGCTATACCCGCTACCAAGCCAAGGTTCAGTCTGGCTGGGGCGATCCCGACGAGGCGCGCGAATGAGCAAATCGAAGATCACCAAACCGATGCGCCGCGCACTCGAAGTGCAGGCGGAAAAGGCCAGCAGCGGCGAATTTCGCAGCTTCCGCACGCCCACGCTCATTGCATGCATCAAGGCAGGGCTGATGCGCTGGGGCGCCAATGGTGGGCTGGAGATCACGGACGCCGGCTATACGGCGATCGGGCGATCCAACCAGCGCACCGAGTATCCGTGTGGCTACATGCAAGGGCGAGGGGCCGCATGAGCAAGGCGAAAGACAAGGCCGACGTCTGGATGCCGCTGTTCATCGGCGACTACCTGGCGGACACCGGGCGCCTGACGACGGAGCAGCATGGGGCATACCTGCTGCTGCTCATGGACTACTGGCGCAATGGGCCGCCGCCCAATGACGACGCTACCCTGGCCCAGATCGCGCGTCTGGCACCTGCCGCTTGGAAGAAGTGTCGTCCGGCTGTGCTGCGGTTCTTTACCGAGGTCGACGGGCTCCTGCACCAAAAGCGCATCGACCATGAGCTTGAGGAATGCCAGAAGCGTAAGAACGTGGCAGTGGCAAAGGCCACCGTAGCAGCACAAAAGAGATGGGGTAAGCAGTCTTCAGGCAATGCTCCAAGCATTGCCACAAGCATGCCCGGAGCATTGCCTGAAGCAGTACCCGAAGCATTGCATGAAGCAATGCTTGAGCAATGCCCTTCACCATCACCATCACCTACTACTTCAGAGGTTAGTGGTGTGGTGAACCCCGGTGGTATCGCGCAAGGCGGGGACCACGCCACATCGCATCTGCAGAACAAGCAGACCGGCGAGGAAAACGCGAGGCCGGTGCAGATCCGCATCCTGCTGCGCCAGCACGGCATGCCGGTGACCAGCAATTCCGCTGAGGTCCTGGACATGGTCCGCCTGTCTGTGACGGATCTGGAGATCACGGAAACCGTGGACGTGTTCCGGCAGAAGAAGCCGGGCGACTCGCCTAACGCCAAGTACATCCTGTCGATGATCGTCACGGCGCGAGAGAAGGCCGCCAAGGCTCTTACCGGCGATGTGCCTACGTCGAGCGCGGGCGGCTCCACTGCCGAGCCGGACCAGTGGTGGATGGGCGGCGCGTCCGTCTGGGAGACCGAGGGTGCTCGGCTTGGGGTGAAGCGCCAGGCGGCCAAGGGGGAGCAGCTGCACGACTACATGCCTCGCGTGATTAAGGCGGCCGGTGAGGGGCCTTGGCGCGAATGGTATTTCAACCGACTGATGAAGGAGCGGAGTTCGCGATATGCGGGGGACTATGAGTACGTGTATGGCTTCCCGCCCATCGGTGACGCCGCCTAAGGGAGATCCCATATGAAAGCAATGCGCTACTGGCTGAAGGCCATTCTGATCGATGCAGCGGTATTCGGAACGCTCTGGTACCACATGGATACCGGCTCGGAAGGCGCTGCCCGGGCGTTCCAGGTGTTCGCTTGGTTCTTCACGCTGCTGCTTCTGTTCTTCGGGCTCTTCGGCGACAAGTCGCAGCTGTCGGGGATCCAGAGGCCGAAAGGCATGAAGACCTACCACTACATCACTGAGATTTTGCTCGTCTGGCTAACAGCATGGGCTGGGATGTGGGTACTGGCCGCATTTCGATTGCTGGCGACGCTACTCGCTGAGGCAGCGCGCGACCGCGAGCCCAAGGTGAAGGAGCCGGCGTGACAGCCCGTCGGCCGGCAGCACCGCGGCGCCCTCGAATCGGCATCAGCCTAGGCGAAGAGATCTTCGCCAACCAGGTGAAGTCGTCGGGTTTGACGGGGCAGGAGCGGGAATACAGGTTTGACCCCATCCGGATGTGGCGATTCGACTTCGCATGGCCGGCCCGGCGCCTGGCGGTGGAAGTGGAGGGCGGTACCTGGACTGGTGGTCGGCACACGCGGGGCTCCGGCTACCAGGCCGATCTGGAGAAGTACAACGCAGCCGCAGCTCAGGGCTGGACAGTACTCCGGTTCACGACAGACCAGGTGAAGAGAGGTGCGGCGATTGCCGCGGTGAAGGCAGCGATTCAGATCAGGGAGGGGCGGTAATGGGCTGGAGCCTTGGCTTTGATAGCAACTGGGACCGGGACATCGGCTACGGCGTGCCGGCGTTCTGCGATCACCCGGATTGCAACGAAAGGATCGATCGCGGGCTGGCGCATGTCTGTGGCGGCGATCCGTACGGCGGGGAGCACGGCTGCGGTCTCTACTTCTGTGGCTCGCACCTCTTCATGGCAAATCGCGGCCCCCAGCGCTGCGAGAAATGCGTGGATGGCCATCAAACGACGTTCCTCGCCAAGCCGGATCACCCGGACTGGATCGAATGGAAGTTGACGCATGAAAGCTGGGCCCACTGGCGTGCCGAGAACCCGGACGAGGTGGCCAAGCTGCAAGCGGCCTCGACGGAGGCTGCCAGATGAAGCCATGCGCTTGGAACTTCTTCTTGATGGCGATTGCGGTGGCTATGGGCATGGCTACCCGATACATCAACGCTCACCCGGCTGTGATTCTGTCGGTCGGCGCCTTCCTGTGTGTGCTGCTGGCCCTGCTGGCCGACGTGGAGTGATTCATGAGCACTGCTGACGTGTGCGAGTTGTATGCGTGCCTGATGATGGCTGCGATGGTGGTTCCGTTTGTATGGGGGATGGTGAGATGAACCGCCCTTGGACTGACGCAGATGTGGCGCAGCTTGCTGCTTTGATGAAAACGGGAACGTCTTGGCGCGCCATCGGAGCGCACCTGCACAGAACCAAGGATGCCGCCCAGATGAAGGCGGCGGAGCTGAAGTTGGGCCCTAAGCCATACACGGGCAATAAGTCGCCCGTCTGGTCTCTGATTGTCAAGATCGGGCAGGACAAGCAACCTCGGTCGGTTCATGAGCTCGTAAAGATGACCCGCGCCACCCGGGTTTGCATCGACCGGCTGATGAAGGAGCGGCACGAAGCTGGGCTGGCCCATGTAGGCGACTGGCTCAGGAGCCGCAGGGGGCCCCCGAAGCCGCTGTGGGTGCCCTTCCCTGGGAAGGATGCGCCAAAGCCCTATGTGGCGACTCCTTCGGAGCGCGCGTGCGCCCGTATGCGTCGGATGAAAGAGGAGGACCCGCTGCGCTACAAGGCGATCATCGCGCGCTGCTCGCTCCGCCGTCGCCTGAAGAAGGGGCTTGGCGCAAAGCAGCATGCGGTAGTGCAGGCGCTCTTTGGCATGGGGGTATCGGTATGACGGAGAAGCGGAAGGGCGGCCCGTTGTCCAACCTGGCGGCAATGCTCGGCGACAACCCCGAGTTTCGACGGATGGTAGCAGTGCGTACTGGGCGCCCCTGTGAGACGGCGGACGATGCCCGGGCCTGCATCCTTGAGCGCTGCGGCATCACCTCCCGGGCCGACATTGATCACGTGCCCGAGGCGGAGGCGGAGTTTCACGCGGCATTCCGTCTGCCGTGGATGCGATGGCAGCGGGAGGCGCGGCGGTGATCCATCCCAGCTACATGTACCGCCTGACACCGGAGGAGATCGCGATGCGACACCAGGAGGAGGCGAGGCGGGCGGACAAGGCGTGTGGGGATTGCGCGAACCGATCGCCGTTTAAAGACGCCGATGGGGAGGGGGAGCGAGTCTGCAAGTTCAAGCGCCGTCAGTACGGCAGACGGTGTGAGTTGTTTCAGCGGGGAAATTGATGACGATTGAGGCGAGATTGGAGAACTGGGGCAGGGTGGTGAGAGACCCGCGATGGCAGCCCAAGCACTGCGCATCTTGGGCGAAGCTGGCGACGGCTCTCAGCCGACAGGACGACATGGGGGCGCCGCAACAGATTGTGCCGAAAGACGTGTCGGATGGATGGCTGCTCGAGCAAGCGTGGCAGGCGATTCACGACCCGCTGGCCAAGCGCCTCCTGCAGTACCACTACGTGCATGGGATGTCGGCCGAGTTGGTGTGCCGGATTCTGGTGCGGAAGTACGGCCAGTCACCCAACACGCTCACGCACTGGAAGGTTCGCCACGCCAAGGCCCTGTCGGTGATGTCCCGGGTTCTGGAGGGCATCCATGCGCGCGAGCAGATTTCGGCACGGGCTGACAGGCTGATCGCCGAGGCGGCAGAAATGGGGCTGACGGTATGACGGAGGCCGAAGCGCTGAACAAGTTGCGCCCGGTGCGGCTGTACCACTGGCGTGCCGTGGTGAGGGCCCGGAGGCACGCTGCGGCCTGCCGAAAGGAGCGCAAGCATGGGGCAGCGAAGCAATACGAGGAACGCGCAGTCAACCACATGAAGCACGTCCAGGCGCTGGACGCATTCTTTCCCGCCGGCGACACGGCAGACAAAGACCTCCGCCTCGCGCGGGCCGAACAGGAGCAAGCAGCATGACCGACACCAACACGCGCGCGGCGCTGACGGCTGAACAGGTACGCACAGAGCAGCAGCGCTATAACGAGACATTCGTTGGGGAATGTCACGAGATGGCCGTCTGGCATGGCATGCGACGTGCATGGATGGTTCGCGCTGAACTGGCGAAGCTTCCAGCGGGGGATGGGCTGACGGATGAGCAGATTGACGCCATCCTTGAACATGCTGAATCGTCGCTTGGAATGGGGCGTACTGGCTGGGGTTACATCGATGCAAGGAACATTGCCCGTGCCATCCTCGCCGCCCCTCGCCAGCCTGGGGAAATGGGTGCGGGGGTGCCGGAAGGGTTCGTAGTCGCCCCACACTATCGCGGGTATGCGCATCTTGGTATTGGCGGCTATTTGCTGAACCACTCGAAGGCCGGCGATCCTGTGGAACTTGTTATCAGCGTGGCGACGGAAGAAGAGAAAGCCGGGCGCGTGGTCGGTGATGAACGCGAGAATCCTGAAGGCACCGTCATTCAACCGGAAGCAATGGCAGTGCGCCTGCGTTTCGAGAACGTCGCCGGCCTTGATGCATTGGAGCAGCAATTGCGAAACCTGCGCGGCGTGCATTTCGCCGCATCGGCGCAGCAGGTTTCGGAGCCGCGCTGTGATGTGTGCGGGGCCAAGACCACTGACCCATGGTTAGACCATCGTGGCTGTCAGCAACTCGCATCGGCGCTGGGGCGCGGGGTGAATCCGTCGTGCAGCGTGTTTGATGACATGCTGCGCTCACTGGAGCACGTTGAAGCGGTGTACCGTTTGAATGTTGTGAAGGACAAGGAGCCAAGCAGCACGCTCGATAACCTGCAACGTGTAATTGCGCGGGCGAAGGTCGCATCGGCGCAGCATGATGAGCCGGAATGCATGCGAAGCCATCCACACGAGAACATGATCCCAACCTGCGAGGCTAAGACTGT
The DNA here is from genome assembly GCF_002858765.1 of Cupriavidus pauculus. Lineage (GTDB taxonomy): Bacteria > Pseudomonadota > Gammaproteobacteria > Burkholderiales > Burkholderiaceae > Cupriavidus > Cupriavidus pauculus_B. Next base: position 19,378 of record NZ_PJRP01000021.1, read on the forward strand.
TGAGGCGCGCGCAGTGAACCGGGCGGCGCAGCAGGATGAGCGCGAGGCGTTGATTGACGTGCTGCGGAACGAGCAAAACAACCTTGCAGCATCGCGCCAGCAGTGCAGCAAGTACGATGTCGCACGCTGGGATTCTTTGCAGCGGGTTATTGACTATCTGGCAACCGCCCAGCAGGTACAGGCCGATGCGGGGGCGTTGACAGACGAGCGGATTTTCGAGGTGGCAGCACAGCACGGGTGGACCCGCAAAGGCGATCACGGGCAATGGATCGTCTGCCATACCAATGCGACGGCGAATCTACTCAGTCTCGTGCGCGCACTCGCCCACCCATCCCCTGCGGCAGAGAGCGACAAGAGAGATGCGAAGCGACTTGATACCCTACTAAATGAATCGTGGGATCTCCGCTGCTTCTCCATCGGTGAGGAAGACATCGGCTGGCGCGTTATCGGGTTCGACATAAACGATAACGAATGGACGGTAGCTGAGGTGTTCCGCGATGATCCGCGTGCAGCCATCGACGCCGCCATGTCCCGCGAGCAGTCGGGAGGGGGTGAGTGATGCGCGATAAGTCGATTCTCGATCCCTGCTGCGGTTCCCGGATGATGTGGTTCGACCGTTGCCACCCCGAAGTGGTGTTTGGCGACCAGCGCGCCGAGACGGTCACCGTAACAGACCGCTCGCACGGCAACGAATCCGGCACACGGACGCTGTGCATCGAGCCGGACGAGTTGATGGACTTCCGCGACCTGCCATACCCCGATGGCTCTTTCAAGCTGGTGGCATTCGATCCGCCGCACCTGGTGCGCGCTGGCCCGAAAAGCTGGCTGGCAGCCAAGTACGGAAAACTAGGGCCGGATTGGCGAGAAGATCTGCGCAAAGGCTTCGCGGAATGCCTGCGCGTGCTGGAGGTCGGCGGAACACTGGTGTTCAAGTGGAACGAAACGCAGGTGAAGGTAAGCGAAGTGCTTGCGCTGGCGCCGCAGGAACCGCTATTTGGCCACGTGTCCGGCCGCAAGGGTCTGACGCACTGGCTCGTGTTCATGAAGCGCGCCCGCGCCACAGAGGGAGAAACAGAATGAGCAAGAAGCTGAAGCCGTGCCCATTTTGCGGCGGCAAGCCCAGCATTGCCCCGCTGATTGAGCAAGTCGAACACGATAGCTGGGCGGCGAGCATCAATTGCAACTCCTGCGACGTTTCATTAACGCCGCAATACACGTCTACGTCAGAAGATGAGGCGGTGTCTGCCGCCATCGAACAGTGGAACCGCCGCGAACTGGAGAGCGCCAGCCAGCCAGGGGGCGGCTGGCAGCCGATTGAGACGGCGCAGAAGGATCGGGTAGTCCAGTTGTGGGTGCCAGGCTTCGGCACGTGGGTGGACGGCCCGTGGCGCGGGGCGTGGAGTTACGTAGCTGACCAATGGACCCTGCAGAGCCCATTCACCGCGGCAGACCGGCGAGCCATCACCGTTTCGGAGGTCCCGCTCCCGACACACTGGATGCCTCTGCAGGACGAGCCACGAGGGGCAACGGATGCGACTATGAAGCTCAACGGGGAGCAGAAGGTATGAGCGATGAGATGAAGCCGTGTCCGTTCTGTGGATCAGATGTTTGCACGGTGCAGCAATCCTTCCAGTGCGAGTACGTGCAGTGCGACCGCTGCGAAGCAATGGGGCCGGCTGGTAAGACGACCGATGACGCTATAGCCGAATGGAATCGGCGCTCAGGAGATCCGAAATGAACGAAGCACAAGAGCAACTCGGCCAGCTGGTCGACCGCCTAGACGCCATCGGCCACGCCCTGCAGATCCCGATGCCGGCCCAGATGCATGTCGATAACCTGAAATTCGTGCTGCCGGACCTCGTTGTCGAACTAAAGGACGTGTTCGTCAGGGTGACTGGCCAGAGCCCATGGGACTGAGGAAATGGACAAACGCCAACTGCTTGAGCTCATCCAGAGTCTTCCCGATGATCTTTCTGTGCAGCCACTTGAGCTCTCCGAGTGCAAACAGAGGGAGCATTCCTGGGAGGCACAGTGCCGCACTGGACTGTATGGCGGTGTCTATCAACGGAATGTCGACAACACCTTGACGCTCCGGCTTGACTTCAAGACCCGCGAAGAAGGTGAGTTTCGCCGCACCCACACAGACCCTGATGGCGGTTTCCGGAATCTTCGTCGCATAGCCTGAAATTCCTGTGGGGCTTGATAATTGCCTGAAGGTGTCTTATCCTTCGCCACAGATTACTGATTGCCCATCGCGGCGTTACCGGTTCAGACCGAGACATAGCATCCCTTAGGAGGGATGCGTGTCTCTGAACGGAACGCGATGGATCCTAAGCCCGCCCGGTTCGCCGCGCGGGCTTTTTCGTTTTCCCTTGTGGAGTTGCACATGAACATCCTCGCCTTCAAGTCGGATTTCCGGAAGCTGGTCGACGCATTCGCGCGTCTTGTGGTGGTTCTTGCGGCATCGTTCCGCAAGGCATTCGGCGGCATTTGCCGCTGGGTTTGGGAGCGCCTGCCGTCCGCGAACGCCCACCTGGCATTGCAGGGTCTGCCGCGGGTTTGTGGCCTGAATGCTTCCGAGACGTTCCGCCTGCGTGCGGCGAAGCGCGGCCGTCCGACCGTGACGGCGCGCTGGCGCATGTGCCCGTCCAGCTGATTTCTTCCCTGTTGTCTCCTCCCTGGTCTCTCGCCCGGGTTCGGGTACGGCGGGCCGCTACCTGCCGTACCCATTTCTTTTTCAGCCCCGCAGTGGCGCTCTGGGCATTGCCCCTGGTGCGATGCACATCATTGAGGTGCTAACCACATGTCCAGACAAGCCAAAACTGCGAAAACCTCATTGCTCGGCGTCACCGTCCTGATGCGTTCTGCCGTCTGGCTGAACGGTCAGCGTGCGGTGCCTGCCATCGTGACCGACATTGAGGAGCCGGATTTTGCTCCCGAGGAAGCAATCGCGGTGGTCACGGTGACCGCGTTCCCGCCCGCAGCGCCGTCGCGATTCATTCGCGAGGTGCCTGTGTTCGCCAAGGAGCCGGCACCGGAAGTCATGCCGGCCGCCTGGATCAGGCGGTAGCGTGCTCGAGATCAATCTGAGGTCGAACGTAAAGGCGTTCCAGCGTGACCTGGACGACTTCGCTCGGAAGCAAATGCCATTTGCGACGGCCCAAGCGCTCAATGCGGTGGCCCTGAAGGTCCAAGCTAACGCTGTCGCTGGCATGCAAAAGCGATTGGACAGGCCGACGCCGTTCACGCTTAAGTCCGTTGCCGTGAAGCGGGCCACGAAGTCGACGCAACAAGCGGTGGTCTTCGTCAAGGATATTGCGGCGCGCTACCTTGAACCCTATGAGCTCGGTGGCGTGAACAAGCTGGACGGTAGGGCGCTGATCAAGCCAGTGGCTCAGCGCCTTAACCAGTACGGCAACATTCCTCGCTCAACGGTGCGTCGCCTGGCGGCACGCAAGAACGTCTTCGTCGGTAAGGTAAAGACGAAGGAGGGAACGGTTGACGGGGTCTGGCAGAGGACAAAGGCGGTGCGCGGCAAGCGCGCCGGCATGAAGCTGATTGTGAAGTTCGAGGATGCGCACAAGACGCGCCCGGTCCTCGGGTATAGAGAGGGCGCGAAGAAGACGGTGGCGACCACGTTCGGGCCGGCGCTCAGTGCTGCCTACTCGAAGGCTGTCAGCACGGCGCGGCGGTGACGCTACACGGTCGGTGGCAGCATGACGCGACCAAGTTGTTTTTTTGCGGCAGCAACAGCTTTCTTCGCGCGAGCCAGGTCCTCTTCTGCGCCTGCAATGGCTTGTATTGCGGTTTGTAGTTTGGTGCCTGGCAGCAGACCGGCGAGTGTCACAGCGTAGTCTGCTCCACTGACGACCGCCGTAACGTCGCCGTCCAGTATTGCGGATCGATGCTTGCACGCTTGGCCTTGTTCGCCCGCTGCGCATGTACATGTGCCATAAAGTTCGCCGTCCCTGGCAACGAACTTCACTTGGTAGGGTGCTTCGGCGGAACCTTGAATCTCGAAGTTGAATTCCTGCATAGAAAGTCCTCTGAGCCAATGAGTGTTGGGGCGCTAGTTAGCTATCCATTCTGCCACGAGCTCAACAGGGGTCATCCTAGTCGGTTTGGGGGGTGCTACGGGTCCTTCCCCGGGGTTAATGCATCGCGGGCAATTGCGCACCGCGATCTCACCCCAGCTATGAAGTCTGAAAGGTGTTCGCACCTGTTCGCACTTGTATGACGACTGCCATTTCCATCCGCGAGTTTGCGCGCCGAGAGGGGTGCTCTGACACGCTGGTCCGGCGGGCCGTAAAGCAAGGCCGGCTAAGGCTTTCCGGGGATAACGGCCTCGATGCTTCGCTGGTCGGAACGGCTTGGCGCGAGTCCAATGCAAAGGGTGCGAACAGTGCGAACAAGGGTGCGAACACCTCTGCGAACAGTTCGCACCCTGTTCGCACCCCGGCGCCGGCGCAGATAGCTCCGCCGGTAGAGGTGCGCGACGACGAGTCGCCCGCCGATGCGGCGCGCAGGATCGTTGATTCTGACGTGGCGCTGCTGGACTATGCAGGCGCCTTGGAGAAGAAGGAAAACTATCTCGCGCTGCTCCGGCAGCTCGAGTACGAACAGAAGGCCGGCTCACTGGTCGAGCTGGATGTCGCGTCAGCAATCCTGTTTGAGGAGTTTCGGGCACAGCGTGATGCATGGCTGAACTGGCCTACCAGGGTAGGTCCGATTCTCGCCGCCGAGCTTGGCATCGAAGCCGATCGGGTAACGGAAGCTCTCACCGCGCATGTCCACAGTCAAATCGCCCAGCTCGGCGAGCCGGAAGCCAATTTCACGGGAGCAGAAGGCTGAGTGGCTGCGCGCGTCCGTCCACAAGGGCTGGACGCCTCCGCCGCGGATCAGCGTCCCGGACTGGGCTGACCGGTTCCGCAAGCTGGCAAAGGAGGCCGGCAGCACCTCGGGCAACTGGTCTACCTCAACTGTAGAGGTGGCGCGCGGCCCCATGCTGGCCGTCACGGAGCCTGGCGTGCACGTAATCACCACGATGGTGAGCACGCAGCTCCTGAAGACAGCGTTCCTTGAGAACGTCTTCGGCTACTTCGCCCACCTGGATCCGTGCCCGATCCTACTGCTGCAGCCGAAGGAGGCCGCGGCGGAGCAGTTCAGCAAGGAGCGCATCAGCCCCATGATCCGGGTCACGCCGGTGCTGCGTGATCTGGTTGGGACGAGCAAGACCCGGAATGCCGATGAGACGCTGTTGTTCAAGGCGTTCCCCGGCGGCTTTCTGGCGCTGGCCGGCGCCGGTAGCCCCGACAACCTGGCACGCCGCCCAGTTCGGGTGATCCTGGCCGACGAAGTGGACAAGTATCCGGTGACCCGTGAGGGTGAGCCGATCGCGTTGGCGGAGGAGCGGACCGCGACCTTTGGCGTCAACTGGTTGTCCGTGCGGGCATGTTCTCCCACGGTGGAGGACGAGAGCCGGATCGAGGCCAGCTATAAGGACTCAGATCAGAGGCGCGCCTCGGTCGCTTGTCCGCACTGCGGGCACAGGATGTTCCCCGACTTCTTCAAGCACGTCGACTGGGACAAGCGACGTGACGAAGGCGGGACGGTGCTTGAGCACCACCCGAAGACCGCCCGCATCGCCTGTGAGTCGTGCGGAGAGATTTGGTCGGAAGGCGATCGCTTGCGCGCCCTGCACACGGTTCGCTGGCACCAGACGCGCCCGTTCGAGTGCTGCGGAAGCAGGCATGTGCCTCTGGACGCATATGAGCGCGCCTGGCGGGGGCCGGAAGACGAACGGGATTCGCCAGTCGACGCGGCCCTGGCCCAAGTGTGGGACTGGTGGGCGAGTGATCGCTATGCCGTGTACCGCGCCAAATGCCCCGACTGCGGGACTTGGCGGGTGGACAACGAGCATGCAGGCTTCCAGGCCAGCAAGCTGTTCAGCCCGTGGCAAAAAGACAAGCCGTCCGACATGGCAGCCAAGTGGCTAGCGGCGCAAGGGGACGAGGATAGAAAGCAGACCTGGTGGAACACCCAGGCGGGCATGCCGTACCGTCCGAACGCCGGGAAGGCGCTACGGATGGAAGCGCTGCTGGCGCGCGGTGAGCGCTGGGGTGCAGAGGTTCCGGAGGGCGTGGCTGTTGTCACGGTGGGCATCGACACCCAGGACTATCGCTTCGAGATCGAAGTGGTGGGGTGGGGGCGGAACGAGGAAAGCTGGTCAATCGCCTACGAGATCATCGAAGGCGACATGGAGACGCCTGAGCCTTGGGACCGTCTTGACGCTTTCCTGAATCGGATCTGGTACCGCGCGGACGGTCGGCCCTTCGAGGTGATGGCCGCTTGCATCGACTCCGGTGGACACCACACGCAGAAGGTCTATGACTTCTCCAAGGCGCGCCTCGGTCGAAAGATCTGGGCAATCAAGGGGGAGTCGGCCGTAAGCGGCAAGCGTAATCCCGTGTGGCCGGTGAAGAAGCCGACGCGCAAGACGAAGGCTTCGTTCCGACCCGTGATCATCGGCGTGAATGCGGCGAAGGACACGATCAGGAACCGGCTGCACGTCGAAGAGCATGGCCCCGGCTTCATGCACTTCCCGGGTGACCGGGACATCGGTTACTTCGAGCAACTCACCTCCGAGCGATCGGTCGTGAAGGTCGTGAATGGCCAGAAGTTCCGGGTTTGGGAGTTGCCCTCCGGGCGCGCCAACGAAGCGCTGGATTGCCGTGTGTACGCGTATGCGGCCCTGTGTGGGTTGACCCACCTGGGGCTGAAGCTGAACCGCCGCGCCGATCTTGTTTCGGTGCCACTGGAGCAGGATTCGGAAACGGGCGTGTGGACGCCGGCCACTGACGTTGAGCCTGCGCCTGTCGTGCCGGTCCCTCATCCGGCAATCGTGGCGACGCCCGGGGAATCCAGGCCGCTGAAGAAGAAATTGACGAGTCGCCTCGCATAGGAACGCAATGGCTATTACCGACGGAATGAGCGTGCCGGACATGCAGGCGCGGCTGGCTGCGTTGCAGGCGGCCTACTTTGACCTGTCGGCCGGCGCGAAGATCGTCACGGCGACGTACAACCAGGGTGACGGCACGAAGTCCGTCACCTACAAGCCGACCGACCTCATGCAGATCTATCGCAGCATCCTGATGCTGCAGAAGGCTCTCGGCATCATTAACTGCTACCCGCACGCACGTCGCGTCCTGTTCTGATGGCATCCCTTATCGTCGATACAACGGGCAAGCCCTTCGGGGACTTGCCCGCCGGCGGTCGCGCGCGTGCCGATGCTGGATGGGGCGGCCCGGGTATTACCCAGCCTCCCTACTCGAGCCAGTTTCCATACGAAGCGTCGAACGTGCAGACGCAGGAGATGGGGCAGTGGTTTCCGATCATCCGTTCGCCGGACTCGGAAATCAACCAGTACCGCGACCGCATGGTCGCCCGCTCGCGGGACCTGTCCCGCAACGACGGTTGGGCGAATGGCGGCATTACGCGCATTCTGGACAACACCGTTGGTGCGCATCTTCGTTTGTCCGCTAATCCGGATTGGCGGTATCTGCGGCGCCTGGCGAAGGGCTTCGGGCCCGAGTGGGCGGACGAGTTCCGGTCGGCAGTGGAAGCGCTGTGGCGCGCGTACTCCGAAGATCTTGGGCACTGGAACGATGTCTCGTGTCAGCTTTCCATGTCGCAGCAGATGCGACTGGGTTTGCGGCACAAGCTCATTGACGGAGAAGATCTCTACGTCGCGCACTGGATGCCTGAGCGCATCGGCCGGGGTGCAGCGAAGTACGCGACAGCGTTCCTGCTGGTTGATCCGGACCGGCTGTCCAACCCGTATCAGATGGTGGACACCAAGAACCTGCGAGGCGGCGTGGAGATCGATGATGATGGCGTGCCCATCGCCTATCACATCCGCAAGGCGCATCAGAACGACTGGTACAACGCAGCCGAGTCGATGGTATGGGAGCGGGTCGAACGCCACGACCCGGATGGTTGGCGCCGGGTGATCCATGACTTTGAGCGCGATCGGGCCGGCCAGAACCGCGGCATCGGAATTTTCACGCCGGTGCTAGCACACGCGAAGATGCTCGCGCGCTACTACGGCGTTGAGCTGCAGGCCGCCACGGTGGCCACGATCTTCGGGACCTACGTCACCAGCCCCTTCGATCCGAAAATGATCGAAGCGGCAATGGACAGTGAAGGCGAGGAGCTCGGCTTCTACCAGGACTTGCGCGCGGATTGGTCCAAGGAGCGCCCGGCCATGCTCAACGGCGTCCGGATCCCCACGCTAGCACCCGGCGAATCGATCAACCAGGTACAGGCGGCACATCCGCACGACGGCTTCGCGGACTTCGCGCATGAAATGCTGCGATCCATTGCGGCTGCGTTGGGGGTGTCTGCCGAGCAGATCACCCAGGACTGGAGCAAGACGAACTACTCGAGCGCGCGTGCCGCCCTGCTGGAGAGCTGGAAAACGCTGAGCCGGCGTAATGCCGAATTCAAGATGGGTACCGCCACGCCCATCTATGCGACGTGGCTGCAGGAGGCGATTGAACGCGGCGACCTGGACGACGTGCTTCCCCGGGATGCGCCAGACTTTGTCGAGGCGGCGACTGCCTACTCTCGATGCGACTGGCTAGGCGTGGCACGGGGATGGGTGGATCCGGTCAAGGAGAAGCAGGGCGCAATCCTCGGCCTCGATGGTGGGTTGTCGACCCTCAAGCGCGAATGCGCGGAGCAGGGTCTTGACTACGAAGAAGTGATCCAACAGCGCGCGATCGAAGTCCGCATGTTCAAGGAGGCGGGTTTGCCCCCGCCGAAGTGGTTCGGCGACGGAGCGAATCCGGCGGCGACGCCTATTGAAGAACCTCAGGCTCAATGAACAACCTACCATTTCTCGCTCAGCGGCTCTTCAACACCCCGCTTGCCATCACGCCGTCCAAGGCGGAGATGGTCATGGCAGCGCTTGCGGACCGCTTCGGCATCACGAAGCTCTTCCGGGCCAGCGGCGACATGCTCGCGATGAGCGAGCTCGTGGGCGCTGAGGAAGAAGAGCCGGACTATCGACACTACGACGTAGTGCACGGCGTGGCCGTCATTCCGATCTCCGGGACGCTGGTGCACAAGTCTGGCTACATGCGCCCGACCTGCGGCATGACGGGCTACGACGGCATCCGTGCGAACCTCAGCATGGCCCTCGAGGACCAGTCGGTGCAGGCGATCATGCTTGACATCGATAGCGGTGGCGGGGAGGTGTCTGGCTGCTTTGACCTGGTCGATGCCATCTACGGCGCGCGAGGCCAAAAGCCGATCTGGTCAGTCCTTTCGGAAAGCGCGTACTCCGCTGCCTACGCCATTGCGAGCGCGGCAGACAAGGTCGTCGTGCCCCGCACTGGTGGAACTGGCTCCGTGGGTGTGATCTGCGCACATGTCGACTTCTCCAAGGCGCTGGCCAAGGATGGCATCGCCGTGACGATGATCCACTACGGGGCGCGAAAAGCCGACGGGAACGAGTTCAATCCGTTGTCCGAGGAAGCGCTGGCGCGCTACCAGGCAGATGTCGACAAGATGGGCGAATTGTTCGTGGCCACGGTGGCCAGGAACCGCAAGCTTTCCGTTGCCAAGGTGCGGGGCACCGAGGCGACAACGTTTCTCGGCGTCGATGGCGTCGAGATCGGCTTCGCTGACGCCGTTATGGCGCCCGACGAGGCTTTCCGTTCCCTGCTCGCCGAGCTGGGCTGACATACCCCACCCACGAGGTACCAATTATGAGTATTCGCACCCTTGCGGCGCGCGGGCTTTCGTTCGCCCATCTCGCCGGCTTTGGCAACCGTGCATCCCGCGCGGAAGACGACAAGCCGGAGGACGAAGACAAGCCGGGTGCGCGCGGCGCCGAAGACGATGACCAGGAGCCGCGCGACCGCGAAGATGGCGACGGCAACGGGTCGAAGGGCAAGAAGGGCAAGAAGGCCGAGGACGACAAGGACAAGGATCCGGACGCAGAGGACGACGAGCTCGATGAGGACGAGGACGACAAGAAGGCTCGTCGCGCCGAAGATGACGATGCTGACCCGGATGCCGAGGACGACGAAGAGGAGATGCGTGGAAAGAGCGCCGTCGCCCGTGCCCGTACCCGCGAGCAGGCGCGTTGCGCCGCCATCATGGGCTCGAAGGCTGCCGGCCGGAACGTCGAGTTGGCCGCAAACCTGGCCTTCAAGACTCGCATGACGCGGCAAGAGGCGCTGGCAATTCTGCGCAGCTCACCCGCTGCTTCGTCGGCTTCGCAAGATCGCTCGGCACGCAACCCCCGGCTTGGCGCCGGCGCGGAATCGCAGCGCAGCTCGTCGCAGGCGGCCGCGGCTGGCTGGGACCGCGCTTTCTCCAAGACGACTGGCAAGCGCCCGTAACCACCTGTCCTCAACTCTAAGGAACCCTCATGAGCTACGTATCTCGCGCTCCCCTGAACGAGGCCTGGCACCCGGGCGGCTTTCTCGTCTCCCAGCCGAATGGCCATCGCCACATCGATCGCGGCACCTTCACCGGTGCCGTGAAAGTGCAGCCCGGCACCGTGATGGGCAAGAAGACAGTCGGTACGACGGCGGTCGCGGCTGCACTCGGTACCAACACCGGTAATGGCACGTTCGGTGCGATCACCGTCGGTGCCGCCCAGGCCGGCGCCTACACCGTCGAGTTCGACGACGCCACGCACTACATCGTGGCAGATCCGACCGGGAAGCAGGTTGGCCACGGCACCACCGGCGTTGCCTACAACGCAGGCGGCCTGGGCTTCACCATCACGGCCGGCGGTACTGCGTTCGCCCCTGGTGACAGCTTCACGGTCACGGTCGCCGCCGGCACCGGCCTGTGGGTGCCCTGCACCAAGACCGCAACGGATGGCTCGCAGATCGCGGCCGGCATTTCCTTCGGGCTGGTCGATGCCACCCTGAATGACACGCCGGGCGCCGTGGTCGTGCGCGACTGCGAGGTGAACACGTCGGAACTGGTGTGGGACGCATCGATGGATGCTCCAGCCAAGACGGCGGCGCTCGCCCAGCTCCTCGCGCTGAAGATCATCGGTCGCTGACCCTCTCTCGTACGAACCCGACAGGCCGCCTTCGAGGCGGCTTTTTCAATTGAAGGAGCCGTTCAATGGCATCGCTTGACATTTTCAACCAGGACCCGTTCTCGACCGTCAGCCTGACCGCAGCGGTCGACAAGTACCCGTACCAGCCGCAGGCGCTGGGCGAGCTGGGTATCTTCGATGACGATCCCATTCGTACCACTGCTTTGGTCGTCGAGCAGCGCCAGGGCCAGCTCGTCGTTATCCCGCTGAGCGAGCGCGGCGAAGAAGGTACCCAACGTCAGACCGAGAAGCGTCAGGCCCGCTACTTCGACGTTCCGCGACTGCGCCACTCGGACACCATCTACGCGAACGAACTGCAGAACATCCGCGCGTTCGGTACGGAGTCCGAGCTGATGCAGGTGCAGGATGAAGTCGCGCGCCGGCTTGCTGGTCCGACGGGTCTGCTGAAGAACATCGAGTTCACGTGGGAATTCCAGCGCCTGGCCGCCGTGCAAGGCCTGTTCACGGACGCCGATGGTTCGGTCCGCTACGACTGGTTCCAGGAGTTCGGCATCACGAAGCCGGGCGAGCAACCCTTCGACCTGGCAACCGGTACGGCCAATTCCCTGCGCCCGCTGTGCAACCAGATCACCCGCGCAATGGCCCGCAAGGCTCAGGGCGCGTTCACCCCATCGACGAAGGTTTTCGCACTGTGCGGGGACGCGTTTTACGACCTGTTTGTGAATCACCCGGACGTCATCCGGACGTTCGTGAACTGGAGCGATGCTCAGGAAATCCGTGGTGGTAACGCCGGCGGTGCGTTCCAGGCATTCGAGTTCGGTGGCATCCGCTGGCTCAACTACCGTGGCTCGGACGACAATTCGACGATCAAGATCGCCGATGACAAGGTGAAGTTCTTCCCGGTCGGCGCTCCGGGGGTCTTCCGTCGCGCACTGGCCCCGGGCGAGTCCTTCCAGTGGGTCAACACGCCGGGTAAGCCGGTGTACGTCGTGCCGATCATGGACCGCGACCGCAACGAGTGGTGGAAGATGGAAGTGTCGAGCTACCCGCTCCACATTTGCACCCGCCCCGAAGTGCTCTTCAGCGGTCGCGCGGGTTCGTAAATGTCCGTCGACTGGAACTCGGTGGTCCTCGGGCCGCTGATGGGCGTGTTCGCTGAACCGGTGGAATTTCGGCCGGTCGGTGGTGGCACGCCCATCAACATCTCCGGCGTGTTCGACCGCGCCTATACGCGGGATGTTGCGCTGGAAGACGGCTCGATTGGCGTGACGACCGAAAGTCCCACGCTTGGCGTGCGGCTATCCGACTTCCCGAGTCCTCCGAAGCAAAACGACCGGTTCTTTATCCCCAGCGCTGGCGTCACCTTCATCGTTCGCGAAGTTCGCGTGGACGGGCACGGTGGCGCCAGATGTCTGTTGAACAAGGTGGCGACATGACGACGACCGCGGAACTCGCCGACTTGGCTGTGGAGGCGTTGGCGGGGAAAACCGAAGCCGGCACCAATGTGTTCGCGCCGCGCGACTGGCCAACCTGGTCAGGCGAATACCCCGTTCTGCTGCTCCACGCACCGAGCGAGGAGGGCGCTTCGTTGGGGCGGAACGCACCGCAGTTCGACGTCACTGCGACGCTCCAGATCACTGGCCGGATGCAGGTTCCGGCACAGGATTCGGACACCGCAGCGTCGGTGCTGCAAGTCAAGCTTGAAGCGATGCGGGAGCAGATCAAGAGAGCCTTGATCAACAGCCCGCAGCTCATGTCGCGTCTTCAGCAGTTCCCGTTCTTAAGGTCGAAGATCGTGACAGACCCCAGCGGCGAGGAGCATCTGGGCGAGCTGGCTATGGAGATCGGTATGGAGTTTTACCAGGGGCCGGAGGACTTCTATCCGGTGGTCGGAGATGAGGTCGAGCAGGTGAATCTGCACCTGGATGCGACAAACGTCTACGACCCCTCTGGGACTTATGCCGACCCGCCTTTCCCGCAGGAGGTTGTCCCAGCGCCGCGGGAGTCCGGGCCAGATGGTCGGGACGAAGGCACCCTGCAGATCAACCTTTCCGACTAGGTATCCATCATGAAAGTCAAGCCAGCCGAAGGCCTGAAAGTTCGAGACCCGGTGACCCGGCAGTTCATCGACGACAACTACGAAATCGATCCGACCGACTTCTACTGGAACCGCCGCCTGCGCGACGGTGACGTGATCGAAGTCGGCGCCGCGCCGAAAGGCAAGGCGAACGCGGCCACCGAGGGAGCCAAAGAATGACCATCCCGTTCAAGACCATTCCGCAAAACCTCCGTGCGCCGCTGTTCTACGCGGAGCTCGACAACACCAAGGCGAACAGCGGCTCCGGCACGCAACGCGCTCTTGTCATCGGTCAGGTGACCTCCGGCGGCACCGCGGTCCCGAACACACCGCAGATCTCTCAGGGCCCCACCGAGGCAAAGACCGTCGGTGGCCCGGGATCCATGCTGGCGCTTATGACCGCGGCCTATCGAGCTGGCGATCCGTTTGGCGAGGTATGGTATCTGCCTCTGGCCGACGGCCAGAGCAGCGTGGCTGCAACGGGTTCGGTCGCCTTCACGGCAGTGGCAACTGCGACCGGCGTGATGTTCCTGTACATCGCGGGCGTTCTGGTCACCATGACCGTGTCGGCGACGCAAACGCAGGCTCAGCTGGCTACCGCACTGGTTGCCGCAATCAATGCGAACACCGATCTGCCGGTGACGGCGGCGGTGGATGGTACGACCACCAGCAAAGTGAACGTGACGGCCAAGAACAAAGGTCTGGCCGGTAACGACATCGACCTGCAGCTGAACTACCGCGGCGCTGCGAGTGGTGAGGCAACGCCGCCGGGCCTTGCCGTGACCATTACTCAGATGTCGGGTGGCCTGGTGAACCCTGACCTGACCACCGCGCTGGCCAACCTGCTGGACAAGGAATTCGACTTCATCGCATTCCCCTACACCGACACAGCGTCGCTCGATGCGATGAAGTCGTTCCTGAGCAGCACGACGGGCCGGTGGAGCTGGAGCAAGCAGCTCTACGGTGGCGCGTACGGCGCCAAGCGCGGCACGCTGGGCGAACTGACCACGTTCGGCACGGCGCGCAACGACGAACACATGTCGATCATGGGCTTCAGCGGCTCGCCAACTCCCAGCTGGATCTGGGCGGCGAACATTGCCGCCGTCGTCGCGGTTTCTGCGCGCGCGGATGCTGCGCTGCCTCTGCAGACGCTGGCGCTTACCGCAGTGCTCGCGCCGCCGCTCACTTCGCGCTTCGCGCTGACGGACCGCAATGTCCTGCTGTGGGACGGCGTTTCGACGTTCACGGTTGCCGCCGACGGTACGGTGCAGATCGAAAACCTGATCACCACCTACCAGGTCAACTCGTTCGGCCAGCCGGACGACAGCTATCTGCAGGTCGAAACACTGCTCACGATCCAGTTCGTGCTGCGCGAGCTCAAGGCCGACATCACGAGCAAGTACTCGCGCGTGAAGCTGGCCGATAACGGCACGCGCTTCGCGCCCGGGTCGGCAATCGTGACGCCGAATACGATCCGCGGCAGTCAGATCGCCAAGTACCAGGATCTGGAGTATCGCGGCTACGTGCAGAAGAGCGACGTCTTCGCCAAGTCGATCATCGTCGAGAAAAATCGGCAGAACCCGAATCGGGTGGACGTGCTCTATCCCGCGACGCTGATTAACCAGCTCCGCATCTTCGCGCTGCTGTTCCAGTTCAGCAACCAGTAACCCGATTAGCAGGGACGCCGGGGCCGCCTGAGGGCGGCCCCTGGCATTTCAGGAGCCCTTTGAAATGGCTGACAACACCAATCGCCTGGCCGGGACCGCAAATCTGTCCGTCGACGGCAAAAGCTACATGCTCGTCGCGGACTTTGAATACAACCCGTCCAAGAAGACCCGGGAGACGCTTTCCGGTATGGACGACGTTCATGGGTACAGCGAGAAGCCGCGGCCCGGATCGATCTCGGCCACCATCCGCGACTCTGGCGGGCTCACGGTGGCGGATCTCAATGACATGACGAACGTCACCATCGTTGCGGAACTGGCCAATGGCAAGACGATCATCGGCCGGAATATGTGGACCATCGAAGACCAGACCGCTAAGGCCGCAGACGCGACCATCGAAGTCAAGTGGGAAGGTCTGAGCGTCACGGAGAACTGAGCATGACAACGAATCAAACCGCAGGCCATCCGGAAGAACTGGCACTTACCCTGCGCAAACCGGTGGTGATCGGTAAGGGGGAAGACGCCCTCACGTACGACAAGCTGACCCTGCGCGAGCCGACCGCCGGCGAGCTGGAAAAGGCTACCACCAGCACGACGAGCGACATCGGTATGAGCATCACGCTGATTTCGCTCGTAGCCGGCGTGCCCCGCGGCGTCGCCGAGAAGATCGGCCAGCGTGACCTGAAGGAGGCGAACGAGTACCTCGCGGGTTTTACCGAGGATGGTCCGGAGCCTGGACCGACGGCGTAGCCGAGGTCACTGAGTTCTACCACTGGGGTCCGAATGAAGCGTGGTCCCTCCCACTTACCCGGCTGCGCTGGTGGAATGACCAGATGAAGCGGATCCAAAAGGCAAGGGCAGAAGGCTGATGGCCAATACCTTCAAGATCACCATTGCGGCCGTTGACAAGGCGACCGCCACGGTTCGCCGGGTCAATCAGTCCATGGCGAGGCTCACCAGCCCTGTCCGTGACCTGAAGCAGTCGCTTGGCGGATTGGGGCGGGAACTGGGCCTTAACAAGGTGAGCCAGTCGCTCGGTTCCGTCGCCAAGTCTGCGCGCGGCGCGGTGTCTGGCGTGACGGCACTGGTGCCGCCGCTGG
This sequence comes from Cupriavidus pauculus, assembly GCF_002858765.1. Classification (GTDB taxonomy): domain Bacteria; phylum Pseudomonadota; class Gammaproteobacteria; order Burkholderiales; family Burkholderiaceae; genus Cupriavidus; species Cupriavidus pauculus_B. Next base: position 35,305 of record NZ_PJRP01000021.1, read on the forward strand.
GTGCCATTACCGGTGCGGCCACTATTGCCGGCATCGCGGCGCTTGCCAACAACTGGGGAAAGTTGGGCGCAGAGATCGACCGGACTTCGTCGATCCTTGGGGTCTCGACGAAGGAACTGCAGCAATACCAGGCGGCCGCCAAACTGGCCGGCCTGTCGGCCGAAGACATGAATGGCAGCCTGAAGTCGTTGGGTGACACCCTGGAGGACGCGGCCTACAACCGCAACTCCCAGGCGCTGATCCTGATGAACCAGCTGGGGATTTCGCTGACCCGGACAAAGACCGGCGCGGTTGACGCCACGCGCGCACTTCGCCAAGTGGCGGAAGCTATCGCACGGCAGGGCGGCAATGTCCAGGCGCAGCGGCTCATCGCCCGCACCTTTGGGGTCGAGCAACTCCTGCCGATGCTGCAAAAGGGTGCCGCCGGGATCGAGCAGTATGTCGCCCAGGCGCGCGCGCTGGGGTCGGTGATGGGCGACGACCAGATCCAGGCGGCCAAGGATTATGCCCAGAACGTCGCTAAGCTGGATCTGGCGATCGATGGTCTGAAGGCCTCGATCGGCAATGCCTTGATCCCAGTTCTGTCGCCGCTGCTCGCTCAGCTGTCCGAGTGGGTGACCAAGAATCGTGACCTGATCGCCACCAAGGTCGGGGAGTTCGTCAAGGGCATTGCCGACTGGGTGAAGTCCGTCGATTGGGGGAAGGTGGCGCGCGGTATCGGCAGCTTTGTCGACGCGCTGGGTGGCGTGAAAGGTGTGGCCATTGCCCTTGCCGCCATTACTTTCGCTGGCCCGATTGCCGGGGTGATCTCGCTGATCGGGCAGGTGACCAAGCTGGCAGCGCTGCTGGCGCCATTGGCGGCGAACCCGGTCGTCCTGGGCATTCTCGGTATCACGTATAGCAAGGGGTTGAACCAGGGAGAGGATGCGGAACTGGCGCGTCGTAATGGCATGGCCCCTACGATCGACGTGGGGCCAGTCCCCGGTGTCCCGAGCGGTAGTGGTGGCACAACGGATCCCCTCGCATTCTTCCAGAACCGCGGCTGGAGCAGAGATCAGGCGGCGGGCATTGTCGCCAACCTTCAGCGTGAAAGCGAGCTCAACCCGGGTGCGGTGGGCGACGGCGGCAACGCATACGGTGTCGCCCAGTGGCATCCCGACCGGCAACGCAACTTCAAGAGCTGGTCCGGCAAGGACATTCGCTCGTCGACGCTCGATGAGCAGCTGGCGTTCGTCCACCACGAACTGACCGCAGGGCTTGAACGTGCCGCCGGCGATCGGCTGAAGCAGGCGAAGTCCGCTGGAGAGGCGGGTGACATCGTGTCGCGGTATTACGAGCGCCCAAAGGACGCGGACGGCGAGGCATCCAGGCGCGCCATTGCTGCAAACCAGCTGTCCGGTGGCGCGCCGATGGCGCCCGTCTACGCCTCAGGCGGTGCGGCGGCGCGGCCGCAAGCCGGTGCATCGGCGGCGCCGGCCGGTGGCGCAGTCGGCGGCAAGGTCTTGGTTGAAGTCGTGCTCGCCGGGGCCACGCAAGGCGTACGCGCCAACGTTCGTTCGAGCGGTAACGTCGAGGCGACGACGCGAGTCCGGACTTCGATGCCGACTGAAGGGGTTTCATAGTCATGGGGCAGGCAAAGATTCTGAATGCGGTCGGGAGCATCGGGGGCGTTGCTTCTGCCGCGTCCGCTCTTGCTGGTGCACTGGGTGGCGACCTTCCGGGCGATTGGCAGTCGTCTCTGCGACAGGCGTCGTACCGCGGCGTGCCATTCGGCGTCCTGGCCGGCGAGGTGACGTTTGGCCGCAAGAATGCTGTGCACCGGTACCCGAAGCGGGACGGGGTATGGGTAGAGGACATGGGCCGTGAGGCCCGGCTCTACCACCTGACCGCCTTCCTGGTCGAGAACAGCGCCGTCTATGGCGGGGGCGGGGTGGTCGGTCAGCGCGATCGGCTGATCCGGGCGTTTGAGACGGCCGGCGACGGCGAACTCGTGCACCCAACCTTGGGCCGAGTGAAAGTCTCTGCGCTTGAGGGGCATTCCCTGGAGCGCTGGGATACGGGGCGCTATTTCGAGCTCACGCTAGTTTTCATCGAAGCGGGGGAGCGGCGATTCCCGACGAACGGAACGTCGACGGGAGACGCACTATCCGCCGTGGCTGACTCGCTGAACGCCGCGTCCGTGCTGTCCTTCGCAAAGCAGATCCTGAGCGCCGTGAAGCTCGGTGCCGCAGTCGTCCAGCAGGCCGTGTCTACAGCACTGGGGTGGTATGTCGCGGCGGTGGGGCTTGTCCATGACGTAAAGCGATTCTTCGGCGCCGTGTCGACACTTGCCGGCAACTTCGGCCGCCTCTTTGGGGGCGGCAACTCCGGCTACTCAGCCGCCGCCAAGAAAGTGAAACAGTCGACGACGGTCGGCGACCTGATTCGGAACGATGCCGCCGCGCGGACGGCTGTCACTCAGGCCGGCGTTGCTCTGGTGGCCGCCGCCGGCCACGTCAGCGACACAGCGACGTTCGGGGCTAAGGCTCAGGGACTTGCCGCTGCGCTTGCCGCGTCTGCCGTGGATCCGGATGACCGTATCCGGCTGCTGCTCAGCCTCGGGTCGTATCAGCCGGACAGCGCAAACACGTCGTCGGCGATCGGCGTTGCTATGGCGACGATGCAGAGTGCCTGCGCTGATCTGTTCCGCCGATGCGCGGTGAGTCAACTGATCCTCGCCGTGGGGGCGTTTCAGCCCCGATCGGCGGATGAGGCGTCGGGCATGGCAGCCATGGTGTCTGACGTGCTGGCCGCCGAAGCGCTGCGCGCGGGCGACCAGGGCGAGGACGATGTTTATCTGCAGCTCATGGCTGCGAACAAGGCTGTTGTCGCGGATCTCAAGGCGCGGGGCGGCAACCTGGCGGCTGTGGCGGACTTCGGTTTTTCCGACAACCTGCCGGCGTTGATGCTGGCGCAGCGCATGTATCGGGATCCGTCCCGAAGCGATGACCTGATTGTGCAGGCGGATGCCGTACACCCAGCGTTTATGCCGACAAAGTTCAAGGCCTTGGCCTCCTGACGCATGGCTGATGAGAATTCGGTAAATGAGGTGCTGCTGGTCATTGGCGACCAGCAGCGGGAGATCTCGGGCTGGAACAACGTTCGCATTACGCGTGGCATTGAGCGCCTGCCGTCCGACTTCAGTCTCACTCTGACGGAGAAGTACCCGGGTGTGGCAGATGTCGTGGTCAACGCCGGAGACCCGTTCCAGCTCTTCCTGGGCACCGACGTGGTCATGACTGGCTATCTCGACACGCTCTCCGACGGATTCGACGCGCAGTCTCATACGGTGGCCGCAGCGGGGCGCAGCAAGTGCTCGGATCTGGTGGACTGCGCCGCCGAGTGGCCCGGCATGCAGATCGTGAACAGCGACCTGGCGCAAATCGCAACGCAACTTGTGGTTCCGTACAAGGGGCTTGGGGTCCAGTGTGACCTCACAGACCTGCCTAAGGTGCAGCAGCTCAACATCCTGCTCGGCGAAACACCCTGGTCGATTATCGAAAGGGTTGCGCGGTACAGCGCGGCGCTGGCCTATGACAACGCGGCGGGGGATTTGGTCCTTGCGCGCGTGGGAACGGTAGAAGCGGCGGGTGGGTTCGAGGAAGGCGTCAATGTCGAGTCGGCCGGGACGGTGTTCTCGATGCTCGACCGATTTTCTGAATACATGGCGGTCCAGCAGGCGCTGGACATGCTGTCGGATCTGTCCGGTGGCAGTCTGAACGTGATCACGAAGGTGACGGACGGCGGTGTCGCGCGGCGCCGACAGCGCGTCATCATCGCCGAGAACCTGAGCGCGAGCGGGCTGGCCATTACTGAGCAGCGCGCCGTCTGGGAAATGAACCGCCGAATCGCGCGTGGCGCGGCAGTGCGGGTCACCACCGATAGCTGGCGGGACGCGGCGGGGAAGCTATGGGAGCCCAATACCCTGGTCCCCGTTCATCTCCCAACGCTCAAGGTTTGGCGCGAGAAGCTGTTGGTCGGTGAAGTGACCTATCGCCTTGACGACGAGGGAGAGCACGCCGATATGCTGCTCATGCCGCCGGACGCCTTCGCGCCGCAGCCATTCTTGCTGCAGCCGCAGTTTGCCGATGTGGTGGGGACTGACGTGCGGGGAATTCAATGACTGCAGGTGTTCTGGAGGCGCTGGCCCAGCGGGTTCGGATGATGATCGGCCGGGGCAGGGTGCGCACAGGCAGCGATGGGGCTGGCGTGCAGATGCTGCAGGTCCAGCTCGCCAGCGTGGAGACCGGAGACAACCGGCCGCGCATGGCCGAGTTTGGCTTTTCTTCGATGCCTCCGGCCGACACGGATGCCGTGGTGGTTTTCCTGACGGGGGACCGCTCCGCCGGCGTAGTGGTGGCCACGAACCACCAGGCGTCACGGCCGCGCGGGCTTAAGCCTGGCGAGACCATCGTCTACAGCCAAGACGGGAAGAGCGTGTATTTCAGCGACGCGGGGATTGTTGTGGACGCCAAGGGGCAGTCCGTGACAGTCCAGAACGCATCTGTTGCCACGATCGAGGCGACGACCAAGATCGTGGCGGATACCCCGCTGCTCCAGTGCACGGGTGACATTCAGGACAACTGCGAAACGAACAGTCGGACCATGAAGGAAATGCGGGACGTCTACAACTCCCACGACCATGCGGTGAGAAACGTCCAGCCAGGCGGCAGCACGGTAACCACTGACCATCCGAATCAGACCGAATGAGTGACATCACCACACTTTGGACGGTCGAGCGCTCCCAGGGGGATTGGCAGCTCTCTGGGCCCGATCTCTTGTCCGGGAACGACCTTTCGACAGCCGTGCTGCTGTCCGCCTTTACCGACCGCACGGCGAATCCCGATGACGCGATTCCTGATGGCACCGGCGACCCGCGCGGGTGGTGGGGCGATCAGGGTGAGACGGTCCCGATCGGGTCGCGTCTGTGGCTGCTCGACCGCGCAAAGCAGAACGACGACACGCTGACGCGAGCGCACGACTACCTGACCGAATGTCTGCAATGGCTTATCGACGATGGCGTAGCAGCTCGGGTGGATGTGCTGGTTGAGTGGACTCGCACGAGCATGCTGGGCGCGAACATCATCGTCCGGCGGACGGACGGCACAACCGAGTCGGTGGCCTTCTCATGGGCTTGGAACGGAATTTCTTGATATGCCATACGCAAGACCAACACTGAGTGAGCTGCGGGCCAATGTCGCCGCCGACCAGGCGAGCGAGCTAGAGGGATCCGATCCGCTCCTGCGCTTCGCGAATCTGCGTATTCTCGGCGTCGGACAGGCGGGGCTTACGCACCTGCAGTATGGCTACCTGGACTGGATTGCCCGTCAATCGGTTCCGTACACCGCGGAGGATGAGTACCTGGAAGCCTGGGGGGCACTGAAGGGTGTCTATCGCAAGGACGCCACGTCAGCGGATGGCTTTGCAACCTTCGGCGGTACCGCCGGCGAAATTCCGGCCGGGTGGGGATTGGTGCGCAGCGATGGCGTGAAATACACGGTATCCGCTTCGGCGTCGATCGGGGGCGGCGGGAGTGTTCAGGTCGAGGCCATGGCGAACGACACAGGCGCCGCAGCAAACTGTGCCCTCGGCACGCAATTTTCGCTGGCATCCCCCATCCCGGGAATCCAGAGCAACGGCAGCGCCTCTTCTCCATTTACCGGCGGGGCGGACGTCGAGGAAAACGATGCATACCGCGCACGTGTGCTGGAGGCCTACCAAGAGTCGCCAGCCGGCGGCAACGAGGCCGACTACATTCGCTGGGCCAAGGGCGTGGCGGGCGTCACCAGGGCGTGGGTTGCGCGAAACGGGTTTGGCGCCGGCACTGTCGTCGTGTACGTCATGCTGGATCTCGCAAATGCCGAATCTGGAGGGTTCCCGATTGGCACCGACGGTGTGGCCACGGCCGAAACGCGAAGCGCCGTGAAGGCGACTGGTGATCAACTGCGAGTCGCCAATGCGCTGTATAGCCTTCAGCCCGTGACGGCTTTGATGTATGCCGTGGCGCCGATCCGGGACAACATCAACTTCACGATTACTGGCTATTCCGGTGCCAGTGCGGCGACAAAGAAATCCATCTCGGACGCTATCTCGGACGTCTTCTTCAGGAATGGCGCGCCCGGAGGGACGGTCAATCTCTCTGACATCGAATCGGCCATTTGGGCTGTTCCTGGAACGGCCGGGTTTGTCATCACGTTGCCCACGGGGAACATTACGAGTGCGACTGGTCATCTTCCCGTGCTCGGCACAGTCACGTAAATCTGAGGAGAGGAATGCCAGCGCCAAACCTGACGGACGCCGACTTCTTGCGGGCGTTTCAGGCGTTGCTCCCGCGCGGTCGCGTGTGGAATCGCGATTCGGATTCTACGCAGACCAAGGTCGTGGCGGGCCTGACCAAGTCCTATACACGGCTGACTCAGCGGTGCAACAACCTGCTGATTGATGCCTTTCCAGCTACCACGTATGAACTTCTCCCCGAGTGGGAAGCGACGCTAGGGTTACCAGATCCCTGCGCGGGGCCGGCGCCGTCGACACAAGTTCGCCGCAACCAGGTTATTGCGCGTCTCACGAACACCGGCGGCCAATCGGCCGCCTATTTCATTGGCCTGGCCCAGAAGCTCGGTTACGGCATCACTATCACCAACTATGCACCGTTTCGCTGTGGGCAAAGCACGTGTGGTCAGGCCTTGGGCAATCAAGACTGGTTCTTCACTTGGTCCGTCAATGCCCCACAGAACACCGTAGTGCGCTTCGCGGCGGGGAAATCCGCTGCCGGAGATCCCCTGGCGAGCTGGGGCAATCAAGTGCTCGAGTGCGAGATCTCGGCCATGGCGCCGGCGCACACCATTCTGCAGTTTCACTACCAGTGAGATTCCATGTACCAGATTGACAACTCGACCGCCGCGGTAACTCAGCCGGCTTCGACCCCCGCTGGCTCGGCCGGCTTTTTCACGGATGGGAACCCTGCCGGTGGCACCGCGGCGACGATCGTCCCTGCCGAGTGGCTGAATGCTGTGATGATGGAGTTGGTGAACGTCGTCACAGCCGGTGGACTTACGCCGACGAAGAACACCTTCGACCAAGTGGCGAAGGCCATCAAGGCCATCGGGAAGCAGCGCGTCATCCTGAACGATACCGGCGCGGTGAACGCTTACGCCGCAACGAACTCGCCTGCGTTGCTGGTCGGGACGTGGTTGGATGGCATTGCGCAGTCCGTGAAGATTACGAATGCCAATACAGGTCCCTCGACCTATTCTCCCGATGGGCTCACGGCAATTCCGATCTATGGATTGGGCCTCCAACCCCTTCAAGGCGGGGAGTTACGTGCTGGTGGTGTTGCCACCATGGTCCGCTTCACGATTGCGGGTGTGAATAGCGGTAACCCAATTTGTGTGTTGCTCGATTGTTTCGGCGGAGCCCAACAGGTAGGCGCTGCCACGGCGAGCAATCACGCGGTCCAGCTTGGCCAAGTCTCAGGAGTAGTCGGCACGGCCCGCAACCTGAAGATGAGTGTGACGGCTGCATCGCCCACTGCGACTCTGGCGGCCGATGAGATTGTTGTTGAGACATCGCTCGGCGGTCTGCGTTACTGCCTTTCAAATTTCAGCAGGACGATCAACCTCGCTACCACGGGGGTCGGCGGGATGGACGTCGGATCGGCGCCGGTTAGCGGTTACGTCGCGCTATACGCGATCTACAACCCGTCGAATGGCGCGATGGGCTTGCTAGCGGTGAACGCGACAGGCGCGGTCGCGCCGAACATCTACGCCGGTGCAAACATGCCTGTCGGCTATACCGCATCGGCGCTCGTTAGTGCGTGGCAGACGAACGGGAGTGGGCAGTTTGTGGCTGGCCTGCAGATCGATCGGAGGATCGGCGTAGCAGACAATTCTGTCCTTACCACGAGCAGCACAGTCGCTACGCCTCAAGCACTGAGTATTGCTAGTGCGGTGCCGCCGAACGCCAAGTTCTGCTCCGGTACCTTGGTGTGCAACAACACGGTGCCGTCGCTGTCTGGAACGATGTCACTATCCGTTTACGATTCCGATGCAAATACCGGGGGGCAGTCGATCGTGGGCGCTGCAGTGGGTCTGCGCGTTCCGTTCTCTCGGGTCGCGATCAATACGCCGCAGACCATCCGGTGGTCATCCGCAAACAACTCTGGATCCCCGACCTTTATCATCGTCATCAGTTCCTACGAAATTTGAGGCAACATGATTAATGTCGAATTTACGGATTCAACGGAGACAAAAATTATCTCCGTTTTCGGATCGCCACAAGACCCATCTTTGTACGTAAATCAAGGGACCGTTATGACCTCGGATCCGCGCTGGCAGACGTTCTACACCGCATTGCCGACGAGTGCGCAGGGCTCCGTGCCGGCTCCAACGGTGGACTAGTCTGACGGACCGCCAGTACCGTCGACCGACAAAATAGTCGATCGATCGCTTCATGCTCAAGCCCGCCGTTGCGGGATTTTTCTATCTCCGGGGAATCAATGCGACAAATCACGCCAGCGGAAGGCGCTAGCTATGCGGGTAGCGGTATCTCGATTGCTTCGTCACTCACGTTGACGGACATCGGCATCATCTTCGGCATCGTGACCGCCTTGCTCACCTTTGGCCTTAACGCCTACTTCCTGCGCCGTAAGGACCGGCGCGAAGCGGAGGAGCACGAGGCTCGCATGCGGAATCTCCAGGCGGAGGCGGAACATGGATAGGCAACGCATCGCAGTTCCGCTCCTGACGCTTTCGACCGCAGGGCTTCTGACCTGGCAGGCCTCCGAGGGCTTCACCGACCATGCCGTCATCCCGACGAAGGGCGACGTTCCCACGATCGGCCACGGCTCGACAAGGTACGAAGATGGCCGCCCGGTGCGAATGGGTGACACGATCACGCGCGAACGAGCCGCAGTATTGGCTCGCAACCTGATGACGGCGGACGAGAGGCGGTTCGCCGCCAGCCTGCCGGGCGTGAAGCTGTATCCGGAAGAGTTCGACATCTACATGAATTTCACAGGGCAGTTCGGAATCACCAACTGGCGCGCGTCCAGTATGCGTCGAGATCTGATAGCCGGCGACTACGTAGGGGCATGCAATGCGCTGCTGCTCTACAAGTTCTCGGCCAAGTACGACTGCAGCACCAAGATCAATGGTGAGCCGAACAAGCGCTGCTACGGCGTCTGGACTCGCCAGCAAGAGCGCAACCGCAAATGCTTGGAGGCCCAATGACTGCGTTCGCACAACTATCGAAGGTGCTGGCTACTGCTGAGCCTGGGAGCCTATGGTTTGAGTGCCCCGGCTGCGGAATGGCACACCGGATTATGCATGGGGCAGGTGAAGGCCCGCGCTGGGGTTGGAATGGTGATGTGGAACGGCCGACATTCACGCCGTCCGTTCTGGCCCGGTATCCGTGGGGGAATCCACAGGTGGAGCGCGTGTGTCATTCGTTCGTGACGGATGGCCAGATCCAGTTTCTGAATGACTGCACCCACTCCCTTGCCGGGCAGACGGTCGCCATTCCTGAGTGGAATACGCAATGAAATACGGAAGCCGGAAGTTCCTGACCGCCTTGATGGTCATCGCGTCTGCCGACGCCATGCTGCTGGTCGGGACGATCGACGCCAATGTGTGGGGTGCCACTGTCGCCACTGTGGTCGCCGCGTACATCGCTGGCAACGTCACACAGAAGGCGGTGGAGAAATGAGCGGCGCCATTTCGCGCGTGGTCGGCGTCGTTCTTTTCGCCGTAGCCATATTCGCCGCCGGTTGGGTGACCAATGGCTGGCGCAAGGATGCCGAGATCGATCGGATTAAGGCTGCCAGCGCCCAGGCGGACCTGGCCAGCGCCAACGCCGCGTTGGGAGACCTGCGCCTTGCCGGCGAGACGATCCGCACCAAAGCCGACGAGTTCAGCGTTGCGCAGACGAAGTTGGGCGCGAAGCTCGACGCCATCCAGAAGGACATGAAGAATGCGAAGCCTTTGCCTGCTGATTGCCGCCCTGATGATTTCCGGGTGCGCAAGCTGTCCGACGCCGTCGAAGCAGCCAAGCAAGCCGCCGCCGCTAGATAGCGCGCTGGCCGCGCCGTGCACAGTTCCCGATGCGCCGGCCATCGCGGACTATGACGCATGGCAGGAATGGGTGATTAAGGACTTGCTGGGCGCGCTTGGCGAATGTGCGGCGCGGCACCGGAAGACTGTCGAGGCGTGGCCGAGATGATGATGCCCTGCTCGGAAATCTGAGTCATGTGTGGACGTAAAAACGGCCACCGAAGTGGCCGCTGCCCCTACTGACAACTTGCGGGAAGTACCGAAGGGCAGGTACATGATAGAAGAAAACCATCCCCATGTGATCCCCCGGGAAGGGGTGCTGCAATCAAGGGGCCCGGCACTCCATGATCCAGTGCGTATAAGGAATCCATACCTGGTGGTACACCCGGCCGACAACATCATCGAACGCCGTTGAAGCAAGCTTCTTGTACCCATCACCATCCAGTATGTTCTGGCCTCTGTCCAAGCTCACGATCAACCGCGAAACCGTGTTCTGGTGGTTGTCATAGCAGCAGTCGATGGATACGAACCTTCCGCCGGGGCGAAGTGCCGACCTAGCAAGTCGAAACAGCTCGTGAGCGGTATCCGTATCAAGATGGTGTAGCACGCCAGAGGCGATGACTACGTCGAATTTTGGCAGGCTCTCCAAGTCCTTCGAGTCGAGGAGCTTGCATACAAAATTGCCTCTTGGTCCGTAGCGTTTGCTAGCTGCTGCGATGTAGCTTTCGCTAACATCGAATCCCCAATATTCGACTTCTGGAAGGTAGTCGAGCAGTTCTGCAGTGCCACAGCCGATGTCTAGCACTCGATCGCCAGGACGGGCGGCCACTTGTCGTGCAAAACGAGCGCGCCCCCATTTGCTACCAGTAAAAAGTTGAAACGCATCGTACACCGCTGGGTGCGAAAGAACCCGACGAATCCCTGTTGTTATTTGTGCCATTTTTAATTGATAGATAAATAGGTGACTATATCTCGTTCAATTGGATTTCCGGTAACTGCCGCTCCGGTTTATCCACCTTTGGCAATTACAAATATACCGAACAAAACAATTGCGGTTCCACCGACTCGATAAATATTCATCATGTCTCCGAAGATAAAAACTCCGCCGAGCATGACGAAAATATAAACAAGGCTAACAAACGGATACGCATAACTTATCTCAAGTTGCGTAAGCGTCAACATCCAGCACACGCCCGCTAGGAAGGTGGCCAGAACTGAGGAGAGAACCCAAGGGGTCAATAGCAAGTGAACCACATACAGAACTTTCGCCGAAACGGGTCCTGGCAAGGGGCCAGCCTGTCCGACCTGCCATCGCATCAGCAGTTGACTGTATATCGTTAGCGCCAGCATTAAGAACAGATAAATGTGGCCGGGAAGTCGCGACATGCTTATTTCCTAAATCTGAGCGGCCGCATGGCCGCAAAAACGATCGATGAAAGCACAACAGCTAACATTGGCTGAACCCACCAATAGGAAACTTCTGCAAAGAAGTTTGTTGCCCCTTGCGGTATCGAAAGGATTAGCCCAGGTGTGATCGATATGGCCAATAGGACTAGGATCATTTCGAGATCACTCATCTCCCTTAGCGCATCGCGTAGCCTGAGCCGATTCTCTACGCTTCGCGAAAGATACAGCCTGGCTGCGACGAACAAGATCGTCGGTCCAAAAAAAGCTAAAAATGAGGGGGGCCAGCGGTCCGGTGGCAAAATATCTCGGATGAAAGCGAAAGGCTTAATCATATCCATGAAACCAGGGCCGGCGTTTCCATCCCGCGTGACGACTTGAGTGACAACATACCCGTAGACCACTGCGCAAGACATCGCCAACCATGACAACAGGCGCTGGGGCCAAGCCATCGGTAACCTGAGCACGGCATAGGCGAGAAGGCCGCCAATGACCGCCCCGACGCTGATTTTAAGTGAGCAAAGCACTATCAGGTAGAGAGCGATCAGTGGGAATGCGTACCAGCGAAGTCGAACCGGCCCAGATCGGCCAAGCTGATCAAGCAACCAAATTCCCGGCAGATAGGCGACTAGCACAGCCACGCCGAAAGACTCGCTGTGGAACACGTTATCCCAAACGCCGAGATCGCGCCGGTATGAAGCAGAAATCAAGCCGACGAACACGGTAAATAGAGCCACCCAGAATGGGCCGAAGACCTCCTGTTCGGAGCCGTCGCGGGAAGTCGCGAGTCCGATTCGGCCGAGGTAGCCTCGGAATGCCATTGCAAAAACAAACATCGCTAGGAGGAACAGCGGCGCAAACAGCAATGGGAAAACGACGGCGTAGAACTCCAATGCACTGATACCCATTATGTGGGACAACAGCCCTGCCAAGTGGTGGCTTGCAAAGTGGTATGGGAACGGGGTGATGCCGTCGACCCCCAGTGAGCCGGCATTGAAGCCTTGCAGCATGTTGACGATTGCGGCATGGAACATCATGTCCACATGCGCGGTACCCGACAGCACGGCATCATCCACCCACGGAGTCTTATACCCGTCGACGTAAGTCAGAAGGAATGCCCAGTAGCCAACCAAGGCGCTCGCGCCCACTGCGATGACGGCGCTGAAGCTGCGGGTTCTCCATATCACGACCGCGTTTCGAGCGACCACCGCAACGATAGCAGCCCAAGCGAGTTCGTTATGGCCGGCGAAGATCCATACGAAAACGGGAAGTCCGCAAATACCCACCAGCAAAGTAAGCCATTCAGATTTCTGCCCTGGAATCCATTCGTTGGACTCGAATGCTAGTGCAATGGCGCAGAGACTCGCCGCGGCCGCGGCCAACGCAGCGTCGATAACTTCGGAGTTCTGGTCAGTGATCAGGCCTGGCGCGCGTAGCGAAAAGTACACGGCGATCCCAAAGCTGAGCGTAGCGGCCACACATCCGATGTAACCGCTTTCCGCAAATGAGTTGGCGCTAGGCTTCAGCCACTTCAAAATGCTACGCAGCACAAGACATCCTCTCCGACGTGAACTGGTGGTTCTCCTTTCTGATCACGACAATATGCGTGAACCCCCGCGCGGAGGCGAGCTTGCAGGGAAACTCGGCTTCGTCTTCAGTCATGGGGTGCCGCGGTGCCAAGTACTGATAGCCGTACGATTCAAAGCGGCATTTATCCTGTTCTGGAGCGAACGGACTTAGAAGCGGCATGCCAGTGATAGCGGGCACAACGAAGGGTTGAATGGCACATGCATCTAGCAATGTGTCATACGGCTTATCGACATAAGCACCGCGATAGAAATCCGGGTCAAGGATGACGACGCCGTAAGGCGTTCTGCCGTGCAGTTCCTTGTCGCGTCCTAAATTGGTGAGCAGTTCGTAAAGTCGCGACCGCTCCGCGATGTTTGTTGAGTCATCAATCGTCTGGTGCGATCGGACCGCAGTGACAGCGCTCTTTGCTTCCGCCATCTTGTCCGCAAACTTTTGATGGTAGGAAATAACGTTTGTCCCGGCCAACGCAATGCCCACAACCGCCAGCATGCAAACCGCTGTGCTTCGCCAACTGATCACGTCTGTCTCGCGTTCCGCAAAAACGACGATCTTATATCAAAGTAGATACATCTCAAGAGCATTTACCCCTGAAACAGAGCCAAATCTTGGCCGCTAAGCCGCGCCGCATCGCAAGCACTACGCAGATTTGTGGCGTGCGTGGTCGAGTTAAGCGAGCGCCGAACGCCCCTGCGGGGGGGGGCTGCCGCTCAAAAAAATGCCACGAACCGCTATGACCGTGGCAGAAGGAATTAGGAAGTAATCGCCGGTTTCCCGGCATGGCGGAGAATGCCTCAGGGCTGCCCGCCGCGCATCGCCCGAACGGGGCACAACTCTATCTGTCAAGTCAGCGCTTTGATTGCATACGAAGCCCGTTCGTCCATCATTCGCCCTCAGGCGTGAGGTCGATTTCGGCGCCGATCTCGCGCATGCGGTCCAGCACGCGCTTCAGTTCCTCATCTGAGAGCGCTAGGCGCGCCGCGCCGAAGAACAGCATCTGCGGGGCCATCTCGCGCGGCTGGGCGCCCCCAGTGTACTTGCGCCACTGCTGGCCTCCGGCCACGCCGAAGAGTTCGGCCATTTCTTCACCGGTGCGTTCCAGTTCGGCTTTCAGCCGCTGCAGATCATCTGTCGAGGGAGGGGAATAGAGCATATGAAAAACCCGCCTTCCGGCGGGCCTTGGATCAGTTCAGGAACAGCTTGGTGAGAGTGACCGTCGCAGCGATCAATCCGGAGGCGTACACCACCGGAAGCCAGAACCGCTCGCGGGTCATTTTGGCGGCTTCCGCGTTGAGCTTCACAGTCTCAGCCATCAGCTTGCCGATTTCGGCTTCGGTCTTGAGGATGTCCAAGGTCTTTTCCATTCGATCGTCCTTTCGGGATGTCGGGCGGCGCGGCGCGCTACCTCTGAGACGTATATTAGCACCAATGGGGCTAATTGCAAGGGCTTTCGACGACTACGCTAAGTCGCCAGTGGCGGCCGAAGTCTTGACACGCGGAGGCACTGGCGCCGGCTCTGCAACCATGGCTTCGGCCGGGAAAAGCCTGAGAAAGCTGCGGGCTACCTCCGGATCGCGGCAGGCCAGCCAGTCGTCCCATACTTTGCGCGGCAATATCACCACGCCGCGCTTCTCGTCCCCAGGCTTGTGGAAGCGTCGCATCAGCGGATGCCCATCGGCATTGAGGGTTGGCATAGTGAACGAGACGGCACCGTCCGGCCAGTTGCGCCACAGGCCGGCAATTGCAAACGGCTCGCCGCCGGGTAGTCCGATCTTCCACCGTACAGCTTTGCCCGCCTCCCAGTTCGGCTCATAGAAGCCCGTGGCTGGGATCAGGCAGAGTTGGCCGGCCTTCCAGTGCTTGGCGAACGAGCTGAGCTTCCCGATGGTCTCCATCCGCGCATTGGCGGTGGGGTAGTACCGGACGCCTGGCGCGATCTTCCCTTTGGGGACCATGCTGAACGTGCCTAGTACGGCCTCGCGGTCACCGTCGGCGTTCGCGCGGATGATAGGGGCTGCATAGTCCGGCCACGCTTCAGCCTTCCACTCACCTGGAGGTGGCTCGACTCCGAAAATGTCTCGCAGGACCTGGCGCTGGACGGGGGCGTAATTTACGCACATTGGGATGTCTCCTCTGCAATGTGCTCCATAGTAGTCCACGGGTTTGATGACATGGCTGGGTCCTGGCTTGTCTGTGATACTGTATGAATATACAGTATTGCTATGTCAACCGGATTCGAGCCGCCACCGCTTCCAGTGCCGCCATACGAGATCGGGGAGTCGATCTGTCGTTACTGCGCGCGGCTACGCTTTGGGGTGCGTTATGAGTACCCCCATCCGCGCATGTGGGCGGAGTGCGTGCACGCGGTGCCATACGCGCCAATGGTCTGGGCGAACTCCTGCGATCATTTCATGCGGGAGATGGGGGTGGACTGACATCGATTTGCCAGCTTTTTGCCAGCATTTGCCAGAAAGCCGCGTGGTTGAGCCAGATTGCTGGGGTTCGAGTCCCCTCCCTCGCACCAACCTACCTATAAGTTGCGTAATCGCAACTTATACACTCCAAGCCAGTCGGTGGCACTAGATGCCGCGAAGCCAAGCCCAGCAAGGGCTGACGGGTAATTCGTCCGTTTGACGCCGGGCGAAGTGTGCCCCTCCTCGGCACTATAAAATCACCGCTCCCCATTTTTCCTACGGATTTCCCGCGGAATCGGCTACGGCTCCATCCAAGGTGACCAAGGAAGGGTTGGCGAGCGATAGATCTCAGCCAAGGGCACGCGCGACACCGGACCATGGTGAAGTCGGAAGATTGAGGTTCAGTCCTTGGGGCTGAATGTCATCGTGAGTTTTTCCGGCGCCTTGCCATTTTCGCCACGCGGCAGCGGATCAGATCGCTCGATTGCACGCATCACGGCGCTATCCCAGGCCGCATCTCCACTTGACTTCGTTAGTCGCAGCAACAGCAGCTTGCCATCCTGTGCCAACAGCATCGTCACCTCTGCGGACGGACTGCCTTCGATAGCGGTGTCAAGCATGAGGTTGGCTGCAACCTTGCGACGCACGCGATCCGAGTATCCCAACGAGTCCGTGCCAGCAGTCCGATTCGGCGCACCGCGAACAGCAAGTGCCTGGAGGCGGGCAATTTCGGAGCGACGTTGCGCATCGGCGGTCGAGTTGCCATCAGGCCGTGGGCAAACCGCTTGCGCAATCTGGTCGCCGACGGTATCGGGATATATGGTCGCTTCGTTTTGAACATACCCCGGGATCTCCGCGCCATCGACCCACGTTCCCTTGTTGTCGAAATATGCGATTGACTTCAGGCGTATCGAAAATGACGTGCAACTTATCGTATGAGCGGTGACGATCCATGCGTAGCGCTTGCCCTTTGGCGATTTCCCGAACTTTGTCTCCCGTACGAAAACGGTGCGGCTGGTCCCCAGCGCTTGCACTCGCTCGGTGTTCCAGGAGCGGGTCTCATCAATGGCTTCCCAGCCGGCATGCGCAACGGAAGCAGAAGCCGCGCCGATACTTAGCGCGGCGAAAATCTTGGTGGCGAGCTTCATTTCCTTGCTCCAGCAAACTCACCTTTCAAGATAGGCGTTATGCAGACGGATGACTTTGCTCAGGCCGCCCCTGATTTTGCATCTCGCGCCATGTGAAGCAGGATGTCGCTCTCTGGGGGAGTCTGGTCCGGGCGGATAGTGTCGAAGGGCATTGAGATTTGCGGACGCAAGGGTAAACCCCTTTTTATGTTGCCCTGAGTGCGCGCGGGTGCGCTGGTAGAATTCGCGCCATATTTGCAGCTTTGATACGTTGATCAATGTTCTCCAAGCAAGAGTGGAAGTTATTTGGTTTTGCGGTTCTTTTGACGCTCATGTCAAGGGCTTCTGCGTTTGTCAGTCCAACCTTCAACGTCGATGACCTTTGGTTCTGGGCTGCCAACTTTGATTTCGTCACCTCCCAAACGGCTTTTCGGGAAGGGCGATTCACAGGTCCATTTTTATACGCCTTCCAGTTTGCCCTCGGCATCAACGGCCCCCGGGCGTTCGCGCTGTCGGCGACGCTAATGGCGATGAGCCTTGCGGTCAGCTCGATTCTCGTATGTCGTATCTGGAAAATCGACGGGAATCTGATTGCGTCGGGCTTGGTGGTAGCTGTCCTCAGTCAGCATCCATATCAGACCGATCTTTACACTTGGAAAATGGCCATGCTTACTGGCGGTTTTCCATTCGTCATGACGATGTCGGCTTTATTGATCGCGGCTGGCAGTGTGCGGAGGTTCCTCATTGCGGTTTTTATAATAGTATTGGCATTTGGTATTCATCAAATCCCGCTACAGTTGGCTGCCGCAACTTTGGTGCTTGCCGTTCCAATCCGACTTCTTCAGCGAAACTTTGTGCTTCGTGAGTGGCTGCTAATGGTGGCGGCATTGCTTGTCGGGACGATTTTGTATGTCGTCGTCGCAAAGCTTGCCATTCACTACGTGCCTCACTTTGAAAGTGTGGGGCGAGACAAGCTCATCATATTCTCGGATCCGCAGTTGGTCGTGGAGAGGATTTGCGAGCTGGCCGGTGTATTCACAATGAGCGATCCTCTGACTGGGTGGTTGTCTCGGCTGTTGCTCGCGTGCCTGCTGTTGGTCGGTTCGGTGGGGATTTTGCTGCAGGGTGGCGTCTCGATTGGCAAAAGAGCGGCTATCCTTGCGCTCCTGATGGCGGGCATTGCTATCGCTTTTGTATGTTCGGTCGCGCTGACCGTTGTCCCGGTGGCATGGATGCCAGCGTTTCGGAACCTGATGGCCATCAATCTGGTGTGGGCTGCCATCATTCTCGTTGCCTACCTTGTCGTGCACTGGCGCGGAAGAGGCGCGGTCGCGGGCGTCACGATTCTCATATTGCTGGGCTTCATGGGGGTGAGTGGCGAGATTCTCAGCGATCAACAGCGAGCAAATAGTCGAGATGTTTTGCTGATGAATCGAATCAGTGCGGACATAGAGAAGCTTCCAGACTTCAATCGGATAAAGCTGCTTGCTTTTGTGGGAACGACTACCGCGCCGTTGAGGAAGCTTAGAACCGCCTCGGATTTTTCTATCGGTTGGTATAACTACGGCACAACCCTGTCCGTATTCTCGGTCTGGTGGCCTGGATATCTCGTTGCGCTATACAACGAAGTCAATGGTGCGACCATGGCATGGGCCGATGAAGGCCCTGTGATGTTGCAGGCGCGCGATTACTGCAAGGGGAAGCCGAGTTGGCCCGCTCGTGAGGCAGTGAAGTCGATGGGGGATTGGGCAATCGTTTGCGTTGGCCCATATCAAAAACCCGCGCCCGGCCGACTGGAGAGATAATCGCGCTTCGGACAGAACGAGGTGCACCGCCTCATACAATCGCCCAGAATATTTCCCGAGATAGCAGACGTGAAACACGCCGCGCCCAAGCGCAACGACGAAATCCAGGCAGTCCGCGCCATTGCAATATTGATTGTCATCGTGGCGCACTCTCCAGTCTTGTTTCGCTGGGGAGGGCAGTGGTCCGCAATCGGCAAGGGGTTTTATGTCGGTGTTGACCTGTTTCTCTGCCTCTCGGGGTACGTCATCACCAAGAGCCTTTGCGGACGCTTGCTCGTCGCATCGGGAAACGACTTCTGGCGGGAGGTTGCGGCGTTCTGGGTGCGCCGGTTGTATCGCATCACCCCCTCGGCCTGCGTGTGGTTGGCCATTCCACTACTCGCTTATTCGTTGGCCAGTGGGCGAGTGGAAAGCGCAAATATTTCGGATGTCCTGTCGGCCGTATTTCATGTAGCCAACATTCGTAGCTGGCAATGCCAGTGGATTGTCCGGAGTGGATGTGGCGATTTTGGACACTACTGGAGCCTGTCGCTCGAGGAGCAGTTCTACCTCGTCCTGCCATTCTTGTTCCTGCTGTTCCGCAGGCGGATCCATCTTGTGCTGCTCGCGATCGTCCTGGCGCAGGTCTTTCTTCCGCGGCCCTTGGGTAGCGTCTTCGGTCCCATCAAAACGGATGCGCTGATGTTGGGTGTATTGCTGGCGCTTTGGTCAGAGCATTCCACCTACCGCATCTTCGATCCGCATCTTGCGTCGTCCCGCCTGAAGCTTGTTCTGCCTCCGCTGCTTGTCGCCGGCCTGGTCGGCTTTGCCCGTTATGAGCCGGTGCCGTTTTTCCTGGGGATGGTGGCCCTGGTATCAGGTCTGATTATCTGGCTTTGCTCGTACGACAAAGGTTATTTCATTGCTGACGGCCCCATTCGCCGTGGCTTGGCCTGGATTGGGGAGCGCTCCTTTGCCATTTACCTGATCCATCCCTTTGCATTCTGGATCACATGGCAAGTCATGCGCGCCGTCTATCCGGGTGTGGAGTTCAATGGCACCTTTACTGTCCGGTTCGCAATGGTCGCGGCAGTGATTGTCCTGGTGCTGTCGGAACTCAGCTATCGCCTGATAGAGCTGCCTTTTAGAAAGCGTGGAGTTGCTCGGTCCAACGCCATCGCCGCGCTGCGGGATGGTCGCGCCGGACCACAGGTCAACCTCTAAGGTAGCGGGCCTGCGAGTGGCCCGATAAAACAGCCCACGAAGCGGACAGGCATCGCGAGCGCGATGCCTGCCTAGCCTGCCAGCCCCGCTGCATTCCCCACCAGCAAGACCTTGTCATGCATGCTCGACAGCACGCGCTCGCGTGCCTCGTCGTTGCGGCGCAGGCCGGTGCCGGATTGATTCTGGGCGGCCTTGACCAGGGCCAGGACGTCGATCGTCCGGGATTTGGATGTCGGTGTGGTCGAATCTTCCTCGAGATGACCCATGACGTATTTCTGCGTATGGCGCGACTGGTCGACCGATTGCGTGATCGTGGCCTTCATCAGGTCGCCCTTGCGATAGGCGAATTCTGATTCGCTGCTGGCCTTGTCGTGGATCTGCTCGTAGTAGTAGTTTTGCGAATACGGGCTTTCGTTGAGGGATAGCGGCGTGTCAGCGGACAGGGCGCTGTGGTAGCTGGCATCCAGGCTCGACTGCTGTTGCTGCCTCGCGCCGCGGTCTGCCTGGCCGCGGCCCAGCAACTGCGTGGTCTGCGAGACCTGATAGTCGAAGGTGTCCGTCTCGTTCGAGCGCAGGGGATTGATGGACACGGGCGCTTGCGAGATCGAGGCCGAGAAGTCGGCAAGCCCGGTCAGCATGCCGTGGTCGCCGGCGCTGAAGGTGAAGCGCGACTGCTGGGTGCTGGCGGTGTTGTAGTGACTGTGCAGGGCGCTGAACGCGTCCTTGAACATGGCGATCAGCGCGGTGTCGCCCTGGCCGCGTACCTTGGCGTCGTCGAACTGCTTCAGGTACTGGCCGACGGCCTTGGCCTGTTGCGCCGGCGTGCCGAAAATCGTCGGGCCGGTGGTGTCGACGCTGAGCTTTACCGTGCCGGTCGGGCCGGTCGATGTTACCGAGCGCACCTTGTCATCGGCCTGGAAATCAAGGGTCTGAGTCTCATTGTTGCCCAGCGCAAGGTTTGCCTGCAGATGCACGGACGCAAGCTGGGTGGCGTCGTACTGCATCAGGCCGGCCAGGTCGAGGCGCGGAGGCACCTCGTTCAGGGCGTCGATCGATTTCTGGAACGAAGCTGAGAGTTTTCCCAGGGCCTCGCGCTCGCTGTCGGAGAGCTGGCCGTCGGTGACCGATGCCTGGACACGCAGCCGGTCGCCGTCGCTACCCAGCGTGAAGCCCACCGTGGCGCCGCCGCGCGTGGTGATGGTCAGCTGGATCTCGTTGCTCGAATGGGCTTGAAAGCTCGACGATGACACGGCATCGATCGGCTCGTCGGCCGACAACTGGATGACCGACTGCGAGAAGCTGGCGCCGCCGCCGGCGACCTGGTTCATCAACGCCTCGCCGAGGCCGCTGAAACGCGCGGATAGCTTGGACGCAGACACGTTGCCCGCCATGCGCATCGAGATCGGGTCACCGATTGCATGCTCCCAGACCGGGGTCGGGCCCATGCTCTTGGCGGAGTAGGTGGGCCAGTTGGCCGGCGCGGGCGCGGCTCGGCCCAGCGTGACGGTCGTTGCGGATGTTGCCTGGGCCTGCGACGGCGCGGCAGTGGCTGCCGGCGCGGAATTGGCACCGGCGGTGCCGACAAGACCTTGCGAGCCTACGGAAGAGATGGCGACCATATGATCCACGAAGCTTTACGCGATGTGGAGTATTAACGACATATTAAGCGTGGGCTTGAGGCCGATTTGCGTGGAGGGCGCGGTCGGTGCGATGCTCGGTTCGCCTTGTTCTGCTTGTTCTGCTTGTTCTGCTTGTTCTGCTTGTTCGGATCCAGGTCCAAATGAAAATCCAGCCCCGGGAGGCGCGATGTTTGACCATGTCAAATTCGGCGTTAGCGATTACGCGGCCAGCAAGGCGTTCTACCTGAAGGCGCTGGCGCCGCTTGGCGTCACGGCGATTTCCGAAGGCCCGCCGTCGTATGGCGTTGAACTGGCCGCTGGCGGCCCGGTGTCGTTGTGTCTGTTCCAGACCGACGAGACACCTGCGCATCTGCATCTGGCGTTCGCGGCGCAGACTCGCCAGCAGGTTGATGCGTTCTACCGCGCGGCGCTGGACGCCGGCGCCCGGGATAACGGTGCGCCCGGCCTGCGGCCGCTATATCATGCAAATTACTACGCCGCTTTCGTGATCGGCCCGGACGGGCACAACATCGAGGCGGTTTGCCAGGCAGCAGCCTGACGCCTGTATCGGACGCGGCTAGGGTTTGACCCGATCCCGCTGTCCGCACCTTGATTTCGTGACGGTTTTCGCGCGCAAGTCGATATATCACCACTTTTTGTCCGCGGTTCCATGCTTGCCATTCGCGTCGAACCGACCATAATGCAAACGTTTGCAAAACAAGGAGTGAACATGGAGACGCAACGTGTCCAGCCGGCGGCCAAGCCGGTCAGTACGCTGGCCCTGATCGAAGATGAAGCGTCGGTGACCGGGGTTGTCCTGCAGGCCATGGCAAAGACGGAAGACCCCCGCCTGCGCACCGTGATGGCGGCACTGGTATCGCATCTGCATGCGTTCCTGCGCGAGGTCCGGCCCTCCGACGAGGAGTTCGAGCGGGCGCTGGCGTTCATCGCCGGGCTGGGGCACGCGACGCACGCCACCAACAACGAGGTGGTGCTGGCCGCCGATGTCCTGGGGCTGTCGACGCTGGTGACGACGATCAACAACAGCACAAAGGGCGGTCGCACGCCTGGAGCGTTGCTGGGGCCGTTCTATCGTGCCAATGCGCCGCGATACCAGTGCGGCGACTGCGTGGTGCAGGACGACCCGCCCGGCGTGCCGCTGTTCGTCAGCGGCACGGTGCGGGCCACGGACGGTTCGGTGCTGCCGGGCGCCATGGTGGAAGTCTGGCAGGCATCGCCGGTGGGCCTGTACGACAACCAGGACCCGCGCCAGCCCGATCACAACCTGCGTGGCATGTTCCATACCGACGCCGACGGTCACTATCACTTCCGCACGGTGCGGCCTGCCGGTTATCCGGTTCCGACCGATGGTCCGGTCGGCGCGCTGCTGGCCGCGCAGCAACGGCACCCGTATCGGCCCGCGCACATCCACTTCATCGTGGCCGCGCCGGGGCATCGCACGCTGGTGACGCAGGTCTTTGCCGACGACTCCGACATCCTGGAAACCGATGTCACGTTTGGCGTGCATCGCCAACTCGTGGGCGCCTTCCAGTTGGTGGAAACGGGCTGGAGCCCGTGGGGAGAACTGCCGGCGCCGTTCTACACGCTGCAGTTCGACTTCACGCTGGAACCGGGCGAGCAGACGTTTCCAACGCCTCCGATCGACTGATGTCTTCCTGGCCTTCTTCCTGGCCGCTTCTTTCGTTTCTTTCTTTTCTTTCTCTTCTTTGCGCCACACCATGACCATTACCAGTCTTTCCGGCAAGGTTGCCGTCATCATCGGCGGAACCGGCGGCATCGGCTTTGCAGCCGGCCGCGCGCTGGCCAACGTGGGCGCCAGCGTCGTGCTGACCGGGCGCGATGCCGACCGCACGGCGAAAACGGTCGAAGACCTGCCCGCCGGCAACCATATGGCCGCGCGTGCCGAGGTGGCCGATAGCGCCTCGCTGCAGGCGCTGGCTGCCGATGTGCTGCACCACTATGGCCGCGTGGACATCCTCGTCAATACGTCGGGCTTCACGCGCGCCATTCCCCACGCCGATCTCGATGCGCTGGACGACGCCCTGATCGACGAACTGTTCGCCGTCAATTGGCGCGGCCAGTTCGCGGCAATACGGGCCTTTGCACCGGCATTGCGGGCCGGCGGCGAAGGGCTGGTCGTCAACGTTGGCTCGATTGCGGGGCGTACGGGGCAGGGCAGCAACGTTGCCTACTGCGCCGTCAAGGCCGGACTCGACGTGATGGCGATGTCGCTGGGTCGGGCGCTGGCCCCCGAGATCCGCGTTCTCAATGTGTCGCCTGGCGTGGTCGACACGGGCTTCGTACCGGGGCGCGACAGCACGTTCAACGAACGGGCCGCCAAGACCACACCGCTGCGCCGCATCGGGCATGCCGAAGACGTGGCGGACGCCATCGTCGCCTGCGCCACGTCGCTGCGGTTCGCCACGGGCACCACCATCGTGGTCGATGGCGGACGCCAGCTGGGCTGATCTTTTCCTCACGCGCTTTCTTTTTTCATTCTCCATGCACGCCAGAAAGACCATCATCACCTGCGCGGTGACCGGCAACATCGTGACGCCCGAACAGCATCCCGGGTTGCCGGTGACACCGGCGCAAATTGCCGAATCCGCACTCGAAGCGGCCGAAGCCGGCGCCGCAGCCGCGCACATCCACGTCCGCGACCCGCACACGGGCCGGCCGTCGATGGAACTCGACTACTACGCCGACGTCATCGACCGCATCCGCGCGCGCAATCGCCGCCTGATCATCAACCTCACGACGGGGCCGGGCGGACGTTTCGTGCCCGACGAGAACGAGCCGCGCGTGGCCGCGCCGGGCACGACGCTGCTGCATCCGCTCAAGCGCGTGGCGCACGTCGCCGCCTTGCGGCCCGACGTCTGCTCGCTGGACCTCAACACGATGAATTCCGGCGCCGACGTGGTGATCAACACCCCCACGAACGTGCGCAAGATGGCCGAGGTGATCCGCAGCGCGGGCGTCATGCCCGAACTGGAGATCTTCGACTCCGGCGACCTGAACATGGCGCTCGACTTCATGCGCGACGGCGTGCTGGACGGCCCCGGCCTCTGGACCTTCGTGCTGGGCGTGAAGTACGGCTTTGCCGCCACCCCGGAGACGATCTTCTACGCCCGCAACATGCTGCCGGCTGGCGCGCAATGGTCCGCGTTCGGCATCGGTCGCGCCGAGTTCCCGATCGTCGCCCAGGCCTGGCTGGCGGGCGGCCACGTGCGCGTTGGCCTGGAAGACAACATCTATCTGGAAAAGGGCGTGCTGGCACCGAGCAACGCCGCGCTGGTGGCCAAGGCGCGCGACATCGTCAAGTCGCTGGGCGGGGAGATCGCGTCCGCGTCCGATGCCCGCGCGCAGCTTGGCCTGCGTGAAGCCTGAGGCCTGACCTTCTCCGACACCCACGTTTCCTGTCACTCCATTCATCATGAATACCATTCAGGTTCACCAGAAAGCCCCGAGCATCGACGCGCTGGAACTGTCGTTCGTCGACATGCCACGCCCGGAGGCCGGCGCCGGCCAGTGCGTTGTCGAAGTGGCCAGCGCCGGGGTCAATCCCAGCGATGTGAAAGCCACGCTTGGCCTGATGCCGCATGCCGTCTGGCCGCGCACCCCGGGGCGCGACTATGCCGGTGTGGTCATCGACGGCCCCAGCCAGTGGGTCGGGCAGCAGGTATGGGGCAGCGGCGGCGAACTCGGCATCCGTCGGGATGGCACGCACGGAAAGTACCTGCGCATCGGCGTGGAGGCCGTTCGCGCCAAGCCGCAAGCGGTGTCGCTGATCGAGGCTGGCGCGGTGGGCGTGCCGTTCATCACGGCTTACGAAGGCCTGCGGCGTTCCGGCATGCCCAAGGCGGGCGATGTGGTGCTGGTCGGCGGCGGCAACGGCAAGGTAGGGCAGGCGACGATCCAGATTGCCACCGCGCTGGGCGCGCGCGTCTTCGCCGTGGAGCGCGGAGCGGACCCGTATCGCGGCCACGCCAGCGGTTCGGTGCGCATGATCGATGCCAGCCGCGAAACCATTTCCGAAGTGGTCCGCGACGAAACCGGCGGCCACGGTGCCGACATCGTCTACAACACGGTAGGCAGCCCGTATTTCGAGCAGGCCAACCTGGCCATGGCCATCGGCGCCACGCAGATATTCATCTCGACCATCGAGAAGCCGGTGCCGTTCGACATCTTCGCGTTCTACCGGGGGCAGCACACGTACGTGGGCGTCGACACCCTGGCGATGGACAGCCAGGCCTGTGCGTCGATCCTCGACGCGCTCGCGCCCATGTTCGCCGCCGGCCAGCTCAAGCCGTTCCCGGTGCTGCCGGACTATACGTACGCGCTGGCCGATGCCAAGGACGCCTATCGCGCCGTGCTGCAAGGCGCCACCGAGCGCGTGGTGCTGACGCCATGAACACGACCCGATTTGCCCAGGCGCCGGCCTACTACCCGGCCAACCACGAAGGCATGCACTGCCTGCGCCTGCAGGGGCACGAGGCGGGCCCATCCGACGCCCTGTGGATGGGCGTGTCCGTGATCCTGCCGGGCGGCCACACGTCGCTGGATGCGTCGCCTGTTGAGAAGCACTACGTCGTCCTGCAGGGCGAGGTGTGCATCCGGACGCCATCGGAAAGCGTCACCCTGGGGCGCTTCGATTCGGTACGACTGGCGCCGGGAGAGGCCCGGCAGGTCAGCAATCCATCCAATCTGCCGGCCATGCTGCTGCTGGCGATGCCGTACCCGCCGCGCGCATCACCCTGATTTTTTGTGCTGGTTTTGCAAACGTTTGCAACGCATCCATAACAACGAGGAGGAGACCCCCACGATGCGAAATAACTTCAGGCGACCCCGCATGGTCCCGCTGGTGGTATCGGCCGGCATTTCGGCCTGCATCTCCGCCGGCCTGGCGGCCCCGGCGCTGGCGGAGGAGGGCGTGACGATCTACGGCCGGCTCAACACGGCCATCGAGTATTCGCGCGCCAGTACGGCCACCGACGGCACCAGGCTTGGCGGCACGGCGCGGCTCACCAACAACCGGTCGGTGTTCGGCTTCCGAGGGGAAGAGGGGCTGGGCGGCTCGCTCAAGGCCGTCTGGCAGATCGAAAGCAATGTGTCGCTCGATACCGGCCAGGGGCAGATCGCCGGCCGCAATTCGCGCGTCGGCCTGCAGGGGGAATACGGGCTGGTGTTCATGGGGCACTGGCAGACGCCCTATACCGAATCGACGGCGGGCTACGACCCGTACTACCCGACCACTGCCGGCTACATGGCGCTGATCGGCAATGGCTCGACGTCGAGTTCCGACAACGTCCAGGACACCAGTTCCTTCGACCGGCGCCAGAAGAACATCCTGCAGTACCGGTCGCCCCAGCTGTGGGGCGCCAGCCTGTGGCTGGGCTGGGGGCTGCCCGAGGAAAAGACGACGGTGCCGCGCAACCCCGCGCTGTATTCGGCGGCGCTGGTCTACGACCGTGGGCCGCTCAGCGCCACGTTTGCCTACGAAATCCACCAGCACTACCAGGCCGCAGGGCGTAACGACGATGCGCTGAAGGTGGCGTTGGCGTACCAGTTGCTGCCGGGCACGCGGCTGGCGGCGGTCTACGAGCATCTGCACTACCGCACCGATACGGGCGACCTGCAGCGCAACGGCTACTACGCGTCGCTGGTGCAGAAGCTCGGGCCGGGCAGCGTGCGCGTGGGCGTTGCGTTCGCGCCCAACGGCACCGGATCGTCCACGGACACCATCGGCTTCTTCCGGAGCGGCCCGGAAACCGGCGCCACGCAGTTCACCGTGGGGTACGACTACCCGCTGTCCAAGCGCACGGCGCTCTACGCGTACTACAGCCGCATCAACAACAGGAAAAACGCGATCTACGACTTTGCCATCAACGAGCTTGGCGTCAGCGCCGGTGCCGATCCGCAGACCTTTGCGCTCGGCATGCGGCATTTTTTCTGACGCCGGGCCCGGCCATTGTTGCGAGGAGACCATCATGATTCGACAGTTTTTCAGCCCCGTTACCTTTCGCCCCGTTGCCGCACTGACGCTGGCCGTGGCCGCCGCCGTGCCGGTGCAGGCGAGCGCGCAGCCGCAGTATCCGGCCAAGCCGATCCGGCTGGTCGTGCCGTTTTCCGCTGGCAGCGCCACCGATATCCTGGCGCGCATCATCGGCGCCAGGATGGGCGAGTCCGGCCAATGGCAGGTCGTGGTCGACAACCGGCCCGGCGCGGGCGGCACGCTGGGTGCCACCACGGTGGCCAAGTCCGCGCCCGATGGCTACACGCTGGTCCTGGTGTCGGTGGGGCATGCCATCAATGCCACGCTGTACCCGAAGCTGGGCTATGACACGCTGAAGGACTTTGCCCCGGTATCGCTGGTGGCTTCGGTACCGAACGTGCTGGTGGTCAATGCCGCCAGCACGTACAAGTCGGTGCGCGACATCGTCGCGGCGGCAAAAGCCCGGCCAGGCGCCCTGAATTTCGATTCCGCCGGGTCGGGCAGTTCCACGCACCTGAGCGGCGAGATG
Organism: Cupriavidus pauculus; assembly: GCF_002858765.1. GTDB lineage: Bacteria > Pseudomonadota > Gammaproteobacteria > Burkholderiales > Burkholderiaceae > Cupriavidus > Cupriavidus pauculus_B. The sequence goes on from NZ_PJRP01000021.1 coordinate 63,094, forward strand.
TTCAAGATGCAGGCAAAGATCGATATCGTGCATATCCCATACAAGGGCACCGGCGAGGCCCTGACCGATGTGATGGCCGGGCGCGGCGACATGATGTTTGCGCCCAGCGTGTCGGCGATGCCGTTTGTCAGGCAGGGCAAGCTCCGCGCGCTGGCCGTGACCACGCCCAGGCGCGCCGGTGTGCTGCCCGATATCCCCACCGTGGCGGAATCGGGGCTGCCGGACTACGCCTTCGACTCGTGGTTCGGCGTGCTGGCGCCGGCGTCGACCCCGAAGGAGATCGTCAACGCGCTCAACGCCGAGATTGGCAAGGCGCTGGCCGCGCCCGACGTGCGCGAGCGCCTGGCCGCGCAGGGGGCGGAGCCCCGGTCCAGCACCCCGCAGGAATTTGCCAGCTATATCCAGGCCGAGATCGCCAGGCTGGCCCCGGTGGTCAGGCAATCCGGGGTGCGCGCGGGAGAGTGACGGAAGCCCGCCGGCAGACGCTAGAATGGCGCATCTCAATGATCCAGCCTGGCGTCCGCCGTCCCATGTCCGAGCGCAAACGCGTGACCATCAAAGACCTCGCCGCGGAGGTCGACGTGCATTACTCCACGGTGTCGCGCGTCATGAACCCCGCGACGCGCCACCTGGTGGCCGAAGAGGTGGCCGCGCGCATCCTCAAGCTGGCCGAGGCACGCGGTTTTCGTCCGAACCGCATTGCGGCCGGGCTGCGCACGCAGCGGTCGGGGATGGTCGGCGTGATCCTGCCCGATATCGCGAACCCGGTGTTTCCGCCCATCCTGGCGGGCATCGAGTCGGTGCTGGCCCGGATGGGCTATGTGCCGATCGTGGTGAATGCCGGCACCGAGCGCACGCGGCAGCGCTTTGTCGTCGACCAGATGCTGGCGCGCCAGGTGGAAGGGCTGATCCTGGCCACCGCCGAGCGCGATGACCCGTTGCTCGAATACTGCGTGAAGGTGGGCATCCCCGTGGTGATGGTGAATCGCGGCGAACACACGGGCCGGGCGTCGTGCGTGGTCAGCGACAGTGCGCTGGCCATGGCGTTGACGGTCGACCATCTGGTGTCGCTCGGCCATCGCTGCATCGGGCACATTGCCGGACCGGCCAGCACTTCCACCGGCGAGTCGCGCCGCGAAGGCTTTCTGGAGGCCGTAAAGCGCCATCGGCTGCGGCGCGGCGAATATGCCGTGGTGGAAGCGGAGAGCTATGCGCGCGACGCGGGCCGCCAGGCTTGCGCGCAGCTGTTCGAGGCTCTGCCGTGCCTGACCGCCATTGCCGCCGGGAACGACCTCGTGGCGATGGGTTGCTACGACCATCTGCGCGAGCGTGGCATCCGGTGTCCTGAGGACGTATCGATCGTCGGCCACAACGACATGCCTTTCGTCGATGCGCTGACGCCACCGCTGACCACCATCCGCATCCCCGTGCACGACATGGGCGAGCAGGCTGCCGAACTGCTGCTGCGCCGGATCTCCAAGCCCCTCACGGCCAGCGTCGTCATCGAACTGCGGCCGGAACTGGTGGTGCGCGGGTCTACGGCCGCTCCCCGGGCATCCAGCTAAAACACCCGCGCGCGGAAGCGGGCCCGCAGCCTTCCTGGCCCGTGCCCGCTGCCCCGACTCAGGTCATGCGGGGTGGTCGGCCTTCAAAGGCATCCTGCAGCAACTGGTGAATCCCTTCGCGTTCGAGCGGGCGTGGGTTGGGGTACTGGTTACGCAGCGCCAACGCGGTGATGGTGTCGATGTCGCCCACCGACATGCCCAGTTCGCGCAGCGAGGTTGGGGCGCCAAGACGGGCCGCCAGGTCGAACACCGCACGCGGACCATCGCCATGCCCGGCGCCCAGTGCATCGGCGATGGCGGTCATTGCGTCCGGCGCGGCAGGCGCGTTGTACGCCAGCGCATGGGGCAATACCACGGTGTGGACTTCGGCATGGGGCAGGTTCAGGGTGCCGCCCAGCGTATGGCACAGCTTGTGATGCAGCCCGACCGTCACGCTGCCGAGCACCGAGCCACACAGCCACGCGCCGTACAGGGCGTCGCTGCGCGCTTCGCGCAAGGCATCGGCGCCCGGCGCGGCATCGGCGATCACGGGCAGCGCACGGCCCAGCGCCGCGATACCGTCGCGCGCCATCCATTGGCTGACCGGGTTGCGATCGGCGGCATAGAGCCCTTCCGCCGCGTGGGCAATGGCGTTGATGCCGCTGGTCACACTGATGGCCGCCGGCAGCCCCAGCGAGAGATCGGGATCGTAGATGACGGTTCGCGGCAGCACGCGCGGATCGCGCCCGGTGCGCTTGAGGCCGGCATCGGTCAGGCCGTAGATGGGCGTCATCTCCGATCCCGAATAGGTGGTCGGCACGGCAATCACGGGCAGGCTCGATTCCAGCGCGATGGCCTTGCCCAGGCCGATGGTCGACCCGCCACCGATTGCCAGCGAGCAGTCGGCGCCGCACTGGTCGGCCATCTCGCGTGCCCGCCGCGCCTGTTCGATGGGCACGTGCATGACGGCGCCATCGAAAATGCCGGCGCAGCGCGCGCCCAGTGCGTCGGCCACCCCTTCGGCCAGCCTGCGCTGCCCGGGTGTGCAAAGCACGAGCACGCGGGTGGCACCCAGGGCGTCCACTTCGCTGGCAAGCCGTGCAAGGCTGCCCGATCCGAAGACGATGCGCTGGGGAAACGACTGATAGGCAAATGGATGCATGGCGGCACTCGCAGGATGGCAGCGGTGGGCCCGCCGCGTTGGTGACGCCGATACTATTTGAGGGGCGTGCACGCGGCAAGCCGCCACGTTTGCACAACACTGTTCCAGCGCAGGCCCCCTCGGCGTTGGCCGCTTACCGGGCGGCGGCAGGGTAGGTTGTCGATGCTCAGACCCGGATCGCGCGAAAACTGAACGCCAGGCCGATGGCGATGCCCAGTACGTCGGCCAGCAGGTCGGCCCAGGACGCATTGCGATAGGCCGTCAGCGACTGAAGGGCTTCGATGGCCGCGCCGTAGGCCGTCAAGGCCAGGGCCAGATGCCAGGCCCGCGCCGGCCAGGCACGGACGCCCAGCACGGCCAGCGTGCCGAACGCCAGCAGGTGATTGGTCTTGTCCCAGCCGGTGGTCGGTTCGGGAGCATCCGGCGGCAGCAGCGAGAGCACCAGCACGGCGAGCGCGCAGAGGGAGAAAAGAATGCGGTAGTGGGGCGGTGTCAGGCGGATCACGGCGATCTCGGCAGCTTGGGGGCTGCAGGCGGGGTGGGCATCTGCGGGAATGCCGCCACCATCGCGCGCCGGATCGTCGACGTCTGTGGGCTGCGGCACAGAAGTGCTGCAGCCGCCCGTTGCTCAGTTGTCGAGCGATTCGAGCGTGAAACTGGCGCCGCCATCCTGACCTAGCAATTCCACGAGTTTTGGCATCGCTTCCTGCAGCGCGGCCTTCAGCGTCCAGGGCGGGTTGACCACGAACATGCCACTGCCATGCAGGCCCAGGCCGCCTTCGACCGGATGCTTCACGGTCAGGGTCACGTGCAGCCAGCTATTGAGCGGCAACCGTTTCAGTTGCGCTGGCAACTGGACCGACTCGCGGCGCTGGACTTCGGGGTACCAGATCGCATAAACGCCAGTCGCAAACCGTTCCAGGCCAGCCTTGAGCGTATCGATGGTGCGCGCGTAGTCCTGCTTGTCTTCGTATGAGGGATCAATTAGCACCAGCGCGCGGCGCGGCGGCGGCGGCAGGATGGCCCTGATGCCGTTGAAGCCGTCGCCGTCATAGAGCATCACCTTGCGGCCGGCGCCGCGAAAGTTGTCGCGCAGGATCTGGATTTCGGTGCTATGAAGCTCGAACAGGCGCAAACGGTCGGCATCGCGCAGCATCTGCCAGGCCAGCCACGGCGAACCCGGGTAGTGCTTGAGGTTGCCATCCCGGTTCAGTTCGCGAACCTGCTCAAGATAGGCTTCGAGCAGTTCGGGCAGGGCCTGGCCGTCGGCCGCGGCGCGCCAGAGCGGCCCGATCCCGGTTTCAAATTCCGATTTCTTCTGCGCGTAGGCGTGATCCAGCGCGTAGAGGCCGGCCCCGGCATGCGTGTCGACGTACCAGAACGGCTTGTCCTTCTGCGTCAGATAGTCCAGCAACTGGACCACGACGGCGTGCTTGAGGACATCGGCATGGTTGCCGGCGTGAAAGGCGTGACGATAACTGAGCATGGCAAGGCGGGATGACGGGGCGCAAACTTCGCTCGGACAAGGGCTGGCAGGCGGTTTGCGCGAAGGGCGCTATGCTACCATCCGCCGCCATTTCCGGCCGTTTTCCCATTGCTTTTCCTCCATTTTCTTCCCTTTCATGCCGCGTACCCTTGAGTCCGCCGAGATCATCCTGTCCGACGACGGCATCGCGTATTCGCCGCGTTACGACGATGTCTATCGCAGCACTGCCGGTGGCCTGGCGCAGGCGCAGCACGTCTTCCTGGCCGGCAACGGATTGCCGGGCAACTGGGCCGGGCGCGACCAGTTTGTCATCGTCGAAACCGGCTTCGGGCAGGGTCTGAACTTCCTGGCCACGTGGCAGGCATGGCGCGATGCGCCGCAGCGCTGCGCGCGCCTGCACTTCGTGTCGATCGAAAAGCACCCGCTCACACGGGAAGGGCTGGCGCAACTGCATGCCGGCCTGGGTGACCTGTCGCCGCTGGCCGTGCAGATCCAGCAGCAGTGGCCCGACGCCCTGCCGGGCCTGCATCGCCTGACGTTCGAGGGTGGGTCGGTGACCCTGACGCTGGCATTCGGCGATGCGGAAGCCATGTTGCCGAAGCTGGTGGCTGGCGCCGACGCGCTTTACCTGGACGGCTTCTCGCCGTCGCGCAACCCCGAGATGTGGTCAGACACCGTGTTTCGCGGGCTGGCCCGGCTGGCGCGGCTGGGGGCGACGCTGGCCACCTGCACGACGGCCGAATTCGTGCAGCGCGGGCTGCAGGCCGCCGGTTTCGCGGTCAGCAAGGCGCAGGGGTGTGACGGCAAGCCTGAGATGACGGTCGCGCGCTTTGCGCCGCTCTGGAAGATTCGGCGCCATGCACCGCCCGACGCCGCCCACTGGGCCGAGCGCCACGCCATCGTCATTGGCGCGGGGCTGGCCGGGTGCGCGATCACCGAGCGGCTGGCCGCACGCGGCTGGCGCGTCACGCTGTTCGACGCCCACGACGGGCCGGCACGTCAGACCTCCGGGCATCGCGCGGCGGCCATGCACGCTCACGTTTCGCCCGACGACGGCCTGCTGTCCCGGTTGTCGCGCGCCGGTAACCTGCACGCGCTGCGCGCCTGGCAGGCGCTGGCCGACGCAGGACATCCGGTGAATTGGCACGGCTGCGGCGTATTGCAGACCGGCGAGGATGACACTGAAAACGCGGCGCAACGTGCGGCACTGGACGCGCTGGGCTTTCCCGAGTCGTTCGTGCGCTGGATGTCGCCCGACGAGGCTGCGGCGTCCCATGGCGCCACGGTCGACCGTGGCGGGCTCTGGTTTCCGCAGGGTGGGTGGGTCGCGCCGCCCGATATCTGCCAGGCCCAGCTGGCCGCCGCCGGCGACCGGCTGGATGCCCGCTTCCGGTGCCGCGTCGATAGCATCGAGCATGTCGACGGGCAGTGGCTTGCCCGCGATGCATCGGGTGCCGTGCTGGCCAGCGCGCCCGTGCTGGTGCTGGCCAATGCGCATGAGGCCGAACGCCTGGTATCGGGCCGGTTCCTGGCACTGCGTCGCGTGCGCGGGCAACTGACCGATCTGACCCCGGCCCAGGTCGATGTGCTGGGCGGCTGGCCCGATTGCGTGGTCACCGGCGGCGGCTATCTGCTGCCGCGTGGCGAGCAAGGTGGGGCACGCGTGGGCTCCAGCTACGAGCCCGATGCAGGTCCGCTGGCCGAGAGCGCCACGGTGCACGCCGACAATTTGGGGCGTCTGGCGTCGCTGTTGCCCGACCGGGCCGCCGCGCTGGCACGTATCGATCCCGAATCGCTGACCGGCTATGTCGGCGTGCGTACCGTCACGCACAACCGCCTGCCGCTGATCGGCCGCCTGGCCGACGAACCGCAGTCGCTGGCCCGTGCCGACGCGCTGCGCGGGGCGCACTTGCGCGACGTGCCTCGCATGCCGGGGCTGTACGCGGCCCTTGCATATGCGTCGCGTGGCCTCACATGGGCCGCACTCGGTGCCGAGTTGATCGCCTGCCATTTGGAAGGCGAACCGCTGCCGCTCGAGGCGGACCTGGCCGATGCCATCGACCCGGCCCGCCTGCTGCTGCGCGCACTGCGTCACGGACAGGCGGCAGACCCGGCGGGGCAGGATGTTGGGCCCATTCAGGACTGACTAGGGTAAAAACTGCCGGAAGCGAATGAAAACCGTGCGATAATCCGCGTTTTCCGTTTGCGCGGAGACCTCCGCTCGCGAGCACTGGCCGCGGCCAGGCGGCAAGGTGCGCAGACGGATGCGCCGACAACAACTATTTCTGGATTGGATTAACGACCATGTCGAACGTCATTGAAAACCTCGGCAAGCTGGACCGCAAGGTAACCCTGGCTATCCCCAAGGCCGAAGTGCAGAAGGAAACGCAGGAACGCCTGGTACGTCTGTCGAAGACCGTGAAGATGTCCGGCTTCCGTCCGGGCAAGGTGCCGATGAAGATGGTCGAGAAGCAATACGGCCAGCAGGTGGAATTTGAAGTTCGCTTCGACAAGGCTGCCCGCAAGTTCTTCGACATCACCCAGGCCCAGGACGTGAAGGTGGCCGGTCAGCCGAAGTTCGACATCAAGACCGAAGGCGTTGCCGAAGACGAACTGGCTTTTGAAGCCACGTTCGAGGTGTATCCGGAAGTCAAGATCGGCGAACTGGCCTCGGCCGAAGTGACCCGCACCAAGACCGAAATCGGCGACGCCGAGATCGACAAGACCGTCGACATCCTGCGCAAGCAGCGTGTTCACTACCACCACCGTGGTGAAGCCGGCGCCCATGGCGACGGCGGCGCCGAAGTGACCGCCCAGAACGGCGATCGCGTGACGATCGACTTCGTCGGCAAGATCGACGGCGTCGAATTCGCCGGCGGCAAGGCCGAGGACTTCGTGTACGTGCTGGGCGAAGGCCGCATGCTGCCCGAGTTCGAGCAAGCCACGCTGGGCCTGAAGGAAGGCGAGAGCAAGACGTTCCCGCTGACCTTCCCCGAGGACTACCACGGCAAGGAAGTGGCCGGCAAGACCGCCGAGTTCACCATCACGCTGAAGAAGGTCGAGTGGGCGCACCTGCCGGAAGTGGACGATGCGTTCGCCAAGTCGCTCGGCATCGCCGACGGCAGCGTGGAAAAGATGCGCGCCGACATCCGCGAAAACCTGGAGCGCGAAGTCAAGCGCCGCACGCATTCCATGCTGAAGGACGAAGTCATGGAAGCGCTGCTGAAGGTGAGCGAGCTGGACGTGCCGAAGGCCCTGATCGAACAGGACCAGGAACGCCTGGTGGAAATGGCCCGTCGTGACCTCGAGCAACGTGGCATGCCGAACGCGAAGGACATGCCGATTCCGGCCGAGATGTTCGCGCAACAGGCCGAGCGCCGCGTGAAGCTGGGCCTGATCCTGGCTGAAATCGTCAAGGCCAACGGCCTGGAAGCCAAGCCGGACCAGGTCAAGGCCGAGATCGAGGACTTCGCCAAGAGCTACGAAGACCCGAAGGAAGTCATGCGCTGGTACTACGGCGACCAGCAACGCCTGGCCGAGATGGAAGCCTACGTGCTCGAAAACAACGTGGTAAATTTCGTGTGCGACAAGGCCAAGGTTGCGGACAAGTCGGTGTCGTTCGAGGAACTCACCGCCGCGCCCGCACAAGCCTGAGGTCGGGCAAGGCCGGATGCCGCGCATTGACGCGGCGCCGGTCTGTGTCAGCCGGCCTCGCGCGCTGGCCGGTTGACACCATTCCTGAATATCTGGAGAACCTGCATGACCCGCAATGATTTGCTTGATCGTCTCGCCACCACGCAGGCTTCTGCCCTGGAGACCCAGGGTCTCGGACTGGTGCCGATGGTTGTCGAGCAGTCCGGCCGGGGCGAGCGCGCGTATGACATCTACTCGCGCCTGCTCAAGGAACGCGTCGTCTTCATGGTAGGCGAGGTCAATGACCAGACCGCCAACCTGGTGGTGGCCCAGTTGCTGTTCCTGGAAAGCGAAAACCCGGACAAGGACGTGTCGCTGTACATCAATTCGCCCGGCGGATCGGTTTCGGCTGGCCTGGCGATTTACGACACGATGCAGTTCATCAAGCCCGATGTGCAGACCCTGTGCATGGGCATGGCGGCGAGCATGGGTGCATTCCTGCTGGCTGCGGGTGCCAAGGGCAAGCGCAGTGCGCTGCCGAATTCGCGCATCATGATTCACCAGCCGCTGGGTGGTGCACGTGGTCAGGCCTCGGACATCGAAATCCAGGCACGCGAGATCCTGTACCTGCGCGAGCGCCTGAACAGCATCCTGTCGGAAGTTACCGGTCAACCGGTCGAGAAGATTGCCCGCGACACCGATCGCGACAACTTCATGAGCGGCGACCAGGCGGTGGACTACGGTCTGATCGACAAGGTGATCACCCGCCGCAGTTGAAATTTGACCGGTGTGCCGGCACATTGGCCTGGAGGCATCCCAACGGAAGCGTCCGGGCGGTGACCGGCAAAGCCGGGCACACCTGCCGCATTGGTCTGCGTCGTGCCAAATGACGAAGGCTACACCGGAACGAGGCTGTGCGCCTCGTTTTTGCGTTTTGCCCCACACGCAGGGGATGCCGCCGACTGCGCCAATTGTTTTGGCGTATGATGCGTTTAATGCGTTTCCCGCCGGGACGTTTCTGGTGGGATCCACACTGCTAATGTGACTGATTCCTATGGCGGACAAAAAAGGTTCATCCAGCGAGAAACTTCTCTATTGCTCGTTCTGCGGCAAGAGCCAGCACGAGGTAAAGAAGCTTATCGCGGGCCCGTCGGTGTTCATTTGCGACGAATGCATCGACCTGTGCAACGAGATTATCCGTGACGAGGCCGCCGCGACCGACAAGGACGCCGCCGCAGTCACGCGCTCGGATCTGCCCACGCCCCACGAAATCCGCGAAAGCCTCGACCAGTACGTGATTGGTCAGGAGCAGGCCAAGAAGATTCTGGCCGTGGCGGTCTACAACCATTACAAGCGTCTGAAGCACCTCGGCAAGAAGGACGATGTCGAGCTGTCGAAGAGCAACATCCTGCTGATCGGGCCCACCGGCTCCGGCAAGACGCTGCTCGCCCAGACGCTGGCGCGCCTGCTGAACGTGCCGTTCGTGATCGCCGATGCCACCACGCTGACCGAAGCCGGCTACGTGGGCGAGGACGTCGAGAACATCATCCAGAAGCTGCTGCAGAACTGCAATTACGAGGTCGAGAAGGCCCAGCGCGGCATCGTCTACATCGACGAAATCGACAAGATCTCGCGCAAGTCCGACAACCCGTCGATCACGCGCGATGTGTCGGGCGAGGGCGTGCAGCAGGCACTGCTGAAGCTGGTCGAGGGCACGATGGCCTCGGTGCCTCCGCAAGGCGGCCGCAAGCATCCGAACCAGGACTTCCTGCAGGTAGACACGACGAACATCCTGTTCATCTGCGGTGGTGCATTCGATGGCCTGGAAAAGGTCATCATGCAGCGTTCGGACAAGACCGGCATCGGTTTTGACGCGCAGGTGCAGAGCAAGGAAGAGCGCGAGGTCAGCGAGGTGCTCCCGCAGACCGAGCCGGAGGATCTGATCAAGTTTGGTCTGATTCCGGAACTCATCGGGCGTCTGCCGGTGGTGGCAACGCTGGCCAAGCTGGACGAGGCCGCGCTGATGCAGATCCTGGTCGAGCCGAAGAACGCGCTGGTCAAGCAGTATCAGAAGCTGCTGGCCATGGAAGGTGTCGAGCTGGAGATTCGCCCAGCCGCGCTGACCGCGATTGCGCGCAAGGCCATCCGCCGCAAGACGGGTGCCCGCGGCCTGCGTTCGATCCTCGAACAATCGCTCATGGACGTCATGTACGACCTCCCCAACTACAAGGGCGTGCAGAAGGTGGTGATCGACGAAAACACGATCACCGGCGATGCGCCGCCGCTGCTCATGTACGAAGAGCAGCAGCCCAAGGTGGCAGGCTCGAACTAAGCGAGGTCCAACTGACGCCGAACGTGCCGGACCCACGTGGTCCCAACCAGACTGGCGAATCTCTCAAGCTGCCGTTCGCTGGAAAGCGAGCGGCTTTTTTTGTTCAATTCCACAAACTAACGGGAGCAAACGCGGGTATGCTGTTTCAGAGTGGGTCGCGGGTGCAGTTTGCGGCACGTATTTTTAGTGCCAGGAATTGATGACGGGTATCTTGCAATCGAATCCCGAGACCCTATTTACGCCTTAAATGACTGACTGGGGAAAATGATGTCCGGAACACAACTCCTCCCGGCTGAGCCGATTCGCCTGCCACTGTTGCCACTGCGCGACGTGGTGGTGTTTCCGCACATGGTGATCCCACTGTTCGTGGGACGCCCGAAGTCCATCAAGGCGCTCGAGACTGCGATGGAGTCGGGCAAGAGCATCATGCTCGTGGCACAGAAGACGGCCGCCAAAGACGAACCGACAGCCGAAGACCTCTACGAGGTTGGCTGCATCGCCAATATCCTGCAAATGCTGAAGCTCCCCGACGGTACCGTTAAGGTACTGGTCGAGGGTACGCAACGTGCAAACATCACCGAGGTGACCGAGGACGATTCGCACTTCATGTGCGAAGCCGTGCCTGTGCCGCCCGCTTCGGCGGAATCGGCCGAGACCGAGGCCCTGCGCCGCGCGATCGTGTCGCAGTTTGACCAGTACGTAAAGCTCAACAAGAAGATCCCGCCGGAGATCCTGACGTCGCTGTCGGGCATCGACGAGGCCGGCCGCCTGGCCGACACCATTGCCGCGCATCTGCCGATCAAGCTCGAGCAGAAGCAGAAGATCCTGGAAATGGTGAAGGTGACCGAGCGTCTGGAGAGCCTGCTGTCGCAGCTCGAGGGCGAGATCGACATCCTGCAGGTGGAAAAGCGCATCCGTGGCCGCGTCAAGCGCCAGATGGAAAAGTCTCAGCGCGAGTACTACCTGAACGAGCAGGTCAAGGCCATTCAGAAGGAACTGGGCGAGGGCGAGGAAGGTGCCGACCTTGAAGAGCTGGACAAGCGCATCAAGGCCGCACGCATGCCCAAGGAGGCCAAGAAGAAGGCCGACGCCGAGTTCAAGAAGCTCAAGCTGATGTCGCCGATGTCGGCCGAGGCGACCGTCGTGCGCAACTACATCGACACGCTGGTCAACCTGCCGTGGCGCAAGAAGAGCAAGGTCAACAACGACCTGGCCAACGCCGAGCGCGTGCTGGATGAAGACCATTACGGTCTGGAGAAGGTCAAGGAACGCATCCTTGAGTATCTTGCCGTGCAACAGCGCGTGGACAAGGTGAAGGCGCCGATCCTGTGCCTGGTCGGGCCTCCCGGCGTGGGCAAGACGTCGCTGGGTCAGTCGGTGGCACGCGCTACGAACCGGAAGTTCGTGCGCATGGCACTGGGTGGCGTGCGTGACGAGGCCGAGATTCGCGGTCACCGCCGTACCTACATCGGGTCGATGCCGGGCAAGATCCTGCAGAGCCTGTCGAAGGTTGGCGTGCGCAATCCGCTCTTCCTGCTCGACGAGATCGACAAGATGGGCATGGACTTCCGTGGCGACCCGTCGTCGGCCCTGCTCGAAGTGCTGGACCCGGAACAGAACCACACGTTCCAGGACCACTACATCGAAGTGGACTTCGACCTGTCGGACGTGATGTTCGTGGCAACGTCGAACTCGCTGAACATTCCGCCGCCGCTGCTGGACCGGATGGAAGTGATCCGCCTGTCGGGTTACACCGAAGACGAGAAGGTGAACATCGCCACGCGCTACCTGCTGCCGAAACAGATCCGCAACAACGGTCTGAAGCAGGGCGAGATCGAAGTCACCGAAGCGGCCATCCGCGACATCATTCGCTACTACACGCGTGAAGCGGGCGTCCGCTCGCTGGAACGCGAGGTGTCGAAGATTGCCCGCAAGGTGGTCAAGCTGCTGCTGCTGAAGAAGGAGTCGAACTCGGTGAAGGTGGATTCCGAGAACCTCGACAAATTCCTGGGCGTGCGCAAGTACGACTTCGGTCTGGCCAACAAGGAAAACCAGGTGGGCCAGGTGACCGGTCTGGCGTGGACGGAAGTGGGTGGCGATCTGCTGACCATCGAAGCCGCGATCATGCCGGGCAAGGGCAACATCTCGCGTACCGGTTCGCTGGGCGACGTGATGAAGGAATCGGTCGAGGCCGCGCGGTCGGTGGTGCGTTCGCGGGCGCGTCGTCTGGGCATTACGGATGAGATGTTCGAGAAGCGCGACATCCACATCCACGTGCCCGAAGGCGCCACGCCCAAGGATGGACCGTCGGCAGGTATCGCGATGACCACGGTGCTGGTGTCGGTGCTGACGGGGATTCCCGTGCGTGCCGATGTGGCGATGACCGGCGAGATCACGCTGCGCGGTGAAGTGCTGCCGATCGGTGGACTCAAGGAAAAGCTGCTGGCTGCCCACCGTGGCGGTATCAAGCTGGCGCTGATCCCCGAGGAAAACGTGAAGGACCTGGCGGATATCCCCGACAACGTCAAGAACGCCATCGAGATCGTGCCCGTGCGCTGGATCGACAAGGTGCTGGAGCTGGCACTCGAGCGCAAGCCCGAGGCGCTGCCTGAGGAAGATGCCAAGCCTGCCGATGTGGCAGACAAGGGCGAGTCCAAGGTCGAGCGCATTCATCACTGATCGACGTCATCGTCGAAACGCCAGAAAAGCCGCGGGTTAGCGCCCGCGGCTTTTTTTGTTTGCTTGCCCGGCGTGATGCAAAAGAATCGTGAAATCAACGCTTGGCAAATCGAAAAGTCTCGTATTACAATCGCGGCCTCGCAACGCAAACAGCGGCAAGCAAGCAGTAACCGCCGAATCGTGCGCAGCGAGAATTACCTTGCAGGCAACTGGCTTGCGTGGTCCATGTGGGTGCTTAGCTCAGTTGGTAGAGCGGCGCCCTTACAAGGCGTAGGTCGGGGGTTCGAGCCCCTCAGCACCCACCACACTGGATCGCGACGAACAAACAGGCTTAGCAAGGGCACCGACGCAAGGAGTGGTAGTTCAGTCGGTTAGAATACCGGCCTGTCACGCCGGGGGTCGCGGGTTCGAGTCCCGTCCACTCCGCCAAGTAAAAATGCCCGCATCAGCGGGTTTTTTTATTTGTATCGTCCGAATGATCTGGGCAGCGGGCATTCCGGCTCGCTGGCATCGAAGCTCAGGCAGCATCGACGACTTCCCTGACACAACCTCATTCGACGCCACATATTCCGCAGGTCTGGCGGCCCGGTCCTGATAGAATCGCAAAGTTTGACCGTCGGCCCAAGGCCTCAACCCTTTCACCCGAAAAGCATGCTTGATTTCGTACGCAACAACCGGCGCCTGATGCTTTTGCTGCTGCTGGTGCTTGTCTTCCCGTCGTTCGTGTTCTTCGGTGTCGAGAGCTACTCGCGCTTCATGGACAGCTCGCACGACGCCGCCAAGGTCGATGGCCGTACCATCACCGTGCAGGAAGTCGACAACGTGGTGCGTGACCAGACCGAGCGCATGCGCCAGATGCTTGGCAGCAACTACGACCCGCGCATGTTCGAGGGCGCCGCGGCGCGCCAGTCCGTACTGGACCAGCTGATCCTGCAGCGCGTGGTGGCCGACGCCACGGCCAAGAAGAATCTGACCGTTTCCAATGAGCAACTGCGCCAGGCCATCGAGTCCATTCCGGCGATCGCCCAGCTGCGCGGCCCGGACGGCAAGTTCGACGAGAAAGCCTATATCCAGCTGCTGGCCCAGCAGGGCATGACGCCCGAACAGCTCGACGCCCGCATGCGTTTCGAGCTGGCGACGCAGCAACTGGGTGGCGCCGTGGGCACCACCGCGTTCGTGCCGAAGTCGCTGCTCGATCGTCTGATCGCCATCCGCGACCAGCAGCGCGACGTACAGGCCATGCTCATCAAGCCGGCTGATTTCACGTCGAAGGTGACGGCCGATGCCGCCGCGCTGAAGGCTTATTACGAGTCGCATCAATCGGCTTACACCACGCCCGAGCAGGCCAAGGTGGAGTACGTGGTGCTGTCGGGCGATGCCATGGCAGCCAGCCAGACCGTGACGCCGGAAGAGTTGAAGTCCTTCTACGACAGCAATGCCCAGCGTTTCCGCACGGAAGAGCAGCGACGCGCCAGCCATATCCTGATCACGGTTCCGAAGGACGCCAAGGACGCGGATCGCAAGGCCGCCAAGGACAAGGCTGAAAAGCTGCTGGAAGACGTGCGCAAGCATCCGGAGACGTTTGCGGATGTGGCGAAGAAGAACTCGCAGGATCCGGGTTCGGCGGAGAAGGGCGGCGACCTCGGTTTCATGGGTCGCGGCGCGCTGGTCAAGCCGTTCGAGGACGCCATGTACGCGCTCAAGGACGGCCAGATCAGCGATCTCGTGGAAACCGACTACGGCTACCACATCATCAAGCTGACCGGTATCAAGCCTGCCGCAACGCAGCCGCTGGACGAAGTGCGTCCGGAGCTCGAAGCCGAGCTGAAGAAGCAGCTGGCCAGCAAGGCGTACACGGAACAGGCTGATGCCTTTGGCAACACCGTCTACGAACAGTCCGACAGCCTGAAGCCGGCTGCCGACAAGTTCAAGCTGACGATCCAGACCGCTGACAACGTCACGCGCCAGCCGAATCCGGCCCTGGGCAAGGACAATCCGCTCAACAACGACAAGGTTCTGAAGGCCCTGTTCAGCGACGACACGATCAAGAACAAGCGCAATACCGAGGCTATCCAGGTGGGCCCGACGACGCTGGTGGCAGCGCGTATCGTGGATTACCGCCCGGCGACCGCGCGCAAGTTCGAGGACGTGGAAGCCCAGGTGCGCCAGGCATATGTCGCGCAGCAGGCCGCCGAACTGGCCCGCAAGGATGGCGAGGCCAAGCTGGAAGCGCTGAAGAAGGCCGACAGCGCCAACGGATTCGGTTCGACGCTGACGGTGTCGCGCGCCAAGGCCGACAACCTGTCGCCGAAGGCCGTGGACGCGATCATGCGCGCCGATGCCACCAAGCTGCCGTCGGTGGTGGGTGTGGACCTGGGCGCGGATGGCTATGCGATCTATCGCATCACCAAGGTCAGCACGCCGGCGGAAGCCAATGCCGGGCAGCGCCAGGCCGATGCGCAACAGCTGAGCCAGCTGGCCGGCCAGACCGAACTGGCGGCCTACTATGAATCGCTCAAGGCCCAGGCAAAGGTCAAGATCCTGCACCCCGCGAAGGCGGAGGATCTGGCGCCCGCCAGCGAAGCCGCCGCGCACTGATACGGCGTCGCAACGCCGAACGGCAAAAAGCCCCTGCAGGTGCATACCGCAGGGGCTTTTTCTTTTCCTTTTCGATTTGTCGGCCGGTGTCCGCACAGCCGGACAGGCACGGTGGCGGCGGTTCAGCGGCGCTTGACCGGGGCCTTCAACAGGGGCTTCAGCGCTGGCCAGACCGTGTCGAGCAGCGTTGCCTGGGCTGCCGAGGTCGGATGAATCCGATCCTCCTGGAACCACTCGGGCCGTGTTACCACCTTGTCCAGCAGGAACGGCACCAACTGCGTTCGATATTCCCCGGCGAGCTTCGGAAACAGGCCGAAGAACCGCTCGGCGTAGTCGGCACCGTAGTTCGGTGGGATGCGCATGCCGATCAGCACCACCTGCGCGCCTGCCTTCTGGGCGTCGCCGATGATGCTGCGCAGGTTGGCTTCGGTCGACGGCAGCGACAGGCCGCGCAGCGCGTCGTTGGCGCCCAGTTCCACGATCACGATGGCCGGCTTGTGCCGCTTGAGCAGGTCCGGCAGCCGGGTCTTGCCGCCGACCGTGGTTTCGCCGCTGATGCTGGCATTCACGACGCTATAATCGAACCGCTCGTGGCGCAGGCGTTCCTGAAGCAGGCTTGCCCAGCCAGTACCGCGGGCGATGCCGTATTCGGCCGACAGGCTGTCTCCCAGCACCAGCACCGCGGGCCCGGCCGATGCAGCCGCCGCGCCCTGCGCCATGGCGGGCGGTATCAGCAGTGAACCGAACAGGGCGACCGCTGTCGCACCACAAGCTGCCAGCATCCGCCGGCGACCAACGTTTGCAATCCTCTCGCGCATGTCCTCTTCCATTCTTGCTGTCGAATCACTCGGAAAGACCGTAGCCGACACGACGGGTTCGCTGACGATTCTGCACGACGTCTCGTTTTCCGTCACGGCGGGCGAAACGCTGGCCATCGTCGGCGCTTCGGGGTCGGGCAAATCCACGCTGCTGGGCCTGCTGGCCGGGCTCGACCTGCCCAGCACCGGTTCGGTTCGGTTGCACGGCCAGGACATCTTCCAGCTCGATGAAGACCAGCGCGCCGCGCTGCGCGGGCGCCATGTGGGTTTCGTATTCCAGTCGTTCCAGCTCGTCGGTCACCTCACCGCGCTGGAAAACGTGATGCTGCCGCTGGAGCTACGTGGCGAAACCGTGCGCGTACGCGAGCGTGCCACGGAAATGCTCGAGCGTGTGGGATTGGGCAAGCGCCTGACGCACTATCCGCGCACGCTGTCGGGGGGTGAACAGCAGCGGGTGGCACTGGCCCGTGCCTTCGTGGCGCGGCCGGACATCCTGTTTGCCGACGAGCCGACAGGCAGCCTGGACACCACCACCGGCGAAGCCGTGATCGCGCTGATGTTTGAACTCAATCGCGATGCCGGCTCCACGCTGGTGCTGGTGACCCACGACCGCTCGGTAGCCGCGCGTTGCGGCCGCATCCTGACGATCGAAGCCGGACGCGTGGCCAGTGACGAGTTGATGGGTACCGAAATCTAGCCGACGGCCAGCCGATCCAGCCGGCGGGGGCGGCAAGGGCGGCAAGGGCCGCCGCCTGCCTCAGCCGCGCGCCAGCACGCCGCGGGCGCGGGCAATCAGCGCTGCCGTCGACGCATCATGCGTGGATGTCCCCTGGCCCGTCAGTTCCTGTTCGATCGGGCGCGCCAGGATCTTGCCCAGTTCCACGCCCCACTGGTCGAACGAATTGATGTTCCACACCACGCCCTGCACGAAGGTGCGGTGCTCGTAGAGGGCGATCAGCGCGCCCAGCACGTGTGGCGTCAGGTCCTCCATCAGCAGCGTATTGCTGGGGCGGTTGCCCTCGAAGACCATATGCGGGATGCGTGCCTCGTCCGTGACGCCGGCGGCGCGCAATTCATCGGCGCCACGGCCGCGCATCAGCGCCTCGGCCTGGGCAAAGCAATTGGCCAGCAGCTTGGCGTGATGGCCAGGCACATCGCGGGGCGGCACCAGCGGTGCCACGAAATCCACGGGCACGATCTGCGATCCCTGGTGGATCATCTGGAAGTAGGCGTGCTGGCCGTTGGTGCCCGCCGTGCCCCAGACCACCGGCGAGGTTTGCACATGCGCCGGGTCGCCGTTCAGCTGCACCGACTTGCCGTTGCTTTCCATCTCCAGCTGCTGGAGGAAGGCCGGAAACAGTTCGAGCGACGTCGAATACGGCGCCATGCAACTGGTCGGCATTCCAAAGAAATTGCGATACCAGATGCCCAGCATGCCCATCACGACGGGCATGTTGCGCGCCAGCGGGGCCGTGCGGAAATGGTCGTCCATGGCTCGCCCGCCCAGCAGCAGGTCTTCAAAGGCGTCGAAGCCCACAGCCAGTGCAATCGACAGGCCGACTGACGACCAGAGCGAAAAACGGCCGCCGATCCAGTCCCAGAACTCGAACATGTTGGCCGGATCGATGCCGAACTTGACCACGGCTTCGCGGTTGGTCGACACGGCAACGAAATGGCGCGCCAACTGGTTCTCGGCCACGCCATGGTGCAGGAACCAGTCGCGCATGCTGCATGCGTTGGCCATGGTCTCCAGCGTGGTGAACGTCTTCGAGCACACGATGACCAGTGTGCGCGCAGGGTCCAGCCGTACTAGCGTTTCGGCCAGTTCGGTGCCGTCGACATTGGACACGAAATGCATGCGGGGCCCTTGCGGGTCCGCCAGGTGGGCCAGGGCACGGCACACCATGCGGGGGCCCAGATCCGAACCGCCGATGCCAATGTTGACGATGTCGGTGATGGTCTGGCCGTTGAACCCGGTCCAGGTGCCGGTGCGCACGCGGGCGGCAAAATCGCGCATGCGGCGCAGCACGTCGTTCACGCCGGGCATGACCGATGACCCATCCACCTTGAACGGAGCGTCGGGCAGGGCCCGCAAGGCGACGTGCAGGGCGGCACGGTCCTCGGTCGTATTGATGTGTTCGCCCGCGAACATGGCGTCGCGGCGCTGGGCCACGCCCGCTTCCTCGGCCAGCTTCATGAGCAGGGCAAAGGTCTCGAACGTGATGCGGTTCTTCGAGAAGTCGAGGTACAGGCCGGCGGCTTCCAGCGAAAAGTCCTCGACCCGGCGGGCGGCTTCGGCCTCGGCAAACCACTGCTGCATCGGCGTATGGCGGATGGCATCGTAGTGGTTGCGAAGGGCGGTCCAGGCGTGGAGTTCAGTCGGCATGGGGTGTTCTGAAATTCTCGGGGCATGGCCCGCCGTGACGGGCCTGAGCGCAAGTATATCGCTCCGATGTGATGTCAAAAGCCGAAAGTAGCAGCAAAACGTAACGGCACTTGCGGCATCGGCAAAACCTTAACAGCCCATCCGCCCGGCCCGTATCGGGCGTTGTCCGACGTGCGGGCCGGCATTGTGCGCGGATGTGCCCAGTGTTTGTGAGCCGGAAGCGGTGCCCGGGTATGTGCGCCAGCGCGCCTTCGCGGCAATCGGCGGTGGGCGCCGGCGGTCGGTGGCAATCAGCGGCAATCAGCGGCGCAGTCGTGTGGCCACCCGGCGCAGCAAGGGTTCGCCGCCTGCCACGCACAAGCCACCGACGCAGATCACGGCGATGCCCAGGGCGGTGGTCCAGTCCGGCAGGTGGCCGAACGCGAAGTATCCGACCACGGTAGCGGAAAAGATCTGCAGGTACAGGAACGGGCTCAGGAACGATGCGTCGGCATACTGGAACGCGCGGATCACAAAGTAGTGTCCGAGCGACCCGGTGAGCCCTGCCGACAGCAGCAGCGCGCCTTGTGCCAGTGTCGGCACGGACTCGAACCAGAAAAACGGCACCAGCAGCGTGGTCAGCGCGGCACCAGTCACGCCGCTCTGGATCAGGGTGGTCATGGGCGCATCATGCGCGGCGATGCGTCGCGTCAGCATCTGCAGCAGGGCAAACAGCAGCGCCGACAGCAGACCCAGCCCCACGCCCAGTGCATCTAGCTCGCCGCCAGGGCGGACCACGACCAGCATGCCGGCGAAGCCGATACCGACGCCGATCCAGCGGGTCCAGCGCGCATGCAGGCTGGGGCGCTCGCCCAGCAGCCAGGGCGACAGCGCCACGACGATCAGCGGTGCGCAGAAGTTCAGGGCGGTAGCCGTGGCCAGCGGCATCAGCTTCAACACGCTGAAGAACACCAGGGTCGAGGCCAGCATCAGCGCGCCGCGCAGCCACTGCAGGCGTGGCGCGGTCGGGCGCGACTGGCGTTGCCAGCGTGCCGGGCCGATCAGCAGGAAAATGGCCACCACGTGGCCCAGATACCGGACCCAGGCCACGGCCACCACGGGCAGGCCCTGCTGGGTCAGCGTCTTGCCCGTGGCATCGAGCAGACTCAGGATCCATTGCCCGATGACCAGCAGCGCGATGCCAGTCAGCAGCCGGCGCCGCGCGCCATCGCCATTTTCGTCACCGGTCAGTGTCGCAACCTGGGTCATGCCGCGCCGCCTTGCAGCAACGCATTGAAGATGGCCCGTGCAGGCAGGTAGAGTTCGCTCGCGGTCAGGCCCGCGGGGCCGGTGCCGGCGTCCACCAGGCGATCGGCGGCGCGCCCGTGGATCCACACCCCGGCACGTGCGGCGGCCAGCAGCGGCACGCCTTGCGCCAGCAGTGCGCCGATCATGCCGGCCAGCACGTCTCCGGTGCCGGCCGTGGACAGCCCGGCATTCCCGGTGGGATTGATGGTGGCGGGCGCGTTCTCCGCCGTTGCGATCACCGTGCCCGATCCCTTCAGTACGACCGTGGCTTGCCAGCGGGTGGCCAGTGCGTGCGCTGCAGCCAGGCGGTCGCGCTGCACGTCGGCCACATTGCTGCCCAGCAGGCGCGCCGCTTCCAGCGGATGCGGCGTCATCACGTAGTCCAGGCCGCTGTCGATCAGCGACTGGTTGAGGGTCTCGTCCGCAGCCAGCAGGTTCAACGCATCGGCGTCGAGCACCAATGGCAACGGCGGCTCTGCATTGGCGCAGACGTCGATCAGATGGACGAGCAGCTTGCGCGCGGCCGTGCCGCTGCCCATGCCGGGCCCGGCCACGAATGCCGACATCGTATCGAGCGACAGTTCGGCCACCGGATGCAGCATCAGTTCCGGGTGAACCGGATCGATGGCCGGCGCCGGCTGGGCCAGGAAGCCCACATGCACACGGCCCGCCCCCAGATGCAGCGCGGCGCGTGCGCCCAGCAGCGGCGCGCCGGTCATGCCGTGGTTGCCGCCGATCACGGCCAGGCTGCCAAAGCGGCCCTTGTTGGACGCGTGCTCGCGGCGCGGCAAGGCATGCAGGAAGGCGCCAGGCTGGTTGACGATGGCCACCGGCCGCTCGGCCGGCGGATAGTCCAGGCCTAGCGGGGCGATGTCGATGGCGCCCGCGCAGTCGCGGCCATCCAGCGTCAGCAGCCCCGGCTTGGCGGCCAGGAACGTCAGCGTGCGATGCGCCCGCACGGCCGGCTGGCCAGCGCCCGTATCGGCAAACAGGCCACTGGGGATATCGAGCGCATAGACCGGCAGATGCGACCCATTGAGATGGGCGATCCAGCGTGCCACATCGCCATCGGCGGCGCGGTTCAGGCCGATGCCAAGCAGGCCGTCGACGACGGCGACGCAGCCATTGGGCCAGGGCGGCAGGGCGGCATCGGGGTCCGGATGCATCGCCAGCAGCGGCACGCCGGCGGTGCGGGCCTCGAACCAGGCACGCGCGGCATCGGCAGGCAATTGGTCCGCTTCGGCGATCAGCCAGGCTTCCACCAGTCGCCCGGCCTGGTGCAGGCGCGTGGCCGCCACCAGGGCATCGCCCCCATTATTGCCACGGCCGGCCAGGAACAGGATGCGGCCACTGGGTACGTGCTGGTGGATCCAGCCAGCCGCGGCGGCGCCGGCGCGTGACATCAGCGTGAAGGGTGGCGTGGCATCCAGGCTCGCCTGTTCGACCCGGCGGATCGTCGCCACGTCATAGAGCGGGGTGGGATCGTCACCGACGGCATCGAGCGGGATCCAGGCGGGCGCGGCGTCGGCATTGCCGGTCTGACCGGCCGAAGGGCCTGATGAGGGGGTAGCGGAAGGGCTGGCGGAAGAAAGGACGTCGGTATTCATGTCGTGCTCACGCGGGCGCCAGCCGGTAGCGCGCCGGGGTCAGTCCCTCCATGTCGATGGCAGGCCCCGTGCCCTGGCCGGCGCTGGCGGCAATCTGGTCTGCGGCAATTTTGCCCGAACCGCAGCTCATCGCCCAGCCCGTGGAACCATGCCCCAGATTCAGGAACAGGCCCGGCACGCGCGTGGCACCGATCAGCGGCGGGCCGTCGGGCAGCATGGGCCGGGCGCCTGCCCAAAGCGTGGCCTCCTGATAGTGGCCTGCTACCGGAAACCAGTCGCGTGCCACCTTGATCAGCGTGTTCAGTGCGGCGGGGCGCAAGTCCAGCCGCCGCGAGCCCAGTTCGGCGGTGCCGGCCACACGCAGCCGGTTGCCCATGCGCGTGATGGCCACCTTGAACGATTCGTCCATCAACGCGCCGAGCGGCGCCTGTAGTTCATCGCGCACCATGACCGTGGCCGAATAGCCCTTGACCGGATAAATCGGCACGCGGAGCCCCAGCGGGCGTAGCAGGCGGGCACTGCCCACGCCGGCCGCCACCAGCACGCGATCGGCATGGAGGACTTCCGGCGTGGCACCCCGTTGCGTGGGCGCCAGCTCAACGGACAGCGCGCCGGACGGGTCGGCGCGCAGCCGTGCCACATCGGTCTGGAAGCGGAACTGCACCCCGGCAGCGTCGGCGTGCTGGTGCAGCCGGCGCACGAACATGGGGCAGTTGCCCGATTCGTCCTCGGGCAGGTGCAGGCCGCCCGCCAGCGGGGTATCGTCGGTCAGCCCAGGTTCGATCTGGCGGCAGCCCGCCGCGTCCACCAGGCGGTGCGGCACGTTGTTCTCGCGCAGCAGCGCCAGGGCCGGCGCGGCCAGATCGAAGTCCTTCTGGGTACGGAACAGCTGCAGATAGCCACGCGACTGCTCGTAGTCGATTTCAAGTTCGTCGCGCAGCTGGTGCAGGCATTCGCGGCTGTAGAACGCCACGCGCTGCATGCGCAGCTTGTTGGTGCGATAGCGCGCGCCATCGCATTCGCGCAGCCATCGGCCGATCCAGCGCCACATCGCCGGATCCACGC
This sequence comes from Cupriavidus pauculus, assembly GCF_002858765.1. Taxonomy (GTDB): domain Bacteria; phylum Pseudomonadota; class Gammaproteobacteria; order Burkholderiales; family Burkholderiaceae; genus Cupriavidus; species Cupriavidus pauculus_B. Next base: position 85,691 of record NZ_PJRP01000021.1, read on the forward strand.
CGGGCCGGAACAGCACAGGCGATTCGCGCCGGAACATCGCGCGCAGCACCTTGCCCGGCATGCCCGGCGCGGCCCACGGCGTGACGTAGCCGGGTGCGATCACGCCGGCGTTGCCGAAGCTGGCTTCCTGGGCGGCAGCGCCGCGTCGGTCCAGCACGGTGACGGTAAAGCCGGCCTGGCGCAGATACCAGGCCGAGCAGACGCCGATGGCGCCGGCGCCGATGACGATAACGTGCATCCGGGCGGGTTTCCTGTGGATGACTGCGGGTTACTTGAGCTCCTTCGCCATCACCACGTCGGGCAGCCAGGTGACCACGGTGGGCCAGACCGTGATGATGCCGATGGCAACGACCATCATCATGAAGAACGGCAGAGACACGCGCGCAATATAGTTGCTGTCCTTGCCGGTCATGCTCTGGAGCACGAAGAGATTGAAGCCCACGGGTGGCGTCACCTCGGCGATTTCCACCAGCAGCACGATGAAGATGCCAAACCATACCAGATCGAAGCCGGCCGCCTGCACCATGGGCAGCACCGTGGCCGTGGTCAGCGCGATCATCGAGATGCCGTCCAGCGCCGTGCCCAGCAGGATGTAGATCACGGTCAGTACCGCGATCAGCGCCCAGGGCGACAGGTGCAGCGCCGCCACCCATTCGGCCAGCGCACGGGGAATGCCCGTGAAGCTCATGGTGACCGACAGGAACGACGTGGCGCCCAGCACGAACATGATCATCGCGGTGAGCCGGGTGGCCGACATCAGGCTTTCCCAGAACGCCTTGCGCGTCAGCGATCCGCCGGCCCAGGCCAGGCCCAGCGACGCCACCACGCCATAGGCGGCGGCCTCGGTGGCGGTGGAATAGCCGGCCATCATGATCCAGGTGATGAACGCGATCAGGATGATGCAGGGCATCAGCTGCCGGATCGACGCCAGGCGCGCGCCCCAGCCGAAGGTCTCGGCCGGCGGGGTCCGGCTCGGGTTCATCAGCGCCCAGACCACGATGTAGCCCGAAAACAGCAGCATCAGCAGCAGCCCAGGCAGGAATCCGGCCAGGAACACGCGGATGATCGACACGTCGGCCGACACCGCGTACACCACCATCGTGATCGACGGCGGAATCAGGATGCCCAGCGTGCCCGCGCACGACAGCGAACCCAGCGTGACGCGTTCGTCGTAGCCGCGCCGGGTCAGTTCGGGCAGGGCGGACTTGGCGATCGTGGCGCAGGTGGCGGCCGAAGAGCCCGAGACGGAGCCGAAGATGCCGCAGCCCAGGATGTTGACGTGCATGAGGCGTCCGGGCAGCCAGTTCAGCCACGGCGACAGGCCGTTGAACATCTGCTCTGACAGCTTGGTGCGGAACAGGATCTCGCCCATCCACACGAACAGCGGCAGCGACGCCAGCGTGTACGACGCGCTGGACGACCACCATGCGTTGGCCAGGTTCACCAGCGCGTCGTGGTCGGAGAAGATCACCAGGCCCACCCACGACGTGACGGCGATGGCCACGGGAATCCAGGCGCCGATCGCCAGGAAGACGATCATCACCACCAGCAGGACCAGTGCAACGAGTACGGTGCTCATCAGACGGTCTCCCCGAAATCGCCGGCGGCCAGCTTGGCTTCCTGCGCCAGCTGGTAGCGCGGCTTCTGCCGGCGCACCACGCGCAGCCATTCGTCGGCCACTGCCAGCAGGAAGCCGATGGCGCCGAGCACGGCAAAGCTTTGCGGCATCCAGAGCGGAATCACGATCTGGCCTTGCGAGACATCGTTGATTTCCCAGCTCTGCCAAGCGAACGTGCCAAGCGCCCAGGCGGCATAGCCGGCAAAGATCAGGCAGATCGTGAGCGATACCACTTCCAGCGGCCAGCGGCGCCGGGGGCCAACCGCATCGAGCACCATTTCCACGCGCACGATGCCGCCGTGCTGGAAGGTCTGGCCAAGGATCAGAAAGGCTGACGCCGCGCACAGCCAGGCGACGATATCGTCGCCGCCCTTGAGCACGAACAGGGTCTCGCGCGAGATCGACATCGCGATCATGACGATGCAGACCGCCAGGATGCAGAGGGCGCCGAGGGCGGCAAACACGTCAAGCAGATGGTCGAGCCATCGCTTCTTGATGAGGGGGGCTTCCATGAGATAACAGGCTACCGGTAGTACTGCGGACAGCATGGAACAAGCCCGGCGCGATGCCCTGGGCATGCACGCCGGGCCGGTGGAGCGAAACGCGGGGTGGCTTCAGGCCTTGGTGCCTGACGTGGCCTATTTCCGATAGGCGTCGAGAATGGCCTTGCCGTCGTCGCCGGCGCTCTTGGCCCATTCGCCTACCATGGCCTCGCCCACCTTCTGCATGTCGCCCTTCAACTGGGGCGACGGCGGGGCCACCGTCATGCCGTTCTTCGACAGCGTGCCCAGGTATTCCTTGGTCTTTTGTTCGGATACCTGCCAGCCGCGCTTTTCGGCGTCGGCCACGGCCTTGAGCAGGGCGTCCTGGGTGGGCTTGTCCAGCGCGTTGAACGCCTTCTTGCTGACCACCAGCATGTTCTTGGGCAGCCAGGCGTCGACGGTGTAGAAGTACTTCACCGATTCCCAGACCTTGGTGTCCACGCCGGTGGCGCCCGACGACATGAACGAGTTGACCGTGCCCGTGGCCAGGGCCTGGGCCAGGTCGGCCGCCTGGATCGTCACCGGCTGGGCGCTGACCAATTCGGCGATCTTGGATGTGGCCGGGTTATAGGCGCGCCATTTCAGCCCCTTCATGTCGGCGGCGCTGTTGATCGGCTTGTTCGCGTAGATGCCCTGCGGGGGCCAGGCCACCGCGTAGAGCAGCTTCATGCCCTGGCGGTCGAGCACCTTGTCGGTGACTGGCTTCGAGGCTTGCCAGAGCCGGTACGAATCGGCGTAGCTGGTGGCCAGGAAGGGCACCGCATCGACCCCGAACACGGGGTTTTCGTTGGCCAGCAGCGACATCAGGATCTCGCCCATCTGCACCTGGCCGGTCTGCACGCCGCGCTTGATCTCGTTGGCCTTGAGCAGCGAGCCGTTCGGATGGATGACGATCTTGAGCTTGCCGCCGGTGGCCTTTTCCACGTCGCTGGCCATCTGCTGCAGGTTTTCGGTGTGCAGGTTGGTAGCCGGGTATCCGGTTGGCAGGTCCCACTTGGTATCCGCCCGTGCCGCCGTGGCGGCCAGCAGCAGTGCCGCCGCCGCGACTGCCATTGCCTTGACTCGCATCTCGATCTCTCCTGGTGTTGCGCGCGGGCGCCTGCCCGGCTGCGCGGGTTTGGAACTACCTGGAACTGCGCCGCGCCAGGTCTCAATGTCTGAGACATGGCGCGGTACTGCGGTCACGGCGCGGGCCTGGCTCAGCCTGCGTGCTGTGACGGTTGAACGATCGATTCCAATGCAAGGGCCGTGCCCAGCAGGTGCGCGTCGCGCATCGGGCCGTGCGACAGCATCAGCCCGACCGGCAATTCGTCCGGCGCCTGGCACGGCAGCGAGACCGAGCAGCCGTCCAGGAAGTTGAAGGCCGACGTATTGCGCAGCAGCAGGCCGTTGGTACGGAAGAACAGGGCGTCGTCGGTCACCAGCGGGGCGATTGGCGGGGCCACCATCGGCACGGTCGGGCAGACCACGGCGTCGAACGGGGCCAGGCGGGCTTCCATGCGGGCGATCCAGTCCAGCCGGGCGCGGTGCAGCGCGATGTAGTCGGCCGCGCTCATCGCGGCGCCGCGCTCGATTCGGCTCAGCACGCGCGGGTCATAGCGGTCGCGATGGGTGGCCAGCAGGGCGCGGTGATGCGAAAAGGCCTCGGGCGCGGAGAAACCGCCGGCGGCGTTGAGGCCGGCCAGTTCGGCCAGCTCGGGCATGTCCACGTGCTCCACGCGTACCCCGGCCGCCGACAACCGGCCAATGGCCCGCTCGAAGGCGCGCGCCACCACGTCGTCCATGTCATCGAGCACAAGCTGGCGCGGAATGGCGAGCCGCAGGGCCGTGGGTGCGGCAACAACCGGGATGACCGGTGCGTCGGCGATGATGCCGTCCACGGCAATGCAGTCGGACAGCGTGCGCGCCATGGCGCAGGCCGTGTCGAGCGTGTAGGAGAGCGGATACGCGCCGGTCAGCGGCACGCGGCGCGCCGTGGGCTTGTAGCCGGTGATGCCGCACAGGGCGGCCGGAATCCGGATCGATCCGCCGGTGTCGCTGCCCAGTGCGGCCACCGCCGTACCCAGCGCGACGGAAACCGCCGCCCCCGACGACGACCCGCCCGGAATGCGCGCCGTCGTGCCATCGCACGGATTGACCGGCGTACCGAAATGGGGATTGATGCCGACGCCCGAAAACGCGAATTCGGTCATGTTGGTGCGGCCGACCAGGGCTGCCCCGGCGGTGCGCAGCCGCGCTACCACGGCGGCATCGGCCGTGGCGGGTGCCGCGTCCTGGCGGGCCGCCGATGCGGCGCGCGTGACCTCGCCGGCCACGTCGTACAGGTCTTTGACCGATACAGGCAGGCCAGCCAGCGGATGCAGGGGCTTGCCAGTATGCGCGGCGGCGTCGGCGGCACGCGCCACCTGGCTGGCGGCATCGAAGGTGGTGTGAAGGTAGACGGCCTTGCCGGCGGGGCTGGCCGCGCGGGCGGCGGCGTCGGCTATCAGGTCCGTGCGGGACGTTTTGCCGGCGCGCAGGCTGGCGTGGAGGGATTCGAGCGATTCAGGCAGGTCTGGACGAGACAGCATGCGGCGGCTTGACGATGAAGGGCGCCGCGGAACCAGACCGCATTCACGCATTGCCTCTGTGAATTAAGGTATTCATGCTGAGAATTCGCCGATAAACTGTCAAGCCGAAATTGCCGGAACCGGCTTCGGGCTTTCACCTATCGCCACCGGCGCCACAACCCTGCCGCACCTGCCAACTTCACTCGGAGACCCATCCATGGCCCGCAAGCCCGCCCCGGAACGCCTCGCCGATGCCGCCGAGGGCGCGAACCTGGACCCCGCCGCGCGGACCGCGCCGCTGACCCGTGCCGCAGGCGTCAACATTGTGTCGTCGGCGCACCTGGTGTCGGTGCGCAGCCCGGAACTGTCCGAGTTCGAGTTTGGCCTGAATACGGCGTACAACGCCTATAGCCGGTGGGTGGTGCGCTGCATGGGCGCGGCCGGCGTGCGCGACCTGACCTTCCTGGATGTGCTGGTGCTGCACCACGTGAACCATCGCGGCCGGGCCAAGCGGCTGGCCGACATCTGCTTCGTCCTCAACGTTGAGGACACCCACCTGGTCACGTATTCGCTGAAGAAGCTCGTTGGGCTGGGTCTGGTGGCCGGCGAGCGGGTGGGCAAGGAGGCGACCTACGCCACCACCCAGGCCGGCACCGAGGCCTGCGCCCGGTATCGGGAAATCCGCGAGCAGTGCCTGACCAGCAATTTCACGGAAGGCAGTGACGAGAACGTCGAGATCGGCGAACTTGCGCGGCTGCTGCGTGTGCTGACTGGGCTCTACGAGCAGGCAGCGCGCTCGGCTACCTCGCTCTGACGCCACTTCGGGCTCGACTCCGGGGCGAAACTGGGGCCGAACGCGGGGCCCAACCCAGGAACCAACTCAGGCTCCACTTCCGGGCCTGGCCAGGGACGGTCTGGCCGGGGATGCGAGGCGCCGGATGCGCCACCGGGTGGGTCGATTGGCCGTCCAGTGGCCGATTTTCCAGGGACTGTCCGCCGGCGCCACATTGCGCAATGCAAAAAGCGGCCGCCAACAAGGTACAATAGCGGTTTCCCGCCAGCCGGCATTCCATTCAGCAGTGCCAGCCGCCGTTTAGCCCCACCTTCCCACGCCTCCTGACCGTACCGATCATGGCGCATTTCTCGTGCTTCCCTGGCGCTTTGGCGCTTTCCGCTTTCCGTCAGCAACGCCTGCTTGCCGCTCTGCAACAAGTCGACGCCGATATTGAGTCCGTGCATGGCCAGTTCGTGCATTTCGTCGATTCGGACGCCCCGCTGTCCGCCGAGGACCAGACGCGCATCGGCGCGATGCTGACCTATGGCGCACCGTTCACGGCCCAGCCCGAGGGCGACCGTTTCGTGGTGATTCCGCGTTTCGGCACCATTTCGCCGTGGGCCAGCAAGGCCACCGATATCGCCCACAACTGCGGCCTGACTCACGTGCATCGCATCGAGCGCGGCATCGAGATCACCGTGGTCTGCAAGAAGGGACTGCTGCGCGGCCGCAAGTCGCTGGACGCCGGCACCCGTGCCGCCGTGGCCGCGCACCTGTTCGACCGCATGACCGAGACCGTGATCGCCACGCGCGAGGAAGCGGCCGGCCTGTTCCAGGAACTGCCCGCCAAGCCGCTGCAGTTCATCGACATTTCGGCAGGCCGCAGCGCCCTGGCAGACGCCAACACGGCCATGGGCCTGGCGTTGTCGGACGACGAAATCGACTATCTGCTGGAAAACTACGCCAAGCTCGGTCGCAATCCGACCGACGTCGAGCTGATGATGTTCGCGCAGGCCAACAGCGAGCATTGCCGTCACAAGATCTTCAACGCCACCTGGACCATCGATGGCGTGGCGCAGGACAAGTCGCTGTTCGCGATGATCCGCAACACGCACCAGCTGAATCCGCAGGGCTCGATCGTTGCCTATTCGGACAACTCGGCCGTGATGGAAGGCGATGTGGCCGAACGCTGGTTCCCGCGTGGCGCGGACCAGAAATATGGCCGCCACGAGGCGCTGACCCACACGCTGATGAAGGTGGAAACGCACAACCATCCGACCGCGATCTCGCCGTTCGCGGGGGCCTCGACCGGCGCCGGCGGTGAAATCCGCGACGAAGGCGCCACGGGCCGTGGTGCCAAGCCCAAGGCCGGCCTGACCGGTTTCACGGTGTCGAACCTGATGCTGCCGGACGCCATCGAGGGCTGGGAAAATGCGCGCGACGCGGCCCAGCCGTTGGCGCATCGCAACCCCGACGACAAGCCCGGCGTGACCGGCAAGCCGGACCGCATCGCATCGCCGCTGCAGATCATGATCGACGGCCCGCTCGGCGGCGCCGCGTTCAACAACGAATTCGGTCGCGCCAACCTGGGCGGCTACTTCCGCGTCTACGAGCAGAACGTGGGCGGCACGGTGCGCGGCTATCACAAGCCGATCATGATTGCCGGCGGTATCGGCAGCATCGACGCCGGCCACACGCACAAGAACGCGCTGCCGGCCGGCACGCTGCTGATCCAGCTGGGCGGCCCGGGCATGCGCATCGGCATGGGCGGCGGTGCCGCCAGCTCGATGGCCACAGGTACCAATACGGCCGATCTCGACTTCGATTCGGTGCAGCGTGGCAACCCCGAAATGGAGCGCCGTGCCCAGGAAGTGATCAATGCCTGCTGGCAACTGGGCGACGACAACCCGATCCAGTCGATCCATGACGTTGGCGCGGGTGGTATCTCGAATGCATTCCCCGAGCTGGTCGACGGCGCCGATCGTGGCGCGCGCTTCGAGCTGCGCCAGGTGCATCTGGAAGAGTCGGGCCTGTCCCCGGCCGAAATCTGGTGCAACGAGTCGCAGGAACGCTATGTGCTGGCGATCGCTCCGAACGACCTGCCGCGCTTCCAGGCCATGTGCGAACGCGAACGTTCGCCGTTTGCCGTGGTGGGTATCGCCACCGAGGAAAAGCAGCTGCAGTTGGTGGACGCCGATGTGGACGCCGCGCTGAAAGAGCACTTCACCGTCAACATGCCGATGGATGTGCTGCTGGGCAAGCCGCCGCGCATGCATCGCGACGTGCAGCGCGTGGCGCGCGAACTGCCGCCGGTGGACGTGACCGGCATCTCGCTGGAACAGGCCGTGAGCGACGTGCTGCGCCACCCGACCGTGGCCAGCAAGTCGTTCCTGATCACCATCGGCGACCGTACCGTGGGCGGCATGAACGCGCGCGACCAGATGGTCGGCCCGTGGCAGGTGCCGGTGGCGGATGTGGCCGTGACCACGCTCGACTACAAGGGCCGGGCCGGCGAGGCGATGACGATGGGCGAGCGCACGCCGCTGGCCGTGATCGACGCCGCGGCTTCGGGCCGCATGGCAATCGGCGAGGCGCTGACTAACCTGGCGGCCGCCCCGGTCAAGGACCTGAACAAGGTCAAGCTGTCGGCCAACTGGATGGCCGCGTGCGGCGTGGCCGGCGAAGACGCGAAGCTCTACGACACCGTGCATGCCGTGGGCATGGAACTGTGCCCGGCGCTGGGCATCAGCATCCCGGTGGGCAAGGATTCGCTGTCGATGCGCACGAAGTGGTCCGATGCCGACGGCGACAAGGAAGTGGTGGCCCCGGTTTCGCTGATCATCTCGGCGTTCGCGGCGGTGGATGACACCAACAAGACGCTGACGCCGCAACTGCGTACCGACCTTGGCGACACCACGCTGATCGCGATCGACCTCGGCCGTGCGAAGAACCGCATGGGTGGCAGCATCCTGGCGCAGGTGACGCAGCAGGTGGGCGACCGCGCGCCGGACGTGGACAGCGCGGAAGACCTGAAGAACTTCTTCAACGTGATCCAGCGCCTGAATCGCGAAGGTAAGCTGCTGGCCTATCACGACCGCTCCGATGGCGGCTTCATGGCATCCGTCGCGGAAATGGCGTTTGCGGGCCGTACGGGCGTGTCGCTCAACGTGGACATGCTGACGCTGGACCCGACCCAGGAGCAAGACTACGGCGACGCCAAGAACTGGGTGCAGCAGGTTGCCGAACGCCGCAACGACCAGACGCTGCGTGCACTGTTCTCTGAAGAGCTGGGTGCCGTGATCCAGGTGCGCGCGGAAGAGCGCGATGCCGTGTTCGCGGTACTGCGCGAAGCCGGTCTGTCGGCGTGCAGCCACGTGATCGGCAAGCCGAACACGAATGACCAGATCGAGATCTATCGCGACGCGAAGAAGGTTTTCGGCGCAGCGCGTGCCGATCTGCAGCGTACCTGGACCGAGGTGAGCTGGCGCATAGCGCGCCTGCGCGACAACCCGGCTTGCGCGGACAGCGAATACGACCGCGTGCTGGACGCCGCCGATCCTGGCATCAGCCCCGTGCTGACCTTCGATCCGGCGCAAGACATCGCTGCACCGTTCATCGCCACGGGCAACCGTCCGCGCGTGGCAATCCTGCGCGAGCAGGGCGTCAATTCGCAGATCGAGATGGCCTATAGCATGGACCTGGCCGGTTTCGATACGGTGGACGTGCATATGAGCGATCTGATCGCTGGCCGCGCCAGCTTGGCGGATTTCAAGGGTTTCGTGGCCTGCGGCGGCTTCAGCTATGGCGACGTGCTGGGCGCTGGCGAGGGCTGGGCCAAGACCATCCTGTTCAACGGCCAGATGGCGGAGCAGTTTGCGGCGTTCTTCAACCGCCAGGACACTTTCGCGCTTGGCGTGTGCAATGGCTGCCAGATGCTTAGCAACCTGGCCCCGATCATCCCGGGCGCCGGTGCATGGCCGAAGTTCACGCGTAACCAGTCGGAACAGTACGAAGCGCGCTTCGTGACCGTGGAAGTCCAGCCGTCGCCGTCGATCTTCTTCGCCGGCATGGAAGGCAGCCGCATCCCCATCGCGGTGGCGCACGGCGAAGGCTTTGCCGATTTCTCGCAGCAAGGCGATATCGCGAAGGTAGGCGTAGCGCTGCGTTTCGTCGACAACCGCGGTGCCGTGACGCAGACCTATCCGCTGAACCCGAACGGCTCGCCGCAAGGCATCACATCGGTGACGACTGTGGACGGCCGCTTCACCGCGCTGATGCCGCACCCGGAGCGCGTGTTCCGTGCTGCGACGATGAGCTGGGCGCCCGACGCATGGAAGGACATCGCCGACGGCGGGAGCCCGTGGATGCGCATGTTCCGCAATGCGCGCAAGTGGGTCGGTTGATCGAGCCCACTGCTTCGAGAGAAACGCCCGCGCAAGCGGGCGTTTTTTCTTTGTGCCGGAGCTTCATGCCAGGGTGAGGCGGGACCACTCGCAAGCGAGAATGGTTAGCGCAGCATAAGCAACCACCCCCCCATCCGATACGCCGTGCCACTTTCATTTGAAATGCGTCATCCTCGAACAAGCGTGTCAGGAATTTTTCCATGGGGTTCTCCTGTTTGAGTCTCAATAGAACAGTTGGAATCGAAATCCGTTTGCGGTGAATGTCACGTGGCCATAGGCAAACATCACGGCGGTAGTGCAACTGAGGAAAATGGAAAGGAACAGCATCAGCTTTGGCTGTGTATTGTTCCGGCGACGTCTGGAATAACCATCCAACGTACCGAGCAGCACCAGGATCGAGCCCGAAACGATCATCGCGACGTGAAGGCAGAGCAGAAACCAGTCGTCTAGCCTAGGCCCGTCCGTTTGGTCAATCCACGATGCCAGCCCATGGCACGCGCTGGCATTCAGCGGAATCGCCGCCCACAACAGCTGCCCGTCCAGAATTGCCCGCCGCACGATTCCCTGGCTGCGCGAACGCGAGAACACAGGCACCTTGGCAAACGGGAGGAGGGCGAACGGCGCCAGCAACGGAATCGCCACGATGAAAACCAGCCAGCCGAACTGTTCGGATATACCTGCCATACCGCTCCCCCGGTAGCCATTGGACAAGGCTGTGCGTGACCGGCGTTGTATGCCTTCATGTTCACAACGCAGCGATCCTAGGTTTCGAGGCAGGGCGCGCCAAGAGGGGTTTTGTGAACTTGTGTGTCCAAAAACTAGGCGCTTGTGTCAGGTCATGAGACGGATCTCAGATTGCAACAGGAGTGGGGAGATCAGCGGGTTTTTCGCCAGTTTCCGGCGCTTGGGCTTGCTGCGTGCGCAGCCGTTCGCTCCAGGGCAGGTAGCGGGAATAGAGCAGGCGCATGCGATCCGTGCCGGGCGGCACGGGGATCTCGCCACGGACTTCCATGAACGCAATGGTCGCTTGCAGCAGCTTCGACTGCGCGTATCGGTCGCGCGCCGGCAAGTGGGGGTGGAGTTCGCGCCAGCGGCCGCCGGTGCATTCGATATGTGGCATTCCCAGCGCACAGTAGACCATTCCGCTGGAATAGAGATGCCACATGTACCAGTAGCCGCTCGTCACGCTCATTGCCCTGTGCCTTCGCTCTTGCGCTCGATACCTTGCCGAGACGGGTGTCCGAGCTCGTCGAGCCTTCAAATATTACTGAGGGCGGAGAGTCGATGGAACCCACAAACTGCACCAGAGTGTTACCGAGCGTGCCAAAGCGCACGTCCAAAAACAAAAACCGGCGCACAGGCGCCGGTTTTCTTGCAGCAAGGCAACGGAATTACTGGATCTTTGCCTTGTCCTTGAGCGACTTCATCATTGCCTGGAACTGTTCGCGCTGCCATGCCTGGTCGCCCATCATCATTTGCTGGAGCTGGGGCTTCACTTCCTCGAACGAGGGGATCTTCTGGTCGCGCACGTCCACGAGTTCGATGATGTGCCAGCCGAACTGGGTCTTGACCGGCGTATCGGTCATCTGACCCTTCTTCAGGACCGACATGGCCGCCGAAAACTCGGGCACGTAGCTGCCGCTGTTGGCCCAATCCAGATCGCCACCGTTGGCTGCCGAGCCAGTGTCCTTCGACGATGCCTTGGCCACGTCTTCAAACTTGGCGCCGGCCTTGATCTTGGCGATCAGTGCCTTGGCGTCCGCTTCCTTCTCCACGAGGATGTGGCGGGCGTGATATTCCTTGCCATTGCCGAACTGGCCCTTGATCTTCTCGTACTGCTTGCGCAGTTCGTCGTCGCTGGCGCCATGGGTGCGGACGTAGTCCTCGAATACCGCACCAGCCAGCACGTTCAGGCGAGCCTGTTCCAGCTGGTCCTGAATGTCGTCGCGTTGCAGGATGCCGCGCTTGGAGGCTTCCTGGACCAGCAGCTCACGGTCAATCAGCATGGTGCGGGCACGGTCGCGCAGTTCGGGCGAGGCGGGCTGGCCTGTGCCGGCGATCAGCTTGTCCACCTTGGCCGAGGGGATGGGCTTGCCATTCACAACGGCGGCGTTCTGGGCGAACACGGGCAGGCTGCCTGCAGCGAGCACAGCCGCCAGGCTGAACGAGAGGACGGTGGTCTTCATGGAGTCAGGTCTGAGAGTAGCGAGAGCGCGTCGCGTCATGCTTCGCGGGATTGATATTCTTGGTCGGTGTACGCGCTGACGGCCAGCGCATGAATTTGCGAGGGGAATAGTTCGCGCAGCGCATCATACACCATACGGTGACGGGTCACGCGGGATTGGCCGGCAAACCGGTTGCTGACGATCAGAACGTTGTAATGGCCCCCACCCGACGCCGCGCCGGCGTGGCCCGCATGGGCGGCGCTGTCATCGTGAACGTGCAGGTGGGTGGGTTCGAGCGCTGCACGCAGCAGCGCGTCGATGGTGGCGGGATCGGCTGCCATCGGTATTCCTTCCGGAGTGTGATCGGGGGGCGGCTAGTTATTCGGAGCGGCCTTCCTGCGAGGGGTTTTCCTCGATGTGGCGCGACAGCCAGATGCTCTGCGCGACGATGAAGACGACCATCAGGCCCATGCTGCCGAACAGCTTGAAATTGACCCAGGTGTCGGTAGAGAACTGATAAGCCACGTAGAGGTTCAGCACGCCCATCGCGGCGAAGAACGCGGCCCAGGCGACGTTGAGCCGGCCCCACATCGCGTCCGGCATCGTGACCTGCTTTTCCATCATGGCGCGGATCAGGTTCTTGCGCCAGCCGATGACCGAGCCGATCAGCGTGACCGCGAACAGCCAGTAGAGCACCGTGGGCTTCCACTTGATGAACGTTTCGTTGTGCAGCACGATCGTCGCGCCGCCGAATACGCCGATGATCAGCAGGCTGACCCATTGCATCGGTTCCACCTTGCCGTGGCGGATGCGCACCCAGGCAATCTGCAGCACGGTCGCCACAATGGCCGCCGCGGTGGCCGGATAGATGCCGAACAGCTTGAAGGCGACAAAAAACAGGATGACCGGGAACAGGTCGAACAGGAATTTCATGCGAACCAAATCAGGTGGGCGAACCCGGCATGGGGCCGGGTCGCTGGCAATCCGGCTGGCGGACTGGGCGTAGCGTCTGGTGTGCGGGTGCCGTCACCCGCGATCAGCCGGATCGCGATCGTCGAATTTTAGCGCAGCCGAGTTGATGCAATAGCGGAGACCGGTCGGGGCCGGGCCGTCCTCGAAGACATGGCCCAGATGGCTGCCGCATTCCTTGCAGCGGACTTCCACGCGCGTCATGCCGTGGGTGTGGTCCACATGCTCGGCAATCACCTCGCCGTTGATGGGCCGGAAATAGCTGGGCCAGCCGCAACCCGCGTCGAATTTGGTGGCCGACTCGAACAGCGGGGTGCCGCAGCCCACGCAGTGGTAGATGCCCTGGTCCCAGTGGTCCCAGTAGCGGCCCGTGAACGGGCGCTCGGTGGCCGCCTCGCGCGCCACGCGGTACTCGATGTCGGACAGTTGGTCACGCCATTCGGCGTCGGTCTTGGTGGTGGTCATCTCGTTTCCTTGGTGCGATCTCAGGCAGGCTGCCAGGCTTACGACGAACAGCTGACTTCGAGCCCCGATGCCCAGTCGGGCGGCAGGGCGGCGTAGTGTTCCGCTTCGGGCTGCTCGTCGAACGGTTTGGACAGCACGGCCAGCAGGCGGTCCACTTCCGAGAAGTCCTTGTCGCGCGCGGCACGGATCGCGGTTTCGGCCAAATGATTCCGGAGCACGTATTTCGGGTTGACTTGCCGCATTGCAACCCCACGGGTTGCGTCGTCGGGCTGTTCCGCCTGCAGACGGGCACGGTATTCGGCGGCCCAGGCGTCCCAGGCCGCACGGTCCAGGAACAGGTCGCGCACGGGCGCGTCGCGCGAGCCGTCCTGCGATCCCACCTGGGCCAGGTTGCGCCAGAACAGTGTGTAGTCCACGCGATTGGCGTGCATCACGCGGAACAGGTTTGTCATCAGCGTCTCGTCCTGGTCGTGCGCGGTGCGCAGGCCAAGCTTGGCGCGATAGTGGCGGAAGAACGCTTCGGCATACCGGTCGCGGAACGGGTCGAGCGCCTCGCGTGCGGCCTCCACGGCGGCGTCCTTGGCGGCCTCGGCGTCGGTGGCGTTCGCGTCGCGCCACAACGGTAGCAGGGCCTGCGCCAGGCAATGCAGGTTCCAGAACGCGATTTGCGGCTGCTGGCTGTACGCGTAACGGCCCTGCTGGTCGGAATGGTTGCAGATGTGATTGGCGTCGAATGCGTCCAGGAAGCCGAACGGACCATAGTCGATGGTCAGGCCCAGGATCGACATGTTGTCGGTGTTCATCACGCCGTGGCAGAAGCCCACGGCCTGCCAGTGGGCCACCATGTCCGCCGTGCGCAGCGACACCTCGCGCAGCAGCGCCTGGTATGGGCTGGCGGTGTCGCGGCAGGCCGGGTAGAAGCGGTCGATCACGAAATCGGCCAGCTGCTTCAGCGAGGCGTGGTCCTCGCGGGCGGCGAAATGCTCGAAATGGCCAAAGCGGATAAAGCTCGGCGCCAACCGCGTGACCACGGCCGATGTCTCGATGGTTTCGCGTCGCACCGGGGCGTCGGACCCAATGATCGCCAGCGCCCGCGTGGTGGGCACGCCCAGCGCATACATGGCTTCGGAGCACAGATACTCGCGGACCGACGAGCGCAACACCGCGCGGCCATCGGCCATGCGCGAGTAGGGGGTCAGGCCGGCGCCCTTGAGCTGGATTTCCCAGGGGCCGTCGGTCATCGTGGCCTCCGCCAGGCGGATGGCGCGGCCATCGCCAAGCTGCCCGGCCCAGACGCCGAACTGATGGCCCGAATAGACCGTGGCCAGCGGGTCTGCCCAGTCCGGCACGGCATTGCCCACGAAGGTATCGACGAACTTTGGATCCTGCGTGGCGGCACGCAAGCCGGCTTCATCCCATCCGAGCAGGGCTGCAGCCGCGGGGGCTACGCTGACTACATAAGGCGAAGGCAGGGCGGTCGGCGCCAGCCGCGTAAAAAACCGTTCGCCCAGTGCCGCCATGCCCGGCGCGGTCTTGAACGGCACGGGGAATGAAATACGCGGGAGGGCGTCGTTGGATTCAGTAGGCATAGACGGCGTGCATGACGCTAGGGGAAAACGACATATTGAGACACATCAGGGCTCGCAGTATTGTACTTGCACCGGTTTTCCCCTGCCGGCCAAGGGTTGTCCGCTGCGCGTAGACCAGTCAAAAAGCGACGCAAATATTGGACATCAATCCCGTGCATGGCAGGGTCTGCGTGTGGGCGCGAAGCGCTCGACCCACTACGCGTCAGTCCACCAACAACACCAACAAGTTTCTTCATTTTTTGTCGATGCTTTTGCAGGGTGCGGGATAGTCGGCCAAAAATAAGAACGGTTGTTCGTTTTTATCGAACCAAGGAGACCGTTTCATGGCATTGATGGGTCAAATGATGAGCGCGCCGCTGCTCATTTCCTCCATCATCAAGCACGCTGCGCGCTACTACGGCAGCACCGAAATCGTCTCGCGGCGAACGGAAGGCGACCTTCATCGATATACCTATCGCGACTGCGAACTGCGCGCCCGCAAGGTGGCCCAGGCGCTGGAGGCGTTGGGCGTGGCACAGGGCGAGCGCGTGGGCACGCTGGCCTGGAACGGCTACCGGCACCTGGAGATCTACTACGGGGTGTCGGGCATGGGTGCCGTCTGCCACACGATCAATCCGCGCCTGTTTCCGGAGCAGATCGCCTACATCGTCAATCACGCCGAAGACCAGTTCATCTTCTTCGATGCCACGTTCCTGCCGCTGGTGGAAGGCGTGGCGCCGCACTGCCCGAACGTGAAGGGCTGGGTCATGATGACCGACCGCGCGCATATGCCGGCGGAATCGAAGGTCGACCTGCTTTGCTACGAAGACCTGATCGACGCCCACGACGGCGCCTACGAATGGCCGGAATTCGACGAGAACCAGGCATCGAGCCTGTGCTACACGTCGGGCACCACCGGCAATCCGAAGGGCGCGCTGTACTCGCATCGCTCCACCGTGCTGCATTCGTATGCGTCGGCGCTGCCCGACGCGCTGGGCTGCTCGGCCAAGGACGTGATCCTGCCGGTGGTGCCGATGTTCCACGTCAATGCCTGGGGCCTGCCGTACTCGGTGCCGCTGGTAGGCGCCAAGCTGGTGTTCCCCGGCGCCAAGCTCGACGGGGCGTCGCTGTACGAACTGTTCGAGCAGGAAGGCGTGACGTTCTCCGCGGGGGTGCCCACCGTATGGCTGGGCCTGCTGCAATTCGTGCAGGCGAACAAGCTGACGTTCTCCACCTTCCGCCGCACGGTGATTGGCGGCTCGGCGGCGCCGCCGGCGATGATCCGCACGCTCGAGGCATTCGACGTGGAAGTCATTCACGCCTGGGGCATGACCGAGATGTCGCCGCTGGGCACGTCCTGCAAGCTGCTGGCGCGCCACAAGGACCTGTCCGAGGACGACCGGCACAAGATCCTGGAAAAGCAGGGCCGCGTGATCTACGGCGTGGACATGAAGATCGTGGATGGCGAGGGCCAGGAGCTGCCGTGGGACGGCAAGGCCTTTGGCGACCTGCTGGTGCGTGGCCCGTGGGTGATCGACCATTACTACCGCAACGACAACAACCCGCTGGTGGATGGCTGGTTTCCCACCGGTGACGTGGCCACGATTGACGAAGAGGGCTACATGCAGATCACGGACCGCAGCAAGGACGTGATCAAGTCTGGTGGCGAGTGGATTTCGTCGATCGACGTCGAGAACGTGGCGGCGGCCCATCCGGCCGTGCATATGGCTGCGTGCATCTCGGCGTACCACCCCAAGTGGGACGAGCGGCCGCTGCTGGTGGTGGTCAAGCGCCCCGGCATGGACGTCACGCGCGAGGATCTGCTGGGCTTCTTCGAGGGCAAGGTTGCCAAATGGTGGATTCCCGATGACGTGGCGTTCGTGACCGAGATTCCGCTGACGGCCACCGGCAAGATGCAGAAGCTCCGGCTGCGCGAGCAATTCAAGGACTACAAGCTGCCTGGCGCCTGAGGTCCGCACCGCGGCATCTCTGGGCAAACAAGGCAGCAGCAGGCATTTGCGGTGTCCCGCCATGGCGGTCACAGCGCAGACGCGGCGGCCCGGCGCGAGGAGGGCGCGGGCCGCCGGCCATCGCCAATGACAACAAGTGAAGGAGACAGGTATGACAAGGTTGCGTCCGCTGGTACGAGGTGTGGCTGCAGTTGTTGCTCTGGGTTCTGCGCTGGCATCGGGCGCCGCGGCGGCCGATACGGTGAAGATCGCCTTCATCGATCCGTTGTCGGGGCTGATGGCCCCGGTGGGGCAGAACCAGCTCAAGAGCTGGCAGTACGTGGCCGACGTGGCCAACCAGAAGGGCTGGGGCGGAGCGCACAAGTTCGAGGTGGTGGGCTTCGACAACAAGCTGAGCCCGCAGGAAAGCCTGACCATCCTCAAGCAGGTGGTGGACCAGAATATCCGCTACATCGTGCAGGGCAACGGCTCGTCGGTGGGCCTGGCGCTGGAAGACGCGGTGGCCAAGCACAACGAGCGCAACCCGGGCAAGGAAATCGTCTACCTGAACTACGCCGCGGTAGACCCGGACATGACCAACAGCAAATGCAGCTACTGGCATTTCCGGCTTGACGCCAATTCCGACATGAAGATGGAGGCCCTGACCACCTACCTGGCCAAGGACCCCAACGTCAAGAAGGTCTACCTGATCAACCAGAACTATTCGTTCGGCCACCAGGTGGCACGGGCGGCCAAGGACTACCTGAAGCGCAAGCGGCCTGACGTCCAGATTGTTGGCGAAGACCTGCACCCGCTGGCGCAGGTCAAGGATTTCGCGCCGTACGCGGCCAAGATCAAGGCATCGGGCGCCGATACGGTGATCACCGGCAACTGGGGCAGCGACCTAGCCCTGCTGATCAAGGCGGGCAAGGACGCTGGCCTGCCGGTCAACTACTACACCTACTACGCCGCCACGACGGGCGTGCCTACCGCCATGGGCGCGGCCGGTGCCGAGCACGTCAAGTACGTGGGCTACTACAACCCGAACAACGCCACCTTCCGGGGTGGAGACATCGTCGAGGGCTACAAGAAGAAGTACAACGACGACTTCTACGTGATGGCGTCGTACACGGGCGTGGCCATGCTGGCCAAGGCCATCAAGGACTCG
Source organism: Cupriavidus pauculus (assembly GCF_002858765.1). Taxonomy (GTDB): domain Bacteria; phylum Pseudomonadota; class Gammaproteobacteria; order Burkholderiales; family Burkholderiaceae; genus Cupriavidus; species Cupriavidus pauculus_B. Next base: position 103,862 of record NZ_PJRP01000021.1, read on the forward strand.
GGCTCCACCGATCCGGTCAAGGTGGCCAAGGCCATGGAAGGCCTGAAGGTGGAGAGCATGAACGGCACGGTGGAGATGCGTGCCAGCGACCACCAGGCCCAGCAGCCGCTGGTGGTAGCCACCTGGACCAAGGTCAACGGCAAGGACATCAAGTTCGACCAGGAAAACACCGGCTATGGCTGGAAGACCAATGCGACGCTTGACCAGTTCGTGGCGGCGCAGCCCACTTCGTGCCAGATGAAGCGGCCGGGCAGCGGAAGCTGACGCTGCGGCAAGTGGGAAGGGGTTCCCCGCCACGCGGGAACCCCTGACAATATGGCTTTTGTCGGGTCAGGCTCCGGCTCCGGGAGCAGGCCCTGAGGACTTGCCGTGGAATTCTTCATCATCTCGCTACTGAACGGCGTCAGCTACGGCTTGCTGCTGTTCATGCTGTCATCGGGGCTTACGCTGATCTTCAGCATGATGGGCGTGCTCAACTTCGCCCATGCCAGCTTCTACATGCTGGGCGCCTACTTTGCGTACACCATCGCCACCAAGTTCGGCTTCTGGCCGGCGCTGATCCTGGCGCCCCTGCTGGTGGCCGGTGCCGGCGCACTGGTGGAGCGCTTCGGGCTGCGTACCGTTCACAAGTACGGCCATGTGGCCGAACTGCTATTTACTTTCGGCCTGGCCTACCTGATCGAGGAAGGCGTCAAGCTGGTCTGGGGCCTGGCTGCCGTGCCGTACCGTATTCCGGCCGAGCTGGATGGGCCGCTGTTCACGGTCTTTACCTCGTCGTTCCCGAAATATCGCGCGTTCATGATGCTGGTGTCGCTGGGCATGCTGGTAGCGATCTACCTGGTGCTGACGCGTACCCGCATTGGCCTGGTCATCCAGGCAGCGCTGACCCATCCGGAGATGGTCGAGGCGCTGGGCCACAACGTGCCGCGCGTGTTCATGATGGTGTTCGGCGGCGGGGCGGCGCTGGCCGGCCTGGCCGGCGTGATCGGCGGCAACGCCTTTGTCACCGAGCCGTCGATGGCGGCGGCCGTCGGGTCGATCGTCTTTGTCGTGGCGGTGGTGGGCGGCATGGGCTCGCTGGTCGGGGCGTTCATCGCATCGATCCTGATCGGGGTGCTGCAGACGTTCGCGGTCACCATTGATGCGTCGCTGGCCGGCCTGTTCGACAGCTTCGGCATGGCCATCACCGATGCCACGCCATTCAGTTCGGTCTGGAAGCTCACCGTCGCCCAGGTGGCGCCCGTGCTGCCGTACCTGCTGCTGGTGGTCATGCTGATATTCCGCCCGCGCGGGCTGATGGGCACCCGGGAGAGCTGAGCGATGGAGTCGACGACGATGGAACAAAGCTCCCAGCCGGTCGTGACGGGCCGCACTCTGCGCTACCGCCCGCTGAACCTGGCACGCTGGATCATCTGGACCACCACGGCACTGCTGATGCTGGTGATGCCGCTGGCCTTCACTGGCGGGTTTGCGGTGACGCTGATGTCCCAGATGGGCATCATGATCATCTTTGCGCTGTCATACAACATGCTGCTGGGGCAGACCGGCATGCTGTCGTTCGGCCACGCCGTGTACTCGGGCCTGGGCGCGTTTATCGCGGTGCACGTGCTGAACATGATTGGCGCCGGCAAGGTCTGGCTGCCGGTATCGATGCTGCCCCTGGTGGGCGGGCTGGCCGGCGCGTTCTTCGGCGTGCTGTTCGGCTACGTGACGACCAAGAAGTCCGGCACCACATTCGCCATGATCACGATGGGCATCGGCGAGATGGTGTTTGCCAGTTCGCTGATGTTCCCCGATTTCTTTGGCGGCGAAGGCGGCATCTCCACCAATCGCGTGGTCGGCGATCCGATCCTGGGCATTACGTACGGCCCGGGCCGGCAGGTGTACTACCTGATCGCGATCTGGTGCTTCCTGTCGATGGTGGCCATGTACGCCTGGACCCAGACGCCGCTGGGCCGTATCGCCAACGCGGTACGGGACAATCCCGAGCGCGTGGAATTCATCGGCTACAACACCCAGCGCGTGCGCTACCTGGTGCTGATCCTGTCGGCGTTCTTCGCCGGCATTGCCGGGGCGCTGTCGGCCGTCAACTTCGAGATCGTGTCGGCGGAAAACGTCAGCGCGGTGCGATCGGGCGGGGTGCTGCTGGCGGCGTTCATCGGCGGCGCGGGCGTGTTCTTCGGCCCGGTCATCGGGGCCATCGTCTTCACCCTGTTCGCGGTGGCGCTGTCAGACCTGACCAAGGCCTGGCTGCTGTACCTGGGGCTGTTCTTCGTGGGCATGGTGATGTTCGTGCCGGGCGGCATCGCCAGCCTGCTGTTGATGCAGCTGCCGCTGGTGGCAAAGAAACAGTTCGGCCGCATGCTGCCGTCGTATGCGCGGGCCGGCGTGGCCGGTCTGGTGCTGCTGGCGGCCATGATCCTGACGGTGGAGATGGTCTACAAGGTCCAGGTCGACAGTGCCAATGGCACGGCGATGTCGCTGCTGGGTATCGGTTTCGACGCCGGCACGCTGGTGCCATGGATCGTGGCGGCGGCGTTGTGGGCGCTGGGCTATGCAGCATGGCGCTGGGCGACGGCGAAGGTGCGCGCGGAACTGGACGCCATCCAGGCGGAAACGGGAGGTCTGGCATGAACGCCGCACTCGAACTTTCGGACGTCCGCAAGCGGTTCGGGCAGACCGAGATCATCCGGGGGGTCACGCTGACCATCGGCAAGGGCGAGCGGCATGCGCTGATCGGCCCGAACGGGGCGGGGAAGTCGACCACTTTCAATCTCATCTCGGGCCGGTTCGCGCCCACCTCCGGGGCCGTGAAGCTGAACGGCCAGAGCATTGCCGGGCTGCGGCCGTTCGAGATCAACCGCATGGGGTTGTCGCGCAGCTTCCAGATCACGAACATCTTCCACCGGCTGTCGGTCTTCGAGAACCTGCGCTGCGCGGTGCTGTGGTCGCTGGGCTACAAGTATTCGTTCTGGCACCGCCTGTCGGCGTTGCGCGACGCGAAGGCGCGTGCCGACGAAGTGCTTGAGCTGATCGGCATGCAGCACCGCCGTAATACCCAGGCCGGACTGCTGACCTATGCCGAGCAGCGCGCGTTGGAAATCGGCATCACCATCGCGGGCGGCGCCGAGGTCATCCTGCTGGACGAGCCGACGGCCGGCATGAGCCGCTCGGAATCGGACCATGCCGTGGAGTTGATCCGCAAGGTAACCGTGGGCAAGACCCTGATCATGGTGGAGCACGACATGAGCGTGGTGTTCGGGCTGGCCGATCGCATATCCGTGCTGGTCTACGGCGAGGTCATCGCCACCGATACGCCCGAGGCCATCCGCAACAACCGCCGCGTCAAGGAAGCCTATCTGGGCACCACGCTCGACGAACCCGCGCTGGCAGGAGCCCACGAATGAGCAAGCCCATGCTGGAAGTCACCGGCCTGCACGCCTACTACGGCAAGAGCCATATCCTGCATGGCGTGGACGCGCACGTCGACGAAGGCGAGATCGTGGCGCTGCTGGGCCGCAACGGCGTGGGACGCTCGACCATGGCCAAGGCCATCCTGGGCATGGTCAAGGCTGAAGGATCGGTACGTTTTCGTGGCGACGAAATCCTGGGCCGCCGCACGTTCGAGATTGCCCATGCCGGCATCGGCTATGTGCCGGAAAACCGAGACATCTTCCCGACCCTGACCGTGCGGCAGAACCTGCTGCTGGGCGAGAAGCGCAATCCGCGCCAGCAGAAGCCGCGCTGGAGCGTGGAGGACATGTATCGCATGTTCCCACGGCTCAAGGAGCGCGAGAACACGTCGGCCGGCGTGCTGTCGGGCGGCGAGCAGCAGATGCTGACACTGTGCCGCACACTGATGGGCGACCCCGACCTGATCCTGATCGATGAGCCGACCGAGGGCCTGGCGCCGATGATCGTCACGCTGGTGGGCGACTTCCTGAAGACGCTCAAGGAGCGGGGCGTGTCGGTGCTGCTGATCGAGCAGAAGCTGGCCATTGCGCTGGATATCTCGCAGCGCGTCTACGTGATGGGCCACGGGCATATCGTGTTCGAGGGCACGCCCGTCGAACTCAAGGCCAATGCCCAGATCCGGAAGGAGTGGCTGGAGGTGTGAACGACGATGCGGTGCCCGTTTTTTCGGTCGCCGTGGGCGTGCCGAAATCCGAACCACCTTACAGTTGCCCGCTCATCCGCAGCGGGGCCACATCGCAACTTCGGCAGGATGCCTGTCGTGCTCTTATCTATCGGGTCTTGATGTCGGCCGCTGGCATATGCGCCGCTGTCTGATCGAGTATGACTTCCGGCTCGTCTGCTTCGAGACCGGTCTCGCCGTCTAGCCTGCTGTGCATCCGCTCGACGTCCAGATCGCCGGTCCACTTTGCCACGACGACCGTGGCGACGCCGTTCCCGATCAAGTTGGTCAGGGCGCGTGCCTCCGACATGAAGCGGTCGATGCCCAGAATCAGGGCAAGCCCGGCGACGGGAACGTGGCCCACCGCGGAAAGCGTAGCGGCGAGGACGATGAAGCCGCTACCTGTTACGCCGGCGGCGCCCTTCGAGGTCAGCAGCAGGACCGCTAGCAAGGTAAGTTGCTGGAGCAGGGTCATGTCGGTATTGGTGGCCTGGGCGATGAACACCGCCGCCATCGTCAGGTAAATCGATGTGCCATCCAGGTTGAAGGAGTAGCCGGTCGGGATCACCAGGCCGACCACCGATTTGCGGGCGCCAAGGTTTTCGAGCTTGGCCATCATCCGGGGCAGCACGGATTCCGAGGACGACGTGCCAAGCACGATCAGTAGCTCTTCCTTGATGTACTTGATGAACTTCCAGATCGAGAACCCATGGAATCGCGCGATGGATCCGAGCACGACGAAAATGAAAAGCAGGCAGGTGGCGTAGAACGTGGCCATGAGCTGGCCAAGCTGGAGCAGCGAACTCACGCCATATTTGCCGATGGTGAATGCCATGGCGCCGAAGGCCCCGATTGGCGCGACCTTCATGATGTATCCAACGATGGTAAACAGCACGTGCGAGAACTTTTCGATGAAATCGAAAACCAGCGTGCCGCGCCCGCCGAACCTGTGCAGCGCAAAGCCGAACATGACGGCAAATAGCAGAACCTGAAGGATTTCGCCTTTGGCGAACGCGTCCACGACCGTGTTGGGGATCACGTTCATCAGGAAATCGACGGTGCCCTGCATCTTGCCGGGGCCGGTGTAGGCGGCTATGCCCTTGGTGTCCAGGGTGGCAGCGTCGACGTTCATGCCTGCACCGGGCTTGACGATATTGATGATCAGCAACCCGACCAATAGCGCAATGCTGCTGACGACCTCGAAATAGAGCAGCGCCAGGCCGCCAGTCTTGCCGACCTTCTTCATATCTTCCATGCCGGCAATGCCCACGACGACCGTGCAGAAGATGATCGGCGCGATGATCATCTTGATCAGCTTGATGAAGCCGTCGCCCAGCGGCTTCATGGCTTCGCCGGTCTGGGGATAGAAGTGACCAAGAATGACGCCAAGAATAATGGCGGTAATGACCTGAAAGTAGAGAGACTTGTAGAGCGGCTTTGAATGTTCGGCTTTATCCATGATCGTCTCCATTGCTGGTTCAGTGCCGGAAGCCGGCCATCGACCGCATCGTCCTGGCCATTTACCTCGATCCCTGCGCCGTTTTTCGGGAACACGCTAAGGCGAGCTTAGTGCCGGGCAGTTGGGCTTGGGTATGGACCGAAAGACCTAGAACGAACGCGGAGACATGCCCCGCAAGGAAAATCGGGCTATTGATCGACGAAAGTGCAGGTTGCGGCACGAGTGGCGCGACGCAATGCCCGACCCGGGCGGTTTCCGCAATGGGAAGTGGACCAAAGTCCATTGTCTGAAATCACTCGACGCCACATATTGGAGAGGGTAAAAGCCGGGAAGTCCGGCCATCGGAGCATCGATATTCGCCGCATGCCGCGCGTGGGAGGTACAAACCAATGCTGTCCAAGTTGATGGCGATGTATCGCTACTTCATGTCAGTCGTACCGTTCCGGCTGACGCCCGCCATTATCGCCACGGTTGTCCTGATAACACTGCTGCTCCTTCCCGCTCCAGAGGGGCTGAAGCCCGAGGCCTGGCACCTGGTTGCGATCTTCCTGACCACGATTATCGCCATCATCCTCAAGGTGATGCCGATCGGCGTCATGGCAATGATGGCGATCGTGATCGTGTCGCTGGCGCAGGTGACGTCGCCAACGTCGAAGGGCGCCATTGCCGATGCGCTGAGCAGTTTCTCGAATCCGCTGATCTGGCTGATCGTCGTGGCGATCCTGATCTCGCGCGGATTGAAGAAAACGGGGCTGGGCAACCGGATCGGTCTGATGTTCATTGCCCTGCTGGGCAAGCGCACGGTTGGCATTGGCTACGGACTTACCATCTGCGAACTGGTGCTGGCACCGTTCACCCCAAGCAATACGGCGCGCGGGGGCGGTATCGTCCACCCTATCATGCGGTCGATCGCCGGCGCCTTCGACTCGGACCCGGCCAAGGGGACGCAGGGCAAGGTCGGGACATACCTGGCGCTGGTGAACTACCACGCCAACCCGATTACCTCCGCCATGTTCCTGACCGCCACCGCGCCGAACCCGCTGGTGGTGGACTACGTGGCCAAGGCCAGCGGCCAGGCGCTGCACCTGACCTGGACCACCTGGGCCCTGTGCATGCTGCTGCCTGGCCTGCTCTGCCTGCTTTTAATGCCGCTGATCATCTACGTGCTGTCCCCTCCGGAACTGAAGGTCACGCCCAATGCCATCGACTACGCGCGCGGCGAGCTTGCGCGCATGGGGCCGCTGAGCGGCAAGGAACGCGTCATGATGGGCGTGTTCGCGATGATGCTGGTCCTGTGGGCCAATCTGCCCGCGATGATCTTCGGGCCCGCCTACACGCTGGATCCGACCGTGGTTGCTTTCCTTGGCCTCTTTGCGCTGATCATCACCGGGACGATCGACTGGGACGATGTGCTCTCCGAAAAGAGCGCCTGGGACACGCTGATCTGGTTCGGGGCGCTGGTGATGCTTGCCGAGCAGCTCAACAAGCTGGGTGTGATTGCCTGGTTTTCGGCCGACATGCGCGATGCCATCGCCGCCAGCGGCATGGAATGGAAAGGGATTGCCGCCGTACTGGTGCTGGCTTTCGTGTTCTCTCACTACCTGTTCGCCAGTACCACGGCCCATATCAGCGCCATGATGCTCGCGTTTCTCACGGTGGGCGCGCATCTGATCCCGCCGGAATACATTCCGCCATTCATGCTGATGATGACGGCCGGGTCGGCGATCATGATGACGCTGACCCACTACGCGACCGGTACGTCGCCGATCATCTTCGGCAGCGGCTACGTCACGCTGGGGCAGTGGTGGCGGGCTGGCGCGGTGATGTGCGTGTTCGAGCTGGCGGTCTTCGCCGTGGTCGGGGGTATTTGGTGGAAGGTGCTGGGATTCTGGTGACACCGCGCAATGTTCGTGGGCCTTGCGGAGCCCCGGCCGGTGCCGGCGTCAGGCCATCAGGAGGTTTTCGTATTCCTCGCGGAACTGGTGCATGGAGCTTTCCACTACGGTCACAGCACCGTCGATCAGTCCGCAACGGCCGCTGCCTGGCAGGATGCGGCAGAGGTTTTCCAGCGCCTCAAGGTCTGCCCGCACGCCGCGCCCGGTGTCGATCCGGTTGAGCAGCCGCATCAACTGGAAGGTGCCGCCCTTGCAGGAAGGGCACTGGCCGCACGAACCCTGGGCGAAAAAGCTCACATACTCGGCAACCTTGCGAACGATGCTGGTGCCTTCCGAGACGACGATCATGGCCCCGGTCCCCAGGCTCGAACGCCGCTGACGGACCGAGTCGAAATCAAGCGGCACGTCGAGATCGCGTTTGGTCAGCAGGGTGTTCGACGGGCCGCCCGTAAAGACCGCCTTGAACTCCTTGCCCTGCAGCATGCCGCCGCCGTGTCCGAACACCAGCGATTCCAGGCTCGTCCCCATGGGCAGTTCGTACAGCCCTGGGCGCAGCACGTCACCCGAAAGCGAATAGAGCTTCGTGCCCACCGCCTTGCCCAGACCGAGATCCCGATACCACTGGGCGCCATGGCGCAGGATGCCCGGCACATGGGCCAGGGTCTCGGTGTTGTTCACGATGGTCGGCGCGCCATGGACGCCGTGCTCTGCGGGATAGGGCGGCTTGCGACGCGGGAACGGAAAGCCGCCCTCGACGCTCGCGATCACTGCCGTCTCTTCGCCGCCGATGTACAGGCCCGAGCTGGGTATGACGCGCAGCGAGACGGCGCCACCGACCACGGCCGCCAGACGGTCGAATAGCGGAAGGGTCTGCCACTGCTGCACCGCCAGACGCGTAACCGCCAGCGATTGCAACTGGTGCGGATTGACGTACAGGACGACATGGTTAGCCCGGGTGGCGGCCGCCGCGATCAGCGCGCCCTCGATCACCTGGTGTGGCGTGTGCTCCAGCAGGAAGCGATCCTTGAAGGTGCCCGGCTCGTCTTCGTTGCCGTTGCAGATGACATATTTGTCCCCGTCGGGCGCCGCCGCGACGGGCGCCCATTTTCGGTGCGTCAGGAATCCGGCGCCGCCCATGCCGCGCAGTTCCGCTTGTGCGATTTCACCGATGATCGCGGCTGGATCGGTCAGGGCCCGGGCCAGTCCTTCGCCGCCACCATGCGCCAGCCACGCATCCAGGTCGGCACCGACCCGGATGTTCTCATTCAGCAGGACCTTGTCCGGGCGTTCCATGGCGTGGCTCATCGCAGGCTGCCGACCGTACGGCCTCGCGCCCCGGCGCGCAGGCCGGCATCGACACGCAGATCGAAATGCGCGTAGCCGGGAAAAAGCTGCGGCGCCTGGACGTGCAACGGCAGGCCGGCCAGCGTCAATTCGCGCTGCCATGCGTGCACGTGGCCGATGCCGGCGCGGCTGGGCAGGGCGCCGCGCACCGATTCCGCCGCCTTGGCGCCGGCCCGGCGCCCCATGCTCAGGATGTCCAGCAGGGCGTTGCCCATCAGCCGGTTGCGTCCGTGGATGCCGCCCGTGACTTCGCCCACGCCATACAGACCTGCCACGTTCGTGGCGCCGTCCTTGTCGATGGCCAGCCCACCGTTCTGGTAGTGCAGCGTTGGATAGACCAGAAAGGGCTCCTGTGCGGCGTCATGCCCGCATTTGTGCGCGAGATGGGTCAGGGTCACCAGGCGTTTGGCAAGGATGCCGGGGCTTTCCAGTTCAAGCGTGGGCGTATCGAGAAACACGCCAACCTGTCCGTCACGGCCGATGCCGCGACCTTCCGCGCACTCGCGCAGGATGGCCGAGGCCACGACATCGCGCGGCTTGAGTTCGTCCACGAATCGTTCCCCCTCGCCATTGATCAGTTTCGCCCCGGCCGAGCGGGCGGCCTCGGAGATAAGGCCGCCCGCCAGGTGGGGCGGATAGGCGATGCCGGTAGGGTGGTACTGGAACGAGTCCAGTTCCCGCAGGCGGGCGCCCATGCGATAGGCCAGTACCAGGCCGTCGGCCGTGGCGCCATAGTGGTTGGACGTCGGGAACGCATTCAGATGCAGCCGGCCGGCGCCGCCTGTAGCCAGGATCACCGCACGGGCGCGCACCAGCACGAAGGCACCCCATTCGAGGTTGTAGATCACGGCTCCGGCGCAGCGCCCGCGCTCGTCGGACAGCAATTCGACCACGGGGCAGCGGTTCCATACGGCGACGCCGGCATCCAGATCCACCGCCTCGCGCAGCACGCGCATCATTTCCAGTCCGGTGTAGTCGCGATAGGACAGGATGCGCGCCGCTGATGCCCCGCCGGGCTTCTTGCGCAGCAGGTTGCCACCGATTGTGCGGTCTTCCGTCTGGTCGAACATCATGCCCAGCCGGATCAGCCACCGGATGACGTCCGGACCGTCCGAGACCATTTGCGCCACGAGTTCGCGGTCTGCGCAGAAATGGCCGGCGCGCAGGGTGTCCTCGAAATGCATTTGCAGGCTGTCGTCCTCGCCGATGGCTGCCTGGATGCCCCCTTCGGCCATCACGGTGTTGCTGTCGCCCAGGCGCAGTTTGGTGGCAAGGATGACCTGGGCGCCTTGCGCGGCGGCAGTCAGCGCCGCAGCGCAGCCACCGCCGCCGCCGCCAATGACCAGGACATCGGTCGTGACCAGTTGCGCGCCGGCTATATCGACGTCATCGATCAGCGCGTTGGCCTGGAGGCTGCGCGCCAGGTCTGGCTGGCAAGGGTCGCCACGGTTCGGGCCGACGGACAGGGCCACTCTGGCATTCGGCCCGTGATCCGGGTGGTAGGCCTTGAGCAGTGCCTCAACGGAAGTCCCGTCGTCGCGCATGGTGGGCGTCGCGCCACGCTGGTAGCGGCGGCATGCTTCCTCATAGGGGATGCTGGCGGCCATGGTTTGTCGGGTCTCAGCCTTGTTGAGGGGGATGCGCGCCGGGCGCGTCCAGATCGATCGCCATTTCGCCACGCTCGATCTGCTGCAACCGCTGCATCAGGTTCGCCGGCCGCAGCGAAAGCGAAGCGATCATCCGCCGTACGAACAGGCCAAGGTGGTTGGGCTGGATCAGTTCGGGGCAGGCCAGCGTGCAAAGGTTGCACATGACACATTCGTCGAAGACCTTAGCCGATTCCGCCAATTCGCCGGCCACGGCAAGATTGACGCCGCGCTGGACATCGAGCTGCTTGGGACAGGCGCGGTCACATCCGCTGCAGTGCCGGCAGTGGGCTGCCTCCGGAAAGGTCTCGGCAATCGTGCCCAGGATCTGCCAGCTGTCGCCGATATCCTCGATCCGATAGACATGGCGCGACGAAGAGGTGAAGTAGTCAAGAAAGGCGACCTGCATGCCGTCTTCGACCATCGTCTCGCACGCCAGCGCGGTCTTTACCTCCGGCTCGCCCTGGCGCCGGACCATGACCCGGCAGGAGCCGCACACCCCCTGGCCCATGCAGCCAACACCTTCGACCAGCGTCTCGCCCGCGTGGATGAACGCCTGCAGGATGGAGCAGTTGGCCGGCGCCGCGATTTCTCGTCCTTCTATGTTCAGACGTGCCATGCTTCCCGCGCCTCCCATTTGGCGGTGGTGGCGCCCGACCGTCGCCCCATCGAATAGGTCGTATAAACCTTAGCACAGGGAAGGTTATTGCCAAGGGGAGCGCATGGTCCTGGTGGCGTAAGTCGGAGGCTGTTGAGACGCTGCCCGGCAGGGACGCGGCTGGCATCGCGTCGCCTTTTTTCGATTGGAGGGCTCTGTCAAAAATTCCCCTGGGGCGACGGCCCCGCACCGGCACGTGCCTCATGCGCCATAAAGGTCCACATTCCATCGTCCGCCCTACGGGTTCCCCCTGAGGGTTTCAGCGCTTCCGCAGGCTCAACATGAACGCCGGAAAAAGCTGCCATGAAAGGCGCGCATGACGGCCGTTCCGTGGTCGAAAATTGAAATTGAACGACCGTGCTATTTTGTGTATGCTTGTCCCGCTTTCGAGCCGAATGGCTTGTGGCGCAAGGGATTGCGGGCCGTTGGATAGCCGGGCCCGAAGTTCCGGCCGTACCAGAGCAAGAACTGTATTCGAGAATTCGAATCCCGAGACAACCCATGAGCCCCTAGGAAGACGAAGGGCTCGCAAATACCAAAGGAAGGCGTATGACAGCGCAGTATCAGGTACAGGACGGCGTAGCCGTTATCACGCTCGACAATCCCCCGGTCAACGGCCTCGGTCACAGCACCCGACTGGGCATCGTCGAAGGCTTGACCCGTGCGCTGGACGATACCGCCGTCAAGGCTGTCGTCATTACCGGCGCTGGCAAGGCGTTCTCGGGCGGCGCCGACATCCGTGAATTCAATACCCCCAAGGCCACGCAGGAGCCGACGCTGCATTCGGTGATCCGCGCGCTGGAAGCGTCGACCAAGCCGGTCGTGGCTGCCATCCACTCCGTCGCCATGGGCGGCGGCCTGGAACTGGCCCTGGGCTGCAACTACCGCGTGGCCGCCAAGGGCGCGCAGATCGCGCTGCCCGAAGTCAAGCTGGGCCTGCTGCCCGGCGCGGGCGGCACGCAGCGCCTGCCGCGCCTGATCGGCCTGGAGCACGCGCTGAACATGATCGTGTCCGGCACGGCCATCCCCTCGGAAAAATTCGCTGGCTCGAAGCTGTTCGACGAACTAGTCGATGGCGACGTGCTGCCCGCCGCCGTCAAGTTCGCCCAGAACGTGGCCGCCGCCCCGGGCCCGTACCCGAAGGTGCGCGACCTGAAGGTGCGCCACGAGAACGCCGAAGGCTTCCTGGCTTTCGCCAAGAACACCGTGGCGGCCGTGGCCAAGAATTTCCCGGCCCCGTCGAAGTGCGTGGAGGCCGTGGCTGCCTCGCTCAAGCCGTTTGAAGCGGGTCTGAAGGAAGAGCGCGAGGGCTTCATGTACCTGGTGGGTACGCCGGAATCGCGCGCGCTGCGCCATGCCTTCTTTGGCGAGCGTGCCGCCAGCAAGATTCCCGATGTGCCCGGCGACACCCCGGTCCGCAAGATCGAGAAGGTTGCCGTGATCGGCGCCGGCACGATGGGCGGCGGCATCACGATGAACTTCCTGAACGCCGGCATCCCGGTGACGATGCTGGAAACCAAGCAGGAAGCGCTGGACCGCGGCGTGGGCACGATCCGCAAGAACTACGAGAACAGCGCCAAGAAGGGCAAGCTCACGCAGGAAAAGGTCGAGCAGCGCATGGGCCTGCTGACCACCTCGCTGTCCTATGACGACATCAAGGACGCCGACATGGTCATCGAGGCCGTGTTCGAGGAAATGGGTGTCAAGGAAATCGTCTTCAAGAAGCTGGACGAAGTGATGAAGGACGGCGCGATCCTGGCCTCCAACACGTCCACGCTCGATGTGAACAAGATTGCCTCGTTCACCAAGCGGCCGCAGGACGTGGTCGGCATGCACTTCTTCAGCCCGGCCAACGTCATGAAGCTGCTGGAAGTGGTGCGCGGCGAGAAGACCAGCAAGGGCGTGCTGGCCACCGTCATGCAGATCGCCAAGAAGATCAAGAAGACGGCCGTGGTCTCGGGCGTCTGCGACGGCTTCATCGGCAACCGCATGATCGAGCAGTACAGCCGCCAGGCTGGCTACCTGCTGGACGAAGGCGCGCTGCCCGAGCAGGTGGACCGCGCCATCGAGAAGTTCGGCTTTGCCATGGGCCCGTTCCGCATGGGCGATCTGGCTGGCAACGACATCGGCTGGGCCATCCGCAAGCGTCGCGCGGTGGACAAGCCGGACATCCAGTACTCGAAGACCGCCGACAAGCTTTGCGAGATGGGCCGCTTCGGCCAGAAGACCGGCGCGGGCTGGTACGACTACAAGGCGGGCGACCGCAAGCCGTACCCGAATGCACAGGTCAACGAGATGATCGTCGAGCACTCGAAGGAACTGGGCATCACGCGCCGCAAGATTTCCGATGAGGAAATCGTCGAACGCCTGGTGTTCGCACTGGTGAACGAAGGCGCCAAGATCCTGGAAGAAGGCATTGCGTCGAAGGCATCGGACATCGACATGGTCTACCTGACCGGCTACGGCTTCCCGCTGTTCCGCGGCGGCCCGATGCTCTACGCAGACCAGGTTGGCCTGTTCAACGTGGCCCAGTCCATGAAGCGCTACGCCAAGGGTTACCACGGCGAAGCCTGGAAGGTGGCCCCGCTGCTGCAGAAGCTGGCCGACGAGGGCAAGGGCTTCAACGGCTGAGTCACGACGACCTGAAACGAAGGGATAGGGAACCATGGCCTACGGCGCGCAGGATTGCCTGCTGGTGATGGACGTGCAGAATGACTTCATGCCCGGTGGCGCGCTGGCCGTGCCGCAGGGGGATGAAGTCGTGGCCGTCATCAACCGGCTGGCCCCGGCATTCGAGCATGTGGTGCTGACGCAGGACTGGCATCCGGCCGGACATGCGTCGTTTGCCACCAGCCATGCCGGGCGCGCGCCGTTCCAGACCACCATGCTGCCGTATGGCGAGCAGGTGCTGTGGCCCGACCACTGTGTGCAGGACACGCCGGGCGCCGCGCTGCATGCGGACCTGCATGTTCCGCATGCGCGGCTGCTGATCCGCAAGGGTCACCATGCCGGCGTGGACAGCTACAGCGCCTTCCTGGAAGCGGATCGCACGACAAGGACCGGTCTGGGCGGCTACCTGCGCGAGCAGGGCGTCCGGCGCGTGGTCTGCGTTGGGCTGGCGACCGACTACTGCGTGGCCTGGAGCGCGCTCGATGCGCGCGCGGCGGGCTTCGATGCGGTGGTCGTGGAAGACGCCTGCCGGGCGATCGACCTGGACGGATCCCTGGCTCGCGCCTGGCAGGATCTGGCCGCGGCCGGCGTCCAGCGCACGACTTCCGCGGCGGTGCTGGCCGGTAGTGCGAACCACAACCCATGGCTCCCTGAATCCTGACGCTTCACGTCGACATACCGAATATTTCTCGCAAGTTAGCTAGTTAGCTAGAGACACCAAGATACCGAGGAGCAACACATGAACGAGGCAGTCATCGTATCCACGGCCCGTACCGGGCTGGCCAAGAGCTGGAAGGGCGCTTTCAACATGACCCACGGCGCCACCCTGGGCGGCCACGCCGTCCAGCACGCCATTGCGCGCGCCAAGATCGAAGCCGGTGAAGTGGAAGACGTGCTGATGGGCTGTGCCAACCCCGAAGGCGCCACCGGCGCCAACATTGCACGCCAGATCGCCCTGCGCGCTGGTTGCCCGGTAACCGTGCCCGGCGCCACCGTGAACCGCTTCTGCTCGTCCGGCCTGCAGACCATCGCCATGGCTGCGCAGCGCGTGATCGCCGACGAAGGCGATATCTTCGTGGCCGGCGGTGTGGAATCGATCTCCTGCGTCCAGCAGGAGATGAACCGCCACATGATCCAGGAAAGCTGGCTGAACAAGAACAAGCCGGAAATCTACTGGAGCATGCTGCAGACCGCCGAGAACGTGGCCAAGCGCTACAACATCTCGAAGGAACGCCAGGACGAGTACGGCGTGCAGAGCCAGCTGCGTGCCGCCGCTGCCCTGGAAGCCGGCAAGTTCAAGGACGAGATCGTGCCGATGACGGTGCTGGCAGGCGTGGCCGACAAGGCCACGGGTCAGCTGCTGACCAAGGAAGTGACGATCGACGCCGACGAAGGCATCCGCGCCGACACCACGCTGGAAGCCGTGTCGAAGATCCGTACGGCAATGCCCGGCGGCGTCATCACCGCCGGCAATGCGTCGCAGTTCTCGGACGGCGCGTCGGCAGCCGTGGTGATGAACGCCCGCGTGGCGGCCGCCAAGGGCCTGCAGCCGCTGGGCGTGTTCCGCGGTTTCGCCGTAGCCGGTTGCGAACCCGATGAAATGGGTATCGGCCCGGTGTTCGCGGTGCCGAAGCTGCTGAAGAAGACGGGCCTGAAGGTCGAGGACATCGGCCTGTGGGAGCTGAACGAAGCGTTCGCCGTGCAGGTGCTGTACTGCGCCGACAAGCTCGGCATTCCGATGGATCGCCTGAACGTGAACGGCGGCGCCATCGCCGTGGGCCACCCGTACGGTGTGTCCGGCGCGCGTCTGGTTGGCCATGCGCTGATCGAAGGCAAGCGTCGCAGCGTCAAGTATGTCGTGGTGACGATGTGCATCGGCGGCGGCCAGGGTGCCGCCGGCCTGTTCGAGGTCCTGTAAGCACACGGGATGTAGTTCCCCTATCCCGCTTGCGGGAGAGGGGCAGGGGAGAGGGCAGGCGAATCGCCTTGCGACATCGCAGGTGGTGCGGCTAACCCTCTCCCCCGACCCCTCTCCGCGCACAAGAAAGGGGAGCTTTCCATCGCATATCGAAGGCCATGCCTGCCCTTCGCTTCAGCCCGGAGCCTCGCATTCCATGTCGCTGATTCTCTCCCGTCGTGACCTCAATTTCGTTTTGTACGAATGGCTCAACGCCGAGTCACTGACCCAGATTCCCCGTTTTGCAGACCACTCGCGCGAAACCTTCGACGCCGCGCTGGACACCTGCGAAAAGATCGCCACAGACCTGTTCGCGCCGCACAACAAGAAGAGCGATGCCCACGAGCCGCACTTCGATGGCGAGACCGTCACGATCATCCCCGAAGTCAAGACCGCGCTGAAGGCGTTCTGCGAGGCCGGCCTGATGGCCGCCGGGCAGGACTACGAGTACGGCGGCATGCAACTGCCGGTCACGCTGGAAAAAGCCGCGTTCGCGTATTTCAAGGCTGCCAACGTCGGCACGAGTTCGTACCCGTTCCTGACCATCGGCAATTCCAACCTGCTGCTGACCCACGGCACGCCGGCACAGATCGACACCTTCGTGCGGCCGGAGCTTGAGGGCCGGTTTTTCGGCACGATGTGCCTGTCGGAGCCCCAGGCCGGGTCGTCGCTGTCGGACGTCACCACGCGCGCCGACTACGAGGGCGAATCGCCGCTGGGCCAGCAATACCGGCTGCGCGGCAACAAGATGTGGATCTCCGCCGGCGAGCACGAACTGTCCGACAACATCGTGCACCTGGTGCTGGCCAAGATCCCGGGGCCCGACGGCAAGCTAATCCCCGGCGTGAAGGGCATCTCGCTGTTCATCGTGCCGAAGTACCTCGTCAACGCGGACGGCTCGCTTGGCGAGCACAACGACGTGGTGCTGGCCGGCCTGAACCACAAGATGGGCTACCGCGGTACCACCAACTGCCTGCTGAACTTTGGCGAGGGCATGAAATACCGCCCGGACGGCAAGGCCGGCGCGATCGGATACCTGGTAGGCGAGCCGCACAAGGGCCTGGCGTGCATGTTCCACATGATGAACGAGGCGCGTATCGGCGTGGGCCTGGGCGCGGTGGCGCTGGGCTACACGGGCTACCTGCACGCGCTCGACTACGCCCGCAACCGCCCGCAGGGCCGCCCGGTCGGGCCGCAGGGCAAGGACCCGGCCAGCCCGCAGGTCAAGCTGGTGGAGCACGCCGACGTGCGCCGCATGCTGCTGGCACAGAAGAGCTATGTCGAAGGCGGTCTGGCGCTGAACCTGTATTGCGCGCGGCTGGTGGACGACGAACATGCCGCGAAGGCCGCCGGCGAGACGGCAAGGCAGCGCGAGCTGTCGCTGCTGCTCGATATCCTGACGCCGATCGCCAAGAGCTGGCCGTCGCAATGGTGCCTGGAAGCCAACAGCCTGGCCATCCAGGTGCATGGTGGCTATGGCTACACGCGCGAGTACAACGTCGAGCAGTTCTATCGTGACAACCGCCTGAATCCGATCCACGAAGGCACGCACGGCATCCAGGGCCTGGACCTGCTGGGCCGCAAGGTGGTCATGCAGGATGGGGCGGCCTTCCAGTTGCTTGGGCAGCGCGTGCAGGCGACCTGCGAACGCGCAACCGCCAGCGGCAACAAGACGCTGGGCGAACAGGCATGCGCGCTGGGCGCCGCCGCCGCGCGCCTGGCGGAGGTCACGCAGACGCTGTGGTCGGCCGGCGATCCGAGCGTGACGCTGGCCAATGCGTCCGTCTATCTGGAGGCGTTCGGCCACGTCGTGGTGTCGTGGATCTGGCTGGAACAGGCGCTGGTGGCGCAGGCGGCGCTGGCCGGTGCGCAGGGCGAGGATGCCGACTTCTATCGCGGCAAGCTCGCCGCGACGGCGTACTTCTTCCAGTTCGAGCTGCCGAAGGTGTATCCGCAGCTGGACCTGCTGGCCTCGCTGGACCGCACGACCCTCGACATGCAGGATGCCTGGTTTTAAATGGCAAGCCGCCAAAAACGATTCTGGCGTCGTTGCGCGACCTTGCCGTACCTTGTGTACTGTCTGCGGTCGCGCGCCTGGCCAAAACCGCTTCGCTTCGTTTTTGGCGACTTGCGAAAATGCAAAATAGAGAGACGGAGACACTCATGAGAACCATCCAGCAACTGTTCGACCTCAAGGGGCGTACCGCGCTGATTACCGGCGGCTCGCGCGGGCTGGGCCTGCAGATTGCCGAGGCACTGGGCGAGCAGGGCGCGCGCGTGGTGCTGTCGGCGCGCAAGGCCGACGAACTGCAATCGGCGCAGGCGCATCTGAAGGCGCGCGGCATCGAGGCCGACTGGATTGCCGCCGATGGCTCGCGCGACGACGAAATCGCCCGCCTGGTGGACGAGGCGCTGGCCAAGCTTGGCCACGTCGACATCCTCGTCAACAACGCGGGGGCGACGTGGGGTGCGCCGGCCGAGGATCATCCGATCGAGGCCTGGGACAAGGTGATGAATCTCAACATCCGCGGCCTGTTTCTGCTGTCGCAGAAGATCGGCAAGCTGTCGATGATCCCGCGCCGTTATGGCCGCATCATCAATGTGGCGTCGATTGCTGGCCTGGGTGGCAACCCGCCGGGCTCGATGGAGACGATTGCCTACAACACGTCGAAGGGCGCGGTCATCAACTTCACGCGCACGCTGGCCGGCGAATGGGGCGAGCACAACATCACGGTCAACGCGCTGGCACCGGGCTTCTTCCCGTCGAAGATGACCAAGGGGTCGCTGGACCGCCTGGGCGTGGACAAGATGTGCGAGGGCGTGCCGCTGCACCGCCTGGGCGACGACGAAGACCTGAAGGGCGCCGCGTTGCTGTTCGCGTCCGACGCCGGCAAGCACATCACGGGGCAGATCCTGGCGGTGGATGGCGGCGTCAGCGCAGTCTAGGCGCCTTGGGCCTGCTACTCTCTCCCCATGCGGGAAGGGGAGTAGACCAGGCGCATAATCCAGGCCGAAGGTTTTTCTTATTGCCCCCAATCATGACCCAACGCCAACTCAATATTCCGTTCCTGGCCGATCTCGGCGTGCTGTGCAACTACATGGAAGGCGGCCGCAGCGAGATCGAACTTGATCTGCAGACGCGCCACCAGAACAGCTGGGACATGGCGCACGGCGGCGTCATCATGACGCTGCTTGATGTGGCCATGGCCATCGCGGGCCGGTCGTCGGACGCCGAAGGGCGGGGCGTGGTCACCATCGAAATGAAGACGAGCTTCATGGCGCCGGGACGCGGCAAGCTGACCGCGCGCGGCCAGACCGTGCATCGCACGTCGACGATGGTGTTCTGCGAAGGCGAGATTGTCGACGCCGACGGCAAGATCGTGTCGAAGGCCTCGGGCACGTTCAAGTACATCAAGCGCATGCCGCCCAAGCGGGAAACCGGGGCGGCGGATTCGGGCGCCGACGGTTGATCCCGTCGCGCCACTAGTTGGCCTTTCATTACGCAAACCGCGCAAACCAGGCGCAAACCGAGCGAAGGAACCCACATGTCGAAGCAAACCTACAAGCGCATCGTTCTGGCGTCGCGTCCGGCCGCAGCCGTCACGCCCGAGAATTTCCGTCTGGAAGAGGTGGCCGTGCCGGAACTGGCCGACGGCCAGGTCATGGTGCGCAACCATTTCCTGTCGCTGGACCCGTACATGCGCGGCCGCATGAGCGACAGCAAGTCGTACGCCGACCCCCAGCCGCTGGGCGAGGTCATGATCGGCGGCACCGTGGGCGAAGTCATCGCCAGCAAGAACCCGAAGTGGAACGTCGGCGACAAGGTCGTCGGCATGTTCGGCTGGCAGGAAATCGGCGTGACCGATGGCGGCGGCATGCAGAAGGTCGATACCACGCATATCCCGCTGTCTGCCTACCTGGGCTCGGTCGGCATGCCCGGCGTGACGGCCTGGTATGGCCTGAACAAGATCATCGCTCCGAAGGCAGGCGAGACCATCGTCGTTAGCGCGGCCTCGGGCGCGGTGGGCAGCGTGGTTGGCCAACTGGCCAAGCTGGCTGGCTGCTACGTGGTTGGCGTGGCCGGCGGCAAGGACAAGTGCGATTACGTGACCAATGAACTGGGCTTCGACGCCTGCGTGGACTACAAGGCGGCCAAGGACGCCAAGGAGCTCTACGCGATGGTCAAGGCCGTGACCCCCAAGGGTATCGACGGCTACTTCGAGAACGTGGGCGGCGACATCCTCGACGTGGTGCTGGCCCGCCTGAACCCGTTCGCGCGCATCGCCGTGTGCGGCCTGATCGCCGGCTACGACGGCCAGGACATGCCGATCCGCAACCCGCGCGCCATCCTGGTCTCGCGCTGCAAGATCGAGGGCTTTATCGTGTCCGAACACATGGACGTCTGGCCGCAGGCGCTCAAGGAACTGGGCGGCTTTGTGGCGCAGGGCAAGATCAAGTTCCGCGAGAGCATCGCGGAAGGCCTGGCCAGCGCGCCGGACGCGTTCATCGGCCTGCTGAAGGGCAAGAACTTCGGCAAGCAGCTGGTGAAGCTGGCCTGAGCGGCACCCCAATCCCACAAAAGAACAGGAGACAGCCATGAACGCCCCGCAAACCGCCGCCGACAAGGACGACATGGCCGCTGGCCTGTCCGAAGAGGTCAAGGCCCGCTACCGCAATCTGCCGCGCCCGCCCAAGTTCGATACCCCGGCCCAGGAGCGGCTGCATCGCAAGCAGCGGCTGGCGGCGGCGTTCCGGCTGTTCTCCAAATTCGGGTTTGACGAAGGCGTGGCCGGCCATATCACGGCGCGCGACCCCGAGTTCACCGACACGTTCTGGGTCAACCCGTTTGGCGTGCATTTCAGCCACGTCAAGGTGTCGAACCTGATTCGCTGCGATCACCACGGCAACGTGGTGGAGGGCGACTATCCGGTGAATGCGGCGGCCTTTGCCATCCACTCGCGCGTGCACCAGACGCGCGAAGACGCCGTGGCCGCCGCGCATTCGCACAGCACGTACGGCCGGGCGTGGTCCACGCTGGGGCGCACGCTTGATCCGCTGACGCAGGATGTCTGCGCGTTCTACAACGACCATGCGTTGTACGACGACTT
>NZ_PJRP01000022.1:0-21770 GCF_002858765.1 Cupriavidus pauculus
CGAGACCCGAGACACGGAAAACGAAACTCTGAGGCCAGAGGCCAGGCGTGCCTGAGACCCCAAAGCCGTGATTCGAAACCCCGACCCCGAGGCCCGTTTTGAGTCCGGAGCGGCGCAAGAAAATACGTGCGCCCTTAAACCTGTCCTCCCTGGCTGCCCGACCGCGAAGCGGGCAACGTGCACGCGAAAGAGGGGGCTGAAAAGATCGCGAACGTGTACGGAGGTTATTCCGGTACGATTTCTTAGCGTTGATATTTACTGGAATAACCTAATACATATCCTCACGTAAGGAGATGCAATGCTTTTGTGAGGATATCCTTCTTGAGGTATGAAAGGGAATGCCGAAGGCCCCCTGCATTCAAGATGTCGGCTCCTTCCACGGTCCATAGCCTGGACAGCTCCGACAGTCATTTCGAGCCACGCGCTATCTTCGCCCGCGTGCTGGTCGTCTCAGCTCTTCCCCCACAGCAACCAGTTTCCCCCCATCGCTGCCGTATCAAGCCGACCAATGGGGCGGTCACCACCGAAGCCTTCCAGGCGAGAAGGGCGGCCCTACCGTCGGGCGGCTTTGCGCGCGGCCGACGTGTGACTTTATAGTATACGTGTGCAAGGCATGCATGATTGGGGTTTGGCGAAGAAATTTATGCCGGGGTGTGGAGATTAAATACGACGAAGTTCTCTGTCGTGTGCATGTCCCGATTCAATACGTTTTTATCTGCCTAGCCGAACCGGATCGAGCCACCTTTGATGGCGTCAAGGTGGAACTCGTCGCGCTTACACCAAAGGCCTGTGGGCTGATGCCAATAGCCAATCCCTGAACTGTAGGAGGGGTGGGTATTTTGCGCGATCGCGCAGATATACCAGGTAGTAGCCGAGATTGCTTGGCACGCTGCTTTGCACTGCAATTGCGACCGTTCCCGCTTCGAGCTCGTCCTGGACGAAATAGCGCGGAACCAAACCGACACCGATACCGGCAGTCACGGCCTGGATGAGGTGAGAGGTGAGTTCGAAAGTCGGGCCGTAGCGCAGCCGTCCCGTATTTACGCTTTGTGCACCAAGCCAGCGCTGCCACGCGTCTGGCCGAGCAGTAATCCGCAACAAGAAATGATTGGCTAAGTCGGCGACCTCGTGGATGGGGGCGCTCTTTGCCAGTTGCGGACTGATGATGGGCACCAGTTCCTCATTCTGAAGAAGGTGTGACTCACATCCCGGCCAAGTGCCATCGCCGACGGCAATGAATGCGTCCATGCCGGACTTGTCCGTGTCAATTTGGCCAATACGTGAGTGAACATGGAGCTCAACTTGGCCGTGAGACGCGTAGAACTCGTGCAGCCGCGGCATCAACCACTTCGTCGCGAAGGTCGGCAGCACAGCCAATTGCAGGGAGCCCCCGCCGTTGCGATATGCGATCACCTGCAGGGTGGCATTTCGAATTCCAGTCAGATGCCCAACTAGCTCCCTCTGGTACATGGACCCGACGTCGGTGAGGGTGATTTTTCGGCCTGACCGAATGAATAGCTCCACCCCAACGAGCTCCTCAAGCGCCTGTACTTGCTTGCTGACCGCGCTTTGCGTCGTGGCGAGTTCGTCGGCTGCGCGTGTGAAACTCAGATGCCTGGCTGAAGCGTCAAAGGCCAGCAATAGGGACATTGAGGGGGTCAAACGCCTCGGATTCATTCCAAATACTCCTGCATAGCACCGAAAAGACTCGTTTGAAGCTTGACGTCGATTCGCCCAGAATCCAATAAAACAAGGGCTCGGCGGCCACAGATGGGGCGAGTCCACTGATTCGCCCCTCATTCTACCGATTCCTGAAAACGCACCACCGCACCTCGGGAAACCCCTAGCGTGCAAGTCGCAGAAGAGGCGCTGCCCCCGTCAAGAGGCAAGCCGGAGACAAAGTAGGTACCCACATGCAGCATAAAGCACTTTCTACCGACGCGTCCGTCTGGGCAGCGCTCGAGCGGGATTTACGTGAGAGCCTCGCGGGCTCCGTACGATTTGACGAAGCACATCGGGCCGTTTACGCGTCGGATGCGTCGAACTACCGGCAGGTACCGATTGGCGTCGTCGTGCCCAAGTCTCTCGACGAGTTTGTGTTGGGCGTGGAGATTTGCCGCCGCCATGGTGCGCCTGTATTGACGCGCGGAGCTGGCACCTCGATGAACGGCCAGTGCGTCAATGTCGCAGTCGTTTTTGACCTTTCACGGCATTGCAACCAGCTACTTGAACTCGATCCTGTCGCAGGTACGGCCCTTGTAGAGCCCGGCATAGTCTGCGACACGTTGCGCGAAGCGGCGGAACAACATGGGCTGACGTTTGCCCCCGATCCATCTACGCATAGTCGGTGCACGCTTGGAGGGATGATTGGTAACAACTCCTGCGGTGCCCATTCGGTCATGGCGGGCAAGACCCTAGAAAACGTCATCGCTTTGGAGGTGCTGACCTATGACGGCGAGCGTTTCTGGGTAGGCCCCACCAGCGATGATGAGTTGGATCAGATCATCGCGGCCGGCGGGCGTAAGGGAGAAATCTATGCCAACCTGCGCGCGTTGCGGGATAGTGAACAGGAGCGCATCCGCTCGCGATTTCCGGATATAAAGCGGCGTGTTTCGGGCTACAACCTCGACCAGTTGCTACCAGAGAACGACTTCAATCTAGCTCGCGCGCTCGTAGGTACCGAGGGAACCTGTGCATTGACCTTGCGTGCTCGTGTCCGGCTGGTGAAGAGCCCGCCTAAGCGCGTGGCACTGATTCTTGGATTTCCGGACATCTATCTTGCTGGCGACGCCGTACCCGAATACACGCGCTTCGGTCCTATCGCAATCGAAGGGCTAGACCGGCAGATTATCCGCGGCCTACAAGCCCGAGGGCTCCGTGCCGAGGAAATTGCATTGCTGCCAGAAGGGGACGCATGGGTTGTGCTCGAGTTTGGCGCCGACACTGCCGAAGACGCGATTGCTCTAGCCCAAAGTGCGGCGTCGCACTTCGCAACGCGAACTACCGGACCGCGGCCATCGTCGAAGCTCGTAACCGATGCGGGAATGCAAAAGCGCATCTGGTTGATTCGCGAAACAGGCTCGTCTGCCACCCAGCTTTCCATTGAGCCGGGTGAGCCCGATCCCCAAGTAGGCTGGGAGGACGCCGCCGTGGACCCGGCGCGGCTTGGCGACTATCTGCGGGCCTTCCAATCGCTTGTCGACCGCTACGGCTACAAGACATCCTTGTTCGGTCATTTTGGCGATGGGTGTGTGCATTCGCGCATCACATTCAAGCTTTCTACCTACGAGGGTATCCAGGAGTGGCGGGCGTTTACGCGAGAAGCGGCCGAGCTTGTGGTTGAGTATGGCGGCTCGCTTTCAGGGGAGCATGGCGACGGACAGGCAAAAGCAGAGTTCCTGCCAATCATGTTTGGCCCTGAAGTCATGGCTGCCATGGAGCAATTCAAGGCAATCTGGGACCCGGAGAACAGGCTAAATCCAGGAAAGGTCGTCCATGCAAACCGGATGGACGAGAACTTGCGAGCCGGGCCAGAGTACAAGGTCGTCACGCTACAGACAAAAATCGCCTTCCGCAGTGCTGAAGGTGATGGCATGCAGCGGGCCGTGGAGCGATGTGTGGGAATGGGGCGGTGCCGAACCCTCAAGGGCAACACCATGTGCCCCAGCTATCGAGCTACCAGGGAGGAGCGGTATTCGACGCGAGGACGTTCCAGGCTGTTCTGGGAGATGCTCCAGGGAGACGTGATTAAAGACGGATGGAAGAGCGAATCCGTCAAGGAAGCTCTTGACACCTGCCTGTCCTGCAAAGGCTGCCGTAGCGATTGCCCGACGCACGTCGATATGGCGACATACAAGGCAGAGTTCTTGTCGCACTACTACGAGGGACGTCGTCGCCCTCGCCAAGCGCTGTTCATGGGGCGCATCGGTGATTGGGCCCCTGTGGCCACGCGGCTGCCACGGTTGGCAAACATCTTTACGCAAACTCCCGTGCTGCGAGCTATTTCCAGACGGCTCGCCGGCATCGCCGCAGACAGGAACCTTCCTGCATTCGCTTTGCAGCCGTTCCGCAAGGCGTTCTCAACGCGTAAGCCAGATTCGAGTGTGCAGACGCAGCGGCGCGTCATTCTCTGGGTCGACACCTTTGCGGAGAGTTTCCATCCAGAGATTGCACACGCAGCAGTAGAGGTCCTGGAACACGCGGGGTTCTCTGCAGAGCTTCCACCGAAGAAGAACCTGTGCTGTGGTCGACCGCTCTATGACTTCGGATTGCTGGACTTGGCACGTGCAAAGCTGCGTGAGGTGCTTGACGCTGTTACTCCGATGCTGGAGTCCGGTGAAGCGGTCGGCATTGTGGGTCTCGAACCTGGTTGCCTATCGGTCTTCAAGGATGAGCTCTTGCGTCAGCTTCCGAATGATCCGCGAGCCCGCATGCTGGCGTCGAAGGTTTGGCTTCTTCCTGATTTCCTGCACCAGCATGGGTATGAGCCTCCACGCATGGACGTAGATGTCCTGGTTCACGCGCATTGCCATCAGAAGTCCATTTTCGGTACCGCCGGCGAGACGGCACTGCTCGAGAAGATGGGCGCGAGCTGGAAGCTTCTCGATAGCGGATGCTGTGGAATGGCTGGGTCGTTTGGCTTTAATCCGGATCACGTGGAACTCTCGATGCGTATCGGTGAGGAGGTCTTGCTACCCGCAGTGCGTGCGGCAGCTGCTGACACGGTGATTCTGACAAACGGATTCAGTTGTCGAGAGCAGATTCGGCAAGGAGCGGGACGGGAGGTCAAGCACTTCGCCGAGCTTCTTCAAATGGCGATCCGCAATGTCCCAGCCGCCGGAAACCCTGACGAATGTGTGGGCGCGGAGGAAGCAGATGTTGCAGAGAACGCTTTCCCGTCAAGCATCGCAGTCTGAGTTCGCCACGACAGTGTCGCCTTTCGGGGCTACCTGCGTTGACGTTCTCGGCTGCGTTACTCGCGGCAATCCTGATGCGCAACCCGACGACACGTGGGCCGACGGCGCAGGAGATGCACGGGAACGAGGTGCTGGAGACTCGTTGACTGAAGGGTTTTTATCTGAGGGTCGTGGAACGGCCCAACCTTGGAGCAAAGAATGAAGCTTGGTATTGACGGCAAGGTGGCGTTGGTTTTGGGCGCTGGTGGTGGGCTGGGTGGAGCAATTTCCCAATCACTGGCGGCGGAAGGGGTACGTGTAGCGGTTGCAGACATCGATGCCGATGCCGCGAAGAAGACCG
Organism: Cupriavidus pauculus; assembly: GCF_002858765.1. Classification (GTDB taxonomy): domain Bacteria; phylum Pseudomonadota; class Gammaproteobacteria; order Burkholderiales; family Burkholderiaceae; genus Cupriavidus; species Cupriavidus pauculus_B. The sequence continues at coordinate 5,257 of NZ_PJRP01000022.1, forward strand.
TGGAAGCGATTACCAAGAATGGAGGCGTTGCATGCGCTCTTCGATGGGACCTTGCGGACCTTGGTTCGATTGAAGGAAACATTGCAACCATTGAAGCCGAGCTGGGTCCAGTTGACATTCTCGTGAACAACACGGGGGGGCCACCTCCGACGTCGGCCGCGGGGCAGGATCCAGCAATGTGGCGCAAGCACTTCGACAGCATGGTTCTGTCGGTAATTGCAATCACGGACCGTGTCCTTCCTGGCATGCGCGAACGCAAGTGGGGCCGCATCATTACGAGTACGTCTTCCGGTGTTGTTGCGCCCATCCCAAATCTCGGCATCTCGAACGCGCTCCGCATGTCGCTTGTGGGCTGGTCGAAGACGCTTGCGCGTGAAGTGGGTGGAGACGGTGTGACGGTCAATGTTGTGCTCCCGGGCCGTGTCGCCACGGACCGGATCCAGTTCCTCGACGAGGCCAAGGCCAAACGTGAGGGCCGAACTGTCGAGTCAGTGTCCGCTGAAAGCACTGCTGCAATTCCTGTGGGCCGCTACGGTCGCCCCGACGAGTATGGCGATGTCGTGACGTTCCTGGTCAGCCAGAATGCCAGCTACATCACCGGATCCATCATTCGCGTGGATGGTGGTTTGATCAACACCATCTAGCCGGACAACTGATACTGCGAGGTGCATTTGCGCTTCGTCTGACTTTTAGGAGATTGCTATGTTGCTGAATTCCGACGCCAGCGGTGTATATCCAATTGCTCCCACCCCCTTCTTCGACGATGGGAAGATTGACTTCAACTCCATTGACCGCTTGATTGATTTCTATCTTGAAAGCGGATCAACAGGCGCTACCGTGTTGGGACAACTCGGTGAGGCTGCCAAGCTTGAGCATGAGGAATCCGTCGAAGTCGCCCGTCGTTTTATTTCCAGAGCTTCGGCGATTCCGGTGGTGGTTGGCGTTTCGGCGCCCGGCTTCGCTGCCATGCGTGCGTTGACCCGGGAAGTGATGGAGATGGGAGCGGCGGGCGTAATGATCGCGCCGCCGAACACCCTGAGAACGGACGATCAGATTGTGACCTACTACCGTCAGGCAGTTGAGGCCATCGGTTCGGACGTGCCTTTCGTCCTCCAGGACTATCCGCTTACTTTTTCGGTGCAAATGACGCCAGGCGTCATCCGACGTATCGTGCAGGAGCTCCCGTCGTGCGTCATGCTCAAGCATGAAGATTGGCCAGGGCTCGAGAAGATCTCCACACTGCGTGGTTTCGAGAAGGATGGCTCCATGCGTCATATCTCGATTCTGTGCGGCAATAATGGTTTATTCCTCGACTACGAGCTGGAGCGCGGCGCAGACGGGGCGAACACGGGTTACTGCTTCCCCGACATGTTGTGCGATGTTGTGCGACTCACAAAGGCCGGAAAGAGGGAGGAGGCTCACGACCTGTTCGATGCCCATCTTCCTTTGCTGCGCTACGAGCAGCAACCTGGCGCAGGTCTCGCAGTGCGCAAGTACGTGATGATGCGACGTGGTCTCCTCACCTCGGCGGCGCAGCGCAAGCCTGGCGCTTCCATGACGCCTCAAGCGAAAAGCGAAGTAGACCACCTTCTAGCTCGGCTTGCGAAGAAGGATGCTCGCGCCGGCAAGCTTGTGGGTTGATGTTTAGGGCTCGCCTACGCCGGCGCTGCAGACTTCGGTCGCATGGCGTAGGAGGGCATTGACGAAATGGTCACGTGGCCCACGGACTTGACGTAGTACGCCGATGCGCCGGGTAGGTGCGGGACCCGGTAGCGGAATTCTCACAAGGGGCAGCGTGGGTATCCACATTGGCGCCCAGTCTGGCAACAGCGAGATTCCAATACCCCGACTGACTAAGGCGGCTATTGTCATCAACCCATCGATTTCGAGTCGTACGCGAGGCTGGATTCCTCGCTCCCGAAGATAGCGATCTGCCAGCCTGCCGCCCCAAATTCGTCGGTCATATTGGATGAAGGGCTCCCTAGCCAGCAATGCATGTGCGTCCTTTTCACCAGCTAGGTTGCGCGGTGCTACTACAACGAGCGGGTCTTCGGTCAGCGGGTGCCATTCGCAGGACTTTGGAATGATGAACTGGTGCTCCACAACAATCGCCGCGTCGAGCTCGCCCGCGATGACTTTGCGAGACAGCTCCGGTGAGTAGCCCACATCCACAAACACTGAAAGGTCTGGGAGCTCCCGATAGAGGCTATCGAGCAAAGGAGGCAGCAAGGCAGTGGATGCAGAGAAGAAACTTCCAACCCGAAGCTGACCGATACCCTGCCGGTTCGTGGCCGCGGCGCGGAGGTCAGATACCTGGCTGAGGACGTTTCGTGACTGATCGAGGATCTGTAAACCTGCCTCTGTTGGCTTAACCGCGCGCCCCGACCGTCGAAGTAGCACAGCGCCTAAGTCTTCCTCAAGCGTGCGAATTCTTGCCGCCAATGCAGCTGGAGTGATATCGAGCCTGCGGGCAGCCTCGGCTAGCGAGCCGCACTCGACCACTGTCACGTAGCTCAGCAGGAATCGTGTGTCCATAAATTCATTTCACAAAGGGGCTAAGTACAAGAAGTTAATTTTTGTTTGGTTGAAATGCAAGTTTTGGCACTTATTTCAACAGAAAAACTAAACAACAATAGTCACGCGCCCCGATTCTGAGCGAGACGCGGAGGCCAAGGCAAACAAAACTACGGGTGCGAGCAAAGTACCCGGACAGGAGACAAAGACATGCTTCACCTTCGACAGTTTGCGTCTGTCGCGCTCTGCGCTACGGCTTTCATTGCAGGCAACGCAGCGGCACAAAGCTATCCGGACAAGCCAATCAGGCTCGTCGTTCCATATGCTCCGGGCGGATCAACCGATATCATCGCGCGGCATATCTCGGAGCCTCTGTCTAAGGCGTTGGGGCAGCCAATCGTTGTTGACAACAAGGCGGGCGCTGGCGGCCTTATCGGAACAGCGGAGGTAGCGCGCGCGGCGCCGGACGGCTATACGTTGGCAATGGGAACGGTCAGCACGATGGTCATATTCCCGGCCACACACCCGAAACCCGGCTATTCCGTCGATAGCTTCGTACCTATCACCAACATTGCGGCGATGCCGAATGTCCTCGTTGTGAATCCGAAGTTGCCGGCAAACAACCTCCGTGAGTTGATTGCGCTGCTGAAGGCCAACCCAGACAAGTACTCGTACGCCAGTTCTGGTAAGGGAACCATCAACCATATGCTCGGGGAGTCGTTCCAGGCAGGCGCCGGGGTGAAGATTCAGCACGTGCCCTACAAGGGATCAGGTGCGGCCATGAACGACGTCATGGGTGGTCAGGTTGATATCCTCTTTGACCAACTGCCTTCTTCGAAGCCGCATATCGACAGCGGAAGAATGAAATTGCTCGGCGTCATCGCTCCGAAGCGCTTGTCTACCTATCCGAATGTGATGACGATGGAGGAAGCTGGCTTGAAAGGGTTTGATGACCAGGCGTGGTACGGCCTGGTTGCGCCCGCCAAGACGCCTCCTGCCGTACTTGCTCGGTTGTCGAGCGCAATGAAGCAAGTTCTGTCGATGCCGGAAGTGCGAGCACGTATTGAGCATGCTGGTGCCATCCCTGTCGGGAATACGTCTGCGGAGTATGCTGCGCAGATCAAATCCGAGATGGAAAAGACACGCAAGCTGGTGAAGGAACGGAACATTTCCTTCGAAGATTGATATTTCACGCACCGGCAAAGGGGGCAGCGAGAGCTGCTCCCACGTAGCTAACCATGATGAAACAAGCTTTGGACGCTCCGGGGCAAACGCCGCCCCGACAGGCGTGGGCGGGAATCGGTGGGTCGAGCCTGAGGGGTGCGCTGGCCAAGGTTCTTGCACTAGACGACTTTGAGGCTTTGGCTCGCAAACGCCTCCCCAAAGCGATCTACGGATACATCTCCGGCGCTGCCGAGCGCAATCTGACGCGAGATGACAACCGCAATGCGTACGATGGCTGGGGCTTCGTGCCTCGAGTGCTTCGCAATGTTGCGCATCGGAGCATGCGCACGTCGCTGTTCGGCGTTGACTATGCCGCTCCCTTTGGCATCGCGCCGATGGGCATTGCCGCTTTGTCGACTTATCAGGGGGATATCGTACTTGCCCAAGCTGCCGAGCAGGCAAACATACCCTTCGTCTTGAGTGGCACGTCGCTGACCAGGATGGAGGACGTTGCCAAGGCTGCGCCAAGTAGCTGGTTTCAAGCATATCTTCCAGGAACACCGGAGCGAATCGATGCCCTAGTAAGCAGGGTCGCTGCAGCCGGCTTTCGTACGCTGGTCGTTACCGTCGATATCCCTGTGGCAGGCAATCGCGAGAACATCATGCGTGCGGGCTTCTCGACACCGCTGCGACCGGGTGTGAAATTGGCGTGGGACGGCGTATCACACCCGAGATGGTTGCTTGGTACGTTTGCGCGGACGCTGCTCAATGGTATGCCGCATTTCGAGAACTCATTTGCCGAGCGTGGCGCGCCCATTGTGTCCCGAACTGTGGACCGTGATTTCTCCCAACGCGATCATTTCGATTGGAGCCATATTCGGCGAATCCGGGAGCGCTGGAAGGGTGACCTCGTAATCAAGGGCATCATTTCCCCCGAAGATGCGGTACTAGCTCGAAGCCACGGTGCTGATGCTGTCGTGCTATCGAATCACGGGGGCCGCCAACTCGATGGGGCCATTTCCCCGCTACGCGTGCTGCCCGCAGTCGTTGATGCTGTCGGTAACATGCCCGTCATGATTGACGGAGGCGTGCGCCGAGGTACGGATGTTGTTAAAGCTCTCGCGCTGGGTGCGAAGTTCGTCTTCGTCGGCCGGCCTTTCAACTACGCCGCTGCGGTCGCCTCATGCCCAGGTGTTGCACACGGTATTTCGCTGCTGAAGGCTGAAATCGACCGCGACCTTGCGATGCTTGGAGTAACCGGGCTCGACGAGCTGTCTAGCAGTCATCTGCGACGGTTTTACTGAACCGGCGCGGTACTTGGTAGCGCTGGCCCGCGTAGCTGGACGGTTGGGCGTTGCTGCAGTACCTGGAAGGAGCGCGATGCTCTCGCGCTCCTTTGCTTGGGCGCTCGACTTGGAGCAGATCAAGCTAGATATACGGCGTCGCGTACGTCTACGGTCAATGCACCTGCCATGCCTTCATACGCAGTGTTGGTTAGAAGCACAACCGTAAGCTGGCGCTCGCGATCGACAAACCAAGTGTGACCGTACACCCCGCCCCATTGCATCGTCCCAGCGCTTTGCGGGGTCGCGGCGATTGCTGGATCGACGAGCACTGCGCCTCCATATCCGAAGCCCCAGCCCGGCCCACTAGCTTGAGCGTCGGGGCCGGCGTGAGCTGCGTTCATAGACGTATGGAGATCGTCCGGCAAGAAACCTTGATTCGCGCGGAAAACCTCGAGGGCGCGCAGCACATCGTCGGCTGTTCCATACATACCGGCGCCGCCAGAAGGAAAGGCGTTCGGATTAGCTACACGTGAAGGGGCGAATCGAACCGATACGCCAAAGCCTTCTGGAAGGGGTACATCCATGTTGTCGCTCATCTTGACCGGCTCAGTTGCAGAATTTGCGTATGGCACAGCAAGACGTTCAATATTGGCTGCTAGGAAGCCTGAATCCGCCATCCCAAGGGGGGTGGTGACAAGTTCGTTCACTGCGTCAGCGAGAGGCTTTCCTGTAACTCGCTCGATCGCGGCACCGAGTACGTCGATGGCCAGAGAATAGCGCCATGACGTGCCTGGCGAATATGCCAGCGGGGCTCGAGCGATACGTGACAAGTTTTCGTCGAGGCCGAAATCACCCAAGTCCAGGCGTCTGAAATCCCAAGCGTGTGATAGACGGAGCCTGGCTCCTCGGAAAGGCCGTAGCTCAGCCCGGCAGTATGGGTCAAAAGCTGATGAACTGTAATCGCGGGAGTCTTGGCATCAACCGTCGCCGGGGTGAAATGCGGGAGTCAGCGCGTGATCGGGGCGTCAAGCTGCATGCGGCCCTCTGCGACCAAACGTAGCACAGCAAGCGTCACAACGGGCTTTGTCACGGAGGCCAAGCGAAATTGAGCATCCTCGCGCATTGGACGATTAGCTTCTCGGTCGGCTTGCCCGTGAGCCTGTCGGTAAATAACTTTGCCATCCTTAGCGACAAGCGCCACTGCGCCGACGATGCGTTTCTCTCGCAGCGCAGCTTCGAAAACTCGATCTAGCCGGGTGGACAGTGTTGATTCGTTGCCGCTACCGATTTCGGTGCTTGGGTTCATGTTCATTTGTCGAATTGGTCCAGTTAAAGCGGACTTGGCCCGCACGGGTCCTACGTTTTCTTGGTCGCGTCGGTTGCCTGAAGGCAAAGTCGCTCGCGGATGTTGCAGGGCTTATGCCCTCTGTAAGTTGGGATCTTCGCAGCATCTATCCCGTCACAAATTTGGTTCACGCTTAACCATCATGTGCGCATTCATCGCATTGTAAGCAACAAGTCGACCGGTCGTCTACAAAATCAAGCTAAGTGCCTTATTAGTTGTACGAGGCGAGCGAGATGCGGTCGAGATATCGAAAAACCGGCAGCCAGAGTCTCCGGCAGCCTGGCTGCCTGGTACGGATCCCGCATCGGCATGTCGAACACGGAACCGCCAACATCTCCCTCCAGCGCAGGATAGTCAGCTGATGGCGGCGTGAGGAGAATAGCGGGCACGGCAAGAAAAAGACTGCTGCTGTGCAAAACAAAGAACTTATAGACGGGAGGGGTCCCATGTGTGAGCAATTTGCTCTGCGCAGGCATTTGACTACGAGCGCAAGCCTGGTAACGGTATGCTTCGCTAGTCTGATATGGGCAAGCGTAGCTCACGCCCATGGTGGCGGCTTGGATGCCGACGGCTGCCACACCAACCGAAAGACCGGGGAGTATCACTGTCATCGCGGCGGCGCTCGCGTAAGCTCGGGCGTGGAGCGTCCTCAAAACGCAGTTGGCGCTCGGTCGGCGAACTCCTTCGTTTCCACTCGTAGTTTGCCTGGCCCGACTTGCTACACGGGGCCTCGCGGTGGCACCTACACAATCACCGCTAGCGGACGTAAGAACTACGGCGGCTGCTAGTCCTCGCGAGCCGCCAGCAAGCTCTAAAGCAGCGTCACGCGTTCAATTTCCAGATCGCCGATTAGCATATAACCCGGCGCATGTGTGATGCATATGGGGAGCCGCGCGTTCATGGCTGCCACTTGAGGTGTAACGCCGCATCCCCAGAAAACCGGAACCTCTCCGGGCAGAATGTCGGTAGTGTCGCCTTCGTCGGGAGAGTTCACGTCGACAATGCCGATGGTGCTTGGATCTCCGATATGTACCGGTGCCCCATGCGCTGCAGGCAGTTGCGCACATATCTGGGCGGCCTGCCGAGCGATCTCAGGTACATAGGGGCGCATCGATACAACCATCGTGCCGGAAAAGGGGCTGACCGGTGTTGTCTCGATGTTTGTGCGATACATTGGCACAACTTTCCCTTCGTCGACATGACGGACCTCTATACCCGAGCGTTGTAACGCGTGCTCAAACGATAGCGAACAGCCGAGTACGAACCCGACAAAGTCGTTTCGCCACAACGTAGTGATGTCCTCGCATTCCTCGGAGAGTGTCCCGTTTCGCCAGACCCGGTAGCGCGGCAAATCTGTCCGCAGGTCAATATCGCGTCCGAGCCTGGGCATCAGTGGTGATCCTGGCTCGGTCATGCCGATAAGCGGGCAGGGCACCGGATTCGCACGGCAGTAGGCCAAGAACTCTGGAGCCCACTGGAGTGGCAGGATCATCAGATTCCCCTGCACGCGGCCGGGCGCCATGCCGGCCGTATGTCCGCGCCAGTCACCGCGGCGGATCGCCGCGCGTGCAATGGCAGGGTCGTCCATCGGGGCCGAAAAGGCACCAGTGGCAGATTTCATTGGAGGGCGTCCTTGGCTGTTTCCTTGACCCACAGGAGTGTGAGCAACGCAATGGCGGATCCGCCCATCAGCAGGTACGCCGGAGATAGCAAGTTGCCGGTTGAGCCAATCAGCGCTGTCGCAACATATGGGGTAACACCGCCTCCAAGGATGGCTCCGATGTTGAAGCTAAACGCCATGCCCGAATAGCGGACGCGTGTCGGAAACTGCTCGGAGTAGGTTGGATATCCCACAGATTGCACAATGGGCATGGGAAGCGCGACGATAAGCATTGCCAAGAATGCCAAACCGATACTGTGCTGATCCATCAGCATCATCATCGGCAACACGAGAACAGCGTATCCCACGAAACCGATGGCTAGCACCTTGCGGCGGCCCAGCCGGTCCGAGAGCCCACCCCAGAAAGGCATAAGCAGGGCCATCGTGATGCTCACACATGCCATGATCCAGTACACCGTGGCCTTGTCGTACTTCAGATATGTGGTCAGGTAGATGTTCATGAACACCAGACCGATCCAGTAGCCGACGTTCTGGCCGAACGCCAGCACGAGAACTTTGACGACTGCCGGCATATGCTGGCTGAAGACTTCGGTGAGTGGCGCTTTCGTCGGCTCGTTGTGTTGCTGAAATTGCTGGAAGGCCACGGACTCTTCGATCCGCTTGCGGACAAGAAACGAGATAAGCACCATCGGTATGGCGCTCAGAAACGGAATGCGCCATCCCCAGGCACTCAGTGCGTCTGGGCCCAGGATAGATGTTGTGAGCCCACAGACTGTCGCGGCAAGCGCAGCTCCGACTGAAACGCCCACCGGCGTGAACGCACCGTAGAAGCCTCGGCGGCCCGGCGGTGCGGACTCTGCCACATAGGCGGCGGCACCAGTGACCTCGCCACCCGCGAAGAAGCCCTGTGCAAGCCGAACGAGAAAAAGAAGGATCGGCGCGCCGATGCCGGCAGTAGCTGCGACGGGAAGAAAGCCAATTGCAGCAGTGGCCACACCCATGCCAATAACCGTGACAAGTAACACGGATCGCCGTCCAAATCGGTCACCTAGGCGCCCCAGCACAATACCGCCAATGGGACGCATCAAGAAGGCGCTGCCAAATACAGCCAGAATGGCGAGCAACGACGCAGTCGCGTTGTCGCTAGGGAAGAAGAGCGGCCCGATAGTGGCAGCCAGGTATCCGTAGATACCGAACTCATAGTACTCAATCGCGGTACCAGCGGCGGCGGCTATCGCTGCTTTGCGGGCGACTGAGGCGTCTCCACTGTCGGTGGTCGTTGCCGGGGCTGCTGAAATGGGCAGCGCAGGGTTGGGGGCGTTGGACATGGTCGCATCTTCCAAGAAAGCAGGATGAATGAAGCCACGTAAGTCGCGGAGTGCGATTCACGGGAATAAACGTCGAGCACGAATCGATGGCAGGCAATTATTGGGAAACGCCAATGCTCTGCTTTGTTACGACTTACTCCCACTCGCATGTGGGAATAATCTAGAAGACTTAATTTTTAAGGGATCTACATGCTCAAGCTTTATTCAGCAACAAGCGTGCCAGTAAAACTAGAAGGAATATATAAGCAGATAATGATATTGGCGTGCGATAAAATCCCTGGCTTCGAAAAACCATGCATTTATCACGTTCCTTTTCCTCTTTCGCACCACCCTGGTTGTCTTGCGGCTTCTTGCGTATCCTAGGACGCTAACTGTGCACCAGTATTGGCCGTTGTCGACAACACGTCGTTAAGATCAGTGCGCGGAATGGCGAGCTGATCGAAGGGTTCCGATCACGTCTTGGGCGAGAATCGTCCAATAATCTGTCCCTCTTCGACGGGATCCCCTTCGTTCACAAAATATTCGATGACATATCCAGGTTCCGGAGCGTCGATGGGGATCTCCATCTTCATGGACTCAATAATCAAAATGGTATCGTCACCGAACAGTTCTACATTCGGCTGTGCCACAATTTTCCACAGGGTTCCTGTTGTCTCGGCGACAATGGGGACGGCATTCGAGTCTTCTTGCATAGCAGTGTCGTCGCGTTATCGATATTCGTAAGTGGCCTGAGGAGGGCGAATGTCTATCCCCTCTGCGATAAGAGCGGCTCTGATGTCGCGGGCGAATGTGGCCGCACCGGGTTGATCGCCATGAATACACAGCGTGTCTGCTTTGACCGGCACGTCGACGCCCTGCTGAGACCGAACGACACCCTCGCGTACCATCCGCAGTACTTGCGAAATGGCAGTGTCAACATCGGTGATCATTGCGCCGGGTTGTCCGCGCGGCGTCAACGATCCGTCTGCCTGATAGCTACGGTCAGCGAATACTTCTTCGGCAACGTGGAGGCCCGCTTCGCGTCCGGCACGGACGAGTTCGGAACCGGCCAGGCCAAAGAAGACCAAAGACGAATCCACATCGTGAACCGCTTCGGCCAGCGCACGGGCCATGCCGAGGTCCTTTGCCGCCATGTTGTATAGGGCGCCATGGGCCTTGACGTGTGCAAGTCGAGAACCAGCGGCTTCTGCAAACGCCTTCACGGCGCCAACTTGGTAGACCGTTAGGTTGTAGATTTCGCCGTGCGACATTTGAATCGCTCGCCTGCCGAAACCTTGCAGATCTTGAAAACCAGGATGTGCTCCGACTGAGACGCCGTTTGCTACAGCATTTCGGACCGTCGCGGCGATGGTCTGCGGGTCTCCTGCATGAAAACCGCATGCAACGTTAGCTGAGCTAATCTGGGAGAGTACGGCGGTATCGTCCCCGAGCTTGTAAAGGCCAAAGTTCTCGCCGAGGTCACTGTTGAAGTCGAGTTTAAGCAAGATGAGCCTCCAACCGGTTAAATGCCTCTTCTCGCAGCAAATCCAGCTTTTGAGCTTCCTCAAGCGAGACGAGTGTGAAGCGGACAGTCTCGCCGGGCATGCACTGTGCCAGCCGGGGCAAGTCCACTGCGCAGACGTGTGCGATCTTCGGATAGCCGCCCGTGGTCTGCCGGTCGGCCATGAGAACGATGGGTTGGCCATCTGGCGGAACTTGAATGGTGCCGAAGCCCACTGCCTCGGACGCTAACTCGAGCTTCTCCTGCAAAAGTAGGGCGGCGCCCTCCAGCCGATAGCCCATACGATCGGACTGAGCACCAATCCGGTACTCAGTCTCTGCCAAATTGCGTTGCGCCGGCTCGCTGAAAGCCTGCCATTCCCTACCGCGAACGGCGCGCAGCGGCTTGCCGGCTTCTGCCTCTATTGCAGTCGCAATTTCCGACGAGACCACGGGAAATTCCTGACGGGGATTGCGAAGCACGAGCATGTCGCCTTTGCGAATCGGCTTGCCTTGCGCACCACCGTATCCGCCGCGGAGGAACGTGCTGCTGCTCCCCATAACTGGATCCAGCGCAAAGCCTCCTGCGACGGCAAGGTATGCGCGCAGTCCAGAGCGACGCTTGCCGAAGCTGAGTGTGGCACCCGCAGGAACCACGAAAGCTTGCCCCGGCGAGAGTGGTGCTCCGTCAACAGTGGCGTCGAGGTCCGCGCCACATACTGCAACGGCTGCGGCCGCCTGGAATCGCAGCGTGGGCCCCATCAGCGTAATTTCGAGTGTGGCCTCAGCTTGTGCGTTGCCGACCAGGGCGTTCGCAAGTCGGTGAGCGTGCTCGTCCATCACCCCGTTGGCTGGCACGCCGAGCTGCTGAAATCCGTGGCGTCCAAGATCCTGGAAACTGCTAAGGGCACCCGGCTTGATAACTTCAATGAACATTGATGTAGCGCTCATAGTTTTCCCTCCCCAGCGGCGAGGAAGAAAAATTCTTCGACGCCAATCGGCACAAATCGAACGTTGTCGCCAGCATTTAGCAAACACGGTGTTTCGCGCGCCGGATCGAAGAGTGCAAGGGGAGTTCTACCGATGATGTTCCAGCCTCCCGGGAGGTCCATTGGGTAGATCACGGATTGGCGATTGGCCAGCCCGATGGAGCCAGCCGGAACGGTTGTACGAGGTGTGGACCGGCGCGGCACCTTTAGGCGGTCGTCAAATAGGCCAACATATGGATGGCCTGGGGCGAAACCGAGCATAAGCACATTTACGGGAACGGAACTGTGCAGCGCAATTACATCGTTCGTCGCCAGTCCGCTTAGATTTCCAACCTCCTCAAGGTCGGGGCCGAAATTGCCGCCGTAGCAGACAGGAATCTCGATCAAACGGGTTGCTTCGGTAACGGCGTCCAATGGCGTCGCCAACAATGCTGATAGCTGCTCCAACATCGCGTGGAACGGCGATTCCCCTGCGTCGCAAGTAACTGCCGCTGGTCGGTAGTGCACGCCAACGGTGGTCAAGGCAGGGACGATGTCAGTGACAGCTGGTAGGTTTGCGACGCGGAGCCTATGGGCTGCGGCACAGGCACTTCGGTTTGCACGGGAAAGAGCGTCGGCTTCGGTTCCTGTTTCGAACGAGACGATGAGCAATCGCTCGCCAGACGGCTCGATACGCCACTTGGCGGCGGTGGTGTGCGCAACGCTGATAGGTAACGCGCTCATCCTCGCACCTCGTCGCCAACTTTTGCATCGCGTGCTACTGGGCGCGGTGCGGCACTGTCCCCGATAAGTGCTGCCATCTCTCGCATGACGAATCCCGTGTCGATGTCGCCGGAGACGAAGTCGGGGTGGCGAAGAAGATTGCCGAGAAAATCGACGTTGTTCTTGATTCCCTCGATGTGAGTTTCCGAGAGCGCCGTAAGCATCGTCTGGCGCGCCCGTTCTCTGTCGCTACCGAAGGTGATCAACTTTGCAACCATGGGGTCGTAATAGGGGGAGATTGTGTCCCCTTCGCGAACACCTGTGTCGACACGCAGTCCCGCCAGATCCGGTAGCCTGAACTTCTGCAGCCGGCCAGGTGAGGGAAGGAAATGTCGGGCGGGATTTTCAGCGTAAAGTCGGCATTCAATTGCTGCGCCTTTGCGTCTGATATCGTCTTGAGTAACTGGGGTGAGCGTGCCAGCTGCGAGCTGAATCTGCGCCTGCACCAGGTCCCATCCGGTAACGAGTTCCGTGACGCCGTGTTCGACCTGAATGCGCGTGTTCATTTCAAGGAAGAAGAAATTTCCACTGTCCGCGTCGAGGATGAACTCCACGGTGCCCGCGCCGCTGTAGCGTTGGGACGCGGCCAACGCGACGGCTGCAGAGGTCATGCGGGATAGGACGTCTGCGCTCAGAAGCGGCGCCGGGCTTTCTTCCACAATCTTCTGAAATCGGCGTTGTACTGAGCACTCGCGCTCGAAGAGGTGGACGGCTGTTCCGTCGCCGTATCCAAACACTTGGATCTCGATATGGCGTGCTCGGGCCACGTAGCGTTCCAGATATACGCTTCCATCACCGAAGGCTTTTTGCGCCAGTTCTTGTGTGGAAGCAACGGTAGCCGCAAGCGTATCTTCGCTATTCACACACTTCATGCCGATCCCGCCACCGCCACCTGCGGCTTTGACCAGCAGCGGATAGCCAACCTGGGTTGCCGCATCTTCCAAGCCTTCCAGCTCCCCTGGCATAAAGCGAGCGCTTCCTGGAAGTACCGGTACACCGCACGCAGCAGCTATTTCCCGCGCTCGGTTCTTGTCGCCCATGTTTTCAATGGATTCCACGGAAGGGCCGATCCATCGTATACCCGCAGCCTCTGCTGCTTGGGCAAAGGCTGTGTTCTCGGACAGAAAACCATAGCCGGGATGCACGCCGTCAGCTCCGTGTTCCCTACCTGCGGTAAGGACTGCTTCGACGTTGAGGTAACTCTGCGTGGCAGGGGCCGCACCAACGGGAACCGCGATATTTGCCATCTGGCAGTGGAGGGCGCCAGCGTCTGCCGCGGAGTAGATCGCTATGGTCTCGAGCCCGAGAGAGCGAGCGGCGCGGATGATGCGACAAGCAATTTCGCCGCGATTGGCTACGAGGATTCTTCGCATGTTCTGACTCTTACTGCTGGGGGGCGGATACGTGACGCTTGCAATGGAGCGCCATGCGTTGAGTGCAGACTTGTGGTCGGCGGACGGCTTTGAATACGCCCAGATTTGGATGACTGAGACGACCGTTGGATCAGAGTCTATGCAGGTCAATTTGCTAAAAAAAGCGACGAATATTTGAGCTAACCAAGAAAATTATCGATTAATCACCGGGAAGGTGCGAGTTGCGGCGGCATTGCACCAGGTTGAACTTGCTACGGCGAACCTTGGGTAGGGTAAATGCCGAGAGGGGCTTCCACACGGTGGTCACCGCGATTTCGAGCGACCATCAGTTGCAGCGAGGGGCGAGAATCTGAGCTACTCAGCGGCTTCCAAGGCATCAGGTCATCGCAAAGTTCCGTATGCTGTCGTAAGTCGATGCGTCTCTGCTCCCGAAGTTAGGGATTGGAGATGGAGCTTGTGCAGGGGGAGAGGGCTCTCGACGGATCACAGCTTTGGTGCGCGCACCGATGTGGCACACGAAGAGAAAACATGCCGTGGCGAGTAAGAAAAATCGCCTTAAGAACTGATTTTCCTACTCGCTCCCCCCGTAGATCCTTCCGGAAGTGGTCGTCACGTAACTCATAGTTTGCTGCCCTCGTTTGACTCGACGAGGAGTGAGCGATCTGTCGGCCGCGCGGAGATGAAAGCGATACCCACGTCGCCGTGCCTCTGAAGGCCTCACGATTCAGCGCGATAGCATGATCCACCTTCTAATCGATAGATAGGAGGGTGCGTCAACGTAGCAAAAATAATGCTGCTCAGAACAAAAATTTATCGCTTTTCCTGTTGTGTCGGTGGGCAATAGACTAACTTCGCTTGCAGGTGGATGAGGCTCTAAAAAGGAAGCACGATCAGTTTCCGCGTGCAGTGACGAAGAGCCGAACAGGGGAGGTGGCAGCAACACCTAGGGCGCGTGAAATGCCGGGCTCTATGTTCTCCAAGGACGAAGCGCTGATCAGTATTCGACACGGTAACTGTCGCGCCAAAAGATCGTGGGGAAGTGGATCATGTAGCCGGCACAGCCACGACGCTCAGCGTTGATGCCTGCTTGATAAGGAGATGACGAAACTCATCAGGGATTCGAACGATAAAGATACTCGCCGACTAGAGCCGTGCGAAACGGGAGGAGCGATCCTTCCGTTTCTGTTTTTTGGAGGAGACAGGGTTTAATGGAGTACCTATTTCATTGGGGAGTTTTCCTCGAGCAGGCCGCCTCCAACGAGACGTACCTGGACTGGATGATTTCCGGTCTCAAGGTCACGATCGCGTTGGGTCTGTCGTCGTGGATCATCGCCCTCATCATCGGCTCCGTGCTGGGTGTGCTGCGCACCGTGCCGAACAAGTGGCTGTCCGGTTTCGCCGCCACTTATGTCGAGATTTTCCGGAACATTCCGCTGCTGGTGCAGCTGTTCATCTGGTACTTCGTCGGTCCCGAGCTGCTGCCCGGCGGCGAAGCCATCAAGCAGATGAACCCGTTCACCCAGCAGTTCCTGGCCGCCATGATCTGCTTGGGCACGTTTACCGCCGCCCGAGTTTGCGAACAGGTGCGCTCGGGTATCAATTCGCTGCCGCGCGGCCAGAAGAACGCCGGCCTGGCCATGGGTTTCACGCTGGCGCAAACGTATCGCCACGTGCTGCTGCCGATGGCGTTCCGCGTCATTGTGCCGCCGATCACGTCCGAATTCCTGAACATCTTCAAGAACTCGGCGGTGGCGTCGACCATCGGCCTGCTGGAGCTGGCCGCCCAGGGCCGCCAGCTGGTGGACTACACCGCGCGCCCGTATGAGTCGTTCATTGCGGTCACGGTGCTGTACGCCCTGATCAACTTCACGGTGATGTTCCTGATGCGCTGGGTGGAACGCCGTACCCGCGTGCCGGGTTTCATTGGCGGCAAGTAAGGAGCTGGATATGGCATACGAATTCGATTTCAGCTCGATCAACGCGTCGACCATCCACGTGCTCGGCGAGGGCATGATGGTGTCGCTGAAGATCACCGTGACCGCGGTGATCGTCGGCATCGTCTGGGGCACGATCCTGGCGATGATGCGTCTGTCGTCGAGCAGGCCGCTGAACTGGTTCGCGCAGGGGTACGTGACGCTCTTCCGGTCCATCCCGCTGGTGATGGTGCTGTTGTGGTTCTTCCTGATCATCCCGCAGCTGCTGCAGAAGGTATTCAACCTGAACGCCGCATCGGACCTGCGCATGACTTCCGCGCTGATCGCGTTTTCGCTGTTCGAGGCTGCGTATTACTCGGAAATCATCCGCGCCGGTATCCAGAGCGTGTCGCGCGGGCAGATGTTCGCCGCGCAGGCGCTGGGCATGACCTATGGCCAGACCATGCGCCTGGTGGTGCTGCCGCAGGCGTTCCGCAACATGGTGCCGCTGCTGCTGACGCAGGGCATCATCCTGTTCCAGGATACGTCGCTGGTCTACGTGAGCGCGCTGGCGGACTTCTTCGGTCAGGCCTATGGCATTGGCGAGCGTGACGGCCGCATCGTGGAGATGCTGCTGTTCGCCGGCCTCGTGTACTTCATCATTTGTTTCTCCGCTTCGCTGCTGGTCAAGCGTTATCAGAAAAAGGTGGCCGTATGATCGAAATTAATAACGTTTCCAA
>NZ_PJRP01000022.1:21780-118799 GCF_002858765.1 Cupriavidus pauculus
GGCCGCATCGTGGAGATGCTGCTGTTCGCCGGCCTCGTGTACTTCATCATTTGTTTCTCCGCTTCGCTGCTGGTCAAGCGTTATCAGAAAAAGGTGGCCGTATGATCGAAATTAATAACGTTTCCAAGTGGTACGGCGCCTTCCAGGTGCTGACGGACTGCACCACCAAGGTTGCCAAGGGCGAAGTGGTGGTGGTGTGCGGCCCGTCGGGTTCGGGCAAGTCCACGCTGATCAAGACGGTGAACGCGCTGGAGCCGTTCCAGAAGGGCGACATCCTCGTGGACGGCACGTCGGTGGGAAATCCGAAGACCAACCTGCCCAAGCTGCGTTCGCGCGTGGGCATGGTGTTCCAGAACTTCGAACTGTTCCCGCACCTGTCGATCACCGAGAACCTGACCATCGCGCAGATGAAGGTGCTGGGCCGCTCGAAGGAAGAGGCGACAGCCAAGGGCCTGAAGTACCTGGAGCGCGTTGGCCTGAAGAGCCAGGCGGCCAAGTATCCGGGTCAGCTCTCCGGCGGCCAGCAGCAGCGCGTGGCGATCGCCCGTGCGCTGTCGATGGACCCGATCTGCATGCTGTTCGACGAGCCGACGTCGGCGCTTGACCCGGAAATGGTCAACGAAGTGCTGGACGTGATGGTGCAGCTGGCGCAGGAAGGCATGACCATGATGTGCGTGACCCACGAAATGGGTTTCGCCCGCAAGGTGGCCAACCGCGTGATCTTCATGGACGCCGGCAAGATCGTCGAGGACTGCGCGAAGGAAGAGTTCTTCGGCAACATCGACGCACGCTCGGACCGCGCTCGCCAGTTCCTGTCGAAGATTCTCCACCACTAATTGGGCATCCCGCTTCGAAAGCGGTGGTGATGAAGCGATTGGGTTAGACGGCGTTGGAGTGCGCCGGCCGTCCGTGCCGCTGCGAGGCCGTCTAATCCGCTTGGTTGGACTTTCGAGCAGTCTTCAAGATTGCCAAGTCAACTGATTTCTGATGTTTGTAATTGATAGCTATGTCGAAAGTTAGGATTGCCGAGAGGCTTCTGGAAGCCACCCTTTTTAAGGCGCGGTGGTTGCTCGCTCCATTCTACGTCGGCCTCGTCGTGTCGTTGATGATGCTCTTGTATGCATTCTCGCTGGAACTGATTCATGCCGTGTCGGAGATCGAGAGCATGACGCCGGAGCGGGTTATTTTGACGGTACTATCGCTTATCGACCTTTCGTTGGCTGGGAATCTCGTAGTGATCGTCATATTCTCTGGATACGAGAATTTCATCTCGAAGATTGACGTCGGTCAGCACGAGGATCGACCCAGTTGGATGGGTACGCTGGATTTCTCTGGTCTGAAGATGAAGCTGATCGGATCTATCGTCGCAATATCCGCCATTTCATTGCTCCGGGCGTTCATGACTCTGACGGAGAAAGGGCAAGTGTTGGACGAGCCTAGAGTTCGATGGCTCGTGATTCTTCACATAACATTCATAGTTTCCGGAGTCCTTTTTTCCACGATGGACTGGATTGCCGCTCGTGTGGACAAAGATAGCTAATATCGGAGAGTGAAGAGCTGTCCACATATTGATGGATAAATCAAGAATTATTTTGCTAACAGCAATATATTTTTATTGAATTGAATTTTGAATAATTAATGTCTTAAACATAGATAACAGCTGCCGATAGTATGTCTGCGCCACGATTTGGCGTGAATGGAAGCTATTGGAGGATCTATGTCGTTTACTTCGATGCGGACGCGGATGACTATCATCTGCGTTGCTATTGTGATTGCAGCAATGGGTATTGTCGGCGGAGCGAACTACTTCGCAGCAAGGAAGCACAACGACGTTGCAATTCGAGATGAGGTTTTAGCCGTCTCAAACAGCGAAGTAGGCGCTCTGGAATACTGGGTCTCGTCGAAGATCCGGTCACTCCTGGCTTTAGAGGATGTAGCGACAAAGCCTGACGCAGTGCCAGTATTTACAGTCTTGGCGCGGGCTAACGGATTCAGCAACGTCTATGTAGGTTATCCGGATAAGTCCTATCAGCGGATGCCGGTTGGGACCGTGAAGCCAGACTATGACCCTACGGCACGTCCATGGTACAAGCAAGCAGCGGCAGAAAGTAAGCCAATTGTTACTGCACCCTATGTGAGCGCGAACAGTGGCAAGTTGGTAGTGACGTTTGCAGCCCCAATCTTCCGGGAAGGAAAGCTTCTTGGCGTAATTGGAGGTGATGTCGAGATGGATACGGTCATTGCGAACGTTAGGGCGATTCGGCCAACCTCTGGCAGTTTCGCTTTCCTACTCGACGGTAGTGGAAGAATCGTGGCTCACCCAAACGAACAACTGACCTTGAAGCCGGCTACGGAGTTGTCCGGGAGGTTGGATGGTTCGATGATTTCGGCGTTTTCCGACATCGATGCGCTACAAACAGTCGCCATTGGTGGCACGGACAAGTTCGTGTACGCAAAGAATGTAGCCAAAACTGATTGGCGCTTGGTCGTTGCCCTGGATGAGAAAGACGCAACTGCGGGTATGCGCTCGCTGATTCTTACTTCGGCTTGGGTGCTCGTCGCTGTCTCCTGTCTCGCTGCCATTATTATGGGTGCATTGACATCGAAATCCTTCCGTCGGTTGTCCGCAATTCGTGACGCAATGGATGATATCGGATCCGGAAGCGGCGATCTCAGTATGCGGCTGGTTAGCGAAGGGCGGGATGAAGTTGCGCAGATTGCGCATTCATACAACGTTTTTGCCGACAAGCTTTCAGCCGTGTTGCATCAGATCCGGCAAGGCAGTAACACCGTACGGACTGCTGCTGAAGAGATTGCGGCCGGGAATGCACACCTCTCGCAGCGTACTGAGGAGCAGGCAAGCTCTTTGGAGCAGACGGCAGCCAGCATGGAGCAACTAACGAGCATCGTTAGACAAAACGCCGAAAACGCACGCCATGCGAGCTCTCTTTCGATAGATGCCTCTGGTGCTGCACAGCGCGGCGGCTCCGTCGTCGAAAGTGTGATAGCGACTATGGACGGCATCAACGATAGCAGCAAGCAGGCCGTAGCGATTATTGGGGTGATTGAGGGCATTGCGTTCCAAACGAACATCCTCGCGCTCAATGCAGCCGTGGAGGCTGCGCGGGCAGGCGAGCAGGGGCGTGGATTTGCGGTAGTGGCGGACGAAGTGCGTGGCCTGGCGCAAAGGTCAGCGAATGCTGCGAAGGAGATCAAGGCGCTAATCGATGATTCAGTGCAACGAGCCGTTGGCGGTGCCGAGCTGGTAACTCAGGCCGGTGCGACTATGTCGGAGATCGTCCTTTCAGTTAAGCGGGTATCTGACCTTATGGGCGAGATCTCTACCTCCGTCCAAGAGCAGAGTTGTGGTATCGAACAGGTCAATCAGGCCGTTACCGCAATGGACCAGGTTACACAACAGAACGCAGCATTGGTGGAAGAGGCTGCTGCTGCGGCGGAATCGTTGGAAGAGGAAGTGAGGAGTTTGGATAGCGCTGTGGGTATGTTCAAGCTACCGAACCCTTGAGCGTGCATAGGTGCGAGGCCGGTCTGACGACGATACCAAGTGGTTGATTTGTCTCCCGCCCAAAGTGGAGAGACGACGTCTGCCTGGCCGCCTCTGTAATCGCAATTTGTGTCAGGCTCCCTGTTGGATGACAGGGGAGCGCCAAGAGCTTCCCGAATGGGGAGCGGTGTTATCGCGAGGATTGACGAAGGCGGCGCTCTTACATGACGTCTTCGTCAGCCGCCATCGAGCTCTTGGAAGTCTCTGGATATTCCGACTTGAACATTGCTTCCAGTTCGGGAATCAGTGTGATGGCAGTGCGATCTTCAGCAAATCGCTTCCTTCTTGTTTCGATTTCGGAAGTAAAGTGTTCTCTCAAGGTCCCGCTGTCGCCTATGCCAGCGTTAATCTCACGACGGATATCGTCAGCGACATCTAGAACTTTGATGCCGTAGTAGGCAACGCACTGCTCTTCTAGGTGATAGACGTCCTCAATATCCGCCCAGGTATCCCACTGGTCGCGAATCCAGCGTTCTGTCGATGCCGACTGCCCCGGCAGCGCCTTCAAGCGTGCAACGAACGGGATTGGAAGTTCGGTCCAATTCGGCTCCGGCTCGAAGGATAACGATACTGACTTAAGCTTTTTGATATAGAACTCATCGTGATGAGCAGCGCGATGCCAAAGGGCGTTGCTGATATCGTAGAGATAGGCATCGCTGCGTTTGGCGAAGCTTTCCAGTTGCAAAGCAATGTCGAGATAGACGTGTCCGACTCTCTTCCTATCCTTCTCGTCCTCTCGCTTCCGATCGAGCAGCTTTGAACACACGTTCCAGCCGACATTTACCAGCGCACTAACTACAGCGCTTGACGCAACTAGTGTCAACCAGCTCGCGTTGGCCGCCTCGACGGTCATGGAATTCTCCCCTGATTTATTGTTTCAGTCCATTGACCACTACTGCGCGTCGAAAAATTCTGTGGTCAATATCCCATAGTTTGCCGCAGGATTCAGTGAATGACCATGATCAAAGCTGTCCGCGAGCGAAAATAATCCTTGTCGCATGATCGTGGCTCCTAGTACAGGCATGAGATGCCAAATGGAGCGCGCCTACGCAACGATTGGTGAAGCGGTCGTCTTTGCCCAGATTCTCGAAGCGGCAATTGTTCCGCTGTCGGAGATATTCAAGATGAAGTCAGATCCAGCCTACTTCGAGAAGACTGGCGGCGGATTCATTTCCGAAGGTATCTTTAAGAGTGCGACGGCAAACATCATCAAGGAGCTCGAAAAGCGCGGCGGGATTGACGCGGGGCTGCAAGAACTTCTGACCGCATACATCGACATGCGGCATACGCTGATTCATCGATGGTTCATTCAGAAGGGCTGGCCGGCGGATGGCGACGTTGATGCATTCGCGGAAGTGATTGCGTTTGCAGTCAAGGTCAAAATGGAGGCACGTGCGCCGGCTTTTCTATTCACAAGCTACGGTGTCAAGTACGGCCCTCCGGGCGCGGACCACAACAAGCTGGAACGGACATTCTTGGATGCCCATCTTGAAGGATCGCCTCCGTCGAGCGGGAACATGTTGGGTTGTGGTAATTCTGCGCCACCACTCTGGGAACCAATTGTTGGCCGGGAGGATAGAGCCTCGCAAGAGGACTGAGACTGGCTGCAATGCGTCGCTCGCACTGCGAATCCCGATTGCTACAAACCGGATCACATCACCTGAACTTGTCCCCAAAAGAGGGGACGCGGGGATGTTAGCCCCTCTGCTAGACTCGCTTGCAAGTGCCCACCATCGCACGCTGCCGTTTCCGCCGATAGGGCAGGGCGTATTCTTAATAGATTCGGATCGAGGGTCCATGCATCTACGCCGCGCCTGCCATGGTCAGTGTTCTGCGCCCGCGGTTCCGGCAACGCACCCTGTTCAATCCTCCACGCCTATTTCTTAAGATTTAGGGTGGGCTCGCCAAGATTGAAACTTGGCGCTACGACTAATGACTCTCGTAAAGCGGAACGGTCGAATTGTTCAGCAGTTTTAGAGCACGCTTCCTCCTTTGGTTTCTCAACAGTTTTGACGGAGAGGTAAATGGACAAGGATCAAGAACATGGTGCGGTCGCGCCCGCAGCTCTAGTGGACTCCGGTGAGATCAAGCTTACATTCACCAATTTCTCCTCTTATACGTTCTACCGGGACGTCTGGGGCGCGAACCAACAAGCAGTCCTTGGAAATCTCAAAAAATCGCCCGGCAATACGCTCGAAAAACACGGTGGCATGCAGGTTCTGGACCTGGGCCAAACTGCGTTTGCGTGGTTCGCTGATGGAGCCATTGATGTTTGGATGACTTGGTATTGTGAGGAGCTCAGACTTCGGCTCGGCGCCAAGATCTCCGCGCCGATGCAGGTGATTGGCATCGGGCCGAGGCCATACTGGCGAGCAAGTTGGGACAACCTTATCAATCAGGAGCCAGATTGGAAGTCTCCGGGAGATCCGTCGACCCAGTTTACCTTTGGTGATCGTGCGTCGTGGAAGGTGAAGGTCAAAGGTAAGCCTGAATCTTGGCACACGGCACTAGATCTTGTGATCGAAATCACCGACGCAGAGTAACTAATATGCCAATGCTCAGAATCTTTACTCTAGGCGGCCCGGACGGACCTCTTGTCGCAGAATTCAGCACCGGTGCCGGGATGGAACCCTATTATTTTCTCGGGGCAAGGTGGAACCAGCAATTCCAAGCGCTACAGATGTTGAGGGATGCTATGGCCACCGGAAGGCGAGAGATGGTTGTCGACGCTCTCGACACAGGGAATGTACTCAGAAATGTCGGCGGGATGAACTCCACTAGCGCCGAAGAAACCGTCGTAAACATGTTCGAAGCGAACAATAGTGCAGATATTCTCGGGGCGACCTTTGAGGTGGTGATTGAAAGCGATATGTTAGTTGATGAGCTTGCTGCGGTAGCGGCCATAATGTGATTGACGGTTTTTAGGCTCATGACTGCTGCTACCCGGGTTCTGGGTATCATTTTGCCATTCCTAGCATTTCTTCCAATGTGGACTACGATGGAATGATCGACGTGGCCCTGCCCAGCCGCACTGAACCGATTGGCACGACGACTCACTGAGAAGTCGCCATCCGGCTTCGCTCCGCCCATTGCCACTGCCCGAATCGGGATCGGTGGATCACATGGCAGGTCGCCGTCCTCGCATTTTTCCTAATCTGTAGGGTTGCGAGCGAACGGCCGCGTTAGCCTGGCGCGGCGCGACGCATGCGCCTTGGACGGAGGACCATCATGCCCGCCAAGCTCGGCCCGTTGTCGATCTACTCTACGATAAGCCCGTGCAATACGGCTGTTTTTCTGCACGGTCAGGTAATTGGTGCGACGGTGACCTTGGGCGTTACGCGAGCCGGCGTGCCGCTGGCCGGTGACGTAGGCCACGGCGTGGCGTCGTGGCCTGATGGAACCATTGGGTTAGCCATCGCGCTTGCCCCCGGCGACTGGATTACCGCGCGGCAAAGCCTAGCCGGCTTTACGGACAGTGATCCCGCGCCTGTGGTCCAGGTGCAGGCATGGCCGAGCGATGCCGACCTGCACACGGGCTCGTTCACCCGGCCGATATACGCTTGCGCACAGTGCATCGAGCTGCAAGGCCTGTTTCCGCTCGCCGAACTAGTGATTTCCGGCAGCCAAGGGCCGCTCGGTCGCAGTGTGGTAGGCGCGGACGGCATGGCACACGTGGACTTGGATCGCGAGTTGCGCTCTGCCGACTTACCCCTGCAGGCCACGCAGACAGCGTGCAACGGCACCCGTGCGACGTTGACGGACTCGCTGCGGGAGTTTGTGGCGCAGTTACCCGTACCCTTGCCTCAGCCGAGTGCACAACTACCTGCGCGCTGCAGCCCGGTCGTGCTCTGCAGTGGGCTGACACCTGGCGCGAAGGTCATCATCAGCCGTGGCGCGCAGGCATGGGTCGCCTGTGCGGGCCGCCCGTCAACACCAATCCGCATTCCGCCCTTGGCCCCGCCCGTGCCGGGCGACAACACATTGCAGGTCCAGGAAGTATTCGACGCCTGTGGTATCAAATCCTACCCGCCGGTGGATGTCCCTATCCTTGATGGCCCGCCCATGCCGGTGGCCACCGCGCCGCTATGCACCGGTCAGCCGCTGGTGCTCACACAATTGCAGCCTGGGGCTTTGGTTGAAGTCACACTGCCTGACGGGCAGGTGTTCGTGTTCAGCGCCGGCGCCGCGACTCAGCCGTTCAACGTGCCCCCGCTTATACCGGGCCTGCTGCAGGTTCGACAGAACCTTTGCGGGCAGGCCAACAGTTGGAGTGCGACCGCGCTAATTGGGGTTGGCGATCGCGTCCCGAGTGCACCGGAATTGATCTCGCCTGTCCCCCATGCGGTCGGCGTGGATCTGCGCGGCCCGCTGCAGTGGCAGCCTGGTGTTGCCACACCCTGCAACCAGACCAGTACGTTCCGGCTCCAGGTGACAGCCGACAAGCGCTTGACAGATGCCAAGCAGGCCGATGGGCTTACCTTCAACGCTAAGGACGGCAACTACGACATACCAAATATCGTTCCACTGCACTGGTGGTACTTCTACAAACCTGGCAACCTCAAGGGCAATACGGTCTACTACTGGCGTGTGGCAGGGCAGTTCATCGGGAACGCGGGGTGGCAAACTGGACCATGGTCGGCCGTGCACCAGTTCACCACTGCGGCTGAGTCGGCGACCACGCCGGCGGGTGCGCCACCGAACCAGCCGCAGCAGACAGCATTCCAGTTCATAGAGGACTGCTGCGGCAACGGCAACTATCGTCGCGTTGTGGTGGCCTCCGGCACCTCGCTGGCCGACGCGCAGGCGAAGGTGGAACAGCAGGCGCCGGGCTGCGACGTGCGGCCGTATGACGGGTTCTCCCCGGTGCCGCCGTGTAGTGCGCCGTAGGTGCGCGGTCTGCGCTAGACGCAGGCTGAGCTATGCGCAGACTAGCATCGCACGGCGGCCAATGCTCTATGATGAATGTAGCCGCCAAATCCATGGACGGCGAACTTTAGGGCGACCCGCCACTACAGGAGGTGGCGGGCCTTTTTCCCCTACAGGCCGTCGCGTTATTGGATCCTGCGAACTGTCGCGCAACGGCCGTCCGACCTACGTCGGTCGGCCAGTTGCTGGCTGAGTGTCGCCACTCAATGCTGAATAGGGCTTCACGGCCTGAACACGGATGACTCGACTGCTGAGATCCTGATCAACTCGTCGACGGCTACTCTGACCTTTGGTTGCTGGTGCCGCGTCTTCTGCCAGATAGCGTGGATCGGCATCGTTGTTGAGAGCTCTGGCAGCACTTCTCGTAGCGCTCCTGACTGCAAACCGTCGCGCGCCAACCACCCCGGAAGCTGTGCTAGCCCGCAACCCGAGATGCACGCATAGAGCAACGCATCGCCGTCCGTCAGCTCGTGCCGAGCTCGCACGTCGAACTCCGAAGCATCTGTATCGGATTTCGCCAGTAGCCAGCCCGAATGCGAACTGCGTCGCCAGCCAATCAGGCAATCATGCGCGAGTAGATCTTCCCTCTTTACCGGTATGCCGCGCCGCTCGAGATACGCGGGAGCCCCGCAAATGACGAGCCGCTGTTCGCCGAGTTTGCGTGCGACAACGTCCGGATATGCATCAAGTGCCCCAATGCGCACCGCCAGGTCCACACCTTCGCTCACAAGATCCACCGCGCGATCCTGCAGCGTGATTGCCAGGTCGAGGCGTGGGAAGCGCTGTGTCAGGCTCAATAACGCAGGTACGACATGACGGCGACCGAAGGTTGTTGGTAGATCGACGCGCAGACGTCCGATAGGCTGCTCGTGGCCTGTAGAAAGAAAGGCCTCTGTCTGATCCAACTCGTCGAGAATGCGGCGGCACGTCGCGAGAAACGCTTCGCCTGCCGAAGTGAGGTCGATGCGCCGCGTGGTTCGATGGAGTAATTGCACGGCGAGCCGCGTTTCCAGCCGCGAAATGCTCTTTCCAACCGCAGACCCTGTTATGCCGAGCACCTGGGCTGCTGCGGTAAAGCTGCCATGGTCGACGGTAGCCACGAATTCGCGTATCCCAGCAAAACGGTCATCCATCGTTGATTCTGGAATCCAGGGATTGAATGTATGGAATTTTAACCCCTAACTCAACATCAAGGCTGGAAATACACTCTGCGACGTGATGGACATCCGCTGTCCCGCGAACATGGAGTTTGAAATGAAAGCATGGCTTCTCAAGGATTTTGGCTTGCATAACCTGGAACTTGGCGAGGTGCCGACGCCGGTTCCGCAGCCAGGCGAGCTTCTGGTCAAGGTTGGCGCCGTTTCTCTGAATTTTCGCGACAAGGCAATCGTTGATGGCATCTATGAGCCGGCTTCCGTGCCTAAGCCGCTGATTCCCGTATCCGACGTAGCGGGTACCATCGTGGGCACGGGTGCTGGCGTGACTCGCTTCCAGGTCGGCGATCGCGTTAATTCCACACTCTATTCGCGATGGATCGACGGGCCGCCTGGCCCCAATGAGCCGGCGTATTGCCTTGGTATGCCGCTTCCGGGAGGACTCGCCGAATACATGATCATTCACGAGGACAGCGCAGTACCGGCTCCTCCCTCGATGAGCGACGAGGAGGCGTCGACTCTGCCTATTGCGGCGTTGACAGCTTGGTATGCGTTGATGGAGGTCGGCCATCTCCAGCCGGGGCAGACAGTACTCGTGCAAGGCACTGGAGGCGTTTCGATCTTCGCAGCACAGATTGCCATTGCGCACGGCGCACGCGTGATCCTCACGTCGAGTAAGGATGAGAACCTCGCGAAGGTGAAGGAGTTGCTCGCGAGTGATAGCGTCGATGGCATCAACTACAGGTCGCATCCGGGTTGGGAGCGCAGGGTACTCGAACTGACGGATGGGATTGGCGCGGATGTGACGATTGACGTCGCAGGTGGCAATGGCATCAACCTATCCGTCGCGGCGACAAAGGTGCAAGGGGTAATCGCGCAAGTTGGCTTTCTCACAGGTCAAACGACCGCGCTGAACCTCATGCCGCTGATCTTCCGGCAAACAACGATTCGGGGCATTGCGGTCGCGCCGCGATCCTCGTTTGAACGGATGAACCTCTTCCTCGAGGCTAAGAAGATTAAGCCGGTTATCGATCGCGTCTATCAATTTGACGAAACTGTGCAGGCGTTCGAACATCTTGCACGCGGGCCATTCGGGAAGATCGTCATCAAAGTCGCAGGCGCATAGTGGCAAGATTCGGTCGTCTGTGCTGGCAGTCGGCCGGACCGGTTCAGTTTTGGGTTGCTGGGGCGTCGGGGCTGCGAACGACTTACGCCTTAAAGACGAAAATCCCCTCGGCAATCAATCTTCTGCTGTTTGCCTGGGCAGCCACGCTCCGTCGCACTTCAACTTCGTGACATTCCGCACCGCGATACAGGTCTCGCGTCTCCGTAGTCAGGTGATTCGAGATAACCACGGGAATGCCCCTTGCCGCTGTGGTGCGAGCCAAATCTGCCAGCTCTTGTTGGCGTTCTCGCGGGAAGCCCTCTGCGATGTACTTCGTGAAGGATGGCGCATCGTCCAGGTCGACGTACGGAGGGTCGCAATAGATGACGTCTCCACGCACCGCAAGTTTGAACGCGTCCGTGAAGTCGCCCTGCACGATAACCGCCTTGTCTCGCGCACGCTCGCTGAAGGCTCGGATGCTTTCTTCTGGCAGCGCCGGAGCGTGAGCAGCCCGATTCCACGGCACGTTGAAGTTGCCCTTTGCTGAGTACCGCGACAGTCCGTTGAAGCCAAACTTGTTCAAGTAGAGGAAGTAGGCGGCGCGGACGTCGGACGGTGCAGCTCGATTGAAAGCTTCGCGGATATGGAGGTAGATTTCCTCGTTGGCTGCGTGCTGGGAGAACAGAGGGCGAGCGAGCTCAATGATTCGCTCGGGACGTAGGACCAGCTGCTTGTACATGCCAATAAGGTCAACGTGCGCGTCGAGCAGCAGGTAGCTCGGATAATCTGTTCCTAGGAACACGCTTGCGCCGCCAAGGAAGGGTTCGATAAGGCGATTTCCTGCGGGCAGAAGTTCCCTGAGCCTCGGCAGAAGCCGCGTCTTGCCGCCCGGCCATTTCAAAATTGGCCCAGCCGAAGCTGGGATATTGAGGAGAGAAGGAGTGCCGGCTTGTTCGGCGTGGAGGTGAGGATGTTTTTGCATCCCCGGTATAGCCGATTTGGCGGGGCATGACATGCTGTATGTTGTCGCTCGCCGAGGCTACTCACAGGTGCGCGTTCACCCCTCGAAAGTCTGGTCGTCATCCGTGCCGAACGCACTACTATTTAGGTTGCAAAAAATACAAACAACAAAGTGAGGGGAGCTATGAAAAGAACCGCGTTGATCGTGGTCAGTCTGTTGACGCAGGCATGCACTACGTCGCTACAGACACAAAATGTAGCCGGGCAACAGGAGGAAATCTCGGAAGGCGTTGCATACACTCTGCCGGCGACTGCCATCGAAGGCACCATATCGTTCGCACCGACTCGCTGTGTGGACGACAAAGGCAAGGGCACAGCTTCTTTCGAATACGAAATACTGAGTGCTGATTTAAAACAGCGCTTCATACCCGATCCGAAAGAGACGCGCGTCATCAAGCATGAGGAACTTAATGCTGCGTTCAAGAGAACGAATGTCAAAGTCCTTCATTATCCGAATACAGGGATGCTGAAGTCAATTAATGCGGATATCGACGATAGAAGCGCTCAGGTTATTGCATCGATCTCGAGTGTGGCAATTAACCTTGCGAAGGCAGGAGTCTTCCAAGGTGGCATTGTTGGAGCCGCTGGTGCCAAGGATGCATGTCCCGCATCCTTGCAGAAAGGCATAGATGATTTTCGGGCGCTGCAAGGGCGTATCTTGGCTGCCAAGCGGCAGGACGATGCGTTACGTGCAGACAATGACGACGTCGACGCCGCTGCTGCTGCCATGGAGGCGGCGCGTACCGCTGCTGCTGCGGCAAAGGAAGCGGAGGCGCAGGCAAAACTCAAAGCAGAAGTGGCTCAGAAAGAGGCTGCTCTCGCAAAAGCAAAGCGAAAGGTAGCGGGTAGATCTTTGCAAGCTCCCTCGTTGCAAGGGGAATACGACCGCCTACAAGCGATCGTTGTCGCGAAGGCCTCCGTCGCATGGGTGCCTGCCGGCTCGAAGGACCCTGACTGCAGCCAGGAAGTCGTCGCGCCATTCACAGAGTATCGGCAACGCTTTATTCCTTTGGCGAAGAACAGCACCGAAGCTGATGCGATACGTACGTTGCCGGTCCTGCCAGGCAAGGGATTCGCGGCAGTCGTTTGCTTAAAGCGTCTCACAGGCGCCCCGATTTTTGATCAGGGTAAAGCTCAACGAAGTGGTGTTGTATATCGGATTCCTCAAACGGGCCAGTTGGTGGTCGCTAAGAGCGCTAGCAACGTAGGGAGCCCGGAGGGGGGATCAGCGCTCATCCCCGTCGCACAGTACGGCCCCAAGGTGGCCATGACGCTGACGAATAAGGCGTTTGATAAGAACAACATTACAGTAGCGTTCTCGGAAGACGGTACGCTAGCAAGCTTCGAGTTCAATGCTGAATCACGTGCGGAGCGTGGCGCTGCATCGATGGAGCAGCTTAGCAAGGCCTATGGACAAGTCCTGGAGGAGCGAGACAAGGCGAAGCTGGCGAAGGAGAAGGCGCTTGACGACGAGGTGAAACGTCAGCGGCAGCTAGAGATTGATGGCTACAACGCACAGCTGGCCAGCATTGCGAAGCAACGTGAGCTGGAAGTTTCGCGAAGTGGCTTGATGGACCAGATGCAGGTGCAGATCGATGCGACCAACCGCGAAACCACTCTCCTGAACAGCCAGATTGAGCGCGAGAAGAAGCGGCGGGAGCTTGAGAACCTGAAGGCAGGTACGCCATGAGGGCTCGTCTCGCATTATTGATTGCGCTTCCGCTTCCGCTACCGTGTGCGGTCGCAGCCCAAACTATCCCGTCCGGTATGCCAGCCTCATCTCAGCGAGCGTTGGCCGAGGTCATGACGAAGAACACACAGCGCGAACTTGTTCCGTTCAAACTTGACCCTACCACGAAAGCACGCATCGATGACATCCGCGACATCGGCGTGTTAAAGCGTCTGGAACGCGAAGCTGCGATGGCTAAGGCGAGGCCATCTGTCGAGGCGCAGAAAGGTTTGCAGGAAGCCGTGCGGACTCGTCTGGGACTCTATGAACTCAGCGAGCGAGTTCCCAACGATGTGCTGCGCGAAGTTGACCCGACGCTTTCACAGGAAAAGCTGCGGTCGATGGCAGCAGGTGCAGATATAGACAAAAGCTTGGCGGCCATGCTTCTCACTTCGCTTCCACCGGAGCGTTTCAAGAAAGATCTTCCGGCCATTATTCACCCAAATACGCCCACGGATACTCCCGTGCCTCCGATTGGAATGTTGCCTGTCCATATCACTAACCCTCCTACACTGGACAAGGATAAGCAAAGAAAAGACGTTGATTTTTGGCGTCGAGGGTTTGGTGCGGTCGGCGCTCTGGCAGATACGCGCCAAACGCCACCTCTGATTGTTTGTTCCGGTCTTGTACTCGAAGGAAAGTGGTTTCTTACTGCAACCCATTGCTTGCTCGATAGTACGATCCAGGGAGCAGCATCTACCAAAGATCTCGCCGTCTTCTTACCTTTCCAAGGCGGCACGGCCAAAATCGTTGACCGGCAAGGTCGGACCAGCATTGATATGTTTGGAGTCGCGCTCCGTCCAACCATCAATTGGCTGGGCCAGGAAAGTGGCAAGCAACTGCCCACGTCGGAAGATGGTTTCAAAGCTGAGGTTGGTGATGGCAACGATATCACGTTACTGGAATTGGACATTCCAGGCGGGAAGCTGCCTCAAGCCGTACATGCTTCGCGTATCGCTAATACTGCTGAAATTAAGGTGCCCATCACGGTCGCTGGTTACGGCCGTACAACTGCGGTTGATTTGGTCAACAATCTGGGCCTTGAAATAGGTTGGCGGATGACGATTGCTGATCTGGATGATCCCATCAACTTAGTCATTGGCGACGATCGAAAGCGCGCTGCCGATGGCCGAGTCTGCTTCGGTGACTCTGGTGGTCCCGTTTTCCTCGGCTCTCTGTTGGGTGTCGAGACGCCCCCGTTTGTCGTGGCGGCAATGGCGAGTGCAGTCGATCCAGATACCGGGAACGACTGCAGCGTTGGAGTCCAGTTGTATGCGCGCCTTGATCGTCCTGAGGTGCGCCAGTGGCTATGCAAGAAGGCAAAGGTGGGGTGTTAAACGACGGCGACTACCACGATGAGAATCGTGGAAGAGTGAGAGAAGTCGGTTCTAGCGATTCAATGGGCAGCAGTGTGTGAGGCTTGCTGGAGCTGACTGCTCTTCGAGTATCCACGGTTGGATGCCATCCGCGCTGGTAATGCCTCTGGCCTTGCGGGCGACGTCCTTGCGTCGCTACACGCGCCGGCGTAACTCCACATCCTGGTAGCCCGAGCGACATCCGTAGCATTCGGCTTTCTCTATGTCTCCGCGGCTCGGCGCCGGAGGTTGACTCATCCTGACTGGCTGGAGCAGAAGCGCTATGACTTCTGTTACACAATAGTTTTTGGACGGAAACCCCCAGCAATAAGCCCTGATTTCAGGCACTCCATCTTCTCCAGTGCGCCTTGCGCGCGTTTTATTGAGCAATTTCGCGATATACCTCTCCGCGAGCCGCTCCGTCGGCACGCAGAACCGAGGTCAAAGACCTGCTCAATAACACCGCTTTGGAAGGTGGCTTCACATCTGAGACGCCAACTTCCAACGCTAGCTTCGCTGGAGTTTTCCTATGGGTGTACGCTTTTGCTGTTTCATCGCCATTTCCAACCTGGCCAGGACCCCCGACCCCCTAAGCTTCCACCGCTCGCTGTTGGCACAGCAGTGCTCCACGGTCGCCGTGGTCGCGCCGGCTTCGTATCCGCAACTCGCTGAGGGGCTGGTCCCCGATGCTGCCTACGAGTTTGAGACGAGCAGCCGGGAACGGTTCTGTTACGACGACATCAATGATCCGTGGTTCTACAACTACTGTCGAAAGCTGACTGTGCTGATTTCGCCGGGAAAGCCGCTGCAAGGTCGCAGGACCGTCGGCGAGTGGTTCAAGGCGGTTGCCGCACTGGCCGAGGATGAAGAGAAGTATCCTGAGACAGGTGGTCGCGGTCCGTTCTGGGAGTTGTTCCGCTACGGCATGTCCGGCATGACGTTCGGCCCCGTCGTCTGCAAGAAGCTGGTTGCGGACTTCGATGCGTGGGAGGAGGCAGTCAAATCGATTGGCGAAGACAAGTTCTATGAGTATCACATGGAGCTTCGTCGGTGCTTCGCCCACGCGGGTGACAACGGCATGGTGGTGTTTCCCTTCGGTTGGGTTACCCGCTTGGATGACCTCCCTCCCTACGGTGAACCCGTGCTCGGGCTGGACCAGAAGGGTGAGCAACTCGTCTGAGGTGATAGTGGTTTAGAAAGCTCCAACGGGCGTCCTCGCGGCGCTCGTTTTTCTTTTCGGCGGACGGGGTGGCCGGTTCCGCGAATTGAAGCCTTCCCGAGCGAGAGGCATCGGGCACAGAGCGCCGGCTGGTGCTGGCTTCGTTCGATTCGCGCCCTAGGCTCAGCCCCCCTTGACAGTTATTCCCATTTTGCTATCCAATAGTGCTGCGCGTGCCCCAAAGGGGCGCATAGCTAGCGCGAGCATGCAGGTGCTCCCACTAGCCGCAAGTCTCACCTCTGTTTTTCTCTTTTATCGTTTGGACGTCGCCTTTTGAAGCGGTAGTTCGGGGATAAACCTGCACATCGAGCCCGAATTCCACCAACATTCGAAAGGATTGGCGTATGGACGCGCGTATTCAAGAAGTTATCTCCCTCATAGCTCAGCTCCTCAGAGAGCTTCTCAGGCTAAATCCCGAGTATCTTAAACCCAGGCATGCTGAGCACTTGATGGCAGCGGGTTTCGGCTATCCGAATCTCCATGCGTACCTGACTGCGTCAAAGGCAGGCCTCGAGCGCTGCCGTGGCTACTACATTCCGGACTCCGCCATGATCGAGGCCAGGATGATCGAACTCGGCTATCCGCCCGAGTTGGCGCGCAAGTGCGTTGTCGTATTTGCCCAGGGGGTATCCAACGGAGGCTTTGCCAGAGTTGACATGGATGATGATCTGCAAGGCGAGCGTCAATTCATTCAGGGGTCCAGCGAGTTGATGAACCACGCCATGATGGTGCAGAACCTTGAGGACGACATCACGCGCGAAGAGAGCAGCGTCTGGACCACGCTGGCAAAACTCGGCATTCCTCATGACGGTGAGACGGAAGATAACCTGACCTGTGCTATCGAACTCTCGCAGGACTTCCCGTCCTTCCAGCATCTGAATCGAACGGTCGATGTGCCTTTCGTTGTGCGCTACGATCTGGAGCAAGGCGCGAACCCAGAAGCATTGTTCTACAAGACGAACCGGCGGATGGAAATCCGAGGCAATCTCCGGTTGCAACCCAGCGGTAAGCGCGGCTGGGCTTACCCGACCATTCGTCTGGAGGAAACCCCGTTTGTTGATCACCGTACTGACGAGGAGCGCCAGGGCCAATATACGATGTATCCAACGCCGGATTTCGACGAGCAGTTGTTCGACGATGGGGTTGCTGCGGGACGCCACGATACGCTCCCTCCGTCCGGAGCGTCATTCGATTTCCTCGCGGGCTGGATCATGACGGCCCACGGCGTGAATAGCACTGGGCATATGAGCACGGGCCTAATCGACAGGGCGTTCTTCGGAGCTCTCGAAAATGCCAAAGGCCTCAGCGGAATCGGCGGCCGTGAAGCGCTTCATCTCGCTTCGCAGGCTTGTCGCTATCTGGCATCCACGCGTATCCGTGGCGCGCTGGAAGAGTTGATCCAGGAACAGGCTGAAGACGAGCAGGTCTGGTAAGCAAAAAGGCAACCAGGACTGTTGGTGATGGTGTGGCGGTCATTTGGAGCAACTTCAAATGATCGTCGCCGGCGAAGGCCTCTCATGGCGCCCTCGACTTCGTAGCCGCTTTTTTTTCCCGACGCCAGAGTCGTTGCTGACGCGAGGTAGCTCGCGTCAGCGCCGAGCCTTGCGAATAGCAGGGGTTGACTGTGCTGGAGTAGCTACGATTTCTCCGCACACGTCGCAGACTGCCACCAAGCTATCCTTCACGAAACCTCGGTCATCACTAAACGTGACGTCGCGGCGCACGAAGGTCGTGCCTACAATCTTCGCGCAGCGAGGGCAGATGGCGCGGCTCTTGTCGCCTTCGCGGTAGGGCTTCGAACTCATGGGAAACCACGATAGACATCAAGGCGTCTTGCTTTCGCCCGATACACCGGCGTTATAGGACTCGCGCCAACTCGCTAGTGTTGTTTGAAGTGTCTCAAATGGAGCCCCAAAATCGATGTTCAACGCTTCAGTGAGGGACGCGATCAACCCGCGGATTTTTCCGCAATCAGTACACAGGGGGTGGGCGATGATTGAAACGCCGTTCGAGGCTGCCCAGATGACAAGGGCACCCATATGAACCGACTTGTCGCCGTCAAAGTACAGACGCTCGGGTTTGACGTCGCAAAAGCAGCGGTTAAGGAAGTCACCTACGTCGGAGTTCTTAGCAAGCCCCTCCGTCAACTCAAGCGCATCGCATGTTCCCGTGGACATATTGATGGCGAACTTCAGAGTGTCTGGATGAGGCGGTAAGCGTTTGGAGAATAGCTGCCATGAGCCGGGACACTCGATCTCGGGGAGCAGCTTAGCTTGCAGCTCCGCAAACCACTCGTCGGACTGCGACTTTGAGGTTGTCTTGGAAGGCATGGCCAGCTCCTTGTGCTTCTTGCTCGGAGCAAAGGACAAATCTGATGTGCTGTCAAGACGGGGTGAGCAGCGGGAATGGTGCTCCGAGAAAAAGGACGCATTGTGCTTGCGGCAGATGATCTATCCGGCCGCGGTTACAAGTTCTGGCGTCGCCGCGCTTGGCGGTCATAGCCGACCCTTGTTACACCCCCCAGTTTTGCTTGCAAACTGACCCCAATCGCCTAAAGTAAGAACATGACGCGTATAAATACGCGTCATGTGATGCGAAATCTATATGGTTGCAGGGATGGCGGCAGCTTCAATGTCGCATTGGTCTACAAACCGGCTGAGTCCGTGAATTGGCGCTGTCAGGCCGAGCTGAAGGAACAGCGTGAAGGGAACATCATGGTCCGCGAGCAACGTAGCGACCGTCGACGCGTCAATCGAAATACCGCGCTGTCCCAGCAGCGAGCACAAGACTTCGATGCTCAGCTTGTTTGCCAGGAGTTCGTTATGAAATATCTGGGTCGCGGCTTCAGCGATCGACAAATCCGACTCGAGGTAGGCGGCCCATTGAGGTGGGTACTCAGAATCAATGACCTTGAGCGTTGCCACAAAGAACTCCAGGCGAAAGCTGCCTCGTTGAATCTTGCTCTCAACGCTTCGAAAGGTCTCCGCCATTCCGGCGGCGGTTAGCCTAGTGGCAAGTTCTTGGTAGGCGATACCTTTACGCGCGAGAAGGCCGCGAGCAGTCCTCGCAGCCAGCCGCGTCCAAGACGTATCGGTATGGCGCAATTGATATATTCCGTTTGCACAGGCGAGCGCCGCCTGTTAGCAAGCTAACAAGCGGAAACCTGTGTTCGACTCGAAGAAGTAGAACCAAATGCCACCAAGGCAGAGTCGTCCAGCCCCCACGGCTTTGGCGCATCCATTCTAGCCGCACGGCTTGTATGTTGGCGAGAGCGTGTGCCAGGCCCCTCGGTTGGGGAGCCGCCTGTATGGCCACCCTCTTGTATCTCAACATCGATGGCGTATTGCATCCCCGAGCGGTGACCTTCGAGAACGGAAGGGCGCCCAGCTTGCGTACTCAAGATGGTCACAGACTATTCGAGAGGGCCGCGCTGCTGGAATCCATCCTCAGCGTGTATCCCGATACCAAGATTGTTCTCCACTGTTGGTGGCCCTATGTCATCGGATACCGCAATACCGTGCAGCATCTGCCGATGGAACTGCGAGCGCGAGTCATCGGATCAACAATGCCGGGAAACAAGAAGCTACGCTTTCATGCGCGGAGCCTGTGCATTCGAAAAGAGTGGCTCCGCCAGGACCTTCGTCGGCGCTCCCCAATGCATCCGATACTCCTCGACTCGGATTGGTCCCAGGCGCTACCTGAAATTGCGGAAGCTTCGATTATCGTGACGAACGACCAAGGCCTAGCAGCGTCAGGCGTATGCGATGCGTTGGGCCGGCTTCTTGGCCAAGCCACGCTCCTTGCGTGAATCGCACGTGCGTTGAAGGGGAAGACTGCCATGGAATACGATGAGCGCACGAGGATCTTCATCAATCTTGAAGGCGTGCTTGTACCGCCCAGGGTGGGCCCACTTCCTGACGAACCGACTAGCGAAGAAGGCTTGCATTATTGGCGTTGGAGCAGCGCCTTCGCAGAGATGGTCGATCTCTTCGATGCTGTCCTTGTTATCAGAAGTAGTTGGCTGCTGAACTGGACGCTAGACGAGTTACGTGAAAAGCTCCCGCCCGCGCTTGCCATGCGAATGGTGGGTGCAACAGACCCCATCGCGAGCTTGCGACTATCCGGTCTTTTCCGGGTTGCGACCCAGTATGAAGTCATCGCCCGATACGTGAGACTGCACAAGTTAGTGAACTGGTGCGTCGTGGACGATAGGTCGGAAGATTGGCCAGAAATGGAGCTCTGGCGCCAAATCAGTCCTCATCCTGGAATGGGTTTGAGCGACCATGCAACCTTGGCGGAGCTTGAGCTTGTGTTGCGCAGAATGGCATCATGAGGACTGAACGCGGCTCACCTTATCGAGAGTTTGAGTCTACCAAGCTTGAGCGATATGAATGTCTTTGGAAGGCTAGCCTTACCCAAGTACTTGATGTACTTATATTTCAATGACGCCTCTTCCGCGATTTCCGTGTAAGTCATTGGCCGCAATGATAGTGGGTGGGCGATTTGAAAGGCGACAACTGCATCAATTCGCTTGCTCCACCTTTCATCTAGTTCATTCAGCGGCAGATGCCTGTCATCGATGTTGGGCGATGATGCAATATTCCAATTGGCATGTTTGCGATTGTAGGTGGTTAACCAATGATTATCAGAAATCTCCAATGTCTTGTGCAGGATATAATAAGCGCTCTTTGCATCTGATAGAACGCCGCCGTACATGGCATAGGCTGCCTTCCATTGTTCTCGCAGCAGAACTCTTTTCCGTTCATCGAGTGCCGTGCAATATGGATAGTTTTCTCCGATCGTCTTGCGAATCGTCTGCGAATCCACCTCAAGAATCTCGGCGATTCTCGGTGCGGATTTTCCATCGGCATGGAGAGACAATACTTCTCTTCGCCACGATGGCGATGTAGATTCAATTTGATAATCTCCCGGCGATAGCTTGTCAGCTACATTGGTTTTTGAGAAGCTGAATGCAAATCCACACGAGCACTTCGCCGTGATCCGAAGGCCGGATGGCCAACAGTCCGCTGCTACGATTCTAGCAGTAGCAAGGCCATTATCCTTGTGGCATCTCTGATTTAGACACTTGAATGGTCCGAAGCCAACATCAACTAGGATCTTTCGTTTTTTCGCAACATCGTTTAGAAAGACCTCGATTGCAGCATGTTGCAACGGGTGTCCGTAGTCTCGATTGTTGATGCATTTGAATATCCAGCACGATCTATCACGCTCTAACTTTGGCAGCCCGAGAAGATCCAGAAGTGTGCCAGAGTAATAATCGTAAAACTCATCTATGATTGTTACCGGAAGCATTCGGGTGGACTTGCAGAGTCCGCCGTCCACTGCAAGAAGCATATAATAAATCGTGCGGTCGACATGGATGTCTAACTCACCGTTCAATGTCTTCGCTAGATGTTTGGAAATCTCCAGAGCGCGTGCAGCCTGTGTGGGTGTCAAACAAGAGGTATTGGATTCTGCAAGCGCAGCGTCATTGGCGTCTGCCCACTCATTGAGCCTATGGATGACGTATGGGGCATCCGTTTCGACGATGGATGTCTCATGATTAGGGCAAAAAAGTAACCCTGGTATCTGATGAGTTCGGTGCCAGTACGCTTCGCCGTTTTCCATATCTTCGCTCCGGCATACTGGGCACATTCTTAGATGAGGTGGACGCTTAACATGATTCACGGACGCTTTTGCGAAGCTTTTAATCCCTGTGCCAATCGGACCGCACGCCATCGTCATTAGGAGTTCAGCATCAAGGGGATGCAGGTGCCAAGAATAAAGAGGGAGTAACGTGAGTTGGTTAGCGATTCGAACTGGCGACATGCGCCATGTTGAGTACGTCATCTCGCTAATGTGGGTGAGACACCAGGGTAGATCCATTACCGGCCGTGTTCGACATCCTGTCAGAATTTCCAGGAATCGATTTCTATCGACAGGCCCTGCGTATGAAATGTATCGACGGACGGCTCCATAGAGCAGTTCGTCAGAGTATGGTCGCGGTAGAAGTACTGAAGCCATAGCTTAGCGGCCATCTGGGCCGGAGCTGTCCTTGGCTCGCTGTGCGATCGAGCGCCTGCGAGGAGGGCCCCCCTGAGCAAGGTACAGATTATGTGCCTTGTGGACCAGGGCAGATGCTCGAAGCGAAGGTGCTTGATTGTAGACTGCTTCCAGATGCGGCATGATTGACGCGGCGAGATCGGGAAAGCTGTCGGCAATGTACTGGCTCGCTTCCTGGTATTGCTCGTCTTCGGTATTTTCACCGATCTTCGCAGAATTGGCTGCATACTGTTTGACCTTTTCCTTTATCGAGAAAATAACGTCCCCTATGACATCGGAATAATTATTGGCTTGCCTCTTGTCGCGGGTGCGTATGGAATCAAGAATTTTTGTGACCATGTGCAGTTCACTGTAATAGACTTCAGTAACCAGCTCCGGCGTCAGACATTCCTTTCCGGATGTGATAGCTCGAATTTGGGAAAGCTGGAATAAGCAAATCGCGATGCCATATATTCCTTGAGAAAAGTTGTGGAAGAGAACTATAAACTCAAAGGTAAGCTCAACATATACCCTAGTCCACTGATATGGCCAGAGCGCGGTCATAAAATTATTCCAGTGGGCGTCTAGAGCCGGAAGATTCCACTCGATAGAGCCGTATTTTGCGGAGCGGCGTGCGGAATGAAGAGCTATTTGGAGGGGCTCCTCCCCTTGAGGGGTCGCTGCAATGAAAACTGGAGTTGGTGTTGTATTATTAAGATTAACAAAGTAATTGGTAATAGATCTTTGCGCGACTCCGCGTTGACTAAGGCAATTTTGGAATTCATCTATAACAAGAATGCCAACATTGTGTTTATCGATGACTTTATAAGCTTTGGCTTCGAGTTGCTCGATGGATGGCTTGGCAGAAAGTTCACTAATATATGGATGACCTACGCTATCGCCAATTTTCTGAATAACGTTGCGAAGCATGCCAGTTAGTCGTCCATCGGGTGAGCATTGGGTATATACGTAAGTTAATTGTAAACTGCCATCTCTGTGAACAACCCAAGGTCGGATTCGGTGAAGGATATTTTGTATTGTGAAAGTCTTTCCGAGTCCTGATATGCCAAATAAGCTGGCCATCGGCGCGCTAGTCGGTGCGATATACAGGTCTTTCGGAGCAGCGTATTCATAGAAATCCGGATTCTTTCGAAACCAGGCTATTCGGTCCTTGTTGTGATAATGTAATCCGAGTTTTACGCGCTCAATATATCCTTCTGTTATCATCCTGTGCATCGTGTCCACTACAGGATAATGTCTATCCAATTTTTGAAAAAACGTATCTAGTCGGCTTATTGCTACAAAACGATAAGAATCTAAAAGAAGTCGCTCGTCCGAACTGAATTCTGGGTAGATGGAGAAATTCGAATCAAAACTCTCCATGCCTAACAGGGGATCTAACAAACGAAGGAATGAATTGGAGCCATAATGAGTGCTCCAAAATTCCTTATAGTCGAATGATGAAGGTTTCATTGCAATTACTCCTGGCGCTTCCGGGAGTCAATCTCAGCCTGTATCTCTGCCGCTCGTTTGGCGCTGGTTTCTGAGGAAACTGATGTTGCCGGATTTGGTGTAGGTTGCCCTGTCTTGGTATGTTTAGCGTGAAACGGGTGCATTTTCGCCAAGTAGCGTTCAGCAGGGCGAACATCCCGAACGTGATGTGTAATCGGCTGCTTGAGTCCGGAAGCGGCGAGAACATCCTTTGTCTCTTTTTTGGCGTCGGATTTGATCTGACGCTGGGCGATCTGTGCGGCTATCCGCTGAGGTTGAGCACGAGCGGTTCCAGCGGCCTGATTCTCCAGCCTACGAAACTCGAGTTCGTTCTGCTCGGCCCAACTGAACTGTTGCAGTTCCTCGTTCACCAGCGTACAACGCTCGGGAGGACGAGCTTGCAACTGGATGGTGAGCTGACCAATGCGGTTCGGATTGATTCTCCCAGGGATGCGCCAAACACCTTTCTGACGCGCTCGTGCTGGCCAGTTCTCTGAAATACATGTGGGGCTGCTGTAAAGCGCATGCGCGCATTCGAGACCCTTTTCGGTGACAGCGACGCTGACTTCAGGGAAGACGCACGCCTCGACCTCAGCTTCTGTGCGAGAAGCCAAAACGCCGGAATAGTTCGCGATCCCCCAGTCCCACAGTAGTGCCGGAACCGCGGGGGTTCCATTGCCAATCATCTCTGCTGGGACGGGGTAGTCCCGAATGACGCGGCTACAGTTGTGGGTGATGACCGCGAGGATGGCGGAGCGAGTGAACTGGTCGATATCGAACGCCGCAGTGGTTTGGGGGTCAGGCTCCCGGTTTTGGGACCAGTTTGGCTCTACGTAGCCCGGGTATGAAGGGCCAAATGCTGAGCCGTAGATGCCAAACCGGCGCTCCACAATGGCCTTCAGGTCGGGGCGCCCGCCGGGCGTATTGTCAAGGCGAACGTTGAGGATATTAATGATGTCGTGAGCCAGACGAACGCTTAGCAACTCTCCCTTGTCCGCAAGGAGGCACGCGGGAAGGTGCCTGGAAGGCCATTGCCATGCTTCAATCTCA
Source organism: Cupriavidus pauculus (assembly GCF_002858765.1). Taxonomy (GTDB): domain Bacteria; phylum Pseudomonadota; class Gammaproteobacteria; order Burkholderiales; family Burkholderiaceae; genus Cupriavidus; species Cupriavidus pauculus_B. Next base: position 46,437 of record NZ_PJRP01000022.1, read on the forward strand.
ATGCCGTAACGTCGGCAGTACTGGACTTTGTCTTCCACGCAGTTCACGAGCGCGAGCATCGCTGCGTTCCAAGAGGGAGGCTCCAGTCCTATGTACATGCCAACAATCAATCGACTCCATGTGTCAATAACGAAGTACAGCGTTGGCCGACAGACCACAAAACGGCGGTCGAAGCGGCTTAGGATGTAGACCTTAGCCGTATGCGCGTCGATCTGAAATCTCTCGCCGGGACCTCGAGCAATATCGAATGAGCAGCCACTTAGCGAGCGTTTTGCGAGCAGCCATTCCTTTTCCGTGATGCGGCAATGCTTCCGAGAGCCGACCGGATATACAATACTTATTAGATATTGAAGTTGCCGAACTGTTGGGCGACAGTTTTTATCTATTTCTATATATTCTAGTCGTCCGTCGACAGCGATTATCTTGGTAGAATAAAATAGCTCAACGACGAAATCTACAGCATCCTGCAGGGTGACCTTTCTGGAGCTAAGCCAATAGTCAGCTCCGACAAGCAGGTGCTGTCGCAAGTCCTCGCTACTAACAGCGCCGAGATTTTCTTTTGTTGCGTATATTCTCCGGGCACCTAATGCTATTTCTGACACAGAGTTTTCATTTTTTCCTGGGCCGCCACAATTTCTGTAGTTTGTGCCAAGAGCGGTTTTGTTCATCCCGTATCGCCAGAATATTCTGAGAATTTTTTCGAGATGCTGGCGAGAGCAAAAATGTTTTTCGGCCAGAGAATCCAGAGCATTTGTGCGTGAATGACCATATAGTATGTCGATATATTCGGTCGACTCTACGACCTTTTTGATAAGGTCATTTCTTTGGCTGGTGATACGTTCATCGCCAGTTGATTCGGCAATCGCCAAGACCGATTCGAATTTAGCGGGTGGCGTATAAGGTAGTAATCTTGTGCAAGTTTCTGGATATCGTTTGAACGTCGATGCGAAAATATTGTCCACAACGTACTTTCCAGATTGTAGATCTTCAGCTAATGACGGGCATCCGAAGGGCCAGTATGAAAATTCATCAATACAAAATAAGACTGGACCAAGCGGAGGGGTTCCGCGGAATACGACTCGGAACCGATGATTGGTTTGAGTATTTCGGAGGACAAGATTCTCCGCGATTGGGATCGTTCCTGCTACTACACTCATATCCGACGAGTAATCAGAAAGCCGGGTGCCCGATAGCAACTACCTGTGCTGAGCTTATCGCTGGCGGCCGGGACCGCTAATGGCGATGCGCTTGAGGGGTGCGCCCACTGAAGTAGTTTGGTGGCACGGGTTGCCCACTTGCCTTGGGGCTTGAATTCAGCGCATAGATTGCACTCATAGCGCCGGCGTGAAAGGTCTGTTGCGAACTGCTTCGTGGCGAGAAGTACTCGAAGGATTGCGAGATAGGTCCCAGGGGTTGCGCCGGCTAGGTGATCACATTCTCGACAAACGCTTGTGGCTGTTTCTGAGGGGCGTCGCTGGAACTGAAGCAGCAGAAGGTCAATCTGTGCTTCGTTCGGCTTTAGCTGACGGTTGTAACCGTAAAGGCGCTCGAGATTGTCGCCGTAGTTAGTTCGGAGTTCGGTGTCAAGCCATAGCACCCATTCGAAGCCATGCAACTGAGAAACCTCTCTCTCCAAGCGAAGTTTTTCGACTGTGCGTTCGTTGCTAAGCGACTCTGTTGATTTTATAGCGTAAGCTCGCCTGAAAATAGTGCCATCGTTAAGATGAGTGGCCAGAATATCCGTAGTTATTACAATAGGAATTTTCGTTATCGGGTCTTCCGGATGCCGAATTTTGAGGCGAATGGCGACTCCAATTGTCTCCATTCGGTCGAGGAAGGGAAACTGCTCTTGTATCCCAATGCACTCATCGTCATACCACAGGTGGAGGTGCGCATACCATTCGTTGGTCGAGAGGTAGTGCAGGGTTCTTTTTCCGAATTTCTCTTCACCCGAGACTCGAGTAGATTTCCCGCGTGATGGAACATCGGAAACTGTGAACCATGGTATGTACGCTTCCCGTTCTTCCCGACCGCGTCCTTGCTTTATCCAGCGATCGATTTTTTCCTCATCGAATGAGTATTTTTTCTTGCGCTGCACAACATATACGGTAGGAATACCGAGTGTTGAGTCTATTTCAACTCTTTGTGCTGCTTTCATTTCATTTCGCTTGATCGAGAGGCTTCGCCTCTCGTTATAGCGATGATGGCAAAGAAGTCGAGCCCGGTACTTGACAAATGCCATATTTGATTCTATGCAGTAGAAAAATATCATCGCGTGCGATTTGCTGCACTGCAAATCGTATGATCTAAGCTGTACTGGCTATGTTCGTCGAACCGCTACATCGACGGTAAAGAGACTGTCGAAGCACGCATTTTCCCAACGAAGATTCCCGCTGGCTCTTTGAAGGGATATGGGGTCGGGAAGGCCGCGAGGATTCGCGAGGATTCGGGTGCCGCTCAAAACATAGTCGCAGCTACGCTGCACGTGCCCGTGTATCCATAATTCGCTGCGGCCCAACAGTCGAGTTAAGTCCGAAACGCAAGTGGGATTCAAGTCACTGTCCTCCAGGTACTTTTCCAAACTATTGGGATGAGGCGCGTGATGTGTCACCACGACGGTGGGGCCGCTGAATCGATGGTGTAAAACACGATCCAACCAAGCGAGGCTCTTCGTGTGTTCGCGCAATGCATCGCCGGTTTCGAAGGGCTTCAACCCGATTCGAATGTATTTGTAGTCGTACAACTCTGATGCGGCTATTCGACGCGCTTCTTTCCGGTCGCCATAGAGGGCGAAGTCGGTCCAAAGTGTCGTTCCTACAAACCTCACTCCCATGTACTCGTAGACGTCGCGGTCTAATGCAATCACGCTTGGATAGGTGCCAGTACGTGTGGCTTTGAACTTATCCCGCAGCAGAAGGAAGTCGTTCTCGAAATATTCGCGATTGCCAGGCACGTAGACAACCGGTTTGGGCCAGGTCGCAAAGTGTTCAATGCCCTTCATGCCGGCATGCACGTTTCCCGCAAGTACTAGCAGGTCCGCTTCGGGCGCCGGGGTTATGCCAAGCGAATGGCAGTCCAACTCCTCATTGAGGAACTCTAAGTCCAGGTCGGATGCAATCTGCAGCTTCACTTCACACTCCTTAGCGAATGCGCGCTAGGGGAGGGTGTGAACGCAATGCAATTTTTTTCCGGGCACCTAGCTCGCGGTAAGTGGCGCGGAATACCCACAGCGCATATGGCTGGCAAGGATGCGTTGCAACTGGGGGGCAGAAGTGCCAGCTGAGAATGGTGCTGGGCGTAAGAGCGCGGTGTGGTTCCGCAAGGTATGCCTGGCGAGGGGAGCAGGCGTGCGGGCAGCCGTCGCATCAATCAAGTGCTTCGGGCAGATGGAGAGTGAGGCAAGTTCAATATAGCGGAAGTAAGTCTTGTTGAGTCTGTGTGACCATCCGCTCCATTGCGTAGTCCGGAGCACAAATGTTCGTTTTGGTAACGACTTTTGTATAAGTAACGACTTTATTGTTCCCGGACAGCGGTACATCGAAGCAGTGTGACGTAGACGATTCAATACATTCGACCTGCGAGTGGTCTTTCGCACTGCGTCACGGGCGGCAAGGAAAAGTGGCATGCTATGGCCGCGCGCAAAATGCCCGCGTGGAGGTGTGCCATGACGATGCGTCAATTCGACGAGTTTCCCCCTCAGGAGCGGCAGGACGTTGAGGCCGTGTTCAGACAAGTCGGTCTCGCCGTGCAGGAGTTTGAGATTTCCGATGTCAACGGCACGGCGCGCCAGGTGACGGTGAGAAGGCAGGGCACGGGCGCCGAAAGCGTCTACGACGCCGGCCCGGGCACCTCATGGGTGGAAGAACTGGAGAGCGACCTGGAATGCGGGCTGTTCGGGCAATTGTCGGCCTGAGCGCTTCCGACTCCTCACGCGACCGTCGACTGCGGACAACCGTTACGCAGAACTCGTTCTCAGCCTTCAGCTTCGTCCGCGATCCGAACTGCGACCGACGATCGAGGCCCCGGCGATCAGTTCCTTGAGCAGTGCCAGCGATGCTGCGCCAGGCATGCGGTACGGGTCGAGTTCGCCCTGTGCCGAGTACTTGAGCAGTGTCGCGGCATTGATCTTGCCGGCGTTGACGCGCCCCATCGACCAGCCTGAAAACGCCCGCTCCGCGATTTCCTCGAAGTGCAGAAGCACCACATCGTGATGGCGCTTGTCCTGTCCGATATTGAGGTAAAGGCGCGACACCGTTTCACGGCTGCCCTCAAGCGCCTGCAGGAAGATGCTGTTGCTGTGGCACAGCACGCCGGTAATGCCGTGGCGGGGGTTTTGCGCCAGGCTGGTTTCGAGGATGGCATCCAGCACATCGGCGGCCAGTGGTTCCCGGGCGCGGCTGGCGTATAGCAGTCGAACTAGCATGGCGGCCTCCTGCGGTGGCGGAGCGGATCAGCGGCGATTCAGGTTCAGCAGCGTCAGGAATTCGCGACGCAGCTTGTCGTCCTTCAGGAATGACCCACGCATCACGCTATTGGTCATCTTGGCGTCGGTATCTCGCACGCCGCGCCAGTGCATGCAGAAATGCTCGGCTTCCATCACGATGGCAAGGCCGTCGGGATTCATCTTTTCCTGGAGCAGGTCCGCCACCTGGGCCACCGCCTCTTCCTGGATCTGGGGGCGGCACATGATCCACTCGGCCAGGCGGGCGTATTTGGACAGCCCGATCAGGTTGGAATGGCGGTTCGGCATGACCCCTACCCAAAGGCTGCCGATAATCGGGCACAGGTGATGTGAGCAGGCACTCCGCACGCGGATGGGGCCCACGATCATCAACTCGTTGAGCTGCTCGACGTTGGGAAATTCCGTCACTTCGGGCGCCTTGGCGTATCGTCCGGCAAAAATCTCCTTCAGATACATCTTGGCCACGCGGCGGGCCGTTTCGCGGGTGTTGTGATCCTGGTCGACGTCGATCACCAGCGTGCGCAGCACCTCTTCCATGCGTGCCTCGACCTCGGCCTGCAAGGCATCGAGTTCGCCGTGCTCGATGAAGCGGGCGATGTTGTCGTTAGCATGAAACCGCTCACCGGCCTCGGCGATCCGGGCACGAATGCGGTTGGAAACCGGCGTGTGGGCAGGGTGCGTGGTCCCCTCGGGGTGATCCTTGTGTGACATGTGCGGCCGCTGGTGATCGGCGGGAAAAAGGGCGCGGTGCGCGGTGCTTCACTATAAGCGAAAACGGGCCGCGCGGATTCAGCGCAAGATGGCAAGGGCCGGAAGGAGTGCCAGCGGCATCACGATGGCGCCCGTTTTAAGGAATGTGACGGCGCTGACAACATGCCCTTCGCGGCGCAGCGCCGTCAGCCACAACAACGTGGCCAGCGAGCCGGTGACCGACAGGTTGGGCCCCAGGTCCACGCCGATCAGCACCGCGGCCGTAACGGTGTCAGACGCGTGCCCGGCTGCCAGTGCCGACGCGGCGAATAGCCCGGCTGGCAGATTGTTGACGATATTGCTGACCACGCCGACCAGGGCGCCGGCCATCCCCGCGCCGACTACCGCTTCCGCGCCGTGACGCAGCGACAATTCGTGCACCCAGCGGGCCAGTTGCACGGTGAGACCGGTCCGCGACAGGCCTGCCACCAATACGAAGAGTCCGGCCACCATTGGCAGCACGCCCCACGATACCTCGGTCAGCGCTGGCCGCAGCAGCCGGGGCTGCGTGGCACAGACGGCCAGCAGCGTGGCGGCGCCGCCGATAAAGGTGGGCCAGCCCAGGTCCATGCCGCGCAGTGACGCCGTCAGCAGCGCCGCGCCGGTTAGGACGATGCCCACCGTGGTCAGCCATGCCTGCAGCGTTAGCGGCGGCGTTTCCACGTCGTCCGCGATGCGTTCGGCCAGGGATTCGCGCTGGGTCCAGTACAGGGCCACGAACGTCATGACGATGGCTACGACCGAGGGCAGCGTGAATCGCGCCAGCCAGCCCATCAGCGGTGGCATGCGTTCGCCGAACAGCACGAGGTTGGCCGGGTTCGAGATCGGCAGCAGGAAGCTGGCGGCGTTGGCGATGAACGCGCAGGCGTAGAGGTAGGGCAGGGGATGCCGTACGCGTGCGGCGCGCGTGGCGGCCAGCACGGCGGGGGTCAGCACCACGGCTGTGGCGTCATTGGACATGAAGGCCGTCACGGCGATACCGAAGCCATAAACCAGCACGAACAGGCGCCGCGCCGACCCGCGGGCGCTGCGCACGGCCAGGGCGGCCACATGATCGAACAGCCCGGTCTTGCGCGCCAGTTCGGAGATCAGCATCATCCCCGCCAGAAACAGGTAGACGTCGTTGCCACGCGCCACCGCTTCAAGGGCGTCGCGCCAGGGCAGCAGGCCGGCCACGCAAAGCAGCAGCGCGCCGGACATGGCCCAGAACGGCTCCGGCAGCCGGAACGGGCGGAACAGCACGCCCAGGGTGGCCAGCGTGGCAACGACCCAGATCAGCGGCGTGGCGTAGACGGGCATGGTGGCGTCAAAAGGGTGGCGTCAGATCAGAGGGTGGGCGTCAAAGATGCGGCATCAAAGGGCGGCGCCGCCGGCGCGCTGGGCGTTGGTGGATGCAGGCACGTCCAGCGCGGCGGGCGTCGGGGCCGGGGCGACCGGCACGCTGCCATCGGCCGGCAGGTCTGGCACGGCCGGTGGCGGCGGGAATCCCAGCGACGCCATGCCGTGGGTGCCGTCCGCGTTCTCGGCGTAGGCCCAATCGTTGTTGAACTGGGCCAGTTGCGGCGGTGGCGCGAAGCCGGCGTCGGGCACGCCGGCCAGGCGCCCTTCCATATAGGCAGCCCAGATGGGCAGTGCCGTGGTCGCGCCGAACTCGTGCCGGCCAAGGGTGCGGTTGTCGTCAAAGCCCATCCACGCCACGGTGACCACCTGTCCCCCGTAGCCCGCGAACCAGCCGTCCACCGAATCGTTCGTGGTGCCGGTCTTGCCGGCCACATCGTCGCGGTGCAGATAGCGCTTCACGCCGGCGCCTGTGCCTTCGTCTACCACGCTCTGCAGCAGGCTGTTCATGACGAAGGCGTTGCGCTCGGAAATCACGCGCGGCGGCTCGGTGGTATCGGCGGCAAACAGCACGTTGCCGTCGCCGTCGGTAATCTTCTCGATCAAGTACGGCTCGATGCGGTGGCCCTGATTGGCGAACACGCCATAAGCCGCCGCCAGCCGTAGCGGCGACGTGGTGCCCGTACCCAGTGCCATCGGCAGGTACGGCGGCAGGCGCTTGGTGGCAAAACCGAACTTGCCCGCGAAGTCGATCGCATACGGAATGCCGATGGTCTGCAGCGTGCGGATCGCCGGCAGGTTGCGTGATTCGGCCAGCGCCTGGCGCACCGTGATCGGGCCGACAAAGCGGCCGTCGTCGTTCGACGGCTGCCAGCGCGGTGAATTGTCGAGCGGCGCGTCGTTGATCAGCGTGCCTGGCGAGATGCCGCGCTCCAGCGCCGCCGAATAGATGAACGGCTTGAACGTCGAGCCTGGCTGACGCTGTGCCTGCGTGGCGTGGTTGTACCGGTTCGTGTTGAAGTCGCTGCCGCCCACCATGGCCTCGATGGCGCCGGTGCGGGCGTCCAGCGAGATCAGCGCCGCCTGGGGCAGCGCCGTGGCGGACTTTGCCGCGCCATGCCGTTTGCCGTAGCGCTCGATGCCGGCCTGCACGGCGTCATACGCCTGCGTCTGGTGCATCGACGATACCGTGGTGTAGACATTGATGCCGCGGGTGTAGGCTTCGTCGCCGAAACGGTCGTGCGCCAGCTGGCGCGCCAGTTCGGCCACGTATTCGGCGTGTCCGTCGAAGCGGCCATTGGCATCGTGGCTGACCACGATCTGCGCGTTGCGCGCATCGCGATACTGGTCCTGCGTGATCATGCCCAGCGCCAGCATGCGGCCGAGCACGTATTCCTGGCGGCGCTTGGCCCGCGGCAGGTTGACCACCGGATTCATCGTCGAGGGTGCCTTCGGCAGGCCCGCCAGCATGGCGGTTTCAGCCAGCGACAACCGCGCCAGCGGCTTGCCGAAATAGGTCTGCGCCGCGCTGCCGAACCCATAGGCGTGCTCGCCCAGGTACACCTGGTTCATGTAGAGCTCGAGGATGCGCTCCTTGGGCAGCGATCGGTCGATCTCGAAGGCCAGCAGGATCTCGTACCATTTGCGCGACAGCGTCTTCTCGCGCGACAGGTAGAAATTGCGCGCCACCTGCATCGTGATGGTGGACGCGCCCTGGGCGTAGCCTTCGCCGATGTTCGCCAGCGCGGCGCGGACTAGGCCTGGCACGTCCACACCCACATGGCTGTAGAACTGGTCGTCCTCGGCCGCCAGCAGCGCGTCGGACATCAGCTTCGGCATGCGGTCGATGGGGACGAACTCGCGATGCTCGGTGCCGAATTCACCGATCTGCACGTCATCACGGGTGAAGACACGCAGCGGCACCTGGGGGCGATAGTCGCGCAGCGCGTCGACGGACGGCAGCTGCCGCAAGCTGATCACCGCGGCAAAACCGGCCAGCAGCACACCGGCCGCCGCCAGCCCTGCGGTCACGGCCGCAGCCTTGACTACGATTTTTTTCATGGCGCGCATTCTACCGCGCTGCGGAAAGCGGCAACGGCACACCGGTTTCGGTCACGTCGGGAGGCGGCGCCTTCGGCGCATGCCGGGGCCCTTCGTGCGCCGGGGGCGGCTGATGCGGCACCTGCTGGGCGAATTCGCACAGGGCAAGCCAGGTCTCGGGAAATTCGACGATGGTGTAGTGATCCGCCCCGGCAATGGTCTGCACGGCCACCGGGCCGGGCCACGCGGCCATCAGCCGCTCGGAGCACGCGTGCGGCACCACGTCGTCGCGCTCGGCAAGCAGCACCTTGGTGCTCTGCACCACTTTCTTGCAGTGGGAGATCGAATCGAAGTGATGGCGCATCAGCTGGCGCAGCGGCACCAGCGGAAAGCGCTTGCGCACGATCTCGAGCAGCGAATCGTACGGGGTGATCAGCTGCAGGCTCTCGAAATCTTGCAGGTCGGCCAGCTGGATCGCCACGCCGGTACCGAGCGAGCGACCCACCACATGCACGCGCACGCCCGGAAAGGCGCGACGGATATGCAGCAGGAACTGGCTCGCGTCGGCCACGGCGGCGGCCTCGGACGGCATGCCGTCGGAGTGGCCCAGCCCACGGTAGTCGAAGGTGGCGAAGCCCATGCCGCCGGGCAGCCATTTCATGAACTGCAGCGTTTCCAGGACGTCTTCGCCGCGTCCCGGCAGGTAGAACAGCAGGTCGCGCACGCCTTCGTGGTCGGCATGGTAGGTGTAGCCGCGGAACAGGCCGCCGGGCACCGGGTGCGAATAGGCGTCGATGCCGTCGGGCAGGTCGCGCGGCGGGCGCCGGCGCGCATCGAACAGCAGGCGCTCTTGGTTGACGGTGAGATAGGTCCAATAGCAGGCAAAGCTGCCGGCCGTCACGAGAGTGGCGGTCAGCGTCCTGCGCAATAACGACGATGACATGGGGGCGTTGAACAGTGACGACGGGCGGTGACAGACGGGGTCACGGACAGTAATGTCCCGTCCAGCCTACCCGAATTTCTGGCAATGCGGCGTTGGACCCGGCAGGGTGCCCGCAAGTTCTTGTACGATATGCCGCATATCGACATTACGGCCACAGGGGGCTGTTGCATGAGTGACGAACAGAAGCGCGCCGAGGAGGCGCAGGCAATGGAGCGCGTGGTCAATGCCACGCGCCAGGTGCAGGTGGCCTTCACCGCGCTGCAAAGCCAATACCCACCGGAAGGCGGCGGCAAGCCGTCGAAGATCGCCTTGCAGACGTTTGACGCCGCGCTGCAGGCGCTGGAAGACGCCCAGGCGACGTTCGACGAAGTGCTCAACGACCTGCTGGACGGCAATCGCTGAACCTTCCCGTCGATGAAGTTTGACGCCCCGGCCCGGCGTGGCGCCGGGGCGTGGATATCGATCATTCGAGCGTGAACCTCGCTTCCTTGACGGCAGCCGAGTCAAAACCCACCTGCACGTTGAATTCGCCCGGTTCGGCCACGTATTCGAGGCTGGTGTTGTAGAACCGGAGCTTGTCCTCGCCGATCGGAAAGTCGATCACGCGCGATTCGCCCGGTGCCAGCATCACTTTGCGGAAGTCCTTGAGCTCCTTGACTGGCCGCACGGTGGATGCCATCACGTCCTGCAGATACAGCTGCAGCACCGTTTCGCCGGCACGGTCGCCGGTGTTCTTCACGGTCACGCTGGCCGTGAGCTGACCGTCGCGGGCCAGTTTCGCGCCGGACAGCCGCACATCGGACATGCTGAACGTGGTGTAGCTCAGGCCGTAGCCGAACGGGTACAGCGGGCCGTATTCCTCCTCGAAGTACTGCGAGGTGTAGTTCGGCGCCTTGCCCGGCGTGAACGGCCGGCCAATGCGCAGCGCGTTGTAGTACGTGGGAATCTGGCCCAGCGAGCGCGGGAACGTGACCGGCAGCTTGCCCGACGGATTGGCATCGCCGAACAGCAGGTCGGCGATGGCATGGCCGCCCTCGGTGCCGGGATACCAGGCCTCCAGAATGGCGTCGGCGTTCTCTTTTTCCCAGTTGATCGTCAGCGGGCGGCCGTTCATCAGTACCAGAACCAGTGGCTTTCCGGTGCGCTTGAGCGCCTTGAGCAGGGCCAGCTGGCTGCCGGGCAAGCCCAGGCTGGACCGGCTCGACGCCTCGTGCGACATGCCGCGCGTCTCGCCCACCGCCACCACGATCGTTTCCGCGCCACGCGCCACGCGCACGGCTTCGTCGATCATGTCGCCGTCGGCGCGCTTGTCCTGCACCACCTCGGGGTCGTCCCAGTTCAGGAAGTTCAGGTAGCCCACCACGCGCGGGTCGTCGGTGATATTGGCGCCGCGCGCGTAGGTCACCTGGCCCTTGCCGGCCAGCGCATCGCGCATGCCCTGCAGCAGCGTGACCGACTGCTTCGGTACGCCTGCGGCCGACCAGCTGCCCATCATGTCGATCTGCGCATCGGCCAGCGGGCCGATCACGGCCACCGTGCCGCCTTTCTTCAGCGGCAGCGTGCGATGGCGGTTTTCCAGCAGCACCATCGACTTGCGCGCCGCGTCGCGCGCTTCGGCGCGGTGCAGGCGGCTTTCGGCATTGACGTCGGGCGGATCGTCGGCGGCGCGGCCGATGCGGCGGAACGGGTCCTGGAACAGGCCCATGTCATACTTGGCGTTCAGCACTTCGCGTACCGCTTCATCGATCAGCGACATCGGCACCGCGCCGGACTTGACCAGCGTGGGCAACTGTTCGAGGTAGCGCGTATCGGCCATGCTCATGTCCACGCCGGCCTCGATGGCCAGCCTGGCGGCGTCGCGGCCCGTGCTGGCCACGCCATGGCGCAGCAATTCGTCGATGGCGCCGTGGTCGCTCACGGTCACGCCCTTGAAGCCCCATTCCTTGCGCAGCAGGTCGCGCAGCAGCCATTTGTTGGACGTGGCCGGCTGGCCGTTGACCGAGTTCAGCGCGATCATCACGCCGCCGGCGCCCGCTTCCAGGCCGGCGCGGTAGGGCGGCAGGTAGTCGTTGTACATGCGCTGCGGGCTCATGTCGACGGTGTTGTAGTCGCGACCGCCTTCCACGGCGCCGTACAGCGCGAAATGCTTGACGAACGCCATCACGCTGTCCGGGTTGGCCGGCGACGTACCCTGAAAGCCTTTCACGCTGGCGCGAGCGCATTGGGAAACCAGGAACGGGTCTTCGCCGAAGCCTTCCGACGTGCGGCCCCAGCGCGGGTCGCGCGAGATGTCGACCATCGGCGCGAACGTGGCGTCCAGGCTGTCGGATGCGGCCTCCTGGCCGGAAATCCGTGCGGCCTTTTCCACCACGCCCATGTCCCAGCTCGACGCCAGGCCCAGGCTGATCGGGAACACGGTGCGGTGGCCATGTACCACGTCATAGGCAAAGAAGATCGGAATCTTCATGCGACTGCGCATGGCAGCTTCCTGCAGCGGGCGATTATCCTTGCGCGTGACGGAGTTGAACGTGCCGCCAACGCGTCCGGCCGTGATTTCCTCCATCAGCTTCGGCGCGGGCATCTCGGGCCCGATGCTGATCAGGCGCAGCTGGCCGATCTTCTCGTCCAGCGTCATCCGGCCGATCAGGCTGTCGATGAACGCCTGCCTGTCGGCGGCAGTGGCCGGGTTGGCCGACGCCGGGGCGGCAGTGTCGGCGGGTGCGGCAGGGGCGGCGCCGGCAAACATGGGCGCGCAGGCAAGGCTGGCGGCAAGCGCCAGCGTGGAAAGCATTCGCATTGTTCGTTGTCTCTGATGGGCGGACTGGCGGACGCACTGCCGGGATCATCGGGCCCCATGATGCGGCAAGGGCGCATGCCCGGCTGTCGCCACGTGTCTGACAGGCACGTCAGGCGAAATCGGTTATTTTTCTGAACTGCGCCGCAAGTTTACAGCCTTACTGTGCCTAAAATGGCTAGTTTGTGGCCCCTGTGTGGCTTTTTCCGATGTAAATCCAGGAGGTTGATTGGTGTTTGCCGCTTTCGTCGCTCGCCCCGTCGCGTCGTTTCGTAACAGGTTGCAATTTGTCTTGCCGGGCGTCGCCCTTGTCGGATGCCTGCTCGGCGCCGCGCAGGCGCAAGCGTTTTCGCTGGATGACGTAACCGCCCGCGCGAAGAAACTGGCCGACCAGCCCTATGCGGCGCCGGTCAGCAACCTGCCGCCCGTCTTTGCGCAGATGCAGTTCGGCGACTACATCAAGATCCAGCCGAAGATGGACAACGTGGAGTGGAAAGGGGAGGGCACGCCGTTCAAGCTCGGCTTCTACCACCAGGGTATGCATTTCAGTACGCCGGTGCGGATCAACGAGATCGTCGACAGCCGCGTCCATGAGATCAAGTACGAACCCAGCCGCTTTGATTTTGGCGATCTCAAGCTCGACAAGGCCGCCACCAACAAGCTTGGCTATGCGGGCTTTCGGGTGCTGTACCCGATCAACCGCGCCGACAAGCTGGACGAGGTGATGAGCGTACTGGGCGCCAGCTATTTCCGGGTGATCGGCAAGGGGCAGGTCTACGGTCTGTCGGCGCGGGGCCTGGCGATCAACACCGGGCTGTCCGAGCCCGAGGAATTCCCGGCCTTCCGCGAGTTCTGGATCGAGCGGCCGAAGCCCGAAGACAAGCGCCTGGTGTTCTACGCGCTGCTGGATTCGAAGAACGCCACGGGCGCCTATCGCTTCGAGCTGCAGCCCGATTCCGACGCGGTGCTGAAGGTGCAGGCGCGCGTCTTCATGCGCGGCGCGGTCAAGAAGGTGGGTATTGCGCCGCTGACCAGCATGTTCCTGTTCGGCCCGCAGCAGATGCGCGATGCCAACAATTTCCGCCCGGCGCTGCATGACTCGAATGGCCTGGCGATCCATACCGGCGACGGCGAATGGCTCTGGCGCCCGCTGAACAACCCGAAGTACGTGGCGCTGAGCATGTTCCAGGTGAACAATCCGCGCGGCTTCGGCCTGATGCAGCGCGGCCGGGATTTCTCGTCATATGAGGACCTGAAGGACCGCTACGACCTGCGCCCGAGCGCGTGGATCGAGCCGCAGGGCGACTGGGGACGCGGCAAGGTCGAACTGGTGGAGATTCCCACACCGGACGAAACCAACGACAACATCGTGTCGTTCTGGACGCTCGACCAACTGCCGCCGAAGGGCACGCCGATCAGGGCCGACTACACGATCCACTGGACCATGGACGAGCGCGGCATGTTCGCGAAGGACCTGGCGTGGGCCAGGCAGACGCTGCGCACGGCCGGTGAGATCACGCAGAAGAACCTGATCCGTCATCTGGATGGCAGCTTGGGCTTCGTGATCGATTTCGAGGGCGGCCCGCTGGCCTCGCTGCCGGCGAATACGCTGGTGCAGGCGCAGTTCAGCGTCGGTGACAACGCCGAGGTCATCGAGAACGTGCTGCAGCCGAATCCGGTGACCAAGGGCTATCGCGTGACGCTGCGCATCAAGGTCAAGGATCCGAACAAGGTGGTGGAAATGCGCGAGGCCCTGGTGGCCAACGGCAAGCCGCTCAGCGAGACCTGGAGCTACCAGATCCCGCCGGGTACCGCCAACCAGCCGACGCCGGCCCAGGCCGTCAAGTAAGGGCTGCCGGCACGACTACAGGGCCAGCCACGCGCTGGCCCTTTTTCATTGCCATCTATCGGCCGGACACGCGGGCGCGCAGCGGCTTCAGCAGGTCCGCAAGACCGTTGTGGTCGAGCTCATGCATCAGCGCCAGCAGCCGGCCGATCTCGCCGGGCGGAAAGCCCTCGCGCGCAAACCAGTTCAGGTAGTTGCCCGGCAGGTCGGCGATCAGTGTGCCCTTGTGCTTGCCGAAGGGCATTTCTCGTGTGACGAGCAGGAGTAGCGATTCGCTGTCCGGCAGCATGCATGCGTTTCCTAGGGTAGAGAGCGCGCATTGTAGCGCCGCGTGGCGCGTGCTACCCACCGCCTTGGTCCTCTCCGCGCGGCCCGGCGCCTAGCACGGCGGCGCGGCGCAGACATACCGCTTGCGTGATCCGGCCCATTTCCGGTAGTCTCCGTTTTGCATACAAAAAATGAACGCAAATCGGAGACAATCCACATGGAGCTTGCCGCTCAAATCCCTCAGTTGCTGACTGGTCTGGAATGGTCGGGGTGCGCCCTGGCCATGAGTGGATCGTTCCTGGTGGCGCTGCACAATCGTGCGTCGCGCTGGGGATGGATCGCGTACCTGTGCTCGAACCTGGTGTGGAGCGCCTTTGCACTGGTCACGGGCACCTATGGCCTGTTCGTCCAGCAGCTGGGCTTCACGGCCACCAGCCTGTACGGACTGTATCGCCACACGCGGCATTACCGTCAGGAGGCACGCGCAGCGCGCGGTCCACAGGCGGCCTGAGCGGCTCGGTCGGCAAGCCGCCACCCAAGCCGGTTCAGCGTGCTTTCTTCAGCGCCGCGGCCTTGTAGATCGCCTTCTTGCCGGATTTGGCACTCTTGACCTCGTACTGCGGGTCGTCGGGAGATGCCTTGGCCACATGACCGCCCGCACGGGCCGTACCGGTCACCTTGCGGGTGACCGTGCCCGCCGTGGGGCCCTGAGAAGTTTGCCAATGGACCTTGTCGCCCTTCGATAGCGTGGCCATGCCGGTCTCCTGATTGGCGGCGACGGGGTTGCCGTCAGTGCCCGCCGTCAAAGCAACGCGCGTGCCGCCCATCCGGACTAACTGCGGCCAGCCGGGAAGCGTGAAACTTCCCGGCCCACCCTGACGTCGAAGCCTGCATTGCTACGATTCAGGCTCTACCATGCGCGTCATCTTCAGCACGATCGGCATATTTTTCCTGCTGGCTTCGGCCCAGGGGTGCACCACCGTTTCCGATATCGGCGAGCGGCAATCGAGCGTGACCGCCTACGGCACCGTGGATGCTGGCGTAAGCGTCACCCGGGACCGGTAGGCTGATAACTCCCTCCGAGCCGCCCCCGTCGATTTCAGAGCTCAGGCCGCCTCGGACACATGGGCCGCATAGCCGGTCTGTCCCGCGGCGATATCGGACCGCAGCGTCAGCGCCGGAATCTCGTAGGCGCCGCTGTTCTGCGGACGAAACGCGATTGGGGCGGCGGTGAAGAGCTGGTCCAGCCGCTCGCCCAGCGCATCGGTCGTGGCCTGGTAGCGCGCCGCGTCCATGCGGTTGGTGCGATAGACCAGGAACGGGGGCAGCACGTCGAAGCCCGGGTAGAACAGGATGCCGTGCTGGATCGGGAACAGGATGTCGTCCATCGGCCCGTTGATGCCGCGCGGGCCGTAGTGCGATTCCCAACCGCCCGTGGTCACCATCAGCATCGCCCGCTTGCCGGCCAGATTGCCTTCGCCATACCGGTTGCCCCAGCGCGCGTCCGAGTGCTCGCCCACGCCGTACGCGAAACCGTAGGCGTACACGCGTTCGACCCAGCCCTTGAGGATGGCCGGCATCGAGAACCACCAGAGCGGAAACTGCAGGATCACGGCGTCGGCCCAGCGCAGCTTTTCCTGCTCCCGGACGATATCGGGGCTCTGCACGCCGTTCTCGAAGGCGTGACGGGAATCGAGCGAGGGGTGGAATGGTGCGCCACCGGGTCGGCGCTCCAGCGTATCTCCGGCATCGAGCGGTGCCTTCCACTGCATGGCATAGAGATCCGATACCTGCACCTGGTGCCCGGCGGCTTCCAGTCGTTGCACCGCAAAATCCCGCAGCGACCCGTTCAGCGACGTGGGCTCGGGGTGGGCGTAAACAATCAGTACGTTCATGACAGCCTTCCATTGATCAATCGGTGAGGTCAGGATAGGCGCGGCTTGGGTATAGTAGAAATGAATATCCAGAATCCCAGCTATTAGCCATTGCAATGCGACACAAGCCATGACCAACCTGCGTCGCCTCGACCTGAACCTGCTGGTCACGCTGGATGTGCTGCTGTCGGAGCACAACGTCACCCGCGCCGCGGAGCGCCTGCACTATTCGCAGCCGTCGGTCAGCGTGCATCTGGCCCGGCTGCGCGAGATCTTTGACGATCCACTGCTGTTGCCGGGGCCGCGCGGCATGCGACCCACCGCACGTGCCGAATCGCTGCGCGGGCCGTTGCGCGACGCGCTTGCCGCGCTGGAACTTGCGGTCGCGCCGGAACACCCGTTTGATCCGGCCGTGGCCACCGACACCTGGCGCATCGGGGCCACCGACTACAGCGAGTCGACGGTGTTGCTGCCCGCGTTGGCAGGGCTGCGCCAGGCCGCGCCCGGCACCCGGGTGGCCGTGGTGGAGATGGTGCCGGCCAACCTCGTGCGGCAGGCGGAGCACGGCGACATCGATCTGGCCTTCCACACCACTGAAGGGTCTCCGGCATCGCTGCATCGCCTGCCGTTGTTCACCGAGCACTACGTGCTGGTGGGGCGCGCCGGGCATCCGCGCCTGAAGCGCAAGCCGACGCTCGCCCAGTTCTGCGCGCTGGAGCATGTGATCGTGTCGCCCGACGGCGGCGGCTTTTTCGGCGTCACCGACGAGGCGCTGGCGGCGGCGGGGCTTTCGCGTTGCGTGGCGCTGTCGGTGCCGCACTTCCTCTATGTGGCGGCCGTGGTGGCCAGCACCGATCTGGTGGCAATGCTGCCGGCGCGGCTGGTCGCCGACAACCCGGCGCTGCAGGTGATGGACGCCCCGATCGATGTCCCCGGTTACGAGATGTCGATGCTCTGGCACGAGCGCGTGCATCGCGACCCCGCGCACCAGTGGCTGCGCCAGGCCATCGTTGCATCGTTGCCCGCCGCCTGAGCGGGCACTCCGTTTCAGTTGCAGGCCGTGCCTGGCACGGGTTTGCCGGTGGTGGTCATCCCCTGGCAGGCATCGCCAGCCACTAGCGGGGCGTCGCCGGACTGGGCCGGTGCCAGCCGCAACTTGCCCGCAACGGTGCAGCAGCTGCGCGGCACGCTGACGTGTTGCGACTGCGGCTGACTCTGCGAAGGCGGCGACTGTTGCGGCGATGGTTGCGAAGGTTGCTGCGGTTGCGAGGAGGGCGGTGACGATTGCTGTGGCGACAGCTTAATCGTCGGCATCGACTTGTTGGCGGAGGATGTCGGCGTCGAGGCATCGGAGCCGTCGGCGTCGGGCGCCGTGCACGTGCCCATGTTGCAGATCCGGTCACCCTTGCACTGCATGTCGTGCTGGCATCCCTGCCCCAGGGCGGGAAGGGTCCAGGCCAGGCCAATGGCCGAAAAAAGCAGAGCATTACGCAGGGACATATCCCCTCCCACACGATAAAACGCGCGGCAACCGGCGCCATGCTTCGTGGGTACGGTACCCCGGCGCCGCATGTATTCAGCATAGGGCGACGCGTGCATGCGCCGCCATGCTCTTGTGCCCTATCCCACAGTGGCGGACCGGCCGCTGGATACCGGCGGATACAGGACTCCAGCGAAGGGCCATTGCGGCGGGGTCCGGCAGCGAAAACGGTTTTGCTTCACAATAGCGCCCTCGCGTAGTCGGGCCGCCCTCCGGCGGTACAACGCAGTACTACGTAGCAGTATCACCCGTATCACCCGCATTTCCCGCATTACCCATTACGACGCCGCACCGGAGCACGCTGGAGCCCCCGAGGCAGGACGCAAGATCCTGCCCGCCAGTGCGCGGCGCAAAGCCATAACAAGTGTCTCGCGATCTCTCCTCATGACCGCTCCTTCCGGAAATTTCGATAACGTCCCCGATCTCGCCCCCCAAGCCCACACCGATACGCCCCGCGACCGTGCCGCCGACCGCCGCGCGCTGCTGGCGCTTGGTGTGGGCAGCTTTGGCATTGGCACCGGCGAGTTCGTCATCATGGGCCTGCTGCCCGATGCCGCCCGCGACCTGGCCGTCAGCATCCCCGAAGCCGGACACCTGATCAGCGCCTACGCGCTGGGCGTGGTGATCGGTGCGCCGCTGCTGGCGGTGCTGGGCGCGCGCTGGCCGCGCCGCAACCTGCTGATCGCGCTGATGGCGTTCTTTGCCATCGGCAACGTGGCCAGCGCGCTGGCGCCGAGCTACCTGTCGATGCTGGTCCTGCGGCTGCTGACCGGCTTTCCGCATGGCACTTACTTTGGCGTGGCGGCGCTGGTGGCGGCCAGCCTGGTGCCGCGCGAGCGCCGGGCCCAGGCCGTGGGCCTGGTCATGCTTGGCCTGACCGTGGCGACGCTGGTGGGCGTGCCCATCGCGGCCGGCATCGGCACATGGTTGGGGTGGCGCGCGGCGTTCATGATCGTGGGCGCCATCGGCGCGTTGACGGTGCTGCTGGTCTGGTGCTGGGTGCCGTTCGTCCCGGCCGATCGCCATGCCAGCCCGCTGCGCGAGCTGTCGGCGCTGGCACGCAAGCAGGTGTGGTTCACGCTTGGCATCGGCGCGATTGGCTTTGGCGGCATGTTCGCGGTGTTCAGCTATGTCAAGCCGACCATGCTCGAAGTGGCGCACATGCCGGCCAGCGGCATCCCCATCGTGCTGGCGCTGTTCGGTGTCGGCATGGTGGCCGGCAACCTGGCGGGCGCCAAGCTGGCCGACCGCGCACTGATGCCAACCGTGGGCGGTGTGCTGGTGTGGTCGGCGCTGGTGCTCGGCGCGTTCGTGTTCACGGCGCACCACGCCTGGCTGGCGTCGCTGAACGTGATGCTGGTGGGCACGGCGGTGGCATTGGGCCCGCCGCTGCAGATCCGGCTGATGGACGTGGCCGGCGACGCACAGACGCTGGCCGCCGCGCTCAATCATTCGGCCTTCAACATGGCCAACGCGCTGGGCGCCTGGCTGGGCGGCGTGACCATCGCCGCCGGCATGGGCTGGACATCCACGGGTTGGGTTGGCGCGCTGCTGGCGCTGGGTGGCCTGATGGTGTTCGCGTGGTCTCTGGCCAGTGCGCCGCGCCGTGACGTTACCGTGACGGCTTGATGTCAGGTTCGACGGCGGACTTGCCCGTCGGCTGCGGCGCGGGGCTGGCATGCTCGTGCGCCGTGGCATCGATCACACGATGCACGAACTCCAGCTTGGCCACCACCGCCGGCGACAGGGTGAACGGGTAGCCATCCGGCACGCCCAGGCTACGGTTCAGGCTGTTCAGTACGTAGGTCAGCGGAAACCAGCGCTGCATCAGGCTGCGGAAGCTGGCGTCCTCCACGGGCGTCTGGTCTGTCAGTGTCGGCTCGCGCGGGCTTTCCGGCTTGAGCACCAGCCCGCATGACACTGCCGTGTCAAGCGTATCCACCATATGCAGGTAGTGGGCCCAGGTTTCGGCCCAGTCCTCCCACGGATGCATCGACGCATAGGCGCTGACAAACGACGCCTGCCAGTCGGGCGGCGCGCCTTGGTCATAGTGCCGCTGCAGCTCCGCCGCGTAGTCGGCGCTTTCGTCGCCGAACAGTTTGCGGAACGGTTCGATGCGCCGCGTGCCGGCAACTAGCCGGTTGAAGTAGAAATGTCCCACCTCATGTCGAAAGTGCCCCAGCAGCGTGCGATAGGCTTCGCCCATCTCGGTGCGGGTGCGTTCGCGGTACGCGTCATCGGCCTCGGCGATGTTGATGGTGATGCGGCCGTTGTCGTGACCGGTCATCGCCGGATCGTGCGGCCCGGTGTCCGCCAGAAAGTCGAACTGCAGGCCCGATACGGGATCGTCGTCGCGCGAGATGACCGGCAACCCCAGCGACTGCAGCGTATAGAGCAGGCGCCGCTTGGCGGATTCCAACCGGTACCAGTACAGGCGGTTCTCGGGCGCGTCGAGATTCGGAATGGTGTGGGTCAGCTTGCACGCCTCGCATAGCGTGCCGGGATCGTCCGCCGGCACCATCCAGTTGCAGACGGCTTCCATCTGATAGTTGTGGCAGCGGCGGAACATGGCGCCGTGGGCGTCGGGATGCAGGCTGCGCCAGCCGCCGGCATCGTCGCCCTCGAAGGCTGCCAGCTGCGATAGCGCGGGAACGAAGCCGAGCGTGGCCTGGCAGCGTTCGCAGGCGATGTTCTCGAAGAACACCAGGTTGTCGCAGCGATTGCAGTGGAACGTCTTCATGGCGCCGGCTCCCCTTGCCGGGCAGTCGGCGCCCGGTTGCCCTGATCCTGCGCGCAATGGGGCAGGGCGGCAACCGGTGCCTGTCCTACAGGCGCCGTGCGGCGCCGCGGGGTCAGAAGAACGACGAGTCGTCGTCCTGGCTGCTGTCGACGTAGTCGTCCAGCCCGTTGTCCAGGTTGCCGCCGCCGCTGTCGTCGCCGTAGAAGTTGTTCACCACGGTTTCGGAGCCCGTTGCTGGCTGCCCGCCGAAGAAGCCACCGCCGCTGCTGCCGCGATGGAACAGGTTCTCGATGCCCTGGAACAGCATGGCGCCGCCCGCCACGCCGGCAGCCGTGGTGGCGATGCTGCCGAGCGTGCCGCCTAAGCCGCCACCCAGAAAGCCTGGGCGCGCCGCCTGGGCTGGCTGTGCCGGTGCCGCCTGGTACTGGGGCGAGGGGTATTGCGGGGACTGGTACTGCGGGGACTGGTATTGCTGCGCCGGGGCAGCCTGCGTTGCGCGGCCGGCGCTGTTGCCCCAGGCGGTGTCGTTGTCCATGAAGCCGCGCCCGCCCGGGCCATTGGCAGCCTGGGCTGCCTGCAGCTGCATCTGCAGCGACTGGATCTGCGCCTGCGCCTGTTGCAGCGCGCGATCGAGCAGCATCGACCGCTGCACCAGCAGGTAGGCGGTATCGGGCTGGTGCGCGGCCGCATCGGCAATCATTGCCGCGGCCTGGGCGTCCTTGCTGTCCACGCGCGCCTGGGTCAGTTGGCTCAGGAAGGCTTCCAGTGCTTGCACGTCTTGGGGAGTCATGGCTTCACCTCTTTGGGGTTCGGTTGCGGTACGGCTCAAATCTAGGGCCGCAGACTTAAACGAAACTTAAAGCCATCCGGCCACGCCGAGGCTACACTTTTGTTTCAAATGATCTCCACCCGAAACATTTCATGTCCGCCCTGCGTACGCTCTATCCCGAAATCGAACCCTACGAGACCGGCACGCTCGACGTGGGCGACGGTCATGTCCTGTATTTCGAGCGCGTCGGCACGCGCGGCGCCAAGCCGGCCGTCTTCCTGCATGGCGGGCCCGGCGGCGGCATTTCGCCGGACCATCGGCGCCTGTTTGATCCGGCGCGCTACGACGTGCTGTTGTTTGACCAGCGCGGTTGCGGACAGTCCACCCCCCATGCCTCGCTGGAGGCCAATACCACCTGGCATCTGGTCGACGACATCGAAAAGCTGCGCCAGTTGATCGGCGTGGAACAATGGCTGGTGTTCGGTGGGTCTTGGGGGTCGACGCTGGCGCTGGCCTACGCGCAGACCCACCCGGTGCGTGTCAGCGAACTGGTGCTGCGCGGGGTCTACACGGTCTCGCGGGCCGAACTCGACTGGTATTACCAGTTCGGCGTCTCGGAGATGTTTCCCGACAAGTGGGCGCGTTTCCAGGCCCCGGTGCCTGCCGCCGAGCGGGGCAACATGATGGCGGCCTACCGCAAGCTGCTGACCGGCGACGACCGCGAGAAGCAACTGGAAGCCGCACGCGCCTGGAGCGTCTGGGAAGCCGAGACCATCACGCTGCTGCCCAATCCCGACATTGCGGCCAAGCATGACGAAGGCCACTTTGCGCTGGCCTTTGCGCGCATCGAGAACCACTACTTCACGCATCGCGGCTGGCTTGACGACGGCCAGTTGCTGCGCGATGCCCACAAGCTGGCCGGCATCCCCGGCGTGATCGTGCATGGCCGCTATGACATGCCGTGCCCCGTCCGCTACGCCTGGGCGCTGCACCAGGCATGGCCCGACGCCGACTTCCACCTGATCGAAGGCGCCGGCCACGCGTGGACGGAACCGGGCATCATGGACCGGCTCCTGGCCGCCACCGACCGCTATGCAGCGGATGTTTCCGGCAAATCGAGGAATTAATCTATCCGCCGGAAAGCCCGTGGCGATCGAACGATCGTGCGCCTATACTGGCCCCTGTTGCGTTGCAGCAATGTCTGCAAGTCAGGCGGACATGGCTGTTGCAAGGTCCGAAGTCAGAGTCTGGAGAGCACGATGGTTCCTTGCGAACTTTGCAAGAACCTGCTGGGTCGTCCTGGTTATGTTCCGCCTCATCCGCGCCTGGCGCGGTCCGGCGATGCGCTGCGCGCCGGCAAGCAGGTCTTTGTCTACACATGCCAGCATTGCCGGCAAAGAATTGTCCTGTCCACGCACGACGACGGTGCCGATTACTGGACGGGGCACGAACCCGGCGGGACGTAGCCCGCCAGAAGTCGCCCAATCCCACGGCCGCCGTCGTCAGCTGCCCAGCGCCGCCGCCATGTTTTCCACGCGCAGCGTCTGCGGTTCGGACAGCGAAATGTTGGCGGCGCGCAGCCGCTTCAGGATCTCGAACAGCAGGTCGCTCTTGGTGCCCGCGGCGATGCGCGGGCTGCCCACATAGCCCGTCACACTCAGCGTGATGCCGTTGGGCGCCAGCTGGCTGAACGTGACCGATGGCGTGGGGATGTCCAGGATGTTCTCGTTCGCACGATAGACCTCCAGCAACAGGTCGCGCACCGCTTCGGGGTCGGTGTTGAGCGGGAAGGTAAGCTGAAGCGTGGCCACCCCCTGGGTGCTGTTGCTCATCGTCACGTTGCGCACGTTCTGCGAGATCAGCTGCGAGTTCGGCACGATCACCGTGGATCGGTCGCCAAGCTGGATCTCCGTGGCGCGCACGTTGATGCGGCGGATGTCGCCTTCCACGCCGGCCAGGCTGACCATGTCGCCCACCTTCACCGGTCGTTCGGTCAGCAGGATCAGGCCCGACACGAAGTTCTTCACGATCTCCTGCAGGCCAAAGCCGATCCCGACGGACAGCGCGCTGACGATCCACGCCAGGTTTTCCCATTTCACGCCCAGCAGCGACAGCGTCAGCAGTACCAGCAGCACATAGCCGACATTGCTGAATAGCGTGATCAGCGATGCGCGCAGGCCGGGCTCGGAACAGAGCTTGGGCAGCAGTTCGGCGTCCAGCCAGCGGCGCACCGAGCGCAGCAGCCAGATGCCCACGGTCAACGCGATGACCGCGTTGAGAATGCGGTCCGGCATGATGTTCATGCTGCGCAGCCGTTCGCCACCCAGCACCGTCAGCAGGCTGTTCAGCAGGTCTACCGGCGTGGTGCCGAAGCCGCCCGTCAGCAGGGCCAGCACCGCCAGCAACAGCAGCACGCTGGCGCCGATGCCGGACAAGACCGTCGACACCTGTTCCAGGTGCGAATCGCCCACCCCGAACAGCTGCTTGATGATGCGACCGCTGCGATGGCTGGCCGAGAACAGTGCCTCGCTGATGTCGCGCGTCAGCTGGGTCAGCAGGTACAGGCTGCACAGCACGATGTCGAACCAGACCAGTTCGTAGGTCAGGAAGCGCGCAAAGCTGATGTAGCCGATCAGCAGGGCGCCGAACGACACCACCACGATCAGCGTGACGGCCGCGTGGATCAGCCCGGCCAGCGTGGCGCGCTCTTCAGGCCGCTCGCCGGCAGCCACCAGTTCACTGCGCACGCGGTTGGCGCGCAACAGCGCAGCGCCGATGGTCAGTACCACCACCAGCGAGACCAGGCCCCGTCCCAGCAGCGTGACCTGCACCGTGGTATCGGCCATGCGGTTGAGTTGCTCCAGCGTACCGGCGAGCAGCAGCAGGCCGGCCAGCACCGTGGGGAACGGCCGCATCGCCAGCGCTACCGGATCGGCCAGCGCGGGCAGCCGCCAGCTGGGGTGGCGCGTGCACAGCAGGGCGCGCCCCAGGCCGGCGATCAGCGCGCTGGTCATGGTCAGCTTGGCGATCTCGTTCATCAGGTCCTGCAGCGCGGGCGATATCTCGTCGCCGCCCGTGAAGGCGGCATAGACGATGCGCACGGCCAGCGCCGTGGTGGCCACGGTGGTCAGCGCCGTGGCCAGGGCCAGGGCGCTGCGGCGCAGACGCGTTTCAGGCAGCTGGGTCAGGCAGAACCAGGCCAGCCCGCGCTCCAGCAGCCGCCGGCCCAGCGACCACACCGCCAGCGCGACGGCCAGCAGGATGATGGTCTTGCCGCGCTGCGAGGATTCCCAGGCCAGCTGGATACGCGGTCCGATGTCGTCGGTGAAATTGCCCAGCCGCTCGCGGTCTTCCTCGGACACCTTGAACAGCGGCGTCCAGAAGGTGGGGTTCAGGATACTTTCCGAGCGCAGCGCGAGCTGGTCCTTCAGGCGGCTGCGCTGCAGCTTGCCCAGCTGGTCGCGCAGGTGGGCGATGTTGTCCTTGCTGTCGGCCGCCTGCTTCAGTTCGTCGTCGAGCTGGCCCTTGCGCGCGTTGAGTTCCGACCGCTGCCTGATGACGGCGGGGGCTTCCTTGGCGGCTTCCTTCGCCTTGCTGCCGGGGCTGGCTTCGGGCGGCAGCCCGAGCAGGTCGACCTGCGCCTGCAACTGGGCGCGCTGCGGCGTCAGCGACGCGGTGAGCTTGTCGACATCGTCGTCGAGCTGCTTCAACGCGTCGTTGAGATCGCCCAGCTTGATGTTGCCGGACGCACTGGACGCCTGCTGTTTCACGCGATCCTGCTCGGACTGCAGGCGCTTCAGTTCGGAGATGGCTTCGGCGTGCGTCAGCGTGGGAATTTGCTGCACTTCCGCCTCGGAGGCGGGTTCGGCCGCGAAACCTGCGGGCACTTGGATCAGTGCCGCGATGACAAGGCTCATGATGAGCCAGGAGATTCGGCGCATGACTTGGGGCGCGGTGGTTGACCGGCCGGGCAGTATAAAAGCCGCCTCCCGCTGGCCCGGTGTACATTACGCCTTGCACTGCACAGCTACACATGCTGTTACATAATCGCTTCTCCGAGAGACCACAAAAGGACCCCCACGCCATGACGCTTGCGATCGAACGCATTGACCACATCGTGCTCAACGTAAAGGATGTGGAGGCCAGCGTGGCCTGGTATGAGCAGGTGCTGGGCATGCATCGCGAAGACTTCGAGTCGCGCACCGGCAAGCGCGTGTCGGTCAAGTTCGGCCAGCAGAAAATCAACCTGCGCCCGGTGAACGAAGACACGGTGGCGTGGTTCACCGGCGTGCACCCTACGTCGGGCAGCGACGACCTGTGCTTCATCACGAAAATGCCCCCGAAAGAGGTGATCGCCCATTTCCTGGCGCACAAGGTGGCCGTGGAAGTGGGGCCGGTGCAGCGTACCGGCGCGCTGGGGCCGATGACGTCCGTGTACTGCCGCGATCCCGACGGCAACCTGATCGAAGTGGCGAGTTATCCGGCGTAGCCAGGCGCCTCGCACCGCTGACGCTTGCCCTCTCACCCAACCCCTTTCCCGCATGCGGGAGAGGGCAGGCCGATCCATCTCTCATCACGCATCATGAAGTACGCCGCACCGCTCGCATCCGCACTGTTCGCCCTGTCTGCCGTCGCCTCCGCCCACGCCGCTGGCGATATCGCGTCTGGCAAGGACATCTTCACCACGCGCTGTGCAGCGTGCCACCACGTGGGCCCGTCGGCCCGGGCGGCGTTCGGGCCGCAACTGAACGGCGTGTTCGGCCGCAAGGCCGGCGGCACCGACGACTACCGTTATTCCGATGCGATGAAGGCATCCGCCGTGGTCTGGGATGAGCACACGCTGCGCGCGTTCCTGCAATCGCCGGCCAAAGTCGTGCCCGGTACCAAGATGCGCTTCTGGGGCATGAGCAACGCGCGCCAGCTGGACGACCTGCTGGCCTACCTGCGCACGTTCCAGCAGTAGCCGTAGCCGTCGCCGCCCGTCATTCCACGTGCGCTTCGAGGATATCGATCATCCGCTGCGCCAGCGGTGACAGGTAGGCCCCTGCGCGCGTGATGACGCCCACGCGGCGGCCCAGGTCCAGTGCATCGGCGCGCAAGGCAATCGGCCGCAGGCCCAGGCGCTTGCTGTTGGTCGTCGATCCGGCAATGCACAGCATCTCGGTGCCACGCACCAGGTCGAACAGCGTGGCGCTGCCGAAGTCCGTTTCCACGCGCAGCATGGGCGCGGGCAGGCCGATGCTGGCAAAGGCGCTGTCGATCTGCTGGCGGATCAGCACGTGCCCGGTCGGCAGCAGCCACTGCTGGCCCACCAGATCGGCCAGTGTCAGGTCGCGCCGGCGCTGCAGCGGATGGTTTTCGTCGGCCACCACGGCCAGGCGGTCGGTGAACAGCTCGCGCGTCGCCAGCGCCGGGTTGGCCTGGCGCGGCAGCGGGGCCACGGCCAGGTCCAGTTCGCCGGCCTGCACCTGGTCCATCAACTCGCGTGCCACGCGCATGCTCAGGCGCAGCCGCGCCACGGGCCGTTCGCGCAGCAGTTGCTGGCAGGCGCCCAGCACCAGCGCATTGGGCATCGATGGCGAATAGCCAAGCCGCAGCAGCCCCTGTTCGCCAGTCTGGATGCCGCGCATCTCCTTGATCGCGTCGTCGTATTCCAGTCGGATGCGGCGCGCGCGCTCCAGAAATACCGTCCCGGCCTGCGTCACGCGCATGCCCAGCGTGGTGCGCTCGAACAGCGGCACGCCCAGTTGCGCCTCTACCCGCTGGATCGCCTTGGTGAGCGCCGGCTGGGTCATGCCCAGTGCCTCGGCGGCGCGGCCGATGCCGCCGTGGGCGCCCACGGCCAGCACGTAGTCCAGGTCACGTGTCTCCATCGTGTCTTGTGTTCCTCATTCCGACTGGTTATGACTTAATTCCAGTCACGGCATTGTGGTGATGTCATGCATCTTACAGACTTGGGTCACAACACACATCCAGATTGGAGACAACGATGACGTTCGCCTACTTCCTCCGGCGTGCGGCGCGCTACTGGGGCGACAACCCCGCCGTGCTGTACCGCGACCGCGTGCTGACCTATCGCCAGCTTGACGATCGGTCGACCCGGCTGGCCAATGCGTTGCTGGCGCTGGGCCTGCAGCAGGGCGACCGCGTGGCGATCCAGTCGCGCAACTGCCCGGAGATCATCGAGATCGAATGTGCGCTCTACAAGGCCGGGCTGGTTAAGGCGGCGCTGAATCCGCGCTTCACGGCCAACGAGGCGTCCGACGTGGTCGAGAACTGCACGCCGCGCGTGATGATCGCGGGGCCGGGCTACACGGGCTATTCGCGTGACACCCGTGGGTTTGGCTGCATCGAGCATTTCATTGCCCTCGCGGGTGCGGAAGGTGCCTATGGCGCCTACGAGTCGTTGATCGAACGCGGTGCCAATTCGGCAATCGACTATGTGCCACAGCCCGACGACCTCGCCGTGCTGCACTTTTCATCCGGCTCCACTGGCAAGATCAAGGCGGCGATGCAGAGCTACGGCAACCGGCTGGCGTCGATGCGCAAGATGATCCTGACCATGGACCGCCCCGCGCGCCCCGGCGACCGGCTGGCGCTGATCGGCCCGATCACGCACGCGTCGGGCATGCTGATGCAGCCCTATCTGTTCCTGGGCGCCACGCTGGTGCTGTTCGAGAAATTCGAGCCCGCAGGCTTCCTGGCCGATGTGGCGCGCCTGAAGCTGACGCACGTGTTCATGGTGCCCGCCATGATCAACATGCTGCTGGCCGAGCCCACGCTGGCTACGGCCGACCTGAGCAGTCTCAAGACGCTGGCCTACGGCGCCGCGCCGATGGCGCCGGCACGCATCCGCGAGGCCTGGGCGCGTATCGGGCCGGTGCTGTCGCAGGGCTACGGCGCAAGTGAATCGACTTCGGGCGTGACGCGCCTGTCCATCGCCGACCACGCGCTGGCGATCGAAAGCAAGCCCGAACGGCTGGCGTCGTGCGGCCGCGCGCTGGGCGAAACCGAGGTGCACGTGGTCAACGAACGCGGCGAGGAGGTCAGCGGCGACGAGATCGGCGAACTGGTGATTCGTGGCGCGGACGTGTTCCAGGGCTACTGGGGCGAGCCCGACCTGACGCGCGAGGTGCTGATCGACGGCTGGCTGCACACCGGCGACCTGGCGCGCGTGGATGCCGACGGCTACGTGTACCTGGTCGACCGCAAGAAAGACATGATCATCTCGGGCGGCTTCAACGTGTATCCGACCGAGGTGGAAGCCACGCTGTACCAGCATCCCGACGTGATGGAAGCCTGCGTGATCAGCGTGCCCGACGACACCTGGGGCGAGAGTGTCAAGGCCGTAGTGGCGCTGTGGCCGGGCAGGCAGGCCAGCGCCGCCGAGCTGATCGGCCACTGCCGCGCGCGCATTGCCGACTACAAGTCGCCGCGTTCGGTGGACTTCGTCGCCGAACTGCCCAAGAACGCGAGCGGCAAGCTGGCGCGCAAGCTGGTGCGCGAGCAGTACTGGCTCGGCGCCAGCCGCCGCGTGAACTGATCCACGGAGACAAGAGACATGTTCGACCATCTGACCAATCCCGTGCTGATCGAAACGCGGGCGGCGGTGCAGCGCTTTATCGACGAGGAACTGCTGCCGCTGGAGCGCGAACTGGGCCTGGGCACCGAAGACCCGTGGCCGCGCGACGTGCTGCGCAACGTCTGGCGCCGTTCCAGCGAACTGGGGCTGTACGCGGCCTGCCTGCCTGTGGAGCTGGGCGGCAAGGGCCTCAATATCTCGGAACAGTGCGCGCTCAAGGCCGACCTCGCCGCCAGCGGCGCGGTGCTGGCCCCGCACGTGCTGGGCGACCTGGGCGGCCCGCCGCGCGTGGGCAATATGCTCAAGTACGCCACGCCCGACCAGGTGGCGCGCTACTTCCAGCCGGTGATCCAAGGCCAGAAATCCACCTGCTTCGCGCTGACCGAGCCGCATTCGGGCTCCGACGCGCAGAGCATCCGCACCAGCGCGGTGGTGGATGGCGACGAACTGGTCATCAACGGCGAAAAGCATTACATCAGCGGCGCGCCGTTTGCGGACTTCGCCATCGTGATGTGCGTGACCGATACCACGACCACACCGCCGTCGATTACGGCCGTGCTGGTCGACCTGAACTTTCCCGGCGTGACCGTCAGCACCGAGTACGTGCCGATGTCGGGCCAGCATATCGACGCCGACATCCGCTTCGAGAACGTGCGCGTACCGCGCGCCAACATCTTCGGCGGCGAAGGGCGGGGCTTCAAGCTGGGCATGTCGCGCATCAACGTGAACCGGCTGCTCCACTGCCCGTCGATGCTGGGGCTCGCCACGCGCGCCTACCAGGCATCGGTGGCGTATGCGGGCCAGCGCCGCCAGTTTGGCGGACCGATTGCGCGCTTCCAGGCCATCCAGCACATGCTGGCCGACATGGCGGCGGCGCTGTGGGCGTGCGAGAGCATGATCGCCCAGACCGCGTTGCTGGCCGATGCCGGCGCCGACCTGCGCATGAAGGCGGCCGCGTGCAAGCTGTTCGTGTCGGAGCGCTGCTTCGAGGTGGCGGACAAGGCCGTGCAGATCCACGGCAATCTGGGCGTCACGCGCGGGCATCCCGTGGAGCAGACCTGGCGCAAGCTGCGCATGTTCCGCATCTTCACGGGCACCAGCGAGATCCAGCGCAATACCATTGCCAAGGCCATCCTGGACCCGGCCGGGGCCTGATTGCGCCACACACGCGCCACATACAAAAAAGACAGGAGACACCATGAATCGTCGTCAATGGCTGGCCACGGCAGGCACCGCGGCCGGTGCCGCCGCACTGGGTGGCGTGATGAGCCGCGTGGCGGTGGCCGCCGCGCCGTATCCGTCACGCCCGATCCGGCTGATCGTGCCGTTTATCGCGGGCACCGCGCCCGATTCCATCGCCCGCACCATCTCGGCGGAACTGTCGCCGGTGCTGGGCCAGCCGCTGGTGGTGGAGAACATCGGCGGGGCCGGCGGCATCATCGGCGCGCGGGCGCTGAAGCGGGCCGAGCCCGATGGCTACACGCTGGGCATCCTGGCCAACCAGCATGTGATCAACGTCCATCTGTACAAGGATCAGCCGTACGACGCCGCCAAGGATTTCACGGCCATCTCGGCGCTGTCGGGCGGCCCGGTGGTGCTGGCCGTGCCGGCGGCGTCGCCGTTCAAGACGGCGCGCGAACTGATCGACGCGATGAAGCAGAAGCCCGGCGCGCTGAACTTCGGGTCGGGCGGCAAGGGCAGCGTCTCGCACCTGGCCGTGGAATCGCTGCTGCACCAGCACCATGTCGAGGCCGTGCACATCCCGTACAAGGGCGCCAGCGAGATCCTGACGTCGATGCTGAGCGGCCAGACGCAGTTCGGCATGCCGGTGATGTCCACGGCGGCGCCGTTCCTGCGCAACGGGCAGATCCGCGCGCTGGCGGTGTCATCGGCCGCCCGGACGGGCTACTTTCCGAACGTGCCCACGCTGGCCGAATCGCTGCCGCCCGGCTTCGTGCTCGACAACTGGAGCGGACTGTTTGCCCCGGCTGGTCTGCCGGCGCCCATGGCGAAACGGCTATTCGATGCGGTGGCGGCGCTGCAGTCCAGCGGCAAGCTTGACGCAACGATGAAGGCGAACGCGGGGGAACTTCGGAAGAGCGATTCGCCAGCCCAGTTCACGCAGATGGTGGCGGCGGACAATGCGCGCTACGGGAAGCTAATCGGAGAGATCGGGATGCGGGGGGAGGCGGGGTGAGGTGAGGTTGTCAAGTCCTAACATAGGTTGACAGGTTTTGACGCCGCTACTCGCACCTAGCCCGCCAAGGCAACAGACGCCCGATGAATTTCATGGGGTGTTTTGTATTGCAAAGCCTGATGGGGCCTTTCGCGGTTATAAATTCGCACGGACTCCCTGACCATGTGGCTCGCCTGCTACAGAACGGCAGGGCGACTGAGCAGGAGTTCGCTCTTGAGGATGCCGTTGATGCGCTCGGCCATGGCGTTCTGATAGCAGTCGTAGCCGTCGGTCATGGAGCAGGTCAGACCATACCGCTCGTGGATGGCCTGGCAGTAGGTGGAGCAGTATGGGCGGACTCAACCGGGTCGGCAATCAATCTCAGGAGGCGATCGAACTTTCGCTCTTTGTTCTCCGTTGACCATGTCGTCAGTTTGCTTTGCATTTCACTGATTATCAAAGGTCTCTACCTCACTATGGTCAGCTAATCAACCGAACAAACCACTTCAACTGCCTCCCTTCGCCATGTGACCGGCTTTCCCGGCCTCGGACTACTACGGAGGCTCCGCCAGTTTGCACATCATCGGGGGCACACTCCCTTGGCATCTGTGCAAACCTTCCCCAGTTCACATGCTGGACTCATCGCATGGGCGAGGTTGCCTGTCGCAGTCTTTATCCTTGCTTGCCGCAAGTCGTCGCGAACACCACGGTCTAGCTGCGCGCTCCCCGTGGCTCCCTGCTGCTCGGCTTATATATCCGAGTAGCATTCGTGTCGCCGGCCCATACCTGTGTCCGGCGGCAGTCCGCGTCCTGCCTGTAAAGCGGTGTAGGCAGGGGTGACATTTCAACCCTCAGATGCGTTTCAACAGGTTCGTGTTCCTCAACCGTCCCATGCTCAGCCTAGAGACTCATCTTGGCGTAACCGCTTCGCCGCAAGCCCCGTTTCCCACGGACTACGTCACCCTGCCAGTGTCAGCAGGTCACCGCCGCTTCGGCTCACTTCCCCTCGCAGCAAAGGAAGGGCATGCCCGGTACTGCAACGTCAATTCCACCGGGTCCTGCATTCCAAACATGCTCAAGCAGCTTCACCCCCAGACGGGCGGGCTACGCTGGCTGGGCGTACAGTAAGTAATGTCAGCGACCCAGACCTGCTCGGCTGCGCTGGGCACTACCTTCTGCGGCCCATCCTTGAGCAGGTTGGGATGACGCCGGAGGCGGTGATGGCTGTGGGTGGTCTTGTGATAGGCCCGATGCGGCTTCACCAGCAGCCTGGCCGCACGCAGGATGTCGAACAGCCGGTCACGACCCACCCGCATATCCGCCCTCTCCAGCGAAGCTCGCAAGACGTGCTGCAGCTTGCGAGTGCCCATGCGTGGCTGGCGCAGTCGCACCTCTGCCACCAATGCGCAGATCCGGGCATCCCCGGGCCGCTTGTCGAAGCTCGCTGTTGCAGCGCTTGTAGTAAGCCTGGCGGCTGATGCCGATGTAACGGCAAGCCCTGCTAACGCTTAGCCCCGGGACGAGTTCTTGCGCGAGGACTTGCCCGAAGGCTTTTTTACAATGCGAACCCCGTGCTCCTTCTGAATCACATCGATCACCGCCTCAAACAACCGCGCTTTCTCCTGCGCCTCGCGCAACTGGACCTCCAGTTCCTTGATACGCTGCTCCGGTGTGCTGGGCTTGGCCTTCCCTTGATTTTTCATCCTGGTGTACCGGGCGCCCTGTGGCAAGGAGCCGCTCCAGTCCTGTAGTCCGTGCTTGCGTAACCATACCAGCACGGTCGACTTTCCCTGGATTCCATAGTTGTCTTGCGCCTGCTTGTACGTCAGTTCGCCTTTTTCCACTTCCTCCACGACCGCCAGCTTAAAAGCCAGCGTGTGATCCCGTTGGGTTCGCTTCCGATCCGTCTCCAAAGCACTCTCCTCATTCGTGCGAGAAAAGTGTCAACCTTATTCAGGACGG
The DNA here is from genome assembly GCF_002858765.1 of Cupriavidus pauculus. Taxonomy (GTDB): domain Bacteria; phylum Pseudomonadota; class Gammaproteobacteria; order Burkholderiales; family Burkholderiaceae; genus Cupriavidus; species Cupriavidus pauculus_B. The sequence continues at coordinate 79,520 of NZ_PJRP01000022.1, forward strand.
GTCATAGAAATGAAAAAAGCCCCGGGGAAAGTCCGGGGCTTTTTGATAGGACAGCGATTCTTGGCTGTCGCGCGTCGTCTTAGCTGACGGTGGCAGGGCAGCCAGCCGGAGCGAAGCTCGGCTTGAACGGGGACTTGGCTGCGATTGCGCACGACCATGCGCCCGTGTTCAAGCGGGTCAGCGTAATGGTGGCGCCGGCGATTGCCGTGTTGGCGGCGCCGCCCAGGGTTGCTGCCAGCGATACGGCACCGCCAGTAGCGGTGAGATCCTTATCGAACGGGCTCGTCGGAATCAGCGTCGACGTGGTATAGCCAACATCAGTTCCCGTAATCGTCGTCACGCCTTGATTCAAGCGATCTTCGATTGCCGTCTTGTATGCCGACAGTTCGCCCACAGCGCGTGCGACCTGCGACTTTGCCACGTAATCCTGATATTGCGGAATAGCGATAGCAGCCAGGATACCGATGATCGCGACCACGATCATCAGTTCGATCAGCGTGAAACCCTTCTGGACCCGTTGGTGGATTCCCATCCGTGCTTTTTTCATGGAATTGACCCCTTTGAATTAGTTGAGAACAGCAGTTGCTGTCGGGGTCATATAGAGCAACAGGTGTGCCAGGTACATTTCGGCCAGAAATCGTCAAAATGTGAGATTTCTTGTCACCTGTAACGAGATGTATCTGCCAAATCCTGTCACCCCCCCGTGGGAGGGTGGAACTCAAGATGCATAAACTGACGGTTTTTGTCAGAGAAAGTGGCGGTTAAATCGCCTTTAATTCTGACTTTAGCGCGGTTGAAACACGATGACGGCCATGCCGGCGACGGCGATTGTGACACCTGTCATATCCCAGATACTTGGCCGCACGCCATCCACCAGCCAAAGCCAGATGATGGCCACTGCTATATAGATACCGCCGTAGGCGGCGTAGACCCGGCCCGAGGCGTCGGGGTGCAAGGTCAGCAGCCAGGCAAAGACGGCCAGCGACGCGGCGCCTGGCAGCAGCACCCACGGGCTGGCGTTCTGGCGCAGCCAGAGATAGGGCAGGTAGCAGCCGAGAATTTCGGCCAGGGCGGTCAGGAAATACAGTCCAACGGTCTTCATGCTTGTTCTGTTTTGGGTTGATCGCAGGCGTCCTACGCTACCGCCGCCTTCAGCGCGGCCACCAGCGGCATCACCAGATCGTTATCTTCCGACTCGCGCCGCCACATCACGCCCACGGGCGGCAAGTCCCAGCTCAGCGAAAACGGCAGCGCCGCCGCGTCGCCCAGTTCGATCAGTTCGGCGGCCACGGCGCGCGGCACGATGGTGATGGCGTCGGGCTGGCTGCGCAGCAGCGTGGCCATCGGCTTGATCGAATAGGTTTCGACGATGGGCAGTGGCGGCGCCACGCCGGCCACCGCGAACATCGTATTGATGGTGCGCCGTACCGGCGTATGCGGCGGCGGCAGGATCCAGTCGAGTTCGGCCAGCCGCTTCCAGTCGAGGTCGCCGCGCGACAGCCGCGCCTTGGCTCGCGAAGGTACCACGAGCACGGGCTCTTCCCGGTACAGCGGCTCTTGCACGATATCTTCCCCCGCCAGGTAGAACGATCGCGCGATCGCGCAGTCCAGTTCGTGCTGACGCAGCGCACTGACTAGTTCGTCGGTGGTGCCTTCGCGTACGACCACCGAGACGCGCGGCTGCTGGTTGAGCCCGTAGGCCAGGGCGGCGTCCAGCACCGCACGGGCCGTGTACGGAATTACGCCCAGCCGCAGCCGGCCTCGCAGGCCGGCCTCGATCACCGCCAGTTGCCGGCCCAGCGCCTCGGCGTCGGCCAGCGTCATGCGGGCGTGGCTCAGTACGGCCGTGCCGGTGGCTGTGGGTTCCAGCCCGTTGCGGGTGCGCGTGAACAGCGGGGTCATGAAGATGTCCTCGATCTCGCGCAGCGCCTTGGTTACGGCCGGCTGGGACAGGTTCATCTCGGCCGCCACGCGCGATACGGACCGCTGCCTTTCCAGCGCCAGCAGCAGCGGCAAATGGCGCAGACGCAGGCGCGACACGATCTGGTGCAGCAGCTTGTCGGTGGCAATCGGCATGGGGGGCGAGGGCGAGCGCGGTGGATGGATATAACCGAATGGTAATACAGCGATAAGTATTTCGATGTTGGCAGTTATTGCAGCTGCCTATACTCGAATCACAAATCAAATGCATCAAACAGGAGTCATTTAGCGATGTTCACCACACGCCCCGAGATCGTCGGCACGTTCGGCGTTGCCGCTTCCACCCACTGGCTGGCCACTCAGTCGGCCATGGGCGTGCTGGAACGCGGCGGCAACGCGTTCGATGCGGCCGTGGCGGCGGGCTTCGTGCTGCAAGTGGTGGAACCGCACCTGAACGGCCCCGGCGGCGAGGTGCCGATCCTGTTCTGGAGCGAGAAGGACCGCGCGGTGCGCTCGGTCTGCGGCCAGGGCCCGGCCCCGGCGCTGGCCGATCCTGAAGCGCTGCGCAAGCAGGGTATGGAACTGATGCCCGGCATCGGCCTGATGCCAGCCACGGTGCCTGGCGCATTTGGGGCGTGGCTGACCATGCTGCGCGACCACGGCACGTGGTCGCTGGCCGATGTGCTGGCGCCGGCCATCGGCTACGCGCGCAATGGCTTCCCGCTGGTGCCGCGCATCTCGCAGGCCATCCTGGCCGTGCAGCAGCTGTTCCGCGACGAATGGCACAGTTCGGCCGATACCTGGCTGCCCGATGGCTGCGTGCCGCGCCCCGGCGCGCTGCATACGCTGCCCGTGCTGGCCGATACCTACACGCGCATCGTCGAGACGGCGGTGAGCAAGAGCGACAGCCGTGAAGGCCAGATCGATGCGGCGATGCACTGCTGGTATCGCGGCTTCGTGGCCGAGGCCATCGACGAATACTGCCGCACCACGCCCGTGCGCGACACCACCGGCGAAAAGCACACCGGCCTGCTGCGCTACGACGACCTGGCCGGCTGGAAGCCCACCGTGGAAGCGCCGGTCTCCCTCGATTTTGGCCGCTACGCGGTGGCCAAGTGCGATATCTGGAGCCAGGGCCCGATGTTCCTGCAGCAGCTTGGCATGCTGCGCCACGCCAATCTGGATGCCCATGCGCCGACGTCGCCCGAATTCGTCCACACGATTGCCGAGGCGGCCAAGCTGGCGATGGCTGATCGCACGGCCTGGTACGGCGATCCGATGTTCGAGGACAGCCAACTCTGCGCGCTGCTGAATCCGCATTACCTGGCCGCGCGCGCCGCGCTGATCGGTGACCGGGCGTCACTGACGATGCAGCCGGGCGCGCTCAAGGGCCGCGCGCCGCGCATGCCGGACCTGACCGTGGCCGACCGCACGCTGGCCATGGCCGATACCCGCTTCGGCATTGGCGAGCCCACGTTCGCCGCGCTGCCGCCGGTCAGCGAATGGGCCGAGCGCGAAGTCTTTGTCGGCGACACCTGCCATATCGACGTGATCGACCGCCACGGCAACATGGTGGCGGCCACGCCGTCGGGTGGCTGGCTGTCGTCGAGCCCCACCATTCCGGTGCTGGGCTTTGCGCTGAACACGCGCCTGCAGATGACCTGGCTGGAGCCGGGCCTGCCCAATACGCTGGCACCCGGCAAGCGCCCATGCACCACGTTGTCGCCGTCGCTGTGCCTGCGCGATGGCGAACCGTACATGGTCTTCGGCACGCCCGGCGGCGACCAGCAGGACCAATGGTCGCTGGCCTTCTTCATGCGCCACGCGGTGCACGGCATGAATCTGCAGGAAGCGATCGACGCGCCGGCCTGGCATATCGACCATTTCCCGCAATCGTTCTGGCCGCGCCAGACCACGCTGAACCGCATCACCGTCGAGTCGCGCTTCCCGGCTGCCACCATCGAAGCGCTGCGCGCACGCGGGCACGAAGTTCGCGTGGGTGAAGACTGGTCCGAAGGCCGCATGTCGGCGTGTACGCGCGAACGCGACAGCAAGGGTCGCCTGGTGCTGCGCGCCGGCGCCAATGCGCGCGGCATGCAGGGTTACGCCGTGGGCCGCTGAATCCAAATCACATTAGATAGTCCGAAGACAGAAGGGGAGTTGCATCATGAGGTCCGTTTTGAAAAGCCTGCTGTGCGGTGCCGCAGCGCTGGCCATGTCGTTTGCCGGCCACGCCGGGGCAGCCGACGCCTATCCCGCCAAGCCGGTCACGCTGATCGTGCCCTGGGCCGCCGGTGGTTCCACCGACATCCTGGCGCGCGTGCTGTCCGAGCACCTGACCAAGTCGCTGGGCCAGCCGGTGATCGTCGACAACAAGCCGGGCGCGTCGGGCAACATCGGTTCGGCGATGGTGGCGCGCGCGCAGCCCGACGGCTACACGCTGCTGATCGGCTCGATGAGCACGCACGCGATGAACCCGGCGCTGATGGCCAACATGCCGTTCAAGGGCGTGGAAGACTTCACCCCGCTGGGCCTGCTGGCCTACGTGACCAACACGATGGTGGTGCATCCGTCGGTGCCGGCCAACAACGTCAAGGAACTCATCGCCTACGCCCGCGCCAATCCGGGCAAGCTGGCCTACGCCAGCGCTGGTCCTGGCTCGACCAACCACCTGAGCGCCGTGCTGTTCGAGAAGATGGCGGGCATCCAGATGCTGCACGTGCCGTACAAGGGCGGTGCGCCGGCCGTGGTCGATACGGTGGCGGGCCAGACCCAGCTGCTGTTTTCGGCTGGCACGCAGACGCTGCCGCACGTGAAGGCCGGCAAGCTGAAGCTGCTGGCGGTGACCGAGGCCAAGCGCTCGCCGCTGCTGCCTAACGTGCCCACCGTCGGCGAGACCATCCCTGGCTATGAGCTGTCGGTCTGGTACGGCGCGTTCGGTCCGAAGAACATGCCGGCTGCGCTGGTGGCCAAGCTGAACACGGAGATCAACCGTGTGATGTCGCTGCCCGAGGTCAAGGCCAAGATGGATTCGATCGGCGTGGAAACGGCCACGTCGACACCGCAGGAGTTTGGCAAAATCCTGCGCCGCGATGCCGACCGCTACGGCAAGCTGATCAAGGATCTGGGCATCCACGGAGAGTGACCATGGCAAGCGTCGATACGCTGGGCCATTGGCAAACGCACCTGAATCCGCTGTTCGACCGCCTGCGCGCCGCCGCCACGCCGCAGGCCGTCATGGATGCCATCGGTGCGGCCACGCTGGACATTGTCGGGCCGGGTTTGCTGACGATCAACGCCTGGCACGTGGAAAGCCGCGAAATCCGCCGGCTCTGGTCGTCGGACCCGGCGGCGTATCCGCCCGGCGGCAAGAAGGTCAAGGGCGATACCGCCTGGACACGCCAGTTGCTCGATCGCGGCGAGGTCTTCGTGGGCGAAGGCGACGAGGCGCTGGCCGCCGTGTTCGACGATATCGCCACGATCCGCGCGCTGGGCCTGAACGGCGTGGTCAACGTGCCGCTGTGCCATGGCGGCCGGGTGATCGGCACGTTCAACTACCTGGCCGGCGTGGAGACGTGGACGGCCGAGGACATCACGGCGCTGCGCGTGCTGGGGCAGTTTGCGGTTGGCGCCGTACGGGACGCCATCGGGGACTGATGGCTGTTCCCCTCTCCCGCAAGGCGGGAGAGGGGAACAAGCCTTACGCAATGCGACGGCCTTACTCCGTCGTACTCGCACTCCAGAACGCTTGGCTCACCACGCTGGTGCCGCCCAGGCGGGTGACGATCTGGTCGAGTACATCGCCATCGACCGACGTGGCCGCCAGCGCCGCTTCGATTTCCACGTCCTGTTCGCCGAAGGCGCGCACCTCCAGGTCGCGCGTGGGGTACTGGGCCGCTTCCAGCGCCTCTTCCAGCAGGCGCATCGCCGTCTTCTGGTAGTCGCGGGCCGTAATCACGTGCACGGTGTGCGTGACTTCCACAGCCGTGGTGTCCAGCGGCTGGCGGTTGATCCGGTCGACGACCGGGCGCAGTAGCGTGTTGGCGGCCAGGATGAACAGTGCGGCAATGCCGGCCTCCGCAATCATGTCGGCGCCCGCGCAGGCACCCACCGCCGCCGAGCACCACAGCGTGGCGGCGGTATTGAGTCCGCGCACATTGCCTTCCTCGCGCATGATCACGCCGGCGCCCAGGAAGCCGATGCCAGACACCACGTACGCAATCACGCGCACCGCGCCGTCATGCCCGGCGATATGGTTGGCCAGGTCGACGAAGATTGCCGCGCCCACGGCCACCAGCACGTTGGTGCGCAGGCCGGCCGTGCGCTGGCGGTACTGCCGCTCGAAGCCGATCATGCCGCCCAGGACGAAGGCGGCGGTCAGGCTGATGGCGGTATCGAGCAGCGATTGCGGATTGATGTTCTGCAGGGCTTCCAGGGACATGGGCGGCATCCGGTCGGGCCAAAAACTGGCGCGATTGTGGCACAGGTGCCGCGGCTCCCTCGAAATTCCTCAGAAGAGGTGCGAAAACAGCCAGTAGAGCCCGCCGGACAGCATGATGGCCGCCGGCAGCGTCAGCACCCAGGCCAGCGCCAGGTTCCGGATTGTGGACATCTGCAGGCCCGAGCGGTTGGCGGCCATGGTCCCGGCCACGCCCGACGACAGCACGTGCGTGGTGGATACTGGCAGCCCGTACATGTCGGCGGCGCCGATGGTGACCATCGCCACCAGTTCGGCCGATGCGCCCTGCGCGTAGGTCAGGTGCGACTTGCCGATCTTCTCGCCCACCGTCACCACGATCCGCTTCCAACCCACCATCGTGCCCAGGCCCAGCGCGATGGCCACGGCCACCTTGACCCACAGCGGGATGAACTTGGTGGCGGTGTCAAGTTCGCGCTGGAACGCCTTCAGGTTTTCCTTCGTCGTGGCATCGAAGCTGACACCTTGCTCCTTGCCGAGCAGGCGGATGGCCTCCGACGCCAGGTACATGTCGTTGCGGACGTTGGTCACCGCCGCCGGCGGCACGTTGGCCAGCGATCTGTGCGTGCGCACCTGGTCGCCGATGCTGTCCGCGATGCCCGCCAGCGCGGGCACCACCTGGTTGTTGAATGCCTTGGTGCGCAGGTAATCGGACAGCACCGCCCGGGTATCGGCCGGTGTATTGATTGGTGCAGCGCCCGGCACGCTGGCGCGCAGCGAATCGCGCGTGACCTGCGCCACGGCGGCAAAGCGCGTGGCCTCGTTCACGGGCATGGCGCGGTTCAACGCGTAAGACAGCGGCACCGTGCCCACCAGGATCAGCATGATCAGGCCCATGCCCTTCTGGCCGTCGTTGGAGCCGTGCGCGAACGACACGCCGGTGCAGGTCAGCACCAACAGGCCGCGAATCCACCAGGGCGGCGGCCGGTTGCCCTTGGGCTCTTCGTACAGCGCCGGGTTCTTCACGAGCATGCGCAGGACCAGCAGCAGCACCGCCGCGAACGCAAACCCGATCAGCGGCGACAACAGCAGCGAGTAGCCCACCTTGATGGCCTGCGGCCAGTCCACGCCTGCGGTGCCATCGCGCCCGTGCATCAGGGCATTGGCCACGCCCACGCCGATGATCGAGCCGATCAGCGTATGCGACGACGACGCCGGCAGGCCCAGCCACCACGTGCCCAGGTTCCAGATGATGGCCGCGATCAGCAGCGCGAAGACCATCGCAAAGCCGGCCGACGAGCCCACCTGCAGGATCAGCTCCACGGGCAGCAGCGAGATGATGCCGAACGCCACCGCGCCGCTGGACACCAGCACGCCCAGGAAGTTGAACAGCCCCGACCAAACCACGGCAAAGTGCGGCGGCAGCGAATGAGTATAGATGACGGTGGCCACCGCGTTGGCCGTGTCGTGAAAACCGTTGACGAACTCGAAGCCCAGCGCGATCAGCAGCGCCACGCCCAGCAGCAGGTAGGGCAGCAGCGGGGTGGCGGGCGGCTGGGTGCTCGATACATCGTGGAACAGGCTGCTGCCGGCGTAACCGAGCCCGATCAGCAGCAGCGCAATGAATAACGCCCAGGTGATTCTTCCTGGGCGGCGGTCGAGATCGGGACGGACGTGCGGTGTCGCGGCGCTGTCGGCCGCTTGCAGGTGGGTGTTCATCGTTGCGCTCCCCAGACAGGACGAAACAGGCGATGGCTGCCGCCGGGTGCGCGGCAGATGCCCATCGTCATGTCCGAAGATGACACTTCCGTGACAGTGGTGGCGCGAACGCCACGTTTGTCGGACGGAATTTCAGCGCCAGCTACCGGTGGCCAGCGCCTGGGGCGACGCGCCTTCGGGGTCGATGTCCCAGCGCAGCGGCAGCGCGCGGTCGCGCCGGACGATCTGCTCGGGGATGAAGCGCCACAGCCGTTGCGCCCCCTCGAAGGTGGCAATGTCTGGCGAATCGATGATGACCTCGGTGCGGCCGCTCAGTTGCAGCAGGTCGCCGGTGGCATAGCTCACGAACACCAGCCCGGCCACCGGATTCACCATCATGTTGCCCAGCGTGTTGAAGAACGTGTTGCCCTGGAAATCGGGAATCGTCAGGCTGCCATCGTCATCGACGCGCACAAAGCCGGGCTTCCCGCCACGATGCGAGACATCCACCTGACGCTGCGCGCCGGGCAGGTCCACATACGTGGCCACGAAGAACGAATCGGCGTTGCCGATCAGCGTGCGCGCGCGGGCGTCCAGCGCATCGAGCATCACGGGCGCCTCGTCGGCCGGCCTGGCCGGGTCGCGGGTCATCACGGGCGCGCGCTTCTGGATGTACTGCGGGCAGTTGCCGAAGCTCTGGCCCACCGCGACCTGAAAGCCCTGAGCACCTGTGGCGGCATGGCGGTAGATCGTGCCGTTCATACGGTTGCGGCGCCGGGTATGCGGCTGGATACCCAACAAGCCGATCGCGTCGCCGTCCTCCATGCCCGCGTCGGCCGGATCATCGGCGTCGCGCACCAGCGCAACGTCGAGCTGGCGCGGATCGGGCGAATGCAGGAAGCCCGGCTGGCCGCCGCGCACCGTGGCCCACGGACGCCCGTCCGGTGCCACCGCGCCAATCACGATCGACGGCAGCATGGCGAAGAAATCGCGATGTTGGTCCGGCATGTAGTCGCGCACCACGCGCGTGCCCACTTCGGCCAAGCGCTCGTCGGCGCCGATGCTGGCCTGCAGCAGGCGCTCGCCAGTATGCCAGGGCGTGCCGGGCAGAATTTCCACGGGGGAAGCCGAATGCGGGGTCATGACGGGCTCCTGATGTCGTACGGAATGTCGAAGGGATCCGAAGGGCGAAGAGGCAGGCCGCGGCGCCGGGGCTCAGGCGGCCAGGCCCACTGCCGTGGTCTGGAACGGGGCGAACCCGGGCAGCGCTTCCACGCGCGCCAGCCACTGGCGCACATTCGCGTAGTCCTTCAGGTCGACAAAACCCTCGGGCGCGCGCGCCGTGTAGCTGTAGAGCGCCACGTCGGCAATGGTCGGATGGTCGGCGGCAATCCAGGCGCGGCCTGCCAGCGCGTCATCCAAGCGCTTCAGCACCACGTGTGCGCGTTCGATCGCTTCCTTGCTGTCGTACGGCGCCTTGAAGACGGTGATGATGCGGGCGCGTGCTGGACCGAAAGCCAGGTCGCCGGCTGCTACCGACAGCCAGCGTTGCACGGCGGCGGCGGCGGCCGGCGATTCCGGCAGCCAGTCCGTGCGGCCCAGCTTCTTGCTCAGATAGACCAGGATGGCGTTGGAATCGCTGATCACCGTGTCGCCATCGACCAGCACCGGCACCTGTCCGAACGGATTCATGGCCAGGAATTCGGGGGTCTTCTGAGCGCGGGCCAGCAGGTCGACGTCGATCCACTCGGCGGGCTGGCCCAGCAGCGACAAAAAGAGCCAGGCGCGGTGCGAATGTCCGGAGAGCGGATGGCCGTACAGTTTCATGATGGATGTCCTTGGTCGATTATTGCGGTGTCGGACGCAAACGCTGCGTACGGATCGACTATAGACAGCCGGCTTGCTAGGAAAAACGGGTGACGCGCGAAGGGACTCTTGCAAAATCCAGAAGAATCAGCGGGCTTGGGGGGTGTCGGAGGTGTTCAGCGACACCTGGCCGCGCAGCAGGTCCACGGCCAGGTCGATAAAGGCGCGCACCTTGTGCATGGCGTGCCTGCCCTCGCGGTGGATGACGTGGATCGGCAACGGCGCCGGCTCGTAGTCTTCCAGCACGACCCGCAGCTTGCCGTCGCGCAGTTCGTCGGCAATCTGGTAGGACAGCACGCGCGTCAGCCCGAAGCCGGCCACGGTGGCGGCAATCGCCGAATCGTTGGTGGTCGTGGCCATGCGCGGGGCCAGCCGTATGGGCAACGGATCGCCGTCGCGCATGAAGCGCCATTCGGGCGCAGTGGAAATGCCCGTGGTCTGGATCACCGCATGGTGCGCCAGGTCGTCAGGCGACGTGGGCGTGCCGTGCTGCGCCAGGTAGTCCGGCGCGGCGCAGACCACGCGCCGCACGTGGCCTACCGGGATGGCCTGCAGCGACGAGCTGGGTAGCGCACCAATGCGCACGCCAACGTCAATGCCCTCGTCGATGAAATTCACCACGCGGTCGATGAACAGGCAGTCGACATCCACTTCCGGATAGCGGCGCAGGTACTCGACCACCACCGGTGTGACAAAGCGCCGGCCGAACAGCACCGACGCGGTGATCGACAGCCGGCCGCGCGGTGCGTCGTGCGTGCCGGCGGCGGCCAGTTCGGCGTCGTCGATCTCGGCCAGGATGCGGCGGCAGTTCTCGTAGTACGCGGCGCCCGTGGCGGTGGGGCGCACCACGCGCGTGGTGCGCGTGAGCAGGCGCACGCCCAGATGCGTTTCCAGGTCGGTCACGATCCGGCTGACCACGCTCAGCGACGCATCGAGCTTGCGCGCAGCCGGCGTGAAGCCGCCGCATTCCACCACGGCCACATAGGTCTTCATTGCCTGCAGTCTGTCCACGGCGTCTCCTGGGCGGGTGTCAGGGGGCGGCCGGGTCTTCGGCGTTGTTCAGGTCCCAGCAGGCGATGAACAGCGCGGCGATCAGCGGCCCGATCACAAAGCCGTTCAGCCCGAACAGCGCCATGCCGCCCAGCGTGGAGATCAGGACCACGTAGTCCGGCATCTGGGTGTCCTTGCCCACCAGGATGGGGCGCAGCACGTTGTCCACCAGGCCGATCACCAGCACGCCAAAGCCGATCAGCACACCGCCCTTGAGCAGCGAGCCGGTCAGCAGGAAGTAGACTGCAACCGGCGACCAGATCAGCCCCGCGCCCACCGCTGGCAGCAGGGACAGGAAGGCCATTACCACGCCCCACAGAAGCGCGCCCTGGATGCCGAGCACCGCGAAGATGGCGCCGCCCAGTACGCCCTGTACCACGGCCACGGCGATATTGCCCTTGACCGTCGCGCGCACGACCGTCGTGAATTTCTGGATCAGGTGCTGCTTGTGGGCGGCGCTCAGCGGCACGGCCAGGCGCACCCGGCGCGACAGCTGAGGGCCATCGCGCAGCAGGAAGAACAGCAGGTACAGCATGATGCCGAAGCCGATCATGAACTGGGCCGTGTTCTGGCCAATGCTCAGCGCGCGCGTGGCCAGCATCTGGCTGGCGGTCAGCGCACTGGCGCTGAGCTTGTCCTTGACGTCGGAAATGCTGGCCAGATCGGCGCGCGCCAGCATGTCGCGCACGAAAGGCGGCAGCGCGTCGGCGGCGGACTGGAAATAGTGGCCGAAGTTGATACGGCCCGAACGGACGTTGTCGTAGAGATTCACGCCTTCCTGGACCAGCGACATCGTGATCGCGATCATCGGCAGGATCACAAGCAGCAGCACCAGCAGCAACGTGAGCAGCGCGGCAATGTTGTTGCGGCCACGCAGCGCCGCCACCAGCCGCCGCTGCAGCGGCGCAAAGATGATGGCCAGCACCGCACCCCAGAACACTGCGCCGTAGAAGGGCAGAAGAATCCAGAAAAATGCGATGGTGACCACCGCCAGCAACAGCAGGAACGTCTTGTGATGCAGACCGTTGGGGTCGGCCATGGGGCGATCCTCAGAATGCGAGCCAATGGCCATTCTACGATGTTTGTCTGACTCCACCCGGCGGCCGCGCGGCCCGGTGCGGGATCGGTCGGTGCCGGGGTGGCTGGTGGCGGAAGGGTCGCTTGCACCGGTGGATTCAGCGACAAGGCTGTCCCACATCGACAGCAGCTGGATGGCGCACGGGTAAACGCGGCGCGCGGTGGCCGTTGGTTGCTTCGACGCTGCCTCGCGCAGGAGCAGCGTGGTGGCGAGGCGATCTTCGAGCCGGCGGATCGCGAAGTGGATGCGGGCCGCGCAGATACCCTTGTGGCGCTCCGCCGCGATGGCCCACTGGTGCCGCACAGGACGACAAAGTGGCGCAGTTGGGTGGTATTTGCTTGAGTCGACTGGTTCGCTTGAATCGATTACTTCGACGATGTAGAGCTGCCGCTCGTCTGCCGGGCCGCCGCAAGATTGGCGGCCACGCGGGCGGCGGTCTGCGAGTCGGGCGGCAGCAAGCGGTACAGGTGCTGCCAGTAATCGATGGCGCTGCGGGCGTCGCCGCGCTCCGCAGCTGCGCTGGCGGCCAGCGCCAGGCTCTTGGGATCGTCGGGATCGGCAGCCAGCGCGGTGCGGATCTGCTCCATGGCGGCGCCTTCGAGCGAGCCGCCATTGAGGCTGGCCAGCACGTCGGCGTAGTCGGCACGCAATGCCGCCACATCGGGGGCCAGCGCGACGGCCCTGGCATAGGCCGCGGCCGCATCGTCGAACCGTTCAAGCACCGTGTAGGACCGCGCCAGCATCGCCCAGCCATCGGCATCTTGAGGCTGGGCCTGCAGGCGCCGCGCCAGTTGATCGACCATGGCTTCGATCTGTGCGATCTCGGGCGTGTGCGCATCGCCAGACAGACTGTGCGCATCGTCGACCTGCATCACGGCGGCCGGATTGCCTAGGTGCAGGTAGAGCATGGCGGCTGCCGGCGGCAGCATCACGCAGAGTGTTGCGGTGGTCCATTTGGAGCGAGGATGGTACGGTGCGGGTTCTTCGACAGCTGGCTTGCGCCCCGCCGCCGCGTTGGGAGGCCGGGCGGACAGCGACGGCCGGTGCTTCCGCCTTCGCCAGAGCCAGCCAGCCACCACCGCCAGCAAGACAAACGGTCCCAGCCACAGCAGCCACGTCGATGGCTTGAACGGCGGATCGTAGAGCACAAAATCGCCATATCGTTGCACCAGGTAATCCTTGATGGCCGTATCGCTGGCGCCCTGTGCCAGTTGCGCGCGAATTTGCCGGCGCAGGTCCACCGCGAGTTCTGCGTTCGAATCGGCCAGGGTCTGGTTCTGGCACACCAGGCAGCGCAGTTGCTGCGAGAGCGCGTGGACGCGTGCATCGAGCTCGGCGTCAGACAGTGGCGCCGCGGCGGCCTGCCAAGCCAGTGCGGACAGCAGACAGGCCATCAGCCACCTGAATGGCGGTCTAGGCAGGATTCGCACGAGGCCCCCCCGATTGCAGCTGCCGCAGCAGCGGCTTGATCTGCCGTTCCAGTACGTCCGGTGTCACTGGCCCCACTTGTCGGTACCGCACCACGCCATGGGCGTCGATGATGTAGGTCTCGGGCACGCCATAGACGCCGAAGTCGATGCCGACCCGCCCGTCGGCGTCGACTCCCGATAGCACGTAGGGATTGCCCATCTGCCGCAGCCAGGCCTGGGCGGCGAGCATCGTGTCCTTGTAGTTGAGCCCGTAGACTGGCACTGGCGATCTTGCGGCGAAGTCCACCAGCACAGGGTGTTCGGTGCGGCAGGCAGCGCACCAAGACGCCCAGACGTTGAGGATCCACACCTTGCCGCGCAGGTCCGACACCCGCAGCGTTTGCGTACTGCCCGGGGCGTCGAGCACGGGCAGCGCAAACGCGGGGGCGGGCCGTCCGACCAGCGCCGAGGGCAGCTCGCGCGGGTCATGGCGCAGCCCGGCGCCGAGCGCCACGACGATCGCCAGGAAGATGGCCAGCGGCAGGATGAAGCGCGTCATGGCCGGCCTTCTTCGGTGGGCTTCAGCGCCAGCGCTGGCGGTTGGGGCGAAGGGTGAATGGATGGCAAGGCGGATTCCTGACGCACCGTCGTCGCGCGCCGCACCCGGTATCGCCGGTCGCAGACCGCCACCAGGCCGCCAAGCGCCATCAGCGCGCAGCCTGCCCAGATCCACTTCACGAATGGCTTCACGTAGATGCGCACGGCCCAGGTGTTCTCGCCTGCCGCTTCACCGATAGCCACATAGAGGTCGCGCGTGAAGCCCGTATCGATCGCGGCTTCGGTGGTAGGCATGTCCTGGCTGCGGTAGATGCGCCGCTCAGTAGCCAGCGTGGTCAGCAGCCGGCCGTCGCGGTGGACGGTCATGATGCCGCGCAGCGCCTCGTAGTTGGGCCCCACCACCGGCACCACGCGGTCGAAGCGGAAGGTGTAGCCATCGACGGCCACCGTGTCACCAGGCCGCATCGGAGACTCGCGCATGGTTTCCTGGCTGTTGACCAGCGTCACGCCGGCGATAAAGACCCCGACGCCCACATGCGCCAGCAGCATGCCCCAATAGCCGGCCGGCAGCTGCCGCAACCCGCGCCACGCGCCGGGCGCGTGCCTGAGCCGCCCGGACAGGCTCACCACCGCGGTAGCCGCGCACCAGATGGCCAGCGTCAGGCCAAGGCCCGTCAGCGCCGACTGGTTGCGCAGCACCAGCAGCAATCCAGTACCGATCGACACGCTGGCCACCGCCGCCCAGCGTAGTCGCCTTGCGACGGGGGGCAGGTCGCCACGTCGCCAGCGGGCCAGCGGCGCGGCACCCATTAGCAGCACGGCAGGTGCCATCAGTGGCACGAACACCTGCTCGAAGTACGCGGGGCCCACCGACACCTTGCCCAGGTCCAGCACATCGAGCAGCAGCGGATACAGCGTGCCCAGCAGCACGGCCGAGGCGGCTACGGCCAGCAGTACGTTGTTGGCCAGCAGGAAGGTCTCGCGCGCAGCCAGTCCGAAATCTGTACCGCGCTTTAGTTGCGGGGCGCGCCAGGCAAAGATGGCCAGCGCCAGGCCGGTGACAAAGCCAAGCAGCGTGAGGATGAAGATGCCGCGCCGGGGATCCACCGCGAACGCGTGCACAGACGTGAGCACGCCGGAGCGCACCAGGAAGGTACCGAGCAAGCTCAGCGAGAACGTGAAGATGGCCAGCAGCGCCGTCCAGGCACGAAACGCGCCGCGCTTTTCGGTCACGGCCAGCGAGTGGATCAGTGCCGTGCCCGCCAGCCACGGCATGAACGAGGCGTTTTCCACGGGGTCCCAGAACCACCAGCCGCCCCAGCCCAGTTCGTAGTAGGCCCACATGCTGCCCAGCGCGATGCCCACCGTCAGGAACATCCAGGCCAGGATGGTCCAGGGCCGCGACCAGCGTGCCCAGGCGGCATCGAGGCGCCCTTCGAGCAGCGCGGCCAGTGCGAAAGCGAACGCCACGGCAAAGCCCACATAACCCATGTAGAGGAACGGGGGGTGGAACACCATGCCGGGGTCCTGCAGCAGCGGATTCAGGTCGCGGCCTTCCATGGCGCGTGGCAGCAGCCGGATGAACGGGTTGGATGCAAACAGTAGGAACAGCAGCAGGCCGCTGCTGATGGCCCCCATCACGCCCAGCACTCGCGCCACGAACGCCAGCGGCAGGCGGCGGCTGAACACGGCCACGGCCAGCGACCAGGCGGCCAGCATCAACGTCCAGAGCAACATCGAGCCTTCATGGCCGCCCCACACGGCAGCCATGCGGTAGACCAACGGCAATGCGCTGTTGGAATTCGCCGCCACGTAGCGCACGCTGAAGTCGTTGCCGACGAACGCCATCGTTAGCGACACGTAGGCCGCCAGCACCAGTGCAGCCTGCGTCACGGCGGCGGGCCGCGCCAGGGCCATCCACGGCACGAACGCACGGGTGGCGCCTGCCAGCGGCAGCATCCCTTGCACCAGCGCGGCGAGCAGTGCGCAGATCAGGGCGAAGTGTCCGAGTTCGACGCTCATCGTTGCGCTTTTCTGCTCGCGGCGCCGTTGTTGGCAGCCTCATCGGCGGCAGCTCCATCGTTGGCGGCGCGCTTGAGCGCCTCGGCGGCTTCAGGCGGCATGTAGTTCTCGTCGTGCTTGGCCAGTACCTCGCTGGCCACGAAGGTGCCATTGGCATCGAGCGTGCCGCGCGCGACCACGCCCTTGCCTTCGCGGAACAGGTCGGGCAGCAGCCCTTGATAGACCACCAGCACGTCGTGGCGCGTATCGGTGACAACGAAGCGGATCTTCAGTGTGCCGTCTTGCCGCTGTACCGAGCCCGGTGCCACCAGGCCGCCGAGCCGGAACGGGCGTGCAGCGGGCGCTTCGTGCGCGGCAATCTGGCTGGGGCTGAAAAAGAACACCAGATTCGAGCGGAATGCGTTGAGCACCAGCGCGAGCGCGACGCCGCCGCAGGCGAGTGCGGCCAGTAATAGCCCAAGGCGGCGCTGGCGTGACGTCATGGCGTGTCGTCCGGATCGGCGTGGCGCTGCCCGCGGCGCCGGGCCAGCCAGAACAGTTCGGCCACAACGGCCAGGCAGGCGACGCCGAAGGCGCCGGCGATGTAGGCGGCGTGTCCGCTCATGGCGTGGCCTCCCGTGGCGTCGCTTCCCGAATTTCGCCGCGCTCCCTCAGGATGCAGCGCACGCGCACCAGCGCGACGGCAATCGTGTACATCCAGCAGGCCAGCGTCATCGCCAGCATGCCTGCCAGCATCGTGGCGGCCATCGTGGGTGCCGCAGTCAGGCTGACCGAAGCGCCCTGGTGGAGCGTGTTCCACCATTGCACGGAAAAGTAGATCACCGGCAGGTTGACCACGCCCACCAGCACGAGCAAGGCGCTGGCACGCTCCGCGCGGCGTGGTTCGTCGATGGCGGATTCCAGCGCGATAAAGCCGAGGTAGAGGAACAGAAGGATCAGTTCCGACGTTAGCCGTGCATCCCAGACCCACCACGTTCCCCAGGTAGGCTTGCCCCACAGCGAGCCCGTCCACAGCGCCAGGAACGTGAACATGGCGCCTGTGGGCGCCAGCGCCGACGCCATCATGGCCGACAACCGCGTGCGCAGGACCAGCGCCATGGCGCTGTACACGGCCATCACCAGGTAGATGAACATCGACATCCAGGCGGCCGGCACGTGGATGAAGATGATCCGGTAGACCTCACCCTGCTGCGCGTCGGTGGGGGCCACGGCAAAGCCGATCCAGAGGCCGACGGTCAGGAAGAGGGTGGCCAGCGCGAAGAACCAGGGCGCCAGCCGGCCGGCCAGCGGATAGAAACGTACCGGCGCGGCCAGGCGCGTCCAGCGGGTGCGCGTGGCGGTTGGGGGGCGGGTCGATGCGTCGGGCAGCGAGACGTGGCGGGTCATCGGTCACTCCATCGCAATGCGGAGGCCCGCGGCCGCCGCCAGCGGGCAGACCAGCAGCGAGAGCGCCAGGCAGGCGCCCAGCAGCGAGAAATGCGGCACCACGTCGAGACCGGCATCGGCCGCGGCGCCGGCACCAGCGCCGAAGACCAGCACGGGAATCGACAGCGGCAGCACCAGGATGCACAGCAGCACCGCTCCGCCGCGCACGCCCAGCGTCAGCGCGGCGCCCACTGCGCCGATCAGGCTCAGCGCGGGCGTGCCAACCAGCAGCGACGCAGACAGCAGCAGTGTGGCGCTGGCGGGCAGGCTGTATTGCTGGGCCAGCAGCGGGGTCAGGATCAGCAGCGGCAGTCCGCTGGTCAGCCAGTGCGCGCAGATCTTTCCCAGCACCAGCAGGGCCAGCGGATGCGGCGAGAGCAGCAGCTGATCGAGGCTGCCATCGGCGTATTCCTGCGCGAACAGTCGCGACAGCGACAGCATCGAGGCCAGCAGCGCGGCCACCCAGAGTATGCCCGGCGCCAGCGTGCGCAACTGCTGCGGATCTGGCCCGATGGCCAGCGGAAACAGGCTCGACACGATAACGAAGAACACCACGCTGGCGAGCAGGCTGCTGCGCCGCCGCCACGCGATGGACAGGTCATGCGCCACCACGGCGCGCAGCGCGCCGATCATGACGCGCGCGCGCGGGTGGCGCCCAGTTCCAGCACAGTGCCAGCCATCGGCAACTGCTGGTGAGTGGCGATGACCGCCATGCCGCCCTGCGCAAGATGGCCGGCCAGCAGTTCCAGAAACCGTGCCGCAGCGGCGTCGTCTACCGACGTCAGCGGCTCGTCGAGCAGCCACAGCGCGCGCGGCGCCAATGCCAGGCGGGCCAGCGACACCCGCCGGCGCTGGCCTTGCGACAGCGTACGCACGGCCTTGCCGGCCACGGCTTCCAGGCCCAGCCGCGACAGCGCCTGCCGCAGCGCATCGGCACCGGGCCGCAGCCCGGCCATGCGGGCGGCAAAGGACAGGTTCTCGGTGGCGCTGAGATCTGCGTCGATGCCGTTGGTGTGGCCCACGTAGGCCAGGCTCGCCAGATACTCGGGGTCGCCGGCATGCACGGTGCGTCCGTGCCACGCCAGCCGCCCGGTGGCCGGCTGCAGCAGGCTGCAGAGCACGCGCAGCAGGCTGGTCTTGCCGGCGCCATTGGGGCCGATGACCTGCAGCAGTCCGCCTGGCGCTAGCGCCATGGCCACATCGCGAAAGACGGCCCGGCCCATGCGCCGCACAGTCAGGTCGCTGGCCTCCAGCACCGTAGCGGCCATGGCGTCACTGTTCCTCGGTCTTGGCAACGTCGGGCAGCCGGTGCGCGATGCCCTTGTGGCAATCGATGCAGGTCTTTTCCTTGTTGGCCAGATAGGTGGAATGCATGGCCTGGGCGCGCGGGCTCTGTCGCGTGAAGTCCATCGACTGGTAGTCGTGGCAGTTGCGGCATTCCAGCGAGTCGTTGGCCTTGAAGCGCGCCCATTCGTGCTGCGCCAGTTCCAGCCGGTGTGCCTGGAACTTCTCGCGCGTGTCCACGGTGCCGAAGATCTTGGCCCAGACTTCCTTCGATGCCTGCATCTTGCGCGCCATCTTGCTGGTCCAGTTGTGCGGAACGTGGCAGTCCGAGCATTTGGCGCGCACGCCGCTGCGGTTGGTGAAGTGGATGGTGCCCTGCAGCTCCTGGTAGACGTTGTCGCGCATTTCGTGGCAACCGGTGCAGAACTGCTCAGTGTTGGTCAGTTCCAGCGCCGTGTTGAATGCGCCCCAGAACAGCACGCCGGCGATGAAGCCGCCCACGGTCAAGAAGCCCAGGCTGAAGTACGCGCTGGGCCGGTTGATCGTGCGCCAGTAGCGTTTGATGAGATCCCAGAGTCTGCGCTGCATCGCTTGCCCCGATCTGTCCGGCTATTTCGTGCTGGAGGTGTCAGCCTTGGCACTGCCACCCTTGGCGCCCTTGGCACCCTTCTCGCCGCCGCTGCGCTTGAGCATCGTCTCGACATCGACGAACGTGTTGCTCACCAGTGGCTTGGCATCGGCCTGCGGTACGTGGCATTGCGTGCAGAAGTAGCGCCGGGGCGAGACTTCGGCCAGCACGTTGTTGTCGCGGTCCATGTAGTGCGTGATGCTGACGGGAATCGCGCCCGTTTCCTCAGTCTTGGTGCGCGCGTGGCAGAACATGCAGCGGTTGAAATCCTTGTCCAGCTGGTAGCCGTCGATCTTGTGCGGGATTGTCGGCGGCTGCATGGTGTAGTTGCGCGTGCGGCGGACGTCCTTGTTCTCGGTCGGATACAGCAGCGGCGCCTTGGTTTCGTCGGCCACCGGCGTGGGGCCGCGCATCGCGTCGACCAGGCCCTGCGCGCCGGCCGGCGGCACCAGCAGCGTGAACACCGCAATCAGCACCCAGGCGCCGAACGCCAGCAGGGCTGTCCAGGATCGGCTCGGCTTCATGGCGTCTCCTTCATGGCGTCTGTCATACCTTCACGATCTTGACTGCGCACTTCTTGAAGTCGGTCTGCAGCGAGATCGGGCAGGTGGCATCGAGCGTGACCTTGTTGATGAGCTGGCTGGCGTCGAACCAGGGCACGAAGACCAGGCCACGCGGCGGGGCGTCGCGTCCGCGCGTTTCGACGCGGGTGCGCATGCGCCCGCGCCGCGACACCACTTCCACTTCCACCCCGCGCCGCAGGCCCATGGCCTTGGCGTCCTCGGGATGCATGAAGCAGACGGCGTTCGGGAACGCGCGATACAGCTCCGGCACGCGGCGCGTCATCGACCCGGAGTGCCAGTGTTCGAGCACGCGGCCCGTCGCCAGCCAGAACGGGTATTCCTTGTCGGGCGCCTCGGCGGGCGGCTCGTAGGGCAGGGCGAAGATCACCGCCTTGCCGTCCGGGTTGCCATAGAACTGGAAGCCGGTGCCGGCCTTCACGTAGGGGTCGCTGCCCTCGCGGTAGCGCCAGCGCGTTTCCTTGCCGTTGACCACGGGCCAGCGCAGGCCGCGTGCCTCGTGGTAGGCGTCGAAGGGCGCCAGGTCGTGGCCGTGGCCACGGCCAAAGCCCGCGTATTCCTCGAACAGGCCCTTCTGCACGTAGAACCCGAAGGCCTTGGCCTCGGCGTTGTGGTACTCGCTGCTGACTTCCTTGATCGGGAACTTGTCGACGTTGCCGTTGCGGTAAAGCACGTCGAACAGCGTCTTGCCGCGCACATCGGGCTGCTTGGCGATCAGGTCCGCTGGCCAGACATCCTCCACTTTGAACCGCTTGGAGAATTCCATCAGCTGCCACAGGTCGGAGCGCGCCTCGCCCGGCGCGTCCACCAGCTGGTGCCAGAACTGCGTGCGGCGCTCGGCGTTGCCGTAGGCGCCTTCCTTTTCCACCCACATGGCGCTGGGCAGGATCAGGTCGGCGGACAGCGCGGTGACCGTCGGGTAGACGTCGGAGACCACGATGAAGTTGTCGGGGTTGCGATAGCCGGGCAGCCCCTCCTGCATCATGTTGGCGGCCGCCTGCATGTTGTTGTTGACCTGCACCCAGTACGCGTTGAGCTTGCCGTCCTTGAGCATGCGGTTCTGCAGCACGGCGTGGTAGCCCACCTTGTCCGGAATCGTGCCGGCCGGCAGCTTCCAGATGCGCTCGGCTTCCTCGCGATGCTTGGGATTGGTCACCACCATGTCGGCCGGCAGTCGGTGCGAGAACGTGCCCACCTCGCGCGCGGTGCCGCAGGCCGACGGCTGGCCCGTCAGCGAGAACGGGCTATTGCCGGGCGTGGCGATCTTGCCGGTCAGCAGATGGACGTTGTAGACCATGTTGTTGACCCACGTGCCACGCGTGTGCTGGTTGAAGCCCATGGTCCACAGCGACATGACCTTGACGTTGGGGTCGGCATAGAGTTCGGCCAGCTGCTGGAGCTTGTCCTTGGGGACGCCGGACAGCTTGCTCACGTAATTGGCGTCGTACTTGGAGACGAATTTTGCGAACTCGTCGAACGTGATCGGCTTCGAGTCGGTGGGGTTGCCGGCGTTCTTGGCCGCCTTCTGCAGCGGGTTGTCCGGCCGCAGGCCGTAGCCGATATCGGTCACGCCCTCCTTGAAGACCGTGTGCTTGTTGACGAAGTCCTTGTTGACCCGGTTGGTCTGGATGATGTGGTGAGCGATGTAGTTCAGCATCGCCAGGTCGGTCTGCGGCGTGAAGATGATCGGCAGGTCGGCCAGGTCGAAGGACCGGTGCGTGAACGTGGACAGCACCGCCACGCGCGTCTTGGGGTGGCTCAGCCGGCGGTCGGTGATGCGGGTCCACAGGATCGGGTGCATCTCGGCCATGTTCGAGCCCCAGAGCACGAAGGCATCGGCGTTCTCGAAGTCGTCGTAGCAGCCCATCGGCTCGTCCATGCCGAAGGTGCGCATGAAGCCGGTCACGGCCGACGCCATGCAGTGGCGCGCGTTGGGGTCGATGTTGTTCGTTCGGAAGCCGGCCTTCATCAGCTTGGACGCCGCGTACCCTTCCCAGATCGTCCATTGTCCAGAGCCGAACATGCCCACCGCCGTGGGGCCCTTCTCCTTGAGCACGCGCTTGAACTGCTGCTCCATCTCGTCGAACGCACGGTCCCAGCTGACTGGCGCGAAATCGCCATTCTTGTCGTACTTGCCGTTCTTCATGCGCAGCAGCGGCCGGGTGAGCCGGTCCTGCCCGTACATGATCTTCGACAGGAAGTAGCCCTTGACGCAGTTCAGGCCCTTGTTGACCTCGCACTGCGGGTCGCCCTGCGTGGCCACCACCTTGTTGTCGCGCACGGCAACCGTGACCCCGCAGCCGGTGCCGCAGAACCGGCACGGCGCCTTCGACCACTTCAGTTTGGTGACTTCGCTGTCCGTGACAAAGTTGGCGGCTTCGCCAGGCAGCGTGACGCCGGCCACCGATGCGGTGGCCGCGATGGCGGTCTGCTTGATGAAATCACGGCGCGTGACTGGCATCGGAGAGCTCCTCGTACATGGCTGCGGCGTCTTCGTTGTGCTGGTAGACGAGCGTGGCGGAGATCACCCCTTCCAGCTGATGCAGGCACGTGAGCTGGGCCACGATGGCCTGCGAGGTGGGGGCTTCCACAGTGACCACGAGCTTGCCTGCGTCACTGACGGCGTGGATCTCGGCGCCCGTCATCGCGTCGATGGCATGACGCACGCGCTCCAGGTTGGCGGGATGGGCAAACACCATGATGCCGGCGATATGCCATTCGTCATCCGAGGCAACGGGATGAATCGGGATAGAAGGTCTTTCAGGCATGCGTGATCCCCTGACAAGACTGCTTTTGCAGGTTTTCCTTCTTTTGGCAATTGGCCCTTGGGCCAATCCGCTTTTCTTGCCCGGCGCGCTGCCGGTCAGTGCTTGGGTGGTCCGCTGATCAGCTGGCTCATCCAGACAATGAAGCCATAGCCGGCCACGATGATGACGGACAGTACCGGCACCATCACGGCAGTCAGAAACAGGAAGCTGCGCGTCTCTTCCTTTTTGCGCTGTGAATCGTCAACGCTGCCTGAATCCATATTCCCCTCGGCTTATGAACTGGCTTGCCGGACGCGAACCCGGTTATGCGTAACTCATTAAAGGAACGACGATGCGAAGTGTCAAGACATGCACCCGTGTGACAGAAGCGGATGGTGTCGCCGCTGATGGGGCAGTGGCCGTTGTCGGGATAGGGTTGGCCAGCGCGGCCGAATCGGCTGACCTGGCATCACGACGTGATATGAATTTCTTTGCGTCCGTGCTGAATAAATTTGGAGCGGATGCGTGTGATGTGTGAGTGCGGTGCATCGCACTTTCCGCGCGCGGCTGCGGTTGCCGCGGCCGACGCGAGGATCGGACTGCCAAGCCTACAGGCCAGGCGATTCCGAAGCCGCCTCATCCTGTGCAATCCACCGCGCCACGGACACAAACCGTTGTACATGTCGGTCGTCGGTGTCCTGCTGCGTGGCCAGCGCAATGCCGATGCGGTTGGTCGGGCGAGGGCTCGACAGGCGCAGGAAGCGCACCCGCCGGTTGGTGTAGCGCGCGGTCACGCCCGGCACCAGTGCGACGCCCAGTCCGCTTTCCACCAGGCTGACGATGGTCTGCACCTGCACCGCTTCCTGGGTGATACGGGGGACAAAGCCGGCCTGCTGGCATAGCAGCATCGCCACGGCCTGCAGATTCGGCACATCGGCGCTGGGATGCATGATGAACGGTTCGTCGGCCAGCGCCTTCAGCGCGATGCTGTCCTGGGCGGCGAAGCGGCTTTCGGCGGGCACGGCGGCCATGAACGAATCGGACTCCAGCGGCAGCAGCTGAAAGGGCCCGCTGTTCAGGATCGGAAAGCGCACCAGGCCGGCGTCGAGCTGACCGCGTTCGATGCGGTCAAGGATCGCGGCCGACGTCGATTCATGCAGGATCAGTTCGATACCAGGGTGTTCGCCGCGAAACGCCGGAATCAGGCGCGGCAGCAGTGCGTAGGTGGCCGATCCGACAAAGCCCACGCGCAGGGCCCCGCGCTCGCCATGTGCCGCGGACTGCGCGGCGGCGCGCGCCTGCTCTGCGTGGAACAGCGCGCGCCGGGCATCGTTCAGGGCGGCCTCACCCGCCTGGGTCAGACGCACGCCACGCGTGGTTCGCACGAACAGGGGCGCGCCCAGCGACGCTTCGAGCTTGCGGATCGAGATCGATAGCGGCGGCTGCGCCATATGCAGGCGCTCGGCGGCGCGGTGGAAGTTGCCGGTTTCGGCAAGCACGACAAACTGCTGCAGCTGGCGCAAGTCCATGGCGATATACAACCAATATCAGTTATTAAAAATCTAATATTAGACGCTAGCGGCCGGCTGGACTACGCTAAGCCCCCATCAGATCCACAAAAGCCATAAGGAGACACTGCGATGCTGCCCCTGTCTGGTATCCGTGTCGTCGACCTGTCGACGGTCGTCATGGGCCCCTACGCCAGCCAGTGGCTGGCCGACCTGGGTGCCGAAGTCATCAAGGTGGAAACCCCCGACGGCGATTCCACCCGCCGTACCGGCCCGGCAACGGAAGACGGCATGTCCGCCATTTTCCTGGGCGTGAACCGCAGCAAGAAGAGCGTGGTGCTGAACCTGAAGCAGCCGGCCGCACAGGCTGCGTTGCACAAACTGCTGGAAACGGCCGATGTGTTCCTGCACAGCATGCGTCCGCAGAAGCTGGGCAAGCTGGACCTGGACCCGGCCAGCGTCATGGCGCGGCATCCGCAACTGGTCTACGTGAGCCTGCTGGGCTTTGCCGAGGATGGCCCCTACGGCGGCCGGCCGGCCTACGACGACATCATCCAGGGGCTTTGCGGCAATGCCGCGCTGATGGCCGCGCAGACCGGCACCGTGCGCTACTTCCCGACCATCTCGGCCGACAAGACCAGCGGGTTGGTGGCCGCGCTGTCGATTTCGGCGGCGCTGGCTGGCCGCGAGCGCAACGGCGGCAAGGGCGGCATGGTGGAAGTGCCGATGTTCGAGTCGATGGTGGCCTTCAACCTGGTCGAGCACCTGTATGGCCAGCACTTCGAGCCGCCACGCGCCACGGCCGGCTATCCGCGCGTGCTGGCGCCGTTGCGACGGCCCTACCAGACGGCCGACGGCTACGTCTGCATGATGCCGTACACCGATGCCCACTGGCGCGACTTCTTCCAGGCGGCCGGCCGCGACGACCTGGCCGCCGATGCCCGCTTCACCGACATTGCCGCGCGTACGCGCCATATCGAGACGCTCTACGAGATCACCGGCGAGCTGGTGCGCGAACGCAGCACCGACGACTGGCTGGCGCTGTGCGAGACGCTGCAGATTCCGGTGGCGCGCGTGAACGACCTCGACGAACTGGTGGATGACCCCCACCTGCGGGCCACCGGCTTCTTCGATCAGGTGGACGACCCGGCCATGGGCACGCTGCGCTTTCCGGGGGCGCCGGTGCGCTTCGACGGTGAACGCGCCCATGCCAGCGTGCCGCCGCGCCTGGGCGAGCACACGCGCGAAGTGCTGGGCAACCTGGGCCTGAGCGACGCCGAAATTGCCGCGCTGGGTGATTGACCATCGCACCACACCAATCCACACACGACACGGAGAGCACATGACCGCAGCCAAGCCGCAACGCCTGGGACAGGGCTTCTACTGGCAGGACATTCAGGAAGGCCAGGTATTCGAGACCTTCCGCCGCACCGTGACCGAGACCGACCTGGTCAACTTCATCTCGGTCACCGGCATGCTGGAGGCCATCTTCATTGAGGAAGGGTACGAGGCCGGCGCGATCAAGGGCCGGCCGGTACCCGCCGCACTGACCTATGCGCTGATCGAGGGCTTCATCCTGCAGACGATGATCCAGGGCACGGGCCTGGCAATGCTGGAACTGACGCAGAAGATCCTCGGCCCGGTGCTGGTGGGCGACACGATCCACGCACGGATCACCGTGACCGGCGTGCGGCCGACGTCGAAGAGCGGCCGCGCTGTGGTGGACTCATCGATCGAGGTGTTCAACCAGCGCCAGGCGCTGGTCATGACCTATACCGCGCGGCGGCTGCTGGCCGGACGCGAGGCCTGATATGGCCTGAGACGGCCCGACCACGCGACGGCAAGTCGCGTCGACCGCGCGCTGCCTGCCCCCTTTACAGGGTGAGGCAGGATACGGCTATTACCGGAGGAGACAACCATGCCCACACAGAGCAGAATTGCCAGGCATTGCTTCAACATTCCCAAGCGCCGCGCATGGCTGCTGGCGCTGACAGGGTGCGCGCTGGCCATGGCCCCGCTGCCGCGCCCGGCGCTGGCCGCCACCTATCCCGAGCGGCCGATCCGGCTGGTGGTGCCGTTCCCGCCCGGCGGGCCTACCGACCTGGTATCGCGCGTGATCGCCCGCAAGATGTCGGACGAACTCGGTCAGCAGGTGCTGGTCGACAACCGGCCGGGCGCCAACGGCAACATCGGCAACGAGATCGTCGCCAAGTCGCCCGCCGATGGTTACACGGTGCTGTACAACACGTCGTCGATCGCGCTCAGCCAGGCGCTGTACAAGAAGCTGCCCTATGACGTAAAGCGTGACCTGGTGGCCGTGGCCATGACGGCCAACGTGCCGCTGGTGCTGGAAGTCAACGCGCAGGTGCCGGCGAACACGGTGCCCGAGTTCGTGGCCTGGCTCAAGTCGCACCCTGGCAAGATGACCTACGGCTCGGCTGGCAACGGCAACGTCACGCATCTGGCCGCGTTCCTGTTTCTGCAGGCCAACGGCCTGGACGCGGTGCATGCGCCGTACAAGGGCAGCGCTCCGGCGCTGACCGACCTGGCCAGCGGACAGGTGCAGTTCATGACCGACACGATCAATTCGTCGCTGCCGTTCATCCGGGACAAGCGCATGAAGGCGCTGGCCGTGACCAGCGCCGCGCGCAGTGCGCAATTGCCCGACGTGCCGACGCTGGCGGAATCCGGCATGCAGGGGTTCGAGGTCGGTGCCTGGCAGGGGATGATGGTGCCTGCGAAGACGCCGTCAGACATCGTTCGCAGGCTCAACGCGGCCGCGCTGAAGGCACTGGGTTCGGCCGATGTGCGCGCCAGTCTTGCCGCGCAAGGGGCCGAAGCGCGCGGCTCCAGCCCCGACGCCTACGCGAAATACCTGGCCCAGGAGATCGACCGCTGGCAGAAGGTGGTCAAGGACACGGGCGTCACGCTGGACTGACCGGCAATCACTCGCCGGTCGGCCGCTGGATGGACCAGTAAAGGAGTCGAGATTGCATCCGTTGTTTGGCACGTTCGCGCTGACCGCATTGCCTGCCGGGGCCACCGCGTTCCGGCAGCAGGTCAAGGCTTTCATGCAGGACCATTTGTCAGCGCTGCCGCCAGACGTGCGGGCGCGCTCGTGGATGGGTTTCGATGCCGGTTTCAGTCGTGCGCTGGCAAAGCGCGGATGGGTCGGCATCACGTTGCCGGCGCAGTACGGCGGGGCCGGTCTCGATGCGTTCTCGCGCTTTGTGCTGGTGGAGGAATTGCTGGCCTGCGGCGCGCCGGTGTCGGCCCACTGGATCGCCGACCGCCAGAGCGGGCCGCTGATCCTGCGCTACGGCAACGACACGCAGCGGGCGTTCTACCTGCCGCGCATCTGTCGCGGCGAGGCGTTCTTCTGCATCGGCATGAGCGAGCCCAATGCGGGCTCCGACCTGGCCAGCGTGGCCACGCGTGCGGTGCCGCTGCCCGATGGTGGATGGCGCCTGAATGGCCGCAAGATCTGGACGACCAATGCTGACCGCTGCCACTTCATGCTGGCGCTGGTGCGGACATCGGGCGAGACCGGCGATCGGCAGAAGGGGCTGTCGCAGGTGATCGTCGACCTGTCGCTGCCGGGCGTGACGGTGCGGCCGATCCACGACCTGGCCG
The DNA here is from genome assembly GCF_002858765.1 of Cupriavidus pauculus. GTDB lineage: Bacteria > Pseudomonadota > Gammaproteobacteria > Burkholderiales > Burkholderiaceae > Cupriavidus > Cupriavidus pauculus_B. The sequence continues at coordinate 107,344 of NZ_PJRP01000022.1, forward strand.
GCGATGCGCATTTCTCGGAAGTCAGCTTCGACGACGTGCAATTGCCCGCCGACGCCCTGATCGGGCAGGAGGGCGCGGGCTGGGAGCAGGTCAACGCGGAACTGGCCTTCGAGCGCAGCGGCCCCGAACGGCTGTATTCGAGCGTGGTGCTGCTCGATGCGTGGATGGCGGCCCTGCGCCGGCTGCCGGCGGTGCAGCGCGATGTGGTGACGATCGGCCGGATCATGGGCCAGCTTGCCACGCTGCGCGCCATGTCGCTGGCGGTGACTGCCAGGCTGGCGGCCGGCGAAAGCCCGCTGGTCGAAGCCGCGCTGGTCAAGGACCTGGGCACCGGGCTGGAGCAATCGATCGGCGCGCTGGCCGAGGCGGCACTGGGCGACCTGGCCGACCTTGCCGCCGATGCCGACCTGTATCGCACGGCCGCCTATGTGAGCCAGATCTCGCCCACCTATTCGCTGCGGGGCGGCACGCGCGAAATCCTGCGCGGGATGATCGCGCGTGGCCTGGGACTACGCTGACACGGAGAGTGGGCATGGACGATATTTACGCCGATGCGCTGGAAACGGTCCTGCGCGATCACTGCACGCCGGCCGTGGTGCGCGCCATCGAGGCCGGCGCCGAGCCGGTAGCCTCCGCGCTCTGGGCGCAACTCGACGCCAGTGGCTTCGCGGACAGCCTGCTGCCCGACGGACTGACGTTGCGCGACCTGTTGCCGATGCTGCGGGTCACCGGCCAGTACGCGACACCGCTGCCGCTGGGCCAGACGATCTTTGCACGCGCGCTGCTGCACGCGGCCGGCGTCGCCATTCCGGACGGCCCCATCGCGCTGGCCAGCTTCGGCCCGCAAGCGCGCACGCTGGTTGCCGATGGCGCAACGGCACGCTGGTTCCTGGCGCAGCAGGCGGACCGCGCCTGGCTGTTGCACCGCGACGCCGCCGATGTGGCGCCCACCGGGGTGCACGGCGACCTGACCGTCAGCATCGCAGGCGGGCCGGCGTCAGCCTTTGCCTTGCCGCCGGGCACGCTGCGCACGATTGGCGCGGCGCTGCATGCCGCGCAGATGGCTGGGGCCATTGCACGCGTGTTCGACCTGACCCTGCAGTACGCCAACGACCGCGTGCAGTTTGGCCGGCCCGTGGGCAAGTTCCAGGCGATCCAGCACCAGATCAGTGTGATGGCTGAGCAGGTGGCGGCCACGCGCATTGCTGCGCAGATCGCATTTTCCGGCGATGGCTGGACGCCGCATCGCATGCACGCGGCCATCGCCAAGTTCGGCGCCAGCGATGCCGTCGCGCCGGTCACTTCGATGGCCCACGCGGTGCACGGGGCCATCGGCATCACCGCCGAATACGATCTCCAGCTCTATACGCGCCGGCTGCATGCTTGGCGCGTGGCCGATGGGTCCGAGCAATACTGGGCCCGCGAGATCGGCCAGGCCGCCTGCGAGGCGAGTGTCGGTGCGGAAATCGGGGCCGTGGATATCATCCGCGCCTGGAGCGGCGAGGCCGTATAAGAAATCGTAGAACGACGATCAGGCGGGCAGTACCGTGGTCCAGTAGCGCGTCATGAAATGGACGCGCACGGGCAGCATGCTGCGCAGTGCGTCAAGGATGCGGTCGGTGTCGGCAACGGGGAAGGTGCCGGAAACCCGCAGTGTCGCGATGGTCGGATCGCAGCGCAGATGGCCAGGACGGTAGCGATCGACATCGGCCAGGAACGCATCGAGCCGCATGTCGGCCGCCACCAGCATGCCTTCCGTCCAGGCGGTGGCGGTGTCGGATAACGGCGCGGGTGCGTCCACGCTCTCCGCCGTGAAGTGCGCGGCGTGGCCGGCCATGATGACGCGCTCGGCGGCGATGGCTTCGGCGGGTCGCACCGATACCGCGCCTTCGGTCACGCCGATCCAGCCCGCATCGGTGAGATGGCGTACCGCGAAGCGCGTACCCAACGGCCGCAGCGTGGCCGCCTGTGTGGCCACGATGAACGGCCGAGGCGCCGACGCGGTATCGCGTGCCGTTTCAATCTGGATCTCGCCGCGCTTCAGGACCACACGGCGCTCGGTTGCCGAGAAGGCGATGTCGATGGCGGTATCCGTATTGAGTTGCACGTGCGTGCCGTCGTCGAGGGTCAGCCGGCGCTGCGCTCCCACGGCGGTGTGGGCATCGGCCAGCCACCCCTGCAGGGGCGCGTGTTCGCGCGTCATCCACGCCGCGCCACCCCCCACGAACAGCGTGGCGAGCGCCCGGACGGCCTGGCGGCGACTGGCCGACTGCGGCGGCGTCAACGCGGCATTGGCTACCGCGCTGGCCAGCGGCGAGGCCACGCCGCGCAGCCGCGCATTGACGGCTTCGATCTGCGCCCAGGCACGCGCGTGTTCGGGATGCTGGTCGAGCCAGCGGCGCCAGGCGGCGCGGGTGGCATCGTCGGCGTCGCCGCCTTGCAGCGTGACCAGCCATTCCACGGCGGCATGCGCCACTTCGGGCCTGACGCCCAAGGTCGAGGCGGCTTGGCGGGTCATGGCGCGGCCATCGCGAAATAGCACTGCGTGCCGGCACGAATCAGGTAGCGCTTGACGGTGGTGACGGAGATCTTCAAGGTGGCGGCGATTTCGGCCTGGCTCAGGCCATCGAGCTGCGCCATCAGGAAGGCGCGCTGCACCGGCACGGGCAAGCCGTCGAGCAGTTCGGCGATTTCCTGCAGCGTCTCGAGCAGGATCGCGCGTTCCTCGACCGAGGGCACCAGCGACGGCGGCTGGTGCGCGAGCGCTTCCAGATAGGCCTGTTCCAGCTTGTCGCGCCGCCACTGGTTGGCCATCACGCGTTGCGCGACGGTGGTCAGAAAGGCACGTGGCTCAAGAATGGACGGGGTTTCCTCGCGGGCCAGCAGGCGCATGAACGTGTCCTGGGCCAGGTCGGCGGAACGGTGCCAGCAGCCCACCTTGCGGTGTAGCCAGCCGAGTAGCCAGCTGTGATGGTTGCTGTACAGCGCGTGAATGTCCTGATGCGGACCGGCGTCGGCGGCCATTGTCCTTTCCTTGTCGCCGCGGCGGGCCTGCAGAGGTACGAATACCGGGAAATGAGAATCGTTATTATATGGATGCGTGCAACGGGCGGCAAATGGAACTTGGCCTGCACGTGAGGAATATGGGGGAATCTGTGGCGACCGTCGTGTCTGTGCCACGTATCCACGTATCCACGTGCCGCGTATCGGGCGCGGCGCCGCCTTCAGTGGGCGGTCATCTCCACGCGGCAATCCATTTCGGGTTTGCCGGGCAGCGCCAGCCGGGCGTCCGCTCCCTTGTCCCAGAACTGCGCCTCGCCGTCCTTCAGCGTGGCGACATAGCGCGCCCCCGAGGCCGCCGGCGCTTGCTGCAGCACGACTTGCTGATCCAGCCAGCGCAGGTAGGCGTAACCGGGGTCGGTCTGCACGAAGGTGCCGGCGATGACCGCGTCCACGCCGGGGCATCGGATATTGAACGGGCCCCGGCTGATGCCGCGCTCGTCCTGCGTATGCGCGCCCGCGTAGCCATGACGCAGGTCGTAGATCCGCTGCAGATAGGTGGTGGCCGTGCAGGCGCGCGCATCGTCGGCCTTCCAGCAGTCGTTGCGGCCCTTGATCCAGCCACGCTGCTCGGCAATCAGCGATTTTTTCTGCGCGGTTGGCAGCGACCGGGCATCGAGCGCCAGGCCGTAGAGCCGGGTGGTTTCGCGGTCCAGCCGCGCCAGGGTGGCGTCCTTGCAGACCATCTGCTCGATCTGGCCTTCCGCCTTCTTGCAGTCGAAGCTCGGCGTGACGGCCGTCGGCGCGGCGTGGGCGGGACCGGCGAGAACCAGAACGGCAGGGAGCAGGGTCAGGGCGGCAAGCAGGGCGGGCTGGCTGGGCATGGCAGGAACTCCTGCGGGCCGCTCAGCCCGCGTTGCGATCGATCACGACGAAATGCTTGCGTACCGGTTCGATGACTTCAAAGACGCCCTCGAATCCCGCCGGGATCACACAGGCATCGCCCGGGCCGAACTCCCGTGCGCTACCAGTATGGCTGGTGATGCGCAGCCGGCCACTGATGATGCAGAAGAATTCTTCCTTGCCCGCCGGAAAGGCGATGCGCCACGCGCCCGGCTGGCACGCCCAGATGCCGCAGTCGAAGTCGCCCTGCTCGGCGCTGTAGTGCGTCCAGGTGGTGCGGTCCGGATTGCCCTGCACCAGGCGGTCGGGGCGCGGATTGTCGTGGGCGGGGGCCGGTTCGGCACGAAAATCGACCAGGGAGACGGAGGCGGCGGAAATGGGGTGCGACATGGCTGAAGACCCGGCGGAATCCGGGCGGGGCGGGGTGTAAAGCTGGAAGTGTAGCCGCCGGACGGCCGCGCCCGCCCGCGTGCGGCCCGAGGCGCCCGGCGCCGCCGATCTCGGCGCTCGTCGGTTATCGGCTGGTCGCCTTGTCGCGCAGGAAGGCGACCAGCGTCGTGACGGCGCGCGTCTGGTAGCGGGCCGGCATGTACAGCAGGTACATGGTGGTGCGCAGGAAGGCTAGGTCCTGAGGCGGCAGGGGCAATTGCAGCAGGGCGCCGGCGGCCAGATCGCGGTCGACCATGTAGCGGGGCACCAGGCCCACACCCAGCCCCTGAAGGATGGCCTCGCGCAGGAAGAAGAAGTTTGCCGACATCAGGCGCGGGCGGATATTCGGCACCCCGCCCGCCGCACCCGCCCGACCCGCCGCATGCAGCTTCTGACCGGTCAGTTCGGACGTTATCAGCGGCAAGTCCCGGAACTGGTCAAGCGTGCGCGGCATGCCGTGTTCGCGCACCAGCGCCGGCGTGGCGCAAGCCACGTATTCGACATCGCCCAGGCTGTGGGCCACGGCATTGGTTGGCGTTTCGGCCATGACGCGGATGGAGAAGTCCACCGCACCCTTGATCAGGTCCTCGATGTCATTGTCAAAAATGACATTGAGCGTGATGGCGGGGTACATCGTCATGAACTCAATGAACCACGCCGACATGGTGTGCTGGCCGAATCCGCTCGGCACGCTGAGCCGCACTGTACCGCTCAGGCGCTTGCCCAGGCTCTGTACCGATTCCTGGGCGGCCATCAGTTCGTGGCGGATGGCACGGCCATGTTCGTAAAGTTGCCATCCCAGTTCGGTGGGTTCGAGCTGCCGGGTGCTGCGCCTGAGCAGTTCGGCGCCCAGCTGCCGCTCGAAATGATTGAGCCGCTTGCTCACATTGGCGCGGCTCATGCCCAGCTGACTGGCGGCTCGGCTCAGGTTTCCAGCGTCGATGATGTCGACCAGCAATGCGAGGGCGTTCAGGTCCATTGTCAACCTTGAGTATTCAGATATGTTGAAAACTGGTTGCAATTGTCAAGGATTCGGAACATATGGACAATGCATGCTCGTAAAGACAACCGGACCTCCCTGGCAGGAACAGATCCGGAAGCGGGGAGACTCAGCAACATGAATCAAGAAAACATGGCATCGCTGCCGCTGGCCGGCGTGCGGGTGCTGGACCTGTCACGTGTGCTGGCAGGACCGATGTGCGCGATGGCGTTGGCCGACCTCGGTGCGGACGTCATCAAGGTGGAACATCCCGCCCGGGGCGACGACACCCGCGATTGGGGCGTGCGCATCGGCACACGCAATACCTCCTATTTCAATAGCGCCAACCGCAACAAGCGATCGGTGACGCTGGACCTGCAAAGCGAAGCGGGCCTGGCGCTGGCCCGGCAACTCGCCGCGCAGTGCGATGTCGTGATCCAGAATTTCAAGGTGGGCGGCGCCGAAAAACTCGGCCTGGGCTACGAACAGCTCAGCGAGATCAATCCGCGCCTGGTCTACTGCTCGATTTCCGGCTATGCGCGCTTCACCCCCGAAGCCGAACGTCCCGGCTACGATCTGGTCGTGCAGGGTGAGTCCGGCGTGATGGCCACCAACGGCGAGGCCGGTCAGGGCCCGCTGAAGTTCGGCGTGGCGGCAGTCGACATGTTCACGGGCATGTATTCCGCCCAGGCGATCCTGGCTGCGTTGTTCGCGCGCCAGTCCACCGGTCGCGGCCGCCACGTGCAGATGGCGCTTTACGACTGCGGCGTAATGATCACGTCCTACTACGGCATGGAGGCATTGCTCAAGGCCGGCGACCCGCCCAAGTTCGGCAATGCCCATCCGTCCATTGTTCCTTATGGCGTGTTCGAGGCCGCCGACGGACCGCTGGTGATCACGGTCGGCAACAACGGACAGTTCCAGCGTTTCTGCCGCGAGGTCATCGGTTGCCCGGAATGGGCCGACGACGAACGCTTTGCCACCAACACGGCCCGCTCGGCCCATCGCGACGTGTTGCTCGCGCAGGTACGCGAGCGGCTCCAGCGCTTTACGCGCGCCGAACTGCTGCAGCGCCTGACGGCCGCGCAGATCCCCTGCGGCGAGGTGCTGGGCATGCTGGACGCCCTGCAATCCGAACGCACGGCGCAGGCCGGCCTGCTGCATCGCTTCGAGGACAGCGAAGCCGGCGCGCAGGCTGTGCTGGCACCGCCATATGCGCTCGATGGCCAGCGCCTGCCCGTGCGCATGCCACCGCCCCACATGGGCCAGCACACGCACGAAGTGTTCAAGGAATTGCTAGCGCTCGACGACAACGCCATCGCGGATCTGCAATCGCGAGGCGTGATCTGACACCCCGAATTTTCGATCGACAGGAGACAAGACAATGACCAAGCTGCTACTGAGCCGCCGCCAGGTACTGAAGGCGGGAGCCGCCGCGTCGATGGCCGCCGTGATGCCCTCGGTGCTGGCCAAGACCGGCTGGCCAGACAAGTTCATCAAGATGGTGGTGGCATTCCCCGCTGGTGGCCCCACCGATACCGCCGCGCGCATCGTGGCGCAGAAGCTGTCGGAACGCCTCGGGCAGCAGGTCATCATCGAGAACAAGCCCGGTGCTTCGGGCTCGATCGGCACGGCCAGCTTCATCCGCAGCCCGGCCGATGGCTACAACCTGTCGATGTTCGGCATGCCGGCCCTGCTGGCGCCGCTGATGTACAAGACCAACGCCTACGACGTCAAGAAGGACTTCCTGTCCGTGGCCACGGTCTACGTGCTGCCGATGGCCATCGTCATCAACCCGGCCGTGGTGCCGCACGTCGAAACGCTCGCCGATCTGATCCGCTTCGCCAAGGCTAGCAAGACGCCGTTGAGCTATACCAGCTCGGGCACCGGCAGCTTTGGCCATCTGGCCATGGAGCAGCTCAAGGACCTGGGCGGCTTCGACGTGCTGCACGTGCCCTACCGAGGCAGCGCGCCGGCCGTGGCCGATCTGCTCGGCGGCCAGGTGGGCATCATGTTTGCCGACGTGGTCGCCGCCCTGCCGCATATCCGTGCCGGCAAGCTCAAGGCCATCGCGCTGAGTTCCCCCAACGCCCGCGTGCTGCTGCCGGGCGTGAAGACCGTATCGGAGCAGGGCTTCCCGGGCTTCGACTTCGATTCCTGGGGCGGCCTGATCGCGCCGCTGGACACCCCGCAGCCCATCGTCGACCGCATCGCCAGCGAGACGCGCGACATCATCGGCAAGGACAAGGAACTGCAGCAGAAGCTGGTCAGCGCCGGTGCCATCGCGTCGTTCCAGGACGGCAAGCAGATGCAGGCGAGGCTCAACAAGGACTACGACCGCTGGAGCGCCATCGTCAAGGCCAAGGGCATCAGTGCAAGCTGAGGCCGTCGCGTAGGGCTGGCGTTCGAGCCGGCGTGCGCGGCATCGGCGGTCCCGTCCCGAAGGGATCGACCAGCCGCACGCCGGTCTGGGCGAAATCCCGGACGTTGCGCGTGACCACCGCCAGGCCGTGAATCATCGCGTTGGCGGCGATCATCTTGTCCAGCGGGTTCTCTGGATGGGGCACCCGCAGGTGGCCCCACAGCTCGACCACGCGTCCGTCGACGCCAAGGATGTTGTGCAGGTAGCGGCGTTGCATGGCCACTAGCCATTCGTCCAGCGCCTGGCATTGCTGCCGGTCGCTCCGGAACCGCTTCAGTTCCACACCACGCCGCAGTTCTCCCATCGTCACCACCGAGACGAACAGGGCGTGGCCATCGGCCTCGGCATCCTCGAAGAAGGCGCGCACGCCGGGGTCGGCCCGGCGCCCCTTGCGGCTTTCGCTGATGACATCGGTGTCGATCAGATACATGTCCCGGCCCCCCCGTTATTGAACCCGTGCAAAGTCCTGGTCGTCGTAGGCGTCGCCCGGCGGAATCGTCTTGAGGAACGCCGCGAACGTCGGCTTGCGGGCGGGTTTGGCTCTGGCTGCAAGCGGCTTGCCGCCATCGCGTGACGCGCGGTGCGTGTCTGTGTCAGCCGCGCTTTCGTCGAGATTCCCGGGGGTGGGTTTGTCGTGCTGTTTCATGCTGGGCCTCCGTCATCGGTGAGTGAGTGAGGCGCCATGTTGCATGCGGAAAGGCCCGAAGTTTGTGTCGGGATGTGACGGGTGACCGACTGTTGATCCAGCGTAATGCGGGTGTCGGCGATGCGCCGCGGCGGCAAAATTTGGCCCGGAAAAGAAATACCCCGACGCGCGGGATCGTCGGGGTAGTAAGAGTTGCCAAGTCGTTTAGGGTCGTGTCGAAATGACCCTACGTCAGTGTGACGTTCCGTACCTGCTACGCCAATAACTCACATGAGTTATTGGCGTATCCGGAACAATCCCTGCGAAATGCGGCATTGCGTCACGAAATTCTGAACAAAGGAACGAAATTCCGAATCCTGGGTAGTTCATGCGCCGCCAGCCGTTGTGGCGCCGCGATGCGGCCGGCTTCCATCGATCATTCGCCGGTGTCGGGGCGGCCCGCCTTGCTGCGTCGCGCGGGGTGCCACGGATAGACCGCCAGTAGTGCGTTGACCACACCGTTGGTCCAGCCAAAGCCGTCCTGCAGCGGATATTCGCCGCCGCCGCCCCCTTCTGCGCCGCCTGCACGGCGTCGCTGCAAGCGATATTTCTCCACGAGCTTGTATTCCGAGACATAGAGGCTGGCCACGGTCTGGAGCCACCGGTGTGCGATGTCGTCGGCCAGCGCGTCGCAGCCATAGCGGCGCAGGCCCATGATGCCGATCCACTGCAGCGGCGCCCAGCCGTTCGGCCTGTCCCATTGCTCGCCGGAGTCGATCTCCGTCGTGGCCAGGCCGCCTTCCTCGACCAGGCGGGCGGCCACCACGTCGGCCACCTGCGCGGCCTGCTCCGGGGTAGCCAGCCCCAGGAACAGCGGCATCAGCGTGGCCGCGCTCAGACAGGGTCGCGGTGCGCCGCGATGCCAGTCGAAATCGACGAAGGCGCCCGTGCCGGTGTCCCACATGGTGGCCGAGATGGCTTGCCGGCGACGGTCCGCGGCCTCGCGGTAGCGCGTGGCACCGTCACGGTCGCCGGCGCGCTCGCACAGCTCGCTCAGGCGGCATTCGGTGTGCCAGAGCAGGGCGTTCAGGTCGATGGGCAGGATTGCCGTGGTGCGGATGGTGGCCAGGTCGCAGGTCGGCTGGCCGCTGGCCAGGTCGGGCTCGCACCAGCGCGAACTGAAATCCCAGCCCGATTCCGCCGCGGCACGCAGGTCGCGGAATACCAGGTGCGCGGGGCGATCGGCGCGGCGCGCCGTGGCAACGTCTTCCAGGTAGGCTTCCTCGCGCGGATGGGCGCGGTCGTCCCAGTAGCGGTTGAGCAAGGCGCCGCCGGGCATGCGCACCAGGCGCCGGTAGGCGTTGCCCGGGGCCAGGTGCGCGGCGCCGTCCATCCAGAACGCATATTCGCGTTCGAGCTGCGGCAGGTAGCGCACGGCCGCATCGACGCCCTGATCCTCGAACAGGTCGGTCATCAGTACGAACACGGGCGGCTGCGAACGGCTCAGGTAGTACGATCGCGTGCCGTTGGGCACCAGCCCGTAGGTGTCCAGCAGATAGGCGAAGTTGTCGGCCATCGCGCGCAGCAGGTCTTGCCGGCCGCTGGCCGACAGGCCCAGCATGGTGAAGTACGAGTCCCAGTAGTACAGCTCGCGAAAGCGGCCGCCCGGCACCACATAGGGCTGGGGCAGCGGCAGCAGCGAACAGCGCGGGGGATGTTCGGCGGGCTCGCGCGTCAGCACCGGCCACAGGCCGTCGATATGCTCGCGCAGCGAATTGTCCGGATCGGATTCGTAGTGATCGTCCGACACGGTCTCGCGCGCGAAATACGTGCGGACGAAGGCCTCCAGCGAGAAATCCGGTGCGGCCCGCTCGGCGCGGTAGCGCGCCAGGATGGCTTCGGGCGCGTCAAGTGGAATGCAGTCGGGGAAGGTCTTGCTGTCCGCGAACATGCCGCTGGCCTGCACGTCGACGAACAGTTCGGCGTAGCGTTCCGCCGGCGACACCGTGTCGGCGTCTGCGCAGCCGGGCAGCATACACGGGGCGGGGGCAGGCAGATGGGTGACGCAGGGCGCGTGCCCGTGACAGTGCGGCGGCAAGGGGGGCTGGCCCGGCGCCTGGGCCAGCATGGCGGGCGGGGCCGCTGCTGTCGCGGCATCAGCCTGGGCGGGCTGGGTGCGCGCGGCGACGTGGGGCACGCGCCCGGTGGCCACGTTATTGTTCCGCATAGTTCCAGAGCAGTCCGCCATCGATTACGAGCGTGGTGCCGGTGATGTAGTCGGCATCGGCGCTTGCCAGGTAGGCCACTAGCCCGGCGACTTCGTCGGGTTGGCCCAACCGCCCCAGCGGGATGTTGGCGAGCAGCGCTTGCAGTTCGGCGCGGTCGGCCATCAGCTTGCGGTTGATTGGCGTCTGGATGGCGCCCGGTGCGATGTTGTTGACCGTGATGCCGGCTGGCGCCAGTTCGATGGCCAGGTTGCGCATCAACATGCGCAGGCCGCCCTTGCTGGCGCAGTAGCTCGTGAAATGCGGGAAGGGCAGGTCCTCGTGGACAGAACTGATATTGATGACCTTGCCGCCCAGCTTGCAGGCCAGTCTGTGCTTCACGAACTGCTGGGTAAGGAAGAACGGCCCCTTGAGATTGGTATCTAGCACGCGATCGTAGTCGGCCTCGGTGACCTCGGTGAACGGCGCGCGCACTTCGACGCCGGCGTTGTTGACCAGGATGTCGAGACTGCCCGACGGCGCCACTGCAGCCACGGCCTGATCGACGATGGCAAACGCCTGCGCCACGTTGCCGATGTCGCCCGCGACCACATGGGCGCGGCGGCCTGCCGCCCGTACGCCATCGGCGGTTTCGTCGGCCTCGGCGTCGTGCTTGTGCGCCGCAACAACGATGTCGGCGCCTTCCTGGGCAAGGCGCAATGCGATGGCACGGCCGATGCCGCCCGCGCCACCCGTGACCAGTGCTGAGCACGTGCGCCGATCCACTGGGCCCCGGCGATTCGCCCGTGGCAAAGTGGATGGCCGCATGCCAGTAGAGCTGCTGCAGCCCGGCCTCGATCAGCGAGGTCTCCACCACCTGGCCGCGCCCGGTCT
>NZ_PJRP01000023.1 GCF_002858765.1 Cupriavidus pauculus
GGGTCTCGGGTCTCGGGTCTCGGGTCTCGGGTCTCGGGTCTCGGGTCTCGGGTCTCGGGTCTCGGGTCTCGGGTCTCACGATAGGCTGGCAAAGCTATGCCAGTAGTGACGTCATTGGCAGAAGCAGTGGACCGTTGCCATGCCCTCATTTCGCTCACCAGCGAGGCTGACCGAGGGCGGGAAAGGATTGCGCATCGCGTGCGCTTGCGTGCGTTGCCATAACGAGTCGAAGCGTTCAAGGAAGGCCGTCATGGCTTGTTGTTGGGCCATGCCCATATTCCGATGTCGGCTGAAGCGACCATCGGCTACCTGCTAGCATTGGCCACCGCCGATTCGATCGAGGTGAGCCGACCATCGGGCCGAACTTTGCTACAAGAGCAAAGGAAAGTCGTCAAGCGACACAGACTCGCGGTCAAGGGCAGACAACTGCCTACACGCACCGACGGCAATCGCCGGCGGCCGGGCCCCATCGCACTGACCGCAGCACGCATGCGCTTCACAACGGTGAAGCAGCAGCGACACACAGTGCAGGTCGACGCCATTGCAGACCTGGGGAATCTGGTTCCGCCTCCCCGTTTCTTCTTACCCATGCCCCGTCGAGACGCACTGCGTTGACCTCTTGATGCACGCATAGTGTCTGATCGCAATCCTTTTCTCTTTCGACCCTCGCCTCCTCAGGATCCCCTTCGTCCTTGAGGGATGCTTGCCAATATCTGTAGTGTGCGCTATATAATGCGTCGTCACTATCTGTAGTGATTGATACAGATATATGGACCAACCTTGAAATGACCAGACGCCTGCCGCACTCAAGCGAATGGCAACCGAGTCACTAAGCTTCGACAGGAGGAGCCATCGCCATGGCAGCAACGATCCAGAAGGTCCCAACGAGCGATTACGTCGCTGTGGTGGAAACCGTTCAGAAGTACGTGGACGGCATCCGCGATGGCAGCGCCGAGGCATGTGCTGCGGCCTTCTACCGCCAGGCAACGTACTTCGGTGTCATCGACGGAAAACTGACCGGCGGCAACGTAGAGACGTTCTACGAGTTTCTTCGCCAGAACGGCAATGCCCTCGAGGTTATCGCCCATATCGATGTGCTGGCGATCAATAGCACGGCCGCCGTGGTCAGAGTCGACCTGGAGAAGGACTCCATCGGGGCGGACTACAACGACTTCGTCACCCTTATCAAGACCGATGGCGGCTGGAAGATCATCTCCAAGGTGTACCACCAGTTTGGCGTCTGACGCGCTCGGCAGCACAACCATCCTTTTTATGCTCCACCTGCGCAATGGAGCAAACCTGTTACTCCCGCTGATTGGTGCGGGATAGGAGTTCGGATTTGAAAGCAATCGGCTACTTTGAGAATCTGCCGGCATCGGCCCCTGAGTCACTGGTCGACATCGTCGCGGATGATCCTGTCCCGGGCCCTCGAGATCTGTTGGTCGAGGTAAAGGCCATCTCAGTCAATCCCGTGGATACCAAGGTGCGCCGCGGCACCATACCAGGCTCCGGCATCGCGAAGATCTTGGGGTGGGATGTCGCGGGTGTCGTTCGGGCCGTTGGTAAGGACGTGACACTGTTCAAGCCCGGCGATCATGTCTTCTACGCTGGCGACATCACGCGACCAGGCGGCAATGCTGAACTGCATGTAGTCGACGAGCGAATCGTCGGCTACATGCCCCTTTCACTGAGTTTTACCCAGGCTGCCGCACTGCCCCTAACGTCCATTACGGCATGGGAGCTGCTCTTCGATCGCCTCGAAGTATCTCGGCTCGATTCCGGCAAGAACAAGCAGCTGTTGGTTGTCGGCGCTGCTGGTGGCGTCGGATCAATCCTTGTGCAATTAGCTCGTAAGTTGACGGATCTGGTGGTAATCGGGACCGCTTCTCGCCCGGAGACCAAGGCGTGGGTGACAGAACTGGGCGCACATCACGTGCTCGACCACAGTCAGCCCCTAGCGTCCGAGTTGAGGGCAGCTGGTTTGCCGAATGTGGATTTCGTGGCCAGCCTCACGGAAACGAATCAGCACCTGCCCCAACTGATCGAAGCGGTCAAGCCACAAGGGCGCATTGGCGTCATTGATGATCCCGACTCACTGGATGTCATGCCATTGAAGAGAAAAAGCATTTCGCTGCATTGGGAGCTCATGTACACACGGTCCCTCTATCAGACCGAGGACATGATCGAGCAGCACCGGCTACTCAATCGAGTTAGTAGCTTGGTGGATGATGGGTCGCTCAAATCCACGGTAGCTGAGCACTTTGGCACGATCAATGCCGCCAACCTTCGGCGCGCTCATGAGCTTCTGGAAAGCGGCAAGGCGCGTGGCAAGATCGTTCTCGAAGGGTTCAACTGATCTTCGTGCATGTCTCCCACCTTAGTTGACAGAAGCGACGACATTACCCAGTAGCCTCTTTGGGCACGGAGGCAGCGGGCGTCTATGTGCTTTGCCACAACGCCTGCTCCTCATCGCCACCCGGAATCCCCCCGCCAACAGGGACTGAACAACATGGCAAATGCATACACCAGCTGGATCATTGACGCTCCCGTGGACCAGGTTTGGGCGCTCGTGCGGGACTTCAACGGGCTACCCAACTGGAATCCCGGAATCGTCGAAAGTGTAATTGAGGAAAACGTCTCATCCGATGTCGTTGGCGCCGTCCGGAGCCTGAAACTGGCCAACGGTGCATCCGGACGCGAACGCCTGCTAGCGCTTGATGACCGCCGTTATCAGGTGATGTACAACTTCGAGCTGGCGCCTCTGCCACTCGACAATTATGTCGGCCGCATCGAACTCAAGCCGCTGACTGACGGCACTAGAACTTTGGCGATTTGGCACTCGACCTATGACGAGCGTCCTGACAATCAAATGTCGTTCCAGAGCGTCCTGGAGAGCGATGTCTTTGCTGGCGGGTTTCGCTCAATGGCCACAAAGCTAGCCGAAGAACCCACGACAGGCGAGACCAATCATTGCCGGCAGCCGTCGCCGGGCAAGGTCTATGTCGCCGAGATCATCGACGCGCCACTGGCCGACGTCTGGCCGGTGCTGCGAGCCCTGGCCGGCATTGGACCCTGGTACGCGGATTTGCAGGGAACCATTCAGTTGACGGCGCGTCCGGGACAGGTCGGCGGGCAACGCAAGCTGGGAATGGACGGTGACCTAGTCACGGAGACTCTGACCGGTCTCTCAGATCACGACCATCGCGTCTGCTATTCGGTGCGCCATGACATTGCCACTTCGCTGAACTACGACGCAACCGTGGAACTGCACCCGGTGACCATGAACAACACGACGCTGGTGACCTGGACGCTCGACTGGCCGAACGCAGACGCGCCCCCTGATGTCGTGACGCACCGAGCTGCGCTGAAGAAGGCCTTTGCGTTGCTCAAGGTGCAAGTTGGTGCCACAAATGAACCACTGTCTTGACCCGTAGCCGGCGTGAGCCATCGACTCTCACGCTGCCTCAACCTCTCATCCCCGTTTCGAAAAGGAGATCCACATGAAGCTTCGCAGCGCAATCTTGCCCATCATTTTCTTGGCATCGACTGTAAATTTTGCAAACGCTGCCACCACTGATGCAGCTGCTTCCGGCAAGCCGACCGCCAATGCCGCAACTGCCGTGGACGTCAAGGAGTATGAGGCCATTAAACGTACTCTCGGGCTGTACCTAGAAGGCGGCCGCCAAGGCAAGAGCGCGATCATGAAGCCCGCCTTCCATCCAAACGCAGTAATGTATGGCGGGGCCGGCGACTCGATGCAAGGCGGCCCAATCAAGTCGTTGTTCGAGTACATCGACGGCCACCCGCCTGCAACCGGATTGAACGCGTACATCACCAAGATCGAAGTACAGAACCAGGTCGCCTTTGCGCGTATCGAGTCGGACAACTGGAATGGTGCCCGATTCAGCGACATGTTCCTTCTCGTGAAGGACAGCGGCAATTGGAAGATCCTCACCAAGATCTACCACCAGTACGGCGCTAACTGAGTAAGTTGTTAGCCCCCTCAGTACTTTGTCACCAGAGCCCTGCTTCGTCGCGAAGTAGGCTCCGGTGGCAGTCAGCACCATTTTGCACAGGATCCCAATAGGCAGGTCGTATGGCAGATGCGGAATTCGACCGATGTAGGGGTGTGCGTGTCACATAGCTCGTTAGCAATGCTCACGTTGCCCTACAAACCCGCTGCCGCTTGAATCCGACCGGAAAAATCAGGCGTAGCGGTAGATTGCCCGAGCTGATTCCTTTAGGTCAGCGACTTCGTGCATTCACTCAATGATCTTTACAACTGTGCGCCCCTTGACCTGACCTTGCACAAACTGGTCGAACGCCATGGGGAGGGCGTCGAAGTTGATAACTCGAGTGATATCCATCAGGTTTGCCGGTCGGAGATCTGTTGCCAGACGGTCCCACGCGTGCTGCCTAGTCGGGAAAGGCATGTATCCCGAGTCAATTCCCAGTAGGCTCACGCCTCTCAAAATGAAGGGAAAAACGCTTGTTTCGAGCGTGGCGCTGGCCGCATTACCGATACTCGCCACAGTTCCCGCTTGCATCATCGTTGCAAGCAACCAATGCAGGATCGGTCCTCCAACGTTGTCGACTGCGCCGGCCCAAAGACCGCCTTCCAATGGACGCACTTGCGCATGGTCGATAGTTGAGGTCAGCTTGACTGCCGAAGCGCCCAGATTCTTCAGGTAGTCCTGCTCGGACGGCTTTCCCGTAAGAGCGACAACCTCATAGCCGAGTCCAGCAAGCATATTGATTGCCAAACTGCCCACACCACCTGTCGCACCCGTTACCACAACGGGCCCCCTGTCCGGCGTGAGACCGTTGTGCTCCATGCGCATGATGCTGAGCGCGGCAGTAAACCCAGCACACCCGAGCGCCATGCTTTCAAGCAGTGACAGGCTAGGTGGCACTCGCACGACCCACTTTGCGGGAATGCGAGCGAGTTGTGCATAACCGCCATGGTGCGACACACCGATATCAAAGCTATTCGCCAAGACGGCATCGCCAGGCTTGAAGCGCTTATCCGTGCTGTCGATGACCTCACCAGCCAGGTCAATGCCACCGACACAGGGAAAACGTCTAATTATCTTCCCCGCACCTGTGGCTGCAAGGGCGTCCTTGTAGTTGATGCTGGAGTAGTGAACACGGATGGTGACCTCGCCATCGTCTAGATCCGTCAGGGAGAGTTCGGTAAAAGCGCCTCCTACCTGACCATCGGGCGCTTTGTTGATAACAAAAGCGGAGAAGGAATTTGGGATCATTGCAACTCCCTTAGCTTACAGGTGTAGTGAAGGAAAGATCGGCTCCCAGCCGAAGTCACCGATCTAGCCGTCATACTTTGACATCCACGACATGTCGACCGGAGGCATTCCAAGCCTGAGGAATGTCTCTCCGTCCAGCGCGCCGGTGACGCCGAGGTAGGGTCGTGCGCTTGAAAGAGCAGTCTTACTGGCCAAGTCCATTTTGGAGAGCCGGTGGAAAGCACCTCACAGCCTTGATAAAGTCGAGCATCTTTTCTTGGCTTTTGATTCCCGGCGCTGTCTCAACGCCGCTGGACACGTCGACCCCATAGGGGGAGTACCTCTCGATCACACCCTGCACGTTCTCGGCATTAAGGCCGCCGGCAATCACGACCTTGCCGGGAACGCTCTGGACCCAAGTCGGAATTTCATTGAATATGCCACTACCAACGCTGGCATCGTAGAAGAAGTACTGCATCGCAGTCGGTTGCGACGGTGGCGTCGCTGAGGAAAAGGCATGGTTCGGAATGCTCGCCATCTCATAGAGTTGGACTATATCGAAATGCGCGGCGATGCTTGATACTTCATCGTATCGCAGAGCAACCACAAACGTCGACACTCTCCCCTGGGCATGTTTGGCAAGCGCCACTGCAGTTTCCGGTGAGCAGTATCGCTTACTGCGTGGACTGACAACAATTCCGATCGCGTCATATCCGAGCTCCACAGCCCAGTCGATCTGCTGCTCAGTCGTTAGACCGCAAACCTTAGCGAATGTATGTCGCATCATTTTGGTTTCCTGTCGCTTGCCTTTGCGCATCAAAATCTCGTCACCCGTCGCGCTCCAAAACTCGCGACCCACTAGCTTTCGGCGCCCACCATCCGGACTTGTGTAGAACCAGGTAGGCTAATACACCAATTGTCCCCCCCCAGAAGGCCGACCCGAGTCCATAGAAGTTCATGCCGGAGGATGTTGCCAAAAAGGCAATGATGGCGGCCTCTCGGTGATCGGCCTCGTTCACCGTTCCCATTACGTTACTGGTGATAGCTCCCAGTAACGCTAAGCCGGCCAAAACTGCGACGAAAGTCTTGGGCATGACAGCAAACAACTGGATAATCGTTCCTGCGAAACAACCACCAATGAGAAAGAAGATACCGTTGGCGATGCCGGCGACGTAGCGCTTCTCAGGGTTCTCATGGGCGTTTCGGCTGGTGCCAAGTGCACCTGTGATAGCGGCGATCGCAATCGTGACCCCACCGTAGAAGGCCATTGGTATTGATAGCAGACCGAGGGTACTGAGTATGGGCTTGGCCGACGTCGTGTACCCGGAGCCACGCAAAATGGCCATCGCCGGCAGGAATTGTCCAGCAATCGTAACCAGTATCAATGGAACCGTAAGACTCAGAGTGGATGCCCAACTCCATTGCGGCTCAATGAAGACTGGCTTTGTCGGGGTCAGCGTTATGCCCCGAAGGTCGCTTCCGCCCAGATGCACGGCAAGCGTCACGCCCACTGCTAGCAGAAGCACCAAGCAGTAGCGCGGAGAAAGTCTTTTGAAAATGATGTACGCGACGAACATGGACAAGGCGAGGAGTGGCATCGACTCCACCGACTGAAAGCCTTTCACCCCGAACTGCATCAGAATGCCAGCCATCATGGCACTTGCGATCCCTTTCGGAATCAGTTTCATCAACTTGTCGAAATAGCCGGACATCCCCACCAAGGCAATGGCCGCGCCACAGATGATGTAAGCACCGACTGCTTGATTGATGGTGACGCCCGGAAACTGCGTGACCAGTAGCGCAGCACCTGGGGCCGACCACGCCGTCATTGCGGGAACTTTCAAGAACCAACTGAGAAGGACACCTGAGATACCCGCACCAATCGAGATTGCCCACACCCATGAAGCCATCATCTCCGGCGAGACATGGGCACTCTGCCCCGCCTGGAAGAAGATGATGACGGGGCCGGCGTATGAGATCACTACCGCCAGCAAGCCTGCGCTGACCGCCGACAGTGATACATCTCGATGAATCATTCCTGAAGATCCTTTGCTGTGCGCAGGCTAGGCCGTCGCCCACCCAATGAGAGCTATTGTATTGTCCAAGTCATTCGTGATAAATGACCTACGTTTGCCATCTAAGTTTAAGAAACTTAAACAATTTGTCGGCTATGGATTACTTTCAGGCGATGAAGGTGTTTGTGCGGGTCGTAGAAGCGGGCAGTTTTACCAAAGTAGCCAGTGACCTTGGAATCTCCCGCGGATCTGCAACGATTCTGATTAAGCAACTGGAGTCCCATCTAGGCGCACGGTTGCTTCAACGGACAACCCGCCAGGTCACTCCGACGCTTGACGGAAGCGCGTACTATCAGCACTGCCTCAACATTCTCGCCGAGATGGAGGAAGCGGAAAGCGTGTTTTCCCAGAGCGCCTCGCACCCTCGAGGACGTTTGAAAGTCGACTTGCCAACATCGCTTGCCCGCTTGGTAGTCATTCCCGCGCTCCCGGACTTCTACGCGCGCTTTCCCACCATTACGCTTGAAGTCGGAGTAGGCGACCGCATGATTGATCTCGTCGCCGAAGGCGTCGACTGCGTGGTGCGCCTCGGTGCTCTTGCTGACTCGACACTAGTTGCGCGCAACCTGCCTGCACTCACACAGGTTACGTGTGCCAGTAGCGACTACGTTGCGAGATTCGGGCAGCCTTCGACATTGGAAGAGCTAGAGGGTCACGAGTGCGTGGAGTTCTTGTCGATCAATGTCGGTCGCCTACAACCGTTGGAATTCTGTTGTGATGACCGAATTGAACTGCGCCAGTTGCGCGGACGCATAACCGCTCGGCATGGTGAATCGTACGTCTCCGCAGGAGAAGCAGGTTTGGGGATTATTCAGGTACCCCTGTACCACGTTGCATCACAACTGCGGGCGGGTACATTGCTCGAATTGCTGCCTCAGTATCCGCCACCTAAGCTCCCCATCACCGTCCTCTACCCTCACCACCGACACTTGACGCCACGACTCCGCGTCTTCATTGACTGGTTGGTCTCTGTGTTTTCCTCTGACATTGCTGCCTCCAGGTAGTCCCGGCAAGGCACCTCGCGCCCGGAGCGACGGCGTCGCCCGGAAATGCCGTCGTGGGTACCTGGCTGCGAACACTCGCGTTTGCCGCCTCAGACACTTTGACGGGGATTCGCGTCAAAAACAGACCGAAACGATTGTTTTTGCGCGGAAATCGCGGTATGTTGCTAGCTTGGTGTAAGCATTGCTTCTTGGCTTAGGGAATATAAAAAATGGAGAACGCTATCCGCTCGGAGCGCTCGCGCAAGATGATCCTTGACGCGGCCCTTGCCATCTTGGCACGTGAAGGCCCGGGCAAGCTAACAATCGAAGCTATCGCGCTGGAAGGTGGCATCAGCAAAGGGCGCGTCATGCACCAGTTTCGCACCAAAGCTGCCGTGGTCGAAGCGCTACTGGAATCGCAGATTGAGCGCATCCAACAGTTCGAGAAGAAGTACTTTGAAGGCGTAGGCTCTGACAGCCCGGAGCCCCAGCTCTCGGAACAAATTCTTGCGTATCGTGAGTCTGCCGCTCACCCACATTCGTTTGTACTGGCAGTCCTTGGCGCCATCGCAGAGAATCCGGAACTAATGTCGACAGTGCGGTCCGATACCGCCCGGAAGATTGCGAGAATCCAGGACGAGGCTGACGACGCGGATCTAGCACTGCTACGTTGGCAGGCTGCCAGAGGGATAGTGCTAGGCAAGATGCTCGGTATGTGTCCGCTAACGCAAGCAGATCGTAGTCGCCTGTTTGACCGACTACTCGACAAGGACGCGTGGTCGGTGCACTCCACACCAGAAAAACCAAAGCGCGCCGCGCCCCGTCGCGCAAAATCAACGACATAGTCTCCAACCAATCGCATGCAGCCCTTCGGCTGCATGCTTCGTTTTGGGGCATCTCACGCACCAAATAAAAACCGAACATTTGGTTTGCAAATTGAGGTGACGCTGCTATAGTCCGTTCCACCATCAGCCCCCAGAAGGAATGGAATCATGCGTTTTGTCCGAGACACGAGGCATCTGCTTGCAGCAGCGCCGATCGTCATCGTCATGGCCGGTTGCGCCAGCCCCAAGCCCCTCCCCTATTCCGGCATTGCCTCATCGTCGGCCATGACTCCGAATACCCGAACGGACGACGCACGGACACCATATGCCTATGTGACACCGGTCGACTGGCAAAAGTACAAATCGATGGTCGTGGAACCCGTGGCCATTTACCGCGGCCCGGATCAACAGTTCGGGGAGATGTCTAACGAAGACAAAGCGGAACTGGCGCGCTACATGCATTCGGAGTTTTCCACGAAGCTTCGAACACGCTTCACCCTCACGGGAAACTCGGGAGCGCCTGATGCTCTCCGCCTGAAATTGACTCTGACAGGTGCCGGCACCACGTCAACCGTCCTCGGCCCGTTTCTGCACTTCGATATCGCCGGGAATCTTTACAACGGAGTGCAAGCGGTCCGTGGTCGGGAAGGTGCATTGACCGGCTACGTGATGTACAGCGTCGAGATATTCGATGCGCAGAGCAACAAGTTGCTTAAGTCCTACGTCACCAAGCAGTATCCGAATGCCATGAACATCGTCGCCGCCTTCGGCTCTCTAACGGCCGCAAAGACAGGGATCGACAAGGGAGCAGATTCCCTGGTGGCCGACCTCCGTTAGTTTGCTGCGTCGTGCAATTGCCTCGACTAGGAGCTCTTAATGGACCTACGCCGTTGCGTTGCGATAGTCGTCGGTTGGTTGGCAATCTGTGTAGGAAGTGGCTGGCTAATTGGTCTCATCGCTAGCGGCTTATCAAAATGAGGAACCTTGCCTGCCGTCGGTATGACTGCACCTGTGGTTCATTCACCGAGACGTTCAAAGACCAGAAGTCATGACGTACGACAGGCAACTACTCCCAAGACCAGCCGAAGATCTTCGCAACATGATTGCGTGCCGTCACTGCGATGCTATCCATCAATGTCCTCCGGTCTCTGGTAGAGATCACGCATGCTGTCTGCGCTGTGGGACAAAGCTCTATCGAGGATTTCGGCACCGACATCGGTACATAGTTCCGTTGGTGCTGGCAGCACTTGTTGTGCTTCTCGTTTCCATCGTATTCCCCATTGCGCACATTAATCTCCGCGGAGCGCACACGGAAACAACTATCTGGGGCGTCATTGAGGTTCTCTGCACGGAACCACAGCTCCTTCCGATTGCCGCGTTGATAGTAGTGACAATCGTCGTTTTCCCGCTAGCAGAACTCCTCCTTGTTCTCTATCTGCTCGTGCAAGTTTCGCTCCGCCGCAAGCCACGGGATCACACGTCCGTCATCAAGCACATCCGACTCTGTAGATCGTGGGGCATGCTCGACGTGCTCGTGATTTCGGTGCTCGTCATGCTGGTCAAGCTTTCGACATTCGCTCACGTATCGCCCGACATTGCCTTCTGGTCATACGTCCTTCTTATGATCTTGCTTGCTGCTTCCGTAGCATTCGACCCACAAGAGTTGTGGGACTACTTGCAGGAGGAGTAACTGTGGCACGCGCATCCGAGACTCGGAATACGGCGGCTCCGGAAGAAGAGTTGTGTTATGGGGAGATTCGCTCGCTCCCAAAGACTCTCACTGCTTCCGCCATGGGGCTCCTCGCTTGCCACACCTGCGGCACGATTGTTCCTCCAACAAATGGAACTGTCGCATGCCCTCGCTGCGGTACCGCAATGCACCCTCGAAAGCCACATAGTTTGACACGCACGTGGGCATTTCTACTGGCAGCGTACATCTGTTATCTCCCTGCAAATCTGCTGCCGGTGATGGAAACTCAGTCAATCTTCGGGGCCCAACATGACACGATATTCTCTGGTGTTGTCTACCTTTGGCTGTCCGACGCCAAGTTGCTAGCCATCGTCGTGCTCGTTGCAAGCATTGTCGTACCACTCATGAAGCTGCTCTTGCTCACTGCGCTTCTACTTACTGTGCATTTCCGCTCCACTTGTTACCTGGGGCAGCTAACCCATTTGCATGCATTCGTAGAGAAGATCGGGCGTTGGTCCATGCCCGATATTTTCGTGGTTGCACTCCTTGCGTCTCTTGTACAAGTGGGCCCGCTCGCCACCATTTCCCCCAGAAGCGGAACGCTCGCCTACTGCGCGGTAGTTATTTTTTCCATGATGGCATCGTCAAGCTTCGACACTCGACTGCTATGGGACTCAGCGGAGCCGAACGATGCAAGACGGTGAAAAATCCTCCATCAATACAAACAATCTCACTCCAGCACCAAACCCCGTTCTACGGTCGCGCGGACTTTGGACGCCGTCGCTTGTCTGGCTGATACCTCTGATCGCTGCAGGCATCGGGATTTCCTTGCTGGATCGTGTCCTGCTATCTCAAGGCCCGAATATCACAGTCGCATTCGCTTCAGCTGACGGCATCATCCCAGGGAAAACGTCCGTACGATACAAGGCAGTCGACGTTGGCGTCGTTCGGTCACTACGCCTCTCACAGGACCGTTCAAGTGTCGTTGCCAACATTGCACTCACTAGCGATGGAGAAGCTTTTGCAACAGAGGGCACGCGATTCTGGGTGGTTCGTCCGCGCGTGGCCTTGTCAGGTGTCTCCGGACTGGACACCTTACTTTCAGGCAGCTACATCGGCGTGGATGCAGGCCCGGGCACCGCGCGAAAAACACATTTCACCGGGATTGAGACGCCCCCCGTGCTGACAGACGCAGCATCGGGAAGGAAATTTGTACTGCGAGCTGCAGATCTTGGGTCCCTCGACATCGGATCCCCTGTGTTCTACCGGCGCATCCAAGTTGGACAGATTGTCGCTTACCAGCTTAACCCGGACGGTCGGGAGCTTACGGTCCAGGTGTTCATCAATAAACCCTATGACAAACTGGTAACGGCCGATACCCGCTTTTGGCACGCGAGCGGGATTGATATCAAACTCGATTCATCCGGAATCAGGCTGAGTACCCAATCTATTGCGACGGTAATGCTCGGGGGCATCGCCTTCCAAACACCCGAGGATTCCACCGACTCCTCCGCCATCAACGAGAACGCCGAGTTTTCTCTTGCGAGCGACGAAGCCAGCGCGTTCAAAGTGCGCGACGAGTTGTCACCAACGCTGGTCGTCATGAACTTCGAACAATCGGTTCGTGGTTTGTCTCCTGGCGCTCCAGTCGACTTCCGCGGCATTGTGGTCGGCAAGGTACGGTCGATAGGGATCGAATTCAGCCGATCGCAAAAGGCTTTTCACATGCCAGTCGTCGTGGAGTTGTATCCGTCACGAATCGGGATCACGCCCGGAGATCTGGCGGATAAGCGCTACGGCAAGGAAATCGCTGACGCATTGAACCAGCGAGGGTTACGAGCACAATTGCGTACCGGAAACCTTCTGACCGGTCAGCTATACATCGCGCTCGACTTCTTTCCTGGCTCACCTCCGGCCACGCTCCGTCTGGACGGCCGCTTGGCTGAACTTCCTACCGTCCCAGGCACAATTGATGAACTGCAGACCAAAGTCGGGAACATTGTCTCCAAACTAGATCGAGTTCCCATTGATCAGATTGGTCGCGACGTGAGAACGACTGTCGCGTCGGCTGACCGGATGTTGAAAAACGCCGACGCGTTGACATCACGCCTCAACGGCGAAATCGTCCCACAGCTCGGACTTGCGCTGAAAGATGCTCATCGGACTTTGGAATCCGCCAACGACGCGTTGGATCCAGAGGCTCCGATTCAGTCGGATGCAAGACGTCTAATGCAGGAATTGACTCGTTCGGCTCAATCGCTACGGACGTTGACAGACTATCTGGAACGCCACCCCGAGGCGTTGATCCGCGGGAAGGGAGGCGAATGAAAGTCATGAAGGCGACTGCAATTTTCAAACGGCATCGACTAGCGCCGTTGGCGTTGTTGCTTAGTGTAGCGATGGCCGAGTGCGCTTCACGCGAACCTCGCTATTACACGCTATCCACAACGTCGGATTTGCTACCTGTAGCGACGGAAACCGTAAACCAGAAAAAGGCTCCCCTCTGGATCGCAGTATCTCCTGTCCAGGTGCCGGAGCGGCTAAACAGAACGAATCTGATTCTAGGCCAAGGCGGCGGCAGCCAGAGAGTATTGGAGCACGATCGATGGCTGGCGCCCCTTCCGGATGAGTTTCGTGATGCATTGTCCGCACAACTTCAGTCGATACTGGGTGCAGTGGACACGTACCAGCAAGACGCCGGCCGGACTGGGCCAGCGTATCGCATTAACGTTCGAATCGTACGACTTGATGCAGAGCTAGATGGACAAGTCAGCGCCCTGGTCAGCTGGACTGTTCGCCAGTCCCCCAGCGGAACAACACGGACTGGCCAAACACGTGCGGTACTGGGCTCACCCGGCGGCGTAGAAAGGATCGTAGCCGCTTACCAGCAGTTGGTAATGAACACTGCTTACGATATCTCCGGTGCAGTGCGGAGCTTCGGTCCGTAACGGCCGCCGCAGCACACCTCGCAGGCCGAGGTCAATTGGCGCAATCGCCGCCAAAAGCACACCGGTGTTCCGCGGCTGATGGTTATGCCCGCGGAACGTTCTATGCTACGGCGATGGGTGTTAGTGGAGGACGATGCAGAGACACGATTTCGTCAGCAGGATCGCCGTAGCGCGGGAAGCGTTCCAACACCAAAGGATCGTGGCCTGGGATGAAATGGTCCGGACTCTCGCATAGCTTCATCAGTTTGAGGTAGCCATCGAGCATGTCGCCAACATGATGCACGATGGGAAACGGGGATCGCTCGAATGCATTTGCATAGAAATGACTAGCATCAGACGCGAGTACGACCCATCCACGCTCCGTGAACACCCTTACTGCCTGCAGTCCCGCAGTATGACCGCCGACGTG
Organism: Cupriavidus pauculus; assembly: GCF_002858765.1. GTDB lineage: Bacteria > Pseudomonadota > Gammaproteobacteria > Burkholderiales > Burkholderiaceae > Cupriavidus > Cupriavidus pauculus_B. Next base: position 14,173 of record NZ_PJRP01000023.1, read on the forward strand.
GATTAACTCTATGCCGTCGTTGAGGTCGGAGTCCCCATTATAAAACTCGACGCGCTTCTCGTAGACGTTGCGGACCATCTGCACGATGTGATCAACGGTATAAGCATGTCGTAGCGCATCATGTCGCATGCAGCACCCGGTAGCGAACTGCATCTCGCTCTCCTGTATGTGCACCCGAGCAAGCGGGAGTTTTCCAAGGTTTCCCGCATGGTCATAGTGAAGGTGCGTTATGAGAACGTCCCTGATGTGCTGAGGCATGATGCCAAGCGGCTCAAGCGAAGAGATGGGACACCGCAACAGCGTCCGTTTTCTTTGAGTTGCCGAAACCTCGTCGAAGCCAGTATCCACAAGCCATACCTTGGACTCGCGACGGATTACCCAGACGTAGTAGTCCATTGGCATTGGCCCCTCGTGCTCATCAGCGACCATAAAGTTTTCGCGCCGCTGGCGATTCACGGTGGCGTACCGCACCGCGTAAATTTCATGGCATGCCGGCACCATGCACTCCTCGATATCACAGGGGTTTTTGGGAATGCGACCTTCAGATGGTTCGACCGCCGTCTACCGGAAGTTCAAGTCCGGTCAGGAAGCTAGCGGCATCGCTCGCAAGGAAGACAGCTGCTGCAGCGATGTCCCGCGGTTCAGAGAAGCGGCCAAGAGGGATCGTCGCCAGGAATTTTGCGCGATTCTCTGGGGTGTCTGGCGCCCCCATGAACTGCTCAAACATTGCGGTCAGCCCCATGACCGGGCAGATGGCGTTCACACGGATGTTCTCCGGACCCAACTCGACGGCCATCGCCTTCGACAGAAGGTTGACTGCCCCCTTCGAAGCGTTGTACCAGACCAGTCCCGGACGTGGCCGAATGCCGGCTGTTGAGCCAACGTTCAGGATCACGCCACCAGTTCCACGGGCCCGCATCGTCGGCAAGACCGCTTGAGTAACGTGATAGATGGATTTCACGTTGATAGCGAACACCCGGTCGAACGCAGCCTCATCAACTTCCAGCATTGGCTTATTGTCGTGCGTGACACCTGCGTTGTTGACGACAATGTCAGGCACTCCGAACGTTTCAATGCAATGCGCAACCATCGCATCGACCTGGTCACGCTTGGACACGTCGCATGTGACTGCAGTAGCGTTAGGCCCCAAGTTATCCGCCACCCGCCGTGCCCCCGCTTCATTCACGTCTGCGACGACGACCTTCGCACCCTCCGCAATATATGCTTCCGCGATCCCCGCACCAAATCCACTTGCGGCTCCAGTGACGATTGCCACCTTACCGTCGAGCTGCTTCATTGCTGTCTCCTTGGTTGTTTGCCGCAACGAATGCTCATCGCGGCGCTTTTACTTTGCTGCATCTGCAGCTGGTTACGTCGCCTCAGAAGGAAGGTGGCCGACTGCGCTAAACAATTGCACCCTCCCTAACAAGCCAACTCCCACCTATCATTGTTCCTATCATACAATCTGTCAATCATCTTGTAATCTCATGATGGTTAGGCTCAAAAACTAAGTGAAGGAGGAGACATATGAGTGTTGCCGGGAAACTAGCCGTAGTAACTGGCGCAGGGAGCGGAATCGGCCGAGCGACGGCAGAGCTTTTCGCAGCGAACGGTGCAACAGTAGTCCTCGCAGACCGGGACGCAGATGCAACAAGAAACCTTGCGAAGGTGCTGCAGGGCTCTGTCGCCATAGAGACGGACGTTGGAGACGCCGACGACGTTGCACGCCTATTTTCGGAAGTCGAGCATCGCTACGGTCGGCTGGACATCCTGGTGAACAACGCAGGTGTGGGTGCAGTCGGCACGGTTGTGGATCTGGAAGTAGCAGAGTGGGACCGCCTTATGGCGATAAATCTCCGCGGCATGTACTTGTGCGCGAAGCATGCGATTCCGCTCATGGAACGGGCAGGTAGAGGCGCGATTGTCAACATCGGTTCCTACACCGCGCTAAGTGCCATACCCGCTCGAGCTGCATACGTGGCTTCAAAAGGAGCTATTGCCTCGCTCACCCGGGCGATGGCACTCGACCACGCTAGCCAGAACGTGAGAGTCAACTGTGTGGCGCCTGGAACGATTGAGACACCGTGGTTTGGACCCGCGTTCGAGTCGAACAAGGAGCCAGAAGAGCTACGTCGACAACTCGCCGCTCGGTGCCCAATGAATCGGATGGGTAAGCCTGAGGAAATTGCCGAGGCCGTCCTTTGGCTAGCGTCCGACCGCGCATCGTTCGCGACGGGCTCAGTCCTAGCTGTGGACGGAGGCGCCTCCATCTGGTGAAGTCAACTGACTCCCGCAATGTAGCTTTTAGTTGGTTCTGCTCCAATTAGATAAGATCATGAACGTGTTTGCGCAACTATGCAGTCGTGTCGATTCGGCGGTCTTGGACCCCGAACTGCGAAGTGTTTCCATCGGTCTTGATGCAAAGATAGGCATTCAGACCGGTTGTCTCGGCATCGGAATTGCCGTCTATGGAGGGACGATTCTCGTCAGCGGCAACCCCGATGGATCGGATGTCCTTATTCATGCCGAGAAAGATGCGTGGGAGAAAGTCTTGGCCTCACCTCCTCCGCCGACCTTCCACTCGTTCACTGCCCTGCAACTGGCCAATCCTCTATTCGAAGTCTCCGGCGATGCCGCCACCATTGCCCGGTGCCGGCCAATGCTGGAGAGGCTGTTTGAACTGGTGGTGAAAGTACCAGCCGCGGAGCCTAGCGAACGAATCTCCCGTGACCTTAGCAAGGTTCATGGCAGCTACACTTCTGTCCAAATGAGCGGGCTCGAGTATCAGGTGTACTCAGAGCGCTCGGGGACTGGCAAGCCTGTGCTCTTCTTGCACACCGCCGGTGCCGACTCCCGCCAATTTCACGGCCAATTGAGCGACGTCGAACTGGCTTCGCACTACAAGATGATTGCCCCGGACCTCCCTTTTCACGGACGATCCATGCCATCGCCAAACTGGCGGGGCGAGTCGTACAAGCTCGACAAAGCGCTATATCTCTCCTGGTGCGAGGGCATCCTCAATAGCATAGTCGGCGAGCCCGCCATCATTGTTGGTGGATCGATGGGCGCTGCCATGGCGCTAGTCTTAGCCGCAGAACGCCCTGAGCTTGTCAGGGGAGTCGTGGCAGTGGAGCCGCCGTTCCGGTCCAAGGGTCGACGCAACCCGTTCCAACATCATGCGTCTGTTCATGGCTCATTGCACAATGCCAGCTATGTCCGCGGGCTGATGAGCCCCCTGAGCCCTGAGGCGAACAGGCGCCATGCTGCATGGATTTACTCGCAGGGCGCCCCCGGTATTTACCCAGGCGATTTGGCGTTCTACAGCGATGAATTCGATGGAGCCACCGTAGGCCCGAAGATCGATTGTGAAAGAACGCCGGTCATGCTGCTCTGCGGAGACTATGACTACTCAGCTACACCCGATGATGGGCGAAAGCTACTGGAAGTCATGCCCGGCGCTTCGATGCTTGAAATGCGCGGGCTCGGACACTTTCCAATGTGTGAGGACCCTAACGCCTTTCGCCCGTACATGCTAGCCGCCTTGCAGGCCATCACCTAGGCAAGGTCATCGCGTCGGGTCGCTTTGCGATCTGGCGCGACAACTTAGTTTCCGCAGATGCTACGAAGCAGATTCCGCCCTTAGCTTCATGAGAACTTCGCGTGTTGCATCGGGCAGTGGGACCGGCCGTCCCGTATCGCGGTCCACATAGACGTGAACGAAGTGACCGGCGGCGCAGATGGCTTCCTCACCGGCCCGAAACACTCCGACTTCGTACCGAACGCTCGAATTCCCGAGCTTCGCCACACGTATCGCCACTTCCAGGCTGTCAGGAAAAGCAATGGATCGGAAATAGGAGCAACCCGTGTCCACGACAAGGCCAACCACTCGTCCGCTGTGAATATTGAGCACACCTTGCTCGATCAAGTACTGATTGACTGCGGTGTCGAAGTAGCTGTAGTACGTGACATTATTGACGTGGCCATAGACATCATTGTCCATCCACCGTGTTTGAATATTGGCAAGGTGCGGAAAATCCGCACGAACCGCCTCACGCATAGCGCGCGCCCCCGTCGGCGTCCACCACAACTCCGCTTAGGTACGATGCGCGGGCTGAAGCGAGATACACCACCAGGTCAGCCATCTCGCTCGCTTGCGCCGCCCGACCGAATGGCAGATGCCCCAACATTTCCTGCCAGCGGGATTCGTCACCGAACTTCTCCTGCGCACGAGCCTTGTAGAGCTTCACGAGTCTGTCCGTCTCCGTCGGGCCCGGGTGGACGCCTACGACACGCACTCCGCGCGTGGTCGCGTGGGCACCGACAGCTCGAGTGAATGTCGACAGCGCGGCGTTACCTGTCGCCCCGCAAAGGTAATCGTATCGCGGCATCTCCGCTGCAATTCCGATGACGTTGACGATGACTCCAGAGCCACGCGCCATCATTTTCGGCAGCGCGAGTCGAGTTGTCTCGATGTAACCAAAGACCTTCAACTCCCATGCCTCACGCCACTGCGAATCGCTCATGGCAGTTAGTCCACCACCAGGGATCGCACCAGCGTTGTTGACAAGGACATCCACTGTTTCAAGCCGGGATTCAAGCGCCCGCCGTACATCCGGCAAAGAAAGATCGCCGACGAACGTATCGACGCTTACGCCATCCTTGTCCTTGAGCTCGCGTTGCGCGCGGTCCGCCGACTCTGCGGAGGTGCCCGCAATGGTGACGCTCGAACCTTCGGCCGCAAATGTTCTAGCGCAGGCCAGGCCAATGCCTCTTGTTCCACCTGTGATCAGAACGGATTTTCCTTGCAAGTGTAGGTTCATTTCCCGTTACTCCTGCCGCTGCCGGTCTGCCGACATGATGAAGTCAAAAACTACGCGATTGAATGCCTCAGGCTCTTCCAGATTCACCGCGTGCGTGGTTCGCGGAACAATCCAGAGTCTGGCATCGGGGATAGTGCGTTTCATGAAGAGCGCAGGTTCGATACAGGGTTCGTCGTCGTCGCCCGCGACGATCAGCGTCGGGACGCGCAACCCCCGCATCTTCGCCTCAAGCTCGTAGATCGTCGGACGACGCATCTGGTATCCGCGCGTGGTCAAGGACGACCCCAATGCCGAATGTTCAGCAAATTGGCGATTGAATGCATCGAATCCGCGTGGATTCTTTTCCTTGAAGCGTCGACGGATTGTGCTGTTGGCATAGTGAACAATCCCCTGCTCCATGCCCAAGTTCACTAGTCGATCCGCCAGGTCGGCACTATCCTTGAGGAATTGATCTCGACGTGCAGGATCCGAACCGTGACCCGCTCCGACCAGTGTCAGTGATCGCGCTTTCTCAGGGTAAGTCAGTCCGAAGTTCAATGTGGCGTAGCCTCCCATAGACACGCCGACAATGTGGGCAGTATCCACGCCAGCCCAGCGCAGCACGCTTGCGATGTCTTCCACCGCAAACGCCTGTCCGTACTGCTCTACATCCGTGGGTACTTCAGACGGAGGATACCCTCGTGCGTTGAACGTGATGCAACGGAAGTGTGGACCGAAGAATCGCACTTGGTCATCGTAGTTGCGATAGTCGCCGGCAAATTCGTGAACGAAGACGATAGGCGTGCCTGATCCGGTCGACTGGACGAATAGCTTTACGCCTTGAGAATCTGCGAACTGCATGATGGAGTCTCGTCAGTTTGTATTTTTCAATGTCAGCGTTGTTGGCTGGCCGAGTAGATGTTAATCCCTTTACTCTCGCGAACGAACAGTCCGCAAATGAGGAAACATGCCGCAGCCAGGGCCACGGGATACCACAGCCCAGCATAGATATCCCCGACAGCAGCGGATATAGCAAAAGTAGTGGCCGGCAAGAATCCCCCAAACCAGCCAATGCCGACGTGGTACGGCAAAGACATCGCCGTGTATCGAATCCGAGACGGGAACAGTTCCACCAGCATGGCGGCGATGGGGCCGTAGGTCATCGTGCCGAATAGCATCAGAGCGATCAGGACCAGAACTGTCATGGGCTTATTGATCTGGTTCGGATCTGCAGGTCCGACATGGTAACCACTGTCTGCAAGGGCCTTGCTCAGGGCAGCATTCAAGGCTTTTGTCTTTGCCGCGTCAGAGGGCGTACCGCCCTCAAAACCGTCAATCGTGATGTTTCCCACGACAATCTTTGCCGTTTGACCGGATGCAGCTGGGACTGACGTGTAATTCAGACCGGCCTTGGCAATAGCAGCGCGTGCAATATCACAGGAAGTCTTGAACTCGGCCGTACCGACGGGGTTGAACTGGAAGCTGCAACGTCCTGGGTCAGCATGCACAGCAATCGGCGCCGATTGCTGTGACCGCTCCAGCGACGGATTCGCATAGTGCGTCAGTGCCTTGAACAATGGGAAGAAAAAGACCGCCGCGAGCAAGCAGCCCGACATAAAGACGGGCTTACGACCGATGCGGTCGGAAAGCTTGCCAAATATGACATAGAACGGCGTGGTGACAATCGTGGCCACGATGATCAGGAGGTTGGCTGTTCCACCATCGACTTTCAGCGTCTGCGTGAGGAAGAACATCGTGTAGAACTGTCCCGCGTACCACACTACGGCCTGCCCCATCACCATGCCGAACAAGGCAAGGAACACGAGACGAAGATTCTTCCATTGACCGAAAGCTTCAGAGATCGGCGCTTTCGATGTCGCGCCCTCCTGCTTCATGCGTTCGAACTCCGGAGACTCATGCAGCGACAGACGGATTCGCAGGGAAATCAGCAGCAGAAGCAGAGATACCAGGAATGGGACGCGCCAGCCCCAAGCAGTAAACGTCTCCTCACCAAGCAGGAATCGGGTGGGCAGGATAACCGCGAGCGAGAGCAACAGGCCAAGCGCAGCGGTTGCCTGGATCCAGGCTGTACGTGCACCGCGCTCGTGGTTGCCAGCGTGCTCGGCAACGTAGACGACCGCGCCGCCATACTCCCCGCCCAGTGCTAGGCCCTGGAGCATGCGCATGGCAACGAAGAGGATTGGCGAAGCAATGCCAATTTGGGCATAGCCAGGCAGCAGGCCGATGGCAAACGTTGCGACGCCCATCAGCGCGATCGTCACCATGAACGTGTACTTGCGACCAACAATGTCGCCGATTCTTCCAAAAAACAGAGCACCAAACGGCCGAACAGCAAACCCCGCCGCAAAGCTGAGTAGCGTGAAGATGAATGCCGCCGTTGGGTTTACACCGGAGAAAATATTCGCCGAAATCTGTGCCGCCAGGGATCCTGCAAGGAAGAAGTCGTACCACTCAAACATGGTACCTAGCGACGAAGCCAGCACGACACGGCGCTGGGTCTGATCAGATTTCGGAGAGTGCGTGTGTGCGGCACTAACTGCGCCGTCGATGCTAGCGGTCATTACTGTCTCCTGATTCGGCCTCCGAATCGCCGGCTCAGTTGGCATATGGCCATGCGACTCGTGCCGTCGCCTGCTGTTGCAGGACGGATTTGTGTGGGGGCAGTATATGGACGGCATCAATCGATGAAAAATATGGAATAACTATGATTCCATCGTGTAATCTTATCGATGAAGACTGCACAAGGCAGGTACTCATTTGCACATCTATGGAATTCAAGCAACTGCGCTACTTCGTAAAGATTGCCGAACTCGGGAACATGACTCGGGCATCTGAGGCGCTTCTCATTGCACAGCCTGCACTGAGCCAGCAAATCGCCAACCTCGAGTCCGAGCTCGGCACTCGCCTGTTCGACCGAGGCGTGTATGGCGCGCGTCTCACCTCACCTGGCGAGGTGCTCTATGGCTACGCCAAGTCACTACTCAGGCAGCATGAAGATGTGCGGCAGGCTGTCACACAGGAGGTCGCCCATCCAACTGGCCGAGCTGCCATTGGCATTCCGGGCAGCACGGGGAAAATGCTGGCGGAGCCACTGATCCGTGAACTGCTAGCGAGTGGGGGGATCCTTTTGGAGCTCATCGAGAGGCCAAGTGCAGAACTTGTCGACCTGGTTGCTGCCGGCAAGCTTGATATAGCGATCGCCGTGGATGCTCAGCCCAGGCGCGGCGTGAAGATTGCGCCACTCTTTACCGAGGCTCTGTATGCGGTCCTGCCTCAGGCCTCCGCCCAAGGTCGGCAAACGCTAAAGCTGCGCGAGCTTGCGGACAGCCCTCTAATTCTTCCGAGCGTCCCAAGCACCATCCGCCAGCGCGTCGAGGCTGCTCTTCTAGACAAACATTTGAAATACCGGCTCGTCAGCGAAGTCAGTGCAACTGACATGCTCATACGTCTGGTAGCTGCTGACCTTGGATGGACGGTGCTGCCCTGGTCTGCGCTTTCCGATGAAGTCGCTCGGCAGACGCGCATCGCGGCACTGCCGATAGCCGGCTATCGGCTGGATCGAGAAATCTCCCTATGCGTGTCGGACAATCTCCCGCTGAGTCGAGCAGCTGACATTGTCGCGTCAACATCGCTATCGATCCTGCGCAGGCTTCTCCAAAGTGGGAAGTGGATGGGCGCCAAGCTACTGCCAGGGTCGCCTCTCGCCGATCCATCGTAATTTCCTATTGATCCATCCACATTCCATATTTTTTTGCGAGCAAATGCGTCTCTATACTTCGGCGCATTAGAGGTTGGCAATTCCTGCCGGCCCCACGCGAACAAGACAGGAAGTGGAGATGAGCACGGCACAAGATTCGTTCGAGCAGCCGCTGAAAGGCGTCAAAGTTCTGGAACTGTCGCAGATCATGGCCGGCCCGACATGCGGTTTGATGCTGGCCGACATGGGCGCCGAGGTCTACAAGGTAGAGAAGTTTCCGGCGGGCGACGACGCCCGCAACTACCGTCGCGAAGGCGATAGTGGCCTACCGCCATCCTTCATGATGCTTAACCGTGGCAAGCGGTCAATTGGCATCAACGTGAAGTCTCCGGAGGGTAAAGCTGCCCTCATGCGCATGGTGGCGCAAGCGGATGTACTGACGGAAAACTTCCGTCTGGGTGTGATGGAACGGCTTGGCCTGGGCTATGACGCCCTCAAAGAAGTCAATCCCGCACTGATCTACTGCTCGATTACTGGCTATGGCAGGCAAGGACCGTTGGCAAACAAGGGCGGTTTCGACCTCGTCCTTCAGGCCTTCAGCGGTCTAATCAGCGTGACTGGCGAGGATGGCGGTGAGCCGGTAAAGCCCGGCATCTCGATTGCCGACGTGAACGCTGGGGTACTGGCTGCCGTCGGCATTCTTGCTGCATACATCCACCGTCTGCGGACGGGCAAGGGACAGCATGTGGACACATCGCTCCTGCAAGCTTCGATGCAGCAGTTGTATTGGCACGCCGCCGGCTACTTCTCACGCGGCATCGTGCCAAAGCCGTCGGGAACTGCTCATCCTCTGATCGCACCGTACCAAGTCTACCGCTGCGCAGATGGCCGCGTCGCAATTGGCGGAGCTAATCAAGCGAACTGGGAACGTATCGCGGATGTCCTCGGTCACCCGGAATGGAAAGACGATCCGAGATTCGACACTCCCGACCTACGTTTGACGAACCGTAAGGTCCTGGCTGCGCTCATTGAGGAAGTGCTCGCAGTTGACACGCTGACTACCTGGCTCGAACGCTTCGACGCGGCGTCAATTCCTGCTGGCCCTGTGAACGACGTGGGCCAGGCTCTGGAACACGAACAGGCGCGCGCCGTCCGCATGGTCGTAGACGTTGATGGCCCTGATGGCCAAGGTATGCGGGCACTGGGGTTGCCGATTCTTTTCAACGGCAAAACGCAAATCGCAGCCAGTGCGCCGCCGCGGGTCGGCGAGGATAGCGTGGCAATCCTCCGCGATTTCGACTTCTCCGACGATGAAATCGAGAATCTGGTTTCTTGCGGCGCCGTCTTCCAGGCTGAATCCACTACCGAAACCCGCTTGACCACCACGGCCGAAGCCGTGACTCCCTGAAAGGACGACCATGCGCAACGCACACATCGAAGGGTCTTCCGGAAACGCCGGCGATATCGCGGCAAGCAACAATCTCGGTCTGCGCATCGAGAATGGACTCGCAGTGCTGTCGATTGAACGTGCCGACAAGCGCAACGCTCTGACACTGGCGATGTGGCGGGCCATCGGTGCCGTGATGACTGAACTGGATGCACGAGCTGACGTGCGCGTGATCGCCATCACCGGCAGTGGGCCAAGTTTCTGCGCAGGAGCAGACATCAGCGAGTTCGCAACTGTTCGTTCGAATCCGGAGCAAGTGGTCATTTACGAGGAAGCGGTGGATGGATGCTGTGACGCCATTGCCAACGTATCGAAGCCGACAATGGCCGCCATAAACGGCTTTTGCATGGGCGGCGCAATGAACCTGGCAATGGCCTGTGATTTCCGGTACGCGGTACCGGATGCCAAACTGTCGATTCCTGCCGCACGACTTTCTATCGTCTACGGACTTAAGGGCACGCGCAGGCTGTTTGAGCTTGTCGGCCTATCGAACGCAAAGCGCATCCTGTTCTCTGGCGAGCCATTCGGCGCAATTGAAGGCTTCCGCATCGGGCTCGTTGACGAGGTCGACGAGGACGTTATGGGACACACCCGCTCGGTAGCTGCGGTGTTGGCCGACAACGCACCGCTCTCCATCAGCGGCGCCAAAGCCATCCTGAATGGCCTCGCATCGGCTGACCCCGCCCTCACTCCCGCGACGGTGCAAGCCCTAGTGGACAGAGCCGCGGATAGCGAGGATTACGCGGAAGGAAGGCGTGCCTTTGGTGAGAAGCGTCGGCCTATGTTTCAAGGGCGATAGCTTCGCCGAAGCGCTTTCAAGTGAATTTACCCAACGCCGCGCAGATCGGCGAATGAAGCAGAAAGAGGAGACCTCATGCGTTTGCATACTCGGCACCTGGTTGCCACGCTTTCCACACTCGGCGCGCTTTCCACGTTTACGCTCATGGCGCCCGTCTCTGCCACCGCGCAGGAAAACTACCCTTCCAAACCGGTCAGAATCGTCATTGGCTTCCCACCGGGGGGCGCTGCAGATACCATCGCGCGCATCTACGGCGACGCACTTTCGAAAGAACTGAAGCAAACCGTTATCGTCGACAACCGTCCTGGTGCCGGCACCACGATCGCAGCCGACTACGTTGCCAAGTCTCAGCCGGATGGGTACACGCTCTACATTGGCGGCGCGAGCCTGATGGGCGGCGACAATGCGTTGTACAAGAATCTGCGTTACACCGATGCAGATTTTCTGCCTGTCACGCAATTGACCACAGCACCACTGCTGCTGGTTGCAGGCAAGGCGTCCGGCATTAAGTCCACTGCCGACCTGTTGAAGAAGGCGCAGCAGCAACCTGGCGCACTGAACTACTCTTCGAGCGGAAACGGTGTCATCACGCACTTGGCAGGTGTCCATTTCGCCAAGTTGGCAAATGTCAGCATGACGCATGTCCCGTATAAAGGCGGAGCCCAGTCTGGCCAGGCAGTTGCAGCCAACGATGCGCAGTTGAGTTTTGCCACACCAGCGTCGGTGCAGCCTTTAATTGACGCCGGGAAGCTGACACCCATCGCAGTAACCTCGGCGAAGCGATCCTCGGCGATGCCCGCTTACCCGACGATTGCCGAATCAGGTGTTCCGGGTTACGACTTGTCGAACTGGTATGGCCTGTTCGTTCCAAAGAACACACCGACGGCAATCGTACAACGGCTGTTTTCTGCGAGCGCAAAAGTACTTCGCGAGCCGGCGGTACAGAAGCAACTCGCCGGTCGCGGGGAAGAAGCGGCTCCGTCGACTTCGCCCGATGCATTCAGAGCATTCGCGGTACGTGAAGGCAAGCTCGACGTCGAGCTCATCGCTCAGAGTGGCGCCAAGATCGACTAGTAAGACAACGGCTGCCTGAGCCATCAGACGAATCACCTATTCCAGCCGACGATGGAGACCATCGCAGTCTTCCGTCGGTTACTCCCACATGCCTGGGATAGTCTTCTCGCAGACTATGCTTCGGCGAGTGTTCGTGCTTCCTGCGCAGCACTCGCTGCGCTGACGACATGCTCGAAGCAAAGCTTGCGTGCCGTCTCGGCATCCCGCTTCTCGATTGCCGTCACTGCCGCATCGAGTTCCTTTAGCGACTCCGCCAGACGCCCCGACCTCCCAAGCGACACACGCCTAAGCAGTGTGATGCGATTGTTGAGCTGAGTCAGCATCTGGCTGGCAATCTTGTTTCCGCTCCCCTCCATCAGGATCGCATAGAACTCGTTCTTGCCGTTTACCAAGGCATCGGTACTCATCGACGCCTCCGGAGTAGCGAGATAGCGCAACGCCTCTCGCAAGCGTTTGATTTGCGCATCGGATGCGCATCGGGCAAAGCCCTCACCAATGCACGCTTCCAGGTAAGCACGCACAGCGTATATCTGCTGTGATTCCTCGACCGAAATTGTCGCCACCATCGGTCCCTTGTGAGGGACCAGGTTGATCAACCCTTCAGCTTCCAATTGCTGAAGCGCCTCCCTTACGAGAGGACGACTTACGCCAAGGCTATCGCATAGCTCACGCTCAACGAGCCGCAACCCTGGCGCCCAGGTACCCGCAACGATCGCGTCACGTAGCCTTGCCGTCACTTGCTGGCGCAAGGTCGTCATATCGCGCTTGATGAACAGATCGGTTTCCATAACAAGACATTTGGGGGAGAGTCGTAATTATCTCAGATTTTCAGTCATGCAGATTGTATGACAGTCGTATTGACTTACTGTCTGTGAGACTCTACGATGAACTACTTTTCCAAAGGAGCGAACGATGAATCAGGAGCTGTTTGACAAGGGCCTCAAGACCCGCCGTGAAGTTCTTGGCAGCGAGTACGTTGACGCATCGCTGAAGAACGCCGACGATTTCAACCGGGAGATGCAGGAGTTGGTGACCCAGTATTGTTGGGGCGACGTCTGGAATCGCCCGGGACTGGAACGCCGTACGCGAAGCTTCCTCAACCTGGCCATGATCGCAGCGCTCAATCGCCCGCACGAGCTCAAGCTTCACGTGCGTGGCGCCATCAACAATGGCCTGACGAAAGACGAGGTCAAGGAAGTCTTCCTGCAAGTGGCCATTTATTGCGGCGTGCCGGCGGCCATCGACTCTTTCCGTATCGCCCGTGAAGTATTCAAGGAAATGGGCATCTGAGGAGACGCCATGAAACAGCTTGGATTCATCGGCCTGGGGATGATGGGCTTCCCCATGGCAGGACGACTTGTGGCGGCGGACATCAGCGTACTGGCGTATGACGTTGTACCTGAGACCCGTCAGCGCTTCGGTGCGGAGTTCACCGGCGCACGTGTCGCCGATGACCTGCAAGCCTTTAGCGCTTGCGATGTGGTGATTACGATGTTGCCCAATTCGGACATCGTGGACGCCACCGTGCATAGGCTGCTGAGCGCGCTTCCGTCCGGTGCACTTATCATCGATATGAGTTCAGCGGACCCCGTTCGGACACGCGCGCTCGCCGAGGCTGTAGGTGCGGCCGGGAAGCGCCTGATTGACGCACCGGTATCCGGCGGCGTATCTCGGGCTTGTGCAGGCACGCTAGCGATCATGACCGGGGGCGATCCTGCAGACATCGAACGGGCTCGTCCGATTCTTGCACATCTGGGCAAGGCCATCACGACGGTTGGAAGCATTGGTGCCGGTCATGCCATGAAGGCACTGAACAACTATGTCTCGGCAGCAGGTCTCATCGCGACGGCGGAAGCCTTGATTGCAGGCCAACGGTTTGGCATCGATCCAAACGTCATGGTCGATGTGCTCAATAGCTCCACCGGCAAAAACAACACCACCGAGAACAAAGCTAAGCAGTTCATGCTGTCTGGCGCGTTCAACTCTGGCTTCTCGCTCGCACTGATGGCCAAGGACGTCGGCATCGCTGCGGATTTGGCAGAGGCGGTCCACGCATCGATGCAACTCGGCGGCCACGTTAGCGAGATGTGCTCGCGTGCGTCTGAACTACTTGGTAAGGATGCCGACCATACCGAGATGTATCGCTACGTCCAACCTCAGTAGAGGTCTCCCTTTACCGGGTGCGCATTTGGACGGCTTCCGCGCACCCGGCCTTTCCCCTTGCATGTTATGCGCCCGCATTCTTCTGCGGGAGGGCCGCGCTCACCCGAAAGCCGCAAAAACAAGGCGATCCCAAGTAAATCGCCATCAAAAGCAGGAGACATTCATGCAGTGCATTCGTTCAACAATTGCAGGCGTGACGCTGAGCCTGGTTTCGGGACTCGTACTCGCACAGTCATATCCGACAAAGCCGATTCAGGTCATCATCCCATATGCACCGGGCGGCTCCACTGACGTCATCGGTCGAGCGCTCGGTGAAGCGATGTCCCGTAATCTCAAGCAACCGGTGGTCGTAGAGAATGCCGGCGGTGCTGGCGGCACCATCGGCACCGCTCGGGTTGCCAACGCAACTCCCGACGGATACACGTTACTGTTCCACAACATGGGGATCGCCACTGCGCCGGCGCTGTACAAAAAGCTGAGCTTCGATTCGACCAAGGATCTGGAGCCTGTCGCTCAGGCAGCGGACGTACCGATGATCCTCGTTGGCGCCAAGGGCCTAGCCCCGTCGAACCTCAAGGACCTTATCGCGTACGTCAAGCAGAAGCAAGTTGGTGTGCGCTTCGGACATGCGGGCAATGGCTCGACATCGCACCTTTGCGCCATGCTAATCGCGAAGGCATTGGGAACCGAGGTAACAATGGTGCCCTACCGAGGTACGGGCCCCGCCCTCCAAGACCTGCTGGGTGGACAGGTGGATCTGCTTTGTGACCAGCCTGTGGCGACGGGGACCTACATCAAGAGCGGCATGTTGAAACCCTATGCGCTGGCGGCTCAGTCCCGACTCGATACCCTGCCCGACGTACCGACCTTCTCTGAGGCTGGGCTTCCGAACTTCGAACTCCAAGTCTGGCATGGACTCTACGCACCGAAGGGGACGCCTCCTGCTGTGATTGCCCGCCTGAACCAGGCGATGCGCTTCGCGCTGAACGACCCCGCTGTCTTGCAGCGTTTCGGCCCATTGGGTGTCACCGTTCCCGCGAGCCCCAAACTCGACGCGCCTATCTTGGGTGCCCGTACTAAGGCCGAGATCGAGCGATGGACACCTGTTATCAAGGCCGCCGGCATCTACGCGCAGTAGCTCAAAAGCAACAAAGTTGCAAGTAAACCCCCGGGGATTTTCCAGTACGATTGTATTCGGATAATATCCTTCCGGGGGCCATACGCATGTCCCCTCAGATTGACTTCTTCCACCGCGAGAACCAAATGAGTACGGACATTGGCCTAATACGGGCCGAAACCCTGCGTAGCCAGGTAGAAAACGTTTTGCGTGATGCCATCACGAGTGGCAGCTTCGCGCCTGGCGCCCGTCTGGTCGAACGCGAGTTGTGCGAACGGCTAGGCGTTAGCCGTACATCTGTGCGCGAAGCTCTTCGCAAGCTTGAGGCGGAGAAGCTTGTACAAAACGTGCCACACAAGGGGCCGATCGTCGCACGACTGTCTGTCGATGAGGCGCGCCAATTGTATGCCTTCCGGGGGCTGCTCGAAGGCTTCGCCGCACGAGAATTTGCACGACTGGCCAGCGACGCTGCCATTGCTGAATTCGGGGCAGCAGTCAAAAACCTCCGCGCGCAGGCCACGGCACAGAACAAGGATGGCGTATTGCAAGCAAAAGCAAAGCTATACGACATCCTGCTTAGCAACTGCGGTAACGCGCATGTTCGCGAAGTACTCCTAGGCTTGCATACTCGCATCAATTTGCTGCGGACGACATCCCTGATGCACCCGAGCAGATTGCCAGATAGCCTCCGAGAAATGGATAAGCTCTACAAGCTATTGAAGGCACGGGACGAAGAAGGGGCTGAGCAGGCTGCTCGCGTCCACATTGCCAACGCCCAGGAAGCCGCCTTGCGAATGCTCGCCGAATCCGAAAAAGAAAGCGGCGCAGAAGAATAAGGCCGACTCGCAGTCGGCCCAAATACCACATGGCGACCAGGTCCGAACGCCCCCTGGCCGCCTTGCTCAACCTCGCTGCGAGACGCTAGCGCATCACGAACGGGTTGGCTGGCACGCCCTCCGCATAAGAGATCCACGTACTCTTTGTTTCAAGATAGTGCCGGATCGCGTCAAGCCCGCTCTCCCGTCCAATGCCGGAGTGTTTCATTCCGCCGAACGGCATCATATAGCTCACGGCACGATAGGTGTTGACCCATACGGTGCCTGCCCTCAACGCCTTCGACATGCGAACCGCGCGCCCAATATTCTCTGTCCACACGCCAGCGGCCAGGCCATAAATGGTGTCGTTGGCAAGGCGGATCGCTTCCTCTTCGCCATCAAAACCAATAATGGACAGCACTGGGCCAAAGACTTCTTCGCGAGCAATACGCATCTGGGGCGTGACATCAACAAAGATGGTTGGCTCCACAAACTGCCCACCTGGCAGATCCTTTGCGGCTTGTCCGCCGAGCACGCATCGAGCGCCCTCGCCTTTCGCGATATCGATGTAATCCAAAATCTTCTGATATTGAGCGGGCGTGGTCACCGGTCCAATGTTGGTCTGGGGATTCATGGGATCGCCCTTCTTGGCCGACGCCCCGAGCTCCACTAGCCGTTTGGTAAACGCTTCCTTGATGGAGTTTTCGACCAGAAGTCGAGAGCCTGCGATACATGTCTGCCCTGTGGCCGCGAAAATTCCGGAAATCGCACCCGCTGCCGCCTTGTCCAGGTCCGCATCGGCAAACACGATGTTCGGGGACTTCCCTCCCAGTTCAAGCGTAACCCGTTTCATGGTCTTTGCCGCTTGCGCATAGATCGCCGCACCGGTGGCGTCCGACCCCGTGAAGGTGATCTTTGCCACGTCCGGGTGGTTGACTAGCGCTGAGCCGACCGTCGGACCGAGGCCTGCCACGACGTTGAAAACGCCATCGGGGAAGCCCGCCTCCTTGGTCAACGCCGCAAACTCAAGCGTCGATGCTGACGTGAACTCTGAGGGCTTGACCACCACCGAGCATCCTGCGGCAATGGCCGGAGCACACTTCCATGCAATGAACATCAGCGGAGAGTTCCAGGCCGTCAGAGCACCCACGACGCCTACGGGCTCATGGGTGGTAAAGGCAAAATGCTCGGGCTTGTCGATAGGAACGACACCACCCTCCAACTTGTCCGCGAGGCCACCGAAATAGCGCCACCATTCCGGGTGATAGTTGAGCTGGCCTCGCATCTCAGACATCAGCTTGCCATTGTCGCGCACCTCAACCTCGGCCAACCGCTCGGCGTTTGCAGCAACGAGTTCCGCAAGGCGCAGCATCATCTTGCCGCGCTCCGTAGGCGTCATCTTTGCATATGGGCCTTCCGTCATAGCTCGCTTGGCTGCCTCGACAGCGAGATCAACATCTTTCGCGCTTCCCTTCGGCACGCGTGCCCATGCCTCGCCAGTGTACGGATTAATTGTATCCATCCACTCGCCCTCAGCGGGCTCAACAAATCGGTTGTTGATGAAATGATTGTAGGTCTTCATGTAACCGCTCCTAGGCCTGATCCGTGACTATTCAGAAGACGACGACGTCACGGAGACTTTCGCCCCCGGCCAGCCTATCGAAGCCCTCGTTGATTTGATCGAGTGTGTGGCGCTTGCCCATCAGCTTGTTGATAGGCAGCTTGCCGTTGAGATACATGCCAATGTAACGGGGGACATCCCGAACGGGCACGCACGAACCAATGTAGCTACCCTTGATGGTGCGCTCTTCGCCAACCAAACTGAGCTGACGGAACGGCCAACGGTCCGTAGGAGCGGGAAGTCCCGCAGTAACCGTCGTGCCACCGCGGCGGGTAATGCTATATGCGGTTTCCATCGACTGCACCGCGCCGGCCATCTCGAACGCATAGTCCACGCCACCCTTCGTTGCTGCACGGATTCTCTCAATGGCTTCCGGATCGCGGGCGTTGTACACGGCGGTAGCACCGAGCGAGCGTGCGATATCCAGTTTGCTGTCGTGGATGTCGACCGCGATAACTTCGCGGGCTCCCGAGGCGACCGCAGCAAGCAGAGAGCACAGTCCCACACCTCCCAAGCCAACGACGGCAGCCGTAGAGCCAGCCTTGATGCCACCGGTGTTAATGACTGCGCCAACGCCGGTGAGCACTGCGCAGCCGAACAATGCGGCCTCCACAGGGTCGATCGGCGCGTCGACCTTCACGCAAGAGTTGCGCGATACCACTGCATGGTCCGAGAAGGCCGAAACGCCGGTGTGATGATTGACAGCCTGGTGATTAGACAGGTGCAGACGCCGTGCGCCGGAGAACAGCGTACCGTCGGTATTAGTCTGAGCCGCCGGCTCGCACAGTGCGGGACGGCCCTCTGCGCAAGGCAGACAGTGACCGCAGCTTGGCACGAACACCAACACCACAAGATCGCCTTCCTTGAGGTCTACTACACCAGGACCGGTTCGCACAACTCGAGCTGAAGCCTCGTGCCCCAATGCAATGGGAACGGGGCGAGGACGAACACCTGTCATCACCGACAGGTCGGAGTGGCAAAGGCCTGCCGCGACCATCTTAACAAGCACTTCCCCATGGCCTGGCTCGTCCAGATCCAATTCTTCGATTCGCAACGGCTTGGTTTCTGCAAACGGTGTCTTCGCATCCATCGAGTGCAGTACTGCAGAACGGATTTTCATCTAGCTTCCTTGGATTAGTGAGCGGCTACCGCGTCGAGCTCCGACTGCATACGGCACTCCCCGCGTTCGATAATCAGATTCACATCGGGCAGATCCCGCAGCAGGCTGCGGTTCGACTCGGTCACGACGACGCAAAGGTCCGGCGTCAGGTCGCGCAGTTTGCGCAACGCTTCCGCATATTGGTTTGCGAGCACAGGGGCGAGTCCTTGAAATGGCTCATCCAGCAGCACCAACCGGGTACCCGCCATAAGCGCACGAGCCAGCGCAGCCATCTTTCCTTGGCCACCCGACAGCGCTGACCCTGAGCGGGGTAACAGCTGCGCAAGCTGCGGAATCACTTCCGTCACGCGTTCTAGCCGTTGGTCAATTTCTACCTTAGACTGCCCAAGGAGCTGACAGGGAAGTCTAAGGTTCTCTTCCACAGTGAAAGTAGGAAACATGACGCGGTCTTCAGGCGCATAACCAAATCCTAGACTGGTGCGACGGTGTGCCGGCACTGTTGCCAAGTCCGTGCCATCGAACTCAATACGCCCGCTCTCAAGTGGGATAAGCCCCATAATCGAGCGCAGGAGCGTGGTCTTCCCGGCGCCGTTTCGGCCGATCACCGCAACCAGTTGCCCCTTGTGAAACTCGGCATTCACCCCTCGCAGAACTGCGATACCTGCCAGCCGAATGGTGGTTTGAGATAGCTTTAACATTGCACTCATTCCCCCAACACGTTGGTACGGATTTCAGGGTCATTAAGAACCTGCGCCGGCGCACCATCGGCCGCAACTCGGCCAGAAATCCAGGCAGCGACCCGCGTCGCGTAACGTTCCACGATGTCCACGTCGTGCTCGACAAAGATTGTGGTGATCTTCTGCTCGTCCAGCGCCGCCATAATGGTCTCCATCAGGGCGTGTTTTTCATCAGTTGATACACCGCTTGTCGGCTCGTCAAGGATGAGCAGCTTTGGCTCCAACACCATTGCCATCGCAATATCCAGTAACTTTCGCTGACCTTCTGGCAACGATTCGCACGGCGCGTCTGCGCGGTCCCGCAGCCCTACCAGCTCCAGCACGTGTTCAATGGTCGTTGCGGAGACGGAATCTTCCAAGGACCGCCACATTCCCAACTTGCCAGCGCGGCCCGCAGCTGCAATGCGCACACAATCCCGAAGTGAGTGTTCCAAGAACAACTGCGGAAGCTGGAAGCTGCGAACCATCCCCTTGCGGGCGATCACCCGTGGGGGCAGATTCGTAACCTTTTCGCCGCGAAAGCGAACCTCACCACTGTTGGGGCGAATAAGGCCCGTACAGATATTGATAAACGTAGTCTTACCAGCGCCATTTTGGCCAATTACGGCCAGGCGCTCGCCCTCTGTCAACTCAAAGTTGATTCGGTCTGCCACCACTACCGCTCCGAAGGCGAGATTCAGATCCGTGGTGCTCAACAGAGTTTGCGCCATTAGCGTTGTCCTCCCTGCTTCTGATTGACCGCGGCCTTCCTTGCCACTCGCTTGGCCAACAACCCCGCAACGCCATCCGGTGCAAAGAACACCATGATGAGAAGCACGATGCCCAGCGTCATCTGCCATGCACCCGTGATATAGGCAGCCGCATAGAGTTTGACGAACTCGAAAATCAGGGAACCGATGAACGCTCCGACAGGATGAAGGACCCCACCAAGAATCGAGATGAACACAATTTCGCCAGACCGGACCCAATACCCCATCTCTGGAGTAACAAGCCCCTGGCTAATCGCGAAGATGGCGCCTGCCAGACCGCACAGGGTCGCCGAAAGCACGTAACCCATCAGAAACACACGATAAGTTGAGATGCCAACGTACTCCAAACGGGTCTCGTTTGTCTTAACCGCCGTCAGGGCCTCGCCTGCGGGCGACCGGAAGTAGCGATAGATCGCATAGCCGACGAAGACGGCCAAGGCAATCGACAGGTACAGCAACGCCGACTCGAAACCGTCACGCTCCAGTTCGACACCAAAGATCGCAGTCCGCGTCACCCGCATGCCGTCCGTGCCACCTGTGTAGTCATAGAACTTACCGAGAGCGGCAAAGAGAACCATCGAGAGCGCAAGGTTCAGCATCCCGAAGAAGATCGTTCGATAGCGCACCACAAACGAGCCGATCACTAGGCCACTGAACGCTGCGAACGCGGTTCCGGCAAGAATAAGGAGAATCGTGTCCAGACCTTGGATCCAACGCGACATGTAGGCGACGAAATAGCCAGACAGGCACATGTACATTGCGTGCCCAAAGGACACCTGACCGGCCCGCACAAGGATAGAAACGCCAAGCGCGGCAATACCAAACGCTGTTGTGAAAATGAACGGCGTCTTGATCCAGGGCAGAACCTGCGGCACCAGGATGCCGACAAGGGCCAGAGCGATAGCGATAACCGCAAATAGTGACAGCTTGGACGCCTTCTTCGCAGGTGCCATGGCTGGACTCGACTGAATGATTGGTGAGCTCATTACACCCTCCGTGCTTGAG
This sequence comes from Cupriavidus pauculus, assembly GCF_002858765.1. GTDB lineage: Bacteria > Pseudomonadota > Gammaproteobacteria > Burkholderiales > Burkholderiaceae > Cupriavidus > Cupriavidus pauculus_B. The sequence continues at coordinate 35,337 of NZ_PJRP01000023.1, forward strand.
TAACCGAGAACAAGCCCTGCGGGCGGAACAGCAGCACCAACGTCATGATGATGTATGGCGTCAAAACTTCCAGCTCTGGCATCAGGTAGACCGAGAATGAGCGAGCCAGGCCAATCATGACTGCCGCTACCAGCGCACCCTCGATTTGGCCAAGGCCGGCGGTCGCCGCGACTGCAAATGACAGGACAATCATTTCCGAGCCGATGCCCAAGACCCATGATGTGGTTTGCACGGACATGGCGCCGCCCAGCGCTCCAAGCGCTGACCCGACGACAAACGTCAGAAAGCAGACACGTCGGACGTTGATGCCGAGGGTAGTAGAAACCTCACGGTTGTGAGCCACAGCCACCACTTGCTTGCCGATGAGGGTGTGGCGCAATGCAAGGCGCAGAGCAAAGAAAACCAGAAGCGCCGTGCCGGGAACAACGAGCAATTGATATGTCGTGTAGCTAATGCCGAAGACGTCCACTACGCCCAGGGCTGTCACGAGCTCGCTCGACGAGTACGGCTGCCCGCCCCAAACCATCCGTTGCAGATCCTCAAAAATCATGAATGCTGCGAAGGTGACAAGCAACTGAAGGACCGGGTTCTTGCCGTAGATTCGGCGAATAAGCAGCGACTCAAGAAGCCCGCCGATCAAAACGCCAACCACAATCGCAACTACCGGCAACAGCACGATGGACCAATATGGCGACATCGTCGCCGTCAGCATCCATCCGCCTACTGTCGCAGCGAGATACCCCCCAATGGCGAACATGCTCCCGTGTGCCATGTTGATGATGTTCATCACGCCGAAGATGATGGTGATACCTACGGCCACCAGGAACAGCAGCGCTCCATACGACAACCCGTCGAGGATCGCTAGCAATACAGTTTGGAAATCCATTACTAACTACTCCAGCGAAAGCCCAGGAAAGTGAGGGCGACCCCTATCGGCAACATCGCCGAACAGACGTCGCCCTGCTCTGCTGCTTACTTCGTGACCGGGAACGAGACGATGCTCGGATCGTTGACGATGGTGGGCTTCAGGGTCTTCACCCAAGTCAGCGAATTCTGGCCAACTGGTGCCGTAACCAACTCAGGCGGGTACATGACCATCTTGTCCAAGACCATGAAGTTGTAGTTGGGCGACTTCTTCGTGACCCCCCACAGTTGCCACTCCATGCCTTGGCCATCTTCGCGAATCTTCACCTTGTTCGTCAGACCTGCCGATTCGGAGCCATGGAGAGCCTCAGCAAGCTGAGCGTCGGTAGGCCATGCGCCGTTATTCTTCTTCAACGCGATTTCGTAGCCGGTCTGCAGGGCCGCGAGCGCTTGAGCCATGTGGAAGACCGGGTAGATGGGGTACTTGCCCGTCTTGTCCTTGAAGCGCTTCACGAACGCCTGGAACTTTGGATCGTCCTTAAACTGCGGATGCAGGAAATAGTGATCACCGCGAGCGCCGATAATCACGCCTTCCGGCAGCGTCGTGCCAAGACGCTCAAGGGAGCTTTCGCCGAGAGACAGCATAAAAGTGGAGTTGCGCATCAAACCTCGTTGCGAAGCCTGGCGGATAAAGGTATCCAGGTCGCCGCCCCAGGAAGTAGACAGCACCACGTCCGGCTTGAGCGCCTGCAGTCGGCTCACTTCCGTCGAGAAGTCGGTTGCCCCAAACTTCGGGAACAGCTCCGCGACGACCTGCACATCAGGCTTGAACGTTTTCAGCGCCGTGATGAACATTTCCCACGAGTCGCGACCGTGTGCGTAGTCTTGATTTACGACTGCGATAGTTTTGAAGTTGGGCTTGGTGCGCAACAGATAAAGCACGCTTGAGAGGTGCTCCGCCGTAGTGTTCGCATGAGAGCGAACCACATATTTGTAGCGACGGTCCTCAAGAATCTTCTGTGCGGCGCAGTCGTACATGATGTTGACGACCTTGAGATCTTCGGCCACCGGAGCAAGCGTATTGCAGCTTCCGCTCGAGATCGACGCCAGCATCACGCGGACACCTTGCTCCTGAACGAGCCGACGATACTCCGAAAGCAATCTATCGCTTCCGACGCCCTCGTCAATGAACGACGGCACAACCTTCACCCCACCGATACCGCCCTTCGCATTGATATCTTCGATCAGCATCTCCGCGGCCGCCTTCGCTGGCAACCCGAATACGGAGGCTGGGCCAGTCATGAATGTGGAGATTCCGACCTTCAGCTCAGTGGGCTTTGCAGTCTGTGCGAATGCCGTGGTAGCCGCCAGCGCGAGCGCGGAGGCGCCCAGCAGCCGCATGAGTTTGGATTGCAGCATGAATGTCTCCTAGTTTGTTTGTTCTGAAATCAATCATAGCAGTTTGTCTGACAATATGATTGATCGATTGTGTGAATTGACGCTGTAAGCCGGAAGGTGTAGCAGTCAGAAGCTGCACGGCCTGCAGGTATGGCGCCGCACCGGACGCGGCGCCGAATGAGTGACTTAGTCGTACCAGCTTGGCGCTTTCCGCACGTTCTTGAAGAACTCCATGCTGTGGCCGACCCATAGGTTTGCGCCTGTCTTCTTCAGGAGGGCTTCGACTGCAGCTCGCGATTCAGGAGTACCGGCGGTTTTCTCTCTGTCCGGCATGCGATTGAGTGTGCGTTCTTCTTCGTAGTGATACAAATCACCCGAAAGCACAATCGGTCCAGTGTTCTTGAGCTTGACGAACAGAGATGAATGACCTGGAGTGTGTCCTGGTGTCGGAATAACCTTTACCGTGCCATCGTCGAAAACGTCGTACTCGCCGTTGATCGCTACGAACTTGGATTGCTCGAGCGCGGCGTAGTCTTGAAACGTCGGCGACTTTCGAGCTTCTGGGCCGAACATCTCGTTGCGCTCGGCCTGGTAGCCCAGCCACTTGGCATCAGCGTAGTCGTTGGCATTTCCCGTGTGGTCGAAATGCCAATGGGAAATGACCAGGTAGTCAACCTTCTTCGGCGCTACGCCGATCTCAGCGAGCTGGCCGCGCAGAGTATTGAACTTGATCTGCGCATACCCAACTTGGATGTTCTCGTAGAGAGGACGTCCCACCAAGCTGTCACTCAAGCCTGTGTCATACAGAAGGGTTCCTTTGGGATGCACAACCAAGTAGCAAGTCACAGGCATGTTCGTGTCTTTGACCTCGTCCCGAGTTAGATTGTAGAACTCGGGTCTGTTGTACACGAGCGTCCCGCAATCGAGGACATAGAGCCTTGGCGCGATAACCTCAGGAGAGGAAGGCAGTGACACCGCTGGGGCAGCAATTGCCGCGCCTCCCCATACGACGCCAGCTGCCGTCAACAGATTCACCAGCTTTCCAAGACGAACCTTTCCTTCCGACATAGTGTCTCCTCGTAGTTCTTCTTACACAGGTTTGACGACGCACCTTTTCTGCAGAATCGGCAGCCGTCTGTCTCAAAACCTTGGTATGCGTAGGTCCTGGTGGCCCGTAAAAGTGAGGGGCGTATTGTCTTTATGCGCTGTAACGCGACACTCTTAGCGTTGATGCAGCGCCGACGAGGAGCATCGCAGCGAGCAAGTACAGGGCAGCACTCGTGCTGTGCGTGGCGTCCTTAACCCAACCGATCATGTACGGGCTGATGAAGCCGGCAAGGTTCCCGATGGAGCAAATGAAGGCAAGTCCCGCAGCGGAGGACGCCCCTTTCAGGATGGCCGATGGAATGGCCCAAAAGATCGGCGCGGCTGCAAGAATGCCGCCCGCCGCAACCGCCAACGCGATGATTGCAATTGAGGTTTCACTTTCGAACATTGCGCTGAACAACAGTCCAATTGCGCCGACGGCCAGTGCGCCTGCCAGGTGAATGCGGCGCTCCCCTCGTCTGTCAGAGCTACGACTTAGGGCCACCATGCTTACTGCTGCGACGCCGAACGGGATGGCCGTCAGAAGACCAACGTCAAGAGCGGTCTTGACACCAGACTGCTTGATTAGCGAAGGCAGCCAAAAGGTCAATGCATATTGACCAAGGAGCATGCAAAAGCAGATCAATGAAAGCTTCAATACCCGCGGGTCCGCGAAGACACTTGATACGGAAGAATGCTCCGTGATTGCAGATTTATCTTCTGCCAGTACCCGTTCGATAAGCTGCTTCTCATCGTCGTTCAACCATTTCGCGCCAGCAACTCGATCGTCGAGATAGTAGAGCGTCAAGATTCCAACGATTACGGATGGAGTGGCTTCGACAAGAAACATCCACTGCCAGCCCTTCAATCCGTGGTATCCATTCAGGCCGTCCATCAGCCAACCAGACAATGGCCCACCAAATACCCCCGACAAGGGGATAGCAAGCATGAATAGCGCGACTGCCTTAGCACGCCGGTTCGACGGATACCAGTAAGTGAGGTAAAGCAAGATACCGGGATAGAATCCTGCCTCAGCTACGCCAAGTAGAAAGCGCATCACGTAGAACTGCATCGGCGTCTGAACGAACATCATCCCGCCGGAGATGATGCCCCAGAGAATCATTATCCTCGAAATCGTTAGCCGTGCGCCAATGCGATGCATTAGCAGGTTGCTGGGTACCTCGAAGAAGAAGTATCCAATAAAGAACAAGCCCGCCCCAAGCCCGTAAATTGCGTCGCTGAATTGAAGGTCATTCAGCATGTAGAGCTTCGCGAAACCTACGTTGATCCGATCCAGATAGGCCAGGATGTATGCCACTAGGAGAAACGGCATCAGCCGCGCCGTCACTTTGCGGAATACCGCATTCTCCTCGGCACCTTGTTGGAGCACATCTCGGGCAGGTGTGGATGCCATGAGGTGGTTGGCAGAATTCATGTCTCCTCCGTCTACGTATTTTTTTGTGTCGTCACGCGACAATGCAACGGAGAACGGATTCTAGAAATCTACTGTGCATCGGCACGTGCTCAGCGCGCCAGGGTGGCGCGCTGAGTTAAGAACCGTCCGAGCGGCCAAGTCAACAAGGCTTGGCATCCAGTCCGCGTGAATCCAAATCTCCAGCTGCAGTGCAGCGCTACCGGGCGCGGTGGACGCTCTAGGTCGTCCGCAGGGCAAGATAGCCCCGGTGTCTGATCTGTGCTCATGCTACGAGCCGTAATACAATCTGTCAATGTGAATGTATTAGCATTTTGCGATTGAGAAGCACGGAAGGGGCCACTGGTAAAGCGACGCCCGACGGGCCGCGTACCAATCTAGGTAGGAGGCCACGAAGTGTTTGGGGAAGTCCGGGGTGTCCTTGAGACTATTGCTGCCTGCAATGCCATTGTTGCGGCAATGATGACCTCCAACGCAGTCGTATCAAACCCTCGGAAGCGCGCGGCTAGTTCCCATAGACCCAAGGCATGAAGCACTCAGCGACTGCAAGTTTTGTGCGATTACGTTCAAAAACAGAACGTCTTGCCCACAATCGATTCTCACCGAGGCGAGGATCGACTCTTCGGGCAAGTCGATACAAACGATGGCTACGTCCAAGGAATCCATACTGGAAATCCGAGCGTCGGACTCGGGCGTCTGCGTAGAGAATTGTGGCCAACGGAGTCTGGCGCAAGCCTTTGACCTCCCGCCAACTCGTCTTGCTGGCGAACTCCTCCACCAAGGTCCGAGCGACAACGGCCGGACGACCATCCACGCGTAGTACGACGTCCCTTGCCCAAACGTTCAACTCCCGATTCCGCCCCAACACGCTAGCGTGGGGGCCAATACGAATCAGTTGCTCGAACAGGACTTCGACCTCCACGTCACCGAGGGTCCGAAGGTGCGCTGTTAGCGAGCCCTGCCGGCTTAACCAACTCCAGGCGTCTTCCTGCCCTCTCCAATCTCGCTCGTCCCGCCAGGCAATTGGCCGCTCTTTGCACACATCCAACACGATTGAGCTCCTTGAGAATATCGTGGCCCATGGCACGGCTTGTCATTGACGCCTGCACCGTTTTCGAAACAAAGGAATCACGCGTTGCCATCAGTTTTGTCTGGCTTCAAGCGACTCACCAATCGCGTAGAAATGCCCTCCCGCGATGTAGTGCAAGCTACGCCACTCAGCCTCGGCCTTTTCAAACAGCCAGTGGCCGTTCTGGAAGACTCGCGTATCCGCCCACGCGCCCACGATCTCGCCGATAAAGAGGTCGTAGGTAGTTTGATTGTGGGGTTCGGAGATGAGACGGCAGGCGAGCCATGCCGAACAGCCAGAAACGAAAGGTAAGTTATGGCCTTCGATTCCAAACACATCGACACCGGTACGCGTGAGCTTGTCCGGCTGCGTCGACAGGCTTTCGTGACCAACTTCGTACGTGAGTTGTAGTTGGGCCACCGTAGGAACTTGAATTACAAAAGCTCCGCTCCCTTCGACAAGTTCACGAGTCTTCGCGATCTTGTCGAGTACGACTGTCAGCTTTGGGGGGGCGTAGTCGAGTGCGCACGCCCAAGCTGCAGCCATGACGTTATCCACGCCTTCGTGGCGAGACGAAACAAGGACCGTCGGTCCGTGGTTGAGTAAGCGGTATGCCTTGTCGAGGGGAACCGCGGCAATGTGGTTGTCCATGTGGCGATCCAGAAAAACCAACGGTCCACGTATGTGCATACGTGGACCGCGATGCCGGCCTAGTTCGCCGGGTTCAGTTTCAGAAATTCCTGCAAGCTCTTGTGCCCATCGACTACCAGCTTCCGAACTCCCTCAGCCTGCTCTACTTGTTGGGCCAAATCACGTACGTCGAAGCTTGCGGTCCATCTGATGATGGCCTTCTTCTGATCAGTGACTGGAATCATCTCAACTTTTGCGACGTAGTTGTCCAGCGGAAGCGGAGCCTCCTCAAAGCAGTAGGAGAATGCCATCTCTCGCTCGTCGACCATAAGTAGGCGCTCCCGCAACACTGCCCCGCCGACCAGGGTAAGACGCCGAATGCAGCCCACCAGGCCATCAGCTTTGCCATCCTCAATATGGCTGTCCGAGATTGCCGGGTGCCATTTGCTGATCTCGCCAAAGGCCTTCAGCACATCCCAAGTTCGCGTGGCGTCGTCGTCCACAACCGCGTTGAATTTAACGATAGGCATCTGCGCAACTTCCGATCAGGGTTAGGGGGCAACGTGCGTGTGATAGATCTTGCTGACCACAGTCCACTTCCCGTCGACCTTAAGCAGGTTGAAGAAGTCCGTGAAGCAGAAGCCAGAAATGTCGTTCGTGTCGATTCGAGCGCTGGCTGCCGTACCGACGATATCGATACTCACGATTACGCCCTGGGCTTCAGGCGACGGACGAAAAACGTCGCTGTCAATGGTATCGAACAGGCCTTGAATCGGGCCGCCCGTCAGCTTTCCTTCGCCATCCACACCGAAGATGGTCGCCTTGTCACTGAACGCAGGCTTCATAACGCTACTCTTCGCCTGCTTACCACCCTCGTTGTACTTGTTCAGCACTTCGACAATGGCTTTGTATTCTTGTACGTAAGTCGGATTGCTCATGACATAGCTCCTTGGGATTAGGGACTTACCAGTCCTGCCTGGTCGGCGAGACGATCAGATCGTTGATAGTGACCGTTGCCGGCTGGTTCAGCGCGAAGACGACTGCACCAGCGACGTCTTCCGGTTTGATGGCAATCTTGTTCAGCTCCTGGGCGGCCTTACGACCATCCGGATCAGTTACCTTGTCTGCCCAACCGGTGTTGATGACGCCCGGACTCACGGTATTGACACGAATACCGTGGTGGACACCAAGCTCCTTCCTCATCGACTCCGTCATAGCCTGTACGAAGAACTTGGTTGCGCAGTAGACGCCAGCAGATGGAGACACCTGATGACCGGCTACTGAGTCCATGTTGAGAATTTGGCCACCTTGTTGCTTCAGCATAAAAGGCAATACAGCCGCTACGCCGTTCAGATAACCCTTGATGTTCACATTGACCATGTTTTCCCAGTCGTGGACTGCAAGGTCTGTCCAGTTCGAGAAAAGCATCAGGCCTGCGTTGTTGATCAGGATGTCAACGGAGTCGAAAGTGTCGAACGCGAACTGTGCTGCTGCCTTCAACTGCTCAAGATTCGTCACGTCAGCCTGGAAACCGGCAGCTTTCCCGCCGAGGTCTTGCACTCCGGCCACAAACGAATCGAGCTCCTGTTTGTCCCTGGAGACAACCAACACATTCGCCCCATTCGCGAGCAGTGCCCGTGTCGTGGCTGCCCCGATACCCGACGACCCACCGGTAACGATTGCGGTTTTGTTCTGCAGATAGTTCATGGTGACATTTCCTAGTAGATGAGCCTGCCGCGCCTTATCGCGCAGCAGGTCAGTTGAGCGCGCGCGAGACTGAGATCAAGCTGCCGCGGTAGGCCAATCGGTGTACCCCTTCGCGCCGCCGCCGTAGTACGTTTCGCGAGCGGCGATAGTCAGGTCCGCGCCATAGCGCAGTCGATTCACCAAGTCGGGGTTGGAAATGAAGAGACGACCAAATGCAACAGCGTCGATCTTGCCGGCGCTGCGGCGGTCGATTGCCAACTCGAGGTTGTAGTCGTTGTTGCCGATATAAGGCCCATCAAACAGGCCACGCAGTGCATCCAGGTCAACGCCTGCCGGGACGGTACGCGAGCCGCCCGTTGCACCCTCGACAAAGTGCATGTACGCCAGTTTGAATTTGTTCAGCTTCTGAATCAGGTGACCGTATGTCGCCATGACGTTGCTGTCGGGCGGCGTGTTTCCAGCATCAGGAGACACGGGCGACAGTCGGATACCCACGCGGTCGCTACCCCAGATGTTCACAACCGCCTCGGTAACTTCGAGCGTCAGACGCGTGCGATTTTCAATAGAGCCACCATACTGGTCAGTGCGATGGTTTGTGGAGTCGCGAAGAAACTGGTCCAGCAGATAGCTGTTGGCCGAATGCACTTCGACGCCATCGAATCCGGCGCGCTTCGCGTTCTCAGCTGCGCGCTTGTATTGCTCGATGATTCCAGGGATCTCGTCGGTCTCCAGAGCACGAGGCATCGAGACCGGTACGAAGCCGTCAACGGTGTACGTGTTGCCCTCGGCCTTAACGGCAGACGGCGCAACCGGCGCTTCGCCATTGGGTTGTAGTTCGACGCTGGAGAAACGCCCAACGTGCCAGAGCTGGCTAACGATTTTTCCGCCAGCGGCGTGCACCGCGTCGGTCACCTTCTTCCAGCCTGCCACTTGCTCGTCGTTCCAAATGCCGGGAGTCGCCGCATAACCCCGGCCTTGAGCAGAAATGTTGGTCGCCTCCGCCACGATCAGCCCGGCTCCGGCGCGCTGTGCGTAATAGGTTGCGTGTAGCTCATTAGGCACTCCCTCTTCGCCGTAGCGACTGCGCGTCACCGGCGCCATCGCAATGCGATTGGCCAATTTCAGCGATCCAAATTCCACTGGCGAGAAGAGGTCTGTTCGTTTAGCGTTGTCAGTCATGTTCATCCATCCAAATAGTAGACCGGTCGTCTAGTTCGACCATCAAAAAAAATGCTCATACGAGCATTTGCTCCATGCTGGACATTGCCGTCTCAAACGGCGCCCCGTCCTTGCTGAGTTTTGACAACAAAGAGGCACCCAGCCACAACTGGTAGAGGGTTTCCGCCAGGGCAAGGGAAGGCATACGGGACGTAATGGACCCGTCAGCCTGGCCCTGTTCTATGCACTTCGCGATCCGCGCGATGACTCCGTCCGTTCCTCTTTCAAGTACCAGACGCATATCTTCCGAAAGATCGCATACCTCTGGGCCCAGTTTGACCACAAGACATTTCCCGTCGGTTAAACCTGTGCATTGCTTCTCCGCCCAGAATGCAAAATAGCCTCGGAGCCGCGCCAATGCTTGGCCTTGACCGCCCAGCATCTCATCTACCGTCGACAAATATTCGGAAAAGTAACTATCCAAAAGTGCTTGACCGAACTCTTCCTTTGACTTGAAGTAGTAATAGAAGGAACCCTTCGGCACGCCCGCCGCGGCGACAACCTCCGCCAGGCCCACTGCCGTGTAGCCTTTGGTCGTCATTAGAGCTTTGGCCACATCCAAGATGTGTTGCCGCATGTCGTGGGTCGGTTTCTTCATAGTGTTGCCATCATACCCAAAAACCGACCGGTCGTCTAGTGACCCTGATTCGGAAGCGATTTGCCACTTGCGATCGAGGACGTGCCCATAAATTCCGGGGCAACGTTCCTCAACTCAACTGGCCGCGGAGCGTGTTATTGGCGCGTCCGCACCACAACCAATTCGGGCCACAAGCCTGCGAAACAAGGGTTGGAGAACGAGGTGGATTTGCGATCGGCTTCCGTGGAGCCTGCTCCAGTCAAAGACAGAGACACCGATAGCCAGAACCCCAGAAAGCGAGCTACCAACCGCCGCGCAAAGGATCGAGATGCCCGCCGAATCCATGTTGAACACTGGCGGCCCGATGTTTGGCTACAAGGTCGCCTTCAAGTTCGTCCAGAAATAGTCTTACTCTGGTCGGCAAGAAGCGACGCGTGGGCATGACGGCCCATACGGACAGTTCTTCCATGGCGGCGTCCTGAAGTGGCACCTCAACCAGCGTTCCGTCTGCGAGATGCTGGTAAACATCCCAATACGCGAGCATTGCGAGCCCCAATCCTTGTATCGCTGCAATGCGAACTGCATCAACGCTGCTAGTCGTCACTCTACCTATGACGCGCTTCCGCACCAGTTCCCCTCCGATCCGCAACGGCCATCGCGGGACCGCCTGCAGCAGGATGCATTCATGGCTATCGAGATCCGCTACCATCCGAGGGATCTCATGAGTACTCAGATAACCAGGCGATGCACAGATAATCCGTGGGTTCGGTGCCAGTTTTCGAGCGACAAGCTCCGAGTCTTCGAGCGGCGCCACGCGTAATGCCAGGTCAAGCCCTTGACCAACGATATCGACAACGCGGTCGGACAGATCCAGGTCAACTCGCAATTCCGGATGCAGACTCATCAGTCGTTGAAGCAAGGGTAGGACGATGGTCTGACCGAAGACGCTTGGCGCAGTTAACCTCAACACCCCCGAAACAATGGAGGTCGAAGGGCCAATTTCAGCACGAGCACTCTCCTCTGCCTCCGTCATTGTCTGCGCATAGGGCAAAAACGCTTCTCCCTCCGCAGTCAACGATACCGAACGGGTGGTACGGTGAAACAGCCTGACTCCGAGTTCCTCTTCGAGGGTCGCGATACGCCGGGATACCTGCATCGGCGCAATGCCGATTTGTCTTGCTGCCCCCGAAAGGCTCCCCGTGGCAACAACCGAAGTAAATATACGAAGGTCAGATAACTGCACTTTTTATATCCAAAATCGTTATAACGCCTTCACGATTTGTCAACTTGGTTTGTGCTGATCAGAAACCTACTATGGCCTTCAACCTCCCCATCATCTCAACCAAAGCACATGACGACGAACGAAAAGGCCACCAACATTCTATCTCCCTTCGATATAAATGGGATCCCCGTGCGAAATCGCTTGGTCGTTGCACCTATGACGCGCGTGACGGCTACGGAAGCAGGCGTACCCACCCAAGAAATGCAGGACTACTACCTCCGCTTTGCTCGCGGCGGCTTCGGCGTGGTAATCACGGAAGGGCTCTATACCGACCAGGCATTTTCCCAAGGCTATCTGTTTCAGCCTGGGCTCGCCGATTCAGAACAGGCTGCGGCGTGGGCCAATATCACAAAGGCCATCCAGAACGAAGGCGCGAAGATGTTCGCCCAGATCATGCACGCTGGAGCCCTGAGCCAAGGGAACCGCTATAAGTCACACACCATCGCCCCATCGGCCGTTCAGCCGAAGGGTGAGCAGATGGCCTTCTACTATGGCGAGGGGGTCTACGCAAAGCCGTCCGAAATTTCTCCAGCAGAGATCGAAGAAGCCGTATGCGGATTCGTCGACACTGCCCGACGCGCGGTCGAAGCAGGTTTTGACGGCATCGAAATTCACGGTGCCAACGGCTACCTGCTGGATCAGTTCCTGAGCTTCGCGACTAATCAGCGTTCAGACAAATGGGGTGGTGACGTTGAGCGTCGTGTTGCCCTGCTCGTAGAAATCATAAAAGCAGTGAAAACCGAAGTTAATGGGCGAATCCCAGTCGGCATCCGAATCTCGCAAGGCAAAGTGAACGACTTCCCAAGCAAGTGGGCCGGAGGCGAAGCCGATGCTAAGGTCATATTTCGCGCATTGGCTGCGGCGGGTGTCGACTTCCTCCACGTCACCGAATTCGAAGCATGGAAGCCAGCGTTCGAAGGTGGACAGACCAGCCTCGTAGCGCTAGCTCACCGATATGCTCCCGGGGTCCCCATTATCGCCAATGGCAACCTTCATAGTCTTGAGCGTGCGCAAGAGGTCCTTGCCTCCGGCGCAACCCTGGTAGCAATAGGACGTAGTGCGCTCGCCAACCCTGACATGCCGAAGCTGTTTGCGAGCCAGCGCGAACTGCGTCCGTTCGATAGCTCGATCCTCGGTCCGATTGCCAGCATCAAGCGGAGTGAGCTTTCCATGGAGTTGGCTGACTAATACATCGTTTTGCGGCGGCCCGCCTAGTCGGGCCCCTCACTGCAACGGTCGGTTATCGCTTCTTTTACACCTGCATTGGCTGAGCAGGCCCTACAACTTCACCCCACCATGTACTCCGAGCCGGCATTTGCCACGCACCGATCGTTGCGACTCACCGAATGACGCCATCAGCTATGCAACTGCGACCGCTTATAGCATGTCCAAGTGAATAGACCTCTTCTTGAATGCTTCCTCAATAACAAGGGCGAGTCTGCCCTTAGCGTGCCAACGGCGGCGCAGGCTACGCTGACGTAAATCAGACCGGCGTCGGCGCAGGCATCAGGCACATCCTCTGATACGTATCCGTGTAGTTGGCATCCGGGGCCATAAGTGGTGCCAACTCATCGCTCCGGTCCATTTCCAAGGATCTGCATCACGAAGAGGCTAGCGAGCGGGAATAAGCGCGTCAGAAAGCTGCAGGAACTCGAAGCCGCACACTGTCCGGACATGCCATTTGGCATCTTCCGGCAATTCAATGATCCTTAGCTCCGTCCCTTGGGCGCCGGCTTTTTGACCCAGTTCCTCTGCGACGCCAATAAGGGCCGGATCCGATCGATCCAACGCCTCGAGGTTCACTGGTCTTGCCAGGCCATGCTCAAAGTCAACTGCCCAGCCATCAGTCACCGGGAGGCCAATGGATTGCAGTGTCTTGAGTTCGCAGTATCTCGCGAAGGCCTCCAAGGACAACGACAGATACCCGCAGTCGTCGTTAATCACTACCTTCATGCTACCCTCCGCATGCTAGGAGCCAATTCGCTCAACAGCCCACCGCGTCCTCGACACAGCTTCGCTTTTTCCGAGTATTTCCAAGGCGAAGCCGAATCCCCGATACATAGACGACCACATGTGCCGTGCGAAGTCGTACCCTCATGATATGACCAGCCCTCTCCGAAACCAAAGATTCAGGACGTAGCAGAGCAGTGTGCCGCGTCTATGCAAACGACAAAAGCATGTTCCAGAAGGAACCTGAACGTTTGTTCATTCAAGGCGGTGTTTCCGGCGATCCTGCTCAAGCTCCGCAAAGTGCTCAGGTGTGTAGAGTCCCAGGAGGATCCGGTACGGAACTCCGAATGCCATGTGCAAGGTTTCGTGGAAATCGAAGGCGATTCAAGGCGACGCGAAAGCCCCCAAGCAAGCTCAGTCTTGTGACATTCCAAGATACCAAACAGCGCAATCGGCCGAGTTTGCACGGCAGAGTCACGTACCTTCCTGCCCTCTGCGATAGCTCCCTGCTGGGCCGAATGAGGCGGCGTAGTTGAGGAAGTACTCTCGCCAGCGAAAATTGCGCGTGCGCCTCGCAGACATTCCGCCGAGTTTGATTCACTTCCGCTCCCCCGCGCCACATTCACATTTGTTTCCTCGCTTCCGAGAATGAAGGCTATGCAAGCACGCTGGCCAGTCTTTCCGCGATCTCGCCTACACTACCGACGCCCTGAACGCTGCGGAACAGTGGAGGCGCCATATTGGATGGTGCGTCGCTTTCTGCCCCCCAGGCCAAGTAGTAATCCACCAATGGTCGCGTCTGTTGCGAATAGACGTCCAGGCGCTTGCGCACGATCTCTTCCTTGTCGTCTTCGCGCTGAATTAGTGCGTCCCCGGTTTCGTCATCGACGTTCTCGACCTTAGGCGGGTTGTAGGCTATGTGGTAGGTACGGCCCGATGCCACATGCACGCGTCGGCCACTCATGCGCTGGACGATGGTGTCGAACGGTACGTCAATTTCTAGCACGTAGTCGATGGCTACGCCGGCTTCCTTCATAGCCTCGGCCTGCGGAATCGTGCGCGGGAATCCATCGAACAAGTAGCCATTTTCGCAGTCGGCCTGCTTAAGGCGGTCTTTCACCAGGCCGATAATGATGTCATCCGACACTAGTCCTCCCGCGTCCATCACCTTCTTGGCTTCGATGCCCAGCGGCGTACCAGCCTTCACCGCGGCGCGCAGCATGTCGCCGGTGGAGATTTGCGGAATGCCGAACTTCTCGCAAAGGAACTTGGCTTGCGTGCCTTTACCGGCACCAGGCGCACCCAACAAAACAAATCGCATTCGAAATCCTTGAACTTGAGGAAAGCAAAAATCCAATGGAGCGCTCAATGAGCGCCACAACTACCTGCTGACGCTGCAACTCATCCCATCTGCGATGACCTGCTTTCCGCCAGCCGTCCGCATCGCATCGGGCAACGCGACCCCATTCTTTGCAGCAGTAAGCTCGGCCAGAATGGAGATGGCGATTTCAGGGGGCGTCTTACTCCCGATGAACAGGCCAATCGGACCGCGGAGCTTCGCTACCTGCGCATCGCTGACGTCGAACTCCTTGAGGCGCTCTCGTCGTCGAGCACTGTTGAGCCGAGACCCAATAGCGCCGACATAGAAAGCCGGCGATTTCAGGGCTTCCATCAGCGCGAGATCGTCCAACTTGGGGTCGTGCGTGAGCGCAATAACCGCGCTCCTATGATCAAGCTCCATATCAATCACCAAGTCGTCCGGCATGGCATGGATGACCTCGACCGCGTCGACCTGCCAGCCATCCCGGTATTCTTCCCGTGGATCGCAAACGCTGACGTCATAGTCCATCGCTACCGCGATTCTCGCGAGAAACTGCGACAACTGCCCTGCACCGATGATCAGAAGCCTCCAGCGTGGGCCGTGAACTGTCGTCAACACGTCGCCGGCGAGCGTCAATGCCATCGAGGCTGTTGCCGGCTCGAGCGAGACCGCCCCCGTCGCGATGTTCACCCGCCTTGCTACCAGATAGCGGTTGGCAAGACGGGCCAGCAGCGGCCCCATCCACCAGGCTCCAACAAGAGGCTCCACGGCCAACTGGATCGTGCCGCCGCACGGCAGCCCGAACCGATGCGCCTCGTCACCCGTGACGCCGTAGGTCACGATCTCTGGCCGGGTACGCGTAATGCCCTCCCGCCGTACCCGGTCAATCAGTTCATCCTCGATACATCCCCCAGAGACCGAGCCAACGACCCGCCCATCATCGCGAATCGCAAGCATTGCTCCCTCAGGACGTGGACTCGATCCCCAAGTCCTGATGACGGTTACCAGTTCGCACGCGCGTCCACTGTCAGCCCATTGCTGACATGCTCTCAACACGTCGATGTCGATGCTTTCCATCATTGCTCCAAAAGTAGCAGCGCGGGAACCGGCGTGCCCTTATTGAAGCGCCGTCGAACGGGACTCACCCGCGGACGCGGGGAGAGGTTCCGATCCGGCATGCTGCTCGGAAGCGGAAGCCGACCGATTGTGGTTCACGAACGCTGTCGCGATCACAGCGATGAGGGCGGGAACAGCAATCACCAGAAAATTCTGCTGGAGCGGGAGCTTCATGCTCACCAGCATGCCGATTACGATGGGGGCAAGAATGGCACCACTCCGACCCACGCCAGACGCCCAACCAATGCCCGTAGACCGTACGGCCATCGGGTAGAACTGCCCAACGTACGCGTATAGCAGGATCTGTGTGCCGATGGTCGTCGCGCCGGCCATACCCACCAGGAAGAAAAGCGCCGGTGTCGACACCGGCTGGCCGAGCATGGAGATGGACACCGCGGCGAGCACGAAGAAGCTCATCAACACGTACTTGATGTGGAAGCGATCCGAAAGCCAGCCACCACCGATCGCGCCGATAACTGCACCGAAGTTCAGTACCAGCACGAAGGTAAGTGCGGAGCCGAGGCTGTATCCAACACTGGCCATCAGCTTGGCCAGCCAGGAACTCAAGGCGTAGATCATGAACAGACACATGAAAAACGCAACCCAGAACATCACCGTACTGAGACTCCGTCCATCCCGGAACAGGTGTCGAATGGGCGCATTGTCAGCCTTGTCCGTTGTCGGCAGAGCAAAGTTATCGTCTGCCTGCGGCCGGTAAGCCGGCTCAAGCCGAGCTACAATCTTCTGCACCTCATCCCGGCGTCCCTCCTTGATGAGAAACGGCATCGATTCAGGCATGGACTTCAGAATCATCGGAATCAAGAACACCGGCAAGCCGGCTGCAATGAAGACCGACTGCCACCCGTACGACTCAATCAGGCCCTTGCCTAAGGCAGCCGCCAGCATGCCTCCTACTGCGTAGCCGCTGAACATCAGCGTCACCATCGTGCTACGGATGCGCTTCGGAGAAAACTCGGTCATTTGGGCTACCACGTTCGGCATCGCACCGCCGATTCCTAGGCCAGCCAGGAATCGCATCACGCTAAAGACAACCGGGTCCTTCGTGAATCCTGCCGCCGCAGTGAAGACACTGAACAGTCCAATACAGATCGCAATGGCCTTGCGGCGCCCGATTCGATCTGCAATGGTCCCCAGGAAAATCGCTCCCCCCATCATCCCGAACAGCGCGGAGCTCATCATGAAGCCCGCGCTTGTCGCATCGACTCCCATTTCCGTCATGATCGACGGCAGAGCAGCCCCGGCCACAGCCAGGTCGTAGCCGTCGAACACGATAATCACCGCACACCAGATCAGCACGACGGCATGGAAGCTATTGAGGCGGGCATCATCCGCCAGTTTGTGAACGTCGATGTGACGCATTGCAAGTCTCCTAAGTCAGGCTATGTATCGACCCGTTTTTCGGGTTCATTGGATTCGAACTGCGAGGGAGGCTCTTGTAGAATCGGCCCACGATAGCGGTGGCCAAGTAGCGCGGATATCAAGAAGCCGCGTACGTTCTCAAAATTCCGTGGGAGTATTGACGACCGCCCTCAGTCGCCAGGCCTCCGGTTCTTTCGAACCCATACGGGATCACGGTTAGTACCGATCAATTGGCACCTGCGCGACGACGAGAGCGGCGTTATTCGAGATCAACGGGCGCAAGTCGCCGCATCGGCGCGCACAACGCGTCGATGGCCTGCAAGTGATTTCCTCTATGGGATTCCGGTCTGCGACTATGAAGGTGTCATAGCCACCGGGTGTTCCTGATACAACCAAGGTAAAAAGCATTCGGCGACGGCGAGCCTCGCTCCTTGTCGCTCAAACACCGACCGCCGCGCCCAAAGGCGAGGCGTATGCGATTCCGGCACGATACGGCGAGCCAACCGGAAGAGCCGATGTTCGCGGCCAAGCAAGCCATACTCAAACCTCGAGCGGCATACTCCGGTATCGTGGTAAAGGAGTGTGGCGAGAGGACTGTCACCCAACCCCTTAATTGAGCGCCAACCGGTGATGCTGTCCTTAGCCTCCACCAAGCTTCGCGCCATAATGGCTGGCCGTCCATCAACACAAAGGGTAACGTCCCGCGCCCAGGCCGATCTGGGCGTAACGCCGCCCATGACGCTTGCACGTGCACGAAGTTCAATGAAGCCCTCAAAGAGGACAATCACACGGACATCCCCCAGCTTGCGAAGATGAGCCGTAAGGGAGCCTTCGCGTCGCAACCAATGCCACGCTGCACCACGTCCGTGCCATGCCCGCTCGGCGCGCCACCCGAGGGTCCTCTCTCTGCAGACATCCAACACCGTCTCCTCCTCTGCGATCACTACGTGTCACCGCCGTACGCTCCCAGAATGCCTGCCTACCCCACAAGGAGCAGGGATCGATGGCAGTCCGCGGCCAACGCCTGGTAGCGACGGGTTGCGGTAGTCTTCCTGTCAATCTCGGCATCGCTGAGTACACGGACCAATGCCGCAGGTATCCCTGCGACCAACGAGTTCGCCGGAACCACCATGCCAGCCTTGACGAACGCCGATGCTGCGACGATCGAGTTTTCGCCAATGCAAACGTCGTCCATCACAACAGCATTCATCCCAATCAGACAGTTTTTCCCGAGACTCGCCCCATGAACAATCGCTCCGTGCCCGACATGCGAGTTCGATGCGAGCCGGCAAGCTTCCTCAGGCTTTGCGTGCAAGGTGCACGATTCCTGGATGTTGCTACCCTCGCCTACTTCGATCCAGCCGAAATCGCCTCGTAGCGAAGCAAACGGTGCGATGTAGCAGTTGGCTTCAATGACGACTCTCCCGATTAAGCAAGCCAGCGGATGAACGAACGCTGTCGGATGAATCTCTGGCCTGACACCGTCAAACTCATATATCGCCACGTTCTGCTCCTGAGAAACATGCCGTGCATCTTGAAGCTTTCAACAGACATGCATCGCTGGCCGGTCGTCGACGCCGGGACGATTGAGGCACGTCTGTAGGCGGGCCTTAACCCGCCCGCGTGGGCCTACACACCGCCCATGCAGACGTACTTCACTTCGAGATAGTCTTCGATCCCATATTTCGATCCCTCTCTACCTAGGCCGCTTTCCTTGACGCCTCCAAACGGGGCAACTTCTGTGGAGATCAATCCTTCGTTGACGCCGACGATGCCGTATTCGAGTGATTCGGATACCCGCCAGATACGACCGATATCGCGGCCATAGAAGTACGAGGCCAGTCCAAATGGCGTGTCGTTCGCCATCTCAATCGCCTCCTCCTCGGTCTGGAACCGAAAGATCGGAGCAACTGGACCAAACGTCTCCTCTGAGAAGATGCGCATGTCGCGGGTTGCATTGGCGAGCACAGTTGGCATGAAGAAGTTTCCGCCGCGCGCGTGATAGTCACCGCCCACCACAACACTCGCGCCACGCGAAACTGCATCGGTGACGTGTTCCATGACTTTCTTCGCTGCGGCAACATCGATGAGTGGGCCAATCGTCGTTTCGGACTGCCGTCCGTCGCCGACTACCATCTTGCTCACTTCCTCAGCCAGCCTAGCCACAAAACGGTCATAGATCCCGTCCTGAACCAGAAGCCGATTCGCACATACGCAAGTCTGACCGGCGTTCCGAAACTTGGAGGCCAGCGCACCTTTCACGGCCGCTTCGATATCCGCGTCATCGAAAACAATGAACGGAGCATTTCCACCCAGTTCCATCGACGCTTTCTTGACCGTCGCTGCACATTGAGCGAGCAGAACTTTCCCGATTTCAGTGGACCCGGTGAAAGACAGCTTCCTCACTATCGGATTCGCCGTGAGTTCTCCTCCGATGGCACTCGCCGAACCGGTGATGCATGACAGGACTCCAGGCGGGACGCCCGCTCGTTCAGCCAGCACGCACAGTGCGAGCGCGGAGAACGGAGTCTGACTCGCAGGCTTAAGGACCATCGTGCATCCGGCCGCAAGCGCTGGGCCTACCTTGCGGGTGATCATTGCCGCTGGAAAGTTCCACGGTGTAATCGCTGCGCAAACACCGATGGGCTGCTTCAGAACGACAATCCGCTTGTCGGGCTGATGTCCCGGGATCGTATCGCCGTACACACGCTTTGCCTCCTCCGCGAACCACTCGAGAAAGCTCGCTGCATAGGAAATCTCGCCGCGGCTTTCACTCAGGGGCTTGCCTTGCTCCAACGTCATCAGAAGAGCGAGATCGTCCTGATGAATCAGCATCAGCTCAAACCACCGGCGCAAGATCTGCGCCCTGTCCTTGGCAGTCTTCTTCGACCAAGAACGGAGCGCTCGATTCGCCGACTGGATCGCCCGGGTAGTTTCGGCGGCCAACATCCGAGGAACGGTACCGACGAGCTCACCGGTTGCCGGGTTGTTGACCCTCAGCACCGTGCCATCGTCGGCATCGATCCACTCTCCGTTGAGATAACATTGCTGCCGGAACAGCTCTGGGTCCTTTAGGCCCAGCGTTACGCCGGTAATGCTCTGTTGCATGCGTGACTCCTGTCTGAAACTATTTGTTTGCTGCGCGTGCTGGTTCACTCTTCTGTATGCCGGTTACCGTTCGGTGCCAGTGACGAGATCTCTCAGCTTGAAACGCATGATCTTTCCGGAACCGGTTCGTGGAATACCGTCAACGACCCGGACGCTCGCCGGAAGCTTGTAGGCTGACAGCCGGGTGGAGCAGTGCTCTTTGAGCCCATCCGCATCAACGCTTTCACCAATACGGGCAACCACAAACGCGACCGGAACCTCTCCAAGCATGGCGTGCGGTACACCGACAACCGCGCAGTCCGCCACACCGGCGTACGTCATGATGGCCTCCTCGACTTCGGCCGGCGCAATGTTCTGGCCCCCGCGGATAATGACTTCCTTGAGACGACCGGTAATGATCAAATAGCCAGCCGCATCGTGCTTCGCCAGGTCGCCCGTGTGATACCAGCCGTCCTTCAGAGCGGCAGCCGTCTCGTCAGGTTTGTTCAAATAGCCTTTCATGACGTTGGGTCCTCGGACGATCAACTCGCCCTCCTTACCAACGTCCACATCCCTCCCGTCCACCGGATCGACGATACGCGTCTCTACTCCAGGAATTGGCAGGCCACAAGACCCCATGACACGCGTCCCGGAGTTCCAGTTCATCGTGACCATTGTGGAAGTCTCGGTGATGCCATATCCATCGAGAAGCGACACGCCGAAGCGACGCTCAAATTGCTCATTCACCGCGGCTGGGAGAATCGCGCCCGCGCTGAGGCAGACACGCAGACTGTCGAAGCGCAACGAGGGAGTCTCACGCGTTGCCTCGAGAAGGTAGTGAAACATCGTTGGTACACCCGGGAATACGGTGTACTCGCCCGTCTGCAGCAACCGCAAAGCCTCCGCTGTCGAGTACTTTTCCCCGACGTACTCAGTGGCACCCACTGCGAGAATTCCGAGAACGGAGAGGTTGAGAGCGTACGAGTGAAACAGGGGCAAGAAGGACAGGACCTTATCCCTCTCATTAAGGCCCGCAATGGGCGCCCAGCACGCAGCAACCACCCACAGCATGCTGCGGGTGGTTAGTACCACGCCCTTTGCCTTACCCGTCGTTCCGGATGTGTAGACAACGAATGCCGGCGCATCAATGTCGGAAGCTTCGCGTGGTAGGTCGCCAGTACCTTCGTTGATCAGTTCTGCAAACGAGTTCTCAGATGGAGGCTCGTTGGCATTCTGAACTTCAATCACCAATGAGCGAATTCCCAGATCTCGAGTCAGCGCATCGAGTTGTACCCCTTTGGCAGTGCTCGTGATGGTCACCGCGCATTGAGCGTCTGCCAGACGATAACCAATCTCGGCATCCGTGGCGTCGATGCTGATTGGCACTGCCACGGCCCCGGCCCGCACAATCGCCAGTACACTCACAACCCAGTTGACCGAACTCGGTAGCATGACAGCGACGCGGTCTCCTTGAGCGACTCCAAGTCTTTCTAGGTGGCTTGCCAGATTGGCTGTGGCAGTGTTCAACTCTGCGTAGGTCACCGACCCTGCTGCGTCTTGGAACGAGACCTTCTCGCCCCGTTGGCTGGCGTGCCGGCGAAGAAGTTCCGATACCGGAACAATTAGTTCTGTGTGAATCATGGTTGTCTCCCCATACTGGAAACGCTCAGCGTGCTTGCGCTCTTTTCGCCGAGCGCCCTTTCCTCAGACCATGCTGAAGCCGCCACTGATGCTGATGACCTGGCCGGTAATCCAGCTACCGCGACCCGACGCGAGCAGCACGACCAGCGGCGCGACGTCTGCGGGCTGACCAAGGCGACGCAGCGGATAGAGTTTCGTGAGCTTCTCCCTGTTCGCCTCCATGAACTCGGGATCGTGAGCGGTCTCGATCAGCCCCAGCGCGACCGCGTTTGCCGTGGTGCCACCACGGGTCTCGCGAGCAATCGACTTCATCAGTGCGATGTTCGCGGCTCGTGCCGCCGCACCGATGGCCAGGCCGGATTCGCCAACCCGCGAAGAGTCGCCCATGATGCTGATGATCCGGCCAGCACCTTTTTGCTCTTCGAGATGGGGAAGCGCCGCTTGCGTGCAGTTCAACGTGCCGTACAGGCAGACGTCAATCTGCTTTCGCCACTCATCAGGAGTGGTATCGATGAATCGCTTGCGAAACACCAGGCCTGCATTGTTGACGAGGATGTTGAGCCCACCGAACGTTTCGACGGTTTGGGTCACCATCGCATCCACTTGGGCGCGATTGGCGATGTCACAGCCAATCGCGAGCGCACGTCCCCCGATGTCTTCAATTTCCTTGACCACCGACTCGGCCGCAGCCTTCGATCCGTGATAATTCACGACGACGCTTGCGCCTTCCTTGGCCAGGCCCAGGGCGATCTCGCGACCGACGTCTCGGGCGCCACCCGTGACAATGGCTACCTTGCCTTCAAGTTCGAACTGCATTCTTCTACTCCTCCGTGGAATCAAGCTTTGACTGGTGAATCAGCCGGAACAGCCGTTCCGGCGTGACAGGTAACTCAGAAATTTCAACGCCGAAAGAGCTCAGCGCATCGGCAACCGCATTCGCAATCGCCGCGGGAGATCCAATCGTTCCGCCTTCACCCATGCCGCGGAATCCGCCAAGCGTGTTGGGGGCCTCGGCCTTGAGGTGGACCATGTCGAGCGCAGGCACTTCCGGAGCCGACGGCAGCAGATAGTCGACCAGGCTGGCGGTCAAGAGCTGACCATCAGCGTCATAGACGACCTCTTCGAGCAGCGCTGCGCCAACACCCTGCGCCAGAGCCCCGCGCGTTTGTCCGGTCACAATTAACGGGTTGATAATACGACCGCAATCCTCGGCAATCACGTACTTCTGGATGTGCACGGCATACGTCTGGGGATCAACCTCGACTTGCACGAGGTGCGTTGCCGAACTCGTTGTGCCAACGACCGGATCGTAGACACGGCTTACGCACATCTCTTCCCGTACGTCTGGCGGCACCCGACCCATCTGCGAGTACAAAGCCCTTGCAAGCTCTCCAAACGAAAGCTTGCCGTCGCCCAACCTGACGCGAATGTTGCTGTCAACAATCTCCAGATCGTCGACCGTCACAGACAGCAGAAAGGCGGCGACTCTTTGCATCCGCTGACGAAGCTCCCTGGCGGCCAGGATGCCTGCCCCACTACTGATCACAGCCGTGCGGCTGGCGTAGCTACCGGTGCTGTGCGGAACCGCCGCACTATTGCCTGTCACGACCCGAAGGTCCTCCAGTCGTGCACCCAGCTCATCGGCAAGCACCTGCGCCAACGTTGTCTCGTGGCCCTGACCATGTGAGGCACAGCCAAACGAAGCCCGAATCGCACCGGTGGAATCGAGCTGAATGACGCACGTATCCGTGCCAGTATTGATCGGCATGCCCGGCGAAGCGGAGATGCGGGACCCGATGCCCGACAGCTCTGCGTAACACGCAATGCCAATGCCGATCCAACGCCCCTCCGCCCTGGCCTGTTCCTGCTCTACCCTGGCTTGCGTGTATCCAAAGCGCTCCTTGGCGGCGTGCAGTCCTTCTGTAAAGGCTGACTGATCCCACACGATGCCAACTGCCGTCTTGTAGGGAAACTGATCGGGCTGCACAAGATTGCGCTGCCGGATATCAGCGGGGTCCATACCCAGGCGGCCGGCAGCCATATCCATCAGACGTTCCATGACGAAGGTGGACGTCGGTCGCCCCACCCCGCGATACGGTCCTGTGGGTGACTTCGGCGTCGTCACGCCCCGGACATGCCCGTGATAGGCCGGCACTTGATAGGGCCCGGGCAAAAAGCTGATGACCTGAACCGGTTCGATCCCGGCCGTCCACGGGTAGATGGAGTAGGCGCCTACGTCGCCGATGACATTCGCGCGCAGTCCGACGATGCGCCCCTCCTCATCGAGCGCCAGATCCGCCGCCACGCGCTCGTCGAACGCCTGGCTGGTGGAGAGCAGGTCTTCGAGTCGATCACCAGTCCACTTTACGGCGCGACCCAGCTTTCGGGCGAGCGTACATACCAGCATTTCCTCCTGGTACACCGACGTCTTTCCACCGAATCCGCCGCCGACATCGGGTGCTATGACCGTCAACTGGTTGCCCGGCATATTGAGGAGATCTGCTAGCGCATCCCGCACGATTCCCGGCACCTGGCTGGATGTGTACAGCGTCAGAGAATCTCGCCCGGGATCGATGTCCGCAAAGTAGCACCGAGGCTCCATGGCCGCCGATGTCTTGCGGTGGAATCGGAACTTTCCCGATACCACCAGCGCCGCATTTGCGAAGGCCGCATCGACCTCACCGCGCACAAATGCGCGCTCTACCAGAACGTTGCTCTCGAAGCCCTCGTGCAAGATTGGCGCGCCGGGCTCCACTGCGGCTTCTGGATTTGTTGCGACTGGCAGCGGATCGTAGATGATCTCGATGCCATCCACTGCATCCTCTGCCTCATATCGGCTACGGGCGACAATGGCCACAACGGGCTCGCCAACAAAATGGACCACACCATTCGCGAGCGCATGAATGGGCGTTGGCTGGTAACCGCTCATGCGCGACGTCGCAATTGCGGGCTTCACCAGGTGTGCCAAGTCGGACCAGACATAGACACCCACAACACCCGGCATCGTTTTGGCCACGGCGGTATGGATATCGACGATGCGCGCGTGCGGTTGATCGCTCCGTACCAGCGCCATTTGGAGCGCATGTCCAGCGGGCACATCGTCGACATAGCGCCCCAGGCCCGTCAGCAGCCTGGCGTCCTCCACTCGGCGGACAGGCTTACCGACAAACTTCTGCCCTTCCCTGCCGCAATCCGCCTCGGTATCCTGCGGCTGAGCGACTTGAGTGTCTCGGTCATTCATATGCTTCCGCCCCCTTTCGGAGCTGCTCCCACTGCACCGCATCGTGACCAAAAAGTACCGTGGCGCCGGCCCGTTCCAAACGCTGAATCTCGCGAAGTGAGGCCATCGCTGCATTCGGGTCCCACGTATTGCGGGGCATCACTTCGCGATCGAGGTTCTCACGCAAGGCCACAGCGTCTGCCGCCAGGAGGAAGCTGCCATCTCGCGACAAATTCACCACAGCCCCGAGCGTGCCGGGCGTATGGCCGGGCAGCGGCAGGAGCGTCAGTCGGCCATCTCCGAAGAAATCGTGCTCGTTGTCGACCGTAACGGTGGGCATCGGGTGTTGCCAGTCCGCCGGGATATAGCCACGCTGAATGGCCTCGCTTCCCTGTGCGGCCTCCAGTTCTTTGCTATGGCAATAGATCGTTGCGCGCTTGAAGAACTCATTGCACCCACAATGATCCGAATGGAAATGGGAGTTGATGACAACGTCAATGTCTTCGGGCATCAAGCCGAGCGCTGAAAGTTCGGACACGACGTTGTCCTGTTCTCCACCGATAGGCACCATGGCCTTGGCCATCGTGCCCCACCGGCTAGCTGCATCGTGAGTCGTGCTGGGGTGGCATCCCGTGTCAAACAGAATGTTGCCCTGCGCATGACAAAGCAGAACGCAAGATACGGGCAAGTCGATCGTCTCGGTGCGCTCTGCCTCAGGTAGATAAACGCTCTTTCGCATGCGCAGCCGACCGCCGCTCAGGATATGCATCTTCATGGGACGTCTCTTTGTCTATTCCTGATTGGTATCTGCCGCAGCATCGCGCAAGGCATTGCGCGCGGCGATGCACGTGTGCATCGCTTCCACGATTCCCTGGTAGCCGGTGCAGCGACAGAGGTTTCCCGACAGAACGTCGCGGATCTCTTCCTCCGAAGTCAGGGGGTACTTTGCGAGGGCGTCGGAGCACGTCGCCAACATGCCGGGCGTGCAGAACCCGCACTGAAGACCGTGGTGCTCCCGGAAGGCTTCCTGCAATGGGCTGAGGGCGTCAATTGTGCCCATGCTTTCTACCGTCCGGACGTCGCAGCCATTGGCCCGCACGGCAAGCATCAAACACGAGCGGACACTATCCCCGTCGACCATCACGGTACAGGCACCACACACCCCGTGTTCGCATCCAACATGGGTACCCGTGAGGCCGAGGGTGTGTCGCAGAAAATCGGAAAGCAGCAGACGCGGTTCAACCTCGCGCTCGCACGGCTCACCATTAATCAGCATCCAGACTGGCTGGAGGGGAATCTTTGAATCGCTCATGTCTTGTCTCCAATCGCACGTTGCCATGCCTTGCGCAACACGCGCTCCATGAGAACACCAGCCAGGTGACGGCGAAATTCCGGCGATGCGTGCAGGTCGAGACTCGGCTCGAGTGTCGCGCAAGCGGCTCGCACCGCCTCGGCAATCACGGGCTCCGACAGGGATTTCCCAAGCAGGATTTCCTCGGCTTGCGTACGTCGCAAGGGCGTGTCACCGACCCCCATCATGGCGACACGTGCCTGGTGAATGGTGCTGTCGCGCACCTCAAGGAGGACACCCACCGCGGCCAAGGCAAAGTCACCGGCGCGACGCGCGAACTCCTGAAAGCACCAACCCATACCGGCGGGTAACCCGGGGGCCTCGACACGAATCACCATCTCATCTTCTTCGAGCGCATTGGTGAGTGGCCCCAGGAAGAAGTCCTTGGAATCGATTGACCGCTCACCGCGGACCGAGCGGGCTACAATCTGCGCGTCCAGAAGGCGGGAAATCATTGGCAGCTCCGCTGCGGGATCTGCATGAGAGAGGCTGCCGCCGATGGTTCCCCGATTCCGAATGGCCAAGTGAGCGACGTGCACCATCGTTTCCGGGATCACCGGGAAGCGGCTTGCAACGAGGGGCGAGGTCTCCAGCACGCGATGACGCGTCAGGGCTCCGATCGTCAGCCCGCCATCCGAACGCGGGCGCACATAGTCGAACTCAATGAGGCGACTGACATCAATGATCAGACTCGGGCGCACGACCCGGAAGTTGAGCATGGGCGTCAGGCTTTGCCCGGCGGCCATGATCTTGGCGTCCCCGCCATGGGCCGCGAGCAACTCGACGACCTCGTCGATGGTGTCGGGCGCACGGTAGTCAAAGGGTGCTGGTTTCATTTCAGTTCTCGTCAGCGGCCCTGGAACTTCGGCTCGCGCCGCGCGGCAAATGCCTCACGACCTTCGCGATAGTCGTCACTACCCGCTGCTGCCGCGATCATCGCCTCGGCGCGCGCCAGATCCAAGCCGCTCGTGCTTCCGACCATTCCGTTGAGTTGGTACTTGGCGCCTGCCATGCTCAGCGGCGCATTGACCGTGAGCGAGGAGGCAAAGGCTCTCGCATCGGCCATCGGATCCCCGCCCTGTGCTGGCCGCGCTTTGGCGCCGATCAGTCGCTCCCAGAAGGAGAGTGCGGGCTTGTCGTTTTCCAGGCCGGCGACGCGATCCACGAATCCGATGCTGAGAGCCTTCGTAGCATCGAAGCGTTGCGCGCCGTACAGAATCATCTTCGCTTGGGATACCCCAACAAGGGACAAAAGTTTGCGCGTTCCCTTCACACCATAGATGATCGAGAGGCGGGCAGCAGGGATGCCAAACATCGCATCGGCAGCAGCGAAGCGGAAATCGCAGGACATTGCCAGATGCGCACCGCCGCCCAGACAATAGCCCCGCAGCACCGCAATGGTGGGCTTCGAGATCTTGGTAATCGCATCACAGCAAGCGTCTACCGCCACCTCATAGGCCGTCGCCTGCGCAACATCGGAACGCACCTTCTCAAACTCCGCGATGTCAGCGCCTGCGCAGAAGTCCTTTTCTGCACCGGTGATCAGCACAGCTCGAACCTCCGGATTCCTGTCCAGGGCGGCGAGAATGGTCGGGATTGCCAGCCACATCGCGTACGTCATCGCGTTGCGGCTCTTTGGGCGATTGAGGGTTACCACAGCGATCTGGTCGGAGATCCAAACCTTGATCTTTTCCGACGTCAAAACATCCATCACTGCAGCTTGGTGTGCAGCAGGGCTCGGCGCAGCCTCCTGCGAGTGGGGCGTTGGCGCGCTTTTCGCTGGAGCGGCCGAAGCAGGCGACTCATCCGCAGCGCGGTGCGCCGCACCATGCGATTCCACTGCAGCACTCGCGGTGGCAGCGTGGTTCGCAGCGGAGGCCACCGACTCGGCGGATTCCGCTGCAGGCGCCCCGGCTACCAGCTCGTTGATATCAAAAGACGCCCCGTTGGCGGGAGCCGCCTTCTCCGCCCGAGAATTAACCTGCTTGCCGAACAGATCGAAGAAGTCGTCAGCCGATTTTCGGGCGGCGGCATCAATCATGCGTGAGCCGAGCTGTGCCAGCTTCCCGCCCACGTTAGCCTTGACGCCGTACCGGAGCATCGTGACGGTCGGCTCAAGCGCGTCGAGCGAAACTTCAATATCCGCCTTGGCAAATCCTGCTGCGCCGCCGGACCCTTCTCCGGTCAGGGTATAGCTTTTGGGAGGCACCATGTTGGACAGGGAGACCTTACCGGCAAAGCGTGCTTTGATCGGACCGACTTTTGAAATGACCGTTGCCGTGAACTCGTTATCAGCGGTCCGCTCGAGCGACTCGCATCCAGGGATGCTCGCTTGTAGTACGGCGGGGTCATTGAGAGCCTCCCACACCAACTCGCGCGCCGCCTCGAGGCGTGCCTCACCAACCATTTCCATCTGTTGTCCCTCCTGTTATCTGAGCTTTTCCGTTCAATCCGACAATGCTTGCAGCACTGTTCGAACCGCTTCGGGAATGGGCACGGGTCGATTTGTAGCGCGATCAACGTAGACATGAACGAAGTGCCCCAAGGCGGAACACTCTTCGGCATCGTTTCGGAAAAGAGCAATTTCATAGCGGACACTGCTTTTTCCCAGATGCACCACCTTGAGTCCGACGTTGACAATGTCCGGAAACCCCATGGATGCGAAGAAGGTGCACCGTGTCTCAATGACGAGGCCTACGACCTCGCTGGAAGCGATATCGAGAGCGCCACGTTCAATGAGGTGTCGGTTCACGGCGCTGTCGAAGAACGCGTAATACACAACGTTATTGACATGGCCATAGGAATCGTTGTCGCCCCAACGAGTCGGCATCGTTTCGAAATGCCAATATGACTCGCGCCGGGTGGGAACAGCTTTCTCGCTCACAGCGCCTCCTGGTACAAAGAAACGGCATCATCGAAGCCAAGCTCTCGCGGATTGTTGATCAGCAGCCGTGTTTGCTTCATCGCATCACACGCGAGCAGGTTCACATCGAGGTCGGAAATTCCAACATCGCGCAAACGCGTCGGAAGACCGAGATCGCCGGCGAGGTCACCTAGGTACTTTGCCAGGGCTTGAGCCTTCTGGTGCTCGCTTCCTGTCGCCCTTGGCATGACGATAGGCGCCAATTCCGCATACTGGCCGGCCGCGCTCACCATGTTGAACCGGATTACAGGTGCGAGGACCAGCGAGTTGGACAAGCCGTGCGGCACATGAAATCGCGCGCCGATTGGATACGCCAACGCATGTACTGCAGCAACGGGAGCGTTCGCGAAGGCCATACCAGCTAGACAGGCGCCAATCAGCATATGCTCGCGAGCCTCCAGATCTCCCCCGTCGACGCACGCTCGCCGAATTGATCCGGAGAGCAGACTGAGCGCTTCGCGAGAAAGACAATCAGAGATGGGATTCTTCAGCCGTTTGCTGGTAAACGCCTCGACGGCATGAACCATGGCATCGATGCCAGTCGCGGCGGTTACTTGGGACGGCAGTCCTAACGTCAACTCAGCATCGAGCAGAGCCACATCGGGCAGAAGCACTGGAGAGACGACACCCTTCTTTTCCCCCACCCCAGTGGTCACGATCGAAATCGGCGTTACTTCGGAACCGGTACCAGCGGTCGTCGGCACGAGGATCAGCGGTAGGCGCGGGCCCTTCGCCTGATTGACGCCATAGACTTCTGCGATCTGTTCGCCGCTGCAGGCCAGCAAGGCTGCTAGCTTGGCAGCGTCCATCGAGCTTCCGCCACCAAAGCCTACAACGCAATCCACCTCGGCAGTTCTTGCGGCAGCAACCGCTGCAAGAATCACGTGTTCCGGCGGGTCAGCTTGCACATCCGAAAACACCGTTGCGCGCAGACCATGATTAGCAAGTCCTGCCAACGCTCCCTCGAGAACGCCCGCGGCCAGCAGACCCGGATCCGTGACTATGAGCACACTGCTGCAGCCCATCGCCGCAATGCGCTCATGCAACTTCGCGGCGCCGCCACGTTCGACTACCAACGACCGAGTATTGTGAAATTCGAAGCTTTTCATGACGATGGGTTAGGTGCTGAGTGTCACTTGCATTATTAGACTATTTAACTTGCTGCGCAAGATAAAACTTGAGCTTTTTGGCTCAATGCAACCTGTTAGGCACTTGCATTAACGAGGGAAATCCCTAGAAGGTGAAGGAGACGCCGGTTTTGTATGCGCAACGCTAGGTGCCATGACTGTAGTCCGGCCGGCGGTGCACTGCCCTCTCCCGAAATGCTCAGGTGGTCCGCCATGGATGTCGTCAGAAACAGATCGTGCTCGCCGCAACTAGAAGCAACCAAGTCTGCACGTCGGACATTCGCAGAAAGGTCACCACTTCCCGGGGGCGGCAGTTGGATCGAAGGAATCCGGCTCGTTCACAGCAACCAGTTGATGTCACAACGCAGCTCGCTGTATATGAGCCTCCCCCAAAAATCTGGAGATGCGACTCGCCACGGGGCTGTCGAATGATTCTTATCGTTCCGGGCTAAAGAGCCGCAATGGGGAGTTGTGTGCGCAGCCTTTGCAGCGTTGTCGCAGGATCTTCGCCGCTCGTGTCGATTGTCAGGTCCGCTCGGGCGTAGAGAGGCGCTCGCGCATGAAGAATGTGACGCAGATCGGCCATTGCTTCGCCGCTGCCTTCCATGGGGCGGATATCACCCTGGGCAACTACTCGCGCCATATGCTCTTCCGGTGACGCCCGCACCCAGACGGTATAGCACCGCGTCAAGAGGAGATTGAACGTAGCCGGCTGAGACACCAGACTACCGGGTGCGGCTAACACGAACCGGTCGTGCTCGAGCACAGTGCGCTCGAGCGCCCGTAACTCATAGCGACGGTAGGCCGCCTGCCCATACAGCGCATGTATTTCCGACAGACTTGTGCCAGCCTCTCGCTCAATTTCGGCGTGCAACTCTATAAACGGCACATCCCGGGCCTCGGCCAGCGCCCGGCCCAGCGTAGACTTGCCAGCTCCCCGCAGGCCAATAAGCGCGATACGGCGATTACGCGCGTCACAGCCCGCTCCCGTTGGCGCAAAAGCATGGCGAAATACTTCGCGCGCACGCATGAAGTCTTCGTCCGACAATCGTGCCAACCACTGGATCATTTGAGCGAAATCGGCTGCATGCTGCCCTTTAAACCCTTCCACATCCGCTAGCACCACCGGCAGCGTCACGTCCAACGCACTCGCTACTTTGCGCAACAGCAGCACCGAAGCGTTGCCAGCGCCGCCTTCCAGCACTGCCAAATAGCGCTCCGAGACGCCGGCATGTCGCGCCAGATCCTTGCGCGACATACCCCGCGATGCTCGCAGCGAGCGGATGCGCTCTCCCAACGCCAGAAGGTCGTGGTCGCCCTTGTCGTGAGGGGACGTGGCTTGCTGCGTCTCGGCGCAGGGATCAGGAGCCAGGCCAGGAGTTCGATTGCGGCGCATGACTAGAACGTCAGCTCTGAACGGGCAAGTCGCTCCGGGCATGAAGCAACTATGACGACTACTTTCCAATCAATGGGCACTTACTCTCCGCTAGCGGTCGGAAAGCTTCGTTCGCGGGAATCGTCTTCAACAGAGACAGGTAGTCCCACGGATACTTGGACTCGCCCGGTGCCTTGACCTGATAGACGTACATGTCATGGACCATGCGACCGTCGGCCCGAATGTGGCCGTTTGTTGCGAAGAAATCGTTGATCGGCATTTCCCTCATTTTCGCCATGACAGCGCTAGCGTCGTCGGTGCCAGCAGCCTGGACGGCCTTGAGATAGTGCATCGTCGATGAGTAGTCTCCTGCGTCGCCCATATGCGGCATCCGCTTCATCTTGTCGTAGAAGCGCTTCGCCCAGGCACGCGTGGCTTCGTTACGGTCCCAATAGAACGCAGTCGTGAGGACAAGCCCTTGAGCTTGCTTCAGGCCAAGGGCGTGGATATCTGTATCCCACACCAGTAGACCAGCGATCTTCTGCTTTCCAGTGAGTCCGAATTCCGACGCAGCCTTCATTGCGTTGACGAATCCTTTACCAGATCCGGCCAGCGCCACCACTTTCGCCTTGGAAGCCTGCGCCTGAAGCAAGAATGAAGAATGATCGCTCGCGTCCACAGGGTAGCGAATTGCTCCCACCACAGTGCCGCCGCTGGCCTTCACAACTTGCATCGCATCCGCCTCAAGTGAGTGACCGAAGGCATAGTCCGCGGTAAGGAAGTACCACGAATCAAACTTCTGCCCAATCAGAGCCTTTGCTGTGCCAGTAGCAAGGGCATAGGTGTCATACGTGTAATGGATACTGTTTGGCGTGCATGCTTCGCCTGTAAGTCGTGACGACCCGGAACCGTTGATGATAGCGATCCGGTTTTTCTCCTTCGCGACGTTTACGACGGAGAGTGCGACCGCAGAATTGATCAGGTTCGTGACCAAGTCCACTCCACGAGTGTCAAACCACTCCCGTGTCCGCGTAGCTGCCACGTCAGGCTTGTTCTGGTGGTCAGCCACGATGACTTCAATTGGCTTGCCCAGGACTTTGCCGCCAAAGTCCTGCACAGCCATCTTCACCGCAGTGACGGCACCCTCCCCGGATTCGTGTGAGAACTGCCCTGACATATCGGTCAGCACACCGATCTTCACCGCATCATCCGAAATCTTGCTTTGAGCCTGCACGTGCCCGGCAATCGTGAAGAACGATAGTGCGGCATAAATGCTCGATAAGACACTCTTTTTCATTTCTGTCTCCGTCGTCTGAACTCAACAATGCAAGCGATGAAAACATCGCCTTCCTCCTAAATACCCTTGCTTTTTGCCAAAGCGTAGCCATTACAATTTAGTTATGCAAGTAACTTTTTCCCTAGGGGCCTTCGGGAGGAGGCAATTCCTAGGGAGTCAAGCGGCGGGAGGGATAAGCACGCGCAAGTCGGAGGCGCCGAGGATGGACCGGGGATCGCCCCGGAGAAAATGCTGGCCTCGTCGCGGATGGACGAGGCAGAGGGATGGCTGAGGCTGGAGCGACTAGCGACTAAGCCGCAGCCGAAAGGGGCGCGTTCAGTTGATAGCGGAGGGTGTAAGAAACATCACGAGGATTTAGCTCCTCGCCGCACTGGGTACAGACCACCTTGGCGTAGAAATCGTGATCACAGTCGCTATGCCGCAGCGTTAGCGGCGGCTTACCCCCCGAGAGCCACTTGTCGCCCCAGCGCATCATCACGAGCATCGCCCCGTAAAGATCAATCCCCATCTCAGTCATGAGATATTCAAAACGAGCGGGGCGCTCCTGATATTGGCGCTTAGTGATGACCCCCTCTTCAGTCAGGCGCTGTAGCCTGTCGGCAAGAATGTTTGTAGCAATCCCTAAGCGAGACTGAAATTCATCGAACCGACGCACTCCGTAGAAGAACTCGCGTATGACTAGAAACGACCAGCGATCGCCAATAATCTGCAGCGTTCTGGCCACCGAACATGGCCGAACACGTTCCAATACAGCAGGATCAGAAGTCCGCCGCGACCGCTTCCTTACTTCAGTGCGAACCTCGCTGCCAGCTCCAGGACCATCCCGGTACCGCACCCGCTTTGCTTCGATGCTCTGATTGCAGTGCGAGCAAGCAACACGCGGGGAACACGAATGGCCACAAGACTTGTGGAATAACTGCAGTGGCGGCAAGCCGTCGCCGGCGAGCCATTTGTCCCCGAACGCAAGGAGGGAGAGCATTGTCGGATACAGGTCGCGCCCCGCGTCAGTAAAGCGGTATTCATGCCGGCCACCAACCGGCACCTTTGTCAGAATCCCAAGTTCGGTGAGTTTCGTAAGGCGTTGTACAAGCGTCGTCCGAGGTACTTGAAGCAGCGCCTGAAATTGCTCGAACCTCCGAACACCGAAGAAACACTCACGCAGAACCAGGAAACCCCAAGCATCCGAGAGAATCTCCACAGTTCGCGCGACCGACGAATACCGCTCGACGGAGGCGAACTTTGCGTCGCCCGCATTGTGACCGGCAAGCGCGTTTGCTGATTTCGCAAGTTTCATATGTTGGTCTGCAATTCGCTCGGTGATGGACTGTATGACACGAACGGAAATTATAGTCCAGTTCTGCAAGTCGCACTCGACACGCTCATATAGCGGTGTAAGTCATGCTTCTTGGAGTAGCCCATGACCCGTTGCTGTTCACACTGGTGCGCTAGCTATTTGCAGCGAGCTATTGCCCAAGTGCGCTAGACCCACTGTAGATTTTTACGTTCTGTAAGGGATGTGAGCTGTGCTGCTGCTGCAGCTGCTAGCGCTAGAAATCGGGGCTGAGAGGTAGTGGGATCAAACTTGTTATCTTTGCGGCGCTCACCACAACCGATCACTCGAAGAGCCTATGCCGAATGGTACGCCGTGCAGCCTCCATGAACATCGCCGTCAGCTTTGGCCTGGAGAAGGCGAATCGCACAATCATAACCCGGTCAGACGCAGGTCAAGCGCGATAGCTAATCCATTGATAACAAACAGGAATCCGTCCTGCACGACTCGAACGTTCGGTTGCGCTACCCAACTGAGCCAGGAGTGGCCCGATGGAGAGGACAAAGGGGAACTCGCTTGAGCTACTCCTCTATCGCGTCATTGGTACGCATATAGCGCGTGATGCCTCAAGGTTTCGCCAGGGGACAGGCAATGCCCCCAGCTAAGAACGCATTCAAGACACCTTGACCGAATACCCTCTTCAGGTAAGGAACCTCAAACCATCTGGTCTGACGCCACTACGTGTACACCTGCGGGCGCAGACTTAGCGGCTTGCAACAGTGCCATCGCAATCTCGTGC
The DNA here is from genome assembly GCF_002858765.1 of Cupriavidus pauculus. Taxonomy (GTDB): domain Bacteria; phylum Pseudomonadota; class Gammaproteobacteria; order Burkholderiales; family Burkholderiaceae; genus Cupriavidus; species Cupriavidus pauculus_B. The sequence goes on from NZ_PJRP01000023.1 coordinate 70,457, forward strand.
GCGGGATTGAGACGCCAAGCGCGGGGAAGAATGGAATCGACCTGCCTCAAAGCATTGACGAAGAGTCGTTCCCCAAGGCGGAACTCCGAACGATGACCGTCTATCAGCCCTGGCCGCACATATGTGAGCGAGCTGAACGGCAGAGTCGCCAAATCATCCTCCAATTCCCCCTTCACCCTGTTATAGAAGAATCGCGAAGACACGCTTGCGCCGATGGCGGAGTTCAATACAAAGGTCGGCGTGCCATGGATACTTGCGCGCCTCGCAACCTCAAGGGGATAGTCGTGATCGACACGTCGGAAGGCTTGTCGAGAGCCTGCGGCACGCATCGTGGTTCCGAGAGTACAAATGACGGCATCAGCGTTCCACCAAGGCGCATCATCAGGTAAGTGCTCATAGTCCACGAAAGGTGCCACGAGCTTGTCGTGTCCTGGGAGCTGACGTCTTGTTGGTGCCACAACGCGTTGAACGAGGGGGTCCGCCAACGCCAGTTCGAGAACTTGCTTTCCAACAAGTCCCGTCGAGCCAACCAACAAGATATCCAAGTCTCTCTCCCACGTGAAGTGCCCTGCCGTATGGAGCCAAGGCACACGCGCAATCTTAGCCTTCGTACATATGGAACACCTTGGCAACGATTTGCCAAGTGCCGTTCAGCTTCAGAAGCGTATGGAAATCGGTGTAGTCCGCACCGATGGCGTCCTTCTCCATGTCCACTCGCACCACCGCAGTGGTCGGCGTGATCGCGATGACGTCGATACGCGTTTTGATATCAGGGGCCGTGCCGTGGGTCTGAACGAAATCGAGCAGGTTCTTGATAGGGCCGCCGAGCAGTTCGCCATTGGTGAAGCCATACATGACGGCATCCTTGTGGAAGGCTGCGGCGACTCCCTGGGGGCTGCCCACACGCAGCCCTTCGACGTACTTCACCACGGTTGCGACCACGTCATCGTACTCCTCAGTGGAAACAGTCTTGATGTTCTTAGACATAAAAGCTCCTAGTCTCTTCAACGAAGATTTGCGGCAACCATCGTCAAGTGGCTGCGGTTGATCGGTCAATATCTGTAATTCTCACTACAGAATACATATTGTATAGTAACCACTACAGATATTGTCAACACCTCTTTCAGGTTGCTAGAAAAGCATGTCGAGCACTTCGACCACTCCCGCCCAGTCTCGCGCGAAAGGACGGCCACGCGCATTTGATCGCGAGGCCGCACTGAACCAAGCGCTGAACGTGTTCTGGCGCAGAGGCTATGAACCCACATCCATCGCCGACCTGTGTACGGCGATGACAATCAATCCACCAAGCCTCTATGCAGCGTTCGGAAACAAGGCCAAGCTTTTCCTCGAGGCAGTCAGTCACTACGAAGCCGTCTATTGGGATGACGCATGGAAGCGCATGCACGACGAGCCCGACTTGCACGAGGCAATAAGGAGCTTCTTTTCGGAGTCTGCCGCGATTCTCTCCTCCCCTGGCGCACCATGCGGGTGCCTCGTAGTGCTAGCCGCCATCAACGTGTCACCGGACTCCCAAGAGGTCATTGAGGCATTGAAGAAGCTGCGTCAAGAGGGCAAGAACCATTTCTTGCGACGTATAGCGCGGGGAATCGAAGACCAACACCTCCCGGCCAACACTGACGTCAATGCACTAGGCGGGGCACTGAACACCCTGCTGGAAGGCATGTCGATCCCCGCGCGCGATGGCGTGTCCCATGCGGAGCTCAAAGGCATCGCAATGATGGCTTCGGCAATGCTTCCAGCGAAGCCGAAGGCAAGTAAGAAAAGCTGACGCAAATCACTCACGCCTTCCGGCCGGCGCGAACCAGGAAACGATTGTCCGTTCCTCCATCTCCTGGAACGGACACCGTCGCCCAGATTTGAAACTACGCTGGCCAGCAACGAACTTAGTTGCCAATCACCGCCTTGCCTCGACCACGCGGATCAGCGACCGGCACGGGGCTTCCATTCACGATCTGAATGGCTTGCACGTCGGTGTTGAAGAACGACGTACTTACCGTGTACCCACGCGAACCAAGCTCAGACACCAGCGAGCTGGGCAGCGGCGAGTATGGTTCATCCTGGATTTGAGTTCCTTGCGGAAGTTGATGGTGGAATCGGGGGTTCTTCACCGCACTGTCAAGCGTCATGCCATAGTCATAGACATTGGCGAGTACTTGATAGAGGTTCGTAAAGATGTGAGAACCACCAGGCGTACCGAGGACCATCGCTACCTTGCCATCCTTCAGCATGATCGTCGGCGACATCGACGACAGCGGACGCTTGCCAGGTGCCACCGCGTTGGCATCCCCACCTATGACCCCAAGAGCGTTCGGCTGCCCAGGAACCGTGGCAAAGTCATCCATCTCGTCATTGAGCACGATCCCCGCGCCCCGAACCACCACGGCGCTGCCATATGGGTTGTTCAGCGTGTACGTGTTTGACACTGCGTTACCCCATTGGTCCACCACCGAGAAATGCGTGGTGTGGAACTTCGGGGCGCCAGGCTGTACGTTCGCCGTCGGGGTAATCGAGGTTGGATTGACCTCCGCGGCACGTTGCGCAATGTAGGTTGAATCGAGCAGCCCTGCCACCGGCACATCGACAAATGCCGGATCGCCGAGATACTGCGCACGGTCCGCGAACACACGCTTCATGATTTCCGCGTTGAGATGAATGTACTGTGCGCTATTGACCGTCACCCCTTGAAACAGCGTGCTCTTCAGCGTCGATTTCATTCCGAGCAGCTGAGCCAAAGCGATGCCCCCTGAGCTGGGCGGAGGTGCCGTGAGCACGGTCATACCCTGCCAGTTGAAGGAAATCGGCTCTCTCCAGACCACCTTGTATGAAGCAAGATCAGCCTTACTAATGAGCCCCTTTCCACCATCCTGAGTCATCGATGCCACAACAAGATCGGCAGTCTTACCCTTGTAGAACTCATCTGCACCGCCCGACGAAATGCGGTCAAGCGTAGCGGCCAAGTCCGCCTGGCGAAAGAGAGCGCCCACCTTCATGGCACCAAAGTACTCGTTCAAATTGTAGGGATAGGGGGAGTTCGGATAAGTCGTATTTACCCACTTGACCCAGTCTACGGCCTGCTGCGAGGGAAGGTATCCGTCGCGAGCAAGCGCGATGGCCGGCGCCATGACTTGTTGCCATGTCAACTTCCCGAATTTCTTCTGCGCCTCCCAAAGGCCCATCACAGTTCCAGGCACGCCCACAGCCTGCGCGCCAATCACACTGCTGTTGGGATCCTGATTTCCCCTTCCGTCCTTGAACTGCAAATAGAAATCCTTCGTTGCAGCACCCGGCGCGACCTCGCGGTAGTCGAGGAAGTATGGCTTGCCGTCCATGTAGATGTTCATGAAGCCCCCGCCGCCGATGTTTCCGGCCTCGGGATAGGTGACCGCCAGCGTGAACGCCGTAGCAACGGCAGCATCTACAGCATTTCCGCCCTGCTTGAGAACCTGCTGCGCGACTTGGGCGCTGTAGTCATCGCCGGTGGCTGCGGCACCAGCCGTTAGCAGTGCTGGAGTCGTTGACGGAGTGCTGGCGCTACTACTGCTATCGTCGCTCCCGCCACACCCGGCCAAGAAGGCGGTTGTCGCGAATAGTGAAACTGAAAGACCGGTAATCCAGCGCTTTGCCAAGGGTCCTGTACGCATTTCTGTCTCCTCCAATGATGGTCTGCGTCTCGATAGTCGAGCCGACGAAGGCGACATGCACACACCGATTTCAGCGTGATCTGGATGTAGATCTTGCGGGGTGAACAAGCCGGGAGTTCCTCGCGACTCGAATTAGTTGGGCCTGTGAGGCCTCGTTGTGCAGAGGATCATAGGTGGAGCACAGCAATAAAAAAAACAATATATCTTGGTCACAAGCACTATAAAAATTGATGCTTACGGATTTCAAAATCCACTCGACCGAGACTCGATCTAGTCCTCGCCAGGTGGTGATCTGAGTACAGGTCTGCTCGCGATCTGGGCCAATCGATTTCGCACCCGCGGAAAATGTGAATCTCACAATACACAACACCCCGATAAACCTGGACGCCCCATCGAATCATCAGAATTATTGGAGGTGAGCGGGAAAATATATCGTTTTTAATCCGATTGGACCGCCGCTAGACTTCCCGACTCGATGCGAGGCCGTCCAGCCCCGTACTCGTGAACCGCTGTGCCACAGGCATGGCATTCATCGTCAGTGGCCCTGCACATTCGCAGATAACAACAACAATCTCCACGGCGGTCCATCTGGAGACCCAATGCAAAGCGCGAATCACGCCCCCACTTCGAACCCATTGCTCGACTCCGTTGCAGGCGATGCTGCTACGACTCGCAGGGTGCGCATCCCCCTCGTATGGCAGATAGCCATTGGCCTCGTTCTTGGAATCGTCGTTGGGTACTACCTCAACACCCATCCCGCGCACAAAGACTGGCTAGTCGCAGAAATGCTCAAGCCACTCGGCGACATCTTTATCAAACTAATGAAGATGATCGTGGTACCCATTGTCTTTTGTAGCATGGTGGTAGGCATCGCCGGCTCTGATGAGAGCAAGTCGTTCGGCAGCATGGGAACGAAAGCCATGGTGTACTTCTTTGGTGCCACCACGCTGGCTATCATCATCGGACTGGTCGCGGCAAACGTCTTCCAGCCTGGGGTGGGGCTTTCCGACAGCCAACTCATCCACGCACATGCTTCAGCACCTCAACTGCAAAGCACCGAATCCAACGTCCTGAAGATCGCCCTGAACATCATTCCGGATAACATCGTTACGGCGCTCGGGGAAGGCAAGCTCCTGTCGATTATCTTCTTCGCTGTCATGTTCGGACTCGCGCTGAACCGGTTGCCGGGTGAAGCGAAGAAGCCTGTCGTCGCCATGATGCGCAGCGTAGCGGAAGGCATGTTCCGCCTGACCGGCCTTATCATGGCCTATTCGCCAATCGGCGTCTTCGGCATGATTTCGGTGACCATTGCCACCTTTGGCTTTGCATCGCTTCTCCCGCTGGCCAAGCTGATTGCCGTGGTGTATCTCTCCCTCGCAATCTTTGCATTTGTCGTTCTAGGTTCGATTGCAAAGTACGCTGGTACCAACATTTTCACACTGATCCGCTATTTCAAGGATGAGCTGATTCTCGCGTTCTCGAGCGCAGCCTCTGCAGCCGTCATGCCGCAATTGATGGAGAAGCTGAAGAACTTTGGCGTACCGCCGCGCATCGTTAGCTTCGTCGTACCCGTTGGCTACGCTTTCAATCTCGACGGTGCGTCCATCTTCCTTGGCGTCGCGACCATCTTCGTTGCTCAGCTCTACGGCATCGACCTCAGCATTAGCCAGCAGATCATGTTGGTCGTGACGATGGTTCTGACTTCGAAGGGCGCAGCCGGTGTTCCGGGGTTCGCTCTGCTGATCCTCTCCGCCACACTTGCAAGTGCTGGACTTCCTCTTGAGGGTGTGGCCCTCGTAGCCGGCGTCTTCCGCATGATGGAGATGGGCACTACGACACTTAATGTCCTTGGGAACGCAATCGCTCCAATCGTTGTCGCAAAGTGGGACCGAAACGCAAAGCACGAGGTAGAGAGCAGCACCGTCTAACAGAGTGCTTTCCGTCTGGGCGTGTGCCCAGACATACCTACCAGACGGCCCGCATGCCAAGACACCCTTGGCTGCGGGCCGTTTCTATTTGTGGGCGAAGAGGTGCCCTGCCCATGCTGAAATCCCAGACAGTTACCTCTGCCGCCGCCCTGGATTCGCCTGTAGAAAAGAACGAGCTCGTTACTCCCCGAGTATCCAGAGATATCCTCGTCCAGCCATCAACAAATATCTATACGTTATTTGCATAACGATGTCTGTGCCCCACTACTCTCGATACTGTCTTTGCATGGAGCCTAGCAACGGAACAGTCGACTCACTAGACTTTCGCCATACCGCTTAAACCCATTTGCGCCAGGAGCGTAAGCCATGACCGTAGAAAATTTCAGAACCGAGCACGACCTCCTTGGCGACCGCGAGGTCTTCGCGGAGGCCTACTATGGTGTCCATACGCTGCGCGCCGTTGAGAACTTCCCAATCACGGGTACTCCAATCTCCATCTACCCGGAGTTAATCAAGGCACTTGCTGCGATCAAGCAAGCTGCAGCACTCGCCAATCACGAGCTTGGCCTGCTCGACGAGACGCGCTGTAACGCAATCGTGGCGGCCTGCAAGGAACTGATGGCCGGCGCGCTCCATGAGCAGTTCGTTGTTGACGTGATTCAAGGTGGTGCGGGAACCTCGACCAACATGAACGCCAACGAAGTCATTGCCAATCGTGCGCTGGAGCTGCTTGGCCACCGTAAGGGCGAATATCAACACCTGCACCCGAACGAACATGTCAACATTGGGCAGAGCACCAACGATGTCTACCCAACCGCGCTCAAGGTCGCTACCTGGTTTGGCATTGTCGGCCTCATCGAGGCAATGGCGGTCTTGCGACGAGCTTTCGAGGCTAAGGCCGAAGAGTTCGCCCACATCATCAAAATGGGTCGCACTCAGTTGCAAGACGCGGTACCGATGACGCTAGGACAGGAATTCAGTACGTATGCTGTCATGCTGGGCGAAGACGAACAGCGTCTTCGTGAGGCCTCAATGCTTATCTGCGAAATCAACCTCGGTGCTACAGCGATTGGAACGGGCATTACCGCACATCCTTCTTACGCACCGCTAGTTCTCCAACGCCTGCGCGAGATTACTGGCATTCCGCTGGAGACCGCACCCAACCTGATCGAGGCCACGCAAGATTGCGGATCCTTCGTACAGCTCTCTGGCGTGCTCAAACGCGTGGCGGTGAAGCTCTCCAAGACATGCAACGACTTGCGCCTGCTTTCCAGTGGCCCGCGAGCCGGCCTTGGCGAAATCAATCTGCCGCCGATGCAGGCCGGTTCCAGCATCATGCCCGGCAAGGTTAATCCTGTGATCCCGGAAGTCGTCAATCAGATCGCCTTCGAGGTCATTGGTAATGACGTCACCGTCAGCTTCGCAGCTGAGGCTGGACAACTACAGCTCAACGCGTTCGAGCCCATAATCGCTCACAGCCTGTTCAAGAGCGTCAGCCACCTTCGAAACGGATGCTTGACGCTTGCTGAGCGCTGCGTCAAGGGCATTACTGCAAACGCAGACAAGCTGCGCGCCACAGTGGAGAATTCAATCGGTGTGGTAACTGCGTTGAATCCGTACATCGGATATGCGAACGCGACGGCCGTTGCCCAGGAAGCTCACATCACCGGTGGCAGCGTCTATGACATCGTGCTGAGCAAGGGGTTGCTATCAAAGGAAGAGCTCGACCGAATCCTACGACCCGAGACGCTTACGCAGCCAGTCCCGTTGAACATTCCCACGAAGTCGAACTGAGCACTGTCGGCTAACGGCCGCTCTCCCCCGTGTGGAATCATCCTTTTTTATGCCAAAAGGTTGTGGTCGTTTAGGATGACGGTCCGACATGGGGTAGAGCGCCATGCTTCGCAAGAAGTGCAACGCTTAGACGCTAGCCCGATCTGAGAAGGCTGAAAGTTGCACAACAACTCTGAAGAGTGGGTTGATCCAGGATGAGTGCCGTAACCGGTCAACTGGGAGAAGTCTCGTTCGTTCGACTATCCCCCCCGCAAGCAACCGACGCAACTGCGACGGGCATCGGCGCTACTCACACAATTGGCGGCTCCTGCCTGCACGACGATGCAAGTGCCGGGAGAATCTACCGCCTCTCTCCAGTTCACTCGAGTCCGGATCCGGTGACTGGGTTGCAGGGGCGACCTTGCGCAGCGAGGGTCAGTCAGCCTCCCTTACCATTTCCCAGAAATCTCCCGCGCCGCGGGCAGCCTGCCACGCCTCAAATTGGGATCGCCATTGTTCTAGAGGTCCGCCATAGAGGCTAAATCTGCAACCGGGCTCGCCCGATCCATCGCTCAGGTCCCACCGCCTCTGACCGCCCCTAAGGAGACCTTTGATATCGCCAACAACGGTCATTTGATGGACGAAACCTGCATTGACCGACGGCTGTTCCCGAGCGCTTATGGCGTTGGGCAACTCCGGAACGCGCACTTTACTACCCTGACTGCGTCGTAGAGGGTAGGTATTCTGCCCTTATAGAAGTGGAGTCCGAAAAATAATGCGCAACAAATGAGGACACCGAACCATGCAGATTGCGAAACGTAGCGTGCGCGGACCACGAGGACGAAGCTCAGGACCGGATATAGCAAGAGCGCGGTGATAGCGGACGCGTCGTCTGTGTACCGCAACGGTGCTAACGAAACGCCGAGGAGCAACCCGATTGCAAGTACGAGCGACGCAATTGATGTTCCGATCCAAGCTAGCCCGTCAATGGTGCGCCCCATCGACCAGATATAGTCGCCAACGGGCATTCTACCGTTCAAATTCAACTTCGCCATATATCTCCGTTGTCCGGTAAAGCGATGAGCATACGCCAGATCTGAACGTCCGTTTCAGGTGTCGCGCCTTGGGAGACCGCACCCGGGAAGAGCCCGACTGTCCAAGCGGCCGAAGAACCCGGCGGCGACGGGCTGTAGCCGACCTGAAGAGACCTTCAGCCTTCTTGTTACTTCGTGGCTGTATGGATTCGTCCTGCGCCAATCGCCGAATGGAGCATATCTCGGCGGCGAACGAAAAAAAGCGATGCAGGTGCCCACCTGCATCGCCGTAACACCACTGACACCGGTACTTACTTCTTGCTTGCTTCGTACTTAGCCTTGTTGGCTTCGTTCGGCGGATAAAGGCCCGGAAGGACCGCACCATCATTCACTTCGTCCATGATCCAGCCTTCGAACCGCTCTTGCTCGACAGCCGCATCCACGATATCGGCAACCAGGGCGGCCGGAATAATCACGGCGCCGTCTTGATCAGCGACAATCACATCGTCCGGGAACACCGCCACGCCACCGCACGCCACCGGCTGCTGCCAGTCAACAAAGGTTAGTCCCGCCACCGAAGGCGGCGCAGCTGCACCACTCGCCCAGACTGGGAGGCCGGTACCCAAAACGCCAGCCAAATCGCGAACTACCCCATCCGTAACCAGTCCCTTTACGCCACGCTTTGCCATCCGCGCACAAAGGATATCGCCCCAAATTCCGGCGTCTTTCACACCCATTGCGTCCACTACAGCGATGCATCCTGCCGGCATCTGCTCGATCGCACCTCGGCTCGACTTCGGAGAAGCCCAAGATTCCGGAGTCGCAAGGTCTTCACGGGATGGCACGAAGCGCACCGTGAACGCGCGCCCAACAATGCGCTCGGAACCTTGGACTAGAGGAAATGCGCCCCGGATCCACACATTCCGAAGCCCTTTCTTCAGGAGAATGGTGGTCAGCGTGGCCGTGGTGACGCCTGACAACGCCTCGAACATTTCACTATCAGATACTGCCATGTTGCTCTCCTCGTCTAGTTAGATAGGTACGTCAAACAGTGGGAATCAATCCGCCGTCAACACGCAGGGTCGTCCCAGTAATATAGGAAGCCCTCTCGCTGGCAAGGTACGCTATGGCGTCTGCGTACTCCGCAGGAGTGCCATAACGTCCCATTGGGATGCTCGCCTCACTTTCTGCCTGCACTGTTCCGGCTTCGCGTCCTTCCCTTTTCGCCTTCGCCGAATCCAGGAACTTTGTGCGCGCCGTGGCGATGCGCCCCGGGACAACGATGTTTGCCGTTACACCATCGCGCGCCACGTCTCGCGCCAGAGACTTAGACCAGCCTACGAGCGAAATCCGAGTAGCGTTCGACAACGCCAGATTTGCAATCGGCGAGATAACTCCGGACGACGTACTTGTAATGATGCGCCCCCAACCACGCTCCCGCATACCGGGGAGGAGGATGTCTGTAATTCCCACCACAGACAGCACCATGGAATTGAAAGCTTCGTGCCAAATGGCCGTAGAGTGACCAAAGGCCGGGCCTGGTTGCGGCCCGCCGGTGTTGTTCACAAGGATGTCGATACCACCGACCTCAGATAGCACGGACTTCGCGCCACCTACCCATTGCTCCTGGACGCCCAGGTCCCACACGAAGCTATGAACTCGAGCGCCGGTACCACCAACTTTGTCAGCGGTGGCCTTAAGTGCTCCTTCGTCGCGATCCGAGATGCAGACTTCAACACCCTCCTTGGCAAGCGCGACAGCGATGGCGCACCCTAGCCCGCCACCCGCGCTCAGCACCAGCGCACGCTTTCCGGCGATTCCCAAATCCATTGATTACACTCCTTACGCTAGTACGGAACAGACTTCCTTGATACGCTTGCACGCTTCGGCAAGTCGCTCGTCGGATGTCGCAAAAGAAATCCGGAAGTAGCCCTCCAGCCCAAAGGCGCTACCAGGCACAGCCGCCACGTGGGCGCGATCCAGGAAGTACTGGCAAACGTCGACATCATTCCTAAGGACGACTCCATCCTGGGTCGCCTTACCAATTAGACCGCCGCACGACGGAAAAAGGTAGAACGCTCCTTCTGGCTTTCGGCAGCTCAAGCCTTCAATGGAGTTCAACGCCGAAAGACAATCATCTCGCCGGCGCTGGAATGCCTGATTGCGCGGCGTGATGAATTCCATCGATCCATCAAGGGCAGCCAAGGCGGCGGCTTGAGCCACAGAGCATGGATTACTTGTGCTCTGCGATTGGATGGTGCTCATCGCCTGAATCAGCGTCGTGGGTCCACCTGCGTAGCCGATTCGCCAACCGGTCATGGCGTATGACTTGGAGACACCGTTGACCGTCAGCGTGCGATCGCGTAGCTCAGGCACAACCGATGCAATTGTCGAGAATTGCCAGCCGTCGTAGCGAATATGCTCGTACATGTCATCGGTCATCACCAGCACGTGCGGGTGTTTCAAAAGCTCTTCGCCAATCTCCGCGAGCTCAGTGCGCGAGTACCCAGAACCCGTCGGGTTGCTCGGGGAATTCAAAATGATCCACTTGGTTCGCGGCGTGATTGCGGCCTTGAGTTGGGCAGCCGTTACCTTGAAGCCTTGCTGCTCGCTGCACTCCACTTCAACTGGAACGCCTCCAGCCAGACGAACCATGTCTGGATAGGACACCCAGTAGGGAGCGGGAATGATTACCTCATCTCCCACATTGATCGTCGCGAGGAGTGCGTTGAAGATGACCTGCTTACCACCCGTTCCTACGCTGATCTCAGTTGTCTCATACGACAAACTGTTATCTCGCCAGAACTTCCGGGCGATGGCTTCCTTCAGTTCCCGTGTTCCATCGACATCTGTGTAGCGCGTTGCGCCAGCATCGATAGCCTGCTTTGCCGCCTCGCAGATGTGTTCAGGAGTCGGAAAATCCGGTTCGCCTTGCGACAAACCGATAACATCGACCCCACGCCGTCGCATCTCGCCGGCGGTCTTGGTGATAGCAAGCGTCGGTGAAGGCTTCACCGCATTGAGTAGGTTGGATAGCATCGGAATGTTGACGACGTAGTCAGGAGGATGAAGCGGAAAACTCGTTTCCGCTTCCTGGGAAGCAAGGCGACTAATCAGTCGAGAGCCTTGTCATTGGGATTGCGAATGAGAGCCTTCATCTCATCCGACATCGGGAAATCAACGCTGAAGCCACGGGGAGGTACCGGCTGCGTGAACCACTTTGTGTACATCGCGTTGATGGATCCGTCCTTCATCAAACCGGCGATGACCTGGTCAGCCACCTTCTTGAACAACGCGTCGTCTTTCCGAAGCATGCAGCCGTAGGCTTCTTGCGTCTGCGGTCTGGCGACGACCACCCATTCTTGGGGGTTCTTTGCCTTCGCACGTTCGCCAAACAGGATTGCATCGTCGTTCATGAATGCGACCGCACGACCCGAGTCCAACGTAAGGAATGATTGGCCATGATCCTTAGCGCTGATGATGTTCATACCAAGCTTCTGGTCATCATTCATCTTGCGAAGCAAGCGTTCCGACGTCGTACCCGCAGTGACAACTACGTTTCGACCCTTAAGGTCAGACCAGTCTTTCACGCCTGAGTCCTTGCGTGTCAGCAGCCTGGTACCGATGATGAAGATTGTGTTCGAGAACGCGACTTGCTTTTGGCGCTCGAGGTTGTTTGTGGTCGAGCCACACTCAATGTCGATGGTGCCGTTTTGAAGCAGAGAAATTCGGTTCTGCGAAGTGATCGGGATTTCCCTGACCTGCAGGTTCGGGAGCTTCAACTGGTCCTTAACGGCGTCCACAATCCTCAGATTGATGTCGTAGGAGTAACCAACCTGACGGACACCACCGAGGTTGTAGTTGAAGGGAACAGATGAATCCCGTACACCGAGTGTAATAACGCCAGTGTCCTTAACCTTCTGGAGCGTCGGCCCCAAGTCCGCGGCGTTGACGCCGCCAACCACCGCCAGCAGCGCTACTGCAGCGAATACACGAAGGGTCTTATGCATGATTTCTCCTTGAATCAGTCTCGACTTGAGCTAATGAGCCCAACATGCGGCGGATGGGATCCGTCCGCGGGAAAGAAGGGAAACTACTGCGCACGCACCTGCTGTCGACGCACGCGTCAACACCGAGATGTCTTTGCATCTGTGTGCTGAAGTCAGAGCTGAGGAGAATGGTCGTGTTGTTTTGGTGCCGTCTTTGCGGCTATCGACGATGGGGAATCCGACCTACCCCCATCGCCGTTGATCACCAAGGATGGTGTTACTTCTTGAACAGCGAGCTGATGTCAGCAAACGCCTTGATTTCCAGGGCATTGCCCGACGGATCCAGGAAGAACATCGTTGCCTGTTCGCCAGGCTCGCCCTTGAAGCGAATGTGCGGTTCGATGATGAACTTGATGCCTGCCGCCTTCAGCTTCTCGGCCTGAGCTTCCCACTGCGCCATCGACAGAACTGCGCCGAAGTGACGCACGGGAACCGCGTCGCCATCGACAGCACTGGTCTTGCGATGACCAACTTCGTCCGGTGCCAGGTGGGCAACGATCTGGTGACCATAGAAGTCAAAGTCAACCCAATCTTCAGCACTGCGGCCTTCAGGGCAGCCCAGCAACTCGCCGTAGAACTGGCGCGCTTCAGCGATATTGTTGACAGGGAAGGCGAGGTGAAACGGAGGCATGTTTTGAGTAGTCGTCATGGCATTCATGGGGGTACTTCGGCGGCTGGCAACACCGGAATATCTTTGCAAAGCCAGCAAGTGAAGCTAGTCTATTGCCGTCCACCATACAAAAAAAGCGATATATTTTTGCCCTTAGCAACAATATTTGTGATCAACACCTATGCTTCGAGAACTCCAGACCTTCATGGCCGTCGTGCGTTACGGTACTTTCGCAAATGCAGCAGCCCACATTGGTCTCACGCAATCGGCCGTGAGCGCACAAATCCACAGGCTCGAGGAAGAGCTTGGATTTCCTCTGTTCGACCGCACTGGTCGGTCCGCCGTCTTGAATACCTCTGGTCGTGAGGCGCTAGCGGTTGCTGAAGAGATGATGGCCGTCTATGGAAAGCTGGGGCGTACAGCAAGCAGCCCGCGCACCGGCCTGATTCGGGTTGGTGCAATTGCGTCGGCCCAGGTGTCATTCCTAGCAGATGCCCTCGCAGTCTTTCGCAATGAGAACCCCGGGTATCGGATCCGATTGATGCCTGGTGTGTCACTCAACCTGCTTGGACAGGTAGATTCCGGCGAAGTCGATATTGCCGTGATGATCAAGCCTCCCTTCGCCTTGCCATCTGACCTCCAATGGCGAGTGCTTCGCTCCGAACCCTTTGTGCTGTTAGCACCTCAAAAGCTCAAAAGGACAGATTGGAAAGAGTTGCTGGAGAACGAACCCTTTATCCGCTACGACCGTGGCTCCTTCGGTGGCAGGCTGGTCGACCAATTCTTGCGGCGCACAAGAATTTCCGTGAAGGATGCAATCGAACTAGACGAACTCCAAGGCATCGCACAACTCGTCCGCCACGGGCTTGGTGTAGCGCTGCTACCCATGACAGACGCTCTCGAGATTCCCAAAGGCGTTGCAGTACTCGACTTAGGCAGTGCGACCTTCTTCCGGGAAATTGGTCTGGTGGAGCGTCCTTCACATAGTCGGCAAGCGGCGGCGACACTCCTCGCGCAACGCATTTCCGAAGCAGCCGAAAATGGCAATTCACGATAGGTCTCGGTGAAGCCCACTGCAGCGGACAGTCATAGATTCAAATCGCGAACGGCTTTTTGGAAGCGCTCGTCCAGAGCGTTTTACCAACAGATTTGCTGCAGTAGGCGCAGGGAACGCCTTCGGGAATGCTGAGGTGCGGACGCGGAGTCGCGTGGCTACATCCACGCCCCGCCCGACCTAGCCATCCTTGCGTTTTGCCACTCGCCTTCTCGTTTTTGCTCGCTCATGGTCCAACCCTGCCAAGACCGCATGAGCAATTTCATCAACGAAAACTCGAGTTTTGGAGGGCACTAGCCGTCCTGGCGGCATCACTGCATAGATACCGCCCTCTTCCGCCGCCTGCCAATCGGTCAGTACTTGGACCAATTCACCTGCTCTTACCGCTGCATCGGCGAGCCAGTCTGGCGTCAATATGATTCCCGCGCCTTCGATTGCTGCCTGCAAGATTGCCTCGGAGCTATCCGAGTTCAGGGGGCCGATGGGCCGGATTGTCTTTTGCTGTACCCCTTTCTTCAACACCCAGTCCGGCCAGCTAGCGTGATTGATGAACCCGAGACACGCGTGAGCCTCAAGATCTTCGGGTTCTTTCGGCAAACCACGCGTATGGATATACGCCGGCGCTGCATACAGCAAGTTTCGAAATGGCGCTATGCGACGAGCGACCAGCGAGCTATCACGTAGGACACCAACACGAACCGCGACGTCAAAGCCCTCGGCAACGATGTCGACGTAGCGATCTGCGAATCTTGCATCGACCCTAATCTTCGGATGTTTGGCCAAGAAACCAGGCAAAAGTGGGGCTATCCAGCGCCGGCCGAACGTGACCGGTAGAGATATGCGCAATAGGCCCTGAGGACTCGCTGCGAAATTGCTGGCCTCCTCATTGGCGCTGCCTAACTCGTCCAATAGAGCCCGAACCCTCTTGTAGTAAAGGGCGCCGACCTCGGTCAGGACTACCCGTCGGGTCGTGCGTGAAAGCAACCGAACCCCCAGACGTTGCTCCAGTTGCCCGATGCGGCGCGACACAATGGTCGCGTCCCGCCCAACAGTCTTCGCCGCATCCGTGAAGCTGTGTGCTTCAACAACCGCAACAAAGGCTGAGAGTTCTTCCAAGCTCACCTTGCTGAGCAATTCCTGCATATCTTGCATGATATTTCTGCGTGTTTGCCGGATTATCTCTCATTATGCATTTGCTAGTCTTCGTGGATCTAGACACTTCCTAGCATCCGCACACAAAAAATGAAGACGTTTCTTAGCATCGGTTCGGGACCCGGCATCGGCTTCGCTACTGCAGAGCGCTTCGCCCGCGAAGGGTTCCATGTCGTACTTTCTGCTCGCGACTTGGAACGCACGCGCCAACTAAGCGATCGGTTGATTGCTCAAGGCTACTCAGCCGAGGCAAGAGCCGTTGATGCCAGCAACCCCAACGCACTCGTTGAACTCGTCAATAGCGTGGAAAGCCAACGGGGAGCTGTAGACGTCCTGCACTACAACGCAGCGATTCTGAGGCAGGCAACGCTAGCGAATCAGCCGACTGATACGTTTGTCTCTGACCTTTCTGTGAACATTGGCGGAGCGCTTGTTGCAGCGCAGGCTGCCATGCCCGGTATGAGTACACGGAAGTCGGGAGCAATCCTACTGACTGGTGGATTCTTCGCGATCAGCCCCAATCCCGAGTACTTGTCGTTGAGTCTTGGCAAGGCGGGAATCCGTGCTTTGGCCCACGGGCTCTTCAACACAGCCAAGACCCAAGGTGTGCATGTCGCATCGGTAACAGTCGCCGCGTTCGTGAAACCCGACTCAATTGAGGCCGCAGGCATCGCAGAGGAATTTTGGAAACTCCACAGCCAACCCAACGACGCCTGGACGGCTGAAGTCACCTATACAGCCTGACCGAACTGCCAAACGCTTGACGCGCTGTCAGCTGGTTACAAACGCCCACGAAATGAACAGGTAACAACCTAAACTCATGCAAACAAAAGCCTACGCGGCGCAGTCGCCGACCACACCGCTTGCACCGACCACCATCCCCCGTCGCGAAGTGGGGGAACTAGACGTCGCCATCGATATCCTCTATTGCGGCGTGTGCCATTCAGATTTGCACGCCGCCCGCGGCGAATGGCCTGGGATGCGTTACCCACTCGTTCCCGGACATGAAATCATTGGACGCGTGACTGCCGTCGGCAGCGCAGTGTCCAAGCATAAGGTCGGTGACGTAGTCGGTGTCGGCTGCATGGTAGGTAGCTGCCGCCATTGCGATTCTTGCCACGACGGCCTTGAGCAGTACTGCGAAGGGCCGCACGGCTGGCTTCAAACGTACAACGGCTGGCTCGACGGAAGTGGCGAAAATACGTTTGGCGGGTACTCGGCAGGCATCACCGTCGATGAACACTTCGTATTGAAGATCTCACACGGCGAAGCTGACTTGGCCGCAGTTGCGCCACTTCTGTGCGCTGGCGTGACCACGTGGTCTCCACTGCGCCATTGGAAAGTCGGTCCCGGCAAGAAGGTAGGGATTGTCGGCATCGGCGGTCTAGGCCACATGGGGATCAAACTCGCACACGCGATGGGCGCTGAGGTGGTTGCATTCACAACCTCTCCGGCGAAGATTCAGGATGCTCGAGACCTTGGCGCCGACCAGGTCGTAGTTTCTCGCAATGCCGACGAGATGGCGGCACACGCAAAGAGCTTTGACTTCATCCTCAACACTGTCGCGGCACCGCATGACCTGGATGCCTTCATGGCACTGCTCAAGCGAGACGGCACGATGACGATGGTGGGCGTGCCTGACACCTCCCATCCGTCGCCCAATGTTGCCAATCTGATCTTCCAGCGTCGCCAGCTAGCTGGCTCGCTAATTGGCGGGATCCCGGAGACACAGGAGATGCTCGATTTCTGCGCCAAACATGGCATCACTTCGGACATCGAGATGATTGACATGAAGGACATTGAGGCCGCCTTCGAGCGTATGAAGAAGAGCGACGTCAAGTATCGATTCGTCATCGACATGGCGACAATCTAACGCCAAAGACTGCCCGTTCACCAGGACAGTCGTGAAATTGCGTGCACTGCTGCTAGCCCATGCGTCGATTCATCGCGGCCCTCTAGCCGCGATGACTTGAGTTCGAGCGGCCGCCAGTCGCAGCGCACCAGATTCTCCGGTGCACGCGAAAGCGATCTTGCTGAGGTGATTCTCAGGCTTCCGAGCCGCCTTCGCCCAATTTTTAGCCCAGAGAGGCCACCATGAGCTTGTTTACGAACGCCTTCGACCCCACCAAGCATGCTGCGGTAGTCACCGGGGCGGGCAATGGGATCGGTCGAGCAATCGCTTCAGCATTGGTCGGCGAAGGGGTACCAACAATCTTTGCAGACGTTGACCGCCGCAGAATCGACGACGCAATCAACAGTTGCCCGCGCCCGGACTTAGCCAAGCCGTGGCACGGAGACCTTTCGACGCCCGAAGGCTGTACGGCGCTGATTGACTACGCATCTTCAGAGATTGGCCTTGTTACTCATTTCGTGCACAGTGCATCGCCTGCGCGTAAAGAAAGCGACCACATCTTCACCGTGGACCGTGCAACATGGAACGTCATGCGCTCTGTCAACGTCGATGCCGGTTTTCACTTGGCGCAGGAATTCTCCCGCAAACTAATTGATGCGCGAGAGCCCGGCTCGTTTCTTTTCCTCACGTCGCTTCACGCGACGACGCCACGCAATCTTCCGCACTACAGTACCGCAAAAGCGGCGCTAGCTATGCTGGTCAAGGAATTGGCCAAGGCTTGCGGCCGATTCGGCATTCGTGTGAACGCGTTGGTGCCAGGCGCAATAGCCGCCGGTGGGTTCGTGGCAGACCCTTCCCTTACACAGCACATCCCGCTGGGTCGCCTGGGCCAAAGCTCGGACCTTGCTCCATTGGCCCTGGCAGTACTGTCAGATCGAATCTCGTCCTACGTCACCGGCGCGTCAATTGTCGTCGACGGTGGGCTGTCGCTTACCAATTGGTTTGCTCCGGTGGAGTTAGACCTTCCTTAACGCCCGATGCCTGGATATGGCGTCCATCTGACTCACGGACTCACACCATGAATACCCTGTCGAACAGCCTCAATGCCTCCGTCATAGAGGCGATCCCCACTGGCCCTTACGCACACATGCTGGATAACAAAGTCGGAGGCTATCGCGTCCTTCCCGGTGGCATCGCGTACTGCACCGGCATCGTTCCGCACGATGGGTTCGAAGTTGTACGTGTGCAGTTGCAAAACTGGCTGCCGCTAGCAGACGCCTACGTATTCATCGAGAACTACTTGCGGGGCATTGGTCGGCCTGTCCAGTCTTTCTGCGGAATCGAAATGCGCGTCCCGGCACAACTCACACCGGCCGATTGGTCGAGCTTCAACACTCCGTATCTTGAGCAGTTGAAACGTTGGGGACTACTGTACGGAGATTTGAGTGCGGTCTGCCGCTCCAACATTGCACTTGCATTGAATGCACCGGAGCATCCGTCGATGTGTGCATTCAGCTTTACCGCACCGACGTCGGCGCGTCAGGGAGGCTTTTGCCTCTCGGGCACCGCAGACATCATGCGTGACGGTACCGTTGTTGAAGAAGGCGATACTAGCCCTGCCGCGATGGCCAAGCGAGCCAAGTTCACCATCGATACTATCGGCACGAGCCTGACGCAAGCTGGCCTAACGTGGACCGATGTAAATCAACTGGCCATCTTTCACGTTGCGGAAATTCCAAAACTATTGAGCCCGGAACTGCTCGGAGGGCTCGGCAATGCGCTCCGCAATGGAGTACTCGAGTATTACGCCCGCCCGCCCATCGTCGGAGGAGAGGTGGAACTTGAGGCACGCGGAGCACGGCGCGAGATAGTCTTGGCAAACTGAGCTGGAGAGGCAGCTTGCCTCAAAGTAGCGCGACCTATCCCGCCTAGTTCTAAACGAACTCATCTTCGATGAGCTTTGGCCCGACTTGCGCTGATACCAACGCGAGTCGGATAGACCTAAGGCAGGCTTTTACGCATTCAGTTCTCAGCTGAATGCGTAGGTGTTACTTGATCCAGTTTTCCTTGATATGCGCTGCCACTTGTGGGTCAAGGATATTCCAGGCTGCGCTGTTATTTGTCGTATCAATAACAAGGATCTTGTCGTTATGATCGACGGCAGCCTGGAGATAATCCAGCGCCTGCGAAGCAGTGAAACTTGAGTTCACATACCATAGCGACTTGTGAACTTTTGCCCAGCTCCCCAATGCCTTGATGGCCGCCGCTACCCGTTCGTAGTTTTGTCCTTCCGCCATCAGGTCATAGGACACAAAAAGGTTGTTTGCCATTTTCCTCCAAGCAATTTCTGGTACGAGAGGCTCCCATTTTCCCACGGCCTTTGTGTGAGTTACCTAGTGCAGAGGTGGGGTGGACGCGGCACCCACTTCCTCTGAAGGCTACCCCGTACTCAGTCGACCCAGCCTGGTTCGCGGAGCACCAATGGATAGACAAGTAGCTAGCGTTGCTACGGCTTTCGCTGATAGAAGGCCCGGGCCGCATACCTGTCAACGTAGTTGACCACACAATTGCGCGTTGAGGTGACCGGCCGCTGTTCTGGGATGAGTCTAATTTTTAGACTTTCAGGCTTTACGTAATCGTCATCACAGTTGCTGCAAGCAACGCGAGGACGTTTCCGCCCTGCCCCGATCTTCCTGGCAGTTTCCTCTAAGCAGTCGTTTAGCCTCGGCGGAATTGAACGCTGCAATACCGTAGGGATCCGGGATCCTCGACAACTTTGTGATCCACAACGCAATGTCTGAGTTGAGATTTAGGTTATCGAATATTGCATACTTGTTTGCGATGGTGGCAAATGGCGAGCCTCTTGCAGACAAACCGTTGTAGAACAGGAAAGCAAGCTCCGTCCACGATAACTGTGCTCTAACAAGCGCGGCGTAGAACCACTTCTGTTCGACGCTCAGCTCCTCGTGCTCGTCTATCCAACGGAAGATACGGAACAATGTTCTGAAAAGACTGTCGAGTTGATATTCGTGTTCCGCATACAGCTCGCCGAAACTCTCCTCGGCAAAGGCTACTAGCGCCGTGCGCGGGGCTTCTTCGATAGAATCGATCATCTGTTCGGTGAGATGCCCACGGTTCCGCGTTGCTTCGATCATCACGCGTCGTATTGGAGCCACAGCTTCTATCTTCGATGTCAACAACCTTTTCGGCGAAATAAATCTGAGGTACATCGAATGTAGGGCTCTTCGTCCGGTAAAGGTTGTTGTTTCACCGATAACCACGACAGAGTCCAGAAGATCGCGGTAGTTGCTAAGCCATGCGAATAGGGTTTGCTCAAAATTCTGCCGCGCCGTCGATTTTAGTTGTGCTTCGAGTACTAGGTTCGATTGCCGAAGTTCTTCGAGCGAAGAGCGCAGCTCCCGGGTTTGTATGCGGACAGTAACGAAGATCAGCACTACAGTCGCTAAACCGACTATGGGATTCATTACGCCGCCAAAGTAATCGCCAAGCTGACCCCAAGCGTCGGGCTGCGTTTCAATCGACCTACCCCAAAAGGCGAATGCGTAGATGGCTGCAACAATAGTGGCGACTAGAAGTGTGCACACCATCGTGCATTTCGCTACGAACAGCAGCGATGACGATTCCTTATCTTCGGTATCTAGATTGGTCATGACGATCTGAGAGAAATACGGTAGCCATCGCATTCTGCCGAGGATTGACGCAGCCGAACCCCTACCAACGGGGGGTTAAAGTATGGTCGGATTCATGCGCATAGACCCTAGAGCGAGCCCAAGGATGGTGAAATATTGAGGGCCAGTCGCCAATCTCTGGCGCAAGACGGTCACCACTCCCCCGTTCATCTCGACGCCTTACAGCCGCAGGACCCTTCGAACGACGATGGCGGAAGCGATCGTGAAAAAAGATTTCGATACTTGATGTGAGTGTCACTGAATCGGACGGCAGCCAGTTCGGACGGTTGCTCGCTTTGGAGCTATCGGATTCCTCGCCGCCGACCTTGGGTATCAGTACTCGATTACCGGCGCATGCACCGGGGCAATCGACGCGTGCGCGGCCTGCGTGCGCTGCGCCGCCTTGTGCACCATCGTGTAGGCGTAGTCGATGCCCATGCCGTACGCGCCCGAGTGTTCCTTCGCCAGACCCGTCACCGCGTCGTACGTTTCCTTGTTCTTCCAGTCACGCTGCCATTCCAGCAGCACCTGTTGCCACGTCACCGGCACCACGCCGGCCTGGATCATGCGCTGCATGGCGTAGTCGTGCGCTTCCTTGCTCGTGCCGCCCGAGGCATCGGCCACCATGTAGATCTCGTAGTCGCCTTCGAGCATCGCGCTCAGCGCGAACGTCGTGTTGCAGACTTCGGTCCACAGGCCCGCCACCACGATCTTCTTGCGGCCGTTGGCGGCCAGTGAGTCGCGCACCTTCTGGTCGTCCCACGAGTTCATCGACGTGCGTTCCAGTGTTTCCTTGCCCGGGAAGACGTCGAGCAGTTCGGGGTAGGTGTAGCCGGAGAACGATTCGCTTTCCACGGTGGTGATGGTGGTCGGCACGTCGAAGATCTTTGCTGCCTTGGCCAGGCCCACGACGTTGTTCTTCATGGTCTGGCGGTCCATCGACTGCACGCCGAAGGCCATCTGGGGCTGGTGGTCGATGATGATCAGCTGGCTGTTGCGCGGGGTCAGGACTTGCAGCTTGGCGTTCGACATGGTGTTCTCCGGAATCAAAGGTATTCAATAAGTTTGAGGTTATGGTGGACGGCGCCGGCTCCGCTTCGTTTGCTTGGCTGCGTTGCTGCGCTGTCCATGTGCAGAACTATAGCGACCGTCCACCCGGAGAAAGTGGGCTATCGTCGTCATAGTTATTCAAATTTATTGAATATTCATCACTTCAGCCAGAACGCCTTCGCCAAGGCCATTTTGCCAAGCGCGCCGGAGCCCACCCCCGCTGGCGATTACGCGGTACGTCTTGGCAGCGACTCCCGGCCTGACTCAGCGGAAGTCAGCGCCCATAGCTTCCTACCAAGGGCTAATACAAGAGCTTGCCTCCCCCGCCTAATCTGCAACGCTGAGCAGATTGCGATCCGCTTGTGAGTCGCGACAGTCTCACAACCAAAATCACAAAGGAGGGGAAATGTCGAACCGACTGGATGTTTTCTGGGCCGCCGATGTCTACAACTCGGGCGTGGACTTGAGCAGCTATCAGTACCAGTTCCTCGCGCAGGGGGATTCCTGGTTCTCCACGAACACGTTGAAGGCGAACAGCACGAACATGCTAAAAAACATGTTCTTTTCCAAGCGAGCGGCCGCGGTGAACTGCGCGTACCCGGGTAGGACGCTGGCACGAATGGCGGGACTTCCTGCCACTTCGCTGCTAACACGTGACCCGCGCTTCCAGGGGTACTTAAGCGGCGCCCGGGAGCAGTGGTGGAGTGCGCTACTACTATCCGGTGGGGGCAACGATTTGATTAATGCGCTGCAATTGCATCCGGGCGAGATCGACAAGGAACTCCCCGCCGATTGCCGTCTGCTACTGACTGAGGAAGAGTGGGACCCAGGCGCAGGCGTCCAGCGGTATATCCGGGAAGAGGGCTGGAGCGTATTTGCCGCTTACCTAGTACAGCAGTACAACGCCATCAACCAACTGAGGGCCACCAGCAAATACAACAAAGATACGCCCATTGTCACTCACGTCTACGATCTGGCTATGCCAAGAGATGTGGGGGCTGGACCGACACTCGGCCCGTGGCTCTACAAGGCGCTGACAGACTACGAAATTCCCACCGCAGACTGGAAGGAGCTAACAATCGAATTCATGCAGCGCCTTGCCGGCGTCATCTGCGCTCTGGATTTCAATCCCCCTGCGGGCACTCGCATAGCACCGCCGTTTGACATCGCACCGATCGAGAACTTCCATGTGGTTTGGACCCAAGGCACGTTAGCCCCTGCCGAAGTGAACGCACCGGGGGCCACGGCCGATTGGGAGAACGAGATTCACCCCACGCAAGAGGGCTACGTGCGACTGGGTAAGAAGGTCGTCGCAATCACAGAACCATTGTGTGATGCGCGGTTACCTCTTTCGCTGATGAAATCCATGACTCTGGAACGATTTCGGACAAGGCGGGAAATTCGGAAGGATTATGACGTGCCGCGCCCTTGAAATGGTCGCCTATCGGAGGCCATGTTCCTGCATGCCGACCCAGACTATCTTGGCCTCCGATCATCAATGCCTGTACGCGGCAAAGACTTTGCCTCCTGCACGCGTACTGGCCTATGGACGACGATGGTCTAATCGCGCGCCAAAGCTCCCTGAAACCGCAGAGCAGCGCTGGCTGCCCCAATCCGCGCACTTCTTAGTTCCGCCTCCAATTCCAGCAGAGTTCAGGACGATACGAACATGAAATTCTCTATCGTGAACGAAGAACGCCGGGAGGCCGAGCCAGGTCTTGCTGGTGCATGCCCCGTTTGTGCCGGCCCGATGGTCGCAAAGTGCGGCGAAGTAAATACCTGGCACTGGGCTCATAAGGCGAGGCGAGCCTGCGATCCATGGTGGGAGAACGAAGGCGAATGGCATCGAGCATGGAAAAATGAGTTCCCCAGCAACTGGCAGGAAGTTGTCCAAATCGATGAAAATGGGGCGAAGCACATCGCCGATGTTAAGACCGACAGCGGCTGGGTCATTGAGCTGCAACACTCATACCTCAATCCTGACGAGCGTCGATCCCGCAATGTCTTCTACAAGAAGCTTGCCTGGGTGGTAGATGGGTCCAGGCGGAAGACAGACCGCAAGCGCTTCAATGACGCGTGGAATGAAGGACTACGGCTGCCTTCAAACTCTCCGGTGCGCCGAGTTCGCCATGATGCTTGCCCCATAGTACGAGAGTGGGTAGACACCACTGCCCCGGTCCTTTTTGATTTCGGAAACGACACGCCGCTTTGGTGGTTGCTCGCAAAGGGATCAAATGGGTACGCATATGTAGCGCCGTTCTCTCGAGCAGATTTCGTAGCCATCCACAGGAACGGCGCCACGAAGCTCGCAGCGGACTTCCAATCGCTTGCAGGTGAGCTCGGACTGCTAGTAGCGAGCTATGAGCGCTCACTTCGGATCCCAGCGTTTGGACGCGCCCCTCTTCAGACCGCACAGATTGTCCGGAGGCCGGTGCTTCGTGGCAGATATCGGGGGCGCCTTTAAGGCGCGAGCAAGTTTGGTTACCCGCGGAGGCTCCAGCAACCGGAACGCCGACCTTCGGAGCGAAACGAGAAGCCATTGCAAGCCGGCGCCCGACATCCCCCTTCTGGTCAGCCCCTCCGTCTTGCTTGGCAAGATCCTTCTTCTCGCAGGGCGTTGGCAACAATGATGAACGCCGCCGTAGGCTGCCTCCGGCTTGCGTAGTACAGGTGAAATCCAGGAGATGATGAGCACCATTCCGCCAATACCTGCTGCGCCAAAGAAGCCGCTTCGCGATTTGGGCATCCGGGTGGATGCGTCGTCCGGACACAGGACGCGACCGACTCATATGCAACGGCGATCATCTGGTTACCGACTTCGCCCTAGTTGCTGTTGGCGACTACCATCCTTGAGCGCCACCGCAAGACGGGTACGCAGACGCGAAAAAAACTCCATTTAGGTGCGCTCGCTGCAATCCGCGTCGATGCACCGCAAGACGGGGGCTCTATTTTTGAGTTCCCTACAGAGTTCATCGCAACCAAACGCCAGTGAGTTGAAAAGACGATTCACGGCCGACTCGTACCCCCAGACCAAGAGATATCCGACGAGAACTGCGAAGAACAAGCCAACAGCCAGCCCCACGGATCGTAGCACCGTCATAGCTGACGCCTCAATGGCCTTACTCCAGAAGTAGAGAAAGCTGGCCCAAAGTAAGCCGACAATCCATTTCAGCCCGACGATGCGCACGCGTACACGATCTTCGAATTGCTTGATGCACTTCTTCAGCAGTTCGACGTCGAACTCTTTTGAAAACCCTCGCTCTTGTAGGTGGCGTCTCACCAGAACTACATCATCCGAAGTTACACCGCTGGCGCCGTACGTACTTGGAAGCGCAAAGGCGATCAACAGGATAGGCGCCAGCATGCAAGAAATGGATACATAGTTCGCCCATTCCGTTCGTGCAATTCCGACCCATGCGATGAAAATTTGGCCGATCAGAAGAAATGCGGCCGACAGCAAGCTCCATCGCACCGCAACCGCTCGCCTCTCGCGCACTCCGATGGAGAGGAAAGGGAATGGAAGATGCACGATCCACTGTATCTTCGCTGCGAGCCGGAAAGGCAGGGCATCCACCCCTAGGAGATGGGCCTCCACCTTCCGAAGTATTTCTGCCGCTTCGTCAAATATGAGCATGTACTGAGCAACGGCTCATCAATTGAGCCTCCCCGCATCAATATCGGTCGGCTTTCCCCAATCTTGAAGATCAAAAATGCCTCGAAGGGCTCTGACATAGAGGACTCGACATGAGCCGTCTTGGCAGCCGGGTCCCTTAATCTTAACAACAAGACATCGATTCAGGCCCTATCCCAGCCGGGCCGGCCAGTCCACTGGAAATGAGCCGCAGCAGTGGGGAACACGCAGTTCGGACCAAGAGTCGAGACGCCCAAGGCACAAGCAAAGAAAAATCGGACACTGATAGAATCTGAGGAGAGAGAAGACGAGATCCGAAGATGTTAAGCTTACTGCTTTCCAAACCACTGCCTGCAGCACTGCAGGGCAGGCAGCAAAACCCTATTAACGGTAGCGATTCAGAATCGTACGCCATGGCCAAAATTATTTTGGCATGCCGTGGGGAGGGTCATTGGGGCTCTCGAGAAGAAGACAACTCTAAGATCGATATGGCCTTCTCAGCCAAGCATCCTTGGTATGAAGGAGAACGGCTGGTGATCCTTTCTCAGGTTAAGTCTGGCCCCACTTATGGCGAGCCGCTGAAAAGTGGATTCAAGTTAAAAGGGGTTGCCAAAAAAGAGGCAATCAAAACAAGCCACGAAATCTGTCTTGCATGGGTCGATCGCGATGCCAACGAGATTTATTGGGCCTATGTTCATCCGACAACGACAACTCGTCCGCAAGAGTACGGCGCGTATCATCGTGTCACTCCAGCGATGATTTATGACCTTGCGAGATGCGCAAATCACAAGCGCGCTGGAAACACAGGCGGTCGCGGCATCATTATTAGCCAGAGAACTGGAGCGTCACTAGCTGCACGAAGAAAGCTAGTTCACGCTGCCTACTTAGCATTTGGCAGAATTCTTTGCCCGTCCATCGGAGAAATAGAGCTCACACGACTCGGGTGGCGGCACATGCTCCGGAAAAGCAGGCAAAGGTCGAATAAGGCGGCGAGCATGAATCTTATCCCTCACCTCAAGAAGCTTCTCAGCCAATCGCCTTCTCAGCATGCAATTACTGAACATCGAACGTTCTGCTCAAATGGCTACGCATATCGCGTATGCGAGCATTTGATGAAATATGATCAGGTTAAAGTTCTCGATGCGTCTAAATCTTCGGCGTTGGATGCCGTCGCACATATTCGAGTAGTAGAGGAGATTCGCTATCCAGAAAATTGGGAATGCAATGTTATGCTTTCCCAACTTGTCGAGCGACGAGTTGTTCTGCGCTCCGCATATCTGAAGAACAAGATGTGACAATGAGCCGCCAGCACTTGCTTCAGCGCTCTGCCGGAAAGTGACTTAGCTAAAGTCTGATCGCGGCAACTATACTACGGTTGCTTGGTTCGGTTATTACTTCCGAGTAGGCAACAATATTACGTTGCAAGATAGCGTACTGAGCTAGGGAATACGACACAATTTCCGCCGTACAACTTCGCGACACAGCCCATTGTCGCTGGCATTAGAACCGAAAATGGGAATTCTTGCAAGATCAGCAGTTTCCACGCAAGTCATCCGCATAGGGAATTATCGCCGTTGGGGTGACTCGGATTTCAGGTCCTCGTGATGTCAGCTGGCCAGGTGATGCAATGAGACGCAACTCCCCGACCTGTTGAACAGTGGAGACTACTCTTGCTCAATCAGAAACCGATTTGGATTCTTGCCCAGCCAAGCAGGTGCACGCCCGCGGCCCGACCAGGTGTTACCAGTCTTCGGATCGCGGTACTTCGGAGGCAGCGGTTCCTTGGCTGCCTTGGCGACTCCGCTGCCGGCGGGTCGACCACGACGGCGCTTACCTTGAATGTCCTCAACGGACAGGCTGTATTGCTCCATCAGCGTACGGATTTGGTCAATGACGCCCGCCACCTCATTTGCGCGCACTTCAGCGAGTTGGGCCTCGAGAGCTTCCTTCTGGGCCAGCAATTGCTTGTAGGTTGCCATTCAGTCTTTCTCCAATATTTTTTGTGCTGACGACAAGCTTAGCAGATGAATCCACCAAAACAGAGCCAGCCCGTCTCGACGCCCCCATTTTCAGTGCTCTCGGAGTACCGACGGAATCAAAAGCTACCAATCTCAGGGTCTGAAAATGCGAAGAGGGCCGTATCCCTCCGGTTGGCCCGAGCAAGGTCGTATCCCTTACAGCGCTGCATCCTTCAGCTTCTGCAGCGGACGAACCTTGACCTTCACGGATGCCAGCTTGGCAGCAAACCATTGGTCCTGGCCGGTAAACGGATTCTTGCCAAAGCGCTTCTTCGTATGGAGATTCGCCGAGGAGTTCAATTACTCGGTTTCCCTGTAGAGAGACGATGCGGCCAAGAAGGTCGCCGCAGTGCCTGTAGCAAAGCCGCTGAAGGACGCCTTCAGCAAGTCGAGCCTGTTGGCTCACCTGGTTGCCCAGACTGAACTGGACAAGAAGACTGTGCAATCGTGAGTTCGATTCACAAGAAGGGCGCCGGCGAATTCACGCTGCCGGGCCTCTTCAAGGTGTCGGCAATCCAGGTACCGGAAAGAAATGTCGACTTCGATCAAAAGCCGACACCTTCAAATTTTAAAATTACAGGCTATTTAATTTTCGGCATTTGTCCGAAGCTTATCCAACAGATTTAGCGGCCAGCTTCTTTATTGTATCCACTGAAAATCCGACTCCAGCAGCGATAAACACTGCACCTAGCCCTCCCACACTAACTACTTTGGGTGCAGCGAAGATAAGGACCGCAGCTGCAAACAGCCCAAGTGTTACGCGAACACCAATGAATATCCATTGAGCTCCTGAGATTGGAACCAGAGCTTCCGGCTTTACCGTCATCTTTGTTGTGTCGACGGTATCACCAAGCAAACCAACGATACTTCCAAACACGGCACCCAAAAATACAAACGTGGTATCCACCGATCGCAACGTATTGCTTTCGCTATATCCCGTAGTAAACACAATAAAAGAAACAATCGACAACCAAATAATTATAAATATCGCCTTCACAATACTACCTCTATGATATCAATAGGAGAAATTTAACTAGTTCCATGCTCGTCACGCAACATCCACTTCCGTAGGGTTAATAATTCTCGGGTGCTGCCGATGCGCAGCTGTCCCACGCCTCACCCTACTTTCCGAGTAGCGCATCAGAGTACCCACCGTCAGAAAGATCGAGAAAGAGCCTCAAGCCTCGTCAATCACCCCCCCCCGAAAGAGGGGTAAGTAGGGTTGAGTCGTCGAATGCAGCCATGGATACAATGTCGTTTCCACTCGCCCCTACGCCGCACAGAATGAGTCAAAACGAAGACCTCTTCGCCTTTGTCGTTATGCCTTTCGACAAAAAGTTCAAGGATCTCTATCTCTACGGAATTAAGGACACGGCTGCGAAACTCGGGGTACGGGCTGAGCGCCTAGACGAGCAAATTTATCAAGAGGGGATGCTTGAGCGCATCTATCGGCAAATCGATTTAGCGGACATCGTGATCGCCGACATGAGCGACAAGAATCCGAATGTCTTCTACGAAGTTGGATACGCTCACGCCAAAGGCAAACTCTGCATCTTGCTTACGTCCGACGCAGCGGATATCCCATTCGACCTCAAGCATCGCCGCCATATCGTACACGGCGCGTCCGCGTCGACACTAGCGGCGAGCTTAGAGGCTGAACTTAAGTGGGCGCAGGAAGAGATTCGCACCCTGCGACGCAGCCGCATTAAGGTCGAGTTTCGGGAGCCATCCGGACTTGTCAGGCGTGATAAATGGGAAGCTACTGCTGAAGTCGACTTCGTTATCGACTTGAAGAACGACTCCAATCTACCTTCTCCTGAAATTGAGGCGGCATATCTTTTAACCTCAGATCGCTGGTCGATCTCGCAGAATGGTAAAACTTGCCCCAGAGCAGGGACCGCGCAAGATGGCACAATCCAGCATTTCCTCGATGTTCCAATTCGACGGTTGAGAAAAGACGTATGGGGAAGGTTGGAATTCAAAGGGACTAGACTGATGGCAAGCATCTTCAACGGTGAAGAATTGAAGAGCGAATATCAACTTTCTGGAACACTCGCCTTAAAGCTAGTTACCTCTGAAGGTGTCTTCGACTACAACGAATATTTGGACATTTCCATTGATGAGATCCCTTTCTAGGCAACCGCATTGTCTTTGGCGGGCTTCATGCGATAGCTAGGCGGTCGCGCGCGCCATCAGTGATTAAGCAGCATGGCGAACTAAGTAGGCCACCATCTGCTGTCTCGCCCCGGCGGCTTCTCGGGATCACTAATGTGCGGCAGCAAAACGCACCTCGGGTAACGCGTCGGTCTTAGCCTCCTCCATCCACCGTTCGAGGGCTTCGTCGTCCTGGACCTGCGACGTTAATGCCGCCGCAAGCCTTACGCATTGTGCTCGTACCAGCGAAATCGATACCGCTCGGCTACTGGCGGGGTCAATCTCTGTGTAATTCGTCCGAGAAAAGAGATCTGACAAAGCGTGCGTCAAACGAACGGCAAAGTCTGCAGGCACTCCACCGATGGCCAGTAGCTTTCGTGCGCACTCTAACAACGCGTTGAGACCATGTTCCGGGACGAGTTCAATTGCAGATGCCAAGCGGTTGTAGACCTCGTACGGAACCTCCTTTTCCGCCTCTTTACTACGCTCCGCCCAGCTCACCACAGCAAACGCCGCGCTTTGGACACCACGATGATTTGGCGCAATTAGCCCCTTCATAACCAACCTAGAGAGCCTGGACGCTACGCCATCGAGGCAAGTCGAGAAGTAGCACAAGGCGGCCAAGCCGTTCCATTCGCTGTCTCGTTCAACTGCCGCAAACAATTTCGCACATCGTCCCGCAGTTCGCTCTTCGGCAGCCATTGACGGTAAGAGTACAGTGGAGATAATGATGCCGGCCCGATCTTGAATCCATTGCGGCAAGTCAGCAAAGAATCGCGGGGCGCCAGAACTTTCGCCCGCTTCTTCAATCCATGCAAGGATTTCGTCGAACATACTCGTGGCCTCAACCGAAGTCGGATAGAAACCCAAATTTGCGGCGTGCTGCAGCGACAGAAGATAGGATTGCTTCTCCTCCACATTTCTCGAATCGGCTTCCGAAATTCGAAGAGTATCAGCAACAACTCCCGCCCCAAACAACCGGGCATGGACCCGCCCCACTGCATCGATTCCATCCGCTGCAGGAAGCACGGCGAATGTGCTCGTGAGCAGATTTGTGCCTTCTGGAAGCGCGTCGCCACGGTCCTCCACGTCTGACCATAAAGCCGCACCGAAGGCGTCCTTCTCGCTCAGATCAAGAGAATCGCGTAACACGAGGTATGTAAGTCGTTGAATTGCCTCTGCTCGCTCGGGACGTCCCTTATCGACAGCCGAGATCAGTTGCTTGACACAACTGCTCCAAGCATTACTCCCTGAGTCCCTTGCCGGCACCACGTCCCAAATCGTCTCAACCAGTGATTGCCAACGGTTTCGGTAGGCATCCTTTTCAGGGTAACCGTCCGCTGATGGCCGTGTGGACACGAGAGGCGAACCTATCCAGAGTAGTTCCCATCAAAATCTAGCGGGGACTACTTTGGAGACTGTGGCAAAGCGCGGTGGCCGCACACGCGGCAGCCGG
>NZ_PJRP01000024.1:0-35549 GCF_002858765.1 Cupriavidus pauculus
GCGCATCGCCGACTACCCCGTCAATCGCGTCAGCGAACTGCTGCCATGGGCCATGGCTGAGCAGTTCCGCACGACCGCCGCCTGAAAGCAACCCCGTCGTCAAGAACGCTGTCCGTCGGACGGTTACTTTTCAGGCGACATCGGAAGCGTTAGTACAGCAAGAGCACGTTTGGCTTGCCCAACTTTAGACATTGACTGCAATGAGTATTTCGCAAGTTCCCTCAGAGATTCGAGTAGCCAAGGATGTTGCAGATCTGGGCTTTCGATCCAATTTATGGCCATTTCGAAGAGGTCGGCCGCCTCTGACTCCGACATGCGAACGCTCAGCCGCCCAAGAGTTGCGAAATGCAGTCGCAGTTGATCCTTCGCGTGACTGTGTTCATCGTCGAAGTCTTCCGCCCTGGTTTCAGCTAGCCGTTCAAGCCAGTACTCGACCTGCGCTCGCTCCAGAGCTATAAGTTCACCGCTGACATCAGGCCCCATCTGCGCAATGGCCAAACGCCCGAAGTACCGGTCAAACGGCTTATCGTAGGGGCTTTGCAACGCTCGAAGCAGCCATGTGTACCACTGAAGGCTCGGCCTAAAGGACACCTCCAGGGCACGCAGCATGGTGTGCGCACAATAGCTTGCGTGATTAATGCGGGTTGGAACGCCAGTGAATTCGAGGATCTGGTCGAGCTGAAACAGCGGGACCAGCGATTCTGGAGCAGCCATCGCGACATTCAAGCGTTCGGCCATTCGATATCGGCCAGGCTCAAAAAGCGCGACCATCCCTTGAGCTGACTCGCGGCGCTTGTTGTCCATGCTTTGCGCCGCCTCCATTATGTTGTCCAACTCTCCGGATGGATCAATCTGTAGGTCCTTGAAATCCCTAGCAGCTGGAAGTTCGCGCCAAAGTGACCACTTCGTAGCGACGACACCACGGCTTATCATGTCCGCCCAGGCGAGGCGGGCCTGAATCCAAAGCGAGGATCGATCCAGACGGTGTGCTTTCTCAAGTTCCTTAGTGGCTTCCCTTATTAGCTTGGTGGCGGCGGAATAGCGCCCCGCTTCCGCATACAGCGCAGCACGTCGGAGCTTCCAAACCGCCTCGTCCGACTCAGACTCAGCCTCATCCATGAGCTTCACGACGTCACGTAGATTTCCTCGGTCTCGCGCAAACAGAGCCTTTTGATAGAGAGCATCGAGCCGGCAAGTGACATACAGTTCAGCGTCTGCCTCAATATAGGCTGTCCAGCGCTCGAACATGACGGCATCATAGGAGATCCGAGCATCTCGGAGAAGGGCAATCACAAGATAGCTTCGTATCTCCATTGCCGTATCAGGCTGACACTCCTCAAGCAACTCTCCGATCGCAGTCACCGCCGTCGCAGTCAGGAAATCTCCTGCCGTCGTTCTCCTCCAAACGAACTCATAAAGTACCTGTGCGCGCTCCGCACAAGTGAGTACTTTGAGCGCCGCAGGTCGCAAAAGCCACGCTTCGTCTACGTTTATCCCCAGAGCAGTTCGCAAAGAGTGTGGACATACTAGCCAGCCTGGATATCGGAGCCTGTCACTCTTCCAATTTGCTGCACTTTCCTTCAGGGCATTGGCGCAGAAATCGGCATCCTTAGCTGTCCGAGTATATGCATCTCCCCCGGCCCGATTTAATGGATAATTCTGGGACGGAGTAAGTACCCATTCATGCACGGGCCTCGGACGCGCGGAATTCAACGCCTCGAAAAAAATCTTCGTTACGCGCTCGTGCTTGTCGGGGGCACCTGCGTCAACGAGCGGTGCGAGATCAATCGGTGTGACGTTATGCGCCTCGAAATATCGACGCTTCGCTGCAGAGAGTCCGAAATGGCCAACGAGATAAATGCGTCGTGCTTTACCCCCGAGTTGGTCGCGAACCCAACCGGCCCACTGCAGGAAATTCGGATCTTCGCCCGAAAAACCGAGCAAGCATAGTTCATTCTCAACAAAAACTTGCCGAGCAAGATTCAGGAACGCGGCGTGTTTCTCCGGGTAGGTTCGATAGTCTTCTTCCGCGAAGATTAACGGACCTGCGTCGCCTATTGAACCGTGCAACTTCACGATTCTCGGTGCACGCGCATGCGGGAGATCCGCTTCAAGTGCGACGACGTCGTATCGCGAGTCGACAAGCTCAGCGGTGCGTTCAAGTAGCGTATCCCAGTTTGTGGTCAGCACATCGGCCCAAGGCAACTTCAACAGCTCTGTATGCAATGCTCCCGGCTGCCAAGCCTTATCCGGAAATCTTGCTCGAATGAAGTCATCGAGAGCGGCCTGTCCGAAATAGGTCCGATACTCTTCTGCGACACGAAGTGGATTCGCTCGTTCGTAGTCTTTGGCGTTTGCGCCAAGTTGGCCGACCATCTCGTCAATGAGTCCAGACCACAATGGTGGAGTCTTAGTATCTAGTCCAGGTCGCACCGCATTACGGCTGAAACCAGCACCCACCATCAACGCGGCGCCTCTCGCAGAGCCATCCCGCCAAAGAGCTCGACCCAGTTGCTGCAGCGCCGGGTAGTCCGGCAACGTTGTGAGATTGTCGTTCATATTCTTATCTCTATCGTTCTTAACTGGCCGAGCACGCGACAATGCATACCGAAGCTCAGAACTGGGCAGTTTCCGTTACAACAATGGTAAGCCCCGGTTACTCGGTTAAACTTCCGCGCTCAATAGCGTGCTCTGATAATGCAGATCATCATTCAGCCAGCTGGAACTTGACCCGCCTGGTGGGAATGACCTACGCTGCCCCTTCCGATCTATGTCCTCAACGATTCAACCACAGATTCATAATCGTTCCATCGATAAGAAAATAGGAAAGGATCAGCATCACGATCGAGAAACCGGCTCCGAACGCCCCTGAAAATACCTTCGTCAATCGAACAATCCCGCTCCATAACTTGTTCCCATCTGCAGCAAAATTATTTACTAACGCAATGTAGTGAATCGCCCAACCAATCGAGAACAACAGGACAAGCCATGTACAAGCGATGCCGAATCCTTGTGTGATCGCGTAACTACGTCCGTGTTCATCGACAGCATTCAAGTAGAAACCGACAATTCCGTGCTTCGTCATCGCATCGGCAAACCATGGAACAATCCTTACCTGCGCCATTCCTAGTAGAATCGTTGAACCCCACGCCATCAGAGCCGAGAAGAGAAAAATTCCGGCCCACTGATACCCCAAAATCCTTCCTCTCCACAGCGAGAATGCGAAGAAGCATACCGAGAATGCTGCGCTCGAATAGGCGACGTGCAGCCCGGCATCGATGATCTTAGCTGCATGAACTGCGTACAGATAGATGACCGCTCCGAGCACCACGAAAGCAAAGCCAAGCTCCGGATTGCCGCCGTCGCCTTGACGACTCTTGGCTGAGTTCTGGTAGACGACCCTCGTTTCATAGATTGTCCTTGCAGGAGGCTGAGGCAACCCAGAACGATTCGAATCTTTGCTGCTCACAAAAGCAGTGAACAGCGCTCCCATTACTGCTCCAATAAACGGGCTCAGGAACCAGTCTTTGACGAGCGGGTTTAATGCCCAGGAACTCAACGAACTCCCAACGTCCATACTCCACTTTCTCCTAACACGGTTGGCGGTTATACGGCGAGCTATCTTTTGATCATCGCGAACTCGCCAGAGCGATGAGATTTCAGATCTGACATATTGTCGGAAGCGTCGATATGGTGCTTCCAATCGCTTTAGGGTATCGGCGTATATGAATAGTTATCCCTCCGGAAACTGGCTAGATTAACCGTGCGCGATGTAACTGCTCTCCGTCGTGAACTCCGACGAAGAGGCCGTCGGGAAACGAGGCCTTTCCCACTATGACGAACACCAGCCCAGTCAGATTTGCTCGCGCCGCGCGCGCATGATCAGCCGCGAGATGTAGGTCAATACCGGACGGAGATGGTGCATGTTCAGGATGAGAGTGCCAGATTCCGACGCAATGACGTCCTTGTGCAAAGTATCGTTCTCGCTCACGTCTAGCCGCTTCGGGACTGAAAACGACGCCATAGCATGTGGCATTAACGGGCGGCAAGAC
The DNA here is from genome assembly GCF_002858765.1 of Cupriavidus pauculus. Taxonomy (GTDB): domain Bacteria; phylum Pseudomonadota; class Gammaproteobacteria; order Burkholderiales; family Burkholderiaceae; genus Cupriavidus; species Cupriavidus pauculus_B. Next base: position 4,053 of record NZ_PJRP01000024.1, read on the forward strand.
CGTTGCCCCATCAATGACAATTTCGTCTCGTGTCAAATCAGGGGAGAAAAGTTGACCCACTGCTTCCCGGTCCCTTTTCCCCAGTTGCCGATGTGAATCAAGGGCCCTGAGCACATCAATTGAGAAGACGATCCGCCACGTTGCCCCGGGCAATTCAAAAGTATGTGGCTCTATCATTCCTGGACAATCGTGTACGGCCTGGTAATCATCCTGGAGTCGAAACGCGAACCGTCCGTCGGAACAATAGGTCGCGGTTTTGCCCCAATGCCGATGTTTTCGAAGAACGCGTTAGAACGTACCCAGGTCCAGATGGCCGAGGTCAAAAGACCGTCATCGAGAATGGACAACACTCGTTCGCCGGCGAAACCGGCCGCCTGCCAGACATCCGCCACCCCGTACGGATGGAAACCAGCACTGCACGCGGGCAAGTTCACTCGCGTATCCTCGGGCCAGTCGGCCACGTTCACTGCGCTGTCAGCGGGATCAACGCTTGGCCAGTTTTCCTTGGGGTGGATGCCGACAACATGGGCGGCAGCGCAGAATGGTTCCAGCCAACAAAGTGCGAGCGGAGTACCCGCGACCGCGCTTTCGCGATACCTGCTCAGGAGTGTTCGCACGGAGGTCTCTCCAGTGCATTCCACAATTACGTCGTACGCCCCAGGCTTACAGCAATCCGCAATGAAAGAGCTGGCGAAAGCATGGAATGCTCGCACTTTGATCTCAGGCACTTCCTTCAATAGCTTTCGGGCAAGATTGGCTGCCTTGCCAGCGCCAATTGCACTGAGTCCAAGAACGTGCCTCGAACAGTTCTCGGGCTCAAAGGGCTGAACGTCTACGATATCGATGTTTCCGACGCCAGCGCGAGCTAGTGACTCAATCAGAGGACTCCCGAGAGACCCGCAGCCGAGAACGAGGACCTTGGCCTTTTGCCGAGATGTGAACGTATCCGACTGATGGTCACGAGAAAGGCTCCACGAAGCGTCGAGGCGGTCCAAACGTATTGGTTCGATGGCCGGAGGCGCTACGAGTGGAAGCACCGGCCTAAAGATCTGGTATCCATAGAGCACTGTGCCTTGCACAAGCACAACGATGAACGGACCTTCGCAATCGGAGGCCTTCGCGTTGAGCCATGCAACAACGGAAGTCTGACCAAGTGTCAGGCGCTGGACGAGCCCCTCAAGTACAGGAAGCGTCTTCGGCCAAGTTTCCGGCGTCCAGGGCTCGTCCCCGGACATCGGAACAAACAGCGCCTGTCCCTTCGACATCGCCCCACGCCCGATCTCATGTCGGCGCGCAAAAGAATTCGGATCGCGGTTGCCGCAGCAGACGACTGCAGTCTTCCCCTTATTGAACGATGCGAGGGTACCTTCAACCGCGCCAGTAAGTTGCTCGAGGACCACGAAGGTTTTCTGCAGTACCGGCCGTGCGGTACGCCTGCGGTGCTGCCGAAGACTAAAGCGGCTCCAATATGCGAGCCTTTCGTTTTGGAATTCCCGCTCTATCCAAGTCGCATCCTCACACTTTTCCAGAAACGCCTCGAACGCCGCCAACACCCGCGTTACGGCCGAGCATGGTTCGTCGTAATCCAACGGATTCTGGACGACGCCGAGACAGACGCGCCCGTCCTCCTCAACGTGAGGCAATACTAGACAAAGACTCCTGTCGACCTCAATCTGCGCGGGCGTCGAGGGAAAATCTCGCGGTAGTCGAATCTTGATTGGCTTATCCCGAAGCGCAGGGTGATCAAGGTCGACAAGCCAGGTTCGCGGCTTGTTTGCCGAACCGGGTGTTGTCGCGCGCTTCACATAGGCTGAACCATCGCCGTCAAGCCAAGCCTCTACGGCTTGGGATGCGGCTTCAAGGGGCGATGGTTGGTTCAAGACTCTTTACGCGAGCGTGTTCTTCGAACCGACCGGGGTCGGTGACGTCGGGTTGGACCGAGGCTGGGTCGGCGCCGTTGCACGAAGGCTTTGGAGCAGACCATTTGTCGCTTTCGTGCTTGCCTTCCATGAATCCACGCCGTGCTGCCCGAATACACGTTGGATGCGCTGCTCTGATTTACTGTTGTAGTCCTCGTTGAAGAGGAGCTCCAGGTCCGACGTAAGCTGGCCATGCCAAGTGTGAAACTCGCTTGCCCGGAGGCCATCGTCTTGGTTCCACCGCTCAGCGAAGTTCTCTTGCGGAAGCGCGGGATTGGAGACCCAGAACTTGCCATTCACACGTTGAATTCTATTCGGCAGTTGCTCAACTAACTCCAGCACCAGTTCAATCGGGGACGCGAAAGAGTTCCTAGCTCGTGTCCAAAGGTCTTGGTACGCGTGCGTTGCCAACGTCACGAGGATGACCGAGATGGGCATCGCCTCCTTTCTGGTTTTAGAAATGAGCGGGCCATAGTAATAGTTATCGCGGTGGAGCTTGATGAGCTGCACCGTGCGACGCAGTACGTCGTCGATACGTACCGGCGTCGTCGGAATCGGGTCGATCCTTGCCTCGTCGAGCGCGATTCCTTCCATTTTCCGGCGCTCGAAGCCGAATCGGAGTTCCGCAATATCGCAGAACCACTCCGCGAATTCTTCCGGGTTGGATGGCGTCCACTGGGTCTTCGGATCGCGGACGCGCAGGTCGGTGCCCGTGATCGCCTGGCTACCAGGCAGCGCCGGAGTGACATCAAAATAAAACGGCTCGCCCGGATAGTTCAATCTCCAGCAGCGCGGTTTGGGCGTTGGCTCGCCGGCGGCGTCATTCAGGCCCTTCAGCGCGGCCCCAAAATCCGAGAAAAATGTTTCGGAGTCCATCCCATCAAAACGTCCACCAGTTAGCTTGACTACGATGTCGAGGTCAAACTTGGCGTTCCCACGTGGCGATATTGTCGTCTGTGTCCTCATGGAGCCCTGCACGACAATATGCACGTCGGCGTCCGCCACATCTAGCTTGCGTGCAATCTGCTGCGCCAGGACCTTATAGTGCTTAGTGGCTCGCTGGAATTCGTCTTTGTCCAGTTCCAACCGCTGAAGCATGGAAACGATGAACTCCTCCCACTGCGCCGTTTGTCGACGCGCCAGCAGTGAAGCCATGACCGACTTTGAAAGCGAAAGCTTTTGATTCACTTACCATCTCCAGGGAACCCGTTGCGCGTCAGACTTCCTTCAACGCGAGACTTGTTTCGACAATTTCCGCTTGTGCGACACCATGGGTCTTCAGGCGAACACCCCATGGATATTTGTTAGGCTCACTCTTTTCGTACTGATAAACGACGGCTGCTGGGAAGTTTCGAACGTCATAGGCTCCACCGAGCCGCACCGCCAGGCTTGAGGAAGCCGCAACGACAAGATGCACCAATTCCGGATTGGCACTGGCGACACTCCCCATCGTCTGCAGAAACTGATTTGTGAGTGCTTGCTGTTTGGCTTCAGACCAAAGCGCGTTCGGTACCGGGTTCTGAAGCCTCAAATGGACAACCGGTAAGCCGCCGAACGTTTCGGCGATCCCCTCATCATCTACCTTGTAGCTCGCTGAAATGGCCACGACGATTTCACGGCATGCTCCGGGCTTCAGATGCTCCAATCCGCTCACCTCGAAACGTGCACCATCGTCAAGATCGACGAGTTCCTTCCACTTGCGGGCAGTCCGTTCCCAATCCATGAGAGTGACATGCCCCTCGTCATCAAGAAGCATGCCCACATGAAAGAGGAGCGGTACATGGAGGATGCCTCCAACAACCGTCGAGATATCCGAACGAGAAAAGTCCTTGCAGCGATTGTTGATGTCGCGCGGAATCCCGTTCAAGTGGTCCGCTAGTACGGCCCGCAGGGAAGCCAGGCTTACAGGCGGATTCAGGCGAGAACGGAGGTCGACCAGAACGCTCTCGGGCTGGCCAATCAAACGGCTAGGAATCGCATCCTTCAGTGGCGCATCGGATGTATCCACGAGTCCCCGCAACTCCAGGACAACAATGCGCTTTCGCTCCGCTTGCCGTTGCGCTCTCCGGTGGCAGACAACGGCGAACCCAGCTCCGCCGACCGCCATTAAAAAACCACCTATTGCAACCAGGATGGAAATCCATCCCGGCGTGCCCGAGGGATTGGAAAGTTCGAAGGACACTTCGCCCCACGGAGTGTTGGAAGCTCGAACGGCAACGAGCCAGCTCGCCGTGGCAGCGATAACGAGTGCGAGACCACAGTTCATGATCCGCAGCCCCACGTTTACGGGCCGAAGGATCCAATCTACGAACCTGTCCACAACGCGAACCAACCATTTCAAAACGCCGTTCATGCGAATTCCGAAAGCCGTGGGTGACGCACGAAATCATACTATATATTGTGTCATATATGGCATTTCATACTATATATCGCTATTTTCGATATGTCCGGCGGGTAAATGTTAGGACATACTCTGCCTGTATGTCGCTTGCTTAAAGGAGACACCCTCAATCAACCACAAAAATGCTAAATATGACGTGGCGTTGACCGTAACCAGGCCTAGATCGTTGGGCTCGACGAAGGCTTGCGGCAGGACTGGAGTGAGAATAGCTGCGAAGTGATCGCCCCATGTACCTGATGAGGAGCGAGACTCGCCAAAGGCTGACGCCGCCCCGCGATGTTCGCCCGTAGTGCGCCTTGCGTATGGAAGTCCCCCTTCGGCAATCTGGTCATCGATGAAAACGATTTCACGCCGCTGCGAAGTCTTCGCAAACAATCCCCAGACCCGACTCTTGAACAAGTGATGATGCGCGCATATATACAGTGCGCCCGCCATTTCTGACTTCGAGCCTATGACCACCGCTTCGACCTTGCTTCAAGCTTCGCCGACTACCGGCCAGAGCTCGGCGGCGTTCGCCGGGCTTGACGATGAACAACTCGCCGAATGGCTTAAGCAGCGGAGCAAGGCTAAGAAGGAGGTCGTTCTTGTGCACACCAAGACGACCTGCAAGGTGTATGAGAAAGCAGATGCTCGCGGAGCTTTGCAGTCTGTCGACCCGGAAAGCAAGTCGAAAACTGTATTCAAGGCGATGGCAAAGCGAGAACGGCTGTTCATCGCGGAGATCTCGCCTTCAGAGATGGCTGGCGCTACGACGGCTGTTGCCGCTTGGATGCTTAAGAAGGCGTCCGAGCAAGAAATCGAAGCACTGCTGGAGCAGAGGAAAGTCTACCTTGGACGCGTAGATGGACGTGGAGACCCTATCACCCTTGAAACCGCAAATCAGGTCTGGGCCGACGCGGGCGGATGCTGCATGTTCGAGGGATGCGGCGACGATCTTAGCGTCGTTCCGTTGTACAACAAGGGCGCGCGCATTGCATATTTGGCCCACATCATTGCTTCTGATCCGGACGGTCCACGAGGAACCGTCCAAGATTCCCACCGGCTATCCAACCATCCCGAAAACGTGATGTTGATGTGCGATGCGCATCATCGCCTGATTGATAGCTTCGCGCCGGAGCTTTTCGACGCTGCACGGTTGAGCGAGATGCGACGGGAGCATGCCGCGAAAGTGCGATCGTATAGGGAGGCGATGCGATATCCCGTTGCGCAAGCGATCACTCTCTTAGCAGACCTCGGGAATGTTCCAACGCACTACCCTGACAGTGAATTCATGGAGGCGCTGCTCGCCGAGGGCTATTCCATGCATTCCGAAGTGAAACGGCACCTGACTTTCCGGAACCGCGACGACCGGACTCCGTCGGACTTCTGGGGAAACTATTTGCGGGAAATGGAGCTGCGCATCGGCAACTTCGTCCAGGACATCTGCGGACCAAGAAAGGGAGCGATTGCGGTATTTCCTGTTCATCACACCCCAACCCTTGTGCTAGGCGGCCGTATTGTAGGAGAAGCGCGCAAGGTCCTCGTGTTTCAGCGGTCCCGTAAGCGCGCATCGTGGTTGTGGAATCGAGACATTGCCGGCAGTCCGCCGGGAACATTCTATGTCACCGGACTCACGAACTCGCCGGTCGATGAAGTGCTTTTGACGGTCGAGCTCACTGCTCATCTGAATGAGGAGGCTATTCCAGACAGCCTCCTCAAGGCGGTGAGAAGCGGTGCAATGCCACGGGTTCGACTTACAACAGATGCGCCAGACAGCGAGTGTATCCAGCGCAAAGAGGATCTGGCACAAGTCGTGGATGTCGCTCGAAAAGCCATCAACTCCATTCAGGACGAGATGCGCGCAAAGCGCGTGCATCTTATTGTTCTGTCACCCGTAAGCGCGGCCTTCGGCATTGGTCAGCTCATGCAGCCTGGGCATCATGCCGCATTCACCCTGTATGACCGCCCAGACAACCAGCAACCATTCAGAGAAGCTTTCACCATCACCGGCCACAGCGTTGTTCCACCTGCTGGGTCTCATCAAAACCCTATCTCGATTCGCTAAAGGAGTACCCGCATGGCAAAGACCAAAAACGCTATGTTCGTCGAGGCGGCTATCCAACGCAGCATTGATAGCGCTGAGCTTACGAAATCGTGGGCTCCCGCTATGGAAGGCTTGAATGTTGGTTTGTTCGACAGCATCGAACGTCCAGAAACACGCTCGCGGATTAGGCAGAAGCGCGAACCGTACGCACACGCATTGAGCTTGGTTAACGACCACATCACCGTGCCTCAAGAGCAGATTGATGAGGCCTCTGCAGCCTACACGGACATCGCTGAACGCCTGGCATCGAAACTAGATTGGCCTCTCAGTGCTATCAGCATCTTCCCCCAAGGATCCGCGAGCACCAAAACGCTGATCCGAACAACTGGGAGCGGCAAGTTCGACATTGACGCCGTCTGCGAAGTGAACATTTCGATGCTAGAGGCGCAAGATCCGATGGCTTTCTTCGAAGACATCGGCAAAGCTCTGGACGGATTGAATGCGGAGCAAAAAAAACGCTGCTGGACCATCAACGTGGTTGGGAAGCCGTTCTATGTCGAAATCACCCCCTCGGTGCCTCTGACCACAGTTCCTTTGACAGTGCGACAGTTACACGGGCTCCGGCAGGCAGAACCCGAGTTCGTGTCCACAGCATTGGCAGTAGTCGACACCCCGCAGAAGGACTGGAAGACGTCAAATCCCGCAGGTATTCGGGATTGGGTCAACCGGGCTTCGACTAGGAAGGTTATCTGGGAACCTGCATTGGAGGCTGCTTTTGACAGCGTCCGAGCGCACATTGAACCGGTTGCCAAGCAAAGCGTTGAGGTAGAGGAAACGCTTCGAGTAGCGATTCGCCTGTTTAAGCGCCACCGCGACATGTGTGTGCGCCGTGGCCACCTCACGGCGGATACCCAGCCTATCTCGATCATCTTGGTGACGCTTCTGACCACATGTTACGAAGGGCTTGCGGACCTAATCGATGACAATGCTCGACAACCCTTTTCCCATGTAGTAGACGCTCTGATTGCCCTGGCAGAACTGCTGCCAGATATGATTCCCTACTATCGTGACTTAGGCTACTACTTGGCCAACCCAACGGTCGTCGACGAGAACTTCGCAGAGCGTTGGAACAACGACGAAGGTGAACGCGCAGAGGCATTCCGGACCTGGTGCGGACTCCTACGAGCAGACCTGGTAGCAATCGCGGCTCTCGACGACCCTGAAGACATCACGACGAAGACCCTTGAGGTCTTTGGTTGCACTGCTGCTGGGGGACCGAAAGGCGGAAACGGCAACTCAGGACCCCATATCACGGCTCCGTCTGCTCCGCCGCCCGCTCCACGCACATCAGGTCTCGCATAATCAGACTTCATGAGTTTAGATCTTGCGGCTCTTTCCGAAGCGTTCGCCGGTGTGCTGGTTGAACCGGCGACTCACGGACGCGACGGTTCTGTGGTTTCACTCCTCGAACTCCCCGAAATGTCAGCGGGCCGGCGATTTTCGTTCGCGGAACTCGTCCTTCCGAGAGGGTTCCCTGAACAAGCCATCGCTCGCATCCGCCTGTCACCAGATGCGGTACTTCGAGTGCCCCATGTCGAGCAGGATGGACGTCTTTGTATAGATGGTGACCCAGGGCCCGGTAGGGGTCTGGATGCGACTCAGCGCATTCAAACGCTGATCTACAGGTTTTACGATGCGTTCCTACAGCCTTGGAGCAATGGCAAACTCGATGGCGACTTCTCCAAGGAGCCGCAGAACTACTGGTCCGTCAATGTCGCTCAACTTCGAACGACGGATGACCCGGCTCGCGTCGTTTGGACCGTAGATGATGTTCCGCGGAAAGCACAAGTTCGCGAAGGCCTCCTGCTGCTTCCGAAGCGGCTCATCGTAGCAAGTGACGGCGACAATCACTTTGTCCAGCGCGTAGTCTCATCGCTTGGACACCTAGCAAAGCAGCGCATCCGTGTCATCATCGCCGACATTCCGATCTCGCACGCCTTCGTGCCACAAACTTGGCCACGGAATACCGAGGCGTTGCTTGGTGTACTGCGAGCGCGACTGAAGCCTGCCGAGTATCGCCGCTTCTTTAAGGATAGCATTCGCCGACAACGGCCCCGTGAGCATCGGATTGCGCTCTTCAGAAATCAAGAGGGAGGGTTCGCGTTCGTCCTGCCCGGGGGCCCACCCACTATCAATGAAGCGGTTAATCGTCATAGAGCCCGGCGCTCGCGCTCGAGTATTCAGCCGTTGATAGTAGACCGCATTGATGCCGATTGGACTGTTGGTCGGGACCAGAATCCGCAAGTCTCAGCTCGTCAGGAGAAGCATGTTGTCGTGTTCGGAGCCGGCGCACTTGGCAGCCCGGTCGTTGAGCAACTGGCAAAGGCAGGCATTGGCCGTATTACGCTTGTCGACCCGGACACAATGGAGACCGCGAATCTAGGACGCCACCTCCTTGGAATTCAACATGTCGACTATGCGAAAGCCCTAGCCGTCGCTAATGAAGTCAACCAGCGCTATCCGTCTTGCGTCATCACGCCCTACATCGGTACTACCGAACAATGGCTACAGTCCAACACGCTGCGAGGCGTCGATGCGGCCTTGGATTTGACAGGCGAGCCAGGGGTGCGATGGCATCTGAACGAGAGTCGACGAAAACACTCATGTCCACTTATTGTGGGCTGGATGGAGCCGTTCGTGGCTGCAGCGCATGTTTGCATGTTGACGCCTGAAACGCTTTGGTTCGCTGACCGAACTAGCACGGACGACAAGCTCAAATCACTTGAAGCGGTCGATTGGCCTGACGAGGTTATCCGGCAAGTTCCCGGGTGCAGCAGTCGCTTCCAGGCATACACGTCGGCAAACGCGGCGTATGCGGTGGCTTTGGTCTCGGAGAATGCGCTTCAATTGGTTGACGGTGACGTGGAGACCCCCAAAGTCCTGAGTTGGATACGGGGTCAGCAATTTCTGGATAAGCATTGGCCCGGGTTGACGTTTCGCGACTGGGCAGCGGACGCTGCGCAACACGTCGGGGTAACGAAGGAGCGGCCTTTCTTATGAGTTGTCGCACCTTCTTTTCACCCGACAGGACTCGGTATGTATTGTTTACCGAAAGTGTGCTTCGGCATATGTACAGCTATGCTCAGCGCGGTTGGAGACAAACTGAGGCGGGAGGTGAAATTTACTCCCCGACGCCATACTCTTCGAGTCTTCTCGTCGATGCCATCACAGGCCCCCACACAGAGGACCGTCGAAGCAGGCACTCTTACAATCCGGATGTCGAGGCTGCAACACGCGCGCGCAACACGGAATTTCAGCGTGGTCGCCACGCCGTCGGCCTGTGGCACACACATCCGGAGTCTCGCCCCACCCCATCAGGTCGAGATAGGACGACTACGGAAGACTATCTAGGGGCATTCTGCGAACAACGTGAGCGATACTTGAGCGTCATCATTGGGAACCGCGGTGAAACGCCAGCAATGACAGTCTGGTCTGCGGAGAAAGGCGGAAACTGGCAGTGTTGGGACGAATCCCGAGGCCAGCCTGTTCAGTTGATAGCAATGCTCTCGCCGTGATCGCACTAGGCGACTCGTTGGGATGTTGGCCCTAGGCGTCCCCCTGACAGGGGACGGCAACCCTAAGCTAAGGTGGAACGTCGAATGAAGATTCGGAAAGAGGTATTTGTATCGGTGGATGTCGAAACGTCCGGCCCGATTCCCGGCGAGTACAGCATGCTGTCGATCGGCGCGTGCCTAGTCGATGCGCCTGAGACGAGCTTCGAACGCACGCTAAAGCCGTTGAATCGGAACGCCGACCCCGAAGCACTAGCAGTTACGGGGTTCTCACTTGAGGAGCTTGAACGCAACGGTGCGGAGCCTCTCCTGGCGATGGCCGACTTCGATGCTTGGGTCAAAGCAGCTTGCGGCGAGGGAGATGTGCCGCTCTTCGTTGGCCTGAACGCCCCCTTCGATTGGTCGTTCGTCAACTACTACTTCCACCGTTTTCACGGTGAAAACCCTTTCGGTTTTACAGCACTCGACATCAAGGCCTATTACATGGGGGCAACTGGTTGCTCGTGGAGGGACACTCGTTCTAGCGCGATGGAAAGCCGCTTACGCCCATCGCAGAAAGGTAATCACACTGCGGTCCAAGATGCCGTCTACCAAGCGGAGTTGTTCCGTCTAACTCGAGAGCTGCAACAGAAAGGCGGTTGAATCGCTCACTCAAAGATACCTCACAGAAGAGCACATGTGTGAAAGGCCAGCCCCCCTCCAAATGCTGGTCGGTCGCGCCTCACTCATCTTGATGAGGGCTGGCTCGCTCAGTCAGCCAGACATCGACGTCGGCTTGTCTCCAGCGAAGCGGAAAGCGAGGGCCGAGGTGCGCGGGCGCAGGCGCAGGCGCAGGCAACGTATGAGGCCGTCGTTTTGAGCGGCGAACGACTGCGGCAGGAGTGACCTTGAGGATGACTGCAAGGTCGTGAGCGTCGAAATATGCGGTCGATGGTGATTGCATCCCGAGTATAGGGACACGCAAAAAAGGGAAGCGTGAAGCTTCCCTTTTTTGCCTTTTTGGCGAGCCCTCAAACTTACAGGGCAGCGTCCTTCAGCTTCTTCAGCGGACGAACCTTTACCTTCACGGATGCCGGCTTGGCTGCGAACCATTGATCCTGGCCCGTGAACGGATTCTTGCCGAAGCGCTTCTTCGTGGCCGGCACCTGAATTGCCGACACTTTGAACAGGCCCGGCAGCGTGAACTCGCCGGCGCCCTTCTTGTGGATCGAGCTCATGATGGTGTTCTCGAGGTGCGACAGGACAGTTTGCACCGTCTTCTTGTCCAGCTCGGTCTGCGCGACCAGGTGGGCCAGCAGGCTCGACTTATTGAACGTGTCCTTCAGCGGCTTTGCAACCGGAGCTGCGGCTGCCGCTTTCTTCGCTACGGGTGCTGCTTTCTTTGCCGGCGCTGCCGCCTTCTTTGCCGCAGTCTTTGTGGCGGCCGTCTTCTTCGTTGCCATGTGGCTCCTTTTGCAGGATACCGGCACCATTGCCGGGCTCCGCGCAGCATAGCGAAGATATGAGCCGCCCCGCAATGGGGGCAGCTCATAGTATGTTGCAAGGTGTCACTCCACCCTACCCCAGGGACAAGTCGGCGCTACCGGCAACCAGATGTGTCGAGCTTGGTTGAACGCGCGGCCGCCTGTATTCCGCAAGCAACAAGGCACCGAAATGGTCCAGCTGACTGGCGCACAGCTAGACGGCGACTAACTCGGCGAGCTTCGCCGCGACTTCTCCCATGGACTCCTCTGCCGTGCTTAGTCCGCTTCGTGAGCCAAGCAGCGGACTGACTTCGCGGAGCGCTTCATAGGTCGTGTTGTGCACGATCGGAACCAGCTGGTCGCGCGCCAACAATGCCGAAAGCTCTTTGTCGGCAATGCCCTCTTGGGGAAGACGAGCTAGCAACGCTGGCGTCACCAACACGAGTCCGATTCGCGAGTTCGCGAGGCCCTTGTCGATCGCGCGCATCAACGGCACACCGAGGCCGACATCCTTCTCGCTGAACCAAACCGAGACACCGTGCGACACGAGCAAGTCGTGCAGTTCCTTGGCAGCCCCCTGTCGGTCGTCCCAAGCGTGGCAAAGAAAGACGTCCCGCAGGTCAGGCTGAGTTGCTCGGCTTTCGACGGCACGGCGGATCGGCGTAAGCGCCTGAACCTCTGCTGCCGTGTACGAAACGGAAGAACCGGCTCGCGACCAGCGTGGCCTTGCGCTGCTGCCGGACCCACCGGAGCTGCTCCGGATACCCCCGCTACTCCCCGAAGAGGAGTACCCGTAGGAAGGAGGCGAATACGAGTAAGACCTATAGCCGCTGTAGCGGCCACCGCAGGCGGGGCAGTCCGCTGCCGCGCTCGCCGTGCGATGGCCTCGTACTGGTGCTGTGCATCTAGACATGTGTGTAATCCGTTTCAAGTCAAAGGGTTAAGCTGCCGTCGGTGCAGACCAAAGGCCAACGGCTGCATAGAAGGCGAAAACTGGTGATCACCATTCGTAGCCAACGACTGCCGCGCATCGCGGCAGTCGTCTGGATTGCTTACTGGTAGGTGCCCCAGTACTTCACCAGCCATTCACTTACGTGTTGACGAGAACGGATGTTGCTCGGAAGCTGATTGCGAATCAGCCGCTCCGCTTTGAGAGCGTGCGCTTTCGTGGCCTGTGCACCGCCGAAATTGTGGCGGCTGCAAAAACTATTGATGAAAGGCAGGACCTCATAGCCCTCGTGCCGGTTGAGCAGTACGTCGTCCGGCTTCCCTGTCAGTCGGGGATCGTCCCCGCGAATTGCGGTCCAGCTGTATGTGAACTGGAGATCGCCTTTAGAAATGGTGCTCATATCTCAATTCCTTCCAGGATGTCAATAACATCCCTTTGAAGTTGTAACGGCATTTGAATGTCTTCAAATTGCCTACCTAGAATTGAGCCCCAGAGACATCGAAGCTTGGTTACTTAGTCGGCATTGCTGCCCGAAACGCCGCAGGGCCTCGCCGATTGGCGTGGTTCCTTCCGAAAGCCTCGGCAGTATTGCGATGCATAAATCACATCTCAGCACTCTTGTACCGTTTTCGATTGCTCTTCAGTCACGAAGTCACCCCCGTTGCCGGTCTTGATTGCGGTTGGCGCCGCGCTCCTGACCCTAGCGGTGGATTGTGCTTCGATGCCTGAGGCTCTGCCGCCCGAGACCCTGTTCGCGTCCGCCCTGGAAAGTTGGCGCGTTCAGGGTCTTTCCTTTTTTCGGGCCCCAAAAGCTGCGGCGTGCTTAGGGGGCCATCGCAATTCCGATCATAGTCCTGACCACTAGATGTAGTGGTTTTGTAGAAAGTACGTGGTAAGTGTAGCGAAAACAGGCTGCAAGACCAGTGTTGACAAGCTCAGAGGACCGCTCGGCGCGTCCGGTGCGGCGGCGCCACATTCTCGCAAAGCGCGCTGCCTCAAGGTTTCCCGGCGTCACGTTCGGTGGCGCACAAAATCTCGAAAATTTTTTAATGGGAACAGATGCCCGATAGGTGGCGTATGAGCCACAACGGCTACAGCTTTCGAGGATGCGTCAACCCAAGCAGCTTTCTTTGCCTACGAATTACCGGACAGGACACTGATAGCTGGTAGCGATCCAAAGTTGCTAGCTACTTTGGCTTTCAGTTCCTCGAGCGTTGCGTGGTCTGCTATACCTGCTACGGGGTCTGTGCGAACCACATGGTCATGCAGCCAGCTCGGCCACTCTTCAGGATAGTCGTCAACGGCAACCCACCGCGCTGGTTGCCGACTCTTAACATCGAGAAGGACTTGGTCTGGTCGTAACATGCTTTCGAACCATGCCTTCCGAATTTGGCGTCTGTCGAACGTTCCGCCAATGCATCGCGCCTCACGGCTTTGCGAGAGATGCGATGCTGCGAACTCATATCCGCCTTCGACTAGCTGCCACGACGTCGAAAGGACAATCCGGACACTGGAGTACGGAGCTAGAGCATCTTCGAGTAGCGGCACGTTTTCGAACAAGCTGTGCCCGGGATGGTGTAGCCGTGCATTGGCAGTAGGATTGACTGGAACCGAAGAGTTGCCGCCGCGACGCTCAAGTGCCGAGCGTCCCAATTCATCAGTCGGGAGACACTCGTTACGTCCGTCTTTCCGAGATCCCCGAGCCAGCCGCGACATTCTTCCGCAAGCGCATCGAGTTTTCGGGATGCCCGGTTATCGAAGAAGACCCCGAACCAATGCAATGTGCGTATGCGTCGGATTGGCTTGCCTTCTTGGGCGGCTGGCGGTAGCGCCAACCCGTCGCTGCCGAATCCCAGGACAACGATAGCGACCGAAGTGGCACCCGCCGCAATGGAGCGCCGCAGTGCCTCGGCTCGCTAGACCGCTCAGGCATGAGGTGAGATTTTTTGTGCAGGATTGCACCGCGCAAAAAAGTGCGCAACCACATGGGCTGCGCACTTGAGAGCTCTTAGGCCTGCCTTCTTGCTTCCATTTCAGCAGCCCTTTCCGGCATGAGGGCCTGGACGACCGAGTAGGTTGCCATGATGTTCACAAAAACATGGCGCAGTGGCATGCCTGGAATGTCGGACGTCGCGGCCTTCTGCAATTGCTCGCTTAAAACCAAGTCATGCAGCTCGTATATGGTGCTAGCGCTGGGTACTGCATCCGGGCCGCCCCGAAACGCTTCATTGCTGAGCCGACCCGTTATAGCGTCGACCACAACGAACGATGCGTCCCAGGAGTCCTCTTTTTCAACGTAGAACAGGAACGGGAGACGTCCCACTGTTCGCCAGACGTCGATTGCCTCCCACATCGTGGCGTCGAGCATGTCTGCCACGAAGTAGAACTGCAAATCTCCCATCTGGAACCGCAGTGTCTGCAGCTTGCGCCCCTCGTCAAGGTCGATGCACCCGAATCCGAGGTTGGACTGTTCATACGTCGAGACCAGGAGGTGTCGTTTCTCCTTCGGGATTGCGCACGTGAGTACTGGCATGTTGCCAGGCAGGCCTCGTGCTTGCCTGAACGGGGATCCCACTTCGTTCAGAGCACGCAGTAGTGCTATGGGCAAACGATTCCGGCCCACAAAGTAAGTATCTTTCATTTTCAATGTCCTGCTGAAGTTATGACCAAGGATTGCGCGCTCGATTCGAACGCGGCAGATGGGGTCCTCCCCGTGCAACGCACCGTCGTGGACTTCTGCGATCTGCAACCCGTATAGCGCCAAAACTCCTGCATCTGACATGACCCGGAATCACCCGGATGCAGAGTGTTTCTGCTGCGATGGCCGCATCTTAAGGCGTGAATTTCGTGGGGAAAAGAGGCCCGATGAGCCGTTTGGGAGGCACCGCGAAGCTCGCAGAAAAAACTGGTTTGGAAAGGGTAGAGATTTTCAAATTAGAGTAACCCCTCTAATTGTCGATGATTATCGGGTGATGCGCCCCTCTGCGCTGCTCCGCTTGTCAGGAAGCTCTCGCTCAGTCAGCCATGCATCGACGCCGGCTCGCCTCAACCGAAGCGGAGAGTGAGGACGGAGATGCGCGGGCGACGGCAAAGTTGGGGCCGGCTCCGGACCTCGACAGAGGATTGTGGCGGCAGTGATGTTGGAGCCGACGGCAACACTCGTTGCATCGGTCCTGTAATCGCCCCGCTTCGAGGAGCCGAAAGATGGGCCGCCAGGCAGGGCGACATCCGGGGTCCCGTTCGCTCATGCACAGACTCCGAATCCGCTCAGAATTGAGCGGATTCCAGCGAAATGAGCGGATACTTGAGCGGATACTCAATAATTGACGCTTAAAGCACTCGTACGGCAAGCCGAACCATCAAGTCACGCCAGACGACGTCTATGAGGAAGTCGCTGCTACTGCGGTCGCTTACATGGTGGACTGTGGCCTGAAGGCACCGAGCCAAACATCACGCCTCGGCGAGCGCGGCAAACCGCCGCTTGGCGATGCCTCGGCGGTCCTCAAACGCGCGAGCGTTGGCAGAGCAATGAGCAGCTCTGCATTCGCCTCATCGAATACACATCGCTTTACGAGCGATTGTCCGTTGTTCATGCTTGGTAATTCAATTGGGTTGCGAGCCCAGCCGATCAGCGGCTCGCACAGACATGTGTTGCCTGCATGTAAGTGTAGGTTTGCGAAGGTACCATGATTTGAGCAGGGGCGCTCAGGATGACGTGGCCGCCTCAGTAGACCTAGCTCAAATCAGTCCGCGCCGCCTCCGCAAGCCAAACGTCCACGTCTGTCCGACGCCAGCGAAGTGGAAAGCGCGGTCCGAGGTAAGCAGGCGCGGGCAACGTATGAGGTTGTCGTTTGGAGCGGCGAAGGACGGTAGCAGGACTGACCTTGAGGATGGCGGCGAGGTCGTGCGCGTCTAGGTAGGCGGTCGATGGCGGTTGCATGCCGAGTATAGGCACGCCCATCAACGCATTCGTGCCGCTTGAAGCAACGCTAGCCAGCGGGCGAGGACCACAGCCCTCGCCTCACTTCGAGCCACTCGCTGCCGCGCCAACTCACAGCCCCGCAGGCGAGAGTACGACTTTGAGCCCCTTGAAGTCGTCTGGCCGTGGCAACGGGGGCACGCGGCTAGACAGCAGTGGGTATGTAGCAGGATGATTCTTGGCATACTCCACCATGCATCCCCACGGCTCGGTATCGCCCCAGACTTTTCGTGTTTCCGCGAGCTCGCCAGGCGTCCGAGCAATGTCAGGCATCTCTGGAAAATAGAATCGATAGACCCACTCGCTACATTGCTCAATACCAAGCACAATAGGCAAGACCTTATTGTGTCTCCACATATAGATAAAGTCCCAGATGTCTGAGCACTTCGCATCGGCAAGCCAGCGAATCTCTAGGGCGCCAACGGACAATGTAATCACAATGATCGGGTGCGCACCGAGCTCCATGCTTTCGAAGGAGACGGTCGCCGGCGAACAATCCTGCGGCAGGTTGGCCAAGTCCGAGGCGGCTACAGGGCATGTCAACGCACCAGCGTAGAGAAGCAGCCCTTCCGGCATCTCCGGCTTGCGCCAGAATCGCGCGAGAAGGTCAAATTGTCCTACGGCATTCACACCGTTACCAAAATCGTTCATTCGTTTCGCGTTGTTGGATCGCAAACCAAGCGACGTGCTGGCTCGCACAGGCGCGACGCCTGTATATGAGTGTAGGTTCGTAGCGACGTCATGATTTGACGCGCCGGTGAGATGGAGATGAGCGCAGCAATTTGCTGCGCTCAAGAGGTGCCACTAGCGTGGGACGACATAGTCGACGTAGCGATACAGCAGTCCGTCATGCAGGACGTGCCCAAACGCGCATCGGGCCCACCAGAATGACAAGTAAAAGAGAGGCTCGTCCTCGAACTCCCGCGCACGAGCTTCCCAGGCGTCGAAATCTGCAATCAGCTTCTCCGCCACGGCAGGACCTACGGGAGAGCACCCAAAGCTTCGATGGAGCATCTCGTAGAACGGCCCGCCTGGCGCGTTGTTGTCTTCGTTCTCTTGGTCATAGCCGACAAGGCGGGCAAGCGCAGCATCCCACTCTAAAAAATCGCCATAGGTGAGTTTGTATTCGAAGCAATGCTCGTAGCTGTAGACGGCATCGCACAGGTACTCGGGCCGAAGATTCGGGCAAGTTCTGTGCGGCATATCAAGGCTCGTGATGAGCTCGACGTTTTGCCTGTCCTTGGCCGTCACCGGGTCGACCTCGTAGGTGAACGGGTCAGGCTTTTCCTCCAGCAACTTCAGGCCTCGCAATACTCGATAAACGTACATTTCCACTCCTGCATAGAACTCAGATCGTGAGCGCTCCAAGCGGTGCGCTCTCGCAGCTTCGATTGGGCTGCAAGGCGTATAGGACGGGATGGAGTAGATGACAGGCGCTGAAATTGGTCAGAAGGAGTGAAAGGTCCTTCCCGTCGGCGACGCCGAACCGAAATCGCTCATGCAGAGAGGGAGATTTCGTCGCGGCGGCCATCACAAAGATTTTCGCGGAATCCGTGCGATCTCCGACCGGGCGCCGACGCCACGAAAGGAGCAGGCTGTAACGTTGCGGCGCCCCTTTTCAAGCTTCGACCCAGTTCATCTGCACCGCCCCGCCCTTCGCCGCACGACCAAAACAGCAGCGCAGCCACCAGAATGCGAGGCGAAACTCTGCGATTGGGGTCAGTCCTGCTGAGCAATGACCCCTGCACGGGCGACGATGCCTTCCACATTCGCAGCGGCTGACATCGTGATAGCCTCTTGCCGCTTTTTCAGAAACTCGTCGGTTACGTCTTGAGTAGTAAGAAGCCTCGCGTCAAACGCCGCACAGCATTCTATGAACGCAGACGCGGCTGCGCTTTTCCCCGGCGGCCCCACGAGAAGATAACGAACACCGGGGGAGCTGACTCTTACCGCGTCACCAACATTTGTGACGGTGACGAAAGGCGTTATCCAATACTTCCCTCTTGAGGCAAACAAACCAAAGATGTGCAAATGTCGTTGGTATGTCCGAAGTATTCGCCACTCCTTCAGACAAACTTCCAAAGTCGAGGTCTCAATGGCAAGTGGCGGCGCATCGGGAAAATCGCCTGGGGCGGCAGTTCGGCACCGAGTTGCGTTGTGGGGGAGGCATGCGCGCGTCATAGTGAGTGCACCTCCGGAAGATAATCCGAGCTGACGTCGGTCTCCTCCCTAACGTCATTCACCCTAGCCCAAACCGCCCAGGTGTGCATTCCATCCGGGTCTTCGCCGGGCTCTCCCATAAGGACGTAACGGCGACCACTTCTGGTGGTACCAGTTCGAGTCGCGTGGTCGAACGCTTCGATGGCGGAACTGACTCGACCAGAGTTGCTCGTCACACACCGACCTACGAAATGGTGTTCCTGGCGTTCTGTTTGGATAACTTTCCATCGACAAAGAGTTATCTCCGGTTGATCGCCAACCGATGCTACTGACCAGACAGGCATGATGCCCCCTGTGGCAATAGATTCTTCCCGCGATGCACAACCGTGCGCATTCGAAATGCCCGCCGACGACGCACGAATTGCGGCAGTCGCGCCAACGGCTCACCGATGGCAACTGCGACTCAGGGGAAGTGGATGGCGCCGCCTGGGAATAGTTCTGCTTATTGCGGTCGGCGCATGTGCTCCTGATGGGAGCTCAAGAGGCAGTCTAGGCTCTATGCGCTCAGATTCAAGTGCGACAGCGACCGGCTTAACGCGCCTCATTAGTCACGTAATGGACTCTGACGATCCTTCGTCGGAAGGTCGCATGCAGGCATCTTGCCTCACATTAAAGCAAACGAACATTTGCGAACATGCCGACGGCAGAATCCTGGCGATTCGGCAATTTTTCGGCAAAAAGTGGCGAATATACCTTTGCTGCGGCACAGCAAGTGTTTACGCTTAGGCGGCTTTATCCGCATAAAGTGACGTCAAGATGAGACGCCGGCGTCAAGTAACGACTTCGCTCTTTGCTGCACCGCACCCAACAACGACAGTAGGCGGGATTCCGGGCGATTTTGGTAACGACTTTATTGTTCCCGGACAACCGCTGACAGTACGGCCAGCTGCACAGGACGAACCGGTCGAGCCCTCGCATTTATCCGAAATTCGAAAGGTAACACGCAACGTCCCAGCACTGCGTGAGCAACCTGCTATCCCCGAAGTAGTTTTAAAAATAAAAAACTTATCCAAGAATTGGGATTTCAATTTCTCCCAACTCAAAACCCGTCCCCTCCAGCTTTCTTCGCCGCTCCGCAGACTCCGCATAATCACATCATTTTAAAATTAATGGTGATGGATTCGCTATGCGTACGAAAACGGGTTGATGATCCCTTGCCATGCAGCAGATACTGGATCGCACTCAGGAATCCCTGGCGCACGCGCTCTCCGCTCTCACGCATGACGGGCGGCGCCAGCAACAGCTCTATTGCGCCGCCGTCGAGCTGCTGATAGCCATCGTGATCGTGCCGGGGCTGTTGCTCGCCGGACTGGTTGCCGCGCGTCATCTTGATGTTCGCCGCAGCCGTGTGGCGCATCTCCGCGAAGCTGCAGAGCCAGACGTCCTTCCTGTGTCGCACGGCCCCGACTGTCGACTACTATCTCGCCACATCCAGTGACGCCCCGCCCGACCCCGAGATGATTGGGCAGGTTCGCCGTACTGGCGTGGCGCGGTCGCCCGATCGCAAATATGTGCTGCTGGTGGCTGGCCCTATGTGTGCGGCCTGGGCGGCTACGCTGCTGCGCATAGTTTGGCAACTGCAGCAGATCGCCACCGCCACGTTCACCACTGGAATGGCATTCGGGTTCGATATGCAGGCGTACGTGGTCGCTCCCTATGCATCGTTCGCTATCCCGGTGTCTCCCGGCGGGATCGACTCGGCTGCGAACCTCGATGCCGGGTCCGTCACCGCCTGCGCAACGACATTGCGCGCGGCGTCGTGGCGGAGACAGATCATCCCGATAGGCCTCATGCCATACCGTTAAGCGGCCGGCACGACAACCCACCAATTCCATCCCTCGAAATTGCGCGATACAAGAGTATGCTGCTCGAACACCTGAAGAACGGCGGTCTCCGGAGCTGACCGCCATCCCGCTGCGTCACGATCCCGTGGCGCTACGCCATCGGGCGCATCGGTCTGCGGGGGCTTTCCTTGTCGCTGATGACAAGGTGCGGCTGTGCCGCCAGGTGGAATCGCTCTGCGATTAGGCAGCAGTTGGACGGCAATCACGGCATCCGGCAATGAGTTGGATGAAGCGGTGCAAGCGTGCCGCAACGAGACCAGCGCGCTGGATGATGGACCCGTCGGCGTGAGGCTGTACGGCCGTGCGCGCACGCCACACATTCAATCGGGGAGGAGAGCCAGATTTGCATGGTCCGCCATGGCGGACCATAATGGCGCGTCCGAGCGCGCCGGTATTCTGCTGCGGGTTCAGGATTTTCCAAGAACAGCGCAAGCCGTCCACCCCTCCTGATGCAGTCCCACCAAGGTCTTCCGCGCCCCCAGCGTACCTGGGCAATCCTGACAGTGTTCTGCGGCTTGATCATGGCCGTTCTGGATGGATCGATCGCCAATATCGCCCTACCCTCCATTTCGCGTGATCTGCAGAGCGACCCGGCACGAACCATCTGGGTCGTGAACGCCTACCAGCTCTCGGTCACGATCTTCCTGCTGCCTTTGTCGTCGCTCGGCGAAATCCTCGGCTACAAGCGCGTCTACCGGGTTGGGTTGGCGACGTTCCTGGTGGGGTCGCTGCTGTGCGCGCTGTCGCCAACCCTGTCGCTGCTAGTTGCAGCGCGCGTGATACAGGGCATCGGGGGCGCCGGCATCATGAGCGTCAATACCGCGCTGGTGCGCTATATCTATCCGCCAACCCGGCTAGGCCGTGGCATCGGTCTCAATGCGCTGGTGGTCGGCGTCACCATTGCGGTGGGGCCGTCGCTGGGCGCGCTGATCCTGGGTTTCGGCAGCTGGCCCTGGCTCTTCGCGGTCAACGTGCCGGTCGCCATCTTCGCGCTGGCGCTATCGCACCGCGCGCTGCCCGAAACACCCCCGCAACCGCGGCCATTCGACTATCCCAGCGCCGTGCTGTCCGCCGTGGTCATCGCGTTGTTCGTGCTTGGCGTCGACGGGCTGGGACACGAGACGTTGCGTATTGCCGGCGTGGCCGGCCTGCTGCTGGCCATCCTGCTTGGCTGGTTGCTGGTGCGCCGACAGCACGGCAACCCGGCCCCGCTCGTGCCGGTCGATCTGTTTGCCAGCCGCGCCTTCACGCTGGCCGTTGGCACGTCGTTCTGTTCGTTCATGACGCAGATGCTGGCATTTGTCGCGCTGCCGTTCTATCTCGAGTACCAGCTTGGCCGCAGCCTGGCGGAGACTGGCCTGTTAATCACGCCATGGCCGCTGATGGTGGCCCTCATGGCCGCCCTGTCGGGCCGGTTGTCGGATCGATATCCCGCCAGCGTGCTGGCCGGCGCGGGGTTGATGATGCTGGCCGCGGGGCTAGTCGGCCTGGCCGTGCTGAGCCCGAACGCGGGAAGCCTGGACATCGCCTGGCGCACCGCGCTGTGCGGCATCGGCTTCGGGTTCTTCCAGTCGCCCAACAACCGCGCCATGATCAGTGCCACACCGCACGAGCGCAGCGGTGGCGCAAGCGGGGCGCAGGCCACGACGCGCCTGCTTGGACAAACCACGGGCACTGCGGTGGTGGCCCTGCTGTTCAGCCTGGATCGCGGCGACGCCGCCCGAACCGCGCTGTATGTGGCCGCCTCGGTGGCAACCATCGGCGCCATTGTCAGCTTGAGCCGGTTGCGCGATCGCTAGGCCGCTGATGGACTGGACGCCTCAGCGCTGCCCGTTCCGGTGGGCCATGCCGAGCGCCCTCTCGATGCGCTCCAGGCGTTCCAGCCACGTGGGCGCATCATCCGGCGCCGGGACCGCCCCACCACCGTGGCCACCGGCATCGCGAATCTGGTTGTGAGCGCCTTCCACCGAAATCACGGTAGATCCGGCCAGCAGCAATGCCAGCGCCGCCATGCCGCCCTTGCCGCGCGCTCCCTTCACACCTCGCACGCCTTGATTTGCCATGATTTCCGCTCCGTCATTGCGCCGCTCTCGACCTGCGTGCGCCCGGTGATGACGGCCACCACGTCGCCTTCTGATGCTTCGCCGGGGACCACCGTCAGGAAGATCGCGCTCTGGTCCGTATCGGTGCCGTCATTCACGGTCAGCTTGACCCAGTAATCAGTGGGAGCCGTGACCAACAGCGTGGCGCCTTCCACCAGCCCGTCGGCGCTGCCGTTGAACGGCAGGTCGCCGGCGTCCCAGACATAGGTCAGGGGATTGTCATCGGGATCGGACGAGGCTTCCGCGGACAGCGCGTACGATGTACCGGATTCCAGCGTCACGTGCGCGACGTGGGCGGCTCCTGAGCCTTCGTCTTGACCACCAGGCTCTGGCTGTCGGTGGCCATCTTGCCGTTAAAAACTGCCTAACGCAACTGGTGTCGCGGCTGCGGCGCGCGCTGCATCCGCTGGACCGGGACAGTTGCGTGTCGGCGGTGCCCAAGGTGGGCTACCGCTTTCGTCCGCAGACTGGCGCGGCGGCGCGTGCCCTCTGACCGCTAGCCGCCGCCTTTGCGCCGTGTCTTTATTCGGCCTTCGCGCCCGATTCCTTGACGACCTTGGCCCACTTGGCCATCTCGCTGCGCTGGTAGTCGGCCAGCTTGTCAGGCGTGCCCAGCACCGGATCCAGGCCCAGCGTCTTCAGCTTGGCCTGGACGTCAGGCAGCGTGAAGATCCGGTTCAGCTCGGTGTTGAGCTTTGCGACGACGTCCTTCGGGGTATGGGCCGGCGCGAAGATCGCAAACCAGGAGGTGGCCTCGTAACCGGGCAAGCCCTGTTCCGCGATGGTGGGAATGTCCGGCGCCGATGCCGAGCGCTGCGCACTGGTCACACCCAGCGCGCGCAGCTTGCCCTCCTTCACCACCGGCAACGCCGAAGGCAGGTTGTCGAACATCATCGTGATATGGCCACCCAGCAGGTCCGGAATGGCCATGGCCCGGCCCTTGTACGGTACATGTACGATCTTCGTGCCGGCCATGGTGTTGAACAGCTCGCCCGCCACATGCAGCGACGTGCCGACGCCCGGCGTGCCGAAGGTCAGTTGCCCCGGCTTCGACTTGGCCAGCGCGATCAGCTCCTGGACATTCTTCGCCGGCACCGACGGATGCACGACCAGCACGTTTGGCGTGGACGCCACCAAAATCACCGGCGTGAAGTCCTTCACCATGTCATATGGCATCTTGCTGTAAAGCGCGCCGTTGATCGAGTGCGTACCCACGGTGCCCATAGCCAGCGTGTAGCCGTCCGGGGCGGCATGGGCCACTGCTTCGCCGCCGATGTTGCCGCCGGCGCCGGGCTTGTTGTCGACCACCACCGGCTGACCCAGCGAGAATTTCTCGGAGAAAATGCGTGCCAGGATATCGGGCGCCCCGCCGCTCGGAAAACCCACCACGATACGGACGGGCTTCGTCGGGTAGGCATCGGCGGCCTGCACGGCAGGCGCTGCGGACACGGCGGCGAGAGTGGCCGTGGCGGCCAGCATCCCCAGCACCTGGCGGCGCCGGATCATTCGAGCACGCATGATTCTGTCTCCTGAATCGTCTTTTATTTAAATTCGGGTGCTACTAGACGGCGATATTGCCGAATTCCTTCGTCACCTGATCGTGCAGGCGACGCATGCCGCGCAACCAGCGATCGTAGTCCTGCCCCTTGCGGCGATAGTATTCCAGCACCTCCGGATGCGGCAGCACCAGGAAGCTCTCGGTGGCCATGCCCTCCAGCGTTTTCTCGGCCACGTGCTCCGGCGTGACCGACCCCGCCTGCAGGAATCCCTTGCGCTCGCCGCCCTCGCCGAACAGCATCTTCGTCTGCACGCCCTGCGGGCAGATGCAACTTACCTTGATGCCACGATCGCCATACGTGATCGACACCCACTCGGCAAAGCCAATGGCCGCGTGCTTGGTGACGGCATACGGCGCAGAGCCGATCTGCGACAACAGGCCGGCGGCGGACACCGTATTGACCAGATAGCCGTCGCCGCGCTCCAGCATCTGCGGCAGCACGGCCTTGGCAGCATGGATGTGGGCCATCACGTTGATGTTCCAGATCCGCTGCCATTCGTCGGCGGACGCTTCCAGCCCCTTGCGCAGGATGATGCCGGCGTTTGAGCAGAAGACGTCGACCTGGCCAAAACGCTGCGTGGCGGTATCGACCAGACCCTGCACTGCGGCGGCATCGGCCACGTCCACGCGCTGCGAGAAGACCTGGCACTCCGGCGCGACGGCCGCCGCTTCGGCAGCCACCTGCGCGGCACCGGCGGCATCGATGTCGGCCACGGCGACACCGCGCGCGCCGGCCTTGGCAAATGCCAGCACCAGCGCCCGTCCAATGCCCGTACCGCCGCCCGTCACGATCACAGTCTTGTTGCGAATCTCCATCGATAGCTCCTTCTCGTTTTCAGAATCCGGTCACGCGGGTTGCCACAGCCGCGTTGCAAGTGTGTCGGCCAGCTCACGAATGCGCGGCCCAAGGTTACCTTCGAGGACTTCCGGAGACAGCCGCGTCGACGCACCGCCGATATTGATCGACAGCACTTCGGAGCCGTCCAGCAGCCGGACGGGCGCTGCCGCGCCGCTGACCGACCTGTCCCACTCGGCATGGGCCACGCAGAAGCCACGGCGTGCATGCTCGCGCATGGCGCGTTCGAGCCGGGTTCGCACACCAGGCCAGCGGGCGCCGTGCTGGCGCTCCAGTTCGGCCATCACGGCCGTGCGCCGCGGCCCAGGCAGCCCCGCCAACCAGGCGCGGCCGATCGCCGACGTTGCCATCGGCAACCGCGATCCCGGTGTCAGGCGCATGACCAGCGCGCCACGCGGCTGGCAGACTTCCAGGTAGAGCATGTCGTGCCGATCCGGCGCCGCCAGCGCGACGGTACATCCCGTGGCAAATGCAAGCGACTGCATCAGCGGCTGCGCGACGTTGCGGATGCCAGCGCCGGACAGATAACGCTGCCCGGGCAACATCGCACCCTGGCCGATGCGGTACTTCTCCTGGTCTTCCACGTAGACGAGATAGCCGACGCTGGCCAGCGTGTACGTGAGTCGCGACACCGTGGGTCGGGGAATACCCGTACGCCGGGACAGTTCGGCGTTGCCCAGGAAGTCATCGCCCGGGCCGAAGGCACGCAGCAGCTCCAGCCCGCGCGCCAGCGCCGTGACGAAGTTACGGTCCTCGCCATCCATCGCGTGTGCGGCCTCGCACGACACCAGGGCGGAATCGGGCGGCTGCGGAATCGAGGTCGTGCGCTTCATGGTGCGATTGATATCAGTTTCCGTGCCCGATACACGACGCTATGTAGCGAAATCATTGGGGCCATACGCGCCATACATATCGCGGCCAATATGCCCCACGCCACCCCGCACCGGGCCACTTGCACGCTGAAATCAGGGAATTCACCGACGTGGCACGGCGGCATGCGGGCTAGCTATTTCGCGTATCGGAATACTACGTCCGATTGCTTGACGCTCGCTGAATCGCTATGCAAAGTCGCCGAAAACGAACGACCGTGCGAGAACACGACACGGCGTCAGAGACAGCGCGGGTGCCGTCATGGCACACCAACGCAAGGAGACAACGCATGGCCTTGTTTTTCCAGCAGTTCCTCAACGGTCTCACCCTGGGCGGCGTCTATAGCCTGGTGGCATTGGGACTAACCCTTGTCTACGGCATCCTGCACGTGCCCAACTTTGCGCACGGCGCGTTGTACATGGCCGGTGCGTATGTGTCGTACTTCGCGATGACCACGCTCGGCCTGAACTACTGGCTGGCCATGCTGGCCGCTGCCGCAGTGGTGGCCGTGCTGTCGATGCTGGCGGACCGCCTGGTCTTCCACCCGCTGCGCAACGCGCCCGAGATTCACGACATGATCGCCGCCATCGGCATCCTGCTGTTTCTCGAAGCCGGCGCGCAGGCGCTGTGGGGCGCCGACTTCCACCGCATGCCCACGCCCTATGGCCAGATGGTTGAAATCTTCGGCCTCACCGCGCCGCTGCAGCGCCTGCTGATCATCGTCGCCGCGTTCGGGCTCATGGTCCTGCTGCATCTGTTCCTGACGCGGACGGTCACCGGGTCCACGATCGTCGCCATGGCGCAGAACCGTGAAGGCGCGGCGCTGGTCGGCATCGATGCCATGCGCGTGACGCTGCTGGTGTTCGCCATCTCGGGCGCGCTGGCCGCGATTGCCGCCACGCTCTACGCGCCGATCAACCTGGTGTACCCGAGCATGGGCAACCTCGTGATCACCAAGGCCTTCGTGATCATCATCCTGGGCGGCATGGGCAGCATTCCCGGCGCCATCGTCGGCGGGCTGATCATCGGCATGGCCGAGAGCTTCGGTGGCTTCTACATCTCCACCGACTACAAGGACATCATCGCGTTCCTGCTGCTCGTGATCATCCTGTCGGTGCGTCCGCAGGGCCTGTTCGCCGGCCGCGCCGCCTGAGGAGACACCGACATGAAAGCACTGCAAGGCAAGACGGGCTGGACGCTGCTGCTGGCCGCCGCCATCGCGTTTCCGCTGGTGGTTCCGAACAGCTACTTCCTGACCGTGATGACGCTTGCGTTCATCACCGCCATCGCCACGCTCGGGCTGAACCTGCTGACCGGCTACACCGGCCAGCTCAATCTGGCGCACGGCGGCTTCATGGCCATCGGCGCCTATACGCTGGGCATCCTGACCGTCGACCACCAGTTGCCGTTCTGGCTGGCCTTCGCGCTGTCGGGCGTGGTCTGCATGGTGGTGGGGTGCGGCGTTGGCGTGGTGTCGCTGCGCCTGAAGGGCCACTACTTCTCGATCTTCACGCTCTGCGTGGGCTACATCATCTACCTGGTGATCGAAAAGTGGGAAGGGCTGACCCACGGCGCGGTCGGGCTGATCGGCATTCCGGTGCCGGCCGCGATCGGACCGATTGCATTCGACAGCGTGCAGTCCCAGTACTACCTGGTGCTGTTCTTCCTGGCGATCGGCACGTTCGTGATGCACCGGATCGTGGGCTCGCTGCTGGGCCGCAGCTTCATGGCCGTGCGCAACAGCGACGCGCTGGCCGAGGCGCTCGGCATCAACCTGATGCGCACCAAGGTGATGTCGTTCGTGCTGTCGGTGGCCTATGCCGGGTTCGCCGGTGCGCTCTATGCCGGCCAGGTGCGCTTTCTGGGGCCGGACATCGCCCGCACCGACATCACGTTCGACATGGTGATGTCGATGCTGGTCGGCGGCACCGGTACGCTGCTGGGGCCGCTGCTGGGCGCCGTGCTGGTGCCGTGGGTCACGCAGACCCTGCAGTTCCTGCAGGACTACCGCATGCTGGTGTTCGGCCCGGTGCTGATCCTGCTGATCATCTTCGTGCCCGACGGCATCGTGGGGTCGTACCTCAAGCGCCAGGCGCGCCGCGCCGCCGCGCAGCGCCGTGGCCAGCTGGCCGCCGCACGCGCGGCACAGCCCGCCCCCGTCCCCACCACCCACCCGGGAGCCGAGAATGCTTGAGATCCGCAACCTGACGAAGACCTTCGGCGGCCTGACCGCGGTACACGATGTCTCGGTGACGTTCGAGACCGGCCATATCAACGCAATCATCGGCCCCAACGGCGCCGGGAAGACCACGTTCTTTAACCTGATCGCCGGCACCCACGCGCCGTCGTCGGGCCAGATCCTCATCAAGGGCCAGAACGTGGCCGGCCAGCGGGCCGACCAGATCGCCCGGCTGGGTGTGGCCCGCACATTCCAGGCCACGTCGCTGTTCGATCGCGCCACGGTGCTGGACAACCTGATCGTCGGTCACCGCCTGCGCACCAAATCCGGCCTGGCGGACGTGCTGCTCAACTCGCGCCGCCTGCGCGAGGAAGAAAAACTGTGCCGCGAGAAAGCCGAGGCGGCGCTCGATTTTGTCGGCCTGTCACACCTGGCGCATGAGATCGCCGCCGACATCACGCAGGAAGCGCGCAAGCGCGTGGCCTTTGCCCTCGCCCTCGCCACCGACCCCGACCTGCTGCTGCTCGACGAGCCGGCCGGCGGCGTGAACCCCGAGGAAACCGTTGGCCTGGCGGAGCTGATCCGCAAGATGGTGCGCCATGGCAAGACGGTCTGCCTGATCGAACACAAGATGGACATGATCATGCGGCTGGCCGACAAGATCATGGTGCTCAACTACGGCGAGAAGATCGCCGAGGGCACGCCCGCGCAGATCCAGCAGGACCCGCGCGTCATCGAAGCCTATCTGGGAGCCGACCATGTTGCAGCTTGAACGTGTCTCGCTGTCGTACGGCAGCTTCCGTGCGCTGGACAACATCACGCTGCACGCCAAGGCCGGCGAACTGGTGGTGCTGCTGGGCGCCAACGGTGCCGGCAAGAGTTCGATCTTCCTGGCGATGAGCGGCATCCACCGCACCAGCGGCGGCAGCATGCGCTTCGACGGGCGCGAACTGGGCGGCATGAAGCCATCGCAGATCGTGCAGGCCGGCCTGGTGCATTGCCCCGAGGGCCGCAAGCTGTTCCCGGCCATGAGCGTCGAGAAGAACCTGACGCTGGGCGCCTATGTGCATCGGCGCGACCGCGCGGGCATCCGGACGACGCTGGAAGAGGTCTACGAGATGTTCCCGATCCTGCGCCAGAAGAAGGATGACCCGGCCGGCTCGTTGTCCGGCGGACAGCAGCAGATGGTGGCGCTGGGCCGCGCACTGATGGGCCGACCCCGCGCCCTGCTGCTCGACGAACCGTCGCTGGGCCTGGCCCCGCTGGTGGTCAAGCAGATGTTCGAGGTGATCCAGCGCATCAACCGCGCCGGCACCACGGTGCTGCTGGCGGAACAGAACGCCTACGCGGCGCTTGGCATCGCCCATCGCGCCTATGTCATCGAAAACGGCCGCATCGTGATGGAAGGCGACCGCGACGCGCTGTTGAAGGACGAAGGGATTCGCAAGGCGTATATCGGCGGATGAGGTTCGCCAGGTTCAGTCCATAAATAAATCCAAAGGAGACAACACATGCAACAGAAGACATTGGGTCGTTTCTTCGCGCTGGCCACCTGCGCAGCCGCCGCCATCATCGCCTCGTCGCCGGCCCTGGCGCAGGAGGTGGTCAAGATCGGCTACACGGGTCCGCTGTCGGGCGGCGCCGCGCTCTATGGCAAGAACGTGCTGTCCGGTATCCAGATGGCCGTGGATGAAATCAACGCGACCGGCCTGCAGGTGGCCGGCAAGAAGGTGAAGCTCGAAGTGGTGGCACTGGACGACAAGTACGCGCCGGCCGAAGCCGCCATCAACGCACGCCGCCTGGTGCAGCAGCACAAGACGCCGGCCGTGTTCGTGCCGCACTCGGGTGGCATCTTCGCGCTGCAGGCCTTCAACGAGCAGGAGAAATTCCTGGTCATGGCCTATTCGAGCGTGCCGCGCATCACCGACGCCGGCAACAAGCTCACCATCCGCATTCCCCCGGCCTACACCGGTTATATCGAGCCGTTCGTGAAGGCGCAGATGAAGCGCTATGGCAAGAACGTGGCCATGGTGCCGGCAGATCACGACTACGCCAAAGCCTGGGTGCAGGCGTTCGTGCCGGCCTGGGAAGGCGCCGGCGGCAAGGTGGTGGGCAACAACCCGATGTCGTACACCAAGGCCACGGACTTCTACACCGGCGTGTCGCGCGCCATCGCCGACAAACCCGACGTGATGTTTGTGGGCGGCCCGTCCGAGCCTACCGCACTGGTGGTCAAGCAGGCCCGCGAACTGGGCTTCAAGGGCGGCTTCATCATCATGGACCAGGCCAAGATGGACGAGATGGCCAAGGTGACGAACGGCCTGGCCATGCTGGAAGGCTCGATCGGCGTGATGCCGCTGGTCAACGACGCGCGACCGGCCGCGCAGGCCTACAACGCCCGCTACAAGAAGCTGCACGACGGCCGCGACGCCACCACGGAGATGTCGCTGAACTACACGATGACCTGGGCACTGGCCAATGCGATGAAGCTGGCCGGCACCACGACTGATGCCACGGCGATCCGCGCCAAGATGCCCGACGCGGTGAAGGCGCTGGCCAAGGAAGTGAATCCGAACGAGGTGGATGGCATCGACGCCAAGGGCGGCTCGGTGGCCGATACCGTGGTGGGCTGGGTCCAGAAGGGCAAGATCGAGCCGGTGCGCCTGTCGGAGCTGGCCAAGTAAGCACGCGGCGGGACCGAGAGAAGGAGAGAAGGAGAGAGAGAGGCGGAGGGGGCTGTACCCGGCTGGCGGGCGCATGCCAGCAGTGATGTAGCAGTACAAAAAAAGCGTAAGTGGAGAGAAACGAAGGGCGTCCGGCACAACCGGACGCCCTTCGTCTTTGCAGCGCGAGATCAGCGGCGCTCGTCGTTACGCGCTTGCTGCTGCGCCTGGCGGGCGTGCTCCTGCTGGACCCGCTGTTGCTGCTGCTGTTGCTGCTGCTGGCGCTGCTGGTCCTGGAACTGCCGTTGCCTGTCCTGCTGCTGGCGCTGTTGCTCCTGGAACTGGCGCTGCTGCTCCTGGGCCTGCCGCTGTTGCTGCTGCATCTGTTGCTGCTGCTCCTGCGCGCGCCGCTGCTGGTCCTGCGCCTGCCGCTGCTGCTCCATCTGCTGGCGCTGCGCTGCCTGCTGCCGCTGCTGCTCGAACTGCTGCCGCTGTTGCTCCTGGAACTGGCGCGCCTGGTCCAGTTGCTGGCGTTGCGCGGCCTGCTGACGTTGCTGCTCCATCTGCTGGCGCTGCTGGTCCTGGAGCTGCCGCTGCTGCTGGTCGCGCATCTGCGCCTGACGCTGAATATCCTGCTGCTGGCGCTCCTGCTGCGCACGCTGCTGATCAAACTGCTGCTGACGCTCCTGCGCCTGCCGCTGGACGTCCTGCTGCTGGCGCTCCTGCTGTGCACGCTGCTGATCGAACTGCCGCTGGCGATCCTGCGCCTGGCGCTGGACGTCCTGCTGCTGGCGCTCCTGCTGTGCACGCTGCTGATCGAACTGCCGCTGGCGATCCTGCGCCTGGCGCTGGACGTCCTGCTGCTGGCGCTCCTGCTGTGCACGCTGCTGATCGAACTG
>NZ_PJRP01000024.1:35559-92501 GCF_002858765.1 Cupriavidus pauculus
GCTGGACGTCCTGCTGCTGGCGCTCCTGCTGTGCACGCTGCTGATCGAACTGCCGCTGGCGATCCTGCGCCTGGCGCTGGACGTCCTGCTGCTGGCGCTCCTGCTGTGCACGCTGCTGATCGAACTGTTGGCGGCCCATGGCGTCGCGGCGCTGCTCGTCGAGCTGGCGTTGCTGGTCCTGCGTCATGCGCTGTTGCTCGAACTGCTGGCGACGCTGCGCGTCCTGCGATTGCCGCTGCTGGTCCTGCATCTGGCGCTGCTGATCCTGCGTCTGCCGCTGCAGCGCCTGCTGTTGCTGCCGCTGGTTATCCGTGGACAGCCGCTGCTGATCTTGCATTTGCCGTTGCTGGTCGTGCAACTGGCGCTGCTGATCACGCTGCTGCTCGAACTGCTGGCGCTGGGCATCGGACACCCCGCTGCGCAGCCCATCGGGCCGCTGCCCCGGCCCCCGGCCGGCCTGCGCCGCCTGGCTCATGCGTACGTCCGGCTGCCAGCCTTGACCGGGCTGCGGGCCGCGCCGCGCGTCGTCCCGGCCTGGCTGGCCCTGACGGCGGTTGTCCACGCCGGGCGTTGGCCCGTGCCAGGCCGGCCCGGCGCCACCGGTGCCGCCCTCGCGCGCAAAGCGGCGGGCCAGGTCGTCGACGCCGACGCGCCCGGGCTGATGGGCGGCGATAGCCTGGCGCTCG
Organism: Cupriavidus pauculus; assembly: GCF_002858765.1. Taxonomy (GTDB): domain Bacteria; phylum Pseudomonadota; class Gammaproteobacteria; order Burkholderiales; family Burkholderiaceae; genus Cupriavidus; species Cupriavidus pauculus_B. Next base: position 36,246 of record NZ_PJRP01000024.1, read on the forward strand.
AATCCCTGTCGCGCCATCGGCGGTACGCCCTGCGGCCGCGCGCCGCCGATCAGGCTTGACTTCACCGGCGCCATGATCGGGCCGCCGCGCGCCTCGCCCACTGGCAGCTGGCGCCATTCCTCGCGATGGCTGCCACGCGGTACGGGGCGGCCTTCTACGAAATTGCGCGACGGCATGCCCGTGATCGCGCCCGGCACATTGCGGTTCACCCAGCGGTCACGGTCGCCGCCGCGCATCCACGTGTTGTTGACCGGGAAATTGTTGATGCGCGTGACATAGCGCGGACTAGCCCGGTACACGGGCCGGTAGACGTCGCGCGGTCCCAGCGGATACCAGGCCACGCCTGGGCCGCCCCCGATGCGGATACTGGTGCCGCCGACAAAGCCGACCACGGCCGGCGCATAGCACGGACGCACCGCCACCGGCCCCGGCACCCAGCCCCAGCGGCTGCCAAAGTAGGCCCAGCGCCCGTAGTGCGACGGCGCAAAGCCCCATGGCGCGTCGTCGATCCAGGTCCAGCCCCACGGCGCCACCCAGGCCCAGTGGCCTGTGCTGTACGGCGCCCAGCCCGACGTTACCTCGCGCGGGAACCACACAGCGCCATAGCCGGGGTCCTGCTGCCAGTCGCCGTAGTCGTCCAGCGCGGTGTAGCCGGTCATATCGGGCGGGACATAGCGCGCGGACGGCGAGGCATCCTCGCGCGCATCGCGGGCCGCGGTCCACTGGTCGAAGCCGTCGGGCGGCGGATAGTTGCCCGGACCTGCGTCGGCCAGGTCGGTGCCCGCGAACCGCATGCGCTGCCCGCGACCCAGTTCGATCGACCGGGTATCGCCATACAGCACGGCACTGCCATGGCGCATCGTCACCAGCGTGGAGGTGCCGTCGGGCGATACATCGATGCGGTAGTCGCCGGGCTCGCGCGGCACGAATGCCAGGTTCGGCGTATCGACTTCCACCTGCTGGTCGGCCGGCAGCGCGCGCACCCGGAGTTGCAGCGTGCCCTGGGTCAGCTTTACCTGGGTGGCGCGGTCGTCAAGGTTCAGGATCGTCGCGGCGGTGCCGCCGCCCAGCCGCACCGCCGTGGCGCCGGCGTGCAGTTCGGCGCGGCCGCCCGGGTCGACCCAGAGTCGGTCGCCGGTCGTGATCGGCCGGTTCAGCCCCACGGCCGCCCATTCGTCGGAGCCGGCTGGCGCGAAACTGAGGCCGCCGGCCATCTCGGTGACGGTGGCGATGCGCGACGACGGGTCCGCTGCCATCGCGGACGGATCGCCCAGCACGTTGGCATCGGCGGGATCCTGCTGGATATAGCCCGGAGGCATGCCTGGGGCGCCCGGGTTGTAGTCCTGTGCCCGGGCGTTCACCTGGACACAAAGGGCGGCGGCCAGACCGATGACGGCTGGCACGCGCGTGAAGCGATGACGGGATAGCATGATCGATTACCTGATTCCGGTGGGCCGTGCCGGCGACCTTGGCGGCATGCACCCGCTGCCACCGTATATCGGATAACGGCGGAGCGAACGGGCTGTGTACCGGACTTTGTAAGCACATATTTCCTGGCCCGCCTACGGGGGCATGCAGGACAAAGGCGGATACAAGTCTTGCAGATGAGGGGAATATGGGCGGCGATCAACGCGCCATGGCGGCATGTTGGCCGCCAATGCCGCAGTGCAGCATTGACAACGCGGCGCCGGGGTTCAGCGGCAGTTTTCGGCCAAAGGTTCCGCCCCGCCGCTCAGCGCGGCTGATTCCGCAGGAAGTCGGTCAGGCGGTCGGCCGGCATCGGCCTGCCGTACAGGTAGCCCTGGGCCTCGATGCACCCGTTGCCCAGCAGGAAGTCGCGCTGCTCAGGTGTCTCCACGCCCTCGGCCACCACGCCGATGCGCAGGCTCTGGCCAACGTTGATCACCGAGCGCACGATGGCGGCGTCCACACTGTCTTGTGTGACGTTGCGGATGAAGGACTGGTCGATCTTGAGCCGGTCCACCGGGAACGACTTCAGGAAGCTCAGCGATGCATAGCCGGTGCCGAAATCGTCGCAGGTCAGCGTCACGCCATCGCGGCGCAACGCCTGGAGCTGGTCTGACACCTCATCGCCCTGCTGCAGCGCGATTGTCTCGGTAATCTCGATCTCCAGCCGGTCCGGCGGCAGCTCCAGCGCGCGCAACACGTGGCGCACCTCGGTCAGCAGCCGGCTTTCGGCCAGTTGGGCGGCAAACAGGTTGATGGCCACGCGCGGCGCGTCGGGAAAGGTCAGCGACCACGCCCGCGCCTGCGCGCAGGCCGTGTGCAGCAGCCACATGCCCACGTCGGCGGCCACGCTGCTGGCGGCCAGGGCGTCGATGAACGCCGCCGGGGTCAGCAGGCCCAGCGTGGGATGGCGCCAGCGCATCAGCGCCTCGGCGCCCACCACGCGGCCGTCGCGCAAATCCACCTGCGGCTGGTAGAGCAATTCAAACTGGCGTTGGGCGTAGGCTTCGCGCAGGGCCTGGACGAGCGACAGGCGCGTCGTCACATCGGTGCGCATCTGCGGCTTGAAGAAGCGGATGGTGCGGCCGCCGTCGTGCTTGGCCCGGGCCAGCGCCAGACTGGCTGCCGCCAGCACGTCGGCCGTGGAGTCGCCACCCGCCGGCATCACGCAGGCGCCCAGGCTGGCCAGCACATGGTGGCGGTTGCCGTTCAGTTCATAGGGGGCCGACAGCATCGACAGGATGGCCGCGCTGACGTGGCGCACCAATGTGGGGTCGGAAATGGAGGTCAGCAGCACGCCGAACTCGTCGCCGCCCACCCGGCCGACCACGGCATCGCGCGGCGAGGCGTCGCGCAGGCGGCGGGCCACGTGCTGAAGGATCGCATCCCCCTCCATGTGGCCATGCATGTCGTTGAACGCGCGGAAATCGTCGACGCCCACCAGCAACAAGGCAAAGCGAGGCGTCGTCTCGCCAAGCAGACGCGCTTCGACCCGCTTCAAGAATGCCTGGCGGACGACCACGCCGGTCAGCGGATCGAGATCCGCCGGCGGCAAGGCGCCAGTCACCTGTGCCTCCGACTTGGCCACCATCCCTGCCCTATCAGTTGTGATGAACATTTTCCCCGCTCAAGCTATCTGGCAAGTGTGACGAAAACTTTGAAAAAAGCAAGGGCTACAAATTGGCGCCGCGGCCGCGCAACGGCGCTGGCTGGCGGGATACCGTCGACCGTTGAATTGGCCCGGACGTTACAGTACCCTACGCCGCAAACGCCTACCACCCGTTCGAGGGATACCCCCTATTCGAGTGTGGGCCCTGGCAGACGGTCCCCGCCAGTCCCGCCGACCGCGTCCGTCCGCCCAACGAGAGACTCTATCGACCGTGAACCACTGGACCATCCGCACGCGCATCCTGGCAAGCTTCACCTTCATCCTGCTGGTCATGACCCTGATGAGCGTGGCAGCCTACAACCGCCTGTCCGCCATCGAGCATGAAACCACGGTCATGCGCACCGATGCGCTGCCCGGCCTGAACTACAGCGCCGGCATGCGCGGTGTCTGGGGCGAGATCTACGTACTGGCCTGGCAGACCGTGACGGCATCCGACCCGGCCCAGCGTGCCAGGCTGCTAGCCCAGACCGAGGACGCCACGCACCGGCTGGACAAGCTGCAGAAACAGTATGCCGACTCGATCCAGCGCGAAGACGATCGCATCCGTTTCAAGGCGTTCCTCGATGTTCGCGCAAGATACGGGCAGGCTGCCCAGCCCTACCTTGACCCCACGCGCTGGCGCGATACCGCCACCGCCGAAGCCGCCCTGCGCAACAGCGCCCATGACCTCTGGGCCGACGGCCGCAAGGCGCTGCAGGATCTGGTGGACGACAACGCCGCCGTCAATGACCGCGCCGCCGCCGGCATCATCGATTCGGTAAGCGCCGCCAAGACCAGCATCGAGGTGGCGCTAGCCATTGCCGTGTTGGCCGCGCTGGTCTGCGGCTTCCTGCTGCTGCGTGCGATCAACGGCCCGATGCGCTCGATCGTGTCGCTGTTGGGTACCATGCGCGGCGGCGACCTGCGCCAGCGCATGACGCTGAACCGCCGCGACGAATTCCACGCCGTGGAGGCGGGCTTCAACCAGATGGCCGGCGAGCTGACCTCGCTGGTCGGACAGGCCCAACGCTCCGCCATCCAGGTCACGACCTCGGTCAACGAGATTGCCGCCACGGCCCGCCAGCAGCAGGCCACCGCCACCGAAACAGCCGCCACCACCACACAGATCGGCGCCACGTCGCGCGAGATCGCAGCCACCTCGCGCGACCTGGTCCGCACCATGAACGAGGTCTCGCACGCGGCCGAACAGACCGCCGGCCTAGCCGGCACTGGCCAGGGAGGACTTTCGCGCATGGAAGCCACGATGCACCATGTGATGGACGCCGCCGGGTCGGTCAACGCCCGGCTGGCCACGCTCAACGAGAAGGCCGGCAATATCAACCAGGTGGTGACCACCATCGCCCGGGTGGCCGACCAGACCAACCTGCTGTCGCTCAACGCCGCGATCGAGGCCGAGAAGGCCGGCGAATATGGCCGGGGCTTCTCGGTGGTGGCCACCGAAATCCGCCGCCTGGCGGACCAGACCGCCGTGGCCACCTACGACATCGAGCAGATCGTGCGCGAGATCCAGTCCGCCGTGTCGGCCGGCGTGATGGGCATGGACAAGTTCTCGGAGGAAGTGCGGCGCGGCATGTCCGAGGTGACGCAGGTGGGCGACCAGCTATCGCAGATCATTGGCCAGGTGCAGTCGCTGGCCCCGCGCGTGCAGATGGTCAACGAAGGCATGCAGGCCCAGGCCGGCGGCGCCGAACAGATTAACCAGGCGCTGATGCAGCTGTCCGAAGCCGCCCAGCAGACCGTGGAGTCGCTGCGCCAGTCGAGCCAGGCCATCGACGAACTGACGCTGGTGGCCAACGAGCTGCGCAGCGGCGTGTCGCGTTTCAAGGTCTGAGCGGCCCCGCCGCGCGTGCCCATGGCGCTCTTCCTGCTGTTTCGCATCGGCTCCGACTACTACGCGCTGGATAGCGCCGAGGTGGCCGAGGTCTTGCCGCTGACGGCCACCAAGCAGATTCCCGGCGCGCCCGCATGGGTCAGCGGACTGATGACGCGGCGCGGGCAGACCGTGCCCGTGATCGACGTCACCGCGCTGGCCACCGGCGTGCAAGCCGGGGGGCGCACCAGCACGCGCACCGTGCTGGTCCATTACCGGCGTCCCGGCGCGGGCGAGGCGGCCACGCACCTGCTGGGGCTGCGGCTGGAATATGCTACCGATATCCTGCGCTGCGCCCCGGAGTCGTTTGTCGACAGCGGCATCGATCCGGGCCCGGCGCGCTATCTGGGCCCCGTGCGCCAAGACGCCCGGGGGCTCGTGCAATGGGTCCACGTGGCCAATCTGCTGCCCGACGCGGTACACAACCTGCTATTTCCGGAGGCAAACCCCGCATGATGGATCTGCCTCATCCTCCTACTCAGATCGAAGCCCTTCTCAAGGAGCGCATCGGGCTGGACGCCGCCGCAATCGGGCCCGCCGTGATTGCGCGCGCGGTCGAGGAGCGCCGCCTGGCAGTGGGCGCCCGGGACCCGGCCGCCTACTGGAACCTGCTGCACGCGGTGCCCGATGAACTGCAGACGCTGATCGAAGCCGTGGTGGTACCCGAGACCTGGTTCTTCCGCCATCGAGAAGCGTTGCTGGCACTGGGACGCTTTGCCGCGCACCGCGCGTTCGGCGAGGGCGAGCGTCTGCTGCGCGTGCTCAGCCTGCCGTGCTCGACTGGCGAGGAACCGTATTCGATCGCCATGGCGCTGTTCGATGCGGGACTGCCGGCCAATCGTTTCCGCGTGGATGCGGTCGATGTCAGCGCCCGGGCACTGGAACGCGCCCGCGCCGGCCTGTACGGCGGCAACGCCTTCCGCGGCGTACCGCTCGATTTCCGCGACCGCTACTTCGCACAGGCCCCCACCGGCTACCAGTTGTCGGAAAAGGTCCGCGCGCAGGTGCGGCTGCTGCAGGGCAACCTGATGTCGCCCGGCCTGCTGGCCAGTGAGCCACCCTATGACTTCGTGTTCTGCCGCAACCTGCTGATCTATTTCGATCCGGCCACGCAGCAGCAGGTGGTGCAGACCCTGCGGCGCCTGACCGCCGGGAACGGGCTGATCTTCGTGGGGCCGGCCGAAGCCAGCCTGCTGACCCGCGAAGGGTTGAACGGTGCCGGGGTACCGCTGGCGTTCGCGTTTCATCCGGCGCAGGCCCGCGTACCGGCGACGACGGCGCCAATGGCGCCCGCATCGTCATCGCCGGCACCGGCATGGCGGCCCACTTCAAGCGCCCCAACCACCATGCACCCCACCCCCGCGCGCCGCACGGCAGCGTCGACCGCCATGCTGGCGCCACGCCCGCTGCGGCCATCGGCCGGCGCTGTGTCCGCCGCTGCGGCGAATACTGAGCTGGCAGCCATTTCGGCCATGGCCGACCGGGGCGAACTCGATGCCGCCACGGCCGCGTGCCAGCATTACCTGACCGGCCATGGATCGTCGCCCGACGGCTGGTGCCTGCTGGGCGTGCTGCACGATGCGGCCGGCCGCATCGCCGACGCCCACGCCGCCTACCGCAAGGCGGTGTACCTTGACCCGGGCCATGAGGAAGCGCTCTATCACCTGGCCGCCCTGCTCGACGGCGAAGGCGATACTTCCGGCGCCCACCGGCTGCGCGAGCGCGCCCAGCGTCATGCCCGACTGAGCCATGGCTGATTCCATCGTCCAACACGCCTCCACCACGTTGCCCGGCCTGACCGCCGGCACCGTCGACGACTGCTGGCGCCGCATCGGCACCGGCGGCGACCGTTCCTGCCCGAAGCTGAAGGATTGCCTGCGCTGCCGCAACTGCCCGGTCTATGCGCAGGCCGCCGTGACGGTGCTCGATTCGCTATCGACCGGCAGCCTGTGGGACAGCACCATCGACAACGCCGCCGGGGATGTGGGCCTTGATCGCGCCGCCGGCCAGTCGCTGCTGATCTTCCGCGTTGGCGACGAATGGCTGGCGCTGCCCACGGCCGCGCTTGGCGAGATCACCGCCCCGGTGCCGGTACATTCGCTGCCGCACCGGCGCCACGCGGCGCTGATCGGCGTGGCCGCGGTACGCGGCGTGCTGCTGACCTGCGTGTCTCTGGCGCTGCTGTTCGGCGCCCCGGAAGGCGCTGGCCAGCAGACCACGCGCTGCCTGATCCTGGGCCAGGGCCGCAATGCCATTGCCCTGCCGGTGGCCGAGGTGGCGGGGGTCGAGCACGTGCCGCACCATGCGCTGCTGCCGCTGCCCGCCACGTTAACGCGAGCGTCGTCCCGATATACACAAGCGCTGTTCGAACACGCCAGCCATAGTGTGGGGCTGCTCGATGCCGACCTGCTGCGTCAGGCACTGTCGCGGAGCCTGGCATGAATCCCGAACAATTGCGCGATGCGTCGATGCTGGAGCTGTTCGCGCTCGAAGCCGACGCGCAGGCCGAGGTACTGAATGCCGGCCTGCTGGCGCTGGAACGAGATCCCACGACCGCCTCCCAGCTTGAGGCCTGCATGCGTGCCGCCCACTCGCTCAAGGGCGCGGCACGAATCGTCGGGCTCGATGGCGGCGTGCGCGTGGCCCATGTCATGGAAGACTGCCTGGTCGCGGCCCAGCGCGGCGGCATCGTGCTGGCGCCCGTCCATATCGATGCCCTGCTGCAAGGCACCGACCTGCTCCAGCGCATCGGTCATCCGCCGGGCGGCAACCTCAACTGGCCCGAACTCGACGGCCGGGCAGAAATCGACGCCTGGATCGCCAGGATGAGTCGGTTGCTTGACGGCGACGATGCGCTGCCGCCCGCCGAGACCGCATTCGCGCCTGCCCCGTTGACGGAGGACCCCACAGTCGAGCGCGACGCCGAGCCGGTTACCGAGCCGAATCGTGCGACACCTCAAGAACCTGCACTCGAACCCGCTTTCGGCGGCGACGCACAGGAGCGCATGCTGCGTGTCAGCGCAGACCGCCTGGATCGCCTGCTGGCGATGGCCGGCGAGGCCATGGTCGAATCGCACTGGCTGCGGCCGTTCGGCGGTGCCATGCAGCAGGCGCGCCGCCAGCAGATGCGCGCGCTGCAGGCCATCGACGGTGTGCAAGCGTTGCTGAACACCCCCGAGGGCTCGGTGCCGCGCATGCGCGCCGCGCTAGCCGAGGTGCGCCAGTTGCTGGAGGACGGCCACGGCCAGTTGTCGCAGCGCGTTGACGAGTTCGACCAGTACGATCATCGCGCCAGCCGCCTGTCGCGCCGGATCTACGACACGGCGCTGTCGTGCCGCATGCGGCCGCTGTCGGATGGCATGACGGGCTTCTCGCGCATGGTGCGCGACCTGGGCCGCGCGCTGGGCAAGCACGTCCATCTGGTGCTGTCGGGCGAGCAGACGCAGGTCGACCGCGACATCCTGGAGCAGCTCGACGCGCCGCTGGCCCACCTGCTGCGCAATGCGGTGGATCACGGCATCGAGCCTCCCGATGTACGCCGCGCCGCCGGCAAGCCCGAGGAAGGCCGCATCACGCTCATGGCGCGGCATAACGCGGGCCGGCTGATGATCGAAATCTTCGACGATGGCGCGGGCGTGGACCTCGATGCATTGCGCGCGGCCATCGTGCGCCGTGGCCTGGCCCAGGCCGAGACCGCCGCGCGGCTGTCGCAAGCCGAGATGCTCGAATTCCTGCTCCTGCCCGGCTTTAGCCTACGCGAGACCGTGTCCGAAGTGTCGGGCCGGGGCGTCGGGCTGGACGCCGTGCAAGATATGGTTCGCGCCGTGCGCGGCAGCCTGAAGCTGTCGCAGCAACAAGGCAGCGGCCTGCACTTCCATCTGGAACTGCCGCTCACGCTCTCCGTTGTGCGTGGGCTGCTGGTGGAGATCTCTGGCGAGGCCTATGCTTTTCCGCTCGGGCTCGTGCATCGCGCCGTGGCCGTGCCCCGCGACGCCATCGAGCAGACGGAGCAGCACCAGCACTTCCGGCACGAGGGCCGCCCGGTGGGGCTGGTCAGCGCCGCCCAGATCCTGCAGCGCCCGGAACAGCCACGCGAAGGCGACACCACGCCCGTGGTGGTGATCGGCGAACAGGAGCGCGTCTACGGCATCGCCGTGGACCGCCTGCTGGGCGAGCGCATGCTGGTGGTGCAGCCGCTGGCGCAGGCGCTGGGCAAGATCAAGGACATCGCCGCCGGCAGCCTGACCGACGACGGCACGCCGGTGCTGATCTTCGATGTCGAGGACATGCTGCGTTCGGTGGAAAAGCTCGTCTCCGAAGGCCGCATCGAACGCGTGCGCCATGGGGGTGCCGAAGTTGCCGCCGTGCGCCGCAAGCGCGTGCTGGTGGTCGACGACTCACTGACCGTGCGGGAGCTGGAGCGCAAGCTGCTGGCCGGGCGCGGCTACGAGGTGAGTGTGGCCGTCGACGGGATGGACGGATGGAACGTACTGCGCGCCGAGGCGTTCGACCTCGTCATTACCGATGTCGACATGCCGCGCCTGGACGGCATCGAATTGGTGACGCGCATCCGCGGTGATGCGCGTCTGACGCAACTGCCGGTGATGATCGTGTCGTACAAGGACCGCGAGCAGGACCGCGAGCGCGGCATGCAGGCCGGCGCGGACTACTATCTGGCCAAGGGCAGTTTCCATGACACCGCACTGCTCGATGCCGTGCGGGACCTGATCGGCGAGGCACGCACATGAAGATCGGCATCGTCAACGACTCGGCACTGGCTGTCGCCGCACTGCGGCGCGCGCTGGCGCTCGACGACTCGCTCGACATCATCTGGGTCGCCGGCGACGGCGAACAGGGCGTACAGATGGCCGCAAGGCAGACGCCCGACCTGATCCTGATGGACCTGCTCATGCCGGTGGTGGACGGCGTGGAGGCCACGCGCCGCATCATGGCCGCCACGCCGTGCGCGATCGTGGTGGTCACGATGGACCTGGGCCGCAACGCCAACCAGGTGTTCGATGCTATGGGGCATGGCGCGATCGACGCCGTCGATACGCCGACGCTGACAGCCTCCGACGCCATGCTGGCTACCGGCCCGCTGCTGCGCAAGATCCGCAATGTCGGCCGGTTGCTGGCAGGCCGCGCACAAGCGCCGCACAAGCTGGCCGCCGCCTCATCGGCGCCTGCCGCGCCACGGCTGGTGGCGATTGGCGCATCGGCCGGCGGCCCCGCTGCGCTGGCCGCACTGCTGGGCGCATTGCCCGCCGATTTCGGCGCGGCAGTGGTGGCCGTGCAGCACGTGGACGAGGCCTTTGCACAGGGCATGGCCGAATGGCTCGACGCGCAAAGCCCGCTGCCGGTGCGCATCGCGTGCGCCGGAGAAACGCCAAAGGCAGGCACCGTGCTGCTGGCCGGCACCAACGATCATCTGCGGCTGCTTGCCGGCACGCGTATGGCCTACACGCCCGAACCGGGCGACTACCTGTACCGTCCATCGATCGACGTGTTCTTCGAAAGCGTGGTGGAGCACTGGCGTGGCGATGCCGTGGGCGTGCTGCTCACGGGCATGGGCCGCGACGGCGCCCAAGGCCTGAAGGCCATGCGCGAGCGTGGGTTCCTGACCATCGCGCAGGACCAGGCCACCAGCGCCGTCTATGGCATGCCAAAGGCCGCCGCCACGCTGGGCGCAGCCAGCGAGATCCTGCCGCTTCCACGTATCGCGCCCCGGCTGGTGCGAGCCTTCGGCGGTCAGGAGACAACAACAAGAAACAAGGGGTAAGTGAAGATGCCTAGACTTGGCAATCCGGCCGATCCGTCGGCCTCCGGGAACGAATACCTGGCGATGGTGCTGCTGGTCGACGACCAGGCCATCATCGGCGAAGCGATCCGCCGCGCGCTGGCTGGCGAGACCGATATCGACTTCCACTATTGCGCCAATCCCGAGGAAGCGGTGGCCGTGGCCGAGCGCACGCAGCCCACCGTGATCCTGCAGGACCTGGTCATGCCCGGCACCGATGGCCTGACCCTGGTGCGCCGCTATCGCGATAACGCCGGCACGCGCGACATTCCGATCATCGTGCTGTCCACCAAGGAAGAGCCCACGATGAAGAGCGCGGCGTTTGCCGCGGGCGCCAACGACTACCTGGTCAAACTGCCCGACACGATCGAGTTGGTGGCCCGCATCCGCTATCACTCGCGCTCGTACCTGAACCTGCTGCAGCGCGACGAGGCCTACCGGGCGCTGCGCCAAAGCCAGCAGCAGTTGCTGGAGACCAATCTGGAGCTGCAGCGCCTGACCAATTCCGACGGACTGACCAGCCTGTCCAACCGGCGCTATTTCGACGAATACCTCGGTGCCGAATGGAAGCGCGCGCAGCGCGAGCAGACGCAACTGGCACTGCTGATGATCGACGTCGATGCCTTCAAGGCCTACAACGACACTTACGGCCATGTGGCCGGCGACGAAGTGCTGCGGCGCGTGGCCACCGTGATCCGAGAGAACTGCGCGCGGCCGGCTGACCTGCCCGCGCGCTTCGGCGGCGAAGAGTTCTCGATGATCCTGCCGGCCACGTCGCCCGGCGGCGCGCGCCTGCTGGCCGAGAAAGTGCGCCGCGCGATCGAGATGCTGCGCATCCCGCACAGCGGATCGCCCACCAGCGGCTTCGTCACTGTCAGCATCGGTGGCGCGGTAATCGTGCCAGGCACCGACGGCAACTTCAGCCGGCTGGTCGAAGCGGCCGATACGGGCCTGTACCAGGCGAAGCGCAACGGCCGCAATCAGGTGGTGATGGTGTAGGCTCCCAGCCCGCCTGCGGGCATGGCACGCATTCTGCGGCACGAACGGCTCCATTTCCGTCATCGTGCGCAAGAGGAGGCCGTCGCCATGCCCAAGCAGTCCCCGCCAAAGTCAAACCCGTCCGCTTCCCATGTGGGCGGCAAGGGTGGACATGCCACCAGCCGGCATTCGGAAAACAACCCCAGCCAGGATCGTGTGTGAGCAGGCCATGGGCACGCTTGTTGCGCCACTGCGGACTCCGATTGCACACACACAGGAGACTGCAATGGCATCCCCCCTCTCATCCACCCAGGGCGCGGGCATCGTCGGCTCTGGCGTCGGCGACGGCCCCGGCCCCGAAGTCATGGCCGCATCGAGCCTCGACGACACGAAGGTCTACGCATCCGACGGCGAACGCGTTGGCGAGATCAAGGAGATCATGATCGACATGCAGAGCGGCCGCGTGGCCTACGCGGTGCTGACCACCGGCGGCTTTCTCGGCATGGGCGACACGCTGCACGCTATCCCATGGGGCGCGTTGGTCATGGACACCGACGCGAAATGCTTCCGCCTGGGCCTGACATCCGACCGCATCAAGAATGCGCCGGGTTTCAACAAGGAAAGCTGGCCGCGCATGGCCGACCCGCAGTGGGCTGCTGCCGTCCATCAGTACTACGGCCGCGATCCGTACTGGACCAACGTTGGCGGTACGACCTAGCTCGCGTGCAACCGCGCAGGGCGTGCCGATTTACCGATACCGGCACGCCTTACAAGCCGGTGATTCAAACCGCAGGTCTGGCAACGTGCGCGCTGGCGGGCACCCCGGATTGCTCGGTCATTAGCCTGTGGGGCAAGTCCACGGGCTTGCTCTCGGGCGTCTGCTTCTGCGATGGCGTCCCGGGTCGCCTTCGCAGCGTATCGCGCACCCGGTCTTCCAACGTTGTCGTCGGTACGGGCTGGACGTCATCATCACCGCCCTCACTGCGCTCCGTTCCGCCTGCAGGAACGCCTGCCTGTGTTACGCGGGCGGCGGCATCGTCCTTGCCTGGCGCGCGGGCCTGCATTTCCACGGGCGGTTCTGCTAGGTCCTTTGGCCACTGCCCCATGAGATAGAAATCGAGAAGCTTCCTCACTATGGGCGCCGCAGCCTCTCCACCCCAACCGCCATTCTCAACGATCAGCGCCAGCGCGATCGTGGGATGATCGGCAGGCGCGAACGCCGTATATAGCGCATGGTCCCGCTTCGCCTCGGCCACGGCATGGCTTACGTACTTCTGGTTGCGTTGTAGCGAAAACGTCTGCGCCGTACCGGTCTTGCCGCCAGATTCGTATTGCGCGCCTGCGAAGACCTTCGCTGCTGTACCGCTATGCGTCACGGCAACCATGGCCCGCTTGACCACATCGATATCGGCCTGGCGCAGCGGGATGCGATAGCTCTGGCCCGATACGACAGCCGTGCGCCGATTCGTGACAGGGTCCTCCATGGCCTTCACCAGATGCGGCTGCATCGCCACGCCATCGTTCGCCAGAATGGCCTCGGCGTTCGCCAGCTGGAGGATCGTGAAGCTGTTGTACCCCTGACCGATACCCAGGGAGATGGTTTCCCCGTCGTACCACTTCTGCAGCGACGCCTTCCGGTATGCGCTGCGCTTCCATGCGGTGGACGGCAGGATTCCCCGGCTTTCGCCGTTGATGTCGATGCCCGTCAACTGGCCAAATCCGAACGGCTTCATGAAATCGTGGATGGCATCGACACCGAGGTCATTGGCCAGCATGTAGTAGTACGTGTCACACGAATGCACGATCGACGCCTGCATGTCGATCCAGCCATGCCCGTTGGGATTGTCGTCACGGAAGGTGTGATTGCCGAGCGTGAAGTGACCCGGGTCCTGGAATCCCCACGACGGCGTACGCTTGTGCAACGCAAGGGCAGCCAGTGCCATGAAAGGCTTGTAGGTCGATCCGGGCGGATAGGTGCCATGCAAGGGACGGTCGAGTAGCGGTTTGTCGGGGGAGTTGTTCAACTCGTCCCACGCAGTCGGGTCGATGCCCTCGACAAAGAGGTTCGGATCGAAGCCTGGTGCTGACACGAACGCGAGAACGTCTCAGTCGACGGTTCGATGGCGACCAGGGCGCCACGATGCCCGGCAAACAGCGCCTCGGCGAGTTCCTGCAGCTGGATATCGAGCGACATGACCAGGTTCTCTCCGCGACTGGCCGGCTTGGTGGCCAGCGTCCGGACCGGCCGTCCGGACGCCGAGACCTCCACCTCCTCGTAGCCGGTCAGGCCGTGCAACGCTGTCTCGTAGCTCTGCTCGACGCCCGTCTTGCCGATGAAATCCGTGCCCTTGTAGTTCGATGCGTCCTTGCGCGGATCATATGGCGAGCTGCCATCACCGTTCTCCGCCGAGATCGCTTCGAGCCTGTCCTCGTCCCGCTTCGACACGCGCCCGATGTATCCGATGGCGTGTGCGGCTACTGCCCCCAACGGATATTTCCGATAGGACCGCGCATGAATCTCCACGCCCGGGAAGCGGTACTGCTGCGCCGAGAAGCGTGCAATTTCCTCGTCCGTCAGGTGGGCACGGATCGGCACGCTTTCGAAACTGCGAGAGTCCTCGAGCAAGTGCGCGAACCGCCTGCGGTCCCGTGGCTCGATATCAACCAGCGCGGAAACGGCTGCAATGGTGTGGTCGAGCGAATCCGTCAGCTTTGAGGGCGTGATTTCGAGCGAGAACGCCGAATAATTTCTGGCGAGAACGACTCCGTTCCGATCGGTGATGACACCGCGCTCGGGAGCGATCGGGACCAGCGAGACGCGATTGTCCTCCGCCTTGGCGAAATACCGGTCGTGGTCATGCCACTGGAGCCACGTAAACCGGGCGAACAGCAATCCAAAACAAAGGCAGACGAATGCGGCGGCGCCGCGGATGCGGGTGTGATATCGGGCAACTTCCTGCTCGACATTGCGAACTTCAGTCATGGGGGACGACGAGGAGGGCAACGCACTCTCGCGTCGCAGCCCCCTCAAACTGCCGGCGTGCAGAGTTGGAACGGGGCTATTGGACCTGCCTCCCGCGCGTTCGTTCAGAAGAATCGCGGCGACATTGGGTCATTTTTACAGGATCGTCTGCAGCGCGGAGGCCGCCGCATTCACTCCGCGCTGCAGGCATCCAGCACCGCCCCCCGTGCTGCGTGGATTGCACGAATTACATGTCTGAAACGTACGCGCACATGGCAGCTTTGCAACGAAATTGTGAGATTTCTCCGACAGTGATTTCAGCGCCCTGCGTCTGCCTGCCCCATTCCCCGATGCCTATCGTTGCAGCAAGGCAAGCGCGAATGACACAAGGCAACAAGGCTGCCAGCCACAAACCGCATCAACGATTGCCGCACGCGGCTGACCCGCCGCGCCCTGATCTTCCAACGACAAGAGGTGAAACATGACGCAATTCAGGAAAAGAATCATTCTGGGACTCGCGCTGGCAACCACTGCGGTGCTCGCGGCCTGCGGCGGCGGCGACGACGGCATCGATGACCGCATCGGCATCAGCAAGCCGTCGGTGCGCGTGATCCATGCGGTCACGGCCGGCCCCAATGTCGACGTACTGCAGAACGGCGCACTGACATCGCTGACGAACATCCCGTACAAGACCGTCTCCGGCTACTTCGACGTATCCACCGGCAACAATCTCTTTGCGTTCAATCTCACGGGCACATCAACGCAGATCGGCTCCACAACGGTGGATGCCCATACCGGCCACAAGTACACCGTGATTGCGTTGCCCGGCACCACCGCTGCGAACGTGGCGCAGATCGATGATCCGTATGGCAAGGGTCTGCTGGATACCTCGGCCCGCGTGCGGACCTTCAATGCGTCCATCAATGCGCAGAGCATTGACGTGTACCTGACCACTCCGGCCGTCGACCTGAACTCGGTGTCACCGAACATGGCTGCAGTGGCGTACAAGGCCGCGGTGCCGGCATCGGGACAGGACTCGCAATATGTGGATGGCGGCACCTACCGCCTGCGCATCACCACAGCGGGCACCAAGAACGTAATCTTCGACTCGGGTGCACTGAGCATCAGCAAGAATGCCGACTGGCTGATCACCACGATTCCGGCCGACGGCTTCGGTGCGGTGGTGCCAAACAAGATCAAGGTGCTGGTGGCACAAAGCAATACCAGCAATGCGACCGCGCAGGAGCTGGTGTCGCAGTAACATCTGGCTTGCGGATCAAGCCCCGATGCCCTTGCGCACGGGGCTTTTCTTTATGCGTGGGACCTGCGGGAAAGCGGCCGCCTCATCCGACCTTGTCTTTCAGCACGTCGAGATGCGAAAGGTAGGCGTCGAGCTCCGCGCGTCCCTGGTCGGTAATCGTGTAGACGCGCCCATTGCCCTCCACCAGTTCGGCGGTGATGGCACGCGCCATCATCAGGCTGCGCAGGATCGGGCGCAGCGCCCGGATGTTCTTGTCGATGCCACGGTCGCGCAGGCGCTCCATCAGGCTGAACACCGTCGATGGGCTGGCCTGTACCAGCTTGAGGATGTACAGCCGCGAAACGATCCGGTCGAGCGAAGGCGTTTTCATAGGCGCAGGTGACGCAGCCAAAGGTGCGGTAAGTCTAATCATCTTGCGCAGCCCGAGACTGCTGTTGCAGCCAGGCCCTCATCGTCATGTATGGCTAAAAAAACGGGGTGCACGCAATGGCACCCCGGAAGCTTGCTAGTTTCGCGCCGCCGGGGCGGCGCGGTGGTTCAGGAACGCCACGGAGCGTTATTCTTCCTGGAACGCTTCTTCGCGCTTCGCCTTGATCGACGGCAGCGCCACCACTGCCACCAGCGCGGCTGCGGCAATCAGCAGGCCCAGCGACAGCGGACGGGTGAAGAACACCGTGAACTCGCCACGCGACAGCAGCAGCGTACGGCGGAAGTTCTCTTCCATCATCGGTCCCAGCACGAAGCCCAGCAGCAGCGGTGCGGGTTCGCACTTGAGCTTCAGGAACAGGTAGCCGATCACACCGAAGGCAGCCGCCATGAACACGTCGAACGTCTGATTGTTGACCGAGTACACGCCGATGCAGCAGAACGTCAGGATGGCCGGGTACAGGAAGCGGTACGGCACGGTCAGCAGCTTCACCCAGATGCCAATCATCGGCAGGTTCAGGATGATGAGCATCAGGTTGCCGATCCACATCGAGGCGATCAGGCCCCAGAACAGCGACGGGTTGCTGGTCATCACCTGCGGGCCCGGCTGGATGTTGTGGATCGTCATCGCGCCCACCATCAGCGCCATCACGGCGTTGGGCGGAATACCCAGCGTCAGCAGCGGGATGAAAGAGGTCTGTGCCGCGGCGTTGTTCGCCGATTCCGGACCTGCCACGCCTTCGATGGCGCCCTTGCCGAACTCATGTGCGTACTTCGAGGTCTTCTTTTCCAGCGAGTAGGCTGCAAACGAAGCCAGCGCAGCGCCACCGCCCGGCAGGATACCCAGTGCCGAACCCAGCATCGTGCCGCGCAGCACGGCAGGTGCCATGCGCTTGAAGTCTTCCTTGGTCGGGAACAGGTTCGTCACCTTGTTCGTGAACGTCTCACGGGCTTCCTTCTGTTCCAGGTTCGCGATGATTTCCGCGAAACCGAACATACCCATGGCCAGTGCCACGAAGTCAATGCCGTCGGTCAGCTCAGGCACGTCGAACGAGAAACGTGCGGCGCCCGAGTTCACGTCGGTACCGATCAGGCCCATTAGCAGGCCCAGCACGATCATTGCCACGGCCTTGGGCAGCGAGCCCGAAGCCAGCACCACGGCACCGATCAGACCCAGCACCATCAGCGAGAAGTACTCGGCAGGGCCGAACTTGAACGCCAGTTCCGACAGCGGCGTTGCGAAGGCCGCCAGGATCAGCGTGGCCACGCAACCGGCGAAGAACGAACCCAGGCCAGCGGTAGCCAGTGCCACACCGGCTCGGCCCCGACGTGCCATCTGGTAGCCGTCGATGGTCGTAACCACAGACGACGATTCGCCAGGCAGGTTCACCAGGATGGCGGTGGTGGAACCACCGTACTGGGCGCCGTAGTAGATACCGGCCAGCATGATCAGCGCGGCCACCGGGGGCAGCGTGTAGGTCACGGGCAGCAGCATCGCGATGGTCGCCAGCGGGCCCAG
This sequence comes from Cupriavidus pauculus, assembly GCF_002858765.1. Lineage (GTDB taxonomy): Bacteria > Pseudomonadota > Gammaproteobacteria > Burkholderiales > Burkholderiaceae > Cupriavidus > Cupriavidus pauculus_B. Next base: position 54,195 of record NZ_PJRP01000024.1, read on the forward strand.
GCCCGGCAGCACGCCGATCAGCGTACCGAGCACGCAGCCAAGGAACGCATACGCCAGGTTCTGCAGGGTCAGTGCCGTGGAGAAGCCCAAGGCAAGGTGTTCAAACAATTCCATTTGGGGCGACTCCTTAACCGGTGATGAAGGCAGGCCACACCGGCATCTGCAGGTTGATGCCGTACACGAACGCGCCCATGCTGATCAGCACGAGCACGACGCTGTTGAGCAGCGCGCCCTTCCAGCTGAACTCGTGGCTGGCCATCGACGAGATGATCACCAGCACAAACACCGACAGCACCATGCCGAGCGGCTTGAGCAGCAGGCCGAACAGCACCACCGAACCCAGGATCCACAACAGGATCTTCAGGTCCCAGCGGGCCAGCTGGTCTTGCTCGCCCTTGGACGACAGGGCGCCGATCGTCACGACCGCGCCCAGCAGTGCAAGCACGAGGCCGAGCAGGAACGGAAAATATCCGGGACCCATCTTGGCGGCTGTTCCCATGGAATAGCCGCGCGCGACGAAGGAAAAGCTCAGGCCGACCAGAACGAACATCAGGCCGGAGGCAAAGTCCTTTTGGCTGCGTATGCGCAAAACGATTCTCCTCAAAGTTGTGAAAGCGGTGCGCGTGGATCGCCGGCTCTGGCACCCCACGCTACGAACGCGCGAATGCAAGCACGTTCGACGCGATGGGACGAACGATAAAAATGGGAACTTTCAGCCGCCTTTCATTTGTCTGGGGTTTAGGGTATTCACCGATCCCCTCGTCAGCAGCCAACTTATTGCATTACATCACGACATGATGTATTTGCCTTGCATCGTGGACAGCGATGCAAGGCAAATGAAAGGCGTGGCAGTAAGAAGAATGAAAGGAATGATTGCTTGCTGAGGCGGCTACGCGGCGCATGGGGCGTCGCGCAGCTTTCGACTTGCTTACAGCCAGGCTGGGAGCCGAAGTGCAGAGATCATATGTGTTGTCATGCAGACCGCTTGATGTATGTGTGCATGGGTCTTTTTGTTCAGCGAACTGCTTCCGCACCCGCATCGACGTCCTCGCACGGGCATCCCATGCTGGTATCGGGTGCTTGACCCACCGCTTCCGGGTGAGGCGCGGCGGGCAGGATATGGCTGCGTTTCCAGTTGCCGAAGCGGTAATACAGGAAGGCCAGCACCACCGACACCACGGACCCCAGCGGAAAGCTCCACCAGATCGATTCGGCGCCGATGCGGTCGCTGAGCCCCCATGCGAACGGCAGGCGGATCACCCACATCGAGATGAACAGGATGACCAGCGGCGCCATCACCGCGCCGGTTGCCCGCACCGTGCCAAACACCACGATCGTGAAGCCGAACAGAATGAATGACCAGAGCACGATGCTGTTGATGTGCTGGGCGATCTCGATTGCCACGCCATCAGTGCCAAGGAAGAGGCCAAGCGAATGGCGATTGAACACGTAGACCAGGGCCACGAGCGCCCCGGTCATCAGCACGTTGAATAGCAGGCCCACCTGGGTGATGCGCGACACACGCGCCCACAGCCCGGCCCCGACGTTCTGCGCCACCATCGACGACACGCTTGCGCCCACGGCCAGCGCCGGCATCTGCACGTAGGTCCACAGTTGCGACGCCACGCCATAGGCGGCTGTCGTCTGCGAGCCGTAGCCATTGACCATCGACATCATCACGATGGCCGACGACGAGATCACCACCATTTGCAGCCCCATCGGCAGGCCCTTGGCGACCAGTGCCCGCATGATGCCCATGTCGGGCTTCAGCAGGGCCAACTGGGTCCGGTGCAGCAGCAGGAAGTGTCGGCGCCGGTAGAGCAGCACGATCATCGCCAACAGACTGGTCAGCTGCGCGATCAGTGTGGCCAGGGCCGAGCCGGCGATGCCCAGCGCAGGCAGCGGCCCCACGCCGAAGATCAGCACCGGATTCAGGACGACGTCGAGGACGGCCGACAACAGCATGAAATAGAACGGCGTGCGCGAATCGCCGGCGCCGCGCAGCGTCATCATCACGAAGTTGTAGAAGTACATGAACGGCAGCGCGACAAAGATGATGCGCAGGTAAATGATGGCCAGCGGCGCGGCATCGTGTGGCGTCTGCATCGCCGCCAGGATCTGCGGCGTGAAAGCGAAACCGAACGCCGAAGCCAGCACCGAGAGTCCCACGAAGAACGTGGTGCTGGTGCCCACCACTCGGCGCGCCTCGTCGATGTCGCGCGCGCCGATGGCCTGCCCGATCATGATCGTGTTGGCCATGCTGATGCCGAACACCACCCCCAGCAGGAAGAACAGGATGATGTTGGCGTTCGATGTGGCAGTCAGAGCCGCCTCGCCCAGGTAGCGGCCCACCCAGACCGAGTTGATCGAGGCATTGAGCGACTGCAGGATGTTGCTGCCCAGCACGGGCAGCGAGAACATCAGCAGCGTGCGGCCGATCGGGCCGGTGGTCAGTCTGGCATCGGGCTTCATAGGGAAATCTGTTTTGCCGCACTGCAGCATGAATTTGCCAGGCGCGACGGATTGGACGAGTCAGTCTAGATCGCGGCCCGGCACCGAGCCACCGGTGCCCCGCTGACATACAAGGGGCGATTATCGACCAACAATGATCTCTGTGCGCGTTCCGTCGCGACGCGTTAAGCTTGCGTTTTTCCGACCGATCGTTCGCGGCCGCCGGCCGGCGCGCCGTCCCAACCTGCTCAGGAGACACGCATGGTGTACCAGGATCTCGCCCTCTACATCGATGGAGAATTCGTCAAGGGAGGCGACCGGCGCGAGCAGGACGTCATCAACCCGGCCACCCAGGAATTGCTCGGCAAGCTGCCGCATGCCAGCAAGGCCGACCTGGACCGCGCGCTGGCCGCCGCACAGCGCGCTTTCGAAACGTGGAAGAAGACCTCGCCGTTGGAGCGCTCGGCCATCCTGCGCCGCGTAGCAGAACTGACCCGCACGCGCGCGAAGGAAATCGGCCGCGATATCACGCTGGACCAGGGCAAGCCGCTGGCCGAAGCCGTGGCGGAAGTCACGATCTGCGCCGAGCACGCCGAATGGCACGCCGAGGAATGTCGCCGGATCTACGGCCGGGTCATCCCCCCGCGCAACCCCAACGTGCGCCAGATCGTGGTGCGCGAGCCGATTGGCGTCTGTGCCGCGTTCACGCCCTGGAATTTCCCGTTCAACCAGGCCATCCGCAAGATCGTGGCGGCTATCGGCGCCGGTTGCACGCTGATCCTGAAGGGACCCGAGGATTCGCCCAGTGCCGTGGTGGCGCTGGCACGCCTGTTCCACGATGCAGGCCTGCCCCCGGGCGTGCTGAACATCGTCTGGGGCGTTCCGAGCGAGGTGTCCACTTACCTGATCGAATCGCCGATCGTTCGCAAGATCTCGTTCACGGGTTCGGTGCCGGTGGGCAAGCAGCTGGCCGCGATGGCCGGCGCCCATATGAAGCGCGTGACGATGGAACTGGGCGGCCATTCGCCGGTACTGGTGTTCGATGACGCCGACATCGAGCCGGCCGCCGAGATGCTGGCCCGCTTCAAGCTGCGCAACGCCGGCCAGGTGTGCGTGTCGCCGACGCGCTTCTACGTCCAGGAAAAGGCGTACGACCGCTTCCTGGCGCGCTTCACCGAGGTGATCGGCTCAATCAAGGTCGGCAACGGCCTGGACGACGGTACGCAGATGGGCCCGCTGGCCCACGAGCGCCGCATCGCATCGATGGAACAGTTCCTGGACGACGCCAACCATCGCGGCGGCAAGATCGTGGCCGGTGGCTCGCGCATCGGTGACAAGGGCTTCTTCTTTGCCCCGACCGTGGTGACCGACCTGCCCGACGACGCCAAGCTGATGGTCGACGAGCCGTTTGGGCCGGTGGCGCCGGTGACGCGCTTCAAGGACACCGAGGAAGTGCTGCGCCGCGCCAACAGCCTGCCGTTCGGCCTGGCCTCGTACGTGTTCACGAACTCGCTGAAGACGGCCCACCAAGTCTCGAACGGCCTGGAAGCCGGCATGGTCAATATCAACCATTTCGGCATGGCGCTGTCCGAAACGCCGTTCGGCGGCATCAAGGACTCCGGCATCGGCAGTGAAGGCGGCCAGGAAACCTTCGACGGCTACCTGGTGACCAAGTTTATTACGCAGGTCTAAGCGTTGCTTGCCGCCCCTTTCCCGCCTGCTGGGAGAGGGGCTCCCCCCTCCCGCCTTGTCGTTCTGCAGCCCTGCCGCTCAGCCGCGCTTCCGGCCATCTATTTCCCGCCCTTCGCCTTCCTGTAGTCCTCCGCATAGGTCTTCCACTGCGCCAGCGAGACATCGCGCCCATGCCGGGCCAGCCGTAGCGCCATCGACTGCCAGCGCCCGCCCGCCGCGTAGTCCTGCAGTTTCTCGATTCGGTCCGCTGCTTGATGGCCGCAGCCTCGCAGATGTGCCCAGGCAGCCGCACGCGCCATGGTGGCCAGCACATCGAGCAACGCCGCCTTGTTACGGCAATGCACCAGGTCCACGCGATCGGTGGTCGGCTGCAGGCTCTTGACGACAAACGACTCGCGCCTGCCCAGCGAGACATATGACAGCAGCGCCGGCGAGGCCGCCTGCATGATCTGCTGGGTCGTGACCACGCGCTGGGCGTCGCTGCTCCAGTGCGGCTGATGCCGCTGCAAATCCAGCCAGGCGCTGGGTGCCGCGCGCTTGATGTCGACCAGCCGTCGCGATGTGGGCAATTGCATGTCGTGGGCCAGCACCACGTAGCGCTCCAGCCCAAGACTGCCCACGCCGGCCACCCGGCGCGCGGCATCTTCACCGACAAAGCGATGGCCGTGATGCTCCTGCTGCGAGTAGATGGCCAGGATATGCGCGGCGCGCTCGCGCTCATCGCCATCGGCACGCAGCGCCTTCCGGTCAAGGTTAAGTCGCCGGCGTCCGCCGCGCAGCGTGGTGCGCGCCGCCAGCAGCGCCCCGCGCCGGCGGCGCTTCACCTGCCGCAGCAGCGTGGCCACCAGCCCGGTTGCGGTCGCGCGTTCAATCCAGCGCGGCTTGCCGTGGCGCAGGGTGTTTGTGTATTCGCCCAGCATGTTGGCGCAGGCCACGCGGGCGTCCGCTTCGGACAGCTTGTATTGATGCGCGGCCACCAGCACGCTCGACAACATGCGCACGGCGTCCACGGTGAATGGCGCCACCAGCGCATCGTCGAAATCGTTCAGATCGAAATACACCAGCCCGTTGTCGCCCTTGAACGACCCGAAATTCTCTACGTGCAGGTCGCCGCAGACATAGGTGTGGGGCGCATCGAGCCCGATCTCACCCCGCAGCGACGCCGCGTAGAGATGGTTGGTACCCCGAAAGAAAGCGAACGGTTCGGCCGCGATGGCGGCAAGCTTGAGGGTCAGCCGGTCTGGATCACGGCCATGGTTGTAGAGCAGGATGCTTTCGGTGACGGCGTGCATAAGCGAGGTCCGTGGTGGAAACGTCGCGGCGTCCGCCGCCAGCCTGGGGACGCTAACGGAAGAACACGCCGCGGGTCAGGAAAGTGTAATCCGCTTCCGCCGCCATGAGCCATACCAGCACCAGCAGGCACAGCGGCGGCAGCAGGATCGCACAGATCAGGGCCATCCGTTCCCATGCCATGTGCATGAACACGGCAATGATCAGCCCGGCCTTGAGCACCATGAACAGCAGAAGGAGGAACCAGCGCAGGTACCCCGACAGGTTGAAGTAGTCCACCATGTACGACATTGTGGACAGCACGAACAGTAGCAGCCACACCTTCAGGTACAGCTTGATCGAGTGCGACTGCCCGCCGTGCTCCTGGGCCGGCTCGCCGTGCGGTGCCGCTTGGGTTGGTGTCGATGCCATGATGCGCCTCACCACAGGTAGAACAGCGCGAAGATGAAGACCCAGACCAGATCCACGAAGTGCCAGTACAGGCCGGCGATCTCCACGGGCTGGTAGTTGCCGCTGACGTCGTAATGGCCACGTAGCACCTTGCTGGCGATCACAAGCAGGTAGATCACGCCACACGTCACGTGAAAGCCGTGGAATCCCGTAATCATGAAGAACACGGAGCCGAATTGCGCAGCGCCATGCGGGTTGCCCCATGGCCGTACCCCTTCCAGAACGATGAGCTTGGTCCATTCAAACGCCTGCATGCAGACAAAGACCTCGCCCAGCCACGCCGTCACGAACATCAGCTTGGCGCAGTTCATGCGGTCGCGCCGATAAGCGCAGTTCACCGCCATGGCCATCGTGCCGCTGCTGGTGATCAGCGTAAACGTCATGATCGCGATCAGCAGCATGGGCACTTGGCGGCCGCCAATGTTCATGCCGAAGAGTTCGGCCACGTTCGGCCAGGGCACCGTGGTGGCGATCCGCACGGTCATGTAGCCGGTCAGGAAACAGCTGAAGACGAAGGTGTCGGACAGCAGGAAGATCCACATCATCGCCTTGCCCCACGACACCTTGAACGCACGCTGGTCCGAAGACCAGTCGGCGACCAGGCCGCGCAGCCCACCCGGTGGATGATCGTGCGGCGACGCCGCCGGCGTGGAGAGTTGCGAACTCATCGGTGTACCTCCCTCATCCCCGGCCGCAAATGTAGTTGACAAGCTCGGGTGTCAACCACGCCAGCGCGGCCAGCAGCACAACCCATACCGCCAGTAGAAAGTGCCAGTAGCGGGCGCAAAGTCCAATGCGAAGCTGCGTGCGCGTGCCGCTGCCACGGTCGAACGCCACGAACGCAAAGCCCACGAGCCCGCCGATCATGTGAAGCCCGTGCATCGCCGTGAGCAGGTAGAAGAAGCTGCCGGCCGGATTGCCGGCTGGCACCACATGCGCGGCGTACAGCGCCGACCACGCCCACAACTGCGAACCCACGAACGCAGCCGCGCCAAGTCCGCCCAGGCGCAACGCTCCCCGTGCCTGGGCCATCCTGCCGGCGCTGGCAGCCCGAGACGCCACCGCCATTGCTACGCAGGCCGCCGCCAGAAAGACCGTCGACAGCCAGACCTGCCACGGCAGGGCAATCCGGTGCCAGTCCGGACTGTCCATGCGCATGATGTACGCGGCAAGGAACAGCGTGAACAGCGCCGTCACCACGCCCATGAAGACCCACAGGCCCGTGCTGCCCGGTGCGCTCTGGCCATGGCCGTGCATGGCATCGCCACCCGCGCCGCTGCCCGGCGAATCGGGGGACACACGAAACACGCCGGCACGCGCGTCGGCGGCAATCGGATCGGCATTCATGCAACGGCTCCCCGGCTTGGATGGGGTTCGGGTTCGCTCCCGCCGGCGTCGGGCGGCGCGTTCTGGGCGACGAAGTCTTCGCTGGCGCCCGGCACACTGTACGCATAGGCCCAGCGGTACACCACGGGCAGCGTCGGCCCCCAGTTGCCATGTGCGGGCGGCGTCTGCGGCGTCTGCCATTCCAACGACGCAGCACGCCATGGATTCGGACCAGACGCCCGTCCGCGCCACAGACTCCAGAACAGGTTGAAGACGAACAGCAATTGGGCCGCCGCCACCACGAAGGCCGCGATGGAGATGTACATGTTCATCGTGTGGGCCGACTCGGGGATGAAGCTGTAGTTGTCCCAGGCGTAGTAGCGGCGCGGCATGCCCATGATGCCCAGATAGTGCATCGGGAAGAAGATGGCATAGGTGCCCACGAACGTCACCCAGAAGTGGATGCGGCCCATAGTGTCGTTGAGCATACGTCCCGTCACCTTCGGATACCAGTGGTAGAGGCCACCGAACACCACCAGGATCGGCGACACGCCCATCACCATGTGAAAGTGCGCCACCACGAAATAGGTGTTGGAAAGCGGTATGTCGACGCTGACGTTGCCAAGGAACAGCCCGGTCAGGCCGCCAATCACGAAAGTGCTGATGAATGCGATGGCAAACAGCATCGGCACCGAGAAATGGATGTCGCCACGCCACAGCGTGATGACCCAGTTGTATACCTTGATGGCCGTGGGCACGGCGATGATCAGCGTGGTCGTGGCAAAGAAGAAGCCGAAGTACGGATTCATGCCGCTCACGAACATGTGGTGCGCCCAGACCACCACGGACAGCAGGCCGATCGCCAGGATGGCCCAGACCATCGTCCGGTAGCCGAAGATGCTCTTGCGCGAATGCACGCTGACCAGATCCGAGACGATGCCGAAGGCCGGCAGCGCCACGATGTACACCTCGGGATGGCCGAAGAACCAGAACAGGTGCTGGAACAGCAACGGGCTGCCGCCCTTGTAGTTGAGCTGCTGGCCCATCGACACCATGGCGGGCATGAAGAAGCTGGTGCCCAGCGTCTTGTCGAGCAGCATCATCACCCCCGACACGAACAGCGCGGGGAACGCCAGCAGGGCAAGAATGGTGGCCATGAAGATGCCCCACACGGCCAGCGGCATGCGCAGCATCGTCATGCCTTCGGTTCGCGCCTGCAGCACCGTGGTCACGTAGTTCAGCCCACCCATGGTGGCGGCGACGATGAAGATCAGCAGCGAGACCAGCATCAGGATGATGCCCCAGTCATGCCCCGGCGTGCCCGGCAGGATCGCCTGTGGCGGATACAGCGTCCATCCTGCACCTGTAGGCCCACCGGGCACGAAGAAGCTGGTCAGCAGTACGATCACCGACAGGAAGTAGACCCAGAAACTGAGCATGTTCAGGAACGGGAACACCATGTCTCGCGCGCCCACCATCAGCGGGATCAGGAAGTTGCCAAAGCCGCCCAGGAACAGCGCCGTCAGCAGGTAGATCACCATGATCATGCCGTGCATGGTGACGAACTGGTAATAGCGGTTGGCGTCGATGAACTCGAACTTGCCCGGAAACCCCAGCTGCATGCGCATCAGGTTCGATAGCGCCACCCCGACCAGCCCCACGAAAATGGCCACCAGCGTGTATTGCACCGCAATCACCTTGTGGTCCTGGCTCCAGATGTAGCGCGTCCAGAAGCTCTGCGGGCCGTGATGCGCGGCATCGTCGGCATAGGCCATCGTGTCCCTCCTTGCCTACTTCCCGGCCTGGGGCGCCGCACCGGCGCCGGAGCCCAGCGAATGGATATAGGCGGACAGCGCCGCCACTTCCGCGTCGGTCACGGGCAGCTTCGGCATGACCGGGCCAAAGCCCTTGACCACGCGCGCCTGCGGATCCTCGATTTCCTTCTTCAGGAAAGCGTCGTCGACGGTGGCGCTGCTGCCATCGGCAAACGTCTGCGTGCTGCCGTACAGCCCCTTCCACGACGGGCCCACGCCCTGCGTACCGTCGACGCTGTGACATGCCACGCAGCCCTTGCTCTGCGCCAGCGCCCTGCCCTGCTCGACGTTGCCGCTGGCACCCGCACCCGCGACGACGCCAGTACCGGGCAATGCGGCTGGCTGCGCGGCCTTGGCCTGGGTCATCGCAAAGGTCTGCTGCTTCGCCAGCCAGGCCTCGAATGCCGCGGGTTCCTCCACCACAACCTGTCCGCGCATGTTGTAGTGCCCCACGCCGCAAAGCTGCGCGCACAGGATGTCGAACTTGCCCACCTTCGTGGGCGTGAACCAGAACGACGTGACCATGCCGGGCACCATGTTCATGCGCGCCCGGAACGGCGGCACGTAGAAATCGTGCAGCACGTCCTTCGATCTCAGCAGCACCTTGACCGGGCGATTCAGCGGCAAGTGTACTTCCGGGCCCAGCACGACCACGTCGTCCTGGCTGTTCGGGTCGTCCGGGTTGAGGCCCATCGGATTGGTGGCGCTGGTAAAGCGCGGATCGCTCGTACCGAGTGCGCCACCCCGACCGGGAAAGCGGAACGCCCATTGCCATTGCTGGCCCACCACTTCCATCTCCATAGCTTCGCGAGGCGGCCGGACATAGTCGGCGTAGACGATCAGGCCGGGCGCCAGCAGCGCCATGATGCCGACCGCGCTTAGGCCGATCAGCCAGTGCTCCAGCCGGCGGTTCTCGGGTTCATAGGCGGCGCGGTGACCTTCGCGATGCCGGAAGCGCCAGACAATGTAGCCCAGCAGCACATTGATGCCGACAAAGAACAGGCCGGTGATGACGAGGGTAATGATGAGCGTGTCGTCCATCTGCTTCCAGTTGGACGCTAGCGGTGTCAGCCACCAGGGGCTCAGAAAATGAAAGAGCACCGAAGCGGCAACCATGATGACGAGCACGATCGCGATCGCCATGTCCCCCTCCTCTTACGCACGCCAGGGAACGGGCCGAAAGGCAGGGGCAGGCGGGTGCGCCCGTTCACGCACGTGGAATAAGACTAGTGCATCGGTTCAGGCCACTGCAAGGCGACATGCGCTGCGCCACGTTCGGAGACGCTCGCCGCGCCGTTCGCCCCGAGTCTCGCGTGCGGCACAACAAAAAATGGCAGTGGGGATTCATCGGTCCCGACTGCCATCCGTGGCGCTCGCGGGCCGTGGCATGCGGCCAGAGCGTGCGCGCAACACGTTGTATCACATAACGATGTATCTAATGCACGACATCGCGTGATTCCAGCTTCCAGTAGCACAGCGCAATGCACATGCCGAAGATCAGATGACCCACCACCGTATGCCAGCCGCGCGCATCCACAAACCACGGAAACGCGGCCGTCATCACATAGAAGTTGAACAGGTAGACCACCAGCCCGAACGCGGCGCCCACCAGCATCGACATGCCAACGCTGGAATCCAGCTGGAACGGGGCAATCAGGGCGCAGAGCGCGCAGCCCAGCACAATGCCGATCACGAAGTGGATAATCAGCGCCACGGCCACCGTGCTGACGCTGAACATCGACGTCTGCAGCACTTCGCGCCCCATCACGATGGCGGCAATCAGGCGCGTGGTGCCCCACGGATGCACGCCGGCCACCATGCTCGACCAGAACATCTCCACGACGATCAGCAACGCCCCAGCGGCCAGACCCGATACCGCGGCGGCAGACCAGTCGGGCAGGCGGCGCACGTATTGGTGCGAATGCAAGTGAAGTTCCATAGCTTCCTCCATTGGTGGCCGATGATAGCCATCATGCGTTCAGCATAGGACACCGGCCGCGGCAGGTGCGGACGGCCAGACCACCCGGCACGTTGTGCAGCGCGGCGTAGCACACGTACTGCCTGCCAGAAGCTCCTTGTGCCATGCATGCGCGGCGCGAAAGAAATTCTGCAAGTGTTTCAAACATCGCGGGACAACCCTGACGCTTCCGGCCTTGTATTCGCCACCCACGGCCTATACTGGAATCAGAAAGAAACAAGACAGGAGACCGCCATGATTCACCTACAGGCGCACGATCTTGTGTTTTTGATCCCCATGGCACTCGTCGGGCTGCTGGCGATGGGTGCGATCCCGGTGGCCGCCAAGGCGCTGCGTATCAGTTGCCGATGCGCTGGAGCAATCATCGGGGTGCTACTGGGGGTGCTCGTGCTGGAAGCGCTGCCGCTGCTGATATAGCGGCCCGGCAGCTTGAAGTGGAGCGCCTTTGAGAGAGAAGGAGGCGCGATGTCGTTGACACTGCTCGCTGCCGTGATGGCGGCGCTGCTGGTCTTGACCGTGGCGTCCGCGCTATGGCGATGCAGCCATCCCTTCCGGATGCGCTACACGCGATGCGCGCGCCGGCGCACGCGCGCCGGCCTGTGCAGGGAGTTGCCGCAAAGGCACTCCCACATGCCCTGAATTTCCGCCCGGATTCAGATCTCGATCATCGAGAAATCGCCCTTGTTGACGTCGCACTCGGGGCAACGCCAGTCTTCGGGGATGTCTTCCCAGCGCGTGCCGGGTGCAATGCCGTCCTCGGGCCAGCCCTGTTCCTCGTCGTACACCCACCCGCAAATCAGGCAAACCCAGGTCTTGTAGGCAATCGCTTCCTGCTCCAACACTCGCTCCTTTTGATCGTCAATCTGTCAGTCCGGGGCGAATGATACGCGGTTTCGTGTTGCGGCCATCCGGCGCGGCGCCTAAAGCTTTCGTTTAAACGCCGCAGCCGGCGGCTTGCCTGGCAACGGCTATTGCCGGATCGAGAAGTCGACGCGGTTCGGCGTGCCCTTGTCCTTGATGCCTTCCGCTGTCAGTTTCGGCGCCGTCAGGAACAGCTTTGCGTCGGGCACCTTGCCGTCGCGCTCCAGCGACTGCTTGACCGCCAGCGCACGCTGGTCTGCCAGCGCGCGCAGTTCGGCGTCGGTGACGGGCGCGTTCTCCAGCAGCAGTTTCTCCATCTCGTGCGGCGGCAGCGACTTGTTCAGGCCGATGAAATTCTTCGGCTTCTTGAACGACTCGCGCTTGTACACCGCCTCCAGGTACTTCGGATACTCCTGCTTCGACACAGTCACCTTGGCACCCTGGTCGCCACCCTCGCCCTCTTCTGCCTGGGCGCCTGCCTGGGCCGAACGACGCAGGTCGCGCTGCTTGGCCTCGGCCACGCGCTGGTCCAGCCAGACACGGCGCGCGCCATCGGCATCGGTGGCGGGGTCGATGCGCCCGCTGATTTCCAGCCGCAGCGACGGACGGTCGTTCAGCGCCTTGCCCACCGTCTCGATCTTCTTGCGCGCGTCATCGGTCAGCGTCGACGATCCCGGCGCGAACTCGATATAGCCAAGCTCCTCTCCGCTGCCGCCGAACGCCGAGGCGATCAGCGCGAACGGTGATGTGATCGCCTTGGTCAGCAGGTTCACGATCACGCGCATGATCACGCCCCCAATGCTGAATTCAGGGTCTGACAGCGATCCCGACACCGGCAGGTTGATGTCGATCACGCCGTTGCGGTCCTTGAGCAGCGACACGGCCAGCAGCACCGGCAGCTTCACGGCGTCGGGGCTGTCCACCTTGTCGCCGAAGGTGAGCTGGTCCAGGTACAGGTGATTCCTCGCGTCCAGCTTGCCGTTCTCGATCTTGTACGCCACATCGACCGTGAGCTTGCCCTTGGTGATCGGGTAGCCCGCGTATTTGGCCGCATACGGCGTCAGGCGAGTCAGCTCCACACCAGCGGCCTTGGCCGCGATGTCCAGATAGAGCTGTTCGCCCAGCGGATTGAGCTTGCCGCTGATGCTGACCGGCGCGTCATCGTCGAGCCGGCCATCGAGCACCAGGTCAGCCGGCGTGGGATCGGCCGACGACACCTTCGACACCGAGCCCTTCATGTCGGTCAGGTTGGCCGAGTAGTTCGGCTTGACGAAGAAGTCCGAGAAGTTGATGTTGCCCTTGTTGATCGTCACGCCGCCCAGGCGTATCTGGGGTTTCGGTCCCGCCGCTTCCTTGGCGGGTACCGCCTGCGGTGCTGGCCTGGCCTCCGGCGCCGATGCCGGGCTGGCCTGCGTCAGGCTCGTGGACGGCGCGGCCTGGCCCTTCTCGGCGCCGCCGGCCATCACGTCCTGCAGGTTCAGCCGGCCGTTGGCATTGAGGATCACGCGCGCATAGAAGTCGTTCAGCGCCACGTTGCTGACGCCCACCTGCATCGGGCCCTTGGCATCGTCCATGCTGAAGTCGATGCCATTGACGGCCAGCGCACGCCAGCGCAGGAAGTCATCCCCGGTAATGCGGTCGACCGTACGCACGTTGCCGGCAAAGGCGTTGCCGTTGAAGCGCACGACGATCGGCTTGCCGGCCGGCGCGTCGTAGGCCACCTTGCCCTTGAGCGTCATCGTGCCGCTGCGCAGCGCGGCGTTGAAGCGATCGGCCATATACGGCTGCAGCGGCGCCATGTCGAGATCGCGCAGGTCCAGCTGCAGTTGCGCGGCGGGGCCGGTCGGCACGACCTGGCCGTCGACGTTCATCACGCCCTTGCGGCCGCTTTCGGCGTGCAGTTTCATCGGCAACGCCCCGGGCGACAGCGGCCACGTGATGGTGCCGGTGCTCAGTCCGATATTGCGAAACTGGTGGATCACCGGACGGCCGCGATTGACTTCGGCCGGCGCGTAATCCGCCAGCCGCGCCTCGCCGCCATCCACGGCCACCTTGCCGACGCGCACCTTCCAGCCCGGCGCGGCCGCACGGCCATTGGTCTGCGGTGCGGGCCTCGCCGCCTTCTGGTCTGCCGCTTTCTGTTCGGCAGATTCGGTCGCCCAGATCTGCGCCGATTCCAGCAACTGGCCGCGACGGTCGCGCGTGGCGGCAATGCGCGGCTTCACCAGCGCCACCTGCCCGGCCTCGAACGTCTGCTTGGCCAGGTCGAGCTGGATGTCGTCCAAGATCAGCTTGTCGGCATTGATCAGCGGCAGGTTGGCGCCCTCGGTATCCGCCACGCGCGCCGTGCGGACGCTACGCGCTGCCCGGGCACCGCGCCTGGCCGGCGCGGACTTGGCATCGTCGTCGCTGTCATTGGGGGCGGTCGATGCGCCCGACGCAACGGGCATCTTGACCGGATCGCGTGTGGCCACATAGACCGGCGAAAGCTCGACGCGCGATTTCTGCAGCGTGAACTGGAACACCGGCTGCGTCCATGCCATCGTGTAGTGCAGTTCGGCATTGACGGCCGTCTCACCAAACTGGCTGTGCAGCGCGCGCGGCCACCACGCCGAAAAACCCTGCGGGCGCAGGCCCGCTGTTTCCAGCGTACCCGTCAGCGTGCCCTGCTTCAGGCCCAGTTCGCCGGTGTGCTTGATGGTCTGCCCGTTGGCGATCGTGATATTGGCGTCAAGCTTCGCAGGCTTGTCGCCGGTGCTGGCCAGGTTGACGATGTCGACGTTGACCGGACCAACATCGAGCTTGCCCGGGCCGGACGGCGCCAGTTCGTCGACCAACCCGAGCTTCGCCTCCTTGACGGTCACGCGGTCAACGGCATACGACCACGGCAGCTCTTCGGCCTTGGGCGGCGGCTGCACGCCTGTGGCTGCCGGTGCGGACGCCGATACGGCCGAAGCGGCAGATGGGGCCGATGGTGGCGCCGCGGCCTTGGCCGGCGCCTGCACAGCGGCCTTCGACGCCGGCGCGGTTGCCGGCAGGAAGGCGGTCGCCAGGTTAAGTGTACCGTCCTGGCGGCGCAGCGCCTGCAGGTCGAAGCCCTCCAGCTCGATGCTCTTCACATGGGCGGAATGCGCCAGCGGTTCCACGCGGTCCAGATCGACGGCCAGGCGGCCGGCCTTGACGATCGGCGCCCCGGCGTGGGTCTGCACGTCGGCATCGCGCAGCGCGATCGTGCCGGACACATACAGGTCCTGCTTGTCCTTTTCCTGCCGAAAACCGACCTTCAGCCGGGTATCGACGAGACCGCCCTTGACCTGCGCATCCTTGAGCTTTGGCGCGAACGCCATGTACTTCGCCACCTCCAGGCCGTCCAGATTGACGTTGAGGTCGGTCTGGTGGCTGTCCGCAAACGGTTGCGACGTACCGTCCAGCGCCAGCGGCGTGCCGTTGATCTTGGCAAACAGCGACGGCCGGGTATTGATCGCCACATCGTGCGGCAGGTTCGACAGGAAGGGCAGCGTCAGCGTGAAGTTCTCCACGCGCTGCACGGTATCGAGGGCCTTGTCCTCATAGACGAAGCTGCTGTTGGACACGGCGATATTGCTCACCGAGAACCGTGCCGGCTTGCTGTCGGCCGGCTTGGGCGGCAGCGCGGCAAAACGCTCCTGAATATCGGCGAAGCTCATGCGGCCGTCGGCATTGCGCACCACATGCACGCTGAGCCGATCCACATGCAGAAAATCGACCACCGGCGCCAGATGCCAGATCGACGCGGCCGAGGTATTGGCCTCGACCTCGCCCAGCGTCAGCATGGGCGTCTTGCCGTCGGGCTCGAAAATGGTCAGGTCGTTCAGCGTCGCGGCCAGCTCGAAAGGTCGCACTTGCGCGGCGCCCAGCGTGACCTTACGGCCCAGTGCCTCGGTCGCGTTCTTTTCTACCAGATACTTGATGAGCGGCGGCCCGCCAAAATAGCCGGCCAGTCCGAAAACTGCCAGCGCGGCCACCACTCCGCCCGCGACGCGCACTGCCACGCGCCGGCGCGGCGTTGCCATGGCCGCCCCTGTTGCAGCCTGGATGGAATCCTTGAAAGCCATGTCACCCCAGAAAATATGACCCCGCGCATTTCGCGCTTTGTGCCCCGGATTTCACTTGCTTTTGCATTATGGAGACGGATTATGGCAGCGCAAAGGACGATTTAGTATTCAATCTGATGAAAATCGGAGTTGAAACACGTCGATCTGGTATCTTTACGCCTTTGCGAAGCGTCCCGTCGTGCCCGCCTGCTTACCCGCCGGCCCCGGTTCGCCAAGTTCGTGTCGTCATCCTTCGGCCGTCTCCCTCCACGTCATCCGTGTTGCGCGCTTCGCATGTGAATGTATCCATGCGAGTCTTTTCATGTCCACCTCCAGCAGTACTGCCGGGGCACTGGGCGCGCAAGGCGGCCACGCCGCCCGCCCCCTGACCGGCCAGGATTACAAGACGCTTGCCCTCGCTGCACTGGGCGGCGCGCTTGAGTTCTACGATTTTATTATTTTTGTCTTTTTCGCCAAGGTTATTGGCCAGCTGTTCTTCCCGGCTTCGGTGCCGGACTGGCTGCGGCTGCTGCAAACCTTCGGCATTTTCGCGGCCGGATATCTGGCGCGCCCGCTGGGCGGCATCATCATGGCGCACTTCGGCGACCTGCTGGGCCGCAAGAAGATGTTCACGCTGTCGATCTTGCTGATGTCGGTGCCGACGCTGCTGATGGGCCTGCTGCCCACCTACGCGACCATCGGCCTGCTGGCCCCGATGCTGCTGCTGGTGCTGCGCATCCTGCAAGGCGCCGCTGTCGGCGGCGAAGTGCCAGGTGCCTGGGTATTCGTGTCCGAACACGTGCCCAAGCGTCACATCGGCTATGCCTGCGGCACGCTCACGGCGGGCCTGACGGCCGGCATCCTGCTGGGGTCCCTGGTGGCCACCAGCATCAACGCGATCTTCGACCCGCAGGAACTGCTGGCCCATGGCTGGCGCGTACCGTTCGTGTTGGGCGGCATCTTCGGCGTGGGTTCGATGTACCTGCGCCGCTGGCTGCACGAAACGCCGGTGTTCGCCGAACTGCAGCAGCGCAAGGCGCTGGCCGCCGAAATGCCGCTGAAGGCCGTGGTGCGCGATCATCGCGGCGCCGTGCTGATCTCGGTGCTGCTGACGTGGATGCTGTCGGCCGGCATCGTGGTCGTGATCCTGCTGACGCCCACCTACCTGCAGACGCTGTTCGGCTTCGACGCCCGCACGGCGCTGGTCGCCAACAGCGCGGCCACGCTGTGCCTGTCGATCGGCTGCGTGGTGGCTGGCGTGCTGGCCGACCGCATTGGCGCCCGCCTGACGCTGACCGTCGGCGGGGCGCTGCTGGCGGCCACGGCCTACCTGCTGTACACCACCATCGGCACGCGCCCTGACCTGCTGCTGCCGCTGTACGCGCTGGCTGGCTTCTTCGTCGGCACGATCGGCGCCGTGCCGTATGTGCTGGTGCATGCCTTCCCGGCGCAGGTGCGTTTCTCGGGCCTGTCCTTCTCGTACAACGTGTCGTACGCGATTTTCGGCGGCCTGACGCCGGTCATCGTCTCGCTGATGCTGAAGACTGACAAGCTGGCCCCGGCGCATTACGTGGTCGGTGTCTGCGTCATCGGCACCATTACCGCGCTGTTCGTGCGCAAGCGCGAAGCCTGATCCGTCGCTCATCGGCGCGTCCGGACAAAAAAGGGGAAGGCCAGAGAAGCCTTCCCCTTTTTTATTTCGGCGACAGCCGCATCATGCCGCGCGGCGATGCTGCCGGAAAAACTGCCACATCATCCAGCTTGCGTCAGGCCCGATGTCGCTGTGGTACTGCACGCTGGCGTCGCCACCGCTCCAGGCGTGGTCCAGGCCAGCCACTTCCACCAACCGTACTACGTCGCGATTCCAGCGGCCAAAGCGGGCTTCCCGATAGTCGCCCGCTTCCAGCGGCGGTGCGTCGTTAGCGCAGTCGAGACGCTCGCCGGTGCGTTCGCTCAGCCCGTTGTAGGTCAGGAACTGGCGGGCCAGCAGGCGGCCGTTGACCGGATTCACGGCGTCATCAGTCATGCCATGCACGACGATGGCGGGCATCTCCGGGCCGCCCTGTGTCACACCTGCTGCATCAAGCAGCAGTGCCGGCGCCAGCTCGGTGCCATGACGCATCGCCTTCAGGCCAGCCCCCGGATTGCCGGCCGCGCCGATCACCACACCTGAGTGCAAACCCACCGCCGCGACTTTTTCGGGATAACGCAAGGCCACCACGGCCGCCATGGCCGCCCCGGCGGACAAGCCCGCCAGATAGACCTCGCCGGTGCGCACATCGGGCCGGGCGGACAGTTCGTCGATCAGCATGGCCACGGCCTGCGCCTCGCGCCCGCCCACGCCGTCGCCCAGATCGAACCACTGCCAGCAGCGGTGTACCGAACGACGCAGCGGCTGCTGCGGATAGGCCACCATGAAACCCTCGCGCTCCGCCAGGGCGTTCATGCGCGTGCCGGCGGCCAGGTCTTCGGGCGTCTGCTGGCAGCCGTGCAGCATGACTACCAGCGGCAACGCACCCTTGGCACCAGACGGGATATAGAGGCGATAGGACAACTGCGGCACCAGCTCGCCTGGCAGCGGTGCCAGGCCTAGCTTGTGGGATTGCCACGCGCCAGGCAGTTCGGCTGGGGCAGGCTCACCCGCCGCGGGGTATCGCAGGCGCCGTGCGGCCGGTTGCGCCGGATCAAGGCGCCCCAGCCAGGAACGAATTTGCTTCGCGGTCTGGTAGTGCGAGCGACCGAATTGTCGCCACTGTGCATCCCAGGCCGGAGACAGGCTTTTGGCCATATGAAGACTCCTGCTCATCTAGGAACGGGTCTCCTCCTGTATTTGTGCGACGCAGCATAACACAGCTGACGTGACGGATTGCCGCCAATGTCTGCAAGATGCAACATGAATTTTGGAAACAAAGAATTCCTTGCGAGACAGCCTTCACGCAATCGGAGGCGTCAAATCGAAAAAACTTACGTCATGCCATCGAAAGAATGCAGAACGGCGACAAATACGAGTGATTTAGGGACATTTATACTTGTCTGCACAAGACTCCAATGGACCAGAACCGCGCGGCGATGTCCCTCGACCGACCCGGCGAAAGCGCCCCATCCTGCATGTTGTGCCCGTTTCGCCAGGCGTGTCGCCATGCCTGCGGCGATAGCGCATTGCCGCTGGCGCCTGGCCGGTTGCGGTTGCGTGCCGGCGATGTGCTCTACACGCAGGGTCGCCCTGCACTGGCGGTCTATCCGGTACGAACTGGCGGGCTCAAGCAGGTCTACGAATCCCGCCTGGGATGGCGTCAGGTAAGCGGCTTCTACCAATGCGGCGATGTGTGTGGCCTCGAAGCAAACGAACCCGCCACCCACAACGCCAGCGCCGTCGCGCTGCAGGACACAGAATGCTGCGCGATCCCCATCGAAGCCTTGCATGGCAGCCTTGCCGATCCGGGCTTGCGCACCGCCATCCTGGCCAATCTGCGACGGCAGGCCAACCGGCAGGCCGAACTGCTGGTGGCCATCGGCTCGATGAAGGCCTCACAGCGCCTGGCCATGTTGCTCTTGGATCTGGCGGCCGAACAGGTGCGCCGCGGCATTACCGACGGCGGATTGACGCTGGCGATGACTCGCAATGACATCGCCAGCTACCTTGGCCTGACACTCGAAACGGTGTCGCGACTGCTGTCGCGCTTCCGCTCGGTTGGATTGATCACGGTGCGGCACCGCAAGCTGCGGATCGTCGATCCCGATGGGCTTGCCGACGTTCACGCGGACCCGGACCGCGTCGCCCTGCGCGAATCGGTCGAGTGAAAATCACCCCATCGCTCCCGGCCGCTCGGACCAAGCCCAACGGCTATTGCTTTGCCACAGGCTCCCAGCCCTCTGGCGTGAAGGTCCGGATGGCGCCGGCGCGCGACACCGTGCCCTTGCCCAAGTCGCGCTCATAGAAGCGGCGCTCGCTATCCAGCATGAACGAATGCACGCCCGAGTCCCCATAGCGCGCGGGCCACGCTATGAACGCAAACCTTGCATTGCTGCCCTTCGGCGGCGCGATCACGCCGTAGCGATAGCCGAAGAAGGCTTCGTCGGGCGGCGTCTCCGGGCCCATGGCCAGAGCGTCCGGACCCAGCGGACTGTCGTTTTCCTTCGATGCCGACGGCCAGTACAGGCCATTGGTCTTGCCCGGCGTGCTGACCAACTGGCCGGCAAATCCACCCTTGCCAACCTGCTCGGCGTAGCGTTGCTGCGCATCGGCCAGTTGCAGCAGCGTGTCCATGGCCACGATCTCGTTGCGGCCGATCCGGCTAACCCGGACTTCGCGCTCGCCCGCGGTCAGGTCGAACTGCCATCCCGCCTTGCGCTTCACGATCGGCACCGGAAACGTCCAGCCGCTGCCGCCAACTTCCACGCTGGCGGCGTTCTCGCCGTCCTTGCGGATGGCATGGTGATTGGCCCATGCCCCAAGGAAGTCGTAAATGTCCTGCTGATCCAGATGCGGCGGCACGATCCGGCGATACTGCGCGCCCAATACGCACTGGAGCGCATCGGTATCGCTGCGTGCCACGCCATCGCCCAACGCGTCCATGGCCGCTTCAGGCGACGGGAAGACCTGCTGTGCCACGGCGGTCGCCGGCGCAGCCATCGATGCGACGGTCGACGCGACCATCAGCACGGCAATGGCCAACGCGCGCAACGACTTCCAATCGCCTGTCCATGACCGACGGGAATGCCACCAGCGACTGCACGCTCGGATCCCACGGCTCGCTGGTCACGGCCTTGGTGGCGGCATCGCCCGACAGGTTCGGATTCGACTTCGACCACTGCGCGGCGGCGGCCACATCGGCGGGATATGTCGACGCCATCAGCACCTGCGACAGCAGCGCATCGGGATAGAGCGCCACGGGCGCCAGCAGCTGGTCGAGATGCGGCTTGTCGAGCTTGGCCTGGGCCAACGCGCTACCGGCCGTGACCAGCAGGGTCAGCCCGAGCAGCCAGACCAGGATTTGTCGCACGCGCAACATGATCACTCCCTCAATGACGAAAAAGGACCGCTACACCTGCTTGCCAAAGCTGGTCAGGGCCGTTACCCGACCGGATGACTTACTTGCGGGCCTGGGCGCACTCCTGCCGGTAGGCCTCTTCGAGGCGCTTGCGTTCCGGTGCGCGTTCGAGCGTGGAATAGCTGCGCCCGTCCGCGGTGGTAACGTTCGACTGCCCCTGCGACCACTGCGACCCGGCGGGCAATGCATTGATCTTGTCGAGCAGCTGGCGACAATGCTCCCGCTGCGTTGTGCCGGACGAGGCACCCGGATCATCCACGGTGGATGTGGCGGGATCAAGCATGCGTGGCGGCGGAGGGGCGATCATCGGCGTGGAAGGGTCCGTTGACGGCGCCGCCTGGCCATGGGCAACGAACGGGACCACGCATACAGCTGCAGCAATGGCTGCCAAAACCTTTCTCACCAGTAAAACTCCAGAAATCAACGGCAACGGGATCGTTGCCTTGCGACGGCCTCCGGCTTGCGAGTGACACCACGATGTCATGCATCGGCCTTGCCAGTCCCCCGCCTGCCGGTACGGTTGCGCAGCAGCTCCAGTTGCAGCAGCGCATCCGCAAGCATACTCTTCAGACGCACATTCTCTTCCTCGAGCTGGCGCATGCGCCGGGCATCGGTGGCATCGCCATGCCGCTGCGGGCCATACCTTGCACGCCAGCCATAGAACGAGGCATCGCTGAAGCCGTAGCGCGCGCACAGTTCCCGCACAGGCACGCCGTTAGCAGCCTCGGCGAGGTACATGAGGATCTGCTCCTCCGAATAGCGTCTGTTCACCGATGCCTCCGCTCGTGGCCTCCCCCCGCGCGGCGGGCGCAGTGGCCTGCCGTTCATGCCGGTAAGGTAGCCCACCCCTTGCGCAAAAGGAATTCAGTGTCTTCGCCGCACGAGTTAAGCAAATTGAATGGGAGCATCGGCGGGGTCAGCAACGCTGGCGGCAGCAGCCCCACGCGGACTCACCCCCCATATGGGGCACGCATTGCCAGAGTCATCAAATTTTGCTTTTCCAACTTGGAATATTACGATTCCGAATTCACGCTCGAACATCCGGTTGACACATTTTTCCGGTGCCGCACGCAATAGCGCGTCATGAATGCGAGGGCGCGCAGATCGCCCTACTTCGCCGGTGCGGTGCGGTTTTTCGTCTTGTATTGATGTGCGAACAAAGTGCCTTTGCGCGTGCGATGACAAACATGACATCAAACGCCGTTCTAGTAGTTTCCAAAATGTTGTATTAAGATTTCTTCGCATCAACTAAATTTCAAACGCCTGCAAGGCACGCCTCCCCGGCGGTTGCAGACAGGCGTCCGGCAGCCCCTTCACCGTCATGGTGCTGATGGCGATTGCCGGGTCCGGGCCTGAGGAAGAGGAGCCACTGCCGTACCGCACATGCCTTCGACGCACGGTCGAAGAAGCGCGGCAATCGTGGATGTGCCCGCGTGCAAAGACGCGGGTGGCATTGCCCGGGCGTACAAGTTTTCGTTCCCGCCCCTTGTCGTTTCATGCTGTATTGGTCGCAGGCGTTGCGTGGTTTCACGACCAGCAACGACAGGTCTCGCAGTCACGAAGTTGCAACGCTTCGCCAAAAAAAGAAAAAACAGAAGTCTCGGATCGGGAGAAGTCAGTATGCGGCACGTCAGTACCAAGCTATTGCATGTGTTCGTCCTGCTCATGGAGTACCGCGACCTCGGCGCGGTAGCGGCTTGCACGCAGGGACGCATTCCAACCGTGGCCTACAGCCTGGCCCGCCTGCGAGAGATCACCGGCGATGCGCTGTTCGTCAAGCGCAATGGCGCGCTGGAGCCAACGCCCCACGCGCTGCGGCTCGAACAGACGGCCCGGCAGATCCTTGCGCGCTGGAATCAGCTGGTGCAACCACAGGACCCGGCGGCCCAGGCGACCGGCAATGGCCGGCGCATTTCGATCGGGTTCTCGTCGTCGATCGGCGATCCGGTCATCACGGAAATCCTGACCACGCTGTGCGAGCGCTATCCGCATGACAGCTTCGTCACGCGCCCGGTCATTGCCGATGCCTCGCTGGGCGACAGTCTCGACGCCGGCGATCTCGATTGCGCGTTCGTGGTGGATGGCGCCAACGTGCCCGACGGCGTGCTGCCGCATAGTATCCTGGCCACGCCGCGGCGACTGGTGAGCGCCACGCGCGGCGGCACGAACGACGAAGCCGAAACCGACTGGATCCTGCTGCAGGAAGACTGCGAAAGCGGCAGTCCGCTGCATGCGTTCCTGGCGCGACGGGCCAATACCCCGGGGCATCGCGAGACCGTGGTGCCGTCCTGGCATACGCAGATCACGCTGCTGCATTCCGCTGGTGGCATCTGCCCAGTCCTGGACTTCAACGTGCCGCTAGTCACCCGCGACCGCAAGACCCGCCTGCTTGCACCGCCGGCCACGTTTCCCGCCTGGGCGGCGCTGCATTTCTGGACGCCCCAGCGGACACAGGACCGCGCAGCACTCCAGGACATCATGGACGTAGGCGCCTCGATCCTGCGCGATCCGCTGAAGGCCATCGACGGGCGCCGCCACGCGCAACACCACACCCCGGCGCTGGCAGCGATTGCCTGAGCCTGGCGCATAACCGACGGCGGGCATCACACGGACCTTGCCGCCTGTCACGGCCCCGCGATGGCGACATCGCGGGGCCGTCTACATTTCCCCTGCACAATCGCACGACTCTTTCGTGCATGTTGCGAATCTTCTTACTCCCATCCGCGCCTGCGGGCATTAACCTCGCCGGGCATCGCGTTGTTGCGGATTGACTCCCGTTCAATCCACGACGCCGCGTGCGCGCGGTACATGCTTGTTTGCGCCGCACGCCACTCCCGCGTGCGGCGCATTTTTTGACGCCAGCGCGAAGCCGGACGCTGAAGAGACATGTGTACAGGACAGGAGTCAATGGATGACGTTGAGGATTTTGCTGGCCGACGACCACCCCGTCAGCCTCTACCTGACCGGGCGCTCGGTGACCGAGATTGCCGCCACGCTGTGCCGCAGCGTCAAGACGATCGGCCGGCAGAAGAACTGCGCGATGCACAAGCTCGGGGTCAGCAACGACCGCGAGCTTGTGCATCGCGCTCAAGGGCATGGTCCTGCCCCAAGGCGCATGACCATGGATACCGCCCGCTATAATCGGCCACGCTGCCCGGCCCTGCCGAATTCCCTGCCCCGCGGCGGCTTGCCCGCCGCGCCCTCTACGCTCATGTTGCCGCCATCCTCATCACCACCTCCCGCCGTTCGCCCCGCACGTGCCGCGCCCGCCTTGATGATCGCCGCGCCGGCGTCAGGCCAGGGCAAGACCACCGTCACTGCAGCACTGGCGCGGCTGCACGCACGCCAGGGCCTGCACGTGCGCGTCTTCAAGACCGGGCCCGATTTCCTGGACCCGACGCTGCTGGCTGCGGCCAGCGGCGCGCCGGTACAGTCGATCGATCTCTGGATGACGGGCGAGGCCGACGCCAGGGCACGCCTGGCCGAAGCCGCCGCCGAGGCAGACCTGATCCTGGTGGAAGGCGTGATGGGCCTGCACGACGGCACGCCAAGCAGCGCCGATGTGGCACGCCTGTTCGGCCTGCCGGTGCTGGCGGTAATCCAGGCAGGCGCGATGGCGCAGACGTTCGGCGCGCTGGCCTACGGGCTGGCGCACTATGGCGAACCGTTCCGGGCGATGCATGTGCTGGCCAACGGTGTTGGCACGGCGCGCCATGCGGAGATGCTGCGCGAGAGCGTGCCACCCGGCATCGCGTGGGCCGGCGCACTGGCCCGTGACGCGTCAGCCAGCCTGCCCGAGCGGCATCTTGGATTGTTCAGTGCCGACGAACTGCCGGATCTCATGACGCGGCTCGATACCCTTGCCGACGCACTGGCTGCACTACCGCTGTCGCACCTGCCAGAACCCGTGACGTTTGCCCCGGTCGACACCCCAGCGCCACCCCGGCTGCTGGCAGGCAAGCGCGTGGCCATTGCGCGCGATGACGCCTTTCGCTTCGTCTACCCGGCCAACCTCGATACGCTGATTGCGCTGGGCGCCCATATCGCGTGGTTTTCACCGCTGCGCGACCACGCTTTGCCGCCATGCGACGCCGTGTGGCTGCCTGGCGGATATCCCGAGTTGCATGGCGCCGCGCTGGCGGCCAATACGTCGATGCATGAGGCCCTGCGCGACGCACATGCGCGTCGCGTGCCGATACTGGCCGAATGTGGCGGGATGATGGCGCTGTTCGAGCACCTCGTCGACAGGGAAGGCGTCAGCCATGCCATGGCCGGCCTGCTGCCCGGAACGGCGACGATGCAACGCAGGCTCGCCGCGATCGGCCACCAGGCGGTCACGCTGGCCGAAAGCGGCGCCGTATTACGCGGCCATACGTTCCACTATTCGAGCGCGGCCACGCCGTTGAAGCCCGTGGTCAGGGCCGTGTCGCCACGCGATGGCAGCACGGGCGAGGCGGTGTATCAGGCCGGCAGCCTCACCGCGTCGTACGTCCACTTCTATTTTCCGTCGAATCCCGCCGCGATTGCGGCGGTGCTGGGCGGCGGCTGACGGGAGTGCGACAGCCAGCGCGCCGGGCTGGTCAGGCCGCGTCGCGCTCGGTGCGTGCCACCGCGTCGGCGATGCCGGCTTCCAGCTGGGCCAGTCCCTTCGACAGATTGTGCATCGTCGTTTCCGACACGTCTGCGAGGACATCCTGAAGGAAGACCGAGCGGCGTGGCATGGCCTGGTCCACGATGTCGCGGCCCAGGGGGGTCAGCGTCACGTTGGTCATGCGGTTGTCGCGCTCGCTGGTGGAGCGCTCGATCCAGCCCAGCTCCTGCAGGGCCTTGAGTTGCCGCGTGAGGGCGCCCGGGTCCATGCCCACACGGTCGGCCAGCGGCTTCTGCGCGATCGGGCCTTCGTGCCCGTACAAGGCAAAAAGAATGCGCCAGCGCGGCAAGGGATGCCCGATGCGCTGCTCGAACGCTGCGGCGTATGCGCGGTAAGTGCGTCCGAACTGTTGCAGCACGGCCAGGCTTTGTCGCTCCAGTTCCAAAATCCAGTCTCCAGTAGGCAGATATCAGTCCGCAGCCATCGCGGGTTCATGCACCCGCGCCAGCCTGATCGGCGGTACGCGGCGCACGCGCCATATGCCGATCAGCGCCGCGACGGCCGCCAGCAGCAGGCCCAGATGGATGGCGCTCACCAGCGACACCCGTGCCTGCTCCAGCAGCAGGGCTCCATTGTGCCCTGCCTTTTGCAGATGGGTCAGCAATTCTGCCTGCGCGGCCTTGTCGATCAGGATCTGCGGATCGGTCAATTTGGACGCCCAGTCCGAAGCATTGGCCGACGCCAGCGACGCCGTGACCCCTGCGGTATAGCTGCGCGTCACCAGCGTGCCCACGAGCGCAGTACCGACCATGCCCCCTACCATGCGCAGAGACTGCAGCATGGCGGTGGCAATCCCCAGGTGGGAGCGTCCCGCTGTCTGCTGGGCGAACACGGTCAGGTTGGGCAGGACAAAGCCAAGTCCCAGGCCGGCACACAGCATGATGGCCAGCAGCACATTGTGATGCATGCTCCGCGTAGCTTGCGACAGGCCCAGCAGGGCCAGCGCCAGCATGGCAAACCCGGCGTAAAGCATGCTGTTGGGTTGCGGAATGCGCGTAATGATACGGCCATTGACGATGCTGCCGACCGTGATACAGACCACCAGCGGCGTGACCAGCAGGCCCGCTTCCTTCGGCGAGTAGCCAAACCCGCCCTGGAACAGCAGCGGCGCGTACAGCAGCAGTGCGAACATCGCAAAGCCGCCGAGCACGCCCAGCAGGAACAGCGGCGCCAGCGCCGGATTGCGGAACATGTCGAGCGGCAGGATCGGTGCCTCGCAGCGGCGCGACCATTGCCATAGCGCGACAAACGATGCGCATGACAACACCATCAGACCGATGGTCACGATGTCGAAGCCGCGATCCGGCAACCATTCCACCGACAACTGCAGGCTGCCAAGCCCGGCGGCGATCAGCAGCGCCCCCAGCCAGTCGATGCGAACCGGTCCCTCGTGCCGCGGCTGGCGAAGATGCGGCAGGTAGCGCCAGGCAATCAGCAGCCCCAGCAAGCCCACGGGCACATTGATATAGAACACCGCGCGCCAGCCATACCACTCGGTCAGCACGCCACCCAGCGACGGGCCCAGTGCGTTGGCCAGCCCGAACGCCGTGCTCAGGATGACCTGCCAGCGCAACCGCACATGCGAATCGGGAAAGAGGTCGGGAACGCAGGCGAAGGCCGTACCCACCAGCATGCCGCCGCCGATCCCCTGCAGCGCACGCGCCGCCACCAGGTATGGCATGCTCGACGCCATGCCGCACAGCACCGAAGCGATCAGAAATACGACGATCGACGCCAGCACGAACGGCTTGCGCCCGTAGTAGTCACCGAGCCTGCCGAAGATGGGCACCGTGACCACCGATGTCAGCAGGTACGCCGTGGCGACCCAGGCGTAGAACTCGAACCCCTGCAACTCCGCCACCACCGTTGGCAGCGCCGTGGCCACCACGGTCTGGTCCAGTGCCACAAGCATCACGACAAAGGCAATACCAAGCATCGCCAGCAGCGACTCACGGAATGGCAAGACCTGCCCTTTGCTGCCCGACTGCGCCTCACCCTGCACGTGACCCGAATCCGATGCCATTTCTATTGCCCGATCAATAATTGTGCGATCAATGATCTTCAGATTATAGGGCGACGCAATTTGTTCCGCAGAAGATTTTTGGCGTTCCTACGATGCGGTTTTGGATCGGTGCGATGATGGGTGCCCGCAAGTTCGTCATACCGGCCACAGGTGCATCACAGGAGACACGCGATGACCGCTTCCCCCAACCTGTTCCTCTCGCTGTTCCGTTTCAAGGCCTGGAGCCAGGCCGAACTCTATACGCTGCTGGGTCAGGAGCTGTCCCGGCTACCGGATGATGCGCAACGGGAAATCATGCGGCTGCTATGCCACATCCATGTCGTCGACCGGATCTTTCAGAGTCACCTGACCGGCACCGCGCATGGTTTCGCGGCGCCCAACTTTCCGGAGATCCCGCCGCTCGACCAACTGCGCCCCAAGGTGGCGGAACTGGACCAGTGGTACGTCGACTATGTCGACCAGTTACCAGCCGATCGTCTGACCGAGCGGATTGCGTTCGTCTTCACCGACGCGCAGCGCGGCAACATGTCGCGCGAGGAAATCCTGATGCATGTGTTGCAGCATGGCGGCTACCACCGGGGCAGCATCGGGCGGATGCTGGTTGAACACGGCATCGCGCCGCCACGCGAAACATTTACCCAATTCCTGCACGAACGGGAACCACAACGGCGCACGCAGGCCTGAAGCGGAAGCACCATCGCGCGACATCCAGCCATCGGGAGATTGCATGAAGCCAGTCACATTGATAGGCGCGCCCACCGACGTGGGCGCGAGCATTCGCGGTGCTTCGATGGGCCCGGACGCGCTACGCGTGGCCGACATCGCCGGCGCCCTGGCACGCAACGGGCTGCAGGTCACTGACCTGGGTAACCTGAACGGGCCAGGCAATCCGTGGCAGGCGCCAGTGGACGGCATGCGGCATCTGCAGGAGGTGCTGACGTGGAACGAGCAGGTCTTCGAGACCGCCTATGCCACGCTGGCCGCCGGCCACATGCCGCTGCTGATGGGGGGCGATCATTGCCTGGCCATCGGGTCGGTCAGTGCGGCCGCGCGCCATTGCCGCGAACAGGGCAAGCGCCTGATGGTGCTGTGGCTCGACGCCCACGCCGACGCCAATACCGGCAGCACCAGCCCCACCGGCAATATTCATGGCATGCCCGTGGCCTGCCTGTGCGGCGACGGGCCGGCGCCGCTAACCGCGCTCAGCGGTGTCACGCCAGCCGTATCGGCGCAGCAGATTCGCCAGATCGGCATCCGCAGCGTCGATGCCGAAGAGAAGATGCGGCTGCGGGAACTGGGCCTGACGGTCTACGACATGCGCTATATCGACGAGAACGGCATGCGTCAGACGATGGAGCACGTACTGGCCGGCATCGACGGCAATACGCACCTGCATGTCAGCTTCGACGTCGACTTTCTCGACAGCCAGATCGCGCCCGGCGTGGGCACACCCGTGCGCGGCGGCCCCACCTACCGCGAGGCCCATCTGGCCCTGGAAATGATCGAGGATACCGGCGCCCTCGGCTCGCTGGACGTGCTCGAACTGAATCCCGCCCGCGACGTGCACAACCAGACGGCCGAACTGGTGGTGGAACTGCTCGAAAGCCTGTTCGGCAAGTCCACGCTGTAGGCGGCGGCTACGGCGCCATACCCGCCGCGGACGGCGCGTGGTAGCGGAACGCATCGTCCCACGTGTGGTTGGTCGAATGGCAGCCCCTGTCGCGGTCGTAGACACACTCGCCGGCCACGTATGTGGCGCGCACCACCCGGTCGTCGCCCAGCGTCATCAGCACGAACAGCAGTTCGACGAGGTCGTTGCAGTAGCCGCTGCGGAATGCCACCAACGGCGTGGCCCTGCGGTCCAGCACGACCAGGTCGGCGTCGAAGCCGGGCGCGATCGTACCGATCGTATCGGCCAGGCACAGCGCCTCTGCACCGCCGCGCGTGGCCAAGTAGTACGCCTGAATGGCATGCAGCCGGGTGCCGTTCATCGCCGCCACCTTGTAGGCCTCGTTCAACGTCTGCAGCTGGCAGAAGCTGGTGCCGGCACCGATATCGGTACCCAGGCCCACGCGCACCGGCCGCGCCGACTGCTTCGCATCGAACAGCCGGAACAGCCCGCTACCCAGGAACAGATTCGACGTAGGACAGTGCGCCAGCGCCGCACGGGTCTGGTGGCACAGACAGAAGTCCTGCTCGGTCAGATGGATGCCGTGGCCGAACACCGACCGGTCTCCCACGATGCCGGCGTGCGCATAGATGTCGAGGTAGCTCTGACGATCGGGAAACAGCGACATGGCCCAGTCGATCTCGGCCAGGTTTTCGCACAGATGCGTCTGTACATAGGTATCGGGATACTCCTGCCGCAGCGTGCCGCACACGGCCAGCTGGGCATCGGTACTGGTCGGCGCAAAGCGCGGCGTGATGCAGTAGTGCTGGCGCCCCTGCCCGTGCCATTTTCCGATCAGCGCGGCGCTGTCGCGGTAGGCGGCTTCGGCGGTGTCCAGCAGGGCGGGCGGCGCGTTGCGGTCCATCAGCACCTTGCCGGCAATCATGCGCGTATTGAACCGGCTGGATTCCTCGAAAAACGCATCCACCGATTGCGGATGCACGGTGCAATAGACGACGGCCGTGGTCGTGCCCGCACGCAGCAGTTCGCGCAGGAACACGCGGGCCACGTGCCGTGCATGCTCGATCTCCACGAACTGCTGCTCGGCCACGAAGGTGTACTTGTTCAGCCAGTCCAGCAGTTGCTCGCCATACGCGGCCACCATCTGCGTCTGGGGATAGTGAACATGGGTGTCGATGAACCCCGCGCTGACGATCGCATCGGGATAGCGGGCCACCGGTGTGTCTGCCGGTAGCCGACTGACGCACGGCGCTGGCCGGCCCGAAGTCGATGACCAGACCGGCATCGATCACGATCATGGCATCGGGCTCGTACACCAGGCACGTCGCAAGGTCCTGCAGGAATGGGTCGCCGCAAAACGTGACCGCCGCGGCGTGGATGGCGGATAGGGCCATGGCGTGCTCCTCGCTTCATGCTGACCATTGCGCATCGTCGAATGTCAGCATATGCGCGGCGGCGGCAAATCCAAAACGGAAACTGGCAGCGAGAATCGCTACCGCGCCCAGGCGACTCGGCGTGCCCCTTGCCCCTTGCCCGGGTATGGCGGAAACAAAAAAAGAGGCAGCCCGGAAGCTGCCTCTTTCATGACTGCGGACGCTGCCGCAGGCGGGCTCAGGACGCCGATTTGCTGGCGTTGGACGTGCTGCCCGTGGTGGTGCCGGCATCGGGCGCCGGCGCACCGGTGGCCTCGTTCAGTCCGCCGCCGAGCGCCTTGTACAGGTTGACCTCGCTGGTCAGCTGGTTCAGGCGGGCCTCGATCAGCGCCTGGCGCGCCGTGAACAGCTGGCGCTGCGCGTCGAGCACGGTCAGGTAGCTATCGACGCCGGTACGGTAGCGCCCTTCCGCAAGCCGGTAGTAGTCCGAGCTGGCCTCGACCAGCCGCACCTGCGCCGCCACCTGATCGGTGAACGTGCCGCGCGCGGCCAGGCCATCGGCCACCTCGCGGAACGCGGACTGCACGGTGCGTTCGTACGTGGCGACGTTGATGTCCTTCTGGATCTTGGCGTAATCCAGGCTCGCGCGCAGGCTGCCGGCCGTGAAGATCGGCAACGTGATCTGCGGCGAAAACAGCCAGGTACCCGAGCCCGCAGCGAACAGGCCGGAGAGCTGGTTGCTGGCCGTGCCACCCGAGGCCGTCAGCGCGATACGCGGGAAGAACGCCGCGCGCGCCGCGCCGATATCGGCATTGGCCGATTTCAGGCGATGTTCGGCCGCCAGGATATCCGGACGGTACTGCAGCAGGTCAGACGGCATGCCGGCCGGCACTTCCGCCACGAGCTTCTGGTCAAGCGGCAGGCCTGCGGGCAGGTCGGTCGGGATGCCGGCGCCAAGCAGCAGTTGCAGCGCGTTGACATCCTGCGCAACCAGACGCGTATAGCGCGACAGCTGCGCACGCGCGTTCTCGACCTGCGTCTGCGACTGGCGCAGGTCCAGGCGCGATGCAATGCCTTCCTCGAAGCTGCGCCGCGTGAGGTTGTACGTGCGTTCGAACGCGCCCAGTGTGTCGCGCGTGACCTGCAGGTTCGCTTCGTCCGCAAGCTGCGTCAGATAGGCGTTGGCCACGCTGGACACCAGTGCGATCTGCGTGCTGCGGCGCGCCTCCTCGCTGGCGAAGTACTGTTCCAGCGCCGCTTCGCTGAGACTGCGCAGGCGGCCGAACAGGTCGAGCTCCCACGCCGTGGTGCCCAGCGATACACCGTACTGACTGCTGATCACACTCCGGCCGGTGGTCGACAGGTCGGCCGGCACGCGCTGGCGCGTGCCCTGGCCGGTCGCCCCCACCTCGGGGAACAGGTCGGCGCGCTGGATGCGGTACTGCGCGCGATACGCGTCGACGTTGAGCGCGGCCACGCGCAGGTCGCGGTTGTTGTCCAGCGCAACCGCGATCAGCCGGTGCAGGCGCGGATCGGCAAAGTAGTCGCGCCAGCCCAGTTCCGCCGCGGCGGCCACCTGCGCATCGCCGCCAGCGGTGACGTAGGCGTCGCCCTGCGGATAGGCCGCGTCAACCGGCGCGGCCGGCCGTTCATACGACGGGATCAGGCTGCAGCCGGCCAGGGCCGCCACGGCGGCCATGCAAAGTAGCGTCTTTCTCATGCTTGGGCTCCCGTTTCCTGGGAGGACGGTCCGGATTTGCGGCGCCGCTCCTTGATGGACGTCACCACGACGAAGAACAGCGGCACCCAGAAGATGGCAAGCACCGTGGCAGTGATCATGCCGCCGATCACACCGGTACCGATGGCGTGCTGGCTGCCCGCGCCTGCGCCTTGCGACACCGCCAGCGGGAACACGCCAAGCATGAACGCCAGCGACGTCATGATGATCGGACGCAGACGCATGCGGCAGGCCTCGACCGCCGCCTCGACCACGCCCTTGCCGTGGTCATGCAGGTCCTTGGCGAATTCGACGATCAGGATCGCGTTTTTCGCCGACAGGCCCACCGTGGTGAGCAGACCCACCTGGAAGAACACGTCGTTCGACAGTCCGCGCGCCAGCGTCGCCATCAGCGCGCCGATCACGCCCAGCGGCACCACCAGCATCACCGAGAACGGAATCGCCCAGCTTTCATACAGCGCGGCCAGACACAGGAACACCACGAGCAGCGACAGCGCGTAGAGCGCCGGTGCCTGCGCACCGGACAGGCGCTCTTCGTACGACAGGCCGGTCCACGAGTACGCAATGCCCTGCGGCATCTGCTTCATGATTTCCTCGACCGCGGCCATGGCCTCGCCCGAGCTCTTGCCGGCAGCCGGCTCGCCCAGGATTTCCACGGCCGGTACGCCGTTGTAGCGCTGCAGCTTCGGCGAGCCATACCCCCACTTGCCGGTGGCGAACGCCGAGAACGGCACCATGTCGCCCTTGTCGTTGCGCACGAACCACTTGTTCAGGTCCTCGGGGTTCATCCGCGCGTTGGGACGACCCTGCAGGTACACGCGCTTGACGCGGCCACGGTCGATGAAGTCGTTCACGTAGCTGGAGCCCCACGCGATCGACACCGTGCTGTTGATGTCGGACAGCGAGACGCCCAGCGCCCGGGCGCGTTCGTCATCGATGTCCAGCACGTACTGCGGCTCGTCGTTCAACCCGTTCGGACGCACGCGTTGCAGGGCCGGGTTCTTGGCGGCCAGCGCCAGGAACTTGTTGCGCGCTTCCATCAGCGCCTCGTGGCCCAGGCCAGCCTGGTCCTGCATGTAGAAGTCGAAGCCCGTGGCATTGCCCAGCTCCTGCACCGCGGGCGGCGCGAAGGCAAAGGCCAGCGAGTCGCGGAACGTGCTGAACTTGGCTTGCGCGCGCTTGGTCAGGTCGAACACGCTCGTGGCATCGCCTTCGCGATCCTTGAACGGCTTGAGCAGGATGAACGCAAGACCCGAACTCTGGCCACGACCGGCAAAGTTGAAGCCGTTCACCGTGAACAGCGACTCCACGATCTTGCCTTCGTCATTGAGCAGGTAGTTACGCATCTGGTCCAGCACGGTCTGCGTCCGCTCGGCCGACGAACCCGGCGGCGTCTGCACCTGGGCATACAGCACGCCCTGGTCTTCTTCCGGCAGGAACGACGTCGGAATCCGCGTGAACATGAAGCCCATCGCCAGCAGGATCAGCACGTAGACCAGCAGGAACGGCGAGCGCCGCTTGAGGATGCCCACCACGCCACGCTCGTACTTCTGCGTGGACCGGATGAAGCTGCGGTTGAACCAGCCGAAGAAGCCACCCTTGTGTTCGCCGTGATCCCCCTTTTCGATCGGCTTGAGCATCGTCGCGCACAGGGCCGGCGTCAGGATCAGCGCCACCAGTACCGACAACACCATCGCGGAGACGATCGTGATCGAGAACTGGCGATAGATCACGCCGGTGGAACCGCCAAAGAACGCCATCGGCAGGAACACGGCGGACAGCACCAGCGCGATACCCACCAGGGCACCCTGGATCTGGCCCATCGATTTCCGGGCGGCCTCCTTCGGCCCCAGCCCCTCCTCGGACATCACCCGCTCGACGTTCTCCACCACCACGATGGCATCGTCCACCAGCAGACCGATGGCCAGCACCATCCCGAACATCGTCAGGGTGTTGATCGTGTAGCCAAATGCGGCCAGCACGCCGAACGTGCCCAGCAGCACCACCGGCACCGCGATCGTCGGGATCAGCGTGGCGCGGAAGTTCTGCAGGAACAGGTACATCACCAGGAACACCAGCACGATGGCTTCGAGCAGCGTCTTGACCACTTCCTGGATGGAGTCGGCAATCACCGGTGTGGTGTCATACGGGAACACCGCCTTGATGCCCGGCGGGAACGAAGGCTCCAGCTGGTTCAGCGTGTTGTGGATGTTCTTGACCGTTTCCAGCGCGTTGGCGCCCGATGCCAGACGAATGGCGATACCCGATGCGGGCTTGCCGTTGTACTGCGCATTGATCGAGTAATCCTGGCCGCCCAGACCCACTTCAGCCACGTCGCGCAGGCGCACCTGCGAGCCATCGGGGTTCACCTTCAGCAGGATGTCGCCGAACTGCTCGGCGGTCTGCAGACGGGTCTTGCCGATCACCGTCGCGTTCAGCTGCTGCCCGCGCACCGCCGGCAGGCCACCGAGCTGACCCGAGGCCACCTGGACGTTCTGCGCCTTGATGGCGTTGCTGACATCCAGCGGCGCCAGCTGGAAGCTGTTGAGCTTGGCCGGGTCGAGCCAGATCCGCATGGCGTACTGCGAGCCGAACACCTGGAAGTCACCCACGCCGGAAGTCCGCGAGATCGGATCCTGCAGGTTCGAGACGATGTAGTTCGACAGGTCTTCCCGCGTGGTGGCCGGATCGGTCGAGATCAGGCCGACGATGATCAGGAAGTTACGCACCGACTTGGTCACGCGGATACCCTGTTGCTGCACTTCCTGCGGCAACAGTGGCTGCGCCAGGGCCAGCTTGTTCTGGACCTGCACCTGCGCGATATCCGGGTTGGTGCCTTGCTCGAACGTGGCCGTGATGGTCATGCTGCCGTCGGAGTTCGATTCCGACGAGATGTAGCGCAACCGGTCCAGGCCGTTCAGCTGCTGCTCGATCACCTGCACCACCGTGTCCTGCACGGTTTGCGCCGAGGCGCCCGGGTAGTTGACGGCGATGGCGATGGTGGGCGGCGCGATGGCAGGGTACTGCGTAACCGGCAGCGATCGTATCGACAGCACGCCGGCCAGCATGATCACGAGCGCGATCACCCAAGCAAAGATCGGCCGCTCGATAAAGAAATTAGACATGGCAAATCCTTATGCGTCGGTCCCGATCAGGACTTGGCGGCCGGCGCCGAAGCAGCAGCCGGAGCAGAGGCCGGAGCCGCGCCCGCTTGTGCCGAAGTGGCCTCGGTAGCCTTCACCTTGGCGCCGGGGCGCACGAACTGCAGGCCTTCGACGATGACACGGTCGCCTGCCTTGAGCCCATCGGTCACAAGCCAGCTGGTGCCGATCGTGCGGTCGGTCTTGAGCACGCGCAGTTCCACTTCGTTGTTGGCGTTGACCACCAGCGACGTCGGCTGCCCCTTCAGGTCACGCGTCACGCCACGTTGCGGCGCCAGGATGGCAGATTGCCTCACGCCTTCAGCCAGGCGGGCGTGCACGAACATGCCGGGCAGCAGTTCGTTGCGCGGGTTCGGGAACACGGCGCGCAGCGTCACGGATCCAGTGCTCTGGTCCACCGCCACTTCCGAGAACTCCAGCCGGCCGGCTTCGGCGTAGGTGCTGCCATCCTCGAGTTGCAGCAACACCTTGGCGGCGTTGGCACCGGCGCCCTGCAGTTGGCCATTGGCAAGTTCCTTGCGCAGGCGCAGGATCGAAGCCGACGGCTGGGTCACATCCACATAGATGGGGTCGAGCTGCTGGATCGTGGCCAGCGCGTTGGCTTGCCCGTTGGTAACCAGCGCACCCTCGGTCACCAGTGATCGGCTGATGCGGCCCGAGATCGGCGCCAGCACGCGGGTGTAGCGCAGGTTGATGTGCGCCTGATCCACGGTCGCCTTGGACTGCAGATACGATGCCTGGGCTTCGGCGTACTGCTGCTTGCTGACCGCTTCGTCACCGACCAGGCGGCCGTAGCGTTCAGCCAGCAGCTTCGACGACGCAAGCGTCGCCTCGGCGCTCTTCGCGGTGGCTTCGTATGTGGACGGATCGATCTGATAGAGCTGCTGGCCCTGCTTGACGTCGGTACCTTCGACAAACAGACGCTTCTGAATGATGCCGTTGACCTGCGGGCGAACTTCGGCGATCCGGTACGGCAGGGTGCGACCGGGCAGGGACGTATCCAGCGTGACGGTTTCGTCCTTCAGCGTGACAACTTTCACTTCAGGCGTCTGGGCCGCGGGGGCTTCGTTCTTCTTGCCGCAGGCGGTCAGAGCCGTCACGGCAAGAGCCAGCATGCCTGGAATCAAAGCACGCCTGGCGCGCATTGCTTGCATAGCGATTTCCTCGAGGATGAAACGAATTTGGTTCTTCTTGGTGCCGGCCAAAGCCAGGCGGGCGCCACGGCGCGCGTGGACGCAATTGGCGTGCCTGGATCAGGCACGTATCGGATAACGGCTCAACGGATAGTCGCCATGGGCCCCTGCTTTCGCCGGCTTCGCCGGCCTGGAGGAAAAACTGAACACCGGCCACGCCGCGCGCGCGTCCGGCACAGGGCCGCCCGATGGACAACCCTGCTCCCCGTACTCTCAAATGTCCTGCCCGATCTTCGATTATCGGGACTACTGTTGCGCGCGTAAGGCCGTGCACCGATCTATGCGGGCATCGTCTTGTCGATCGACAACAATAATCGTTTTCACCAACATCTGCAGACGCTCAATTCTATTGTGGCGTCTTTTACACAATCCAGCGTCCGTAGGAACGCTCCGGCGTCGGCCGCTCCCTCCTCCAAGGTGAGCCGCCAATTTACCGCAATGCAGCATTTGAGCCGCTTGCCTGGCAAACAGTTCAATAAGCATGCTGCCTATTTCTGCCGCCGGCCATTATGCTACCAGTTCGGAGATAAATCAGGATGACAGAAAATTGGCTGTAATGAAGCGAAATACTTCATCTGAGCGGGGGAATCCGAAACGATTGCGTGGAAATGGAAGGGTAAGCGGGCGACGTGGCTCGCTGGCGGGACAGTGTTTTGCGTGGTTGGAACAGTGATTCTGGCGGCGCGACGTGGTATCGCTTCAATAAAAATCCCCGCCGACGGCGGGGATTGCTGTTTCGGCGGCCGGCAAAAGTCGCCGCGTCATGCGCCATCGAGGAAACGATTGCGGGGACCCAGTCGGCTGCCCAGCATCGGACCGTTCCAACGCATGTCACCGCGATACGCGGAGGCACCGACACGGTCCGGCTCCATGCCGGCGGTTGGCGCAGGTTGATACGACGGGGCCGGTGATTGGTAGGTCTGCTGTTGCGGCGCAAGATCCTGCCTGGTTGAACGGTCCGCACCCTGCGTGTAGGGGTCGAACTTGTCGCCGGCGCGGGCGCCGCTCGTATTCGGATTGGTCGGACCGTATGTGCTGCTGGGGGTGGCAGCTCCTTGAGTGTACGGATCGCGCGGACCCGGCGTCATTTGCGCGAAAGCCGAGATCGAGAACACAGCGAGTGCCCCGGCTGCAATCACATTTCGCGGTCGAATCATTGGCATGGTCATCTCCGGAAAGCAGTAGGACAGCAGGTGTGCCGTCCCCGTAGCCACTACGGAGCGAAAGGCGTGCCGGATACATTTGGGCCTATTTCGGCACAATGCAGCAAGAATATGAGGGAATCGGCCGGATCTGGCCTTGAGCTTTTACAAGGCGCCGGTAAGGGCTGCATCGAAACTCGATGGTGGGGCCCCAAGGGCATTTGGCGCCCGCCGGCATTTGCACCGGCTTGCAAGGGCGATATCGTTTCGCGCGCCGCAAAAGCAAAACCCCCAAGCTTTTAGGGCTTGGGGGTTCTGGGTATAAGAGCCTGGCGCTGACCTACTTTCACACGGGTATCCGCACTATCATCGGCGCAAAGTCGTTTCACGGTCCTGTTCGGGATGGGAAG
>NZ_PJRP01000025.1 GCF_002858765.1 Cupriavidus pauculus
ATACCCGCCGGCACGGCGGGTGTGGGAACGGCAGGCATGCCCGTGCGCCGGGGCACATGGGCCATGCCTTCGAGTGGCAACAGCAACGGCGTATCGCGCACCGGGCCGCGCCGCTTGTGGAAGACGATCGACATCAGGTTGCCGGGCTGCGGCGACAACGCCAGCCGCAGCACTGCCGGCGACGAGTCGTGCAGCACCCGCATGGGCCGCAGCACCCACACCACGGTATCGCCGGCCTGCGCCAGCACCTGCAGGCGCCGCAGCGCCTCGGGCCGCGCGCCGGCCAGCCAGACCAGCACCGCGCCGAACGCCTGGCTGCGCAGCATCTGCTCGGCGGCCCAGAGCATGTCCGTGCGCTGCGAGGCCATCGTGGCGGCCACCGGCGGCCGCACCCAGTAGAGCTGCCGCGCGGGCAGGCGGCCATCGTCCAGTCCGCCCGCCGATCCGCTCGCCAATTCGCCAGCATTCGGCAGGCAAGGCGGATTGACCAGCGCGATGCGCCGCCCACCGGCCGCCAGCGTGCGCAGCGCCGGCATCAGCAGACGCAACTCGCCCGCCCCGTCCTGCGTCAGCAGCAGTTCCGTCACCGCACCGGCTGGCCAGCCGCCACCCGGCAACTCGGCGGTCAGCGCGTCATAGCCGGTCGGGCAGACGGGCAGCCGGCCGGCACGGCCCAGCTGGCCCGCACGCCACAGGCCAGGATACCGCTGTTCGAGTTCGCGCACCGATTCGCGGGGCGGCTCGGCGAGCGCAGGGGATAGGGATGGGGGCGCATGGTCCTCTGCCAGAAGCGAAGGCTGCCCATGCGGGGCTGGAATCATGGTCGGATCGTCGGCCCACGCCAGCATCGGCGCGGACATAGGTATTCATTGAATACTGTATGTTTATACAGTATCGAGACCGACGCAAGGGGTACGCTATCCAGGTGTCTAAATCGACGCTTCCGAGGGGATTTTTGCGTCCTTGCCACAGTTGCAAGCGAAGGATTGCAAACAAGTGTCAAGTGTCATTGTGAAGTGTCAGGCAGTACGGAAAAATGCGCAGCATGAAAAGGAATACGCGCGAATGCGTGCATCTGCTGATCGAAGGCTTGCAACGTCAGGGCCCGCTGCGCCGTGACGGGCTGGCCGACGCCTGCGGCTTGTCCGCCGAGGAGACCACGCGCGCCCTGAAAGCCGCGCGGCAGATGAGCGTGATCGACCATGTGCCCTACGGCCCCGGCACACCGCCGGCCGCCGTCTTCTATCAGCTGACCGGACGCCAGTTGCCGGCAGCGCGCAAGAGCACGCGGATTGCGCCGGCCCCCGACGACCGTTTCCAGCCACTGCTGGAAGCCTGGTGGAACAGCAGCGAACTGGACCGCGCCTGACCTATCAGCCGTAGCTGACGCGGTGAACGCGGCGAGCGCCTGGCGCCAGCAAGCTCAGGCCTGACGCAAACTGACCGGCTGCATCAACACGATGGGCGCCTCGGCGCCATGGCACGCCGCGTAGTGGTCGCACCCCTCGCACGACGGCTCGGGACACGGATGAATGTCCAGCCGCTCGCAAACCCGGTGGTAGAAGAACTTCTTCCACTTCATTTCCGTGGTGTTGGCCGCGAACACCGGTGCGAAAACCTGCTGCAGCAGCGCCGACACATCGTCGCGCCCCGACAGTCCCATGTCCTGCCACAGATGCGTATGGCCGAAGCAGCCCGACGCCAGTGCATGCGCGGCCCAATGGACGTCCGGGCCATACTGGCCCGGCGTGTGGCCGTCTTCCAGCATATCGACCAGATCGGCGAATTCGCACGGCAGCGCGTCGGCATCCTGCGGGGGTGCGTCGGGCTCCCAGCCAGCGGCCGCGGCGCCTGGGAAATGACGATCGAGCATGCGCCGGAACTCCGCCGGCGGCAGACCCAGCCACTGCGCAAAGCGCGGCAGGCGCCCCGCGCAGGCACTTTCCAGCACGCCTGCCAGGGCCCGCGTGACGGGGTCTCCGGGCTGGGCGGCAAACGCATCGAGCAACAGTAACGAGCGGTTCATCTTGGGACGGCAAGTGTGGCGCGCCCGCCCGGACGGCGGGCTTCGCAACGCAATATAGTCCCGTATATAGCGATGGGTCAAACCGCCCGGCTG
Organism: Cupriavidus pauculus; assembly: GCF_002858765.1. GTDB lineage: Bacteria > Pseudomonadota > Gammaproteobacteria > Burkholderiales > Burkholderiaceae > Cupriavidus > Cupriavidus pauculus_B. Next base: position 2,120 of record NZ_PJRP01000025.1, read on the forward strand.
TGCGGGCAGATGGCCGGGCTACCTGTCCCGCCGGTAGCGGGCCTGCATGATCTGGATCCACTCGCCGTTGTCGGCCTGCATGAACGATGTCAGTGTGCGGTTATCGTCACCCTGGAACGCAACCACATCGCGATATTTCGCCATCTTGCCCGGCACCACGGTGCCATCCGGGCCGAACGCCGGGCCATCGGCGCGCAGGGTCAGCGTCTTGCCGTCGGCTTCCAGGTCGCCCTCGTAGACCCACATGTGGGTCATCATCGAGCCGACGAAGGTGCCCACAAAGTGCTTGCGGGCGGGGTCGTAGCCCAGCGTCATGACCGTCACGGCCGGCCCGCAGCCAGGGAATTCCCCTTCTGAGCGGGTCTGCACCCAGGTATCGCCAATCTTGCTCACCTGTTCGGGAATCTTCCACTTCTCGGTGGGGCCGTCCGGGCCCATCTGCGCTTCGCCTTCCGCCGTCCAGTTGCCAACCAGTCTGTGCAGCCAGCGGTGTTCGTGGGTGGTTTCGACATGCATGCCTAAGTCTCCTGTTGATACGTTCAGATCGTGTCGCTGCATTGTGTACATCGTACACAAATCCTAGGAGATGAACGGATCGATGTCCACATCGGCTTGGCTGCATGACAGAAACTTAATCTTGAGGCGCCTGCATCACCTCATACGGCGCCGGACGTGTTGAGACGGACGAGCAAGACATTGCGCCGCCCGCGTCTGCGGCCCCGCCCAGGTGTGCGTACTATTCGATACATCAACCCAAACCGAATACGAGCCGATCATGGGCGCCCCCACCCTATCCTCTCCCCCATCCACCACGGTCCGGACCATTCCGCTGTCGTTCTTCGGCATGGCCGTCGGCGCGCTGGCGCTGGCCAATGTCTGGCGCGGCGCCATTCACGTATGGGCCCTGCCCGCGCTGCCGGCCACGGTTCTGGCCTGGCTGGGCCTGGGCATCTGGGGGGTGCTGCTGGGTGCCTATGCGCGCAAATGGCTGGTGACACCGGCGGCTGCCCGCGCGGAAATGGCCGATCCGGTGCAATCGTCGTTCGCGGCGCTGATTCCGACTTCCACGCTGCTGGCCACGCAACTGGTGCATCCCTATGCGCCGCAGCTGGCGGTTGCGCTGTTCGTCTCGGCGACGGTCGGGCAACTGGCGCTGGGCGCCGTGCTGCATGGCCGGCTCTGGCAGGGCGGCATGCGGCCCGAAGCCGTGACACCGGCCGCCTACCTGCCGGCCGTCGCACCGGGGTTCGTGGGCGCCACATCGGCCGCGCTGCTTGGATGGCAGACCATCGGGATGCTGCTGTTCGGCGCGAGCCTGCTGTCGTGGATCGCCATCGAATCGGTGCTGCTGAACCGCACGGCCGTCAACGCGCCGCTGCCCGAGGCACGTCGCGCGCTGCTGGGCATCCAGATTGCGCCGCCCGTGGTGGGCGGCACGGCCTACCTGGCGCTGACGCACGGTCAGCCCGACCTGTTCGTGTACGCGCTGCTGGGCTATGGGCTGTACCAGGCGCTGCTGATGCTGCGGTTGCTGCCGTGGATCGGCACGCAGCGTTTCTCGCCGGGCTACTGGGCGTTCAGCTTTGGCGTGGCCGCCCTGCCCGGCATGGCGATCCGCATGATCACCCGGGGCGCTGGCGACCTGGATGGCGCCGCGTTCGCGCTGTTCGTCGCGGCCAACGCGATCATCGGCCTGCTGGCCTGGAAGACCGTGGCGCTGCTGCTGCGTGGCACGCTGCTGCCCACGCCGGCGGTGCCCGCCGCCCCCGCGCCCGTGCGGGCCACCGAGACGGCCTGACCGACCCCTGCCTGCCGATTACTGCGGCAGACGGACCTTCGGCACGATGAACTGGTTGCCCGGTGCGCGCATCACGTCACACTGGGCTTCGCCCTTGCGCGCCTCGCCGGCCTGGTTCACGAACTCGATGCTGCCCACCACGCTATAGACGTCTTCCGCCACGCGGCGCGAGGTGCCCTGCACCCAGCGGAACTTGTCGGGATTCGGCAGCTTGGCCTTGACGGCCTCCATGCAGGCCACCGGCGCCTCGGGCGCTTCCGGCCGGCCGCCACGCTGGCCCATTTCGACGTTGACCGGCGCATCGGCGGCGGCTGCCACCATCGGCAGCCCGATGGCCACGCAGGCCAGGGACGTCACGAGCTTGCGGCGCATGTGTGTTGTCACAGGTGTACTCCAGAACGAAAACGGCCGGCACGCGCGATGCATGCCGGCCGGTTGCCATTGTACTGCGGCGTAAATCCCTTACGCGCTCACGCCATTACACGGACATGTCGCGCGGTTCGGGCTTGCGGTCGTCGAACCAGCGGTACAGCGTCGGCACCATCACCAGCGTCAGCAGCGTCGACGTAATCAGCCCGCCGATCACCACCACGGCCAGCGGCCGCTGCACCTCGGAGCCCGGGCCGTCCGAGAACAGGAACGGCACCAGGCCCAGCATGGCGATGGTGGCGGTCATCATCACCGGCCGGAAGCGCTGCGTGGCGCCACGCACCACCGCGTTGCGCAGCGACATGCCCGATTCACGCAACGTGCGGATGTACGACACCAGCACCACCCCGTTCAGCACCGCCATGCCCCACAGCGCGATGAAGCCCACCGATGCCGGCACCGACAGGTATTCGCCGGTGACAAACAGCCCGATGATGCCGCCGATCGATGCAAACGGCAGCACCGTGATGATCAGCGTGGCAAAGCGCAGCGAGTTGAACAGCAGGAACAGCAGGAAAAAGATTGCGGCGATGGTGATCGGCACGATCAGCTTCAGGTGGCCCATGGCGCGCTCCATGTTCTGGAACTGGCCGCCCCACTCGTAGTAGTAGCCCTCCGGCAGCTTGACCTTGGCCTCCGTGGCCGACTGCAGTTCGGCCACGAAGCCGCCCAGGTCGCGGTCCTTCACGTTGATCATCACCACCACGCGGCGCTTGGCCATTTCGCGGCTGATCTGCGCGGGGCCGTCGCTGACCTCGATCTTCGCCACGCTCTGCAGCGGCACCTGCACGCCATCGGGCGCCTGCACCAGCAGCTGCCGGATGGCCTGCACGTTGCCGCGGAACTCCTCCGGCAGGCGCACCGCCGCCGCAAAGCGGCGCTCGCCCTCGAAGATGTCCGTGGCGCGCTTGCCGCCGATGGCAATCTCGATGATGTCGTGGATGTCCGACACGTTCAGCCCGTAGCGCGCAATCGCCTGGCGATCGATCTCGATCGACAGGTACTGCTGGCCCGAGATCCGCTCGATACGCACATCCTCGGCGCCCTTGATGCCGCCCGCCACGCGGGCAATCTCGCCGGCCAGCCCGCGCAGCTTGTCGAGATCGTCGCCAAAGATCTTCACGGCGATGTCCGACCGCACGCCGCTGACCATCTCGTCCACACGATCCGAAATCGGCTGCGCCATCACGACCTGCACGCCCGGAATGGCCTTGAGCTTGTCGCGGATGGCGTTGGCGATGTCGTCCTGCGTCCAGCCGTCGGGCCACTCGTCGCGATCCTTGAGGCTGGCGATCGGCGTCGACTCGTTCTGGCCCTGCGGGTCGGCCGGGCTTTCGCCACGACCCACGCCGGACACCACCGACTTCACGCCCGGCACCTCCAGCACCAGCTTGTTGGCCTGGCGTTCGAGCTTGATCGACTCTTCCAGCGAGATGTTCGGCACGCGATCCAGCGCCGGCACGATCGAGCCTTCCTTCATTTCCGGAATGAACGACGTTCCGAGCATCGGTACGATCATCACCGTGGCCACGAACAGGCCCACCGCCGATAGCACCGTCTTCTTGCTGTTGAGCAGGGACCAGTGCAGCATGCGCAGGTAGTGACGCTTCATGAACGCGATCACGCGCGTGTCATGCTCGGCGCCGCCCTTGAGCAGGTACGACGACAGCACCGGCGACAGCGTCAGCGACAGGAACAGCGAGATCGCCAGCGCAATCGAGATCGTGACGGCCAGCGGCGCGAACATCTTGCCTTCCATGCCCTGCAGCGTCATCAGCGGCAGGAACACCAGGATGATGATGCCCACGCCCACGATCACCGGCGTGGCCACTTCCTGCACGGCCTTGACCAGGATCTGGTTGCGGGTCAGCCCCGACTTGTCCGCATGACCCAGTCGCTCGAACGCGTTTTCGACGACCACCACCGAGCCGTCCACCATCAGGCCAATGGCGATGGCCAGCCCCCCCAGCGACATCAGGTTGGCCGACAGGCCAATGCGGTTCATCACCATGAACGTCAGCAATGGCGTCAGCACCAGCGTGGCCAGCACGATGACCGACGAACGCACGTCGCCCAGGAACAGGAACAGCACGATCACCACCAGCACCACGCCTTCGAGCAGCACCTTGGTGACCGTCCACAACGCGGCGTCCACCAGTTCGCTGCGGTCGTAGTACGGCACGATCTGCAGGCCGCCGGGGATCATGCCCTTCCCGTTGATCTCCGCCACGCGCGCCTTGACCCGGCTCACCACTTCCTTGGCGTTGCCGGCGCGCATCATCATCACGATGCCGCCCACGGCTTCGGTCTGGCCGTTCTTGACCACGGCTCCCTGGCGCACCTCGTGGCCGATCGTCACCTGCGCCACGTCGCGCACGTAGACCGGCGTGCCGTTGACCTCCTTGAGCACGATGCTGCCGATATCGTCCACGCCCTTGGCCAGGCCCACACCGCGGATCAGGTACTGCTCCGCGTAGTGCGGCAGCACGCCGCCGCCCGAGTTGGCGTTGTTGCGCGCCAGCGCCTGGTACACCTGCTGCAGGCTGACCCCGTAGTGACGCATCCGCTCCGGGTTGACCAGTGCCTGGTACTGCCGCACGTAGCCACCCTGCGAGTTGATTTCGGCCACGCCCGGGATCGAACGCAGCAGCGGGCGCACCACCCAGTCCTGCGCGATGCGGCGCTCGGCCAGCTCATCCTGCGTCAGTTCGCGGTTACCGTCGTCGGGGCGGTCCAGCGTGTACTGGTAGACCTCGCCCAGGCCGGTGGACACCGGCCCCAGCACCGGCGTCACGCCTTCGGGCATGCGGCCGGACACCTCGATCAGCCGCTCCATGACGAGCTGCCGCGCGAAGTAGACGTCGGTCTTGTCGGTGAACACGAGCGTGATCAGCGACAGCCCGGCCTTGTTCAGCGAGCGCATCTCCTCGAGTCCGGGCAGGCCCGTCATCGACATTTCGATGGGCACGGTGACAAAGCGCTCCACCTCTTCGGGCGAGCGGCCGGTGGCTTCGGTGGCGATCTGCACCTGGACGTTGGTCACGTCCGGGAAGGCATCGACCGACAGCTTGCCAGCCGCGCGCAGGCCAAAGAAGAACAGCACCACCGCCACCACGCACACCACCAGCCGCTGCTTGATCGCGGCTTCCACAAGCGATGTCATCATGGCGGCTTACCCCTGTTCCAGGCGCTTGCGCTCGTTGTCGAGGTGGAACGCGCCCTCCACGACCACGCGGTCGCCCGCCTTGATACCGCTCTGCACCACTCGCATGCCGTCGCTTTCCGATCCCAGCTTCACCTTGGTCAGGCGATACTGGCCGGGCGCGGTTTCCACGTAGACCTGCTCGTCGTTGCCGTCGCGCACCACGGCGGAACCGGGCACCACCAGCGTATCGATGGGCTTGCCCGCAATCAGCATGCTGGCCAGCATGGCCGGCTTCAGGCGCCCTTCCTTGTTCTCCAGTTCGGTACGGACCAGCACCGTGCGCGATTGCGGATTCACGGTGCGGCCCACGTAGATCAGCTTGCCCGTGATGCGGCCGTTGGTGTTGGCCAGCGACGGCACCTCGATGTCGACGGCCTGGCCTTCGGCCACCTGGGCGGCCTGCTGCTCGGGCACCTCGGCCACCACCCAGACACGCGACAGGTCTGCCACGGTGTACAGCGCGTCGGCCGGCTGCACCACCTGGCCTTGCGCCACGTTGCGCTCCACCACCGTGCCGCTGATGCTGGAAAACACCGGCGAGTACGACTCGATGCTGCCGTTTTTCGCCAGCGTGGAAATGGCCTGCGCCGACATGCCCAGCACACGCAGCTGGTCGCGGTAGGCGCGCATTTCGGCGGCGGCAATCGCGTATTCGCTCTGGCGGCGCTGCAGTTCGGCACGGCCGATCACGTCGGCGTCGAACAGCTGGCGCGCGCGCTCGGCATTGCGGGCCTGCAGGTCGTTCTGGGCTTCGGCCTTCAGGAAGGCCATCTGTGCGGCACCAAGTTCGCTGCTGTGCAGGCGGGCCAGCACCTGGCCGGCCTTCACTTCGTCGCCCAGGATGGCGTAGAGATCGGTCACACGGCCGGTGACCGTGGCGCCGATGCGCGACACGCGCTGTTCATCGAAATCGATACGGCCCGACACGCGCAACATCTCGCTGAACGGAGACGTAGCCAGGGTTGCCACCTTGAGGGTCTTCTGCAGGTTTTCTTCGGCCTTGACGATGCCGGGCGGCAGCTTGGGCGCCTCGGCAGCGGCTTCGGGTTCCTTGGAACAGCCGGCCAGCGACATCGCCAACACGGCGGCAGCGGCAATGGAAAGCAGGGAATGAGAGGGACGCATGTTCAGTTCAGATTCTGGGAGACGGGCCGGGAAGGCACGACGGCGGCAGCACCAGGCGTGGCCGACATGAGCTTTTCGATCTGGATGGCGGCGATCTGCAGTTCGTACTGCGCGTTGATCAGTTCGCTGCGCGCATTGCGCAGCACGCGCTGGGCGTCGAGATAGTCGAGAATGCCGCGCTCGCCAAAGCGGTAGGCGGCTTCCGCCACGCCCAGCGCCGACTCGGCTTCGCGCACGATGCCCGATTCCAGCGCGGTGACCTGTGCCTGGGTGATCTCGTACTGCTGGTAGGCGGTATCCAGTTCCTGCGCGAGCTCGAACTCGCGCGCCTCCAGCGCGGTACGCGCCTGCGTGGCCTGTGCCGTGGCTTCGCCCACCGGGCCGCTGCGGCGGTCCCACAACGGGATCGTCATCACCAGGCCGATCTGCGAGACGTTGTTGTCCGGCTGGCGGTCGGTGCTGGCGCGCAGCGACACCTCGGGCCAGCGCAGCGAGCGCTGGTAGTCCACGCCAAGGCGGGCGCGTTCCAGTTCGCTGCGGCGCTGGTTCAGCTCGGCGTTGTTGGCCTGCATGCCGTCGCGCAGCACGGCCAGGTTCGGCACGTCGGGCGTATTGGCCAGGCTGCCCGTCAGCCCGAAGCGCGCCGGCATGGCGCCGCCCACCTGCTGGCGCAGCGTGGCCTTCGACTGGTCGACGCGCAGTTCGGCCGTCTGCAGCGTCTTCTGTGCGGCCAGCAGTTCGGTATCGGCCTTGATCAGCTCGTAGCGTGGCGCCTCGCCCACATCCACGCGCACCTTGGCGCGCTCCTGGATCTGGCGCATCAGGTTCAAATCCTCACGCGCGGCGGCCAGTTCGGTCTCGCGCCGCAGCACCTGGAAGTACGCCGTCTTGACCCGCGCGGCCAGTTCGGCCCGGAAGGTCTGGCGCTGGGCCTCGGATGCCTCCAGACCACGCCCGGCCATCTGCTGGCGCAGGTTGCGCTGGTTGGGATAGTCGAACTTCTGCACGACGGCGTATGACGGCGCGTTGCCGCTGGTCACGCCTGGCTGCTTGCCGGACAGCCGCCCGTACATCACTTCCACCTGCGGGTTCGGGTACGCACGGGCGCTGCTGATCGCGGCAGTGGCCGCGTCCACATTGGCCTGCGCGGCCTCGGTGCCCTTGTTGGTCGATTGCGCGATTTCCAGCAACTGCGACAACTCGAAGGATTCGGCCGCGGGCGTGGTGGCGCGCGGCATGGCCTTGGCCGCCAGCTTCATGCCCGGCGCGGCAGCGGTCGTGGTGGGTGTCGCGGTCGCGCTGGCCGGCATGGGCTGGGCAGCCCAGGCCGGTGCCGTCACCAACGACAGCGACGCGACCCAGGTCAACGATTTCTTGGTCTTCATGTCTGAATGGTTCAAACGGTACGGCTGCCCGGCAACCCACGACACGCGCGCCGCATGCCGGCCGGCATCGGAACACCGGGGGCAAACGGCAAACGCTTTCAGCCGCGACACAGGGCGGTCGCGGGCAGTACGGGGCGCAAGGGCAAGGAATGAGCGCACCGTCCGGCGTCAGCCGGGACGGTGGCGTGGAGACTCAGACGAGGAGATTGGGCGGCCGGAACAGGCCTTCGGACTCGAACGTCGTACGCGCCGTGGGCGCCTGGAACAGGTCGCTCACCGATTGGGCGAGTGCGAAATTGGGCAGGACAAAGAGTGCGCTGGTTTCATCGACCGCATCGAACAGATCGAGCGGATCAAGCAGGTCAGCCGACCAGATATTGCAGTAACCGGGTGGCGGGCCGTCGTCGGCGACCTCATCGTCGGCACCGAAGTCGGGGTCGCCGGGCAGCACCAGCTGGGCGAGGTCGTCGCCGTTGGCCAGCATTGCATAGTCGGGGGCTTCGGTCGCCTGGGACGCCTGCGCCGCTTGGGCGCTTTCGGCCGTATGTGCCGCATTCGACACCTTCATCACCCGCTCCGCCTTCGGCACGGCCGCACGCACGTTCGCCGCTGCCGAAAACGACAGCGCGGACAGGCACATGGCAGTCAGCAGGAAGAGGACGAAACGTAACAAGATGGGGGCGCGATTGCAGACATTTGGCAGACAATGCCGACGGCATTGCTGCGGTACAGCATTGTAACCGAACGCAACAATTGACTCGGGAAACGGCTATGAGTTCCTTTCAATCCGCCTGCGCTCCCCGGCGGCGCCTAACATCAGCCGCCTGCTGGACGCCTGCCATGCCCCGCCGGCATGCCCATCAAGCCACGTCGCCGTGCGCCGGCCTCACCGCACCGCCACCGGATTCACATTCACCTGCGTCGACCCCACATACAGCGGCTGGCCCAGCACAAACAGGAATTCCCAGGCCTTGTCGCGCACCAGGGCGCGGCTGTCGATCAATTCCAGGTTGTAGATGCCCCGCTTGGCCAGCATGAACTGGTTGACCGGAAACTCGTCCTTGCCGTGCGGGTTCGGGTAGACCTCCGACGCCCAGGTGTCGCCCCCGAAGGCGACGATGCCCTGGTCGGCCAGCCACCTGGCCGCTTCCATGCCGATGCCCGGTTCCACCTCCAGGAATTGCTGGTTGTCCTTGCCGATCAGTTCGAGCCAGCCCGTGTTGAACAGCACCACGTCGCCTTTGCGCAGCGTCAGGCCCTGCTTCCGGAGCACCGCCTGGATGTCGGCTACCGTGAACTCGGTGCCGCCCGGCACGATGGCCTTGCCATAGTGCGCGGTCATGTCCAGCACCACGCCACGCGTGACCATCGGGGGCACCTTCTCCACGCCAAGCTTCTTCACGCCGTCGACCGTGACGAAATCGGCGGCCTTGTTGCCGTTGTAGTAGACGTTGTCGATGCCGATATGGCCGATGCCGTTGAGCTGGGTGCCCACGCCCGTCCACGCGTTCACCAGTTCGTCATTGAACGTGAACTTGTTCGGCCCCAGCGACTTGCCGGCCTGCTGGCCGACCTGCACGTTATAGAGCCGGAAGCTGCGGTGCCGGAACGCCGGCAGGTTCTTGTTGACGGGCACGGCCAGCGGATAGGTCCTGCCGGTCTTGACCAGCGTCACCGCCTGCCTGACCACCTCTGGTGTGAGCAGGTTCGCAGCGCCGATCTCGTCATTGGCGCCGTACACCGACGGGCTCCAGTCAGCGGCCGGGGCGGCCGGCTCGGCGGAAGCAGCCGAAGCCGCGGCGGCGTGGATGGCAAACGGCAATGCGGCGGCCAGGGCAAGTGTCTTCAGTGATGTCATCGTCAGTGTCCCGGTGTCTCAGGCGGCCTTGGCAGCCAGCGCGGGATAGTCGGTCAGCCCCTGCGCCCCGCCGCCGAACAGTGTGTTGCGGTCGTGGGGGGTGAGCGGGGCGCCGGCGCGCAGGCGCTCGGGCAGGTCAGGATTGGCCACGAACGGGCGGCCGAAGGCGATCAGGTCGGCCCATCCTTCGCCCAGCGCGGCGTTGGCGCGTTCGGCGGTGTACTTGCCGGCATAGATCAGCGTGCCAGGAAACACGTCGCGCAGGCGCTGCTTGAACGCCAGCGGCATGTGCGGGGCATCGTCCCAGTCGGCCTCGGCAATGTGGATGTAGCCCACGCCCAGTTCGCCCAGCAGTTTTGCTGCTGCCGTATAGGTGGTTTCCGGATCGGCGTCGACGCAGCCGTTCAGCGTGGTCAGCGGCGCCAGGCGAATGCCGACGCGGTCCTTGCTGCCCGTGCCGTCGATCAGCGCCTGGGCCACTTCGCCCAGGAAGCGCAGGCGGTTGTCCAGCGATCCGCCGTATTGGTCCGTGCGGGTGTTCGCGCCGGAATCGATGAACTGGTTCACCAGGTAGCCATTGGCCGCGTGCAGTTCCACGCCGTCAAACCCGGCCGCCATCGCGTTGCGCGCGGCCTGGCGGTATTCGTCGACGATTGCGTGGATCTCGTCCACGGACAGCGCGCGCGGCTGCGATGCCTGCACGAAGCCTGGCGTGCCGTCACGCTCGGCCACGAAGACATTGACGCCCGCCGCCTGGATGGCCGACGACGATACCGGCGACTGGCCGTCGAGCAGGCTGATATGGCTGAGCCGCCCCACATGCCAGAGCTGCGCAAAGATGCGGCCGCCGGCGGCATGCACGGCGCGCGTCACCTTGCGCCAGCCCGCCACCTGCTCGGGCGTGTGAATGCCCGGCGTCCATGCATAGCCCTTGCCCAGCGGTGAAATCCACGTGCCTTCGCTGACGATCAGGCCGGCACCGGCGCGCTGCGCGTAGTACTCGGCCATCAGGTCGTTGGGCACATCACCGGGCTGGCTGGCGCGCGAACGCGTCATCGGCGGCATCACGATGCGGTTGGGCAGTGTCAGGTCGCCCAGCGCCCAGGGCTGGAACAGCGGTGCTTGCGAAGCGGTGTCGATCGAAGGATTGCTCATCGGAAACTCCTGTGTGGATCGATCGGAAGGATCGGAATGGACACAGTGTGCCGATTTGTCGTTTGCAGATTAAGCCGTGAATCGACGAAATACCTTTGAACTGGAATCAACAATTAAACGACGATTCGACCGGCAGAAATGACAAGGCGCGGCACCGGAAACCGGCGCCGCGCCTGCTGGCTTGCCGTTACGGTTACCGGGTCAGGGTGCCGCTACCCCCCGCGTCTGCGCCGCGTACGGCGTGTAGAAGCTCGACCCCGCCCACGGCGCGGTGGCCACGTTGTACAGCGCGGCGCCCTGCGTGTAGTTGGCGCCGTCGTGCCAGTCGCCCGAGCCCTTGTATTTGGCAACCGCCGGGTACGGATACACGGGCCGCGACGCGGTGACCGCGCTGGTCATCGCATCGGTCTGGTACGTCATCACGTCGTTGGGTGCCGTGCCCTGCTCCACCCAGGCGGTGACACGCGACACCAGGTCGATATTGGGATTGCCCTCGCCGCCGCCGCAGTGGCTGACACCGGGAATCAGGTACATGCGCGCAAACCCGTCGACCGCCGATGCCCCCATCGTGCTCTGCATCGCCTCGTAGTAGGCAATGGTGAACAGCGGCGAGATGTGCTGGTCGGCCCAGCCGTGCCACAGGATCAGCTTGCCGCCGGCCTTCTGGAATGCAGACAGGTCGGGGTTGGTCGCGTCGTTCAGCGAATGGTTGGCCAGCAGGTAGTCGGTGAAGAAGTTGGCATCGTGATAGCCGAACGTGTTGATGTTCGGCATGGTGGGCGCGCCCGTAAAGATCAGGTTGTAGGCACCCGTCACGATCATGTTGCTGAACAGGCCCGTCACCGGCACGGCGGGGTCGGTCGAATTCGAGCTGGGCACTTCCACGCCGATCCAGTTGGCTTCCGAGCCGAATTGCGGCGAGCCGGCCAGCATGCGCTTGCCGTTGGTGGTATCGAACGGGCCGCTGTAGATCTGGTTCGCGGTGGCCACCTCGGCGGCCGTCAGGCACTTGCTCGTGTCGGCGGCGCCTGGCGCGCACTGGATCGAGACCGGATTGAAGTGGCATACGCGCGGGTCGGCCAGCAGCCCGTCGGGCGCACCGCTGGTGCCGCCGCACGCGGCCACCACGGCCTGATGCAACACCTTGGCCTTGTCGGCATAGAGCACGACATTGCCGGTGTTGTCGCCGGTGGTGCTGTTCGAGATCACGTTCCAGCCGTGATAGAGCGAGTTCTGCGTCTGGAAGTGGGCGGCCGGCGCGCCGGCGATGATGCCGTTGTAGTCCGTCGGATACCGTTGCGCGGCCATCAGTGCCTCGCGGCCGCCATCGGAGCAGCCCACGAAGTACGCGTATTTCTGCGGCTGGCCGTAGTAGGTCTGAATCAGCTTCTTGGCCGCCAGCGTGGTGATGTGCTGGCCGCGATAGGCAAAGTCGGCCTGCTTCTGCGGGTCTGACGACCATGTGGCATCCGCGCCGGTGTGGCCCATGTCGGTCGCCGCCGTGGCAAAGCCGCCCTGCTGCACCAGCGGGCAGTTGTAGCTGAAGCTGAATGCACTCTGCTTGGTCGGATCGCTGAGGTTGCCGCACAGGCCGCCGCAGCCCAGTTCGGCAAAGCGCTGCGTCCAGGTGCTGACCGGCAGTGCCACCTCGAACGTGTTGGCCGGCGCCAGCGTGCCCTTGACCGTGCAGAACTGCACCGATGCGCCGTTGACGGTTGCGGTGGTGACCGTGGCCGATGCGATGGTGCTGCCCGTGCCGCCGATGTCCGTCAGGTCTACCGCCGCCAGCTTCGCGCAGTCCACCACGGGTGCCACCACCTGCAATGTGGTCGTGGGCGTTGCCCCCGTGCCCGGCGATGTGGTGGCCGTGCTGCTGCCCGATGACGCGGTGGAACTGCCGTCGCCGCCGCAGCCTGCCAGGCCCACGGTTGCCACGCAGAGGGTAAGCCACGCCAGCAATGACGTGGCCGATGAACGAGCGAATGGGGCGAGCGCGAGCCGCCCGGCACGAAGCCGATTTCTCATGGATGTCTCCTGGAACGGTCGCCTCTTATTGAGGCGGGGCCGGCAACCAGCGCCGCCTCGCCACGACAGTGGGCGATGAGTGAGGTGTCGGCGTCGAACCTGCACCACGGCACGCACCAACGAGACGAAGGATGCGCGGAACCGACTCGCGCGCGGTTGCAATGTGACGCACCCTCCGTTGCCGTTCGCTTATTGGAGACGACGGCCCTTGTGTAACCGCTACGGGATCAGTCCCACGCCGGCGCCAGCCCGTCGGGGCTGACCTCGCGGCCGTTGCGCTCCAGCGCGGCGATGGCCGCCATGTCGTCGGCATCGAGCTTCAGGTCGCGCGCCAGCAGGTTGCTGGCCAGGTTCTCGCGCTTGGTCGACGACGGAATCACCGCATAGCCCAGTTGCAGCGCCCAGGCCAGCGTCACCTGGGCCACCGTGGCGTTGTGCCTGGCGGCAATGCGCGCCAGCACCGGGTCCTTCAGCACCTTGCCGTAGGCCAGCGTCATGTACGACGTCACGGCGACGCCCTGCTCTTTCAAGAACGCGGTGAGCTTGCGGTTCTGCAGGTACGGGCTCAGTTCGATCTGGTTGGTCGCGATCTCGCCCTGGCCCACCACGTCGATGGCCTGCTGCGTCAGCGCGATATTGAAGTTCGACACGCCGATCTGGCGGGTCAGGCCACGTGCCTTGGCCTCGGCCAGCGCGGCCATGAACTCGGGCAACGACACGCCGTTGTCCGGGGCCGGCCAGTGGATCAGCGTCAGGTCCACGTAGTCGGTGCGCAGCTTGTCCAGGCTCTCGCGCAGGCTCGGCACGAGCTTGTCGGCGGCGTAGTTCGCGGTCCAGATCTTGGTGGTCACGAACAGCGCGTCGCGCTTGACGCCGCTTGCCTCGATAGCCTGGCCCACATCGGCCTCGTTGCCATAGATCTGCGCGGTATCGACAGCCCGGTAGTCCAGATCCAGCGCGTTACGCACCGAATCCACGGCGGCCTGGCCAGTCAGACGAAACGTGCCAACACCAAAAGACGGGATGCTCATCGGGTAACTCCAGTGAAATTGCGAACTCGGTCCTGTTCGGAATGACCGCAGTATGCCGAAGCTACCTTTGCCGATTAAGCCGTGTATTGGCGAATAACTGTTGATCTGAAATCAATAGTATACCGATCAGTCATCCATCTCCTGCAGCACCCGCCACTGGATCTTGCCGGTACCGGACTTGGGCAACGCATCCACGAAGCGCACGATACGGGGCACCTTGTAGGTCGCCATGTGCTCTCTGCACCATGCGATGATCGCCGCCTCGTCGGTGCCGGGCACACCGTGCCGCCCCGGTTTCAGTACCACTACCGCCTTGACCGTCTCGCCCCGGCGCGCGTCCTGTGCGGCCACCACGCAGGCCTCGTGGATGGCCGGATGCCCGTAGAGCAGGCTCTCCACTTCGGCCGGCCACACCTTGTAGCCGTTGGCGTTGATCATGCGCTTGAGCCGGTCGCGCATGAAGAAGTAGCCCTCGTCGTCCACGTAGCCAAGATCGCCCGTACGCAGGAAGCGCTTGCCGTCCATCTCGATGAAGGTTTCGGCATCGGCCTCGGCATTGCGCCAGTAGCCGTGCATGATCTGCCCGCCGTGCAGCACGATCTCGCCCGTCTCGCCGGCCGGCAGCACCGCGAACGTGGCCGGGTCCACCACGCGGGCGTCCACGCCGAAGGTGGCCACGCCCAGACACTCGCGCTTGGCGCGATGGCGCGGATTCGACAGGATGAACGCGGCCGTCTCGGTCATGCCATACGCTTCCACATAGGGCAGGCCGAAGCGCGTTTGCAGCGTGGTAGCCACCGCTTCGGGCATGGCCGCGCCACCGCCGCCCAGGAACGCCAGGCTCGACAGGTCGCGGCCATCGATACCGGGCTGCGCGAAGAAATCCACCAGCATCGCCGGCGGCGCATTCCAGTTGCTGACCCGGAAGCGCTCGATCAGCGCCGCCGCCAGCGCCGCATCCCAGCGCGGCATCAGGACGATGGTCGCGCCCAGATACAGCGGCGCGTGCATGCCGTTCTGCAGCCCGAGCATGTGGAACATCGGCGCCACGGCTAGGAACACGCTTTCCGGCCCGTTCGCGCGCCAGACCTGCGAGCCGGCCGCCGCGCACATCAGCGAGCGATGCGTATGCATGCAACCCTTCGGCCGTCCGGTGGTGCCCGATGTATAGGCCAGCAGCGCCAGCGTTTCCGGGCCGGCCTGATGCGCCGACGGCGACCGCTGCGCTGCCATCGCCGCCATCCAGGTCGCGGCCGGGCCAGTCATGGCGGACGCGGGCAGCGGCGTGCGTTCGCGCGCCCAGCCGGGCACCGGCAGGCCGCCGTCGTCATCCAGCGCGTCCGCATAGGCAAAGGTGACGACCCGCTCGATGGCCCGGCCATGCAGCGGCGCCACCTGCGCGTAGAGGTCTTCGGCAACGATGGCCACGCGTGCGCCGCTATCGTCCACCACATGTTCGATCTCGCCGGTGAGCCACATCGGGTTGGCCGGCACCAGCACGGCCTCGGCACGCAGAATTGCGTAACTGGCAATGATGTATTGCGGGCAGTTCTGCGCGCACAGCAGCACGCGGTCGCCCGGTTGAACGCCGCAGTCCTGCTGCAGGTAGCCGGCCAGCCGCTCGATCTCTTCCAGCAGCCGCGCATACGCGATGGCGGTGCCGAAGTACTGGATCGCCGTCTTGCCGGGGTAGCGGCGTGCCGCGTGTTCGACGTTGTAGACCAGGCTGGTGGCCGGTACTTGGATGGCGCGCGGCAGGCCGGCGGGCCAGTGCGGCGGGACGGAGGATGTCGATGCGGGCACCATGGATGCAAGGGTCATCGTGGAGTCTGGAAGTCATCGGGAAACACGGCGACCAACGATAGTACGGGGGCGCCGCATTGCGTATTTGCGATTTGCGAATCGGGCCTTCGCCTGCCGCAAACCGGGGCCGCCCCGGGTATCCATGCGCGCAAAACCCATGTAACAATCGCGTCCACAAGAACATCGAATCAGGAGACTTTCCGCCATGCAGCCCAGCCCGCCGGGTGCGCGGCGGCACGACGCCGATGGCACCACGAGGCCGCTGGCGATGCCGACGATGCCGACGATCGTTGTGTCGAAACTGGTGCCACCGGCCAGTGCCGATTCCCACCTGGCGCGACCGCATCTGGTCGACAGCATGCTGACCGCGCACAGCGCGCGACTGCTGCTGATCCGGGCGCCGGCCGGTTTCGGCAAGACCACCCTGATGCAGCAATACGTGGCCGCGCGACAGGCGCTGGGACACACCACGGCGTGGCTGCGGCTGGACGCCGCCGACAACGACCTGCCGCGTTTTCTGGGGCATCTCGGCGCCGGGCTGCGCGCACTGGTGCCCGACACCCCGCAGGCATCGGCATCGGCCGAACGGCTGGCAGCCAGCGTCATCGCGACCGTGGCATCGCAGAAGACGCCGTTCGCGATCCTACTGGACGACTTTGAAACGATCCAGAGCGAATCGGTGCTGAACTTCGTGCAGTTGCTGCTGGAGTCGCTGCCGCCCATCGGCACGCTGGTGGTGGCGTCGCGCACCACGCCTGCGCTGGGCCTTGGCCGCCTCCGCGCCCGTGGCCAGCTGCTCGAACTCCATCCCGGCGCACTGCGCTTCACCTTGCCCGAGGCCACGGTGTTCATCCGGGAGAAATGCGGCATTCCGCTGGGCGATGCCGAAATCTCCAGGCTGCACCGCTACACCGAAGGCTGGGCCACCGCCATCTTCCTGGCCACGTTGTCGCTGCGCCAGCGCACCGACTACGGCCGCTTTGTCTCGTCGTTCTCGGGCTCGAATACCGAACTGGCCGAGTATCTTGCCGAGGACATCCTGGGCGGGCAGAGCGACGCGGTGCGCAGCTTCCTGCTCGAAACCAGCATCCTGTCGCAACTGTCGGCGCCGCTCTGCGATGCCATCCTGGGGCGCACCGACAGCCAGGCCATGCTGTCCACGCTGGAGCGCAACAACCTGTTCCTGTTCCCGCTCAACGGCGAACTCGACGAATACCGCTACCACAGCCTGTTCGCCAGTTTCCTGCAGCACCGGCTGCACGCCCTTGACCCGGTCCGCGAAACCGCGCTGCACGCCGCCGCCGCACGCTGGTATCTGGCGGCCGATCGCCCCGTCCCCGCCATCGATCATCTGCTGCGTGCCGGCCTGCACCACGAAGCCATCGGGCTGATGGCGCTGCACGCCGACGCGCTGCTCAACAACGGGCGCGTCAGGCTGCTGTCCCGCTGGTTCGATCTGGTCCGCGACAAGCTGCGTACCGCCGACCCGCGCGTACGCATCAGCGCCGCATGGGCCCTGCTGCTGAACCGCCGCTTCGACGAAGCCATGGCCACCGTGCAGCAGATTGCCGACGATACCGTTGCCGACGCCGCGCGCGAGGCCGTGCTGCTGCAGGCCGAGACGCTGCGCTGCGTGCTGTTCGCCATGACCGACCAGATCGATGCCTGCCGCCGCACCGGCCTGCCGCTGCTTGATCGTCTGCCACCCGACGACTCGTTCCAGTACTGGATGCTGGCCAACTCGGTGGCGTACGGCCTGGTGTCCGCACGCCGGCACGACGAAGCGCGTCAGGTGCTGGCCCAGGCCGGCGCCAGGGAGCGGCACGGGCCAGCACCCGGTGCCGCATTGCTGCGCAGCGTGGCCGACTGCCTGGAGAGCATCATCGATCTGATCCACGGCCGGCTTGGCCGTTCGATGGCCCGGCTGCGCACCGCGCAGCAGGCGTGGCAAGAACGCCCGGACGCAGTCACCGGTGGTCGCGCCGCAGCCGGCGTGATCCTGGGCCTGCTGCTCTATGAATCGGACCAGATCGATGAAGCCGCGCGCTTTGTCAACGACACGCTGCCGTTTGCCAAGATGACGGGCCCGGTCGATTCGATGACGACCTGCCACATCCTCAGCGCGCGGATTGCCCTGGTGCGCGGCGACCGCGATCTCTGGCACCGCCGCCTGCACGAACTCGATGAACTGGGTCGCCAGGTGCAATCGCCCCGCGCGATCTGCTCGGCGTGGCTCGAACGCGCACGCGTCGCCACGCTCGACGGCGCACTCGATGCCGCCGCACAGGCCCTGGATGCCGCACAGGCGCACAGCGCGTGGGAAGCCCTCGATGACGCAGGCTACGGCAATGAGGTCGATACTCCGACGGTTGCGCGCTGGCGGCTCGACATTGCCCGCGGCGCCGATCGCGCGGTGTGCGATGCGCTGGCCACGGCCATCGCCATGGCCGCCGCGCAGCAGCGCCATTGGCGCCTGGTCAAGCTGCGGTTTCTGCATGCCATGGCACTCGATTCGGTGGGCGAGGCGCGCGCCGCCTTCGAGGCGCTGACCGCAGCATTGCGCCTGGCCAGCCACGAGGGACTGGTCCGCACCTTCCTCGACGAAGGTGACCGGCCTGCCAGCCTGCTGCAGCGGTGGATGGCCACGCAACGCGCCAACGCGGCATCCGGCGTGGCCGTGGCGTTCGTGCCCGCGCTGCTGGCCCGCATGGGGGTGTCGGCGGGCACTGCCACGCCCGCCCCATTGCCAGTCGAAAACCATGCCTCGCCGGACGGTGGCCTGGACGCCCTGACGGCCCGCGAACTCGATGTCCTGCGCATGCTGTCGCACGGTCACCGCAATCGCGCCATTGCCGAAAAGCTGTTCGTATCCGAGCTGACCGTGAAGTCGCATCTGCGCCGTATCAGTGCCAAACTCGGCGCGCAAAGCCGCACCGAGGTGGTGGCGATTGCGCGGGCAAAGGGGTTGCTGGATTGAGCGGATGGCGAATCCAGGCATCACCGGGTGGGCTCCCCTCTCCCATTGCATGGGAGAGGGGAGAAAAGCCAAGCCCACCTACAACGTCCGCGCAATCAATTCTTTCATGATCTCGTTCGAGCCGCCGTAGATCTTGCCTACCCGGGCGTTGACGTAGAGCCGGGCGATCGGGTACTCAGCCATGTAGCCGTAGCCGCCGTGCAGTTGCAGGCATTCGTCGATGATCTCGCAGCTCTTCTGCGTACACCACCACTTCGCCATGGCAGCGGTCTCGGCGGTCAGCTCGCCGCGCAGCACCTTGCCCATGCAGTCATCGACAAAGGCGCGCGCCACGATCGCATGCGTCTTGCACTCGGCCAGCTTGAAACGCGTGTTCTGCATCTCCAGCAGCGGCGCGCCGAAGACCTGGCGATCGCGCACATAGTCCACGGTAGTCTCCAACGCGCGCTCCATCGACCCCAGCGCACCCAGCGCGATGACCATGCGTTCCTGCGGCAACTGCTGCATCAGCTGGTAGAAGCCGCGCCCCTCCTCGTCGCCCAGCAGGTTCTCGCAGGGCACGCGGACGTTGTCGAAGAACAGCTCGGCCGTGTCCTGCCCCTTCTGGCCGATCTTCTCCAGCACGCGGCCGCGCCGGAAGCCCTCCAGCCCCGCCGTCTCCACCACCACGATCGACACGCCCTTGGCGCCTTTGTCCGGGGCAGTCTTGACCACCACCAGGATCAGGTCGGCCAGCAGGCCGTTCGAGATGAACGTCTTCGAGCCATTGATGACGTAGTGCGCGCCATCGCGCACCGCCCGCGTCTTGACGCTCTTGAGATCCGAACCCGCGCCGGGCTCGGACATCGCAATGGCGCCCACCATTTCCCCCGTAGCCATCTTCGGCAGCCACCGCTGCTTCTGTGCCTCGGAGCCATAGCGCAGGAGGTAGTGCGCCACGATGGCGCTATGGACGTTGGTGCCCAGGCTGGTGGCCATGGCGCGAGCCTGCTCGTAGGCAATGATCGCCTCGTGCGCGAACGACCCGCCCCCGCCGCCATAGGCTTCGGGGATGCTGGCGCAGAGCATGCCGACCTCGCCCGCCTTGCGCCAGGTTTCGCGGTCCACATGCTGCTGCTTCCACCAACGCTCCTCGTGCGGCACGAGTTCGCGCTCGATGAACTTGCGGATCGCGTCCTGGAATATCGAAAGATCGTCCGTGATCCACGGGCTCTGGCTTGTCGGCATGTCCGTGCTCCTTTGGATGTCGTGCGGTTCAGGGACGGCCGCCGCCCACGACCAGCACCTGCCCGCTGATGTAGTTCGACTCCGGAATGCACAGCAGGTAGACCGCGCCGGCGGCCTCGGCCGGCGTGCCACCGCGCCCCACCGGGATCATCGCCTCGACGTTCTTCATCAGCTGGGCGTTGACGCCCACCTTGATTTCCTTGCCCGCGATGTCGATCGTCGCACTGTTGCCGTCACCGGCCACGGCTTCGGTCAGACGCGTCTTGATCAGGCCAAAGGCCACGCTGTTGACGTTGACCTTATATCGGCCCCACTCCTTGGCCAGCGCGCGGGTCAGCCCGTTGATGGCAGCCTTGGCAGCCGAATAGTTGGCCTGCCCCGCGTTGCCCATCACGCCCGACACCGACGAGATATTGACGACCTTGCGGAAAATCTCCTGCCCGGTCTCGGCCTCCGCCTTGGCGGTCTCCTTGAAATGGTCGGCCGCGGCACGCAGGATGCGGAACGGGGCCGTCACGTGTACGTCCATGATCGACGACCATTGCTCGTCGGTCATCTTCTGGATCACGTTGTCCCACGTATAGCCGGCGTTATTGACGATGATGTCGAGCGCGCCGAACGACTGCAGCGCGGTCTGCACGAAACGCTGCCCGAAATCGGCCTCGGTGACGCTGCCCGTGCAGGCCACGGCCCGCCCGCCAGCCGCCACGATCTCGCGCACCACGGCATTCGCCGGCTCGGCGTCCAGGTCGTTCACCACGACCGCAGCGCCTTCGCTCGCCAGCTTCAGCGCAATCTCGCGCCCAATGCCCCGGCCCGAACCCGATACGATGGCGACCTTGCCATTCAACTTGCTCATTGTGTTGTCTCCTTGATGTTCAGCGGTCGGGCGCGATCAGCGCCTCGCCCGTCAATTTGATGTCGCCCTGCTGGTTGCGCGTGGACAGCGCGATGCGCACCGTCCCCGCCGCCTCGTCCTTCTCCGTGACCACGCCCGTGCACGAGACCGCATCGCCCACCTGCGTGATGGCCGCGAAACGCACCGAGAACTCGCGGATCGCGTGCTGCGGCGCCCAGTTGGTCAACAGGCGGCCCAGGTAGGCCATCGACAGCATGCCGTGCGCAAACACGTCGGGCATGCCGGCGCGTCGGGCAAAGTCCGTGTCGACGTGGATCGGGTTGTGGTCGCCGGATGCCCCCGCATAGAGCGCCAGCGTGAGCCGGCTCAGCGGCTCGGCGGTGAACGGCGGCAGCGTGCTGCCCACCTCCAGCGCCTCGAATCGAATCGGATTCATGCGGTCTCCAGGCTGTTGCGCACGACAACCACGCTGCGCAGGTCTGCCACGGCGGCGCCATCGGCATCGGTCACGCGGGTCTCGCGCACCACGAAGCCCAGGGCCCCACCCTTCTTCTCGTAGATGTCGGCGATGCGAATCTCGAAGTGCAACCGCTCGCCGGCGAATGCCATGCGGTGATAACGGAAGGCCTGCTCGCCATGCAGGACGCGGCCGATGTTGATGCCCAGCAGGTCCAGCGTGGCGCGCGGGTTCGGCGCCTCCATTTCCAGGCAGAACAGGAATGTGGGGGGCACCGGCAGCGCCGGATATCCCGCTGCCCTGGCCGCCTCGGCATCGATATAGCTGGCGTCTGCCTGCCCCGTGGCCTTGGCGAAGAAGCGCAGGCGGCCGGCCTCCACCTCTGCCACGTGGCGCGACACCACGGTGCCAATGTGTTTCGTGTCCAGCATCGGCGTGCTCCTCACTGCCGCTCGTACAGCGTCACCACGCAGGCGCCGCCGAGACCGAGGTTGTGTTGCAGCGCCAGCCGCGCGCCCGGCACCTGCCGGTCCTGCGCCTGGCCGCGCAGTTGCCAGACCAGTTCGGCACATTGCGCCAGGCCGGTGGCGCCAAGCGGATGCCCCTTCGACAGCAGGCCGCCGGACGGATTGGTCACCACGCGGCCGCCATACGTGTTGTCGCCGTCGACGATGAACTTCTCGGCGGTGCCTTCGGCGGTCAGGCCGAGCCCTTCATAGGTAATCAGTTCGTTGGCGGTAAAGCAGTCGTGCAGCTCCACCACGTCGATGTCGGTGGGTGCCACGCCGGATGCCTCGTACACCGCCTGCGCCGCCGCGTGGGTCATGTCGTAGCCCACGACCTTGCGCATGTCGCCTTCGTCGAACGTGCTGTTGCGGTCCGTGGTCATCGACTGGGCGCGAATCGCCACGCGGGTATCCAGGCCGTGCCGCTTCGCAAATTCCTCCGAGCACAGGATGGCCGCCGCCGCGCCGCAGGTGGGCGGGCAGCATTGCAGGCGCGTCAGCGGATCGAACACGGCCGGCGACGCCATCACCTCTTCCAGCGTGACCGTGTTGCGGAATACCGCGAACGGATTGCGCGCGGCGTGCTGGCGGGCCTTGACCGAGATGCGGCCGAACGTGTCCGGCCGGATGTCGTACTCCTTGATGTAGTCGCGGGCCGCTCCGCCAAAGAACTGGGTGGCGCGGGGCGCGGCGTCGTCGAAGCCCTGGATGTCGCGCATGGCGTCGACAAAGCGGGCCATTGGCGATGGGCGGTCGGTGTAGGCGCCCTTCAGCGCGCCGGGCACCATCTGCTCGAAGCCCACCGCGATGGCGCACTCGATGGCGCCGCTGGCCACCGCCTGGCGCGCCAGGAACAGCGCCGTCGACCCGGTGGCGCAGTTGTTGTTGACGTTGATGACCGGGATGCCGGTCAGCCCCACGCCGTAGATGGCAGCCTGCCCGGCCGTGGAATCGCCGTACACATAGCCCACGTAGGCCTGCTCCACCAGCGCGTAGTCGACGCGCGCATCGGCCAGCGCCGCGCGGGCGGCGTTGGCGCCCATGACCGGGTAGTCATCGCTGGCACCGGGCTTGGTGAACGGAATCATGCCGACACCTGCAACCAACACTTTCCTGCTCATGTTCGTTTCCTTGAAGATTGGGGGACTTGGGGAATTGGGAATTTGGGAACGGATTCAGCTCACCTGGCGGCCCTGGCCGCGCCAGTACTGCTCGCGCAGATCGCGCTTGAGGATCTTTCCGGCGGCCGACAGCGGCAGCGTCGGCCGGAACTCGAAACTCTTGGGGCACTTGTAGCTGGCCAGCGCGGCGCGGCAGTGCTCGCGCAGCGCCACATCGGACGGCGACTTCCCGGCGCGCGGCACCACCACCGCATGCACGGCCTCGCCCCAGCGTTCGTCGGGAATGCCGATCACCGCGCAGCTGGCCACGTCCGGGTGCAGCGACAGCACGCTCTCCACTTCGGCCGAATACACGTTCTCGCCACCGGTGACGATCATGTCCTTGAGCCTGTCGACGATAAACAGGTAGCCGTCGTCATCCATGTAGCCGCCGTCGCCGGTGTAGAGCCAGCCGTCGCGCAGCGCCTGCGCGGTCTCTTGCGGGCGGTTCCAGTAGCCGCGCGTGATATTGGCGCCGCGCACGGTGATCTCGCCCACGGTGTTGCGCGGCACCTCGTTGCCCAGCGGATCGACGATGCGCATCGTCACGCCGAAGCCGGCGCGGCCAGCCGATCGGTACAGGCCGCTGGCGCGGCCCGCCGTGCCATGGTTGTCGGGCGGATTGACGCTGATGACCGGCGATGCCTCGGTCATGCCATAGGCGTGATAGAACGCGACGTGCGGCATGGTCGCCAGCGCGCGGTCCAGCACCCCGGCTGCAATGGGCGAGGCGCCGTAGTAAATGCGCTGCAGGCTCGACAGGTCGTGGTCGCCAAAGGCCGGATCGTCGAGCACGGCCTGCAGCATCGTCGGCACCATCATCAGTTCCTCGATGCGCTCGCGCTCGATGGCCTGCAGCACCGCCGCCGGGGCAAAGCCCGGATGAATCACCTGCACGTCGCCGGCCACGATATGCCCGACCGCCCGCGCCATCGCGGCGGTATGGAACAGCGGTGCCACATGCAGCGACACGAAAGTGCCATGCCCGGCGCGAAACTCGGCCATGCGCGAGACCGCCGACGCCCATAGATTCAGGTGCGACTGCATGACGCCCTTGGGCTTGCCGGTGGTGCCACCGGTGTACATGATCGTGGCCAGGTCCTCGCCGCCACGGAACACGTCGGCCACCGGCGCGGCCCCGGCGATCAGCGCCTCGTAGTCGAGCATGCCGTCCGGCGCTTCCTGCTCGCCGGCGTAGAGGATGCGCGGCGGCCGCTTGGCGGTGGCCACGATGCCGGCCACCATCGGCACGAACTGGTCGTCGACGATCAGGATGCCGGTATCGCAGTCGTCCAGCGAGTAGACGATTTCCGGCACGCTCCAGCGGATATTGACCGGGTTCAGCACGCCGCCGCCCCACCACACCGCCAGCATGTATTCGATATAGCGGTCCGAGTTCAGCGCCAGCATGCCCACGCGATCGCCGGGCGCCATGCCCAGTGCCCGCAGCGCCCCGGCCAGCCGGGCCACGCGCTCGTGCAATGCCCGGAACGTGCGGGTGCGGCCGCCAAAGACGGTGGCACGGCTGTCCGGCGTCTGCTGCATGCAGCGATGCAGCCCCTGCGTCAGATACATGTCTCGTCTCCTTGATGTGATGCGAACGCCTGGTGCATTGCCGGGCGATGGGTGCCATGTCTCGGGAGTCGACTGTACGGACGCCCCCGCGCCGTGTCGTGCTCCGAACGAACCAATTTGCATGCTGCAGTGCGATTGGTCCGAACGGACCAAGACAGCCCCCGGCCCCGATGAAAGAATCGGCCGGACTTCAACACCACGGGTGACATGGGCATGAGCGGACCGCTGGCAGGACTGAGGATTCTCGATTTTTCGACGCTGCTGCCCGGGCCGTTCGCCACCCTGGCGCTGGCAGACCTGGGGGCCGACGTGATCCGGATCGAGGCGCCCACGCGTGCCGATCCCGTGCGGCGGCTGGCGCCGCAACGCCATGGCGTTGCGGCCGTTCACGCCTGGCTCAACCGGAACAAGCGTTCGCTGGCGCTGGATCTCAAGCAGCCGGAGGCCATCGGCATCGTGCATCGGCTGCTGCGCACGCATGACGTCGTGGTCGAGCAGTTCCGTCCCGGCGTCATGGCGCGCCTGGGCCTGGGCTACGACCAGCTGCGCGCCATCAACCCGGCGCTGATCTACTGCTCCATCACCGGCTACGGCCAGGACGGCCCCTACCGCGACCGGGCCGGCCACGACATCAACTACCTGGCCATAGCCGGCGCGGCCAGCTACAACGGCCACGACAAACCCGCCCCGCTGGGCATCCAGGTGGCCGATATCGCTGGCGGCAGCCTGCACGCCAGCGTGGCCATCTTGGCGGCACTGGCGCACCGTCACCGCACCGGCGAGGGCCAGCATGTGGATGTCAGCATGACCGACGCCGCATTCAGCCTGAACGCCATGTCGGGCGCCGCCTACCTGGCCGGCGGCCGCGCGCCGCGCCCGGGGTCCGAACGGCTCAACGGCGGTGCCTTCTATGACTACTACGCCACCGCCGACGGCCGGCATTTCTCGGTCGGCAGCCTGGAACCGCAGTTCCTGCAGCGCTTCTGCGATGCAATGGGGCACCCCGAATGGTTCGCGCTGGCGCAGTCCGACATGCCGCGCCTGAAGCACGAGATCGCCAGCGCGTTCGCCAGCCAGCCCTTTGCACACTGGTGCGCGCTGTTTGCCGAGGCGGACTGCTGCGTGGAGCCCGTGCTCACGCTGGAGGAATCGGCCTGCCATCCGCAGTTGCGCGCGCGCCGCATGGTGATCGACGTGCCGGTGGCCGGCACGGCCGACGGCGGAAACCCAGCCGACACGCTGCCCCAGATCGCCCATCCCGTGCGCTACTCGGCAACGCCGCCGGCATACCGGCACGCCGGAGAGACGCTAGGCCGACAAAGCCGGACGATCCTGGCCGAACTGGGCTACGGCGATGCCGATGTGGCGGCACTGGCCGCAGCAGGCGTGATCGCGTCGGGCGAAACCCCATGACAGACCAGACCAAGGAGACTGACATGCAGCACAGCAGGAGACACTGGCTCGGCCAGGCCGCGGCATTGGGTGGCGCGGCGGCGCTGGCAAGCTGGCCCGCGCGGGGCGACAGCGCCTATCCGGGCCGGCCGTTGCGGCTGGTGGTGCCCTATCCGGCGGGTGGCGGCACCGACACCATCGCGCGCCTGATCGGGCAGCAGCTGGCGCAGGCCTGGAAGCAGCCCGTGGTGGTGGACAACAAGCCCGGCGCCAGCGGCATCCTTGGCAACGATATCGTCGCCAAGGCCGCGCCCGACGGCTACACGCTGCTGCTGGCCATCACCGCGATGATCCAGTCGCCCAGCCTGTACCGGAAGATGCCCTACAACGTGGAGCGCGACTTCCTGCCCGTGTCGCTGGTGGCGCGCTCGTCCGACCTGTTCGTGGTGCCAACCCGCGTGCCGGCCCACACGCTGGCCGAATTCATCGCGCTGGCCAAGGCAAGCCCCGGCAAGCTCAGCTATGGTTCATACGGCAACGGCACGTCGTCGCACCTGCATGGCGAGCAGTTCAAGATCCAGGCCGGCATCGACATCGTCCATATCCCGTACAAGGGCGCGGCGCCGCTGGTCAGCGACATTCTTGGCGGACAGGTGGATTCCGCGTTTGTCGACGTCACCTCGGCCAACAGCTACCTGGCCGGTGGCAAGTTCCGCGTGCTGGGCATCACGGGCACGCAGCGGCACGCGGCGCTGCCGGCCGTCCCCACGTTCTCGGAAGCCGGCCTGCGCGGATTCGAGCCCAATGGCTGGTTCGGCATCTTCTTGCCCGCCGGCACACCGCGCCCGATCGCCGACCGGCTGGCCGCCGAGATCGGGCGGATCGTGAAGCAGCCCGAGGTGTCGCAGCGACTTGCCGCCATGGGCCTGCAGCCGGTGGCCTCCAGCCCGGCCGAACTGGCCACGGTGGTCAGCAGCGACACCCCGAAATGGGCGGAGATCGTCCGCACCGCGCGCATCCAGCTCGACTGAAGGCCCGACTGAAGGCTCGGCTAAGGGCTTGACGGGCAAGGCAGGACGGGGGTCGGCGCCCCCGCTATCGCTTCAACAAAGCCCACCTTCAACAAATGCAAATTGCCTGACCGGCGGGCGTGTCGCAAAGTCTCTCCAACAACAGCCTGATACAGAAACAGGAGGAGACGATGCTGCGAATCATGCTTGCCGGCGCGGTGCTGGCGCTGGCCCACGGAGCGGCCCTGGCCGACACCTATCCCTCGCGCCCGGTGCGCCTGCTGGTCGGCTATGCGCCGGGCGGCCCCGTGGACACCGCCGCGCGCATCTACGCGGACTACATGGGCCGCGTGCTCAAGCAGCCGGTCATCGTCGACAACCGCGCCGGTGCCAGCGGCGCTATCGCGGCCGGCATGACCACCAGCGCCAAGCCGGACGGCTACACGCTCTATTTCGTGGCCAGCCCCACGATGACGATGACGCCGCTGATCCAGAAATCGGTCAGCTTCAAGCCGGCGCAGGACTTCAGCTACGTGGGCCTGATCACCGACTACACCAACGTCCTGCTGATCAACAAGGATTTCCCGGCCAAGAACGTGGACGAACTGGTGTCGTACGCGCGCAAGCATCCGGGCGACGTGAGCTTCGGCTCGGCCGGCATCGGGGCGTCGAACCACCTGTCCGCCGAACTGCTGGCGCAGATGACCGGCGTAAAGATGCTGCATGTGCCGTACAAGGGCAACGCGCCGGCCATGGCCGACGTCATCAGCGGCAAGGTCACGTTCATGTTCGATATCACCGGCACGGCCATCGGCCATATCCAGGGCGGCAAGGTGCGCGCGCTGGCCGTGACGTCCAAGACCCGCAACGCTGCGCTGCCGACGGTGCCCACGCTGATCGAATCTGGGCTCAAGCAATATGACCTGACAGGCTGGTACGGCCTGGTGGGTCCGCTCGGCATGCCCGCCGATGTCACCGACCGGCTGGTCAAGGCCCAGCAGACCGTTGGGCAGGACCCCGCGTTCCGCGCCCGCATGACCGATGGCGGCTACGACCTCAACATTACAGGCCCGGCGCCGCTGCAAGACCGCATCAAGAAGGAACTGGCCCTGTGGGGCAACGTGGTCAAGACGGCCAATATCGAGGTGGAATAAGCCGGCCGGCCCGGGCAGCACCGTTCCGCCCGGGCGAAGTACCGCTTTCCCGATGACGAATTGCGCAGCCTTCGGGCTGGCCATACACTGCGACGAGCCGGTATCCGCCTGACGGCGAAGCCGGCGCCACTCCGAAATCCACTCTCTGCAAAGGACTTGAGCGAGATGCCGCAGGACCGAGCCATCGCGAATCGCATCAGCGACATTCCCCGCCATTGGGCAGCCCATGCGCCCGACCACGTGGCCGTGCATGAAGGCGAGCGCACGGTGAGCTTTGCGCAACTCTGGGAAGGCGTCGGGCTGGCGCGGCAGTATCTGGAATCCCAGGGGGTTGGCACCGGCGACCGCGTCATGATTACCGGCGAGAACTGCCTGGCCGTCATCACGCTGGTCTTTGCGCTGTCCGAACTGGGCGCGTGGCCGGTGGTGACCAATGCCCGGTTGACGGCCCGCGAGATCGAGGAAATCCGCGCGCACTGTACGCCCCGGCTGATGCTGTTCACGCACGCGGCGTCCCCCGATGCCCTGCGCCACGGCCTGCGCTACCGCGCCCGCGAGATCGCGCCGCCGGGGCTGGGCCCGCTGATGGCCGCCGATGTGGACGACCGCAGCGAGCGCGAGCCGCAGGCGCTGGCGCACGAGGTGGCCGCGCTGATCTACACGTCCGGCACCACGGGCCAGCCCAAGGGCGTGATGGTCACGCATCGCGGCCTGCTGCACTATGCGCGCGTCACGGCCGACACCCGCAAGATCGGGCCGGGCGACTGCGCCTACGCCGTGATGCCGATGTCCCATATTTTCGGGCTCGCCACGCTGCTGCTGGCCACCTTCCAGGGCGGCGGCAGCCTGTACCTGGTGGCCCGGTTCAACGTCACCGACGCGTGCGCCGCGCTGCAACGCGAGGCCATCTCGATCCTGCAGGGCGTGCCGGCCATGTTCAGCCGTATCCTGGCGCACCTGCAGAAGCAGGGCATCGCCACCCTGCACCCCAAACGCCTGCGCTATCTCTATACCGGTGGCGGGCCGCTGGAGCCCACGCTCAAGCGCAACGTCGAAGCCGTGTTCGGCCAGCCGCTGCACCATGGCTATGGCATGACCGAATACGCGGGCTCGCTGTTCATCACCCGCATGGACCGCCCGCGCAGCGACTGCTCCGCCGGCGAGATTGTCGAAGGGGCCGAACTGCGCATCGTGGGCGCCAACGGCGAAACAGTGCCGCCGGGCACGGCTGGCGAACTGTGGGTGAAAGGCCCCGGGGTCATGCGCGGCTACTATCGCGATCCGGCGCAGACGGCGGAAGCCCTGCGCCCGGAAGGCTGGCTCAACACGGGCGATATTGGCCGACTGGGGCCCGATGGCGCGCTGTATATCGTCGGGCGCACGCGCGACCTGATCATCCGCTCAGGCTTCAGCGTCTATCCGATCGAGGTGGAATCGGTCATCAACACGCACCCGGCGGTGCGGCTGTCCGCCGTGGTCGGCAGGCCGGCGGCCGATGGCAACGAGGAGATCGTGGCGTTCGTGGAGCTTCGAGAGGGCGAGACGTTCGATGCTGGCGAACTGCACGCCTATCTTGCGGAGCGGCTGTCGCCCTACAAGCGCCCCGTGCAGATCGTGCGCGTACCGGCCATTCCCACGACCGCCAGCGGCAAGCTGCACAAGCACCAGTTGCGCGGCATCGTCGCCGAGATGGCCTAGGGTTCAGGCATTCGGGCATTCGGGCACCCAGGCACCCGGCCATCAGGCCGGGTTGCCGGTGCCGTCTTCCACCAGCAGGTCCACCAGCTTGCGTGCGAACACCGGCAGCGCGTCCAGGTCCGCCACGCAAATCTGCAGCTTGCGCTCGGCCCAATCGTCCTCGATCTGCACGATATTGAGCGCCATGGTCTGCGCATGGCGGCGCGCCGTGCTCTCCGGCAGCACGCCGATGCCAACGTTGGCCTCGATCATGCGCCCCGCCGTCTCGAAATTGCTGACCTGGATGCGCCAATGCAACTGGCGCTGCAGGTCGGAGGCCGCGCGTTTCAGGAAGTTGTGGATCGCGCTGTCCTCGGGCAGGCCGATGAAGTCGTAGTCGAGCGTCTCGACAAACCGCACGCGCTTGCGCTGGGCCAACGGGTGGCTCAACGCCGTGGCCAGTACCAGGCGGTCCAGCCGGTAGGGCATCACTTCGAGTCCTTCCATGTTGACGCCGCTGGCAGCGATGCCGATATCGACCATGCCTTCCTGCACGGCCCGTACGATGTCCGGGCTGAGCCGCTCGCGGATGTCGACGGTCACGTCGGGATGATTGACCAGGTACGTACGCAGCACCCCCGGCAGGAACTCGCTCATGGCCGTGGTGTTGGCGAATACGCGCACATGCCCCTTGATGCCCGACGCATACTCCTGCAGGTCGCCGCTCAGTTGCTCGATCTGCCGCAGCACGCGGCGCGCGTGGGCCAGCAGCGTCTCGCCGGCGGGCGTGACCTTGACGCCCTGGCTGCTGCGGCTCAGCAGCTTGACGCCCACCTGCTCTTCCAGGTTCTTGATGCGCGTGCTGGCCGCCGGCAGCGACAGGTGGCAACGTTCTGCACCGCGGGTCAGGCTGCTGGCTTCCGCAATATGCGTGAAGAGATTCAGATCGACCAGATCGAAGCGCATTGTCGTTGTCTCCAGGGTAGCCGACGATTATCCCCCGAACGCCGGCATTTTTTCCATTCTCGCAATTACGGAGGTGTCTTCACTGCCGGCGAATGCCGGATTCAAAACATGCAAATTGCCGCGCGGCCGCGCATGGGTCAAGCTGTGCCATCGAACCCTCATGGAGACACCCGATGGCAGAAGAACAGACCCTGCTGGTGGACATCGCGGACGGCATTGCCACGCTGACGCTGAACCGCCCCCAGTACAAGAACGCGCTGAACGGGCCGATGCGCGACGCCCTGCGCGAAGCCGTGCAGCAGATCCGCGCCGACCGTACGGTACGCGCCGTGGTGCTGCGCGGTGCCGGCACCGACTTCTGCTCGGGTGGCGATATCCGCGCCATGAACGTCACCGATGCCGCATCCGGCCGCAACCGCATGGACGACCTGCACGGCTGGATCGCCCTGCTCGTCGACCTGGACCGCCCGGTCGTGGCGGCGGTGGATGGCGTGGCGTACGGTGCCGGCTTCAGCCTGGCACTGTTGGCCGATTTCATCGTGGCCACGCCGCGCGCACGCTTCTGCATGCCGTTCATGAAGGTTGGCCTGGTGCCCGATTGCGGCGCGCTGTACACGCTGCCACGCGTGGTGGGCATGGCGCGCGCCCGGGACCTGGTCTTCAGCGCGCGCGAAGTGGGCGCGGAAGAAGCCAGGCAGATCGGGGCGGTGTTCGAGATCGTCGAGCAGGAGCAGCTTTACGCCCGCGCCGACCAGCTCGCACGCGGCCTGGCGGGCGCGTCGCCCGTGGCGTTCGCGCTCACCAAGCGTGCGCTGAACCAGTCGAATGCCGCCGACTTGCGCACCATGCTGGAACTGGAATCGCTCGGTCAGGGCATCGCGTTCACCACCGACTACCACCACGAGGCCGTGCGCCGCTTCAAGGAAAAGGAAACGCCACTGTTCCAGTGGCCAACTTCGGCAGACTGAGGATTGCTCCCCTCTCCCGCCCGATGGTGTGCGCCCTTCTCCCACTTCATGGGAGAAGGCTGCGCATGGTCACGGCCTTCGCTCTCTCAACCCGCCGTAATCCCTGCCGTCTGGATCACCTTGCGCCACTTCTCGATTTCGCTGTGCAGGCGCTGGCGCATCTGCTCCTGCGTGCCGGCATCCGCCTCGGCGCCAGCCTGCAGCAGCCGTTGCTTGACGCCGGCGTCCTTCATGGCGACGTTGAAGTCGGCATTGATCTTGTCGAGGATCGGCTTCGGCGTCTGGGCCGGCGCGAACAGCGCGGCCCAGGAATAGGCCTCGTAGCCGGGCAGTCCCGATTCGGCGACGGTCGGCACGTCGGGCAGCATGCCCGAGCGCTTGCGGCTGGCCACGCCCAGCACCTTGATACGTCCCGACTTGATATGTTGCAGCGCGGTAGGCGCGTCGCTGAACATCAACTGCACCTGGCCGCCCAGCAGGTCGTTCATGGCCGGGCCGCTGCCCTTGTACGGCACATGCTGCAGCTTGGTGCCCGCCTCCATGTTGAACAGTTCGCCCGCCAGGTGCGTGCCGCCGCCGTTGCCGGACGACCCGTAGGCCAGCGTGTGGCCGCTCTTGGCGTAGGCGATCAGCTCCTTGATGCTGCTGGCCGGCACCGAGGGATGGGCGACGACGAACACCGGGAACATCGCGGCAAAACTGACCGGCGCGAAGTCCTTTTCGATGTCGTACGGCAGCTTGCCCATCAGCGACGGGTTGACCGCGTGATGGATCGACCCCAGGAACAGCGTGTAGCCGTCGGGCGCTTCCTTGGCCGCGATGGTGGCGCCAATGGTGCCGCCCGCGCCAGCGCGGTTGTCGATGACGATCGGGTTCTTCCAGATCTCGCCCAGCTTCTGGCTGAAGATGCGCGCCGTGCTGTCCACCGGACCGCCAGGCGGAAATGGCACGATCAGGCGCACGGGCTTGGTCGGCCACGTTTCCGTGGCAAACGACGCAAACGGATACGCTGCGGCGCCGAACAGGCCGGCGGCCAACAGGCGCCTGC
This sequence comes from Cupriavidus pauculus, assembly GCF_002858765.1. GTDB lineage: Bacteria > Pseudomonadota > Gammaproteobacteria > Burkholderiales > Burkholderiaceae > Cupriavidus > Cupriavidus pauculus_B. The sequence continues at coordinate 34,910 of NZ_PJRP01000025.1, forward strand.
GCATGGCGGACGATGGGTTCATGCTGGGTCTCCTTGGGTCGACATCGAACCGGCCTGCTCCTGCAGCACACGCTTGAGGATCTTGCCGTTGTTATTGGTAGGCAGTTCGGCCAGCGCCACAATGCGGGCCGGGCGCTTGTACGGGGCCAGGCGGCTGTGCAGGTGGCTGCGCAGCGCCTCCGGTTCCAGCGCCGCGCCGGGGCGCAACTCGACGAAGGCGACGATTTCCTCGTTGCCGTCGCCCTCGGCCACGCCAACCACGGCAGACCGCTGGATGCTCGGATGCGTGTTGAGCGCCCCCTCCACCTCGGCCGGATAGACGTTGAAGCCCGAGCGGATGATCATCTCCTTGAGGCGGCCGACCACGAACAGCGCGCCATCGGCGTGCATCTCGCCCAGGTCGCCGCTGGCGTACCAGCCGCCCTCGCGCATCACGGCTTCCGTCGCCGCGGCATCGCGGAAGTAGCCCGGCATCAGCCCCCTGCCCCGCAGCCAGAGTTCGCCGCGCTGGCCCAGCGGCAAAGGCTGACCGGTCATGGGATCGGTCACCTGCACCTCGGCCTCGGCCACGGCATAGCCGGCGCTGGTATCGGGGCGCTGATCGCCCAGGCGCGTGACGTGGACCGATCCGGCGTATTCGGATAGCCCATAGCCATGGTGCAGCGTCAGGCCGAACGTAGCCTCCACGCGCGTCTTCAGCGACAGGTCGAGCGGACCCGCGCCGGTGTAGAGGTAGCGCAACGCCGGCGCCACCGGCTGCGCGATGCCCTGCTCCTGCAGATAGGCCAGCAGCCGCGAGAACAGCGTGGGCGGCCCCTGCAACTGCGATACGCCGTGATGGGCCAGCGCGTCGAGCAGATCGGCGGGATCGAACTGCGGCCGCATCACCAGCTGAGCGCCAGCCAGCAGCGAACTGAGCAGCACCGTGCCAAGGCCGAAGATATGGGTCATCGGCACGAAGGCATAGCTGCGGTCGGTCGGGCCCAGTGCACGGGCCTCACGGGTCACCCGCGCGAAATGGATCAGCGCGTCGTGCGTCAGCATCACGCCCTTTGGCTCGCCCGTGGTGCCGGACGTGAAGATCAGGGCGGCCACCTGGTCGCGCAACGGCGCCGGTTCCTGCATCGCATCGGCTCGCACGGCAGAACGATGCATGCCGGGCAGCGCCGATGGCGCGGCCCTGAAGCGTTCGGCGTGCCCGGCGGCGGCGCGCGACGCCGTGGCGGTGAAGTACACCACCCTGGCATCGGCCCGGGCGGCGAAGGCGTCGATTTCGCCCGCGGCCATGCGCGCATTGACGCCACACGACCATGCGCCCACGCGGCTGCAGGCCAGGATCAGCGCGGCGTGCTCGGGACAGTTCTCGGCCACCACCATCACGCGGTCACCGGGCCGCACATCAAGCTCGCGCAGTTCCGCTTCGGCCGTATCCGTCAGCGCGCCCAGCGCGGCAAAGCTGACGCTGCGGCCGTCCGGCAGGTGGAGAAACGGTTGATCGGGGGCCTCGGCCAACCAATGGTCAAGCAGCTCATGAATCCGGGTGGTCACGCTAGCCGTCCTTGCTGAATGCGGTGAAGAGGTCCGCGCAGCATGGCGCCAAAGCCGGGCCGGCGCCATTCGTAAATCACAAGGGTCGGCTTCGCTGGCCTGAAACCGCGCTGCGGAATGCGGCGCCGTGCATTTCGGTATCCGGAAGGCTGGATTCGGCAATCTCGAACCAGCGTGGCGTGCACGCCCATAGAATCGTTTTCACTGACCGGAGACAGTTCATGGACCTGCGTTTCACAAGAGAAGAAGAATCCTTCCGCGAGGAAGTCGGCGCCTTTGTGCGGGCCAGCCTGCCCGCCGACATTCGCGACAAGGTGCTGGGCCATCGCCGCGTGGAGAAGGACGACTACGTGCGCTGGCACCGTATCCTGCACGCCCAGGGCTGGGGTGCCCCGACGTGGCCCACGGAATGGGGCGGCACCGGCTGGAAAGCGCTGCAACGCCTGATCTTCGAGATCGAGACATTCCGCGCCGGCGCGCCGCGCATGCTGCCGTTCGGGCTGACGATGATCGGCCCGGTGCTGATGAAATACGCCAGCGCCGAGCACAAGGCGCGCTTCCTGCCGCGCATCCCGACCGTGGACGACTTCTGGTGCCAGGGATACTCCGAGCCGGGCGCCGGTTCCGACCTGGCGTCGCTGCGGACCCGCGCAGTGCGCAAGGGCGACAAGTACATCGTGAACGGCCAGAAGACCTGGACCACGATGGCGCACTTTGCCGACTGGATCTTCTGCCTCGTGCGCACGGACACCGAGGTCAAGCCGCAGGAAGGCATCTCGATGCTGCTGATCGACATGAAGTCGCCCGGCGTGACGGTGCGGCCGATCAAGACGCTGGACGGCGGCCACGACGTGAACGAGACCTGGTTCGAGGACGTGGAAGTGCCGGTGGAAAACCTGCTGGGCGAGGAAAACAAGGGCTGGACGTACGCCAAGTACCTGCTGGGCCACGAGCGCACCGGCATTGCCGGCATCGGCCACTGCTATCGCGAGCTGCGCCAGCTGCGGCACTACGCGGCCGAGACCACCGACGGCCGGGGCCGCCCGCTGATCGAGGACGTGCGCATGCGCGACAAGATCGCCCGCGTGGAAATGGATCTGCTGGCGCTGGAGATGCTGCTGTTGCGTGTGGCGACCCAGGCCGCCGGCACGCCGGGCCCCGAGGCCTCCATGGTCAAGATTCGCGGCTCCGAACTGCAGCAGGACATCGCGATGCTGCAGATGGAAGTGGCCGGCCCCAATGGTTGGCCGTACTCGCCGGACTGGATGGAGCCCGGCGCGCCGCAACCCGTGAGCGGCCCGGACTGGGCCGCCCCTGCGGCATCGACCTACTATGACATGCGCAAGACCACGATCTACGGCGGCTCGACCGAGGTCCAGAAAAACATCATCTCGAAGATGATCATCGGTTTCTAACGCAGGGGACGACAGGCATGGATTTCACCTACAGCGAAGAACAGCAGATGCTGGCCGACAGCCTGCGCCGCTTTGTCGCATCCGAGTATGCGTTCGAGCATCGCCGCCGCAATGCGCGCGAACAGGGCGGCTTCGACCGCGCCACGTGGCGGCAACTGGCGGAGATGGGCGTGCTGGGCCTGACCGTGCCGGCCGACCATGGCGGCTTTGGCGAAGGCCCGACCAGCCAGGTGGTGGTGCAACGCGAACTGGGCCGTGGGCTGGTGCAGGAGCCGGTGATTCCGGCGGCCATCGCCGCGGCCATCCTGGCGCACCATGCGCCGGTCGCGCAGCAGGCCGAATGGCTGCCGGCCATCGCCGATGGCAGCAAGATCGTGGCACTGGCTTACCTGGAACCCGCCACGCGCTATCGCCTGGACACCGCCCAGACCGTGGCGCGCCAGCGCGAGCCGAATGGCTACGTGCTGCGCGGCACGAAATCGGTGGTGTGGCATGGCGGGGCCGCCGACACCTATCTGGTCTCGGCCATGCTCGACGGCACGCTGGCACTGTTCCTGGTCAGCCACGACGCCCCGGGGCTGAGCGTGACCACCTATCCCACCATCGACCGCCTGTCCGGCGCCGACCTGCAACTGGCCGACGTGCCGGCCACGCTGGTGACCGTCGACGGGCTCCGGGCGCTGGAACTGGGCATCGACCACGGCATTGCCGCGCAATGTGCGGCGGCGGCCGGCGCGATGGAGCGGCTGATCGAGATCACCGCCGAATACCTGGGCGCGCGCAAGCAGTTCGGCAAGCCGCTGGCATCGTTCCAGGCGCTGCAGCACCGCATGGCCGACATGCTGGTGCAGAAGGAACTGGCGCTGTCGATGGCCTACGTGGCCGCGCAGGGGCTGGACGCCACCGATGCCGACGAACGCCGCCGCAAGGTAGCGGCCGCAAAGGTCGTCACGGCGCGGGCGGCACGCTTTGTCGGCCAGCAGGCCGTGCAATTGCACGGCGGCATGGGCATGACCGACGAACTCGAGGTGGGCGACTACTTCAAGGCCCTGGCCATGACCGATGTGCTGCTCGGCGACACCGACCTGCACATGGAGCGCTACACCGCCACCATGGCCGCGATCGCGGCCTGACGAACACCATACGGAACACCAGACGGAAGACACACCGATGACAATCAATGGCAAGGCATATATCGTCGGGGCCTACGAGCACCCGACCCGCAAGGCACCGGACAAGACCGTGCCGCAACTGCACGCCGAATGCGCCCGTGGCGCGCTGGAAGACGCCGGCCTGACACTGGCCGACGTGGACGGCTATTTCTGCGCCGGCGACGCACCCGGCCTGGGCATGGTCAACATGGTCGACTACCTGGGCCTGAACGCACGCCATGTGGATTCGAGCGAAATGGGCGGCTCGTCCTATATCGCGCACGTCTCGCACGCAGCCCAGGCGATTGCCGCCGGCAAGTGCAATGTGGCGTTGATCACGCTGGCCGGGCGCCCGCGCTCGGAGGGTTCCAGCGGCACGCAGGCCCGCAACTGGGGCGCGAACCTGCCCGACCAGCCGTTCGAGGCGCCGTTCAGCCCGGTGACGGTCAACCTGTATGCGATGGTGGCGCAGCGCCACATGTACGAGTTTGGCACCACGCCCGAGCAGCTTGCGTGGATCAAGGTGGCTGCCTCGCACCACGCCCAGCACAACCCGAACGCAATGCTGCGCGAGCTGGTAACGGTGGAAGACGTGCTGAATTCGCCGATGATCTCCGACCCGCTGCACCGGCTGGACTGCTGCGTGGTGTCCGACGGTGGCGGCGCGCTGATCGTGGCGCGCCCCGAGATCGCGGCGAAGCTGAACCGGCCGAAGATCAAGGTGCTGGGCGCGGGCGAACACGTGAAGGGCCTGCTGGGCGGCCAGGTGGATCTGTCATGGTCCGCCGCGCGCGTGTCCGGCGCGGCGGCGTTCGCAGAGGCGGGCGTTACGCCATCCGACATCCAGTACGCGTCGATCTACGACAGCTTCACCATCACCGTGCTGATGCAGCTGGAAGACCTGGGCTTCTGCAAGAAGGGCGAAGGCGGCAAGTTCGTGATGGACGGCAACCTGATTGCGGGCGTGGGCAAGCTGCCGATCAACACCGACGGCGGCGGCCTGTGCAACAACCATCCGGCCAATCGCGGCGGCATCACCAAGGTGATCGAGGCCGTGCGCCAGTTGCGTGGCGAGGCCAACCCGGCCGTGCAGGTCAAGAACTGCCAGCTTGCGCTGGCCCAGGGGACCGGCGGCTACATGGGGTCGCGCCATGGCTCGGCCACCCTGATCCTGGAACGCGAATAAGCGCGAGGCTACCGATGACCACTCCCTACGTTCCCACCGTTTTCAAGGCCCCGGACGAACTGCCCGACAACGCGCCGTTCTGGCAAGCCGCCCGCGAAGGCCGCCTGCTGGTGCGCCACTGCAAGTCGTGCGGCAAACCCCACTGGTACCCGCGCGCACTGTGCCCGTTCTGCATGGGCGACACCGACTGGAAAGACGCCAGCGGCCTGGGCGAGATCTATTCGTTCAGCATCACGCGCCGTGCCGGCCCCCATCCGTTCTGCATCGCCTATGTGAAGCTCGATGAAGGCGTAACCATGCTGACCCATATCGTCGATACCGACCTGGACAGCGTGCGCATTGGCCAGCGCGTGAAGGTGCGCTTTGCCGAGACCGAGGGCGGCGCGCCAGTGCCTGTCTTCGCGCCGGCCGAAGCGGCCTGAAGCGGAGCACCCGATGGCGATCCGCTACCAGCACCTGCGCAACCGCGACTTTTCCCCGGTGCGCCAGCACTACACCCTGCGCGACACCATGCTGTACGCGCTAAGCCTGGGCCTGGGCAACGACCCGATGGATGCGTCGGCCCTGCCCTTCGTCTACGAAGGCACGCCGGGCGGCCTGCGCGCACTGCCGTCGCAGGCCGTGGTGCTGGGCTATCCCGGCTTCTGGGCCCGCGAGCCCGATACCGGCATCGACTGGGTCAAGCTGCTGCACGGCGAGCAGCGGCTGCGGCTGCATCGCCCGCTGCCCGCCGATGCCGAGGTGGTGGGCCACAACCGCATTACCCACCTGACCGACAAGGGCGCGGGCAAGGGAGCCATCATGGTCACCGAGCGCCGGCTGGAAACCGTGCAGGGCGAACTGCTGGCGACGATCCAGCAGGTGTCGTTCCTGCGCGGCGACGGCGGCTACAGCCAGCAGGACGGCGGCCAGCCCAGCGACGAACCGTTGCCGGCGCTGCGCCCGGTGCCCGAAGACCGTCCGCCCGATTTCGTCGATACCCAGCCCACGCGCCCCGAAGCGGCGCTGCTGTACCGGCTTATGGGCGACTTCAATCCGCTGCACGCCGATCCGGCCGTGGCCAGCGCCGCCGGGTTCGAGCGACCGATCCTGCACGGCCTGGCCAGCTACGGGCTGGTGGCCCACGCGCTGCTGCGGCAATGCGCGGGCCATGACCCGGCACGGCTGCGCGCGTTCGATATCCGCTTTACCGCGCCGGTCTTTCCCGGTGAAACGCTGGTGACCGAGATCTGGCGTGATCCGCAGCATGCCGGCCAGTTCCAGTTGCGTGCCAGGGTGCTGGAACGCGACAAGGTCGTGCTCAGCCATGGCTGGGCCGAGATTGCGTGAACGCCCTCCCCCTGATTCGCTTCGCCTGATTCCTTTGCTATGACCGCTTCCCACGAATCCACCCCCGGCCTGCCGCCGCCGTCGCGGCAGACGGGCGCACTCAGCCATCTGCGCGTGCTCGACCTTTCCCGCGTGCTGGCGGGCCCATGGTGTACGCAGAACCTGGCCGACATGGGCGCCGACGTCATCAAGATCGAGAAGCCCGGCGCCGGCGACGACACCCGGCACTGGGGGCCACCGTACCTGGATGGCGACGACGGCCCGACGCGCCAGGCCAGCTACTTCGCGGCGTGCAACCGCAACAAGCGCTCGGTGACCGTGGACATTGCCACGGCCGAAGGACAGAAGCTGGTGCGCGAGCTGGCGCAGCAGAGCGACGTGGTCATCGAGAACTACAAGACCGGCAGCCTCAAGCGCTACGGGCTCGACTACGAGACGCTCAGCGCGCTGAACCCGCGCCTGGTCTACTGCTCGATTACGGGCTTCGGCCAGACCGGACCCTACGCGGCCCGGCCCGGCTATGACCTGCTGGTGCAGGCCATGAGCGGGCTGATGAGCATCACGGGCCAGCCCGATGGCGAACCCGGTGGCGGGCCGCTGCGCGTGGGCGTGGCGGTGATCGATCTATTCACGGGCATGTATGCCACCACCGCCATCCTTGGCGCGATCGAGGCCCGGCATCACACCGGGCGCGGCCAGCGGATCGACATTGCGCTGCTCGACGTGGCCATGGCGGTACTGGCCAACCAGGGTGCCGGCTATCTGAATGCCGGCGTGGTGCCGACGCGCCAGGGCAATGTGCATCCCAGCGTGGTGCCATATCAGGACTTCCCGACCCGGGACGGCAACATGCTGCTGGCCATCGGCAACGACGGCCAGTTCGCGCGCTTCTGCGAGGTGGCCGATGTCGACTGGGCACGCGACGAGCGCTACGCCACCAACAGTGCCCGCGTGACCCATCGCGACACGCTGATTCCGATGATGAGCGACGTCACTCGCGCGAAGTCGACCCACGAATGGATCGGCCTGCTTGAGGCGGCTTCGGTGCCATGCGGCCCGATCAACAACATCGGGCAGGCATTTGCCGACGAGCACGTCCAGCATCGCGGGCTGCGCGTGGAGCAGTACCGCTATGCGACGGCCGACCGCCCGGCAGAGGATACCGTCAACCGGATCTGCTCCACGGCCAGCCCGCTGCGATTGTCCGACACGCCGCCCACGCTGCGCCACGCGCCGCCCGCGCTGGGCCAGCACACGGACGAAGTGCTGCGGGATTGCCTGGGTCTCGGTCCGCAAGCCGTAGCGGACCTGCGGACCAAGGGCGTGCTGTAGCCGGCTGCCGACATGCGGCTCAGCATCGAGTCGGCATCGCATCTGCGCCTGGCGCGGCTCGTGCCGGCGTTTCCGATGACGGTGACGGCCACGCGCGGCACGGCCGTGATGCGGCGTAACGGCTTCGCGCGCACGCTGGTGCCCGGGCTGCCCTGCATCGTCGAGCCATTCCATGGCGTCGACCTGCTGGTGACCGGTTGCGCGGGGCAGCCGGCCGGATGTCGGATCGAGATCGCGCCGGCCAGCGACACGGGCGACCACCGTCTGCTGCATCGCGCGCTGTCGCGGCGAATCTTCCTGCAGCCGGACTTGCCCTGGAGCGCCGATTTCGCGGCCGAATTGCTTGGGGAGTCGCCCAGGCAAATCCGGCGCACGCTGTTTGCGGAGGGCGCAGCCTTCGGCGACCTGTGCCGGACACAGCGCCTGATGCGGCTGCTGTTTGAGTCCACGCACGGGCATCGCGGGCATGCCAGCCTGGGTTCGCTGAAGCGCCGCATGGGATGGCCGGCGAGCCATGATCTGGAATCGTCGTTTTATGACCGGTTTGGCATCACGCTCGACGTGCTCCGGCACGTGACAGATGGCGGCGACGCTTCGCCCGGCACCGGCGCCCGCGCCAACCCTTCCGCCCGGCTTGTGCCTCCAATCGCGCACTATTGGCCCAGCCTATCCCCCGCATAACAAACCGGTCTTGGACGCTATACCCGGAAACGGGGATCATCGGCAGCAACGGTTTCCCCCACCCACCGGAGTCTTCAATGAAGTCCGCCCTGCTCGCCCTGTGTGGCGCAGCCTCCCTCCTTGCCTCGCTGTCCGCCGTTGCCGGTCCCGACTTTGCCGTGATCGAACGCGCGCGTGCCAACGCCCACCAGCGTCAGCAGGTCAAGCCCGCCGCATGCCATTGCGACACCGCAACAGGCCCCGGCACCGCCACGGGCATCCCGTCGGCCAGCGCGCCGAAGGCCGCCCTGGCGCCGATTCATACCAGCTGAGTTGGCCCGGCGAGCAGATTCGCTGCTCAGACGTCGGTCAGCCCCGCCACGCGTCCCGCTTCGGCCACGAAATCGATGAACCGACGTACGCGCACCGGAATATGGGTGCGGTGCGGGTAGTACATATAGAGGCCGACGTTGTGGCTGTCGAACTGCCGCAGGATCGGTATCAGGCGGCCAGCAGCCACGTCGTCACGAATCAGGAACATCGATAGCTGGCCGATGCCCATGCCGGCCCGCACGGCGGCGATCTCGGTCTGCACGTCGTTGAACGTGGCCACGGCCGGCACATCCTGGAACACCAGGTCGCCGTCGATGCCCAGTTCCCAGGGCACCATGCGGCCCGTCACGGGCCGCCGGAACCCGGTGCAGGCGTGCTGCAGCAGTTCGTCCAGCGTGCGGGGCTCGCCATGGCGCTCCAGGTAGGCGGGCGCCGCGCAGATCCCCATCGGCAGATCGCAAAGCCGGCGCGCCACCAGGTTCTGGCCCGGGCTCGTACCCGAACGGAAGCCAATGTCGATGCGTGACTCGACCAGATCCGTGAAGAGATCACTCAATTGCAGGTCGAAGGTAATGCCCGGGTAGATGGCGCGGAACTGATGCATCAGCGGCACCAGCACGTGCGTGCCGACCGATGGCGGCGCGGTCAGCCGGATCAGGCCATCGTCCTCGCTTTTGGCAATGCGCACCTGCGCCAGAGCCTCGTCCAACTGACGCAGCCCGGGGTCGGCCAGCTCGAACAGGCGGGCGCCTTCGTCCGTCAGGCTCAACTTGCGGGTCGTGCGATGCAACAGCCGCACGCCCAGATCCTCTTCCAGCGTCCGCACGGCCTTGCTGACGGCCTGTGGCGTCACGCCGGCCTCCACCGCGGCGCGGGCGAAACTCCTGGCCCGCACCACGCCCAGAAACAGTGTCAAGACGCGTGCCCTGTCCATGATCCTTGTGTTGTATTCACAACCGTTGGTTGGCAATGGCGCAAGGATAACTGAGCGGCAAGCCGCCGCGGACGTCTGAATGTCCGCGGTCGCTTTACGAGAGCATTCACTTCGGCGCTGGCGGGCCATCGGGGAACATCGGTGCCATCCGCATCAATCTCTAGGAATCCAGCGCCATGTCCGCCTGCGGCAGCCAGCAGCCTACAAGGCGTAGCGCGGGCCATCATTCGCCACGGCAGGATGCAAAACGCCACTCCCGTGGCGGGAGTGGCGCGGTGACCAGCGGCAGGGATGCCCGTCAGAACTTCGACGGCTCGTTCGTCAAATCGGTCAACTGATTGGACTTCAGGTCGATCGTGAAATGGCGCGTCGGCGCCCCGTTGGCGAGCTTGAGCATGATCGCCATCAGCGGCTTGAAGCGCGCCTGATACAACGCCGCCACCGTGTTGCTGTTGTTGACCTGCTCGCCCGCCAGCGTGATGCTGGACGACGTGGCCTGCAGCGCCTGGGCAATCAGCTTGTACTGGCGTGCACGGGCGTCGGGAATATCCGCGAACGCGAGATCGCCGGCGTTGGCAAGCCGCACGAAGTCACCGGCCAGGTCCAGCGCCTTCCACTGGTCGAAGTCTTCGAGCTGCATGCCGTTGGCCTGTGCCAGCGCGCGGGCCTTGGCTTGTGCCGTGGCATAGTCGGTCGCGTACTGAGGATTGGCCGTGCCGGCGCCGCCTGCATCCGCCAGGCAGTTGAAGAACGCCGTGGACAGGTTGTTGCGCGTGCCGGTATTCGCCAGTTCCTTCAGCGTGACCGTCGTCTGCAGTTGCGACAGGATCAGCATCTCCGATCCCGTCAGCGGGCTCTTCACGAGTTCGCGCATCTCGCAGCGCCAGTCGTCCTTCAGCAACCGCAGGCGCACCAATTCCGACATGTAGCGCGTGTTGAAGTCGGCGTAGTTCGTGGCGTTCAGGATCGAGGCATCCCACAGTTCGCCGCCGCCCGGGATCATCGCCGGGAAGTCGGTGAAATAGCGGTGTTCCTCGCGATAGTGCTCGAACAGCTCGTCGTAACGCGGCACGTTGTCCAGCCGGACGGTCTGCACATCCACCACGTCATTGCGGCCGATGGTCAGCACCTTGTACGCCGGCACATACGCCGCCATCGACGGCGCCTGGATGTTGACCAGTGCGTGCTTGCCGTCGTAGTTGCGAACGCCCGTGTCGTTGAAGTGCATATGCCCGCCCACATGCACCTGCAGGCCGGTGTCTGCCAGGGCACGTGTGACGTCCTCTTTCGGACGCCGCACCATCTGCATCTTTCCTGCGCCCAGCAGCGCGATGATGTCGTCCGAAGCCCCGTTGAAGAACTCGCTCATCGGGAAGTGGCTGAAGGCCACGACCTGCTTGCCGGCGGCCTTGCCACGCGCCACCACGTCCGTCAGCCAGGTGATCACGTGTTGTTTGTGCGTCAGCATCATGTTGTAGCCGGCGTCGCCCGAGCCGTTGAAATCGTTCTGGCCCGGCCCGGTCGGCACGTACACATTCGCATCGATGCCGACCAGCCAGAGACCTTCAACCGGCTCCACCAGATAGGTGGTATCGGGCACCATCTTGCAGAAGGTATAGGCCGGCTTCTTGAACTGGCCGCCGGTGCCTTCCTTGCAGATCTCGTACTGGCGGTTCGCCCAGTCAGCCTGCTGCAATGCGGTCTGCAGCGAGTAGTTCGACTGCGAATACCGACTGTAGGGCGTTTCAAAGTAACGGTACGACCCCTTCGGCATCAGGCCGTGCTGCTCGATCGCATTCATGACCGTCGCGTAGCCGCCTTCCTGGATCTCTTCGGTGCAGTAGCTCGTGTTGACCTTGGCCCATTGCCCCGAATAGCCCGACGAACAGTCCGCGTTGCCGCCACGGCTATAGACCGGCTGCGGAAAGCCGACGCGGCCATTGGACGAATCGATGCCCAGGAAGTCTGACTTGCCGCCGGCACGCGCAAGCGGGCGGTTCGGGTCGTGGTTGCCAGGGGCCGCGAAGAACTGGATGCCGTAGCGTTCGCTGTACTGGTCCAGCACCTTCTTGAGGCCACGCATATGCACGGGCTGGCCGTCGTCGGAGAAGTCGCCGGGCAGTGCAATGAACTTGATGCCGCGCGCCACCGCGTCGTCCAGCGCGGCCAGGAAGGCAAAGTAATTCTCGTTGAACAGGCGCGTCGACGTCATCTGCGCCTGCATCAGGCGGATGGTCGCATTGCGGCCCGATTTGCTGTTGGGCACGCCCGGAAACGACCCGTCCTGGAACGTGGCATACACGTCGTGGAAGTGGATGTCGGGCATGAAGGCGACCTTCGTGGTCGCTGCCTCGGCGGGCTGGCTCGGCGTCGGGCCTGCTGCCGGCGGGTTCGTCCCCGCATTGGGATTGTCGTCGCTGCCGCACGCTGCGAGCAGCAATGCCGACGCTGTCATCAGCGCGGCCAAGGGATGGTGAAACGGCTTCTTCCGGGTCATACAACTCTCTTGTTCACATCTTATGGCCTGCGCCGTTGCACCCTTGGGCGCAGGGGCTCTAACAGCCCGACGATGGTAGAGAGCGAAAGTGACGCAGCCGTGACTCAATGTGCGGAATGTCCGGGCCTTCTGACGGGACCCTCGAAAAAAACGCCGCGGACCGGATGGCCCGCGGCGCCTTCATGACTGACGGCAGCCAGTCTTACTTGCCCAGCTTCACGCTCGTGGCGTCGGCGGTCAGGTAACCCACCGATGCGCCCAGGCCGTTCTTGTAGTTGGCGAACACCAGCGGCTCCACCTGCGTCTTGACCTGCGTCTTGATGCCATCCCCGGCGTGCTGGAAGTTGCTCATGATGTAGGTCCAACCGTTGATCTCGTCGACGGCGTGCAGGCCCGTCGATTCCGCACCAGCCGGCACCGACATCAGGCGCGACAGCTTCTTCGTGTCGACGTTGTACGCCCACAGGAAGTTGTTGGTGTGGCGACTGCTGTCCTCGCCGATGAACAGCGTGCGCAGCTTTTCCGAGAACTTCAGGTTGTCCGGGTTGCCGATGGTTTCCGGATCGGACGTATTGCCCAGCGCGTCAGCGGTGATGTCCTTGCCGACGATCAGCGCCTGGGTATGCACCGGCATCCATTCGCTGTTGATGGCGGCACCCGACGTATCCGACTGGCCGCCGGCCAGCTTGTGCTGCATCACGCCGCCCGAATTGATCGCGGCAGGCACGCTGATGTTGCTTTCGGCATACCAGCCCTTGGCCGTGTTGTTGAGCACCATCGAGTCGACGATGTTCTGCAGCGCAGAGTAGGCGATCTTGTCCTTGATGTTGACCGTCGTGCCTTCCATCTTGGTGAAGCCCATGCTGCCGCCCATCAGGGCTGCGTAACGGTGGGTTTCCAGGAATGCGGCAACCAGTTCCTTGCCGGCCTTGACGCGGACCCACTGTGCGGCGCCGCTGTACATGATCTTCTTGTACGTCGTGTCGCCCGGATCGGTGGCCGAGTAGTCCATGATGTCGGCGAACGTGTGCGACTTCGCCCAGGCTTCCACCTGCGCGCTCGTCGCGTGGCCCAGCTTGATCCACGTGATATCGGCGCCGGCCGCGGCGGGGTCCACCGAGAAGCCAGTCCCCACCTTGCCCACGTAGAGCGTACCGGCCGACAGGTCCTTTTCCTTGTCGGCGACGAACACGAACAGGCCGCTGTTGGTGGCGTCATCGCCCATCAGCACCGTGCGGTTGTCCGGCATCACCTGCACCAGTTCGTGCGAGATGCGGCCCACGCAGTAGTGCTTCTTGATCGAGCCCGTGCCGTCGGCGTTGACCGTCACTTCCGGCAGGTGGCCGTACAGGTACGGGTTGAACGGGACCGACGCGGTGCCGTACAGGTTCAGTGCATAGTCGAGGCACTGCGCGTTCGTGGCAGCGGTGCGCGCGTCCGGCTCGTACTCTTCGCTCGACAGGTGGGTGTTCCACGGCGACAGGCTGGCGCCGCAGGTGATCCACAGGCCGTTGGCGCCCGACGTATCCACGTTGTGGTACTTCACCAGCGACAGCTTGCCGGTGGCCGGGTCCTGGTCCAGTGTCAGCACGGCGATCGGCGACGGCAGGCGGCCGTACATGTCCTTGACCTTGGCCTGGTCCCACGTCGTGTACTCGAACTGCACCACGGCGAAGACCGTGTTGCCCTTCACGCCGGCAACCTTGGCGCCTTCGATCTTCAGCAGCGACGTGCCGTCCGGCGAATCGGAGAAGAACTGCTTGTTGCCAGCCACCGACGGATCGATGATCGGGCTGTTGTTGATGTTGAAGTAGCCGCCGGCCAAGATCTGGCCGCCGTTGCCGTCCGGCACCAGGTCGCCGGTCATGAAGAACGGCTGGTACGCCAGCTTGTAGGTCTGGGTGCTGCCGTCGCTCAGCTTCACCGACAGGCTGGAGCCGACCGTGGTCGTGGCCATGGCGGCCGGGTTGCTCAGCGAAGGTGCCGGCATGGCCGTGAACTCGGCCGAAGCGAAGCTCGGGGTAACGGTGCCTGGCGTACCGCCCGGCGTCACCGCTGCAGGCGCATCGTCGCCGCCGCCGCAACCGGCCAGCAGCGACGTGGAAGCCAGGCCCAGAGGCAGCATCGGCACGCCGGCCAGGAGTTTCAGTGCCTTGCGGCGCGAAGCGTCAGGTTTTTCAAACATCTGTATGGTTCCCGTCTGGTTGTTATCGAACGCGCCCTGCCAATGGCCGGTCATTCGCCCTTGTGAGGTCGGCGGCACAAAGCCGCGCCGGAACGCATCCTATTGGGCGTTTATGACAACAAGTTGAACCCGACATGAATGAGGCATACATCCAACTATCTGTTGCATGTCCGGCCGCTGCCCGGTACAAATCGCGGGCAAAAAAAAACGCCGCAGCCAGGTTCTGGCCGCAGCGCGTCAATGCGCCGGTCCGCGCGACACCCACTATGTCGCCCGTTGCACCCCATTTCTGGTTCGACCGGCTTGTCCTTTCATGGCAGAGGAAAACCGCCACGGGAACGGATCGTAGTGACTGTCCATGTCCATTTCATGACAGCCTGTCTTGACATACGACCAGGCAAATCCATGGCTGATGTTTGCGCCGGCGGCCCGCCGGCGAGGGCCAAACCGGCCGCCCAATGGCTACCGGAGTGTGGTGAAAATCAAACGAATACTGGAAACCACTCCGAATTTTTTCTCATGAGCACCATAAATTCAGGTATCTGGGGAATATGTCATCTTTAGCCTATTGAAGTGATCAATCCGGGCGGCTATGGTTCTGCGCATAATATTTTCCACGGCAATATATGCAACCTCCTGCATATATTGTTCGCCCCAGCCGGAAAAACAATGATCCATTCCATGATGGGACGCAGCACGCGTCTCCAGCCGCCCTCATTCCCGGCCCCTTCGGGTCTCGCCGGCGCGCGTCCGCGCGCCCGAATTCCGTCTATCCGTTTTGTAGCAACCCCGTAGCAACTGTCGCTATTCCCGGGCCAAAACGTCTCTGAAAGCCCGGCACGGCGACAACCTCTGGAGGTAATCCAACCCAGGGTGTGACGGGGTCAACCGACGGGCTAACCAGACCCGGCGGGCGCGCCAGACTGCACGGACGGATTACCGAGGATCCACGACTGGAGAACATCCAATGAGCAGTGTTATGAATGAAGGTGGCATGCCGTCCCAAGGGTCGGCGCCGTTCTTCTCGAAAGAAGCCACCTACGCCAAACCGGGATTTTCCCGCTGGATGGTGCCGCCGGCCGCGCTTGCAGTGCATCTTTGCATCGGCCAGGCCTATGCGTTTTCGGTATTCAATGCCCCCCTTTCCAAGGTGATCGGCATTACCGAATCCGTGGCTGATGACTGGAAGCTGACCACGCTGGGCTGGATTTTCTCGCTGGCGATTTTCTTCCTGGGCATTTCGGCCGCATTTGCCGGCAAATGGCTCGAACGTGTCGGCCCGCGCCGCACCATGTTCACGGCCGCCTGCTGCTTTGGTGGCGGTTTCCTGATTTCCGCGCTGGGCGTCTACACGCACCAGATCGTCCTGCTCTACCTGGGCTACGGCGTGCTGGGCGGCATCGGACTTGGCCTGGGCTATGTGTCGCCGGTGTCGACGCTGATCCGCTGGTTCCCGGACCGCCGCGGCATGGCCACCGGCATGGCCATCATGGGTTTCGGCGGCGGCGCGATGATCGCCGCGCCGCTGTCCGTGGCACTGATGAACTACTTCAAGAGCGCCACCTCGGTGGGCGTCACCCAGACCTTCCTGGTCATGGGCGTGGGCTATTTCATCTCGATGACCATCGGTTCGCTGGCCATCCGCGTTCCGCCACCCGGCTGGAAGCCGGAAGGCTGGACCCCGCCCGTGGTCGAGAACAAGATGATCACGCGTAACCACGTGCACATCGACGAAGCGCTGAAGACCCCGCAGTTCTACCTGCTGTGGCTGGTGCTGTTCCTGAACGTGACGGCCGGTATCGGCGTGCTCGGCCAGGCTTCGCTGCTGATCCAGGAAAGCTTCAAGGGTTCCGTGAGCGCCGCGGCCGCCGCCGGCTTCGTGGGCCTGCTGTCGCTGTTCAACATGGGTGGCCGCTTCTTCTGGGCCTCGTCGTCCGACTGGATCGGCCGCAAGAACACCTACTTCGTGTTCTTCGCGCTGGGCGCCGTGCTGTACTGGCTGGTGCCGCAACTGGGCGCCAGCGGCAATATCGCGCTGTTCGTGCTGGGCTACTGCGTGATCATGTCGATGTACGGCGGCGGCTTCGCCACTATCCCGGCCTACCTGGCCGACATGTTCGGCACCGCCTTCGTCGGCGGCATCCACGGCCGTCTGCTGACCGCCTGGGCAGCCGCGGGCATTGCCGGCCCGGTGCTGGTGAACTACATCCGCGAATACCAGGTGGCGCACGGCGTGACCGGCGCCTCGGCCTATGCCATGACGCTGCACATCATGGCCGGCCTGCTGGTGGTGGGCTTCATCTGCAACCTGGTGGTGTCGCGCGTCAACGCCAAGCACCACATGAGCGATGCCGACGTGGCCAAGCTGGGCGCCAGCGCCGGCGCGGCCCACTGATCAGGAGTCATGCAAATGGAAAACCAGAACCTCAACGCACAACCGACCAACAAGGGCCTGCTGGCCGTCTTCTGGCTCTACGTGCTCGTACCGCTGGTGTGGGGTGTGTCGAACACCATCACCCAGGCGATGAAGCTGTTCCACTAAGCGCCTGCCCTTCCCGGGCACGCACCGAAGGCCGCAAGCGATGAACTGCACCCCAAAAGTTGGACACCAACTTTTGGGGTGTTTTCATGTATAGGTACACCGAGCAGTTCAGACTGTCGGTCATCAAGGAGTATCTGACCGGGCACGCAGGGGCCGGCGCGCTCGCCAAGCGCTATGGGATTGACGAGGGGACGGTGCGGCGGTGGGTTGCAGCCTATCGGCTGCATGGCCAAGCCAGTCTCAAGCGCAGGTACAAGACCTACAGCGCAGAGTTCAAGCTCTCCGTGCTTGAGCGGATGCGCCGCCAAGGCTTGTCGCATCGGGAAGTGGCGGCGCTGTTCGACATCCGCGGTAGCGGCGCCATTGGCGTGTGGGAACGCCAGTATGATGCTGGGGGTTTAGAAGCTCTGACGCCTCGCCCCAGGGGACGACGGCCCAGCAAGATGCCACAACGGACTCCCAAGACAAAGCCATCGCGGTCATCAGGCGACCTGACGCGCACGCGCGAAGAACTCCTTGAAGAGTTGGACTACCTGCGCATGGAGAACGCGTACCTAAAAAAGCTCGACGCCTTGGTTCAAGCGAGCAAGACATCTGCGCAACCCAAAAAGCGCAAATAGTGCTTGAGCTGAGGCAGCAGTACCCGTTGGCCGGCTTGCTGAGGGTGGCAGGACTGGCGCGCAGCACGTTCTACTACCAGCAGGCCGTGCTGCAGGCCCACGACAAATATACGGAGCTGAAAGCGCGCATTCGCGAACTCTTTGCCCGGCACATGGGCCGTTATGGCTACCGCCGCATCACGGCGGTAATCCGGCAAACCGGCACGATCGTCAACCACAAGACGGTTCAGCGCCTCATGAGAGAGATGGGACTGAAGTCGTTGGTCCGGCCGAAGAAATACCGCTCCTACAAGGGCACGGTAGGCCGTGTCGCACCCAATGTTCTGCAACGGCAATTCCAGGCCAGGCGTCCGAATCGGAAGTGGGTAACCGACGTGACCGAATTCAACGTGGCCGGCGAGAAGCTGTACCTCTCCCCGGTGCTGGACCTGTACAACGGCGAGATCATCGCCTACGAGACTGCCCGTAGGCCCACCTTCGAGATGGTGAGCAATATGCTGAAGAAGGCGTTCCGCCGCCTCAGCCCGAAGGACCGACCGCTGCTGCATTCCGATCAGGGTTGGCAGTACCAGATGCCGGCCTATCAGCGGATGCTCAAACAGCGCAGAATCCGTCCCAGCATGTCCCGCAAGGGCAATTGCCTCGACAACGCCACCATGGAAAGCTTCTTCGGCACCCTGAAGTCCGAGTTCTTCTACCTGAACAAGTTCGCCAGCGTCGAGGAGCTACAGCAAGGCCTGCGCCAATACATTCACTATTACAATCACGACCGCATCAAGCTCAAACTTAAAGGGCTGAGTCCCGTGAAGTACAGGACTCAGCCCTCTCTAGCCTAGCAAATCAACTGTCCAACTTTCTGGGGTCAGTTCAGCGATTGCGGCCTTTTTCGTTTTTTTGCGGCAACGCACGCCAGGAATGCTGCATTCCAGCCGTCCGGCTTGCACATTGCCTCCGACTTCATACACTTGACGGGCCTACCCCAACCCTGGAGTTCACATGAAGATCGAATTGTCGGGCAAGACCGCCCTGGTAACTGGGTCCACCGCCGGCATTGGCTTTGCCACCGCGCGCGGCCTGGCCGAATCGGGTGCACGCGTGATCCTTAACGGCCGCAGCCAGGCCAGCGTCGACAAGGCCATCGCGGCGTTGAAGGCCGCCGTGCCCGAGGCCGACGTGACGGGCTTTGCCGGCGACCTGGTCGACGCCGCAGTCAGCGACACGCTGGTCAAGACCCATCCCGACATCGACATCCTGGTGAACAACCTGGGCATCTTCCAGCCGCAGGACTTCTTCGAGATCCCGGACAGCGAATGGTCGCGCTTCTTCGAGGTCAACGTGCTGACCGGCGTGCGGCTCTCACGCGCCTACGCGCTCGGCATGGTCCAGCGCAAGTGGGGCCGCATCGTGTTCGTGGCGTCGGAATCAGGCGTCAATATCCCCGTGGAGATGATCCACTACGGGTTCACCAAGACCGCCCAGCTGGCGGTGTCGCGCGGCCTGGCCAAGCGGCTGGCCGGCACTGGCGTGACCGTCAACTCGGTGCTGCCCGGTCCGACGCTGTCGGAAGGCGTGGAAGCCATGCTCAAGGATGAAATCGCGAAGACCGGCAAGTCGGCCGAAGAGGTGGCTGCCGATTTCGTCAAGGCGCACCGCAGTACGTCGCTGATCCAGCGCGCGGCCACCGTCGACGAGGTGGCCAACATGATCGTCTACGCGTGCTCAAAGCAGGCCTCGGCCACCACCGGCGCGGCATTGCGCGTCGACGGCGGTGTGGTCGACATCATCATCTGAAGGCTCCCCGCCCCCTACCCGCGCCGGTGGCGCATCAGCGCGGCCATGGCCGCCGATGCGCCCACCACCAGCGCGGTGGTCAGTATCGGGTGGCGGGTGGAGGCCGTATAGGGGCACGACTTCAACGCCCGGCGGTCGCCCGTCCGCTCCACCAGGCTGTTGCCGGCCGCATGCAGCGTGTTGTCGTCGCGCGGCCCCGCCGGCATGTCGGTTTGCTGTGCGCGGCCCATGAAGCGCCGCATGAAGCGATCGAACGTGTGCGGCGCGTAGTACGCCGCCGCCGAGAACGCCTTGGCGGACGCGCCCACGAACAGGTCGCGGCGCGGATGCTCGGCAGCAAACAGGATGGCCTCGGCCGCCATCGACGGATCGTACAGGGGCGACGCCTGCTTCGGCTCCACGTGCAGGAAGTTCTTAGCGTGGGTGACGATCGGCGTATCCAGCCCCGCCGCCTTGATCAGGGTGACCGATACGGGCGCCTTTTCCTGCTCCAGTTCCAGCCGCAGGGTGTCGGTAAATCCCTTGATGGCATGCTGCGACGCCACGTACGAACTCTGCAGCGGCAGCGGACAGTCGCATGACTCGCTGCCCATGTTGATGATCGCCCCGCCGTTCTGCCGCAGGTGGGCCACGGCCGCCAGCGACCCGTGCACCACGCCCCAGTAGTTCGTTTCAAATAGCCGGCGGTGGTCCTCGAGCGGCACATCGTCATGGCGGCCGAAGATCGTCACGCCGGCATTGTTGACCCACGTATCGAAGCCGCCAAAGCGCTCGATGGCCGACTGCGCGATCTGCGCCACGTCCTCGTGCTTGCCCACGTCGGCGGTGACGGTGATGACTTCGGTACCGTGCTCGCGCAGTTCCTCGGCCAGCTTGTGCAACGCATCCTCGCCGCGCGCCACCAGCACCAGCTTGGCGCCCAGCACGGCGGCCTTGCGAGCCGTGATCAGGCCCACGCCGCTCGTGGCGCCCGTCAGCACGATGACCTGCGAGCCAATCTTCTTCAGCGTCTTCATGATGCCTCTCTTGCCTGGATGGGTTGAGTCGATGGAAGGGGTGGAGTCGGATCAGATCCCTGCCTGCCGTCGCACAACCCGTGCCCGCGCCGGCCATGCCCCCTGGCCGATGTGCGGCGCAGCAAATGCGGTCAGGAATTACAAACAAGGAAAAATGTCGCCTGCCGGTGTAGGACGGCCCCCGCTTTCGCACGCGGCGTGCGCTGCATAAGCTGAAGGCACCGCCACCCGCCCGGACGTGTCCGTTCATGGCCAAAACCGCTGCCTCCGCTGCCCCCGCCGCGTCAGATGCCCCGCTGGGCAAGTACCAGCGCAAGCGCGACTTCGCGGCCACGCCCGAACCCAGCGGCAAGCGCGCGCCCTGCGCCAGCAAGGCTGCCAGCGGCAACAATTCCCATGCCTTCGTTATCCAGAAGCACGCGGCGCGGCGCCTGCACTATGACTTCCGGCTGGAAATGGACGGCACGCTCAAGAGCTGGGCCGTACCGAAAGGGCCAAGCTTCGATCCGGCAGACAAGCGCATGGCCGTTCACGTGGAAGACCACCCGCTGGACTACGCCGACTTTGAAGGCGTGATACCCGCCGGCCATTACGGCGCGGGCACGGTCATCGTCTGGGATCGCGGCGTATGGATTCCCGACGCCGACCCGGAGGCCGGCTATCGGGACGGCAAGCTGAAGTTCGAGCTGCGCGGAGAAAAGCTCCAGGGCCACTGGGCGCTGGTGCGCATGGGCGGCAAGAAGGCGCCCGACGACAACGCCTGGCTGCTGATCAAGGAGCGCGACGCGTATGCGCGGCCCGCGTCGGAGTTCGACGTGGTGGACGCCATGCCCGACAGCGTGCTGGCCGGCACGGCCAAGGCGGCGGCGGGCAAAGCCGCCAGCGCGAAACGGAAAGCGTCGACCAAAGCGGGGGCGAAAGGGTCGACTAAAGGGTCGACTAAAGCGGCGGCGAAGGCGTCATCGAAGAAGGGCAGCGGCAAGCTGCCCCCGTTGCCGGCCGGGGCCAAGAAGGCGGCCCTGCCCCTGGCGCTGGCGCCGCAACTGGCCACGCTGGTCGACAAGCCGCCCGCAGACCCCACCCAGTGGCAATACGAGATCAAGTTCGATGGCTACCGCATCGTCGCGCGCATCGACGGCACGGATGTGCGCCTGTTCACGCGCAATGGCAACGATTGGACCTCGAAGCTGCGCGCGCTGGCCGCCGAGATCGCCAGCCTGGGCTGGCCCGATGGGTGGCTCGATGGCGAGATCGTCGTGGTGGACGCGCACGGCATCACCGATTTCCAGGCCTTGCAGAATGCCTTTGAAACGGCCCACGCCGAATCCATCCAGTACTACGCATTCGACCTGCCCTGGTTCGCCGGGCACGACCTGCGCGCCGTGCCGCTGGCGGAACGCCGCACCCTGCTGCATGGCCTGCTGGCCGGGCATGCGTCCAACCGGTTGCGCTTCAGCGACAACTTTGAAGGCGCTCCGGCCGACATGCTCGATGCGGCCTGCCGCATGAAGCTCGAAGGCATCATCGGCAAGCGTGTGGACGCCCCCTACGTCAGCGCACGCGCCAGCTCCTGGATCAAGCTCAAGTGCCAGAACCGGCAGGAATTCGTGATTGGCGGCTACACCGACCCCAAGGGCAGCCGCAGCGGGCTGGGATCGCTGCTGCTGGGCCTGCATGACGCGGACGGCAAGCTGCGTTACGTCGGCAATGTCGGCACCGGCTTCGACACGGCCATGCTCGATGCCCTGCGCAAGCAGCTGGACGCGCTGCGCACCGACGACACGCCGTTCGCGCCACTGCCGCGCGGCATCAAGGGGCACTGGGTCAAGCCCAGGCTGGTGGCCGAAGTGACGTTCGGCGCCTGGACGCGCGAGGGCCGCATCCGCCATTCCGTGTTCCATGCCCTGCGCACCGACAAGCCGGCCGCCGCGGTGACGCTGGAGGTGCCCGCCCGCTCCGATACGCCAACCGGCGCCCCGTGGGCAAAGACCGCCGCGAAAGCCACCACAAAGACCGCCGCCAGGGCGGGAACGAAGGCCGCCGCCAAGCCGGCCACCAAGTCGGCTTCCAGGACACCCGCAACCAGGGCCGCCAAGGCCGCCATTGGCAACGTCGTGGTCAGCCATGCGGACCGCGTGATCGACAAATCCACAGGCTTGACCAAGGGCGATCTGGTCGGCTACTACGCCCACGCCGCCGGGCTGATGCTGCCATTCCTGCGTGGGCGCCCGCTGGCCCTGGTCCGTGCGCCGTCCGGTATCGATGGCGAGCAGTTCTTCCAGCGTCATGGCGACACGCTGCACGTGAAGGGCGTCAAGGCGCTGGAACCCGAACTGTGGCCGGGCCATCCGCCCCTGCTGGAAATTACCACGGCGTCGGCAATCGTCGAGGCGGCGCAGTTGAACGTCGTGGAATTCCACACCTGGAATGCCAGGGCGCGCGCGATCGACAAGCCCGACCAGATCGTCTTCGACATCGACCCCGGCGAAGGCGTCAGCTGGCGCGAGATCCAGGAGGCCGCCAGCCTGGTCAAGGCGCTGCTCGACGCGCTGTCGCTGCAGAGCTTCCTGAAGACCAGCGGCGGCAAGGGACTGCATGTGGTGGTGCCGCTGTCTCCCCGCGCGGGCTGGGACGCCGTGCGCGATTTCGCGCAGGACGTCGTGACACATATGGCGCGCACCATTCCCGAACGCTTTGTAGCAAAGAGCGGTCCGCGCAACCGGGTTGGCAAGATTTTCATCGATTACCTGCGCAACGGTGTCGGCGCTACCACGGCCGCCGCCTTTTCGGCACGGGCGCGGCCGGGGCTAGGGGTCTCGATCCCGGTCAGTTGGGACGAACTCGACGACCTGACCGGCGCCGCGCAGTGGACGATTGCCAACGTCGACCCCCGGCTCGACGAACTGGCGCGCCACGACCCATGGGGCGGCCACGACAAGGTGCGCCAGACGCTCACGCAGGCCCGCAAGCTGCTCGACAACGCCTGATTGCGGCACGCGCATCCCTTAACGCCACAGCGCCCGGCCACCGTGTCGGCGTCCGTCTGTCAGCCATCGCGCCATGCGCGGCACGGTTCTTGCCACTCAGCACCCAGAACCTGGGCCCGAAATGCCCAAGGCTGGACTGGAAACGATGAGACAAGACCCCGATCCCTGGTATTCGCGCGAATTCTGGCAGCGCGCCGTCATTGGTGTGCTGATGCTGGCACTGGCTTACCTGCTGGCGTCGCCGGCCGATGCACGCGCCGCCGGAGCAAGGTTGCCTATCCATATGCTGGGCGATTGACGTCCCATCCACCACCTTTTGCAGGAATGTCATAAATACAACCGATATGGGCGGAATGAAGGTAAAAATTACAACTCAGGATAGGTCGGCGCCACCTGCGGAGGTTGCAGGGGGGCATGCTGTGCCGGCTCGTGCCCTGGGCGCGCCATTCCTTGCCATTACCTTTGTCATTACCAAAGCCAAAGCGGCGATGTCTGCCGCCAGTCAGCCATGAACGCCACGCCTGCCCACCACCCGACGCGTCGACCGCTAGTCCTCAATGTCGAGGGCCGAGAGGGGCCGCGCTACGTCAAGAGCCGTATCCTGAACCGCGCGGATTTCGCCGTGCTGGAGGCTTCCGACGGACAGGCCGCGCTGTCGCTGGTCCGCCAGCACGCGCCAGACCTGGTGTTGCTCTCCGGCCAGCTTTCCGACATCGACGGCCTGGATGTCTGCCGCCTGATCAAGAGCGATCCGCAAACCGCCCGCACCATGGTGCTGCTGACGTCGCCCGGTGTGACCGATTCCCACCGCCGCGTGCAAGCGCTGGACGGCGGCGCGGACACCTTCCTGGTGGAGCCGGTGGAACCCGAGGAGCTGGTATCGAACATCAACGCGCTGCTGCGGATGCGGGGGGCCGAGGACGCCTTCCGGCGCACGTCGCAGGCGCTGCATGAGAACGAAGACCTGTTCCGCCAATTGGCCGAAGCCTTGGCCGACGTGGTCTGGATCATCGATCCCGCCACACGCCGCTTTCTGTTCGTGAGCCCGTCGTTCGAGGCCCTGTGGGGCCGCCCCGCCGATGCCGTCAAGCAGGACCCGACCCGCTGGCTGCAGTGGGTGACCGCCGACGATCGCGCGCGCATGGAAGTGGAATGGCAGAGCATGCTGCGCGATGGCCGTCTGGATTCGGAGTTCCAGCTGGAACGACCCAACGGCGAGATCCGTGAAGTGCATATGCGGGCATTTCCGGTGCGCGGCGCCGATGGGCGATGCCTGCGCGTGGCTGGCATCTGCCAGGACGTGACGCGCCACAACCGCGCCGAGCGCACGCTCCATAACGAAGAGCGCCGCAAGGACGAATTCCTGGCCATGCTGGCCCACGAACTGCGCAACCCGCTAGCGCCAATGCGCAGTGCGGTTGACCTGCTGCAGCAGTTCTCGCCCAGCCGCGAGGACATGTTCCGGGCCCGCGACATCATCAGCCGGCAGTTGCACCACTTGACCCGGCTGGTCGACGAACTGCTGGACGTGTCCCGTTTCAACCAGGGCAAGATCACGCTGCGACGCGACCTGGTGGAACTGCGCGGCGCGCTGAATACGGCCGTCGAGACCGTGCGGCCACTGCTGGAAACGCGCCACCACACGCTGCGCCTGTCGCTGCCAGAGCAACCGCTACCCGTGCGGGGCGATATGGTGCGGCTCACTCAGATCTTTGCCAACGTGCTGCACAACGCCGCCAAGTTCACGCCGGAAGGCGGACAGATCGCCGTCGAAGCCACGGCGGCCGATGGCAAGGTCGTGGTGCGCGTGCGCGACAACGGCAATGGTCTGTCGCCGGACATGCAGCGGCAACTCTTCGACCCGCTCGCACCGGTCGCCAGCGGCGACGCGACGGCACACGGCGCGGGCGAGCATGATGACCGCACCGCTGCCGGGCGGCACGCGTCGCAGCAGCCGCAGCCAACGCAACAGGCCCAGCAGACGCAACAGATGCAGCCGGAAGCCCTACAACCGGCCATGACCGACCCCGACGCGTTTGCCGCGCGAGAAGGTGCCGGCATCGGCCTGACGCTGGTCCAGAAACTGGTGACCCTGCATGGCGGCCGCATCAGCGCCGAAAGCCCGGGGCGGAACCTGGGCAGCACGTTCATCGTCGAACTGCCTGTGGAACCCTGGCAGACCTGGCATCCGGCAAGCGGCAAGACGCGTGTGGCATCCACAGCCACGCATACGATCATGCTGGTGGATGACAACGTCGATGCCCTGGAGGCCATGACGATGACGCTCGAAACGCTGGGCCACACCGTGGTCACCGCCCCCGATGGCATGAGCGCCATCGCGTGCGCCGCCACCGTGCGTCCCGATGTCGTCCTGCTGGATCTGGGGATGCCAACCATGGACGGCTTTGAAACCGCCCGCCGGCTGCGCGAAATTCCCGAACTGCGCAATGCCCGGCTGGTGGCGCTGACCGGATTCGGCCAGCCTGACGACCGTCGCCGTACCCGCGCTGCCGGCTTCGATCTGCATCTGGTGAAGCCAGCCGATCTCAACGCCCTGACGCGCCTGCTCGAAGAACTCGACGCCTGAGAGGCTAGCGCCCGCACAAGGACAACCATGCAAATGCATATCACCCCCGAACCGGATATCACGCCGCCGAAGCCGGAAATGCCGCCGCCAGAGCCGCCCGACACGACACCGGAGCCTGTCAACGACCCGCCTCCCGGCGACATGCCGCCGCCTCCGCCCCAGCGGGCGGCCTGAGCGACCGGACGGCTGAACGGCTATGTCGCGCGCGATCTGGAAGGGCGCCATCAGCTTCGGGCTGGTGAACATCCCCATCACGGTCAAACCGGCGTCACGCGCGCATTCGCTTGATCTCGATCTGCTGGACAAGCGCGACATGTCACCGGTGGGCTATCAACGCATCAACAAGCACACCGGCAAGCCGGTGGACCGTGACGACATCGTCAAGGGCTACGCGTACGAAAAGGACGAGTACGTCGTACTGACTGACGAGGACTTCAAACAGGCCAACGTCGAGGCCACGCAGACGGTGGATATCGTCAGCTTCGTCGACGCCGCCGCGATTCCGCCCTACTACTTCGACACCCCCTACTACCTGGAGCCGGACAAGCGCGGTGAGCGCGGCTATGCGCTGCTGCATGAAACCATGCGCAAAACCGGACGCGCCGCCCTGGCGCTGGTGGTGCTACGGAACCGTCAGCATCTGGCGGCGCTGCTCGTTGCGGGCAAGGCGCTGGTACTCAACACGATGCGCTTCGCGGACGAAGTCGTGCCCGTGGCCGACCTGAGCCTGCCCGGCGGGAAGAAGTACGCCGCCAGTGCCCGCGAGATACAGATGGCTGCCAAGCTCGTGGAAGACATGAGCGAGGTCTTCAGGCCCGAGCAGTATCACGACACCTATCGCGAGGACCTGCTGGCCCGCATCCACGCCAGGGTCAAGGCCGGCAAGACTCATCTGCTGACGCCTGCGGCCGACGAAACGGCGGCCCCCGCCCGCAAGGGCGCCAAGGTCATCGACATGATGGCGCTGCTCAAGCAGAGCCTGGGACAGCGTGGCAAGCGCCAGGAAGGCGCCGAAGCGGAGGTTGCCGAAGAAGCGGATGCCGAAGAAGCGGCGGTGACACCGAAGCAGAAGCCCGCACGACGCGGCACCGCCACCGCAGCCAAGCGGCCGGCCGCGAAAAAGGCTACGGCCAAATCAAAGACCGCATCAACCTCGTCGACCTCATCTCCCGGTAGGAAACCCGCTGCCGGCACCACGGAAAAGAAGGCAATGGCACGGAAGCGGGCCGCGAAGAAAGTCGCAAAAGCCGCAAAATCCTCGACGCGAAGTGCCGCGCGCAAGGCTGCCTGACAGCGAAGCCCCACGCAGCACAACAAGACACAGGAAGCACAAGAAAAAGAGCCGCGACACGTGGGAGGGTCGCGGCTCAGCGCAGGGGCGACCGCAGTCGCCGCGCATCATCAACCGATACTACCGATCGCTACAGGGTGGCTACAGGGCGGCGCGTTGCCACCGGATCTGGCGGGACGACACCCGCACCCCTTTAGCGGGACGACACCTTCAGGTTGTCACTCACCGAATCCACGCCCTCCACCGACTTCACCGTATCCACCGCCAGTTGCTTCTGCTCTGAACTCGGCACCGAACCGGTCAGGTTCACCACGCGATCCTTGGTCTTGACGTGGATGCCGGTGGACTTCAGGTCCTTCGCGGTCAGGAGCTTCGTCTTGATCTTGGTGGTCAGGGCGCTGTCCGTTACCGCCTGCTTCGCGTTGTCTGCGCTGGCATCGGTCCTGGAGTCAGTGGTAGCGCCGTTTGTCCGGTCGCCCTCGGTACGGCTCGACATGCCGGATGCGTTGTTCGCGGGGGCGGGGTGCATCGCCGATCCGCTCGTTGTACTCGTATCGGCGACCTTCATGAAGCCCCCGTTGTCCAGCGCGTGAGCCCCACCGGCGGCGGCCAGCGCCGTCACCATCATGGCAATGCGAAGCTTATGTACGGTTTTCATGGTGCTATCTCCTTGTTAGCGTTTGAATCGCAATGAATCAAGGCCGATTCACACGGATGCACGTATGCCGACACCCCATTGCAGCGCACTTCGCGCTGCTGCGGGGTCCGGCCCCTCTGATTTCTGCAAGGAGCGTTCCAAAGCCACGGCACGAATCGCCCACATCCCGCCGATGCCCATGCCATGGGCCGTTAAACGGAAGCATGCGCACACGTCAACGCATGCGGCACGGACATACCACCCTTCTGGCGTGAAAACCCTGCATGCGTTGTAAATCGCGACAACCGGGCATGTCGTGCATCGGCTACCTGTATGTCCGACAGATGCCATACCCCCGACTTTGGCGCGTGGCACGCCGATTGCTGCTACATCCATGCGGCAGCCCGCCGCGAATTGGACTTGGAGACAGCAATGGGACAGCAGCAAGGTAGCCAATCCGGACAGCAAGGTAGCCAATCCCAATCGGGACAAAAGCAGCAGGAGCAGCAACCCGGCCAGCGCGGCAACCAGCAGCAAGGTAGCCAGGATCAGCAACGCCAGCAGGGTGGTGGCCAGATGGGTAACCAGGACAAGGGTTCGGGCCAGCACCAGCAGCAAAGCGGCACGGGCAGCCAGCAGGGATCGCAGCAAGGTTCTCAGCAGGACAAAAACCGTCAGCAGTAACGCTGCGACGGACTTCAACTCTGCCGACATTAGCTTTCCGGGCCCCGCAGTGACATCTCCACGGTTGTCACACCGCGTCTGAAGTCAAGACGTGCCTCAGAAACGGGGTCCTGCGCCGGAGCATCCGCCATGGGTGTTCCGGCGTCTTTCGTTGAGACGGCGTCGTCAAATCCGACTCGACTGTCCGTCCGATTTCTTGCGGCATTTCTTGCGGCAAGAAGGCGCGTGCTCACCCCAGCCGGCCCGAGACCGCCACCAGCGCTTGCCGCCACACTTCGCGTTGCTGTTCGAGATAGTCGATGGCCTGCTGGCCGGTCAGGCTCAGCGGCTCGGCGCCGTCCTGCGCCAGCCGTTGTCGCAGCGATGGCTCGCGCAGCAGGCGAGTCAAGCGCATGAACAATGTCACCCGGCGCGTCTCCGGCACGCCTGGCGACGCCAGCACACCGTACCACGCCTCCTGCGGCATCCCGGCGATGCCGGCTTCGGAGAACGTCGGCACCATTGGGGCCAATGGGCTGCGTGCCCGGCCCGTGACCGCGAGGGCGCGCACACGGCCTTGCCGCATCAATGGCAACGCAGCCTGCAGGGTGCTGACCAGCAATGCGACGTGCCCGCCCTGCAGGTCCACCAGCGCACGCGCGCTGCCGGGATACGGAACATGCGCCATGGAAACGCCGGCCTGGCGGCACATCAGCTCACCCACCAGATGGGCGCTGGAATGAATGCCAAGAGAGGCGTAGGCGATTTCACCGGGACGTACGCGGGCATCGTCAAGCAGCCGTTGCAGCGTGGCGCGTGCCTGGTCTGGCCGGGTCCGGGTGCCGTCGCCCGCCATCAACAGCACGTGGGGCGTACTGGCGACGATTGCCAGCGGTTGCAGCTGACGCGCCGGCGCTTCGGGGCTGCCAGCCAGCAAGGGACCGATACTGACCGAGCCGACCGTGCCCAGCAGCAGCGTCTGCCGGTCGGTACCGGCCCGCGCAGCCTCATGCATGGCAATCTGGCCAGACGCACCCGGTCGATTGTCGACGATGACAGGCTCGCCATCGCCGCCGAGGCTGTCCGCCACGATGCGCGCGACATGATCCGCGCCGCCGCCGGCCGCATAGCCGACCAGTAGATGCAAGGGCTGGACGTGAGACTGGAATTGGGCAGCGGTGGCTGGCAGCCACGGACGCGCAAACGGCATGGCCAGCAATGCCGCAGTGACGCGCCGGCGAGCGGGAACTGACATGAAGGCGGCGGCACGAATCGGAAAACTGCGGCATCGTAGCACCGGGCGCCAACCTCCGCCGCCCGGACAAACCCGCCCGGGCAATGCCAGCGGAACTAGCCGCCCGTCACCTCACGGCTGCGGGGCACGACACGCCGCGCCCTTGCCGTTGGCGGCAGGGTCAGTGCCCAAGACCGCCTGCGCGCCACACTGCGAACCGAACATGCGGGCCTGGTCGTGCCCCACCCCCACCACCTCGAACGACCGGTGCGCGCTGGCCTGCCCCGGCGATGCCAGCGTCTGCTCATAGCGCCAGTAAGCGCGGGCGCGCTGCAGGCGCGTGGGGCCTTCCGCCTCGGCACCGCATGCCTTGTCCAGGACGCGATGGTTCGGGTCGTTGTCTTCGCTGCCCACCATGTAGGTGACCTGGCGCTGCATGTAGCGGCGATAGAGGGCCATGCCGTCCGCGCCCCGGGCATACGCCACCATATCCCGCATGCCATAGCGGTACTTGTCGTAGTCCGCGCAGGTGCTGGTACTGTAGGGCGCAAAGCGGCGATAGTCGGGCGCCACCGGACGATCCGGCGTGAAGTACAGGTACGACGACGGATTGGCCACCACGTAGCGCAGGTCGATGCCGGACGCGCGCACCTTCTCGTCCACGTTGTTCAGCACGGCATACCGATGCACGATCTGCGCACCGCCCGAATGGCCGGCCACGATGACCTTGCGCACCATCGGCAGGCGCTGCTTGTCCGTGACGTAGGCCAGCAGATCGTCCAGCACCTGCAGCGAACTGACACCCGCGCCGGGGCCGGACACCGCGTCCTCGCCGCCGATCCAGCCCTGCACGGTCCACACCGGCATATCGTCGAAGTGCTTGGCGGTGTCGGGCGTGCCGGGGAAGTTGGGCGCCACCAGCAGCACTTCGTCGGGGTTCCGGCCGCTGGCCTTCAACAAGGCCGCGCCAGCGTCGTAGTAGTCGTCGCCATTGCGCTGCAGACCGTGCTGGACGAATACCACTTCACGGATACCGCGCAGATCGCCGTTGAGCGCGTGATTCGCATAGACCGGGAAGTCGTAGCCAGCGCCCGTGCCCAGGTGCAGGCGCTGCCACTGCGGTTTCGCTGCGGTCATGCCGGGTGCGGCAGGCGTGGCAGATGTGGTGCCGGTCTGGCTGGCACAACCGGCCAGCGCCATCACCGCCGCGACAAGCGCGGTGGCGAGCAAATACTGCGTAATGCGACGCATGAGGGTGTCTCCTTGTTTGATCTGGCCGCCCGCACGCATCGGGCGAAACGCCAATACTACGACCACACCGGCCGAACGTAAAATATATGCATCACAAGAATTCCATATGCCATGGATATAGATCGATGGAGCTGAGACACCTGCGTTACTTCCTGGCCGTGGCCGAAACCCGATCCGTCACGCGCGCCGCCGAACAACTCGGCATCCAGCAACCCCCGCTTTCGCAACAGCTCAAGGCGCTGGAGTCGGAACTGGGTGTGACACTGTTTGAGCGCCAGCCGCGCGGCGTGGCACTCACGCCCGCCGGGGCGGCGCTGCATGCCGACACCGTCGACCTGTTCGCGCGGATCGAGCAGATGCGCGCACGCATGCAGCGCATGGCGCGGGGCGACGAAGGAGCGCTGGCCATCGGCTTCACCAGTTCCGCAGCCGCCCACAAGCTCACGCCCGAAGTGCTGCGCGCATGCCGCCGGCATTTTCCGCGCGTGGCGCTGTCGCTCACCGAATGCAATGCAGCCGAAGCGATCGAGCGGCTGGCGGACGGCACGCTCAACGCCGCCCTGCTGCGGGCGCCGGTCTTGCACCCCGAAGGGGTGCGCTTCGACCTGCTGCTGGAAGAAGAGATGGTGATTGCGTTGCCGCTCGATCACGCGCTGCTGCGGCGCCGGGCCCTGCGCGGTCAAAACGCCACGGAACCAGTCTCGCTGAGCGAACTGGCGTCCGATCCGTTCATCCTGGTCCGGCGTCCTGGCGCGCCGGGCATGTACGGCGACCTGCTGCGCGAATGCGAGGCGCTGGGCTTCACGCCACGCATCGGCGCCGAAGTCGAACGCATGCTGACCAACCTCAATCTCGTGGCCGCTGGCGCCGGGGTCAGCGTGGTGCCGGCGTCAATGGCAGGCCTGAATCGTCATGGCGTGGCGTATTGCCGGATGGTCGAGGCCGACCGCCTGCGCGCGCCGCTGACGCTCGGTTACCGAGAAGATCAGGACGATGCCGCGCTGGCAGCGCTGGTGGCGCTGACCCACCGCATTGCGGCACGCCATCGCAAAAAATCGCAAGAGGAAGAGTAGCTGCCGATCGGGATCGCCCCACTCCCCGCACATTCAGGGGCGATCCCACGGCAGAGCGGCGGGTCAGTGCAGGAGCCCTACCTCGAAGCGGCCGGCGGCGGTGCCAATCAGCAGGCCACTGTTGTACAGGTACGATGCTACCACCCCACCCGTTGCACCGACCACGCCCGGCACCGGCGTGTTGTAGGCCAGCGTGCCCGACACCCCGTTACGCACCATGCTCGTGCCGTTCAGGTTGGCATTGACCTGCTCGCCATTGGTGGCCATCACGCGATACGCGCCGTCAGCCGCGCCGGCCGCCAGGCCCGTCGTGGACTGTTGCGCGTAGATGTTCATGCCGTAGGCCGCGGCCGAACGCGTCAGGATCACAGGCACCGGTGCGCCGTTGACCAGGCCGCTGACCAGCGATCCGCTCAGCACTCCGTCACCCGCCGCGATGGTACCGCCCACGAAGTAGTCGAACGCGTTGCGCGCGGCATTCCAGACGATGTAGCCCTTGGTCGTGTTCGTACAGGCCGCGTCATAGACGATGTAGCCGCCGCTGGCCGTGGCTGCGCATGTCTGCCAGGTGGCTGCCGACGACCGCAGCCGCGCCGACCCGTTGCGCACGGTGACCGATCCATCCGCAACGGCGGTCTGGATGCCATTGACGTTGTAGATGTCCGCCACCGCCTTGTAGTCGGCAGAGACGTTCTGGAACGCCACCAGCGGCAGGAAGCCGCCGCCCGATACCGGCTTGACCCCACCGGCCAGCACACCGCCGCCAGTCAGCGAGAATTCCGCGCCGTTCTCGTCGCTGGCGTACGTGCAGCCACCCTGCGAGACGAGTTGCCCGGTCATCACGGTGTTGGCCGCACGCTGGGCGCTGGCATCGATCGTCACGGTGTACTTGAGCGTTGCCGGGTCGATGCGGACCGACAATTCCTCGCCATTGGTGTTGCCACCCTTCCACGTGGTCGCCACCGACGGCAGGTTCAGACACGACTGCACGATGCCCGTCGCGCCTTCGCAGGTGTAGTTGATGGCGGCGTCGGCGCTGCCCGTGCCCTTGTACTTGGGCCACGATGGGTATTGGCACAGCGGGCGGGTACGTCCGTACGTGCCGGCGTTGGCGTCCATCACCTCGCGCGTGCCGGGGGCCACGCCCATCTCGACCCAGTTTTCGAGTGCGGTCAGCGAATTCCACGCCGGCAGGAAGCTGCCCGTACCGTGGCCCATGCCGGGCACGGTGTAGAAACGAATACCCTGGTCTACGGCCGTCTGTCCCACCTGCGAAATCACGGCTTTGTACCACGCGATGGTGGAATTCGGGCTGATGACCTCGTCGGCCAGACCGTGCAGCATGATCAGGCGACCGCCCTTGCCCAGGAACGCGGACAGGTCGGGATTGGTGGCATCGGTCAGCGCCGATACGGCCTGCACGCGCGACGTCCAGCTACCTGGGCTGGCCGGGTCGAAGGTCAGCGCGTCGAACGTGGCACTGCGGGTGACGAAGTACTTCACCCACTGGTCGCCGGTCACGTACATGTTGGCGTCGGCAGTGGTGGCCGGATTGCCCGGCACTGCACGCGTACCGAGGTCGCGCGTGGTGAATGGCCCCGCCACCAGCGCGCCCTCCATGAGGTTGTAGCCGCCTGCGACGGTCACGCCATTGGCGAGCGGATAGCTGAGCTGCAAGGGCTGCTCGATGACCTTGACTGTGGCAATCTGCGCATCCGACAGGCAGGTGTCGCCGGTATCGGTGCCGCCCACGCAACGCAGGTTGGCCAGCACCTGCATGGCGCCTATGCGGCACCCTTCCACATTGCTCACGACCTTGTCGGCCACGCCGTCGAGCGTGTCGCACGCATCCATGGCCGCCTTCTGCACCATCAGCGTCTTGTTGATATTGAGCCAGCCTGCGCCGCTATTGAGGTACAGCGCCCGGCCCACGGCGACGTTCGACAGCCGCGTGCCCGTGTAGTTGAGCGCGGGCTCGTTGGCGATCACGCCGGCGTAGTCTGCCGGCCATCGCTGGATATAGCTCAGCGCGTCGCGGCCGCCTGTCGACGTACCCAGGAAGTACGCGCGCACTGGCGCCTTGCCGTAGCGCTGCGTGATCAGTGCGATGGCCACATCGTGCGTTTTCTTGAGCGTGTCGCCGCCATAGTTGGCCAGCTGCTCGTCATGGGTGGCAAAGCGGCCATCGGTGATGCTGGAGCTCTGGTGGCCCGAGTCGTCGCCCCAGGTGACATAGCCACGGGACAGCGGGGCGGGTTCGCCCGGCAAGGCAAAGCGCACGGTCTCGGTGCCGTCGATCAGCGTGCCGTCAAAGCCGCCGCCGCCGAACTGGATGCCCTTGCCGTTCCACTGCGTGGGCAGGTTCACGGCGAAGTTGATGCTGGACGCCGACGCATCGACCGGCGCAATAGCGCCGCGCACCTGGCAGTACTCGCCCAGCGTGTTGCCAGTGGCGTCTGCCGCGATCAGGGTGGCTTTGGTGATGCTGGCACCGCCCGTTGGCAACGTCAGGGACGACGCCGGCACGCTGGCGCCGTTCAGCGCGTTGCACGCATCCTGCGCGCTGAGCGCCGGGGTGGCCGGCGTCGTTCCCGCGTCACCGCCGCCTCCGGCATTGCCGGCGCTCCCCGTGTTCGCCGTGGCCGGCGCATCGTCGCCACCTCCACAGGCGGTCACCAGCAACGCCACGGAAAATGCAGCGGCCAGCCGCCACGCAACGGGGCGGCCCTTGTATCCGGTTGTCATCGTTCGTCTCCTCCAGTACAGCCGGTACTTGTGCCGGCTTGCTGGAGCGAGACGGTATCACCGGGGTGATGCCGCGTAAAATATATGCCAAACAAACTATCCATATATATTCGATATGGATTGAAGCGCCATCTCCCGGGGTTACCGCGGCAACCCGACGTAGTTTTCCGCCAGCGACCGGCATGCGGCCTCGGAACTGACCAGATAGTCGAGTTCGGCCTGCTGGATGCGATGCGCAAAATCGTCGGCACCCGGAAAGCGATGCAGCAGCGACGTCATCCACCACGAGAACCGCTCGGCCTTCCACACCCGGCTCAGACATTTTTCGGAATAGCGGTCGAGTTCGTGCGGATCGCCGTGCTGGTAGTGCGCGATAAGTCCGTCAGCCAGGTAGAGCACGTCGCTGGCGGCCAGGTTCAGGCCCTTGGCACCGGTCGGCGGCACGATGTGCGCGGCATCGCCTGCCAGGAACAGCCGGCCAAAGCGCAT
Source organism: Cupriavidus pauculus (assembly GCF_002858765.1). Taxonomy (GTDB): domain Bacteria; phylum Pseudomonadota; class Gammaproteobacteria; order Burkholderiales; family Burkholderiaceae; genus Cupriavidus; species Cupriavidus pauculus_B. The sequence goes on from NZ_PJRP01000025.1 coordinate 70,406, forward strand.
CGGCTCGCACACAAAGCTGCGCAGCGGCGCGATGCTCTTCTCGATGCTCGGGCCCGTGACCACCGATTCCGCCGCTTGCGGGTCCAGTCGGCTGCGCAGTTCATCCCAGAAGCGCGCATCGGACCAGTCGTGCGGCTTCTCGGTCGACGGCACCTGCACGTAGTAGCGGCTGCGCATTTTCGACCGCATGCTGCACAGCGCAAATCCGCGCTTGTGGCTGGCGTAGATCAGTTCGTCGGCCACGGGCGGGGTTTCCGACAGGATGCCAAGCCAGCCGAACGGATACACCCGCTCGAAGATCTGCTTCGACGGTGCGGGCACGCTGGCACGGCTGACGCCATGGAATCCGTCGCAACCGGCGATGAAATCGCAGACCACCTCGTGCTCGACGCCATCCTTGCGATACGACACACGCGGGCGGCTGCCATCGAAGTCTTGCAGCGCCACGTCCTGTGCCTCGTAGACGGTCGGCGCGCCGGCCGCCTGGCGCGCCGCCATCAGATCGCGCGTGACCTCGGTCTGGCCGTACACGGTCACGTCGCGGCCAATCAGCGCGTGGAAGTCGATCCGGTGCCGCGCGCCGCCGAACGACAGTTCGATGCCGTGGTGCACCAATCCTTCCTCGCGCAGGCGCGCATCGACACCGGCACGCTGCAGCGCCTCCACGGTCACGCATTCGAGAATGCCCGCGCGGATGCGGCCCAGCACGTACTCGGGGCTGCGCTGTTCGATGACGATGTTGTCGACGCCAGCCACGGTCAGCAACTGGCCAAGCAGCAGGCCGGCGGGGCCGGCGCCGACGATGGCAACGCGGGTGGAACGGGAATGCGGGGAGCCATTGGGGGCCATGGCATGTCTCCTGATTGGAATGTGTTTATTGGGCTCAACGATAGAGCTTCGCGCGCCTGATCGGAATGGACAGATCGAACCAAGAACGTGAAAATCCGAACATTCCCGGAAGCACGCAGCGCGCCCCCCATGAGAACCGTCCCCACCTATTCGCTCTACGGCGTCAATTCCGCGGAGCCGTTGCTGGACCAGCTTCATTTCGAGTCGATCGCGTCCCGCAGCCAGCTCTACGCGTGGGAGATCAAGCCCCACCGGCACGAGCGCTTCCTTCAAATTCTGTACATCCACCGTGGCAGCGGCGAAGCACTGCTCGACGGCCGGCGCGAACGCCTGGCCAGCGGATCGCTGATCTGCGTGCCGCCCCACCACGTGCATGGCTTCGTGTTCTCGCCCGACGTGGACGGCATCATCGTGACGATGACCGACAGCTACCTGCGCACGTTGCTGGCCGGCGTGCCGGGCACGCTGCCGCTATTCGAGCATCCGCGTCACGAGCGCGTGGCACGCAGGCATTCACTGGCCAGCGCGCTGGCGATGTTCAGGACGGAGATGGCCTCGGTGGCCCCGTGGCGTGGCGCCGCGCTGTCGGCGCTGCTGACGCTGGTGCTGGTGGGTATCGCACGCATCGCCGAGGCATCGGCGCCTGCCGCAACGCGCGCCAGCAGCCGGCCGGCGCGGCATTTCCAGCAGTTCCAGCAACTGCTGGAGACCGACTATCGCGAGCAGAAGGAGATGACCTACTACGCCGATGCGATCGGCATCACGCCCACCCAGCTCAACCGCATCTGCCGCCAACTGGCCGGACAGAGTGCGCTGCAGCTGATTCATGCACGCGTGCTGGCGGAGGCCCAGCGCGACCTGCTGTTCAGCGATCTCGACATCAAGCAGATCGCCATGACGCTGGGGTTTTCGGATGCGGGCTACTTCTCGCGCTTCTTTGCGCGGCTGGCGGGCCAGACGCCCACCGGGTTCCGCGAAACGGGGCGTGCGCGCCTTCCCGCGTTCGTCACGCGGGAAGGCTGAGCCCCGACGCGGTTGCGGCGCGCGTCAGCCGCGCACCTTGTCGACTTCCGCGAAAATTTCCTCGGCCATGTGGAAGGCCGAATTGGCGGCTGGCACGCCGCAGTAGATGGCGGTCTGCAGCAGCACCTCCTTGATCTCGTCGCGTGTCACGCCGTTGTTGGCCGCCGCGCGCAGATGCAGCTTCAATTCCTCGGAACGGTTCAGCGCCACCATCATCGCGATGGTCACCAGGCTACGCGTATGGCGCGGCAAGCCTTCGCGCGTCCAGATCTCGCCCCATGCGTAGCGCGTGATCAGGTTCTGGAATTCCTCGTTCAGCGGCGTCAGCTTCTGCAGCGAACGGTCGACGTGGGCCCTGCCCAGCACCGCGCGTCGCACGGAAAGGCCCGCCTCGTAGCGTGCGTGGTCGTCGGTCACGGGCAAGCGGCCATGGATGAAATCCAGCAGCGCGGCTGTGAATCGCCCCGGCTGCTCGCGATTGGACATATGCGCGGCCGGCAGTTCGACATAGCGCGCGCCCGGGATGGCATCGGCCAGCGCCCTGCCCTCGGCGGCGGTGGTCGACGGATCGTCGCTGCCGGCAATCACCAGCACCGGCACCTTGACCGTCTTCACGGCCTCGCGCAGGTCGGCATCGCGCAGCGCCGTGCAGCCCAGCGCATAGCCGCGCGGGTCCAGCCCCTGCAGCACCGCGCGCAGGTCGTCCAGCGCACCGCCCGCCGTATTGCGGAAGCCTTCGGTAAACCATCGGCCCAGCGAAGCATCGACCAGCTGCGCCATGCCATCGCGCAGCACGCCGTCGATGCGTGCGCTCCACGAGTCCGCCGTGCCGATCTTCGGCGCCGTATTCGCGACGATGACCTTCGAGAAACGCTCGGGCGCGTTCACGGCCAGCCACTGGCCGATCAGGCCGCCGATCGACAGGCCGCAGAACACGGCCTGGTCCACCTGCAGCGCATCGAGGATCGCCAGGACATCGCGCCCCAGCACGTCGACCGTGGCCTCGGACGCATCGGTCGAAGACCGGCCGTGTCCGCGCATGTCGTGGCGCACCACGCGGAAGCGGCCGGCCAGCGCATCGGCCTGCGGCTTCCACATCGTGTGGTCGGTGCCCATCGAGTTCGAGAAGATGATGACGGGCGCGGTATCGGGGCCGTCTACGGTATAGAACAGCCGGGCACCGGCGTGATCGAGGTAAGGCAAGGTCGTCTCCAGTCAGGCGTGGTTGCGGTGCTCGCGCGCATGCCGCCAGGCTTCCACGGCGGCATCGGCGAAGCTTGTGGATTGGCCCGCGTACTGCGCAGGGTCGCTGAGCAGGTCGAGCGTGGCGTCGTCGAGCAGACCCTGGTGCAAAGGATCATCGGCCAGCGTGTGCGCCAGCGCGTCGCGCAGCGTCGTACCGTCGGCCAGGGCGCGACGCGACGCCTGCTCCACCAGATGGTGGGCGGGCAGCCGGCCGATGCGCCGGCCGAGTTCGAGCATGGCGGCTTCGCCAAGGATCAGGCCATGCGTGATATCGAGGTTCCGGCGCATGCGGGCAGCGTCGACCTGCAGGCCGGCCACCACGTCAGTCATCTGGCGCAGCGCGCCGGCAGCCAGCGTCACGATCTGCGGCAGCGTGTCCCACTCGGCCTGCCAGCCGCCCAGCGCGCGCTCGTGCTCCTGCGTCATGCCGGCCAGCATCGTGGCGACCAGCGGTGGCACCCGCACAGCGGCGGTCAGCACCGCCGCGCAGCCCACGGGGTTGCGCTTGTGCGGCATCGTGCTGGAACCACCCCGGCCCGGCCCCGATGGCTCCGCCACCTCGGCCACTTCGGTCTGCATCAGCAGCGAGATATCGCGCGCCATCTTTCCCAGCGTGCCGGTCAGCATGCCCAGCGTGGTCGCCACTTCGACCATGCGGTCGCGGTGCGCATGCCAGGGCAGCGCGGGAAGGTCCAGTTGCAGCGCCTGCGCAAGCTGCGCGGCCACGGCCGGCGCATCGTCGCCCAGGCTGGCCAGCGTGCCGGCCGCACCGCCGAACTGCAGCGCCCGCGCATGCGTGCGCGCCAGGTCCAGGCGGGCCAGATCGCGGCGCAGCGCGTCGAGCCAGCCGGCCGCCTTCAGGCCGAACGTGGTGGGCAGCGCGTGTTGCAGCCAGGTGCGCGCGACCATCTGTGTGGCGCGATGGGCGCCGACTTGCGCGGCACAGGCATCGCCCAATGCCAGCAGGCCGGCGTCGATCTCATGCAATGCGTCGGCAAGCTGCAGCACCAGCGCCGTATCAATGATGTCCTGGCTCGTGGCGCCCCAGTGCACGTAGCGGCCGGCGTCGGCATCGCGCTGCATCACGGCGGCAGTCAGCTGCTTGACGAATGGAATCGCCAGGTTGCCGGCGGACACGGCGGCCTGCGCGAGTGCATCGAAGTCGATGACCTGGGCCGGCTCAAGCGCGCAGACCTGTTCGATCACCTGGGCGGCCGCTTCGGGAATAACGCCACAGTGGGCCTCGGCGCGCGCCAGCGCGGATTCCACATCGAGCATGCGGCGCATCGTGCCGGTATCGGAAAAGATGTCGAGCACGGCAGGGCTGCCGAACATCGGATCGGTCAGGCGGGAAAGCGTTGGCATGGTCGGTTGGGGGCGAACCGTTTGGATTGCCGGAAGGGCATGCGCCGATTGTGATGCAAAACGCGGCACCGGTGTGAGCCGGCGCCGCGTTCGCGCAAGGGAGCAAAGTGGTGAGCAAAGGTGCAGCGATGGCGACGATCAGATGTCGAAGAACACCGTCTCGCCCGGGCCTTGCAGCACCACGTCCCAGCGATAGCGGTTCTGTCCTTCGGCCCTGGCGATCAGCGTGTCGCGCCGGTCGGCGGGCACCAGCGACAGCACCGCGTCGACGCCGTTCGCGGCCGTGTCCTCGGGAAAGTACATGCGCGTGGCCACGTGCTTGACCAGTCCGCGCGTGAAGACGGACACCATGATGTGCGGCGCCTGCGGACGCCCATCGCCATCGGGCACGGCGCCGGGCCGGACCGTGGTGAAGCGGAATGAGCCATCGGCCTCGGTGGGCACGCGGCCGAAGCCGGTGAAGCCAGGCACCAGCGGCAGTTCGCGGGCATCTTCGGGATGACGGTAGCGGCCGGCCGGATTGGCCTGCCAGATCTCGACCATGCCGTCGGGCACGGGTTCGCCGCGGCCATCAACGACGCGGCCCTCGATCACGATGCGTTGGGCGGCCAGGTCAGGGGCGTCGGCGGTCAGGTCGGCACAGTTCAGGCCGGTCAGGCCGATATGCAGGTACGGACCTACGGTCTGGGATGCGGTGGCGTACAGCATGGCCTTACTCCATCGGCGTGGCATCACGGCCACGCAGCACGATATCGAAACGGTAGCCGAGCGCGTACTCGGGAGCCGTGGTTTCCCAGTCGAACGTGGCGATCAGGCGGTTGCGCGCCTTCTCGTCGGGCACGCACTGGAAGATCGGGTCGTACGCCAGCAGCGGGTCGCCCGGAAAGTACATCTGCGTGACCAGCCGCGTGGCGTAGGCGTTGCCGAACAGCGAAAAATGGATGTGCTGCGGACGCCAGGCGTTGTGGTGGTTGCGCCAGGGGTACGCGCCCGGCTTGATCGTCTTGAACTGGTAGTGACCGTTGGCGTCGGTGATCGTGCGGCCTTCGCCCGAAAAATGCGGATCCAGCGGCGCGTCGTGCTGGTCGCGCTTGTGCGTGTAGCGGCCGGCGGCATTGGCCTGCCAGACCTCGATCAGCGCGTTGGGCACCGGGCGACCGTTTTCGTCGAGCACGCGGCCGGTGACCAGCATGCGCTCGCCAATCGGCTCGCCGCCGTTGCCGACGGTCAGGTCGTTATCGCCTTCGCGGACAAACTCGGGGCCAAACGTCGGACCGGTTACTTCGGACAGCGACTGCGGCAGCGCGATCAGCGGCTGGGCCGGCGAGCGCAGTTGCGTCGAGGCATAGGGGTCGAAGCGGTATTCGGGCTGGGTGTCCCAGTACGGACGACGGTACTGGGCGGGGCGATCGGAGCGGTGGGGCATCGCGCTGTCTCCATTGTTGTGTGAATCGATGGGCTCGACTGTATGCAACGTCAGAAGTCATGTAAATTGAGTTTTGTCGTAATTACGATGAATTTTTATTATGGAACGCTCGCCCCCGCCGAACGCACCGCCTACCGCCGCGCCACTGCCATCCGTGGACGCCTTTCGCAGCCGTATCCGGCTGCGGCACCTGCATTGCTTCGTGGCCGTGGCCCAGGCGCAGCACCTGGGCCGGGCCGGGGAACAGCTCGGGCTGACACAGCCGGCGGTGTCGAAGACGCTGACCGAACTCGAGGAACTGGTGGGCGCGCGGCTGCTGGTGCGCCAGCGGGCGGGCACCAACCTGACGGCGGCGGGCATGCGCTTCCTGCGCCATGCGCTGCGCATCCTGGAGGACGTCGACGCCGCAGCCGACAGCCTGTCGGCCACTGACGCCACGCGTCACGAACGCATCCGCGTGGGCGCCCTGCCCAGCATCGTGCCGGCATTGCTGCTGGATGCCGTGACCGCGTTCCGGGCCACCCATCCCGAGGTGGCGCTGGCCGTGCAAAGCGGCATGAACCGCACGCTGATCGACCTGCTCAAGGCCGACGTGCTCGACGTGGTGATCGGCCGCATGGATGACCCGGCGGCCATGGAGGGCCTGTGGTTCGAGTCGCTGGCGGCCGAGCCGCTGGTGCTGGCCGTGCGCGCGGGCCATCCGCTGGCGGACCAGCCCCGGCCGACCATGCGCGACGTGGTGGCGTGGCCGATGGTGGTGCCGGCCGTCGGGTCCATCCCGCGCCACAGCACCGAAAGCCTGCTGGCGCGCCACGGCTTTGCGCTGCCCGAAGGCTGCCTGGAAACGGCCGACGCCTACCTGGGCCGCCTGCTCACGCAGCAGGGCGACAGCGTGTGGGCCGCACCGTTGTCGGCCACGCGCCGCGCGGTGGCGGCGGGCGAGATGGTACTGCTGCCGGTGGATACGCAGGGCACCGAGGAACCGATCGGCCTGCTACGCCGTAGCGACCGCACGCTGGGTCCGGTGGCCGAGGCGTTCGCGGAAACCATCCGACGCACCGCAGCGGCCCAGCCGGGCTGAGTCGCCCGCCTCCCCGCCCCTGCCGGCCGTCCCGACCTGATCGCTGCGCGGCACTTTTGCCGTGCCGTCGATCCGCGTCGCAAAAATTTCGTGACACGGTCCAACCCGCCGCCAGCCCTTTGGTCGGGCGGGCCCGCGCGCTTCCGCCACCGTCGCGCGCCCGGCCGCTTGCGGGTTAACGCCGATATTTCGCAGCGAAAAACGCTGCGTATGATCCGTTCCTATCGAGAACGTGAGTTCGCCTTTAGAACAAACAAGGCGAATCGCGAACAAAAAGTGCCCGACAGACCGCCTGATCGAGCCCGAAACGATCCGAAGAACGGAGACACCATGTCCCAGACCCCGCGCCCCGCGACCAGCACGCTCGACGTGCAGTCATTTATCGACAGCCACCGCTTCTCCGCGTATCAGTGGCTCATTCTGATCCTATGTTTCATGATCGTCGCGATTGACGGCTTCGATACGGCAGCCATGGGATATATCGCCCCGGCCCTGGTGCAGGAGTGGGGCATCGAGAAATCGTCACTTGGGCCGGTCATGAGCGCCGCCCTGTTCGGCCTCGCGTTTGGCGCGATCTTCGCCGGGCCGATGGCCGACCGCGTGGGCCGCAAGCGCGTGCTGGTGATGTCGGTGTTCTTCTTCGGCGCATGCAGCCTGGCCACGGCCTTCGCGCCGTCGGTGACATGGCTGACCGTGCTTCGCTTTCTGACCGGCGTCGGGCTTGGCGCCGCGATGCCCAATGCGGTGACGTTGATGTCCGAATACGCACCGGCGCGCCGCCGCGCGATCCTGGTGAACACCATGTTCTGCGGCTTCCCGCTGGGGTCGGCCGGCGGCGGCTTTTTTGCGGCGGCCATCATTCCGGATTTCGGCTGGCATAGCGTGCTGATCTTCGGCGGCATCGTGCCGCTGGTGCTGGCCGTGGTGCTGGTGGCCGCGCTGCCGGAATCGATCCGCTACATGGTGGTGCGCCAGTATCCCGCCGACCAGATCCGCAAGGTGCTGGCACGCGTGACCGGCGCCTCGCTGGGCGGCGCCCAGGCGTTCACGGTCAACGAGACCGCGCCGGTCGCCAGATCCGCCGTCGGCACGGTGCTGGCGCCGCGCTATCGCGTGGGGTCGGCCATGCTCTGGCTCACGTATTTCATGGGCCTGGTGATCTTCTACCTGCTGACCAGCTGGATGCCAACGCTGATGAAGGACGCCGGATTCACGCTGCAACGCGCTTCGCTGCTGACGGCCCTGTTCCCGCTGGGCGGTGGCATCGGCACCATTGCCGCCGGCTGGTTCATGGACCGCTTCAACCCGAACAAGGTGATCGCCTTTACCTACGCGCTGACCGGCGTGCTGATCTACGCGGTGGGCCATGGCGCGGGCGGCGACCCCTTCATGCTGGGCCTGCTGATCTTCCTGGCCGGCACGGCCATGAATGGCGCGCAGTCGTCGATGCCGACGCTGGCGGCGAGCTTCTATCCCACGCAGGGCCGAGCCACCGGCGTGGCCTGGATGCTTGGCATCGGCCGCTTTGGCGGCATTGCCGGCGCGCTGCTGGGCGCCGAACTGCTGCGCATGCATCTGGGCTTCGACGCGATCTTCACGCTGCTGACGGTGCCGGCGTTCATCGCCGCCGGGGCACTGGTAGTCAAGCAGTTCTCGGGCGCCGCCAGCGCAGCAGACCGCGGGCCGGACCGAGCAGAGTCGTCCGGCAAGACCGTGACCGGCCACTGAAACCACGCCGCAGCGCGAAAACGGCGAAGCAGGCTTCCGGAACAGATGTCGAAGCGGGCCGCGATCGGCTTCGCCATGGCGATCCGCCCGGCTATGGCGAAAACGCCATTACGTGCTACCGTTGCGAAGAATGGAATGGCACGCTGCGGCGCACACTTTTGGAACCCCGATCCGCGTCAGACAACCTCTTTTTCATCGGCTTCATGGGCGCCGGCAAGACGACGATCGGACGAACCGTCGCGCGCAAGCTCGGCCGCCCGTTCTTCGATACCGACCACGAGATCGAATCGCGCTGCGGGGTGCGCATTACCACGATCTTCGAGCTGGAAGGCGAGGAAGGCTTTCGCCGCCGTGAAACGCGCATCCTCGACGAACTGACGCAGCGCAGCGGCATCGTGCTGGCCACCGGCGGCGGCATCGTGCTGCGGCCCGAGAACCGCGAGATGCTGCGCGCGCGCGGCCACGTGATCTATCTTGACGCCGCGCTGCCCGAGCTGTGGCGTCGCGTGCGGCGCAATCGCAACCGTCCGTTGCTGCAGGTGGACAACCCGCGCGCCCGGCTCGAAGCACTGTTCTGCGAGCGAGATCCGCTCTACCGCGAGATCGCCCATCTGATCATGCCGGCCCACGCCGGCACCGTGGCACAAGCCGCCGCCAGCGTGCTGGCCCTGCTTGGCCTGCCGGCCCCCGACATCGCCGAAGATTCCGACAACGACCCCGCCCCGGGTGCCTCCCAGAATCCGACCCAGGACCCTGCCACCCACGATTGAGCACCCGACCGACAGCCGATTCGGAATGCGCCGACAGCGGCCCGCCGCCGGGCGTGGCAAGGTGTGGAACAGGTAGCGGCATCGGTTTGAACTTCGCGCCCGGCGCGCGGCTCTGACGGTGACACCACCCTGAATGCAGGAGGTTCCCCATGCGGCTGGAAGGCAAGACAGCACTGGTCACGGGTGGCGCGGGCGGCATCGGCCGTGCCATCGCATTGCGCCTTGCCCAGGAAGGCGCCGACATCGTTGTTGCGGCGCACA
>NZ_PJRP01000026.1:0-5635 GCF_002858765.1 Cupriavidus pauculus
CGGGTAGCCACGGCATCGGAGACGCCTACGAGACCATCGCCACGGGCCGGCAGGTGGCCATGCTGGCGGGCGGCGCCGAAGAACTCGACGCCACCGAGGCCGCCGTGTTCGACACCCTGTTCGCCGCCAGTACCCGCAATGACGAACCGGCGGCCACGCCGCGACCGTTCGATGCGGCGCGCGACGGCCTGGTGCTGGGCGAAGGCGCCGGCACGCTGGTGCTCGAAGAACTGGAGCATGCGCAGGCGCGCGGCGCGCGCATCGTGGCGGAGGTGGTCGGCTTCGGCACCAACAGCGACGGCAACCACGTCACGCAGGCCCAGCCCGCGACGATGGCGCAGGCCATGCGCATGGCGCTGCACGACGCAGGCCTGCAGCCATCGCAGATCGGCTACGTGAATGCGCACGGCACCGCCACGGAGCAGGGCGACCTGGCCGAGGCGCAGGCCACCCACGACGTGTTTGGCGCGCAGGTGCCAATCAGTTCGCTAAAAAGCTATCTCGGTCACACGCTGGGCGCCTGCGGGGCGCTGGAGGCGTGGATAAGCATCGAAATGATGCGCGATGGATGGTTTGCGCCTACGCTCAATCTGGATCGGCCCGACCCCCGTTGCGCGCCGCTGGACCATATCGTCGGGGAAGGGCGCCGGATCGATACCGACTATGTGATGAGCAACAATTTCGCGTTCGGCGGCATCAATACGTCGCTGATCTTTCGCCGTTGGCCCGAGCCAGGGCGTCACTGAACCATGCCGATTGCCTTGCGTACCGGATCGGTCATGGCCTTTGCCGCCATGGCGCCACCTGTCAGTCGCTGGATGTCGGGCGAGGAACTGGCGCGGCTGGCGGCCATGCGGGCCCAGCAGCGCGCCGAGCAGTTTGCGGCGGGCCGCTGGCTGGCGCGACGGCTGCTGGCCGTGACGTTTGGCGGCGATGCGTCGGAATGGGCGCTGTCCGCCGCCGAGGATGCACCGCCGCTGGCTACGCACATCGCCGGCGCCGTGGGTACGCCGGTCTTTGTCTCGATTGCCCACTCGGGCGATCACCTTGCCTGCGCGGTCTCGGACATGCCGGTCGGGGTCGATATCGAGGAAATGCAGCCGCGCCGCCACCTGGGCACGCTGATCGAGGCCACCACCACCGAGGCGGAGCGCGCCGCGCTGCCCGAACTGCTGGCCGACGGCAACGAGGAGGCCCGCATGCTGGCGTTCTTCCAGCTCTGGACGCTCAAGGAAGCGTGGATCAAGTGCCATGGCGGCAACCTGTTCCAGACCATGATGGGGCAGGTGGTGGAGGCCACGCCGTCGCCGCTGGCGCAGGCCAACGGGCTGACCTGGCGCCGCAAGAATGCCGTGCTGGCGCTGGCCGCCGCGTCGGGGCTGGAGGATGACCTCGGCCTGCCGCACGCCACCGGCTGGCGGCTGCACGCGCAGGAAACCGTCGATTGAGCGTCGGCTAAGCGTCGATTGAGCGTCGAAGGCGCCGATCGAGCCCGAGCCTGGGTTCAGACGCTCAGGTCTTTTCCAGCGAGGCGCAGGCCGCACGCAGGATGGCCGCGTAGTGCTCCAGATGCGGCTCGATCCGGTACACCGGCCCGGCAATCGAAATCGCATAGCATTCCCCCGACAGCCGTACCGGCCACGCCAGCGCGCCCACATCGGGCATCGATTCACTGAGGTTGACGTAGGCGCCGCGCTCGCGCGACTGGCGCAGGTTGGCTTCGAGCGTCTCCGGGGTGGTCAGTGTGCGGGGCGTGAAGCCCTGGAACGGCAGCCGGGGCAGCAGCGCCGCCCGCTCGGCATCGTCCATCGCCGCCAGCAGTGCCTTGCCGATGGAATTGGCATGCAGCTCGCGCCGCTCGCCGGCCGTGGCGATATAGCGAATCGCGTGCGGGGATTCGAGTACGTCCAGGTAGACCACGGCCGTGCCGTCATGCAGCTTGCCGATGACGATGGTCTCGCCAGTGGCGTCGCGCAATTCGCTCATGGTGCCGTGTACGCGGTCCAGCACGGGGTCGTGCCGGGCAATCTGCTGGGCCATGGCCAGCAGCCGTCCGGTGGGGTAGTAGCCCTGCCGGCGCGCGGTTTCATAGAGATAGCCCAGCGATGTCAGCGTGCGGATCAGCGCCAGGCAGCTTGATGCCGGCACCGCCAGCAGTCGCGCCAGTTCCGACAGCGACAGCGCCCGCCGTTCACGCGCGAAGGTCTCGATGATCTCGATGACCCGCAGGGCGGTCTTGACGTTCATCGCTGGAGATTTGGCGGGCTCTGGGCGCTCTGGCATGGGCGGCGGCGGGGCAGGATCGGATCGGGCGCGAGGCGAGGGGCGGATCGGCAATGGCCTGGGTGAGGCCACCGGGGCGGACTGTAGCACGGCACCCTGTCCGAAGCGACCCGAAGCGCACCAGGTACAACCAATATGTTGTAAATCCGTTTTACAGCCTATGCGTTGTAACTTGAAAATACAGCCTTTGCGTAGTAAAACGGATTTACAACCTGTTTGTTGTGAAACGCATCGAGAACCTTGCGAGCCGTGACGGGCTCGCGCAGCCCCCATGGCCAGCCAATTTCCCATCCGAATCCTGACCCAGCTGAATCCGGTATTGCAGGGCTTTCGCAAGTCGCGCGGCCTGACCCAGGCCGATGTGGCGGCGCGTCTCGGCGTCAGCCAGCAAAGCTATGCCCGTCTGGAAGCCAATCCGGGCCGGGCCAGCATGGCGCGCGTCCTGGCGGTCTTGCAGGCCCTGGAGGTGGATCTGGTGCTGACGCCGCGCGCGCCGGTGGTGGCCTCGGACACCGCCGAGGGCGCGACATCCCGGCGCAGCAAGCCCGGCGTGCCCGGCGCAAAGAAACGGGTAGCCAAGGCAGCCAAGGCGACCCCGCCGCGCAAGTCGAAACCTGCCCAGGAGCCGGGAGAGGACTGGTAATGGGGCGGCGTCCGCTCCGGCGCCGGCTTGGCGTCTGGATGAATGGCTGGCTGACGGGCACCTGGGAACGGGGCACCGATGGCGAGTCGTTCGCCTACGATGCCGGCTGGATGGACAGCGCCCAGGGGCGCCCCCTTTCGCTGTCGCTGCCATTCCGGTCCGATGCCGCGCCGTATCGCGGTGGCGTGGTCACCGACTACTTCGACAACCTGCTGCCCGACAGCGATGCCATCCGCCGTCGCCTGGCGCAGCGCCATCGCACCCAGGGCACGGGCCCGTTCGACCTGCTGGCCGCACTGGGGCGCGACTGCGTTGGCGCGCTGCAACTGCTGCCGGAAGGTGCCGAGCCCGAAGCGTTGCGCACCATCGACGGCACGCCGCTGGACGAAGCCGCCATCGCGCAATTGCTGCGCGATGCCACCCGCAGCACGCCGCTGGGCCAGCACGACGACGAGGGCGACCTGCGGCTGTCGATTGCCGGCGCGCAGGAAAAGACCGCACTGCTGCATCATGGGGGGCGATGGCTGCTGCCGCACGGCAGCACACCGACCACCCATATCCTCAAGCTGCCGTTGGGGCTGGTTGGCAACATGCGCGCGGACATGCGCACGTCGGTGGAAAACGAATGGCTGTGCGCACGGCTGGTGGGGCACTTTGGCCTGCCGATTGCCAACTGCGCCATCGAAACGTTCCAGGACCAGAAGGTGCTGGTAGTGGAGCGCTTCGACCGGCGGCTGGCGCCCGATGGCAGCTGGATCATCCGCCTGCCGCAGGAGGACTTCTGCCAGGCGCTGGGCCTGTCGCCGTTGTCGAAGTACCAGGCCGACGGCGGGCCGGGCATTGCGGATGTCATGGGCGTGCTGGCGGCTTCCGAAACCCCGGCCCATGATCGTAGCAATTTCTTCAAGACGCAGATCCTGTTCTGGCTGCTGGCCGCAACGGACGGGCATGCCAAGAATTTCAGCCTGTCGATCGGACCGGGCGGCCGCTACTGGTCGACGCCGCTGTACGACGTGCTGTCGGCGTTCCCGATCATGGGCGGCGGCGCGAACCAGCTGGCGCCGCAGAAGGCCCGCATGGCCATGGCCGTGCGCGGCAGCAGCCAGAACCACTACCGCATCGCGCAGATCATGCGCCGGCACTGGCTGGAGCAGGGGCGCCGGGTGGGCCTGCCTGCCGAGGACGTCGAGGCCATCCTGGCCGACCTGAAAGGTGCCGTCGAACCGGCCATTGGCGCCACGGCGGCCGAATTGCCGGTCACGTTTCCGCAGGACGTTGCCGAGCGCGTGTTCGAGGGGCTACGGGCACAGGCCCGACGGCTCTGAGCAACTTCCCGCCACGGGACCCGACTTTGTACCGTTGTGTATCCCGACGGAGGGCCGATACGTCGACACACGCAATGGCCGCTTGCGCCACACGGACGCGATACGTCCAACCCTTCCAATAGGCTCCATGGCGAATGCGCATGGTGCGCCGCCAACTACCGGTCTGGCTGGAGCCTCCCATGTCGAAAATCAACATCGCGCTGCAATTGACGAGGACAGTGTTCTCGTCGTTGCCGCCTGGTGCGCTCCAGGGGGTGACGCTGACGGCGGCCGTCGTGGCAACGGCAACCGCCTGCGTGGCGCTGTCGATGGCACTGCCAGCGCAGCCCGTACCGGACTTCCAAAACTAGTCTTGTCGGAGAAATCGCATGTGGAATCGCAATCTGAATCGCAATCTGAACGTCAACCGGACCATCGTATCGCTGGCCCTGGCCACCATCGGGCTGACCGCCGCCGTGGCTGCCCAGGCCGCCCCGGCCGCGGCCGATACGGCTGACAGGCAGCAGCCGTCCGTGGTCATCGTGCATGGTGCCTTTGCCGATGGCTCGGACTGGGCCAAGGTGATTCCGCTGCTGCAGGCGAAGGGTGTGAAGGTGCAGGCCGTGCAGAACGGGCTGGAATCGCTGGCTGGCGACGTGGCGGCCACGCGTCGCGCCATCGACAACCAGCCGGGCAAGGTGGTGCTGGTGGGGCATTCGTGGGGCGGTACGGTGATTACCGAGGCGGGCGCCAACGACAAGGTGTCGGCGCTGGTCTACGTGGCGGCCTTCGCGCCGGAAGCGGGGCAGTCCACCGAGGAAGCCGGCAAGGCATTCCCGCCGGCACCGGGCATCGGCAAGCTGGTGGCGGACAAGGACGGCTACCTGTCGCTGCCGCCGCAGGCCGTGGCCAGCGATTTCGCGCAGGACGTACCCGCCGCCCAGGCCCGCGTGATGGCGGCAACCCAGGGCCCGATCCAGGCGAAGGCATTTGGCGAAAAAACGAGTGTCGCGGCGTGGTCCAACCGTCCGTCGTGGTACATCGTCAGCGCCAAAGACCGCATGATCCCGCCCGATCTGGAGCGCGCCATGGCCAAGCGGATCGGCGCCAAGGTGACCACGCTGCCGACCAGCCACGTGCCGCAGCAATCCCGGCCGGCCGATGTGGCGAAGGTCATCCTGGACGCCGTGCAGACGGTGAAGGCGCAAAACTGAAGCCGGACTGAAGCACGGCTGAAACGAAGTCCGTTGCCATGCGCACCCCTCTCCCGCGTGGGGATGTTCAGACCGGACACATAGGTGACAGGTGTGCGAGGACATGGTTGACACTTCCGGACGGTTTGCCGTCCGGAGGTTCAAACCATGCCTTGGAACACACGAGACACTATGAGCCTGCGTCTGGAATT
>NZ_PJRP01000026.1:5645-60001 GCF_002858765.1 Cupriavidus pauculus
TGTTCAGACCGGACACATAGGTGACAGGTGTGCGAGGACATGGTTGACACTTCCGGACGGTTTGCCGTCCGGAGGTTCAAACCATGCCTTGGAACACACGAGACACTATGAGCCTGCGTCTGGAATTCATTGCGTTGGCCACCCAGCCCGGCTGCAATCGTCGCGAGCTGTGCCGGCGCTTTCACGTCAGTCCGCAAACTGCCTATAAATGGCTTGCACGCCATTCGAGTGAAGGCACGGATGGTCTGCGCGATCGCTCCAGGCGTCCGCAGCAAAGCGTACGGGGGCCGGGATCGAGAGGCAGGTGGTCCAGCTGCGCGAGCAGCATCCTGCGTGGGGCGGACGCAAGATCAGCCGGCGCCTGGCCGATCTTGGCCTTGCCGATCCACCGGCACCGAGCACGGTTACCTCCATCCTTCATCGCCACGGATTGATCCCCGAACACGCCACGGGCCAGCACTGCGCGTGGCACCGCTTCGAACATGCCGGCCCCAACGAACTGCTGCAGATGGACTTCAAGGGCTATGTGCGCAATGAGCGCGGTCTGTGTCATCCGCTGACGCTGCTCGACGACCATTCGCGCTATGTCCTGTGCCTGGATGCGTGCGATGACGAACGTGGGACGACGGTCCAGCAGTGCCTGGCAGCGGTCTTTCGGCGCTATGGCTTGCCGCGGCGCATGACCATGGACAACGGATCGCCATGGGGTGGCGACGAGGAGGGGCTGGGATATACGCGGCTGACGGTATGGCTGCTCAGGCTGGGAATCCGGGTCAGCCACTCGCGGCCCTATCACCCGCAGACCCAGGGCAAGGACGAGCGGTTCCATCGCACGCTCAATGCGGAATTGCTGCAGTACCGCCGCTTCGCGGACAACACCGACGCGCAACGCGCATTTGACCGGTATCGGGCCATCTACAACCATGAGCGCCCGCACGAGGCGCTGGGAATGGCGGTGCCGGCTACGCGCTACCAGGTCAGTCCGGTGCCGTATCCCGAAAGCCTGCCCGAACCCGAATACCTGCCGGGCGACCGGATCTACAAGGTAGACAGCGCGGCCCGGATCATGATCGGGCACCGACGCGTGAAGATTGGCAAGGCCTTCATTGGCCAACGCATTGCCCTGCGCGAAACACGGCACGATGGCATCTATGCCCTCTGGTTTGGCGCCATCCGGATCGGACAGATCGACCTGAGCGCCCCGCAGGGCACTCAGATCTCGACGGCCCCGACCTAGAATGTGTCAACCATGTCCTCGCACACCTGTCACCTATGTCCCCGGTCTGAACAGGGGACGAGGGGAGGCGGGGAGGGCAAGCATTGCAACGGGCGACCGCAGCAGTGGAACCGCCTGGCCCTCTCCACCGGCCCTTCTCCCATACGTGGGAGAGGGGTGTTCCACGCTTACTTGTTGGGCGTCGCCGCAGGCCCTGCCGGCAGCGGATCGATGCCGTCGCGCTTCACGTACGTGACCGATGTCACGTGGCTGGTGGTGGTGTACTTCTCCGCGCCGCTGGCACCCTGGCGCTCGCCCGGCTGTGCGTCGGTGTGGATGATTTCCGCGACGTACATCCCCTTCCACGGCATGTCGAATGTCACCAGGCCCTGTTCGTCGGTGCGGCCTTCCTTGGCCCAGCCCGATTGCGTCACCAGCGCCACCTTCGCCTTGGGCAGCGGCTTGCCCTGGTAGTACGCCTTGAATGCGCCAGGCTGGCCGGCCGGCACCAGGTCGAGCGTCAGCTTGGGCTGCTGGGCCGTGAAATCCGATACCCAGCGTGCCGCCGGGTAGTAGCGGCTGGTGACCTCGGCATCGCCGCGCTTGAACGTGCGCAGCGGGTAGCGGGCGTCTTCGGCCACAAGCGCGTCGCGCTCGCCCAGCGTGAACGGCAGCTGGAAGCCGTTGGCGGTCTTCACGCCGTTCGCCGTCTTGTCGCCACCGGCCGCCAGCAGCGTGGCGGTGGGCGCGCCGAATTTGTCGAGCAGACCCGGCGATACCTCGCGCAGGTTGTCACCGAATTCGCCAAAGCGGATCGAAGCCGGCTGGTCGGCTGCCTGCTCGATCCAGATCTGGTGGGCATGGGCCGCGCCGGACAACGCAAGCAGGGCAGCGGCAAGGGAGATGGTCTTGTTCATGTGAAACGGGCCTCGTCGGGTTGGACGTCAGAAATCGAACTGTGCGGAAAGAAGTACGGTGCGAGGGGCTGCCACCGTGGCGTAGGTGCCGCTGACCCGCTCGCGCGGTGGTGGCAGTAAAGCGACTCGATGGTCGAAGGGAAAAGGGAGCCTGGCGTACTCATGATCTAGCCCGTCATCGGTCGACTACACGTAGCCCCGTGCGCGTACCCGGCTAGCCATGCAGGCATCAAGACATTTAAATGATAATCATTATTAATAACAGATCCGCCAGGTGACTGTCAAACAACAACGCCGATGCGGCGTGACAGGCACGTTGTGTCCACAACACAGACATTGGTGACATGACGGCGGGTGACGGCGGCGACATTCCCAGGAATGTCCCGGCGGAATGCCGCGGATTACCGTGATTTTCCGCGCGTGCCGATTATTCTGACAAAATTGTAATGCTCTGCGATTAAGAGAAAACCCTCGAATTGCGAATGGGCGTTAAAACTTCACCTATAACTAGAGCCTACGTGTTGCGAACTGGTGTCACGCATCACGCCTCCGCCCGCCTGTGCTAGCCTGCGGGCTTTTTTTTGCCCATTTTTTGGCCATGAATGCACGGTCATGATTAATGGCGGATTTTTTATTGGCCCCGGTAATGAATGGCATTTGGGGTGGTGAAAACCCTCTCCCGTTTTTCACTTGACTATGGTGGTATATCACATACCTTGTATCTGTCGCGCCTCGGATTACGCGAACATTACAGCGAACATTACAGATTTGTAATCCGACATTCCACTGAACATTACAAACGTGTAATTCATTCGGTGATTTTGAATATCGAGGAGATTTCAGATGCAAAACGAATAACCAGTCATTGAATTGCCTGGAAACCAAGGCTGGACAAGGGTTTCGGCGCGCACTCGGTACCAACTCGTGGTTTGAGCAATGGCGGTCCTGCGCAAAAAGGTTTCACCCGCGAAACCGGAAGACCAAAACAACAACAAGAACGATGACACAGGAGACACGCAAATGCAGGCGACGACATTACGGTTCGGGCGCACAGTGCCAGTGTATCGAACCGCATCCCCACGAATTGCAGACCACACCACGACAACAGGGAGCGCGCAATGACTCACGCACCGACGGGGGCCTTGCACCCCAATCCACAGGTTTCCGATAGCAAGCGCTGGTTCCAGTTGCTGGTTGGCGTAGTTTGCATGATCGCCACCGCGAATATCCAGTACGCCTGGACACTGTTTGTGCCGGAAATCCAGGACACCTTTGGCTGGTCACGCGCCAATATCCAGATTGCCTTTACGATTTTCGTGCTGGTACAGACCTGGCTGGCCCCGATCGAGGGTTATTTCATCGATAAATTCGGGCCTCGCCTGATGGTGGCGTTTGGCGCACTTTTCATCGGCTTCGCCTGGGTGATCAATTCGCAGGCCACCACGCTGATGGGCTTCTACGTGGGCGCCGCCGTGGGCGGGCTGGGCGTGGGGTCGATCTATGCCACCTGTATCAACAACGCGATCAAGTGGTTCCCGGACCGCCGCGGGCTGGCCGTGGGCCTGACGGCTGGCGGCTACGGTGCCGGCTCGGCCGCCACCATCCTGCCGATTGCCGCGATGATCGAGTCGCAGGGCTTCCAGCACACGTTCCTGTTCTTCGGCATCCTGCAGGGCGCGCTGGCGTTCATGGCGGCGTGGTTCCTGCGCGGGCCGCAGGCCAACGAGGTGAAGGCGTCGAGCAAGATCTACCAGTCCACGCGCGACTACACCCTGCGCGAGGCACTGGCCACCAAGCTGTTCTGGCTGATGCTGGTGATGTTCGTGCTGGTGGTCACTGGCGGCATGATGGCCGTGGCGCAGCTTGGCGTGATCGCCAAGGACCTGGGCGTCAAGGAGTTCAAGGTCGACCTGTACTTCTTCACGATGGCCGCGCTGCCGCTGGCGCTGATGCTCGACCGCGTGATGAACGGCATCTCGCGGCCGCTGTTCGGCTGGATCTCGGACAACATCGGGCGAGAGAAGACGATGGTGATCGCGTTCTCGCTGGAAGGCATCGGGATCATCGCGCTGGGCTACTTCGGCAGCAATCCGTACGCGTTCCTGATCCTGTCGGGCGTGGTGTTCCTGGCGTGGGGCGAGGTCTACTCGCTGTTCTCGGCCCTGGCCGGCGACGCGTTCGGCACCAAGCACATCGGCAAGATCTACGGCGTGCTCTACACGGCCAAGGGGATTGGCGCGCTGTTCGTGCCGATCGGCAACCTGATGATGGAAGCTACCGGCACGTGGTCGACGGTGCTCTATACCGTGGCGACGATGGACCTGATGGCCGCGTTCCTGGCGTTCACGGTGCTAAGGCCGGTGTTCGCGAGCCATGTGGCGGCATCGAAACGCGCCTTTGCCGAGGAGCGAGGCGGGACGCAGGTGCCAGCCTGACGTCCTGACCAAGCCGGGAAGGCGCCGCAGTTGGCACCTTCCCGGTCATCACACGCGCGCGGGCGTGCTTACCAGCGGTAGCGCACGCCCAGCTTGGCGCCAATCGCGTTGCTGTCGCCGAAGTTCTGCACGCTGGTGCGCGCCAGCAGCTCGCCGTAGACCGTGTAGCGGTCGTCATTCCAGTTCATCGATGCACCGATGCCCAGGCCGGCCCACAGCGCCTGTTCCTTGCTGACCACGCTGAGGTCGGCCACACGTGCCGACGTACCGTGCAGGAAGTCGTAGTACAGGTTCGTGATGCCGTAGACGTGCGAGCGGCTGGTCTTGCCGTTGGCGGCCGTCCACCTGGTTTCGTGATCGAGCGACACGCCCAGGCGCGAGACCAGGCTGTTGCCGTTGTCACGCGACACATTGGCGCCGTACTGGTCGGTGAACGCGTCGAAACGCACCTGCGACCAGGCCAATTGGGCCTGCGGGGTGATCGACCAGTTGCCGCCCAGCGCCAGCTGATGGCCGGCTTCCAGGCTGGTGGCCACGCCGCTGCCACGATTGCCGTTGGCCAGCTTGGTGGCCAGCGTCGACGAACGGATGTCGGTGTCGTACCACGTCAGCGTGGCGCGGGCATCGACGTACGCGCCATTGTTGCCGTACCACGTAGCCGTTCCGCCAAAACCGTAGCCGGTGGCATCGATCGCGCCGTTACCAAACATCGACGAGACGTTGGCGTTGGCAATGCCGTAGTGGAAGGTCGGGCCCACCACCAGCGTGCCGCTCTGGTTCTGGATCACCGGTGCGTCCACACCGCCCTCGAACTTCCACGTGCGGACGTTGTAGCTGGCACTCGTCGTGCTGGTGGACGGATCGATATGGGTGTTCGAGCCTTCCACGCGCGCCCAGGCGCCGCGACCGATGATCGGCTTGCCGGCGTCCTGCTCGGCCTGCACCGAAGCGTTGGGCGACCACGAACGGTTGCCCACGCGCTGCTGCAGCGTGCCCAGTTCGTTGAAGCGCTGCAGCACGCTCGAATACGCCTCGTACAGCGGGACGGTCGGGGCCAGCAGCGGACCGGCGGCCGCCGCAGCCGGCGCGCCGACGACTGCCGGATCGAGCAGCGTCGAACGCAGGTACCAGCCGCCATCGCTCGGCGTCGCTACGCCATTCTTGAACAGCCGATAGCCGTACGCGCCGGCCACCACGGCCTGCTGACCCTGGAAGGTGTAGTCGCCCGCCAGCGTGAAGGTGCTGTTGGACGCGCCCTGCACGTCGATGACCTGGATGCCTTCCGAGGTGAGCGCGCCGGCGCCGCCGACATTGACCACGCGGACCTGGCTCGTGCCCGAGGTGTTGCCCGTCACCACCAGGCGTCCCGTGGCCGACGCATCGCCACCAAGCGCCGTGTTCACGCGCACGGCGCCACCGTTGCCGATGTAGTTGCCGGCGATGGTCAGCACACCCGAGCCGCCGCCCGGCATGACCGTGCCGCCGTTGGTGACATTGCCCAGGATTGTGCCGGTGCCGGACAGCGTACCTGCGGCGTTCACCGTCACCGGGCTGGTGATCGAGTCGTTGACGGCCAGCGTACCGAGGTTGATGGTGGTGGGGCCGGTGTAGGTCTGGGCGGTGTTGAATACGGTCGTGCCCGTGCCGTTCTGCGCCACGCCGCCAGCGCCCGTGATGGCGTTGCCGAAGGCGTAGGTGTCGGAGCGGTTGAACGCCAGCGTGGCGCCGCTGTTGACGACGACGTTGCTGGCCAGGCTGCCGCTGGTGCCGCCGTTGCCGATCTGCAGCGTGCCCTGGTCGACCGTCCACGGGGTGGTGACCGTGCCGGCGCCGATCAGCGCCCAGGTGCTGGTGCCGTTCTTCTCGAACTTGTCGAAGTTACGGTACTGCAAGGTGTCGCCGATGGTCGAAACGTCGAACACGGCGTTGTTGGCGCCGCCGAGACGGAAAATGTCGTTGCCACCTATGGCACCTGCGACGACGTTACCGACGATGCTTGAGCCTGCCTGCAACTCCAGCACGCCGATACCCGACCCACCAAACTCGACGGCATTTGCGGAGCCCGCACCGGCGCGGATGGTGCCGGAGTTCACGACCGTCAGGTTCGTGCCGGAAGCTAATGAGAAGATGGCCACATTTCCAGCCCCGCCCTCGATCAGTCCGGAGTTCTCGATGGTATTGGTGCCGCCGCCCACTCGAATGCCGCGGCCGCCGCCTGCGCCTCCGCTCAAGTCGGCCCCGCCGCGAATTGTGCCCTGGTTGATCACACTGCCGGTGGCGCTGGTGTTCATCGTCACCCCCGCGCCGGCCATGCCGCCAGAAGCATCGCCGCCAACGATCAGGCCGGTGGCCGAATTGACGAGCGAGGTGCCAACCGCCAGCGACACACCGGTGCTGAGCCCATTATTGGCGGCGCTGAAGCCGACCCCGCCGCCGCCGCCCTTGATCGACCCGTTGTTGATGATCGTTGCGCCTGTACCGGATGCGGAAATACCTGCGCCACCGGCTGCGCCGGCCGTCGTTCCGGCGCCCCCAGTGACCGACCCGTTATTGATGACGGTCGCGCCAGCGGCGGCGGAAAGGGAAACACCCGCACCGCCGGCCATGCCGGCCCCCGATGCGTCGCCCCCTGTGATCGAGCCGTTGTTGGTGAGCGTCAGGGCGGCACCGTTGGCGGAAACACCCGTTCCACCGCCAAAGGCGCCCGTCGAGGCCCCGCCGGCGACCGTGCCGTTGATGGTGGCCTGTGCGCTGGGACCCAGCAGCAACAGACCAAGGCCGCCCTGGGCGGCTGTCCCGCCGAGGTAACTCCCGTTGAATGTCCGCGGCGACGCCGCAGTAAATGTGAACCCGGCAGCTCCCGAATTTCGGATCAACGAAAAACCCTGCGTATCGAAGGTGACCGGCTTGACGGGCGAATTAAAAGTGGACGTGCCGGGCGTCGTGATGGTGATGTCGGCGGTGAAGCGGATGGTGGCCGTCGGATCGCCATCGGTCATGGCGGCCCCGAGCGCCGCGCGTAGCTCGGCCTCGGTGCCGACCAGGTACTCGGCGGCCGATGCGCCCATCGGAAACAACAGCGCGACAGCGAGGGTGATAGAGGACGCTTGCGGCGCGCGAGCGCGTACCTGCCGCATTCCACGACAAAAGTTTGATTGCATTGAACTACCCCATTCCAATTGTTTTAGTTTTGGTACAAATTGAAGCGGGGCAGATGATAGATCACTCCGTGATTCTTTGTGTCGTCAACGAATGACGCATGTCGCGAGGCTGCGACGTCACAAGAAAATCACGTTCAAACGCATTGCCAGTGTCACGAAAACGGTTTAGAGCGAACGCTCTAAAAGTGAATTCCGTCAGATGGAATTCACCACCACATCGCTGCCAATGAGAAATCGGGGTTGATGCGTACGCGCCGTCATCTGCGGGTAGACGCCTCGCAAAATCTTCAAATCCCGTGTCATCCGTTTGCGCCAGATCAGAGAAAACCGTGGGCCGAAGGATAGTGTTGCAGGCACGGGGCCCGGATTCGACAAGGCCTCGGCGGAGACCCCGTTCAATCGATGGAGCACCCCCATGCCCAATCCACTTGCCACATGGCACCAAGACCATATCCATTTCGCCCGGCTGCTTGATCTGCTGGAAGCCCAGGTCATCCAGTTCGACCGGGGCGAGCGCCCGGACTACCACCTGATGGAGACCATCATTT
This sequence comes from Cupriavidus pauculus, assembly GCF_002858765.1. Classification (GTDB taxonomy): domain Bacteria; phylum Pseudomonadota; class Gammaproteobacteria; order Burkholderiales; family Burkholderiaceae; genus Cupriavidus; species Cupriavidus pauculus_B. Next base: position 13,923 of record NZ_PJRP01000026.1, read on the forward strand.
ACTACCTGCGCAACTTCGGCGACCGGGTTCACCATCCGCGCGAGGATGTGGCCTACGCAAGGCTGGTGGCGCGCGACCCGGACATGCAGATCGTCGTGAGCCGTCTGCAGCAGGAACACCGCGTGATTGCCTCGGTCGGCGAGGCCTTGCTGGAACGTCTGAACGAAGCGGAGCGGGACATGATCAGTTCGCGCGCGGCGCTGGAAGCCGCCGGGGCCATGTACCTGGTCTACTACCGGAACCATCTTTCGACGGAGGAGCGCTACGTCATGCCGCGCGCCACGCAGTTGCTGACGCACGAAGACTGGGAAGCCGTCGACGCGGCCGTGCCCGAATTGGCCGATCCACTATTTGGAAGCTCGACCCAGCAGCGGTTTGCGATGCTGCGCGACCTGATCGAGGGCGAGGCGCAGATTGCCGCCAGTACCCAGTGACCGCCGTGACCATCGACGCATGAAAAAAGGGGCGCCTCGGCGCCCCTTCTTCATGAACCTCAGGCCAGTTCCTGCTCCGGAACCGCCGCGACCTGTTTCGCCGCAGGCTGCCGGCTTGCGGTCAGCCGCCGGTAGCGCCCCAGCGCCCACAGCGGAAAGTACGCCGTGTAGCCGTGGTACTTCAGGTGGAAGATGCGCGGGAAGCCGGGGGCGTTGTGGTACGGATGACTCCAGAAGCCGTCGTCGCCCTGCGTGTCGACCAGCCAGGCCACACCACGCTTGACCGAATCCGATTCGTGCTCGCCCAGTGCCAGCTGGCCCAGCAGGGCCCACGCCGTATGCTCGGCGGTGCTGCCCGCGTCGTGCGTGCCGGCCAGTTCGGGGTGCAGGTAGCTGTCGTTGGTCTCGCCCCAGCCGCCGTCGGCGTTCTGCTTGCCGCGTAGCCAATCCACCGCGCGGCGCATCATCGGCAGCTTGCGGTCGACGCCCGCCAGCGCCAGGCCGGCCAGCACGCTCCATGTGCCATAGATGTAGTTGGTGCCCCAGCGGCCCCACCAGCTGCCATCGGCCTGCTGCGTCTGGCGCAGATACCCGATGCAGTGCTCGCGCGAACTGGCGTCCTGCGGGCGATTGGTCACGCCCATGGCCAGCAGCATGCGGCCCGACACGTCTTCGGTGGGCGGGTCGAGCAGGGCGCCGTGATCGGCAAACGGAATCGCGTTCAGGTAGTTGCGGTCGCAGTTGGCGTCGAACGCGCCAAAGCCGCCGTTCTTCGACTGCAGCCCGATCGACCAGTCCAGCGCGCGGTCGACGTGCGGCCGGAAGCGTTCGGTCTGGCCCGTGCGCTTGCCGTGGGCGTGCAGCATGGCCAGCACCACGGCCGTGTCGTCGATGTCCGGGTAGTACGGATTCTCGTACTGGAAGGCCCAGCCGCCGGGCGGCGTGGCCGGCGCGGCGTTGTGCTGCCAGTCGCCCACCAGGTCCAGCACCTGGCGTTCGGTCATCCAGTCGTAGCCGCGCGCGATGGCCGCCTTCGATCGCTCGGTGGCCGGTGCCTGCTCCAGCGCCATCAGGCTCCAGGCGGTATCCCATACCGGCGACAGGCAGGGCTGGCAGTACGAGATGCCGTCGTCGCGGTGGACGATCAGCTTCTTCAGCGCGTCCATGCAGTCGCGGCGCATCGGATGGTCCTTGGCGTAGCCCATCAGCACCATCATTTCGTAGGCGTAGACCATCGGCGGGAAGATGCCGCCGAAGCCGTCCTCGCCGTTCATCCGCTCCTCGCTCCACTGCACGGCGCGCTGGATGGCCTTGCGGCGCAGCGCGCGCGGAATCAGCGGCTCCACGTGGCGGACCACGCGGTCGAGCTTCAGGAACAGGCCCTGCAGACCCGGCTTGCGCGGGAAGTACTCGGTCTCCAGCTCGGGCGCCGTCACGAACAGTTCCTGCACGTGGATGCCGAGCGGGTTCTTTGCCTGCGCGCGCATCGAGCACAGCACCAGCAGCGGCACCATGGTCGTGCGGGCCCAGTAGGCCACCTTGTCCATATGGATCGGCGCCCAGCGCGGGAACAGCACGAACTCCACCGGCATGAACGGCGTGGCGCGCCACGGCACCTCGCCAAACGTGGCCAGCAGGATGCGCGTGAACACGTTCGATTTGGCGGCGCCGCCATGTGCCAGGATCGCGTCGCGCGCGCGCACCATGTGCGGGGCGTCGGGCGAATCGCCGGCGGCCTTCAGCGCAAAGTACGCCTTGACGCTGCACGACACGTCGAGGTCGCCGCCGTAGTACAGGTCCCATGCGCCGTGGCGGTCCTGCCGTTGCAGCGCGCGCAGGTACTTCGCCATGCGCGATTGCAGCGCCGTGTCGATCTCGTCGACGAAATGCATCATCAGGATGTATTCGGCCGTGATCGTCGCGTCGGATTCGAGCTCGAAACACCAGTGGCCGTCGGCGTGCTGCTTGTCCAGCAGGGCGTCGCGCGCACGTGCCAGGACGGCATCGATGTCGGATGCCGGAATATCTTGTGGAGTCATGCTTGTTCTTGTTCCGTGCGGGGCTGGGTCAGCTGCTCGAGATGGCGGACCAGCGCCGCGCGTTGTGCGGGATCGATCGTGCGGTGGCCGAGCAGGTCGGCCAGCCAGAGCCCGTCAGCGGCCAGCCGGCACAGCAGCAGGCGCGTGGCGTCTTCGCACTGGGCCGCGTCACGCTGCAGCGACGCGGCTTCCCATTCCTGGTAGGGCATGCGGAATTCAGGGCGGGCCATGACCAGCATCATGGCGGCCTTCCAGAGTTCGCGTTCGCCCGCTTCGACAAAGCCATCGGCCGATGCATGCAGGTAGGCGCGCGTGTTGCGGCCGTGCGGTTCGGCATCGGATTCTGCCACCGTGGTCACCTGGCGCTTGAAATGGTCCAGCACCTCGCTGGACAGCGCCTCCAGCAGTTCCTGCTTGCTGGAGAAGTGGTGCTGCAGTCCGCCTTTCGATACACCGGCGCGGGCCGCCACGGCATTGAGCGTCACCGCGCCGATGCCTTCCTCGACCAGCAGGTCGATGGTGGCGGCGATCAGGCGATCGCGGATCAGCTGGGGCTGCTTCGGACGGCGGTGGGCTTCACTCATGGCGGCGGAAGATACCATCCGGACGGATTGTTTGCAAACCGGCGTTGCGCATGCGCCGCTTTATGGGGGTGCCCATGTCTACATTTGTCTACATGGGCCGGCATGCCTTCAGATGCCGGATTCAGGGCCGTTAGTGCGCTGCAGCATCGACTCCGGGTTCTGTATATCCATGCCAAGCAAACTTTCGATCCGATTCCGCCTTAACGCGGCCCTGGCCGTGCTGGCTGCCCTGCTGACCGTGATCGGCATCATCGGCGTCTTCGGGATGCGCGCGTCCATCGCCGACATCCGGGAGATCTACACCAACCAGCTGGCGTCCACGCGCTTTGTGGCGGCGTCGCAGCTCAATGCGGCCGTGGTGCGGACCACGCTGGATCGCGCGGTGTTCCACCCCGATTCGGCCGACGTGCCGACTACCATCGACAAGGCGGTGGGCTACCGCGAGAAATCCGAAAAGGCCTGGAGCGCCTATCAGGCGCTGGCCAAGTCCGCCGACGAGAAGGCGCTGTCCGACAAGGTGGAAGCGCTGCGTAGCAAATTCTTCAAGGAAGGCGTGGAGCCGCTGATCGCAGCGCTGCGCGCCCAGGACGCGGCCGCCATCGACCAGCAGGTCATGGCGAAGATTCCGCCGATGTTCGTCGAACTCACCGCCGCCGTGAACGCCCTGGAGCGCAACCAGAGCGACCAGGCCCAGGCCATGTACGACAACGCCACGGCGCGCTCGCAGCGCTTCCTGTGGATGGTGACGGGCGCCATCGTGATCGGCATCGTCGGGGCGCTGTTCTGCGCCATTGGCCTGCGCCGCGCCATTTCCGAACCGCTGTTGCGCATGCTGGAGAGCTTCGGCCGGATCTCGCACGGCGACCTGACCGAGCGCATCCGCGTGACCAGCCAGGACGAAATGGGCGACCTGACCCAAGGCCTGCACCAGATGCAGTCGGGCCTGATCGACGCCATCCAGACCATGCGTGGCGGCAGCGACGCCATCGCCACGGCCACGCGCCAGATCGCGGCGGGCAACCTGGACCTGTCCCAGCGCACCGAGCAGCAGGCCAGCGCGCTGGAAGAAACCGCTGCCAGCATGGAGCAACTTACGGCCATCGTGCGGCAGAACGCCGAGAACGCCCAGCAGGCCAACCAGCTGGCCACGGCCGCGTCGGAAACCGCGTCGCGCGGCGGCGAAGACATGCGCAACGTGGTGTCGACGATGAGCGGCATCCAGCAGGCGTCACGCAAGATTGGCGAAATTACGGCGGTCATCGAAGGTATCGCGTTCCAGACCAACATCCTGGCCCTGAACGCGGCGGTGGAAGCCGCCCGCGCGGGCGAGCAGGGGCGTGGCTTTGCCGTGGTGGCGGGCGAGGTGCGCGAGCTGGCGCAGCGCTCGGCATCGGCCGCCAAGGAAATCGTGCAACTGATCAACGACACCGTGAGCCAGGTGGAATCGGGCACGCAGCAGGTGGACAAGGCCGGCACCACGATGCAGGACCTGGTGCTGGCCGTGGGGCGCGTCACGTCGATCATGGGCGAGATCAGCACGGCGTCGCGCGAACAGAGCGCCGGCATCGATCAGGTGGGCAAGGCCGTTACGCAGATGGACCAGATGACGCAGCAGAACGCCGCGCTGGTGGAAGAGGCCGCCGCAGCCGCCAAGGCGCTGGAAGAGCAGGCCGATGTGCTGAAGGCGTCGGTGTCGTCGTTCCAGGTGCCGGCGGTGGTCTGACCGGCTTGAGGGCCTGACAGGCCGAGCGGCGACCGGGCAAGACTGGTCCGGCGTGGTCGTGGAATGCGCCCCGGAGCCGTCCGGCACGGGGCCCAGGATCCATGCGATGCTGACCGAGCCCGGCGGCACCCGCATGGAATTGAGCTTCGATCCGCGCCAGGCGCCCGTCAGTCCTTCACCAGCCCGCCGTCGACCACCAGGTTCTGGCCGGTCACGGCGCGTGCCCACGGCGACAGGAAGAACAGCGCCGCATCGGCGAATTCCTCTGGCGTGGTCACGCGGCGCACCGGCGTGAGGCTGGCGATCAGCTCGAACACCGCTTCGGGCGTGACCGCGCTGGCGTCCGTCACGCGCAGCAGGCCGCCCGAGACCATGTTCACGGTAATGCCGTCCGGCCCCAGGTCGTTGGCGGCGGTGCGCGTCAGCGACAGCAGCGCGGCCTTGGCTGCCGTGTAGTCGTGGTAGGGCACCACTGGATACTGGAACAGGTTGGTGCCAATGTTGACGACCCGCCCGAAGCCCGCTGCGCGCATGGCGGACGCCGCAGCCTGCATCGTGTTCAACGCACCCTTGAGCGAGCCATCGAGCTGCTGGCGGAAGCGGTCCCAGGTGATCTCTTCGAGCTTGGGCCGTGCATCGCCATCGAAGCGGAAGTCGGCCAGCGCATTGTTGATGACCGACACCACGGGCTGGTTGAAGTACGCCTGCGCCGCGTCAAACAGTCGGCGCACCGCGTCGGCATCGGTCACGTCGGCCTGCAGCGCCACGGCGCGGGGGCCCAGTTCCTGCGCCAGGGCACGGGCCTGTTCCTCGCTGCGACGGTAGTTGATGACGACGTTCGCACCTTCGCGCGCCAGGGCCCGCACGATGGCGGCGCCCAGTCCGCGCGCGCCGCCGGTGACCAGCACGCATTGCTGATGAATTTGCATGGTGGCCCCTCTCAGGCGTCGGACAGCGGCGCAAAGCGAAGGCGTTCGTCCTCCAGCCGCCCGTGGAACATCTCGGCCGGGCGCACCCACGGCGACGTGTTGTGCGGCCAGATATGCACGTAGACGGTCAGCACCTCGGCATTCTCCGAGTGCTTCGCTTCAAAGATGCGGCGATACAGTCCGCCCTTGTAGTGGCGGTGCGTGGCCAGCTTCAGCGCTTCGGCCTCGCTGGTCACCTGGTAGCGCGGGGTCTTGCCTTCGCCGAATTCGGCCACCAGCGAAAAGGCCTGGCGGATGGCGTCGATGTCCGTGTCTTGCATGAGGAATTCCGGTTGGGTCTGCCTGGCCCGGGTGCTGGCGCAGACTGGGCCGGCATTCTACCTCCGTGCGGTACGGGTGCGCCCACGGTGGCGCGCTTGAATCGGCTGGGCCGGCCCTCAGACCACAGCCAGCCACTTGATCCAGGCGGCGATGGTGAAGATCGAGACGATGGTTGACAGCACCACGGCCGATGACACCGCCGCTTCGCCTGCGCGATAGCGCAGCGCCAGCAGGTAGGAATTGATGCCCACGGGCATGGCGGCGAACAGCGTGGCCACGCCGGCATAGGCGGGCGGCATGTCGAAGACGTGGAAGGCAATCAGCCAGACGAACAGCGGATGCAGCACGAGCTTGCCGACCGAGATGGCCGCTGCGGCGCCCAGGCCGTCGCGCAGCCGGTACTGGTGCATCGACACGCCGAGCGAGAACAGGGCGCAGGTGGACGCGGTGTCGCCAAACGCCTTGACCAGCGTGGCCACCACCCCGCCGAGCGTGACGTGGGTAAGCCGCAGCACGCCGCCGATCAGCAAGGCCAGGACGATGGGGTTGCGGGCCAGGCGCCGCGCCACCTCCAGCAGTCGCTTGCCCAGCGAGCCGCCGTCGCCACGTTCGATCAGCACGGTAGCCGCCGTCATCATGATCGGCAGATGCACGGCCAGCAGCAGGAACAGCGGCACCTTGCCCGCGTCGCCGTAGACGGCAAGGATGATCGGCACGCCAAAGAACACCGTGTTCGACTGGCTCGACGCGAAGCCGACGATCACGGCCGAACGGCTGTCCCGTTGATCTTCCGGACGTTGCCGGCGGCCCAGCAGCCCGGCCAGCATCGCCCAGACGATGGCGCAGCCCCCGAAATAGGCGATCCAGTAGCCGACGTGGACGGTGGTGCCGTCGCCGGGCTGGGCCAGTGTCTGGATGATCAGCGCCGGCACGGCCACGGCGAACACGTATTCGGAGAGCCCCTCGCCCACGCGCGCGGAGAGGATGCCTGTCGCGGCAAGGCCCCAGCCGGCAAGGACGACGGCAAACATGGGGAGGATCAGAAACGCGAGGTCCATCGTGACGCGGCCGGGCAGGCGGTGGTATTGGCAAAGACCGCAATACTGCCATGGTCGAGCCGCGCCTGCGTCATGTGGGTCTGGGCGGGCGCGGCGGGGTGTACTGTTGCCGGGTCAGGGCGCGCCGGTCGCAGGCCGCTCGACGGGCGTGTGCGATGCCGCTGGCACGGCCGCCTCTGCGGGCAGTGGATCGACGTCATTGACCTTGGGCGCCCACTTGCGCTGCAGCAGCACCACGGTGCTGGCGGCGCCGGTCAGCAGGAAGCCGAAAATCGCCAGCATCGGCAGTTCATAGCTGCCGCCAACGTGCAGCAGCCAGCCGGACAGGCTGGCCGACACGCCGCCCGCGAGGCTGGTGGCCACCTGCTGCAGGCCGGTGTTCAGGCCCACAGCCTGCTGGGGGATCAGTGTCAGCTTGCACAGCGCAAGGTTGTTGGCCGTCACCAGCCCCAGCAACGACAGCGACAGCACGTTCCAGAACAACGCCATCTCCAGCGTGGGCGCGTAGGCGCCCAGCAGCACGGTGGTGCCGCCGAGGAATCCGGCCAGTACGAACGATTTGCGCACCCGCACGGCGTCGTGGCCCCGGGCGATCAGCCGGTCGGCCGCCCAGCCGGCCGCCATGGCCACGATGGCGATGCCGGCGAAGCTGAAGAACGTGTAAAGCCCGGAGCGCGTCAGCGACAGGCCGCGCTGTTCCACCAGGTAGGCGGGCATCCAGGTCATGCAATAGAACGTGAAATAGCCGTAGCAGAAGTTGTTGACCAGACCGCCCCAGACCACGGGGCTGGCCAGCAGGTTGCGCAGCGGCACCGACGACGCCCGGTGCACGCGCACCGCCAGTTGCTCGCGCGACGGAAAATCGTTGCGCACGAGCCGCAGCCACGGCGCCAGCCACAGCAGGCCCACCAGCCCCGTGGCCACGAACATGACCTGCCAGGACCAGTTGACGATCAGCCAGGCGGCGATTGGCGCGCCCAGCGCCGGGCCCATCTTGCCGCCGATCGAGAAGATGCCGAGCGCGGTGCCCTTGCGGGTCTCGTCGAAGTTGTTGGCCAGGTACCGATAGGTGGCCGGTACCACCACGGCCTCGGTCAACCCGATCAGCAGCCGCATCACGATCAGGGCCGGGAGCGTGGTGACCATGCCGGTCACGGCGGCGGCCAGGCACCAGACCAGGAAACAGGCCGTGTACGGCCATTTCACGCCATAGCGGTCGACCAGCCATCCCATCGGCAACTGCACCAGCCCGTACGACCAGAAGAAGGCCGAATTGAGCCAGCCGCGCACGATGCTGGACAGGCCGAATTCCCGCACGAAGCGCTGGTCGGCCAGGGCGGCTGACAGGCTGGTGCGGTCAACGAACGCAATCATCAGCCCCAGCGCCAGCAGCACAAGGATGTGCCACGGGTTTTCGGGGGCGGGGGACTGGCTGGATGGGGTGGATCGGTTGGGCTGGCTGGTCTCCATGGACGGCTCTTTTCCTTGTACGGGCTCCTGGCCGCCTAAGATAGAGGACGCCATGGCGCGCGTCCCTGTACAAAAGCGCGATTCGCCGGGACTTTGGCTGCGCCGGGCGCGCCAGGGGGCGGGATCGTTGCACGGACCGCCGTGGGAGCGGGCCGTACGGGGCTTACCAGCGGTAGCTGGCCGTACCGATGATGGTGCGGCGGCGGCCGTAGTAGCAATTCGTGGCGCTGTCGCACGCGGCCACGTAGGTCGCCCGGTTCAGACACGGAGGTGCCGCAGCCGGGCGATCCACGGGGCGAGTCGCCCGGGCGTCGTTACGGCGTGATGGCCACCTTCAGCACCCCGTCGCGCTGGTTGGCGAAGAGGTCATAAGCGGATTCGATGTCGGCCAGCTTGTAGTGGTGGGTGACCAGAGGCGCCAGGTCCACCCGGTGGGTCTCGATCACGTTCATCAGCCGGCGCATGCGTTCCTTGCCGCCCGGGCACAGCGACGTGATGATCTTGTGGTTGCCCAGCCCGGCGGCAAACGGCCCCAGCGGGATGCGCAGGTCTGTGGAATACACGCCCAGGCTGGACAGCGTGCCGCCGGGCTTCAGCACGCGCAACGCCGCCTCGAACGTGGCTTGCGTGCCCAGCGCCTCGATGGCGGCATCGACACCTCGGCCGCCAGTCAGCCGCAGGATTTCGTCGACGACGTCGGTCTTGCGGAAATTGACCACCTCGTCGGCACCCATATGGCGGGCAATCGCCAGGCGCTCGTCGATGCCATCGACCACGATGATCTTCGACGCGCCCCGTAACCGCGCGCCGGCCGTGGCACACAGGCCAATCGGCCCCTGCGCGAAGACCGCCACAATATCGCCAATCTTGATGTTGGCCTGTTCGGCGCCGGCAAAGCCCGTGGACATGATGTCCGGACACATCAGCACCTGTTCATCGGTCAGCCCATCGGGAATCGGCGCCAGATTGGCCTGCGCATCGGGCACCAGCACGTATTCGGCCTGCGTGCCGTCGATGGTGTTGCCAAAGCGCCAGCCCCCCATCGGCTTGTAGCCATGGCCGTGCGCCTGGCCGTCCTGCGACGCGCAGCCGTCCTGGCAGGCGTACGAATAAAAGCTCGGGCAAATGGCGCCGGCAATCACCCGCTGGCCTTCCTGATAGCCGGTGACGTTGCTGCCCAGCTTCTCGATCACACCGACCGGCTCGTGACCGATCGTCAGCCCGGGCTGCACCGGGTACTCGCCTTTGAGAATGTGAACGTCCGTGCCGCAAATCGTGGTGGTGGTGATCCGGATCAAGGCATCACCGGGACCGACGCTGGGGATAGGTTTTTCCTGAAGAGTGATCTTGCCGGGACCTTGAAAGACGGCAGCGCGCATGCTGGGCATGGTTTGGGCTCCTGAAGACTTCGGCGGAAGGGCGGCCCCGGGGGCGGGCGGGCACGCCGCTTTCAGTCTATTGCCACAGATTTGCGCGAGTGTTGATCAGAGTCGGGGGATGCAGAAGTTGAAGCATGGACATTCTGGCGCGCGTGGTACCAGGGTCGCCTTACTGCCCACCGCGCTCCAGAATCTTGTACAGATGCGACCGCGATATCCGCAGTTGTGCCGCCGCGCGTTTCTTGTTTCCCCCGTGGCGGGCGATGGCGTCGAGCACCGCGGCATACGCTAGCCCGCTCATGCCACCGCCGGCATCCGCCAACGGCAGACTCGGCAACGGTGCGCCGAGGGCCGGGCCATCGTCGCCAGACGCACTGGACAACGCCGTGCCGAATGCAGGCGGCGCGGAGACATCGTCCAGCGCCACAACCATCCCCCGCGCCGCATCCCCCCGGGCAAAATCGGCCACCTTCAGCGCGCGGCCATCGCAGAACACCAGCGCCTCTTCCACGCGCTGCCGTAGCTGCCTGACATTGCCTGGCCATGGCTGTCCGGCCAGGTATCGCGCCACATCGTGTTCGATCCGTGGCGCAGGCATGCCATTCCGCGTGCAGAAGGCCTCGACGAAATGCTGCAGCAGGGCCGGAATATCCTCGCGCCGTTGTCGCAGTGCGGGAATGCGCAGCACCACGCCGCTGAGCCGGTAATACAGGTCCAGCCGGAATCGGCCGGCATCGATCAGCTCTGGAATGTCGCGATTGGTGGCCGATACCAGGCGGAAATCCACCTTGCGGGGGCGTCCGCTGCCTAGCCGTTCGACCATGTGGTCTTCCAGCACGCGCAGCAGTTTCACCTGCATTTCCATTGGAATATCGGCGACTTCGTCCAGGAATACCGTGCCGCCGGCGGCCAGTTCGAGCTTGCCGGCCTGGCCCTGGCGCTTGCTGCCGGTGAAGGCGCCGGGGGCGTGACCGAACAGTTCGGACTCGATCAGCGTGGCGGGCAGGGCGGCCAGGTTCAGGCTGACCAGCGGGCGGTCGGCGGTGTCATCGTGGCCGGTGCCGTGGATGGCGCGCGCCACCAGTTCCTTGCCGGTGCCGCTTTCGCCCAGGATCAGCACGGGTACATCGAGCCGGGCCACGGTCTGGATTTCGCGGCGCAGGCGCTGCATCGGCGCGCTTTCGCCGATCAGGCCCATATTGGACTGGCGCTCGCGCAGGCCTTCCACCTCGCGCTGGTAGCGTGCCACCTCCGAGCGCAGCGTCACCAGTTCCTTGTGCAGGCGCACCAGTTCCTCCGGCCCCTTGAACATGACCTGGCCGATGGCACCCACCACCTGGCCGTGCTGGCGGATCGGGATGCGGTTGACCACCCGGGTGGTGTGATTCAGCTGCTGGAGCTGGCCAATCTCGGCCTTGCCGCTGCTGACGACCTGCGGCAGCCGCGAATTCGGAATGACCTCGGCCGCAGCGCGCCCGATGCCCGCGCCCGGTTCCAGACCCAGGAATTTCTCGTGGACCGGGCTGATAAAGCGCACCAGCCCCGCCTGGTCGACCACGGTGATGGCCTGATAGGGGTCGTTCAGGAAGTGGTCGAGGATGGCATCGGCAAACGGCACGGTGCCCAGGAAATCGAACAGCGTTGCCTGGGCATCGGCGCGATGCAGCAGGATCAGGTGCCGCTGGCTGTCTTCCAGGGACAGGCCCAGGTAGCGTGCCGGGCCAGCTTCCACCGGAAACAGCCGGCGGCCATGCGCCGGGTTGGCTTGCATCCATGCGGACAGGGTGGCGGATGCCACCGCCGCATCGGCGCAGACGCCGAACGCCGTGTCGATAGTGCCGTCGCCCGTGCATACCATCGCGCCAAGGAACGCGGTATCAGGATGCAGATCGACTGTCGCCTGTGTTGTCTCCGTGGACACGGATGTCTCCTGTTGTGTCCTCAATGCGGACACTTTGATGTATTTGTCGAGGACATCTTAAAGGTGTCGCATGGATTTCTCAATGTAATCAAGGCGAGGACAGGTACCTAAAAGCTGGCACGGCTTGTGCAAAGTGTCTTCGTATCAACACCAGAAAGACAAGTCGGAGACAAACGCGTGAGCTGGCAGCCTGAAGTGGATGAACTCGCCTGGCGGCGGCGACTGGCCGCCCGCATGGGCGGTGACAGCAAGGTGGAGCGTCACAAGGCGGCGGGCAAGCTGACCGTGCGCGATCGGGTCGATGCGATTGCCGATCCGGGCTCGTTCCGCGAGGTGGGCGGGCTGAGCGGCAGTGGCCGCTATGACAGCAACGGCCGGTTGATCGACCTGATTCCCTCGAACCTGGTCATGGGCCGCGCGCAGGTGGACGGGCGCCCCGTGGTGTTGGTGGGCGACGATTTCACGGTGCGCGGCGGGGCCAACGACGGCGCGCCCGGCGACAAGCTGATCCATGCCGAAAAAATGGCCCACGACCTGCGGCTGCCGATGATCCGGCTGGTCGACGGTACGGGCGGCGGCGGCTCGGTGCGTAATATCGAGATCAAGGGCCACACGCTGATTCCGACCATGAAGGTCTGGCAGTACGTGGTGGAGAACATGGCCACCGTGCCCGTGGTGTCGCTGGCGCTGGGGTCGGTGGCTGGCATGGGCGCGGCGCGCGTGGCGGCCAGTCATTACTCCGTGATGGTCAAGGAGACCTCGCAGCTGTTCAGCGAGGGGCCGCCGCTGGTGGCGCGTGCCGGGCAGGACATCGGCAAGAACGAGCTTGGCGGCAGCCAGATCCACACGCGCAATGGCGTCGTGGACGACGAGGTGGCCACCGAGCAGCAGGCGTTTGCGCGCGCCCGGCAGTTCCTGTCGTATCTGCCGGCCTCGGTGTACGAACTGCCGCCCAGGGCGGCCACCGCCGATACGCCGTCTCGGCGGGACGAATGGCTGCTGGCGGCCATTCCGCGCGATACCCGTGCCGCGTACCAGATCCGGCCGATCCTGGACACGCTGGTCGATGCTGGATCGTTTTTCGAGACCGGCACGCAATGGGGGCGCGCCATCGTCACGGGGCTGGCCCGGCTCGATGGCTGGCCGGTGGCCGTGATCGCCAGCGACCCGGCCTGGCACGGCGGCAACTGGGATAGCGACACCGCCGAGAAATTCACGCGCTTCGTCGACCTGGCGCAGACCTTCCATCTGCCGGTGGTCCATCTGGTGGATACGGCGGGCTTCCAGGTCGGCCCGGAGGCCGAGCAGGCCGGAATCATGCGCTATGGCGTGCGCGCGCTGGCCGCCGTCTACCAGGCGACCGTGCCCTGGTGCTCGGTCATCGTGCGGCGCGCCTATGGGGTGGCGGCGGCGGGCCACCAGCACATGGGCCGGTTCAACTTCCGCTACGCGTGGCCATCGGCCAACTGGGGTGCCTTGCCGATAGAGGGCGGCCTCGAAGTGGCCTACAAGGCCGAGATCGAGGGCGCGGACGATCCCGTGCAGAAGCGCGCCGAGATCGAACAGCGCGTGCGCAGCCTGACGTCGCCGTTCCGAAGCGCCGAGGCATTCGTCATCGAAGACATCATCGACCCGCGCGACACCCGCGCGCTGCTCTGCGAATTCGCCAACCTGGGCGCGCCGCTGCGCGAGCCCGGTGTCAGCCGCTTTGGCGTGCGGCCCTGAGCCCGGCCATCGCAGCCCGATACAGAACACCAGAACACCAGAACACCAGAACACCAGAACATCAGAACAACACAGGAGAGAGACTTGAAGAAGCTGCTGATTGCGAACCGGGGCGAAATTGCCCTGCGTATCCTGCGGGCCGCGCGGGATCTGGATATTGGCACCGTGGCGGTCTATTCGCAGGACGACGTCAGCGCGCTGCATCGCGTGCTGGCTGACGAGGCCGTGGCGCTCGATGGCGCAGGCCCGGCCGCCTACATCGACATTGCGGGCATCGTCGCCGCAGCCCAGGCCACCGGCTGCGATGCGGTGCACCCAGGCTACGGCTTCCTGAGCGAGCGGGCAGACTTTGCGCAGGCGTGCGAGGCGGCCGGCATCCGGTTTATCGGCCCCAGCGTCGAGCATCTGGCGATCTTCGGCGACAAGGGCCGCGCGTTGGAGCTGGCCGTACAGAGCGACGTGCCGGTGATGCCGGCCACGCGCGGCGGGGCAACGCTGGAAGACATCACGGCCTTCTTCGATGCGCAGGGCGCGGCCGGTGTGGTCATCAAGGCCGTGGGCGGCGGCGGTGGACGTGGCATGCGCGTGGTGCGTCGGCGCGAAGACCTGGCCGAAGCCTATGCGCGCTGCCGTTCGGAGGCGGCGTCGGCGTTCGGCATCGACGCGCTGTACGCCGAACGGCTGGTGGCGCGGGCGCGCCATATCGAAGTGCAGATTGCCGGCGACGGCGTGAACGTGGTGGCGCTGGGCGAGCGCGACTGCACGTTGCAGCGCCGCTTCCAGAAGCTCGTGGAGATCGCGCCGAGCCCGGTGCTGAAGCCGCAGTTGCGCGATCAGATCATCAAGGCCGCGCTGCGGCTGGCACGCCGGGTGGGCTACAGCAGCCTGGGGACGTTCGAGTTCCTGGTCGAGGAAAACGAAGCGGGCGACCAGAAGGACTTTGTCTTCATCGAGGCCAATCCGCGCCTGCAGGTGGAGCATACGATCACCGAGCAGGTCACCGGCGTGGATCTGGTGGCGCTGCAGATCGGGCTGGCCGCCGGGCGCACCCTGGGCGACCTGGGGCTGGACCCGGCCGCGCCGCCGCAACCACGCGGCTTTGCCATCCAGGTGCGCGTCAACGCCGAGATGACCGATGCCAACGGCCTGGCGCGTCCGGCGCATGGCCGGCTGGAGCGATTCGACCCGCCGACCGGGCCCGATGTCCGCGTCGATACCCATGCCTACACGGGCTACGAGCCGTCGCCCAATTTCGACACGCTGCTGGCCAAGCTGATCGTCAGCAGTGCGACGTCCGATTTCGGGGCGGTGCTGCGTCGCCTGCAGCGCAGCCTGGGCGAATTCCGTATCGGCGGCGTGCCGACCAACCTGAACCTGCTGCGCGCGCTGGTGCAGCGTGACGAATTCCGGACCCAGGCCGTTCACACGCGCCATTTCGAGGCCATCCTGCCCGAACTGGCTGCGGCGGCGGAAGCGATTGCCGACGCGGGCCGTGCGCAGGACGCGCTGCTTGGCGGCGCGGCACGGCCGCCGGTCCACGGCCTGGCGCATGCGGCTGGGCCCGAGGAGCAGGTCGAAGAAGGGTTGGTGGCCATCCGCGCGCCGCTGACGGGCCGCGTGGTGGACATCGCGGTCGAACTGAACGCGCTGGTCAAGCCGGGCCAGACCGTGGCCGTGCTCGACGCCATGAAGATGGAACACGCCATCGTGGCCGAGTGCGCGGGCCGCGTGGTAGACCTGCGCCTGGAAAGGAACGCGCTGGCGGCCGAGAACCAGATCCTGATCGTGCTGGAGGAAGCCGACGCCGAGGGCGTGGCCGCCGATACCGCGCAGGCGCACGATGCCAGTGCCATCCGCGCAGACCTGCAGCGTGTGCTGGACCGGCACGCCTTTCTGCATGATGCCGCGCGCCCCGACGCCGTGGCGCGGCGCCGCTCGCGCGGCCAGCGTACCGCCCGCGAGAACATTGCCGACCTGTGCGACGCCGACACGTTTGTCGAATACGGCGCGCTGGCGCTGGCTGCCCAGGCAAGCCGCCGCACGAAGGACGACCTGATCGCCAATACGCCGGCCGATGGCCTGATCACCGGCATCGGCAACGTCAACGCCGACCTGGTCGGCAAGGATCGCGCGCGCAGCGCGGTGATGGCCTATGACGCCACCGTGATGGCGGGCACGCAGGGCAAGCGCAACCACATCAAGACCGACCGCATCGTGGAGGTGGCGCTGCGCGACGAACTGCCGCTGGTGCTGTTTGGCGAAGGGGGCGGCGGGCGGCCCGGCGACGTGGACTTTCCGTCGGTGTCGGGCCTGTACCAGCCATCGTTCGCCGCGTTTGCCGAACTAAGCGGCCAGGTGCCGGTGGTGGGCATCGTGTCGGGCCGATGCTTTGCGGGCAACGCCGCATTCGTGGGCTGCTGCGACGTCATCATCGCCGACAAGTCCGCCAATATCGGCATGGCCGGCCCGGCCATGATCGAAGGCGGCGGCCTGGGCATCTTCCGCCCCGAAGACGTGGGGCCGGCGCCGGTGCAGTTTGCCAATGGCGTGATCGACATCCTGGTGGAAAACGAGGCCGAAGCCACGCAGGCGGCCAGGCATTACCTGTCGATGTTCCAGGGCCGGGTCGCGCACTGGAGCGCGCCCGATCCGGCCGACCTGCGGCACGTGGTGCCCGAGAACCGGCTGCGGGTCTACGACACGCGCAAGGCCATCGAGGGCATTGCCGATGTGGGCAGCGTGCTGATGCTGCGGGGCGGCTTTGGCGCGGGCATCCATACCGCGCTGGCGCGCGTGGAAGGGCAGCCGGTGGGCATCATGGCCAACAACCCGTACCACCTGGGCGGTGCCATCGACGCGGATGCGGCCGACAAGGCGTCGCGCTTCATGCAGCTGTGCGATGCCCATGGTCTGCCGATCGTCTCGCTGATCGACACCCCGGGGTTCATGGTGGGCCCCGACGTCGAGGCGCGCGCCCAGGTGCGCCACGTGTCGCGCATGTTCCTGACCGCTGCCAAGCTGCGCGTGGCACTGCTGGCCGTGACGCTACGCAAGGGCTACGGCCTGGGGGCGATGGCCATGGCGGGCGGCGGCTTCCGGTCCGCGAATTTCACGATCTCCTGGCCAACCGGCGAGTTTGGCCCGATGGGGCTGGAGGGCGCGGTGCGCCTGGGCTTCAAGAAGGAGCTTGAAGCGGTGCCCGATGGCCCGGCGCGCAAGGCGCTGTTCGAGCGGCTGGTGGCGCAATCGTACGAGCGTGGCCACGCGATCAATACGGCGGCGGCGGTGGAGATCGACGCGGTCATCGATCCGGCCGAAACGCGGAAATGGATCGCGCAGGGCATTGCGTCTGCAGACGTGCGCAGCCGCCGGGCGCGCCGCGGCTTTGTGGACGCCTGGTGAGTCCCCCAGTGGATGTTCGGAACCCAAGGAATCAGGAGGCATTCATGACCAGGAATGGTCCAGACCCCGCGCAACTGGCGCTGGGTGGATTGCGCGTGCTGGAAATTGGTACCGGGCCGGCGCTGGCCTACGCGGGCAAGCTGTTTGCGGATTTCGGCGCCGAGGTCATCAAGGTCGAAGACGCAACGGGCGATGCCTGGCGGCGGATGCCGCCGCTGGTTGACGTGCCGGGTGGCGGCCAGCCGGAAAGCGCGCTGTTCGCCTGGCTCAATACGAACAAGCGCAGTGTCGTTGCGGCGGGCGGCCCCGAGCACGACGCATGGCTGGCCCAACTGGCCCGCACGTGCGACGTCGTGCTCGATGCGCGCGCGCTTGACGCAGGCATCGCCGTGCTCGATCAGCCGGTGTGGAGCGTGTCGTGCGAGCCACAGGGACACGTGCCCATCGACATCGCGCTGACGTGGTTCGGCGAAAGCGGCCCCTATAGCGAATTTGCGGGTACCGAGGCCGTGTGCCGGGGCCTGGCCGGCGCCGTGCATGGCAGCGGCCCGGTGGAAGGCCCGCCGCATATGCCGCACGACGTGCAAACTGGCATCGTGGTGGGACTGAGCGCATTTTCGGCGGCGGTGGCGGCGCTGCTGGGCACCAGCCAGGGCAGCCGGCGCTACGTGCTGAGCCTGCACGAGTGCATTTTCAGCGTGGTGGAGATGGAAGCGGGCATGGTCCAGGACCAGCGCCACCCACTGCGCCGCATGGGCGTGAATCGCTTCTGCGGCACGCATCCGGGCGGCATCTACGAGACCGCCGACGGGTGGATCGGCATCTTCACGCACACCTTGCCGCAGTGGAAGGCGCTGTGCGAGGCCATCGGGCGTCCCGAACTCGGCAACGATCCGCGCTTTGCGAGCGGGCCCGAACGCATGGTGGTGGCCGACGAGATCGATGCATTCCTGAAGCCCGCGCTGCTGGAGCGGACGGCCAAGCAATGGTTTGCGTTGCTGGGCGAAATGAAACACCCGGCCGTGGTGGTGCCCAGCATGGCAACGCTGCTGGGGCAGGCCGTGCATCGAGAGCGTGGCGCGTTTGTGCCGGTGGAACTGGATGGCGTGACGTTTGAAGGCCCCGTGGTGCCGCTGCGGCTCGATGACGCCGGGCCGCTGGCCGGCGGCAAGGCACCGGCGCTGGGTGCGGACACCGCGTTCTACCGGCAGGCGGGCCTGGATCGTCATCCGCGCCAGGCCCTGGCCCCGGCGCCTGCTGGCCGCCTGCCGCTGGAGGGCATCCGCGTCATCGACCTGACGATGGGCTGGGCGGGGCCGCTGGCCACCCGAACGCTGGCCGATCTGGGGGCGGAGGTCATCAAGGTGGAAAGCACGGGCTACCCGGACTGGTGGCGCGGCGCCAATTTCACCGAGGCGTTCTATCGGGACAGGCTGTACGAGAAGAACTCGAACTTCAACATGATGAACCGCAACAAGCTCGGCATCACGCTGGACTTGACCCGGCCCGAAGGTAAGGCGCTGCTGCTGGATCTGGTGGCGCACGCCGATGCGGTAATCGAAAACTACTCGGCGGAGGTGCTGCCCAAGCTCGGCCTGACCTACGACACGCTACGCGCCCGCAACGACCGGCTGGTGATGGTGTCGATGCCGGCCTTCGGGCTGGGCAACGCCTGGAGCAACACGCGCGCCTATGGCGGCACGCTGGAACAGGCCAGCGGACTGCCGTGCTACACGGGCCACCCCGATGGCCCGCCGGCCATGACGTCGTATGCCTACGGCGATCCGATTGGCGGCTTGAACGCCGGCGCGGCGATGCTGGTGGCACTGTTCGCGCAGCGGGCCACGGGCAAGGGCCGGCATCTGAACCTGTCGCAGGTGGAGGCCATGCTGGCGCTTACCGCGCCGTACATGATCGAGCAGTCGGTGTCGGGCCAGGTGACGCCGCGCCAGGGCAATCGCCATCCGATGGCCGCGCCGCACGGCTGCTACCGCTGCGCGGGCGACGACGGATGGGTCGTCGTGAGCGTGACCGATGCCCAGTGGCCTGCGCTATGCCGGGTGATCGGGCGCATGGACCTGGCCGAAGGCACGGCGCTGGCCGATGCCGCAGGCCGTCGCGCGCAGCATGACCGCATCGACGCGGCCATCGCCGCCTGGTGCGCGAAGCGCGAGCCCGACGACGCCATGCAGGCGCTACAGCAGGCCGGTATCGCAGCCGGCGCGGTCAAGCCCATGTGGCAGGTGCTGCAGGACCGCCATCTGCACGCGCGTGGCTTCTGGTGCGAGGTGGAGCGCCCCTACGTTGGCCGCTATGCCGCCAGCACCAGCTGGTTCCGCGGCGCAGGCGGCCCGGCACCAATTCGCCATGTGTCGCCCACGCTGGGGCAGCACACCGACCAGGTGCTGGCCAGCGTGCTCGGCCTGGGGGCCGAGCAACGCGCGGCGCTGGAGCATCGGGGTATCACCGGCCAGACCGCCAGACCCAAGACGGCCAGGGAATAGTCGTGGTCCGCAGGGCCGGGACGCCGACCTCAAACATCACGACATAACGACATAACGAGCACAAGGAGACAACATGAAAAGACGCGCACTGACTGCCGCCATGGCAATGGGATGCCTGCTGGCCTTGGGGTTGCCCGGCACCGCCGCCGCACAAAGCGGCCAGGGCGGCCAGGTCGGAAACTGGCCGAACAAGCCGATCCGCATGATCGTGCCGTTCCCGGCCGGATCGTTCACCGACACCGTGGCACGCGTGCTGTCCGAGCGGCTGACCAAATCGCTGGGCCAGCCGGTGGTGGTGGAGAACAAGGCCGGCGCGAACGGCCTGATCGGTGTGGGCGAGGCCGCGCGCTCGGCGCCGGACGGCTACACGCTGCTGGTGACCAATTCCAGCAGCGTCACCATCAATCCGCACATCTACAAGAAGGCCAGCTACAAGGCCCGCGACCTGGCGCCGGTAACGCTGGTGCTGGAGGCGCCGTTCATCCTGGTGACCAACCCCGAATGGTCGCAGAAGCACGCGGTGGCCACGGTGCCCGATCTGGTCCGCTACGCGTCGCAGAATCCTGGAAAGATCAGCTACGGCTCGGCGGGCCCCGGCAACATCGCCCATCTGAGCTTTGCCATGCTGAACAACCGGGCCAAGATAAACACCACCCATGTGCCGTACAAGTCCGCCGCCCAGGCAGAGATGGCCGTGATCAGCGGCGAACTGGATACCGCGTTCGATACCTGGACCGCGCTGCCGCAGATCAGGGCCGGCAAGCTCAAGCCCATCGCCGTCAGTTCCACGCGGCGCATGACCCAGCTGCCCGATGTGCCGACCGTCGAGGAGGCCGGCCTCAAGCCGTTCAATTCCACGTTCTGGATCGGCCTGCTGGCACCGGCTGGCACGCCGCAGCCCATCGTACAGAAGCTGCATGCCGCCACGCGCGGCGTGCTGGAGGACGAGAAGGCCAAGGCGGCGCTGAGCCAGCAGGGCGACGTGGTGATGGTGGACCCGGATAACTTTGCAAAGCGGGTCGAGAAAGAGGAGGTGAGCTGGGATGCGGTGATCCAGCGGGAGAACATCACGCTGGACTGACCGCGGCACTGGGTGCTGCATTGAGTGCTGCATTGAGTGCGGCATTGAGTGCGGCATTGAGTGGAACACTGCGCGTCGACGCACGTGGCCGGGTGGCATCCCGGCCACGTCTCGCGCGGCGCCGGCGCGCCCGGATATACGTGGGTATGACAGCCCGACGCCTATGTAGGGGGCCTGCGAGCCGACCGTAGAATAGCCGCGCCCGGCGCGCGTTCCTACCATTTCCTCAAGGCAGGAGCGAGGGTGCCGCGCAGTCCGGGTACATCGCCAAAGCCGCAAGCGTTGCGCCGGTGCCGGCTGGCAACGCATCCATTCCCAAGCGAAATACGACGTCAAATGCGACGTATTCGGGGCGCCATCGCCCCGGGGGCACCTTTTTGCCTGCGCGCGGGACCTTGCGATGTACAGCGATGGGCGGAGCGATCATGGAAACGTTGTCTCTTGAGCGGCTTGGGGCCTGGCCAGCACTGGAAGCGGCGGCGCGCGCCATCGAGATTGGCGCCCATCTGGTCAGCGAGCGCGACGGCTACGTGCATCACGGCATCTATGCGGGCAACGGCGAGGTCATCCATTACGGCGGCTTCGATCGGTCCGCGCGGCGGGGTCCCGTGGAGACCGTCCCACTCTGCGGCTTTGCGGGCGGACGGGGCGTGCGTGTCCAGCCGGAACCGCACGCGCGCTTCGCGGGGCGCGATGTCGTCGCCCGCGCCCGATCGCGGATTGGCGAAGACCGTTATCGCATCCTGACCAATAACTGCGAGCACTTCAGCACCTGGTGCGTGTCGGGCGTGGGGCGCAGCGAGCAGGTATGCCGATGCCTGCTGAATCCGTGGCTCGGCCTCAAGACGCTCTACGCCGTCTGCCGCAGCCAGTTCACGAGCACGATGGAAGACATGTCGCTGTCGCGGGCGGAAATCTGACTGGCGCCGACTAATCTGAACGGCGCCGGGCCACACCATCGGTAGCAACCCCAAGTTGACGCCATTTTTCATGGGCATAAAATCTGTTTCACAAACATGAAAACAGAGCGCCGGCCATCCGGTACGGCGCCGCCATGTTGGAGACAGCCTACCCATGACCGCATCTTCCGCCGCCAAGCAGGCGGCCCCCGCCTATTTCGTCCGTACCGAAGAGGTTGCCGGCTATCACCCGGCCAACCACGTTGGCACCCTGAACCGCCGCATCATCGGCCGCGAAAATGTCGGTGCCACGCAACTCGAAGTCATCCACGGCACCATCGAGCGCGGCAAAGGCGCGCTGCCGCACGCGCACCCCGGCATCGAGCAGGTGTGCTACGTGCTGGAAGGGCGTGCGCGGGCCGAGGTCAACGGCCACGCGCGCGAACTGGGGCCGGGCGACTGCTGCTTCTTTCCGGCCGATGCCATGCATGTCTTCACGGTGATCAGCGACGAGCCCGTGAAGCTGCTGGTGATCTACGCCCCGCCATACGAGGAATCGCCGGACCGCGTGATTCGTCCGGCCTGAACATCGCATTCAGCCGGACCCATAAAGGCCTTGCAGCCGCCCAAACCCCTGGAGGAGATCACCATGCCGAATTTCCGCGTGCGGCGCACGCTTGTTGCCGCCATGCTGGCGCTACCCACGGCGGCGCTGCCGCTGGCCGTGCAGGCGGCCGACACTTATCCGAGCCGGCCGATCCGGCTTGTCGTGCCGTTTGCGGCGGGAAGCGGCACCGACGCCGTGGCGCGCATTACCGCCAAGGAACTGGGCGACGCACTGGGCCAGAACGTGGTGGTCGACAACCGGCCGGGGGCCAACGGCGCGATTGCCGCCGAACTGGTGGCGCAGGCCGCCCCCGATGGCTACACGCTGTTCATGACGACGAACACCACGCACTCGGCCAACCCGTCGCTGATGAAGAAGCTGCCGTATGACCCGATCAAGGATTTCACGCCGGTCGCGCGCATGGGCAACCTGCCGTTCATGCTGGTCATCAATCCGAAGCTGCCGGTCAAGACGGTGGGCGAGCTGATTGCCTACGCCAAGGCGCATCCGGGTATGTCGTACGCCAGCGGCAACAGCACTGGCATCGTGTCCGGGGCCACGCTGGGCCGCATGGCCAACATCGACCTGCTACATGTGCCGTACAAGAGCACGCCGCCGGCCATGACCGACGTGATCGCCGGCCAGGTGCCGATGATGTTCGTCGACGTGGCGGCCGGCATCGCCAACGTCAAGGCGGGCAAGATGCGCGCGCTGGCCGTGACCACCGCGCAGCGCAGCCGCCTGCTGCCCGACCTGCCGCCGATTGCCGACACACCGGAGCTGAAGGGCTTCGACATCACGTCCTGGAACGGCGTATTCGCGCCGGCCAGGACACCGCAGCCGATTGTCGAGCGGTTGAACCGCGAGTTGTCGAAGATCGCGTCCAGCAAGGAGGTGGCGCCAAAGTTCGAGGCGTTGGGTTTCGAGGCGTTTGGCCAGACCCCGCAGCAGTTCACGGCCTTTGTCGGCAGCGAACTGGTGAAGTGGAACAAGCTCGTCAAGGACGCGGGCATCCAGCCGGAATAAGGAGCACCGGATGAATTTCGAGAGGACACCCGAGCAGAACGCCATCGTCGAAGCCGTGACGCAGCTCTGCAGCGACTTCGGCGCCGAGTACTGGTACGAACTGGATCGCGAACACCGCTTTCCCGAAGCGTTCCACCAGGCCATGGCCGGAGCGGGCTGGCTGGGTATCGCCATGCCGGAGCGGTTTGGCGGGGCGGGGCTTGGCATCACCGAGGCAGCGCTGATCATGCAGACGGTGTCGGCGTCCGGGGCGGGATTCTCGGGCGCATCGGCCATCCACATGAACGTGTTCGGCCTGAACCCGGTGGTGGTGTTCGGCAACGAGGACCAGCAGGCGGCCGCGCTGCCCCCGCTGATCGAAGGTCGCGACAAGGCCTGCTTTGCGGTGACCGAGCCCGATGCCGGGCTGGACACCACGCACCTGAAGACGCAGGCCGTGCGCACCGCCGACGGCAGCGCCTACCGCGTGGACGGCCGCAAGATCTGGATTTCCACAGCGCAGGTGGCCACGCGCATGCTGCTGCTGGCGCGCACCACGCCGCTGGATGCCGTGAGCAAGCCCACGCAGGGCCTGAGCCTGTTCTACACGACGCTGGACCGCAACCACATCGAAGTGCGCGAAATCGACAAGATGGGGCGGGGCGCGGTGGACTCGAACATGCTGTTTATCGACGGCCTGATGGTGCCGGCCGAAGACCGCATCGGCGAGGAGGGCAGGGGCTTCGAGTACATCCTGCACGGGCTGAACCCGGAGCGCATCCTGATCGCGGCCGAGGCGGTGGGGCTGGGTCGGGCCGCGCTGGAGGCCGCCACGCGTTATGCCAAAGAGCGCACGGTGTTCGGGCGGCCGATCGGCCAGAACCAGGGCATCCAGCACCCGCTGGCCCAGGCGTGGATGGCGCTGGAGGCAGCCGACATGATGGTGTGGAAGGCGGCCTGGCTCTACGACAACGGCAAGCCCTGCGGCGCAGAGGCCAACGCGGCCAAGTACCTGGCGGCCGAGGCCGCGCACCAGGCATGCCAGACGGCCGTGCTGACGCTGGGTGGGATGGGCTATGCGCGGGAGTATCACGTGGAACGCTATCTGCGGGAGTCCTATATCCCGCGCATCGCCCCGGTCAGCGCCCAGCTGATCATGTGCCACGTCGCGGAGCGCGTGCTGGGGCTGCCGAAGTCGTACTGAAGGTGACGGCGTCCGGGGGGGGGCATCGGCACGCGGTACCGAAGAAGAGAGCAAAAAGGAGCCAGGAAAAAGGAAAGGCCCCGGACCTGTGGAGGACCCGGGGCCTTTGCCGTGCAGGTTTCCCGCTGCCGCGCCATGACGATCCGCGAGGATCTTTCACCGTTGCATGCCACGATGCCTTTCAGCGATGAAAACGTCCGATCATCGTTGAAGGACACAATAGGCCGGTGCTCATGGCGCGACGCGCGGCGGCATGTTCTTCCCATCTAAGAGACCATGCCGCGCAAACCTGGATGACCCTGCCCGCCATCCAGACCGCGGAAATCGTCGATTACTTACCTAGCTCGTGGCCAATCACGCCACCCACCACGGCGCCACCGACCGTACCGGCCGTGCTGCCGTGGGTGGCCTCATGGCCCACCACACCGCCTGCCACCGCGCCAGTTGCCGTGCAGCCCGAGAAGGCCCAGCAGCATGCGCCCATGGCGATAACGCCTGTGATTCGTTTCCACATGATGTTCTCCTACGGTGGCGCCGCGCGGGTCCTGCCTGGTGTTGCGCGGCGGCGTCTGTCGTTCATCACGCCTCAAGGATAGGTCCGGGCCGCCGCCGGGCCTTTCCGGCGGGCGCTGATTGCACTGTAGGAATTTGTCGGACGGCCGCAACACGGGGCCCGGACAGCGTGTCAACCGTGCAAACGTACGAAACCGGGATGGGCCGGCTGGGTGGGCTGTATGGCGCCGGGATCAGCGGAAGCAGCGGGATCAGCGGGATCAGCGGGCGGGCAGCAGGGCAAGCGGGCTGATACACAATCCCGCTTCAGTCTGGGCTGAAACGACCGATAACCCTTGGCGGTGCCGGAAATTTCACGCCGGGTTCGCCTGACCCTTCAGAATGGCGGCCTGCCGCAAGCCACTGCCCCGTCACCCGCTGCCATGATGTCGCCCCGTTTCGACGCTTCCCTCGTTCTGATTTCCGTGCTGGTTGCCGTGCTGGCGTCGTATACGGCGCTGGACATGGCTGGCCGCATTTCCACGGCCGGCCGTGGCCGCTACGCGTGGATGTGGCTGGCCGGAGGTGCCGTGGCCATGGGGCTGGGCATCTGGTCGATGCATTTCATCGGCATGCTGGCCTTCAGCCTGCCGATTCCGCTGGGCTACGACGTGGCCATCACCGGGGCGTCACTGTTGATCGCCGTGCTGGCGTCGGCCTTCGCGCTGCGGCTGGTCAGCCTGGAGTACCTGCCGCGCAGGCGCCTGGCGCTGGGGGCGCTTGCCTTGGGCGCGGCCGTCTCCAGCATGCACTACACGGGCATGGCGGCCCTGCGCATGCAGCCCGGCATCGATTACGACCCCTGGCTGTTCCTGCTGTCGATCGTGATTGCCGTGGCGGCGTCGGGCGCGGCACTGTGGATCGCCTTCCGTCTGCGACGCAGCATGCCGCGCGTGCATCAACTGCGGTTCGGGGCCGCGCTGGTCATGGGTGGGGCCATTGCCGCCATGCACTACACGGGCATGGCGGCGGCGCGGTTTCCGCTGGGCAGCGTCTGCGGCGCGGCGGGCTCGGGCGTGAACAGCGGTGCGCTGGCCTTGCCGATCCTGGTCATCACGGTGTGCGTGCTGGCCGTGGCGCTGATTACATCGGTGCTCGACATGCGCCTGGAAATGCGGACAGCCGTGCTGGCCGACGCCCTGGGCGTGGCCAACAAGGAGCTTGAATTCCTGGCCCTGCACGACAAGCTGACGCACCTGCCCAATCGTGTGCTGCTGGAAGACCGTTTCCAGCAGGCCATCCAGGCGGCCACGCGGCAGCCCGGCACCTTCGCCGTGCTGTTCGTGGATCTGGACGGATTCAAGGGCGTCAACGACACCTATGGCCACCAGATGGGCGACAGCCTGCTGGTGGAGATTGCCGGACGCCTGCGCGCATGCACCCGCTCCGAGGACACCATCTCGCGTGTGGGTGGCGACGAATTCGTGGTGCTGGCAAGAGCGGACGAGCCAGCCGACGCCGGCGTGATGGCCGAGAAGCTGATCGAGGCACTGCGCGAGCCGGCGCACGTGGCCGGTCATGCGCTGCACGTGTCGGGCAGCATCGGCATCGCGCTCTATCCGGCCGACGGCGCCGACCAGGACACCTTGATGACCAACGCCGATGCCGCGATGTATCACGCCAAGGCGTCGGGCCGTAACGCGTACTGCTTCTTTGAACGGTCGATGAATCATCAGGCGCGCGTCCAGCAGTCGCTGATCCAGGACTTGCGCGGCGTGACGCGCACCGGCCAGCTCGAACTGTATTACCAGCCCAAGTTCGCGGCGACGGACAACCGCGTGGTGGGGGCCGAGGCGCTATTGCGATGGCATCATCCGCTGCACGGCCTGCTGATGCCCGACCAGTTCATCGGCCTGGCCGAAAAGACCGGTGCCATCGTGACGATCGGCAAATGGGTGCTGGACGAGGCCTGCCGCCAACTGGCCACCTGGCACGCCATCGGCCATGCGGACTGGTCGATGGCGGTGAACCTGTCGGCACTGCAGTTCTGTCATCCGGGGATGATCGAGACCGTGTCCGATGCGCTGGCGCATCACGGTATCCCTGCGGCAAGCCTGACGCTGGAAATCACGGAAAGCACGGCCATGCGCGATGTGGAGGAAACGCTCGCGATCATGACGCAGCTTGACGAGATGGGCGTGCGCATCGCCATCGACGACTTCGGCACCGGCTATTCGAGCCTGTTGCACCTGAAGCGCATTCCGGCCAGCGAGCTGAAGATCGATCGCGGCTTTGTGCGCGATCTGGCGGAGGATTCGGAGGATGCGGCGATCGTGTCGGCCATCGTTGCGCTGGGTCGTACGCTGAACCTGCAGGTGGTGGCGGAGGGGGTAGAGACCGCCGCGCAGCAGTCATTCCTGGCGGGGCTGGGGTGCGATGCGCTGCAGGGTTACCTGTTGGGCAGGCCGGTGCCCGCCGCGCAATTCATGAGCCAGGCGGCGACGCAGTAAGCGCCGCCGCCTGGCGGTTCGGGCCGTATCGGCCCGGATCTGGCCCACGCGGGCCATGGCTTGTATCACGCACCGTCGGTGAACGGGCTGCGCGCATCGCGCACATCATGGGCGCCGTCGACAAACGGGTTGCGTGCATCGCGTACGTCGCGGGCGCCATCGGTGTAGACGTCACGCGCGCCGACGCGCTCGACCAGGCCATCACGGTTGGTCACACGTGCGCCGTCGGTGTAAGGATCTGCACTGCGCGGCGCAGCGTTGACCATGGTGGCGGCGCCGGCCAGCGTAGCGGCGAGGGCGGTATAGAGCAGGGCTTTCTTGAGCATGTAGACTCCTTGGGATACGAGGATGGAGGCAGTTTGGTGTGGTTTGTACCGGTCGTCACGCGACCTTGGATTGCAGTCTATGAGCGGGGCAGCCACGCCAACATGACCAACGCATGACATGTTCGTCATTCGTTTGCGCGCGGCGCGCAGCGCCATTTGAGGCCCCGGAAAGTGCCACGGCTGAATGCAACATTCCGGCGGTAATCGCCGGATTCCGCGGGTGCCTGCCCAACACCCTGTAGAATCCGTGCTGGTCCGCCGGATTCCCTGCACGGACCGATCCCCGAATCGAATTCTCCGGCCCGCCCGCAAAATGGCGGGCGCACGATAAGTCATGTCCGAATCTGATGCAGCCAAACAAGCCGCGGTGGCATGGATCCGCGAGCAGATGGATCACCATGGCCTGACGTTCGACCATCTCGTCGAAGCAGGCTGCTTTACCGATGCCGACACCGATGATGGCGCCGATGTGGCGCCGTCCGCCCAGGAAGCCGAAACGCCCGTGGCAGGCACTGCCGCGCCGCGCGTGCTGTATCGCAATGCGATGGGGCAGACCTGGGACGGCACCGGCGAATATCCGGACTGGCTGCAGCGCGCCGTCAACGCCGGACAATCGATCGACTTCTACCGCGTCGACTAAGACGCGGCGCGCGGCCCGGGCCGCGTGCCTGTCCCGCACAGGGCTGCCCAGGGCCGCCCGGCTACTGCCCGATGGCCAACGAGGTCACCGTCAGCAGCCCGTCGATACGGTCGACGGTGAAGCGCACCTTGTCGCCCGCCTGCACCCGCGTCAGCATCGCCGGGTCCTTCACGCGAAAAATCATCGTCATCGCGCCCATGTCGAGGTTGCCGATCGGCCCGTGACGAATCGTCAGCTTGCCGGCCTCCGCATCGACCTTGCGGATTTCGCCTTCCACCTCGGGTAACGGCGCCTGCGCCGTAGCGGCTGCCACCGACGCGTCGGGCGCACCGGGCGTCGCCGCCATCAGTGCGGGGGATGCGCCGGCCAACAGGGCCAACAGGGCCAGCAGCGCTACGGTTGCCATCGTGTGTTTCATGTCTGTCCTTCGGGAATGCGGGGGAAGCTGTGCGATTCGCGCCTATCGCGCACGGCGCGGCGCCGGCGCCACGGGCTCGGTGTATTCAAAGGCCACGGTGCCCTTGGGGTGCCGATACCAGCCCGGATCGCGGTAGTCGTTCGCCGCCAGGCCGGCGCGTACCTTGAGCGTGGTGAACATGCCGCCCATCTCGATGGGGCCGAACGGCCCCTGGCCGCTCATCATCGGCAGCGTGTTCTCGGGCAGCGGCATTTCCATGCTGCCCATGTCGGCCATGCCCGCCTGACCCATCGGCATGTAGTCGGGCACCAGCGCGTTCATGCGGCTGGCCAGGTCCTTCTGCTTGACGCCGATCATCGTGGGCAGGTTGTGGCCCATGGCATTCATCGTGTGGTGCGACTTGTGGCAGTGGAAGGCCCAATCGCCCGGGTTGTCGGCCACGAACTCGATGGCCCGCATCTGGCCCACCGCGACATCGGTGGTCACCTCCGGCCAGCGCGCTGAAGGCGGCACCCATCCGCCATCGGTGCCGGTTACCTCGAAGCGGTGGCCGTGCAGGTGGATCGGGTGATTGGTCATGGTCAGGTTGCCCATGCGGATGCGCACACGGTCGCCCAGCCGCACGGGCAGCACGTCGATGCCGGGAAACACGCGGCTGTTCCACGTCCACATGTTGAAATCGGTCATCTCGGCCACGCGTGGCGTATACGAGCCGGGGTCGATGTCGTACGCGGCGATCAGGAACACGAAGTCGCGGTCCACGCGCTGGGCGGCGGCATCGCGCGGATGCACGACGATAAAACCCATCATGCCCATGGCCATCTGCACCATCTCGTCCGAGTGCGGGTGGTACATGAAGGTGCCGGCATGGCGCATCTCGAACTCGTAGACGAACGTCTTGCCGGGTGGGATGTGCGGCTGCGACAGCCCGCCCACGCCATCCATGCCCGCCGGCAGCAGCACGCCGTGCCAGTGCACGGTGGTGTGTTCCGGCAGCTTGTTGGTCACGAATATGCGCACACGGTCGCCTTCCACGCATTCGATGGTCGGGCCAGGACTCTGACCGTTGTAGCCCCACAGGTGGGCGGTCATGCCGGGCGCCATCTCGCGTTCGACCGGCTCGGCCACCAGGTGAAATTCCTTCCAGCCGTTGCGCATGCGCCAGGGCAGCGTCCAGCCGTTGAGCGTGACCACGGGCTGATAGGGGCGGCCGCTGGCGGGCGCAAGCGGCGGCTGGGTGGCGGCGCTGTGTTGCAGCGGCGCTTCGGGCAGGGCGGCCGCGCCCGCGCGCGACACCATTGCCGTGCCGAGCATGGCAGCCGCCGACTGCCCCAGGAAATTGCGTCGGGAAACCATTGTCATTGTCCTTGTGGGGTCGTGGCCGCAGGGTTGGCGGCCGTGGGCGCGGCTGTGGGGGCGGGCAGGCGGCCGCCCAGCGCGCCGCGCAGATCGGCATCGGCCAGCCAGAAGTCGCGCTGCGCGTCGAGATAGCCGTTCACGGCACTGACCTGTTCGCGCGCGTCGGTCAGCAGCTCGAACACGCTGACCAGCATGCCGTTGTAGCGCAGCAGGCTTTCGTCGACGATGCGCTTGCGCAGCGGCACCACTTCATCGCGATAGTGCAGGGCGATGTCGTAGCGCGCCTGGTAGCCGGCATAGGTCTCGCGCACCACGGAGCGCGCGTTGATGGCCTGCTCGGCCAGCCGCGCCGTCGCCTGCATGTAGACGGCTTCGGCGCGCGCCACGCGGGCGCCGCCCCAGTCGAACAGCGGCACCTCGATGTCGATGCCGTAGCCCGTTTCACGCGGCCGGCTGGTCTCGGAGTTGTGGAGATAGCTGACGTCCAGCACGCTGATAAAGCGCGTGGCGCGGGTCAGGCCGAGCGAGCGCGACAGGCTGTCCAGCTGCAGGCGGCCGGCCTGCAGGTCCAGGCGCTGCGCGATCGCATAGCCTTCCAGATCCTGCATGGCCGGGCGCGCCTTGGGCAGGTCGGGCAGGCGGTCTGGCAACGCGTACCCGATGTCGGCACCCCACAGCCCCAGTTCGCGGGTCAGCTGTTCGCGCGCCGTGAGCGCCCGTTCGCGGGCGCGTGCCAGCTGCGCCGCCGCATCGGCATAGAAGGCCTGCTCGCGCGCATGATCGAGGGCGCTGACATTGCCGGCGCGGGCCAGATCGCGGGCAAACAGCGCCCCGGTTTCGGCGGCCCGGCGTACCTGTTCGGCATACCGCGCGGCCTGCTCGGCGGCAACGGCCTGGACCCAGGCGCGGCGGGTGGCTTCAGCACGGCGCAGCGTGGCGTCGGCCACGGCCAGGCGTGTCTGGGCAAAGCGGCTTTCCTCGATGCGGGCGGCAAATGGCAGCGCCAGCAGGTTCATGAAGCCGATGGTGACCGCCCGGTCGATCTTGAGTTCGTCGCCCGATGTCTTGCGGCTGAACGAGAAGCCAGGGTTCGGCAGGCGCGTGGCCTGCACGTAGTCGGCCTCGGCAATGCCCAGGTCGGCATACTGGGCCTGCAGCCCGGCGTTATTGAGCAGCGCGACCTGGATCGCGGCATCGGCATCGAGCGGCTTCGCCAGCAGTTCGCGCGTGCGGTCGCGCAACGCATGGCGGTCGGCATCGCTGCGCGCCCAGACGGCGTCCTTGCCCAGCCTGTCGCGCGTGGCGTCGGCAACCGGGCCGAAGCCACCATCGGGCGCAAAGCCCGCGCACCCGGTCAACAGCACCGCAGCAGCCAGCGGAACGGCGGCGCGCCGGAAGAAAGCGTTCATCATCGCGGGCCTCCGTCAGTGCGCGTGATGGCCGGCATGGCCACCAGGGTCGCCCTGGCCGGCGGCCGGGGCGGAAGCTGGCGCGGCGGGCGTGCCCTGCGGCATGCGGTGACCGGCATGCGGATCTGCCGCCGGTTGGGCACCCGGCGTGACGTCCGCGTTCGACTGGCGCCAGGGCGAACGCGCGGGGCTCTGGTACGGGACATAGCCGGCCATCGGTGCGATGTCCGGCAGGGCCGGCACGGGCGCGGCGGCGTTCATGGGATCGGGCCGGTCGGCGGGATTGATCGAATCGATCGGCGCGATCGGCGCGATCGAATCTGCCGGATGGGCCGGATGGGCCGGATGGGCGGCCGGCGCCGATGCCTGAGCCACGGCCAGGGCCGGGGCAAGCATCAGCAGCCAGGCCACGGCGACGGCGACGGTACGCACGGCGGGCATGACAACCTCTTGCATCGTGATCCGCCGCATGCGGCGGTTCAGGCCGTGCGGCAGGCAAATACGGGAGTGGATCGGCGCGGACGAATCAGTCGACCGCGCCCTCGGCGCCTGGTCAGGCGCGGGGACGAGCGTGCGAAGGACGCACCTCGGGTGTCAGCAGCGACGGGCAGGCGGCCGGTCGGCGGGCAGGGGGAGTTGGCTGGCAAAGCTGGCCGGAGTGGCCAGCGGCAGGGCGTGGCGGCGGTGTTGCAACGCCACGAGGGGAATTTCCGGCAGCAGCATGGCACTGGCTGCGCAGGCACCGCACGCGCTGCAGTGGCCTGCGGCGTGGTGCGAATGATCGGTCGGCTGGTCAGGCGTGGCGCCGGCAGGCTGGGCATCGTGCCAGACGGGCATGTCGTCGCTGCCGCTGATGTCGCTCACGTTCGCCTGGTGGCAGTGCGCGTGGTCCATCTGGCCCATCTGACCCGCGGGGCCCGCGTGGTCCATCACCGCCTCGGCTTCGGCTTCCGCCTTGATGGCGGCATGCCGTTCCGGCATCGACAGGCCCGCGGCTTGCGTGACGCTGCAGATCATCATGACCGCCGCCGCGGCGCCCTGGATGGGCAACGCGAACATGGCAAGACACAACAGGAAGCTGGCGAACAGACGTTTCATCAGAATTTGACTAGACCTGCCCGGTCAGGGGCGCGGCAGGCTGCCACAATCAGGGCAGCGGGCATTGTACTGTGTTTGGCACCAGGATTTCGCCGATTGACGATGACATTCGTGCAATGTTCCACAAAATGCGTCTAACCTCGGATAGTGTCTAGGTTCTGCAATAAACCGAAAAGGGGGCGCCGGCGTTGGCCGGGCCCGGAAGTGAATCCCCATGCGTATCCTGATTGTCGAAGACGAACCGAAGGCGGGCGATTACCTGCTCAAGGGCCTGACGGAGTCCGGCTTCGTGGCCGACCTGGCGCGCGACGGCGTGGACGGCCTGTCCCACGCCCGCGAGCAGCACTACGACCTGATCGTCCTGGACGTGATGCTGCCGGGCATCGACGGCTGGCAGGTACTGCGCGAGCTGCGACGCGACAAGGACACCCCGGTGCTGTGCCTGACGGCGCGCGACGAACTCTCGGATCGTCTCAAGGGCCTGGAACTGGGCGCCGACGACTACATGGTCAAGCCGTTTGCGTTTGCCGAGCTGGTGGCGCGCATCCGCACCATCCTGCGCCGGGGCCCCCTGCGCGAGAGCGAATTCATGGAAGTGGCGGACCTGCAGATCGACACGATCCGCCGCCGCGTCACACGTGCCGGCCAGAAGATCGACCTGACATCGAAGGAATTCGCGCTGCTGCAACTGCTGGCGCGGCGCCGTGGCGAGGTGCTGTCGCGCTCGCTGATCGCGTCGCAGGTGTGGGACATGAACTTCGACAGCAATACCAATGTGGTGGACGTCTCGATTCGCCGGCTGCGCGCCAAGGTCGACGATCCCTTCCCGAAAAAGCTGATCCATACGCGCCGTGGCATGGGCTACGTGCTTGATGAGTCCGAAGAAGCGTGAGCGCCGAAGCATGAGACGCCTGGTGCGCATGCGGCGTGCGCTCAAGGCGTGGATGCCGGCGTCGCTGACCACGCGGCTGGCGCTGGCCTATGGCCTGACCACGGCCGCGATTCTGGTCGGAGTGGCCACCTATCTGTCCAGTGCCCTGGGAAACCAGTTGCAGTCGCGTGACGAAAGCGAACTCGTCGGCGAAGTGCTGCTGGTGCGCCATCTGTTGCGCGAGGTGGCCGACGAAACCGAAATTCGCACCGATACACACCGCTTTGCGGATATTGCGATGGGACACGAGGGGCTGATCCTTGTCGTCCGCACCGCGTCGGGCGATCCCCTGATCTCGCTGAATCCCCATAACGAAACCCTGCCGCCGCTGCGCGTGCTGCCGCTCTCCACCGCGCCGGACAAGACGCAGTTGCAGACCTGGCATCCGCGCAATGGCGTGCCCTCGCGCGGCATGGCGGCCCTGGGGCAGATTGGCGACACCGGCCGCACCGTCGAAATCATCGTGCTGAGCGACGCCGGTTACCGGGTGGCGCTGATGCGCGAGTACCGTGGCGAGCTGCTTGGCGCGGTGCTGTGCGGGGCGATTGTCGCGGCGGCGCTGGGCTTCGTGCTGGCCCGGCGTGGCCTGCGCATGCTGCGGCGCATGGCCAGCGATGCGGCGGCGGTCACCACCAGCCGCCTGGCGACCCGGCTCGATGTCGGTGGCGCGCCCGAGGAATTGCGCGACCTGGCCGGCGCGTTGAACGGCATGCTGGCGCGGCTGCAGGACAGCTTCACGCGCCTGTCGCAGTTTTCAGCCGATCTGGCGCACGATTTCCGTACGCCCATCAGCAACCTCGTGGGGCAGACGCAGGTGACGCTGGCGCAGCGCCGTACGCCCGCCGAATACGAGGCTGTGCTGGAATCGAACCTGGAGGAATACGAGCGGCTGTCGCGCATGATCGAGAACATGCTGTTCCTGGCCCGCGCGGACAACGCGCAGGTGGCCCTGGGCGCCCGGCCGCTCGATGCGCGCGCCGAACTCGACAAGGTAGCGGAGTATTTTGAAGCGGTGGCGGCAGACCGGAACCTGACGGTGATGGTATCGGGCCACGCCACGGTCGTGGCGGATCAGACCCTGCTGCGGCGCGCGATCATCAACCTGCTGGACAACGCGTTGCGCCACGCACCGGTAGGCAGTGCGGTGCGCATGGCCGTGGGCCGCAACGGCACGGACATGACCGCGATCAGCGTCACCAATGGCGGTCCCGCCATCGAGCCCGACGCCTTGCCACACCTGTTCGGCCGCTTCTACCGTGCCGATCCGTCGCGCCGCAATTCGTCGGGGTCCACCGGGCTGGGCCTGGCGATCGTCGACACGATCATGCGCTTGCATGGCGGCAGCGTGTCGGTGACGAGTGTCGAGGAGCAGACACGATTCGAGCTTGAGTTTCCTGACAGTTCTGTCAGTAGGGCAGGCGCATAATGGCGCCGCGCGGACTATCCGTCCGCGGCCTAACAGGAGACCGACATGCAGGTGCAACCGTATCTAGACTTTGGCGGACGCTTTGACGAGGCCATGGCCTTCTATGGCCAGGTGATGGGCGCAAAGGTGACATTCCTGATGCGCTACAAGGACACCCCGCCGGGCGGCGGCGAGCCGCCGTCAGCGGCATGGGCCGAGAAGGTCATGCACGCCAACATCCAGATCGGCGATAGCCAGATCATGGCGTCGGACGGCCGCGAAGGGCAGACCCCGGCCTTTTCGGGTTTCATGCTGTCCGTCGGCTACGTGCCGAATGCCGAAGGCAAGCGCATTTTCGACGCGCTGTCCGAGGGCGGCCAGGTCATCATGCCGTACCAGAAGACCTTCTGGGCAGAAGGCTTCGGCATGGTGGTCGACAAGTTCAAGATGACCTGGATGGTGAACTGCGAACATTGAGGTTTCGGTCAGCCACTCCCGCAGGCAGGCGTGGCTGACCAACGTCAGCGCGAGACGGAGCCGGCGAGTCCGGCCTCTGTTTCTGTCCGGCGCCCATGCGCCCACCGGTACAGCACCGGTAGTACCAGCAGCGTCAACGCCGTCGACGACAGGATTCCGCCGATCACCACCGTTGCCAACGGGCGTTGCACCTCGGCGCCGGTGCCAGTGGCAATGGCCATCGGCACGAATCCGAGCGAAGCCACCAGCGCCGTCATCAGCACCGGCCGCAGACGCGTCAACGCACCATGGAACACCGCGTCATCGAGCGATTCGCCTTCTTCGCGCAGGCCGCGGATAAACGACAGCATCACCAGTCCGTTGAGCACAGCCACCCCCGAGAGCGCAATAAAGCCCACTGCCGCCGAGATCGATAGCGGGATGTCGCGCAGCCACAACGCCAGCACGCCACCGGTCAGGGCAAACGGAATGCCGGTGAATACCAGCAGGCCGTCGCGCACGTTGCCAAACATCACGAACAGCAGCACAAAGACCAGCAGCAGCGCCAGCGGCACCACGATCTGCAGCCGTCCGGTAGCGGACTGCAACTGCTCGAACGTGCCGCCCCAGGCAATCCAGTAGCCGGCCGGAATCTGCACGCGCGATTCGATGGCCGACATGGCTTCGGGCACGAAACCACCCACATCACGGCCCCGCACGTTGGCGCTGATCACGATGCGGCGCTTGCCGTTTTCGCGCGACACCTGATTGGGGCCGGGCGATATGTCGAGCGTGGCAATTTCGCCAAGCGGGATATAGCTGGTGCCGGCATTGGCGCCACGCGGCAGCGGAATCGGCAGGCGCCGCAGGGCGTCCACATCGGACCGGATACCCTCCGGCAGCCGCACGCCGATATTGAAGCGGCGGTCCCCCTGGTAGAACACCCCCGCATCGCGTCCCCCGATGGCAATGGCCACGGTGTCCTGCACGTCGATCATGTTCAGTCCGTAGCGCGCGGCGCGGGCACGGTCCACGTCGACGGTCAGCACGGGCAGGCCGGTGGTCTGCTCCACCTTGACCTCCGTGGCGCCCGGCACCGACTGCAACACCTGGGCGATTTTCTGTGCCGTGGCGTCCAGCACGGCGTTGTCGTCGCCAAACAGCTTGACCGCCACGTCGCTGCGCACACCCGAGATCAACTCGTTGAAGCGGAGCTGGATCGGCTGGGAAAACTCGTAGCGGTTGCCCGGAATGGTCTCCAGTTCGGCTTCCATCGCGGCGCGCAGCGAATCGCGCGAGCGACCCGGATCGGGCCACTGGTCGCGTGGCTTCAACATGATGTAGGCGTCCGACGCATTGGGCGGCATCGGGTCGGAGGCAATCTCGGCCGTGCCGGTGCGCGAGAACACGCGTTCGATCTCGGGGAATTTCGCCTTGAGACGGGCCTCGATCTGCTGCTGCATTGCCACCGACTGCGTCAGGCTGGTGCCCGGAATGCGCAGCGCCTGCACCGAGAAATCGCCCTCGTTCAGGTTGGGGATGAACTCGCTGCCAAGCCGCGTGGCCAGCAGGCCGCTGAGCAGGATGGCCACCACGGCAGCCGTCAGCACCACCGGCGTATTGGCCAGCGCATGCTTGAGGGCGGGCTCGTACCAGCGCCTGGCCCAGCCCATGATGCGGTTTTCCTTTTCGGCCACACGGTCACCGATGAACAGCGCCACCGCCGCCGGCACGAAGGTCACCGACAGGATCAGCGCGCCCAGCAGCGCCACCACCACCGTCATCGCCATCGGGTGGAACATCTTGCCTTCCACGCCCGTCAGCGCAAAGATCGGCACGTAAACGATCATGATGATGAGCTGGCCGAACACCAGCGGACGGCGGGCTTCGCGGGCCGCGGCGAATACCTCCGCAAAGCGCTCCTCGCGGGTCAGGGGCCGGCCCAGCCGTTCCCGGGCATGGGCCAGGCGTCGCACGCAGTTTTCAACGATCACCACGGCGCCGTCGACGATGATGCCGAAATCCAGCGCGCCCAGGCTCATCAGGTTCGCGCTGATCCGGTACGTGACCATGCCCGTGAACGTGAACAGCATCGACAACGGAATCACCATCGCCGTAATCAGCGCCGCGCGCAGATTGCCCAGGAACAGGAACAGCACGGCGATCACCAGCACGGCGCCTTCGAGCAGGTTCTTCTTGACGGTGCCGATGGCCTTGTCGACCAGCGTCGTACGGTCGTAGACCGTGACGGCCTTCACCCCGGCCGGCAGCGACTTGTTGATCGCGGCCATGCGCGTGTCCACGGCGCGCGATACGGCCCGGCTGTTCTCGCCGATCAGCATGAAAACCGTGCCCAGCACCACCTCGCGGCCGTTGTCGGTGGCGGCCCCAGTACGCAGTTCGCGGCCAAGACCCACATCGGCCAGGTCGCGCACGCGGATCGGCTGGCCCTGGGCCGTCCCGACGATCACCTGGCCAATGTCGTCGATCGACTTGACCTGCCCGGGCGCACGCACCAGGTACTGCTCGCCGCGCCGCTCGATATAGCCGGCGCCGACGTTGCCGTTGTTGCGCTCCAGCGCCTGCACCACGTCCTGCAGCGACAATCCGTAGGACGCCATCTTCTCGGGGCTCGGCGCCACCAGGTATTCCTTGGCGAAACCGCCAATCGAATTGATCTCGGTCACGCCCGGCACGGTGCGCAGCTGAGGCTTGATGATCCAGTCCTGGATTTCGCGCAGGTCGGTGGGTGTATATGGGCTGCCGTCGGGCTTGCGCGCGCCGGGGTCGGCTTCCACGGTCCACAGGTAGATTTCGCCAAGGCCGGTGGAAATCGGGCCCATCTGCGGCGAAATGCCGGACGGCAGGTGCTCGCGGGCTTCCTGGATACGCTGGTTGACCAGCTGCCGCGCAAAGTAGATGTCGGTCCCGTCCTTGAAGATGACGGTGATCTGCGACAGCCCGTAGCGCGACAGCGACCGCGTCTGCTCCAGGCCCGGCAGCCCGGACATCGCTGTCTCCAGCGGATAGGTCACGCGCTGCTCGGCTTCCAGCGGCGAATAGCCGGGCGCCTCGGTATTGATCTGGACCTGCACGTTGGTGATGTCGGGCACGGCATCGATCGGCAGGCGGCTGTAGTTGTAGACGCCCAGCCCGGCCATGGTGAGCACGGCCAGCATGACCAGCCAGCGCTGCGCGATGGCAAACCGGAGGATACGTTCAAACATGGTGGCCTCCGGTCAGTGCGCGTGCTCGGCGCTGGCCTTGCCCTGTTCCGCCTTCAGCACGAAGCTGTTCGCGGATACATAGCGCGTGCCGGGCGCCAGGCCATCGACGATTTCAATACGCTTGCCATCGGTGCGCCCTGTCTTGACCGCGCGCGTGGCAAAGCCGCCCGGCACCTCCACGTACACCTGCTGGCGGTCGCCATCGGTCTGCAGCGCTTCGCTGTCGATGACCACGGCGGCATCGCTTTCGCCAGTGGCGACGCTGACGGTGACGAACAACCCTGGCCGCCAGGCCATCTGTGGGTTGGACAACGTCACGCGCGCCGTGGCCGTGCGGGTCTGCTGGCCGAGCAGGGCGCCCACGTACGAGATCTTGCCTTCGGCGGCGCCGTCGAATGCGGCCGATGTGACCCGGACAGCCTCGCCCAGCCTGACATGGCCCAGGTCCTTGGCCGCGATTACGAACTCGGCCCATACCGTATTGAGGTCGGAAATCGTGAAGACCGCCGTTTCGGCCGCCACAGCCTCGCCCAGTGCGAGATGCTTTTCCACCACGATGCCGTCGAACGGCGCGCGCAGCTCGAACTGGTTGATGGCACGGGCCGACGTCGTGGCGCCGATCGCGGTCAGCTTCTGGCGGGCGTTCTGGGCGGCGATTTCGGCTTCCTGCAGTGCCGTACGCGCGGCCAGGAAGTCCTGTTCCGCCGAGACCTTGTCTTCCCAGAGCTTCTTTTCGCGGGCGTAGGTGGTGCGGGCCAGTTCGAGCCGGCGCCCGGCGGCCAGCAGTTCGCTGCGCTGGTCGGACAACTGGGTGCTGGCAAATACTGCCAGCAGGTCGCCTTTCTTCACGCGCTGGCCCAGGTTGGCCACCACCGATTCGGCAACACCCGCGACACGCGGCACCACGTGCGCGGTGCGGTCTTCGTTGAACTTGATTTCGCCGGGAAATTCCACGGCGCTGCGGATCCTGCCTGGCCCCGCGCTGGCGATGGAGAGATTGGCGTTGCGGATCTGCTCCGGCGTCATGGCGATCCGGCCGGCGCTGTCGTCTGCATGGTCGGCATGGTCGGCATGGTCGGCATGGTCGGCGTGGTCAGCTTCGGCGGCAGAAGCCGGGGCGGGCGCCGCATGCGCGGCTTCGCCTTCGCCTTCATGGCTGTGGCCGTCGTCGCGGCCCGTCAGCAGCAGCGCCAGCGCGGCGACCAGGCCAGCGATCACGATGGCGGCAATCGCTACGCCTTGTTTTCGAGTCAATGTCATAACGGTGGTCCTTGCGTTGGCGCGTCAGCGGCCAAGAATGCGGTCGATCGTGGTGGCAGCCTGCCAGCTGCTGGCGACCACGCCGAGATAGCGGATGCGGGCCTGGAACAGCGTGCGCTGCGCATCCAGCACATCGAGATAGTTGAATTTGCCGGCCTCGAAGCCTTGGGTGGCCGCCTGGAACGCGCGTTCCGCGGCGGGCAGCACGGTCTCCCGCAAGGTCAGTGCCGAGGTGCGCGACACGTTCAACTGGCTGGACGCCTGCTGCAGGTCGTGGTCCAGCCGCAGCCGCGTGGCGCGCAGTTCGTCGGCGGCCTTGTCGGCCTGCCGGATCGCGGTGTACAGGTTGCCCTGGTTGCGATCGAACAACGGCAACGGAATGGCAATGCCCACCACGGGGAACGTGCCCCGCTCGGGGGCGCCGTTGTCGCGCTTGGCGCCCACGCTGAGCGTCACGTCCGGGTACTGGCGGCTGCGCTGCACGTTGATGTCGGCCTGGCGCCGATCCAGCTCGCGTTCGCTGGCCAGCAATACTGGGGCGTTGTCCAGCGACTGCCGCAACAGGGCGGACGCGGGGCGCGCGGGCAGGTCGTTGAGCTTGCCATCGGCTTCGGAGAAGCGCGGCGATGGGTTGCCCCACAGCGTGGCCAGGGTCTGGCGGGCCGCCACGAGTCCGGCATCGGCTTCGGCGCGCTCCAGCTCGGCATTGGCCAGTTCGACCTGGGCCTTGGTTTCCTCGACCGGAGAGATCTTGCCCGCCGCCACGCGTCGCGCCGCGGCGTCGGCACCGCGTCGGGCGATGTCGACGGAGCCGGCGGCCAGCCTGATGCGCTCCTGGGCGATCAGCACATTGAAGAAGGCGCCGATCACCGTGGCGCGCAGATCTGCTTGCGCGGCACCCAACTGGGCCTGCGCCACATCGCGTGCACGCTGCGCGGCCCCGATGCGGGCGCCACGCTTGCCGCCGAGTTCCACCGGCAGGTTCATCTGGGCGGTGGTGGCACGCGTGGCCTGGCGCGTGTCTTCCATCTGCACCGACACCTCGGGGTTCGGGATGACGCGGGCCTGGGTGATGCCGCCTTCGCTGGCATCGACTTCGATCCGCGCGGCCGACAGCGTGGGGTTCTGCGACGTCGCCAGGGCCAGCGCGGCGTCGAGCGTCAGGGCGCCGGGCGGCTCCTGGATGCTTTGCGAGGCGTCCTGCGCGGACGCCCAGGGCGTGAAGAATGGGCTGCACAACGCGGCCGCCAGCCCCAGCGGCAATAAAAGGCTTCTCATCGAATTCACCAGATCAGGCAGGAGAAAATCGGCGAGACGCGATGCGATACCGGTCAGCAGTATCGGGATGACAGGGTCAGTCGTGCGTCCCGCCGGCTAGGCGAGGCGCAGCCACTGGGGCCGATCGGGGACGGGGGCTGGAATGGAGCCGAACGCGAAGTGGCGCGGCTGATAGCGCAGGGTGACGTAACGATAGTCACCGGGCATGCGAAATTCGGCAAAGACGCCGTGCGAGCCGGGGAAGTGGCAGGCCGTGCAGTCGCCATCGGGCAGGTTGGCCGACTTGGCTGCCGCCTTGCCGGCGGTTTTGCTCGCCTTGTGCGCGTCGCTGCCGTGCTCGTGCGTGTGATGGCCAAAGTGGCTGGTCATCGCGGCCGGCTGGTCGGCCGATTCGTGTGCGCAATAGGCCGCAGCGCCGGCCCAGGCGAACTGGAGCGGCAGCAGAATCGACAGGAAGACGAGCAGCAGGCGGCGCATGGGCAGCGATTATAGGCCGCTGCGCCCACAGCGGGCATTACGTTGGTGTCATCGTCGGGGTCTTTGCGGCCTGCGCTTGACCTTGAAGTGGCTACAGGGTCTTCAATAGCAGGCAATCACGCACAAACGGATAACTGCCATGGCTCGTACCACCCCTGAAAACCTGCTGCCGCCCAGTTCAGCGGCCCGCGGTCATGGGCACGACCACGAACATTCGCACGGCCACGACCATTCGCACGGGCATGACCATGACCATCGCCACGATCACGATCACGATCACGATCATGACCACGATCACGGCCATGACCACGCACCCGGCCCGGCGCCGGCGAGTTGCGGCTGCGGCACCACCTGTGGCACCCCGCTGACGGTCGGCCCAGCCGTTGTCGCCCTGGCGGGCACGCGATCCGCTGCCTACCGGATCGAGGCGATGGACTGCCCGACCGAGGAAACGCTGATCCGGAACAAGATCGGCAATATGGCCGGCGTGGCGGCACTCGACTTCAACCTGATGCAGCGCGTGTTGACAGTGCATCACAAGCTCGATTCGCTCGATCCCGTCGTCAAGGCGATTGCCTCGCTGGGCATGAAGGCCGAACCGCTGTCGGATGACAACGCCGAGTCGGCGGTGGCCGAGCCCGGCAAGCCCTGGTGGCCGCTGGCACTTGCCGGCGCGGCCGCCATCGGCGCCGAAGTGGCCGAGTGGTTCCAGGTCGCCGCCCCGTACCTGCCGGCGGCGCTGGCGCTGGCGACCGTGCTGATTTCTGGCCTGGGCGTCTATCGCAAGGGCTGGATCGCCGTGCGCAACGGCAACCTGAACATCAACGCGCTGATGAGCATCGCTGTCACGGGCGCCATGGTGATTGGCCAGTGGCCCGAAGCGGCGATGGTGATGGTGCTGTTCGCCCTGGCCGAGCGCATCGAGGCGGCTTCGCTGGACCGCGCCCGCAACGCCGTGCGCGGGCTGATGGCGATGGCGCCGGAGCAGGCCACCGTGCTGCAGGCCGACGGCACCTGGCAGGCCGTGGAGGCACGTGCCGTGGGCGTTGGCGCGACGGTGCGGCTGCGT
Source organism: Cupriavidus pauculus (assembly GCF_002858765.1). GTDB lineage: Bacteria > Pseudomonadota > Gammaproteobacteria > Burkholderiales > Burkholderiaceae > Cupriavidus > Cupriavidus pauculus_B. Next base: position 56,563 of record NZ_PJRP01000026.1, read on the forward strand.
CCCGGCGAGCGCGTGGCGCTGGACGGCCGCGTGCTGCGCGGCCAGTCGGCACTTGACCAGGCGCCGATTACCGGCGAGAGCGTGCCGGTGGACAAAGCGCAGGGCGACCCGCTCTACGCGGGCTCGATCAACCAGTCGGGCGAACTCGAATATGCGGTGACCGCGCCCGCCACCGACTCCACGCTGGCACGCATCATCCATGCCGTGGAAGCGGCACAGGGCAGTCGCGCCCCGACCCAGCGTTTCGTGGACCAGTTTGCACGCATCTACACGCCCGTGGTCTTTGCCATTGCGCTCGGCGTGGCCGTGGTGCCGCCGCTGTTGCTGGGCGGCGCCTGGCTGGCCTGGATCTACAAGGCGCTGGTGCTGCTGGTGATCGCGTGCCCCTGCGCGCTGGTGATCTCCACGCCGGTGACGATCGTCAGCGGGCTGGCGGCGGCGGCCCGGCGCGGCATCCTGATCAAGGGCGGCGTGTATCTGGAACAGGGCCGGCATCTGTCATGGCTGGCGCTGGACAAGACCGGCACGCTGACGCACGGCAAGCCAGCGCAGACCGACATGGCGCTGCTCGTCGACGACGCGCCGCAGGCCCGCGCCATCGCCGCAAGCCTGGCTGCCCGGTCCGACCACCCGGTGTCGCGTGCGGTGGCTACTGCGGCGGACGCCGACGGCGTGGCGCGGCTGGAAGTGAGCGATTTCGCGGCGCTGCCAGGGCAGGGCGTACGCGGCGCGGTGGATGGCGTGGCGTACAGCCTGGGCAATCACCGGCTGATCCACGACCTGGGCGCCTGCTCGCCGGCTCTGGAAGCACGGCTGGAGGCCATCGAACGGCAGGGCAAGACCATCGTGATGCTGGCGGCGATGCCGGACGGCGGGCGGCCTGCCCGGGCGCTGGCCCTGTTCGGCGTGGCCGACACGGTGCGCGAGACCAGCCGGCAGGCCATCGAGCAGCTGCACGCGCTGGGTGTGAAGACGCTGATGCTGTCGGGCGACAACCCGCACACGGCGGATGCCATTGGCCAGGCTGTGGGAATCGATGAAGTGCGCGGCAATCAGTTGCCGCAGGACAAGGCCGATGCCATCGCCGCGCTGGCGGGCCAGGCCCATACGCATGCGGGCAAGGTCGGCATGGTGGGTGACGGCATCAACGACGCGCCGGCGCTGGCGCGCGCCGACATCGGCTTTGCCATGGGCGCGGCGGGCACGGACACGGCCATCGAGACCGCCGACGTGGCGCTGATGGACGATGACCTGCGCAAGATCCCAGCGTTCGTGCAGTTGTCGCGCCGTACGTCGTCCATCCTCAGGCAGAACATCGCCCTGGCGCTGGGTATCAAGGTGGTGTTCCTGGCCCTGACCGTCATGGGCATGGGCACCATGTGGATGGCCGTGTTTGCCGATATGGGCGCCAGTCTGCTGGTGGTGTTCAACGGACTGCGCCTGACGCGCAAGGGCGTGGCCTGACCCTGGATTCGACCGAATCCAGGGCGGCGTCGGTTACGGCTGGATGATCAGCTCGCCGCTGCGGCCGGGAATCTCGCCCCAGGTGACCGGCAGTTGCGGCAGGTCGGTGCGATCGATGTGTCGGTAGTAGGTGGCCATCGACACCAGATCGTGCCCCTGGGCGCGCCAGCCAGCCAGCAGCCGCTGGAAAACCGGCGCCAGCTTGCCGCCTTCCAGTTCGGTGTGCAGCGTGAAGATGTGGTCGGCGTCGCCTTCGGTCAGCTTCAGTACGGCCTGGTGGACATTGTCCTCGGTCAGGTCGCCCACGCCGATCAGCTCGTCGAGCGTCGGCAGCGTGGTCGGCATCTGCACGTGGCGGCACGGCTTGCCCGCCACGGTCGGGATGTACGGCGCGGTACCCCGACCATCCGACGCGTAGGTCATGCCCCAGTCGTCGATCTGGCGGAACGCCTCTTCGTTCATCTGCCAGCCCGCCGCGCCGTGCGTGGTGGGCGGCGTGCCGAAGACCTCGACGAAACGCTCGAACGACTGCTGCATCTGGCGCCGCGTCCAGGCCGCATCGCGCCCGCGCACGTTGTCCTGCCAGTAGACGTGGTCCCAGGTGTGGATGCCGCATTCGTGGCCGGCAGCGGCCGCCGCACGCATCTCGGCAGCACCCTTGCGGCCGATGTCCGGCCCCGGCAGCAGCACGCCGTACATCAGCGTGCGCAGGCCGTAGTTGGACACCACCGACGTGCGCGACACCTTCTTCAGGAAGCCAGGACGAAATACGCGGCGCAGCGCCCAGCCCGTGTGGTCCGGGCCAAGGCTGAACAGGAACGTTGCTTCCGCCTGGTGCGGAGACAGCATCGACAGCAGCGCGGGCACCCCTTCACGGGTGCCGCGCAGCGTGTCGACGTCGACTTTCAGGGCAATGCGGGCCATACGGCGATCAGTTGCTGCCGTCGACCAGCGTGCGGGCGTCCACCACCTTGTCGCGGTAGGCCTCGAAGATGCGGCGCAGCGCCTGCTCCATCGTCACCTCGGGCTTCCAGCCCAGTTCGTCGATCGTGTTGTCGATCTTCGGCACGCGGTGCTGCACGTCCTGGTAGCCCTTGCCGTAGAACTCGCCCGACGACGTCTCAACGATCTGCGTCTTGCGGGCTTCCTCGGCGTACTCCGGGTAGTCGGCCGCCATCTTCAGCATCATCTCGGCCAGCTCGCGCACCGAGTGGATGTTCTTCGGGTTGCCGATGTTGAAGATCTTGCCGCTGGCCACGCCGTCGCGGTTCTCGATGATCTGCATCAGCGCCGAGATGCCGTCCGAGATGTCGGCAAACGCGCGCTTCTGCTCGCCGCCGTCCACCAGCTTGATCGGCTCGCCGCGCACGATATGGCCCAGGAACTGCGTCACCACGCGCGACGACCCTTCCTTCGACTCGAAGATCGAGTCCAGGCCCGCGCCGATCCAGTTGAACGGGCGGAACAGCGTGTAGTTCAGGCCCTGTTCCATGCCGTAGGCGTGGATCACGCGGTCCATCAGCTGCTTGGAGCAGGCGTAGATCCAGCGCGGCTTGTTGATCGGGCCGTAGATCAGCGGCGAGGCTTCCGGGTCGAATTCGTCGTCGGCGCACATGCCGTAGACCTCGGAGGTCGACGGGAACACCAGGTGCTTGCCGTACTTCACCGCGCTGCGCACGATCGGCAGGTTGGCCTCGAAGTCCAGCTCGAACACGCGCAGCGGGTTGCGCACGTACGTGGCCGGCGTGGCGATGGCCACCAGCGGCAGGATCACGTCGCACTTGCGGATGTTGTACTCCACCCACTCCTTGTTGATGGTGATGTCACCCTCGGAGAAGTGCATGCGCGGATGGTTCACCAGGTCGCCCAGGCGGTCCGACGACATGTCCATGCCGTAGACCTCCCACTGCGTGGTTTCCAGGATGCGGCGCGTCAGATGGTGGCCGATGAAGCCGTTGACGCCAAGAATCAGGAC
>NZ_PJRP01000026.1:60011-79921 GCF_002858765.1 Cupriavidus pauculus
GATGGTTCACCAGGTCGCCCAGGCGGTCCGACGACATGTCCATGCCGTAGACCTCCCACTGCGTGGTTTCCAGGATGCGGCGCGTCAGATGGTGGCCGATGAAGCCGTTGACGCCAAGAATCAGGACCTTTTTCATCGGTTTCCTTTCAAGACTTTGCAGGGATGATGTTCTGGAGCTCGGTTGCTGAGACCGGGCTGGCGTGGTCGGCACTGCTGCCTTCCATCAGTTGCAGCACGCGTAGCGCGCCGCCGTCGCCACAAACGGCGACGATGCGACCGTCCAGCAGGTGCAGCCCGGGCCGCAACCCGGCCGGCACCGTGCCGCCTTCCAACCGGCGAGCCTGGGCGACGATGAAGCGACGCCCGCCGATGTCCGTGAACGCGCCGGGGTAGGGCGGCGCCACGGCGCGGACGAGATTGTAAACGGCAGCGGCAGGTTGATTGAAGTCGATGCGGCCGTCTTCGGGCTTGCGCCCGGAAAAATAGCTGCCGTCGGCCAGGCGGTTCGGCCGCTTGGGCGTCTGGCCGGCCTTCATGGCGGGCAGCGCACGCCAGAGCGTCTGCTCGGCGGCCACGGTGACTTTCTCGAAGACCTGGCCAGCCGTGTCGTCGGGCAGGATCGGCACGGCCGTCTGGTCGACGATATACCCGGCGTCGGGCTTGGCCTCCATCGCATGCAGCGTGGCGCCGGTCTCGGTCTCGCCGTGCAGCACCGCCCAGTTCACCGGCACGCGGCCGCGGTACTTGGGCAGCAGGGATCCGTGCATGTTGAATGCACCCTGCGGCGCAATGGCCAGTACGTCGGCCGGGATCATGGCGCGGTAATAGAACGAGAAGATCACGTCGGGCCTTGCCGCGCGTACCGCGTCGGCCAGGGCCGGATCGGTAGGGTCTTCGGCGTACAGGAACGACAGGTTCAGCTCGGCGGCGGTGTCCGCCACGCGCTGGAACCAGATGTTCTCGTCGGGCCGGTCGCGGTGCGTGACGACCAGGGCCACGTCCACACCCTGCGCGTGCAGCACGCGCAGGCACCGGTCGCCAACGTTGTGATAGGCAAAGACTACGGCGCGCACGATACCTCCGGTTTGCTGCCCTGCTTGGGGTCGCGTTCCAGCACTGCCTGGATGCGGTAGCGGGGCCGGTCGCGCACTTCCTGGTAGATCCGGCCGATGTATTCGCCCAGCAGGCCGATGCCGAACAGCATGATGCCGATCAGGAAGAACGTGAAGGCGAACAGCGTGAACACACCCTGGACTTCCGACCCGAAGATGAAGCGACGCACGAGCAGTACCACGAACAGGCCCGCCGACGTGATCGACAGCATGGTGCCGATGGCCGAGAACCACTGCAGCGGCACGATCGAGAAACCGGTCACCAGGTCGAAATTCAGGCGGATCAGCTGGTACAGCGAGTACTTCGACTCGCCGGCGTGGCGCTGCTCATGACCCACCTCGATTTCGACCGGATTCGACGAGAACGTGTAGGCCAGCGCCGGAATGAACGTGTTGACTTCGCGGCACGCGTTGATCGTATCGATGATGTTGCGGTCGTAGGCGCGCAGCATGCAGCCCTGGTCCGTCATCTTGATCTTGGTGATCCTCTCGCGCAGGCGGTTCATGGCGCGCGACGCGTAGCGGCGCCAGGCGCTGTCGTTGCGCTGGCGGCGGATGGTGCCCACGTAGTCGTGGCCCTTGCGCATCTCGGCCACCAGGCGCGGGATTTCCTCGGGCGGGTTCTGCAGGTCGGCGTCCAGCGTGATCACGATCCGGCCGCGCGTATGTTCAAAGCCGGCCAGGATGGCCATGTGCTGGCCAAAGTTGCCGTTGAACAGGATGACGCGCGTCACGTCCGGGCGCTTGTGGTATTGGGCGGCCAGCATTGCGGGCGACCGGTCCACGCTGCCATCGTTGACGAAGATGACCTCGTACGATTCGCCCATGTCGTCCAGCGCCGGGTACACGCGGTCGAACAGCGCCTGCAGCCCGCCTTCCTCGTTGTAGACGGGGATGACGACCGAGACCTCGACGGGACTTAGTGAGAGAGACGTTTGCATGTTTCGCTGAGAGTTGCACAGACCCGCTCGACGTCGGCGGCCTGCATCGCGGGGAACAGGGGCAGCGTGACGATGCCGCGGCCGATGCGTTCGGCATGCGGCAGCATGCCTTCGCGCCAGCCGAGCGAGCGGAAGTAGGTAAACAGGTGGACGGGCGGATAGTGGACGCCAGTGCCCACGCCTTGCTCGCGCATCGCTTCCATCACGAGCTTGCGGGCTTCGGCCGGGCCGCCGCGCAGGCGGTCGGTGGGCAGCACGACCTGGAACATGTGCCAGTTCGTGGTGGCCACGGTGGGGTCCAGCGGCACCGGCAGTTCGATACCCAGGTCCGCCAGGCCGGCTTCGGCCGCGCAGCGGAAATAGGTGTCGGCCAGTTCCGCGCGCCGTGCGGTGATGGTGTCCAACGTCTTCAGTTGCGCCAGGCCGATGGCCGCGTTGACATCCGTCAGGTTGAACTTGCCGCCGGGCTCTTCGACGTCCATGCCATCCATGCCGGTACGAATCACGCCCTGCAGCCGCAGGCGCTCGGCGCGCTGGGCTTCCTCGGGGGTGTTCATCACCAGGCAGCCACCTTCGACGGTGGTGATGTTCTTGTTGGCCTGGAAGCTGAAGCTGACCAGGTCGCCGAACGCGCCAATGCGCTGGCCGCGCCAGCGCGAGTCGATGGCCTGCGCGGCGTCTTCGATGACGCGCAGGTTATGGCGCCTGGCGATGGCGTAGAGGCGATCCATGTCGACCGGCAGCCCGGACAGGTACACCGGCATGATGGCGCGCGTGCGCGGCGTGATGGCGGCCTCGACCGCGTCCAGGTCGATATTGCGCGTCACCGGGTCGATATCGACGAACACAGGCCGCGCGCCCACCGTCAGCACCACGTTGGCGGTGGCCACCCAGGTGATCGGCGTGGTGATGACTTCGTCACCGGGGCCGATATCGGCAATGCGCAGCGCGATTTCCATCGTGGCCGAGCCATTGGAAAACGTGCGCACCGGGCGGCCGCCGAACAGTTCGGACAGCGCGGCCTCGAAAGCCTGCACCTTGGGGCCGGACGTGATCCAGCCCGACGCCAGCACCTTGGCCACGTCGGCAATGGTGGCGTCATCGATCTGGGGGCGTACGAACGGCAGGAAATCCTGCGGAGCGGAAGCGGTCATGGGCGATCAGGAACGGGCAATCAGGAAAACGCCGGCAAGGATCAGCATGATGCCGGCCACGCGCAGCGGGCCAATCATCTCGCCGAACAGCCACCAGGCGGCCAGGGCGTTGACTACGTACCCCAGCGACAGCATGGGATAGGCAATCGACACATCCACGCGCGACAGGCCGACGATCCAGACGCCGACGCTGATCACGTAGCAGGTCAGCCCGGCAATCACCGGCCATTGCGTCAGCACGCGGAAGGCCGTGGTCAGGATGGTGGCGCGCTCGATCGTGATGGCGCCCACGGCATTGGTGCCGGCCTTGAGCAGCAGCTGGGCACAGGCGTTGAGCAGTACGCCGGTGAAGATAAAGGCAAATGTCGAAAGATTCATCGGGTATTACCGGCTTTCTGGGCCGGCGGCGGGAAATTGCTGGCGACGACACGCCGCACGTCGCGTGCCACGACATAGACCGGCACATGCTGCGCCACCAGGCCGTCATACGTTTCCGGCGACATGATACCGAGCGCCGGCTGGCCGTCCTGCCACTTGGCGACGAACGCGTCCATGGTCGGAATCCACTTGTCTGGCTGCTGCTGGGTGCCGAACTCCAGTTCATCGGGGGCGGCGACCATCGTCAGCGTACGGCCCAGGTAGAAGGGTAGTGTGTGATCCAGCATCCCCACGCCATACAACGGCATGTCGTCCTTGAGCACGGCCTTGATGGCCGGCAGCATGTCCACGCCCGACGCCCGGCGGCCCATCACCTCGTGGCCGAGCAGGCCGATCGTGCAGGTCAGGAACATCGACAGCGCAAACGCGGCAACGCTGGGAAACACCCCATGCGTGCGCAGCAGCCGGCGCGCCAGCAGCATGCCGGCCAGCAGTACGGCAAACGCCACACCAATATAGACGGCGAAGGCGCGAAACACTTCATTCGGATTGGTTTCCCGCTCCAGCGTGGCCACTACCGGCGCGGCCAGCAGGCCGACGACGGCCAGCACCAGCAGGGCATTGATCTGGCGATTCCACGAACGGTCGCTGATCTGGTCCAGTGCCACGGCCGCGAGAATGGCCAGGGCCGGGAACACCGGCACGATATAACCGGGCAGTTTCGATCCGGACAGGCTGAAGAAAACGAAGATCGCCGCAAACCAGACCAGACTCATCAGGGCCGGCTGGAACGGCTTTCCCCCGGCGCCGCGCTGGGCGCCGTCGCGGTCGCGCACCACGTCCCACATGCGCGGCACCAGGCCCAGCCATGGCAGCATGCCGGCCAGCAGCAGCGGTACGAAATACCAGATCGAGCCTTTGCGCGAATGGACCGTGGAGGTGTAGCGGTCCCAATGCTCGTGAATAAAGAAAAAATGAGGAAATTCGGGGTTCTTCGTCGAAATCAGCCAGAACCACGGCACGGTGACCACCAACATGGCCAGAATGCCGGTAGGCAGATGCAGGCGGCGCCACAGGCCGATATCGCGCGTCAGCAGCGTGTAGACCACCAGCACCAGGCCGGGCAGGGCGATACCGACCAGGCCCTTGGTCAGGATGGCGACCCCCATGGCGGCCCAGCAGACCAGCATCCAGCCTCGGCGGGCGCCAGGCGACGTGTCAGGGTGCTGGGCCAGCAGCATGCAGGCCAGCACGCAGGCCAGGGCGCCGGACAACGTCATGTCCAGCGAATTGAAATGGCCAGCCACGCTCCACATCGGCATGGCCAGCATGACCAGCCCGGCCAGCAGCCCGGCGCGGCAGCCGAACCAGCGCGCCGTGGCCAGCATCGTCATACCCAGCCCGACGATGCCCGACAGCGCCACGCACAGCCGCGCCTGCCAGTCGCCCACACCGAACAGTTCGTAGGCAATGGTCGTCACCCACATATGGAATGGGGGCTTTTCAAAGTACTTCAGGGCGTTATAGCGGATCGTCACCCAGTCGCCGCTGACGAACATCTCGCGCGAGATTTCGGCATATCGGCCTTCGTCGGGACGCAGCAGGTGGCGGTAATCGAGCGTGCCAAACCAGACCAGCAGCACGGCGACCACAACGAACGCAATCATGCCGACAGGCAGCCCGGCTTGGCGCGTGGGCGAAGAACTACGCATATTTCTCCTGAAATGGCCGGGATCCCGGAGGCTGTTCCTACGTCCGCCTTGTGGCGAACACCCCACAACGCGGCACATCCTGACTTGGTGGACACGAGGGGGCAGTGCGGTTGCACCCGCGCGTCGGCCTGCAAAAAGCGTGGGCCGGAAGCCAGCTTTCGGGGCATGGCGACCGCTACGGGCGCGCAATGGTAGCACGAGCGCATTTCCCGCCTCGCCGTTTTGGCTCGCAAAGGCGCCAGGCTGGCACCTCCGGCCGGGGTTGGCAATTTGCGCGCCGCCATTTCCGCGCCAGCGATTTCGCGTAATACTTGCGCCATTCCGGCAAGGACTGCCCCCGCCGGCCATTGGAAAACGGACGATCGCCATGAAACCGGCGTTGCTGCTGTGGTTGCTAGCAGGTGTGATGAACACGGCATTTGCGCAGGCTTCGGCCCCCGATGCCGCGCCGGTGTCGGGCATGTCGCCGCCGATGCCAGCGGGCGCAGTGCTCTGCGACGCGCCGTGGTTTCGCTCGGGATCGCGCGTGCAGCTGGAGGGCGATGGCTCCATGCCGATGTCCATCACGATGACCCTGCGCGAGGTCATGCGCACCGCCCGCGGCTGCAGCGCCCAGCTGGAGGTGCGGTCGAAGTCTGCGTTGTCGGCGCTGATGGGGCCGCCCGTCGTCATGGACCAGGTCCACGAAATCAATATCGACCGCAATGCCGCCACGGCGCGCACCCGTATCGACAGCCGCAACGCCGTGATCAATGCCCGCGCCCGCTACGCGCGCATGTTCGGCGAGGCGTCGTTCAATGGCAGCGGCGTATTCAACTATGCGGGCCTGGAAATCAAGGAAGGCGCCACGCTGGAAGGCGAAACCTTCCAGTCCAGCGTATCGCTCAAGATCTACCCGCTGGGCAAGGACGAAGTGGTGGGCACGATGCAGGCCCTGCACGCGTCGATCATCGTCGGCTCGCGCCATGTGGGCCGCAAGCAGATGATCACCACGGTGATGGGCCGCAAGGAATGCATGCCCATTACCTATGAAAAGCGCACGTCGCTGGGCCCGCTGATGGTTGGCGAAGAACTGCTGCAGCTTGAACCGAGCGTGCTGCACGTGACCGACTGGTACTGCCCCATGGAAGCGTTCGTGCTGCGCACGGAAATCCGGCAGAACAACGAGGTGCAACGGGTGGATGTAACGGCGCTGGAAATGTTGCCGGACGAGGGACAGTAGATGGGCGTACTGGCATTGTCCAGAAAATAAAAAAGGAGCCCCAATGGGCTCCTTTTTGCTCGGGCAGCGGGGTACTGCTGCTCAATTCCCCTGCGTCGGCTTCTTCGTCGCGGCCTTCTTTGGCTTCGACTGCTTCGGGGCGGCCGTCGACTGGTCGGTCAGGTCGGCGCGGGTGCTCTTGTTTGCACCTTGCGAGTACGGGTCGAACTTGTCGCCCGACTTGGCGCCCTGGCTGTAGGTGTCGAACTTCTCGCCCGACTTGGCGCCCTGGGAGTACGGGTCGAACGACTTCTTGTCCTGTGCGATGGCAGCCACGGATGCAGTGGCCAGACCCAGCGCGACGGCGGTGGCGATCAATTGCTTCATGGAAATCTCCTCTGAGTTGCCGCCCGGGTGGTGTTTCACGATGGCGGTCGCGTTGTTGCTGGTCCTACCGGACGGTAGAACCAGGCTCAGGCCAGTGTGGACAAGGCCGCAATGGGCGTCAACTCAGGGCTTTTCCGGGGAGTGTGTCAAAAAATGCTTATTCCGTCACAACGTCGGAGGGGTGCTTCCAGGCGTGTAGCACCTCCGTCGACGGCGCCAGTGCAAGGTTGGTGCCGCGCGTGCCGATCGGCTGCTGGAACCAGCGCTTCTGCAGGGCGGCGGCATCGGGGCTGGCAAAGGTCTTGGCCAGCGTCTGGTCGACCAGCTGCTTCCACTCCGGATCGGCCTTGGACATCATCAGCGCGTTCTGTTCCACCGACAGGGCCGGGCCGACGATCACGTACTGGGACGGGTCCTTCGACTTGGCGCGCAGGCCGGCCAGCAGCACGTCGTCCATGACGAATGCCTGGGCGCGGCCCGTTTCGAGCAGCAGGAACGACTCGCCATGATCCTTGGCGTAGACGTCGCGGAAGCCGTACTCGCTCTTCAGGCGGCGCACGTGGCGATCGCCCGTGGAGCCCGCGCTGGTCACCACCGTCTTGCCACGCAGGTCATTGAGCGACTTGATGCCGGAATCGGCCCGCACCAGCATGCGCACCGTGGAAACATAGTGCGACACGCTGAAGGCCACCTGCTTCTGGCGTTCCAGCGTGTTGGTATTGGGCGCGCAATCCAGGTCGGCCAGGCCGTTGACCATGGCAGGCACGCGGTTCTGGGGCGTCAGCGGCAGCCAGCGCACCTTCAGGTCTTTCAGTCCCAGCTTCTGCTTGGCCGCTTCGGCCACGCGCAGGCACAGGTCCACCGCATAGCCGGCCGGCTGGCCCTTGTCGTCGGCAAACGAGAACGGCAGCGCCGATTCGCGATAGCCAAGCGTGATCGTGCCGGTGTCCCGAATCTTGTCGAGGACGGGGCTGGGGCTTTGCGCGTGGACGGCCGGTACGACGGCCGCGGCCAGGGCAATGCCAGCCATCAGGCGGCGAAGGGAGGGAAAAGCGGAGGAGACAGCGACAGTCAGGGACATGTTCGGGGTAAGGCACGGAAAGACGGAAGGGTATACCCCGAACCCGTGCGCACGAAGAATTTGTTTCTTATTAGCTAATGCCCGAGAGTAGTGCAATGAAAGTTGCCTTTTCGCCACGTCGTACACGGATTTACATCCGTTACGGCGCCGGTTACCGGCTGGCCCACGGCTGAATGCACCGATGCGGGTACAATTCGGCCCACTTTGTACCCCCACGAATAACAAATGAGCCCCCGTCCTTCCCGTCTGGCGTGTGTGGACGCTTTGAAGGCGGTCAGCTCGCAGCTGATCGTATTGCACCACCTGGCGTTCTACGGGCCGATGTCCGATGCGGCCCAGACCCTGGCGCCTGGCCTGATTGGCTGGCTGGCCGACTACGCGCGCATTGCCGTGCAGGTCTTCCTGGTCATCAGCGGCTTCCTGGCCGCGCGCAGCCTGGCCCCGACGGGTCACCTGACCGTTGCCAGCCCGCTGCTGACCATCTGGCGCCGCTACCAGAAGCTGGTGGTGCCGTTTGGCGCGGCCATCCTGGTGGCGATTGCCGGTGCGGCCATCGCGCGCACCTGGATGCAGCACGATTCCATTCCGGCCGCGCCGCATCTGACGCAACTGCTGGCGCACGTACTGCTGCTGCACAACATCCTCGACGTCGATGCGCTGTCCGCCGGCGTCTGGTACATCGCCATCGACCTCCAGCTATTCGCCCTGATGGTGCTGGCGCTGTGGCTGGCGCGCGCCGTGGCCCGCAACGCGCTGCCGCTGGGCGTGCCGATGGTGGGCGTGCTGGCAATCGCCTCGCTGTTCTGGTTCAACCGCGATGCGTCGTGGGACATCTGGGCCATCTATTTCTTTGGCGCCTATGGCATGGGATCGCTGGCCTACTGGGCCTCGAACCCCGGCCGCTCGGTCATGCCGCTGATGGCGCTGGCCGCCATCGGGCTGGCCGCGCTGGCGGTGGACTTCCGGCTGCGCATCGCGGTGGCGCTTGCCACGGCGCTGCTGCTGGCCGTGTCGCGTCGCGGTGGCTGGCTGGAGAGCTGGCCTGCCGGGCGCCTGACCGCGTACTTCGGCCGCATTTCGTATTCGGTGTTCCTGGTTCACTTTCCGGTCTGCCTGGTGGTCAATGCGGTGGTGACGCACCTGGTGCCGGGCCGGCCCGTGCTCAATGCGCTGGGCATGGGGCTGGCCTGGGTGGCCAGCAACGCCGCCGGTGCGCTGTTCCACCGCTACGTGGAGGCCGCCAGCCCCGTGCGTGCGATGGTGAACTGGCTGACGGCCGATCTGCCCCAGCGGGCTCGCGGGCGCCTGGGGCAACGCGCGGAAGGCTGATCCCAGCAATACCCAACGCCTGGAACGGCACGTTCGATCGATCGGACGTGCCGTTTTTGTTTGTCCGACGATCATTTCCGCGCCGCGCCGGAAACCGGTGCGCCTTGCACCGCGATGTACCGCAAGCGCCATGCCGGATCGATGCGCCAGGCACGCCGGCGGTGCGTACGGGATGCCACCAACGGTAACAACCCCAGTTGGGTGTTGGCACGAACGTTGCCTACTATGAACACATAAACCTGACCATCTGGTCAGGATTCGTGTTCCGGTTTCATACCGGGGAGGCGAACATGTCCGACCATATCGTCCTGACCTCGCACGCGCGCCGCGACAAGCCGGCCGAGCCGATTCACTGGGGCGCGCCCACCGCGGCCGAGCGGGGGCCTGTGATCGCCAGCCTGACGGACCCGGCACAGCGCAACGTGATTGGTACGCACGCCGGGGCCTACGCGATCTATCGGGCGCTGGCCGTGGCCGCGGGCAGCCTGCAGCGGGCGCATCGCCCCGACCTGACCGACACGGCGCCGGCCGAGCCGATCGGCCCCCATGCGCAGTGGGGCGACCCCGACAAGATCGTGTCGCTCGACCCCTGGGGCCATCTGGTGTCGACCGTCTTTGCCGACCGTATTGCCGCCGGGTTCGACATCCGGCCGACCATCGCCATCACGCGCGCCCATATCAACATGCCGGAACTGGTGGCCGCCATCGCCGCGGGCCGTCTGGCCCCGGATGGCGACATCCTGTATCCCAATGGCGATGTGCGCGTCTCCAAGGCCGCCATCGACCCGGTCTGGTACCTGCCCGGCATCGCGCGCCGGTTCAATATCAAGGAGAGCATTCTGCGCCGCAGCCTGTTCGAGCAGACCGGCGGCATGTTTCCGGAACTGGTCACGCGGCCAGACCTGAAGGTCTTCCTGCCGCCCATCGGCGGCATGACGCTCTATTTCTTTGGCGACATCAGCAAGCTGGGCCAGCCCGACACCAAGGTGGCCTGCCGGGTCCACGACGAATGCAATGGCTCCGACGTGTTCGGATCCGACATCTGCACGTGCCGGCCCTACCTGGCGCATGGCATCGAGGTCTGTATCGAGATGGCGCAGCAGGGCGGCGTTGGCCTGGTGGTCTATAACCGGAAGGAAGGCCGCGCGCTGGGCGAAGTCACCAAGTTCCTGGTCTATAACGCACGCAAGCGGCAGGTGGGCGGCGACCGGGCCGAAACGTATTTCGCGCGCACCGAGTGCGTGGCTGGCGTGCAGGACATGCGCTTCCAGGAACTGATGCCGGATGTCTTTCACTGGCTCGGGATCCGGAAGATTCACCGCTGGGCCTCGATGAGCAACATGAAACATGGTGCGCTGACGGCGCAGGGCATCGAGGTGGTGGAGCAGGTGCCCATCCCCGAGGCGCTGATCCCGGCCGATGCGCGCGTGGAAATCGATGCGAAGGTGGCGGCGGGTTACTTCACCAGCTACACGCCGCCTGATGCCAACGAACTCGCCCTGGCAAAGGGCAGGGGGTTGAACGAATGAACGAGCATCCCGCAGGAGGCACGACCGGACACGAACCCGGCTCGGGCAGCGGCTGGCACAGCCCGGTGCCGCCCGATCATCCCGCTTCCGGACTGTTGAGCGGCGAGGCGGTGCGCACGCATTGCGCGGTCGTGACCGAATTCGTCGCGTCCGGCGAGTCCGAGCTGTTTACGTGGCATCCGGACCGCGTCCACGCGATTGCGGATTACGTGGCCGCCACCATCCGGCGCCGCTATCCCGATCTGCAGGTGCCTTACCACAGCCGCTGGCGCCATTTCGAGAGCGGTGGGCCGGGGCAGGAAGCGATCAACCGATGGCAGATCCTGTGCGAGCGCGCGGGCATGTCGGGCGCCGATCATTGCGCGGAACGTGCGCGCATCGGCATCGACCTGGTGATCCCGAGCGTGCTGCTGGACGCCGGCGCCGGCCCCGACTGGCGTTACCGCGACCCGGCCAGCGACATGATGCTGACGCGCTCCGAAGGGCTCGGCGTGGCCAGCTTCGACCTGTTTGCCCGGGGCGGCTTCTCGGCCGAATCGGGCGATCCGCTGCGTGCCGATGCCGAGCGGCTGGCGCGTATCGATGCGTCGACCATCGCCACCGCCTTCCAGGTGGCCCAGCACAACCCGCTGGTGGGCCTGGAAGGGCGCGCCGGCCTGTTGCGGCGCCTGGGCGAGGTCATGCAGGCCACCCCGGCCGTCTTCGGCACGCCGGCGCGGCTGGGCAACCTGTTCGACTACCTGTCCGCGCACGCCAAGGACAACCGCATCGAGGCCGGTTTCGTGCTGCGCACGCTGCTGGTGGCGCTGGGTCCCGTCTGGCCGGGGCGGGTGCAGATCGATGGCGTGTCGCTCGGTGACTGCTGGCGGCACCCGGCGGCGCCCCAAGGGCTGGTGCCATTCCACAAGCTCACGCAGTGGCTGACCTACTCGCTGCTGGAGCCGCTGGAGGATGGCGGCCTGGTGGTGGTGGGGCTCGACGCGCTGACCGGACTGCCCGAGTACCGGAACGGCGGGCTGCTCTATGACTTCGAGCTGACCGTGCCGCGCGACCGCGAATTCGCCAGCCGCACCCACACGGTGGACGAGCCCGAGATCGTCGAATGGCGCGCGCTGACCGTCACCGGGCTCGACCTGGTGGCCGATGCGGTGCGCCAGGCGCTGGGTCTCAAGGAAGCGGACTTTCCGCTGGCGCGCGTGCTGGAAGGCGGCACGTGGGCAGCGGGCCGCCGTATCGCGGCGCAGCGCCGGCCACCAGGCGGGCCGCCCCCATTCGCGATCCAGAGCGACGGCACGGTGTTCTAGCGGCAACACGGCATTGCACGGCAGTCCCTGATTGACAGGCAGCCAGCGCGTGGCGGGCCTGGGGCCCGCTGCGCCCGGCCAGGCGAATTTCGGATGACCAAGGAGCGCACCATGAACGACATGTCGGACGTACCCACGGCCGTCCAGGCCTTTGCCGAAACCGAAGCGACGGCCACGCCGGCCGTGATGGTGGTCAACCATCCGCTGGTACAGCACAAGGTCACGCTGGTGCGCAGCGAGGAAACCACCACCGACAACTTCCGCCGCCTGGTGCGCGAGATCAGCCAGCTGCTGACCTACGAGGCCACGCGTGACCTGGCCATGGAGACCATCGCCATCAAGACCCCCATCGCGCCGATGCAGTCGCCGGTGCTGTCGGGCAAGAAGCTGTGCCTGGTGTCGATCCTGCGGGCGGGCAACGGCTTCCTGGACGGCATGCTCGACCTGCTGCCGGCGGCGCGCGTGGGGCATATCGGCCTGTACCGCGACCCCGAGACGCTGGAGCCGATCGAGTACTACTTCAAGATGCCCGAGGACATCCAGGAGCGCTTCGTGATCGTGGTGGACCCGATGCTGGCGACCGGCAATTCGGCCATCGCCGCCATCAACCGGCTGAAGGAAGCCGGCGTGACCACCATGAAGTACGTCTGCCTGATTGCCTCGCGCCCGGGGCTGCGCGCGCTGCAGTCTGCCCATCCTGACGTGGGCATCGTCACTGCCGCCATCGACGAACAGTTGAACGAGCACGGCTACATCGTGCCCGGCCTGGGCGATGCCGGCGACCGGCTTTACGGCACAAAATGATGGACGTCCTGGCGCGCTCGCCTTCGCCCGCGCGCGGCATCGAGCCCCGGCCCGGTCAACCCGGCGGCCGCATCCGGCAGGAAAACGAGGCGCTGATCGTGCGCGCCGCCGAGTACGTGTTTGCCCGCGCGGGCTTCGCCGGGGCAACGATGGCCGATATTGCCGCCCGCGCCGGGGTGCCGAAGTCGAACCTGCACTACTACTTCCGGACCAAGCAGGTGCTGTATCGCGCGGTGCTGGCCCATACGCTGACGCTGTGGCTGTCCGAGACCGACATCATCAGTGCCGACCATTCGCCGCGGCTGGCGCTGGAGCAGTACATCCGGGCCAAGATGCGCCTGTCGGCCAGCCACCCCGACGCGTCGCGCGTGTTCGCCAACGAATTGCTGCACGGCGCGCCGGAGATCGGCAACGTGCTGCGCCAGGCCTTGCGCGAACTGGTGGCGCGCAAGGCGATGGTGATCCGGGCGTGGATCGAGGGCGGGCAGATGGCACCCGTGGACCCCTACCACCTGTTCTTCACGATCTGGGCCGCCACCCAGACCTATGCCGACTTCGAGGCGCAGGTGTGCGCCGTGCTTGGCGTGAGCCAGCTTGACGCCGACGACTTCGAGCACGCCACCGAGCACCTGGTGGCGCTGCTGCTGCGGGGCTGCGGGCTGCAGACACCCGATATCGAACCGGAGCGCGCCTGAGCCGGCCGCGTCCGTCCATCACAACCATCAACCACGCGCCACGCGCGCACACAACGTAAAAAAGGGGAGTGAAGTCATGCACAAGGGAAGCGATCGTCGCAACTGGCTGAAAGCTGCCGCGGCGGCCACGGCGCTGGCCGCCATGGGTCTGCCGGCTGGCGCGCAGGCGCAGTCGAAGATCAAGGTGGCCGCGGTGTACACGGTGCCGGTGGAACAGCAGTGGGTGTCGCGCATCCACAAGGCGCTCAACGAGGCCAAGGGGCGCGGCGAGATCGACTACGTGTTCTCGGAGAGCGTGTCGAACGCCGACTACGAACGCGTGATGCGCCAGTACGCCGAACAGGGCGCCGGCCTCATCGTCGGTGAGTCGTTCGCCGTGGAGGGTGCGGCCCGCAAGGTGGCCAAGGACTATCCGAAGACCGCCTTTCTGATGGGGTCGTCGGGCAAGCCGCAGGCACCGAACTTCTCGGTGTTCGACAACTACATCCAGGAACCGTCGTACCTGACCGGCATGATCGCGGGCGGCATGACCAAGACCAACCACATTGGCATGGTGGGCGGCTACGCGATTCCCGAAGTGAACCGGCTGATGCATGCGTTCATGGAGGGCGCGCGCGAGGTGAACCCGAAGGTGAAGTTCACGGTGAGCTTCATCGGCTCGTGGTTCGACCCGCCCAAGGCCAAGGAAGCCGCGTTCGCGATGATCGACAAGGGGGCCGACGTGCTCTACGCCGAGCGCTTCGGCGTGTCGGACGCCGCCAAGGAGCGCGGCAAGCTGGCGATCGGCAACGTGATCAACACCCAGCCGCAGTACCCGGCCACGGTGGTGGCATCGGCGCTCTGGAACATGGAGCCAACGATCGCGGCCGCGCTGGGCAAGGTCAAGGCCGGCCAGTTCAAGAACGAGGACTACGGCCAGTATTCGCTGATGAAGTTCAAGGGCGCGGAACTGGCGCCGCTGGGCACCTTCGAGGGCAAGGTGCCGGCCGACGTGATGGCCAAGGTCAAGGCCCGCGAGAAGGCGATCCTCGACGGCAAGTTCACGGTCAAGGTGGTGGAAACCGAACCGAAGTCGACGCCCTGATCCACCGGCGGGCGCCACAAGGCGCGCTGCGCATGGCCCCGTTCGGCTGGACGGGGCCGCTTCATTTCTTTCGTTCTGATTTCCGATATTCGATGCCCCAGGATTCGCCGGTGCTCCGGCTTTCGCACATCACCAAACGGTTTGGCCCGCTGCTGGCCAACGACGACATCTCGCTGGACCTGCATCGCGGCGAAGTGCTGGCCCTGCTCGGCGAAAACGGCGCGGGCAAGAGCACGCTGGTCAATATCCTGTTCGGCCACTACGTTGCCGATGCCGGCAGCGTGGAGGTGGATGGCGTGGCGCTGCCGCCGGGCAATCCACGGGCGGCCCTGGCCGCAGGGGTGGGCATGGTGCACCAGCATTTCACGCTGGCCGACAACCTGTCCGTGCTCGACAACATCCTGATCGGCACCGAGCCGCTCTGGCGCTGGCGCCAGCAGCGTGGCGCCGCGCGGGTGCGTATCGACGATCTGGCACGGCGCTTCGGGCTGGCGGTGCAGCCGCAGGCGCGCGTCGGGTCGCTCTCGGTGGGCGAACGCCAGCGCGTGGAAATCATCAAGGCGCTCTATCGCGGCGCGCGGGTGCTGATCCTGGACGAACCCACGGCGGTGCTGACGCCGCAAGAGGCTGACAGCCTGTTCGCCACGCTGGCGCAACTGATCGCCGAAGGGCTGTCGGTGATCTTTATCAGTCACAAGCTGGACGAGGTGTTGCGCGTCTCGCACCGCGTGGCCGTGCTGCGCGGTGGCCGGCTGGTGGCGGAGCGTCGGGCGGACGCCACGGGCAAGGCGGAACTGGCCGAACTGATGGTGGGCCGCCGGGTGGAGATGCCTACGCGTACCGCCGGGTCGGACGGTGGCGAGGTCGTGGCGGCGCTCGACCGGGTCTGCGTCGCGCCGGCGGCGGGCCGCCAGGGCCTGCGGGACGTGACCCTCGACCTGCATGCCGGGGAGATCGTCGGCATCGCGGGGGTCTCGGGCAACGGACAGGTGGCGCTGGCCGAGTTGATGAGCGGGGTGGTGGCGGCGGCGTCCGGCCGCGTCACGGTATGCGGCACGGCGTTGCCGGCGTCGCCCCGGCGCTGGATTGGGGCCGGCGTGGCGCGCATTCCGGAAGACCGGCATGCCGAAGGCGCGGTGGGCGATCTGGCCGTGTGGGAGAACATCATCATCGAGCAGCTGGGCAACCGCGCGTTCGTGCGGGGCGGGGTGATCCGTGGCGGGGCGTCGCGGCGCTTTGCCGGCGAGCTGACACGACGGTTCGATGTCCGGGGTGGCGGCATCGATGTGCCAACGCGCACCCTGTCGGGCGGCAACATGCAGAAGCTGATCCTGGGCCGGGCCTTCTCGGTGCGCGGCGCGCGGACGCCGGCGCTGGTGGTGGCCAGCCAGCCCACCTGGGGCCTCGACATCGGCGCGGTGGCCTATGTGCGCGGCCAACTGCTCGATGCGGCTGCGCAGGGCGCGGCCGTGCTGCTGATTTCGGAAGACCTGGATGAATTGATGGCGCTGTCCGACCGCATCGCCGTCATGCATGCCGGCCGGCTGAGCGCGGCCCGCGCCACGCCGGCATGGACACTCGCCACGCTTGGCCTGGCCATGGCCGGCGCCGACGGCTCGCACGTGGACACGGAGGTGGCCCATGCGGCTTGAAGCCCGAACCGCCGTCTCGCGTACCGCGCTGGTGATGGCCCCGCTTGGCGCGATCGTGGTCACGCTGCTGATCTGCGCACTGCTGGTGGCGCTGGCTGGCGCACCGGTCGGCAAGGCCTACCTGCTATTGCTGCAAGGCGGCTTCGGCTCGCGCTTTGCGTGGTCCGAGACACTCACGCGCGCCACGCCCCTGATCCTGACCGGGCTGGCCGTCGCGGTGGCGTTCCGCACGCGGCTGTTCAATATCGGCGCGGAAGGCCAGCTTTACCTGGGTGCGCTGGCGGCCGTGGCCGTGGGCGGGCAGGTGGACGGTGCCGCCGCGCCCTGGGCGGCATCGCTGCCCACTGGCGTGCTGTTCGGCCTGATGGTGGCAGCCGGCATGCTGGCGGGTGCGTTGCTGCTGCTGTTGCCAGCCTTGCTCAAGCTCCGGCATGGCGTGGACGAGGTGGTCACCACGCTGCTGCTCAATTTCATCGTCCTGCTGGGGGTGTCCATGATGCTCGATGGCCCGATGAAAGACCCGCTGGCGATGGGCTGGCCGCAATCGGTGGCGCTGGTGCCGGAACTGGAACTGGCCCGGCTGATGGAGCGGTCGCGCGTGCACAGCGGCCTGCTGGCCGCGGTGGGCCTGGCGCTGCTGGTGTGGGCGGTCAACCGTTTCACCGTGCTTGGGCTGCAGATGCGCGCCGTGGGGGCCAACGCCCGCGCGGCCGCATTCGCCGGCATGTCTGTGACGCGCGTGACGCTGCTTGCGGCGGCGCTGTCCGGCGCGCTGGCGGGGCTGGCCGGCGTGGTGGAGGTGGCGGGCCGTACCGGCTACCTGACGCTCGACATGTCGCCGGGCTACGGCTACACGGGCGTGGTGATCGCCATGCTGGCGGGCCTGCATCCGGTGGGCGTGGTGGCATCGGCCATCTTCGTGGCCGGCATCCTGGTCGGCGCGGACGGCATGAGCCGGGCCGTGGGCGTGCCCAACACCATTGCCGATGTCATCGTGGCGGTGGCACTGCTGGCGATGCTGGTGGCGACCATGCTCACACGCTATCGCCTGCGTTTTGACCGGACCGGGAAGGTGGCCTGATGGAACTGTTCGATATCGTTGCCGGCGCGCCGTTCTGGATTGCCGTGCTGCGCGTGGCCACACCGCTGATCTTCGGCACGCTGGGCGTGCTGCTGTGCGAGCGTGCTGGCGTGCTGAACCTGGGCATCGAAGGGATCATGGTGGCCGGGGCCTTCTCGGGCTGGCTGGCCGTGTACCACGGCGCGCCGCTGTGGGGCGGGGTGGCGGCGGCCGCCGGGGTGGGGCTGCTGTTCGGGCTGCTGCATGGCTGGCTGACCGTGTCGCTGGCGCTGTCGCAGCACGTGGCGGGGCTGGGCGTGACCATGCTGGCCACCAGCGTGTCGTACTACGCCTACCGGCTGGGCTTTGCGCAGGTCTCGACACCGCCGACGATCACGCCGTTCGCGCCAATGACGTGGTGGGCCGACGTGCCGCTGGTCGGCGCCGTCATGGCGGCCGAAACGGCGCTGACGCTGCTGGCGTTGCTGATGGCGCCGGTGCTGGCCTGGCTGCTGTACCGCACGCCGCTGGGGCTGGCGCTGCGCATGGTCGGCGAAAACCCCGCCGCCGCGGAGGGGCAGGGCATCCGCGTGGGCGCCGTGCGGATCGGCGCGATCATGGCTGGGTCGGCGCTGATGGCCGTGGGCGGCGCGTTTCTCACGCTGTCGGCGTTCAATGCCTTCTTCTTCAACATGATCAATGGCCGGGGCTGGATCTGCGTGGCGCTGGTGGTATTCGCGTCGTGGCGGCCGGGGCGGGCGTTGCTGGGCGCGGTGCTGTTCGCGGCCTTCGATGCGCTGCAACTGCGCTTGCAGCAGGGCGGAGCCAGCCTGCCCGGCCTGCCGCCGCTGCCGTACCAGGTCTACCTGATGCTGCCTTATATTCTGTCGATCCTTGCGCTGGTGCTGGTGGCGCGGCGCGCGGCCTATCCACAGGCGCTGATGAAGCCGTACCGCAAGGGCGAACGCTGAACCCCGTACCGCAAGGCGAACGCCAAACTCTCCCGGAAAGAATGCCATGCTCGATACCATCCTGCGTCACTGCAACCTGCCCGACGGCCGCACCGACGTCGACATCGGCATTTCCGCCGGCCGGATCACGGCCGTCGAGCCCCGGCTGGCGGCCACGGCCGGCGAAGAGATCGATGCGGCTGGCCAACTGGTGTCGCCGCCTTTCGTCGACGCGCATTTCCATATGGATTCCACGCTGTCATACGGCCTGCCGCGCGTGAACCAGTCCGGTACGTTGCTGGAAGGCATCGCGCTGTGGGGCGAACTCAAGCCGCTGCTGACGCAGGACGCCATCGTCGACCGAGCGCTGGCCTATTGCGACTGGGCCGTGGCCAAGGGCTTGCTGGCGATCCGGTCGCACGTGGACGTCTGCGATCCGCGCCTGCTGGCCACCGAGGCGCTGCTCCACGTGCGCGAGCGCGTGAAGCCGTACCTTGACCTGCAACTGGTGGCGTTTCCGCAGGACGGCGTGCTGCGTGCGCCGGGCGCGCTCGACAACCTGCGGCGCGCGCTGGACATGGGGGTCGACGTGGTGGGCGGCATTCCCCATTTCGAGCGGACGATGGCCGACGGCGCGGCGTCGGTGAAGCTGCTGTGCGAAGAGGCCGCCCAGCGGGGACTGCGCGTGGACATGCACTGCGACGAGAGCGACGACCCGTTGTCGCGCCATATCGAGACGCTGGCCAGCGAATCGGTACGGCTGGGGCTGCAGGGGCGGGTCACGGGGTCGCACCTGACGTCGATGCATTCGATGGACAACTACTACGTGTCGAAGCTGCTGCCGCTGATGCGCGAGGCAGGCGTGGCCGCCATCGCCAACCCGTTGATCAACATCACGCTGCAGGGCCGCCATGACACCTACCCGAAACGCCGGGGCATGACCCGTGTGCCCGAACTGCTGGCGGCCGGCATTCCCGTGGCGTTCGGACACGATTGCGTGATGGACCCCTGGTACAGCCTCGGCTCGGGCGACATGCTGGAGGTGGCGCACATGGGCCTGCACGTGGCCCAGATGACGGGGCAGGACGCGATGCGCGCCTGCTTCCGGGCCGTGACGGAGACGCCGGCGGCCATCCTGGGGCTCGATGGCTACGGCGTGGCTCCCGGCTGCCGTGCCGACCTGGTGCTGCTGCAGGCGCGCGACCCGGTCGAGGCCATCCGTCTGCGTGCCACCAGGCTGCTGGTGATGCGGGCAGGCAAGGTGGTATCGCGCACCGCGCCGGCCACGGCCACGCTGTCGCTGCCGGGCCGGCCCGCTGAAGTCGACTTCGGGCTACATCGCGCCTGAGTTTTTTTGAAGTTTCTGCGGCTATGGTGTTGACAGGGTGCGTGCTACTCAGCATAATCACGTTCTTCGCATCGCCGCAGCAATGCAGCGAAACGAAGCCCAGATGGCGGAATTGGTAGACGCACTAGGTTCAGGTCCTAGCGGTGGCAACACTGTGGAGGTTCGAGTCCTCTTCTGGGCACCAATATT
>NZ_PJRP01000027.1:0-29434 GCF_002858765.1 Cupriavidus pauculus
GTTCTTCCGTGCCGAAGCCGACCGTTACGCAGGCCTGGTGAAGAAGGCCAACGTGAAGGTCGAATGATCCCCTCAATCCATCCCATCGAGAACATGCCCGTTTATCAGCTCGCCGAACACACGCCATTCCTTGCCGAAAGCGCCTTCGTGGCCGCCGAGGCCAGCGTTATTGGCCGCGCCGAACTGGCCGATGGCGTCAGCGTCTGGCCGGGCGCGGTCATCCGTGCCGACAACGAGCCGATCCGGATTGGCGCGGGCAGCAATGTCCAGGAGGGCGCGGTGCTGCATACCGATCCCGGCTGTCCGCTGCGGATTGGCGTGCATGTCAGCGTGGGCCATCAGGCCATGCTGCATGGCTGCACGGTAGGCGACGGCGCGCTGATCGGCATCCAGGCCATCGTGCTGAATCACGCGAACATCGGCGCCGAGTCACTGGTTGCCGCAGGCGCCCTGGTGACCGAAGGCAAGGTGTTTCCGCCGCGCTCGCTGATCCTGGGTGCCCCCGCCAAGGCGGTACGGCAGCTGACGCAGGAAGAGGTCGACAACCTGCGCGCCAATGCCGACGACTATGCCCGGCGCGCGGCGTTTTACAAGACCGCGCTGAAGCGCATCGCCTGAGCGCGAGCCCTGTTTTCCCGCAGCCGGCAACCAGACCGGCGTGGGCCATTTCCCATTCAGACGGAGGAGACATGCATTACAAGAGACTGGCAACAGCCGGTGTGGCGGCGCTCGCCTGTGCGATTGGCACCGGCGCTGCCTGCGCCCAATCATCGACATCGGTGACGCTGTACGGGCTGGTTGATACGGGGATCGAATTCCTGAACCACGCGGGTACCAACGGTTCAGGTTCGGTGTATCGCCTGTCGCCGGGCAACGTGACTGGGTCGCGCTGGGGCCTGCGCGGCAAGGAAGACCTGGCAGGCGGTCTCAGCGCCGTGTTCGTGCTGGAAAGCGGCTTCAACAGCGATACCGGCACGTCGGGGCAGGGCGGCCGGCTGTTTGGGCGGCAGGCCTATGTTGGCCTGCAGAGCCAATGGGGGCTGATATCGCTCGGACGGCAGATCAACACGCTTTATGACCTGTTCGTGCCGCTCGACCCTGTGCGCTATACCAGCTACGGCCTGCTGGCGCAGGATGCTCAGTTCGCCAACCGGGCGGACAACGCCATCAAGTACACCGGCAACTTTGGCAACCTGACCCTCACCGGCATGTACAGCGCCGGCTACGACGCCACCATCGCTAACGGCAGCGAGGTACCCGGCAATCCGCGCATCGGGCAGGAGATTGGCGCCGGCACGTCGTACACGATCGGCAAGCTCGGGATGGTGTTGGCCTACGACCAGCGTCGTGGTACCTCGGCCGCGTCCGCCGAGAATATCGAACGACGCTACGCCACCGGTCTACTGTGGACCGATGGACCGTTCACGGCCACGGCAGGGTATCGGTTCCTGCAGGGGACGATAGCCGCGCCGTCGCTACGCGCCCACTTGTACTGGATCGGCGGGTCGTACAACTTCACCCCGGCCTTCGTCGTACGTGCGGGCGTCTATCGCACCGACCGACGCGATTCGCCCAACGATGCCATGAGCTACGCGCTGGCGATGGCCTATACGCTGTCGAAACGCACGGACCTGTACCTCAACGCATCATTCATGGACAACAAGGGCGCTTCCACGCTGGGTGTGGTGAATGGCGGCACTGTTGCTCCTGGGGTGAACCAAACAGGGGTGGTCGCAGGAATTAGACATATTTTCTAACCGGTTGGAAGTAGGAGGCTTCTACGCATGATTTAGAGACGGCCCGCAGGGGTGGCGCTTCACGGCGCACCCCCCTGCGGGCCGTCCTGTCAGTATCGCAGCGCCTGTCACTCAACCTGGCACTGGCTATGCCGAGCCTTTCGCGCCAGACCATCAGGCCGTCCCCGACGGTTGCCTCAATGTTGTTGCGCCCAATGTAAAACTGAGCCACCGGCTCAGATTTCGGTTGCGCTTGACAACGGGTCCAACAAAGCCGCCCAAATTGGCTGTCGAGTTGAGTGCAGCGAGACCGACCCATCCTTACTTCAAACGAACTATCGGATAGTCGGCGCTATCGCGTAACGCGTTTTGGCCGACAGGTCATTGCCTGACTGTGCCACGTGACAGAGGGGCTTTCGGCGCTTCAATGCCCTGCTGCGCGGCGATCTTCGCCTCGGCGGCCTGCAGGTCCGCTGGGTAGTTGCTTTCGCCGGGGCCGCTGCGGTAGCCGGCGTTCTCCAGCCTGACACTGGCGGTTACGAGGGTGCCGGGACAGGTCGCGCACATCGCGCGATAGGCCGGTCGGCGACCTTGCCACTAGGCGCTTCCTGTATTAACGCTTCCAGGTTCCCAACAGAAGGCCGAAGCCGCGGTCGGCGTTGCTCCGGTCATGTTGGATTGCAGGGGTCTATTTCTTGTCGAGATTTGCGCTCAAGTAGTGGAGAAAGACGGCGATGCGAGACGACAGCTGGGTGTTGCGATAGTAGACGGCATGGATGGGTTGCCGGATCTCAATAGTGTCCTCGGGCAACATCTCCACTAAGTCGCCGCGGGCACGATCCGCATCGGTCATGAAGTCGGCCAAGCAAGCGATACCTTCACCGGCCAATGCCAGCAGTCGTAGAGTTTCACCGCTCGACGCTCGAACTGTTGGTGTGATTTTTAGCAAATCCCCAACTTCGTTGCGCACCGGCCAATGGTTGAGCGATTCAGGTTGCGTAAAACCGAGCAATCGGTGATGGATAAGAGACCCCACGTGTTTAGGGAAGCCATACGCCTTGATATAAGCAGGGCTCGCCAGCAGTCTGAGTCGACTGGAGCATAGTGACCTTGCGTGGAGTGTGGAGTCACGAAGCGCGCCGATGCGGATGGCAACATCCGTTCGGTGTTCCAGAAGGTCGATGATCTGATCACTGGTGTTTAGCTCCAGTGCGAGTTCCGGGTATTGCTGCAGGAATCCGCCCACCATTGGGAGGATGACGTGGTGCATGAAAGGCGTTGCGGCATTCACGCGCAGCGTGCCCGCAGGCTGGAGCCTACGTACGCTCATTTGTTCTTCCGCTGCATCAACGGCTTCTAGGATGTGGCGAGCATGCGAGAGGAAGGCGGATCCTTCCTCCGTAAGTTCCAGCCGGCGCGTGGTCCTCCGCAGCAGAGTCGTCGCCAGCTTATCCTCCAGCCTGCCGAGGGCGCGACTAACGGCTGATACCGTCTGCCCGAGTTGCTCCGATGCCGCGGTGATGGAGCCAGAATCCACCACCAGGGTGAACGTGAGCAACTCGTCAAACGTCGTTTTCATGATCGGATGGGGATGGACTGCGTTTGACCTGCAACTGCCATTGCGCTGGGAGCGAACGGCTGCCATGCAGTTCATTGCAAGTAAAGGAGGTCGGTCGGATGGGCTGACGCACCCCATGCCAGGACCCAAGTGTGTTCCGCTTTGGTGGATTGCGTGCGGTCAACTCACACCACCTCGGATACCCGGCGGGGAGCAAATTCATCCGACTGGAAGTGCGGCAGCACGTACGTCGCGATCTCTTCCATAGCGTCCTTTACGGGCCGCTGACTACGACGGAAGTGCAAGCCAACGTGATTGACGCCCGCTTCGCGCATGGCATGAAGCTCTGCCACCAGGCCATTGCGCCCCACGGAACCTCCGAAACGGTGGCGCTGCATGGGTGCGTTGGGGGCCGCCAGTAGATCCAAGTGGATGAACGTGATGTAAGGCTTGTTGCCGGCGACGCCGCGCCACAAGGCGCTGCGTCGGAGATGGTCTTCAGGCGTACCAGGATAGGCAAGCCATCCATCCATGTTCTGTCCGACCCAGTTTGCCGACTGTTGGGCCAGGCCTGCGACGAGCAAGGGCAAGGCGCCTCGCGTTCGTGGCAGCAGCGTGACGCCGGACGGAAGATGGGGCGCGCCGTCCCGTAGCATCGAGACCTGCGTCCGGAAGTTGGCACCTCTGTTTTCGAAATCCCGGCGGAAAATCGGATACTCGACAGGCCGGTCACCGCTCGCCACGCCAAGCAGGAGCCGGCCGTTGCTAAGTTGATCGAGGGTGTTGGCTGCCTTAAGTGTTAAGAGTGGTTCGCGAATGGGCAGGACGATGGCCGCTGTGCCGAGCAGTATGCGCTCGGTGATGCCTGCCAGATATCCCAGGTAGGAGAAGGCTTCGAAGACTTGCGCCGCATCGCCGAACTGGGGATCGTAGAGGGGTACATCACGGACCCAGAGCGCACGGTAGCCAGATCGATCAGCCAGGCGCGCCAACTCGGCGTGATGTGCAAGATCAGGCTCGCCGGGTAGTCGTCCATCGCGCTGGCGGGCCGTCTCGCTAGCTGGCGCCCAATCGTTATCAAGTGGCAGTTCTACCCCGATACTGAGACTGCTGGCAGTCAGTCTTTCCAATGCATTTGGCATGACGGATCGTGCTCCTCATGTGAGTGATGCCATCCGTTGCGACGTCGGGTCCCAACGATCAGGCCGTGAGTGCAATTGTCGGCATGGTTTCTGTCTCGAAAAACCCGGACGTCCGCAAATGATCCTTGCGCCAGGATCAAGGATCGCGACCAAATTTCCGCCCGGGATGGCGCGC
This sequence comes from Cupriavidus pauculus, assembly GCF_002858765.1. Taxonomy (GTDB): domain Bacteria; phylum Pseudomonadota; class Gammaproteobacteria; order Burkholderiales; family Burkholderiaceae; genus Cupriavidus; species Cupriavidus pauculus_B. Next base: position 4,612 of record NZ_PJRP01000027.1, read on the forward strand.
TTCGCCTCCGGGGTCGCGCGACAGTCACGATCGGATTGTTGCCTGCAGTTCAAATCATTTCTGCTCCTTCGCAGGTTTTTCTCGCGACGGTCGCTCTCCATACTTCGCCCTGTCAGCCCGCAACCCAAGGTGCTGGACCACTGCATGCGATGGCAAGCAGATGGTGTCAAAGACGCAATGCAACGTTCGACACGGCTCCCGAATGGAGATGATCATGAACAGCAAAATTCTTATGGCTTCCGCCACGCTTCTAGCAACGTTCCTGGGCAGTCAGGCCCACGCGCAGGCCGGTGACGGCGGCGCCTTGCGGGATCGAAGCCCTTTTCTCGATGGGGCACGCACGACCGTGAACACCAGCGATGATCGTAATCGCCAGGTCGATGTGTTCACCGATGGCACACGAATCGCAGGTATGGACCATTCGGGACCTTCTGCAGATCCGTCCCGACAACGCGATGTATTTTCTGACGGCGCTCGCGATGTCATTCCCTTTCAGGATGGGGCACACGTGGCGGGTATGGACCGTACGGGCGTGTCTGCACCTCCTGCTCGGGAAGACGGCGGCCACACCCGCGCCGCAGCGGCCTGATATCGGCAAGGCTGCTGAGGGGAGTAACCGTGTACCCGTCGGTGCTTCCCTCACTAATTCTGAAGTGAGGAAATCATGAAGCAACGACCGAACACCGGTGTGTTGAAGAGGGTGGCGTTCGCCGCGATCCTACCGCTGGCCTTGGCCGCGATTGTTACAGGCTGCAAGTCAGAAGGCACGGCCAAACCTTCCGTTCAGGCCGTGGTGGTGAGCCAGCCTGTTGCGCAGCAGGTGACCGATATTGATACCTTTACCGGACGGTTCGAGGCGATCGACACGGTGGAAGTGCGATCGCGCGTGGGCGGCTATCTCGAAACCATCGCCTTCAAAGATGGTGCCACCGTCAAGAAGGGCGATCTTCTCTTCGTCGTCGATCCACGCCCATTTCAGGCAACGGTGACGGAGGCAGAAGGCACGCTCGCCCGAGCACACTCTCAGCTGAGTCTCAACCTGCAAGAGTATGAACGGGCAAAGGTCCTGATTAGCACAAACACGATTGCCAAGAGCCTGTTTGATCAGCGCGCGCAGGCAGTGCAGAGTGCGCGAGCGGATGTGGCCAGTGCGGAGGGCGTATTGTCACGCGCCAAGCTCGATTTGTCGTTTACGCGCATTACTGCGCCCATGTCCGGCCGGATCAGTCGCAAGCTTGTGAGTGAAGGAAACCTGATTACAGGTGGCAATACGAATGCGACGTTGCTGACCACCATCGTTTCGCAAGACCCTATCGATTTCTATTTTGATGTCGATGAGCAAAGCTACCTGCGCTATACGCGAAGCGCTAGCGATGGTGGCCAGGCAGCAGCTCGCGAAGTTAGGATTTCCTTGCCTGGCGATGCGCAACCGAGCCTGGTCGGTGGTATGAATTTCATTGAAAACCGCCTAGACAATTCCACAGGAACGCTCAGGCAGCGTGTACGGTTGGCGAATCCCCAATTGAAACTGACGCCAGGTCAGTTTGGCCGGGCGCACATCGCGGGCAATGGTGCTCACGAGGCCCTGCTGGTGCCGGATGTGGCTGTTGGGACCGATGCGACGCGGCGCGTCCTCTATATCGTCAAGCCTGACCAAAGCCTGGAAATTAGACCAGTGGAACTCGGCAGACTGTTCGGCAACCTGCGCGAAGTGACAAGCGGGCTAAAGGCGGGCGAAAACGTTGTCGTCGAAGGCGCGCAGCGCGTGCGTCCAGGGGAGACGGTTAAGGCCACGACACGTGCTACCGCGAGGCACGATGATTTGCAAGCTTCCAAAGGGGCCAAGCCATGAACATTGGTCGCATTTCCGTCGAACAGCCGGTGCTGGCCATCGTCCTGTCCATTGTTCTGACGATTGTTGGTGGGCTAGCGTATTTTTCGCTCGCAGTCTCCGAGTACCCGGAGATTGCGCCGCCTACCGTCGTCGTTCAAGCTAACTATCCTGGTGCCTCTGCCGAAACCGTGTCCGAGACGGTATCGACGCCCATCGAGCTCGAGGTCAATGGGGTCGAGGACATGATGTACATGTACAGTCAGGCCACCTCGGACGGTGGCCTGAACCTCACCGTGACGTTCAAGCCCGGGACCGACGTAGATAAGGCACAGGTCCTTGTGCAAAACCGTGTGGCGCTGGCCACGCCGCGGCTTCCGGAGCCTGTGCAGCGCAGTGGCGTGTCGGTCCGAAAGTCATCCCCCACGCAGTTGGGAACGATCTTCCTGTACTCCCCGGACAAGAGCTATGACCAGCTCTACGTATCGAATTACGCCATCCGCAACGTCGCCGACGCGCTCAAGCGTATCGACGGCGTCGGGGACATCAACCCCCTTGGGGCACGGGAATACTCAATGCGGATCTGGCTGGATCCGGAACGTGTGGCGTCGTTCAATCTGAGCCCGCGAGACGTGGTTGCCGCGGTGCGCTCGCAGAATACGCAAGTGGCCGGCGGCGTTGTTGCGCAGCCGCCCGTGACGGATCAAGCCTTTCAGCCAAATCTTATCTTCGAGGGCCGATTGAAGGAGCCGGCGGGGTTCAGTGACATTGTGGTCAAGCAGGGCAAAGACGGTCGTGTCGTGCGTCTCAAGGACGTTGCGCGGGTAGAGGTTGGGGCGCTTGCCTATTCGACCGACAGCTACATGCTGCGCAATCCGACCATCGCACTCCAGGTGCTGCAGCGCCCGGGTGCCAACGCCGTGGCGACGATGGACGCCGTCCAGAAGAAGATGAAGGAGATCAGCAAGGATTTCCCGAAAGGCATTGTCTATAACATCGGCTACAACCCAACGGAATTCATCGGCGACAGCATTCGTGAACTCGTAAAGACGATCTACGAAGCGGTGGTGCTCGTGGTTCTCGTGGTGCTGGTTTTTCTTCAGGGCTGGCGACCGTCGATCATTCCGATTCTAGCCATTCCCGTGTCGCTGGTCGGAACATTCGCAGTCATGGCGATGCTGGGGTACTCGATCAATAACCTCACGCTATTTGGCCTGGTGCTGGCAGTTGGAATCGTGGTCGACAACGCAATTGTGGTCGTAGAAAACGTCGAACGACACTTGGCCCTCGGCGCCACGCCAAAGGAAGCCACGTTACTGACAATGAAGGAAGTAGGCGGTGCACTCTTCGCGATTACTTTGGTGCTGTGCGCGGTGTTTGTCCCGACGGCCTTTATCACTGGCATTTCCGGCCAGTTCTTCCGCCAGTTCGGCATCACGATTGCAGTATCGACGGCGATCTCGCTCTTCAGCTCGGTGACGTTAGCCCCCGCGCTTTCCGCTTCAATTCTGAAGGCCCACAAGGAAGGGGAGGAACTCGGTCGACAGGGCGCGTCCCGGTTAGGCGGCCTGCGTGCGCGTGGTGAGCGCGTGGCGAAGGCTTTCAATGTCGGATTCGACCGGATGTCTGTCGCTTATGCCGTGCTTGTACGTCGTGTGGTAGCGATTACGCCGACTATGCTCGTGCTCTACGTGATGCTGATCGCGGCAACTGTGTACCTGATGATCTCTACGCCAAAGGGCTTCATCCCCCCTCAGGATCGCGGCTATGTGGTTGTACTGATACGCATGCCTGACGGTGCAACGCTCGAACGTACCAGCGCCGTGGCGCGCAAGGTGGAAGAGATCGCCCTCCAGGTGCCAGGAGTGGCGCGCGTGCCCGTGTTCTCAGGCGTGTCCGCCGCGACGGGTACGAACTCAGCAAGTAATGCCGGCTTGTTCCCTGTCTTCAAGCCGTGGGAGGAGCGCAAGCCGTTAGGCCTGACCATCGAAAGGATTGCGGACGATCTGCGTCAACGCCTGGCAAGTATCACCGAAGCGTCCATTGTTGTGGCCATGCCTCCTCCGGTCCAGGGTCTGGGCAGTACAGGGGGGTTCGCGATGCGGCTTGAGGATCGCAACGGTCTCGGGACTGCCGCGTTGGCGAAGGCGACCGAGGACCTGATCGCGGCAGCCAACAAAACGCCGGGAATGACAGGGGTGTATTCGCCGTATTCTGCCGCGACGCCACAAGTTTTCGTGGAACTGGATCGCGAAAAGGCTGAGATGCTGGGCGTGCCTAGCCAGGAGATCAATGATGCTGTCGAAACATACTTCGGCTCGACGTACATCAACGACTTCAACATTCTGGGGCGCACTTATCGCGTGACCGCTCAGGCAGACTTGCCTTTTCGCATCACTGCGGACGACCTGGCGCGTCTGAAAGTTCGCAACAACGATGGGAAGATGGTGCCGATCGGCACCGTGACGCGCGTACGGGAGCGACTGGGTGTAGACCGCACACCGCGCTACAACCTCTATCCCGCTACAGAAATCAACGGCGATACGTTGCCCGGCTTGGGCTCCGCGTATGCGATCAGCACCATGGAAAAGCTTGCCGGGCAAGTGTTGCCGCCAGGCATCACGTTTGAATGGACGGACCTCTCGTATCAGCAGACGACTGCGGGCAATACTGGTCTGCTGGTATTCCCGCTGTGCGTGCTACTGGTCTATCTCGTGCTGGCGGCGCAATACGGTAGCTGGAGTCTGCCTGTGTCAATTCTCCTGATCGTGCCGATGTGTCTGTTGGCTGCCTCGCTCGGTGTGAGAGCAATGGGGCAAGACATCAATATCCTGACGCAGATCGGTTTCATCGTGCTCGTAGGATTGGCTGCAAAGAACGCCATTCTGATTGTCGAGGTCGCGCGACAGCTTGAGATGCAAGGAGTCAAGGTCGTGGAGGCGGTTGTGCAAGCCTGCCAGCAACGTTTGCGGCCGATCATCATGACGTCTCTGGCGTTCATTCTCGGGGTGCTGCCGCTGGTCATCTCTGAGGGTGCGGGTGCGGAAATGCGCCAAGCGGTCGGCGCGACGGTGTTCTTCGGCATGATTGGCGTGACCGTCTTCGGCCTGATCTTTACGCCGGTGTTCTATGTCGTCGTGCGCAAGCTTGCGGGTACAGAAAAAACAGCTGCGGGATCGACGGGTATGGTGCTGGAGGCAGAACAATGAAATTTCTACGATTGATCTCCGCCCTGGCAGCCGGTGGTGTGTTGTTGGCGGCATGCGCGACACCGGAGCGGGTCACGCCCACGACGTTGCCGCTGGCCGACAACTATGTCAATGAGTCGCTAGCGCAGGCTGGTGCCGTTCCAGAGTTGGCGAATTGGTGGGAAAGCTTCAACGATCCGGTGATGAATCAACTGGTTGATACCGCGCAATCAAGCAACCTTGATCTAAAGATGGCCGTCTCACGTATCGATACGGCGAGGGCGATTCGCTTAGGGGCGTCGTCCGCTGGGTTGCCGCAGGTTGATTTGAGCGCGAGTGCCGGTCGGCAACGCCAGACTGCCTCTCAAGCAAGCTCCGGCGTCGCTAACGTCAACAACAACTTCGAGGTTGGGTTGGGCGCGTCGTGGGAAGTGGATCTGTTCGGCCGCATTCGTCAAAACGTCGCGGCCGCCGATGCAGAAGTCCTTTCGTCGTCTGAGATGGCCAATGCAGTCAGGCTGGCCATCACGGGCGAGGTGGTGCAGACCTACCTTTCAGCCCGTAGCCTGGAGCATCGTCTATCGTTGGTTGGTGAGAACGCGCGAAGCCAGGCCGAGACAGCGCGCCTGACGAAGCAGTTGTTCGACGCCGGTGCGGTGCCCATTGCCGATGTGGATCGTGCGCAAGCCCAGGCGCAGGCAACACTTGCTGTGCTACCGGTTCTTGAACTTGAGCGGCAGAATGCCCTGCATCGTCTGTCTATTCTGACCGCTTCGAGTCCACAGGACGTCTATACACAGATGGACGCCTTAGCGGCAATGCCACACTGGATCGCGCCGGAAGGCGTCGGAACTCCTGCCGACCTGCTGCGACAGCGTCCGGATGTAAGGGCGGCGGAGGCTGCGGCGGTAGCGGCCTACGCCCGTGTCGGTGTAGCCCGGGCGGAATTGCTGCCGCATCTGCAACTGGCAGGCTTCATCGGTGCGGCAGCGGATGGCCTGTCTGGTGCCGGGCTTGCGCGCTCCCTGGCTTGGGCCTTCGGGGCCGGTGCCACCGCACCAGTATTCGACGGCGGACGCCGACGTAGCAATGTCTTGCTACGCCAGGCGGAAGCGGAGCAGGCGCTTCTGCGCTATCGGTCTACGGTGCTGGTGGCGGTCAACGAAGTCGAGGGTGCCATCGTGGCAACGGCCAGGAACCGGGATCGTGTTGCGCGCCTGCGCAAGTCAGCAGCTAGCGCACGCTCGGCATACGAGCAGATCAACCAGTCCTGGCGGGCGGGGGAATCAGCCTTTATCGACACGCTCCAGGTCCAACGATCCCTGCTGGAAGCAGAGGATGCACTATCGATCGCTGAGGTCCAGGAGCTTCGTAGTCAGGTGAGTCTTGTGACAGCGCTCGGTCGATGACCAGGTCAATGCGCCCGGTTGTGCGGCGAAAGGTGTCTACGGAAGAGCGCGAAGCGAGACCCCAACGTCGGCACTTTCAAGTGATGGCGTTTCCAAGCGTGCCGGTTCCGATCATCCGTTCGCGGCCCGAATAGATACCCACCGCGCAGTCAGTCGCGTCGCATAACGCGACTGACTGCCGTTGGCGCCATCCCTTTGCTCGCTACGCCGTTGCCCGCTCTTCGCGTGCTTCCATCCATGCCAGCAAAACGGTTCGGCCCCACTGGATGTCGTCCTGGATCGCCTGGGACGCGACGGCGGGGTCGCGATGTTCGAGTCCTTCGAGCACGCGATAGTGAGGATGAGCATCAAGCGTCTCACGGCTTGCGCGCAGTTCTGTGTGAAAGATATGCAGCAACGGGCCCATTCGGACCCACATGCTCTCCACGACGGCCTGCAAGTTGGTCAGTCGTGACGCTGCCATCAGTTCGAAATGGAACTTGCGGTTCTGGGCTGCCGCTTCGCGCGGGCTGACCGCTACGGCCTTGATGAACGCTTCGTGCGTCTTGCGCAGCCGCGCGATTTCCTGTGGCGTCGCGCGTAGCGCAGCCGCCTCCGCTGCGGCGCCTTCCAGCAACGTGCGCATCAGCTGGATTTCTGCCACGGTGTGGGCATCCAGTTCTGGAACGGTGATAGAGGTGGCGGCGGTCATGCTCAGCGCCTGCTCGCTCACCAGCCGGAAGATGGCCTCGCGGACAGGCGTCGAACTGGTCCCCAGCGACTGCGCGAGATCTGCCACGCGCAGTCGTTCGCCGGGGATGTACTTGCCGCTCATCAATGCGGAGCGAATCTGGTCATAGACTCGGGAAGAGAGATTGCCTTTTTCCACCCGCGCGAGTTCTTTCATGGGGCCTGCCTTAAGCTATCGCATACTGACATATGATATATGATATGCCGGCCTTCATTGCCTGTTCCATTGTTCAGGCGCTACTGTGCGTGCGCGTTGTCCAGCAGAAACTCGGCCAGCAGTTGGATTTGCGCCGTGACCATGTGCTCGCCGCGATGTACAGGACAGCCTCGCGCGCGTGCCGCAGTCAGCAGGGCGGTTTCCGCAGGCTGCATAATGACCTCGGCGACGATCGTATCAGGGCAAAGTAGCGCGGGATCGAGTGGCAGTGGGTCGTCCGGTTTCAGTCCCAAAGAGGTGCCGTTGACGACGAGATCCCAAACTCCCTGAGCACTGACGGCGGCTTGGACGGCGGCGCCGGGTTGGCGCGCCCGCAGTAGCGCAACGAGATCCTCGGCCTTTTCTGGCGTACGATTCACCACAGTCAGTTGCGCGACCCCGGCGTCAAGCAGTGCGGCAGCCACTGCCGTGGCGGCGCCTCCTGCGCCCAACAGCAGCGTGCGCTTGCCCCGCGGATCGATTTGATTGCGGCGCATGCCTTCGACGAAGCCCACGCCGTCGTACATGGCGCCAATCAGGCGGCCATCGGGGGTTCGACGTACCACATTGCAGACGTCCAGATCCGCTGCAATGCCTTCCAACTCATCACACAGCCGGGCCATCGCCTGCTTATGGGGCACGGTGACAATCAGCCCTGCAAGGTTCTCGACTTCGCGCAGGCCGCGTACCGTTTCGGCCAATTGTGCCGGCGCGACCTGCCAGGGCACGAGAACGGCATTGTTTCCCGTCTCTGCCATATATGCATTGAAAAACCCTGGCGTGCGTACGTGGTGGGTGGGGTAGGCGAGTATGACAACGACACGGGTTTGCCCGTTGATGGCAGCCACGGGCGGAAGATTGGCGGGGTGCATGAGCGTGAGTCCTGGACCAAGATTGAATACGTGGGTAGAAATTTCTTGCCTGCGAGGATATATCCTATATCATGTATCGAAATTTGACGAGCGTCGGATGGCGCCAGAGGAGACAACGTGCATGCAGTATTTGGATCGCCCGGGCGTTACGTTCAGGGTGCGGGAGCCATCGAGGTATTGGGCGAACATGCGGCGCGCCTCGGCAGGCAGGCATTGCTCGTGGCCGACCGCATGGTGATGGACATGGTTGGGGAGCGGTTGACGCGACTGTGCGAACAGGCCGGCGTGGTCACGCACGGTCTCAGTTTTGACGAAGCGCTGACTCCGGGCCTCGTGGAGCGTCTGGCCGCGCAGGTTGGGCAATGCCGCCCCGAGCTAGTCATTGCCGCTGGGGGTGGGCGCAGTATCGATGCGGGCAAGGCATTGGCCGACCATTTCGGGGTACCGGTGATGACGGTGCCAACGGTGGCCTCTAATGATGCGCCGACCAGCAAGAACTATGTACTGTATGACGACGCGCATCGTCTTCTGGCCGTGCGCCACCTGGCTTACAGCCCGAGCAGTGTCATTGCCGACACCGCGCTGATTGCCCAAGCGCCCGCCTCGATGTTGCTGGCAGGCATCGGGGACGCCATCTCGAAATCCTTTGAAGCCGAGCAGTGCGCACGCGCGCCGTCGGGGCGCAATATGTTCGGCACGCGGCCGTTGATGTCGGCCGCCGCACTCACCCGTACCTGCCACGCGGTGCTAATGGCCGATGCGGCGGACGCCCTGGCAGCCGCAGGGACTGGCAAGCCAACCCCCGCTTTCGAGCGCATCGTGGAGGCGACCATCCTGATGTCGGGACTTGGCTTCGAGAGCGGCGGCTTGTCGATTGCCCACGCGCTCACGCGCGGCCTATCGGCGCTGCGCCAAGTCAGTCACGCGCCGCATGGCCTGCAGGTCGCGTTTGGCCTGCTGGTGCAACTCCAACTAGAGGGGCGAGACGAGGTAGAACGCACCGAACTCGAGGCGCTCTATCGCCAGATCGGTCTTCCTCTGTGCCTCGCAGACCTAGGGCTGCCTGATGCAACCCAGGACGAATTGCGCCATGCGGCCGAACTCTCGCTGGCCGCGCCTCATATCCACAACTTCGTGCGCGAGCTCAATGCGGCCGACCTGGTCGAAGCGATTGGCGCCGTGAACGGGCGTGCCCCAAGGTCGGCAGCAACGGGGGAGCGGGCAGGACAGGACCACTCGCTCGCTGAAGCCATTGGCGCCCGTTAATCCGGACTCGCACGCGAAGGACGCCGCATCCAGGCGTTGATAGCCAGATAGCGAAGTACCTCTGTATCGGGCATCTATGAAGGCCTGCCCGGTGATCAGAGGCCGATTTTTGTCCAAATCGAAGATATATGATGCATCATAAAAATGGAGATGTGAGATGAACCACCCTGCAGCACCGGCGTTCGTTAGCTCCGCCGCCGATCCGTTCATGCCTGGCCCTGATCAGGTGGCAATGCTCAAGGAGCGCGCCACATTCGTGCGGTTGGAGACGATCCGACTCATCGAGATTGCGAAAACCGGACACTACACCTCGGTGTTCTCCGCAGCCGAGACCTTTGCCGCCCTGTACTACGACGTCATGAAGCTGCGTCGCGGCGAGCCAGGCTGGTCCGGGCGGGATCGCTTCCTGATGGGTAAGGGGCACGCTGCGGTGGGGCTCTTCCCGATCCTGGCCGATCTTGGCTTTTTCCCCACAGCGTGGCTGGACGACTACACCCGATTGGGCAGTCCGTTGGGCGATCACCCCGACATGCGCAAAGTGCCTGGCATCGATTTCAGCTCGGGCTCGATCGGGCATGCGCTCTCTGCGGGGCTGGGCATGGCGCTCGCCGGGCGGCACGCGGGGCAGGACTTCACCACGTTCGTGATGCTGGGCGACGGTGAGATGCAGGAAGGGCAGGTATGGGAGGCCGCGTTGTCGGCTGCGCACCATCGAACGGGACGTCTGATCGCCATCGTCGATCGCAACGGCTACCAGCTCGACGGTGCAGTCGATGAAGTGATGGGCATCGAGCCGCTTGACGCCAAGTGGGAGGCGTTCGGTTGGGAAGTCCATACCGTGGACGGCCACGATGTGGCGGCGCTGACCGCGTTGCTGCGCCGGCTGCGTGCCGACACCGCGCGCACACGGCCGGTGTGCGTGATCGCCAAGACGGTCAAGGGCAAGGGCGTCTCCTATATGGAGACCGAGCCGGGCTGGCATCTCGGATACCTGGCCCCGGACGACGCCAAACGCGCCATCGACGAAATTCTCGCAAAGGACGCATCGCAATGAACCAGCCACTCTCCAAAGACTCCTGGCAGTACCGCGGCCTGAACGCGATTACACCGGGACTCAACTATTTGTCGGACGGTCTGATCGACCTGGTCGAAGCGGGAGCGCCGGTGCTGGCCGGTTCCGCAGATCTTCAGTATTCCAACGGGTTGATCCGCTTCGCCCAGCGGCACCCGGATCGCTATATCCAGTTCGGTATTTCTGAGCAGAACATGGTGACGGCTGCCGCAGGCATGGCGACAGCGGGCTACACGCCTTTTGTCGCCACCTTTGCGTCGTTCCTGGCGCTGCTGTGCTGCGAGCAGATCCGCATGGACGTCGCCTATTGCGGCTTGCCCGTCCGACTGATTGGCCATCACGCCGGCATCTCGCTCGGGTTCTATGGCACCTCTCACCATGCCACCGAAGACCTGGCCATCATGCGCTCCATTGCGGATCTGACCGTCGTCGCGCCAGCAGATGGGCCGCAACTGCGCGCTGCAATCATCGCCTCGAAGGATCATGCGCAGCCGATCTACTTCCGCATCGGCCGTGGCCGTGAACCCGCAGTCTACGAAGAGCACACCCCGTTTGTATTCGGCAAGGCAATCGAGCATCTGCAGGGGGAGGAGCTGACGCTGATTGCGACCGGATCGACGGTGCATCCGGCGCTGGAAGCGGCAAAGCGCCTGAACGCCACTGGCCGCTCGGTCGGCATGATCGACATGGCGACGGTCAAACCGCTCGACCGCGAAGCGGTCCTGCGGGCTGCCGCACATTCGAAAGTGATCATGACCGTGGAAGAACACAACGTGCTGGGAGGACTGGGAGGCGCCGTGGCCGAAGTCCTGGCCGATGCCGGTACCGGGACGCGGCTCGTGCGCCACGGCATTCTCGATGAGTACAGCCTGATCGCACCGCCAACGCATCTTTACGCCCATTACAAACTCGATGCAGCGGGCATTGGCGAACTGGCGCAGCAGGTGATGGCAGCGTGAGCCGCGGTGTGCGGGCTGCGTGCGCCGCACACCGTGACAGAAGCAACCCAGAGTTGCACCGGGCCGTCAGGCCCGGATCAAACAAGGAGACATTCATGCATCGTTCCCCACGTTCGTCCCGCCGTGGCTTCCTCGGCACGGGCGTCTTGCTGCTCGCATTGGCGGGCGGCAACGCCACCGCGCAAGTCAAGGAAATCCCCATCGGCTTCGTGCTGCCGCTCTCCGGTGGTGCCGCCACGATTGGTAACCAGACGAAGCTCGGCGCGGAAGTCGCCGCCGAGCAGATCAACGCCGCGGGCGGCATCAAGGCGCTTGGTGGCGCCCGCCTGAAGCTCGTCTTTGCCGACAGCCAATCCAAGCCGGATGTTGGCGTGGCGGAAACCGAACGCCTGATCCAGCGCGAAAACGTGACGCTGATTGTCGGCGCGTACAACAGCGCAGTAACGTTCCCGGCCACCGAGGTAGCAGAGCGCTACAAGGTGCCCTGGCTTGTCACAGGCGCGGTTAAAGACGAGATCACCGAGCGTGGCTTCAAGTATGTGTTTCGACCCAACAACAAGGCCATTTACGACGCCCGCGAGCAGATCGACGCGCTGGATCTGCTCAAGAAGGAAACTGGCAAGGGTCCGAAGAGCATTGGCCTCTTCTACGAGGGCACGGATTGGGGTCGCTCGCATGCGGCGAATGTCAAGAAGCTAGCCAAGGAGCGCGGCTATGCCATTTCGCTGGACGAGTCGTATCCGCCCAACCAGACGGATTTGTCGGCGCAACTGCTCAAGGTCCGCAGCACCAAGCCTGACGCCCTGATCGTTGTGGCCTACACGCCGGACCACATCCTGTTCACGCGCCAGCTTGCCGAAAGCCGCGTGTACGTACCCTATGGCATCCACTCCGTCGGCGGCGGCTCCGAGGATCCTAACTTCTACAAGGCGGTGTCGCCCAAGGCGGTGGAAAACATGTTCGTGCAGGATGATTTCCAGGTCGACATCATGCGCGCCGCCAAGGATCCGGCGATGATCGCCGCCGATGCCAAGTTCAAGGCCGCACTTGGATACGGCATCAATTCCTATGGCGCGCAAGGCGTATCCAACGTCTACATCGTGAAGGACGCGCTGGAGCGTGCCGCCTCGATCGATCGCGCCAAGGTGCGCGACGCGCTGGCGGCCACAGACATCAGCAGCGGTCCGGCACTGATCACCGGCTATCAGCGGATCAAGTTCGATGCGCAGGGGCAGAACACCTTTGCACACGGCGTGATCTCGCAGAACCAGAACGGCGAACGTCGCACGATCTGGCCCGCATCCAACCGGGTCGCAGGGGTGACTCCGGTGTGGCCGCTGCCGGCACCCGGCGCGCGTTGAGCACCCGCTAGGACGGTCCGGCACGCCGTGCCGGGCCGGATGTACCGCTTCACGGGCAGCGCCCGTGCTTTTCGAGATCCTGATATGGACCCAACCATTCTGGCCTACGCCGTGGTCAACGGCGTACTGCTGGGCGGCATTTACGGCGGCATCGCGCTCGGACTCAGCCTCATCTTTGGCGTGCTGAGAGTGATCAACTTCGCGCACGGCTCTTTCCTGATGCTCGCCATGTACTTGAGCTACATGATCTGGTCGGTATTTGGCATGCATCCTTACGTGACTGTGTTGATGACTGTGCCGCTACTGTTCTTGCTTGGCTACTTCACGCAGGCAGTGGTGATTGCCCCGCTCTTTCGACGGGAGACCACCATGGTGGTCGAACCACTTGGCGCGCTGCTGCTGACCACTGGCGTGTTCCTGGTCATCGATAACGGCATCCTGATGGCCTTCGGACCCGACGTGCGTACGGTCACCACCGATGCGTTCAGTGGTTCGATTGATGTGGCATCGCTGCCAGTCAACGTGCCACGGTTGATCGCATGCGTGGCGGCGGTGGCGGTGGCCGCCGGCTTGTCGTACTGGCTGCGCGCCACTGACATCGGGCGGCAGATTCGCGCCACCGCGCAGAATCGCGACGCCGCGGCACTGTCCGGTATCAATGTTGGCCAGATCTACAACGTCACGTTTGGCATCGGCGCCGGCATCCTCGGGCTCTTTGGTGCGCTACTTGTGCCGTTTCTGTCTGTGTCACCAACCACTGGACTGGGCTTTGGCATCAAGTCTTTCCTGGTAGTGGTGCTAGGCGGTATTGGCTCGATCCCGGGCTCGCTACTGGGTGGCCTCGTGCTCGGCGTCTTCGAGTCGGTCGCCTCACAGTTCGTCACGGCAACCTCCGCCTCTGTGTTCTCGTTCTGTCTGTTCATCATCGTGCTGCTGTTCCGCCCGAGCGGTCTGCTCGGCCGGAAGTAGGGGGAGGATCCATCCATGCGTGCATCCATGACCGTATCCAAAGCCAATATCAACACCGTGATCGGGGTTCCGATGATGGCTATTGCTTCCGTGCTTCCGCTGTTCGTGCAAGACAGTTACGCGCTGCACTCCCTGATCATGATCCTGTACTTCGCTTACATGGCGTCGGCGTGGAACTTCGTCTGCGGCTATGTCGGGCAGCTGTCTCTGGGGCATTCGGTCTTCGCCGGCGGAGCCGGCTATATCAGTGTGCTGCTGTTCACGCAGCTCGGCATTTCACCGTGGCTGGGGATGCTTGCAGGCGGGCTTGCCGCGGCACTGCTTTCCATCTGCATCGGGTATCCAACCTTCAAGCTCAAAGGGCCCTATTTCACGTTGACGACCATTGCCTTCGCCGAGATTGTGCGAATCTGGTTAGAAAACACGGATGACTTCCTGGGCATCCCGCTCAAGGGGGCGCAAGGTCTGGTCATCCCGCCATCGCAATCGGGGTGGCTGGCATTTCAGTTCGACAGCAAGGTGCCGTACTACTACATCATCCTCATCATGCTGGCAGTGATGCTGCTGGCAACCGTGGCCCTTGAGCGATCTCGCCTGGGCTACTACCTGAAGGCAATCCGGGGCGATGAGGCCGCCGCTCAGGCAGTGGGCGTCAGCACCACCCGCTACCCGATCATCGCGCTGGCCATCAGCGCCTTCATGACCGGGCTGGGTGGCGCCTTCTATGCGCAGTTCTTCCGTTACATCAATCCCGAGCGGAACATGGGACTGGATCTGTCCATTGACAGCGCCATCATGGCCATTGTGGGTGGACAAGGCACCATCATCGGACCGGTGCTCGGCGCCTTTGTCCTGCATCCCATCGCCGAGTTCGCGCGTGCATGGTTCGCTGGAAAATTCCTAGGGCTGCACCTGGTGATCTACGGCTTGATCCTGATGGCGGCGGTACTGTATTTCCCCAAGGGCATTATCGGCCCGCTCGAGCGACTGCTGCGATTCCGGCGTAGACCGGCCGCTTCCGCCAATTCTGTTGTCGCCAAGGACGCCTGAAGGAAGATCCATGGAACGCATTCTTGAAGTGAAATCCATATCCAGGCGATTCGGTGGCCTGCAGGCAGTCAGTAAGCTTTCTTTCACAGTGGGTAAAGGCGAAATCTTGGGGCTGCTCGGCCCCAATGGCGCCGGAAAGACCACGGCCTTCAACTTGATTGCCGGTGCGATCCAGGCCGATGAAGGCGACATTCTTTTCGATGGGCAGCAGATCCGAGGCAAGCGTCCCCACCAGATATGCGCCGCCGGCATTGCGCGTACGTTCCAGCTTTCGAAGCCCTTCGGCGGCCTCACTGCCCTGGAGAACGTGATGGTGGGAGGCTTCTCGCGAAGCCGTGTGCGCGCACGGGTGCGCGACGAGGCCTACGGTTGCTTGGAGTTCCTGGGTCTCGCCTCGCGCGCCGATACCGATGCCAGCGACCTGACCGCCTTCGATAAACGCAAGCTGGAACTGGGTCGAGCATTGGCGACGCGACCGCGCCTGCTCTTGATGGACGAGGTGGTGGCCGGAGCAACGCCTAGCGAAGCCGGTGAGATGGTCGAGCTGGTACGCAAGATCCGTGATACCGGCGTGACGGTCCTGATTGTCGAGCACGTGATGAAGGTCATCATGGGTTTGTCCGATCGCGTGATTGTGATGGAGCAGGGGAGACTGATCGCTGACGGAGCGCCCGCAGAAGTGGTCCGTATGCCTCAGGTCCTCAACGCCTACTTTGGAGATGGCTATGCCAGCAGCGATATTTGAAGTGGAAGACCTGTGGTCGGGCTATGGCGAGCAACAGGTGTTACGGGGAATCAATCTCTCCCTTGCACCGGGGTCCATTACGGCGCTGATCGGCGCCAATGGCGCTGGCAAGACAACGTTCTTGCGCACGGTCTCAGGACTGATCCGGCGAAAACGCGGCGTCGTGCGCATGGAGGGGCGTGAACTAGATGCACAGGCCCCACACCGCGTCGTACTCGACGGCTTTGTGCAGTCTCCCGAAGGCAAGCAGCTCTTCCTCGGCATGTCGATCCTGGAGAACCTGCTGATCGGCGCGACCAATCGCCGGGCTCGGCAGCGTCGGGCGCAAACGCTGCGCGAGGTATTTTCGCTGTTCCCGATTCTTGAGGAGCGCCAGCATCTCGCGGCGTCCACCCTGTCGGGAGGGCAACAGCAAATGGTGGCGGTCGGTCGCGCGCTGATGGCGCTCCCACGCGTGTTGGCGCTAGACGAACCGTCGCTGGGATTGGCACCCATTATGGTTGACAGGTTGTTTGACAGCATTCGTCAATTGCGCGAGCGCGACATGGCTGTTCTGGTGATCGAGCAGAACGTCAATCAGGTACTCGATATGGCTGACTACGGCTACGTTATCGAAAGCGGCACGATCGCGCTGGCTGGGCAGGGCAAAGAGTTGCTCGCCAACCCACATCTGCGTGCAACCTATCTGGGCGTGTAGCGCCCCGCAACGTCAACAAGGAGTGAGGGAGTATGAGTCAACGGATTGCAGTGGTAACGGGTGGCGGTACTGGCATTGGTCGGGCAATTGCCGAGCTATTTGCCGCAGATGGTCTGCGTGTCGTATGCCTGGGGATGGATGCAGACGGCGACCTGCCGAGCACGCTAGAGTTTCGGCGTGGTGACGTCACCGACGCCGCAGCCATGCGCGATGCCACGGCGGATTTGGATGCCGTCTCAGTGTTGGTCAATGCGGCGGGTATCATTTTGCACGAGCGAAAAGAATTCACGCCAGAGGGTTTTCGCAAGGTGGTGGACGTGAATCTGAATGGTTCCCAGTGCTTGATCAGTGTGCTGGAACAGCGTTTGGTCGCAGCACGCGGCGCCGTGGTGAACGTGGCATCGATGTGGAGCTATTTCGGTTCGCCTAACAACCCCGCTTACACGGCCAGCAAGGCCGGCGTGCTTGGTTTAACCCGGGCATACGCGGTAGCGCTGGCACCGCAAGGCGTTCGAGTCAATGCCGTGGCACCGGGATGGATCCGCACGCGATTGTCCGCAGGTGCGCTCGACAATCCAGAGCGCAGTGCGGCAATCATGGCGCGCATCCCAATGCAGCGTTGGGGCACGACGCACGACGTGGCGCGCGTGGTGCGCCTACTTTGCACCGAGGACACTGCCTATGTGACGGGCGTCATCGTGCCCGTGGACGGCGGCTTTGGTATTGCGTAAGCCTTCGGAACCCGGGGTCTCGTTGGGCGGATATCCAATCGTCTACTCGGCAGGTGGCACTTCAGTCGGTGCGAAGTCAAGTTCGATCTTCGCGCCGTCTGGATCGTGAAGGAAGATCTGCCAGATGCCGGTATCGATCTGCTGGCTCAAGACGAACGGAATCCCGAAAGACCTCAGGCGCTTTTGAAATCCCCCGAGGTCTGTTGCGCTGAACGCCATATGGTCAAGCACGCCTGACGTAGACGCGGCGGTTTTTCGTGCAACCAAGTGCACGACGGCTGCGTCTTCGCAATAGAGCCAGGCACCGTCAAAAGCGAGTGCGGGGCGGGGTCCCACCGAGAGGCCTAGTACCTCAGCGTAGAAATGCACGCTGGATTGCAGGTTCGCGGTAAGCACGGTGAAATGATTCATGCCAGTCAGTTTCATCAAGCCACTCCTGGTTAACTAATTGATGCATGATATATCTATTCGCGGAACATAGAACGCTATGAAATACATCCACCATGTTTCGGGGGCAGGCGCAGACGCTCTAACTTTGCAGGAAGGGGATGTTCCCGCGGCGCGAGATCATGAACTCTTGATTCGTGTCGCCTATGCGGGTGTCAACAGGCCCGATATCTTGCAGCGCATGGGGCTATACAATCCGCCGGCCTCGGCTAATCCCTTCCTGGGGTTGGAAGTTTCGGGGGTTGTTGTCCAGGTGGGCAAAAATGTGGCCGGCTGGAAGGTCGGTGATGAGGTGTGTGGCCTTTCGCATGGCGGAGGTTACGCCGAATTCTGTGTGGTGGATGCACGCCATTGTTTGCCTGTACCTGAGGGACTGACACTGGCCCAAGCGGCCGCGCTTCCGGAGAATTACATCACCGTCTGGGCGAACCTCTTTGCGACGGGCCTGGTCGGAAAAGAAAGTACCGTCCTTGTGCATGGCGGCGGCAGTGGCATTGGGTTGACCGCCATCCAGCTTGCCAGTGAGGTGGGTGCCAAGGTCATCACTACGGCCGGCTCAAGTGAAAAACTGGAGGTTTGCAGGCAACTGGGCGCACGGCACGTTATCAACTATCGCACCGAAGACTTCAATGAAGTGGTCGATACTGCCACGTCTGGAACTGGTGTCGACGTGGTGCTCGATATGGTCGGTGGAGAATATATCGCTCGAAACCTCCGGGCGTTGGCACTGGACGGAGCGTTGGTACAGATTTCCTTTCTAGAAGGCAGCGTCGTGAATATCGATCTCCAGCCCATCATGCTGAAGCGCCTCCGCGTGATGGGGTCTACCTTGCGTGCGCGGACTCCGGAAAATAAGGCAATGTTGATTCGGGGACTTCAGAAAGCATTCTGGCCGATCCTTGCAAAGGGCCGTTGTTTGCCTCACATCCATACTGTGTTGCCTCTAGGTGAAGCAGCCCGTGCACATACCTTGATGGAGTCGGGCAAACACATTGGAAAAATACTGCTAAAAGCTGATTAGTCAGCTGCGCGGTTTCGATGCGCTGGATCCGCGGCCCATCCGAACGCCATTGACTCGCTTTACGCCTTCGCGATCGATGGCGCATCGGGTGCCTTGACGGCCGCTGTCAAAGTTCCTGGTCATCCGGTGCATGATGTAAACCACAGGATGACTAGGGCAGCCGGAATAGCCATACTTTCACGCTGCTGAGGTGCGCGCCTTGGGTGGCCACCGAAGTATGAAGATTGGGACTTAGATGTATTCCGGTGGGGAATCGCGCGGATCAATCCTCTTGCGATGAAGTTCTCGGCCGGACTGCAGGACTTCATCAGTACGAGGCATAAGAAGTGATTGGACAGGTAGGTCTTAAGAGACTGTGCGTTGCCTTGGGTGCCGGGGCGATAGCCCTTCACTGTATGGGCCAGGCCCGAGCTACTGAGATGATTGTCTTCCGTATTGGGGTGGTCGGGCCGCTAACAGGACCGAATGCCCAAGCGGGTAATGACAGCGCAAATGGTGTCAGGCTGGCCCTTGAGAAAGCTAATGCAGCGCCGGGTGTGGTTGGCGGGCGCCAAGTCCGATTCGAAGGGACATTCCTCGATGACGCGGGCGACCCACGGCTCGCAGTTGTCGCAGCGCAGAAGCTTTGCGACATGAACGTCGTTGGTGTGGTGGGCCATGTTACGTCCGGCGCCGCAGTAGCCGCAGCGGGAGTCTACGAGGGCTGCGGGATTCCGAACCTTAGTCCGTCTGCAACATCTCCCGAGTTAACGAGGCTGGGGTACAAGAACACATTCCGCCTGACGGCAAACGATGCGCGGGCTGCTGGAGCCATGGCACGGTTCGTTGCAAAGCACAAGTTGGTCGACAAGCGCGTAGCGATCATTGACGACAGGACTTCTTACGGAGAAGGCTTTGCGAGCGCCTTTGAGAAGGCCGCGGGGGAAGCCGGGCTCTCCATTGTCGCCAGGGAGTTCACTCAGGCTCATGCCGTTGACTTAACCGGGCAACTGCTGGCTATCAAGAGGACGAGACCGGACGTTCTGGTATTTGCAGGCATGTACGGGCAAGCTGCCTTGTTGCTTCGCCAGATGCAGCGACTCCGGATGGAGAACATTGACCTGGTTGGCGGCGATGGCATTTGCACGGACCTCTTGCCATCGCTTCTCGTGGGCGCCAAGGAAGTGAGTGTGTATTGCGTCGAAGGCGGCGAACCGACTTCACAGTCGCCTAAGGCGACGGCCTTCCGGCGATACTATGAAACTCGTTTTCCAAACCAGTATGTTGGCAATGCCATGTATGCGTACGATGCCACACTTGTGTTGGCGTCAGCCGTGCTTCGAGCCCAGGGTAACCACCTCGGTGTGAGGGACCAACTTTCACACCTGACCTATGACGGACTCACAGGCCGCATCCAATTCGACCAGCGAGGTGACCGGGTAGATGCAAAAGTAAGCGTCTATAGGCTCTCAAAGGAAGGTCGAAAGCTCGTAGAGTGGTGAGCTAGCTGCTTGCGGCGTCTGCGTACGCCGACTCTCTTAGCCAGCCGCTTACGAAATCCCTCAGTATAAAAACCAGTCTCATTTCCGCCTTGCTCGACAACCTCACGAGCGCGATAGGAACCTTTACGTGAAGGGGAGGCGACAGCACTAGCACTTGCGCTCGACCATCGCTGATCTCGTCCTGAGCTGCTGCGATTACCCCAAGAAAGACGGCATTGGATGTGACAGCGGCCTTGACCAGCGGCTCGAGCTCCTCACTTTCCACCGTGGTGAATCGTCTGGGGTCTCCTTTGGGTCCGTACATCTCGACGGAGGTGCGAGCAATTTCATCCGAGACCGAGGTACTCAGCACGGGATAGTCCAGCAATTTGTCCATCGTAATGCTAGCTTCCGATGCGAGCGGATGAGGAGCCCGACTCACTGCACCGCCTAAAAGGCTACCAACCGGCTCCACTACGAGGTCCTCGGTTTCCCGTAGCGCCCGAACGTCGAGCATGAGGACGTCGATGGTCCTCTCACGTAGCTCCCTCATAAGCGCTTGCACGGTTCCGCGTCGGATGACAAGACGAACCCGCGGATACGATTCAGCAACATGCCGGATGAAGCCCGGGCAAATCGCTGCTCCGGGTCCGGCGCCGAATCCAACGCGAAGCATCCCTTCTGGATTGCTATCCCGCTCTGCAAGGTGCAATACCTCATCCACCTCCGGGAGAAGGCGCCGTGCCCGCTCCGCGACCATCTCGCCAATTGCAGTTAGTGCGCAGTGTCGACCTCGGCGATCCACAAGCTGCGCTCCAATCTCTTCTTCAAGCGACTGAATGCTCTTGCTTAGAGCGGACTGCGTCAAATGCAGGTTCGCCGCTGCGCGGCTGAAAGAAGCGGTCGCGGCCAACTCCAACAGATGTTCTAGCTTTCTGGTTTCCATGAGTAGTTGGAATTCATTTGTCGAAAATTTCTCGTTGGACGCTGAGGCTCGCGATAACTAGAGTTCCGGGCCAGGGGATGCGACTGGACAGCATACTCGAACTAAGGTTTCGCAGGAGACAGAAATGAAATCAAAAATATACCTCACCAGGCGTGCATTCTTGGCATCCCTCATGGCAACTGCCTTGGGACTCGGAGCGTGCGGTGGCGATGGGGGAAATGACAACAACAACGTAGTCACGCCCGCAGCTGTACCGCTATCGGCAGGTGCTGTGGCGTCGAGCGACCCATATAGCGCTGAAGCTGCGCAAACCATCCTGAAGGCCGGAGGCAATGCCGTCGATGCAGCGGTGGCAACAGCCCTTGTTCTCGCCGTCACATACCCCGAAGCCGGCAACCTTGGCGGCGGTGGCTTCATGAACATCTACTTCGACAAGAAGCCCTACTTTGTCGACTACAGAGAGGTGGCCCCGGCTGCAGCGACGAGCACCATGTACACGCAGTACAAGGACACCAGTGGCAAGCAGGATCCGAATAGTAGCCTTCGTGGCGCACAGGCAGTCGCAGTTCCTGGTACCGTGCGTGGCCTGTGGGAAGCACATCAGAAATTTGGGAAGCTCGCTTGGAAGGATGTTGTAGCTCCCGCTATCACACTCGCCCAAAACGGTCACACCGTATCTCAGGGCCAGGTGTTCTGGCGGGATTGGTCTGAAGACCTGTTCAAGGGCTTGCCATATCCGACCAATGTCATGGAGTACTACGGTGCCATGCAGGTTGGAAAGAACTTCCAGCAGCCTGAACTGGCGGACACGCTGACGCGAATCGCTCAAGGCGGCCCGGATGAGTTCTACAAGGGTAAGACGGCCGATCTCATCGTGGCTTCGATGAAGCAGGACGGCGGAGCGGGGTTCATCACCAAGGATGACCTGGCTAACTACAAGGCGGTTTGGCGCGAGCCTCTCCAATTCAATTGGAACGGAATGACGGTGCTCACTGCCCCTCCGCCTAGCTCGGGTGGCATCGCGCTGGCTCAACTGCTGGGGATGAAGCAAGTACTGGCGAATACGCTCTTTGCCGGTGAGTCGCCGAACACGGCGCAGTATGTTCACCTCAATGCAGAGATGATGAAGCGCGTGTATGCAGATCGCGCCGAATACCTCGGTGACCCTGGTTTCACAAACGTACCGGTCGCGGGCTTGCTTGATCCTGACTACATTCAGCGTCGTGCGACGGAGGTCAACCCGACCGCCATTACGCCTACCGCGGATGCGAAGCCGGGTATGCCGAAGATGCACACGACACACTTCTCGGTCGTCGACAAATGGGGCAACGCTGTCTCGAACACCTACACGCTCAACATGCCGTACGGTAGTGGAGTGGTAGTTCGAGGCGCCGGCTTCGCCTTGAACGACGAGATGGATGACTTCGCGACAATTCCAGGCCAACCGAACATCTTTGGTGTCGTAGGCGCGGACGCCAATGCAGTAGCTCCTGGAAAACGTCCATTGTCTTCGATGACTCCGACGATTCTTGTCAAAGACGGGCTTCCCACAATGGTCATTGGCACACCTGGTGGCACTCGGATCTTTACGGCGGTCTATCAGGTTCTGGCCAATGTCTACGACTATAAGATGGACCTTGGGAAGGCAGTAGCAAACCGCCGGTTCCATCATCAACTGCCTCAGGGCGGTGTGATCGAGGGTGAGCCGTTCTCGCCGATTCCGCAGGATCTTGCCCAGCAATTGGTGGCGCGTGGCTACACGGTGACAACCAACTCCTTCGACACCGACATTCAAGCGATTCAGATCGCGGGTGGTGATCCGATGCCGGTGTCTGATCCTCGTGCTCGCGGGCACTCCATCGTTGTGAAGCCCTAGTCAGTGCAAATGGAGTCGTCCACGGGCGACTCCATACCGGTTGCATTGCGAGTACAAATCACCCTCCTGAAATTCAAATGAAGAAGATTTTGTTGGCGGCAATCCCGTCAATCACCATGTTATTGGGTGCCGGTGTCGCCCACGCAGACGGCGGAACTCTGCAGAAGATCAAAGATACTGGCGTGATCACGTTGGGAGTACGGGACTCTTCAATTCCGTTCAACTACAACTTGGGTGGTGTGCGACAGGTCGGGTACTCCTACGATATCAATATGAAGATCGTGGAAGCTGTCAAGGAACAACTGAAGCTTCCGAACCTGCAAGTGAAGGAAATTCCCGTCACCTCGCAGAACCGTATCACGCTGCTGCAGAACGGCACGATCGACATCGAGTGCGGATCGACGACGAACAACCTCGAGCGCCAGAAGCAGGCATCGTTTACCACGAGCATCTTCATCATCGGCACGCGCATCATGGTGAAGAAGGACGGCGGCATCAAGGATTGGGCCGACCTGAAGGGCAGGAACGTGGTGACCACGGCTGGTACGACGTCGGAGCGCCTGCTGCGCAAGATGAACGACGACCAGAAGCTGGGCATGAACATCATCAGCACCAAGGACCATGGCCAGTCGTTCCTGACGCTGGAATCGGGCCGTGCCGTGGCGTTCATGATGGACGATGCGCTGCTCTACGGCGAGCGCGCCAAAGCCAGAAATCCGAGCGACTGGATCGTCGTGGGCCAGCCGCAATCGCGTGAATCGTACGGCTGCATGATCCGCAAGGACGACGTGCCGTTCAAGAAGCTGTCCGACCACGTGATCATCGGCCTGATGAAGGACGGCTCGATCAACACGATGTACACGAAGTGGTTCCAGCAACCGGTGCCGCCGAAGGGCCTGAACCTGGACTTTCCGCTGTCCGAAGACATGAAGACGCTCTTCAAGACTCCGAACGACAAGGCACTCGACTGATCCACGCGATTTGAACAGTGCGAAACGGAAGGCGCAGTCCTTCCGTTTCTCTTTGAGGAGACAAAAGAATGGATTACGTTTTTCACTGGGGAGTCATCCTCGAGAGGGCTGCCTCCAACGAGACGTACCTGGACTGGATGATTTCCGGTTTCAAGGTCACGATCGCGCTGGGCCTGTCGTCGTGGATCATCGCCCTCATCATCGGCTCCGTGCTGGGTGTGCTGCGAACCGTGCCGAACAAGTGGCTGTCGGGGTTCGCCGCTACCTACGTCGAGATTTTCCGCAACATTCCGCTGCTGGTGCAGCTGTTCATCTGGTACTTCGTCGGTCCCGAGCTGCTCCCCGGCGGCGACGCCATCAAACAGATGAATCCGCTGGTCCAACAGTTCATCGCGGCCATGCTATGCCTTGGTACTTTCGCGGCCGCCCGCGTTTGCGAGCAGGTCCGTTCGGGAATCAGGTCGCTGCCGCGTGGCCAGAAGAACGCCGGCCTGGCCATGGGTTTCACGCTGGCGCAAACGTATCGCCACGTGCTGCTGCCGATGGCGTTCCGCGTCATCGTGCCGCCGATCGCGTCCGAATTCCTGAACATCTTCAAGAACTCGGCGGTCGCGTCGACCATCGGCCTGCTGGAACTGGCTGCGCAGGGGCGGCAACTGGTGGACTACACCGCGCGCCCGTATGAATCGTTCATTGCGGTCACGGTGATGTACGCGTTGATCAACTTCGCGGTGATGTACCTGATGCGCTGGGTGGAACTACGCACCCGCGTGCCGGGCTTCATCGGCGGCAAGTAAGGAGCTGGATATGGCATACGAATTCGATTTCAGCTCAATCGACGCATCGACCATCCACGTGCTCGGCGAGGGCATGATGGTGTCGCTGAAGATCACCGTGACCGCGGTGATCGTCGGCATCGTCTGGGGCACGATTCTGGCAATGATGCGCCTGTCGTCCAGCAAGCCGCTGAACTGGTTTGCGCAGGCGTACGTGACGCTGTTCCGGTCCATCCCGCTGGTGATGGTGC
>NZ_PJRP01000027.1:29444-38546 GCF_002858765.1 Cupriavidus pauculus
GCGGTGATCGTCGGCATCGTCTGGGGCACGATTCTGGCAATGATGCGCCTGTCGTCCAGCAAGCCGCTGAACTGGTTTGCGCAGGCGTACGTGACGCTGTTCCGGTCCATCCCGCTGGTGATGGTGCTGTTGTGGTTCTTCCTGATCATCCCGCAGTTGCTGCAGAAGGTGTTCAACCTGAACGCGGCTTCGGACCTTCGCATGACTTCCGCGCTGATCGCGTTCTCGCTGTTCGAGGCCGCGTACTACTCGGAAATCATCCGCGCCGGTATCCAGAGCGTGTCGCGCGGGCAGATGTTTGCCGCGCAGGCGCTGGGCATGACCTATGGCCAGACCATGCGGCTGGTGGTGCTGCCGCAGGCGTTCCGCAACATGGTGCCGCTGCTGCTGACGCAGGGCATCATCCTGTTCCAGGATACGTCGCTGGTGTACGTGAGCGCGCTGGCGGACTTCTTCGGCCAGGCCTACGGCATTGGCGAGCGTGATGGCCGCATCGTGGAGATGCTGCTGTTCGCCGGCCTCGTGTACTTCATCATTTGTTTCTCCGCTTCGCTGCTGGTCAAGCGTTATCAGAAAAAGGTGGCCGTATGATCGAAATTAATAACGTTTCCAAGTGGTACGGCGCCTTCCAGGTGCTGACGGACTGCACGACGCAGGTCGCAAAGGGCGAAGTGGTGGTGGTGTGCGGCCCGTCGGGTTCGGGCAAGTCCACGCTGATCAAGACCGTGAACGCGCTGGAGCCGTTCCAGAAGGGCGACATCCTGGTGGATGGCACGTCGGTGGGCAATCCGAAGACCAACCTGCCCAAGCTGCGCTCGCGCGTGGGCATGGTGTTCCAGAACTTCGAGCTGTTCCCGCACCTGTCGATCACCGAGAACCTGACCATCGCCCAGATGAAGGTGCTGGGCCGCTCGAAGGAAGAGGCCACCGCCAAGGGCCTGAAGTACCTGGAGCGCGTGGGCCTGAAGAGCCAGGCGGCCAAGTATCCGGGTCAGCTGTCGGGTGGCCAGCAGCAGCGCGTGGCCATCGCCCGCGCGCTGTCGATGGATCCGATCTGCATGCTGTTCGATGAACCGACGTCGGCGCTTGACCCCGAAATGGTCAACGAAGTGCTGGACGTGATGGTGCAGTTGGCGCAGGAAGGCATGACCATGATGTGCGTGACCCACGAAATGGGCTTCGCCCGCAAGGTGGCCAACCGCGTAATCTTCATGGACGCCGGCAAGATCGTCGAGGACTGCGCGAAGGAGGAATTCTTCGGCAACATCGACGCACGCTCGGACCGCGCCAAGCAATTCCTGTCGAAGATTTTGGCTCACTAACAGAGTCGCCCGGCCGGTAAGCCGTAGGGCCGCGGTATTAGGTGCAAGGTACGCCGCACATAACGGCCCTGCCCGTGGCAAGCGCGCTCAAACGCCAACCTCTAGAACTTCTTCATCACGCCGCCCTGCCGTGATGTTTCGTCGGCCCCGCACAACTTCGGTAGTGTGGGGTTTTTTTTCGTCGCATGGGTTCGATGCCGGCGACATCGGCTGAAGGCATCGCCCCAGATTGCGCTGTACACCGAACATCGACTTCTCATTGCCCAGGGACACACCAACTCGTAGTTTGGCCGCGGGAAACCTGTGCCGTGCATAGGGGTCTGTTGAGCATCGTCGAGGGAGAGTCATCCTCTTACTGCGGTAGCTGCGCTGCTCTATGAGTACCTTCTTACCTCCGAAGAACGGTCAGGTAGCGAACAACGGTAATCACCGTAGTTTGGCGTTAGCAGGAGAAGGCGGAAGCGGGGTGCTGAGGCCGTGCCAGACTAGCATCGACGGCCTTTCTTCGCATGCTGGCACGACGTCGGTAACTGTCTGGCAATGTGTGACGAGACGCGGAGGCGATCCAGCAAGCCGTATTGCAGCCAGGTCCAGGAGGAGCGCAACGGTGGATGTGCTTCCCCAGAGGTTTGGTTCAATGCAGACCGTACGAATCGAGGGTCGCCTGAAGTCCAAGTAGCTCGACCATTGTCGCACCTTGTTCGAGCTTTTTCCGCATGCCGGCCTCCTTCTCCTCTCGCGCTTCGCTGGCGTCGATGATCGATTGGAGTTCCTCTGCGGCTACTACGACAAGCCCATCGCGGTCGCCAATGATGATGTCGCCGGGATTGATGGGTGCGCCGCCGATCACGACCGGCACGTTCAGCCGTCCGGGCTGTACTTTGTTGGTGCCGCGGATGCAGAGGCCTCGGCAGAATACCGGGAAGCCCATTTCTACGATGTTTGTCGCATCGCGAACGGCGCCGTCGATAACAAGCCCCGCAATGCCGATTTTCTGGGCAGCGAACGTCAGCACGTCACCCCATGGGCCGGCGTTGACAAATTGCTTGGCATCGACCACGAGCACATCTCCCGCTCGCGCCTTCGTCAGCGCATAGTGAATCATCAGGTTGTCACCAGGCCGGATGTCGAGGGTCAGTGCGGGACCGGCGACACGCATCGAGGGGTCCAGAGGCGCAATGGCGGAATCTACTGCGCCGCGCTGGCCCTGAGCCTCGTGAATGGTGGCGGTGCCTAGACGCAAAAGGCGGCCGAGCTGGTCTGCGGTTGCGGGGTGAGTCATTTCAATAGATTCCGAATGAGTTGATGTTCAATCGACCTTCGCGCCTGACCGCTTGACGAGCGATTCCCAGTACGGCATTTCTTTGGTGATGAAGGCTCGGAACTGAGCAGGCGTGCCATGAACATCCCCCGAGCCCAAATCGCTTAGCTTCGATGCGATGTCGGGTTCGGCGAGGACGGCGTTGAGTTCTGCGTTCAGCCTTTGAGTAAGCGGGGCAGGTGTCTCAGAGGGAACGAACAGGCCGTACCAGTTCTCTATGACGAAGCCAGGGAATCCTGCTTCTTGCATCGTCGGGACGTCGGGCAGCGTCTTCGCGCGTTTTGCTCCCGTGGTAGCGAGCAGTCGAAGCTTCCCGGACTTGACGTGAGGAGCAATAGCAGTCGTTGTTTCGAATGCAATCGGTACTTGGCCCGCGATGACGTCGCTGAGCGCCGGACCTTGACCCCGATAGGGAACGTGCACCATGTCGAGCTGGCGCTCGAGCTTCAGCATTTCGCCTGCGAGATGCTGCGGACTACCGCTGCCCCCGGAGGCATAGCTGTATTTTCCGGGCGCGGCCTTGGTGAGGTCGACTAGTTGTCCCACATTCTTCACGGGAAGCGATGCATTGACGTAGAGTACAAGGGGAACCGAGGCCACTTCGCCCACCGGAGCCAGCGCCTGAGTCGGGTCGAGCTTCAGCTTGTATAAGTTCCGGTTGATGACAATCCCGGTATTGTTTCCGAGTAGCGCCGTGCAACCGTCCGGCTTGGCACGCGAGACAAACTCGGTGCCGATATTGCTGCTTGCACCGCCCTTGTTGTCGACGATTACCGTAACACCAAGCCGCTTGGACAACCCAGGCGACACGATGCGCGCCAGGATGTCCGTCGTGCCACCGGGAGGGTAAGGCGACACGAGACGAAGGGTCTGGCAGGGATAGGATTCAGCAGCCGCGGCCGTTCCAGAAATGAGTGCGCAGGCCACGGTAGCAGTCGCCAGCGCGGTCACGTGGTACATCTTCCTGTTCATGTTGTCTCCGTTATCTTTTTGTGTGCGTGGCGCTTAGTGGCCAGTGCGTTGTAGCGTGTGGTATCCGAACTGACGTCGCGCCTCGCCCAGCGAGGCCCCGGCTAATGCCGCTTCGAGAATCTTTCCTTCTACCTCGCGGGTGCGAATCGCGCGCTCAAACACCTCTGCCGCACGCGCTGCCGGTATAACCACCACGCCGTCAGCGTCTGCAACGATGTAGTCGCGGGGCTTCACCCGCACATCGCCCAGGCTGACGACTGCGCCGACGGTGCTGACCTGGACGCGGTCTTTGCCGGTCCGCATGAAGCGGCCCCGTGCGTAGAGTGGGTAGTTTGCCTTTTGGGCTTCTTCAGTGTCGCGACAGACGCCGTTGATGACGGTGCCGGCGATGCCACGGTGAGCCGCGATTTGGCTCATGATGCCGCCCCATACGGTGCAGTCGACGCGGCCCGAGTTGTCGAGGACCGCAACTGCGCCTTCCGGAATGTCATCCAGGTAGTCGCCGACGGTACCAGGCGTGGCGGTGTCGACGGGCACAAAGGCGACCGTGAAGGCTTGGCCAAAGATGCGCGGCTCACCTGCCTGCAGGCCAATGCCGAGTGCGCTGCCGGGCAGTTTTAAGTAGTCCAGCGCGTCCGAAATTTCTGCCGTGCTTAGAGCACCTGCTGCGTCCAGCAGACTTTTCGAGAGGGTCGAGGCACCGTCCATTTCATAACTCCATGTGTGTGCGATGGAGTTTCGAGTAAAGTTATCTCTGAATCAAACACCGAAAATTGGACATAGATTCAGAAAAAATGAACTTGAAGCAGCTGAGGTACTTCTGCGAGGTGGTCGATGCTGGAAGCGCTGTAAGTGCGGCCGGTCGCCTGTTTGTCGCTCCCACCGCAATCAGCATGCAGATTGCGCAGCTGGAATCGCACTTGGGCGCGCCGGTGTTCGACCGGTCGAATCGGCCGATGACGCTAACGTCCACAGGAAAATTTCTGTATCCGAGGGCGAAGGAATTGCTGTCCCAAATGCGCCAGCTCGATGAGGAGGCAAGGGCGGTCGCCGCTGGCAACTTGGGCTGGCTTGGAATCGGCTTCACCAGGTCCACAATCTTCTCGCTGGTCCCCGAAGCAGTGCGCCACTTCAGGGAAAAGCTTCCCGGTATCGAATTGGACCTGCTTGAGCAACTGTCCGAACACCAGCCCGAATTGCTGCGCAGTGGCCGAATTGATGTTGGCGTATCGCGCTTCGTTGGGGAGTTCGAAAAGGCCAGCGGCCTTACTTACACGGAGTTGTTTGACGACCCTTTTGTCGCAGCAGTTCCAATTCGTTCGCCGTTAGCTAAGCGCAAAGCGGTCAGAGCCGCCGAGCTTGATGTGCTGGCGCTCATTCGGTACCCGAAAGACCCGCTTAGCCGGTACGCCAATCAGATGGTGGATGCGCTTCGTCAGGCGGGAGGGAGTGCTCGGCCGGGTCCCGAAGCCATCGAAATCCATACGGCGCTCGGCCTTGTAGCCGCGGGACTTGGATTTACGGTGGTGGGAGCTTCGGTTGCCGCGATGAACAGGCGAGACGTGGCATTCGTTCGCATTTCAAATCTGCAGACCAAAGCGACCGTGGTGGCCGTCACACGAGCGGACGAGGTGAGTCCGGCGGTGGAAGAGTTCGTCGCTGCGCTGGCGCTTGCGGGTCCTCGTTCATGATGAACTGCTGAGGCCGACGGGGTGCCAGCCGAGCTTTCTATGCGCTGTAAGTGGGCGCATAACCACCGCCCACATGCTAAAGGCCGTCGCTTGCGACGCTGCAGCAAGCAATCGGTGTCTGTCTGACAGGGCATACCCGAATACGGAGGGACCCGTCGGCCATAGTTTTGTGGAATCGATAGATACATCTAAATAATCAATTTATCGCGGAAATTGGCCACGCCTACACTCCTCACGCCAGCGCATGACTGGCCTTTGCTTGAACGCAACGAATACATGGAGGAGACAAATGAGTTGTGACCGGAAGCTCCGGATTGGCTTGGCGTGGCCCGTGCTTGCGTTAGCGTGTACGGGTTGGATGCATGCTTGCGGTGGAGACGATTCGTCATCGTCATCAACAACCCCACCTGCTACGACAACATCACCAACAAACACGGTGTTCTCGTGTGACTCCATGTCGCTCAGTCAGGTGAAGTTGGACAGCGCGTCAGTAACGAATGCGACGGCGATTCCCGCGAGCAGCTTCACACCGCCCGGCGCCAGCACAGCCCTCTCTGGACTGCCGGCGTTCTGCAGGATTCAAGCGAAAGCGAATCCGACGTCAGACTCCCTTATTAACTTCGAAGTGTGGGTACCCACCGATGGCTCGTGGAACGGCAAGCTCGTAACCACGGGCAACGGCGGCTACAGTCCAGCGCTAAGCTACGGTGACATGGCCTACGCAATGCGGCAAGGCTATGCTGTC
Organism: Cupriavidus pauculus; assembly: GCF_002858765.1. Classification (GTDB taxonomy): domain Bacteria; phylum Pseudomonadota; class Gammaproteobacteria; order Burkholderiales; family Burkholderiaceae; genus Cupriavidus; species Cupriavidus pauculus_B. Next base: position 35,496 of record NZ_PJRP01000027.1, read on the forward strand.
ATCGGCGGCGACACTGGGCACCAGTCGACCGACCCGAACGAGATGTTCTGGGGTGTCGGTCACCCCGACAAGATTGCAGACTGGGGCACGCGCTCGATTCACGCGATTACAGCTCCAGGTAAGACGCTGATTGCATCGTTGCAATCGAAGGCGCCGTCTCGCGCCTACTACTATGGCTGCTCCACAGGCGGCCACCAGGGCTACGCTGAAATCCAGCAATACCCTCAGGACTTTGATGGCGTCATTGCTGGCGCGCCTGGCAACAACCGCATCCGTCTGAATGTGGAGTTCATGCATCGATTCCTGAGCAATCGCACGCCCGGCAACAACGCGACGCTGATTCTCCCGGCATCGAAAATGGGGATGGTCACAAGCGCTGCGGTGGCTGCATGTGACAGCTTGGATGGTGTCACGGATGGCGCGATGGAAGACCCGCGCGTATGCACGACTGCGCAATTCAATGTCGACAGCCTGCTGTGTACTGGTGTGGACGGCCCGAACTGCCTCACTCAGCCACAAATCGACGTGGTCAAGAAGATTTACGCTGGCCCGAAGAATCCGCGCACCGGCGAGCAACTCTATCCTGGCCTGACCGTGGGAAGCGAAGCTGGCTGGTCTAGCTACTGGGGCGTGTCGGAACCCACGCGCGCTGATTTCTGGCGGCTTTGGGTGTTCGACAACCCGCGGTGGGACTGGTGGACCTTTGACTACGACCGTGACGTGACCTATGCCGACGCGAAGGTCGGAAAACTCGTGGACCAACGCAATCCGGATATCAGTGCGTTCAAGGCGCGAGGCGGCAAGGCCATTGTCTACCAAGGCTGGGCAGACCCAGTGGTCAATCCGCAGGACACCATCGCCTACTACAACGCGGTCCAGACCTTGCAAGGCTCACAGAAGGAAATGGATAGCTTCTTCCGTTTGTTCCTGGTTCCGAGCATGGGGCATTGTGGCGGCGGCAGTAGTGCTACGGTGTTCGGCAATGCCGGGACCGCTTCGCCAACAATCGATGCTACGCACGATGTGCTGAGAGCGTTGGACAACTGGGTCGACAAGGGCGTCGCGCCGGACAACATCGTCGCATCGAAGGTAGCCAATGGTGCTGCCACCCGGACGCGACCGCTGTGCCCGTATCCTCGGAAGGCCATCTACAAGGGAAGTGGCAGTACAGATGACGCCGCCAACTTTACCTGCGGGTGACGAATCTGTCTGACGAGTCAGACGAATACCCACAGCGGGCGTAGAAGGCAGTCCATAGATTCAGCTGGCGCGCGGCAATGTCGCGTACAGCTTCGCCCTAAATCCGTCAAAGCCCGTTCACTCCAGTGGCGGGCTCCTAGTGGCCGCCCCCCCTTCTGTGTAATTTACGTCCGCTACCCACACAAGGCAGATCGTGGAAAGAGGCGAGCAGCGGGAGTGTTGCCGCTCGCCTATAAAAACGCTGTAGCGGGGTGTGCTCAGCGATAGTCCTTACTAACGTCGTGTCGCCGCGAAACTTGATGTCGGTGGGCGTATAAGTAAAGCAGACTGTGTGCTGGGTTGATGGCCGTCAAGTTTTTGACCGCGTCGCTCTACCGTTTTGGGGCGAATCTCGGTGTCGGCATCAGGAATCCAGGCAACTAGCCATGCGGATTGCGCTGTCTTCCAGTTGCGATTGCCGTGTCTGATCATCCGCCGGCCTGCGTTGGGCACCACAATCAGCAACGTCGCGATTGAAGTCGCCGTCGTCTCTTACCTCAGTCGACGGTGGAGGTGCCAAGCGAATGTAGACGGCGCGCGAAGCGATCGCCGCCAAGACTATCAGCGAGATGGCGAAAAGCATTTGGGCGAAGAGCTTGGTCCAGTTCCGCACGGCCTTCAGTTCTCAGAGATGCTGCGACAAAGGATACTCAAACTGCGATGTGGGCATGTTGCGTCGACGACACATGCTCGCGGCAACCCAGGCTAGCATCAGAGCGAATCGTCGCTGCTAACCGGCTCTGCGCGGTACACCGACCAGAAGTAGTGGGAGTGCCGGTGGTGTCTGGCCTGCTTTCTCTCCGCAAAGAAGCGCACACGGCCAGCTGGGCCGGCATCTAGCTCGATTTCCAAATGCTCATCCGTCGCCGCGCCGGCAGGGGGAAGTCGATTCGTCGCTTCAGCAACGTACTGACCCTGGATACGTCCGAGTATCCCGTTTGCTCCAGTGGCCGCTGGTTGTCCCGATACTTCTTCGGGCAGATGGCACTTCGCGGCCAGGTGTCAACGCCAATCGAAATTTGCACGTTTGGGGCGGCCGAAACTTGCAGAGAGCCAAGCCAATGTTCCTGCACTCATTGTGCGGCACAGCATTGACGGATACCCCTGTAGGGCGGTGGTGCTGGCCTGAAGCGCCAGACTTTTGAGCAGCGTGTTGCCGGTCAAAAGCCTTACAACGGTCATTGAAGATCCGGCGTCGGGATCCGGCCAGTTTCCGCCGTTCGCCAAGGCCCTGCGAATTGCTGGCGAGCGGACGGTCGACTCGCTAACATTGCGTTCTGCCTGCTGCGAAGACACAACATGCTCTCGATCAATCGGTTAACTGTCCTTCCACCACAAATAGATGATCTGGAGCGCGAGGCTTCAGCGCAAGGGTTCAATTTTGTTGGGCGCTTGATCGACGAGTGGCGCGCCGGAACCAACAGGTTCGACAAGCCTGGCGAGTGTCTCTTCGGGATCATTGACAACGAAACCCTCGTAGGAATCGGAGGTTTGAACGTTGACCCGTACGTCATGGACGGCTTTACAGCGCGACTGCGTCGTCTCTATGTTGCAAAGGTCTTTCGGCGTCGCGGCATAGGTGAAGCCCTCGTTCTTGAGCTTCTTCAGCATGCATCGCTACATTTCCGTCAAGTCCGGCTTTCAACCGATACTGAATCCGCCGCTGCCTTCTATTCTCGACTGGGTTTTAGGGCGATCGAAGATGAAACGGCCACCCATGTCAAAGTGCTGTGCTGCTGATGACCGGATGGCTCTTATGGGTCGATCAGGGACGACCGCCGTTGCAGACCTGGTATCCGACTGAGAACGGCC
>NZ_PJRP01000027.1:38556-74144 GCF_002858765.1 Cupriavidus pauculus
CGGCCATGAGCGGTCAATCGACATCCAGGCTCACTTTGTAGACAATCCCGGTCAGGTCTTTTTAACCACTTAATCACTCGGAGGATTTGCAAAAAATCTGCGCCATCGCCTGCGAATGGATCGGATACAGCAAAGTGAATACCATGAAACTTCTTTCTCTGATCATCATTGCTGGCAGCATGTGCGCGGGATGCAGCAATATCACACACCAAGCACGGGACGTGGACTCGCTCGCCTCATTGCCTGCGGATCAGACACAGATGGCGAAGCCGCAATGGAAGCCTGTCACTGCGCCATACCCACTCAGGATTTTCACGAAGGTCGAAATCGACGTCAACTCAATTCATCGGACGAGCGATGGTGGCATCACTGCCTGGAATCGACAGACATACGTTGAAGAACAGGTAGTGTCGTCGACGGAGAGCTACAGAATTGGGGAATCAAGGTATTGGTTCGATTGTGATCGCAGGCTGTTCAACATCGAACATATCCATACGAGAAAGACAGATGGAACTATGGTTAGATCACGTTCGATAGAGATCGCAACTCGTCAGACTGACAACGCGATTCCACCGAAGTCATTGATTAGTGCGGAAGCGGACCTTGCATGCAGTCACGCTAAACCTTCGTAGCTCGACACAACTTGCATGTACCGCCCAATGACCGAAAAGATCGGCCAGAGAGGGTCGCAGTTTCGCGTTGAATCCAAAGCCACTTTCGGCCGTTCGACATACCTATGCGAATCGCCGACAATCGGGTGAGCAATCTTCATTTGCGATGAAAAGCAGGCTGATGGAACCTTGCAAGATTCAATTTACGTTGGATAACCTTTGCCATTGGGCAGGCATGGGGGACTACGTGCTGATTCCGCCCGATGGTAGCTATGAGATCACACTGCGATATGCAGGTGAGCCTCCTCACGGAGATTCATACCACGTCGTTGATTTAGCCGGGCGCCGGCTTCCCGGCTATGCGTGGGGCAGCATTTTCGCAATGTCAGAATGTTCGAACTTCATTGCCTTCAGTTGGATGGAAAAGAAATTCGAAAGGCTGACGACGATTATCGACGTGAGACATTCCAGATACTTCGTTTTGCCGCGATACATCTACGATCCCCGTATCGAGTGGCCGTCAATTCAAGATGCGATGGGCGAACAAGAAGGGTATGCGTTCAACGGTTCGGAGGCTTGGGCAAATTATTGACGAGTTCCGGGCATTGTCGCCGGTTCAAGCTACCCCTCCGCGCGGCTGCCGAAACGAGCGCGCGAATTGATCTTCGCGACTGTCCGCTAACGAGAAAGCTGAAGGACCCTTCAGGGTCGGGAACCGCCGATTGGAGGCGATAGCAGTTCAAGCGAACTCGGGAACTATGCGGTGCCCGTTATTTCCGCGCGTGTGCGTCGAGCGCGTGACTCACGGTTAAGCTCCCGCGAGAGCTCTGCGTGCTCACGCATGCGATAGCTGTTCCCCTTGATGTTCACGAGATGGCAGTGATGGAGCACTCGGTCGATGAGCGCGGCAGCCATCACTTCATCCCCGAAGACAGCTCCCCATTCTTCGAATCCTTTGTTGGAAGTCAGTACGGTAGAAGCGTGTTCATAGCGTCGACTAATGAGCTGGAAGAACAGCACAGCGCCGCCGTGCGTGATCGGCAGGTAGCCAATCTCATCGACGACCAGCAACGCCGGATGGGTTAGTACCGTGAGACGACGAAGCAGTTGTCCCGTCGCCTGCGCTTCCTCAAGTGACGAGATCAAGTCGATCAAGGTCCCATAGTAGACGCGGCGGCCCCGCTTGGCCGCCGCGACGGCCAGGCTGATTGCGAGGTGGCTTTTTCCGACGCCAGGCGGGCCGAGCAGGACGACGTTCTCCTTGCGCTCGACAAAGCCGAGCTCGTGCAAGCTCTCGATTTGTTCGCGCTTGATCGATGGCTGAAAGGCGAAATCGAAATCCTCCAGGGTCTTGATAGCAGGGAGCCGGGAAGAGTGCATTGCCGCCATCAGACGGCGGTTGTTTCGCAGCTTTATCTGCGCTCCCAGGAGGCGCTGAATTGCTTCAGACGCTGTTAGTTGGCCGCTGTCGACCGCGCTGAGGATCTGGTCGATCGCCTCGAGCGAACCTGGCATCTTAAGATCCGCCAGCATATCGCGGATGGCCTCGCGGGGTGACCGGGCGGCGCTCATCGTTGGTCTCCCGCCAGCCTGCCGTATTCGCTCAGGGAGCGCCTCTCCACCCTGGGCAAGGCCGCGGCCGGTATCCGGCAAGTCGGGCGGTCTGACAGGGTTGCCAGTCCTCTATATGGTGCTCGTGCCAACGGCTGAAGTAAGGCCAACTCGTCGCGTAGAAAGCGGGCATCGGGTGCCTCTGCAGTGGTCCGATGTTTCCGCTGGTTGGCCTTGCGCATTACCCACGACAACGCCTGGGTATTCAGATCTGCATCATTGAGGAATTCCCGACCGTAGAAGAAGCTCTGTCGGACATATCTGATGGGTCGCTCCACCTTGCCTTTGGTCTGAGCCCGGTACGGGCGACAAGCGCGGATGCGAAAGCCCCAATGGCGAGCAAAGCGCGAAAACTCGACGTTCTCCAACACCCTGCCGCCGGCGCCACGCTGATCGTCGACCACAACGGCTTTCATTTGGTCGAACAGTAGCTCCAAGGGAACGCCACCATGGAAGGCAAAGGCCTCTTCCAGGCCTTGCATGAGCACCTCCATGCTTTGGCGCGGGTAAAACTGAAGCCACATGCGTCGCGAATAGCTCAGCACTACGAACAAGGCGTACCGTTTGCCCCATGGCAGCCGAAACTCGGCGAAATCAACTTGCGCCTGCCGTCCGGGCGGCGTCTCGAAACGCACGACTGGCTCTGGGACCGCACCTGGGCGAATTTGTCGCACGAACTCCTTGACCTGCGAATAGCCGCCCTTGTAACCGGCAGCGCAGATCTCCTCGAACAGCCGCATCGCGGTCAGCCTCGGGTATTCCGCCAGGCGTGCCGTGATAATGCCGCGGAACTTATCAATCTTGTGTGGGACCGGTGGACGACACCGGTACCGCAGTGACTCGTTATCCCGTGAGCGATCGAGTTGCCCTGTGTCGATCCAGTAGTACAGGGTGCGCAGGCTCACGCCCAATTGCCGCGCGATCTCCGTTTTGGACAGGCCTTGCTCCAGATAGTGACGTAGCAACACGCGTTGTTCCCTCCCGTACATAGGCGGCTCCAAAGGCTCTTTCGGAGCTGCCACCTTGCCCGAGCGTGCAAATTTCGTCCGCCAGTTCTGTGCAATTTACGTCCGCCGCCCACACTGTCTGACAAATGCACGGGCCGAAAGCGTCGTTCGAAGACTACGGCGAAAGGAAAATTAGCGGGCCAGCGCTTCGCGTTCGGAGTTGCGTGGCGGCGTTACAGCACTGATATCGGGCACATCCAAGACACAGAATCCATGGACCGTGATGTCGTAAAGGATGGCCGGAGGCGACAGGCCAAGCATCGGTGTATCCGCCTTCAGTTCGGCGTCGGCGGTTGACTCAATGGTACCGAGCCAGTGGAGTGCATAGAGGGGAACTTCCGAAACGGGTGTGCCAGCGCGGACGAAGAGCGCGCGGGGCCCATGGCGGTGGATGGTGATGAACATGGCGACCTCAGCACAGGAAACGTTAAACAGCTTTGCTGGCGAAACTCGTCAAGGCAGTAGGAAATATACGACCGGATTCTGGCTTTTTCCAGCGGGCGCTCACCCCCGATTTCCATCGCGGTGTGATGCAAATTCAGGCTGACCATGTCGGCCTTGCCGCGTGGCGGCAGTGGGGCCGGTTCTGTCACCAGGGCATCGACGGGCGTGAGGCGAGAAGGAGCGGGCGAACTCTGGGTCCCGGCAGGTAAGCCAGTCGTCTTAAGTTTCGCGCGACAGTACCACCACGCGGCGCTTCTCATCACCAGGCTTGTGGAAGGGCTGCATCAGCGGGTGGGGGGGCGTTTAGGGTCGGCGATGAGGGTCGGCATCGTGGACGACACGGCGCCGTCCGGCCACGTGCGCAAGAGCCCCGCGACCGCGAACGGCTCGCCGCCCGGGGCCGGAAACCTCCGCCGCGCGCGCGGCTTCCCCCATTGCTGGAACGATCGAAAAAATCCCACTACGCGAGGGACGCATAGTGGGAGGGAGCGGGGTCACGCCTTGTCAGCGAGAGGCGTATTGTGAATGATTAGCCACTTAGCTGTCATCCCTACGCACGCGGGGTCAAGTTATCTTCGTCAGCGTTTTCCGAATTTTCTCAAGCACGTGTCCGTGCTTGGCCTCCGCGCCCTCCCAGGTGCGTGAGTAGTAGCACTTCCGAATACTGCCGCTAATCGTGGTGCAGAACATCGGCGGTAGGTCATCCTTCAAGCTTGCCCAGCCCGAGAAATATGTCCAAACCTCAAGCGCGTATTCCGGCAGGTCGTCCTTGATTTGCCAGCCCTTTCCCTCGCAACTCGTCCAGGTTGCGTGTTCGGTGTAGTCGTAGCACCGCACTGGTTGTCCGGCGCCATCCAGAGTGTAGTAGCGGTCGCAGTTCTGACCGATCGGATGGTGTCGCAGGCCTTCGGGCAGTTCCGGCAATCTGATTAGTGGAGAGAGGCGGGGCATGGCGTCGTGACACTGTATATAAGTACAGTATAGTCACGATGGCGGAAAATGGAGCTTGTCCACAGCGTCGAGCTCTATATCGATTCTCAGCACGAGATAGAGAGCGTTGGACTGAGGGCTACCACCAAAGTATCTGTTTTTCAAATGAAGTTCTCTGCGCAGGGGCTCGCACTTGAATGTCGTAACTTCAGCGGATTTGCTGCATTACATCCGAGCTCTTGCGCGTGAGATTCGTTTGGAAGCCAAGGAGAGCGGTGATGTAGCGAGGTTGGGCACCGCCATGGTGCTCGCGGATCGCCTCAAGTGCGCGATGGCGGTTGGCTCTCCCTTAGAGATTGCCATTGTGGTGGGCTGTGCGGCGGAGATGTCTATTTTCCCGATGGACTCGGTGCTGGAGGATTGTGTGGCAACCTTGCGCACCACGAATCAACCTGCCTTATGCGGCATGGTCTGGGCCGTCCGGCATCGGCGCACTAGAGCGGGATCACGTGCAAGGTTCCTGCCTCTCTAGCCTCGGTGGCGCCTCATCCGAGCTCTTGCAGACTGTAGCATCGCAGCCAAGTTGGCGCTGCCGTTGCCTGGGCGCGCGTTCGTATTAGGTCAACTATGGAAGGATTTTGCATTGCCACAGTGCGCATAACGCGCGCCTGCGCCTCCTCTGAGGAGGCAGCAGGATGACCCGCTGAACCACAGGCAGAACTGTCGGACAGCGAGGTCATCAATCAGCGACGTCATCAATCGCTTGCACAGGAAAACACCACCTAACATTGCTAGGCACCAAGCTGAGTTGGCGGTAGCGAGTCTCCTGAGCCGGTAGCGCTACGCCGGATTGTTGCTGTCGTTTGCGAATCTTGCTGCTACTGCTTCCGCGCCACGGGCGAGCATTACAGTGTCGACGGCCACTGCGACGAACAGAGCGCCAAGCGCCAAACATTCCTTTGCGCGCTTCTCATCAACCATCAGTATTCCCGGCGCCTTACCGCAAGCCACAATGCGTTGGATGGCCTTGTCGATCTCGACACGGACCTCCGGATGCGTGGGCTGGCCTGGATAGCCTAGACTAGCGGCTAGATCTGCGGGGCCGATGAAAACGCCATCCACACCTTCAACGCTGCAGATATCTTCCAGGTTTTCTAGTGCTTCTGCCGTCTCCACCTGAACCAGCAGGCAGAGTTCGTCGTGGCAGGTCTGCATGTAGTCGTGTGTGCGTCCGAAACGCGTTGCACGAACGGTTGCACCACCTACTCCACGAACGCCATGTGGGGGGTAGCGGATAGCCTTGACTGCAGCGATTGCCTCCTCTTTCGTTTGCACATAGGGAATCAGCAACGTCTCACAGCCAATGTCCAGGAACCTCTTGATCAGAACATGATCGTTCCAAGCCGGCCGGACGACCGCAGAAGTTTTGCGTTCGGGGTCTGCGGCGACGGCCTGAAGCTGTTGCAGCACCATCGACACCTCGTTGGGCGCGTGTTCGGCGTCAAGCATGATCCAGTCGAAACCTGCACCCGAAAGTATCTCGACAGTGTAGTGGCTCGCCAGCGCCGACCAGATACCGATTCGAGGCTTGCCTGCTCGCAATGCCTTTTTGAATTGATTGACGGCAATCGCCATCGCGTGACCTCCAAGAGTCAGTGGAAATGGCACGAGACGGTGCCAAAGTCGCCGTAGTCGGCAATGATGGTGTCGCCCTTAGTCACGTCGAGCGGGCGAATAAACGAGCCGGCAAGGATGACCTGGCCCGGCTGAAGGACCACGCCATGACGATGCAGTCGGTTGGCCAGCCACGCCACGCCATAGCCAGGATGGTTTAGGACCCCTGCTGCCAATCCGGTTTCTTCGACTTCGCCGTTCTTGCTAACAATCGCCCCAATTCTGCGCAGATCAACATCTTGCAGAGCGGGGCGGAAAGGACGACCGCCCAATACAAGGGCGGCATTGGCCGCGTTGTCGGAAATCGTGTCGAGTACCGTGCGAGTGCGTTTCGTCTCTGGGTCTACCCGCTGAATTCGTGCATCCAGGATCTCGAGGGCCGGAGTGATGAAGGCTGTGGCGTCCAGCACGTCGAACAGTGTGCAGTCAGGGCCGGACAGTGGCTTATCGAGAACGAATGCTAGTTCCGCTTCAATGCGTAACTGCATGAATCGGTCGGAAGGGATTGCCGAGCCGTCGCGATAGAACATGTCGTCGAGCAACACGCCGAAATCAGGCTCGCTGATGTTGACGGCGCGTTGCATGGCTTTCGACGTCAAGCCAATTTTATGACCCTTGACGATCCGGCCCTTCGTTTGCTTCAAGGCCATCCAGGCGCTTTGAATAGCATAGGCATCCTCGATGGTCATTTCCGGATAGTCGAGGGAAAATTGGCGGCACGGTACTCGTGTCTCCTGTGCTTGCTCGAGCCGATGTGCCGCTTCGTTGAGTTGTTCGGGAGTCATGACGGTACCTCTTCGGCGCGAACGACGTTGGACAACACGCCGACGCCTGCAATGTCGACTTCCACGACGTCACCCGCCACGAGGAATCGGGGAGGATCGAAGCGAACGCCGGCGCCGATAGGAGTGCCCGTCGCGATGACGTCACCCGGGTTCAGTGTAGCGAACTGCGAAAGGTAAGCGACCAGCGCGTCAAAGGGAAACATGAGGTTCGCCGTAGTGTCGTGCTGTCGCACTTCACCGTTCACGCGGGTCGTCAATTCAATATTGTCGAAACCGGAGAACTCGTCTGCTGTGACCACCCAAGGGCCGATAGCCCCAGACGCGTCGAAGTTCTTGCCTTGCGTGACGTTGAATTTTCCGTGATGCAGCCAATCGCGGATAGTGCCCTCGTTGATGCAGGTGAGACCTGCGATGTGTGCGTGGGCGTCAGCCTTGTCGATCCGGCGACCGGTCTTACCGATAACGATGCCGATCTCTCCCTCGTAATCGAGTTGCTTCGACTCCGGCGGAAGCAGCAACGCCTGACCATGACCAGTCAGCGAAGCGGGCGTCCGCATGAAGACGCTCGGGTATTTGGGTAGGTCGCTGTTATCTTTGTACTCCGCGTTGCGATGTGCGTAGTTGACACCAATGCAGAAGATCTTTTCAGGGTCCGGTATCGGAGGCAACAGCTGTACCGACGCAAGGGGATGGTCTACCTGCGCGCGAGAAATGGCATCCTTCGCGTGGGCGAGAAGCGGTTCACCGCCCGCGAGGAGATCTTTCACGGACTTGGTATCCGCTAGTCGTCGTGCGAGGTCGATGACGCCAGCTTCAGCACCTTGGCCGATGACGGCGCCCCAGGAAACTTCTGCGCCGGCGAGAAAAGTAACGAGCTTCATGCTTCGAATCCGAAGAGGTTGGCGGGATTTTCCACAAGGATCTTGTGGCGCATTGCGGCGTCCGGAGCAAACCGGTAGAGGAGCTCAAGCAGGTCACCCTCATTCGGGGGCTGCTTGACGGAAACGGGGTGGGGCCAGTCGCTACCCCATACGCATCGGTCGGGGGCGGCGTCAACTAGTCGTTGCGCTAGCGGTACGACGTCGTTCCAGGGTGCCCCTTCTCGCGAGATCTTCTCACTGAGTGAAAGCATGACCCAGTAGTTGCCTCGCGTCAGTCTGTCGAGGATGGCCCGGAGGCTCGGATCGGCATCTCCTTTGGTAGGATCGGCGCGTCCCATGTGGTCCAGGAGGATCGGCACGTTAAGCTTGTCATAGGCGGCCAGTTGCGACTCGATGCCATCGGGTTCGGGCTGCAGCTTGATGTACCAACCTAGTTCCTTGACGCGGGAAAACGCCTTGTCTTGTTCAGATGCGCTCATGCTGATGCCTAGCCCAGCGCGGGTGAATCTTGCTCCGCGCACACCTGCGTCGTGGAGTTTTTCCAGATAGGCATCGTCGCACTCAGTCAGCACGGCTGCGTTGGCGCAACCCAAGTAGGTGCGCGGTCCGGTCGGCGAGTTCAAATTCTTGAGCGCATCAAGGACGACGGCGTGGTCCGCACCATAGGTCGTGGCCTGGACAATTACGCCGCGAGTGATACCTAATGTGCGATGCAAGCGCTGGGCGATCTCCCACGTCGCAGTTGGCATTTCATAAGCCGCACCTGGCCTAACGGGGAACCTGTCGCGAGGGCCGAACACATGGAACTGACTGTCGCAACTGTTGGCCGGCGGCAGAGGGACTGGCGCACGGGGATTGGGATCGAAGGGAAGGTAGTCTGGCATATCGGTGGCGCAAGAAGTGAGCGCGCCCTAAAGCGCGCGTTGATGTTCCGTGACGTCAGGCGATGAAGGCAGTGAAATCGCATTCGATGAGCTTCCCCATATCGAGGTCGGCCTGCATCGTGTGCCGAGCCGGTCGAGACGCGGGGTCGGGAAACATCTCGAGCCATGGCTTGTTCAAAGCAGGGCGTTGACTTCTGTCCTTCATCCAAACCGTCAACTTGACGATGTCGCCGGTCGTACCGCCTGCCGCTTCGACAATGAGCTTGACGTTTGCGAGCATATATTCGCATTGCGCCTCGATGGTTTCGGCAGGCTTCCCGGTGGAGGGATCGTTGCCCTGGATGCTGCCGCTCATCAACAGCGGGCCGATCCGGCAACCGGCTGGAATAGGATTCTTATGACTGAATCCGGTCACGTAGACGCTGGTACGGCGAGTGGAGAGGTTGTCGCTGGAGGCGTTCATGGGATGTTCTACTCTGCTGTGATGTTTGCCTGCTTGATCAGCGGTGTCCATCGCTTGTCCTCATTGGTCAGGAACTGCTTGAATTGCTCTGGAGTACTACTGCGAGCCTCTGTACCCAATGCATCAAACTTCGCCTGCACCTCCTTGTCGGCGAGAATGCGGCGCAACGCGTCCGAAAGTTTCGTCACGATCTCTTGCGACGTTCCAGCGGGGGCGAGCAGGCCGGTGAAGGTTTCTACAGTCAAGTCCGGGAAACCCGATTCCTGTAGGGTCGGCACGTTCGGCAGTTGCGGCAGACGCTTCGCGGAGCCTACGGCTAGCGCCCGCGTGCGACCTTGCTTGATGAAGGGCAGGGCAACGGAAAGCTGGTCGAAGTTGAACTGGACTTGGCCGCCGAGCAGATCTGTCGTGGCCGGCGCGTTGCCCTTGTAGTGGACGGTGGTCCAGTGAGCTCCAGTCTTTTGTTGCAGATACTCGCTGACCAAGTGGTTTTGTGTGCCAGCTCCTGGGGAGGCCATTGTCAAGTTGCTGTCGGGCTTCTTGGCCGCAGCTAGCAGATCCGCGACTGTCTTGTACGGTGAAGTACTGTTGACCTGCAAAATCACCGGCGTGAAGGACACTGAACTAATTGGGACAAAGTCCTTCTTCCAGTCGTAGCTGTTCTTTTTGTAGATCGTGGGGGAGAAAAGAATGGGACCGTTCGCGCCCAGAAACAGCGTATAGCCGTCTGCTTTTGCCTTCGCCACGGATTCGGCGCCAATAATCCCGCCTGCGCCTGGCTTGTTGTCGATAAGGAACGGCTGCCCGAAGATCTCCTGCAGCTTCGCGCCGATGATTCGACCTGCGGAGTCGACATTCCCGCCCGGCGGGTAAGGCACGACTACGCGTACAGGCTTATCCGGCCACGCTTGCGCAAGAATGGGTGAGGCGAGGGAAACCAGTACTGCCGCCAGCGCGGCTTTTGTGACAGCGCGCGGGCATCGAAACTCGGTCATGTTGTCTCCGTTTGTCATCTAGTTGGGCCGGGCATCCGCCCGACTCGTGACAACTCCACTCTACAAATGTCGAGTGCGCTGCTGCAATGCAATAACTTCCCAATAGTCCATGATGTGGACTATATTGATGCCGAACACCGCCGCACATTTGTCGCCGAGGGCAGAATCGCTGCATCACTGTTCGAACGTAGGAAACCGTAATGCAAGTCCTAGCCGAATCCCTATCCCCTGAAGCAACGTATCGACTGATGAGCGGCATCGTTGTACCGAGGCCCATCGCGTGGATTACTACGCTGTCACCGGAAGGCGTCATAAATCTCGCCCCGTTCTCCTGTTTCACCTTCGTATCGAATAAGCCTCCGCTGTTGGGAATCAACATCGGGCGGAAGGCAGGGGTACGCAAAGACACGGGTGCGAACATCCACGCGACGAAGGAGTTCGTGGTCAACATTGGCGATGCGACGCAACTAGACGCGATTCACATGAGCAGCGTCGAACATCCGCCGGAGGTGAGCGAGGCCGACATCTTGGGTCTGGACACGGCGCCGTCCGTGTCGATTCGCACGCCGCGTTTGGCCGACGCTCCTGTGAGCATGGAGTGCCGGCTTGAGCGTGTCATTGAGTTTGGTGAGACTGGCGCAGAGTTTATTGTCGGAGAGGTGCTGGCATTCCATCTCCGCGATGGGCTGTACCGTGACGGCAAGGTGGAGACACGCGAGTTGAACCCAGTGTGTCGTATTGGAGGCCCAAATTATGCGAGTCTGGGTGAGATCGTCACGCTGAGAGCTGTAGCGCAAACGCCTAAGTCTGTCATGAACAAAGATGGTTAGGCAGTCAACCGTGCAAGCGGCTGTTCTTTGATGACGGAGGTGACGATGGAGCGTGGGTCCGACAAGAGCGGCGCGTCCGAAGGCGCACAGAGTATTCGTCGTGCGCTAGCCATACTGCGCATCGTTGCCGCCGGGCAAGAGCTAGGCGTTCGCTTGGTCGACGTGGTGGCCAGCACCGGACTTAGTCAACCCACGGTCCACCGGATCTTACGTGTACTGATTGAAGAAGGCGCTGCCGAGCAGAATCCAGAGACTCGTCGCTACGTCATTGGCAATGAGGTGTCGCTGCTAGGCTTGGCTCGTATTGCGCGTTTTCCGCTTCGTGCCGCCGCCGAACCATATTTGCAGTACCTGAGCGAGACGCTGGGCGACACAATATTCCTGACAATTGCCAATGGCGACGACTCTGTATGCATCGGACGTTGGCCGGGGAGCTACCCAGTCAAGGTATTGTCAATTGATGTCGGGGCCCGCCGACCTCTTGGGGTAGGTGTCAGCGGGTTGGTGCTTCTGGCGTCCAAGCCGGACGATGAGCTCAAAGCAATCGTCAAACGCAATGCGAAGCGATTGGCCGCGCTGAAAGTCGACCCAGTTGACCTCATGGAGCGTGCGCACGAGGCGCGCAAGCAGGGGTACGGTTACACGGCGAAGGGTGTTGTGCAGGGATCGCGAGCGGTAGCGGTTCCGGTGTTCGATGGTTCGGGTGCTGTGGTGGCGGGTATCGCGATGGCGACCATTACCGAGCGACTTCCTGCCAGTCGCCTATCCGCTACGGTTATCGAGATGCAAAAGCAGGCTGAGATGCTGCGTCAGCGAATCATTGAGATGGGAAAGTCCCGCATCTGACGGTGATGAGCGCTCGCGTTCCTGTCCGCGACAAAAATCACGTTTGGGCACAATAGGCACAGGGCTCGGCGCCCTGTATTCAGATTTCACTGCGCATGTGGGCGCATGGTGCAACGCCCAATCCCAAATCCCGTTGAATAGCCCAGGCGACGTCTAGCAAGCGCCGGTCACCAAACCGTGCCGTCACCATCTGGATGCCCACGGGCAGGCCACCGCTACCCAATCCCGTCGGCATCGATATGCAGGGCGCGTGAAGCAGAGTCCAGATGCTGTTGCACGCGGGGCTGCCAGTGTCGTCAAGCCCATATGGCGCTTCGCCGAGCGCCGGCGGTGTGAGCACCACGTCCAGATGGCCACTGTCTCGGAAGAGCGCATCAAACTTTGATCTGCACATCGCGGCAGTATCATATGCAGTGACCAGATCGCTATGGCGATAGCCCACGACATTCTCGGCGGTCTGCCGAATCAGCGGATGCATGACGTCTGGCCTGCTCAGGAGCTCGGGTAGGAAGCTTCGCCGGCCCTCCTGTCGGATGATGATTTGCTGGGCGGCGGACAGTGACTCGAAATCGGCCGGCAGCGCCAGTTCGACGATCTCCGCGCCTTCGCGCGCGAGTGCCGCCGCCGTGGACTCCAGTGCGGCCTTTCCCGATGCATCGACCTTGTCCCAATGTGGTCCGCGATACAAGCCGACTTTCAGGCCGCGCAGTGCCACCGGAACGTTGGAGGGCTCGTCGCAGATCCGCAGCGCATCAGCCACGAGGGACAAGTCGGCGACGCTTCGGCCATACCAGCCAATCGTGTCTAGGCTTGGCGCATAGACCTTGGCGCCTTCGGAGCTCGTCACGCCATGCGTAGGCTTGAAGCCGAAGACGCCGTTATAGGCAGCGGGACGGATGATGGAGCCGCCGGTCTGCGTGCCAAATGCCAATTGCGCCATGCCCGCTGCAATGGCCGCCGCCGAGCCAGACGACGATCCGCCCGGTGTATGCATGAGATTGTGCGGATTGCGCGTGGCGGCCGGTCGACCATTGGCACCAAACTCCACCGTATCGGTCTTGCCGACAACCAGCGCGCCGAGTGCACGAACCGTCGCCACGCAAGCAGCATCCTTGCCGCTGCGATGGCTGGCATAGGCGGGCGTGTTGTACGTCGTTGGCATGTCGAACGTCTCGATAACGTCCTTGATGGCAAACGTCAGCCCATGCAACGCATGCCCAGGCGTAAGCTTGTCGAGTTCACGCGCTCGACGGACAACGGCCTCAGGATCCAGGTACGCGAACGCTCGGATTTCGGGCTCATACCGTGCGATCTGCGCGAGCGTGGAGCGCGCAAGGTCTTCACACGACAACTCGCGCTTGTGGATCAGTTCAGATGCCTCGACGGCACTCAGGGCAAACGGTTGCATGGATGAATGCTTTAATCTGCGTGGATGCCCGAATGAAGCGCAACCGCCTTCAGGCGAGGCAACTCCTCGGCAATCAGCGCCTCGACCGCCTTGCCATCGGCGTATCCCACCTCGAACCCGGTGGCGAGCAACTTCTCCTGCATCTGCGGGCTGGCCATGGTGTTCGCCAGTGCCTTCTGCAGCTTTGCCTTGACGTCCAGAGGCAGCCCCTTAGGCGCCGCAATGGCGACCCAGGTGGAGATCGACGGCAGCTTGACACCGCTCTCGGCAAGCGTTGGCACATTCGGCAACAAGGTGGAGCGCTTCGTTGTGGTCACGACGATCGGCTTGATGCGCCCTTCCTTGATATAGGGCAGCGCTGCCGGAACGGTATCGATGTCGAATTCGATCTGGCCGCCCAACAGGTCATTCATAGCCGGCGCACTGCCCTTGTACGGGACGTGTGTCATGCGGATACCGGTCGCGGTCTTGATCATCTCTCCAGCGAAATGTGCGGTGCTGCCATTGCCAAACGAGGCGTAATTGTAGCCGTCTGGCTTGGCCTGAGTGGCCGCAACGACGTCCTTGAATGTGTGTGCTGCGATGGATTTACCGGCGAGCAGCACCAGCGCATTGCGCCCCAACAGCCCGATCGGCTCGAAGCTCTTGACCGGATCATACGGCAGCTTCGGCGTGATCGCCGGGCCCGACGTGAACGTCGAACCCGAGCTGATCAGCAGGGTGTAACCATCGGCCGGCGCCTTGGCAACGAATGCCGCACCAATGACGGTGCCCGCACCAGCGCGGTTTTCGACCACAATCGATTGACCGAGCTGCTCGCCCAGCTTCGCGGCTACCGTACGGCCCACCACGTCGGTATTCCCACCTGCCGGAAACGGCACCACCAGTTGAATGGGACGCGACGGATAATTCGCCGCCCCCTGTGCGAGCGCAGCGCCTGACACCGCCAACCCCATCCCCATCGCCATCCCCATCACGATGGCACGACGTCCTTTCCAATGCTTCGACATATCTATATCACCTAAAACAGGATCTACAAGTAAACAACATCACCGAGCCGCCAATCCTCTAGGCTGCCGCACGCGCCCGATGCCTGGTACGTGCTTCCAGCGCGGGCGCTTCGCCAAGTTCCCAAAACACCGACACCATCATCGCCAGGCCCTGCTCGACGATCGTCAGTGGCAGATGTTCGTTGGCAGCGTGCTGTTTGCATCCGGGATAGGAGTGCGGAATCCACACGGTGGGCAGGCCGAGAATGTCCGAGAACACGTCGTTCGGTACCGTGCCACCAAGGTTGGGTACGACAGCGGGCTCTTCACCCATAACGTCCTTGACGGCTTCCTTTGCCCAGCTTACCCACGGGCTCGCAGGATCAAGCCGCGTGGCGGGTGACCCACGTACCAGCCGCACTTGGACGTCGGGGTAGCCGGCCTCATCCAGATGTCGACGGACGATGTCCTCGATCGCTGTCCAGTTCGTACCGACGACAAAGCGCAGTTGCATATGGGCATGTGCCGCCGGTGGGATAGCGTTGACCGGTTTCGCGTGATTGCCGGCGTGCAGCGTCAGCACCTCCAGCGAGTTCCACCCAAGCAGTCGTTGCGCAGCGCTAAACCCTGGTTCACCCCAATCCTCATCAATCTGCCGACCCAAGCTCTCGCTGTCGACTTTCAGCCGGGCAAGCGCGTCGCGCACGGGCGCGGGGATCGGCGGGGGCAACAGGTCTTGCACGAGAATGCGCCCTCGGCCATCGACCATCGACGCTATGGCGCTTGCAAGGACCACGCCAGGGTTCTTCATGATGCCGCCCCAATTGCCAGAATGCAGTCCACCGGCTCTCGGCGTGCACGACAATTCGAATACGGCTGACCCACGTGAACCCAGGAACAGGGTGGGCTGGTCCTTGCTGACGCGCGGCCCGTCCGAGGCAATGAACAGGTCCGCAGCAAGCGCCTGCGCATGCGCCTTGCAAACCTGGCGCAGGCCTGGCGAGCTGCGCTCCTCGCCGAGCTCGAACAGCGCCTTGAGGTTAAAGCCCAGGCGCCCGTCACGCGCCGCGATGACTTCGCGCAACGCCGTCAGATTTGTGAGGTGCTGCCCTTTGTTGTCCGCCACCCCGCGGCCATACCAGGCGCCATCTTGTAACGTCAGCGACCACGGCGACAAGCCGGCTTCCCATTGATCTTCGTAGCCGGGCACGACATCGCCATGGCCATATGTGAGCACCGTCAGGAAGTCCGGCGACTCGATGCGCTCGGCAAGCAGGAAGGCAGAGCCGCCGGCCACTGGATTGTCCAGATAGCTGCAACGGAAGCCCATCTCGGTCAGATCGGGCTCCAGGATCTCTCGGTAGTACGGCAGTAGATCCTCATCCTTTGCGTCCGGGCCGCTCACAGACCGGTAGGCCACGCGTTTTGCGAGGGCATCGGCAAAACGGCCATCCTGGAAAATGCGTTGGACACTATCCAGTGCTTGGCGCTTCTTCGACATGTCACGCATCGTTGGCTCCAAACGTGGCCGTCAAGGTGCGCACGCTCGGTAGCGCGCGGAATGCGACGAGCTGGTCGACGAGTGACGCCAGCGCGTCGGCAGGCATCCAAGGCTGACAGCATGCCTCGATCTTGGCGAGCCGCTCGTCGTCGGTGTAGGGGTCCTGAATCAGTCCACGTGCATAGACGCGTTGCGCCTCGAGCGTGCGGCCGTCCTTGAACGTGAGTTTCACGATATGCGGAGGTCGGTCATCCGGGTCCTTCGGCT
This sequence comes from Cupriavidus pauculus, assembly GCF_002858765.1. Taxonomy (GTDB): domain Bacteria; phylum Pseudomonadota; class Gammaproteobacteria; order Burkholderiales; family Burkholderiaceae; genus Cupriavidus; species Cupriavidus pauculus_B. Next base: position 54,683 of record NZ_PJRP01000027.1, read on the forward strand.
CGTCCTCGAAGGCGCGGGCCTTGAGGTGCGTCAAGCGGAACAGATCGCGCACGGCCTTGCGTTGCACGGCTTCGGGCGTAAAGTCAGCCAGTGTCACGGTGCCTTGAAGCAACGCCAGCGCGATGTTGTAGTGCATCGAGAACCGCGCCTGGAATTCGTCCTGCGGATTGTCGTACCGCAGGTTTTTCTTGTTGCTCGCGCCAACCAGGATGTCGATGGACTCGACTTCGTTGGGCGAAAAGCCATGTTCGCGCTTCAGATCGAGCACGCAGTCGATCGCGTTGTGGGCCGATCCGCAGCATGCGTGGCGCTTGGGCGCCAGGCCGAACTCTTCAAGGGCCAACGGATTGCCGAGTTTTTTCAGCGGCGCATCCCAGCCACGCGGCGCAGGGCCACCGTAGAGTGCGAGAAACCCTTGCGGATCCTCCAGCACCTCCGGATTCCCCTGCAGGCCCGAGGCGGCGAGCTGGGCGGCCACGATCGCGTTCGATGCCGACATGCCGCACTGGAAGGACTTGGCCTCGGTGCCAAACTGCGCCTTGTTGCCGGAGGCCATGCTCACGGCAATGCTCATGGCCGCGACCGTCTGTCCAGCATCCAGCTTCAGTAGACGTGCGCAGGCGCCAGCCGTGCCAATGCATCCGACGGTAGCCGTGGGATGCCATCCCGCAAAGTAATGAGACCGGTTGACCCCGCGACCCAGCGTGGCATGCAGTTCCAGACCCACGATGTAGGCATCGAGAAGATCCATGCCACTGGCGTCAGTTTCCTCACCCAGTGCGAGCAGGGCAGGCACCAGCACCGCCGACGCGTGGGTGAGCGCCGGGTAGAAGTTGTCGTCGATCTCCAGCACGTGCGCGGCGGTGCCATTGACCATCGCGGCCCACGGGGCGGGTGCCTTGCGCTGTGTACCGACCACAGTTGCGGCACCGGCGCCCCACGCGTGAATGCCCTGTGCCACCTTGATGCTGACCGGGTCGGCGCCACCGGCCACCATGCAGGCAATCGTGTCGCCAAAGGCGTGCATGGCGCGATCCAGGACGATGTCCGACCATTGATGCTCCTGGCTGGTGGCCCAGGCAGCAAGTGTCTCCAGAACTGACATACGAGCGTACTCCGAGGCGACGATGCCTCTTTGGATTGGTAGAGAGATGGGGAAAGGTAGAACGGCGGCGTGTTCAGTCCACAGCGGCACCGGACGTACGAATGACGTTGGCCCACTTGGCCCGTTCACGCGCGACCCACGCGGAGAATTCGGCAGGTGTACCACCGACCACCTCGTAGCCCAGGTCACGCATACCTTTGACGACGTGTGGATCCTTGAGGGACTGATTGACTGTCGTGTTGAGTTTTTGCACGACAGCCGGTGGCATGCCTTGCGGGCCGATGATCCCGGACCATGCAATCACTTCGAAGCCCGCCACGCCTGCCTCGGCGACCGTCGGCAGGTTCGGGACAAGCGGAGATCGCTTGAGACTCGTCACCGCCAGTGGCTTCAGTTTGCCGCCTTTGACCGCGGCCAGGCTACCAGCGAGATTGTCAAACACGAGGTCGACGTGCCCCGCCATGACATCGTTGACAGCTGCCGGCGCGGTCTTGTACGGGGCATGAACCATGTCGGTCTTCGTCATGTACTTGAACAATTCCGCACCGACGTGGCCAGAGGTGCCGTTACCAGCCGACCCAAAGACGAGCTTGCCGGGGTTGGCCTTGGCATAGGCGATCAATTCGCCCACGGACTTCACCGGCAACGATGGCGACACGGATAGCAGGTTCGGCGTGTAGCCAGTCTGGACAATCAGTTCGACATGATTCGCGGCGGCAAGACCGGCCTTGGATAACGACGGATTGATGCCAAGGGTCTGCGTGTTGCCGTGGCCGATCGTGTAACCATCGGGGGCGGCCGAAGCAATGGTCTGCATCGCGATCAATCCACCACCGCCGGACCGGTTCTCGATAACGATGGCCGTGCCAATACGCTTGCTGACATCTTCGAGAATCAGTCGCATCAGCGCGTCAGGCCCCGACCCCGCGCCTGAACTCAGCACGTACTTGATCGGCCGATCCGGGTATTCAGCCCGTGCTGGCTGACTCACAGTCAGCGCCAAGACCGTGGTGATCGCAGCCCCGGCCATCCGTCGAGCCACTTTCCATTGCGCCAAGCGAACCATCTTTTGCCTTCGTGTGTGCTCGACCTGTGCTGCACAAGCGTGGTGCCCTAGGTCGGCGCTCGTTTTCGAGTCTGGTGCATCAGAAAAAATGATGCACCGCAAAAGGGCGGCTGGCCTGTCCGCCCTGCCGCGTATGCGACAATGCGTTGATGGTATTGGGACGAGCGGCATTGGCGCAAACCAATCTTTTTGCGTCAAGCATCAAAGGATTTAATGGATGAGTCGATTGCCTTCGACGACTGCGCTGCGGTGTCTCGATGCCAGTGCGCGGCTGCTGAGCTTCACCCGCGCTGCGGAGGAACTGCACTTGACCCAGGGCGCGGTCAGTCACCACATCTTGCAGTTGGAGCGCCAATTGGGCGTGCCGCTGTTTCTGCGCCGAAAGAGTGGTCTCGAGTTGACCCAGGCGGGCAGAAAGTACTGGAATGACACCTCAGGGATCCTGAGGCAGCTTGAGCGGGCCACTGAGAGCATCATCACAACAGGCGGACGGGGCGGCTCCCTGAACCTCTCCGTATCGTCCAGTTTCGCGAACTACTGGCTCATGCCGCGCCTGCAGTCATTTGTCGCGGCCAATCCCGACATCACGCTGAACCTGTCGACACGGGTGGGCCCCGTGGACTTCGCCTCTAGCGACGACGATGCCGCCATCGAGTTTTGCAGTGGCCCGCTACCGGGCATCTCGGCGGTATTGATTCTTCGTGCCGAACTGAGACCCTACGTCGCGCCGGGTTTGCTCGCGCAGTTCAGACAATCCAAGCACATAAGAAGCCACGCGTTGAACCTCGGCCAAATCGCCGATTTCCTGCGCGCCCATACGTTGATCCGTCGCGTGACGGTATTGGATGCATGGCCAGGTTGGCTCTCCCTGACCGGGTTGCAGGACTCGGTTTCCGACACGCATATGAATGGCGGCCCTCGCTACGCCCTGCTATCGATGGCGTTGAATGGTGCGATTGCAGGACTTGGGGTGGCCCTGTTGCCTGAATTTATTGCTGCCAACGCGGTGGAATCGGGCAAGCTGGTCTGCCTTTGGGATGAGCCTTGGGTTGCGCCACGGGCCTACTACTTGCGCTGGCCCGAGCGACGCTCCGAACTCGACGTCCTCAAACGATTTGCGCATTGGGTCTCGCAAGAAGCCGAATCGAACATCGCGAACACCTGAGTATCCGAGGGCGCGTAGTCATTGCGAGGTGGGCGTTTTTCTATTCCGGTAGCGGCCCGCGGCGTTTGCACCGTCAGCCCGCCGATACGCCCGCTACCCCCCCGTTGCAATTCACGGACGGATTGCCCTAAATGGGGATTGACGGCGCCTCGGTACCATTCGTAGACTGGCCGCAACATACCCCGCAACACGTGTCGCCTCCGGGCGATGTCCCTCTCGACGGAGGGCGTGCAAGAGGCGGGGTTTTCCATCTTTCAACGCCTGGCATGCAGCCACGCGGCCTTGCCCCAGCCGACCCCGGATCGCCATTGGAGAGGTCGGCGGCACCAGCGAATTTGCCGGTTTCGCACGGCGCGCCCGCCACTGGGTGACGCCAAAAAACCCATAACAATAAGAAACCGGCGCGCGGCAACTGTTGAACGGGAATGTTTATGACCAGTAGCGACTTGCAGGCAAGGCTTGACGCCTATTACCTGCGTGCCTTGGCCGATGCCAAAACCGGGTTTGAACCCCACTTCGACGTCCTCTCGGCGCCGTTCCTGCTGTCCGTCTCCGACGATTATCTCGATGCAGCGGTACGCATCATGTTCATCGGCAAAGAGACCAACGGCTGGTACGGGAAGCTCGGGGCGTACTACCAGTCCGAGGATTCCCTGGAAAAGATTAAGCTCCGATACGCCGATCAGTTCAAGCGCGGAACCAGCGGAAGCCCGTTCCTGCGACGGACGAAGGCCGTGGCCGGGGAACTCGCAGGCGGCAAGCGCACGGCGATCTGCTGGAACAATCTGATGAAGATGGACTGGGATCAGGGCAAGTCCGGCTCGCGCAACTCACTCAAGCACTCCAAAGAGTTGTTCGACTTCTCCGTCGCCACGGTGCGTTTCGAGATTGAAGTGCTCAAACCGGATCTCATCATCCTTGGATGTGGATCCAGCTACGATTCAGCCGTCCATGCCATCCTCCCCAATCGGGTGACCCAGTACAAGGTGCCGCGCCGCCTGTGGCACTTCCAATCAAACGGCATCGAGTGCTTCCGCACCTACCATCCTGGCGCACGCCAGACGCCGGCTACCGGGCCAATCGAGGTCTACTACGACGATATCGTAGGTCGCGCGAAGGCCCGGTTCGCTAAACAGCTTGCGCAAGGAAACCTGCAGGACTACCTGCCTGCGAGAGCCGCTTAGATCAGGATGAACTGGCGGACATCGCGGCCCAATCTCTCGTGCGTGCTGTTGCTTAGATTGGTGAAGTGGCCCAGGACATCCTGGCCTACGGGAGGGAACTTCATTTAATTGTCTTGGATAGGCGAGTCGACGCCGGTAGAAAGTAAGTCTGTCGACAGGAGAGCTCATCTTCGCGACCGTGGACTTGCCGAAGAAGTCTTCGTCGTAGTCAGGTGATCCTGCTCGGACCCAGAGGGATGGGATGTCGAACGACCAGTTGAATCCGAAACCCTTCTCGGTCGTTCGCTCTTCCGTCCCGGTGGCCGGCGCTTCCACTTTATCGACCCCCAACGGTTATGAGCTGGCCGTATGATCTCTCCGAACCGACCGGCAAGGTGAAGCGTGGTGTCTTCTGGTCCTTAGCCGGCTTCATCGGGCAGCCTGTGCAGGACTATGCCGCCGAAGCTGGCATCCAGTTGCTAGATGGTGCGGGCATCGTTGAACGTATCCGTGCTTTGGACGCTGAAAAACGAGATGAATTGCTGGCACGGACGTTTGAAGGTGACTATCAGACGCCAGCCTGTGTGGCCTGTGGCGTAAAGATGGTGGCCCGTCAAGGCGACGGCGGGTCATTCTGGGGCTGTCACAACTATCGGAAGGGGTGTCGGGTCACGCTTCCACGTGCGGCCTGATGCCGGCACCAGAGGCGACTTTCCGACCCATTGCAGTCGCAGGCGCCAGCGAAAACTAACGTCGGATAGCGGTCGGCTACAGCGCCCCATTTGAGCGCTCACTGGGCACGCACGACGCTGACCATCGCAAAGCCAGGCATGAGAGAGCCCGCGCACACTGCGCGGGCTTCCGGATTGTGGTGGGCTATGGCGACGACGGCGGGATATGGGCGAATGATCCTTCGCTGCCAACGCAGCATGCCCTATGGCGTAAAGCGTTCGACGGTAGCGACATCGGTACTGCCAACGGAGCCGCCGAGCATGAGCACGCTGCCATCGGCGAGGCCCACGGCCTGCGCCGCGCTGCGCCCCGCAGCCATCGGGGCGCCCGGGATCCACGTGTTCGTGGCCGGGTCGTAGATCTCGGTCGAGGTCGTGCGCACGCCGCCACCGCCCAGGATCGTGCCCCCGGCCACCAGCACGCGTCCATCCTGGAGTCGCGTGATGGTCGGCTGCGAACGCGCCGCGACCATGCTGCTGGCCGTCCACGCGGAGGTGGCCGGGTAGTAGCGGTACGCGCGCGGTGCACTGGGGTTCGTGGCATCGCCCGAGACGAGAATTGTGCCATCGGCCAGTGTTGTGCCCATGGTCACGTTGCCGAATACGACGGGTGCGGGGGAGATGGTCGTGCCGCTGTCGTCGATGGCGATACGCTCGGTGGTGCCGAGCACGCCGCCGCTGTTGATGCCGCCCATCAGCAGGACATTGCCATCGGGCAGCTGTGCCGCGGCGTGCTGCGCGCGCGGGTTGGTCAGCAATGTGTTCATGCGCGTCCAGGTGCCGGCCACCGGGTCGTACAGGTCCTTGCTGGCCAGGACCGTGACAGAGCCGCCGAGTTGGTTGAAGCCGCCCGCGACGAGCAGCTTGCCGTTCGCGAGCAGCGTGGCCGATTGGTTCTGGCGCGCGTCGCTCATGGCGGCTGCGGGACTCCACGTGCCCGTGGCGGGGTCGTAGAGCTCTGCGGAGGCGGTTTCGATTTGCGTGAATACCTGGCCGCCCGTGACAAGCACGCGGCCATCGAGCAGCAGCGTTGCCGTATGGCTGCTGCGGGGCAGGGACATCGTGCCGGTAGGTGCCCAGAGGTCGGTGGCCGGGTTGTACAGCCATGCGCTGCTGGTCGAGCCACCGCCGGCAAAGCCACCCGCGACAAGCACGAGCCCGTTGTTGAGGCGCGTGGCCGTAAAGTAGTGCACCGGCAAGGGCATTGGCGCTAGTGCCGAACTCCAATTGCCGCGCGACGTGATGGTGATCTGCATGTGCGCCTGTGTGCTGCCCGCCGTATTGCTGCCGGTGATCGTGTACGTGATGGCCGACTGGGCGGCTGTGGGCGTGCCGCTGATCACGCCGGTATTGGCGTTGAGGCTCAGCCCCGCGGGCAGCACAGGCGCGACCGTGAAGCCGGTGATCGCACCACCCGTCGCCACGGGCGCGTTCGGTATGACAGGTTCGGTGGTGAAGTAGAGCGGATTCGCCGTCGTGTAGGACAGGCTGGCGGGCGCGACCACGGCGGCGACCACCGTGATTTGCAGCGTGGCGGTGGTCGATCCGGTCACGTTGGTGCCGGTCACGGTGTACGTCGCGGCGGCCGTTGTCGCGGTGGGTGTACCGCTGATGATGCCGGTCTGCGCGTCGAGCGAGAGACCCGCCGGCAGCGCGGGCGCAATGCTGTAGGCCGTGATGGGGCCGCCGCCGCTGGTCGGCGTGTTGGCCGAAATGGCCTGGCCGGCGGCGTACGTGACCGTGGCTTCGCGGTAGCTCAACGATGCCGGTGCAGCCGCCACGCTGCGCACCTCGATCTGTACGCGCGCGGTGGCGCTGCCGGCCGCATTCTCTGCCGTGACCGTATAGATGGCCGAAGCGCTTTCCGATGCAGGCGTGCCCGTGATGACTCCGCTGGCGCCGTCAAGCGAGAGACCCGCCGGCAGGGCCGGGGCAACCGTGTAGCGCTCGATGGCGCCGCCGCTGGCGGTCGGTCGGTTCGGCACGATCGGACTACCAACCGGATAGACGGCCGATGTCATGCCGTAGGCCAGGCCGGCCGGCGGATCCAGCGATGACTCGTCCGCCACGCATGCCGAAAGCAGGCACGTGATCAGCAGGAGCAACCAGGTGATTGCGCGCCGTGACGAGCGCGCGTGGGATGACACATGTGCCCGCATGGTGGAAAACAGCGGCGCGAATCCGTGTGCGTTGACAACAGAGCAATAGAGCATGAACCCGACCCGTATCAAGAGAAAAGCACCGTCCTGCAAACTGGGCGAAAACGGAGGCGCCTGGAGCTGGCGCGCGTGCGCGACTTTAGCAGAGAGGTCAACGCCTCCGCGTCCCCACTTCAGGGGACATGCCAAAGCCGTTTTGTTCAGTACCGGACCGATAGACATACCTGCGGACATCGGCAAGGGGTAGTTGTCGTGCCGATGCCTGAACGCCCGGCCATAGCAATGGAGCATCGCAGCCGGGCGATAGAGCAGGGGATGCCGGACATCAGGGGGACAGGCTGGGTTGACAACCCTCCGGGCAGCTATGTTTATCGAAGTTGATTGATCAATATTGTTTTTTTGCGGCGTTTGCAACGAATTTTTCCGAAGAACCGCATGCGTATTCATTGTTTTGCTTGAGTTGCCCAGGGTCATAGCATGACGACCTTCCTCCACGGTAGCGCAACAACAATGAAGACCTATAACGCTCCTCCGTCCGCTGACAGAGCCAAGTCAGCCTCTTCGCAGTCAGACACCGCCCACCAAGTTTCTCAAGGTCTGCGCATCAGCCTGTTGGGCGCCGCGGCGGCGGCGCTCGTCTCGCTTGTCGCGTGCGGCTCTGACGGCAGTGCGCCGATTGCCTCAGGTAGCGGCACCGTGACGCCACCTGCCACGGTAACGCCGCAGAAGCGATCCAACATCCTTTACATCATGGCCGACGACCTCGGCTATTCGGATATCAAGGCGTTCGGTGGCGAAATCGAGACGCCGAACCTCGACGCGTTGGTGGCATCGGGCCGTATTCTCACGAATCACCATACCGGCACGGTATGCGCCATTACCCGATCCATGCTGATTTCGGGCACGGACCACCATCTGGTGGGAGAGGGCACGATGGGCGCGCCTAACGACGAGCGCAAGGGATTGCCGGGGTATGAGGGTTATCTCAATGACAGCGCACTGTCGGTAGCGCAACTGTTGAAGGATGCCGGTTATCACACCTACATGGCCGGCAAGTGGCACCTCGGTGCTGGCATCGTCGGCGCGGCCACCACCAACGGTAAGACACCGGATCAATGGGGCTTTGAACGTAGCTACGCGCTCTTGGGCGGTGCAGCGTCGAACCATTTCGCGCATGAAGCTGCTGGTTCGAAGAACTACACCGAAAACGGCCAGTACGTGCAACCGGGACAACCTGGCCAACCCGGTGGCGCCGGCGGGTCGCCGGCTGTTTTCTACTCGACCGACTTCTACACGCAGAAGCTTATCGAATACATCGATGCCAACAAGGCCGACGGTAAGCCGTTCTTTGCCTACGCTGCGTATACATCGCCTCACTGGCCGTTGCAGGTGCCGGAGCCTTGGCTGAGCAAGTACAAGGGCAAATACGACGCCGGGTATGACGCCATCCGCAATGCACGCATTGCTCGTCAGAAAGCGCTGGGTATCATCCCAGCCGATTTCAATCCGTACTCCGGGCTACCGGAAGCGCTTGTCGCGCCTACGGGTACGGCTGCCAATGGCACTGCAGGCGCCAAGTACATCAATGCCCTGAACGGTCCGGCACAAGGCTATACCGACTATGGCCCGGGCTTCGTTGACAAGGCCTGGGCCAGCCTTACGCCTGATGAACGCAAAGCGCAGGCTCGCTACATGGAGATCTATGCGGGCATGGTTGAAAACCTCGACCACAACATTGGACTGCTGGTCCAGCATCTGAAGGACATCGGCGAATACGACAACACGTTCATCATGTTCCAGTCCGACAACGGCGCTGAGGCATGGCCGATCACCACTGCGGATCCGCTCGCCACCGATACTGCGAACGCGGCTGAGCCGGTGTACTCGACGCTGGGTACCGATAACGGTCTGCAGTCGGCCAAGCGGTTGCAATACGGACTTCGGTGGGCGGAAGTCAGTGCCACGCCGTTCCGCCAGACGAAGGGCTATATGGGCGAGGGCGGCATTTCCACACCAGCCATCGTGAAGCTGCCGGGCCAGTCCGCGCAACAACCTACCATCCGTGCATTTACGCACGTGACCGACAACACGGCGACGTTCCTGGCCGTGGCGGGGGTTGCGCAGCCGAACGCGGCGGCGCCGGCCAATGTCGACGCGTCGACAGGTGTGGACCTCAACAAGGGCAAGGTGGTGTATAACGGCCGCAACGTCTGGCCTATCACGGGGCAGTCTCTGCTGCCGGTTCTGCGCGGCGAGGCAACGGGCGAGGTGCGTACAACACCGTTTGGCGAGGAATCTTATGGCCGCGCCCAGATCCGCAGCGCTGATGGTCGTTGGAAGGCGTTGTGGACTGAACCCGCGCAGTTTGGTCCGGCGGACGGTCATTGGGAGTTGTTTGACCTGACGGTCGATCGCAGCGAGAACAACGATGTGTCCGCTAGCAACGTCACCGTACTCGGCAACCTTATCACGCAGTGGAAGGCCTACATGAGTAGCGTGGGCGGAGTCGAGCCCGCACGCCCGAAGGGCTACTACTGACCGATGGCACGCATCATGGCAATTTCTCCAAGGATGCGTGGTGTCGCCCGGGCCGCCGTGATAGCGGCGGCCTGTGGCGCGGCGCTTGCCGGCATCTACAACGCTCGGGCGGTGGGCCACGATGGCAGTTCGCTGCCCACTGGCGGCTTCGATAGCGCCAACGCTGCACGCGCACTCGCTGCGCTCGGCACTGAGCGCGAATGCGAACGCTATGGAGGTCTGCCGCAGGGCTGGGGCCTCGACGCCAAGGCCGGCATGGTACATCTAAGCGGCGGCGATTTCGTGCTGGGGAGCCGGCGTGGCTATTCTGACGAGCGTCCCGCCGGCACCGGCCGCACACGCGTCGCGGGCTTCTGGATCGACCAGACGGAAGTCACCAACGCGCAGTTCGCCGCCTTTGTGAAGGCAACCGGCCATGTCACCGATGCCGAACGCCAGCATGGCGCGGCAGTCTTTCATTTGCCGAGCCAAGCCGAACTTGGCACGCGTCCTCTGGCCTGGTGGACTTGGGTGCAAGACGCCTCGTGGAGGCATCCGGAGGGACCTGCCAGCGACCTGCGCGGCCGCGACAATCATCCGGTGACGCTGGTCACCCAGCGCGATGCGCTAGCTTACGCAAAGTGGCTGGGGCGTGATCTGCCGACCGAGGCCGAGTGGGAGTATGCGGGCAAGGCGGGCCATGAGGATGCGTCACTCGATACCGCACCACGCGATGTCGCTGGCAAGCCGTCCGCGAACTATTGGCAGGGGAACTTTCCCCTAATGAACACAAACGAAGACGGCCATGTTGGACGGTCCCCGGTCGGCTGCTACGCCGCCAGCGACTACAAACTGTTCGACATGATCGGGAACGCCTGGGAATGGACGCGGGATGTCTACACCGGCGAGCACCAGGGACATGCCAACGGCGACACCGCTGCCGTCGCGCCCGCTGGGCGTGCGCATGGGACAGGAAGCAACACACCGATGGTCATCAAGGGCGGTTCGTTCCTCTGCTCTTCCGACTATTGCGTGCGATATCGCGCATCCTCACGCGAACAGCAAGAGGCTGATCTGCCCGCTTCGCATATCGGATTCAGAACGGTGCTGCGCGACAAGGGCTAGCGTTTGGCCGAGGCTGCCCGGAAGAATGCCGTCGGACGCTTGAACTTGCCGGTGTTTTCGCCATTGAGCAACCTGCGCGATGTTCCGAAAGCCTAAATCTCCTCGTTTTTCATAGTTGTCTTCATCAAGAGCCAGCAGGCCACCCTGGACGTTGCTTGGGCCGAGAGGCTTCTCTCGCTTCGCGACGCCTCGATCAAGCATCGATTCGCATGACCGGTTGGTTTTAAAAGGCGCCGGCTACGGGTACAGGGGCGCCCTTCAACGCCAGCCGAGACCGGGAGACACCTGCTGCAGAACGGTTTCGATCACGTGGGAGCAGTACTCCACACCGAGCTGGTTCGGGATAGTCAGCAGTAGCGTATCTGCCGCGGCGATGGCCTCATCCTTTGCCAATTGGTTGATCAGTGCGTCAGGTTCTCCAGCGTAGTTTCGTCCAAAGATCTTCTGCACGTCATCTTCGAGGAAGCCAACGGTATCCGCAGTCTGCGTGCCACGGCCGAAATACGCCCGGTCCTGCTCATTTACCAAGGGGAAGATGCTACGGGTAACCGAGACCCGCGGCTCCCGTGTATGACCTGCCTCTTTCCATGCGGCGCGGTACGCGCGAATCTGCTCGGCTTGCTGGATATGGAGCGGACGCCCGGATTCGTCGTTTTTCAGCGTCGAGGTCTGCAGGTTCATGCCCATTCTGGCGGCCCATTGCGCGGTCGCATTAGAGCCCGAACCCCACCAGATCCGGTCCCGAAGCCCCTCGGAATGCGGCTCGACGCGTAGCAGTCCAGGTGGGTTGGCAAACATCGGCCGCGGATTAGGCTGCGCAAATCCCTTGCCCTGCAGGACTTCGTAAAACACCTCCGTATGGTGCCGGGCCAGATCGGCGTGGGTTTCGCCTTCCGCGGGCGCGTAGCCGAAATAGTGCCAACCATCGGCAACCTGTTCGCCGGAGCCCCGGCTGATCCCGAGCTGCAGCCGCCCGCCGGAAATCAGATCGGCCGCGCCGGCTTCCTCCGCCATATACAGGGGGTTTTCGTAACGCATGTCGATGACCCCCGTGCCGATCTCGATGCGATGGGTTCTCGCGCCGATTGCCGCGAGCAACGGAAACGGCGAGGCCAACTGCTGAGCAAAATGATGGACGCGGAAAAATGCCCCATCCGCGCCCAGCTCCTCGGCGGCGACGGCCAAATCAATCGACTGCAGCAACACGTCTGCAGCGGTCCTTGTGCGAGAGCTCGGGCTTTGGCCCCAATGGCCGAAAGAGAGAAATCCGATTTTTTTCATGATGGTGTACTGCAGTGATGTTCCGATTCGATTTGGGAGGGCGCGCGCGTCAGTCAGCGGGTCTTCCAGGATGACGGATCATTCCGCCGGGAAGTCTGTAGACGCCGACAACGTCTTCCATGCCTCCGTCTCCGTCGCCACGTACGCATTCTTGCCGGCGATCGCCTTCAGGGTATCGGTGCCCAGCGGCAAGCGCAACGGCGGTGTTTTTGCGTCGACGAGCGCGACGACCGCCGTTGCCAACCGCTCTGGATCGCCGGGCTGGTTGTGATTGATGACAACGGCAAGCTCGCGCAGCTTGCCCGAGCTCTCGGCGTAGTCGTCAATCACGTCCGCGCCGACGGCAAGCGACGACGCGTCCAGGAAATCCGTGCGGAAGAATCCGGGCTCGATCATGGTCGCATGAATGCCGAGCGGCTTCAGTTCCGCGTGTAACGCTTCCGTGATGCCCTCGACCGCGAACTTCGTCGAGCTGTACACGCCGACGCCTGCCGCTGCCTGATAGCCAACGATCGACGACAGGTTGATGATGTGCCCCGAACGCTGTTTGCGCATGGTCGGCAGCACCGCACGCGTCACACTGAGCAGGCCGAAAACGTTGGTTTCGTAGATGCGGCGGACTTCGGAATCGCTCGATTCTTCCACGGCGGCGAGCAGCCCGAAGCCGGCGTTGTTGATCAGCACGTCGATACGGCCAAACCTGTCGATGGCGGCATCGACGGCGGCCCTGACTTGCGCTTCGTCCGTCACGTCGAGGGGAACCGCCAGCAGCGCGGGCGATTCGCCCAGCCGCTCGACGATTGCGGAGGCGTTGCGACCCGTGGCCACAACCGCGTTACCATCGGCAAGGGCTGCCTTCGCCATCAACGCGCCAAGACCGCGCGTTGCGCCGGTAATGAACCAGACGCGCTTGAACTGTAGTGTCGTATGAGTAGTCATGAGTTGCTCCTGAGTTGTGGGGGAAATTCGATGAATGGGCTCAGCATTGCTGGCGTGACAGGACCGCACCCGCTCGATCCGGGGTGACGCGGGGCCTTCTGGCGGCGAAGGCGATCACCGTCGCGACACCCAACGCCAGGACACCGATCATTGCGCCTGCGATACCGATCTCGGGCAGACCCAGCGCGTCGATGACGTTGCCGCCAACGACGGCTCCCATGCCGATCCCAGCGTTGAAGATTGAGACGTTCAGCGATGCCGTCAGGTCCTGGAGCGCCGACGGCGCTGCGCGAATGGTTCGCACGTGGTTGGTCACGAACCCGGCCGCGTGCGCGGCTCCCCAGATCGCAAGCGCCGCCATGGCAGCGAGATGGCTATCGAGGAGGTAGGGAAAAGCCGCCATGGCGAGACCGGCGATGACAACGGCGGCGACTGCCGCACGCAGAGGATTCACATCCACGAATCGGCCAGCAATTTCATTGCCAACGATGCCCGAAACGCCGAACCCCATCAGGATCCAGCCCGTCGAGGCACCGCTGAAATGCCCGACCCGCGTCAGTAGGTCGGCGAGGTAGATGTACGACGTGAACATTGCCGTCAACGCGAGAAACGACATCGCCAGATGGCTTACGATCATGGGTTGGATCAGCGTCCTGAAAGGCGCGGCGGTTGCGTCCTCGGCCTGCGCCTCAATGCGGGGAAAGAACTTCCACATCACGACCGCCATGGCGGCGCAGAGGGTTGCACCAGCGGCAAATGCCATCCGCCATCCGAATGCGTCGGCCAATATCGTCGTGATCGGCGATCCGATGACGCTCGCGATGGACACGCCAGCGAATACGGTGGAGATGGCGCGTCCGGGATTGCCTGGCTCAGCTACCCGGGCCGCCGTCGATGTGGCCATGCTCCAGAACGCGGGCAGCGCCAGGGCCGAAGCGATCCGTCCGGCAGCCAGCACCGCATAGTTCGGTGCCATCGCTGCGATGGCCGCACCGATGGCGGTGACCGCGAGGACGCCGGTGAAGAGCCGTCGCCGCTCGACCCGGCGCAATGCGAGCGTCAGGAATGGACCAGTGATCGCCACGGTGAAAGCGAAGGCACTGACCAGCAACCCGACCTGCGGCACCGGCACGTCAAGATCCTGCGCGATCAGCGGAATGACGCCGATGATATTGAATTCATTGGTGAGCATCGCAAAGGCGGCTGCCGCCAACAGGGGAACCGAAAGTTTCATGATCTCTGTCCTCGTCCGCGGTCCCGGCCTGGCTGGTGGCTGCACCGCAAGATCAATCAGGGGGGGCGCCAACCGAAAAGGGCCAGCGCGTGGAGACTTTTCCAGAGGGGGGGGCGGCACGATCCCGGCCGCCGGCTTCTCAGAAATCCTGCACCGTGGGACGGATCACGATCTCGTTCACGTCGACGAACGCAGGCTGGGCGATGGCATACGCGATGGCCTGCGCAATGGCATCGGCCGGAATGGCCATCTTGTAGAAATCGACGACGAAATCGCGGCTGTCCTTGTCACCAGAGCCAAACTTGAGCTCGGTGTCGATCGCCCCTGGCGAGATGACGGTGGTGCGAATGTTGCCCCCGACCTCGTGACGCAGCCCTTCGGAAATGGCGCGCACCGCGAACTTGGTGCCCGAATACACCGTACCGCCCGGGCTGAAGACCTTCAGCCCGGCAACCGACGCGATGTTCACGAAATGACCCGATTGCTGCTGTTCAAAGACCGGGAGTGCCGCAGCAACGCCGTAGAGAAGCCCCTTGATGTTGATGTCGATCATGCGGTCCCATTCTTCGGTCTTCCGAAGCGTCAGAGGCGCGATGGCCATCAGCCCGGCGTTGTTCACCATCACATCGAGACGGCCGTGCTGGGCTACGACAGTGCTGACCAGGCGATCGACCTGCGCCTGGTCGGTGACGTCGACGTGGTGCGCGGACGCCTTGCCGCCTTTTGCCTGGATGTCGGCGGCGATTAGCTTGAGCTCGTCTATGCGACGCGCTGCCAGCGCGACGGTTGCGCCTTGCGAGGCCAGCAGCCTTGCGGTTGCTTCTCCAATTCCACTCGATGCACCGGTGATGAGGACGACTTTGCTTGACATGACTGTTCTCCAAGGGAGGTTGAACTGCTTGGAGACAAGTCTCGGCGACGAACCGATTTTTGATTAGACTGGAATATGTAGAATCTCTTTTCCACACATGCAAAAGTCGCCATGACCGAACTTACGGATTTGAACGACATCGCCGTCTTCGTGCGTGTTGTGCAGCTCGATAGCTTCAGCCGCGCGGCGCAAGCACTTGGTATGCCGGTCTCGACCGTAAGTCGGAAGGTCACGGCCCTCGAACAACGCCTTGGCGTGACGCTATTGCAACGTACGACGCGCAAACTTAGCCTGACGACGCAGGGGCGAGCCTACTACGACCAGTGCAGCGAGCCACTGAGTCACCTATTCGATGCCGAGCACGCGATTACGGAGACGCAACGAAAACCCGAAGGGCTGTTGCGGATGTCCGGTCCGGTGATGCTGGAATATGAGCCGTTCTATACATTCTTGTCGGCGTTCTTGAACAAGTATCCTGCCATCCAGGTGGATCTGTACTTCACCAATTTGTTCGTGGACCTGATCGCAGAGAACGTGGACGTCGCCATTCGCTTCGGCGATTTACGGGACTCGAGCCTGGTTGCGCAACGCGTGGGAAGAAGCGTGCGATACCTGGTTGCGTCGCCTGAATATGCCCGGGCGCACGCCCTGCCTGCTCGACCGGAAGACCTCAGCGCGCATCCATGCGTGCTGATCAATGCCCGGAATAACGAGACGGAATGGCAGTTGATGAGCGGGCGAAAGTCGACAAAGATCCGCGTCACGGGCCCCGTCGCCGCACGTGACTTCCACATCGTGAACGCCTTTGTGCGTCGCGGGCACGGCATCGCGCTCCTTCCGTCTGGATATGCCGATGCGCAGATCGCGAGCGGCGAGCTTGTCCGCATCTTGCCGAACTGGTCGTCGCCAGAAATATCGGTGCACGCCGTCTATCCGACGCGCCGCTTTATGCCATCGAAGCTAAGAGCCTTTCTTGACGAGTTGAAGGCTTGGGACAGCCCTCTCTGGCTTCCGCTGTGAGTCGCGAGGCCTAATTGCAATGGGCGACTTCCGCAGACGTTGGCGGTGCAGGTCAAGCGATGCGGTGCCACAGATTTGCATTAGGACCAGCGCCCGAGGTCAATATCGAGGCGGTACGAGTGACGGATTTGGTGGCCATCGCAGCCATCGGCGCGGCGTTGCCATTTTGCCCCGCGAGCGTCTCTTATCCAGTCACGAACTGCCCCTGAGGACAGCCATTTAGTCAGGATGCGCCCTTCCGAAGCTACCGTTGAGCAACGAGCCCCTCCACTGTGGGGTCAAGACTTCTCTGCGAAGTGCCGATGACCAGATCACCCGTCCTCCCAATACTCGTCATCATGAGCCATCGTCTGGTGGGCCGACAAGTCAGTCGACTCGACGACGGGGAAACCATAGCAAATATGAACAGACTGACAAGCCTTTTCCAGGGCGTCGCTATCGCATCGATGTTGGCGGGCTGCGCGCGGCCCCCGTTGATTCCCGCGGCACCTTCGAATGCCAGAATCTGCTGCACATCGCTTGCGTCGTTGCCGACACAGCCTCTGGAGCTGGACGAGTCCGTGTCCATCGCCTTCGATGCTGAACGCTCCCCGGTCTTTTCGTTTCCAGAAGGCAACGGCGCGTTTGCGGCCTTCCAACTCCCCGACGGGGCGGCTGCCAGCACCTTGAGATTGCGTGCGTTCGTCTCCAGCAGCACACTGCCTTTGGCCACCATTGTGCGAGCCAATGTGATGTTCCTCGACGCACAACATGCACCAATCCCCGCCGCTCGCGAAGCAGCGCTGACGCTTGAGCGCCGCGTATTCCGGACTTCGTATGGTGACGGCGTCTTTGCGGTACCTCCCACCGCCGCCTACGCAATCGTCTACACCGGCAGCCCGCGATCCGCGCGCGCAATCGCCAGGTCCGAAAACGGTACGCGCTATGCCATCCCCTTCTCGTATACGGGGGATGTGGATGTGCTGTTGCAGAAGGCGCCGCAATGATGCCCATTGATGCACGCATCGTGGCAGCGGCGCTGACGGGTGCCGTTTCATTGCTCTATGGCTGCGCCCCGATCACACCCGTACCGCCTGATGGCCCATCTGCGCGCGTCAGCTTCCGCGTGGAAGGTACGACCATCCAACATGTATACGAGGCGGACGCCACCGATTGCTTCCTGCCAACCGACCCGACGCGCAGTGACCTGCTGTCGATGACCTACAACCCGCATTCCATCCATTTGATTGGCTCGATTGCAGGGCAACGCATCGGCATGCCGGCAACCGGGAATTTCGCCCCGAAATCGTATGCCGAGACGTACGTTCGCGCAGGTCATCCCATCGTGTTGCGGTTTCGGGTGACGAACCCAAACGGCAATAATATGGCCCAGCAGATCATGTTCAACTTCACACCGGGTAAGGACTACGAACTTATCACGGCCCGCAGCAGCGCAACGGGCTTTGAAACCGTGCTGTCGGAAATCGCCACCCAGGGCAGCCAGGTGAAGACGATTCCTGTGAACGGCGTTGTCCGTATTCCGCTCTGCGCAGGCTAACGCCACACCAACCACGCTGCCGGTCGGCCCGTGCTGGTTTCCGGCGAGCTAGAGCGGCTGCTTTCAGCACGGCATCAGTCATTTTCAAGTAGACCCCAAGGGGCGGCTTCGGGTCGTCAGTTGCCCTGAGCCCCGCATGACGACGCGCGGATCATTGAAGGCTGAAGCTGAGGAGGACTATGGCGCTTTACTTTGATCTCGCACACGGAACCAAGCCGCTACCTTACGCAGGAAATTTCCCGTGGCCTTACGACATCGCCGTGTGCTTTGACTTAGTCCCTCGACCAATAGCATTCAGTGAAGGTGTTGGTCATGGTGCCACCGGATGCGTGGTCTCCGCCATCGAGCGCTGGAGGAAAATGGAAGAAGCACTTCGAGATTACGGGCGCAGATTGGCTTGTTCCTTATATAGAAATGTTGGCGCAGGGCATCCCTGCTTCCCAAGGATGATATCCTGCTTGCCTTTGAAAAGACTCACGGCCGGCCGCCTACCAGCTATGAATCAAGAATCTGGTAGCACAGCAGTTTGGGGGCGGACCGGGTCTATTCCGTCGGTAAACCCGACCGCCCAGCAACTGTGCTTTTGGGTCGCTTAAGCGCTACGCGCGCCGGCGGCCCCCTCACGTCAAACGTTAGCCGTATGAACAATCGCCTGCACTATTTTGCATATGGTTCAAACATGGCTATCCAGAGGCTCAAGGCAAGAGTGCCCTCAGCTCAGTTTGTTTGCAGCGCCAGGCTTAGCGGGCACATTCTTAAGTTCCACAAGCCAAGCAAAGATGGCTCAGGCAAGTGCGATGCGGCACACAGCGGCAACGCAAGTGATCTAGTCTTGGGGGCTGTTTTTTCGATTCTAGAAAGCGAACTGCCACTTCTCGACAAAGCGGAGGGCAACGGCTACGGATACGAACGAAAACCGGTTACTGTGGCCACCGAAGCTCTAGGCGAGATATGTGCACAAACGTACTTGGCCACAAAATTTGATCCATCGCTTCGCCCGCTTGATTGGTACAAAGAGCACGTTATCCGTGGAGCCACATCTATCGCCCTTCCAGCTAGCTACATTGCCTCAATCGAGGCAGTTGCGTGCGATGTAGATACCGATGCAAGCAGGCGAGCAACTGAGCTCGCAATATACGGCTCACAATTCCGACGAGAGGGACCGCCCACAAGCTGCGCTTGTGGGCCCTGCGCTTAGCTCGGGCTGCCTTTCTTTCCACGTTGAAGGTCCGCTTTTCCTTTGCTCGGAGGTCCGCCTAGGGTCGGCCTTCGCCTCTGGCAGCCGCAAGTGCTGACCAGGGTGGGCCGAGGGCAGAGAGCGGCCAGGAGCGGCCCTTCAGGAGCCGACTTCAGATTGTGTGCAATCACCACCAGAAGTACACTTCAGTGCACCTCAAGTCAGAGGCATACGAAAGATTAATCGTAACCGTCCGACGGACAGCGTTCTTGACGACGGGGTTGCTTTCAGGCGGCGGTCGTGCGGAACTGCTCAGCCATGGCCCATGGCAGCAGTTCGCTGACGCGATTGACGGGGTAGTCGGCGATGCGC
>NZ_PJRP01000028.1 GCF_002858765.1 Cupriavidus pauculus
ACGCCGAACTGCCCGAGGATGCCCCGACCCAGCAGCCGCTGTTCCACTAAGGCGTCGCACACGCACCTCAACGAAAAACCCGCCAGTCACGGCGGGTTTTTTTATGCCAGCCGCAGGCTGGTGCAGCGCCAGAGCCCATGGCCGGACGCGCCATACTTGCGCTCGAACGGCGTCATCGGCGTTTCCGGCTGCCAGGCTTCGGTCTGCGCCGGGCGCCCGACCATCGTCAGCGCCGCCGCAAATTCGTCGATATAGACCTTCCAGTTGCTGCGGCATTCCAGGTAGTCGCCGCAGGCTGCCAGCGCAGGGAACACCGCGTGCCCCTGCCAGCGCCGACCCAGGTGCCCAATCTTCGGCCACGGATTCGGATACAGCACATAGTGACGCACCACATGCACCCCGCCCTGCTGCAGCAGGCGCCAGAAATCAACGAGATCGGCCCGCGCCCAATGAAAATTCACTGGCATCTCGGCATCCCACCAGTCCTTGCCCGCGGTTAATCGCTTTTCCGACTGATCGACGCCGATCACGTAGTGATCGGGAAACGCCGTGGCCAGCCGCAGCGTGCTCTCCCCGATTCCGCAGCCCGCGTCGATAATCAGGGGCTTGGCGCCAGCGCGCTGCCAGGCTTCGCTGGCGGCATCAAACGCCTGTTGGCTCGGGGCGCCGATGGGCTTGCGGAACGGCTCGTCCAGATGACGCTGCACGCGCGCCGCCAGCTGGTCGTGGATATCGGTCTGCGCCGACGAAATGGTGCGGGAATTGGCAAACATGGGCGCGATTGTACCGGGCACCCTGCCGCGTCCCGCATCCATCCTGCCTTCCGTCCCGGATGTATCGGACATGGAAGTACATTTGACGGCACAATAGCGGCCAACACCGTACGAGGAGCCCACTCATGATCCGCCGCACGCTGCTGCAAGCATCTGTTTCGATTGCGCTGAGCGCCACGGCGCTGACGCTGATTCCCGTCCACGCCGCCCACGCGGAAGACCTGCGCATTGGCCTGGCTGCCGACGTGACGTCGATGGACCCGCACTGGAACAACGCGGGCCCCAACAACGCCATCGCGCTTCATATCTTCGAGTCGCTGGTGTTCATGGACAAGAACGCCCGCTACATTCCCGGCCTGGCGTTGTCCTGGAAGCCGGTCAACGCCATCACCTGGGAAATCAAGCTGCGCCCCAACGTGAAATGGCACGACGGCTCGCCGTTCACGAGCGAAGACGTCAAGGCATCGCTGGAACGCCCCGAGAAGCTGACCAACGCGCCGGGATCGTTCACCAGCTACACCAAGCCCATCGCACGCATCGACACCCCCGACGCGCTCACGGTGCGCCTGACGATGAACGTGCCGAACTACGCCAACCTGGCCAATGACCTGAACAGCGTGCCGATCATGCCGAAGAAGATCGCCGCTGACCTGAGCCAGGCCGATTTCGACTCGGGCAAGGCCATGATCGGCACCGGTCCGTACAAGTTCGTGCGCTTCGCGCGGGGCCAGGAAATCGTGATGCAGCGCAACCCCGACTACTGGGGTCCGAAGCCCGAGTTCGACCGCGCCATCTTCCGCATCCTGACCGATAACGGCGCGCGCACCGCCGCGCTGCTGGCCGGCGATGTCGATGTGATCGAGAGCATCCCGGCCGCCGATGTGGCCAAACTTAAGCAAAATCCGAAGTTCAAGATCGAGCAGACTACGTCGTGGCGCACCATCTTCTGGCAGATGGACCAGTCGCGCGACAACCCGCCGTTCGTCACCGACAAGGCCGGCAAGCCGCTGGGCAAGAACCCCTTCAAGGATGCCCGCGTGCGCGCCGCAATCAGCAAGGCGCTGAACCGCGACGCCATCGTCAGCCGCATCATGGAAGGCCTGGCCGTGCCGGCATCGTCGATCGTGTCGCCGCAGATCTTCGGCCATCCGGGCACCAAGCCCGACGCCTATGACGTCGAAGGCGCGAAGAAGCTGCTGGCCCAGGCCGGCTATCCCGATGGCTTCGCGCTGACGCTGCACGCCACCAACAACCGCTATTTGAACGATGCCCAGGTGGCGCAGGCCACCGCCGGCATGCTGACGCGCATCGGCATCCAGACCAAGGTCGAAACGTTGCCTGTGGCCGCCTACTTCACGCGCGCCCGCCAGGGCGACTTCGCCTTCGAGATGCTGGGCTGGGGCTCGGCCGCCGCCGACGTGGCGCTACGCTCGATCACCGGCACGCCAAACCCGAAGACCGGCTATGGCACGTGGAACTGGGGCAAGTACAGCAATCCGAAGCTGGATCAACTGATCGAGAAATCGCTGACCACGGTGTCGAGCGACAAGGACCGCGAGCAGAACGCCCGCACGGCCGCCAAATTTGCGCTGGACGACCACGCCATCGTCCCGTCGCACAGCCAGCTGGCGATGTGGGCCATGCGCAAGGGGCTGAAGTACGAGGCACGTACCGACGAATGGTCGCTGGCGCAGTTCTTTCACAAGGAATAAGTCGGGCAACCTTTCCGCCGGTTGCCTCCCCTCTCCCATTGATGGGAAAGGCGCCGGGAGAGAGGGGAGACGGTCCAACTTCCAGTCGTCGGATCTTGCACCGCTCGCCCTCTCCCCCAACCCCTCTCCCGCGCGCGGGAGAGGGGAGTGTAGTGGTCCAATTTCCTCAGACAGGTCGATAGGTGGAAAATCACGATCGACGAGGAAAGACGACATGACAAAGCAACGCCGCAAGTTTGACGCTGCCTTCAAGCTGGAGGTAGTCCGGATGATCCGGGATCAGGGCCTATCGGTCGCCGAGGTTTGCCACACGATGGCGATTGGCGAGACCGCCTTACGGCGCTGGCTGGTCCAATACGACCTTGAAGTGGCTGGCGGCAAGGGAGTGGGCAAGCCGCTGACGCCTGAGCAGCAGCGCATCCGCCAGCTCGAAGAGGAAAACCGCCGACTGAAGGAGGACAACCTGATCCTAAAAAAGGCATCGGCCTTCTTCGCCCGCGAACTCAAGTGATCTATCGAGTGGTTAGCGGATTGCAGAAGGAGGCGATCTCCATCAGTCGGGCATGCCGGGTACTGGGCGTGAGCCGGGCGGGGTATTACGCGGCCGGGCGAGAGCCTGCCACCAAGGAGAAGGCCTTGCGGCAGGCGGTGTATGTGCGGGCGGCGTTCGAGGCCAGCGGACGTACCTACGGCAGCCGGCGCGTGGCGCAGGATTTGGACAAGCAGGGGGTGAAGATCGGGCGCTATCGGGCCCGCACGCTGATGCGCCAGGAGAATCTGCACCCGGTGTGGAAGCGCAAGTTCGTGGCGACGACTGACAGCCGGCATGGGAGGCCGGTGGCGCCGAACGTGCTGAGCAGGCAGTTCAGGCCCGCACAGCCCAACCGGGCCTGGGTGTCGGACATCACGTATGTGCGCACGGGGGAAGGCTGGTTGTATCTGGCGGTGGTGTTGGACCTGTATTCGCGCAAGGTAGTGGGCTGGGCCAGCGCAGCGGCCATGCCCGCCGCGCTGGTGGCGTCGGCCTTGAAGATGGCCATCCTGCAGCGCAATCCGGCGCCCGGACTGATTGTGCATTCGGACCGCGGCAGCCAGTATGCAAGCGAGGAGTACCAGGGATTGCTGGCGCGCCACGGCCTGGTTTGCAGCATGAGCCGGGCCGGCGATTGCTGGGATAACGCTGTAGCCGAACGCTTCTTCCTGAACCTGAAGATGGAGCGCGTCTGGCAGAGGCGGTACGTCGACCGGGCGGAAGCCCGGCGCGACATCACGCAGTACATCGTGGGCTTCTACAACCCGGTGCGCTTGCATTCGACACTGGGCTACACGTCGCCAACAGACTACGAGGACAAGTTCCAACAGACCACCCTAATACCTGTCTGAAAAAACTTGACCACTACAGAGCCTTCCCTCAGATCACCAGCCGTTCTTCCTGTCGCGCATTCGCCGCGCGCAGTTTCTTGACCCAATCCCGGGCCGGCAGCTTGGTCGAAGCCTCGATCACCTCGGCCCGTGCCTCCAGCGTCTGCCACGACACTTCGATTGCCGGGCCATTGAACGCCAGGGCGATGATGTTGCCGTCATGCACCTCCGGGAACACCAGCACGCGATCGTCGAAGGCATCGCAAATCCGCTCGATATTCTTCGGAAAGCTGTCGTGGTCGCCGAACAGGTTGATGGTCATCACGCCTGGCGCCTTCAGCACGCGGCGGCAGGCGCGGTAGAACGCCGTGGTATCCAGCACCGGCCCACGCGCCGTGGCGTCGTACAGGTCCACCTGCAGCGCATCGATGGCAGCCGTATTGGCGCCATCCATCACGTAATCCCAGGCGTCCTGCTCACGCACGGTCAGCCGGGCATCATCCTCGCGCAGGCCAAACATGCTGCGGCCCGCCACGATCACGGCCGGGTTCAGCTCCACAGCCGTAACTTTCGCTTTGGCGAAATGGCGATGGCAGAACTTGGTCAGCGCGGCCGCGCCCAGACCCAGCTGCGCCACGTGGAAATCGGCCGACGACGGCGACTGGAACAGCAGCCAGGCCATCATCTGCTGCGCGTATTCCAGTTCGATGGCTTCGGGCTTGCGCAGGCGCATGGCGCCCTGCACCCATTCGGTACCGAAGTGCAGGTAGCGCACGCCGTCCATCTCGGAAAACGTCACCGGCGCGAATCGCGGCGTCATGCGCTTTTCGTCGGCGGCTTTGGACAGGTTCTTGCGCGAGGTTTCACGGTTGCCGCGTGCGGGGCGGCGCGAGGCCACTGCCTCGATCGATTTGCGTTTCAGAAGCGTCATGGAAGAAAGTAGTGCGCCCAAGGCACGGATCATTGGCCCAGCGCGGTTTGCGCGCGCTGCAGCCATTCACGATTATGTTCGCGGGCATGGCGCGGCCAGTGGCGCGCGTCATGAACGATTTCGGAATACAACGACTTCGCGCGTTCGCGGTCGGCCGCTTCGGGCTGCGTCGCCAGCCAGTCGGCAAACAGGCAGCGCGCAGCTACGTCGCTGGCGTTGGTCAGCGCCCGCTCGAAAGCTTCGCGCGTGCCGGTGGCATTCTGCGCGGCCAGTGTCCGGGCATAGAGCAGCGACGGATCGGATTGATCGCGGGCGCGTGGATTGCCCGCGAACAGCTTTTCCAGTGTGGCCTGGGCTTCTGCATGACGGCCCGTGGCCAGTTGCGCGCGGGCCAGCCCCTCCAGCAGCGCCGGGTCCGATGCAAACGGGCCGTTGGCCGCGGCTTCGTAGTGCTCCAGCGCCTCGGCCGGGTTGCCGGCGTCCAGCAGCGCGGCCCCCAGGCGCATGCGATGGTCGACGGTCGGCGCGCGGTCGAACGCCTGCCGCGCTTCGCGCACGGCCCGCCCCGGATCCACGATCTGGTTGATGGCGCGCTTGGCCACCTGCGCGCCGCGCGTCTGGCGCAGGCCCGGCAGGTAGATCGCAAAGAAATAGACAACGCTGCCAAGCCCCGGGAAGAGGAACAGCAACAGCAGCCAATACATATTCTGGTGGGTACGGACGGCATGCACGGCAAAGAAGATCGCCACGATGACATGCAGGCCGATGCCGCCAATACCGCCGAGACCAAGGGAAGACAACATGGGAATCCAGTAAGGTGCGGGGGTGTCCGAACGCCGGACAGCCGCGATTGTGACAGATGCCGATCAGACCGCGCCCGCATCGCTAAAGTTTTACGCGGAATGGCCGAAGAAGGATGTGGGCTCTCTCTTCGATCGGACTCCAACAATGACATCCATCAGCAGCGTTACACCCCAGGTCATGGTGGCCAGTGACGCGACGGTCACCAACACCCGCCGCTTCACGCAGACCACGGACGACACCACCGCGCAGACCCCCGACGGCCAGGCCAACGGCTCCGCCGAGGGCGCTTCGGCTTCGGGTTCCACCTCTTCGGCCAACGCCGGCGGCCGCATTGCCGGCCCAGCTGGCGCTGGCAAGGCCGGCGGCGCGGCCGGCGCCGACAGCAGCAGCAGCGACACCGAATCGGCCGTCATCAAGGCCCTGAAGCAGCAAATCGAAGCCCTGCAGAAGCAACTGGCCGCCCAAATGGCCCAGATGCAAGCCGCACAGGCCGCCCCGACCGACGACCAGACCAAGACCAGCACGGTCGCCACGCTGCAGGCCGGCGTGACCGCCACCCAGGCTGCCCTGTCGGCCGCGATGGCCAAGCTGTCGGAGGCGTACCAGGAGGCCACGGGCAGCAGCACCGGCAACATCGTCAATACGACGGCCTGAGCGGCCCGCCTTCTCCGCTCTCCTTTCTCTCTCGAGACGCCCAACGTTCCGGCCGGAATTCGATCTCCGGTCGGACGCTTTGCCGCCCCTGGTTTCCCCTGTCGGCGCTCGGCCCTCCCGCGCATTCCCGCTTTTCCCGCAAACCCCAGTTGTAACACCCCTTGATCTTCATTTAACCAATGCGTTAAATGATCACATGCCCAATGTCACCGATCCACTTTCGTCCGTGTTTGCCGCGCTGGCCGATCCCACGCGGCGCGCGATTCTGGCGCGTCTTGCGGAAGGCGAGGCGCCGGTCAGCGAACTGGCGCGGCCGTTCGACATGTCGGCGCCGGCCATCTCCCGGCATCTGCGCGTGCTGGCCGATGCCGGGCTGATCGAGCGCGAGGTCAATGCGCGCTGGCGCATCTGCCATCTGCGGCCCGGCGCGCTGCGTGATGCGCATGGCTGGCTGGAGACCTACCGGCGGCACTGGGAAGACAACCTCGACAGGCTGGTGGCCTTTGTCGAGCAGGCGCAATCCGACATCGATGTCACACCGAAACAGGGGAACAAGTCATGAGCGAAGCCGCGACCTTTCATCTGGAAATGACCCGTCAGATCCGCGCCCCGCGCGAGCGCGTGTTCGATGCCTTCACGGACCAGACCGCGCTGGCCACCTGGCATTGCCCGCGCGGCATGTCGGTGCTGGAAGCGCGTGCCGATGCCCGCGTGGGCGGCAAATACCGGCTCGTGATCGGCGCCCGGGACGGCGAGACGCACCGCGTGCACGGCGAATACCAGACGCTCGATCGGGCCAATTTCCTGGCCTACACGTGGGAATGGGAAGGCGGCACCGAACTGCCCGCCGGCATGCGCACGCTGATCGAGGTGACCCTGACCGCCAAGGACGGCGGCACCCACATGCACATGCGGCACAGCGGCTTTCCCGATGCGGCGACGCGCGATGCGCACGTCAGCGGCTGGCAGTCGGTGTTCAACAACCTCGTCGATTACCTGGACCCGGAGGGCAGCGCGGGCACGCTGACCGTCTACGGCGACGCCCGCAGCACCTATGTGCGCACCGTCCGCCTGGCGCTGGAAGAAAAGGGGCTGCGCTACACGCTGGACCCGGTGACACCGCGCGACGAGGCATTGCTCGCCCATAACCCGTTCGGCCGCATTCCGGCCTTCGCCGACGGCCCGATCGAGTTCTACGAAACGCGCGCCATCCTGAGCTATATCAACGAGGTTTTCGCTGGCACCAATCTGATGCCGCAGACCGGCCCCACCGCCCGCGCGCGCTGCGAGCAATGGATCAGCCTGATCAACTGCCATGCCTATGACGCGATGGTGCGCCGCTACGTGCTCCAGTACGTGTTTCCAAAGGGAGAAAACGGCCAGCCCGACCGTGCAATCATCGACGCCGCCGTGCCGGAAATGGCCAAACAGCTAGATGCCCTGGAACAGGCGTACGGCGGCCGGGATTTCCTGGTGGGCAACGCGCTGTCGATGGCCGACCTGTTCTTCGCGCCGATCGTCGAGTATCTGGGGATGTTCCCGGAAAGCCAGGCGCTGCTGGAGACGCGACCGAATATCCGGCGCGGCCATGCAGTCATGCGTGCGCGGCCGAGCTACGCGGCGACGCAGCCGAAGTTCGATTGACCGGGTGATTGACCGGCTGGTTGCCTCGGCGAGCGGCTAGGCCAGCCACTCGCGCAACGCCTGCCACGCGATCAGCTTCTGCGCATAGGCCAGCGTATAGGCCGGGCTGCTGGATGGCAGTTTTACGATGGCGTGCCGGTCGCCATGCCCGGCCAGCGCCTTTTCGCCGATCTTTGCCGCCGTGCCGCCGTTGAAGGCAATCGCCCGCAACTCCGGCAACGTGGCGATCAGGCCGATCAGGTCGTTGCCCTGGTGATCGCGGATGCTGCTGTCGAGGCTGCCCTCGCGGCGCGCCTCGGCCACGACATCCCACAGGCCCACGCGGTGCTGGCGTAGCGTGGCCAGGCGGCTTTCATAGTCCAGCCCGACCAGATCCACGCCCAGCACGTCGGTCATCAGGTGCCAGAAGCGGTTCTGCTTGTGCGCGTAGTACTGCGCCTGGGCCAGCGAGACCTCGCCCGGCAGGCTGCCGAGCACCAGCACGCGGGTGTGCGGGTCGACGACCGGCGGGAAGCAGCGTTTGGTGGTCATCGCGTCGAGTCGGAAGATCCCATGGATCGAGTCAGGCCAGAAATGAACAAGGCGCCCGCAGGCGCCTTGCTTTCGTTACAACGACATCAGGCCAGCAGGCGGTTCACCCGCTGCACATAGGCCGCCGGATCGTCGAGCATGCCGCCCTCGGCCAGCAGGGCCTGGTCGAACAGCACGCGCACGCGGTCGCTGAAGCCATCGCCCTCGGGCACGTCGCGCAGCTTCTTCACCAGCGCGTGCTCGGGGTTCAGTTCCAGGATCGGCTGCGCGTCGGGCGCCTTCTGGCCGGCCTGCTTCAGCAGGCGCTGCAGATAGCCGCTCATGTCGCCGTCATCGGACACCAGGCACGACGCCGAATCGGTCAGGCGCAGCGTCACGCGCACGTCCTTGGCGTGCCCTTCGAGCACGGTCTTCGCGCGCTCCACCACGTCCTTCCATTCGGTGGATGCCTTCTCCTGCTCGGCCTTCTCGGCTTCGTCGGCCAGCGCGCCCAGGTCCAGGTCGCCACGGGCCACGGACACCAGTTCCTTGCCGTCGAAGTCGTGCAGGTACGACAGCAGCCATTCGTCGACGCGGTCGGTCAGCAGCACCACTTCGATGCCCTTCTTGCGGAACACCTCCAGGTGCGGGCTCGACTTGGCCGGCGCCCAGGCATCGGCCGTGACGTAGTAGATCTTGTCCTGGCCTTCCTTCATGCGGCCCACGCAGTCGGCCAGCGACACCGATTGCTCGGCCGTGTCGTTGTGGGTCGTGGCAAAGCGCAGGAGGCGGGCAATGCGCTCGGCGTTGGCCTGGTCCTCGCCCATGCCTTCCTTGAGCACCTGGCCGAACTGCTCCCAGAACGTCTTGTACTTGGCGCGGTCGGCTTCGTCCTCGCTGTCGGCCAGCGTTTCCAGCATCGACAGCACGCGCTTGCTGCAGCCTTCGCGGATGGCCTTCACGTCCCGGCTTTCCTGCAGCAGTTCGCGCGACACATTCAGCGGCAGGTCGGCCGAATCCACCACGCCCTTGACCCAGCGCAGGTACGACGGCAGCAGCTGGTCGGCGTCGTCCATGATGAACACGCGCTTCACGTACAGCTTCAGGCCGGCCTTGCGGTTGCGGTCCCACAGGTCGAACGGCGCGCGGGCCGGGATGTACAGCAGCTGCGTGTACTCGCTGCGGCCTTCCACGCGGTTGTGCGTCCAGGCCAGCGGGGCATCGTGATCGTGCGCAATGTGCTGGTAGAACGCCTGGTACTGCTCGTCGGTGATGTCGGACTTGTTGCGTGTCCACAGCGCGCTGGCCTGGTTCACGCTCTCCCACTCGCCCGTCAGCTTCTGCTGCTGCGCCTCGGCATCCCATTCTTCCTTGGGCATGCGGATCGGCAGCGAGATATGGTCCGAGTACTTGCGGATGATGTGTTGCAGGCGATACGAGGACAGGAAATCGTCTTCGCCTTCGCGCAGGTGCAACGTGATCGTGGTGCCGCGCTCGGCGCGGTCGATCGCGTCAATCGTAAATTCGCCATCGCCGGTGCTTTCCCAACGCACGGCTTCGCTGCCAGCCAGGCCGGCGCGGCGCGTTTCCACGGTGACCTTGTCCGCGACGATAAAGGCCGAGTAGAACCCCACGCCAAACTGGCCGATCAGCGCGGCGTCCTTCTGCTGGTCGCCGGACAGCTGCTGGAAGAACTCCTTGGTGCCAGAACGGGCGATGGTGCCCAGGTTGCGGATCGCCTCGTCACGGCTCATGCCGATGCCGTTGTCGGTGATCTTCAGCGTGCGGGCGGCCGGGTCGGCTTCGATGCGGATCGCCAGGTCGGCGTCGTTTTCGAGCAGGGCCGGGTTCCCGATCGCCTCGAAGCGCAGCTTGTCGGTGGCGTCCGAAGCGTTCGATACCAGCTCGCGCAGGAAGATTTCCTTGTTGCTGTACAGCGAGTGGATCATCAGGTGCAGCAACTGCTTCACTTCCGCCTGGAAGCTCATCGTCTCGTGCGGTGCGGTCATGGTTCTCCTCTTGAATCGGATCTATGCGCAAGGTGCCCTGCCCCGTGCATCCGGAGCGGGTCGATGGCGCAGGAAATAGGGACGGGACGGGGCATTTTCAAGGCCCCGTCCCCTGGCTTACGTGCCGGCGCCGGCCGGCAGGCCGGACAGGCGCTCCATCCGGCCTGCCAGAAAGCGCAGCATGCCCGGATCGGTGCTGCTGGCCACATTGAAGCGGGTCCAGGTGGACGGCATCTGCGACGGCGAAAACAGGCTGCCCGGCGCGAACAGATACCCTTCCTCGTGGCCGGCCGTAGCGATGACGTTGGTATCCACGCCGGTATCGGCCCACAGGTACATGCCGGCCACCTGGCCTGGGAAGATGCGCAGGCCCAGCCGCTCCAGCTGCTCGCGCGTCTCGTCGCGGGCACGGTCCAGCCGCACCCGCACGCGCTCGGTGTGCTTGCGGTAGTGCCCCTCCGTCAGCACCTTGTAGACCACCCGTTCGTTGATTTCCGGCGTGGCCATGCCGGTCACCAGCTTGCTGTCGGTCAGCGTCACGGCCAGTTCCGGGCTGGCGGCGATAAAGCCCACGCGCAGGTTGGCGGCCAGCGTCTTGGAAAAACTGCCCAGGTAGATCACCCGCTTCAGTTGGTCCAGGCTGGCCAGCCGCGTGGCCGCATGGCCGGGCGGGCACAGGTCGCAATAGATGTCGTCCTCGACAATCGTGAAACCGTACTGTTCGGCCAGTTGCAGCAGCCGGAACGCCCGGGCGGCCGACAGCGACGTGCCCGTGGGGTTGTGCAGCACCGAATTGACCACCACCAGCTTGGGCCGATGCGCCTGCGCGATGCGCTCCAGCGCCTCCAGGTCGGGGCCATCGGCCGTGTAGGGCACGCCGATCACATTGGCGCCCTGCGTGGCAAAGCGGGCAAACATCACGAACCAGGCCGGGTCGCCCACCACCACGGTATCGCCCGGATGCAGAAACTGGCGCGCGATCAGGTCGAAGGCCTGGGTGATGCCCGACGTCATCACGATCTGCTCCGGCGTGACGCCGATTTCCAGTTCTTCCAGCCGGGTACGCAGTTGCTGCCGCAGCGGCAGGAAGCCCATCGGGGTGCCGCTGGACAGAAAATGTCCGCCGGGTTGCCGCCCCAGGCTGCGCATGGCGCCCGACAGCAGTTCGCCATCGAGCCATTCGGTGGGCAGGAATCCCCAGCCCGGCGCCTTGTGGCTCTCGGCAGAGTGGAACATGCTGCGCAGCAGCCAAGTGACGTCGACATTGCGGATGGCCGGCGACGCCAGCGGTGCCGCCACCGACGCATGCGGCAGGCGGTCGCGCACGTAGAACCCCGACCCGCGCCGCGATTCCAGGTAGCCCAGCGCCACCAGGCGCTCGTAGGCTTCCACCACCGTAAAGCGCGAGATGCCCTTTTCCGACGCCAGTTGGCGGATCGACGGCATCCGCATGCCCGCCCGGAACACCCGTTCGTCGATGCGCAGCCGCGCCCATTCGGTCAGCTGTTCCACCAGCGTCATCTGGGCGGAGGGAATCGGGTCCGGCAGCTGGGGATGACCGGCGGCCGGCATCACCAGCCGCAACGGGCGCGTGCCGCCGCTCGCAACGCCACCTGATGTGATCGTTGAGGCACTATCATTTTCGCCGTGGCGATTCTTCTGGTTGCCTTCCATGTGGCGCTCCCGCAACTGTACTGAAGACGATTTGCTGAACTGTATCGGTACTGTACCGACAAGCTTGACTACCATCAACCAACGATGAAACTTGCCATTGACCACCTCGTGATTGCCGCCCCCGACCTGGAGTCGGGTGCCGAGCATGTCGCCAACCTGCTTGGCATCGCCCCGCAAGGCGGCGGCGCGCACCCGCGCATGGGCACGCACAACCGCGTGCTGGGGCTGTTTGGCGGGCTGTACCTCGAAGTGATCGCGATCGACCCGGCCGCCCCGGCGCCGGATCGTCCGCGCTGGTTCGGCCTGGACAGCGACCTGATGCAGCAACGCCTGCGCGACGGCCCGTTCCTGGCGCACTGGGCGGCCCGCGTGGAGCGCCCCGCCGACCTGTCGCGCTGGCAGTCGCAGTACCCGGACCGCATCGCCCCGGCCATCCCGATGGATCGCGGCGCGCTGCACTGGCGCCTGACCGTGCCCGATGACGGCAGCCTGCCCACGTGGCATGGCGAGGCCGCCAGCGCCGGCGAGGGCCTGTTCCCGACGTTGATCCAGTGGGACGTGGCCAACCACCCCGGCATCAGCCTGCCGCGCCAGGACCTGGCGCTGCGCCGGCTGCGCGGCCAGCACCCGCATGCGGAACTGCTGCGGCAGGGGCTGGCGTGGCTTGGCGCCGCGGACCTGATCGAGATCGACCAGACCGATGGGCCGCCGCTGCTGACGGCCGACATCGACACCCCAGCGGGCATCAAGACCCTGCGCTGAACCACAAGACCCCACAAGACACACCCGAGGAGCCCCCCGATGTCCGCCACCACCGCCAAGCGCTTCGACGACGACGCGTATCTCGATCACTGCCAGGCCACCGTGGTGGCGGTGAGCGACACGGGCATCGAACTGGACCAGACCGTCTGCTACGCACGCAGCGGCGGCCAGGCCGGCGACACCGGCACGCTGAATACCGCCGATGGCCGCGTGGTGGTGCTGGCCGACACGGTCTACGCCGATGACCGCACCCGCATCCTGCACGTGCCCGCCCCCGATGCGCCCGCGCTGGCCGTGGGCGACCGCGTCGAGGTCAGGATCGACTGGGCGCGCCGCCACCGGCTCATGCGCCTGCATACCTGCCTGCACCTGCTGGGGTCGCTGATTCCGGTGCCGGTCACCGGCTGCAGCATCTCGCCCGATTCGGCGCGCATCGACTTCGACCTGCCTGAATCCACGCTCGACAAGGCCGTGCTGACCGATCAGCTCAACGCGCTGATCGACGCGAAGACGCCGGTCAATATCGACCGCATCACGCCCGAGCAACTGGCCGCCCAGCCCGACCTGGTCCGTACGATCGGCGCCGCGCCGCCGGCCGGCACGTCGACCATCCGCATCGTCGACATCCCCGGCGTGGACCGCCAGCCTTGCGGCGGCACGCATGTGGCAAACACCGGCGAGATTGGCGCGATGGTGGTGACCAAGATCGAGAAGAAGAGCCGCACCAACCGGCGCGTGGTCGTCAACTTCGCATGACCGGCATGGAAACCTGGCTTACGGGCCTGTCGATGGCCCAGTTCCTGGCATTGGTCACGCTGCTGGCAGTGGGCGCCTTCACGCCCGGTCCGAACACCACCGTGGCGGCCGTGACCGGCGCCAACTTCGGCCTGCGCGCCACGCTGCCGCACTGCGTCGGCGTGTCGGTCGGCTTCGCCAGCATCATCGCGCTGTGCGC
The DNA here is from genome assembly GCF_002858765.1 of Cupriavidus pauculus. Classification (GTDB taxonomy): domain Bacteria; phylum Pseudomonadota; class Gammaproteobacteria; order Burkholderiales; family Burkholderiaceae; genus Cupriavidus; species Cupriavidus pauculus_B. The sequence continues at coordinate 13,791 of NZ_PJRP01000028.1, forward strand.
CACGGGCGTGGGCGCGCTGATCCTGGCCAGCCCGATGCTGGCAGCGGCCATCCGCGTGGTGGGCGTGCTGTACCTGCTCTGGCTGGCGCTGCGCATTGCCCGCAGCACGTCGCTGGCCGAAAAGAACGTGCTCAAGCCGATGAATGTCTGGCAATCGATCGCCATGCAATTCGCCAACATCAAGGCGTGGATGATGGCGCTGGCCGTGGCCGCGTCGTACATGGATAACGCGCCGTCGCTGGGCCAGCGCGTGCTGCTGGTCAGCACGCTGTTCGCGACCTTCGGCTTTTTCAGCAACGGCGCCTATGGCGTACTGGGCGCGTCGCTGCGCGAGTGGCTGATGCATGGCAACCGCGTGCGCTGGTTCAACGGTGTGATGGGGCTGGCGCTGGCGCTGACCGCCCTGTGGATGGCCGTGGCCGCCGCACACCCCCAATGATGCGCCCCTGAACGTCATGAGCCAGAACCCTTCCCCCCATTCCGGCGGCATGCTGCTGGGCTTTATCGGCGTGGCCATCTTCAGCCAGACGCTGCCGTTCACGCGCATGGCCGTGGCCGAGCTGGATGCCACGTTCGTGGCGCTGGCCAGGGCCGTGATCGCGGCCATGCTGGCGCTGGCCTTGCTGGCGGCCCGCGGCGCGCTGGTGCCGTCGAAGCGGCCGCGCGGTCGGCAGTGGCTGCGGCTGGCCGTGACCGCGCTGGGCGTGGTGGTCGGCTTTCCGGTGTTTTCGTCGCTGGCCATGCGCGAAGTGCCGGCCGGGCACGGTGCCATCGTCATCGGCCTGCTGCCGCTGGCCACGGCCGTGTTCGCAGCGTGGTTCGGCAACGAGCGCCCGTCGATCGGATTCTGGCTCTCGGCACTGGCCGGCAGCGCCCTGGTGGTCGGCTTTGCCCTGTGGCAGGGCGCGGGCGGCCTGCAGCATGCCGACTGGTTCCTGTTCCTGGCCGTGGTGCTGGGTGCCCTCGGCTATGCCGAAGGCGGCAAGCTGTCGCGCGAACTGGGCGGGCTGGAGACGATCTCGTGGGCGCTGGTGGTGTCGCTGCCGGTGCTGGCGCCGGTGGTGGCGTGGCTGACACTGGGGCATGCGGACGAAATTGCCGCCGCTTCCCCACGTGCGTGGGCCGGCATGGCCTATGTGTCGGTGTTCTCGATGTTCATCGGCTTCCTGTTCTGGTACGCCGGGCTCGCAAAAGGCGGCGTGGCCCGCGTAGGGCAGATACAATTGCTGCAGCCGTTCCTCACGCTGGCGGGCGGCGCCGTGATCCTGGCCGAGCCCCTCGATGCCGCCACCGTCGCTTTTGCAGTGGCGGTGATCGCCGTGGTGGCCCTTGGCCGACGCGCCGCCGTGCGCAACACCGCACCCGCCACGCCGCCGGCCCCCGTGGCCGGAGAAACGCCCCCAGTTTTTTCAGGACGCATTCACTGACAGGAGTCACCGCATGTCCGTCTACGACACCCTTGCCAAACTCGGCGTGGAACTGCCCACCGCCGGCGCCCCGGCCGCTGCCTATGTGATGGCTGCGACCACCGGCAACACCGTCTTCCTGTCGGGCCATATCGCCCGCCGCGACGGCAAGCCCTGGGCTGGCAAGCTCGGCAAGGATATCGATACCGCCACCGGTCAGCAGGCCGCCCGCGCCATCGCCATCGACCTGCTGGCCACGCTGCACGGCCATATCGGCGACCTGAACCGCGTCAAGCGCATCGTCAAGGTGATGAGCCTGGTGAACTCCACCCAGGAATTCACCGAGCAGCACCTGGTGACCAACGGCTGCTCCGAATTCCTGGTTGAAATCTTCGGCGAGAAGGGCAAGCACGCCCGCAGCGCCTTCGGCGTGGCGCAGATTCCGCTGGGCGCCTGCGTCGAGATCGAGATGATCGTCGAGATCTGAAGCAGCCCCCTGCCTGACGAGCCTTGCCAGCCTGACCTGACATATCAGACGTATTAGAGACATTAGCCGGGCCCGCGGGCCCGGCCCTGAATTACCCCCACCACGAGACCAATCATGAAATGGGCCATCTCCCGCCGAGCACAGCAACTGACCAGCTCGGCCATCCGCGAAATCCTGAAAGTCACCGAGCGTCCGGAAGTCATTTCGTTCGCCGGCGGCCTGCCCTCCCCGGCGTCGTTCCCGGTAGCGGCCATGGAAGCGGCGGTGGCCCGTGTATTCGCCGATAACCCGCAAGGCGCCCTGCAGTACGCTGCCACCGAAGGCTACCTGCCGCTGCGCGAGTTCGTGGCCAGGCGCTACAACGTGGGCGTCGAGCGCGTGCTGATCACCACCGGCTCGCAGCAGGCACTGGACCTGATCGCCAAGATCATGATCGACCCGGGTAGCCCGGTGCTGGTGGAAACGCCTAGCTACCTGGGCGCGCTGCAGGCGTTCTCGCTGTTCGAGCCGGAATTCGTGTCGATTCCGTCCGACGAGAAGGGCCTGATCCCCGAGGCGCTGACGGCCGAACTGACCGCCAACGCGCGCTTCCTGTACGCGCTGCCGAACTTCCAGAACCCCACGGGCCGCCGCCTGCCGCTGGAGCGCCGCCAGGCGCTGGTCAAGCGTGCGCAGGAACTGGGCGTCCTGCTGGTGGAAGACGATCCGTACGGCGAACTGAGCTACACCGGCAACACGCTGCCGACGCTGCTGTCGATGAACCCGGACGGCGTGATCTACATGGGCTCGTTCTCGAAGATCCTGGCCCCCGGCATGCGCCTGGGCTTCGTGATCGCCCCGCCCGACCTGCATTTCAAGCTGTGCCAGGCCAAGCAGGCATCGGACCTGCACACGCCCACCTTCACGCAGCGCATCGCCTACGAGACGATCAAGGACGGCCTGCTGGAAACCCACATCCCGACCATCCGCGAGCTCTACGGCAAGCAGTGCGCCTACATGCTGGACGCCCTCAAGCGCCACATGCCGGCCGGCGTGACCTGGAACGCGCCCGAAGGCGGCATGTTCATCTGGGTGGAACTGCCGGAAGGCCTGAACAGCATGACCATCCTGGAAGAAGCCGTGCGCCGCAACGTGGCCTACGTGCCGGGCGCGCCGTTCTACGCCGGCAACCCGCGCATGAACACGCTGCGCCTGGCCTTCGTGACGGTTTCGCCGGAGCGCATCGAACAGGGTGTGTCGATCCTGGGCGAGCTGTTCCGCGAAGCCATCGCCAAGGCCGCCCCGCAACCGCGCGCAGCCTGAGGACGATGGCCGACATGGATCTGGAAGAGCCGCAAACCATGCTGCGCATCTGGGGCCGCCTGTCGTCGATCAACGTGCAGAAGGTGGTCTGGTGCGCGCGCGAGCTGCACCTGGACCACGAGCGCATCGACATTGGCAACCACAAGGGCGAGCTGGACGCCGAAGCCTATGTGCGCCTGAATCCGAACCGGCTGATCCCGGTCATCGAGGATTTTCGCGACACCGACGTGGCCGGCGAACCGTTCGTGCTGTGGGAGTCGAATGCGATTGTGCGCTACCTGTGCGCGCGCTATGGCGAAGACACGCTGTGGCCATCGGACGTCAAGGCGCGTGCATCGGCCGACCGCTGGATGGACTGGCAGACCACCACCTTCAGCCCGGCCATGGTGCAGGCCTTCCTGCAGATGGTCCGCATGCCCGAAGACCAGCGCGACCAGGCCGTGATCGACAAGTCGTGCGAGCGCACCGAGCCGCTGGCGAAGATGCTGGACAACGCGCTGGCCGACCGCGAGTTCATCGGCGGCGACCGCTTCACGATGGCCGACATCTCGCTGGCCTGCGCCGCGCACCGCTGGATGGGCACGCCGGTGCCGCACGCGCCCCGGCCGAACCTGGAGCGCTGGCTTGCCGACATGCGCGCCCGGCCAGCGGCACTGAGCATCCTGGTGCTGCCGCTGAAATAGGACGTTGCGCTGGATTGCGCCCCTCTCCCGCCCAGCGGGAAGGGGCGCGCATCACAAGCGCCATCCGTTTTACACCAGCCCCAGCAACCCCGCCCCCGCACCGAGGGCCACCAGCAGCAGCGGGTGGATCTTCGTCTTCAGCATCAATCCCACCGTCAGCAGCGTCACCGCCGCGGCCGTCCAGCTATGGTCGACGCTGGTGGCGAGCACCCATCCCGTCGACATCAGCAGGCCGATGGTCAGCGCCGATAGGCCGCGCTTGATCAACACCGGCCAGACCGCGTGTGGCGAACGCCCGGCGAAATACTCGAAGCCCAGCGCGATCACGCTGGATGGCCCACAGATGCCGAGCATCGACGCGAACGCGCCGGCCGGGCCGGCGACCTGCCAGCCGAACAGCGCCACGAACAGGATGTTCGGCCCCGGCGACGCCTGCGAGATGGCGTAGAGCGCGGCGAACTGCTCGTCGGTCATCCAGTGGTTGGCTTCCACCAGATACCGGTGCATGTCGGGGATTACCGTGCCGCCACCGCCAACGGCCAGCAGCGACAGCATGCCGAAGTGGCCCAGCAGGTCACGCAGGATCTCGGGCGACGCCATCATACCCCCTTGCGCATGGCGCGGTATTCCAGCACCAGCGCCACGGGCACCAGCACGGCCATAACCGGCAACAGCGGCCAGCGCAGCCAGCCGATGGCCAGGAACGCCGCCACGCCGATGACCAGCGCACGCACCGAACGCGGCTGGCTCTGGGCCAGCTTCACGCCCGTCGACAGCACCAGCCCCGCCGCCACGGCCGTCATGCCCGACAACATCTGCCGCACCTGTGGCACGTCCTGGTAGCGCAGGTACAGCCCCATCGCGCACAGCACCACCACCATCGGCACGAACACCAGCCCGCTGAACGCCGCCACGGCCCCGCGCAGGCCGGCGAAACGCAGGCCCAGCATCAACGCCAGATTGATGACGTTCGGCCCCGGCAGCACCTGCCCCAGACTGAGTATTTCAACGAAATCACGATCGTTGAGCCAGCGATTGCGCTCAACGACCGAGCGCCGCACGAACGGCAGCACGCCGCCGAAGCCGGACAGGCCCATGCGGGCAAACTCGAAAAACAGGGTACGGGCGGTAGGCGGCGGGGCGAGCTCGGGCTCGGCGAGCAGGGGCGTGGCGGACATGATCGTGATGAGGATCGCCTGCCATGCGGAATGGGCAGGGTGCCGACATGGTACGGCAGATACTCGCCGCCGGGCAGCGGCGAGGCATCACGAAACGGCAAGAGGGGGTCGCGGTTGGCGATGGCGCCTGGATGACGGGTGACCGGCTCCCCTCTCCCGCCATGCGGGAGAGGGGAGCAAACCCGCAGGGGTTCATAACCGGAGCGGCAAGGAACCCCGTGGGTGTTCCTTGCGCGCCCGCTTACTCCGAACCCTTCACCGGTTCCAGCTTCACTTCCTTCAGGCGCGGCTCGATGGCCTTGCCCTTGCGGGCGCGCTTGCCCACGTACGGCAGCAGCGTCTTGCCGGCCAGCTTCTGCGGCGGCAGCTTGCCGCCACGCACGCCGGTACCCGAGATCAGCAGGCCAGGCGCGCCCACCGGCACGGCCTGTTCCAGGGCTTCCTTGGGCTCCAGTTCCATCAGGATCACGCCGCGGCCGCCGGCCGACAGCACCTTGACCTCGTCGAGCCCCACCAGCAGCAGGCGGCCATTGGCCGAGAAGCACGCCACATGCGTGGCGTCGTCGCCCACCGGCGCCGGCTGCAGGAAGGTGTCGCCGTCATCCAGCGTGATGAACGCCTTGCCACCCTTCTGGCGGCTGATCATGTCACCGACCTTCGTGACAAAGCCATTGCCGCCGGCCGTGGCAATCAGCATACGCTGGTCCGCACCGCCCGCGAACGTATGGGCGATCTGCGAACCCGCAGCCAGGTCGATCAGCGTGGTCACCGGCACGCCATCGCCGCGCCCGCCCGGCAGGCCGGAAACGGCCACCGAGTAGACCCGGCCATTGCTGCCGAACGCCAGCATGGTATCGACGGTACGGCACTCGAACGTGGCGTACAGGCTGTCGCCGGCCTTGAACGTGAACTGCGACGAATCGTGGCCATGGCCCTGGCGCGTGCGCACCCAGCCCTTGCCCGACATGATCACCGTCACCGGCTCGTCGATCACCTTCACCTCGGCGGCGGCGCGGCTGGCCTCCTGGATCAGCGTGCGGCGCGGGTCCTTGTCTTCCGGGCTGTACTGCTTGGCGTCCTGCTCGATCTCCTTGATGATCTTGCGACGCATCATGGTCTCGGACTTCAGCAGCACGTCCAGCTCGGCCTGCTCGTCTCGCAGTTTCGCCAGTTCCTGTTCGATCTTGATCGCTTCCAGGCGCGCCAGCTGGCGCAGGCGGATTTCCAGGATGTCCTCGGCCTGCCGGTCGCTCAGGCGGAACGCCTCGATCAGCGCGGGCTTGGGATCGTCGCTCTCGCGGATGATGCGGATCACCTCGTCGATGTTCAGCAGCACCAGCATCCGCCCTTCCAGGATATGGATGCGTTCTTCCACCTTGTTCAGCTGGAAGCGCGTGCGGCGCGTGACCGTGGCGAAGCGGAACTCGATCCACTCGCGCAGGATTTCCTGCAGTCCCTTCTGGCGCGGACGCCCGTCGGTGCCGATCATCACCAGGTTGATCGGCGCACCCGATTCCAGGCTGGTATGCGCCAGCAGCGTCTGGATGAAGTCCTGCTGTTCGGTGTTCTTGCTCTTGGGCTCGAACACCAGGCGCACCGGGGCGTCCTTGCCCGATTCGTCGCGTACGGCGTCCAGCACGGACAGCATCGTGGTCTTGAGCTGGGTCTGCTCGGGCGTCAGCGCCTTCTTGCCGGTACGGATCTTCGGGTTGGTGATTTCCTCGATTTCCTCGAGCACCTTCTGCGCCGACGTGTTCGGCGGCAGTTCGGTCACCACCATCTGCCACTGGCCGCGCGCCATCTCCTCGATGGTCCAGCGTGCACGCACCTTCAGGCTGCCGCGGCCGTTCTCGTAGATCTGGGTGATTTCCGACGCCGGCGAGATGATCTGGCCGCCGCCCGGATAGTCGGGGCCCGGCATGATTGCCAGCAGTTCGGCCAGCGAGATGTTCGGGTTGCGGATCATCGCCACGGCCGCGCCTGCCACCTCGCGCAGGTTGTGCGGCGGGATTTCGGTGGCCATGCCCACGGCAATGCCCGATGCGCCGTTCAGCAGCACGAACGGCAGGCGCGCCGGCAGCAGCTTGGGCTCTTCTTCCGAGCCGTCGTAGTTGGGCAGGAAGTCCACCGTGCCCAAGTCGATCTCGTCGAGCAGCAGACGCGAGATCGGCGTCAGGCGGGCTTCGGTGTAACGCATGGCCGCCGCGCCGTCGCCGTCGCGCGAGCCAAAGTTGCCCTGGCCGTCGATCAGCGGATAGCGCAGCGAAAAATCCTGCGCCAGGCGCACCAGCGCGTCGTACGCGGACTGGTCCCCGTGGGGGTGGAATTTACCCAGTACCTCGCCGACCACGCGGGCCGACTTCACGGGCTTGGCGTCGGCGCGCAGCCCCATCGCCTGCATTGCATAGAGAATGCGGCGCTGCACGGGCTTCTGGCCGTCCGCCACTTCGGGCAGGGCGCGCCCCTTGACCACGCTCACGGCGTAGTCCAGGTAGGCGCGCTCGGCGTACCGCGCGAGCGTCAGCGAATCGGCCGGCTCTTCGGGCTGAAACGTAGTATCTGCTTGATCCATGGTTGGCAAGGGTTCGGCTGCCGGGCGCGGGCGCGCCGGACATCCGCTTGTTTGCGGTCAGCGTGGGATTCTAAAGGAAGTGGGTGACGATGCCGCCGGAAATAGCGCCCGAAATCCGGACAGGCGGCATCAGGGCATCGGCCGGCGGCCGCCGATCACCATCCGCACGCGGTCAGCCGCCACGCCGGTGCGGATCACGCCGCCCGCCGCCGGCTGGTACAGGCGGTAGAACTCAAGCACGGTGCTCACGTACTGGCGGGTCTCGGGGTAAGGCGGAATCTGGTTGTTGTAGCGTTGCACCGCGCCTTCGCCGGCGTTGTACGCGGCCAGCACCAGTTCCAGGTTGTTCGGAAACAACTCCATCAGAAAGCGCAGGTAGCGCACGCCGGCCGAGATGTTCAGCTTCGGGTCGGCCAGCTTCTGCTCCACTGTCCGGCGATTGTCGGCGGCAATGCCGAAGCGCGTGCCGGTGTCCGGAATGACCTGCATCAGCCCGATGGCGCCCTTGGGCGACACGGCCGCCGGGTTGAAGCCGCTTTCCACGGCCATCACCGCCTTGACCAGGGCCGGGTCCACGTTCTGGGCGTCGGCCACCTGCGCGATGATCGGGTCGACCGTGCGCAGGTTCGGGTGGTTGAGCAGGTATCGGAACAGCTTGTCGCGCGACGGGCTGGTCTTGTCCGTCAGCGTGATGACGCCCCGGTGCCCGAGGTCGCCCGAATCGAACTGGCCGCCGTCCTTCATGAACAGCTTGTAGCGGTCGTCGAGCTTCGTATCGGCGAAGTGGGCCACGCCCTCGCCGTCGATATAGCCCCAAAGCGCCGCATGGGCCGGCGCGGCGATGCCGAACGCGCCGAGCACGGCCAGCGTGCAGGCCAGGCGCTTCGCCTGTGCCTGGATCCGCCTGATCCGCTGTTGGCCTGCTCGTTCGTGCATCGTCGTTCCTCCAGATTTGGTGCCGTCAGATGTCGGCCACCACCTCGTTACCCTTTTCTTCAAGCCAGGTTCGGCGCTGCGACGCCTCGCCCTTGCCCATCAGCATGTTCATCATGGTGACGGTCTGCAGCAGGTCGAATTCGCCCAGCGCCACCGGCAGCAGGCGGCGAGTGTCCGGGTTCATCGTCGTTTCCCAGAGCTGCTCGGCGTTCATCTCGCCCAGGCCCTTGAAGCGCGAGATCTGCCAGGCGCCGTCCTTGACGCCATCCTTGAGCAGCTTGTCCTGGATGGCCTCGAGTTCGCCTTCGTCCAGCGCGTAGAGCTTCTGTGCGGGCCGCTTGCCGCGCGCCGGCGCATCGACGCGGAACAGCGGCGGGCGCGCCACGCAGACATGGCCCAGGTCGATCAGCTTCGGGAAGTGGCGGAAGAACAGCGTCAGCAGCAGCACCTGGATGTGCGCGCCGTCCACGTCCGCGTCGGACAGGATGCAGATCTTGCCGTAGCGCAGGTTCGACAGGTCGGGCTCGTCTTCCGGGCCGTGAGGGTCCACCCCGATGGCCACGGCGATGTCATGCACCTCGTTGTTGGCGAACAGGCGGTCGCGCTCGGTTTCCCAGGTGTTCAGTACCTTGCCGCGCAGCGGCAGGATGGCCTGGAATTCCTTGTCGCGGCCCATCTTGGCCGAACCGCCCGCCGAATCGCCCTCCACCAGGAAGATCTCGTTGCGCGTGACGTCGGTCGATTCGCAGTCGGTCAGCTTGCCGGGCAGCACGGCCACGCCGGAGCCCTTCTTCTTTTCCACCTTCTGCGCGGCGCGCGTGCGGGCCTGGGCCTGGCGGATCACCAGTTCGGCCAGCTTCTTGCCGTAGTCGACATGGTGATTCAGCCAAAGCTCCAGCGCCGGGCGGCTGAACGTGGACACCAGGCGCACGGCGTCGCGGCTGTTCAGGCGTTCCTTGATCTGGCCCTGGAACTGCGGGTCCAGCACCTTGGCCGACAGCACGAACGACGCCCGCGCGAACACGTCCTCGCTCATCAGCTTGACGCCCTTGGGCTGCAGCGAGTGCATCTCGATGAAGCTCTTCACGGCCAGGAACAGCCCTTCGCGCAGGCCGGACTCATGCGTGCCACCGGCCGGCGTGGGAATCAGGTTCACGTACGACTCGCGCACAGGCGCGCCTTCGTCGGTCCAGGCCACCACCCACGACGCGCCCTCGCCTTCGGCAAACCCTTCCTCGCCGGCATTCTTGTCCGGATCGGCAAAGTGCTCGCCCTCGAACATCGGGATCACCAGCTCGGCGCCGCTGCCCTGGGCCAGCGCTTCCACCAGATAGCCCTTCAGGCCCTGCTCGTATTGCCAGACGGTCTGCTCGCCGGTCTTTTCCAGCACCAGCGTGACCTTCACGCCGGGCAGCAGCACGGCCTTGGAGCGCAGCAGGCGCTGCAGTTCGGCCATCGGAATGGCGGCCGAATCGAAATATTTCGCGTCCGGCCACACCTGTACGCGCGTGCCGTTCTTCTTCTCGCCGCGCTCGATCTTGCGCGATGCCAGCGCCTTCGTGACTTCGCCGCCGTGCTCGAAGGTCAGCGTGGACTGCGAGCCGTCGCGCCAGACGGTGACGTCCAGGCGCGTGGCCAGGGCGTTGGTGACGGACACGCCCACGCCGTGCAGGCCGCCCGAGAACGCGTAGGCGCCGCCCTTGCCCTTGTCGAACTTGCCGCCCGCGTGCAGGCGCGTGAAGACGATCTCCACCACGGGCACGCCTTCTTCCGGGTGAATGCCCACCGGAATGCCGCGGCCGTCGTCTTCCACGCTGATGCTGCCGTCCTTGTGGAGCGTGAGCAGGATCTCTGTGCCATGGCCGCCCAGCGCCTCGTCTGACGCGTTGTCGATCACCTCCTGCACGATATGCAGGGGGTTGTCGGTACGGGTGTACATGCCGGGGCGTTGCTTGACCGGTTCCAGGCCCTTCAGGACCCGGATGGAAGATTCGCTGTACTGACTGGTTTTGCTCGCCATGGAGTCGATACGGATATTGGTCTTGCCGGCCGTCGGCGGCCGGGATGCGCTGCATTGTAATGGAAGGCCGTGGCAGCCATCCTTTTTGAAAAGCCCCAGAAATTCGTAGTTCGGCACAAATCCGGTGCCCGGCTTAAACTAGGCGCCGACCATCAGGGCGCCCCCCAGCGTCACCCGATCACCGGCAGCGCGCCGGCCGCGCCTCACCAGAAAAAAAGACAAAACAATAGAGACAATACCGAGCCCGACATGACCGATCGCAAACTATCCCTGACCACCGTGCTTGTGTGCGGCGGCCTGCTCGTCACCCTTTCCATGGGCATCCGGCATGGCTTTGGCCTGTTCAACCTGCCCATCACGCAGACGCACGGCTGGAACCGCGAGACCTTCGCGTTTGCGCTGGCGCTCCAGAACCTGATGTGGGGCGCCAGCCAGCCGATTACCGGCGCGCTGGCCGACAAGTTCGGCGCCATGCGCATCATGATCGTCGGCGTGGCGCTGTATGTGGCCGGCCTGATCGTGATGGCGATGGCCACCAGCGGCACGGCGTTCGCCACCGGCGCCGGCGTGCTGATCGGCATCGCCCAGTCCGGCACCACCTATAGCGTGGTCTACGGCGTGATTGGCCGCGTGGCCAGCGCCGAGAAGCGCGTCTGGGCCATGGGCATTGCCGCCGCGGCCGGGTCGTTCGGCCAGTTCCTGATGATTCCGGTGGAGCAGACGCTGATTTCCACCACGGGCTGGCAGAACGCGCTGTTCATCCTGGCCTTCCTGGCGTGCTTCATGCTGCCGCTGGCCCTGACGCTGCGCGAGCCCAAGATGGCCGCCAGCACCGGTGGCCACCAGCAGACCATTGGCGAAGCCACGCGCGAGGCCTTTGGCAACCGCAACTTCCAGTTGCTGACGCTGGGTTATTTCGTGTGCGGGTTCCAGGTGGTGTTCATCGGCGTGCACCTGGCGCCGTATCTGAAGGACCGGGGCCTGGTCGACGTGAAGATCGCCACGGTGGCGCTGGCGCTGATCGGCCTGTTCAACGTATTCGGCACCTACACGGCCGGCGCGATGGGGCAGCGCATGCCCAAGCGCTACCTGCTGTCGTCGATCTATATCGCGCGTTCGGTCGTGATCGCCGGCTACCTGCTGCTGCCGCTGACGGTCTGGAGCACCTGGGTCTTTGCCGCGCTGATGGGCTTTCTGTGGCTGTCCACGGTGCCGCTGACCAACGGCATCATCGCCCAGGTGTTCGGCGTGAAGTACCTGTCGATGCTGTCGGGCGTGGTGTTTTTCTCGCACCAGATCGGCAGCTTCCTGGGCGCCTGGCTGGGCGGCTACCTGTTCGACCGCACCGGCAGCTACAACACGGTGTGGCTGCTGGCGATGGGGCTGGGCGTACTGGCCGCGCTGGTCAACCTGCCGATCCGGGAGCAGGCGCTGGTGCGCCCGCAACCGGTGGCACTCTGAGATGAGCTGGGCGCGCGGTGTCGGCTACCTGGCCCTGGCGGCGGTGCTGACGCTGGGGTTCCTGGCCTACCTGCGCCCGGCGTTCATGGTCGACCTGACCAATATGGTGCTGGCGTGGTGCGGTTGACGCTGGCCTGCTGCAGACTTGTTCCCCTCTCCCGCGCGCGGGAGAGGGATTAGAGGGAAGGCAAAGCGGTTCTGCTGGCCGACCTGTCGCGACTGGAACGGCCGGGCCCTCTCCTCCAGCCCCTTTCCCGCATGGCGAGAGAGGGGCGCACACCAGGGTGTCGTTACACCGCCTCGCCCTTGGTCTTCTTCTCCAGCACTTCCCAGCGCTCCAGCGCCTCCAGCAGTTCCATCTCGATCTCGTCGTGGCGGGTGGCCAGTTCGGCCGCGCGCGCCGGGTCGGTGGCGTAGAGCGAACCGTCGGCCAACTGGGCGCCGAGAGTCTTCTGCTCGGCTTCCAGGCTCGACATCCGCTCCGGCAATCCGTCCAGTTCGCGCTGTTCCTTGTACGACAGCTTGACCGTGCGGTTGGCGCCGCGCGCCTCGCGCGTGCTGGCCTTGGACGCTTCGGCCGCCTTGGGCTCGGCCTTGGCGGCCTGCAGCGCCTGGGCGCGTGCCGACTGCTGCTCCCAGTCGGAATAGCCGCCCACCGATTCACGCCACTGGCCATCGCCTTCGGCGGCAATCGTCGATGTCACCACGTTGTCCAGGAACGCCCGGTCGTGCGACACTAGGAACACCGTGCCGCTGTAGTCCTGCAGCAGTTCTTCCAGCAGTTCCAGCGTGTCGATGTCGAGGTCGTTGGTCGGTTCGTCCAGCACCAGTGCGTTGGCCGGCCGGGCGAACAGACGCGCCAGCAGCAGGCGATTGCGCTCGCCGCCGGACAGCGACTTGACCGGCGACCGCGCGCGCTCCGGCGCGAACAGGAAGTCGCCCAGGTAGCTCATCACGTGCTTGCGCTGGCCGTTGACTTCCACCCAGTCGCTGCCGGGGCTGATGGTGTCGGCCAGCGACTTCTCCAGGTCCAGCGCCGAACGCATCTGGTCGAAGTACGCCACCTGCAGGTTGCTGCCATTGCGCACCGTGCCGGCGTCTGGCGCCAGGTCGCCCAGGATCAGCCGCAGCAGCGTGGTCTTGCCGGCGCCGTTCGGGCCGATCAGGCCCACCTTGTCGCCGCGCATGATGGTGGCCGAGAAATCGCTCACCACCGGCTTGTTGCCGTACGACTTCGACACGTCGACCAGTTCCGCCACGATCTTGCCCGAGCGGTCGGCCTGCGACACTTCGAGCTTGACGTTGCCCTGCACCTCGCGGCGCTGGGCGCGTTCGACGCGCATGTCCACCAGCCGCTGCACCCGCGCCACGCTGCGCGTGCGGCGCGCTTCCACGCCCTTGCGAATCCACACTTCTTCCTGCGCCAGCAGCTTGTCGAACTTGGCCTGCTCCACGGCCTCGTTGGCCAGCAGTTCGGCCTTGCGCGCCTGATAGGCGGCAAAATTGCCCGGGAACGACAGCAGCTGGCCCCGATCGAGTTCGACGATGCGCGTGGCCACGCGATCCAGGAACGCGCGGTCGTGGGTCACCAGCAGCACGCTGCCCCGGAAGCCCAGCAGCAGGTCTTCGAGCCAGCGGATGGCTTCCACGTCCAGATGGTTGGTGGGTTCGTCCAGCAGCAGGATATCGGGCTCCGCCACCAGGCCCTGCGCCAGCGCCACGCGCTTCTGCAGGCCGCCGGACAGCGCATCCACGCGTACATGGGGGTCCAGGCCCAGCCGGGCCAGCGTGGTTTCCACGCGGGTACGCAGTTGCCAGGCATCGGCGGCGTCGAGTTCGGCCTGCACGCGGTGCAGTTCGGCCAGCGTGGCCTCGTCGTGATGGGATTCCAGCTTGGCCAGCGCCGCTTCGTAGCGCAGCAGCAGGTCGTGCGCGGCGCCCATGCCCTGGCTGACCGCATCGAATACGGTCAGGCCGGGCTCAAATTGTGGCTCTTGCGCAACACACGCCGACGTCACGCCGCTCTGGCGCGAGATCAGGCCGTCGTCGGGTGCGGACGTGCCCGCCACGATCCGCAGCAGCGACGACTTGCCGGTGCCGTTGCGGCCGATCAGGCCAACGCGTTCGCCGGCTTCGAGCGAGAAATCGGTGTGGTCGAGCAGCGCCACGTGGCCAAAGGCCAGCTGGGCATCGGAAATGGAAAACAGGGCCATGATTGCGAGGAAGGATAGGCGGCGCACGACCCCGGGGTTGGGCGCGCAGGCAGGCCCGAATTGTAGACGACGCGGGCGTCCCGCCGTTGCCCCCCATGCCGGGCGCCGCGCCAGCGGGCAAAAGCCGGCGGACAAAAAGAAAAGGCCCGTTCGCCTGAACGGGCCCCAAGAGTCTCTCCTCGGTGCCCTGCTCGCAAGGCACGACTGAAGCATAGCCAGCGGCGCGGTACATCAGAAGTCGGACAAATCCGTAAGGGAAAATCCTCGTCAACCTGCCCCCTCCCGGAGCGTTGCGTGCCAGGAACGTTGAGCATGCGCACTAGCCGCCGCTGTTGTGCCGGGATGGCCGCCCGTGGAACAATCGGAAGCATCGGATTTCTCCGAAATTCCTGAAAAGCATAAAAAGCACAACGACAGCAGTACCCAGTAGCAGCAGTCATAGAGCCGGACCCCATCCGGCCAGCGGTGGCGCAACACGCCACCAGGGTTGTTCCTAGAAAATTTCTTTCGACGGGTGTCATTCATGACCAATTCGGGCCTGCCGCGCCGTGCCTCGCTACGAGGCATGGCGCATGTCGTACTTTCACTAGCCGCGCTGCTTTGCCTGCCTGCCGCACCGGCGGCCCAGGCGGCCATGCCAAATTCCGTGGTGCTGCGCATCCAGCAGACCGGGGTCATCCGCATTGCCCACCGCGAGAGTTCGGTGCCCTTCTCGTTCGTGGTGGACGGCAAGCCGATGGGCTACGCCGTGGACCTGTGCCTGAAGGTAGCCGATGCCGTGCGCACGCAGCTCAAGCTGCCGCAATTGCGCGTGGAATGGGTGCCGGTGACGCCGGCGTCGCGCATCCCGGCCATCGTCGATGGCAAGGCCGACCTGGAATGCGGGTCTACCACCAACAACCGCGAGCGCCGCGACCAAGTGGCATTCACCATTCCGCACTACATCGCCGGCAGCCGCATGCTGGTGAAAGCCGACTCGGGCATCCGCAAGTGGGGCGACCTGCGCGGCAAGACCGTGGTGTCCACCACCAAGACCACGCCGCTGGAAATGATCCGCAAGATGGACGAAGCGGGCGCCATGGGCTGGAAGGTGGTGGAGGCCAAGGACCATGCCGAGGCCTTTGCCATGGTCGAATCGGGCAAGGCCGACGCCTTCGTGATGGACGACGTGCTGCTGTTCGGCCTGCGCGCCAACGCGAAGAACCCGGCTTCGCTGGCCGTGACCGGCGACCTGCTGACGATCGAGCCGTACGCGGTCATGCTGTCGAAGCACGACGTCGAGTTCAAGAAGATCGTGGACAAGGCCATGGTCGCATCGATTTACGACCAGGAAACCCAGAAGCTCTACCGCAAGTGGTTCCTGCAGCCGATTCCGCCGAACGGCATCACGCTGGACATTCCGATGAGCTACCTGCTGCGCGACTCGTTCAAGTTCCCGAGCGACAAGGTGGCCGACTGAGCCGCCTGCCCGCAGCCCCCCGCCCCCCCTCTGTCGTGACGTGAGAGGAGAGAGGGGGAGCGGACGTTGCGCTTCTGCTTGCCGGCCATCTCGAAGCCGATACGTCGCCCCCGCTCTCCCCGCCCCTTTCCCGCCCCTTGCCCCTTTCCCGCCTTGCGGGAAAGGGTAGAAACCATCCATCGCCCCGCCTCCCGTGCGAAGATACCGGCCCGTTCCGTACTTCGCCTGCCCCTTCGATGACCCCCGCCAACGCCCCGAAGCTGTCCGACCTTTCCGTTTCCACGCTGGTGGCCGGGCTGATCGCCATGCTGACCGGCTACACCAGTTCGCTGGTGCTGATGATCCAGGCCGGGCAGGCGGCGCACCTGACCGATCCGCAGATTTCGTCGTGGATCTGGGCGTTGTCGATCGGGATGGGGGTGACCACGCTGGGGCTGTCGCTGGCCATGCGCGTGCCGATCGTGGTGGCCTGGTCCACGCCCGGCGCGGCGCTGCTGATTGCCAGCCTGCCCGGCGTGCCCTATCCCGAAGCGATCGGCGCCTTCCTGATGGCCGCGCTGCTGATGACGGCGGCGGGCCTGACCGGCTGGTTCGACAAGCTCATGAAGGCGCTGCCCGCCAGCATCGCATCGGCATTACTGGCCGGCATCCTGTTCCGCATCAGCGTGGATGTCTTCGTGCAGGCCCAGTACCAGATGGTGCTGTTGCTGGCGATGTTTGCCGCCTATCTGGTCGGGCGGCGCTGGTGGCCGCGCTATGCGGTGCCGGGCGTGCTGGCCGTGGGCGTGGTGCTGGCCGGCGCGATGGGCCAGTTGCATTTCGAGCAGTTTCATTTCGCGGTGGCGCTGCCAGTGTGGACCACGCCGGCGTTCTCGCTGGCGGCGTTCGTCAGCATCGCCGTGCCGCTGTTCATCGTGGCCCTGGCGTCGCAGAACATTCCGGGCCTGGCCGTGCTGCGTGCCGACGGCTACCGCGTACCGGCCAGCCCGTTGATCGCGGTGACGGGCATCGCGTCGGCCATCCTGGCGCCGTTCGGCTCCCACGGCATCAACCTGGCGGCCATCACGGCGGCCATCTGCACCGGCCCGCAAGCCGATGCGGACCCGCGCCGCCGCTACATGGCGGCCGTAGTGTGCGGCGTCGGCTATCTGGTGATGGGCGTGATGGCGGCCAGCATCGCGGCGCTGTTCGCCGCGTTCCCGAAGGCGCTGGTGGTGGCCGTGGCGGCCTTCGCCTTGCTGGGATCGATCGCCAATGGGCTGACCGTGGCCATGCAGACGCCGGCCGAGCGCGAGTCGGCGCTGCTGACGTTCATGATCACGGCATCAGGCATGACGCTGGCGGGCGTAGGCTCCGCCTTCTGGGGCGTGGTCGGCGGCATGGTCGCGCTGCTGGTGCTCAAGCCGCGCGAGCCGAAGTCCGCCTGATCCTGGCGTGGCCGGGGGCCCGATTCAGAGCAGCAGGAACGCCACCTCGGCCGCACTGATCTCGGTCACGGGCACACCCTTGCGCCGCTGGAACAGCACATGTTCGAGCACGCGGTCGCGATGCTCGGCAAACACGGCGGCCTCGAAGCGCAGCGCGGCCGTGCCATAGTGCTCGGCCAGCAGCTTGTAGACGCGATGCCGAACCAGCAGCATCTCGTTGTCGGCCTGCAGCCGCGTCATGTCGGTGGTGTGATCTTCCTCGAGCTGGCGCATGCTGACCACCACGCGCGCATGCATGCCACGGTAGCGGTCGATCTCGGTGTGCGCGCGGCGCAATTCCTCGCGCAAGGCACGCACTTCCTGCTGCAGCTTCAGGGTATGCTGGACGCCCCGCTGGATGCGGGATGCTTCCTCCAGCGCGTGATCGGCGGCGGCAATCGTGTTCTGCCAGACGCCCTCGCCGGTTTCGGTACGCTGGTCGGACGTTCCCTCGACGTCTGCCGGCCGCGTGATGGCAGGCCATGCCGTGGCCGCACCCAGATCGGTCTTCATACAGCTCCCCATTAATCCCGTCTACCCGCGTCCAGCCACCGGCGCATCGTTTTAAGTGCCGGCATGGTCAGGCCACTGGTTTATCTGTCGCCGCGACTTTTATTGTTGGCCGCCTCGATTTTCGTCCTCGGGCAGCTATGGCGTACACGTTGCATTCAAGACCGGTATTGGATTTGGCACAACCACCGCGAGGGAGGGTAACCCAACCGCCCGAAACCCGCATGCAGACTGGATTTTCGCCATTTTCGGCAGCGTTTTGCAGTCCCCAATTGAGTGCATCTTGCATAATGATGCGACCAAGCGCCTTAATGATCTCTTTTTACCGATTTTAAATGCTGTCTCTTTGCATTCCGCCCCTGCCATGAACGGATATCTGCTTCTTGCCCTGGCCATCGTCGCCGAAGTGATTGCCACCAGCAGCCTCAAGGCCGCCGAGAATTTCACGCGCCTTTGGCCGAGCGTGCTGGTGGTGACCGGCTACGTGGCCGCGTTCTGGCTGCTGATGCAGGTGATGAAGACCGTGCCGGTGGGAGTGGCCTACGCGATCTGGTCGGGCGCGGGCATCGTGCTGGTGACGATGATCGCCGTGGTTTTGTACCGTCAGGTGCCCGACCTGGCGGCCGTGGTCGGCATCGCCCTGATCATCGCCGGGGTGGCGGTCATCCAGCTGTTCTCGAAGATGGGCCACTAGGCGCGCCAATGCGCACCCGGGCGCCTCGGCGCCCGCTCAGGTCTTGGGCGGCAGCGTGCGCAGCAGGCGGTTGACCTGGACCAGCGTCTCGCACTCGTCCGCCTTGCGCTTGCGGCGCTCTTCGACGATATCCAGCAGCGCCCGGATCTGGCCGTTCTTGGCCTCGCAGGTGTCCTTGCCGTCCTTCGGACATATCACGTCGATCTCGCCGCGCAGGCTCTCCTCGACGATATCGATCAGCGCCGTACATCCGGACGTGTCGTTCAACGCCGGATCGGACGCAGGCTGCACGGCCGCCACGTGGGCGGCGGCAATCATGGCTAGCGCTGGAAGCCAGCGCAGAGGCATCCGGAAAAGAGGCATCGATCGGCAGATTTGAGCAGGACAGCAGCGCCGCGGTTGCGGCGTGCGGGCTACATGATAGCGGGTTGTTGAATTTGCCCTGCAGAAATCGGCCGCTTCGCGCACATGGCGGCGGCGAAATGAAACAGGCCACATCGTGGCCTGTCTTGGAGGATTGCCTGGACGGCGCAACATGCTCCGTTGCCGGTGCCAGTGCGTGCTACCTAGTAGCGTGGCCCGCCCTGCCAATGGTCCCGATCATAGTCCCGGTGATCGTCACGGTCGTGGTCCCAATGGGCGCGTTGTTGATCCATGTGCCCATCTCCGCCGTAATAACCGTCCCGATGCCCATCATGATCGGGCGCCACCACGCAACCGCCGAGCAACACTACGGAAGCGGCAGCCAGTACAAGAATGCTTTTCATGAGGCGCTCCTGATTCGTCCTTCGGTTATTTCCAGCTTATGTACTGGTTCAAAGGACGAATGTAGGCGGGTGGAACGACCCGGGGTGGGCGACTTTCCTACAGGGGGCAGGGACAGTCAGGTCAAGGCCTTCCTCTTCGCGGCCCGTCTCCCGCCAGCGGCTTCCATCTCCTCGCGATATCGCTGGCGCTTTGCCACATGTTGTCCGAGTGGGATATCAGCAACCTTGCCCCAACTCTTCTTCGTGCGCCTGGCTACACGAACGCGAAATTCCGCAGTGTTCAGAAGCTCGTCGGATGGCTCAGTCTTCAGTGTGCTGAGAGGCTGGTTCTGCGACCTGCGCACGATACGCGCAAAGGAACGCTTCCGCTTGGGGATACAACAACCCCGCTCCCCATAGCTCGCTCTATGGTCTTTGCCGTAGCTCAGACGCTTCTTTTCCTGGGGCGTTCTGAACTTGCCTCTCCGCAGACGAAGCGGCACGAAATCTTCGCCCGGCTCGTCAGTTTTCTCTGCATGCATTTGGCAATCCAGCGCGTACGTAACGAGAATACCAAGAATATGGGCACGCAGCTTTGAGCGCAAAGAGGGGTGTGTCGCTTGCGAGACGGAGCATGGCAAGCCGTCGACTGGACGAGCACAGCGTCGCTCTGGGAAATCCTCGGAAAACCACTGCGGACTTGATGATGGTCCCGCCGACAGGAATCGAACCTGTATCTAGCGCTTAGGAGGCGCTCGTTCTATCCATTGAACTACGGCGAGCGGACCGTCTGCACGGTGCCTGCGCCGCGCTGGGGCGGGCGGACCGGAAGACGGGGCGGAGTATAGCAAACTCCGCCACCGGCGGATCGCGCCGATCCCGTTCGCGACGCATTTCCCGCCGTGGCCGGGTGGCGCCACGGCCTTGGCCGCAAGCGCGGTGGCAGGCGCGGCCGCTGCGGGCGTTGCAGCTTTCCCAATCGATCAGTCCGGACATGGCGGGCCTCCCTCCTGATGGTGATGTGTATCGATGGATCTATCGGCGTATCTATCGGCGTATCTATCGGCGTATCTCGGCGGATCAGGCGGCGTGCAGGCTGGCGAGGTGGATGCCCGACAGCAGGGCCAGCGCCATATGCAGCACGGTGACCATGGCAGTGCCCGGATTGCGCAGGCAGGTTTCCACCTGTTCGCTGCGCGCCTGGCCCAGCAGGCACCATGTGCAGAAGTGTTCGCAGTTGTTGGTCAGCAGGTGGTAGCGGTCTTCGCCCATGCGGCTGCGGGCGCGGGACACGGCTTCGATACCCAGGTAGCGGGCGCAAGGTTCGGACTTGGCCGTCACGCCGTGGCCATCGGCAAACTGTTCGAGCGTGGTTTCTTCCACGGGGCCGGCGTGCAGCGCGTGGCAGAAGCCGGCGTAGTGGATGACACGGCCCTGGCCGGCGTAGATGCCGTGGTGGGCGTAGCCATTGCGTTCCGTCACCAGATGCGCGCCGGGCAGGTAAGCATCATCCAGGCAGCTGACTTGTTGTTGGTCTTGGGCGGTCATGGCAGGTCTCGGTTCGGTGTCGGTGGCTGGCAGCCAGGGCTGCGTTGTTGCCTACCCAACCGCATCAAGCGTGCCAGACGGCCAGAGCGACGGCAGCACAACGGTTTGCGGGAAATCCGGGGATTTGGACGCGGCCGATTCGTCGGGACGAATCCAACAGAACTGACCGGATTGTGTTGGCGTACCACCGCCAGCCACCCGGCTCAACCCGGCCACAACCCCACTGCAACCGCCCGATCAGGCCTGGCGCGCAGCCCACGCATGCCTGCCGGCGCCGACCCACCACATCGAGCCCGGCTGTTGGGTCCCACCCAACGGGCTATGTGCTTGATATGACACAAGACCTCCGCCATGGGCGACGGGTAGGCTGCATGCGCCACACTTGGCGTGTGGCACACCGCTTGCTCCTAACCGGCACAGACCTTTCGATGCCAGCCCAGGAGACCATCATGGCTACGCTCACCATCCGCGACCTGAACACCCAACGCGCACTGGATTTCCGCGCCATGTCGGCCGTCCGGGGTGGCGGCGCCCCGTGGGTCTTCGGCTGGATCCAGCCCTATGTGGCGTCGCGCCCCAGCGCGTTACCGGTCGTGAACTTTTACGAGATCAACTACAGCTTCTATGCTGATCAGATGAACAACCAGTTCCAGAACGTGAACGTCCAGAACACGGCGCCGAATTCAAACATCACGGTCGACGCCAGCATGGACGCCCGCAACAAGGGACGGCTGGTCTGAGCCCTGCAGCAGCCGGCAGGGCTTTCGCGGTGACTTCCAAATACCCGGCGCCCCGGGGGCGCCATACGCGCGAGCCGGAATCGGCACGCGCTGGAGCATGCCGTGACCTGCGTATCGCAATTCCGCTGGACCTCCGCCGCCTGTACAGACGTCGGTCGGGTGCGGACACGCAATGAAGACGCCTGCCTGGCCATGCCCGACCGTGGCATCTGGGCGGTGGCCGATGGCATGGGCGGCCACGCCGTGGGCGACTTCGCCAGCCGCGCCATCGTCCAGGCGCTATCGGCACTGCCCGAGCCCGACAGCCTGGAAGGCGCCGCCGAGAGTGCGCGCCAGGCCATGCAGACCGTCAACCAGTTGCTGATCGAAGAAGCGCTGCGGATGAAGGTGCGCGTGATTGGCAGCACGGTGGTCATGCTGCTGGCCTGCGAGCGCCGCTGCTGTTGCCTGTGGGCCGGCGACAGCCGGCTGTACCTGTTCCGCGATGGGCACCTGAAGCAGCTGTCGCGCGACCACAGCCAGGTGGAACGGCTCAAGGCGCGCGGGTTGATCACGGCCGACGAGGCCAAGCACCATCCCGCCCACAACACCATCACGCGCGCCGTGGGCGCGGCATCCACGCTGGACCTGGAACGGCTGACGCTGGAGATCGGCGATGGCGACGTGTTCCTGCTCTGCAGCGACGGGCTCAGCAACGAGGTCGAGGACGACCAGATCGCCGCCCTGCTGGCTCCGGAAGGCACCGGCCCTGCGACGGCAGCCGAAGCGCTGCTGAAGCTGGCGCTGGAAAACGGCGGCCGCGACAACGTGTCGGTGGTGGTGATCCGGGCCGAAGACATCGGCGGCGGATCGGACATGACGCTGCTGAATCCGGAGGTTTGAAGTTACCGGGCAGCGGGCAGCCCCCTACTTCCCATCCGCCTGCCGGTTGTTCCTGAAGTCCTTTGAGTGAATCCCGTGCTTCTTCAGCAGCATCTGGATGTGCGACCGGTTCATGTCGAAGCGGCGCGCCAGTTCGGCTACGGTGCCCCCTACTTCCTGCAGCCCGCGTTCCAGGAAGGCCCGCTCGGCTTCGTCGCTGGCGGCGCGCTTGGCCTCGCTGAGCGACGTGGCCGTGCTCAGGTCGGTCACCGTTGCCTTGCCACCTGCTGCGGCCACGGCCTGCAGGCCCGCCGGCTTGGGCCGGATGTCCTGGGGCAGGTGGATGAAGTCGGCCGTGTCGCCGGCCAGGCATGACAGCCGGTACATCAGGTTGCGCAGTTCGCGGATATTGCCCGGGTACTCGTAGTGCAGCAGGAAGTCGCGCAGCCGGGGCGTCAGCTTCAGCGGCCGCCGCTTGAGCTGCCCGGCCGCCTCGTCGCCAAAGTAGGCCACCAGCAGCGGGATCTCGTCGCGGCGTTCGCGCAGTGCGGGCAGCGTCACGTGAATCACGCTGAGCCGGTAGAACAGGTCTTCGCGGAACGTACCCTCCTGGCTCATCCTGCGCAGGTCCTTGTTGGTGGCCGCGACGATACGCGTATCGACGGCAATCGGCTCGTCCGAGCCCACCCGCTGGATCTCGTGTGCTTCCAGCACGCGCAGCAGCTTGACCTGCCCGGTCAGCGGCAACTCGCCGATTTCGTCCAGGAAGATCGTCCCTGTATGCGCGCTCTCGAACTTGCCGCGCCGGTCGTTGGCGGCGCCGGTGAACGCGCCCTTCTTGTGGCCGAACAGTTCGGATTCGAGCAGGCTGTCCGGAATCGCGCCGCAGTTGACCGAGATAAAGGGCTTGTCGTTGCGCAGGCCATTGGCGTGAATCACCTTGGCCATCAGCTCCTTGCCGGTGCCGCTTTCGCCGTCGATCAGCACGGGCAGGTCGGTGGGCGCGGCCTTCTCGGCAATTTCCAGCGATTCCAGCAGCTTGGGGTTGTCGCCGAACGTGCCCTCGAAGACAAAGCTGCGCTCCATCAGCGCCTGGCGCCGTTCGCGTGCCGACATCTCCACCGGCTCGACCACCGCTTCCTCGACCTCCGCCTCGCCTGTGGCCGACGCCGCCGCCACGAAGCGTTCCTTGTGCGACAGCCCCATGACCTCGTCGCGCAGCGTGGTGGCCTGCTTGAGCAGCTTCTCGATGTCGGGCCGCTCCAGCCGCGACGACCAGCGCAGCGTGGAGCGCAGGATCTCGATCCGTTCGATCAGGCCCGCGAACGATACCGCGGAGGTGACGGGGGTGGGGTTGTATAGCTTCATGCCGCACTCAACTGCTTCTGGACCAACTGGTAGTACATGCCGCGCCGCTCCAGCAGTTCCTCGTGCCGCCCCTGCTCCACGATGCCGCCTTCATACAGCACCAGGATCTTGTCCGCCTGCATGATGGTGCTGAGCCGGTGCGCGATGATCACGGCCGTGCGGCCCTTCAGGATCTCCTGCATGTTGGCCAGGATGTTGCTCTCCGACTGCGTGTCCAGCGCCGACGTGGCCTCGTCGAACACCAGCAGCCGGGGGTCGTGATACAGCGCGCGCGCAATGCACAGCCGCTGGATCTGCCCGCCCGACAGCCCGATACCGCGCTCGCCCACCACCTGCTCGTAGCCCAGCGGCAGCTTGGAGATGAAGGCGTGTGCATCGGCCATCTTGGCCACTTCCTCGATCCGACGCCGCTCGGGGCTGTCGTCGCCGCAGGCAATGTTCTCGGCCACCGTGCCCGAGAACAGCAGGTTGGTCTGCATCACATAGCCCACCTGGGCACGGAAGAACTCGGTGTCGATCACGTTCATGTCGTAGCCGTCCACCTTCATCGTGCCGTCGGTCGGCTTGTAGAAGCCCACCAGCAGCTTGGCCAGCGTCGTCTTGCCCGACCCGCTGCGGCCGACGATGGCTACCATCTCGCCGGGCCGCATGTGGAAGCTGATGTTCTCCAGCACGTAGGCCGTGTCCTCGCCGCCGTAGCGGAAGTACACGCCATCGAACTGGATCTCGCCCTGCAGGTCCGGCAACGACACGCGCGACATCACGTCCTGCGGCTTCTGCTCCGGATCCAGGTCCAGCACGTCGCCCAGCCGCTCCATCGCCACGCCGGCGTCGTTGAGCTGGCCCCACAGCGCCACCAGCCCCATCAGTGGTGCCAGCACGCTGCCCATGAAGGCATTGAACGCGATCAGCTGCCCGATCGTCAGTTCCCGCTGCAGCACCAGCGTGGCGCCCACCCACAGGATCGTGATGGTGGTGGCCGCGTTCAGCACCTGGCTGGCCAGCCCCACCAGGATATGGAACGACTGCGCCTGATACTGCTTTTCCAGCGCCTTGGCGTATTTGCGCTCCCAGCGCAGCCGCACCGGGCGCTCGATCCCCATGCCCTTCACGGTCTCCGCGCCGCCGAGCGTTTCCATCAGGTAGGCCTTGGCGTCCGTGGATGCCGCGAACACCTCGCGGGCGTAGCCCTTCACTTTTGGCGTGACCACCACGGTCAGCGCGGCAATCGGGATCACGAACGCAATCAGCAGCAGCGTCAGCTTCACGTTGTAGAGGAACATGATGCTGAAGTAGATAAACACCATCAGCAGGTTCAGCGCCGTGGTGACCGTGGATTCGGTCAGGAACGCGCGGATGGTCTGGTTCTCCTGGAAGCGCGCGAAGATGTCGCCGGTCTTGCGCTTGGCGAAGAACGACAGCGGCAGCGACAGCGTGTGCTTGAAGAAGTGCGACATCATCGCGAAATCCATGTTGCGGACCATGAAGTTCGCCAGGTACGCGCGGATGGTCACCATCAGCTGCGTAAAGACATTCGAGATCACCAGCCCCAGGATCAGCAGGTGCAGCAGCCCGACGTTCTGGTGTACCACCACGCCGTCGAGAATGTTCTGGATGATCAGCGGCGGCACCACGCCCAGCATCTGGATCACGAACGTGGCCAGGAACAGATGCGCCAGGATGCGCTTGTACGGCGACAGGTAGCTGATGAACCGCAGCCACGGCGAGCGCGACACCGCCAGTTCGTTCATCTGCGTACCGGGCGAGAACAGCAGGCAGGTGCCGCTCCACCCGCGCTCGAACTCCTCGGTGCTCATCTTGCGGAAGCCGATGGCCGGGTCCGCCACCCACACGTACTGCGCCGACACCCCATAGACCACCACGTAGTGATAGCCCTCCCAGTGGATGATGAACGGCAGTTCGAAACCCGTCAGCGCATCGCGCGTGCATTGCACGCCGCGCGTGGTTAAGCCCAGCGATTCGCCCGCCCGCGCCAGGCTGTCGAGCGTGGCACCGGCGGTGGTCACATTGGCCAGTTCGCGCAGCTTGCCCAGCGTCATCGGGATGCCGTAGTGCCGGCAGATCATCGCCAGACAGGCGGCGCCGCAGTCCATCTCCTCGGCCTGCTCCACCAGCGCAAAGCGGCGGATCAGCCGTTCGCCCAGCGCGGGTTTCGACTGCAGGTCCAGCAGCACCGGCCGCTTGCGGCGTTCCGCCAGCCGCTTCTGCCGATGCAGTTCCCGATCCACGGTGCGGATGCGCTCTTCCAGCACCTCGCGCAGGCGCGCATTGCGCTCCAGGATCAGTTGCACCGTCTTCTCGGGGATCACCAGCAGCCGCGTGTCGGTCTCGGCAATGGCCGACGCGATCTGCTCCTGGCGCATCACGCAGGCGCGCTCGCCGAATATCTCGCCCTGCCCCAGCGTGGCCAGCTGGAACGTATCGCCATCCTCCTCGCGAACGATGCGCACCGTGCCCTGGCGCACCACATAGAGGCGGCGATCCTCCCGGCCGTCCTGCTGCAGGATTTCCTTGCCCGCCGCCACCCGCTTGACGCCCACGCTGCGTACCGCGTCTTCCAGCTCCAGCTTGTCCAGCTTGCCGCGCAGGTCGAACAGCCGCGCCACGAAGCCGCCTGCCGAACTGATGGCCACGTAGCTCGTGATGAAGGCCAGCGCCGCCGGGTTGCCGCCCACCGTCGGCTCGGAGACGGTGCGCGGTATCGTGATCAGCTCGGTCTTGCCCGACGACCGCACCGACGACTCATGCCGGTACTCGCGCAGCAGCGCAATATCGGCAAACACCTCGCCGGTCTTGCGCACCCCCATGCTGATTTCCTTGCCGTGTTCTTCGTTGAACACGCGCACGGAGCCGCTGCGCACGATAACGATGCCGTCCGCCGGTTCGCCCGCGTTGCAGACCGTGTCGCCAAAGCCGAAATGCAGCGTGCGGGCGCTGGCCGCCATCCGCTCGATCTCGTCGCGCGACAGCGGCGACAGGATCTCCACCGTGGCCAGGAAGTCAGCCAGCGACTGCCCGGCTGGCGCTGCGGAAGCGGCCGGCGCCGCCACCTCGCTAGCGGGCTTCGATGACATGTTCCTGCGCCCTTGCCATCAGCCATTCCTCCCGAAGCAGGCGGCGGATCTCCACGGTCACGTCCGGGTCAAGCCGGGCCGGATGCTTGGCGCGCACCAGGAAGACCTCGAAGAACGACTTGTCCGGCGCTGGAAACGGCCCCAGCAGGTCGCCGGCCTCGGCATTGAACACCTTGGCCTCGATGTCACCCTTGAGCGATCCGCGCAGCACCTTGCCGATGTCGCCGCCCTGCTCGCGGGTATCCGCAATCGAATGCTCGCGCGCCATCTCGGCAAAGGCGTCGGGATCGTCCTGCAGGTACGACACCAGTTCCTTCGCCTTGCCTTCGGTGTCCACCACGATGTGGCTGACCTCGATGCTGTCGAACTTCGGCGAATTGAGCTGGAAGTACGTCTCCACGGCCTGGTCCGTACCAACCTGCTCCATCATCTTTTCCTGGTAGAGGCTGTCGGTGATGAAGCTCTCGAATTCATCGAGCGTGATGTTCAGCGCGTCGAGGTAGTGGTTCATGTCCGCCGCCCGGTGCAGGCCATGCACGCGACGGAACTGGTCGGCGCGCTCCTGCACGTCTTCCGGCGCCAGCTTCACGCCCTGGCGGCGGGCCGCGTGGACGGTCAGCTTGTCGCGCACCAGCTGTTCCACCAGGCCCTCGAACTGCCCGGTCAGCTTCAGGACCCTCACGAATTCGTCGACGCCGATCATTTCGTCGTCGATGCGTACGATGGCTGTCATCGCCCTCTCCTCAACGTTCAACCCGCGACCTGCCTGAAGGGATCGAGCCCCAGGTCGATCAGGCGTCTTTCCCGCACCACGATCTCGGCCGTGGCGGTCATGCCGTAGCGCAGCGGATACTTGCTGCTGGCCACGCTGTAATAGTCCTGCGCCAGCCGCACGCGGCCCTCGTACACCGGCTGCTTGTCCGGCCCGGACGGCTTGGTGGCCGGCGAAATGTATTCGAGCGTGCCCGCAATCAGGCCGTAGCGCTGGTACGGAAACGCGCTGAACTTGAGCTTGACCGGCAGCCCCTCGCGCAGGAACGCGCGGTCGCGCTCGGCAATCTCGATCCGCAGCATCGGCCGGGCATCCTTGGGCGCGATGCCGCCCAGCGGCGTGTTGGCCTGTACCTTGTCGCCGCGCTGCGTGGACGTGACATCGGTAATCACGCCCGACACCGGCGCCAGGATCAGCAGGAAGTTGTCCTTGTCGATGTTCTCGAACTTGATGCGCGCCGCGGCATCCGCCACCAGTCGCGCCGTCTGTACCTGCAGGCGCAGCTTGTCCTCGGTGCCGGTAATCTCGCGCACGGCGGCGTCGTACTGCACGCGCAGGCTGGCCAGTTCCTGGCCGCTGCCTTCCAGTTGTGCGCTGGCCTGCGTGAATTCCTGCGCCAGCCGTGCGTCCAGTTCGGCCAGCCGCGACTGGGCCACGCGCAGGTTGTTCTCGGCCTCCTGCGTGGTGGCGCGCTTGGCCTCGACCTGCGATTGCGACACCCCGCCGCCGGCGGGCAGCGCGAACAGCCGCGCATAGCGGTCCTGCTCCTGGCGCGCGAATTCGCGGGCGCGGCGCGCGTTCTCTAGATTGCTGCGCGCTTCGGCCAGTTGCGCGCGCTGCTGCTCGGCCAGCCGCGTCGTACCTTCGGCCAGACGGTTCTCGTGCTGGCGCGAATTGAGTTCGATCTGCTGCTTCAGCGCCAAAGCCTTGCGCTCCAGCAGCGCCTTGCGCTCCGGAAACTGCTTCCATTCGCGTTCGGCGTCTTCGAGCTTGAGCTGGGCCTGCAGCGCATTGGCCGCCGCCTCGATGGCGCCGCGCGCGTTCAGCCGTGCCACCACGTCGTCCTTCGACACCGGCTGGCCCTCGGCCACGTAGAGATCGACCAGTTCGCCGTCGACCGGCGCGTAGAAGCGCCGCACCTCGGACTCCGGCGCCAGCGTGCCCTGCGCGGTCACGATCACGTCGGCATGACCGAAGAATGACCAGAGCAGCGCGCACAGCAGCAGCACGCCCGTGATCACTACGGCCAGCAGTGTCAGCCGGCGCGGCTCGGCGCTGAGCAGCGCGATACCTTCGGCGCTATGGTCTTCCAGCGCCTCGGTCAGCGGCCGTAGCTTGTTGTCGCGGTTCTCGTCCTTCATGGCGTACTCCCCGCTTCGGGTTTCGCGGCGGTTGCGGCGGTTGCGGCCGGCGCGGCGGCGCTGACGTCCTTGTCCCCGCCGTCCTTGCCACCCTCCTTGCCACCTCCCTTGCTGCCCTCGCCCACCAGCGCCAGCTTCGCCTTGAGCACCGCCGGGTCCAGCACCATGCGCAGGTCATTGAGCGAGCGGCGCTGGGTGTCCACCTCGGCCTGGATGTCGTCGCGCACCTTGGTCCACTGCGCCGAATCCTCGATCTTCAGCTGCGCGTAGATGCGCAGCCCCTTGCGGGCGTCGTCCTGGGCATCGGCCAGCAGCCTGGCCTGCGAGCGGAACTTGGCCGAGATGCCCGATTCCAGCCGCTGTTCGCCGGCAATCAGGCCGTTGTTGCGATACTGGCGCCACCCCGTGGCCGCGCGGTTCAGCAACTGGTTGGCGCGGCGCAGGGCCGCGTCCCGGATGCTGTTGACATCGGCGTCGATGCTGCTGGCGAAGTACCCATCGGTCTTCGGGTCCAGCGACTCGTAGAACGCCAGCAGCTGCTCCTCATAGCCAGGCGATCCGCGGCCGGCCTTGACCGCGGCGTACTGCGCCAGCACCTGCTCCTTGTGGGCCACATCCTTCGCCACGTCGGCGGCCCATGGCCCGGCCGTGACGGTCTTCAGCGTGGCCAGCGCGGCCGCACCGTCGCCCTGCTCCCATGCCTTGCTGGCCGCCAGGTACTGCTTCTGCACGTCGTCGCCGGGCAGGCGCGTGGCCTTGAGCTTCTGATAGGCGGTCTGGAACGGCGGCGTGGCAAAGCTGGCCTGCTGCATCAGCGCCACCAGCGGCCCCGGGGCCCGGATGCGCAGCGATTCGATCATCGCCGTGTACTGGCGCAGGTCGTTTTCCACGCTGTCCAGCCCGGACAGCCGCTGGTACTTGTCCTTGTACTCGGCCAGCATCGGCTGAAGCGCTTCGGGCTGGTCGCGGCCCAGTTCCGTGGCGATGGCCGCATTGAGCCGGTCGATGGCGGCCAGCAGCACCGACTCGTCGTTTTGCAGCCGGCGCAGGTCGCTCAGGGCGCGCGCGTAGGTGTCGCGGAACGGCGGCACGTCGTTGGCGATACGTCCGAGCAGCCGCTGATGCGACGCGGTGTCGTCCTCCCACCGCCGCAGCAGATCGCGGATCTTCGCTTCGTCGGCGTACATGCGGATTGGCCCGTCGATGCCACCGCGCTGGGCCACGTAGCGCTCCAGGTCGGCCACCCAGGCAAGCTGGGCGGTCAAGGCCTGGCCGTCGGTATTGTGCTGGCTGCGGGTGCGCATCTGGTCCAGTACCGCCGTGGCCCCTGCGGCGTCATTGGCCTGCAGCCGTGCCGACCATTGCGGCACGTAGCCGCGCATCAGGGCCTCGGCGCCAAGCGCCTGGTAGCGCGCCTCGTCGGGGTGGCGCGACAGCACCTTGTCGGCCACTTCCGCCGCCCGCGCATACTTGCCTTCGTCGACCAGCGCCTGCAACGACCGGTCCGGCGCGCCGCGCCACCAGAGATAACCGCCGCCGATCACCAGCACGGCGATGACCAGGATGGCCACGCGCGCCGCGCGCTCCAGCTGATGGCGATCGGTGATGCCGAAGCTGCGCATGGCCTCCAGCAGCAGCATCGTGATCCGGCCGCGCGGCGCCGGTGCGTGGGCCGGGTCGGCCGCGTCGGGCATGGCTTCGGGGTTGACCTCGTCCTCCTGGGCGGCGCGATAGTCCACGCAGAAGATATCCAGGAAGGAATCGGCGGCGCCCACGAACGTGGTCTTATCGGGATCGACCTCGCCCGGCGTGGCCTCCGCGCCATTGACCGGGGGCTGGCGCAGCATGTCGGGCACATCGGGCGCTTCGGACGGTGCCGGCACCGCCAGCGACGTTCGCGTGGCCGTGGCATCGGCATCGGTCTCGCGCTCGATCCCGACCCGGTAGACAAAGTGGCTGCCGCCGAACGCCACCACATCGTCGGGCTCCAGCCGCACCGACTGGTCGCGCAGCCGCACGCCATTGACGAAGGTGCCGTTGGTGCTGCCCAGGTCTTCGATCCACGGCACGCCGTGCTTCAGGTACACGTGCGCATGGCGGCGCGACAGGTAGTTCACCTGGTGCGGATACAGGTCGCGATAGCGGGCAAACGTGTCGTCCGCCTTGTTGACCATGAACGGGAAGCCGGCGATGACCACCGGCTGCAGGCCCAGGTCGTCGCGCATCGGGACCAGCGTGACCGCCACGCGGGGCGGCTCCGGCTCGGCTGGGCGCGGATAGAGCCGCACGCGATAGGCCAGATCGGCGCCAAAGCTGACCTCGTCGCCGTCGCTCAGTCGCGCCGGCTGCTGGGCCACGCTGTCGCCGTTCACGCGCGTGCCGTTCTTGCTGCCCAGGTCGGCCACGTAGACCGCCCCGTCTTCCGAGAAAATGCGCGCGTGCCGCCGCGACAACACCGACACGGCGTCGGTCGGATACGCGGCAAACGGCGCCTCGCCCCGCCCGATCGCGAACAGGTCTTCGTCGATACGGATCTCGCCAAGCTCCGGGCGCGACACGGGCATCAGCAGTACATCGAATGCCTGGCCAGCCTGGGGCGCCATGACCGGCACATCCATGAAGGGAGCTTCGTCGCGCGTCATGTTTCACCTGAGCCAACAGTGCAGCCTGTGGCGCGCAACCGCGCACCAACGCAGCGACGGGGTCGGCATGCGTCGGCAAGGGGGCGGCAGGTCACGGGTAAGAACATAGTAGGCCACGCTTGAGGGGAGTCAATGCGCTGCGGCGCAGCGTTGCGCAAACGCCAGCGCCATGCGGGTTTCAGGCTTGAAACGGTTTGTACGCCGCTGCGGCTAACGCGTCGCCTTGGGCGTGGCCGCGCCGGCCGGCGACGCGGCATCGGCAGTGGTGTCCACGCGGCCGTTGCGCACGTCCACATTGGTCCAGCCGCCGCCCAGTGCCTTGTACAACGTGACGGTATCGGCCAGGATTTGTTGGTACGCCCCCAACAAGGATTGCTCGGCGGTCAGCAGCGAACGCTCGGACTCGAAGACATCCAGTTGTGACGCGATGCCTTCGCGCGCCTGGGCGTCGATCTGTGCGCCCACCACGCGCAGCTGGCTCACCTGCTGCTGCAATTCCACGCGCTGCTTCTTGTGCGCGTCGACGTTGACCAGCGCACTCTCCACTTCCTCGAACGCGGTCATCACGGTGCGGCCGTATTCGTTCTCGACCACGCCCACATTGGCCTCGGTGGTCTTCACCCGGGCCCGCACGTTGGGGTCCAGCATCGGCAGGTTGATACTGGGCATGAAGCCGAACGTGAAGGACTTCATCAGGTCGGACAACGCAAAGCTGGCAGTGCCGCCGCGCGCGGTCAGGCTGATGCTTGGCAGTTGCGCCAGGCGCGCCTGGCCGACCAGGTCGTAGGCGGCCAGCACGCGATACTCGGCGGCGACGATATCGGGCCGCCGCGCCAGCAGTTGCGAAGGCAGCCCGGCCGGCACCACGGGCAGCTTGATACGCTCCTGCAGCTTGCCCGGCGGCACCTTGAGTTCGCCGGCTGGCACCCCGACCAGCGTGGCCAGCGCGTTCTCGGCCACGTCGCGCGACCGGCGCAGTTCCAGCAGGTCCTTGGTCAGGCGATTGATTTCGGCCTGCTGCTGCATGACGCGGATCTGCGGCAGCAGCCCATTGGCCAGCATGGCCTTGTAGGTGCCCAGGATGTCGTTGTTGCGCGACAGCGTATGACGCTGCTGCGCCACCTGTTCGTCGAGCAGCAGGATCGTGAAATACGTGATCGAGACGTCGGATGCCAGCGACAGGTAGCCTGCGCGCCAGTCGGCCTCGGTGGCGCGGAATTCGGCGGTCTGGGCCTGCACGCCCTTTTCCACCTTGCCCCAGACGTCGATATCCCAGTTCACGGTGCCGCCCAGGTTATAGGTGCGCGACACCGGCTGGCCGGTGGTCTTGCTGATGTCCACGCCGGCGCCGATATCGAACACCGGCAGCGCGCCCGCGCGGGCTTCGGCAATCTGCGCGTTGGCCACGCGGATGCGGGCGGCCAGCACCTTGATGTCGTAGTTGCCCGACAGCGCCTTCGCCACGAGCTGGTCCAGGTACGGATCGCCAAAGCCCTGCCACCAGTTCGGCACGATGGTCTCGGCTGGCGAGACGGTGATCGACTCGTTGCTGGTCCACGCCGCCTTGGCGGGCGTCTCGGGACGGTGGTACTCGGGCGGCCGGAAATCGGCACAGCCGGCCAGCAGCGCCACGGACAGGGCCACGCCCGACAGTTGGGACATGCGGTGCGGAGCAAAGGCGAATGCGTTCACGATGGCTTCCTGCTTGAAACGCCAGCGGACCGTGGCAGGGCGTCCTGGCGTTCGATCTGTATTGTGGGTCGGCATGCGGCGGACGCCAACCTCGGCGTGCGTGCCCGGAAAATCGATGGGCAAGCGAAAACGACGGGCAAAAAAAGCGCCGGGGCGGAGGTGTCCCCGGCGCAAGCTCCCCGTGCGGCTGGAGCGGCGGCGGCCTGTTGGCCGGCCTGCGCGCCGCTGCCGCCTGAACCGTACGAAAATCAGGCGTTGTTCTGGGCGTACTGGTTCGTCGTCACGTTGTTGCGCATGTGATCCTGGAAGGCCGAGCCGTTGCCGAAGTAGTTGGCCACGTCCTGCAGTTGCTGGTTCGACTGCGTGATCGTCTTGTGCGAATCGAACGACAGGCTCACCGGCGTGAAGATCGAGGTGCGCGGGGCAAACACCGCGATGCCGCCGCGTACGGCCTGCAGCGCCTTGGCGTCGAGGGTTTCGGTCGAGGACAGGTCCTTGATGGTCAGCTTGGTCATGATGATCTCCTGGATGAGGAAGGTGCTGCGTTGGGTCTGGGTGATGAGCATCGGGTTGGTGTCGCGCTCGGACCAGATATCGCAGCAAGCGTGCCAGCCCGTGCCACGGAGCCGAAAAAAGTTGGCGGATCGTTGTGGGGCAAGGGCTGGCGGGCGATCAGGCCGTGTTGGACCGTGCCCGGCCGCATGCCGGCGGCCCAGCTTGTGTTGGGCTACCGCCCACAGTGTTGGCGTGACGTGTTGGCGATTCGGCAACAGCCGGCATGCCACCGGCCATCCGGGCAAAAAAAAAGGCGCACATCGCTGTGCGCCGCGCCGGAGACAGGCGGACCGCCCCGCCTTCTCGCTCCGAGCCTGGTGTCGGTCATTTCACATAGATCGTGATCTTCTTCGAGTAGACCGGCGGATTGGTCGGGATGTGCTTCTCGTCGCCCATCAACAGTTGCAGCGTGTGCTTGCCCGGCGGCAGTTCGATCGTGGTTTCCGTTTCGCCCGCGCCAAAGTGCAGGTGGTTGCGGTCGTTCGGGATCTCCTTGTCCATCGGCGGCAGGTCGACGTCGATCAGCAGGTGATGGTGGCCCGTGTTCGGATACTTGACGTCCTTGGGCGCCACGCCCATGTTGCGCAGCCCGAACCAGACCTTGATCGGCTTGCCGGCCGGCATCGTCTGATTGTTGTTGGGATAGCCGATATAGAGATAGGCGTTCTTCGGGGCCGGCGTGGGGCCCGAAGCCGGGCCCGATGTGGTGCCCGCCGAGGTGCCCGCCTGTACGTTCGATGGCGCGCCCGTGGCGGGCGCCGAGGCATGACCGGCATGCGCGGCCGGCGCCGACGCATCGGCTGCACCCGCCAGGCCCGCCGGCAGCCAGGCAGCGGCGGACAGCAAC
>NZ_PJRP01000029.1 GCF_002858765.1 Cupriavidus pauculus
GGGCGCCGAGGCATGACCGGCATGCGCGGCCGGCGCCGACGCATCGGCTGCACCCGCCAGGCCCGCCGGCAGCCAGGCAGCGGCGGACAGCAACGTCATGCCCGCGAGAAGCATCGGTCTGAAATGGGTCATGGCTCCCCCCGTTCGCGCCTGTGTGCCTAGCGCACGGTGATCGTGATCTTCTTCGAGTAAATCGGCGGATCGAACGGCACATGCTTGCTGTCGCCCAGCAGCAGTTGCAGCGTGTGCTTGCCCGGGGGCAGTTCGATGCGCGCGTCGGTCTCTCCCGCGCCAAAGTGCAGGTGATTGCGATCGTTCGGGATTTCCTTGTCCATCGGCGGCAGGTCGGCGTCGATCAGCAGATGGTGGTGTCCGCAGTTCGGCCGCTCGATGCCCTTGGGGCAGACGCCCATGCCCTTGAGCCCCATGCGCACCCAGAGCTTGCCGCCGTCGATGACGGCGCCGTCGCCGGGCCAGATGATGTAGACCTCGGCGCCCTTGGGGGCCGGCGTCAGGGGTATCGCGAACGTCGTCCAGCTGACCAGGCAAGTGGCCAGGGATGCGGCCGCGAGCGCGTGCAGCAGGGATCGTCTGGACATGGCGGCTCCTCCCGGAGAACTGTCCGCTGCACACGGTACCCCGCGCGGGAGCGGATTCTTGGTCGATGTTCTTGATGCGCTCGGCGATGTGTCCTACAGCGTAGGTCGGAAGGCTCCAAAAAGCGAACTTTCACGCCACAAACGCTGTGCTATCTTGAAACGGCCGGTACCGCGTCACGGCAACTCCACACCGCGCAGCACGGCGACTCTGAAGGGGGTGAATATGTGGCGGAAAGCAATCGTCGTGTCGCTGCTGGCGCTGCTGGGAATCGGCGCGGGAATGGGTGGCGCAGGGATGGAAGCCATGGAAGCCGCATCGCACGGGCCACCTTCGGGCAGCTTCCGGGGCAGCGCCTGGATCGCCCTGGCCGGTAACGCGCTGTTGCCACCGGCCACCGCGGGCATCCTGCCCAAGAACAGCGACGAGCAGTACGAACTGTCGTTCTGGGACTCGATCAAGAACAGCAACTACGCGACCGACTACGAGGCCTACCTGAAGCAGTATCCGAACGGACGCTTTGCCGCGCTGGCCAAGTCGCGCCTCGATCGCATCAAGGCCGGTGCGCCCGCGCAAGCTGCGTCGGCGCCGGCAACGTCGTCGGCCCCGCCCAAGCCCGAACCGAAGCCCCAGGCGAAGACCGAGCCTCCACCGACGGCCGTCAAGCCGCCCGCCGCCCCGACGCCACCAGCCCCCGCCCCGGGCCAGCCGCGTACGCGCGCCGGCGGGGCCATCGCCCAGGGCACGGTCACCTTTCCGGCAGAAGGCAAGGAAGCCCCCGCGTCCGGCGCGGCAAGGCCCGCCGAAGCCAAGGGCGGCGAATCGCGCGACTGTCCGCAGTGTCCGGTGATGGTCGGCTTGAATCCCGGCGTCTTCACGATGGGCAGCAACACCAGCGACCCGGCCGAGAAGCCGCCGCATCACGTGAACGTGGGCCACGCGTTCGCCATCGGCAAATACGAGGTCACGGTCGAGCAATGGAATGCCTGCGTCGATGCCAACGCCTGCCCGCGCATTGCCACCAACCCGCCCGAGGCCAAGACGGCACCGGCGCGCGACATCAGTTGGGACGACGCGCAGCAGTACGTGGCCTGGCTGTCGAAGACCACCGGCAAGAGCTACCGGCTGCCCACCGAGGCCGAATGGGAGTACGCGGCGCGCGGCGGCACCAGCACCGCATTCTGGTGGGGCGACAGGATGAGCAAGGGCAACGCCAACTGCAAGGACTGTGGCGATCCGTGGAGCGATGCCGCGCCCGCCAATGTCGGATCGTTCGCGCCCAATCCGTTCGGCCTCCACGACATGAACGGCAGCGTCTGGGAATGGGTGGCCGACTGCTGGCACAGCTCGTACAAGAACGCGCCGACCGACGGCCGCGCGTGGGATGAGCCCGCCTGCACGGCGCGCGTGATACGCGGCGGCTCGTGGCGCGAGGGGGCCAGCTACATGGTGTCTTCCACGCGCTTCAAGTACAGCACCAGCGTGCGGCAGTCGCAGAACGGCTTCCGCGTGGTGCGCGAGGCGAAGTAGCGGCGAGGCGACTGAGCGCGAAGGCAGGCCCAAAGAACAGACCGAAGGCGGTTGCGCTGGCGGCTACCTGGCGTGCGTGGCAATCTGCACGACGTCCGCGCTGATCTGTTCGCGGCCGTGCTTGCTGGCCATCAGCGCCAGCGGCTTTTCCAACGCCTTCAGGTATTCCTGGCGGGTCTCGAACTCGGGCCGCCGCGTGGTGAACAGCGGCGTCGGCGTGGTCAGCAGCACCACAAGCTCGGTGCCGAACGGCTTCGAGATCACCCAGTCACCGCTGTCGCCCACCGTGGCGTTGTAGCTGGCAGGCGCCTGGTTGCCCTGGATGCGCCCGCTGGGCACCAGATGCGCCACCTTGCCATCGGCCGAGAAGTAGTCGACGTAGACATACGATTCGTGCGGCGGCGTGTTGATGTCCATCACCAGCGGCGTGCCTTCCGTTAGCTGCGTGCCGCCGCGCGTGTGCAGTACCGCGCCCGCGGGCTCGCCCGCCTTCCGGCTGCCTGACCAGTACGGCGCCACCAGCTTCACGACGTCGCATTTGTCGCTGGTCAGCGGCTGGGCGTCGATCTTCAGCGTGCGTACACCAGCGATCTTGCCCAGCTTGTCGCGCAGGCCGCCCAGCGCCGACTCGCCCACATAGCCGCCTACCTGCAGCGTGTTGCCATCGATCTTGGCTGTCAGCAAGGAGCAGGGCGTGGCGGCGATCACCTGCGCCACGGCCTCGGGCTTGACGGGTACGGCTTCTTCAGGCGGTGCAGGCGCACCGGACGGCGCTGGTGTCGCCGGTGCCGCGGCCTGGGTCGGCGGCGTGCCTTCCGTCGATGGCATATGGCTGCGCCACATGTACACCAGTACCCCGGTCGCCAGGGCCACGCCAGCGATCACGCTACCGGCGATCACGGGCAGGCGAATATTGGTGCTCTGCGCTTCGCCCCCCAGCCCGGCCAGAAACTGCTTGACCGTGGGCGTGCGGGTGGCCCGATCCAGCGACAGTGCCTGGCGCAGCGCCTTCCACTGGCCGCGCGACAGTGTCTTCGGCTGCTCGAGCTTCAGGTTCTTTGCGCGCGCCTCCGTGGCCGCCACCCGGTTGTACGGGTGCCGGCCGGTCAGCAGCTCGTAGCTGACACACCCCAGCGCGTAGATGTCGTCACGCGGATCGGGCTCGCGGTGCTCGAACATCTCCGGGCTGGCGTAGGCCGGCGTCATGCCACCCAGCGACCCGGGATCGAACACGGTCTGGTCCGCGTCGTCGGCAGGCTGCTGGAAACCGCGCGCGATGCCGAAGTCGATCACCTTGACCTCGCCGCGATCGGTCAGGAACACATTGGCCGGCTTGAAGTCGCAATGGACGAAGCCGCGCTCGTGCGCGTAGGCCAGCGCATTGCCCATGCCGACGATGATCGGCATCGCCTTCACATAGGGCAGCCCCTGGAATTCCGGCGAGCGCAGCACACGGTTCAGGGACTTGCCCTGCAGGTATTCCATCGTCAGGAAGACCGTGGGGCCATCGCGATCGAAGTCGTACACCGTGACGATGTTGCGGTGGGCCAGCTGCTGGGCCTTGCGCGCCTCGCGCTGAAGCGCGATCAGCGATTTCGGATGCCCGCTGAACTGCATGTTCAGCACCTTGATCGCGATATAGGGCTTGCGGTCCGACGCCTCGAGCTTGCGCAGGTCGAGCGCCTTGTACACCGTGCCCATGCCGCCCACGCCCAGGCATTCCTCGAGCACGAAGCGACCGTTCAGCGTATCGCCCACGCCCTTGGTGGGGCCGGACGGGATGAAGCCGCCGGTGAAATGCCCGCTCTGTCCGCCGGTGGTGCTGCCCGTGTTGCTGCCGGTATTGCTACCCATATTGCCGGTGCCGCTGCCGGTGTTGCCGGTGTACCCGCCCGTCATGCCGCTACCGGTCATGCCGGTCGTGCCGGTGAACGCCGGCAACGGCAGCGGGCGATCCACGGGTTCGGGCTCGATGCGGGTTTCCTCGCCAGGCAACTCGGTGCGGCCATCGCTGCGCACGTCGTGCTGCGCCGGGCCAATGGGGTCGAACTGCGTGGCCACGTGCGAGTCGATGCGATGCATGACTTCGGCGTAGACGGCGGGCGGCAACGGAAAGCGCGTGTGCTCCTCGGAAAGCACGCGGGCAAACTGTGTGGAGTCGGTCTGATCGTCCTTCAGGGCCGTATCCACCGATGCAAGGAATTCGTCGCGGCTCAGGCCCCCGCGCTGAAAATTCCGTATGAGTTCGGTCAGGCTGGACATCCGGTGCATCCGACGAGTGGTTGCCGACTGGTGGCGCTGGCAAGTGGCGCTTTGGAGGCGGCACTGCAGGCGGAACCGTTGCGTCACGGCACACTGCCTTCGATGGATACTAGTGCGCACTCCGGCCATCCGCAATGCCGCCCTATGGTCCGGCGCCGCCCGGGACGTTGCCGCCCGCCCGACACCCGACACCTTTCTGTTGGCGCCGACCCACCACTCCGCAGGCCCCAGGCATCCCCCGCCCTACCGGCGCGCATCGCATCGTTCCCCGCCAGCCCTTTCCCCACAACGATCCGCCAACTTTTTTCGGCTCCGTGGCACGCGCTGGCACGCTTGCTGCGATATCTGGTCCGAGCGCGACACCAACCCGATGCTCATCACCCAGACCCAACGCAGCACCTTCCTCATCCAGGAGATCATCATGACCAAGCTGACCATCAAGGACCTGTCCTCGACCGAAACCCTCGACGCCAAGGCGCTGCAGGCCGTACGCGGCGGCATCGCCATCATGCCGATCACCACCGTCTACAGCCCGTTCAAGCTGTCGGTCGACAAGGTGTTCAACGTGAACCAGTCGAACCAGCAAATGCAGTCGGTGGAGAACTACTTCGGCAATGGCTCGGCCTTCCAGGACCACATGACGAACAACGTCACGACGAACCAGTCCGCGCAGAACAACGTGTACCACCCGGTCTGAGCATCACCCCTCGCATCCACGCATCGCACCCGCACATTCGCCCATTAGGAGACTGCCATGAGCACCCTGACCATCCTCGACCTGTCCAGCACCACCACCCTCGAAGCCACCCGCATGAAGTCGGTACGCGGCGGCCTGGGCCTGATCGCCCCGTGGACCAGCGTCTACGCCCCCGTGAAGCTGTCGTTCGACTCGCACACGAAGATCACGCAGTCGAACCAGCAACTGCAGGACGTGGCCAACTACTTCGGCAACGGTTCGGCCTTCCAGGACCACATGACGAACAACGTGACGACGAACCAGCACGCGCAGAACAACGCCTGAGTCCGTCGCCAGCGGCGGGCGCAGGCTTCGAGCCAGCCGCCGGCCGCGCACCGAACCCGCTGAATTCGCATCAAGGAGTCCACCATGTCATCGATCATCGTCCGCGACCTTGCCGTCAGCAAGGACCTCGACCACCAATCGCTGTGCGCCATCCGCGGCGGCACGGACTGGTTCGGCAGGATTGCCGCTGCCGGCCCGCTGGTCAACGTCAACATCAACCAGAGCGTGCAGCAGTTCCAGCAGGTGAACGTTGCCGCCTTCAACAACAACAAGATCGTTGGCGTCGACCTGGGCAACCTCGCGCTCAACGTCAATCCGGTGCAAAAGGGCGGCAACTGGGCGGCGGTGGCTTGAACGCCGCGCGTCCGGGGGCGGTCCTGTCGTGTGCGCAGCGCATGCGGCAGGACCGCTCGCCTATACTGAATCGGGCCCGCGCCTGCCCTGGCGCCGCCCGACCGGCGCCATTCCGGCCGGCCGCGGCAAGGCCCGCAAGCTGGAGATCGCCATGGCAGTCATCGTCATCAAGGATTTGTCGGAAAACATGGACCTCGACCGCGAGGCCATGACCGCCATCATCGGCGGCGCGCGGCTGGCCGGCAGCTACCGCTGGCAGGCGCACCGACGCCCCACGCTTACGCGGCTGGTCCAGTATCCGGAGGGATTCCCCGGCACATCGCAGATTGCAGGGCAGGAACGGGAGACCACGCCCGCGCGCAAGTAAGCGCGCGACGCCACTGGTCACATAACTAGAAAAAGAAAAGCCCGCCAAGCAATTGGCGGGCTTTGGTTGCGGACGGGCCCGGACTTCCTGGGTCTGCGTCACCGGCTGCTTCCGGTCATTCCTGTGCCAAGCATATTTCCCATGGATTCCGCCCATGAAGCGGACGCCCATCCGGACCACCCGGACAGTCGGAGGAAATCTGGCAGTGGCATCAATGACCGCAAGGCCGGAGGCGAGCGGCAAGCGAACCTTGCCGAAGGCAAATTCAGCGGGACATGTTGTCGTCCGCCCCGTACGGGCATCAATGCCCGCGCACTGGAGTA
Organism: Cupriavidus pauculus; assembly: GCF_002858765.1. Taxonomy (GTDB): domain Bacteria; phylum Pseudomonadota; class Gammaproteobacteria; order Burkholderiales; family Burkholderiaceae; genus Cupriavidus; species Cupriavidus pauculus_B. Next base: position 6,455 of record NZ_PJRP01000029.1, read on the forward strand.
TAGGCACGTTGCCCCGACATGCAAGCAATGCCCCGGCCGCTTTCATTTACGTTTGCTTACGATGTCCCGGGTTTTTCCCGCTTGCGCGGTGCAACAAAAAATTCAGCGTTCTGCTATACTTCGCGCCGTGAGTTTCGCACTGTGAGTCCCGCACCACGCCTCAAGGCAATCTGCCGTGGCGTATCCGCTACCTCCCAAGATCTGCTCCCTGCCTCTGTCATCACACGAAGTATCAGACAGGTGCCTGGCCAGAACGCACCGCTCACCTGACGCTGCCTCGTCTCCGATCCTGATAACAGCCTGAATTGCTGTTTGCCTGCCAGGGATAATCGGCCGGTTTGTTTGAATCGCCAGCCGCCCCACCCTGCCTGCCGCCGTATTGCCAGCTGAGTCTGTCGTACGGCCTACCGATTGGCGCCGAAGCCTTTTTAAGACTTTGCACTTGCGCCCACCCCTTTGCGCACAATGCCCGGGGGTGCCATGCATATTTAATACGTACGACATGACCCAGCACGAAGACTTCCGTGCGGAGCAGCCTTTTGCTTCCGCCGCCGACACCATTGCCACGCCCGCCGCTGCCGTGAGCCCGCTCGACAAGCTCGACGCCATGCTCAACGCCGATGCCGCCCCGGCAGCGCAAGCGTCGGAAGCCACGGAAAGTGGTTTCGCAAACCTTGGCCTGGACGCCGCCATCCTGCGCGCCCTGGCTGAAGCCAACTACAACAACCCCACCCCGGTTCAGGCCCAGGCCATTCCCGCCTTCCTGGCTGGCCGCGACCTGCTGGTCTCGAGCCAGACCGGTTCGGGCAAGACCGCCGCGTTCATGCTGCCGGCGATCCAGCGCATCAGCGAAAAGCCCGCGACGAATCGTCCGACCGAACCGGCCAAGCGCATGAAGGGCAAGCGCCCCCGTCCGGCCGCCGCCCAGCCGTCGCTGCTGGTGCTGACGCCGACGCGTGAGCTGGCCCTGCAGGTGACCGAAGCTGCTGCCAAGTACGGCCGCCATCTGCGCCGCATCGTGTGCGCCAGCATCCTGGGCGGCATGCCCTATCCGAAGCAGCTGGCCATGCTGTCGCGCATGCCGGACATCCTGGTGGCCACGCCGGGCCGTCTGCTGGACCATATCGAAGCCGGCCGCATCGACCTGTCCGCGCTGGACATGCTGGTGTTCGACGAAGCCGACCGCATGCTCGACATGGGCTTTGCCGACGACATCGACGCCATCGTGGCCGCCACGCCGGCATCGCGCCAGACGCTGATGTTCTCGGCCACGCTGGACGCCCGTATCGGCCAGCTGGCTTCGCGTCAGCTGCGCGACCCGCAACGCATCGAGATCGCCGCCGCACGCGCCGACAACAGCAACATCGAACAGCGCCTGCACTTCACCGACGACATGTCGCACAAGGAGCGCCTGCTCGATCACCTGCTGCGCGATTCGTCGCTGAAGCAGGCCATCGTGTTCACGGCCACCAAGCGTGACGCCGATTCGCTGGCCGAGCGCCTGTCGGATACCGGCTTTGCCGCTGGCGCCCTGCACGGCGACATGACCCAAGGCGCGCGCAACCGCACGCTGACGGCCCTGCGCCGCGGCAACCTGCGCGTGCTGGTGGCTACCGACGTGGCCGCACGCGGCATCGACGTACCCGATATCACCCACGTGGTGAACTTCGACCTGCCCAAGCAGGCGGAAGACTACGTGCACCGTATCGGCCGTACGGGCCGTGCCGGCCGCTCGGGTATCGCCATCAACCTGGTGAACCATGGCGACATGTTCCAGTGGCGCCGTATCGAGCGCTTCACGAACAACCGCATTGACGCGTCGGTGATCGAAGGCCTGGAGCCGCGCCGTTCGCCGAAGCCGCGTTCGAACTTCGGCGGCAAGCCGTCGGGCGGCCGTGATGGCTTCCGTGGCAACAGCGGCGGCGGCTATCGCAGCGGCAATGGCGCCGGCAACGGTGGTGGCTACCGTGGCAACAATGGCGGCAACCGCGAAGGCGGCGAGCGCAGCTTTGGCGAGCGCCGCTTCAGCAACGACGGCAACCGTGGCTTCGGCGACCGTGGCAACGGCGGCGGCTTCGGCGACCGCGGCAACAGCGCCGGCTTCGGCGACCGTGGCAACGGCGGCGGCTTCGGCGACCGTGGCAACAGCGCCGGCTTCGGCGACCGTGGCAACGGTGGCTACCGTGGCCAGGGTCAAGGTCAAGGTCAGGGTCAAGGCCAGCAACGCAGCTTCGGCGGCGAGCAACGCTCGTACGGCAACCGTGACGGCCAGCAGCGCGACGGCAACCGTGGTTTCGGTGGCGAGCGCAGCTTTGGCGACCGCAAGTTCGGCGACCGTGGTGGCGATCGTGGCGGCTTTGGCGGCCAACGCAACGGCAACAGCCGTTCGCGCTTCGAGCGTTAATCGCTGATCTCCCTGCCGCCGGCCAGCCGGTGGCAGGACGCAAAAAAAGGCACCCGAGGGTGCCTTTTTTATTGCCGCCGGCGTCAGGTCAGATCGCGCACGTCCGGAATCCCACGAACGACACGTCGTCCTCCGGCAACAAGGCCGTGCGGGCCCGCACGTGGCGCAGGCGCCACGGGCTGGCGAACGACACGCCGCGCACGGCCTGGTGCGTGCCAAAGCGGCCGATGATCTCGCCATCGGTCGGCTCGGCGGCAAAGCCCAGGTATGGCTCGTACGGCGTGGCCGTCCATTCGCGCAACGTGCCCCACTGCAGCCCGCGATTCTGCGCGGCCGCCAGTTCCCACTCCACCTCCTGCGGCAGGCGGCGCCCGGCCCAGACGCACCACGCCTGCGCCTCGAACAGCGTGACGTGACGCACCGGCTCGTCGGGATTGAGCGTGCGCTCGGTGCCGAAGCGCGACACCACCCAGCTACGGCTGACCGCGTGGCGCGACCAGTAGCGCGGGGCCGAGCGCTCCTGCGTCATCAGCCATTGCCGGCCGGCGGCCGACCAGTACGACGGATGCTCGTAGCCGTGGTCTTCCACAAACTCCAGGAACTGGGCGTTGGTGACCAGCGCGGCGTCCATCTCGAACGCGGGCACGTAGATCTTCTGTGCCGGCAATTCGTCGGGCCAGGCATAGCCGTCGGTGTCCTGCCAGCCCTGCGTGAAATTGCCGCCCGGGAAATGCAGCGTGCCCGACGACTGTACGGCCATCGCCGGTGCAATCGATGCGGGCTCGACCGGCGCCACTTCCAGCGCCTGCAGCAGCGTGGCCACGGTTTCGCCCTGCACGTCCTCGTAGTACAGCGCGCGGCGGAACGGATACAGCGTGGTGTCATCATCGTCGGGCAACAGCGCGATGCGGCGCAGCAGGCCATCCAGCACCTTCGTGGCGTATTGCTTCACCACGGCCACGTCAGGCAGCGCGATTTCCCAGCGCTCATCGGGGCCGATCCGCTCGGGATCGAACCACTCGTCGGCGCCATCGAGCAGCGACGGCTCGCTGGCCACCGGCAGGCGGATACCGCCCTGCTCCAGGTGCCGCACACCGCGCAGGCACCACCATTCGGCGTGCCACGCGATATTGCCCAGCGTCCACAGCGGCGGATTGGCATCGTACTGGCGCTGCACCGTCCAGCCTTTGCGGGTCACCCCGAAGGCACCCAGCCATGCCAGCGTGCGGTTGCGTGAATCCACCAGTGCCTGTGCCAACCCCTCGCGCGGCAACCGGCGCGCGTCGGGCCAGGCCGCGGTGCCGCCGGTGAAGTGGAGATCGGGAAGCATGGAGAAGCCGCTCATCGAGGTATCCGTGACATAGGGTGGGAATCGGTGCCGGCCCGGCCGGCTGCGCGCATTATGACACCGCGCGCCAACGCGTTCCGGCCCGCACCCTTTCACCCTGCTGTCGGCGCGGCTTACCGCCAGTCTGCCCCTCGGTCGGCCAGTTCCTCCGATCCGTCAGCCGCACGCGTGAAACACCGCGAACCAGCCGCGCGGATCGGTCCAGCTGACCGGGTCGGTAAAGCCGGCCGCTTCGAGCAGAATCGCGAAGTCGTCCGGCCGATACTTGTGCGAGTCCTCGGTATGGATGCGGTCGCCGGCGGCGAACCGCCGCTCGCCGCCGGGCCAGCGCACGGTCACATCGCGTTCGGCCTGCAGATGCATCTGGATGCGGGACGCCTGCGTATCGAACGTGGCCGCATGGCGCCAGTCGGCCAGCGCGAAGTCGCTGCCGACGATGCGATTCACGTTGCGCAGCACGTTGCGGTTGAACGCGGCCGTCACGCCCAGCGCATCGTCATAGGCAGCCACCAGCGTGTCCGGGTCCTTGTACAGGTCCACGCCGATCAGCACGCCGTCGCCCGGGCCCGCCGCGGCACGCAGCCGTTGCAGCAGCGCCAAGGCATCGATCGGCGCAAAGTTGCCGATGCTGGAGCCGGGATAGAAAAACAGCCGGCGGCCGCGTTTGACACTGCTGGGCAGGTCCAGCGGCCCGCACAGGTCGGCCCCCAGCCCCAGCATGGGAATCTGGGGATTCTGCTGCTGCAGCGCGTCCAGGGTGCCGCGCAGGAATTCCACCGAAATATCGAGCGCCACGTACTGCGCCGGCTGCAGGCTCGGGAACAGGCGCGCGGCCTTCTGGCAGTTGCCGGCGCCCAGGTCGATCAGCACGCAGCCGCTGCCCGCCCGTGCGGCGATGGCGGACGCCGCCGTGGCAAAAATCGACGCTTCGGTGCGGGTGGGATAGTACTCGGGCAGGTCGGTGATGGCCTCGAACAGCCGGGAGCCCAATACGTCGTAGAAGAACTTCGGGCTGATGCGCGCCTGCCCAAGGCGCAGCCCCTGCTCGATTTCGGCGCGCAGCGCGCCGTTGTCCTCGCGGTATTGCTGTACGAATTCCGGGTGCAGGGCCGCCCCGGGCCGGGCATGGCCATTGCCGACGACGATACGCGGCTCCGGCGCAATCTCCGGCGTGGCGTGGCCGTTCTGGTGATGGGAGTTGTTATGGGAGTTGTTGCGGGTCGAATGGGTGTCGGGCGTCTGAAGCGTAGTGGGGGCCGGCATGACGTTTCCTTGTTGTCGATGGGCACTACGGTGAATCCCTCTCAAAGCGTCCGCGATGGCGCTGGGCCTGCGGCCGGTTCGGGGTGCGCGCCTGTCAGGTCTGGGGCACACCTGCCGAACCGATCCAAATAGGATAGGTGCATACGCTTATGCGTGCGTGATACGTTGCATCACTTTACAAACAGCACTGCACGGCATTCATGTCTGAAACTTGATACATACAAACCCCACCCCGGCAGCGCAACATTTTTTTCGTAGTTCCCTTATAATCGCCTCCAACGTGATCGCCGGAGCTTCTGGCGGACGCGATCCCTTCCAAAGAGGGAAGTAAAAGGGGAGTAGCTTGGGGGCATCCGATGCCCTTAGCACAATCGTCATTCCGAGACGCATCGCTCGTCTCCGGTTGTGCTGACCCTGGCGCGCATTCCGCGCCAGTCAGTCGAGCAAGACCTTTGCACACCTGGTTTTTATGGTTTGCAAAGGCGACCCCGATCACTTCCGGCGCTCGACGTAAATCCCAGGTGCAACAAAAAACCCTTGCTGGCTCGATGGCCTGCAGCTTTTTTTCGTACCTGAGGAGCGTACATGGAGTGGCTTACCGATCTGTTCACGATGCAGTTTCTGACAGCGCTGCTGTCCATCGTCGTCATTGACCTGGTCCTGGCTGGCGACAACGCCATCGTGATCGCCCTCGCGGCGCGCAACCTGCCGCCGCACCTGCAGAAGAAAGCCATTGTCTGGGGCACCATCGGTGCCGTGGTGGTCCGTTCGGCCATGACGATTGGCGTGGTCTGGCTGCTCAAGATCCCCGGCCTGCTGCTGGTTGGTGGCCTGGCGCTGGTCTGGATTGCCTACAAACTGCTGGCCGCCGAGGAAGACGGCGACGGGCACGGCGCTGGCGCGGCCACGCTGGTGGGCGCCATGAAGACCATCATCATCGCTGACGCGGTGATGGGCGTGGACAACGTGCTGGCCGTCGCCGGCGCCGCCCACGGCAGCTTCCTGCTGGTGGTGCTGGGCCTGCTGATCAGTATCCCGATCGTGGTCTGGGGTTCGAGCCTGGTGCTCAAGCTGATGTCGCGCTACCCGTCGATCATCTACATCGGTGCCGGCGTGCTGGCCTTCACCGCCGTCAAGATGATCCTGGGCGAGCCGATCACCAAGACCTTCTTCGAGGCGCAGCCCGCCATCAAGTGGGGCCTGTACCTGGTGATCGTCGGTGGCGTGCTGGGTGCCGGCTACCTGACCCAGAAGCGTCGCGAAGGCAACCAGAAGCCGGCGGAAAGCCACTGACCCGGCTGACCGGAATTGCCGGAAATGCAAAAGGCCGCCTTCGGGCGGCTTTTTGCTTTCAGGCTAAAATCCCCGCTTTACGGCCCGCAGCCGACATCACATTTCTACCCCGCGCCGATGAAACAGTATCTCGACTTCATGCGCCATGTTTTTGAGCATGGCACCGAAAAGCCCGACCGCACCGGCACCGGCACGCGCTCGGTGTTCGGCTACCAGATGCGCTTCGACCTGAACGAAGGCTTTCCGGTCGTCACCACCAAGAAACTGCACCTGAAGTCGATCATCCACGAACTGCTGTGGTTCCTGCAGGGATCGACCAACATCAAGTACCTGAAGGACAACGGCGTCACGATCTGGGACGAATGGGCCGACGCCAACGGCGAACTCGGTCCGGTCTACGGCTACCAATGGCGCGCTTGGCCCACGCCGGATGGCCGCCATATCGACCAGATCAGCGAGGTGGTGCAGCAGATCCGCAACAACCCCGATTCGCGCCGGCTGATCGTGTCGGCCTGGAACGTGGGCGAAATCCCGCAGATGAAGCTGCCGCCCTGCCACGCGTTCTTCCAGTTCTACGTGGCCGACGGCAAGCTGAGCTGCCAGCTGTACCAGCGCAGCGCCGACATCTTCCTTGGGGTGCCGTTCAATATCGCCAGCTACGCGCTGCTGACGCACATGATTGCGCAGCAATGCGGCCTGGGCGTGGGCGACTTCGTCTGGACAGGCGGCGACTGCCACATCTACAGCAACCACTTCGAGCAGGTGCAGACGCAGCTTTCCCGCGCGCCGATGAAGCTGCCGACGCTGAAGATCAAGCGCAAGCCCGACAGCATCTTCGACTACCAGTACGACGACTTCGAGCTGGTGGGCTACGAATCGCACCCTGCCATCAAGGCACCGGTGGCCGTATGACGCTGCTGACCCTGATCGTCGCGCGTGCGCGCAACGGCGTGATCGGCCGCGACAACACGCTGCCGTGGCGCCTGCCCGAGGACCTGCAGCATTTCAAGCGCACCACGCTGGGCGCCCCGATCATCATGGGCCGCAAGACCTGGGATTCGATCGGCCGGCCGCTGCCGGGCCGCCGCAATATCGTGGTAAGCCGCAACCGCGACCTGCAGCTGGAAGGCGCCGAGGTGGTGGGGTCGCTGGAAGATGCCCAGCGCCTGTGCGTGGGCGTGGAACAGGTGTTCCTGATTGGCGGCGCGCAGCTCTATGCCGAAGCACTGCCCAGCGCAGATCGCCTGATCGTCACCGAGATCGATGCCGACGTGGAGGGCGATGCCCACTTCCCGGCCGTCGACCGGTCGACGTGGCTGGAGGTCTCGCGCGAGACCCACCATTCGGAGGCCAACGCGTTCGACTATGCGTTCGTGACCTACGAGCGCCCGCCTTCGGGCGAGGAATGACCACGCCGGCCTGACCACGAAAAACGGCGCCCCAGGGCGTCGTTTTCCGTTTTGCCGAGTGCCGGAAGCTCAGTTGCCGGCAATGGTCATCTGCTCGAGCAGGATCGACCCGGTTTCCTTGGTGCCGCGCACCAGGGCGTCGGCGCCGATACCAACGATCTGCTTGAACATTTCCACCATGTTGCCGGCGATGGTGATTTCCTCCACCGGGTACTGGATCACACCGTTCTCGACCCAGTAGCCCGACGCGCCGCGCGAATAGTCGCCTGTCACGTAGTTCACGCCCTGCCCCATCAGTTCGGTCACCAGCAAGCCGGTGCCCATCTTCTTCAGCATGCCGGCGAAGTCGTCGCCCGGCTGCGTCCGCGAGCTGGTCAGCGTCAGGTTGTGCGAGCCGCCCGCATTGCCGGTGGTCTTCATGCCGAGCTTGCGCGCCGAATAGGTCGACAGGAAATAGCCCTGCACCACGCCGTCGCGCACCACGTCGCGGGCCTGCGTGCGCACGCCTTCCTCGTCGAACGGGGCGCTGCCCATGGCGGCTGGCACGTGCGGCTGCTCATGGATCTGGATATCCGGCGAAAACACGGCCTTGCCCAGCGTGTCGTACAGGAACGTCGACTTGCGATACAGCGCACCGCCCGACACCGCCTGCACGAAGGCACCTAGCAGGCCGGCCGCCAGCGGCGCCTCGAACAGCACCGGGCACTTGCGCGTGGACAGCTTGCGGGCATTCAGGCGGGCCAGTGCGCGCTCGGCGGCATAGCGGCCAATGGCCTCGGGTTCGGCCAGCGCCAGCGGCGAGCGCTTGGACGAATACCAGTCGTCGCGCTGCATGCCGCCGCCGGAGCCGGCAATCGGCGCCGCCGAAATGAAATGGCGCGAATACGGATAGCCGCCCACGAAGCCGCGCGACGTGGCCAGCACGAACTGCGAGTGCTGGGCCGATACGCTGGCACCATCGCTGTTCTTGATCTTCGGCGACACCGCGAACGACGCCGCCTCGGCACGGCGCGCGATGTCGATGGCACCCTCGGCGTCGATGTCCCACGGGTGGAACAGGTCCAGGTCCTGCGGATTGCGTTCGAGCAGGCCTTCCTCGGCCAGGCCCGCGCAGTCATCCTCGGCTGTGAAGCGGGCGATGTTGTACGCCGCCTCGGCCGTGGCGCGCAGGGCGGCCGGCGAGAAATCGGACGTGCTGGCATTGCCGCGGCGCTGGCCGATCATGACCGTCACACCCACCACCTTGTCGCGGTTCTGCTCGATGGTTTCCACCTGCCCCTTGCGCACCGTCACCGACAGGCCACCGCCTTCGGAGATCTCGGTGGCGGCATCCGTCGCGCCAAGTTCGCGTGCCACGCGCAGCACATCAGCCGCCATGGCCTTGAGCTGATCCTGGGTATAGGTGAAATGCGCGGTCTTTTCGGCAGTCTGGCTCATATGGGCGGGCGTGATCAAAAGTCCAAACGGGAATCATAGCAAGATAAAATGGCGGCCATGACGCGAAATACCCGTAACAACTCCCACGGCCGTTTCCCGGGCGCCTTCGGCCCGGAAGAGGACGACGACCTGCCCAAGAGCAAGTCGCAGCGCAAGCGCGACATGACCGAGCTGCAGGACCTTGGCGCCGAACTCGAGGCGCTGGCCAAAGACCGCCTGGCACGCGTGCCGATGCCCGAATCGCTGTCGGACGCCGTGCTGGCCGCCCGCAAGATCACCAGCCACGAAGGCAAGCGCCGCCAGATGCAGTTTGTCGGCAAGATCATGCGCAGCCTGGACGACGACGAAGTGGCCGCCATCCGCGCGGCCCTGGAAGGCTTCAAGGGCACCAGCAAGGCCGAAACGGCCAAGATGCACCTGATGGAGCGCTGGCGTGACCTGCTGCTGGCCGACGACGCCATGCTGACCAAGTTCCTGGGCGAACACCCGGGCATCGACGTGCAGTCGGTGCGCAACATCATCCGCAACGCCCGCAAGGAAAAGGAACTGGGCAAGCCGCCCAAGTACTACCGCGAGCTGTTCCAGGCCATCAAGGCGGCACTGGAAAGTGACGATGATGGCGACGAAAGTGCTGCATCAGATACTCCAAAGGAACCCGAAGCATGAACCCGCCGCTGACCGCCCCCGTCCCCCGTCACCACGCCGACGAGTTGGTGGTCGGCTTTGTATCCATTTCCGACCGTGCGTCGTCCGGCACTTATCAGGACGAAGGCATCCCGGCCCTGCGCGACTGGTTCGGCAAGACGCTGACCTCGCCGTGGCAGGCCGTGGAACGGCTGATTCCCGATGAAGCGCCGCTGATCTCTCGCACGCTGATCGAACTGGTCGACGTGGCCGGGTGCGATCTGGTGCTGACCACCGGCGGCACAGGCCCGGCCCGCCGCGATGTGACGCCCGAGGCCACGCTGGCCGTAGGCACGCGGGAAATGCCGGGATTTGGCGAGCAGATGCGACAAGTGAGTCTGCACTTCGTGCCGACGGCCATCCTGTCGCGCCAGGTGGCGGTGATTCGAGAAACGCCGAGCCGCGCCGCGCTGATCGTCAACCTGCCCGGCCAGCCCAAGGCCATCCGCGAGACGCTCGAAGGCCTGCGCGACGTGGAAGGCCGCGTGATCGTGCAGGGCGTGTTTGCCGCGATGCCCTATTGCATCGATCTGATCGGTGGCCCGTATGTCGAAACCAACGAAGCCATCGTGAAGGCGTTCCGGCCGAAAAGCGCGCTGCGCGCGAAGCCGAACCCGACGGTCTGACCCCCCGATCCCGAACGCGCCCTGCCCCACCGGGAGCAGGGCGTTTTTATTTCAGCCCCAGATACAGCCCGATCGGCACGAACACCACGGCGGCGATATTGCCGAGCAGCACGATCGACGCCACCTGGTCGGGTTCCTGCCTGAAATGGTCGGCCACCAGGAAGTTCAGCACCGCCGGCGGCAGCGCCGCAAAGACGAACAGCAGCCCGCGCTGCAGGTCGGTCATCGGCACCCACCACGCCAGCAGCAGCGCCACAGCGATACCCGCCAGCGGGCAGACGACGGCGCCCAGCACGCCCATGCCCCAGTTGCGCAGGCTCACGTCCTTCATGCGGACGCCCAGCGCAAACAACATCAGCGGCACCGTGGAATCGCCCAGCAGCTTGATCGATTCATAGACCGGCTCGGGCAGCGCAAATACCGGCTTGGCCAGCGACAGCGCCACGCCGGCCACGGTGGCCAGCACCATCGGATTGCGCGCGATCTGCGCCATCGACGCATGCCGGTTCACGATCTTCATCCCGATCGTGAAATGCATCAGGTTCGATGCCGCGAACAGCGCCACGGCCGGCGCCAGGCCCATCTGCCCGAAGGCGAAGACCGACAGCGGCAGCCCCATATTGCCGCAGTTGTTGAACATCATCGGGGGCACGAACGTGCGCGGGTTGGCGCCGCTCACGCGCGCCACCACCCAGGCCAGGATGCCCGAGCCGACCACCACGGCCACGGCGCAGGCCAGCAGTACCAGGTGGTCCGCCAGCACGAAATCCTTGCTGATGAACGCCGATACCACCAGTAGCGGCGCGATCACCTCGAGCATCGCCTTGTTGATGCCCGCCATGTCCGGATGGGCTCGCCGCCCGTATATCCACCCGATCAGGATGATCAGGATGACCGGCGTGATGATCGAGACGATGCGCGTGAACATGGCGGGGGGCGGCTGGACAGACTCGGGCGGCGTGGCCGGTCCGTCGTGGAGCCTGCCCGCCGGGTTCTTGTTCTTGAGGCGGGCGTTACGCCGAGGGCGCGGCGGGGGCGGAAGGTGCGGCGGGGGCCGGCATCGTGGCGGCCGCCTCGGCCGGCGTCTTGATGAAGTGCTGGCGGTAGTAGCGCAGTTCTTCCACCGATTCCAGGATGTCGGCCAGCGCCGTGTGCAGCTGGCGCTTCTGGAAACCCTTGTGGATGGCCGGTTCCCAGCGCTTGCACAGTTCCTTCAGCGTCGAGACGTCCAGGTTGCGGTAGTGGAAGAACGCTTCGAGCTTGGGCATGTAGCGCGCCATGAAGCGGCGGTCCTGGCAGATCGAATTGCCGCACATGGGCGACTTGCTGGCCGGCACCCAGCGCTTCAGGAATGCCAGCAGTTCGGCCTCGGCCTGGGCTTCGGTCAGCGTCGACGCCTTGACCTTGTCGATCAGGCCCGAGCGGCCGTGCGTGCCCTTGTTCCAGTTGTCCATGCCGTCGAGCACCGCATCCGACTGGTGGATCACCAGCACCGGCCCTTCGGCCAGGATGTTCAGTTCGGAATCGGTGACCACCACCGCTACCTCGATGATCCGGTCGGTATCCGGCTGCAGGCCGGTCATTTCCATGTCCAGCCAGACAAGGTTGTTTTCACTTTTGACGGAGGATGCGGCGGGACTTGTCATCTGGCGGTACGGCTCGATATGGATTTCGGAAGAATTGCCCCGGATCGGCGGGTGGCCGGGGGCGAACAATTTATAATTCTCGCATATCTGCCCCGGATGGCATGCCGCGCACACCGGCTTTCCCGTTGCTGCGCCGCGCCATCGTCTACAAGGCTTGCCGATGTTCACGCTGATCTTTCTTGCCGCCCTGGTCATCATGGCGCTGACCAAACTCTGGCTCGCGTCGCGCCAGATCCGCCATGTGGCGCGCCATCGCGGCGCCGTGCCCGCGCGGTTTGCCGACACCATCGCCCTGTCCGCCCACCAGAAGGCGGCGGACTACACGATTGCCCGCACGCGGCTGTCGATGCTCGAAGTGCTGGCCGGCGCCGCCGTGCTGATCGGCTTCACGATGCTGGGCGGCCTGCACGCGCTGAACCAGCTCTGGCTCCATACCTTCCCGGACAGCCCCTACTTCTACGGCGTGGCCCTGATCGCCAGCGTGGCCGTCATCGGCGGGCTGTTCGACCTGCCCTTCTCGCTGTATGGCCAGTTCGTGATCGAGCAGCGCTTCGGCTTCAACAAGATGACCTTCGGCCTGTGGCTGGCCGACCTGGCCAAGATGGCCGCGGTGGCCTGCGTGCTGGGCCTGCCGCTGCTGCTGGCCGTGCTGTGGCTGATGGATCGCGCCGGCCCCTACTGGTGGCTCTACACGTGGCTGCTCTGGGTGGGCTTCAGCCTGCTGCTGCAGGTCATCGTGCCCACGTACATCGCCCCGCTGTTCAACAAGTTCGAGCCGCTGGCCGACGAAGGCCTGCGCGAACGCATCGAGGCGCTGCTGCGCAAGTGCGGATTCGCCAGCAAGGGTCTGTTCGTGATGGACGGCAGCCGGCGCAGCGCGCATGGCAACGCCTATTTCACCGGCTTCGGCGCCACCAAGCGCATCGTGTTCTTCGACACGCTGCTGGAGCGCCTGGACGGCGAAGAGGTGGAAGCCGTGCTGGCCCACGAGCTGGGCCACTTCAAGCGCCGCCATGTGGCCAAGATGATCGCCGTCACGTTTGCGCTGTCGCTGGTGTTCCTGGCCATCCTGGGCTGGCTGGCCACGCGCGAGTGGTTCTTCACGGGCCTGGGCGTGCTCCCGAACTTCGGCGCCAGCAACAATGCGCTGGCGCTGGTGCTGTTCTTCCTGGCGCTGCCGGTGTTCACGTTCATCCTGGGGCCTCTGGCCAGCCAGTCGTCGCGCAAGCATGAATTCGAGGCCGACGAGTTTGCCGCGCACCAGACCAATGCCGGGCATCTGGTCTCCGCGCTGGTGAAGCTGTACAAGGACAACGCGTCGACGCTGACGCCGGACCCGATCTATAGCGCGTTCTACTACTCGCATCCGCCTGCAGCCCAGCGGATCGACCGCCTGCTGTCGCACGCATGACCCGCAGCGCACGCCATCACAACGCCGGCAAGGGCTCCGGCAAGGGCAACGGAGCCCACACGGAATCCGCACTGATCGTCGCCGCGCATGGCCGCCACTACGTGGTGGAGCGCACCGATGGTTCCCATCTGCATGCCTTCCCGCGCGGCAAGAAGAGCGACGCGGCCGTGGGCGACCACGTACGCATCGAACTGGCCGCGGTGGACCAGGGCGTGATCACCGGCATCGATCCGCGCAAGAACCTGCTTTACCGGTCCGACCAGTTCAAGTCGAAGCTGCTGGCGGCCAATATCGACCAGGTCATCATCGTGCTGGCCACCGAGCCGAGCTTCTCGGAGGATCTGCTGGGCCGCGCGCTGGTGTCGGCCGAGGCGCTGGAAATCCGCCCGCTGGTGATCCTGAACAAAACCGACCTGACCGGGCGGCTCGACGATGCCCGCCGCCGCCTGAAGCTGTACCAGGACCTGGGCTACGACACGCTGGAGCTATCCGTCCACGCCCGCCCCGAAGAGACGCTGGCCGCATTGAAGCCGCGCACGGCCGGAGTGTCGAGCATCCTGATCGGGCAGTCGGGCATGGGCAAGTCGTCGCTGCTGAACCTGCTGATTCCAGGCGTGGAAGCCCAGACGCGCGAGATTTCGTCGAAGCTCGACTCCGGCAAGCACACCACCACCTTCACGCGGCTGTATCACCTGCCGGCGGAATGGGCTGTGGTCGATGGCCAGCCCGGCTACCTGATCGACTCGCCGGGCTTCCAGGAATTCGGCCTGCACCACCTGAGCGAAGGCATGCTGGAGCGCGCCTTCCCGGAATTCCGGCCGCAGCTGACCGAATGCCGGTTCTACAACTGCCACCACATCAACGAGCCCGGTTGCGGCGTGCTGGGCGCCATCGACAACGGCACGATCTCGCCGCGCCGCCACCAGCTCTATACGCAGCTGCTGCACGAATCGCGTCAGCAGAAGCCGTGGTAAGCCCCGGCTGGCAATCGGCAATGGCCGTGGTAAGGTAAAAGCACCCTGCCTGCCACGGCTTCATCATGAAACTGCTGCTAAGGACGCCTTCGCTGGTCCATGCCGCGCATTGTCAGAACGTACTGGATGCTGCGGGCATCCGCGCGGAAGTCCGCAATACCTGGCTTGCCGGCGCGGCGGGCGACATCCCGCTCAATGAAAGCGCCCCGCAGGTCTGGATTTTCGACGACGCGGCCGAAGCCGACGCCTGGGCCGCCCTGAATGCGGCGGCCAATCCCACGCCGGGGCCGCGCTGGCAATGTCACCGATGCGGGGAATGGCACGAGGCGCAGTTCGCCGCGTGCTGGCACTGCGGCGCCCATCACGAGTAAGGACGGGCAGGACGAGCAAGGTGTCAAGTCCTGACATAGGTTGACAGCTTTTTTGGCTGCGGCCGGCCCCTATTGGGCCAAGGCAACCGACGCCCGATGGATCTCATCGGGCGTTTTGTATTTCAGGGCCTGATGCGGCCGTTCCCGGTTATAGATCCGGACAGACTCCCTCACCATGCGGGTCGCTTGCTGCAGGTCATTTGGTCGGTTCAGCAGGAATTCGCCCTTGAGAATGCCGTTGATGCGTTCGGCCAAAGCGTTCTGGTAGCAGTCGTAGCCGTCGGTCATCGAGCAGGTCAGGCCATGCCGCTCGTGGATGGCCTGGTAGTAAGTGGAGCAGTATTGAATTCCACGGTCCGAATGGTGTATCAGTGGTTGCCGCGTCTGGCGCGAGCGCAGTGCCATCTTCAGCGCTTGGCTCACCTGCTCGGTCTGCAGGCTGTCATGGACGTGGTAGCCCACGATCTTTCGCGAGTAGGCGTCCGTGACCAGGCTCAGATAGACCGTCTGCCGGGCGGTGGGAAGGTACGTAATGTCGGCAACCCAGACTTGTTCGGCCGCATTGGGCACTACCTTCTGCGGCCCATCCTTGAGCAGGTTCGGGTGGCGCCGGAAGCGGTGATGGCTGTGTGTGGTCTTGTGATAGGCCCGAAGCGGCTTCACCAGCAGCCTGGCCGCACGCAGAACGTCGAACAGCCCGTCACGGCCCACCCGGATATCCGCCTTCTCCAGCGGAGTTCGCAAGACCTGCTGCAGCTTGCGAGTGCCCATGCGTGGCTGGCGCAGCCGCACCTCGGTGACCAAGGCGCAAATACTGGCATCCCGAGCGGTCTGCTTGAGTTCGCTGTGGCGACGCTTGTAGTACGCCTGCCGGCTGATGCCAATGTAACGGCAAGCCCTGCTAACGCTTAGCCCTTGGACGAGCTCTTGCGCGAGGACTTGCCCGAAGGCTTTTTTACCATGCGAACCCCGTGCTCCTTCTGGATCACGTCGATCACCGCTTCGAACAACCGCGCTTTCTCCTGCGCCTCGCGCAACTGGACCTCCAGTTCCTTGATACGCTGCTCCGGCGTGCCCGGCTTGGTCTTGTCTTGATTTTTCATCGTGGCGTACCGGGCGCCCTGTGGCAACGAGCCGCTCCAGTCCTGCAATCCGTACTTGCGCAACCATACCAGCACTGTGGACCGCCCCTGGATTCCGTACTTGTGTTGCGCCTGCTTGTACGTCAGTTCGCCTTTTTCTACTGCCTCCACCACCGCCAGCTTAAAAGCCAGCGTGTAGTCACGTTGGGTTCGCTTCCGATCCGCCTCCAAGGCACTCTCCTCATCACTGCAAGAAAAGTGTCAACCTTATTCAGGACGAGTCAAGGACGAAAAAAAAGCGCCACAACCGTGGCGCTTTTTTTCGTCCGTCGCGGGTCAGCCCACCCAGAGCGCCAGCGAGATCATCGCCAGCAGCAGCATCCACAGGATCACGGCACGCCAGACCAGGCCCACCGCCGATTGCAGCGTGCGGATGCCGGGGTCCGCCCCAAATTCTGGGGGCACCGGCTCGGCTTCGCTCATGCCCGGCGCGTAGTCCACACCGGCCAGGCTGGTGCGCAGGATGACGCTGGAATCCTCTTCGGCCAGCGGCTGGCCCAGCCGAACCCCAAGCGCCCCGCCTCCGCTGGCCAGCAGGATGCCGTTGACCGCGTCGTTCCACTTGCGCGCGTGGTTGCGCCACGCGTAGACAGCGTCCTCGAAATTGCCGACGATGGCAAACCCGATCGCCGTCAGACGCGACGGCACCCAATCCAGCACATAGAACGCGCGGGCCGCGAAACGCCCCAGCGCCGGACTGCGCTCGTTCGACGGCGTGTTCCACTGCCGATTCAGGAATTCGGCCGTGCGATACAGCACCACGCCGCCGGGGCCGATCGGCACCAGGAACCAGAAGAACACCCCGAATACATGCCGATGCACGGCCACGATGGCCGCCTCCAGCGTGTGCCGGACGATCTCGCTGACGGGCATTTCTACCGTGTCGAGCCCGGTCCATTCGTGCAGCAGCGTGCGGGCGGTATGGAGATCGTCCCGGTTCAGTGCCTCGTGGATGTCGGTGAAGTAATGGCTGAACTGCCGGAAACCCAGCGTCAGGTAGAGCAGCAGGACGTTCCAGACCAGGGTCAGGGCCACGCTGATCGACGCCAGCAGATAGTGGACGAACACCACGGCCAGCGTCAGCGGCAGCACCACGGTGAGCCAGGCCAGCGCGGCATCGCGCGGGCGTCCGGTGTCGAAGGCGTGCTCGGCACGGTCACCCAGCACACGCACGATGTCGTAGATGGGATTGTTCCGGCCGAGCGCCCGGAATTGTTCGGCAATCAGCGCCAGGAGAATGGATACGAAGGTCATCGCGTGACGATAAATCGGCGCACGGCGTGTGCCGCGGCGGTCGCATGGCGGATAGGCCAGACGATAGCATAGCGGCAAGCATTCCAAGTACCTGTAAGCACTGGTTACGGGTAAACGGTAAACGAATGACGGCCCCACCATGCAAACGCCCGCCACGGGGGCGGGCGTCTGGCTGCGGGGCAGTGGAGCCGGATGCCGCGTGGCACCGGCTCATCCCCAGACACGGCCATCACGCCGGCATGTCGAACACCAGCACTTCGGCGTCGGCGCCCTTTTCCAGGCTCACGGCATTTTCGCCGGCGAGCTTGGCGGCGTCGCCCGCTTCCAGCGGCTGGCCGTTCACCGTCACCCGGCCCCGCGCCACATGCACATAGGCCTGGCGACCCGGCTGCAGCGCCAGCGTGGCCGCCTCGTCACCGTCGATCAGGCCGGCAAACAGGCGAACGTCCTGATGGATCACCACCGAGCCTTCGGCGCCGTCCGGGCTGCCCACCAGGCGCAGGCGGCCCCGCTTGTCGGCGGCGTCGAAGCGCTTTTCCTCGTAGCCCGGCTCGATGCCCTGCTGGTTCGGCATGATCCAGATCTGCAGGAAGTGCGTGGTTGCATCGGCCGAATGGTTGTACTCCGAGTGACGCACGCCGGTGCCGGCGCTCATGCGCTGCACGTCGCCGGGGCGGATCACGCTGCCGTTGCCCATGCTGTCCTTGTGCGCAAGTTCACCTTCCAGCACATAGCTGATGATTTCCATGTCGCGGTGGCCATGGGTACCAAAGCCCATGCCCGGCGCCACACGGTCCTCATTGATCACACGCAGCGGGCCAAACTGGATATGGCGCGGGTCGTAATAGTCGGCAAACGAGAATGTATGGTACGACTTGAGCCAGCCATGGTCCGCATAACCGCGATCTTCAGACTTACGGATTTCAATCATTTTGATGGCCCTCCTTGTGGCCTGGAATCGAACCCCTCAGCGCTTGGCTGCGGGGCTCAGCGGCGTTTCGATGCTAGGCAGTTTAGGGGAGCGGGAGTATATTGGCGGGCACCGCGTTAGAAGCACTTGTTCAGAAATTCTGAATATGCCACTGTCACTCGAATCCCTTGAAGTCCTTGACGCCATCGAGCGCAAGGGCAGTTTTGCCGCCGCCGCCCACGAGATGGGCAAGGTGCCCTCCGCCCTGACCTATGTGGTCCGCAAGCTCGAGGAAGACCTCGACGTGCTGCTGTTCGACCGCCGGCGCCACCGGGCCGAACTGACGCCGGCGGGCCGCGCCCTGCTGGACGAAGGCCGCCACCTGCTGCACGCGGCCGACGACCTGGCACGGCGCGTCAAGCGGCTGGCCACCGGCTGGGAGGCCAACCTGAACATCGCCGTGGACGATCTGGTCAATTTCCGCGCCCTGCTGCCGGTGATCCAGGATTTCTACGCCGAGAACACGGCTACCCGGCTGCGTTTCTCCAAAGAGGTACTGGGCGGCACCTGGGATGCGCTGGTCAGCAACCGGGCCGACCTGATCATTGGCGGCGCGTACGAGATTCCGAGCACCCAGGGCTTCCAGGTGCGGCCGCTGGGCACGATTCCGTTTGTCTTCGCCGTGGCCGCGCACCATCCGCTGGCCACCGAGGAAGGTCCGCTCACGACGATCCAGATCGCCAAGCACCGCATCGTGGCCGTGGGCGATACCTCGCGCAACCTGCCCGCGCGCACCCATGGCGTGCTGGCCGGCCAGGACGTGCTGGTGGTGCCCACCATGCGCGACAAGCTCGAAGCGCAGATCCGCGGCCTGGGCTGCGGCTGGCTGCCGGCCCCGATGGCGCAGCCCCATATCGAAAGCGGCGTGCTGCAGGTGCGCGAAACCGTGGAAGTGCGGGCACCCGGCAACTTCAAGGTGGCCTGGCGCACCAACACGCGCGGCAAGGCGCTGCAATGGTGGTCCAGCAAGCTCGACGACCCGCGCCTGGCGCAGGCGCTGATGCAGCAGACACCGCAGCAACCGGAGTCGCTGGAGTAACTCCGCCGCACCATGCCGCAACGCTACCGGGGGCGCTTCGCCCCCTCCCCCACCGGCCCGCTGCACCTTGGTTCGCTGGTGACCGCGCTGGCCAGCTGGCTCGACGCCCGCGCCCATGGCGGCGACTGGCTCGTGCGAATCGAGGACATCGACTACCCGCGCTGCGTGAGGGACGCCGACACTGGCATCCTGCGCACGCTTGAAGCGCTGGGCCTGCACCCCGACGAGCCCCCGGTCTGGCAGAGCCGCCGCGAGTCACGCTATGCCGATGCGCTGCGGCGACTCGATGCCGCCGGAAGCCTGTATCCATGCGGCTGCTCGCGCAAGGAAATCGCCGATTCGCTGATCCACGTGCGCGAGCGGCACCAGACGCTGGGGTATCCGGGCACCTGTCGCAATGGCCTGCATGGCAAGCTGCCGCGCGCCTGGCGCGTGCGCGTGCCGGACGGCCCTGCGGCCACGATCTGTTTTGACGATCGCTGGCAGGGGCAGCAATGCCAGAACCTGGAAACGGAGCTTGGAGATTTCGTGCTGCGCCGGGCCGACGGGCTATGGGCGTATCAACTGGCCGTGGTGGTCGACGATGCCGAACAGGGCATCACCCACATCGTGCGCGGGGCCGACCTGCTCGACTCCACGCCTCGCCAGATCCATTTGCAGCACCTGCTCGGCCTGCCCATGCCGTCGTACCTGCACGTGCCCGTAGTGGTCAACGCAGTTGGCGAAAAACTGAGCAAGCAAAGCGGCGCGCTGGCACTGGACACGGCCGCGCCGCTCGACCCACTGCGGCAGGCCGGTGCGCACCTGGGCATCGTGAACGGGGAAGGCTCCGTCGCGGCCTGGCTGGCTGCGGCCACGGAGCAGTGGGCGGAACAGTGGCTGGATCGGTGAAGCAGCCACGCGATCATCGAGCCCGATCCGCTCCTCGCCCGGAATGAAAACGGCCCGCTGAACGCGGACCGTTGTACTTTTCAAGCGCTGGCGATGTCCGCGAGCGCTTCGATCCTTACGACTTGCGGGGCGCACCGCCCAGCAGCGCCGCCACCGGGCGCTTGGGCGCCTGACGGCCACGCGAGAGCGCGGCGGCCAGTTGGTCCTCGGCCTTCGGCGCCGGCGTGTAGTTGCCCGACGGCTCGTACGGACGCGAGAAGAACGGATCGTCCGACGGACGGAACGCCGGCCGGCCATTGGGCTCGGTACGACGGCGGCGCGGGGCCGATTCCTCGCCCTCGCTGCGGCCACCGGCACCACCGTTGCCACCCGCACCACCGGTTCCACCCGTATTACCGGCGGCACCGTTGTCACGCGTACGGCGCACGTCGGCGCGCTGGCGGCGGCGGTCGGTTTCTTCCAGACGCGCACGCTCGCCGGTCGGATCGAAACCTTCCAGCGTACCGCGCGGCACGCTGCGCTTGATCAGCTTCTCGATATCGGCCAGCAGACGGTCGTCGTTGCCCGGCACGTGGATCGACAGCGCGTCGCCGCTGGCACCGGCGCGGCCCGTACGGCCAATCCGGTGGACGTAATCCTCGGCGCTGAACGGCAGGTCGAAGTTGATCACGCACGGCATGGCCGGGATATCGAGGCCACGCGCGGCCACATCGGTGGCCACCAGCGCGTCGATCGTACCGCTCTTGAAGCCGTCGAGCGTCTGCATGCGCTCGGTCTGCGTCTTGTCGCCATGGATGGCGGCGGCGTTGATGCCTTCGCGCTCCAGATGACGTGCCAGCCGCGAGCAGCCAATCTTGCTGTTCACGAACACGATGCACTGCTTCGACTGCTGCTCGGCGGCGCGTTGCTTGAGCAGGTGCACCACGGCGGCCTGCTTGTGGCCGTCCGGCACGGAATACACCATCTGGCGCACGTTCTCGTTGGTCGAGTTGCTGCGTGCCACTTCGATGGTCACCGGCTGCTTCAGGTAGCTCGACGCCAGCCTCTTGATCTCGGGCGAGAACGTGGCCGAGAACAGCAGCGTCTGGCGTTGTGCCGGCAGCAGGTTGATGATGCGCTGCAGGTCGGGCAGGAAGCCCATGTCGAGCATGCGGTCGGCCTCGTCCAGCACCAGCATCTGCACCTGCGACAGGTTCACCGATTTCTGCTGCACATGATCGAGCAGACGGCCCGGCGTGGCCACCAGGATTTCCACGCCACGGCGCAGCGCGTCGGTCTGCGGATTCATGTCCACGCCACCGAACACCACCGTGCTGCGCAGGTCGGTGTGCTGCGCGTAGCGCGCCACGTTGTCGTAAACCTGGTCGGCCAGTTCGCGCGTGGGCGTCAGCATCAGCGCGCGCACCGGGTGGCGCGCCGGCGATGCGCTGGCGTTGGCCATCGGCAGCAGGCGCTGGATGATCGGCAGTGCAAAGCCGGCGGTCTTGCCGGTGCCGGTTTGTGCGGCGCCCATGACGTCCTTGCCCAGCAGCACCACGGGAATGGCCTGCGCCTGGATTGGCGTGGGCTTGGTGTAGCCCTGGTCGGACAAGGCACGCAGAATGCGCGGATCCAGCCCGAAGCTCTCGAACGTCTGCTCTGCGGCTGGGGTCTGGTCTGGGGTGTTGGTCATCGTCATCAATGAGGTGTCGGTGCAGGGCGCGGAGCCGAGGCAACGGACACGCGTCTGGTACGGTTCAACGGGCGGCGCGCGGCGGAAAACACGCGAAAAGATGAATTGCCCGGAAAATCAAAGACTTGGATTCTACCACCAGAGTCAGGGGACGCACACGGGGACTGAAGGGCAGTATCGGCGTTTGACATGTCAATGACGTGTCAACAACGCGTCACAAAAGCTGGCGACGATATCGCCCCGGCCATGTACATACATTGACATCCGAAGCTTTCCGCCATGACGACCCGCCTGCCCTCGCTTCCCGCCACGCCGCCTTCCGACGCCACCCGCCGGAGTTTCCTGCGCACTTCCAGCCGCTTTCTGGGCCTGGGCGCCGGGATGGCGGCCGGCCTGACCCTACTCGGCCCGTCGGCACTGGCCGCACCGGCCGTGGTGGCGTCCGGCCGCCCGGACGCGCCGGACGGTATCCAGCTTGGCGACCCATCGGACGACGGCATGGTGGTCTGGGCACGCGCCGGACAGCCGGCGCGCATGGTCGTCGAATACGCGACCGCGCCCGGCTTCCGCAACGCCATGCGCATCTCTGGCCCCTTGGCCAGCAGCGAGACCGATTTCACCGCACGGACCCAGTTGACCGGCCTGCTGCCGGGCCAGCAGTATCACGTTCGCGTGGCGTTCGAGGCACCGGGCCAGCGCCGCAGCCAAGGCGCATGGATGGAAGGCAGCTTCCGGACTCGGGCCATGACGACCGACAAGCCGGTGCGCTTTGTATGGTCCGGCGACACCGTCGGCCAGGGCTGGGGCATCAATCCCGACCTGGGCGGCATGCGCATCTACGAAGCCATGCGCCAGCGCAACCCGGACTTCTTTATCCACAGCGGCGACACGATCTATGCCGACAGCCCGATCACCGCCGAGCAGAAAGCCGAAGACGGCCGCATCTGGCGCAACGTGGTGACCGAGGAAGTCAGCAAGGTGGCCGAAACACTGAAGGAATTCCGCGGCCGTCATCGCTACAACATGATGGATGTCAATGTGCGCCGCTTCGCCAGCCAGGTGCCGCAGATCTGGCAATGGGACGACCACGAGGTGACCAACAACTGGTCGGACGCGAAAGACCTGTCGGCCGACAACCGCTACAAGGAAAAGGATGTGCGCCTGCTGGTGGCCCGTGGCAGCCGCGCCTTCCTGGAGAACGCGCCGATGCGCTGGCACCGCCAGGGCCTGGCCGAGCGCGTGCACCGCAAGATTGCCTATGGCCCCCTGCTCGACGTGTTCGTGCTGGACATGCGCACCTATCGCGGCCCGAACGGCTACAACCGCGACACCACGGAAAGCGCCGCCACCGCTTTCCTGGGCAACGCGCAACTGGACTGGCTGATGGCCGAGATGACGGCGTCGCAGGCCACGTGGAAGGTGATAGCCGCCGACATGCCGATTGGCCTGGGCGTACCGGACGGCAAGGATGCCGAAGGGCGTGCCAAATGGGAGGCCATCGCCAACGGCGACGGCCCGGCGCTGGGCCGCGAGCTGGAAACCGCGCGCCTTCTGACCCGCATCAAGCAGGCCGGGCTGAAGAACGTGGTCTGGCTCACGGCAGACGTGCATTACTGCGCCGCGCACCACTACTCGCCCGAGCGCGCCGTGTACAAGGATTTCGATCCGTTCTGGGAATTCGTGGCCGGGCCGCTCAACGCGGGCAGCTTCGGGCCGAATCCGCTGGACAACACGTTCGGCCCGCGCGTCGTCTACCAGAAGGCACCCACCGCCCAGAACATGTCGCCGTTTGCCGGCTTCCAGTTCTTTGGCGAGGTCAACATCGATCCCGCGTCACGCGCGCTGACCGTGGACCTTCGTGATTTGAACGGTGTGTCGCAATTCCAGCAGACGCTGCCGGTACAGGCCTGAAATTGAAGATTTAACGATGCACGCCTGGCCCGCGCACCCCGCAGCGGGACCAGGCGCACCGTCTTTACCCGAGCATCAGTCGCTCTTGATGCCGTTGTCCTTGATGACCTTGCCCCACTTCGCATAGTCGTTCTGCATGCGCGTGGCGAGTTGCTCCGACGGCAGGTACGACGCCACGGTGCCGGCGCCCAGCATCTTCTGCTGCACGGTCGGATCGGCCAGCGCGCCCTTGAGCGCGTCGGACAGCCTGGCCACCACATCCTTCGGCGTGCCGGCCGGCACCAGCAGGCCACCCCACGACGACGCGTCGAAGCCCGGGAAGCCCTGCTCGGCCACGGTCTTCACCTCTGGCGCAAACGTGACGCGCTTGCTCGAACCCACCGCGATCGGGCGCAGCTTGCCGGCCTTGATGTGCGGCAGCGCGGCGATCATGTCCGAGAACATCATCGGCACCTGGCCGGCCAGCAAGTCGGAAATGGCCGGTGCGCTGCCTTTGTACGGCACGTGCTGCACGTCGAAGTGGCCCAGGTTCTTCAGCAGTTCGGTCGACAGATGGCCAAAGCTGCCGTTGCCGGCGCTGGTGTAGTTCATCTTGCCGGGGGCGGCCTTGGCGCGGGCGATGTACGACTGCAGGTCGGTCACATCGGGCAGCGACTGCGGGTTCACGACCATCACGATCGGCAGCTCGTAGGCGTTACCGACCGGCGTGAAGTCCTTGAAGATGTCGTAGCCCTTGCGCGGCAGCAAGTGCGGCGCCAGCAGCGTGGGCGTGGCCAGCATCACCAGCGTGTAGCCATCGGGCGCGGCCTTGGCCACGGTTTCGGTGCCGATGGTGCCCGAGGCACCGGGCCGGTTGTCGATGACGATGGTCTGCTTCAACGTCTCGCCCATCTTCTGGCCGATGATGCGCGCGGCGGTGTCGGTCGGGCCGCCGGCCGGGAACGGCACCACCAGGCGAATCGGTTTGTCCGGGTAGTTCTGCTGGGCCAGCGCAGCGGCCGATGCAAACGGCAGCGCGGCTGCCAGAGCCAGCGCCGAAAGCGCCAGACGACGGGATTGACGACGGTGTTGCACAGTGCTTCCTCCAATATCGGCCCGGTACTGCGGACCTTTTCTCGTAATCGTTCCAGTAATTTCGTTCTAGTAATTTCTTGAATCTTTCGCCGCGCTCAAAGCCGCATCGGAGCCGACCGGAACAGCCGCGCGTCCATCGTGCGCAGGTCGTCGGCCACGGCCACGGGCGTGGCGCACTGGTCGAGCACGTCGCGCTGCAGGTTCACGCCCGGCGCGATCTCCACCAGCGTCAGGCGCGCGTCGCCGTTGGCATCGGCGCGCATCTCGAACACGGCGCGCTCGGT
This sequence comes from Cupriavidus pauculus, assembly GCF_002858765.1. GTDB lineage: Bacteria > Pseudomonadota > Gammaproteobacteria > Burkholderiales > Burkholderiaceae > Cupriavidus > Cupriavidus pauculus_B. The sequence goes on from NZ_PJRP01000029.1 coordinate 31,558, forward strand.
CACATACAGCACGGGAATGCCCAGCGACGCCACGTACGGGCCGTTGAAGCTCAGGTGCGAGACCTCGGGCACGATCTTCCTGACGCGCCCTTCCTTGACGATCTGCAGCGTGCCGTCCTCGGCGCGGATCTCCAGGCCGCCCGCCGTCAGCGTGCCCATGAACACCACCGCGCGTGCGCTCTGCGTGATGTTGATGAAGCCGCCCACGCCGGCGATCAGCGCGCCCTCGCCCTCGCCAAACTTGCTCACGTTGACGTTGCCGTGGCCATCAAGCTCCGCCAGGCCCAGGATGGCCAGGTCGATGCCGCCACCCTCGTAGAAATCGAACTGCGCGGGCTGGTCGACCACGGCCTCGGGATAGGCCGACGCGCCAAAGCTCAGGCCATCGGCCGGTGTGCCACCGATGGGACCCGCCTCCACGGTCAACGTGAAGCCGTCGAGCCCGGCCTGGTGCGCCAGCGCGCCCACGGCGGCCGGCATGCCCACGCCCAGATTCACCACGCGCGGCCGGCGCGCGGCCAGTTCCATCACGGCGCGGCGTTGCACGATGGTGCGGGCGTCCAGCGCAGCCGATGTGGCCGGCAGCGACTGGGCTTCCTTCGCCTTCTCGGCGGCATCGGCACGCTCGCCACGCCACGGGCGCACGTAGGCGTCGTTGTACGGCTCGGCAAACGTCATCTGATGGTGCGCCGGTTGCTCGCTGACCACCACGTAATCCACCAGGATGCCGGGCACGTGAATCGCCTGCAGCGTCTCGTGATAGTCGACGACCGACTCCACCTGCGCGATCACGATGCCGCCCGAGTTGTGGGCCGCCTGCGCCATCGCCAGCAGTTCGTGGTGAAACGCCTCGCGATGCGTGCTGAGGTTGCCGCGCGGGTCCGACGCGGTGCAGCGGATCAGCGCGCAATCGATGCGGAAGCTTGGATAGAACAGGTATTCGTCGCCACGGAAGTCCACCGCCTCCACCCAGTTTGCGGTGCCCGCCGCGATCGCGTCGCGGGCCCGCCCGTTGACGGCGCCACCGTGGTAACGCGGGTTCCGCGCCGTGCGCGGATCCACAAACGTGTGCAGGCCGATCTTCGTCAGCACGCCAGGCTTGCCACCCGCAATGGCGCGATACAGATGCGTCAGCACGCCCTGCGGCAGGTTGAAGCCTTCGCAATCCTCGTTCATGGCCAACGTGGCCAGGCGCGTGGCCGAACGCCAGTGCCCGCCGACGATGGCGCGCGTCATGCCGGCGTTGCCGAAGTGGTTCACTCCGCGCGCGCCGCGGTCGCCCTGCCCTGCGGAATAGACCAGCGTCAGGTCGCGCGGCAGGCCATCGCGCAGAAAGCGTTGCTCCAGCGCCTCGGTCACGCCCTCGGCATGGCCGGCACCCACAAACCCCGCGCTGGCCACGGTCCAGCCGGTCTGGACGAGTTCCGCCGCCTGCGCGGTGGTGATCACCTTCATTGCCGTCTCCTGAGTCTTCTGCTGTCGTGGTTTCTACCGATCCACATTTTGCGAACAAATGTTCGCGGAACATCTATCATACGGATCGGGCGGCCGGACGCAAGTCAGGTCTGACCCGCAGAAACCCCCTATTTCGATTCGTTCGATCCGACATGCCGCGCAGCGACGCCAAAGCCACCGAACCCGTGACCGACGCCGTCACCGAGGACGCCATCGAGACGCCCAGAAAGGAAGAACTGCTCGATTCCCTGACCAAGGGCCTGGCCCTGCTGCGTCTGTTCGCCGGCGGTACCGATCGCCTGACGATGCAGGACGTGGCCGAACAGCTAGATGTGACGCGGGCCGCGGCGCGCCGCCTGCTGCTGACCCTGGCGCACAACGGCTACGTGGCCCAGCAAGGCCGCCAGTTCGTGCTGACGCCCAAGGTCATGGACCTGGGCTATGCCTACTTTGCGTCGATGAACCTGCCGCAGCTTGCGCGCCCTTATCTGCAGGCCCTGTGCGCCGAGGCGGGCGAAAGCTGTTCCATCGGCATGCTGGACCATGAGTCCGTCGTGCTGGTGGCGCGCGAGGAGCCCAACCAGTTGCTGCGCGTGGACATGGCGATTGGCCGCCGCATGCCGGCCTATGCGCACTCGCTGGGGCGCGTGCTGCTGGCCGGGCTGGACGACGACGCACTGGCCGCCTACCTGGACCGTGCCGAACTGCGCAAGCTGACGCCCTTCACGATCAGCTCCCGCCCCGCGCTGGCACGCAAGCTGGAAGAAGTGCGCGCCGATGGCTACTGCACGCTGGTCAGCGAACTGGTGGATGGTTTCGCAGGCATCTCGGTGCCGCTGACCGACCAGACCGGCAAGGTCGTGGCCGGTCTGGGCCTGAGCATGGTGCTGGGTAGCCGCGACCAGGCGTATCTGGAACAGCACTACCTGCCGCCGCTGCGCCACGCGGCCGCGCAGATCGAAACCATCCTGAAGGCGCGATAAGTGCCGGTCGGCCCCACAAGGAAAAAGCCCCGCTGGCCGGGGAGGTCGCGGGGCTGAAGTGGTAGCGGGGCAAGGATCCTGTCGCCCCGTTGCCTATCGTGATGCAACGCGACTAGCGCCACATCACCCGTTTGTGGGGGATTTGGTGGGGTATCGCACAGCAGACGGATGACTCGCCCAAACTTGTTCAGTCAACACATCACATTTGACGTTCAGGCGTGCGGCAACGCCTGAAACGCCGGAAATGCGTCGACGGCCGCCGTGAATCCGGCCAGCGCCGGATGCGCCGCCGGCGCCAAGCGGCCCGGTAGCAACGCCTGCGTGAACGTCCAGACCACCGCCGCTGTCAGCCCCGCCTGATCGAGATCCTGCTCGGCCGATGGCACAGGCACGGCCTTTATCTCGGCCTCCAGCAGCGCGAACGCGCTGGCGCACTGGCCATCCACGCGCTCCACCCACGGCTGATGCACTTTCTCGGTGGGCCGCAGGTTGTGCTCGTACACGTGCTGCACCGCCTTCTCGCACGCCGCCAGCGCCAGGCCGACGATGCGCAGCGCACGCTGGCGGGCGGCCAGGTCCGTCGGCATCAGGCTGCGGCCGGCCAGTGCCTCCGCGTAGTCGATGATCAGCGTCGAATCCATCAGCACCATGTCGTTGTCGCACACCAGGCTCGGGGCCTTGACCACCGGATTGATCGCGCGAAACTGGTCGAACGTGCGAAACACCGACACCTGCTCCAGCGCATAGGGCAGCCCCAGCAGCCGCAGCGTGATCGCGGCGCGGCGCACGTAGGGGGAATCGAGCATGCCGATCAGTCTCATGGAATTACCTTGTGGTGTCAGTTGGGAATGTGGGCGGCACCCAGCGACGTGTGCAGATCGTGCGTCATGATCGCCAGGAACGCGACGAGCCCGAGATAGCAGAGCATATAGGTCAGCCGTGCCTCGGCGTCGATCGCATAGTACTGCCGATTCTCCGGCGCTTGCGGATCGTAGCGCCAGGCCTTCATGACCTGCGGCGCGGCAAGCAGGGCCACCAGCAGCAGGATGGGACTGGGCCGCACCAGAAAGAGTCCCACCAGCACCGGCACCCCCAGCAGCCAGATGCGCGGCGACAGCACCGCCGTCACGCGCCCGCCATCGAACGGCGACAGCGGGATCAGGTTGAACAGGTTGATGAAGCACCCGGCATAGGCCAGCGCCAGCAGCAACTGGCTGTCGTAGGACCGCGCCAGCAGATAGCAGACCAGCGCGCCCACCGTACCCAGCACGGGACCGGCCAGGCCGACATAGGCCTCGGTCTCGACATCGGCCGGCAACTGCTTGAGTTCCACCCACGCGCCCACGAACGGAATGAACGTCGGCAGGCCCACGTCGAGCCCGCGTTTGCGCGCGGCCAGGTAGTGGCCCATCTCGTGCACCAGGATCAGGCCGACAAAGCCGGTAGCGTAGCGCCAGCCGTAGATCCACGCATAGGCAACCAGCGACACCAGCATCGTGCCGCCGGTCGCCGCCAGCTTGCCGAGCTTCAGCCCACCGAACAGCAACAGCAGCAGCTTGGTCATGCCTGGCTCTTGTTCTTCTTGAACCGGCGCGACACCGCGTAGCCGAATCCGGCCACCGCCACGCCAATCACCTTCGCGAACTTGGCCACGAACGCCGCGATGACCGCGAGCAGGCCCAGCTTCTTGGCAGCCACCCCGCCCACCAGCGCCGCCAGCCCGTACTCGGCCACGCGGTCGGTACTGCCGTTGAAGTCGGCGTAGCGCTTGCCGTCGTCGAAATCCAGGTTCGCCAGCAGCTGCTGCACCTTGAGCTTGTCGGCTTCCACGTTCTGGCGGGGGGTGACCAGGTTCAGGCTGACATAGCCTTCGCGGCCCAGCGCGTAGGTGTTGTAGTTGACACCCTGTGGCGCATTGGCCGGCGCGCCACGCTCGCTCATGGCCATCGACCAGACCAGCCGATGCGTGGCGGCATCGTAGTGCGGGCGCTCGACCCAGCCCTGCAGATCCACCGCCGGGATGCCGCGCTTCTCGCGTTCGATATTGCCTTGGTCGGTGCCGTCCTTCAGCGACTTGAAAAGATCGTCGACATTCCAGTCGCGAGCGTCGTCGTCGCGGATGTAGCCGGACGGCTCGTACTTGGCGATCACCATCCAGTCGGCATCGCCCGTGGGCATCACCAGCCCCAGCAGCCGCTCGTCATTGCTGTTGCCCATCGCCCGTATCAGCTTGCCGGCGGCAGGCTGCGGGATGAACGCCTCGTGCGCAGGCACCTGCAGCGTTGCCTGGTCGCGCAGCTTGATGCTGACCGGCCCGGTCTGGGCCTTGTCGGACGCCTCGCGCCAGGCCTGCTCCAGTTCGGCCTTGCGATCGGCCGGCATCTGCGCCCACACTGGCAAAGCCAGGACGATGGCGGCAGCGCACGTGATCTTGCCGATCACCACGGCAAGCGGATGTCTGGTTTTCATGACCCTTCCCTGTTTTTTTAGCTGTCATCGCGGCCGTCTGTGTCGGCCGGCATCGAAGTCTATCGAGAAGACGTGTGATGCACTGGCCTGCGCAAGAGGGGTGTTGTTGCAGTGCATCGATCACATGAGACCGTCACCGGTCGACCCGACGGCACATAATTGACCAATTCAATCATTTTTGTGACCGAACTGGTCAAGATTGATCGTTTGGCCTACACTTCGCCCCACGTTTGATCGATTCGATCAAACGCCTGCGCAAAACACACAGTTGCCGCACCCCACGCGGCAGGAGACGATGATGCAGATTCATATCAAGCGCGCCATCGAGCGCGTGCCGGGCGGCATGATGATCGTGCCGTTGCTGATCGGTTCGCTGGTTGCAACGTTTGCCCCCGATGGTCCGAAGTTCTTTGGGTCGTTCACCAACGCCCTGTTCACGGGCGCGCTGCCCATCCTGGCCGTGTTCTACGTCTGCATGGGCGCCAGCATCAGCGTCAAGGCCACCCCCTACATCGTCAAGAAAGGCGGCGTGCTGTTTGCCACCAAGGTTGGCACGGCCATCCTGCTGGGCGTGATCCTGGGTCACTTCCTTGGCGAGGCGCCGATCAGCGCCGGCATGTTCGCCGGCCTGTCCACGCTGGCCGTGGTGGCGGCGATGAACGACACCAACGGCGGCCTGTACATGGCGCTGATGGGCCAGTACGGCAAGCCCGAAGACGTGGGCGCCTACACGATCATGTCGCTGGAATCGGGTCCGTTCCTGACCATGGTCACGCTGGGCGTGGCGGGCCTGTCGGCCTTTCCGTGGCCGACGCTGGTCGGCAGCATCCTGCCGCTGATGCTGGGCATGATCCTGGGCAACCTGGACCGCGAGATGCGTGAATTCCTGAGCAAGGCCGTGCCGGTGATGATTCCGTTCTTCGCGCTGGCGCTGGGCGCCGGGCTGGACCTGCACAAGGTGTGGCAGGCCGGCATGCTGGGCCTGGGCCTGGGCGTTGCCGTGGTGGTGATCACCGGCTTCGCGCTCTACATCGCCGACCGCCTGAGCGGCGGCACCGGCGTGGCGGGCGTTGCCGCCGCCAGTACCGCAGGCAATGCCGCGGCCGTGCCCACGCTGGTAGCGGCGGCCAACCCGGCCTACACCGAGGCCGCCAAGCACGCCACGATCCTGGTGGCGGCCTGCGTGGTGGTGACCTCCGTGCTGACCCCGCTGCTGACCGCCTTCGTGGCGCGCCGCGTGGCGCAGAAGTCCAACGCCGCCATGGCCAGGACCGCCGCATGAGCTGGCTCATCATCGCCGACGACCTGTCCGGCGCGGCAGACTGTGCGATCGGCTTTGCCGCGCATGGCGCGCGCACGGTGGTGACGCTGGATGCAGCGGCAGCCGCGGAAGTCGGCGGTGCCGATGTGGTGGCCGCCGACGTCGACAGCCGCCGCCTGGCGCCGGCCGACGCCGCGGCACGCAATCTCGAAGCCTGGCGCTGCGGCACTGCCGCGCACCGCCGGCTCTACAAGAAGATCGATTCCACCCTGCGCGGCAACTGGGCCGCCGAAACGGCCGCGCTGCAGCCGGTGGCCGGCCTGGCCATCGTCGCCCCGGCCTTCCCGGCCATGGGCCGCATCACGCGCGACGGCCGGATGTTCGTGAACGGCCAGCCGCTTGAAGACACCGACATCTGGCACCTGGAAGGCCTGAGCGGCCCCGCCGACATGGTGGCGCTGCTCGAAGCCCAGGGCCTGCGCACCGCGCGCATTTCGCTGTACACGCTGCACGCCGGCATGGCCGCCGTGCAGTCGCAACTGGAAACCTGGCAGGCCGAGGGCTATCACGCCGTGGTCTGCGACGCCGAAATCGAAGCCGACCTGCTCACGCTGGCCCAGGCGTCCATCGACCTGGCCACGCCGGTGTTCTGGGTGGGCTCGGGCGGCCTGGCACGCGCGCTGTCGACGGCGGCACCCGTGCGTGGCGTGGAAGCCCCGACCACAGCGCCCCGCCACGAAGGCCCGGTGCTGACGCTGGTGGGCAGCATGTCCGGCGTGTCGGGCCGGCAGGCCACGTACCTTTGCGAGCAGGCCGGCATCGACGCGCTGGTGGTGCCGCCGCAGGCGCTGCGCGACGGCGCGCATCACGCGGCATGGATCGCGTCGCAGCAGTCGATTGCCGAATGCCTGAAAGACGGCCGCGACCTGCTGGTCAGCATCGGCCGCGACGACGCATTCGACCCGGCCGAAGGGCCGCAGTTGTCCACTGCGCTGGCCAAGCTGGTATTGCCCTACTTTGCGCACGTCGGCGGCCTGATCGCCACCGGCGGCGAAACCGCACGTGCGATGCTGGCGGCTGCCAGCATCGGCGCCCTCACGCTGAAGCGCGAGGTGGAAGCCGGCGTGCCGCTATCCGAAACCCTCACGGGCCCCACGCGCCGCATCGCCACCAAGGCGGGCGCGTTCGGCACCGACGCCGCGCTATGGCTTGCCTGGCAAGCCATGCGCCAAGACTGATTTCCCCACCAAACGGGACATGGACAAATGAGCGACTACATTCCGGTTATCGGCATCACGATGGGTGATGCCACGGGCATTGGCCCCGAAGTCATCGTCAAGAGCCTGGCGCACGAAAGCGTCTACGCCCAGTGCCGCCCGCTGGTCATCGGCGACGCGCGCCGGCTGGAACAGGCCGGCCGCCTGGTCAACTCGACGCTCAAGATCCGCGCCATTGCATCGCCTGCGGAAGCCCGCTTCGAGCTGGGCACGATCGATTGCATCGACCTGGGCCTGATCCCGGAAGACCTGCCCTTCGGCAAGCTGTCGGCCGTGGCCGGCGACGCCGCGTTCCGCTACATCGAGCGCGCCGTGCAACTGACGCAGCAGGAAACGATCGACGCCATCTGCACCGCGCCGCTGAACAAGGAAGCGCTGCACGCCGGCGGCCACAAGTTCCCGGGCCATACCGAGATGCTGGCGCACCTGACCGGAACGCCCGAGGTATCGATGATGCTGGTGGCGCCGAAGCTGCGCGTGATCCACGTGACCACCCACATCGGCCTGATGGACGCCATCCGCAAGATCGAGCCGGGCCTGGTGCAGCGCACGATCGACCGCGGCAACACCACGCTCAAGCGCGCCGGCATTGCCGCGCCGCGCATTGGCGTGTGCGGCATCAACCCGCACGCCGGCGAGAACGGCCTGTTCGGCCAGGGCGAGGAAGAACAGAAGATCATCCCGGCCGTGGAGGCCCTGCGCGCGCAGGGCGTGGATGTGGAAGGCCCGCTGCCGGCCGATACGCTGTTCTATCGCGCCGGCCGGGGCGACTTCGACCTGGTGGTGGCGATGTACCACGACCAGGGCCATGGCCCCGTGAAGGTGCTGGGTCTGGAAGCCGGCGTGAACATCACCGTCGGCCTGCCGGTCATCCGCACGTCGGTCGACCACGGCACCGCGTTCGACATCGCCGGCAAGGGCATCGCCGACGAGCGCAGCCTGCTGGAAGCCCTGCGCCAGGGCGCGGAACTGGCCACACGGCGCGCCTGATCGCGTCTGGTCGCGCCCGGTCGCCGGGGCGCGCATCTGACCGCGCCTGCACTGCTGTAAGATCGGGGATCGTTTTTTGATCCCCTTTTTCTTGTCTCCGTCATGAAAGCCGCCGACCGCCGCCGCGCCATCCTCGAACTCGTGCTTGCGGGTGAGGACGCCAACGTCGACCGCCTGACCGCCAGCCTTGGCGTGTCCGAGGCCACCGTGCGCCGCGACCTGACCGCGCTGGCGCGCGAAGGCCGCATCGTGCGCACCTATGGCGGCGCCGCCGCACTGATGCAGGTGGGCGGGCACGAACCCGAGGCATCGCTCGAGGAACGCAAGGCCCTGCAGCGCGACCAGAAGGAAGCCATCGCGCGCCTGGCGGCAAGCTTCGTGCAGGACGGCGATGCGGTGCTGCTGGACAGCGGCACCACCGCCGCCGCGCTGGCCCGCCTGCTGGCCGCGCGCGAAGACCTGCACGTCTACACCACGAACCTGCTGGCCGTGACCGCGCTGGCGGGCCTGCCCAGAATTCGCGTTACGCTGATCGGCGGCGATGTACGCCCGTCGAGCATGGGCACGTTCGGGCCGCTGGCGCAGGTGGCGCTGTCACGCATCAGCGTCGACAAGGCGTTCCTGGGTGCCGACGGGGTGGTGGCCGGCGTGGGCCTGTGCGAAGCCAGCGCGGAGCAGGCCTACCTGAAGGAATGCATCATCCGCCAGGCCGCCGACATCTTCGTGCTGGTCGATTCCACCAAGCTAGGGCGCGCCCGCCAGCAGCACTGGACCCCGCTGGAGCGTGCCTGGACGCTGGTCACCGACGCCGAGGCCACGCCGGCCCAGCTTGAACCGTTTCACGCGCTTAAGCAGGTGAAGGTGGCGGTGGCCAGCTAACCAGCAAGCCCCTCTCCCGGCGCACGGCAGAGGGGCCCTGCCCAGCCTTACCCGTGCACGCGGCCGTTGTGCTTGTCCCGATAGATCTTGCCGCTGGCATGGCTCTCCGCACGCGACACGGCGGCCTGCTCGCCGGCGCCCACATGGCCGTTGCGGCCGGCGCGGGCTTCCGTGCGGTCCACATGCGCTTCACCCCGTTCCAGTTGCGCGGTCTCCCGATTGGTCAGCGCGCCGCTCTGCACGCCATTGCGGATTCGCGTTTCCTGCTGGACATTGCGCTGGACGTCGGCCTGCATCCGTTGCGACGACACACTGTTCGGATTGCCGAGCGCACCATTGTGGGTGTCGTGTGCAATGTCCTGGCTCAGACGGTTCTGCGCGTTCTGGATGCGCGCCTGCTCTTGCGGCGACACGCGGCCGCTGCGCTCCGCGTTGGCCTGCATGCGATCCACGCGCGCCTCCTGCTTTTCCAGGCCCGCCGCCTCGTGCGTGGTCAGGGCCCCCGATTGCAGGCCGCTCTCGATCCGTTGCTGCTGATTGATGTCCCGCTGCGTGTCATGGATGACCGCGCCAGTCTGTGCGCTGGCGATACCGGAAAATGCCGCGACGAACAGCCCGGCGAGCAAGACGGAATGGCGCTTCATGATGATTTCCTCCGATGGATGGCGTTTGCTGGTTTGTGTTGTCAGGGCCGTTGCCCTGCCTCCAGTAATGCCGCAGCCCACCCGCAGGAGGACGCCCGTTCTGTAAGCCGTGTAACGAGGCATTTCGGCCCCTCGGGACAATGCTTGCATGTCAGGTCGTGCAGACAGGTTCTCCGCTGCAAGCGCCAAGCCGTTCGCGCATGCCGGCGGACATCCACCGTGTTCCCGCCGCATCCACCGTCAGCGCGTCCACGCCCGACATCGCGCCCAGCCAGCGCTGCCCTGCCCCCTGCCCCGCCACCATCATCGCCGGGCCCATGCCGTTGACCGCATCCGCATGGCGCGCCACCAGCACCACGCCGCGCATGCGCTGTTCCGGCATGCCGGTGTCGGGATCGAGGATGTGGTGGTAGCGCTTGCCCGCCACCGTGAAGCTGCGCTCGTAGTCGCCCGACGCGGCCACCACGGCATCGCCGCGCAGGCGCAGCACACCGATCAGCGTGGCAGGCGCCATCGGGTCGCGCACGCCGATGCGCCAGTCCTGCTCGTGCGAATGGCTCCCCGGATGTGCCCCTGTGCGGCCCTGCGGCTGCCCGCTGACCAGCACGTCGCCACCGCCGTTGATCATTGCCGCTTCCACGCCATGCGCCTTGAGCACGGCCATGCCGGCCTGCAGGATGGTCAGCTTGGCGATGCCGCCCAGGTCGACCCGCATGCCGCGCCGGCGCAGGAACGCCGTCTGCCGCGTCGGGTCGAGCAACAGGTCGCGGTAATCCACAAGCCGAAGTTCACGCGCGATCTCGTCGGCGGCCGGCACCACCGGCTCGGCCCGATCAAAGCGCCATCCGGTCAAGGCCCCCACCGTCATGTCGAACGCGCCACGGCTGCGCGCCGAGACGGCCTGCCCCATCGTCAACACGCGCAGCATCTCGGGCGGCACCGGCACCGGCTGCAGCCCTGCCGACAGTTGCATCGCGTGAACGGGGTTGCCCAGGCGGTAACGGCTCATCATGTCCGCCAGGCGGGTCATCTCCGTCCAGGCCGCCTGCATGGCCGCGTCGGCGGTGCGCTGGTCCACGCCATCCACGGTGATGTCCAAGCGCGTCCCCATCAGCGTGCGCGATGACTGCGCCACGCCCACGCCCGCCAGCACTGGGCGCAGCCACAGCGCCGTGGCCAGCAACGGCACGGCCTGCACCCATCGGCGCCGCGCCGCGCCGTGCGCGGACATGCCCGCCGTCTCCGGCCGGAAAATGTTGGCCTGCTCCATGATCCGTTCCCCTCGTATCGCAAAACAGCCATTCTAGAAATGCTGCAAGCCCCGCGCGTTGGAACAAATCAAACTGTTGTTGAGAATCATAATTTCTTTGATTCGTTGACCGCCATCAATCCCCTCTTTGGAAAGAGCCCGGAATATCTCGTCAATTCCAGTGCGATTTCATTTCTGGCCGGAACTGCCGGTCATTACTATCCCGAGGGTCTCGATGAGCAAGCAGAACGAGAACAGGAACGCTGCAGGCGGAATTGGTCGCCGCCAGTTCCTGGGCACGGCCGCCATGGCCAGCCTGGCAGGTATCGCAGCATGTTCCGACAAGGGCGCCGCCGTGGCGAGCGCCAGCAGCGAAGGCAAGGCGGCACCGGCGACGGCGCACGGCGGCAGCGCCGCCAACATCCACCTGAAGCCGGGCGAACTCGATACGTACTACGGCCTCTGGAGCGGCGGCCACACCGGCGACATGCGCGTGCTGGGCCTGCCGTCGGGCCGCGAGTTGCTGCGCATCCCGTGTTTCGTGCCCGATGCGCTGGTGGGCTGGGGCATCACCAACGAGTCGAAGAAGGTCATGGGCACCAAGCCGGACGGCTCGCTGCGCTACACCGTCGGCGACACGCACCACACGCACGCGTCGTACAAGGACGGCAACTACGACGGCCGCTACGCGTGGATCAACGATAAGATCAACTCGCGCATCGCACGCATCCGGCTCGACTACTTCATCTGCGACAAGATCACCGAGCTGCCCAATGTGCAGGGCTTCCACGGTATCTTCCCGGACAAGCGCGACCCGGTGGACCCGGCCATCAACTACACCACGCGCGTGTTCTGCGGCGCCGAGTTCGCCATTCCGCTGCCCAACACGCCGACCGACGACGGCACGAAGTACCGCAGCCTGTTCTCGTGCGTCGACGCCGAGACCATGGCCGTGCGCTGGCAGGTGCTGATCGACGGCAACTGCGACCTCGTGGCCACGTCGTATGACGGCAAGCTGGCCGCTACCAACCAGTACAACACCGAGAACGGCGCGCACTTCGAGGAGATGATGTCGGCCGAGCGCGACGCCTGCCTGTTCTTCAACATCGCCCGTATCGAGGCGGCCGTCAAGGCCGGCAAGTTCAAGACCTACGGCGACTCGAAGGTGCCGGTGGTGGACGGCACGCACGCCGCCAACCCGGACCCGAAGACTGCGCTGACCGCGTATGTGTCGGTGCCGAAGAACCCGCACGGCGTGAACGCCAGCCCCGACCAGAAGTACTTCATCTGCGCCGGCAAGCTGTCGCCAACCTGCACGGTAATCGAGCTGTCGAAGGTGCTCGACTGGTTCGACGGCAAGATGGAGAAGATCGACGACGCCATCGTGGCCGAAGTCGAACTGGGCCTGGGGCCGCTGCATACCGCGTTCGACGGGCGCGGCAATGCCTACACCACGCTGTTCCTGGACAGCCAGCTCGTGAAGTGGAACGTCGACGCGGCCATCCGCTTCCACGGCGGCGACAAGAACGCCAAGTACGTGGTGGACCGGCTCGACGTGCAATACCAGCCCGGCCACGTCAACGCCTCGCAGTCGGAAACGATTGCGGCCGATGGCAAGTACCTGGCCGTGGGCTGCAAGTTCTCGAAGGACCGCTTCCTGCCGGTGGGCCCGCTGCACGCCGAGAACGAACAGCTGGTGGACATCTCCGGCGACAAGATGGTGCTGCTGGCCGACCACCCGGTGCGCGGCGAGCCGCATGACTTCGTCATCTTCAAGCGCGACCTGGTGAAGCCGAAGCAGGTCTATGCGATGGACGACTTCCCGCTGGCGGTCAGCCCGGACAAGTCGGGCGTCACGCGCGAAGGCAAGAAGGTGACGGTGCGCATGACGTCGCAGGCGCCCGTGTTCAGCCTGCGCGAGTTCAAGCTGAAGAAGGGCGACGAGGTCACGCTGATCCTGACCAACCTGGACAAGGTCGAGGATCTGACGCACGGCTTTGCGATCCCGAAGTACAACGTCAACTTCATCGTGAACCCGCAGGAAACGGCCTCCGTGACGTTTATCGCGGACAAGCCCGGCGTCTTCTGGTGCTACTGCACCCACTTCTGCCACGCGCTGCACCTGGAAATGCGTACCCGCATGATCGTCGAAGCCTGACGCCCGCCCCGCCGTCCGCGCAGTCCCCACGCGCGCGGACGGGCGACGCCCCCGAGCCATGTCAATTCTCTCCGTCTTGCGCGCGGCCCTGCTGGCCGCGCTGCTGCTTGCCGCCCACGCGTGGCACCCCGCCCTGGCCGATACGGCCTACGAGGCGCATCTGCCCGACGACCTGGCCACCGTGCCCGACCTGTGCGCCCGGGCCCCCTGCAAGGAAGTCTTTCCTGGCGCGGATACGTTTTCCGTACGCAAGGGCCAGCCGCCATACGTCGAGGCCTACGGACCTGCTGGCGCCGATGGCAAGCGCCCGCTGCTGGGCTACGTGATGCTGTCGACCGATATCACCGACACGCCGGCCTACTCCGGCAAGCCCGTGGTGACGCTGATCGGCATGGACAACGCGGGCCGCTTTGTCGGCATCAAGGTGCTCAAGCACTCCGAGCCGATCCTGCTGCTTGGCATTCCCGAAACCGCGCTGCCACGCTTCAACGCGCAGTACGTCGGGAAGTCCGTCACCGACAAGATCGAGATCGGCAGTGCGCGCCCGGACGAAGGCGTGCTTGGCGTCGATGCCATCTCGGGCGCCACTGTGACCGTCATCGCCCAGAATCAGGTGCTGATGACGTCCGGCGCGGCCGTGGCGCGGCAGGTCGGCATCCTGGCGCCGGTACAGCGCGCAGCCGCACAGTTCGCGGCTGGCAATCCGCAGTTGACCTGGAAGGCCCTGGTCGACCAGGGCCTCGTCAAGACGCTGCGCATCGACACCAGCCAGGTGGGCCTTGAAAAGTCGAGCGAGCCGTTCATCGAACTCTGGTTCGGTGACCTGAACCATCCTGACGTGGGACGCAGCGTGCTGGGTGAGCGCGGATGGCAGAACCTGCGGCAAAGCCTGCGTTCTGGAGAAAATGCGATCTTCGTGATTCGCACGGCCGGCAAGGAATCGTTCAAGGGGTCGGGCTTTGTGCGCGGCGGCCTTTACGACCGCGTGCAGATCCGCCAGGGCGACGACACCTTTACCTTCCGCGATCTCGACTACCTGAACCTCTACGGCCTGGCGCCCGACGACGCCCCGCCATTTAATGAATCGGCTATCTTCATCGTGCGCTCGGGGTCTTTCTCGGCGGCGTGGCCGTGGAAGCTGGTCTTCCTGGGCAACCGCGTCGACC
>NZ_PJRP01000003.1:0-196380 GCF_002858765.1 Cupriavidus pauculus
TCGTGGGCTTCTACAACCCGGTGCGCTTGCATTCGACACTGGGCTACACGTCGCCAACAGACTACGAGGACAAGTTCCAACAGACCACCCTAATACCTGTCTGAAAAAACTTGACCACTACAGAGCCAGCCGGCGCGGCAAGAGAGACGCTCCTAACTTCCTTAACGCCCCCTAGCTCCTCCAGCTCCTCCAGCTCCTCCAGCTCCTCCAGCTCCTCCAGCTCCTCCAGCTCCTCCAGCTCCCTTGACGCGCGTGACTCGCTTGACCCTCAACCCGCGTTGGCCGCGATGATCCTGGCGATGCTCGCGTCGGCATCGCGGCCTATGGATGCGTAGACGTCCGTCGACAGCGGCGTCACGGCCGGCAGCGTGTTCAGGCTGGCGCCGTCGTGCTGGTGAACATCCACCGTCGCCCGCATCGACAAGCCGATGCGCAGCGGATGGGCCGCCAGTTGCGCGGGATCGAGCGTGATCCGGACCGGCAGCCGCTGCACCACCTTGATCCAGTTTCCCGTGGCGTTCTGCGCGGGCAGCACCGAGAACGCGGCCCCGGTGCCGGCCGCGAAGCCCGCCACCTTGCCGTCGTAACGCACCTGGCCGCCATAGAAGTCGGCCACCAGCGACACGGGCTGGCCCACGCGCATGTCCTGCATCTGGTTTTCCTTGAAGTTGGCGTCCACCCAGACCTGGTCCAGCGGCACCACGCCCATCAGCGGCACGCCGGGCGCCACGCGCTGGCCCACCTGTACCGCGCGGCGCGCCACGAAGCCGGTGACCGGCGCCGGCAGCGTCGACCGCGCGTGGGCCAGGTAGGCGGCCCGATAGCTGGCGGCGGCACGCGCCACGTCGGGATGCTGCGCGACGGTGGTGTTGTGCGTCAGGGCCAGGTTCGATGCCAGTTGCTCCTGCGCGGCGCGCAACGCCGCCTGCGCTTCCTTGAGCGCGGACCGGGCGTGGTCGACGTCCTCTTTCGATACGGCACCGGTCCCGTCGACCGACATCCGCCTGCGTAGATCGTCACGGGCGTTCTCCACGTTGGCCTGCCGCTGTGCGATGTTCGCCTGCAGCGCGCCGTTGTTGACATAGAGCGTGCGCACCTGGCGCACCGCTTCGGCCAGTTGCGCGGCGGCCTGCTGCAGCGCCACCTCGCTATCGGTCGGGTCGAGCCCCAACAGCGGCTGACCCATGGTCACGCGCTGGGTATCGTCGGCCGCGATCGACACGACCGTGCCCGGCACCAGCGACGTGACCTGCACCACGTTGCCGGCCACATAGGCGTCGTCGGTGGATGCGTAATGCCGGCCGATGGTCCACCAGTAGGCGCCGGCGCCGATGCCCGTCACGGCGACCAGCACGGCCACGGTGATCAGTCGGCGGCGCGGCACAGGCCGCATCTCGGCCGACGGTGCGGGCGCGGCGGGCGCGGCGGGCGTTGCGAGTGTGTTCATGGTGTGGGGGTCGTGGGATGGGGTGTCGCGGTGGCCTGGGCTGCGGCGTGGTCCGGCAACGGCCCCACGTAGCCGCCGCCGAGCGTCCAGACCAGCTGGAACTGGAGATCGAGTTGCTGCCCCTGCAGCTGTGCCACCTGGCGCTGCTGCGCCAGCACGCTGTCCTGCGCCGTCAGCACGGCCAGCTGGTTGGCCAGGCCCGCCTGCCAGCGGCCGGCGGCCAGCGTATAGGCATGGTCGGCCAGCGCCAGGGCACGCTGCCGCTGCGCGGTCTCGGCGGCCACGGCCTGCAGGCTGCTGACGGTATCGGCCGTGTCGCGCAGCGCATTGGTCAGCGTCTGGTTGTAGTCCGCCACGGCCGCGTCGTAATCGGCGTAGCGCCCGTGCAGGTTGGCGCGCAGCCGGCCGCCTTCAAACACCGGCAACCGCAGCGACGGACCCAATGCAAAGGCGCGGCTCGCGCCAAGCAGGAAATCGGACGGCGTGATGGTGGTCAGCCCGGCCATGGCCGACAGCGTGACGTCTGGCAGGAATTCCGCGCGAGCCACCTCGATGTCTTTCGAGGCAGCCTCCACGCGCCACCGCGCAGCCACCAGTTCCGGGCGGCGCGACAGCAGCCCAATGCGCGCGTCATCGGGCAGTCCGGCCAACGGCTGGCCGCCCGCGCCCGTCAGCAGCACGGGGCGGGCAATCGCCAGCCCGCGGTCGGGGCCCCTGCCCAGCAGCGCGGCAATCTGGTGGCGAGTCAGCGCGATGTTGTCGTCGATATGGGTCAGATCGGCCTCGGCGCTGGCCAGGTCGGCGTCCTGCAGCGTGATGCCCACCTGGGTGTCGAGCCCGGCCACCAGCCTGGCCTTGCCCAGCGCAGCCAGTTCGCGGCGCTGGGCAATCGTTTGCGTGGTGATGTCGCGTAACGCATAGAGCGTGGCCAGCCGCGCATAGACGCGTGCCACGCCCGTGGTCAGCAGCAACTGCGCGGCCTGGTCTTCGGCCTCGGCCTCGCGCACGCCAGACAGCGCGGCCTGCAGCGCGCTGCGGTGCTTGCCCCAGAAGTCCAGGTCATACGTCAGCCCGCTGGATAACTGCACCTGGTTGATCCAGCGCCCCGAGAGCGGCGTGGCGCCAAGCAGGTCGGTCTCCGAAATACGCTGGCGCGACACGCCGCCACGAATATCGACATCGGGATACAGGCCGCTGCGCGCGCCCTCGGCCACGGCCCGGGCCGCCTCCACACGCGCCTGCGCGGCCTGCAGCGTCGGGCTGCCGGCCACGGCCTCGCGCGCCAGCGCACCAAGCTGCGGATCGCCAAAACGGTCGATCCAGTCCTGCGACGGCCACTGGCCATGCTGGGCCGGCAGACTTTGCGCGGTGTCGGTAACCACTGCAGGCGCCTGCGTGGGGCGGCTGTGGTCGAACGCGGCGCAGCCCGTCAGCGCCAGGGTAGTCAGGACGGCGGCGGCCACGGGCAGGTGCCGCCATCCGGTAGCGGCATGCATCACGGCCCCACTCCGATGGTTGATGCCGGGAATGATGGCCGCTGGCGCGTCGGGCCGTGGTTGCGAACGCCACGTTATTTCGGGATGGCACGGCCGGGTGGCGGGACCGCCCCAATCCGCCCCGTTCCGGTGCATTGCGTTGGCCCGGCCTATACCTTCGTTTAACACCGCACCACCTACGCGGCAATTGTGGGCATCCGTCCCCGGCTCCTAGCATTCAGTCAACCACAGACTGCTTCCACGGGAGCCGCACCATGACACACCAGAAACTCTGGATGCCGATCATCGCCATCACTCTCGCCTTCGCCACGGTCGGCGTGGCCGGCGCCATGGTGTACGGCATGTGGCAACAGGCCATCGAGCCCGTTCACGCCGCGGCGCACGCCGTACTGTCGCACCACCACCACCTGTGAGGGCCGTCATGTCCGAACAGGAAAGCCTGCTGCTGATGTACGGCTGGATCGTCCTCGCCGTGCTGAACCTGATTTTGATTGCCGTCGCGTTCCTCCAGTACGCCGAGTGAATGCCCGCCGCCGCACCGACACCGCATCCCGGGAGCCCTGCCATGAAAGATGTAGCGACCGTCGTCCTCGACGCCCCTGACACCCCCTCCGCCACGCCCGCCAGGGCCGCGCCCCAGTTGCGCGTTGCCGCCGCACAGGCACCCGGATTCGTCCAGTGCGAAACCCGCTGGCGCCACGCACCCGAGGCGGTTACCGCGCCCGGTCACCGCGACGCCATCGTGGTGTCGCGCTGGACCTGCGACGGCGAGCCGCCTGACATGGTGTCGCACACCGGCGATCCGACCCGGCACTGCATCGCCATCAACCTGCGGTCCAGCTCGATCCGCTTCCTGTGTGGCGGCATGCCGGTGTTCGACGGACGCCTGGGCGCCGGCGCGGTCCACGTGACCGCGCCCGGCATCGCCACCAGCGCCGTGTACGCATCGGCCAGCGACGTGCTGCACCTGTTCGTGCCCCAGTCGGTGCTGGCGGCGTGCTATGCCGACCAGTTCGGCCACGCCCACGATGGCGATCTGCGGCTCGACGATCCGTTCTTCCATGCCGACCCGGCGCTGGAACGGCTGGGCCAGGCACTGGCCGTAGCGCATTCGCAGGACCCGGGGCTGGGCCGCATCTTTGCCGACAGCGTGGCGCTGGCCATCGTGGCCCGCGTGGTGGCCAATCATTTCCAGCGCATCGCATCGAGCACGCGTGCGGTGACCACGCTGCCCCAATGGCGCCTGCGCCGCGCCATCGAGTTCATCGACGCGAATCTATCGGCCCCGATCGGGCTGGCCGATATCGCCCGCAGCACCGGGCTCACGCGCATGTACTTTGCCGCGCAGTTCCGCCGCACCACGGGCATGCGCCCGCACGAATACCTGGTGCGCCGCCGCATCGAACACGCACAGGACCTGCTGCGCGGCGGTGACGGCAGCGTGCTGGAAGTGGCCATGCGCTGCGGATTCCGTTCGCAGGCCCATTTCACGACGGTCTTCAAGCGCTTCGTCGGCGACACGCCGCACTGCTGGCGCGTCAAGGTCACCTCAACTCCCGGGAGCTCCCATGGCTGAAATCCTGTACTCCGCATCCGTCGACACCCGCGATCTGGCGAACGTGCGCGACAGCGCCTGCGACGCATGGCTGCGCACCATCGCCCTGCTGGAACCGCAGCGGCAGACGCAAGCCGCGCTGACCTACACGGCCGAGGACAACGCGCTGCGTGCCCATGCGCCGATCGTCAGCATCATCGAGCGGCTCAGTGGCGCCATGGCGGTGGTGAGCTGGCGCGACGCCACGCACTGCCGCTACGGGGCGCAGGTCTGGACCATCGGCTCGGCGCGCGACACCGGCGTCTGCGCGCTGTCCGGCCAGCCCATCGACAAGAGCGACCTGGTGTTTCGGCCACAGCGTTCGCGTCCACCCGCGCTCAACGCCGACGCGATGATCCTGGCCACCGCCATGGACAACGCCGGCGTGGCCCTGGCGCCCGTGCTGGACGATGCGCAGCCCACCATCGCCTACCGATCCAACGCCCGGTAACCCGCCATGCATGACGTCACAGACCTGTCGCGGCTGCAGTTCGCCTTCACCGCGATCTTTCATATTCTCTGGCCGATCCTGACCATCAGCCTGTCGGCCTTCCTGTTCATCGTCGAAGTGCTGTGGATCCGCACCAACGACTTGGCGTGGTATCGCCACGCGCGCTTCTGGAGCAAGCTGCTGCTGTTGAACTTTGCCGTCGGCGTGGTCAGCGGCATCCCGATGGAATTCGAGTTCGGCACCAACTGGAGCGCGTTCTCGCAGTTCACGGGGCAGTTCTTCGGCAACATCCTCGGCTTCGAGGGCGCCATGGCGTTCATGCTCGAAGCCGGCTTCATCGGCATCATGATGTTCGGCTGGGATCGCGTGCCGCGCGGCGTGCACCTGTTCGCCACCGGCATGGTGGCACTGGGATCGTCGCTGTCGGCCTTCTGGATCATGGTGGCCAATTCGTGGATGCAGACCCCGGCCGGCGTGGCGGTGACGGACGGCAAGATCGTCGTGACCAACTACCTGCACGCGATCTTCAATCCCGACGCGCTCTGGGGCATCGGCCACATGTGGCTGGCCGCGCTGGAAACCGGGCTGGTGGTGGTGGCCGGCATCTCGGCCTGGTATCTGCTGAAGCGGCGGCAGCCGGAGTTCTTTGCGCGCTCGTTCCGGCTGGCCATGGTGCTGCTGGTAATCGTGACACCGTTGCAGGTATGGCTGGGCGATGGCAGCGGCGTGGACGTCTTCGAGACGCAGCCGGCCAAGGGCGCCGCCATCGAAGGCCACTGGCAGACCAACGCGCCGGGCACGGCCGCGTCGTGGTCGCTGCTGGCCTGGCCCAACCAGGCCACCCAGCGCAACGACTGGGCCATCGAGATCCCCGGCATGCTGAGCCTGCTGGCGACGCACAAGGTGCATGGCACCGTCACGGGCCTGGCGGACATTCCGCGCGCCGACCAGCCCCCGATGCTGCCGCTACTCTACTACGCGTTCCGCGTGATGGCCGGCATTGGCGTGCTGTTCGTGGTGCTGGCACTGTGGACGGCGCGGGTGCTGCGCCGCACGCGCCACCAGCCCGCCAGCCTGAGCCAGCACCGTGCGCTGCTGCTGGCGTGGATCGTCGCCATTCCGCTGCCGTACCTGGCCGTCGAGTGCGGCTGGATCGTACGCGAGGTAGGCCGCCAACCGTGGCTGGTCTATGGCCTGCTACGCACGCCGCAAGGTGTTTCGACCGCCATCACCACCGCCGACGTGACGGGCAGCATCGCGATGTTCGGCGCCTTCTACGCAGTGCTGCTGGTGACCTTCACGTGGCTGGCCGCGCGCTGGCTGCGCCAGGGGCCGGACCTGACGCTCACGGCGCCGGCACCCGTCCCCGCCGCCCTGCGGGCCACCGCCGAGCGCAGTACCTACTGACCACCGGACCTTCGCCATGGAAACTTCTGCCCACACCCTGCTGGTGTCGCTCTGGTTCTGCATCCTGGGGCTGATGCTGGCCGCCTATGTCGTCACGGACGGCTTTGATCTCGGCATCGGCATCCTGAGCCTGTTCGAGCCCGAGCGCGAACGGCGCGACGTGATGGTCGAATCG
This sequence comes from Cupriavidus pauculus, assembly GCF_002858765.1. Classification (GTDB taxonomy): domain Bacteria; phylum Pseudomonadota; class Gammaproteobacteria; order Burkholderiales; family Burkholderiaceae; genus Cupriavidus; species Cupriavidus pauculus_B. The sequence goes on from NZ_PJRP01000003.1 coordinate 6,571, forward strand.
ATCGTCCACGTCTGGGATGCCAACGAAACGTGGCTTGTCGTGCTGGGGGGCGGCCTGTTCGGCGCCTTCCCGGCTGCCTATGCCATGCTGCTGCCCCAGCTCTACCTGCCGCTGATGGCGCTGATCGCCGGGCTGATCATGCGCGGCGCGGCCATCGAGTTCCGCCATGCCACGCATCGCGGCCCGTTCTGGGACAGGATCTTCGGCATCGGCAGCCTGCTGGCCGCCGTGGCCCAGGGCGTGATCCTGGGGCGCATCATCACCGGGCTCAATCCGGGCACGTGGAACGCCGTGTTCACGCTGTTTGCCGCCGTGGGCGTAGCCGCCGGCTATGCGCTGCTGGGCGCCACCTACCTGATCAAGAAGACGTCGTACCCGGTGGAGGCGTCGGCACGCCACTGGACGCTGGCGACGCTGCCGATCACCGTGGTCAGCGCGCTGGTGCTCTCTGGCGCCACGCTGCGGCTGAGCCTGATCGGCACCGAGCGCTGGCACCAGCATGGCGTGCTGGCCGTGCTGGTGGCCCTGGGCGTAGTGGCCGCGCTGGCGGTCGCCTGGATTTCCGGGTCGACCTGGACGGGCAGCCGCCGCGCGCCGTTCCGCGCCGCGGTGCTGCTGTTCCTGGTGTCGTTCGGCGGCCTGGCCATCAGCCTGTTCCCGAACGTGGTGCCGGGCCGGCTGTCGCTGCTGGATGCGGCCTCTGACGACCACACGCTGGTATTCATGCTGATCGGCATCGGCGTGCTGCTGCCTGTCATGCTGGGCTACAACCTGTACCAGTACCACGTGTTCCGCGGCAAGGTGGCCGCCTGAGTCGCAGCCCCCATGCCGGGCAAACACAAGAAAGCCCTGCGGGCCTCCGGGCCGGCAGGGCTTTCGCACATCGTGGCCGGCGCGCCATTGCGGCCTCACGCTGTTGAACCCGCTTCTTCACTCCGCGCCACGGACCGGATTCGGCCTGGCAGTCCATCTGTGACCTATGGGTCGCGCAGTCGCTGGGCCCCGCGCCGTCAAGCTGATTGCGGTGATAACACGCCGCTTCCGCGTTCCGGCGGTGGGCGCCGGAACGTGGCTGCCGGATTACTTGACCGATTCCGCCAGGAACCAGGCGCGGCGCTGCGCCTCGTCGATCCAGTTTTCCAGCAGGCTGGCCGAGGCCACGTCGGCATGGTCGTCGCACACCGCGTGGGCATCCATCATGGCTTCCACCAGCTTGAGGTTGTCCGCATGCAGTTCGCGCAGCATGGCCTTGGGCGAGACGTCTTCGGCGTCGTTGTCGCGCACGCGCTGGAGTCGTGCAATGGCGCCGATCGAGCGCAGCGTCGTGCCGCCAACCTTGCGCACGCGCTCGGCCACGTCGTCGGTGATCGCAAAGATCTGGGTCGCCTGCTCGTCCAGCATCAGGTGGTAGTCGCGGAAGTGCGGGCCCGACATGTGCCAGTGGAAGTTCTTGGTCTTCAGGTACAGCGCGAAGACATCGGCCAGCAGCCGGTTCAGATGGTCGGAGATTTCGGTTACGGCCAGGCCGGGATCGTCGAGTTGGGTATTCGTCATGATGGGCTCCAGTAGGGCTTGCCAAGGGGCGATGTGCCCCGATTCTGTGCACTCGCGGCCGCCTGCGGAGCGGGCGAGTGTCCATCTCGACTGTGCGCCTGTGCCAATGACGCCGATTGTCCCCAGATCAACCGGTTTCGGAATCGCATCCGTGGTTCGGAGATGGCGACAAATGCATGGACATCTCCTATACCTTCATATGATTCCTCGACCAGTCATCCAGCGCTAATATCAGCGTCGGATCATGCTGCCGGTCATGGGCATGGCATACCGATAACCAGCAAGACGAGCGGAAAGGGCATGTACAACCCAACCACCAACCGGCTGTTGATGGGCGCGGCAGGCCTTCTGGGCCTGTGCGTGTTCGCGATCGACGCCCTCACGCCACTCGATTTCGCCATCGCGGTGGTCTATGTGCTCGTCATCCTGCTGGTGGCGCTGACCGGCTCGATCCGCGCCACGCGGGTCACCGCTGCCATGGCGCTGCTGCTGACGGTGGTGGCCTTTGCCTTCTCGCAGAACCCGGACCCCGACCACGGACAGCTGGCGCGCTTTGTCTTTGCCCTGCTGGCCATCGGCACCACCACGCTGCTGGCGCTGCGCAACCTGGCCGACATGGCACGCCGGCGCCGCACCGAGGCCGCCCTGGCGCGCAGCGAAGCGTTCCTGGCCGAAGCGCAGCGGCTCAGCAAGACCGGCAGTATTGCGCTGCGCCTGCCGGCCAACACGATGACGTGGTCGGACGAAGCGTTCCGCATCCTGGGCTACTCGCGCGGCGAGGCGCCCCACTTCGGCATGGTGCTCACGCGCGTGCATCCGGACGATCTGGCCGAAGTGCAGCGTGTCCATGCCGCCATGCTCGGCGGCATGCAGAGCGTGGACCTGCGGCATCGGCTGCTGCTGCCCGATGGTTCGATCCGTCATGTGCACCTGGTGGCGCGCCGAAGCGCCACCACCGGCGACCAGCACGAGTATGTGGGTGCCCTGATGGACACCACCGACGCCATCGAGACCCAGCAGGCGCTGCATCGGACCATGACGGAACTGGCACACGTATCGCGCGTGACCACGCTAGGCCAGCTGGCCGCATCGATTGCACACGAGGTCACGCAGCCGATGGCCGCCATCGTCACCTGCGGCAGCTCGGCACTGCGCTGGCTGCAGCGCGACGAGCCCGAGATTGCCGAAGCCACCGAGTCGATCGAACAGGTGATTCGCGACGCCAGCCGCGCCAACGACATCATCCGGCAGATCCGCGCCATGGCGCAGAAGTCGGAACCCAAGTACGTGGATATCGGCGTCGACCACCTGGTGATGGCTTCGCTGGAACTGGTGCGGCGCGAGCTGCAGGACCATCAGGTATCGGCCGAACTGGACCTGAATGCCGACGACGTGCAGATTCACGGCGACTGGACGCAACTGCAGCAGGTGCTGGTGAACCTGATGGTGAACGCCGCGCAGGCCATGTCGCACGTATCCGGCCGGCGCCGGCTCACGCTGGCCAGCCGCGTCATGCCGGACCATGCGGTGTTGCTGGTGGTCAGCGATACGGGGCCGGGCATTCCCGACAAGGACATGGATCACCTGTTCAATGCGTTCTACACGACCAAGGCGGACGGCATGGGCATGGGCTTGTCCATCTGCCGGAACATCGTGGAATCCCACGGGGGCAGCATCGCGGCGGAATCGCTGCCGGAAGGCGGTGCGAAGATGATCGTGCGGTTGCCGCAACGGATGGCTGACGGCGAGCAGGTGACGGAAGAAGCGGCCTGAGCAAGGCCTGCGGGTAGCCGAGGGTTGCCTTGGGGCGGCCCCTGAAACGCAATCCATCAAAAAAAAAGGTTCAACGAGGAATTCCGGGGAAGGCTGCCTTGATCTTCAGGAAGAAGTACTCCTCGTCACGGTAGCCGTAGGCCCGACGTTTGATGACCTTGATGGTGTTGTTGATGCCCTCTACGACGCTCGTGTTCAGCGGGTGCCGGCATCGGGCGATGATGCCGTGCCAATAGGCTTTCAGGCGCTGGGCGAACAGTTCGAGAGCAGGAATCCGGCTCTGGCTTGCCTGTTCACACCAATGCTCCCACGCCTTTTGCGCCCATCCCGGGCGGCGATAGAACCACAGCCGCTTGAGTTCGTCCCTCAGGATGTAGACCGTCAGCAGCGGCTGATTGGCCTGCAGCACGTCGTTCAGATGCACAGCCTGAGCGTCGCTCAGGTTCTCCTTGTTGCGCAGTAGCAGCCAGCGCGTGGACTTGAGTACCCGCCGGGCGGGACGGTCATGTCGCAGGCGATTGGCCTGGTCCACACGGACCCGATCGATCACTTCGCGCCCGTACTTGGCCACGACGTGGAAGAGGTCGAAGACCACCTCTGCCTGTGGGCAATGCTCGCGGATCTCCAGTTCATAGGCAGTCGTCATGTCGATGGCAACCGCTTCGATGCGCTCGGCCGCGCCCGCCGGGAGCTGCTCAAAGAAGGCCCGTGCTGTTTCGCGCGAGCGGCCCTGACCGATCCAGAGCACTTGCCGCCCAATCGGATCGACCACCACCGTGGCATAGCGATGGCCCTTGTGGAGCGCGAATTCGTCCATGGCCAGGTAGCGGATGCTGGACCAGTCTGGCTCGACGACTACCTCGCGCAGGCGCGCCTTGTCGATCGTCTTGACGGTATGCCAGCCCAGGTCATAGAAAGCCGCCACGGCCTGCACCGTGCAGTGACGCAGCAACTGCCCGCAAGCCTGCGCCAGCCTGGCTGTGACACGCTGGTAGCGCCCCAGCCATTCGAGTCGCTCGAGTCGCGGGCCGCCACATTGATCGCACCATACGCGCCTGCGGGGGACATGTAGCACCACCCGGTACTCGAACAGCGGAAGATCCCGTACGCGCCGCATCACCGTCTCATGGACCTGCCGGCACTTCGATCCGCATTCCTCGCAGTACATGACCTTGCTGACCGGCTTCAGGTACAGCGCCAGCGTACGGCTTTCGCCTTCAGGCCATACCACCCGATCGAGCTTGTAGCCATCCCAGCAGCCCAAGGCCTGCAGCGTCTTCCGATCCAGCATCCCGTTCCTCAACAGCCGTCTTAACGGCCATTAGGATACGAAATGTGGAAACTCAGTCCCCGGAATTCTTCGAAGATGGTATGAACGCGTCTCGCCCCGAGCCGTCGGGCGGTATGGCTGAAGCCTCAGGAATCATGATGGGGCCCCTCCAGGACCGAACGGCATCAATGTGCCAGAGTGGTAGATGTCGCCACCACTAGAGGAACGGAGGGACCCGAAATGAATACTACGACATACGGCCTGGACGTCGCAAAGCATGTATTCCATTTGTACTGGGTTGAAGCTGAGAGCGGTGAGATCGTAAGCCGGCGCTTCGGCAAACAGGCGCTTATCGAATTCCTCTGCAAGCGGAAGCCAGGTCAAGTGGCGTTGGAGGCTTGCGGCAGCGCGCACTGGTGGGCTCGCCGAATTGCGTCGATGGGCCACCAGGTCAAATTACTACATGCGAAGTTCGTCCGACCCTTCGTCCAAACCAACAAGACGGACGCTGCTGATGCGAAGGCAATTTGGACGGCAGCACAACAACCAGCGATGCGCACGGTGGAACCAAAGACAGAGGATCAGCAAGCCATACTGTCCCTGCATCGCATGCGCGCGCTATTGGTCAAAATGCGAACCATGCAGGTCAATCAACTGCGCGGCTTGCTGTACGAATATGGCACCTGCTTCAAGACAGGCCGCAGAGCCGGCTTGGCAGAAATTCGGCAGCATCTCGATCAAGTAGAACAAGCGCTGCCTGGCTGTCTGTTTGGGCCTATTCGCGACCAACTCAGTCGCATCGATGACCTAGACAAGCAGATTGCCGACCTAGAGCGGCAATTGACAGGCTGCCAGAAGCGCCAGGCGGACTGTCAGGCAATCGCCGCCATTCCGGGCATTGGCATGCTCACAGCAACCGCGTTAGTTGCGACGGTCGGAGACGCCAAAGCCTTCAGATCGGGACGAGAGCTAGCCGCCTTCCTCGGCCTTGTACCTCGCCAAACCGGCACAGGCGGCAAAGTTCAGCTCGGCGGGATTAGCAAGCGCGGCGATGTTTATCTGCGCACCTTATTAATCCACGGAGCCCGCACAGTGCTGTTCCGATCGAAAGAGAAGGGAGTCTGGTGCGACCGGCTGCGTCAGAGACGACCGACTAACGTCGCCGCCGTGGCGATAGCCAACAAAATGGTTCGTACGGCGTGGGCGTTGCTCGTGCACAGAACTGCATTTGAAAGGAACCACGTGTCGGTGAAGCCGGCGTAGTTCCTACGCCGACTCCACCGAACACGTGGCCATCGATTTGGGCGTGACAAATCCTTCATCAGCAAGTTGCGATGGTAAGCGTAACCATGATGGCGTGACAGGTTGGACCACAAGAGCGCAAGCCTGATTTGGTTCTGGTGCTTTTAAGCACGTGGCGAAGATGAGACCGCTCTTGGCGAATTCCATCAGGGCCCGCAGGCATGGCCTGCAGAAAAGGCCGGATATAAGTCTGCAACCAACCCTCTGTCGAGCCTGACCTTTGCGTTCACCTAGCAAGACGAGGCGCGTTCATATAAGAACCAAAAAAAAGGCGCCTGGGCGGCACCTCAAACGCCTGCCCAGAGCGCCGTGACCAGGGCCATGCCGCAACTGGCGGCACAGATGCCCAGCCATGCCAGCGCCAGCCTGACGCCACCGACGGCCGCGCTGGCGGCCCGGCCGTCGATCCCGCCTGTGGCGATCATGCTGGCGTTCATGCCGGCGTGTTGCCCGGAGGCGCCGATACGCCGGTCAGGTCCTGCCCAACCTGGATGAAGCGACCCTGGTCGGCGGGCGACACATTGAAGCGCGCGCCCTGCGTGTAGACGTCACGCGGCTGGTCGATGTTGTACTGCGGGTGCGAATGCACGGCCGGGTGCTTGCCGGTCTCGGCGGCATTGGCCATGCCGGTGCCGAGGGCGCTGATGGCGGCCACGCCGCATGCCACGAGGACGGGAACGATGTGCTTGCGAATCATGATGGACTCCTGGTTGGGTTGCCTTGCAGACGGGAAACACCGTTCGGCTGTCCCGCCAGGGCCTGCATCGCAAGCCCGTGAACACATCGTAGGCGCCGGCAACGCACGGCGCATTCGTACGTGGGTTGCCTCGCGGTAGCCAATTTGTAAAGCACCATCATCCTTTGGTTTGCCTGGCGCATCGTTTGACGTGCAAAACCGAAACCGGCACCGCCAGCGGTAACGCCCGCCACCCTGCCCCCGATACGCTTGGGCCATCCCGACGTATCGACCCCTTTCAGGCAGGAGCCCCCGCCATGGCCTTCAAGTCCAAGCCCCGCATCGAACCCTATACCCACGCCGCCGCCGGATGGGGTGCGCTGAAGTACGTGGCCATCAACCTCATCAAGGAACGCGTGCCAGGCCGCGACTACGCGATGCTGTTCCGGCAGAACAAGGCGGACGGCTTCGACTGCCCCGGCTGCGCCTGGCCCGACCGCGAACACGCCTCGACGTTCGAGTTCTGCGAGAACGGCGTCAAGGCCGTGGCCGCCGAATCCACCGGCAAGCGCGTAACGGCGGCATTCCTGGCGCAACACACGGTGACGTCGCTGATGGCGCAGACCGACTACGAACTGGAGCAGCACGGCCGGCTGACCGAGCCCGTCATCTATGACGGGCTGTCGGACACCTACCGCCCGATCTCCTGGCAAGACGCCTTCGCGCTGATCGGCACCCGCCTGCGCGCCCTGCCCGATCCGAACCAGGCGGCCTTCTACACCTCTGGCCGCGCCAGCAACGAGGCTGCCTTCCTGTACCAGCTGTTCGCGCGCATGACGGGCACCAACAACTTCCCGGACTGCTCGAACATGTGCCACGAGGCCACCAGCCGTGGCATGCCCCATACGGTTGGCGTCGGCAAGGGCACGGTGACGCTGGACGATTTCGAGACCTGCGACACCATCCTGCTGTTCGGCCAGAACCCGGCTACCAACCATCCACGCATGCTGGCCGAACTGCGCGACTGCGCCCGGCGGGGTGCCACGCTGGTGTCGATCAACCCGCTGCGCGAGCGCGGGCTGGAACGCTTCACCAGCCCGCAGAGCCCGGTGGAGATGCTGACCCTGTCGGACACCAGGATCTGCTCGGTATTCGTGCGCCCCACGCTGGGCGGCGACTACGCGCTGATCAAGGGCGTGGCCAAGCGCGTGCTGGAACTGGACGACGAAGCGCTGGCCAGTGGTGGCGCCCGCGTGCTGGACACCGCGTTCATTGCCGAGCACACGCACGGCTTCGACGCCTTTGCGGCCGACCTGCGAGCCGAATCGTGGACCCTCATCGAGCAGGAATCGGGCGTACCCCGCGAGGAAATCGAGGGCCTGGCCGCCATCTACGCCCGCGGCCAGCGCGTGATCTGCACCTGGGGCATGGGCCTGACCCAGCACAAGCATTCGGTACAGACCATCCAGATGCTGACCAACCTGATGATGCTGCGCGGCAATATCGGGCGCGAGGGCGCGGGCCTGTGTCCCGTGCGCGGCCACTCGAACGTGCAGGGCAACCGGACGGTGGGCATCGAGGAGCAGCCGACCGGCGCCTTCCTGGACAAGCTCGGCGCGGCTTTCCGCTTCACCCCGCCGCGCGAGCACGGCTACGACGTGGTGGAGAGCATCGAGGCCATGCTGCGCGGCGACGTGAAGATCTTCGTGGCGCTGGGCGGCAACTTTGCGGCAGCGACCCCGGACACGCTCCGTACGTGGGACGCGCTGCGCGCCTGCAACCTGACCGTGCATATCGCCACCAAGCTCAATCGCAGCCACTTGGTCCACGGCAAGGAGGCGCTGATCCTGCCCACGCTGGGCCGCACGGAGATCGACCTGCAGGACGGCGTGCCGCAGGGCGTCACCGTGGAAGACTCAGTCTCCAAGGTGCATATCTCGTTCGGGATGAATACGCCGGCATCGCCAGACCTGATGTCCGAGACCGCGATCATCGCCGGCCTGGCCCATGCCACGCTGGGCAGCGACACCGTGGACTGGCGCTGGTACGCGCAGGACTACGCCCGCATTCGCGACAAGATCGCCGAGGTCGTCGACGGATTCGAGCACTACAACGCCCGCGTGGCGGTGCCGGGCGGCTTTCACCTGTACGTGCCCGCGCGGGAGCGGCAATGGCACACGTCGTCCGGCAAGGCCGAGTTCCTGGTCAATCCGCTGAGCCCCGACACGCCGATCGCCCAGGCCCGCGCCCGCCACGGCGAGCGCGTGATGACGCTGATGACCACGCGGTCCCACGACCAGTACAACACCACGATCTACGCGCTGGACGACCGCTATCGCGGCGTCTTCGGCCAGCGCCGCGTGGTGTTCATCCATCGGGCAGACCTGGAAATGCTTGGCCTGCGCGACGGCGAATGGGTCGACATGACGACGGTATGGCACGACGACATCGAGCGGCGCGCCGACGGTTTCCTGCTGGTCGCCTACGACATTCCGCGCGGATGCGTGGCCGCCTACTACCCCGAGACCAACCCGCTGGTGCCGCTGGACAGCGTCGCCGACCTCTGCAATACGCCGACATCCAAATCGATCCCGGTGCTGCTGCACCGTTCCAGCGCGACGATGACTGCATCTCTGTGAGCGTCGACTCATTGGGCGCTTGATACCTCAACGCGTCGTCCCTGGCCACTGCCACCCGCTGGCGAGTGGCCATTTTCATTGCCACGCTGACGGAAATGTCTGCGGCTTTCGCGCAACGAAATCCGCACCATAATGGTCAACGCGATACGCATCCCACTGGATATAAATCGCGAGCGCCGGCAGAAAACCTCCGATTTGTGTCATGTACATGTCATCGACGGGGCTGCATCCGGCGCCCCGTCACGATGTGACGATCCTCGTCACCGCACGGCGCAATTTTTGTCACCCCAGGCGCCAGATAATGACAATTGACATCTATTTCGACGGCTCACGATAATCGCCGCGGCTACAGGGAATGGGCCTGTTTCCGACGCGCGGGATGCTTTTGTCGTTGTCGGAAATAAATATCGAAAACGGAATCCCATGGGGTTCCGATAAAAACGAAGGGTCAAGACAATGAAAAAAGTCGCTCACTATCGTGGGCCGGCATTGCTGCTGGCCGTCATATCGATGCTCGCCGCGTGCGGCGGAGGCGGTGACGGCAGCCCGCCGCCTCCGACCGTCGCGCCGTCGCTCTATGAGCCGCTGTACAGCGCCGACACGCCGGTCATGGAGCAGATCCAGTACCGGGAGGCCGACGGCACGCTGGTGACGATGATGGGCTCGCGCCCGACCGAACGCCACGCCCGCGAACGCGGCGAGGCCTGGGATGCCCCCGACGCGGGCCCGGGCCGCTACCTGACCTTTCCCACGTTCTATTTCCAGAACCGCACGTTCGGCCTGGAAATCCGCGACCACGTGCCCGCCGGCAAGCAGCTGATCGAGGTCTACCTGCGCGTGAACCAGGGCATCTTCGACGGCACCACGTTCAGCCTGTTCCGCAACGTGCTCGATCCGACCGTGCGCGACTATGGCTGGTCCCTGAACTACGGTTTCAACAACCCGAAGGAAGGTGGCCTGCCGATCTGCCGCGAGAACCAGCCGCGCGAAGACTGCATGATGACGTTCGACTCGAACTGGCGCACCGACCCGCACAGCCCGCTGAAAATCGGCGACAAGGTTGAGCTGGCCCCGGCGCCGCGCCTGAAGCGCGACCCGGTGGCGGACGGCGGCGGCAGCCGTTACTACTCGTTCGAGCAGCTCTACGTGGTTGGCGTGGGCATGCGCCCCTGGTATGGCATCGCCCCGAACCTCGATTCGGAGCCGCTGCCGGACGACGCCCTGCTGGGCGGCCAGGCCAGCCTCTCGTACAACTACTCGGAAGAGCCGATGCGCGTCTTCCAGCAGATGGCCAACAACATCGGCATCACGAACACGCAGCGCTTCGTGGAGGGACGCCGCCTGTTCCACACGTCGTTCGCCGACGGCACGCACTCCGAGCACGACCGCGACAACCCCGTGTTCACGGCGCATATCGGACAGCTCGGCGCCCGCTACAACCAGCCGCGCTGTATCGAATGCCACACCAACAACGGCCGCAGCAAGCCGCTGGCGCTGGGCGCGAAGCTGGACACGATGTCGTTCCTGACCGCCAACAGCGACGGCACCGGCCCCGATCCGGTCTACGGCCACAACGTGCAGCAGCACGCGCAGGATGCCAAGGCTGCCGCGTACGACGTCACCGTGCAGTCGCTCGACACCACCGTACGCACGCTGCCCGATGGCGAGAAGGTGGAACTGGTCAAGCCCGTGTTCGCGTTCAAGGGCCCGGCCCCGGCACGCTTCTCGGCGCGCCAGGCCGCGCAGGTGATCGGCATGGGGCTGCTGGAAGCCATTCCCGAGACCACCATCCTGGGTCTGGCCGATCCGAACGATGCCGACGGCGACGGCGTCCGGGGCGTAGCCAACCTCGTGGTGGACCCGCAGACAGGCAAGACCCACGTAGGCCGCTTTGGCTGGAAGGCATCGAAGGGCAGCATCCGCCAGCAGGTAGCCGACGCGCTGATCAAGGACCTGGGTGTGACATCACCGATGTTCCCCGATTACGGCTGCCAGCGCGGCGCCGCGAACTGCCACACGGTCACCACGCCCACGTCGATCAGCGAGAACGAACTGCAGCGCATGACGCACTACCTGTCGCTGATCGCGGTGCCGGCACAGCGCAAGCTGCGCAGCGGCTTTCCTGACGGCATCCGCGTATCGCCCGAGCACGATGTGAACCCCGCACAAATCGCGCGGGGTAGCGACCTGTTCACTCAGGTGCGTTGCGTGGCCTGCCATACGCCGACCCTGAAAACCGGCAGCACCCACCCATTTGCCGAGCTTCGCGAGCAGACCATCCATCCGTACACCGATCTGCTGCTGCACGACATGGGGCCTGAACTGGCCGACTCGCTGCCTGAAGGGCGCGCGTATCCGGGCCAGTGGCGCACCGCGCCGTTGTGGGGCATCGGCTCGCTGCGCTTCGTGCAGGGTGGCGATACCAGCGTGCGCCTGCTGCACGATGGCCGCGCCCGCACCATCCCCGAAGCCGTGCTCTGGCATGGCGGCGAGGCCACCGACAGCCGCACGCGGTACGAGGCGCTGCCGAAGGCCGACCGCGACGCGATCACGACGTTCCTGCAGTCGCTGTAAGTCGCGGCGTCTATCGAGGATGATGCTCCGCTCCCGCACGCCCGGGAGCGGAGCCAACACGGAATCCGACTCCGCTTCACACGGACACTCATATGTTGATGCACACCTTCCGCAGCCGCGCCATCGCGCCGCTGCTCATGGCTTTCGCGCTTGCTGCCTGCGGTGGCGGCGACGGCGGCACCTCGACGTCCGGCTCCGGCAATAGCGGCGGCGGCCTGTCGCCAAGCACGCCCGCCGCACCGGCCACCCCGCCAGCCGCCACGCCCGGCGTGACCAAGAGCGCCAAACGCGGCATCGCGTTCGATCTGGCCAGCAAGGCCGATGTGGCCGCGCTGGCCCCCGGCGTGTCGTGGTGGTACAACTGGTCGCCCAAGCCCAGTCCGTCGGCGCCCACCGACACACGCGCGACGTACGGCATGGACTTCGTTCCCATGCTCTGGAACGACTATGCGTTCGACGCCATCACCGTGGAGACCTGGCTGAAGGACCATCCGGAGGTCAAGTACCTGCTGCTGATGAACGAGCCGAACCTGACGGACCAGGCCAACCTGTCGCCCGCCGCAGCCGCCGCTGCCTGGCCGCAGTTCGAGGCCATCGCCGCCCGCACCGGGGTCAAGCTCGTGGGCCCGGCCATCACGTGGGGCACCATGCCGGGCTACAGCGATCCCGTGATCTGGCTTGATGCGTTCTACAACGCGTACCGCGCCGCCAACGGCAACCGCAATCCCCAGATCGACTACCTGGCCTTCCACTGGTATGACTATGGCCTGGGCGGTCAACTCGACCGGCTGGCCAAGTACGGCAAGCCGTTCTGGGTCACCGAGTTCGCCAACTGGCACAGCAACGCCGACGGCTCCCAGATCGATACGCTGGAGAAGCAGAAGACCCAGATGCGCGAAATGGTGGCCACCTGCGAGCAGCGCACCGATGTGTTCCGCTACGCGTGGTTCACGGGCCGATGGAGCCCCGACCCGCACTTCACCAGCCTGCTGGGCGCCGATGGCGCACTGTCGGAACTGGGGCGCTATTACCTGAGCCTGCCGTTCTGACGACACGCCACGGCGCGGCCGTTCCAATTCACGGAACATCCATGCGTATCGCCGCTCCTCGCCCAGAATCGATGACGGGCCGCAACGACGGCCTGATCGACGATAAGCGAGGAGACAACGATGACGATATCCATGCAAGGTGCGCTTGCCCGCGCACGGCGTGGCGCGCGCGGCCTGCTATGCCTGCTGACCGGCTTGGCAATCGGCATGGCTGCCACGGTGGCACACGCCGAATACCCGGACCGCCCAATCAAGCTGGTGGTGGGCTTTCCGCCGGGTGGCGGCGGCGACCTCTACGGCCGGCTGATCGCCGACCAGCTGTCGCGCAAGCTCGGCCAGCCCGTGGTGGTGGAAAACAAGGGCGGCGCGGGGGGCATGATGGCCGCCGAGCAGGTCGCGCGCAGCAAGCCTGACGGCTACACGCTGCTGATGGGCATGAGCAGCAACATGTCGCTGGCAGCGGCGATACGCGGCAAGGAACTGCCCTACCGCGTGCCGGAAGACTTCGTCGCCATCGGCATGCTGGTGCAGGCGCCGCACGGGCTATTCGCCTCGTCCGACCGCTACACGACGGCCAAGGCGGCACTGGCCGACGCCAAGGTGCGGCAACTCAGCTACGGCTCCTCGGGGCCGGGTAGCGTCGGCTACGTGACGATGGAAATGGTCAAGGCCAAGGCCGGCGTCGAGATCTCTCCCATCCCGTATCGCGGCTCGGGTCCGGCCATTACGGACCTGCTGGGCGGTCACACCGATCTGTTCTTTGCCACGGCGCCGCCGATCATGGGCCAGGTCAAGGGTGGCAAGCTCAAGCTGCTGGCCCTGACCGGCGAGCAGCGCACGCCAGCCTTCCCCGACATCCCAACGTTTCGTGAACTCGGCATCGACGTCACGGTGACGCAGTGGTACGGCCTGGTGGCGCCGGCCGGTACGCCCGATGCCATCGTGCAGCGCCTGTCGCGAGCGGTATCCGAAGGACTGGCCAACGCCGAAGTCCGCCGCGTGGTGCGCCAGGATGGCGCCCGCGAAGTCGACATGCCGACGGACAAGTTCCGCCAATACATCGTCGACGACATTGGCCGTTATCGCGCCGGCATCAGCGACAAGCTGCTGAAGACGATGGAGGTCAAATGAGCACCGATACCAACGCCAGCACACGCAGCACACGCAGCACACGCAGCCCAGGCAGCGCACGCGCCGCCCCCGTCCTGCCGCACCGGCTCACGCTTGAACTGGCGGCCCACAGCCTGGCCATCGCGCATGGCGACACCCTGCCCGCCTCCGTGTCCCGCATTGCCCGGCACAGCCTGCTCGACTGGTTTGCGGTCGCCTGCGCGGCGTGGCAAGAGCCGCCGGTGCAGATCCTGCTGGCCGACATCCGTGACGAAGGTGCCACGCCGCGCGCCACCCTGCTCGACGGCTCTCGCGCCAGTGCGGTGCAGGCGGCGCTGGTCAACGGCACGGCCTCGCACGTGCTCGATTTCGATGACGCGCACCTGCAATCGCGCGTGCACCCTTCCGTGCCGCTATGGCCAGCCATCCTGGCGCAGGCCGAAGCGGGCCGGCACGGCGGTGCCGCGGCGCTGGCCGCCTTTGCCGCCGGGGTCGAACTGCAGAGCCGGGTGGCGTCGTTGATGGGCGAGGACCATTACCGGCTTGGCTGGCACAACACGGCCACGCTCGGCACACTGGGCGCCACCACGGCGGTGGCGGCGCTGCTTGGGCTCGACACCGAACGCACCGCGCATGCACTGGGCATCGCCTGCACGCAGGCCGGCGGCCTGCGTGCGCTGTTCGGCACCATGGGCAAGCCGCTGCATGCGGGACACGCCGCAGCCATAGGCCTGCGGGCCGCCCGACTGGCGGCGCGCGGCTTCACGGCGGTGACGGACATCCTGGAGCGCGAGCAGGGCTTCGCCGCCCTGTACGCGGGCCAGTGGGACGCCGACCGCGTCTGGCAAGATGCGGCGACGCCACGCGTCCACGGCATCGTCTACAAGTACCACGCGTCGTGCTACGGCACGCAGGCGCCCATCGACGCCTGCCTGCAACTACGCCAGGCGCACGCATTTCAGCCTGGCGATATCGAAATGGTCGACGTGGCGATCGAGCCGCAATACCTTGACGTCTGCTGCATCGCCAATCCCTGCACGCCCTCCGAAGCGAAGTTCAGCATTGCCCATATGGCCGCGCTGGCGCTGTCCGGCCGCAGCACCGTGGCGGCCGGGAGCTTTGCCGATGCACGCGACGATCCGGCCATCTCAGCGCTGCGCGCGCGCATCCGCGTACAGGGCGACGCAGCCATGCCGCGTGCCAATGCCCGCGCCACCGTGACCCTGACCGATGGCTGCACGCATGTCAGTCACTGCGACGCCAGCCGCCCCGAGACCGATCTCGACCGGCAGGAAGCGCGCATCGCCAGCAAGGCGCGCGCACTGCTTGCGCCGGTGCTTGGCGAGGCGCGCGCCGAAGCGCTGATCGCCACCGCGCTGGCATGCGAGGGTCTGGACGATGTGGCAGCCTGCTTCGCACCACTACGCCGCTAGCTTCCACCTACCTTACCCAGAAAGAAAAAGCGGGCGCCGGGAATTTCCCCTGCGCCCGCTTTCCTTTCTTCTTGCCGGAGGCTGCCGCGCGCGGCAGCCTGCTCTCACTCCGTCACGTTCCCCACCACGCGGTCCACGAACACGCCGGCCATGCCGGTGTAGCCGTGTGGATCGAGCATGCGATCGATCGCCTGGGCGTCGATGCCTGCCGCCACCTTCGGATTGGCCAGCAGCGCCTCGCGGAAGTCGCCGCCGCGCTCGAACACGTCCATGCAGACCTCATAGACGATCTCGTGCGCTTCCTGCCGCCCGAGCCGGTCGCTCAATCCCATCATGACGGCTTCCGACATCAGCAGTCCGCGCTGGATGAACAGGTTCTTCTCCATGTTCGCGGGACGCACGGTCAGGTTGGCGCAAACATAGCTCATCTTCATCGCCGCCGCGTCACACATGCAGCACAGGCGCGAGATGAATTCGCGTTCGGTCTGCAGCACGATCTTGTCGCGTTCGTGCTCCGCCATGATCGATTCCAGCGCCATCGGCGCGGTGTTGCGCACCAGGCGGGCCAGTGCCACCACGGTCTCGCAGGTGGGCGGATTGCGCTTGTGCGGCATCGTGCTGCTGCCGACCTTGCCCATCGCGAACGGCTCTTCCAGCTCGGCCGTCTCCGTTTTCTGCAGGCTGTAGACCTCATGGGCGATCTTGCCGATGGTGCCGGTACAGATCGCGAGCACGCAGGCCAGTTCTGCAATGCTATCGCGCGAGACGTGCCAGTGGATGCGCGGGCAGCCCAGCCCCAGTTCCTCGAACAGCGCCTCCTGCACCGCGAGGCCCTTGTCGCCCAGCGCTGCCAGCGTGCCGACCGCCCCAGAGAACTGGCCCACCAGCACGCGCTGCTTCATGGCGTCGAAGCGTTCGCGGTTGCGGCGCATCTCCTCCACCCATACGGCCACCTTGAAGCCGAAGGTAATCGGCAGCGCCTGCTGGCCGTGGCTGCGCGCCACCATCGTCAGGTCACGATGCTTCGCCGCCAGCGTCACCAGGTGCGACTCCAGCTCCGCATAGCGCTTGCCGATCACGTCCAGCGCGTCGCGCACCTGGAGCATCGTGCCGGTATCGATGATGTCCTGCGTCGTGGCACCCCAGTGGATGTACTCGGCCGCATCGCCGCTGCAAACCTTCTTCATGGCACGCAGCAGTGGCACGATCGGATGGCTGGTGCGATCCATCTCGCGCTTCAGGTCGGCCAGGTCGATCAGCTCCGCGCGGGCCTTGGCGCAGATCTCGTCGGCCGCGTGCTGCGGAATGATGCCCAGGCGCGCCTGCACCCGGGCCAGGGCGGCTTCCACGTCGAGCCACCGCTGCACGGTCTGCTCGTCGCTGAAGATCTCGCGCATCTGTGCGGTGCTGAACTGGTCGCGGAACAGGGCGCTGTCGATCACATACGCTGCCATGCTTGTCTCCTCCTATTCGCTATCGAATGCTGATGTCTACGGGTGCGTTCCCGGTGTCAAGCCGCTTCCCGCATCTGGGTGACGGCCTCCATCGCGCGCAGCGAATAGACGTAGGCAGCGCCAGCATTCAGCGCAATCGCGGTGCCCAGTGCATCGCTGACCTCGGCCTCGGTGGCACCGGCCTTGACCGCAGCCGCCGCATGCGACGAGATGCAGCCGTCACAGCGCGTGGTTACCGCCACGGCCAGCGCGATCAGTTCGCGCGTCTTGGCATCGAGCGCGCCGTTCGACCCCTGCGCCGCCGCCAGGTTGCGATAGGCTTCCAGCATCTTCGGGTTGGTATTGCCCAGGCGGTTGTACGAACGCTTGAGCGTATTCAGCAGATCTGACCAGTTCATGAACATGGACATGCGGGTTCTCCCAGTTGGAAAGTTTGCAGGTAAAAAGAAGGGATTCAAGGCAATGCAGGGTCATTCGACCTTGACGTTGCCGGCCTTCACGACCTCGCGCCAGCGCGCGATGTCGTCGGCCAGGAAGCGCTTGAAGTAATCGGGCGACTCGACCATGGTCTCGGCGCCCTCGGTCTGCATGCGCTCGCGGAACGACGGGTCGGCCACGGCCTTGTTGATGGCCGCGTTGAGCCGGTTGACGATGGCCGCAGGCGTACCGGCCGGGGCGAGGACGCCGTACCACGCCGCCATCGTCATATGCGGCATGCCGGCCTCGGTCATCGTCGGCACATCGGGCATCAGCGGCGAACGTTTCGCACTGGTGATCGCCAGCACACGCAGCCTGTTGTTCGACTTCACCGCCATCACCGAGGGGATGTTGATGAACGTGTATTGCACCTCGCCGCTCAGGATGGCGACGATGGACGGCGCCGAGCCCTTGTACGGCACATGGCTGGCCTTGATGCCGGTTTCCTGCCGGAACAGTTCGCCGCCCAGGTGCTGCGAGCTGCCGGCGCCCGACGAGGAGAAATTCACGCCGGCCGCGCCCTGCTTCTTCGCGTAGGTCACGAAGTCGGCCACGGTGTTCACGTTCAGCGCCGCGGGCACCACCATCAGGTTCGGGCTCTGGCCAAACACCGCCACGGGGGCGAAGCTCTTGACCGGGTCGTAGTCGAGCTTGCCGTACAGGCTGATGTTCACGGCCAGTGCATTGGAGCTCAGCAGCAGCGTGTAGCCGTCGGCAGCAGACCGCGCCACGTAGCTGGCCGCGATGTTCTGGCCGGCGCCCGGCTTGTTGTCGACCACCACAGGCTGGCCCAGCTCCGCACCGATACGCTGGCCGATCAGGCGCGCCATGATGTCGGTGCCGCCGCCGGGCGCATAGCCCACCACAAGGTGGATCGGTTTGGACGGGTAAGGCCCTTCGCCTTGTGCCAGGGCACCCCCGGCGTGGATGCCGGCCAGCGCGATGATGGCTGCCGCCGCTATCCGGTGCTTGATGATGTGTTGCATCGTGTCTCCTCCTTTCGGTGCCGCATGCGGATCTGGCGTCCGTTGGCTGGCATGAAAATCCGCAGGTGTTTGCGGCCGGCGCCGGTCAGGCTGTCTTGCGCGCCTGGGCCTGCCTGGCCACGTAGTCCGCCACACGTTGCCGCAGGCCGGCGGCAGCCGCCGACCGCACCAGTGCGGCCAGATCGCGCGCATCGTCGAGTTCGGCATTGCCATCGATGGCGCGGTCCAGCAGCGTTTCGGCGCCGCTTCGCCCCGCATCGCGCAGGATCGGGCCGGCCGATTCCACGCACTCGGTTGCCAGCCCCGCGGCCAGCGCCTCGGCCTCGTGAATCGTGCCGCCGCTTGTGATCCATTCGCGCGCCCGCTGGGTCCCCACGCAGGCGGCCAGGCGGCGGCTGCCGAGCACCAGCCCGAAGCCGCGCGCACCGGGAAAGGCGAACGTGGCGCCGGCCACTGCCACGCGCTGCGTACACGCCGCGAACAGGTCCGCGCCGGCACCCATCACGCGGCCCTGCGCCACCGCCACGGTGTGGAACGGGGCGCGCGCCACGCGCTGCAGCATCAGTTCGATGCGCGTGAAGCGTGCCAGCAGGCTGTCGTCGGTCTCCTCATCCAGGCCCGACAGGTCGAAGCCCGTGCAGAAATGGCGGCCCGCACCGTCGAGCACCACCATCGCGGCCCCGCGCCGGGCGCAGTCCTCGAACGCGGCATCGAGCGCGTCCACCAGTTCACGCGACAGTGCGTTGCCCTGCGCCGGACGATTCAGGGTCAGGCGGCAGGTGTCGCCGTCCCAGTGCTGCAGCAATGGCGATGCATTCATGAGCGCGACGTTTCCACGTTGGCATACCCCGAGATGAACGTCTTGGCCGCACCGGTATCGACGTCGAACACATGGCGTTCCTGCTTGCCGATGTCGGTGCCGTAGACATGGATGCTGATCGACACGCGGTCGTCGTACGCATTGCGCACCACATGGATGTCGCCAATCGCCGGCGAGACAAAGGTCACGTCGCCCGGCTCCAGCCGCTCGGCGTCCCCGGCCGCCGCCATCCCCTGCTCGCCTTGTACGAAAGCCTGCCCCAGTTCCGCCCCACGCAGCATGCCGATTGCGCCCCAGGTGCAGTGATCGTGGACCGGAGTCTTCTGGCCCGGCCCCCAGACGAAGCTCACGACGCTGTAGCGGTCCTGCGGGTCGGCATGCAGCAGGTATTGCCGGTAGTACTCGGGATGCGGCACGGTGAACTGCGGGTCGAGCCAGTCGTCCCGGCTCACCAGTTCGCCGAGCGCGGCCCCCACGTGCCGGAGCGTTTCGGCCTCGGGCTGGGCCGCGTCAGCCACGATCCGGTTCATCGTGTCGATAAAGTGCGCCAGCGCCTGGCTGTGTACTGCCGATGCGTTCGTCATGGATGGGTTCTTCATGGTTTACCCCTGTTGGTCGACACCTGCACCGCCGCAGGACTCGCGTACGGCCTGCGAATGCTCGCCCAGTGCGGGCGGCGCCGTGCGCACCGGCACCGCCTTGCCATCGATGCGGACCGGCGACGCGAAGGTGCGCGTGCGCGTGCCGCCGGGCAGTTCCAGATCGCGCACCCAGCGCATGTGGTCAACCTGCGGGTCTTCCAGCGCACGCGCGTAATCGTTGATGCGCGAATGGGGTACGCCGGCATCGCGGAACACGTCGATCCAGTGGGCCACGTCACGCTGCGCAAACACCGCTTCCAGAATGTCCTTCAGTTCGCCCTGATGGCGCGCACGCAGTGTCGGCGTGAGGAAGCGCGGATCATCGGCCAGCGGCTCGCGCTGCACCGCGCGCAGCACGGCCCGCCACAGGCTGTCGTTGCCGGCGGCAATGGCAAAGTAGCCGTCCGCCGCGCGATAGGCTTGGTACGGTGCATTGCGCGGATGGGCGGAGCCGAGCTTGCCCGGGCTGCGTCCCGTGCCGAAGTATTCGCTGGTCTGCAGCGCGCCAATGGCCAGCGTGCAGCCAAACATCGGCACGTCGAGATGCATGCCGCGCCCGCGCGCCCGAGCCTGCAGCAGCGCGCTGGCGATCGAAAACGCGCCGTACAGGCCCGACGCGAAGTCCGACACCGGCACGCCGCACTTGACCGGGGCATCGGAATCGCCGGTCACGCTCATCACGCCGGCCGCAGCCTGGATGGTCAGATCGAAGCCGCCCTCGCCGGCACGCGGGCCGCTCTGGCCGTAGGCGGAGATCGAGCAGTACACCAGTTCCGGCCGCAATGCGCTCAGTTGCGCATACCCGAGCCCGAGGCGGTCCATCACGCCAGGGCGGTTGTTCTCGATCACCACGTCGGCCTGGGCGCACAGCGCCAACGCCACTTCCAGGTCTTCGGGGCGCTTGAGGTCGAGCACGACCGAACGCTTGTTCCGGTTCAGGGATGCAAAGTTCTCGCTGAAGCCATCGGTAATCGGCGGCCAGCTGCGCAGCGTGTCGCCGCCGGGTGGCTCGATCTTGATCACGTCGGCGCCCATATCGGCCAGTAGCATGGCGCAGAACGGGCCCGCGGCCACGGTACAGAACTCCAGCACGCGGATGCCACGCAACGGCAGGTCTTCGGTTCGGATGTCGGTCATGGTGAAGTGGTGTGTCGTCGCCGCAGGGGATGCACGACGTTGGAACCGAGTCTAAAACCGTTCCTCATTCTGACGCGGGTGTTCTACACTTTGGAACGATTGCCCGACCCTCGCCGGGCATTGGATGCTCCGTGCCATGAACAACACGCTGATCAAAGGCCTTCACCTGCTCGACATCATGGCGCGCCACGGCAAGCCGATTGGCGTGAGCGAACTCGCCGTGATGGCGGGCATGCCAAAGAGCGGCGCCCACCGGCTGCTGCAGGCGCTTGTTGACGAACGCTACGTCGTGCGCGTGCCGCCGGCCAGCTACACCGTATCGATCAAGCTGTGGGAACTGGGATCTGCGGCGCTTTGGAGCTTCGATCTGCGCCGGCACGCCGATGCGCTGATGGAGGCACTGATGCAATCCACGGGGGAATCGGTCCACCTGTCGGTGCTGGACGGACGTGAGGTCGTGTATGTGCACAAGGTGGAATGCCCCAATCCGATCCGCGCCTACAGCCAGATCGGCGGCCGCTCGCAGGCGCACTGCGTCGCCACGGGCAAGGCCATGCTGGCGTTCCGGAATCCGCAATGGCTGGCCGAGATCGCGCACGACCTGCCTCCGGCCACGCCGCGCACCATCACGGAGCCCGAGGCATTCCTGCTGGAAATGCAGCGCGTGCGCCGCGCCGGCTATGCGATCAACCGTGGCGAATGGCGGGATGGCGTCAATGGGCTGGCCGCCCCGATTTTCGACGGCACGGGTGCCGTGATCGCGGCCATCGGCATTTCCGGCCCCGATACGCGGCTGCGCATGGCACGCCTGCGCGATCTGGCCCCGGCCGTCAGCGACGCTGCCGAGCGGCTATCGACCGGCCTCGGTGAAATTGGCCCGCATGCCTCGCTGCTGCGCGTGACGAACCACTGGGGCGCGCTGCGCTAGCCGCGTGGCCGCCTGACCGGCCTACCTGGCAGCACGGTGCTCCGGCGAACCATGCGCCGGCGGCGTAGCGGCCGGCGCCGCGGCTGGCGTACCGGGTACGCGTGCCGCCGCCACCGCTTCCCGCTCCACGCGAATCTGGTCGATTTCAGCGCCGACGTCTCCGGCCTCGCTGACCCCCATCGAGATCACCACGGTGCCCCGGGCCACCGGCACCGGTACCGGCGGCGACATGCCGCTGCATTGCGCCGTCGTGCAGGGCATGCCATTGCCCCCCAGCGGCACCCGCGCGATGGTGGTCGCGGCCGACCCCAGTTCGGCAAACTTGGCGGCGCCGTCGCCGTTGACCACGAGCTGCCGTGTCACCAGCGCAAACGACACCGCGATCTGCGCCGGCTGCGCGCCATTGGCCGCCGCCGTCTTCGCAATGGTGTTCGTGGCACGGATATAGAGCGGACGGAAACGGAAGTAGTCGGTGAACTTGCCGTCCTGCAGCTTCTGCTCGATGGCCAGCACGGCAAGCAGGCCGGGACGCGTCGGAGCATCGCCCTGCGCATAGCGCGCAAACACTGCGCAGCGCACCCCACGGAACCCGTTCGCCGAAAAGCTGACATCGACATTGCTGGCGTCGATTGCCTCGCGCTTGAGTTGCTCCGGGGTGCCCGGCTCCTTGTCCGCATAGAGATCGGCAACAAGCCTTGTGCCGCTCACCACGAATGCGCTACCGCCGGCGCTGGCTGCGCCCGCTGTCCGGGAGGGCGAAGCCGGTGAGGCGGGTGAAGATTTCGGTGCGGGTTCGGCACACTGCGGCGAGGCCAGCAGGTCCTTGATCTCGCGGTTCTCGGGCAGCGCCAGGATGGCGGCCAGATCCTTGTCCGCCGACCAGTCCTTGCCGGCAGCGACCCAGCCCTGCGCGGCGCGCTTCGGTTTGCCGCTGAGGTCGTCAGCCTTGAAGGCGGATGCAGGTGGCGCTTTCGGTGTCGATGTGCAGCCGGCGGCGAGCATGCAGCCGGCAACGAGTCCCAAAAAGGTCCTCATGCTGCCCTCCCTTGAAAGAAGCTAGAGGATATGGCCCGCCTGCGCGCGGCGGATACCGTCCAAATGACTGAACAGCCAAATGGAGAGTAGTCATCCTGGCGAATCCATGCCAGTAACTGTCGGGCGAACGCAACGGTCTGGCCTGGGCAGCACACCGAGGCCGGCGGCACCTGTCGATGCCGCCGGCCCGTTACAGCCCGTCCGTTACAAGCGCCCGTGTTACAGGCTGCTCGCTAGATTACGTCAGCGCGATGCCGCCGTCGACCCGCAGGTTCACGCCGGTGATGAAGCTGCCTTCGCCGCTGGCCAGCAGCAAGGCCGCCGCCGCCACCTCCTCGGCACGGCCCAGCCGGCCCAGGGGAATGGCATCCGCCATGGCCGCCTCGAATCCGGGCCGCTGTGCCGGCGCAACGCCCAGCTTGGCCAGGATCGGCGTGTCGACCGGGCCCGGGCTGATCACGTTCACGCGGACGCCGCGCGCCTTGAACTCCAGCGCCCAGCTTTGCGCAAACGCCTCGATGGCGGCCTTGCTGCCCGCATACACCGCGTGCCCGTCCAGCACCTTGGCGCTGGCAATCGAACTGACCAGCACGATGGCGCCCCCGTCACGCAGATGCGGCGCGACCTTCTGCACGCCAAAGAACACGGCACGGGTATTGGTGGCGAACTGCACATCGTACTCGTCGACACTGACCGCGTCCGACGGCGTGATCTGGTTCATGCCCGCGTTGGCCACGTAGATGTCCACGCCGCCAAATTGGTCCGCCACCAGCGCGGCCACACGGTCGTGCGTGCCAAGGTCGGCCAGGTCGCCGGTCAGGCCGATGGCCTGCGGCCCCAGCTCGGCCACGGCGGCCTCCACCGCGTCGGCGCGGCGCCCAACGATGACGACCCTGGCCCCTTCGGCCACAAAGCGACTGGCCATCGCGAAACCAATGCCACTGTTGCCGCCCGTGATGACGGCGACCTTTCCTGAAAGTTTGCCCATGAGTATCTCGTCAGTTTCTGGTTGATCCGAGCGCCGAATCTACGCCTGCGCCGGACAGGCGGACAGCCTTACAATGAACGCATCACTTGTGCCAATTTGTCATCCATGTCAATGGAACGCCTGCACGGCCTGTCCGCCTTCGTCAGGGCCGTGGAAGCCGGATCATTCACCGGCGCCGCCAGACTGCTGGGCACCACGCCCTCGGCCATTTCAAAGAGCATCTCGCGCCTGGAGGCGCGGCTGGGCGTGAAGCTGTTTCACCGCTCCACGCGTGCCTTCGTGCTGACCGACGAAGGTCAGGCCTACTACGCCCGCGTGGCACCACTGGTGCGTGGCCTTGAAGAGGCCACCGAAGTGCTGGCCAAGCCTGCGGCGGCGGTGGGCAGGTTGCGCGTCAGCCTGCCCGGCGATCTGGGCAAGTCGCTGCTCGGCCCGATCACGGCGACGCTGATGCCGCGCCACCCGCGCCTGTCGCTCGATATCAGCCTGAGCGACCAGCACGTGGACCTGATCCGCGAAGGCTTCGACCTGGCGCTGCGCGCCGGCCACCCCACGGACAGCGGACTCTACGCGCGCCCGCTTGCCGAACTGCCACTGGCGCTGGTGGCCTCGCCGGCCTACCTGGCCCGCCACGGCGAGCCCCGCACGGCGGCGGACCTGGGGGCACACCGACATGTCCGCTACCGGCTGGGCGGCCAGATCCTGCCGATTGCTTTTGCCGATGGCACCCGTGTGCCGCTCGACGCCGCGCGGGATGGTGCGCATGACGGCATTTTCGATAGCGACAGCGGCGAAGCCATGCGTATCGCGGCGGTGAACGGTCTGGGCATCGCGCAACTGCTGCGGACCGTCGTCCAGCACGATCTCGACGCCGGCCGGTTGCGGGTGGTGCTGCCCGACGCGGCGTTGCGGCCCGTGCCGCTGCAGGTGCTGCATGGCTTCGGCCGCCGCCTGCCTGCCCGCGCGAAGGTCTTCGTCGATTTCGTTGCCGCGGAACTCTCTGGCCGGTAGCCAACAGATCGCGCCGCACGGCACCGCTGGTGTTGGTCCCTGCCCGACGGAGGGGCCCGCCAGTCAGCCGGCCCGTGCGCCACGCGGCGCTTTCGCGCATTGGCATGGTCCCTGCTGAACGCCCAACGGGCACTGCAACCGCCGCGCCCATCGCCACGTTCAGGAGACCATCATGAGCAAGCTGAAGATCGCGGACCTGCGCCGCGAGGATCGATTGACAGACGACGCCGCGCGCGCCATTGCGGGCGGCATCCTCTATCTGAGCAACATCCGCGTGGGCGAGCCCCACGGCAACGCCTGGCCAGGCTGGCCGGCATGGATGCCGCACGTCGCGCTGCCGAAAGGCAACGAGTGGGACCCGGCCTATTCGCCGATGGCGCGCGAGCCCGACCCTCGGCTGCAGTAGCCTTGGCAGCCGGTACGCGGCCGGATTCAGCCCGCGCGCAGCGCCAGTTGCGGGAAGGCCGACGCCAGCCGCCCGGCCACGCCGGGTGGCCACGACACCGGCCGCCCTGCCCGGTTGCACACCTGCAGCGACCAGTGCCGTACGCCACGAGCCGTCAGCGTGTCGGCCAGCCCCATCAGCGCCGTCTCATCGAACAGCGCCGGGTCCCAGGTCGTGCGGCATTCGTAGGCCACACCGCTCGCCAGCAGGCGATCCAGCGACACCAGCGTGCGTGCCGCGCCGCCGGGCGTGCCGGTGATCGCTGCATGGCAATGCGCCGGCCCCTTGATGTCGAAGCCGACCCAGTCTACCAGCGGCAGCACGCTGGCCAGGCGATCCGGATACATGCCGGCAGTGTGCAGCGCCACCTGAAAGCCCATCTGTCGCACGGCGCGCATCGCGTCGGGCAGCGCGGACTGGAGCGTGGGCTCGCCGCCCGAGAACACCACACCGTCGAGCAGCCCGCGCCGGCGTGCCAGGAACGACAGCAGATCGTCCCAGGCCATCGCGGGCGGCGTCTGCGGCGGAATCAGGTGCGGGTTGTGGCAGTAGCCGCACTGCCACGGGCAGCCCTGGCAGAACAGCACGGCCGCCAGTCGGCCGGGGAAGTCGATGCTGGTCAGCGGCACCAGGCCGCCGATGCGCAGGGTGTCGGCCGACACGCCAGCCATGGCGAGCTTAACCCTGGCAGCGCTGCTCGTCGAAGAACCTGCGCTCGGCGTGCTCGCCCTTCTTGCCAATGTTGAAGCTCTCCACGGGCCGGTGGTAGCCCATCACCCGGGTCCAGACTTCGCAGGGCTGGCGCTCATCGTCACGCAGGGCAACGGTGTCGGCTGCGTTGGCGGTGTTGGCGGAGAAATGCTGGGAGACGGAAAGATCGGTCATGGCGTGGCTCTTCGGGTTGAAATACGTCGGAAAAAGGGCACTGCGGAGGTAATCAATCATGCCGCCTGCCGCGCCAGCTTGCGCGCGAGGATTTCCTCGTCGCACTTCGGGCAGAAGCGGTGCTCGCCGGCCAAGTAGCCGTGCGTGGGACAGACAGAAAACGTGGGCGTGACCGTGATGTAGGGCAGGCGGAACGACTCGAGTGCCCGGCGCACCAGGCGCTTGCAGGCCTCGCCGCTGGACAGGCGCTCGCCCATATACAGGTGCAGCACCGTGCCGCCCGTGTATTTCGACTGCAGCGTCTCCTGGCGCGCCAGCGCCTCGAATGGATCGTCGGTGAAGCCCGCGGGCAGTTGCGACGAGTTCGTGTAGTACGGCTGCGCGGGCGTGCCGGCCTGCAGGATGTCGGGCCAGCGCTTGCGGTCTTCGCGCGCGAACCGGTACGTGGTGCCCTCGGCCGGCGTGGCTTCGAGGTTGTACATGTGGCCGGTGGCTTCCTGGTATTCGACGATGCGGCCGCGTACGTGATCGAGCAACCGCACCCCCATGGCGTGCCCCGCTTCGGTCGTGATGTCGTACGCGTCGCCGGTGAAGTTGCGGATCATCTCGTTCAGGCCGTTCACGCCCAGCGTCGAGAAGTGATTGCGCAGCGTGCCCAGGTAGCGCCGGGTGTAGGGGAACAGGCCCTGGTCCATCAGCTGCTGGATGCGCTCGCGCTTGGCCTCCAGCGTGTCGCGGCCGATATCGAGCAAGGTGTCGAGCCGGGCCAGCAGGCCGGCCTCGTCGCCGCGATGCCGGTAGCCCAGCCGCGCGCAATTGACGGTGACCACGCCCAGTGAGCCGGTCTGCTCGGCGCTGCCGAACAGGCCGTTGCCGCGCTTGAGCAGTTCGCGCAGGTCCAGTTGCAGCCGGCAGCACATCGACCGCACCATGTTCGGCGTCAGGTCGGAGTTCACGAAATTCTGGAAGTACGGCAGGCCGTATCGGGCGGTCATCTCGAACAGCCGCGCGGCGTTCTCGCTGTCCCACGGGAAGTCGGGCGTGATGTTGTAGGTGGGGATCGGAAACGTGAAGACGCGGCCCTTGGCGTCGCCCTGCGTCATCACCTCGATGTACGCGCGGTTGATCATGTCCATCTCCGCCTGCAGGTCGCCATAGCGGAACGGCATTTCCTGGCCGCCGATCACCGGCACCTGCTCCTTGAGGTCGTCGGGACAGGTCCAGTCGAAAGTCAGGTTGGTGAACGGCGTCTGCGTGCCCCAGCGCGACGGCACGTTGAGGTTGTAGATCAGCTCCTGGATATGCTGCTTCACCTCAGGGTACGCCATCGCATCCTTGCGGATGAACGGTGCCATATAGGTATCGAACGACGAAAACGCCTGCGCGCCCGCCCATTCGTTCTGCATCGTCCCAAGGAAGTTCACGATCTGCCCGACCGCGCTCGACATATGGCGCGGCGGCAGCGCCTCCACCTTGCCCGGCACGCCGTTGAGCCCTTCGTGCAGCAGCGTGCGCAGCGACCAGCCCGCGCAGTAGCCGGACAGCATGTCCAGGTCGTGGATATGCAGGTCGCCCTCGCGGTGCGCGGCGCCGGCTTCGGGCGCGTACACGTGCGACAGCCAGTAGTTGGCCGTGACCTTGCCGGCCACGTTCAGGATCAGCCCCCCGAGCGAATAGCCCTGGTTGGCATTCGCGTTGATCCGCCAGTCCTGACGGTCCAGGTATTCGTTGATCGACGATTCCACATCCACCGTCGTCCTGCCCACGGCCATTTCCGGCATCACGTCCGCCCTCCTTCCTACAAGATATGGGGAGAATTCTTCCACGCGGCACTATATGTAGTTTTGGCCTGGATCAAATGTCGATATCAGGGGTATTTGATGACTGCCAGGCGAAACTGCGCCAAAGCCATTACCATGGCCGCTTTCGCCCACAAAACGACAAGTTCATCACGATGACCGTTCTGTCCGACTTCCCGATTACCGGCAAATGGCCGGCGCAACATCCCGACCGCCTGCAGCTGTATTCGCTCAATACCCCCAACGGCATCAAGGTTTCGCTGATGCTGGAGGAAACCGGTCTGCCCTACGAGCCGCAACTGGTGCGCTTCGACAAGCACGACCAGACCTCGCCCGAATTCCTGTCGCTGAACCCGAACAACAAGATCCCCGCGATCATCGATCCGAACGGCCCCGGCGGCGCGCCGCTGGCGCTGTGGGAATCGGGCGCGATCCTGGTGTACCTGGCCGACAAGACCGGCAAGTTCATGCCGGCCGATCCGGCGCTGCGCTACGAGACCCTGCAGTGGGTCATGTGGCAGATGGGCGGCATCGGCCCGATGTTTGGCCAGGTGGGCTTCTTCCACAAGTTCGCGGGCAAGGATTACGAGGACAAGCGCCCGCGTGACCGCTACGTGGCCGAATCGAAGCGGCTGCTGAACGTGCTGAACGAACGGCTCAAGGGCCGCGAGTGGATCATGGGCGACGACTACACGATTGCCGATATCGCCACGTTCCCGTGGGTACGCAATCTGCTGGGCTTCTATGAGGCGGGCGACCTGGTGGGCATCCAGGACTTCCCCGAAGTGACGCGCGTGCTGGCGGCCTTCGCCGCGCGGCCGGCCGTGCAGCGCGCGGTCAACATTCCGAAACGGCCGGAATAAGGCTGGGCGACAGCAGTCAGCCTCCACCCCCTTGAGGATCAGCCCGCGAAGCCCAGCAACGCGCTGATGGCCGCGGCTTCCTCGCGCACCGCGTGGCCGATCGGTCCGTCGATTGACGGATCGAAGCCACCGGTGGCGCCCAGCGCGGTCAGCACCGCGCAGACCCGGCCGGTGTAGTCGCGCACCGGCGCCGCCACCGCGCTGATGCCTTTCAGGTTGGTATC
This sequence comes from Cupriavidus pauculus, assembly GCF_002858765.1. Taxonomy (GTDB): domain Bacteria; phylum Pseudomonadota; class Gammaproteobacteria; order Burkholderiales; family Burkholderiaceae; genus Cupriavidus; species Cupriavidus pauculus_B. The sequence goes on from NZ_PJRP01000003.1 coordinate 35,644, forward strand.
GCGCACTGCCGCGCAGCCTTGCGCCCGCACGGGCTCGCGCAGCGCGCCCAGCGGATCGTTCGCATCCAGGTCGGCCCGCTGCCCCGGCGTCAGCGCGTCAAGTTCCGCGCGCGCCAGTGCCAGCGCCTGCACGTCCGAATCGTCGAGCATGCCCAGGAACACCCGGCCCGTGGCCGACCACAGCAGCGGCATCACCGACCCCACCCGCACGTTCACCGTCACCGGCAGGCCCGGCTCCTCGATCCGCACAATGGTGGGCCCCTTGTTGCCCATCACGGCGATAAAGCACGTCACTTCGAGCCGCTCGCGCAGCCGCACCAGCGCGGCTTCGGACAGCCGGATCGGATCGGCCTGGCGCATCGCGGCCAGGCCGATCTGCAGCGCCTCGATCCCTAGGTGGTACTGCTGGGTGTTGGCTTCCTGCGCGACGAACCCCTCCTCCATCAGGCTCACCAGATAGCGATGCACCTTGGCCGGGCTCTCGCCAATCTGCCCGGCGATGGCGGTCAGGCTGGCGCGCCCGCCCAGCCGGGCCAGGGTCTTGAGAACGGCCATGCCGGTTTCGGCCGCCTGCACGCGTTGGCGGCGTTCGCGCGGACGGGGGGTGGGGTCCGCAGAGAGGTCGGAAGCGGTAGTCATGGCGCCCGAGGTTAACCCTCATTCTATGATTACGCAATGCGTATATGATTTACGCAAAACAGGCCAACCACTATCCGGCCAAATACCAAGGAGACAACCCGATGCCCCGCCTCCAGCCCCTGGCGCTGCTTGCCCTGTCCTTTGTAGTGGTCACCGGCGCACATGCCGCCGATGCCTGGCCTGCCAAGCCGATCCGGTGGATCGTGCCCTACCCGGCTGGCGGCGGATCGGACTTCCTGGCGCGCACGATCGGGCAAGGCCTGTCGACCCGCGTCAGCCAGCCGGTGGTGGTGGACAACAAGCCGGGCGGCAACACCGCGATTGGCGCCTCGGAAACCGCCCGCTCGACGCCCGATGGCTACACGGTGCTGTCCGCCGACAACGGCACGCTGGTCTTCAATCCGGCGCTGTACAAGACGCTGTCCTACAACCCCACGCGCGACCTGGCGCCCGTGACGCTGCTGGGCCGTTTTCCGATGATCCTGGTGGTCGGCCCCGGCACGCAGGCCAAGACGGCGCAGGAGTTCATCGCCCAGGTCAAGGCGACGCCGGGCGGCGTGAACTACGGATCGGCCGGCGCCGGCAGCCCGCACCATCTGGCGATGGAACTGCTCAAGACCGAAGCCCACCTGACCATGACCCACGCGCCGTATCGCGGAGCGGCCCCGGCGCTGTCCGACGTGGCCGCCGGCCAGATTCCCGCGATGATGGTCGACTACGCCGCCGGCGCGGGCTTCATCAAGGGCGGCAAGGTGCGACCGCTGGCCGTGGCCAACGCCACGCGCCTGCCCCAGTTGCCCGACGTGCCGACCTTCAGCGAACTCGGCTACAAGAACGTGGAAGCCGCCGCGCTGGTGGGCATGGTGGTGCCGGCCGCCACGCCGCCCGATGTGATCACCACGCTCAACAAGCAGGTGGTGGCATCGGTCAAGGACCCCGCCATCCACAAGAAACTGGTCGACTTCGGCGTGGAGCCCGTGGGCAACACCCCCGCCCAGTTTGCCGACCTGCTGCGCAGCGAAACGGCTCGCTGGACCAAGCTGATCCAGGATCTGAAGATCTCGCTCGACTGACGTCGCCACCCCCTATCACCCAGTTCTGCCCAGTTCCACTGTCGTTGGAGTACCGCATGACCCAGTCCACCTCGCCCGCGCCTGGCGCGGGTTGCCCGATCGACCACGCCGCGCTGCGCGCCGCAGCGGCTCCCGTCCAGGCGCCGAATGGCTGCCCCGTCAGCCACAACGCCGCGGCGTTCGATCCGTTCGAGGACGGCTACCAGCAGGACCCGCCCGACTACGTGCGGTGGTCGCGCGAGCAGGAGCCCGTGTTCTACAGCCCGAAGCTGGGCTACTGGGTAGTCACGCGCTTTGACGATATCAAGGCGATCTTCCGCGACAACCTAACCTTCAGCCCGGCCATCGCGCTGGAGAAGATCACGCCCACCGGCGACGAGGCCAACGCGGTGCTGGCATCGTACGGCTATGCGATGAACCGGACGCTGGTCAACGAGGACGAACCGGCCCACATGCCGCGCCGCCGCGCGCTGATGGAGCCGTTCACCCCTGCGGAGCTGGTGCATCACGAGCCGCTGGTGCGCCGGCTGGCGCGCGAATACGTCGACCGCTTTGTCGACGACGGCCGCGCCGACCTGGTGGACCAGATGCTCTGGGAGGTGCCGCTGACCGTGGCGCTGCATTTCCTCGGCGTGCCCGAGGAAGACATGGACCTGCTGCGCCAGTATTCGATCGCCCACACGGTGAACACGTGGGGGCGCCCGAGGCCCGACGAACAGGTGGCCGTGGCCCATGCCGTCGGCAATTTCTGGCAGTTGGCGGGCCGCATCCTCGACAAGATGCGCGCAGACCCATCGAGGCCGGGCTGGATGCAGTACGGCATCCGCAAGCAGAAGGAACTGCCCGAGGTCGTCACCGATTCGTACCTGCATTCGATGATGATGGCCGGCATCGTGGCCGCGCACGAGACCACGGCCAACGCGTCGGCCAACGCCATCAAGCTGCTGCTGCAGCACCCCGATGTCTGGCGCGAGATCTGCGAAGACCCGGCGCTGATTCCCAACGCCGTGGAGGAATGCCTGCGGCACAACGGGTCGGTGGCCGCCTGGCGCCGCGTGATGACCCAGGACACCGAAGTGGGCGGCATCCCGCTGCCAACCGGCACCAAGCTGCTGATCGTGACATCGTCGGCCAACCACGACGAGCGCCATTTTTCCGATGCCGACCTGTTCGACATCCACCGCGACAACGCCAGCGACCAGCTTACCTTCGGCTACGGCGCGCACCAGTGCATGGGCAAGAACCTGGCGCGCATGGAAATGCAGATCTTCCTCGAAGAGCTGACCAGCCGCCTGCCGCATCTGCGGCTGGCCGACCAGCGCTTCAGCTACGTGCCCAACACGTCGTTCCGTGGTCCCGAGCACCTGTGGGTGGAATGGGACCCCATGCAGAATCCGGAACGCACGGACCCGGCCGTGCTGGCGCCGCGCGATGCGGTGCGCATCGGCGAGCCCACCGGCAATATCGGCCGCACGCTGGTGGTCGAGGCGGTCGAGCCGGCCGCGCAGGACGTGCTGCGTATCCGCCTGGCGTCGCAGGACGGCCGCCCCTTGCCGCGCTGGACACCGGGCGCGCATATCGATGTGGAATGCGGCCACACCGGCATCTCGCGCCAGTACTCGCTGTGCGGCGACCCGGCCAACGCACGGACCTTCGAGATTGCCGTGCTGCGCGAGACGGAAAGCCGCGGCGGATCGGCGTGGCTCCATGCCAACCTGCGCGCCGGCGACAAGCTCAAGGTGCGCGGCCCGCGCAACCACTTCCGGCTCGACGAAAACTGCCGCAAGGCCATCTTCGTCGCGGGCGGCATCGGCGTGACGCCGGTCAGCGCCATGGCGCGGCGCGCCCGTGAACTCGGCATCGACTACGTGTTCCACTACTGCGGCCGGTCGCGCCAGGCCATGGCCCTGCTCGACGAACTCGCCGCGCTGCACGGTATCCGCCTGCACATCCACGCCGCGGACGAAGGCAACCGTGCCGACTTTGCCCAGATCCTGGCCAGCCCCGATACCCATGCGCCAGCGGCGCAGGTCTACGCCTGCGGCCCGGCGCGGATGATCGAGGCACTGGAAACCTGCTGCGCCGGCTGGCCCGATGACACGCTGCGCGTGGAGCATTTCAGCTCCACGCTCGGCACGCTGGACCCCTCGAAAGAACAGGCTTTCACCGTGGAACTGAAGGACTCGGGCCTCACGCTCGATGTACCCGCCGACCAGACCTTGCTCACCGCGCTGCGCTGCGCCAACATCGACGTGCAGAGCGACTGCGAGGAAGGCCTGTGCGGATCGTGCGAGGTACGCGTGCTGTCCGGCGATATCGATCATCGCGACGTCGTGCTCACCCGCACCGAGCGCGACGCGAACAGCCGCATGATGTCGTGCTGCTCTCGCGCGGCGCGCGGCGGGAAGATCGTGCTGGCGCTATGACTACCCGAGCCATCCCTTGATGCGCTGCGCCATCACACCCGCCGAAATCCCGTAGCGATCGTGGAGCGTCGGCAGCGCGCCGGCATCGAGGAATGCATCGGGCAGGCCAACCTGCCGGAACGGCACGTGCACGCCCTCGCGCATGAGCGTCCCCGCCACCGCTTCGCCAAGCCCGCCCATTACCGTGTGGTTTTCGGCCACGACCACCAGGCGTCCCGGCTTGCGGGCTTCGCCCAGGATCGCTTCGGTATCAAGCGGTTTGATGGTCGGCACATGCAGCACCGCTACGCCCACCCGGTCGGCCTCCAGCGCCTTGGCCACCTCCAGCGCGCGCATCGTCATGATGCCGGACGAAATGATCAGCACCTCGGCGCCATCGCGCAGCAGCTTGGCCTTGCCCAGTTCAAAGCTGTAGTCGTACTCATCCAGCACCACCGGAACGTTGCCGCGCAACAGCCGCGCATAAACCGGCCCGTCATGCGCCGCGATGGCCGGCACCATCTGCTCGATGTCCAGCGCGTCGCAGGGATCGATCACCGTCATGTTGGGCATGGCGCGCATCAGTGCCAGGTCTTCCGCCGCCTGGTGGCTCGGTCCATAGCCTGTGGTCAACCCTGGCAGCGCGCACACGATCTTGACGTTGAGGTTGTCCTCGGCAATCGTCTGGTGCATGAAATCGTAGGCACGCCGCGTGGCGAACACGGCGTAGGTCGTGACGAACGGCACCGCGCCTTCGTGGGCAAAGCCGGCAGCCGCGCCCATCAGCAGCTGTTCGGCCATCCCCATCTGGTAGTACCGCTCGGGATACGCCTTCGCAAAGATGTGCAAATCGGTGTATTTGCCGAGGTCGGCCGTCATGCCGATGATGTCGGGCCTTTCTGCCGCCAACGCCGTCAACGCATGGCCGAACGGTGCCGCACGCGTGGCCTGCCCTTCGCCGGCAATCGAGGCGATCATCGCCGAGGTCTTGAGCCGGGTCTTGCCGGCCGGAGTGGTATTGCTCATGCTTGTCTCCCGGCTTCCAGCGCCTGCAGCGCCAGTTGCCATTCGTGGGCTTCCACCCGGATGAAGTGATTCTTTTCGCGCTGCTCCAGGAACGGCACGCCACAGCCCATGCGCGTATCGCAGACGATCATGCGCGGCTGCGGCGCCTGATGGGCACGGGCGTTCTGGAACGCCTTGGCGACGGCGTCGATGTCGTTGCCATCCACGCGCTGCACGTACCAGCCGAACGCCTCCAGCTTGGGCGCGAGCGGCTCGAACGACAGGATCTGCGTCGACGGGCCGTCGGCCTGCTGGTTGTTCACGTCGACCATGGCGATCAGGTTGTCCAGCTTCCAGTGGCTGGCCGACAGGATGCCCTCCCAGATCGAGCCTTCATCAAGCTCGCCGTCCGAAAACAGCGTATAGACGAACGCGTCCGAGCCCTTGCGCTTCAGGCCCAGGCAGCGGCCCACGGCAATCGTCAGCCCCTGGCCCAGCGAACCGCCGGACATCTCCATCCCGGGCGTATAGCTGGCCATGCCCGACATCGGCAGGCGGCTGTCGTCGCTGCCATAGGTTTCAAGCTCCTCGGCGGGCAGGATGCCCGCTTCGAGCAGCGCCGCATACAGCGCGATGGCGTAGTGGCCGTTGGACAGCAGGAAGCGGTCGCGCCCTTCCCATTCAGGATCTTCGGGGCGGTACTTCATCGCGCCAAAGTAAGCCACAGCCAGCACGTCGGCGATGTCCAGCGCCTGGCCGACATAGCCCTGCCCTTGCACCTCGCCCATCAAGATGGCATTGCGCCGGATACGGTAGGCGCGCTCGGCCAGTGACACGGACGCGTCGAGATTGGTACGACTCATGATGACTCCAGAAAGGTAGTTCAGCGGTTGACGGCTTTGGCCGGCACCAGGAAGACCAGCAGCGCGCCGCAGACGACCGTTGCCGAGATGAACATCAGGCCAGCAGTGGACTTGCCGGTCAGATCGTTGAGCCAGCCGACGATGGCCGGCGAGAAGAAGCCCGCCAGGTTGGCTACGCAGTTCACCGCGGCGATGCCGGCAGCCGCCGACATGCCGCCGAGCAGCGCGGTGGGGAGTGCCCAGAATTGGGACGACGACGCCATGATCCCCGCAGCGGCGACGCACAGGCACGCAATGGCGGCCGTGACACTGCCCAGCATCGGCAGCGTGGCAAAGCCCACGGCGGCCCCCAGCATCGGGATGGCAAGATGCAGGCGACGTTCGCGGCGGTGGTCAGCCGAGCGGCCGATCAACGGCAGCGCAACGATGGCACACAGGTACGGCACGGCGGTCAGGATGCCCACCCACAGCGGATCGGCCACGCCCGTCTTGCGGATGATGGTCGGCAACCAGAACGTCAGCCCATACTGGCCCAGTACCACGCAGAAGTAGATCGCGGCCATCAGCCACAGGCGCCGGTCGGCCATGAAGGCGCGGATCGACACATGCTGCACTTTCTGCGCGTTGTCGCCTTCCACGTTGCGCGCCAGGAGCGCCTTTTCCTGGTCGGTCAGCCACTTGGCGGCCTGGATGCCGTTATCCAGGTAGAACAGGATGGCGACGCCGAGCACCAGCGACGGCAGCGCCTCGATCAGGAACAGCCACTTCCAGCCAGCCAGGTCGTGCGCGCCGTGGAGCGCATGCATGATCCAGCCCGACAGCGGCCCACCGATAATCCCCGCAAGGGGGATCGCCATGAAGAACATCGACAGGGCCTTGGCGCGACGTTCCGACGGGAACCAGTACGTCAGGTACAGGATCACGCCGGGCGCGAAGCCGGCCTCGGCCACCCCGAGGAGGAAGCGCAGCACGTAGAACTGGGGGGGGGTATTGACGAAAGCGAAGCCCGCCGAGATGACTGCCCACGTCAGCATGATGCGCGCCAGCCAGTTGCGCGCGCCCACCTTGTGCAGGATCACGTTGCTCGGCACCTCGAAGATGAAGTAGCCCAGGAAGAAGATGCCGGCGCCCAGGCCGTAGATGGTCTCGCTGAACTGCAGGTCGTTGAGCATCTGCAGCTTGGCAAAGCCCACGTTGACGCGATCCAGGTACGCGCCCAGATAGCACAGCATCAGGAACGGAATCAGGCGTCGCATGACCTTGCCATAGGTACGCGACTCGAACGTGGCCGCATCGGCGCGCGGCATCACCACGTCGGCCGCGATGGCCGACGCTGCGTATTTCGTCTTCATGGAATGTCTCCTGCCGGTGCCCCGGGTGGTCCCGGGTGCGTTGACATGGTGGGTGTGGCCGCCCGTTGCGCAGGCCGCGGGACTTCAGTGGATCAGCATGCCGCCGTTCACGTCGAGCGTGACGCCCGTCAGGTACGCGGACAGGTCACTGATCAGGAACAGGCACGCGTTGGCGACGTCTGCGGCATCGCCCAGGCGGCCCAGCGGGATGCCCTTGATGATGTCGGCGCGCATGTCGGGCGTCAGCTTGTCGCCGGTGATATCGGTCTGGATCAAACCAGGCGTCACCGAATTCACGCGGATGTGATCGCCGCCGAACTCGCGCGCCATCGCCTTGGCAAGGCCCAGCACACCGGCCTTGGCCGCACTGTAGTGCGGGCCTCCAAAGATGCCGCCACCGCGTTGCGCGGACACCGAAGACATGCAGACGATGCTGCCCCGCTTCTGCTCCTTCATCTGCGGCAGCACGGCCTGCGACATGTACAGCGTGCCGCGCAGGTTGACGTCTACCACGGCATCGAAATTGGCCGCGCCAATATCGAGGGTCCGGATCGGCTGCGTAATGCCCGCGTTGTTGATCAGGCCATCGATACGGCCGTAGCGCAGCATCGTTGCATGGGCGGCGGCCTCGCACGACGCCTTGTCCGTCACATCGCAACGCAAGCCCAGATGGCCCTCGCCCAGATCGGCCGCAGCGGCTTCGGCCGCATTCAACTGGAGATCGACGATTACGACCTTGGCGCCCTGCGCCGCCAGTGCCCGGGCCGTGGCCTTGCCAATACCGCGTGGCGAAGCGGCGCCCGTGACGATCACTACCTTGTTCTCGACCAGCATCTTCATGTCTCCTTCTGTTTCGACTTGATGATGGGTCCAGTTTTGTCGCAGGAGGAGCGCCGATCAATGCATTCGGGCTCATCTATCGCTGAGAAATTTTCAGATGTCGCGGGCAGGCCTTCGGGGAAAACCCTTTGTCGACGCTCAGGCCGCCGGCCCTTCGAGCGGCCGGTTGACCTCGCGGTCGAGCCAGGTCAGGAAGCGGGCCACACGCGGCAGATCGGCGTTCTGTGCGGGATACGCGACGTGGTGGCTGGCCACTTCTACCGCGTACTGCGCCTCGAACACCGGCACCAGCGTGCCCTTGCTCAGCATCACCGATGCCAGCAACGAGCTTTCCAGCGCGACGCCGATGCCGAGCGCGGCGGTTTCGAGCGACATGTACGAGCGGTCGAACGAGAAATCGAACAACTTCTGCGCTGCCGGCACGCCAAAGCGCGCGAACCACTGCTGCCAGCGCACCAGTGGGGTTTCGGAATAGATGAGCCGACGGTCGATCAGATCGGCGGGGTCGCGCACGGGGTGCTTGCGCAGGTAGTCGGGCGACGCCATCGGCAGGATGCGTTCGTGCCGAAGCGTCTTGACTTCGAGGTTGCGCCAGTGCGCATGACCGTGCCGGACATCGACGTCATAGAAGCCGGCCGTGAAGGACACGTCCTCGTACGAACAGGACAGGTTCAGCTGGATGTCGCCGTTATCCGCCTGAAACGACGCCAGCCTGGGCAGCAGCCACATCAGCCCGAAACTGGGACTGGTATGGACTCTCAGGATATCGACGGCCGTCGGGCTCGACGCGCGTTCGGTTGCCCGGTTCAGTTCGGCCAGCGCACCCGTGACATCGCGCAGGTATTGCTCGCCGACGGGCGTCAGGACCAACCCCCGACCCTGTCTGAAGAACAGCGCCTGCCCAACGGCTTCCTCAAGGTTGGCAAGCTGGTGGCTGACCGCCGAGGCTGTCAGCCCCAGTTCTTCGGCGGCCTTGTTGACGCTCTTGTTCCTGGCGACGCTTTCAAAGGCAACGATGGCCTTGACGGGTGGAATGCGCATGACGGTCGGATGAAGTTGGAACGCAACGGCCACAATTATCGCTGCTTCTGCCTGCCGCTCCGGGCACCCTGCCGCTGCGCCTCGGCGTGCTCGCGGATCGTGTCGACCAGCGCGCGCAGGCCGGCTGGCGCATGACGGCGGCTGGGGTAGTACAGACATAACCCGTCGAGCGGCGGTGTCCAGTCTTCCAGCACGCGCACGAGCGTGCCGGCGGCCAGGTCGGCGCCGACCGTCCATTCGGTCAGGTAGGCCAGCCCCACGCCGGCGCGCGCCGCCGCCAGCATCAGGCTGCTATCGTCCAGCGTCAGGCCGCCCTGGCCGTCGAAGCGCACCGCTTCGCCATGGCGCTCGAACTCCCACTGGTAGATCGTGCCGCTCGGCATGCGGCTGCGGATGCACCGATGCGACTTCAGGTCGGCCGGCGTGCGCGGCTTGCGATGGTTGGCGAAGTACGCGGGGCTGGCCACCACGGCAAAGCGCTGGCGGTCGCCGAACGGCACGGCCACCATGTCCTGCGGCACGGTATCGATCAGGCGAACGCCGGCGTCGAAGCCCTCCACCACGATGTCGATCAGCTTGCCTTCGGTCACGATGTCGAGCTTCATCTCGGGATAGCGCGCCAGGAACGCCACGAACACCGCCATCACCTGGTGCGCCGCGCCCACCGACGTGTTGATGCGCAACGTGCCCGACGGCGTATCGCCATAGCTGCCCGCGCGGTCCATCGCCTCGCGGATGGTGGACAAGGCCGGCCCCACGGTGGCCACGAACTGCGCCCCGGCCTCGGACAGCGACACGCTGCGCGTCGTCCGGTTGAACAGCCGCACGCCGATACGGGCCTCCAGCCCCGCCACGGCATGGCTCAGTGCCGACGTCGACACCCCCATCTCGCTGGCCGCCGGCCGGAAGCCGCGATGACGCGCAACCGCCAGCACGGCTTCAAGTTCACCCAGCCCGGAAGTCTTCATTGTTCGATTCTGTTTAACGATTCATAAACGATTGTATGGCTAGTCAACGCAATGCGTGGCCTCTATCTTGATGGCAACGCCAACCGTTTCTTCATACACCATGTACCGAATCGACCAGATCTACATTGACGGCGCCTTTGTCACGCCGCACGGCGACGAACCGTTCGCCTTGTTCAACCCGGCCACCGAGGCGGTCATCGGCCACGTGCGGCTGGCCGACGAGGTGGACGCCGCCCACGCCGTGGCCGCCGCCAAACGCGCCTTTACCACGTTCTCGCGCACCGCTCCGCGCGAGCGCATCGACATGCTGCTGCGCATGCACGCCGCCGTGCTGGCACGCGAAGACGACCTGCTCGATGCCATCGTCGAGGAATATGGCGCGCCGGCGTCGCGCGCCCGCTGGATGGCCCGGCACGCCAGCGAGGTGCTGCGCGATGCCGCCGGCGTGCTGGAAAACTATGCGTTCACGCGGCGCATGGGCACGGCCGAGGTGGTCATGCAACCGATTGGCGTGGCCGGGCTGATCACGCCCTGGAACAACGATGCCGGCTTTATCACCGGCAAGCTGGCGGCGGCGCTGGCGGCAGGCTGCACCGCCGTGGTCAAGCCCAGCGAGATGAGCGCGCTGCAGACCCGCGTGGTGACCGAGGCGCTGCATGCGGCCGGACTGCCGCCGGGCGTCTTCAATATCGTCACCGGTCGTGGCGATACGGTCGGCGCGGCCATCAGCACCCATCCCGATGTGACCAAGCTGTCGTTCACGGGATCGACGGCCGTGGGCAAGCACATCCTGCGCACGGCGGCCGAATCGCTCAAGCGCACCACGCTGGAACTGGGCGGGAAGTCGCCGGTGATCGTGCTTGACGATGCCGACTTCGACAAGGCCGTGCCGCTAACCCTGCAAGCCGGCTTCATGAACAGCGGGCAGGCCTGCATTGCGGGCACGCGCATCCTGGTGCCGCAGGCCAGGCTGGCCGAGTTCGAGGCGCGCATGGTTGCGGCCATGGCGGACGTCCGCGCAGGCGACCCGCGCGATGCGGCCACGACCATCGGCCCGATGGTCAGCCAGAAGCAGTGGGATCGCGTGCAGCGCTACATCGGCATCGGCATCGACGAAGGCGCCCGCGTGCTGGCCGGCGGCCCGGGCCGGCCCGATGGCGTCCAGGCAGGCTGGTTAGTCCGACCGACCGTGTTCAGCGATGTGACCGGCGACATGACGATTGCCCGCGAGGAAATCTTCGGGCCGGTGCTGTCGATCCTGACGTATCGCGATACCGAAGAAGCCATCGCGATCGCAAACGACACCCCGTATGGCCTGCAGGCTTACGTGCTGTCGAGCAACGTGGCGCGGGCGCGCGAGGTGGCCTCGCGCATCGAAGCCGGACGCGTGCTGGTGAACACCGTCACGCACGATCCCGCTGCGCCGTTCGGGGGGTTCAAGCAGTCGGGTATCGGCCGCGAGTACGGTACCTTCGGGCTCGAAGCGTTCCTGGAGCCGAAGGCCGTGCTGGGTGTGGCGGCCTGACGAAGGCCGCGTTGTTGCCCGGTTGTTGCCCGGTTGTTGCCCGGTTGTTGCCCGGTTGTTGCCCGGTTGTTGCCCGGTTGTGCCCGGGCGAACCTGGGCACCGCCGGGCACCGCGCTAGTTGCCGGCTGCCTGGTCAGGCGCCCGGGCCACGCAGAACAGGCTCATCGCCGCCTGCGGTGTGCCCGGCCGGATGCCCGACAGCCGTTGCGCCATGCGCATCTTCAATGGCGACGGGCCGATTTGCCCCTCGAACACTTCGGCCCCCACGAAGTGATTGTGCGGGAGCACCCTCACATGCCATCCGCGTGGCTCCAGCACGCCGCGCAGCAGGGCCTCGGTCACGCCATCGCCGGGGCGGTGATGCAGTTCCGTGGCCAGCGCCCAGTACTGTTCGTTGTCGGCGGCGGCATGGCCCCCACGCTTGAGCCAGCGGTAGATCGGTACACGCAGCCGCCACATCAGCATGGCCAGCCCCCGGAAATTCCAGGCGGTGAACTGGGGATCATGGTCGGTGATCAGCACGCCGCCCGGTTTGACCAGTCGCGCCGCTTCGGCCAGCACGGCGGCCATGTCGTCGCAATGGTGCAGCGATCCATTGATGGCCACGATGTCGGCGATGCCCGTCGCCAGCGGCATGTCGTGTGCATCGGCTTGCAGCGGCACATAGCCAACCACCGCCGCCCGCTGCAGGCTGCCTTCCGCGACATCCACGCCGATGGCCACCTGCGGCGTGCCGCCCAGCGTGGCCAGCACGTTGCCGGGACCGCAACCTACGTCCACCAGCACCTTGCCGTCGAGCGGTCCCGTCACGGCAAGCCAGCGCTCGCGCCATTGCGCATAGCGATGGACGTTGGCCAGCCAGTCGTCCATCCATTTGGGTTGACTGAAGTAGTGCGCATTGGCACGCATGCCGCGCGTATAGCGGATGGTCGCCCTCGGAAACCAACCGGGCTGCACGACGGCGCCCGCCCTGAGATAGGGCTGCAGACGCTGCAGGTAGTCGTCCCGCAACCCGTCGTGTTCTTCATGACGCGGCAGTGGCGGCGCCACCGGCATATCGTCAGCCGTCACAGGCGCCGGCCAGCCACCTTCAAGCGTTTCGGACTGCTCCATATCACCCCCGACAAAGTGAAAGAAAAGCCATCCCCAGCCTCGCGCCGCAGCGCGACCATGGCAAGACATCCAAAAGTGAGCTATCAGGTAGCACGTGCCTGTGGCACGGCCTGTTGAAGTATTTCGGAAAAGTTAAGCAGTCTTATCGCACCGCAGCAGTGTCCGAAAAGCTGTCATTGGTACACATTTGGTGTGGTAGCACACATAACGCGGGATTAACGGCGGAACCAGAGAAGTGACAGCGCACAAGCAGCCACGAGCAGCAGACCTGCGACCGCCGCGAACAGCGCGCCGACCTCGGTCTCCCTGCGCTCCAGCGCAAAGCGCGCGCTGAGCTGGCGGTACACGCGGGTCAGGTCGGCCGCCGAGCCTGCCTGGAAGTACTCCCCGCCGGTGATATTGGCCACGGCGCGCAGGGCGGGCTCGTCGAGCTGCATGAAGTAGGACAGCACCGGCTCGCCGGCCACGCCGCCCTGCGCCGAGCCAAAGCCCACGGTATAGACGCGCACGCCGCGCTGGGCCGCCATGCGTGCGGCATCGAGCGGATCGGGGCCAGTGGTACGGCGACCATCGCTGAGCAGGATGACCGCGCCGTGCCGGTACGAACCCGGCTGCACCGGCGGCCGCTCCTTGGCGCGCTTGCGGGCGGCATCCGCGGCGGCGGCTTCGTCAAGTGACGTGGCCGGCCTGCCAAGCAGCGGCGCGCCGTCGTTGAACAGTACGGCTTCGAGGTCGATGCCATCATCGGGAAACAGGACGGCCAGGGCCTGTATCAGGCCGCTGCCGGTGGCCGTGCCGCGCTGCAGCTGGAAGCGGTCGAGCGCATCGAGCATGTCCTGGCGGTTATCGGTTGGCGACAGCACTTCGGCGGCGGTGGCCGCAAACGAGACGATGCCCAGCCGCACGCTCGACGGCAGGCCCACCACCAGGTCACGCGCGGCCTGCTGGGCGGCGGCGATGCGCGTCGGCGCGACGTCGGTGGCCTCCATGCTGCGCGACACGTCCATCGCCAGCACCAGCGTGATCGTGTCCGAAGGCAGCGTGATGGTGGCGCTGGGCCGCGCGCAGGCCAGCAAGGCGGCACCCAGTGCAAGCAGGAACAGTACAGGGGGAATGTGGCGCCGCAGGCGTTGGCCGGGCCCCAGCGCGGCGCGCGGCAATGCAAGGCTGGCATAAAGCAGGGCTGCCTTCTTGCGCCGTGCAATCAGATACACGTAGGCAGCTGCCAGCAGCGGGAGCAAAAGCAGCAGCCAGAGCATTTGCGGCCAGAGAAACTGCATGCCCTGCTCCTTGGCGCGTGGGTAAGAGGATGGTACTGTATTTTTTAAGGCGCGACGGAACCGGGGGCTGCGATGAAACGGGTGACGATCTACGGGTTGGTTTCGGTGGCCGTCGTCCTGGTATTCGCCGCGGGCGCAGGGCTCTCGTGGCTGTCACAGCCGCCCCCTCGCAAGCTCACCCAGGCCGACATCGACGCCGCCGTCCTCCACACGCTGCAAACCAAGACGCTGCCGTCCCAGTCAGCCCGGGCGGCCGAGGCCATCCGCGAATCGGTGGTGGAAATTCGCAGCTTCGCGCCGGAAAAGGCACCCGAGCCCCCGCCCGCCGCCAAGGCCAAGCGCGATCCCCCCGACGCCAGATCGAAATCCGCACAGAAGGCCGCGCCGAAGTCCGCCCCCAACGCCAGCCCGCCGCGCGATGAAGCCGCCGCCACCGATCCGCCCCGGCGCAGCGAACAACCCGAAGCCAGGTCGGAAGCCCGCCACATCGGCTCCGGCGTGGTCGTGACCGAAACCGGCACCATCATCACGAACTACCACGTGGTGGCCGACGCCAGCCGCCTGGAGGTCACCTTCCACAATGGCCAGACATCGGAAGCGTCGGTGCTGCAGGCGATGCCCGAGAAAGACCTGGCCATCGTGCAGGCGAAATCGATTCCCGACGACCTGCCGGCTGCCACGCTCGGTTCCAGCCAGAACCTGGCGCCCGGCATGGAGGTGGTGGCGGTGGGCTTTCCGTTCGGCATCGGCCCGTCGGTGTCCGCCGGCGTGATCTCCGGGCTCGACCGGCAGTTCGTGTCGCCGGACCGCAAGCAGAAGCTCGACAAGCTCATCCAGTTCGATGCGGCGGCCAATCCCGGCAACTCGGGCGGCCCGCTGGTGAACATGAACGGCGAGGTGGTGGGCATCGTCACCGCCATCCTCAACCCCAACCCGAGCGGCACCTTTCTCGGTATCGGCTTTGCCATCACGATAGAAAGTGCCGGCATGGCCCTTGGATCATCTCCCTTCTAGACGCGGAGGCCCATGAACGACCCAGCCCGGGGCGCCATCGACAGCGCCAACCTGATGGAACGCCTGCTGTACGAGGTGAAACGCGTGGTGGTGGGACAGGACCACTTCCTGGAACGGGTGCTCGTGGCCATGCTGGCCGGCGGGCACTTGCTCGTGGAGGGCGTGCCCGGCCTGGCCAAGACGCTGACGGTCAACACGCTGGCGCGAACGATGAGCGGATCGTTCAAGCGCATCCAGTTCACGCCCGACCTGCTGCCCGCGGACCTGATCGGCACCCGCATGTACAACCAAGGCACCGGCGAGTTCTCCACGGTGCGCGGGCCGGTCTTCGCCCACCTGCTGCTGGCCGACGAAATCAACCGTGCGCCGGCCAAGGTGCAGAGCGCGCTGCTGGAAGTGATGCAGGAGAAGCAGGTGACGATTGCCGGCGAGTCGCATCCGGTGCCGACGCCGTTCCTGGTCATGGCCACGCAGAACCCGATCGAGACCGAGGGCACCTACCCGTTGCCCGAAGCCCAGGTCGACCGTTTCATGATGAAGGTGCTGGTGGGCTATCCCAGCGAGGAAGAAGAAGTCGTCATCGTCAACCGCGTGACCGGCCCGCGCATCAGCGTGAACGCCATCGCCACGCCCGAGCACCTGGCCGGTCTGCAGGAAGAGTGCCGCAAGGTGTACGTGGACCCCGGCCTGATCCAGTACGCGGTGCGCGTGGTGGCCGCCACGCGCAAACCCGCCAGCCATGGTCTGGAGAATCTGGACCGCTACGTGTCGTTCGGGGCCAGCCCGCGCGCCACCATCGGCCTGATCGAGGGCGCGCGGGCGCTGGCGTACCTGCGCGGCCGCGACTACGCCCTGCCCGAGGACGTGACCGACCTGGTGCCCGACGTGCTGCGCCATCGCATCGTGCTGTCGTACGAGGCGATCTCCGACGCGGTGACGGCCGACCAGCTGATCGCCCGCATCCTGCAGGCGCTGCCGGTGCCGGAACGGCCCATGGAATCCCATGTTCGGGCGGCTGCGCGCTAAGCGCCAAAGCGGCCCGACAGGCGTCGTCGCCGGCGACGGCGTGGCGCGCGTGGGCACCAGCCAGACCGACGCGCTGCTGCGCCGGCTGGAATGGACCGTGGTGCGCCGGCTCGACGGCCTGCTGCAGGGCGACTACCGCACGCTGTTTCGCGGCTTCGGGCTCGACCTGGCCGACTTGCGCGAGTACCACCCCGGCGACGACGTGCGCCATATCGACTGGAACGTGACGGCCCGGCTGCAGACCCCGCATGTACGCGAGTACCAGGAAGATCGCGAGGTGGCCGTCTGGTTTCTGCTGGACCTCAGCGCATCGGTCGACTTCGGGTCTGGCACCGTGCGCAAGCGCGACCTGCTGACCGACTTTTCCACGGTCATGGCGCTGCTGCTGACCCGCTACGGCAATCGCGTGGGCACCGTGCTGTACGGCGGCGCCGCCACGGCCTCGGCGTCGGTCGTGCCGGCGCGCGCCGGCCGCCGCCACCTGATGCACCTGCTGGACCGCATGCACACCACGCCGGCCGCATCGCCGGGCGACACCCGCCTGCGCGATCTGCTGGAGCGCGCCCGGTCCGTCGCGAAACGCCGCTCGGTGATGTTCGTCGTCTCCGATTTCATCAGCGCGCCAGGCTGGCGGGCATCGCTGGCGATGCTGGCGCGGCGCCACGAAGTAGTAGCCGTGCGGCTGGTCGATCCGCTGGAGCTGGCCCTGCCCGACCTGGGCGTGGTGGTGATGCAGGACGCCGAAACAGGCGAGCAGATGGTAGTGGATACCCACGACAAGGGCTTTCGCAAGCGCTTTGCCGCCATCGCCGACGCCCGCGAGGCCGAACTGCGCCTGTGCTTTACCCGTGCCGGCGTGGATTGCCTGACCCTGTCCACCGACACCCGCCTGGACCTGGCGCTGCTGCAGTTCGCACGCCAGCGCAGCCGACGCCTGGGCACCGCACGCGACGCCACCAGGGGCATCGCATGATCGATGCGCTGAGCCGGCTGCCGGCCCTGAGCTTCCTGTGGCCCGCCATGCTCTGGCTGCTGGCGCTGGTCCTGCTGATCGGCGCGGGCTACCTGTGGCTCGACGCACGCCGGCGCCGGGCCGCCGCCCAGTACCCGGCCTTGCGCCTCGCCGGGACGGCCGACGCTGCGCACACGGCGGGCAAGGCCTCGACGAACTGGCGTCGCCATGTAGCGCCCGTGCTCGCGCTGCTGGCGCTGGTCGCATTGGTCGTGGCCATCGCGCGGCCCCAGGCGGTGATGGTGCTGCCGTCGCGTATCGAGACGGTGGTGCTGGTGATCGATCTGTCGGGCAGCATGCGCGCGCAGGACGTCAAGCCTAGCCGCCTGCGCGCCGCGCAGGGGGCGGCCAAGGTGCTGCTCGATGCGCAGCCGTCCGGCGTCAGCATGGCGGTGGTGGCGATGGCTGGCACCGCGGCCGTGGCGCAAGCGCCCAGCCGCCGCAAGGACGACGTGGCCGCCGCCATCGACAGGCTGAAGCCACAGGGCGGTACGGCGCTGGGCAACGGGCTGCTGATCGCGCTGACGACGCTGATGCCGGAACTGACGGACGAAGCGGCGCGTGTGATGAACGAGGACGGGCCGGTGCAGAAATCGATGCCGGGTGACACGGACGAGACTGTGGCGCCCGGCTCCTATGCCTCCGGCGCGATCGTGCTGTTCTCCGACGGCGAGAGCAATGCCGGCCCGGCCGCGCTGCAGGCCGCCCAATTGGCCGCCGACCACGGCGTGCGCATCTACACCGTGGGCGTGGGCACCGTCGAAGGCGTGGTGCTGAAGGTCGACGGCATGTCGGCCCGCGTCAGGCTCGACGAACAGGTGCTGAAGCAAGTGGCCGATGCCACCGGGGCCGAGTACTTCCGGCTGGAAGACGCGTCACGGCTCAAGACCGTGTACCGAGCCATCAACGCCCGGCTGGCTTCCGGCAAGCGCGACCAGATCGAGATCACCGCGTTCTTTGCCGCGCTGGGTGCCTTGCTGGCGACCTGCGCGGGGCTGCTGTCGCTGTGGTGGTTCGGGCGCGTGCTGTAAGCGTCTAGCCGGCCCCGGCCCGCTATCGAGGCTGCAGAACCAGCAGCGTGGATGTGCCATGCGCCAGTACGCGGCCCGAGGTGTCGGTCACGCGGCAGTCGGCGGTGATGATCTGGCGGCCCTGCGTGATGACGCGCCCTTCGGCACGCACACGCCCGGTATCGGGCTTGATCGCGCGCGAGAAATTGCCCCGGGTTTCCACGGTGGTGTAGCCGGTGCCAGCCGGCAGCACGGAATTGGCCGCGCACCCCGTGGCGCTATCGATCAGCGTCAGGGCCCAGCCGCCATGCACGGTGCCCATCGGATTGAGCAGATGCGCGCCTGGGTCGCCCTCGAACGCGGCAAACCCGTCGCCCACTTCCACCAGCCAGAAACCCAGCGCCTGACCAATCGGCGGCTGCGGCAGTCGCCCATCGACGATGGCCTCCAGCACGGCCTTGCCGGTCATGCCCGCAATGTCGGCGGGGTTGGCCACGCCATAGTGATAGTCGGTCACGCACGTCTCCTTGTTGAGTGTGGGGTGGGCCGGGAATGGATGCGGCCTGCGCGCGCCAGCTTATCCGAGCCCGATTACTTGCGCTTGTACGCCTCGCGCCGGGCCGCGCGTTCTTGCGCAAATCGGGCGCTGACGGTGGGTTCCAGGTCCTGGCGTTTCACGGGCTCGCCGCAATGCGGGCAGACGCTGGCCAGGCCAACGTCGTGTCCGCAGGCGCGATGCACAAAGCGCACGGCCAGCCCCTCGTCCTCGTCCTTGCACCACGTCTCGCCCCAGGCGCGCAGCGCGTAGATCACGGGATAGAAGTCCCAACCCTTTTGGGTCAGATGGTATTCGTACCGGAGTGGCTTTTCCTGATACGGCTGGCGCTCCACCATGCCGTCGGCCTCCATGGCCTTGAGACGCGTGGTCAGCATCTGCGGCGTGGCCCCGGTCTGGATCTGCATTTCCTCGAAGCGCGCATTGCCCATGTACAGCTCGCGCAGCACCAGCAGCGTCCATTTATCGCCCACGACCTCCACCGACCGCGCCACCGGGCACGCCGTATCCATCCGCTCTTCTGCCGTTCGCGTCACTGCTCGACTCCGATAGTCACTACTTTTTTCATAGTAGCACGATTACGACCGATGCCTGGCATCGCCATCCCACCCCGAAACCCTTATGTTTCTTGACACTATGTTTTTCATAGTTATACTCTGACCGTATCTGCAGCGCGAGACGTCGCGTTGCGTGACCGTCAAGGCAGGCAGGCGCCCCTGCACCCGAAGCGACTGATGTCGCACACGCCTGAATGGAGTAGCACGCAATGACAACCCCCTCATATCCCGCGGCCCGCACCGGCCTGTTGCTGGTCGATCCGTACAACGACTTTCTTTCCGATGGCGGCAAGCTGTTCCCGATGTTGCGGAACGTGGCGGACGATGTTCGCCTGCTCGACAACCTGCGCGCCGCAGTGGCCGCGGCACGTGACGCCGGCATCCAGGTGTTCTATGTCCCGCACCGTCGCTGGCAGCCGGGCGACTACGACAACTGGGACCATCCGAACCCAACCCAGCGCCTGGTGCAGCAGCGCCATACGTTCGCCAAGGGTACCTGGGGCGGCGAATGGCACCCCGACTTCGTGCCGCAGGACGGCGACATCATCGTCCAGGAGCACTGGGGACAGAGCGGATTCGCCAATACCGATCTCGACTTCCAGCTCAAACAGCAAGGTGTCACCCACGTGATCGTGGTGGGCCTGCTGGCCAATACCTGCATCGAATCCACCGCGCGCTTCGCCATGGAGCTGGGCTACCACGTCACGCTGGTCAAGGACGCCACGGCAGCCTTTGCGCGGGAAATGATGCATGCCGCGCACCACCTGAACGGCCCCACGTTCGCGCATGAAATCCTGACCACCGGCGAGCTTGTCGCCGCCCTGCCCGCCACCCTGTCCACTGCCACACAGGAGGCCACGGCATGAACCTCACCGGCAATCTCCTGATCGGCGCGCAGGAAGTGCGCGCCACGGCCGGCGCCATGCGCGCGCTGAACCCCGCCACCAACCTCACGTTTGCACCCGATTTCGCATTTGGCGGCGCCGACGAGGTGGACCGCGCCGCGCAACTGGCCGATGAAGCCTTCGACAGCTATAACGCCACCAGCCTCGCGGTACGGGCGGCATTCCTGGAACGGATCGCTGGCGGGCTGGATGCCCACGCGCGGGTGCTGGCCCAGCGCGCTTCGCTGGAAACCGGCCTGCCAGCCGCCCAGCTGGAAGCCGAGGCCGCCAAGTCGGCAACGCAGTTCCGCCAGTTCGCGGGTGTCGTGCGCCGGGGCCGTTTCCGGCAGGCCACGATCGACCCGGCCCAGCCCGATCGCCAGCCGCGCCCGCGCATGGACCATCGCATGCAGAAGATCGGCATCGGCCCCATCGCGATCTTCGGCGCCAGCAATTTCCCGATCTCGTATTCGGTGGCCGGGGGCGACACGGCGTCGGCGCTGGCGGCGGGCTGCCCGGTCATCCTGAAGGCGCACAATGCGCACCCGGGCACCTCCGAGATCATGGGCCGCATCATCCAGCAGGCGGTCAAGGACGCCGGCCTGCATGAAGGCGTGTTCTCGATGCTGCGCGGCGACGGCAACGCGATTGGCGAGGCGCTGGTGGATCATCCGCTCGTCAAGGGCGTGACGTTCACGGGCTCCGAGGCCGGCGGCATGGCGCTGTATCGCCGCGCCCAGCAGCGGCCCGATCCGATTCCGGTCTTTACCGAGATGACCAGCGTGAACCCGACGTTCGTGCTGCCGGACGCCCTGGCAGCACGCGGCGCGCAGATTGGCGACGGCTTTGCCGAGCGGATGCTGGTCAACGTGGGCCAGGCCTGCCTGAAGCCCGCCATCCTGCTGGCTGTCGACGGCGCCGGCTACGACGCAATGCGCGAAGCCATGATTGCCCGCGTCCACGCCATGCACGCCCGCACGATGCTGACGCCGGGCATCCAGCAGGCCTACCGCAAGGGGCTGGACCGCCAGCATGCCGCCGGCGCGGAAACGATTGCCGCCGGCGTGGCGCCCACGGGCACATGGGACGGCCAGTCGTACCTGTTCGAGGTCGATGGCGCACGGCTGCGCGATGAGCCGGCCCTGCTGGAAGAAGTGTTCGGGCCGGCGGCGCTGCTGGTGCGCGTGAAGGATACGGACGAACTGGTCGCCATCGCGCGGCGCTTCCGCGGCCAGCTGTCGGCCACGCTGCATCTGGAACAGGCCGACCTTTCGCTGGCCACCCGCCTGCTGCCGATCCTGGAACGCCGTACCGGCCGCATCGTGGTCAACGCCTTCGCGCATCCGCAGGAGGTGTCCGATGCATCGATCCATGGCGGCCCCTTCCCGGCCACGTCGGACAGCCGCTTCACGTCGGTAGGCATGACCGCTGTCGAGCGCTTCCTGCGACCGGTCTGCTACCAGGGTTTTCCGGACGCGCTGCTGCCCGAGGCCCTGCGGCACGACAACCCGCTCGGCCTCTGGCGCCTGACCGATGGCGAACCCGCGCAGTCCTGATCACCGTCCCGAATCGAGGAGCCCCTCATGCAATATCTTGTTCTGGTATCCCGCAATGCCGTCGCCCCCAAGGAACCGCCGACGGCGGCCGAGCGCGAAGCGGAGTCCGAGTTCGTCCGTCATCTCCATGCGGAAGGCATGGTCCGGCAGATCTGGCTGCGCGATGGCGGCGCGGTGATCCTGGCGGAAGCTGCCGATGCCCAGTCGCTTGAACAGACGTTCGCCACGCTGCCGCTGGTGCAATCGGGTTTCCTGGATGCGCCCACGGTGATCCGGCTCCAGCCGTATCCGGGGTTCGGCCCGCGAGGGCCGCTGGGTTGAAGTAGGCCGGTGGGCGGCCAGGCTGGCGATCAGACGCCCGATGAGGCCGCCAATCAGGTCGCCAAATCAGGCCGCAGTGATGCAGTCCTGCTCGGCCTGGACGGCGGGCTCCGGCTCGTCGTCGGGCCCCATGCTGGAGGCCAGCACGAACTGGTCGCGGCCGCACTGCTTGGCCATGTAGAGTGCGCGGTCGGCTTCGGCAAACAGGTTGCGCCACAGGCCGTCGCGGCTCGACGGGCCGCCGTGCAGCTGCGCCACGCCGATGCTGACGGTGGCATGGGCACAACCGGGGCCGTCGCCGTCGGGCAAGGCAATCGCCCTGACCTTGCGCAGGATGCGGTTGGCCAGCGCCGTGGCCTGGTGCTCGTCGGTGTGCGGGCAGAGGATGCAGAATTCCTCGCCACCGTAGCGCGCGGCAAAATCCGAAGCGCGCCGCGAATTGTCGAGCGCGGTAGCGATGTCGCGCAGCACCTGGTCGCCGGCGTGGTGGCCGTGCCGGTCGTTGACGCGTTTGAAGTGGTCGACGTCGATCACCAGGCACGACAGCGGATCGCCATCGCGCTGCCAGCGCGCCACCAGGCCGATGGCGGTCATGTCCAGCGCGCCACGGTTCAGCAGGCCGGTCAGCGCGTCCAGGCGCGCGCCACTTTCATTGCGGGCGATGATCTGTTCCATCGCCATCAGGCTGAAGCCGAACAGGCCCAGCAGCACCGCCACCATCGGCGCCAGCGGCCAGATCGACGCGCTGGTCTGCAGGAAGAACGGCGTGATGGCCAGCCCCTTGAACGTGGCGCCGTAGCTCAGCGCCGCCACCTGCGAGCCAAGCAGCACGAGATGCGATGCCAGCACCAGCGGCCCGCCGATGCTGGTACGGCCGCGCCGGCTGCGCAGCATCGTGACGATGGTGACGAACGAGATCATGGCCAGCATGCCGTACGCCACGTTATGCAGCAGCACGCGGCCATCTGACAGGCCGGTCATCAGCACCAGCAGCACCAGCGTGACCAGCCCGATGACGCGCAACGGCAGCGCGCGATCCGCCAGGCCATAATAGACGCGCACGCCGCGATAGATCGTCAGCCTGCCGATCAGGTAGGCCGCGGCGCCCAGCGCGGAGAGCTGCAGCGAACCGCCGGCGGCGCTGGTGGCCACCACCAGGCCGGCGCCCGATGCCACCACATGCCCCACGGCCCACAGGCGCCCTGCCTCGCTGGCGCGCAGCGCGAGCACCAGCCCCGCGGCCATGACCAGCGTGCTGGAAAACACCACCATCATGACGACCAGAATCGTCTGCTGAGCCAGGTGCACGGGAATCGGTTTCCTCTTAAAGCTACCGGGGGCGGCTGCCGTTATGCACGTTAACCCTTTCTGGGTGACCCGACGTGAAGTGACAGTGGACTGAAACGCCGCGCAGGGGTGCGAGTCGAAGGCGAAAGGACGCATCATAGCCCGCACGCCAGCCGGGGCGCACCCCCGGCAAGCCGGGTACTCACCCCATTTTTGCAATGGTTTGCAATGCGCGGGAAAACCGCCAGGCGGAATGCTCAGTCGTCCTGCGGCGGGGTGGTCGGCATCGATCCGGCGCTGGCCGGCCTGACCTCCGGGAACGTGCCGCCCAGGGCCAGCGTCAACGCGCGCGCGGCGTCCAGCACCTGCTCGCGGAAGGCGTCGCTGAAGCGCGGCGTCGGGCAGGTCAGCGTCAGCGCGCCCTTCAGTTCGCCACCGGGGCCGAACACCGGCGACGACACGCCGGCGATGTCGGGGCTGCGGTCGCCCACCATCGCAATCACACCTTCGTCGCGAATCCTCTGGTAGATCTCGCCGCGTGCCCCGGCAAAGGCCCGCAGCACGCGCCCGCCCGAACCCCGGTTGCGTGGCAGCAGGTCGCCGGCGCGGATGTGGTCACGCACCGGCTGCGGCGAATCCACGCGATACAGGCACAGGCGGTGCTCGCCCTGCTCGATGTGGAACGCGGCCGATTCCCGGGTGACGCGCACCAGTTCGCGCAGCGCCGGCACCACCACCTGCTCCAGCGAGAACGACGCCGCGTAGACCGCGTTGAGCCGCGCCACTTCGGAACCCAGCGCGTAGCGGCCATCGGGCAGCCGCTGGATCAGCCGCGCGTGCTCCAGCGAAGCCAGCAGCCGCAGCAGCGTGCTCTTGTACAGGCCGCTGCGCTGGGCCAGTTCCGCCAGGCCCAGCGACGTGTCGCCCTCGCGGAATACCGACAGCACGAAGAGCGCCCGGTCGACGGCAATCGCACCGCCATCGGCGGCGTTCTTGTCGGCTTCGGAGAGCTGGGCGGCTTTACGTGGCATAGGCGGGCAGGCGGGGACAGGCCAATTGGAACGGGCGTCCACCGTATAGAACGGCCCCAGTGTTGTCAATGAGACCACAGCGGCGCATCAATGCCCCACGCGATGGCGGCAATGCCGGTATGATGGCGCCTTCCGGGTTTTCCCTAGGTCGTCGTACCAGGCGAGTCGAAGCCCGGCCAACCCGCGCCCCCAGAATCACCCATGTCCGCCCCGAGTCATTCATCGGTCACTCCGCCGCATGGCGAATCCGCCACCGGCAATGTGACCCGCCGCATTCTTGCCGTCGTTTTCTTCAACTTCATCGCCTATCTGGCGGTTGGCCTGCCGATCGCCGTGGTGCCGGGCTTTGTCCACGGCGACCTGGGCTACAGCGCCGTGCTGGCTGGCCTGGCGGTCAGCATCCAGTACCTGGCCACGCTGATGAGCCGCCCCTGGGCCGGCACGCTGTGCGATACGCAAGGCCCCAAGCGCTCGGTATTGACCGGCCTGGCGCTGGTCACGGGCAGTGGCGTGCTGACGCTGGTGGCGTCGCTGTTCGCTGGGAACGACTGGCTGGGGCTGGCCTGGCTGCTGGCGGGACGCCTGATGCTGGGCGCGGGCGAAAGCCTGGTCACCACCGGCACCATCGCCTGGGGCATCGGCAGCGCCGGGGCGCGTCATACCGCCAAGGTGATCTCGTGGAACGGCATCACCACCTACGGCGCACTGGCCGTGGGCGCGCCGGTTGGCGTGGTGCTGGCCAAATGGGGCGGCCTGGGCTCGATCGGCGTGGTGACCACGCTGATTGCCGGCGCGTCGCTGCTGCTGGCACGCCGCCGCACGCCCGTGCCGGTGCTCAAGGGCGACCGCCTGCCGTTCCGCCGCGTCTTCCGCGCCATGACACCGTTCGGCCTGTGCCTGGCGCTGGGCTCGGTTGGCTTTGGCGTCATCACCGCGTTCATCACGCTCTACTACAACAGCAAGGGCTGGGACCACGCCGCGCTGGCGCTCACCGCGCTGGGCACCTGCTTCGTGCTGACGCGCCTGGTAATGGCCGATGCCATCGCGCGCTTCGGCGGCTATGCGGTGGCGCTGGTGTCGTTTGCCGTGGAAGCCGCCGGCCTGGGCATCATCTGGATGGCCCACGCCCCCTGGCAGGCGCTGGCGGGCGCGGCTGTGGTCGGCTTCGGCTTTTCGCTGGTGTTCCCGGCGCTGGGCATGGAAGCGGTCAAGCGCGTGCCGGCCACCAATCGTGGTTCGGCGCTGGGCGCCTATGCCCTGTTCCTCGATTTCGCGCTGGGCCTGACCGGCCCGGTGGCCGGTTTCATCGCCCGGCAAGGTGACTACCCGAGCGTCTACCTGTTTGCCGCGCTCAGCGCCGTGCTGGCGCTGGTGCTGAGCCAGCTGCTGGCCGCGCGCTACCGCGACCAGCTTGCCCCGGCTACCTGATTACAGCCGTTCGCAGCAATAGGCTTCGGTACTGTAGGGAAACGACACCGCGTCGCGGCCCTGCAGCGCCGGATCGGCGTCGATCACCGCATGCAGGCGCGCCCGCACGGCGTCCTGCTCCGGCTGCGGCAGCGACGCGACGAAGCTCACCGACATCACGCGGTCGACAATCACCTGCTCCGGCGCGCCGGTATGCGTGTAGGGAAAGCGCGTCAGGCCGAGCGGCCCGAAGCCATCGGCCGGGAAGACCTTCTTCCAGTCGCCCTTGTAGAAGCGCGGCGCATCGCCCTCGTAGGGCGTCATGATCTCGGTCAGCCTGGCCACCCAGCCCACCGATTCGTCTCGCACATTCCAGATCAGCCCAAGCCGGCCGCCCGGCTTCAGCACACGGGCGATTTCCTGCATGGCGGCGGGATTGGCAAACCAGTGAAAGGCCTGCGCGCAGACCACGGCGTCGACGCTGGCGTCTGGCAGCGGCATCGATTCCGCACTGCCCTGCACGGCCCGCACCGCCGGCAACTTGCCCGAAAGCTGGGCGCGCATGGCATCGACGGGTTCCACGGCGATCACGCTGGCGCCGGTGGGCAACAGCAGTCGCGTGAACTTGCCGGTGCCGGCGCCCAGGTCAACCACGGTCTTGCCGGGCGCCAGCCCTAGCGTGTCGCGCAGCCAGGTGCCGAGTTCGGCGGGATATTCGGGACGCCCGCGGGCGTAGGTGTCGGCCTGGGACGAGAAGCCCTGGGCCGCGGCATGATGGATGGTCGTCATGACCCCGCACGATACGCCGGCGCCGTGACATCGGCAAGTCGCACCGCCGCAGGCGGCACCCATTCTTTCAGTGCTGCAGGCCCCAGCGGCGTACCGTCAGGCGTTCCAGCGTGGTGAACACCAGCCCCTCCACCGCCAGCCCGATCAGGATCACCGTGGCCAGCCCGGCGAAGACGCGGTCGGTGTACAGCTCGTTGCGGTTCTGGAAGATGTACCAGCCCAGCCCGCCCTTGCCGGACGACGCGCCAAACACCAGTTCGGCCGCGATCAGCGTGCGCCAGGCAAACGCCCAGCCGATCTTGAGGCCCGACAGGATGGCCGGCAGTGCCGCCGGCACCAGGATCAGCACCACGTAGCGCAGGCCACGCAGCCCATAGTTGCGGCCCGCCATGCGCAGCGTTTCGGGCACGCCGCGAAACCCCGCATAGGTGTTCAGCGCCAGCGGCCACAGCACCGAATGAATCAGCACGAAGACCAGGCTGCCCGTACCCAGCCCGAACCACAACAAGGCCAGCGGCAGCAGCGCAATGGCCGGCAGCGGGTTGAACATGGCCGTCAGCGTATCCAGCAGGTCGCGCCCGATGCGTGTCGACACCGCCACCGTGGTCAGCGCGAACGCCAGCACGATGCCCGCCACATAACCCTGCAACAGGATGGACAGCGACACCACGGCCTTGCCGGGCAGTTCGCCGCTGGCCATGGCGTCCACGAAGGCACGGGCGGTGGCCAGGAAGGTCGGCAGCAGCAGGTCGTTGTCCTGCACGCGGGCGACGATTTCCCACGCCACGGCCAGCACCAGCAGGATCGCGGCCTTGCGCAGCCAGCCCTGCTGCCACAGTTGGCGATACCACGGCAGCGCGCGGGACAACGGCACGGCGGTGAAAGGTTCGAGTTCGCGCTCGTATTCGGGGCGCAGGGCGGGGAGGATCGTCGACATGGTTCAGGCGGGGGACGGTGGGGCGTTCAGTGCGTGGCGGCGTGGTGGGTGCGGCCGGGCGCGGGGCCAGTGGTGGCGCCAGTCTCCTCTGGCGTGTCGAACAGCATCGCGTGGATACGCTGGGCAGCCTGCTGGAATTCCGCGCTGCCCTGGCTGGCCAGCGAGAACTGGTGGCTGTTCAGCTCCGCGCGCACCCGGCCCGGATGCGGCGACAGCAGCAGGATGCGGCTGCCCACCACCAGCGCCTCTTCGATCGAATGGGTCACGAACAGCAGCGTGAACGCGGCCTCGTCCCACAGCGCCAGCAGTTCCTCCTGCATGCGCCGGCGCGTCAGTGCGTCCAGCGCGGCGAACGGCTCGTCCATCAGCAGCACCTTGGGCCGCGTGGCCAGCGCGCGGGCAATGGCCACGCGCTGCTTCATGCCGCCGGACAACGTATGCGGGTAGGCATCGGCAAAGCCTGCCAGGCCCACCTTGCCCAGGAAATGCATCGCCACGTCGCCGGCTTCGGCCTTCGACAGGCCACGCGCCTGGCGCAGCGGAAACATCACGTTCTGCCTGACCGTCTTCCACGGCGGCAGCTGGTCGAACTCCTGGAACACCACGATGCGGTCCGGTCCGGGCGCCTGCACGCGCTGCCCTTCGAGCCGGATCTCGCCCTCGGCGGGCGGCACGAAGCCGGCAACGGCCTTGAGCAGCGTCGACTTGCCGCACCCGGACGGCCCCAGCAGCACGAAGCGGTCCGACGCATGCACGTCGAAGCTCACGCGGTGCGTGGCACGCACCACGCGCGTCGGCGTACGGTACTCGAGCGACACGCCATCCACCTGCAGCAGCGGCTGCGGATGGGGCACCACGCGCAGGTGCGGGTTTCCGTGATTTCCGTGATGGCTGTCGGCCATGTCAGCTCCCCTGCGCGGTGGCCGGGTCCTGGAAGAAGTAGTCCTGCCAGGACGCCGGGCGGTTCTTGATGGCGCCCACGCGATGCATGAAGTCGGCCAGCGGATAGGTGTTCTGCGGCGCGACCTTGAACTGCACCTGCGGGTTCTGGAGGATCTTTACCAGCAGCGCGCGGTCGATCTTTGCCTTGTTCACGCGGATGTAGACGTCGGCGGCGGCCTCGGGGTTCTTCGTCGCAAACGCGGCGGCCTCGGCCAGTGCATCGACAAACGCGCGATAGGTCTTGGGGTTCTCGTTGCGGAATTTCTCGGTGGCGTACAGCACCGTGGCCGAGCTTGGGCCGCCGAGCACGTCATACGAGTTCAGCACGATGCGGGCGTTCGGGTTGCCGGCCAGTTCCTGCTCCTGGAACGGCGGATTGCCGAAGTGGCCCGTGATCTCGGTACCGCCCGCGATGATGGCGGCAGCGGCATCGGGGTGCGGCACGGCCACGGTCCATTTGTCGAAGCGGTTGAATTCCTTGTCGCCCCACTGCTTGGCCGCGGCAAGCTGCAGCACGCGCGACTGCACCGACACGGTCACCGCGGGCAGTGCGATGCGGTCCTTGTCCGAGAAGTCGGCAATCGACTTCACCTTGGGATTGTTCGAGACCAGGTAGTACGGGAAGTTGCCCAGCGACGCCACGCCCTTCACGTTCTGGCGGCCGTGCGTGCGGTCCCACAGCGTCAGCAGCGGGCCCACGCCGGCACCGGCGATATCGATGGCGCCCGACAGCAGCGCGTCGTTCACCGCCGATCCGCCCGACAGTTGCGTCCATTCCACCTTGACGTCGATGCCCTGCTGCTTGCCGTGCTTCTCGATCAGTTGCTGGTCACGCGCCACGTTGAGCAGCAGGTAGACCACGCCGAACTGCTCGGCAATGCGGATTTTTCCCTCCGCGTGCGCGGTGCCGGTCAACGCCATGCCGGCGGTCAGGACAGCCAGCGTGGCGCGGCGGGCGAAGGAGTTGGCAAAGGGGCTGGCGAACGAGAAAACTGACTTGCGGACTGACATGCAAAGGGCTCCGGGGACGCGTGGTATTGGAATCGGATGAGGCTTAGAACGGCGTATCGCCTTCGATCGTGGTGCGGAACATCACGCGGCGCAGGTGGTCGGGCGTGCCGGCCGCCAGATGCAGCAGCGAGCGGTTGTCCCAGAACACCAGGTCGTGCGCGCGCCACGGGTGGCGGTAGACGTACTCGGGCCGCACGCTGTGCGCGAACAGTTCATCGAGCAGCGCACGGCTTTCGTCGTCAGGCAGGCCCACGATCTTCGTCGTGAAATGCTCGCTGACGAACAGGGCGCGGCGCCCGGTCTCCGGATGGGTGCGGACCACCGGATGCACCACGGGCTTGACCTGCGCGATCTGCTCCGGTGTCAGGTTCGGCCGCCACGGACTGCGCTTCTGCAGTTCGGCGTAGCGCGCCAGGTAGGTGTGTTCGGCGGTCAGCCCTTCGATCTTCTGCTTCAGCGCCGCCGGCAGGCCGTCGTACGCGGCGTGCATGTTGGCGAAGAGCGTGTCGCCGCCTTCCGCCGGCAGTTCGATGGCATGGAGCAGCGACCCCAGGCTGGGCGTTTCCTTGTACGACAGGTCCGAGTGCCAGAAGTGGCCCGCGTCGCCCAGCCCGATCGGCTTGCCGTCCTTCAGCACGTTGGACACGATCAGGATCTCGGGGTGATCGGCCAGCTGGAACTGGTGCAGCACGTGGATCTGCAGCGGGCCGAAGCGGCGGCTGAACGCAATCTGCTGGGCCGGCGTGATGCGCTGGTCGCGAAACACCACCACATGGTGATCCAGGTGAGCGCGGTGGATGCGCCGGAAGTCTTCGGCGGAAAGGGGCTGATCGAGGTCGAGCCCGATCACTTCCGCACCGAGTGCGGCATCCAGCGGTCGGATCTCGAAATCCTGCACGGTCTCTACGTCGGCAATCGTCATGGCAATTTGTGGCCTTGGGGGAAGCACAAGCCTTGCACTCTAGGGAGCCCGGATGCGGCACACAACGAATCAAATCGCGCGCCGTTATGCGGTCAGCGCATATGCACCCGTTGTGCGACCGACGCATAAGCAAGCGCACTTTCCTTCGTTCCCGCAGCACGCCACGTTGCGTAGGCTGACAGGTTGGTTCTCTCGAAGGATTGCCGCAATGTCATTCCCCAACACCACCCGCCGGCGCATCGTGCTGGGCGGCATGGCCGGCCTGGGCGCCATCGTTGCGCCCGCCATCTCGTCCACGGCCGCGCTGGCCGCCGACACGCCCGAGACGCTGCGCATTGGCTACCAGAAATCGTCGACGCTGATGATCTGGCTGAAGTCGCGGCAGGTACTGGAACAGTCGCTGGCGCCGCGCAAGGTCAGCGTGCAGTGGCACGAATTCACGTCGGGGCTGCCACTGCTGGAATCGCTCAACGTCGGCAACCTCGACCTGACCGCCGACGTGGCCGATGCCGTGCCGCCGTTCGCGCTGGCCGCAGGCGCCAGCATGACGTACTACGCCATCGAATCGCCGTCGCCCACGGCGCAGGCCATCGTGGTGCGCAGCGACTCGTCGATCCGCTCGGTCGCGCAGCTCAAGGGCCAGCGCGTGGCGTTCTCGAAAGGCGCCGGCGCGCACTACCTGCTGCTGGAGGCCCTGAACGAGGCGGGCCTGTCGATGCGCGACATCGAACCTGCGTACCTGACCCCGGCCGACGCCCGCGCGGCGTTCGAGCGCGGCAGCGTGGCCGCTTGGGTGATATGGGACCCGTTCCTGGCGGCGGTGCAGCGCCAGGCCAACGCGCGCATCCTGCGCGACGGCGCGAAGCTGTCGAGCTACCGGCGCTTCTATCTGGCCGCCACGCCGTACGCCAAACGCCGGCCCGACGTGCTGGCCACCGTCTATGGCGAACTGCGGCGCGCGGGCGAATGGGTCAAGGCCAACCCTGCCGAGGCCGCCGCATGGCATGCACCGCTGATCGGCCTGGACGCCGCCACCGTCGAAGCCGCCAACGCACGGCGCACCTATCAGGTACAGCCCGTGGACGCCGCCGCGCTCGACGAACAGCAGCGCATTGCCGACGCGTTCGCCGGCCAGTCCATCCTGCCGCGCAAGGTCACCGTGGCCACGTCGCCGGTCTGGAAGCCGGCGTAAATCGATCGGGTCTTCTCCCCTCTCCCGCAACGTGGGTGAGGGGTTGGGGAAGCCGGCATCGGGGCGCGGCTTGCCGACATCCCGTAGCTTGAACTGCCGGCACGCTTCCCCATTCCTCTTCCACCATGCTGAGGCGGGGCGAAAAGCGATACCTCGCGCCGTGCGCCAGCGCACGCCCCATCCCCTGTTCCGTGCCCTATAGTCGAAGGCAGCAGCGTCCACAAGATGCTGCGCCGCACAGGACACAGCGAACCACAAGGGGACCACCACATGGGCACTGTTGCGCGCTTTGACATCGGTTTTACCCGCTACCTTTCTCCCGAGGGCGCGCCTGCCCCGGACCTTCCCGCCTTCGCCCGCGACCCGGCCGCCCTGCTGCCGCTGTATCGCGCCATGGTGCTCACCCGGCAGTTCGACCTCAAGGCCATCGCCATGCAGCGCACGGGCCAGATCGGCACGTTTGCGTCCGCGCTGGGCCAGGAGGCGATTGGCGTGGGCACGGCCACGGCCATGCGGCCCGACGACGTACTGATACCGTCCTACCGCGACCACGCCGCGCAGTTTGTGCGTGGCGTCACGATGACGGAGAGCCTGCTGTACTGGGGCGGCGACGAACGGGGCAGCGGATTTGCGGCAGTGCCGCATGACTTCGGCAATTGCGTGCCCATCGGCACCCAGGTGGGCCACGCGGCCGGCGTGGCCTATGCGTTCAAGCTGCGCCAGCAGCCGCGCGTGGCGGTCTGCATCATTGGCGACGGCGGCACGTCCAACGGGGCTTTCTACGAAGGCATGAACATGGCCGGCGCGTGGCAGGTGCCGCTGGTCATCGTCATCAACAACAACCAGTGGGCCATCTCGATGCCGCGGGCCAAACAGACAGCGGCGGCCACGCTGGCGCAGAAGGCGATTGCAGCCGGCATCCCGGGCGAGCAGGTTGACGGCAACGACGTGATTGCCGTGCGTGATCGCGTGGGCGACGCCATCGAACGGGCGCGCGACGGGGCCGGCCCGGCCCTGATCGAGGCCGTCACGTATCGGCTGGGCGACCACACCACGGCCGACGATGCCTCGCGCTATCGCGACGACGCCACGGTCAAGGAAGCCTGGCTGCACGAACCCGTCAAGCGGATGCGCGACTACCTGGCCAGCGTGGGCGCGTGGGATGCCGGGCGCGAGGAAGCGCTGATCCGCGAATGCCAGCAGGCCGTGGCCGCCGCCGTGGAGGCCTACCTGCAACTGCCCCACCCCGACGTCTCGGCGATGTTCGATTGCCTCTACGAGACGTTGCCGGCCGCCATGGCCGACCAGTTCGACACCGCGCAGCGCTACGCCGCCCAGCACAAGGAGACCCAGCATGGCTGAACTGCATATGGTGGAAGCGGTCAACCTGGCGCTGGCCCACGCGCTGGAGCACGACCCCGACGTGGTGCTGCTGGGCGAGGACATCGGCGTCAACGGCGGCGTGTTCCGCTCGACGGCGGGCCTGCAGCAGCGCTTTGGCGAGGGGCGCGTCATCGACACGCCGCTGGCCGAAGGCGGCATCGTCGGCGCGGCCATCGGCATGGCGGCGATGGGCCTCAAGCCCGTGGCCGAGATCCAGTTCGCGGGCTTCATCTATCCGGCCATCGACAACATCCTGAACCACGCCGGGCACCTGCGACACCGGACGCGCGGCCGGCTCAGCTGTCCGCTGGTGGTGCGCGCGCCCAGCGGGGCCGGCATCCACGCGCCCGAGCACCATTCCGAAAGCCCCGAGGCGCTGTTCGCGCATATCCCGGGCCTGCGCGTGGTCATGCCATCGTCGCCGGCCCGCGCCTACGGCCTGCTGCTGGCCGCGATCCGCGACCCCGATCCGGTGATCTTCTTCGAGCCCACCCGGCTCTATCGCCTGTTCCGGCAGGAGGTGGAGGACACCGGCGAGGCGCTTCCGCTCGATGCCTGCTTCACGCTGCGCGACGGCACCGATATTACGCTGGTCAGCTGGGGCGCGATGGTGCAGGAAACGCTGGCCGCCGCCGACCAGCTGGCCGACGATGGCATTTCTGCCGCCGTGATCGACGTGGCCACGCTGAAGCCGCTGGACATGGAGACGATCCTGGAATCGGTGGCGCAGAGCGGCCGCTGTGTGATCGTGCACGAGGCGCCGCGCACGGCCGGGGTCGGCGCAGAGATTGCCGCCAACCTGGCCGATGCCGGGCTGTATTCGCTCAGCGCGCCGGTGCAGCGCGTGACCGGCTACGACACCGTGGTGCCGCTGGCACGGCTGGAACACAGCTACCTGCCGTCGGTGGCACAGATCGTGGACGCGGCACGGCGCGCGCTGGACGCCGGCTAAGCACTGCCAACCAGGAGACAACGATGCGGATCTTCAAGCTGCCCGACCTGGGCGAAGGCCTGCAGGAAGCCGAGATCGTGACGTGGCATGTCAAGCCCGGTGACGCCGTGCAGGCCGACCAGCCGCTGCTGTCGGTGGAAACGGCCAAGGCTATCGTCGAGATTCCCTCGCCGTTCGGCGGCCAGGTGGCCAAGCTGTTCGCGCAGTCCGGCGACATCGTCCACCTGGGCGCCCCGCTGGTGGGCTTCGAGGGGGCGGGCGCCACCGACGATGCGGGCACCGTGGTGGGCAACGTCAAGGTGGGCACGCACGTGGTGCGCGAAGGCGAAACACGCGTGGGGGCCGCCGGCATCCAGGGCGGGCACGGCCTCAAGGCCACGCCGGCGGTGCGGGCGCTGGCGCGCAAGCTGTCGGTGGACCTGGCCATGGTGACGCCTTCGGGCCGCGACGGCGTGATTACCGCTACCGATGTGCAGCGGGTGGCCACCACGCTGGCGGAGGTCGGCCCTGCCGAAGTGGTGCGCGGCGTGCGGCGTGCCATGGCCCAGAACATGGCGCGTGCGCAGAGCGAGGTGGCCGCGGCCACCGTCATGGACGATGCCGACCTGCACGCCTGGCAGACCGTGGGCACCACGGCGAGCGGGCACGACGTCACGATCCGGCTGGTGCGGGCGCTGGTGGCCGGGGTACGGGCCGAGCCCGCGCTGAATGCCTGGTACGAGGGCCGCACCGGCCGCCGCCATCTGCTTGAACGCATCGACGTGGGCATTGCGGCGGACCTGCCCGAGGGGCTGTTCGTGCCGGTGCTGCGCAATGTGGGCAAGCGCGATGCCGCGGACCTGCGCAACGGGCTCGACCGCATGCGGGCCGACATCAAGGCCCGTACCATCGCCCCCGAGGAAATGCGCGGCAATACCATCACGCTGTCGAACTTCGGCATGATTGCCGGCCGCTATGCGGCGCCGATCGTGGTGCCGCCCACGGTGGCCATCCTGGGCGCCGGCCGCATCCGCGACGAAGTGGTGGCCGCCGGCGGCCAGCCGGCCGTGCATCGCGTGATGCCGCTGTCGCTGACGTTCGACCACCGCGTGGTCACCGGCGGCGAGGCGGCGCGCTTCCTGCGTGCGGTCATTGCCGACCTGGAACGCCCGGACTAGGGAGTGACGCGCGCGATACCGGGCAACAATCCGCCATCGGAAGGAGCGCGTTCGTCACCGGGTGTCCCTATACTGGATAGTTCCGGCCACGACGGCTGCCGCGCCTGGCCGGACGATCCCATCCGATAACTGCAAACTACCCTGAAGGAGCCTGACCATGGCCATTCGCATTGGCGAGACCGCCCCCGACTTCACCGCAGAGACCACCGAGGGCAAGATCAACTTCCACGAATGGATCGGCGACAGCTGGGCCATCCTGTTCTCGCACCCCAAGGACTTCACGCCGGTCTGCACCACCGAACTGGGCTACATGGCAAAGCTGAAGCCCGAGTTCGACAAGCGCAATACGAAGATCATCGGCCTGTCGATCGACCCCGTGGGCGACCATTCGCGCTGGGCCAAGGACATCGAGGAAACGCAGGGCACCGCCGTGAATTACCCGATGATCGGCGACCACGACCTGGCCGTGGCCAAGCTCTACGACATGATCCACCCCGAGGCCAGCGGCAGCGGCCCGCGCACGGCCGTGGACAACGCCACGATCCGCTCGGTGTTCTGGATCGGCCCGGACAAGAAGATCAAGGCCATGCTGGTCTATCCGATGAGCGCCGGCCGCAATTTCGACGAGGTGCTGCGCCTGCTCGATTCGCTGCAGCTCAACGCCAAGCACGCGGTAGCCACGCCCGTAAACTGGAAACCCGGCGACGACGTGATTATCCCGACCTCAGTTTCTGACGACGACGCAAAGAAGAAATATCCGGACGGATTCAAGACCCTGAAGCCGTACCTGCGTACGGTGGCCCAACCGAAGTAACGCACGCCCACTGGCGCGGTATACCTGTTTGAGTTAGTCCATATGGCCTGTGGAACTATCCACAGGTTGCGTGGATAATCGCCCTCTTGACAGCCCGCAAACCCGCGCCAGCATTGAAGGGAGCTGGACTGCCTTTTTTTTGGGCAAACGTCGTTGCGGGGGTTTTATTGCCTTCGGCGGCGATTTATGCAGGGCGCTGCCGGACACCAAAATGACGCGCCCCTCGCCCGTGGAACGGGAGAGGGGCACAAACCTCCGGAAGCTGAAACCGACCGCGCCTGGCGCTTACGGATGCCGCGCCAGCACGCCGCGGATCGTATCGGCCAGGTCCTTGGCCAGGAACTTCGATACGTAGGCGTCGGCGCCCACCTTGCGGACGTGTTCCTCGCTGGCCTCGCCCGACAGCGACGAATGGATGATCACGGGCAGCGACTTCAGCCGTGCATCGGCCTTGATCTTGCGCGTCAGCGTGAAGCCGTCCATCTCCGGCATTTCCAGGTCGGTCAGCACCAGCGCCACTTCATCGCGGATCGGCTTGCCCTGGCTGGCCGTCAGTTCGGCGATCTGGCCAAGCATCTCCCAGGCTTCCTGCCCGGTCTTGGTCATCACCACCTGCACGCCCATGGCCTTGAGGCCGTTCTCGATCAGCCCGCGCGCCAGCGCCGAGTCGTCGGCGCACAGGATCTTGCTGCCCGGCCGCAGGTTCAGCTGCGGGCCCACCGTGGCGGGGTCGACGTCCGGCTGGCGGGTCGGCAGTACGTCGCGCAGGATCTGCTCGACGTCCAGTACCTGCACCAGTCGCGGGCTGTCGCCACCGACGTCGAGCTTGGCAATGCTGGTCACCAGCCCGCCCTTGACGCTGTTCTCGGCCGAGATCACCTGGCTCCAGTCCAGTCGTACGATCTCTTCGACGGCCTCGACCGCAAAGCCCTGCGTGGAGCGTGCGTACTCGGTCACCAGCATGATGTTCAGGCCCGACTTCGGCGAGCATTCCAGCAGGCGCGGCAGGTCGATGACCGGAATCACCTGGCCGCGGATGTCGGCCATGCCCAGGATCGACGGCTCGGCCCCCACCACCGTGGTGACCGGCGGCATGACCAGGATTTCCCGGACCTTGAAAACGTTGATGCCGAACAGTTCGGACTGTCCGCTATGCGTCGCATCGCCAAGTCGGAACAACAGCAACTCGAACTGGTTGTTGTTGGTCAGGTTGGTGCGCTCATCGATGTCTCTCATCGCGCTGGTCATGCTCTGGCTCCGCTTCGGCTCGGTATGTGTGGATATGGGTGTTGCCAAGGGGCTATCGGCGCCCCTGCCGTGACCTTTAGCCCGACATGCGCCACCGGCGCCGGTTGTGACGCATCGGTGGCCCCTTTTGCAGCACTTCACGGCCGGCGGACGACCCATGGCGTGGATCGAGGGAAATCCCTGAGCCGTCCCAGGCACCGGCCAGCCGTGGTTATTCGGGCGACGGCATGTTCCGCATGCGGCGCCGATGATGAACGTGGCGGATCCCTCGCCTACCTTTGAGCCTCGCCAGATCCCGCCCGTCAGAGGCATCGGACCGGCACCCGGCCCGAGTGGCCGGACACCGAGGAACGAGACACCCGCACCTTGCCCGATGCCAACGGGATCTCCGCCCTCGCACACCCGGAACCACGTGAGACGAGGCTGACGCCCGATCCGTACGCGGACGCGCGCAGCGCCCCTGCAAGGAGACAGACCATGATCGAACAGCCGTATCCGTCCGTCACGGACGTGGACGCTGCGCCGCCGCCGGCCAGCGGCAAGCTCGACCAGTATTTCGAGATCAGTTCACGCGGCAGCACGCAGCGCCGCGAAGTGCTGGCTGGCGTGACCACCTTCATGGCGATGGTCTATGCCGTGTTCGTCGTGCCCGGCATGCTGGGCAAGGCCGGCTTCGACACCAGCGCCGTATTCGTGGCCGTTTGCCTGACCACCGCCTTCGGCTCGCTGTTGATGGGCCTGTGGGCCAAGCTGCCCATTGCCATCGGCTGCGCCATTTCGCTGACGGCCTTCATGGCCTTTGGCCTGGTGCTGGGCCAGAAGCTGTCTCCCGCCGTGGCGCTTGGCGCGGTGTTCCTGATGGGCGTGGTGTTCACGGCCATCTCGGTCACCGGGGTGCGTTCCTGGATCCTGCGCAACCTGCCCGCCGGCGTGGCGCACGGCGCGGGCATCGGCATCGGCCTGTTCCTGCTGCTGATCGCGTCCAACGACGTGGGCCTCGTGGTGAAGAACCCCGGCCCCGGCCTGCCGGTGGCGCTGGGCCACATCACGGCCTTCCCGGTGATGATGTCGGTGCTGGGCCTGGCCGCGATCTTCGGCCTGGAACGCCGTCGCGTGCCGGGCGGCATCCTGCTGGTGATCGTCGCGATCTCCGCGCTGGGGCTGCTGTTCGATCCGGCCGTGAAATACACGGGCGTGTTCGCGCTGCCGTCGCTGTCCGCACCGGGCCATGCGTCGCTGATCGGCGCGATGGACATTCGCGGTGCCCTGTCGGCCGCCGTGCTGCCCAGCGTGCTGGCCCTGGTGATGACCGCGGTCTTCGACGCCACCGGCACGATCCGCGCCGTGGCCGGTCAGGCCAACCAGCTCGACGCAACAGGCCGCATCCACAATGGCGGCCGCGCACTGACCGCCGACTCGGTCAGCTCGATCTTCTCGGCGTTCTTCGGCGGCGCACCGGCCGCGGCCTATATCGAATCGACAGTCGGCGTGGCCGCCGGCGCGCGTACCGGCCTGGCCGCCGTCACCGTGGGCCTGCTGTTCCTGGCCGTGATGTTCTTCTCGCCGCTGGCCGGCCTGGTGCCGTCGTACGCCACGGCGCCGGCGCTGATGTACGTGGGCCTGCTGATGCTGTCCAGCGTATCGCGCCTGCATATGGACGATATGGTCGACTCGCTGTCGGGCCTGGTCTGCGCCGTGTTCATCGTACTGACGTGCAATATCGTCACCGGCATCATGCTCGGCTTCTGCACGCTGGTCATCGGTCGCATCGTCGCGGGCGAATGGCGCAAGCTTAATGTCGGCACGGTGGCCATTGCAGTGGCGCTTGCCGGGTTTTACGCAGGCGGCTGGGCTATCTGACCGTACGTCGACAGCCCGCCATTACCAGTCGGATATCCGCCAATAAGCGTCCGCCACCCGGACGCCCGCTATCGCGGCAACGAGGTCTCCTCCACCTGGATGACCGGTGGATTTGATGGCCCTCGGGGACTTTCCCCCCGGGGGCTTTTTTTATTGGGCGACGCCATTCGCTGCCATTCGCTGCCATTCGCCACCGGCGCCATATGGATCCGTTTCCAAGCCGCTCCGGTAACCCTCGATAAACTGGCGCGGATCGCCTGTTTCATTTGGCGTTAACGTTCGCCGCCCCGCTTCAGCCAGAAACATGCCAAAAATATCATCGCTGACAATCATGTAACTTGAAGCCCCATCCGTGAATCGCGGAACGAAAGCGGATAGGAACGGATGGAAGCGAAAATCCACGTCGGGTAAAAAATGCAATCGACTTGCCGGGATTGTTCGCACATGGATTTACGCGAATATCCGGGTGTCCACGGTTGCTTCCCATTACTGATTCTGGTTAGGATGCGGACCGGCGCCATTGAGAAACGCCGCGTTGGCGCCAAAACAATCTGGAAGAACCCGATAACAAGCTAGAGGGCATGCCGGTTTGATGCCAAGAGGGTTACGATTTCATTCCAATTCGCGTTTGAATCGTGCTTTTCCGGATAATTCTTGTAATATTTTTGTTATGCGGGCCGCTTTGCAGTCGTACACAACAGCGCCGCCAATCTGAACGGGGATCCAAAAATGCCAACTTACAAGCAACTGCTGGCTGAAAAAGAAGCACTGGAAGCAAAGCTCAGCGAAGTGCGTGCCAATGAAGTGGCCAGCGTGATCGAGCAGATTCGCCAGTTGATGGCCGATTATGATCTGACCGCCGAAGACATCGCCCCGAAACGCCGTCGTGGACGTCCGGCCGGTAGCGGCGCGGCACACAAGGCAGCCTCGGCACTGCCGCCCAAGTATCGCGATCCGAAGACCGGCAAGACGTGGTCCGGCCGTGGCCGCGCCCCGGCATGGCTGGGCAAGCGCCCGGAGCGCTTCCTGATCGAACAGGCCTGATCGCCCACCAATTCGCGGGACGCGCCGCCTAGCGCGTCCCCGCTCCCGTCCCCGCCCCTGCCTTCGCTCCGGCACCTGCCCCGGCCTCGCACAGATACTCCGGCCGCAGCGCCCTGAACCCTTGTTGCGTCGGCTCCTGAACCACCGTTGCCCCGCCTTCCGCATCCGGCTGCAGCCGCAGCACGCGCGCCGTGCATTGCGTCGCGGTGTCGTCGCGCATGTATCGGATTTCATACTGGCCGCTGACCTGCGGGACGAACGACACCCCGGTCGCGCAGCGCGCGTCGTCAGCCGGCGGCGCCGCGTACGATGTCACCGCGATATAGATCCGCTTGCCCGGCAGCACCTTGCGCTCGCGCGTGCGCGACGGCGGCTCCGGCGGCATGCCGGCCATATCCAGCGTCGAGTCGCGCCCCATCGAGGCCAGTTGCTTGCCCATGCCGGCCAGCACCTGCGGACGCGGCGCCGGACACTTGGCGGGGTCCAGCACGTTGAACGTCGTCCGGTCGTCGGTACTGGTCATCAGGCGCACGCTGGCATACGGCGCGTCCGACGGGATGCGGTAATATGACACGCAGCCCCCCAGCGGCAAGGCCAGGGCGATGGCAACAGGCACGGCGGCAATCGGAATCCTGCACATAGCGGGCGCGAAGCGGACAGTTGACCGAGGTTGGTGCCAGAGCATAGCCTTTCAACGACCGCGCCGACGTGGGCTGGACCACGTTGAGGATATCCACAGATTCTGTGGATATCCTGCCATGTCGCCCCGGCGAGGCCCAGTCAGTGCGGCATCGCACCGGACTGCCCAAGAATTAGGCAACCCCAGGGCATCTTCCGACACACGGCCGCAACAAATGACTGTAGGTCAGGTTCGCGCCGAACCCAAGTCCGACATGCCTGGCGGCGTTACGCTCCAGTGTTCGGCCAGGAAATCCACGAACGCCCGCACGCGCGGCGGCACCAGCCGGCGCTGCGGCATGACCGCGTAGATGCCCGTGACCGCGATGGGATGGTCGGGCAGAACCTGCACGAGCCGACCCGCCCGCAGGTCATCGCACACGTGCCAGGTGGAATGCATGGCGATACCGAACCCGGCCAGCGCCGCGTCGGCCAGCAACTCTCCTGTATTGGCCTCCACCCTCCCGCGCACCCGCACCGCAATCTCGCCGCCCTTGCCATCGTCGAAACGCCAGACATCCGATCGACCCTGTGCGCCCACCAGGACCAGGCACTGGTGCCGGGCCAGATCCTGCGGCGCCAGGGGCCAGCCGTGTTCGCGCAGGTAATCGGGCGACGCGCATAACAGGCGCTGGTTGTCCGCCAGCTTGCGTGCCACCAGCGTCGAATCCTCCAGCGCCCCGATGCGGATGGCCAGATCAAAGCCGCTGCTGACCAGGTCCAGCACATGGTCGGTCAGGTTGATGCTGACGTTGACCCCGGGATACCGCCTCAGGAATGCCGTCAGCAGCGGCGATACGTACTGGCGCCCGAACGATGCCGAGGTGGTCACGCGCAGCGTGCCCGTGATGCCGGTTCCCGACTGCCGCAACGCCCCCGACAACGCCTCCAGGTCTTCCACCAGTGCCCGCCCCTGTTCGGCCAGCACCGCGCCTTCCGGCGTGGCATGCAGGCGGCGCGTGGTGCGATGCAGCAACCGGACGCCAAGATCGCGCTCCAGCCGCTGCAGGCGCTGGCTGGCCACGGCCACCGAAATGTCCAGGCTGCGCGCCGCCGCGCTGATCGATCCCTGATCCAGTACCCGCAGAAAGAGCCCGATGTCTGCAATGCGATCCATGATTCTCAACAAATTCTTGAAACTGATTATTGATCTTGCCCGTTTTTCAGAAGATAGGAAAGGCCGACACTGCGGCCTTCCCTGCCATCCCATCGTCGGCTCAATGCCGGCCACCACCGGAGAAATCGCCATGGCTGCGCCCCCTTCCACCCCTGCCGCAGGGTCCCGCACACGGATGCCTGCGGCCCTGTACGCCCTGACGGCCGGCTCGTTCGGCATCGGCTGCGCGGAGTTCGTCATCATGGGCCTGCTGCTGCAGGTGTCGGCCGACCTGGGCGTCACCATCGCCTCGGCCGGCATGCTGGTTTCCGGCTACGCACTCGGCGTATTTGCCGGTGCGCCCGTGCTGACGCTGCTGACACGCCGCATGCCACGCAAGGCGGTGCTGATGGCGCTGATGATGATCTACACCGTCGGCAACGCGGCCTGCGCGCTTGCGCCCGACTACACCACGCTGATGATTGCGCGCGTGGTGACATCGCTGACGCACGGTACGTTCTTCGGCGTGGGCGCCGTGGTGGCCACGAGCCTGGTGCCTGCCAACCGTCGCGCTTCGGCCATTTCGGTGATGTTCTCCGGCCTGACGCTGGCCACGCTGCTCGGCATGCCGGCCGGTGCATGGCTGGGCCTGCAGTTCGGCTGGCGCTCGACGTTCTGGGCCATGACGGCGATCGGGCTGGTGTCGTTGACGGTTATCGCGCTGCTGGTGCAAACCAGCCGTGACGACGCCGCGCCCGTGCGGCTCGTCGACGAACTGAAGACCATCGGGCGTCCGCAGGTACTGCTGGGCCTGCTGATGACTGTGCTGCAGGCGCTTGGCACGTTCGCCGTCATCACGTACATCCAGCCGATGTTGACGCGCGTCACGGGCTTTGGCGAAAGCGCGGTGTCGCCAATCCTGCTGCTGTTTGGCGGCGGCATGATCATCGGCAACATTCTCGGCGGACGCATGGCCGACCGTCGCCCCACGGGTGCCCTGCTTGGCGCGCTGATCGCGCTGACGGTGGTGCTGGCCAGCATGACCCTGTCGCTGCACAACCATGTGGCCGTCGTGGTCTTCGTCGGCGTGCTCGGCATCGCGGCTTTTTCGACGGTATCGCCGCTGCAGTTGCGCGTACTGCGCCACGCCCAGGGTGCCGGC
Source organism: Cupriavidus pauculus (assembly GCF_002858765.1). Classification (GTDB taxonomy): domain Bacteria; phylum Pseudomonadota; class Gammaproteobacteria; order Burkholderiales; family Burkholderiaceae; genus Cupriavidus; species Cupriavidus pauculus_B. Next base: position 78,597 of record NZ_PJRP01000003.1, read on the forward strand.
CAGAACCTGGCGTCGAGCTTCAACATTGCCGCCTTCAACCTGGGCAACGGTCTCGGCGCCTGGATGGGCGGCGCGGTGGTGGATCACGGGCCGGGACTGCAGGCCCTGCCGTGGATCGCGGCCATCGCGCCACTGGCGGCGCTGGGCATCGCGCTGCTGGCCGTGCGCATGGAACGCAGCGCATCGGGCAAACCCGGGGCGTACCATCTCGATCCTGCTTGACGACCGTCAACAAGGCCTCGACCGAACTTCACGATCATGCCCGCATGCTGCGGGCGTGCTCCGGTTCGTCGCAATACATGGCGCCTGCGCATCGACCCTGTGCGTTCCCCTCGCACCGCTCCGATTGCACAACCCGCTCGCCATGTCCGACGCCATGCTCGACGAAAACGATCTCTACAACCGCATTCAGGACGATTTCCCGCTGCACACGCGGCCCTACCAGACCGCCGGCGAGGCGTTCGACCTGTCCGAGCGCGCCATGCTCAGCCTGCTGGCGCGCGACGTGGGCAACGGACGCATCAGCCGCATCGGCGCCGTCTTCGCGCCCAACACCATCGGTGCCAGCACCGTGGCGGCGCTGTCCATCCCCCTCGCACGCATCGATCGCGTGGTCGAGCGCATCAACAGCGATCCCGATATCAGCCAGAGCCATGCCCGCGAGGGCCATCGCTACAACCTGTGGTTCGTGGCCGGTGCGCGCGACCGCACCACGCTCGATGGCGTGCTGTCGCGCCTTGCCATGGATATCGGGCAACGGCCCATCGACCTGCCCCTGGAACGCGAATACCGTACCGACCTGGGCCTGCCGCTGGGCGTCACCCGCAGCCCGCGTCGCGCGCCGCAGCAACCCTTGCAGATGTTGAATGCCCCCTTGCGGCCCGACCTCGACGAAGCAGACTGGCGGCTGGCCGCCGCGCTGGAGTCCGGCCTGGCGCTGACGCCGCAGCCGTATCACGCGCTGGCGCGGCGTACGGGACTGGCGCTGTCGGAAACACTGGCACGGCTGGCCAGGTGGCGAAGCGCGGGCGTGATCCGCCGCTTCGGCGCCATCCTGCGGCACCGCCCGTTCGGCTATACCCACAACGTGATGTGTGTCTGGAACGTGCCCGATGCCCGTGTGGATGCGGTCGGCCTGCGGCTTGCCCATGTGCCGCACGTCACGATGTGTTTCCGGCGTACGCGACGGCTGCCCGCGTGGCAGTACAACCTGTTCGCGATGATCCACGCCCGCAGCGCCAATGAACTGCACACCACGCTGGCGCGCTTCGACGCCGTGGGCGGCCTGGCTGACGCGCCGTGCGCGGTGCTGCAAGCCAGCCAGTGCTACAAGCAGCGCGGCACCCGCTTCGGGGGTGCCATGCCCGAGTTCTGATTCACGCGCCGCGCGGCTCCGGGAACAGCAGCGACAGCCGCTGCGCAAGCGCGCCCAGCCACTCGGGCCGTGGCGCCGCATCGAGCCAGTACTTGACCTCAAGGCCCAGCGCCGTGTCGCCGCGGATCGACAGGCGGCGCTGGAAGAACAGCGTGTCGGTGTCGGCATCGCCGCTGATCAGCCGCAGGTAGCTCAGCGCCGCCGCATGCAGCGTCAGGTCGGTTTCCCGGCCATCGAACGGCCCCGGCAGGAATCGGCCATTGGCGCACTGGAAGCGCACCTCCAGCCCCACATCGTCCACCGTCAGCGAGAACGTGCGGCCGTCCAGCGCCGCAGGCGGCTCCATCCAGCCGGCGCGGCGCATGGCCTCCAGCGCCACGACCAGCGGCGCGGCACGCATCGGCGCGGGCATATGCCGATGCACGCGCGTCATCATGGATTTCAGCATCGTCATGCCACGGCCCCTTCCTGCGTCAGCCAGTGAATGCCAGGCTTGCCGCTCCAGTACCCGTTGCTCGGCGTCGCGCCGGCCGGCATCACGGCACTTGGCGACGCGGCCCGTTCTCCGCGCCGGATGGCATCGAGATGGGCAATCGCTTCGAGCGTGCCTGTGGCATGCGGACTGACACGTGCGTACTCGATGCCCCCCTCGGCCATCTGCGACACCTGTGCGCACAGATCCAGGCAGGTAGCTGATTGCGTCTGGATGCCGTTGAGCGTGAAGAAATCCTGCCCTTCGCCTGTCCGGGCGACCAGGCCATCGGGATACTCGATGCAACGGAATTCGCAGGCGTCCTTGCGCAGCCGATGATGCCGGGCCGTGAAGCAGCGCGCCGAGAATGCCAGCGGCATGCGACCCCAGACCATGGCTTCCAGCGCCAGCCCTGCCGGGCGGGCCGCCGCCAGCGCCGCCATCGTGGTGCCATCCATCTCCACCGGCACCACGCATCCCTGTGCGCCCAGCCCGGCCAGCCACGCCAGCGTATCGGCGTGATAGACGTTCAGGTGCGGACCGCCCACGAAGGGCCGACCCGCCAAGGCGCGCACGGCGCCAAGGTCGTTGGCCTCCACCAGAAAATCCTCCTGGGCACAGACCCGGCGCATCACCGCGATATCGCTGTCCGACTCGACCAGTACCGGGGTGGACAGCACCACCTGCTTGCCCGCGTCGCGCAGCATCTGCGCCACCTCGATCCAGTCGGCCAGCCGCATTTCATGCCGGCGCGTGCAGACGGCCTCGCCCAGATAGACGCGCTCGACCGCGGTGTCGGCGATCGACGCATAGAACTCCAGCACCGTCGTGCGCGGCCAGTAGTACAACAGGGGGCCGAGCGCGATGCGGAACGGCTCGGGATTCAGTGGGATGATCGTTGCCATGATGGGCTGGAATGGGTCGGGTCTTGGAGAAAAACGGACCGGCGGCGCGGTGGCCGCCCAGGAGAATGGATCTACCGCCAAGGGCGGTCGTAGGCGCCTTGCGTCACCTGGTCGCCCTCGGCATGGCGGCCCAGCGTGGCCTGCCAGTCCTGGCGCGGGACAAAGCGTTTCGGGTCGCGGCAGGCATCGTCGATGGCCGCGCGCAGCACGCCCACCACATCGGCCACGTAGCGCGGGCTGCGCTGACGGCCTTCGATCTTGATGGCCGCGATGCCCATATCGATCAGCGACGGCAGCAGCGACACCGCATTGAGGCTGGTGGGTTCCTCCAGCACGTAGCCGCGCTCGTCTTCCACGGTGAATCGCCCCTTGCACAGCGTGGGATAGCCGGCCGGCTCGCCCGGCGCATAGCTGTCGATCAGGATGCCCGACAGCCGCGCGTGCATGGTGCCGTCCTGCTCGTCCCAACGCACCGCATGGGCCGGCGAACAGACGCCCTTGTTGTTGGGCGAATCGCCCGTGGCATATGACGACAGCAGGCAGCGGCCTTCGGCCATCACGCACAGGCTGCCAAAGCCAAAGACTTCGAGTTCGACATCGGTCTGCCGGGCCAGCCGGGCAATCTGGGGCACGGCCAGCACCCGGGGCAGCACCACCCGGCGGATACCGAACTGCTCGCGCATCAGCTCGATGGCGTCGGCATGCGTGGCGGAACCCTGAACGGAGAGGTGGATGCGCAGCGACGGGTGCCGCTTCGCGGCGTAGGCGATCAACCCGGCGTCGGCCATGATGACCGCATCGGCACCCAGGGCGGCGGCGGCGTCCACGGCATGGTGCCAGCGCTCCACATGGCCCATCTGGGCAAACGTGTTGATGGCGAACAGCACCTCGGCGCCGCGCGCATGCGCTTCGGCCACGCCGGTGCGGATATCGTCCTCGCTGAAGTTCAGGCCGCCGAAGTTGCGGGCGTTGGTGGCATCGCGCAGGCCCAGGTAGACCGCGTCGGCGCCGTGCTGCAGCGCCATGCGCAGCGCCGCGAGCGATCCGGCCGGCGCTACCAGTTGGGGGCGGCGAACAGGGTTCGCCGTAGATTGTGTCATCGCGTGATGATCCGGGAAGGGGAACCCCCGGATGCTAGCGATTCAACGAGATTGGGCCTTTGACCCTACGCAAACGTTGAGAGGGATCAACGCGCCGCCGCTGCCAACGTTGTCGATGCGGGCGCGCCCAGCCGGGCCGAAAGGCGGTCGGCCAGCGCGCGTACCTGCTGGCCGATGCGCTCGCCGGTGGCCGTGTCGATCTCGCTGGTCAGGTAGCTGACGGCGATGGCGCCGGTCGCGCGTGTCGCCTGCGCATCGAACACCGGCGCGCCGAAACAGGTCATGCCTTCGCGCATCTGGCCGTTGTCGACCGAATAGCCCGCCGCACGCACCTGCCGCAGTTCATCGGCCAGGGCGTCCGCCGAGGCCACGCTCGCCCGCGTGAGCGGCGGCGGCAGGCCATCGGCAAACAGCCGCTGGACATCGGCGGCAGGCATGGTGCTGAGCATGGCCTTGCCCGTGGCCGTGTAAGGCGCCGGCAGCCGCATGCCGATACGGAAGGTCACGCCCAGCGGACGGTCGCCGTTCTGGCAGGCCAGGTAGACCACGGCGTCGCCCTCCAGCATCGACAGCGTGACCGTGGCGTCGTGGAACGCGTCGGTTTCGTCCCACAGCGCACGGAATTCCTCGGTGATCTGCGTCTGCGCCAGGAAGGCGTTGGCCCAGGTCATCACGTGCGGCCCCAGCGCCATCGCCCCGCTGGGCAGCCGCTTGACCAGCTGCAGCTGGACGAGCGTGTCGCACATGCCATGCAGCGAACTCTTGGGTGCCCCGGTCAGCCGGGTCAGATCGGCCAGCGTCAGCGGATCGGGCGACGCGGCGATGGCATCGAGCACCTGCACGGCCCGTACCACGGCGGGAGACGTCGGCCGGTTGCCGGTGCCGCCCAGGGCGTCGGGATCGCCGGAAGTGGCGGAAGGGGTGGCGTAGGCGGATTTGGGCATGACGGACATTCACTATCAGAAGGAACAGACGGGACGAACCTGACCGCGTACGGAACGCGGGAGACCTACTGGCGGTCTCCCCAGCATGCGGGTATGATCGCGTCATCGTTCGACATACGGAATATAGTTCAATCTATTGAACGCAGGCAAGTCTTTTAGCGACCGAGCCTGTATTCGTGACTTCGGGGAATTTCGCCATGCAACTCAAGGATCCTTCACTGTTTCGCCAACAGGCCTATGTCGATGGCCAATGGCTGTCCGCCACGTCGGGCGCCACGTTCGACGTGACCGACCCCGCCACGGGCGAGGTCATTGCCAAGGTGGCCGACCTGGGTGCGGCCGAAACCGAGCGCGCGGTAGCCGCCGCCGAAGTGGCCCAGAAAAGCTGGGCCGCGCTGACCGGCAAGGCGCGCGCCAACATCCTGCGCCGCTGGTTCGATCTGATGGTGGCCAATACCGACGACCTGGCCTACCTGATGACCCGCGAGCAGGGCAAGCCGCTGGCCGAAGCCAAGGGCGAAATCGCCTATGCCGCCAGCTTTATCGAGTGGTTCGCCGAGGAAGCCAAGCGCGTGGATGGCGAAGTGCTGGCCAGCCCCGCCGCCGACAAGCGCCTGGTCACGCTGCGCCAGCCGGTGGGCGTCTGCGCCGCCATCACGCCCTGGAACTTCCCGGCCGCCATGATCACGCGCAAGGCGGCGCCGGCACTGGCAGCCGGCTGCGCCATCGTCATCAAGCCCGCCGAACTGACGCCGCTGTCGGCGTTTGCGCTGGCCGAACTGGCCCATCGCGCCGGCGTGCCGGCCGGCGTGCTGCAGGTGGTGACTGGCGATGCAAAGACCATCGGCACCGTGCTGACGGGCAGCCCGATCGTGCGCAAGCTGTCGTTCACGGGATCGACCGAAGTGGGCCGCATCCTGATGGCGCAGTCGGCGCCCACGGTCAAGCGCCTGTCGCTGGAACTGGGCGGCAACGCGCCGTTCATCGTGTTTGACGACGCCGATGTCGACGCCGCCGTCGAAGGTGCCATCGCCGCCAAGTACCGCAATGGCGGCCAGACCTGCGTCTGCGCCAACCGCTTCTATATCCAGGACGGCATCTACGATGCCTTCGCCGCCAAGTTCGCCGAGCGCACCAGCCAGCTACGCGTGGGTAACGGCCTGGAAGACGGCGTGGTCATCGGCCCGCTGATCGAGGACGCCGCCATCGACAAAGTGGTGTCGCTGCTGGACGACGCCACGTCCAAGGGCGCCCGCGTGCTGACCGGCGGCGGCAAGCACAAGCTGGGCGGCACCTTCTACACGCCCACCGTGATCACGGGCGCCACGGCCGACATGCGCGTGGCGCGCGAGGAAATCTTCGGGCCTGTGGCACCGCTGTTCCGCTTCAAGACCGATGAAGAAGCCGTGGCCGCCGCCAACGACACCGAATTCGGCTTGGCCGCCTATCTCTACACGCGCGATATCGCCCGCGCGTGGCGTACGGGCGAGGCACTGGAGTACGGCATGGTGGGCCTCAACACCGGCCTGATCTCGAACGAGGTGGCGCCGTTTGGCGGCATCAAGCAGTCGGGGGTCGGCCGCGAAGGCTCGCGCCACGGCATCGAGGAATACCTCGAGATCAAGTATCTTTGCCTGCAGATGTAAAGTTCCACTGTTGGAGGACGCCCCTCTCCCGCGCACGGGAGAGAAGCGTCCCGCGATAAAAACTCATCCCGGAGACACCATGAACCCGTTCCGCTTCCAGACCGTGCCGACGGTCGTCGTCGAATCCGGCGCGGCACGCCGGCTGGGCGCGCTGCTGCGCGAGGCGTTCCCGCAGGCACAACGCCTGTGCGTGATCACCGATGGCTTCCTGGCGAAGAGCGGGCTGCTGACGCCGGCGCTGGAAGACCTGGGCAAGCACGACTGGCAGGTGACCGTGATCGACGACGTGGTGGCCGATCCGCCCGAGCATGTCGTGCTGGAAGCCACCGAACGGGCCCGCCAGGCCAATGCCGAAGTCGTGCTGGGCCTGGGCGGCGGTTCGTCGATGGACGTGGCCAAGCTGATTGCCGTGCTGCTGCCGGCCACGCAGTCCATCAAGGACATGTATGGCGTGAAGAAGGTCACCGGCACGCGGCTGCCGCTGGTGCAGATGCCCACCACGGCGGGCACGGGCTCCGAAGTCACGGCGGTATCGATCGTCACCACGGGCGAGACCACCAAGATGGGCGTGGTCGCGCCGCAGCTGTTCGCCGACCTGGCCATCCTCGATGCGGAGCTGACGCTGGGCCTGCCGCGTGGCGCCACGGCGGCCACCGGCATCGATGCGATGGTGCATGCCATCGAGGCCTACACGAGCGCGCATCTGAAGAACCCCGTCTCCGACATGCTGGCCGTGCGGGCACTGGAACTGCTGTCGCAGAACCTGATGCGTGCCTGCGACAACGGCCACGACCTGGCTGCGCGCGAGGCCATGCTGCTGGGCGCGATGTTCGCGGGCCAGTCGTTCGCCAATTCGCCCGTGGCGGCGGTGCATGCGCTGGCCTATCCGATCGGCGGCATCTTCCACGTGGCGCACGGCCTGTCCAATGCGCTGGTGCTGCCGCACGTGATGAAATTCAACGCCCCGGCCGCCTGCAAGCGGTATGGCGAACTGTGCGATGTGGTGTTGCCCGGCACCACCGGCAGCGACGAGACCAAGGCCGCCGCGCTGATCGCGCATATCGAGGGCCTGATCGAAGCGACCGGCATTCCGCGCACGCTGCGCGACGTGGGCGTCAAGGAGCCGGACCTGCAGCGGCTGGCCAGCGATGCGATGCTGCAGACGCGCCTGCTCGTCAACAATCCGCGCGAAGTCACCGAAGCCGACGCCTTCGGCATCTACCGCGCGGCGTTCTGAGGCAGGCCCCGTGCCGGCCCGGCCCCATGATGCGCCTCAGGCGTCGTGCGGCCGGGCTTGTCTTGCAGGACGCCATCGCAGGCGTCGTCTTATTCCTACACCCATATCAGCCCCTGCCCGCCTCTGGGCGGAGTGGTGCTGTCCTAACCTGCAATAACAGGGACAGGCGCGCGGCGGCCTTGAAAACCGCAGCGCAGCCAGCACCACAACAAAGGAGCGCACCATGGGTATCGGCACCATTCTTCTGATCGTCCTCATCCTGCTGCTGGTTGGCGCACTGCCAACCTGGCCGTACAGTTCCGGCTGGGGCTACGGGCCAAGCGGCGGCCTGGGGCTGATCGTCATCATCGTCGTGCTCCTGGTGGTGTTGGGCCGGATCTAGCCGATCCGGGCCGTGGGTCGCGTGCCTCACCGCGACCCTAACCGCGAACGAAGGAGATCGACATGCCAGCCAAATCCAAGGCACAGCAGATGGCGGCCGGAGCCGCCTTGTCAGCGAAGCGCGGCGAACGCAAGTCCGGTTCGCTCAAGGGCGCATCGAAGTCGATGGCCAAGTCGATGAGCGAAGGCGAACTCGAGAAGATGGCCAGCACGAAGCAGAAGGGCAAGCCCATGCACAAGTCCAGGAGCTAGGGCTGGCTGGCCTTCGACACACGCCGCGGACGGGCGCTCCGACAACGGGCGCCCGTCCGCGGCGTTTTTTGCGTGCATCAGCGTTCGCGCGATCCCAAGCGCCCTCTCTGAGCGCCCTCCCCCTCAGCGCCCCTCCCGCTCGCACTTGCCCACGAAGCCCGGCAGCCGCTTGGCCTTGCTGCTGCGCGCCAGCTGGATGGCCTGGGTCATCGCCAGTGCAAAGCCCGGAATGCTTTCCATGTCCTCCGCCACGTGCCGGCGGAAGAACGCCGCCCAGCGAAAGTCGCCGTACGCGTTGCCCGGCTTGCGGTACGCGCCCGCATTGCGCGTAAAGGCGGCCAGGCTGCGGTACGGATCGTCGCGCATGCCCATCACCGTGGCGGGCAGGTCTTTCTCGGAAAGATGCTCGCCGTGTTCGTCGTAGGGATGCACATGGCCCAGCGCACGCATGCGCTTCCAGAACTTGCCGGGCGGCAGATGGCTCAGGTCGTCAAGGATGGCGACCGGCGCTTCCTGCCAGCCCAGCTCCAGCCAGGCACGCGCCCAGTGATGATGGTCGGCGATGTACAACGCCCCGCCTGGCCCGGCAATCGTCTGGATGCGGTGTTCCTCCAGAAACCGGCCTAGCGCCTTGGCGCTGCGTGGCCTGGCCGCGACGTCCATCTTTTCGTGGACCTGATAGAGGCCCAGCGTGATCTGCGTGGGTCGAAGCGTGCCCAGTTCCGCCTTGGCATGCGTGGCCATGGGTGCGTCCGTCCGTCGTCAGTTGTGGCTGGCGACCTGGCGGTCGACGTAGTGTTCGAGTTCGCTGCCGGGATCTTCGTTGCCGGTGCTGTCCTCGGCCACGGCTTCCTCCGCCACCGGCGCCGCATGCGCGGGCCGGGCATCGCCATCGGCCCCCTTGGCGGCACCCTGGCCGGGGATGGGCCAGCATTCGCCCTCGGCCGCATCCACGAGCGCGGGCGCGTGCGCCGGGTTGAAATCGGTCCACTGGCCGCCCTCCCACTTGCCCTTGGCCGCTTCACAATCGCTGGCGCCGCCTTCGCGCAGCACGTCCAGCACCTCGTCACGGCGGTCGCCCTTGGCGCGTGCGGCGAGCAATACCCCCGGAGGGCGGGCGCCGCCCGGGTCCACCGACATGATCGAGACGTCCCACACCGAGAACCCGCGCGCATACAGCTTCTGCGCGGCGTGCTCTGCCTCGGGAATGGACGCAAAGCGCCCGGCAACTATCGAAGACATGATGTTTCTCCCTGTGTTCAAGCGTTGACCACTTCACCTCCGTTGATATGGAGGATCTGCCCGGTGATATAGCTTGCGGCTTCGGACGCCAGGAACACGTAGCCCGCAGCCACCTCGAACGGCTGGCCCGGACGGCCCATCGGCGTCTTCTTGCCAAACTCCGCCACTTCGTCGGCGGTAAAGGTCGACGGAATCAGCGGCGTCCAGATCGGCCCCGGCGCCACGCCATTGACGCGGATGCCGCGCTTGACCACCTGCAGCGCCAGCGAGCGCGTGAACGCCACGATGGCGCCCTTGGTAGCAGAGTAGTCCAGCAGATGCGCACTGCCGCGATACGCGGTCACCGAGGTCGTATTGAGGATCACGCCGCCCTGCGCCAGATGCGGCAGGGCCGCGCGGGTCACGTGGAACATCGCGAACACGTTGGTCCGGAAGGTGTTCTCCAGCTGCTCGGTGCTGACATCCTCCAGAGATTCCTGCGGATGCTGCTCCGCCGCATTGTTGACCAGCACGTCGAGCCGGCCGAACGACTTCAACGTGTCGGCGACCAGCTTGTCCGCATGCTCCACGTTGGCGATGTCCCCGGCGATGGCCAGCGCCCGCTGGCCGGCCTCGGCCACAAGCCGTTCGGTCTCCCTGGCATCGTCGTGTTCGTCCAGGTAGGCGAACGCGACGTCGGCCCCCTCTCGGGCAAATGCCACGGCAATGGCGCGGCCGATACCGCTATCGCCCCCCGTCACCAGGGCCACCTTGCCCTTCAGGCGGCCGCTGCCGACATAGTCTTCGGCGCCGCTGTCGGGCCTGGGCACCATTTCGCTTTCCAGGCCAGGCTGGCGGTCCTGATGCTGTGGCGGGAGTTTGCTCGGGGTAGACATGGCCGCTTCGCTTTCAGTGCAATCGTCAATGCTGTCGGGGTGCGCAAATTCCGTGCCGCGCCTGTGCATTTGCGCGGCCCCGGCGCCATGCGGGCCAGCGGCGGTGCCCGCGCGCCGGAGATGCGTAACGGTTACAAGCGGTGGCAACGATTGCCGGAAGCGGAGCGCCTGCGACGCAGCCACAGCACGGCACAAACCTTGCTGCTTGCTGGCCAGTTCCTTGTCCTGGAGATCAGACACCCATGGCGAAACGCACACGGCGGCTTGGCAAGGATGCGGCACTGATGGTGCCCATCGGTCACCTGCACCCCACGCAGATCACGGTCGGGGCATACCACGTCGCGCAGAAGATGCATGTCACCCGGCGCCTGGCCCATTCCGACGTGCCGGGCTTCCTGGACCAGCACCGCGTGCATATCGTGATCGGCCCCGAGCAGGCGCTGTATATCGTCGATCATCACCACTGGGTGCGTGCTTGGCAGGACATGGGCATCGACATGGTGCCGGCGCTCGTCCGCAACGACTACAGCCATCTGTCGGTCCGCGCGTTCTGGAAGCGGATGACCGACGAACACATGGTGCATCCGTACGACGAACGCGGACGGCGGCGGCCGATCAGCGAACTGCCATCGGACGTCCACAGCATGCGCGACGATCCTTACCGTAGCCTGGAAGCGTTCGTGCAACTGGCGGGCGGCTATCGCAAGGTCAAGACCGCATACTCCGACTTTCGCTGGGCCGACTTCTTCCGCAAGCAGATCAAGGGGCCACTGGACACGCACCACACTTTCGCGGCGGCACTTGCCAAGGGATTGCAGCTTGCCACGAGCCCGAAGGCGCGTGACCTGCCCGGATACCTTGGGCCGTGCAGGAAGACACGCCAGAAACGCTAGTGCCGTTCTGGCGGCGTTCTCGTCAACATCACGCGACCGCTCCGCGCCGCGCGCGATCCCGCGCGTTGTCGCGCGCCAGCGTCAGCACGCAGCACAGCAACAGGTAGGCGCGCTTGAATTCGCCGGCGGCCTCGCGCGGGCTACCGCTGCGCGCGTGGCGAAAGCCGGCATCGAGCCTCGCCTCGATACCGCGCTCCACGTCGGGCTGGGTGTAGAGGGATCGTGTACGGTTCTGCCACAGCGCCATGGTCGCCGTATGCCGGCTGTCGAGCGCAGCCGGGGAAAGTGCGTCCTCGCGCTTGCTCAACGCCAGGCGCATCTCGCACAGCGCCTGCATCAGCACGCGCGCCTGGCGCAGGTCATTGCCACGCGGCGCCCGGGCCGTCGCACCCTTGCCATGCAGCGCCTTGGCGGCCAGCCGCGCGGGCGATACATGCAGCGCTGTACCGATGCCGACGCAACTATCGTCGGCATCGTCGGCATCAGATGTTGAGAAATTCCCAGCAGTGGGTAGCGACTGACGCGCTTCCGTGAGATAGGTTGCCGGGCTGCTGCTGTCAGCCTCAAGGAAACCGATGACTGCGTGTTCCACCTTGGACCTCGATTGCTATGCTGTTCTGCTTGTTGTTGGTACAAGCATCGATGCAATAGCCGTGCCGGTTTGCAAAGGCGCCGACGCCCGCTGTCTCAAGCCGCTCTCCGGGTGGGTCGCGCCAGCGGGGCGGTACTTTCCAGCAGGGCCAGCAGGCGCGCCTCGTCGGTACGCAGGCGCATGCCTGCACGGGGTGCCGGTAAAGCCTGCAATGCGCCAGCCATGAACGCGGCCAGCACATCCGGATGCACATAACACTTGCGGCAAACCGCCACCGTGTTGCGTAGCCGCTGCGCCACGTTGCGGATCACGTCGACCATCGCCTTCTTGCGGGCTGCCTCCGTATCGGCCGGGGTCTTGCGCAGCAGCGCCAGCGCATGCACGCTGCCCGCCCATGTGCGGAAGTCCTTGGCCGTGAATTCGCCGCCCGTGACCTCCTGCAGATAGGCGTTGACGTCGACCGAGCCAATCTCGCGCACCTCGCCGTCGCTGTCCTTGTACTTGAACAGCCGCTGGCCCGGCAGGTCCGCGCAATTGCGCACCACCCGCGCCAGCCGCGCGTCGTTGACCGACACATCGTGCGTGACGCCGCTCTTGCCAGTGAACTGAAAGCGCAGGCGGCTACCTTGCACGGCCACGTGTTTGCGCTTCAGCGTGGTCAGCCCGTAGGTGCGGTTCTGTTCCGCGTAGCGAGGCGTGCCCACGCGCACCAGCGTGGCATCGAGCAACGTCACCACCGCAGCCAGGACCTTCTCGCGCGGCATGCCATTGCGCGCCAGGTCGCGTGTGACACGGCCCCGCAGATGCGGCAGCGCCTGGCCGAAGGACATCAGCCGCGCGTACTTGTCGGCGTCGCGCAGCGCGGCCCAGTCGGCGTGATAGAGATACTGCTTGCGGCCGCGCGCATCGCGGCCCGTGGCCTGCAGATGGCCGTCGGGGTCCATGCAGATCCAGACCGATTCGTAGGCGGGCGGAATCGCCAGCGCATCGATGCGCGCCTGCGTGGCGGCGTCCACGCGCTTGCCGTCGGGCCGGACATAGGTGAAGCCCTTGCCGGCCCGGCGTCGGGCGATGCCGGGCTCGCTGTCGTCGACATGATGCAGACCCGCCTTGCGCAGCGCTGCATCAAGGGTTGGGGTCGAACTCGGCGTCGAAGTCTGCCTGTCCGGATCGGCAACAGTGGTCTGGGTCATGTGCATGCGCGTACGCATGAGCCATGCCATCCGACTTCAACGCGCCACGGCTAGGTGGCGCATCGCGCGCTTGCAGTATTTACCGATCCAAATGGGCTTCGGCAGGCGCGCATTGCAAATTCTGCCGTCCGACAGGAATGCTTCTTGCGCGATCCGGCGACGTACCTGCCGCCCATCCCTCTCCCCGCATGGCATATGAAGGAGCCTCCTCATGCCAGAACGTATAGAACGTAGCTGCAATCGTGATCGAACCTCCCAGCGCATGTCACGCCGCTGGCCGCTTCATGTCGTGGCCATTGCCATGGCCTGCTGCGGCGCAGCAGGCGTCTCGCTGGCGCCAGCCGCTCCGCCGGTAGCCGACGCGCCGCTGGCCCCCACCCCGCCAAAGCCGGCCAAGCCGCCCGCCACATCGCTGTCCACCGACGACCTGCGCTTCGTGGACGAGGCGCAGATGACCACCCACCTTGAGATCTCGGCCGGCGAAATGGCGCTGGAAGTGTCCAGGGACCCCAAGATCCACGCCTTCGCGCGCCAGATGGTGGAGGACCACAAGGAAGCGCTGGGCGCCCTGCGCGGCATCGCCGCCGACAAGGGCATCACGCCGCAGGATCGCGTGCCCGAGGCCCCTGAACTGACACGGTTAAAGTCTCTCAAGGCCGATGAATTCGACCAGGCCTATATCCGGACCATCGGCATCGACGCCCACGAGCAGGCCGTGCTGCTGTTCCAGAACCAGTCCACGCGCGGCAAGGATCCTGCCCTGCGCGCCTTTGCGTCGCGCCTGCTGCCCGCGCTGCGCGAGCACCTGAAGCAGGCGCGCGCAATGGACCAGCGCGTCACGGCGGGTCGCTAGCCGCATCGGCAGGCCACGGCCACCGCTACTCCGCCGCGCGCTCGGGGCGCGGCCGCGCGGCAATGACCTGCGGATCGTTCTCGTCGTCCCCGCCCGCCAGCACCGCCTCGCGCGCCATGTCCTCGCCACCGTTGCCCTTGCGCTCCGGTTCCAGCCCGTCGTCGTGATGCGGCGTCTTTTGCGCCGTCGATGCCTTGGACGGCCGGGCCGGCACGGCTGGCCCGGTACGGGCCTCGGTGACCATCTCGCGCAGCCAGCCCAGCAGCAGCTTCGTGTACGCGCGCTGACTGTCCTCGCTGTTCAGCCCGTGGTCCGCACCCTTGAGCACGCGGTACGTGATCGAACTGGCCTGGATGCAGGCATCCACGTAGCTCAGCACCGCCGTGTGCGGCACGATGTTGTCGTGCTGCGATTCCACCACCAGCACATCGCCCTTGAAATTGGTGCAGGCACGCAGCGCGCGATTGGTATCGGCAGCCACCACCTTGCGACGATAGGCCACCAGGTCCTGGTCGCGATGCAGTTGCCGCTTGGGCGATTCCCACCCTTCGTCCATGTACAGCGCCGGCGCACGAAATGCAAGCCAGCGCACGGGCCTGAGTTCGCACAGCACGGCGGACAGATACCCGCCGTAGCTGCTGCCCACCACCGCGATGGCGTTGCGGTCCACCTCGGGATGCCGCACCAGCATGTCGTAGGCGGACAGTACATCGGCCAGGTTGCGCATGCGGCTGACCGTCTCGTATTGCGCCGACGTACCGGCGTGACCGGTCAGGTCGAAGGTCATGCAAACCGCCCCCAGGCCGGCCACTTCGCGGGCCCGGGCCAGGTACTGCTGCTGGCTGCCGCCCCAGCCATGCACGAACAGCACGCCGGGCAGCTTGGTGGCGGGAGAGATCACGGTGCCCGCGATCATCCCGCCTTCGGTATGGATCTGTATCGATTCTTCATGGGTTGCCATCGGAAACGGACTCCAGTCTCGCGTATTTGGTCAGTGCACCGACACTGCGGTCTTCTCCCTGGAAATAGACGTCCGCATCTTCCGGTACGGTTGCGCCCTCGCCATAGATCTCGCGCGTACACGCGGTGGCACGCACGCATTGCGGATCGTCGCGGAACGCGGCCAGTGCCGCCAGTTCCGCGCCCGTGGCACCACCCACGCGCCACGACTGTTCCAGCACACCGAGTCGCGGCTGGCCGTTGTCGCTGCCAAACGCCACGTCGTAGTTGCAGCGCGACATCAGCACACCCGGAAAGCACTCGACGGCAGCCGCGTGATACGCCATCGCGGCCAGCACGGCATCGCGCAGGTGGACTTCGAGCGGATGCGCCAGCAGGTCTTTCAGCGTGCCACGCACCACGCGCAGCGTAGACCCGCCATAGACCTTGCGGCCGGTGTTGTCGGGCGTCAGGTCCTGCGTGCCGCAGTAGCTGGCGCACAGTTCGCCGATCTGGATCTGCCCCACGCTGAACGTGAGCACATCGTCGAGATTGCGTTCCAGCACCAGCCCTTCTCGCTCCACACGCGCCGCATCCAGCGTCTGCAGCGCCTGGTCCAGTTCCGCATCGTTCGCCACCACCTGCTGGCCTAGCCCGCCAATCCCGCACGGCTCCTTGACGCGTACCTTGCCATCGCGCAGCATCGCACGCCCGGCGCGGCGGGCGTCGTCGAGCGAGAACGCCGTGAACCCCGGCAACACGTGCCCGCGAATGCGCGCGGCGAACGTATCGTTCCAGCCCGCGGGGGCGGCGGCGTCGGGCGCCACCCGCCCGTGCGAGATCGCCTTGGTGGCGATGAACGCGTGCGGCACCACGCCGCCCAGCAGGTCATCCAGACCAGCGATGCCAAGCTGGCGCGCGCTGTCGACGCCGGTCAGCGTGTCGGCCGGCACGAAGTAAAGCCGGCCGTCCGCGGGCCGGTGCGTGGTCGCGTCGTAGCTGCCGGCAAACGTGAAGCCGGCCAGCTTGGCCACCCGCTGGGCGATGCCCTTGAGCGTGGCACCCTGGTGGCTGTCCGGGTCATCGCAATCGGCACGGCCGTACACCACCACGCGCACGTCGCGTTGCTGCGGATCGGGGGCCGGGGCGGCATCCATGGCCACCGCGGTAGCTGCTGCATCGGGAGTCACTGGGGTTGCCAAGTCGGGCTCCTCTGCGGCCAGGCCGCGTTTGTCGTTTCAGCGTTTCAGGATCCGGTGGTCGCCTGTCGCGCCTGCCACTACGCCGTGGCTGACGCCTGACGGTTGTCCTCCGGCTTGCGCCGTGCGTGCCGCACGCGGGACTTTTCGGCGTGGTTCTCGTTGGCTTCGTCGATCGAATGGCTGCATTTGACGTCGCCCTCCTCGTCGGCCAGTTCGGCCAGATGGCGATAGAACTTCACCAGCTGGCGCAGTTCCTCCTCGTCAAGATCCTCGATGGACACCAGGTGGTTGCTGGCCTCGCGGTGCGACGCCAGCAACTCGTTGAGCTTCAGGTGGACCGCCATGGCGTCCTTGTTCTGGCTCTGCTGGATCAGGAACACCATCAGGAAGGTGACGATGGTGGTGCCGGTGTTGATGACGAGCTGCCAGGTCTCGGAGTAACCAAAGAGCGGCCCCGTGACGGCCCAGGCCAGGACGACAAAGACGGCGAGCGCGAAGGCCACCGGCGAGCCGGCCTGACGCGTCGCGGCGCCGGCAAAGTGGTCGAACAGGTGGAACAGGCGGCGATGCGTGGGCTGCTGTTGCATGAAACGCTCCCGTGGCAAGGCAGGACTGTCTACATTGTAGGGAGCGCCTCAACGCAGTTTCAGTCGGTGGCGTCCTACAAGGATGTCATCCGGCACCGTGACATGTCGTTTTTACAAGCAACGATCCGGAGGCCGGGGCGCTGCGGTGGGCATGGCGATTGCGTCTCACCGGCATTCCGGGCGCGGCGTTGCCGCCGCGCGCCATCACCTACCAGACGAGGACCGCCATCATGCAAACGGAAAGCGAAGCACCACGCCGCACCAGCCCAGACGACGATGACGAACTGCTGCGCGAGCGTGTCGGCACCTGTATCGCTGAATTCTGCGGCGGCGATATGCCCGACGGCGTGGCCGTGCATGTGGTGGAGCGCCGCGTGACGATTACGGGCCAGGTAGAGGACATCGATATCGCCCAGCGCATCGAAAAGGCCGCATCCACGCCCCCGGGCATCCTCGGCGTGTCGAACCAGCTCACCACGCGCGTACCCCCGCCGCGCGAGGTGCCCGGCCAGCCCCCGCTGGCCACGGGCATACGCGCCGATCCAGCGGAAAAGCCGGCCGGCCAGATCAATCACAAGGTTTGACAATGCATACGGCGCCGGCCCCTGGAGCGGGGGCGGCGCCGCGCAAACCTGCACCGGGGCATTCACCCCGGCCCGCATTTCACCCCGGCCCGGTCAGGCCCACGGGTCGTACCGGTCCTTCTCCCAGTATGGCGAGATGCCGTAGTACTCGTGGATGCTCGTGGCCCACTCCGAATTCGCCATGGTGGGCCAGTGCTCCTTGTCGAATCCCGGCGCGGCCTTGATGCGTTCCTTTTCGATCCCCAGCACAAAGCACTTGCGGCGCGTGTCCAGCGTCAGAGCCGACCACGGCAGCGCATGGAGCTTTTCGCCAATGCCGAGGAAGCCGCCCATCGCCAGTACCGCATAGGCAATACGGCCGCCCAGCACGTCGACCATGATGTGGTCGATGGTGCCGATCTCCTCGCCGGACGGGTCCACTACCTTGTTGCCTTCCAGCGTGTCGGACGCCATCACGAACGGCCCGCATCCGGCCGTGGTCTGGTCAACGTCCCCAATAATTGACGCGCCGCGCGGCGGCGTACCGGCGGGCGGGGTCTGCGGGTCCATGGGCTTCATGTGCGGTTCCCACATTCATCGGCTCGCCGGCACTGGCGCCGCCAGCGGATCGAAATCCTCCCAATGGCCATCGCGCCACTGGCCCTCCGCGCGCTCCACATCGCGCGCGCCGCCGCGACGCAACTCGCCCGCCACCAGGGCCGTATTGGCGTCACTCACATGAGCCGCCAGCAGCACGCCGGCGTGTCGCACCGGCCCGGCGCTGCGATCGGTGCCGGCCAGCGCGCCCATCAAGGATCCGGCATAGGCGCCAACCCCTGTGGCAAAGGCCATGACCAGTACCAGTACCCACGGCTGCAGAGACGCCGCGGCGAACCATGCGCGCGCGGCCGCAACCAGGCAGACCCCGACGGCAAAGCCGATGACGGCGCCGATCAGGATGCCGCGCCCGGCGCCGGGTCCGGCGTCGCGTGCGCCGGGGTCCACAGCCTCGTCACCCCCTATCGGAAAGGTGGCGTGCTGGCCCGGCGGGTTGACATAGAACATGGTCAGATCGTCCTGCCTGACGCCCTTGGCCATCAAACGTGATGCAGCAGTCTCGGCCCGGGCAAACGTTTCAAATCGTCCTGCGATGATCGTAGACATCCTGAGGCTCCGTTCAAAGGCATGTTGCAGTGCAAGGGTGGGGCAGCGATCACATGGCGATCGGAAGGTGCCACGGGATGTGCCCCGAAGGGGTGACCTTGGCCTTCCTTCAGCCCCTGCCTTGCTCAACGCTTCTTGTCACCGCGGTCACTGACGCCGGTGCGATGCGCGGCGGCCTTTTCGCCCGCTGGCTGATGTTCGCTGCCCTTCTTCAGCTTCCAGTCCACGTCGTCGCGGCGCGTGGCGGTCTGACGCTCGGCATGTTCGGCCGCGCCCGGCGAGATCGGGTCGCTGGCGGGGAAGGTCATGTCGAGCGATTCATCCACGGCGGCCTGGTAGGTCTTGGCGGCCTTGTCTGACTTGCCAGCGCTGGCCTTGTCCGCCGAGGGGGTAGATGGCTTGGTCGACGGCTTGGTAGATGGCTTGGCCGAAGGCTTGTGTGAACCCTTCGGAGCATGAGCGTGTGACATGGCATCTCTCCTGTTCGGAATCGGATTCGGGTCCCCTGTCTGCGAGGCTCCGTCCGTGAACGATGCAAACGCCGGGCCAGCGCCGCAAACCCGCTCAAGATCGTGGCGGGGTGCGCGCAGCGGCGCGTCATGGCGGGAACAGCCGGGAGAAAGTGGGAGGGAAGGCGTACCGTGGCGCTGCAGATTGTGCGCCATGCGGTAAAAAATGCTCAGGCGGGACGTGCCGTCCCCACGCGCGGGAAGCGTACGGCGATGCAGACCGTGACGTTGTCGGTGTCGCCGCAGTTTTCGTTCTCTGCGGTCAGCGCGGCACCTTGCAGTTCCACCATCCGCCGCGTCAGCAACAGCGCGGTGCTCTGCCGGGGCGAATGCCCGCCGCTGGCTGGTGCGCGGCGGCCGAAGAAGTCGCTCAGCGCGGCAAGCCTGGTCTCGCCTCGCGTCCGCTCCACGGGGGGGCTTTCGGTAATGCGGAACTTGACGTAGCCGGCTTCGGCGCTCAGGTACACCCGCACCGACCCGCCGGCGGCCGCGCGCCAGATGCAGTGGACCAGAAGATGCCTGAGCAGCGGGCCGATGCGCAGCGCATCGCCCGGCACCGTAAATCCGGTGCCCGCGTTGTCCTGCGTATCCAGTGTTGCCAGGATGACACCGCGCGCTTCGGCGGCGGCCCGCTTGTCCTCGATGGCCAGCCCAGCCAGCACGCGCAGATCGGTTTCTTCCCAGGACGGACCGCGATCGTCGGCCAGCAGCCGCACCCCTTCTTCCATTTCCTCGATCAGGGCCAACTGCTGCTGCATGCCCGATCGCATGCCGTCCAGCGCGCGCTGCGCCGGCGCGGCCAGCGAATCGATCGAGCGGTCCAGTACGTAGCTCCAGCTCTGGATGGCATTGAGCGACGACCGCAAATCATGCGCGGCCTGCTCGATCAGCGCACTCACCTCGCTAATGCTGCGCACGGCGGGCGGGGCGTCGTCTGGGGCACCCCCGCCGGCCGAAGGCGGCACGGCAGAAGGAGGAATGCGCGGAGCGTCAGTCATGTTCAGCCATTGGATCGGCAATCATTTCGGGAACGATCATGTTCCGAACACGCAAGAACCATGCGCTGGCATCGCCAGCCCGTCTTGCGCGCCACGTCGCATGCGTCCGCAGCCTTGGCCCGACACCCCGTCACGAGGCGGCAGGCGGGCTGGCGTCGCCGCTACGCGATGCCCGCAGCCATTCCGGCAACTCGCCTTTGGCTGCATAGTCCTCCAGCCGGTTGTACAAAGTCTTCAAACTGATACCCAGAATTTCCGCTGCGTGCTTCTTTACGCCGGCACATTGTTCCAGCGTGGCAAAGATCAGCTGGCGGTCGGCCTCGGCCAGCGACATGCCCACCGGCACCGACACCACGGCCGTGCCGGTGCTGGGCGCGGCGGCCACCTGCAACGGGATCTGGACTTCAGTGATGACATCCTGGTCGGCCATGATGTACGCGCGCTGTACGAAATTGCGCAGCTCGCGCACGTTGCCGGGCCATGAATGCATGCGCAGGCTCTCCAGCACGGCGGCCGAGAACCGGCGCTGCGTGCCCTGCTCGGCGTTCAGTTGCTCCAGCATCGTGTTGCCGATCTGCACCACGTCTTCGCCACGGGCGCGCAGCGGCGGCAGTTCGATCGGGAACACGTTGAGCCGGTGATACAGGTCCGCGCGCAGCTTGCCGTCGGCCACGGCCTCTTCGGGATTGCGGTTGGTGGCCGCCAGCACGCGCACATCCGCATGGGTCTCGCGGTTGGTCCCCACGCGCATGAAGGCACCGGTTTCCAGCACGCGCAGCAGTTTCACCTGCAGCTCCGCCGGCATCTCGGTGATTTCGTCGAGAAACAGCGTGCCACCATCGGCGCGTTCAAAGTAGCCCTTGTGCTGGCGGTCCGCACCCGTGAAGCTGCCACGTTCGTGACCGAACATCTCGGTCTCGATCAGCGTGGGCGAGATGGCCCCGCAGTTGACGGCCAGGAACGGCTGGCGGCGGCGCGCCGACAGTTCATGCACGGTTTGCGCGGCCAGTTCCTTGCCCGTACCGCTTTCGCCGATCAACAGCACGGTGGCCTCGGTGGGGCCCACCTTGCTGAGCTGGTCGTAGACGACCTGCATGGCCTCCGAACTGCCCAGCAGCCGGCCAAAGCGCCCGTAGCGGCGCAGTTCGCCACGCAGCGAATGCACTTCGGCACGCAGTTCGCTGGTGGTGGCAATGCGCTTGAGCACGGTCTGCAGCCGCGTGACGTTGATCGGCTTGACCAGATAGTCGGTGGCACCCAGGCGCAGGGCCTCGACGGCCGATTCCACGCTGGCGTAGCCGGTGGTCAGGATCACCTCCACCCCGGCAGAACCCACCTCGTCGAACAGCTCCATGCCATTGCCGTCGGGCAGGCGAAGGTCGGCCAGGATGGCATCGGGCATGCGCCACCCGATTTGCAGGCGGGCCTCGCGCAAGCTGTTGGCACTGGCAGAAGAAAAGCCTTCGATCGCAACGATCTCCGCCAGCGCCGCGCAGGCGTTCTCGTCGTCGTCAACGATCAGGATATGTGGCATAGGAGAGTCGGGTCGCGTCGTGAATAGCGTCGTATGACCGGCGTCTGTTTGTCATGGGCCCGCAGGTGGCGGCTGATTGGCCAGGGCGCATGCGGACGGCACACGCCTGAGAATAGGCTGAAGTGTAACGACAGTCCCCTGGCCATTATGCCGGTGTCCGTCTGACACGCCTGTGGGACCATGCCGCGACAGCGTTTCAGGCGGTAGCCACCCGGCGCGTGAACAGATAGCATGATAGACATCTTCCACCATTGCGACGCGCCTGCGCGCCCCGGCCGCCCCCGAATTTGCTTTTCACGCGCCGGACAGCAGGCTCCATCGACCCCGTGTCAACCACTGCCACGCTCCCTTCCGGCCGCCCCGCCGCGCCGCCCCGCCCTGCGGGCCGCCGCGCCGCACCCGCGCAGGTTTCGCTGCTATGGGAAAGTACCTCGCCAGCCATGCAGCGGCTGATCGGCCAGCTGAATCGCGTGGCCGCCACCGACGTGACCATGCTTGCGGTCGGAGAAAGCGGCAGCGGCAAGGAGGTGGTGGCGCGCGCGGTGCATGAGCGCAGCACCCGCCGGTCGGGGCCGTTTGTCGCGGTCAACTGCGGCGCCATCGCGCCCACGCTGATCGAATCCGAACTGTTCGGCCACGAGAAAGGCGGCTTCACTGGCGCGCTGGAGCAGAAGGCCGGCTATTTCGAGCAGGCCCAGGGCGGCACGCTGTTCCTGGACGAAGTCACCGAAATGCCGCTGGAGATGCAGATCAAGCTGCTGCGCGTGCTGGAAAGCCGCTCGTTCCATCGCGTGGGCGGCGACGCTCCGATGGTCAGCGACGTGCGCATCCTGGCCGCCACCAACCGCGACCCCATGGACGCCGTGCGCGGCGGCCAGTTGCGCGAAGACCTGCTGTACCGCCTGGCCGTGTTCCCGCTGCATATCCCGCCGCTGCGCGAGCGCCCGGAAGACATCATTCCGCTGGCGCGCCATTTCCTGGACGAGTTCAACGCCATGGAGCAGACGGAAAAGTCTTTCTCCCCCGGCTCGCTCGAACGGCTGGTGCGCTACGACTGGCCCGGCAACGTACGCGAGCTGAAGAACTCCATCTACCGCGCCTACATCCTGGCCGACCGTCAGGTGGAGATCGGCAATCCAGGCCTGGCCAGCCAGCCGCCGCGCCCCACCACGGTGGACGGCGTGGTCAGCGTGCGCGTCGGCACCACGCTGGCCGACACCCAGCGCGAGATCATTCTGGCCACGCTGGCCAAGTACGATGGCGACAAGCGCCAGGCCGCCAAGGCACTGGGTATCAGCCTCAAGACGCTGTACAACCGCCTCGACGTCTACCGGGCAAGCTGAAGCGCGTTTCCCAAGGCATCGCCCATCCTGCTGGTCTGCCGTGTGGTGGGCCGGCGCCTTGCTCACCCCTCGCTCATTCCCTGGCTGACGCCTTCGCGATTCCCCGCGCCGGCACCCATTCGGGTGTCCTGAAAGCCAGCATTCCGACCGCCGGGCATTCCTACGCCCCAGCCGTTTCGACCCTGTATTTCTTACATAGCTGACTGCGCAGCGGTGTTGTCCGACATCCGCGCGATCCCTTGCTGCACCGCACGTCGGGCGTGACGACAAGGCTGGCGCCGTCGCTGGCATGCCCTCTGCATGTCCTCATGGAATTGACATGACGCGCGCCCGCCTGCCCCACGGGCGCCCCACGGCCAGAGGACGTGTGACGTGCGCATTTGCCAAATCAACCTGACGGAATCGCGGGCACTGGACAACGACGCACTGGTGCGCGCTGCCAGGCTCGGATTCGACCATATCCTGCTGGCCGGCTGGTCGGCCTCTCACTCCCGCCCCGACGCCCTGAAAGCGGCGTTCGACACCTGCCGCAAGCACGGCCTGGCGCCGCTGCTGGACCTGGCGCTCGATCGCTTGCCCAAGGACACGGCGGCCATGCACGACGGCTGGGTCGACCATGCCCGGCCTGCCGGCAGCCCCAGTGCCACCGATAACCACCTGCCCGGCGTGCGCGTGCGCTGGTTCGACGACGCCACGGCAGGCCAGTTGCTGGCCTGGTGGAGCGCCCAGTTGGGCGATGCGCTGGCCGCTGGCGCGGCGGGCTTCTGCTGCAGGGCACCATCACGCGTGCCCGGACGGCACTGGGCCGCGCTGATCGAGACGCTGCAGCGCAACAGCGGGCAGAACAAGGACGCCAATGGCGGCAGCGGCGGCAGCACGCCGCTGTTCCTGGCGTGGACACCCGGCACCACGCCGCAGCAACTCGATGACCTGGCCACCGCGCCCTTCGACGGCGCCTTCTCGTCATTGCCGTGGTGGGACTATCGCAGCGCCTGGCTGACCGAGGAAATCGCCCGTCTGCGACGCTTTGGCCGGGTGCTGGCGGCGCCCGCACTGGCGCCGGACGGCGTCGACGTGCTGGCCGCGCGGCGGGCACTGTGGACGGCCGCCGCCATCGGCGATGGCTGGATGGTGCCGGCCGGATACGAGACCGGCGCTGCTGCCGCGCATGGCGCACCCGGCGCCGCGCTCGATGCATCGCCCAGCGCGCAGGCCGACGGCCATCCCGACGATATCGTCGACGCGCCCTACGATCTGACCCATGAACTGATGCAGGCCAACGCCTGGCTGGCGGCGCGCGACGACGAGCCCGCCGTGGCGGTGCGGCAGGTCAGCGGCCCCGACGCCCCGCTGACCGTGCTGGCGCGCGTGCCGCGCCACGCGGCCAACGGCGCGGCCGGCGAGCCCGCGCTGACCGTGGTGCTGAACCCCTGCCCCGTGCAGCCGGCATCGTTCGGCGTCGACCGGGTGCTGAGCGGCCTGCCGCAACCATCGGCCACGCTGACACCCGTTGACGGCGGCCCCGGCGGCACGCTCGAAGACGGGCTGGACAACCTGAGCCCCTGCAGCACGATCACGCTGCCGCCCGCGGACATCCGCCTGTTCGAGGCCGTGCCGGCGCCCGTCGTCACGACGACCGGGCGCAAGAATGCGGGCAATGGGGCGCGCAAATCAGCAGACCGGGCGCCCGACCGCACGCTGGCCGCCGCCATGGAAGCCCCGCGCGTGGCCATCGAGAACCTGTCGCCCACCACCGACAACGGCCGCTTTGCCGTGCGCCGCACCGTGGGCGAACGCGTGGAAGTCAGCGCCGATATCTGGATGGACGGTCACGACAAGCTGGCCGCCGTAGTGCTCTGGCGCGGCCCGGGCGAACAGGCGTGGCGTGCCGCCCCGATGGTCCACATCGTCAACGATCGCTGGCGCGGCAGCTTTCCGATGGTGGCCATGGGCCGTCATGAATTCACGGTCGAGGCCT
This sequence comes from Cupriavidus pauculus, assembly GCF_002858765.1. Taxonomy (GTDB): domain Bacteria; phylum Pseudomonadota; class Gammaproteobacteria; order Burkholderiales; family Burkholderiaceae; genus Cupriavidus; species Cupriavidus pauculus_B. Next base: position 103,374 of record NZ_PJRP01000003.1, read on the forward strand.
GGCGCGATACCTTCGCCAGCTGGCTGGACGAAGTCGGCAAGAAGCGCAAGGCCGGCGTCGACATCAAGCTGGAGATCGAAGAAGGCGCGCGACTGGTGGCGGCCACGCTCGGCACGCCGGACGCGAGTGCCATCGCCGATGCCGGCGCGGTCATGGCCGATCTGTCGGCCGCCGCCGACGACGCCCTGCGCCTGGAGATCCTGCTCTCGCCGCGCACCGAGGCGGCCATGCGCGCGGCGATGGAAACCCCGGCTGGCCGCCCATTCGCCAGCCGCTATCCGACCACGATGCCCATCGAGGCCGACCGCCTGGCTGGCCGCTTTGCCAGCTGGTACGAACTGTTCCCGCGCTCGGAGAGCGGCGACGTGAGCCGCCACGGCACGTTCGACGACGTGATCCGCCGCCTGCCCGCCATTCGGGCGATGGGCTTCGACGTGCTGTACTTTCCGCCCATCCACCCCATCGGGCAGGCGCACCGCAAGGGCAAGAACAACAGCCTGAAGGCCGAGCCCGGCGATGTGGGCAGCCCGTACGCCATTGGCAGTACCGAGGGCGGCCATGACGCCATCCATCCGCAACTGGGCACGCTGGAGGACTTCCAGCGCCTGCGCCAGGCGGCTGCCGACATGGGCATCGAACTGGCGCTCGACTTCGCCATCCAGTGTTCGCCGGACCATCCCTGGCTGCGCGAGCGCCCCGAATGGTTTTCGCACCGGCCGGACGGCACGCTGCGCTATGCCGAAAATCCGCCCAAGAAGTACGAGGACATCGTCAACGTCGATTTCTATGCGGCGCCACCCGGCGGCGAACAGCTCTGGCAGGCGCTGCGCGACGTGGTGATGTTCTGGGCCGACCAGGGCGTACGCATCTTCCGCGTGGACAACCCGCATACCAAGCCGCTGCCGTTCTGGGAATGGATGATCGCGGACGTGCGCGCGAAGCACCCGGACACGCTGTTCCTGGCCGAGGCCTTCACGCGGCCCAAGATGATGGCGCGGCTGGCCAAGCTGGGCTTCTCGCAGTCGTACACGTACTTCACCTGGCGCAACACCAAGGCCGAGCTGATCGAGTACATGACGGAGCTGACGCAAAGCCCGCTGCGCGAGTTCTACCGCCCGCACTTCTTCGTCAACACGCCGGACATCAACCCGTTCTTCCTGCACGATGGCGGGCGCCCGGCGTTCCTGATCCGTGCCGCGCTGGCCACGCTGCTGTCGGGCCTCTGGGGCATGTACAACGGCTTCGAGGTCTGCGAAAGCGCCCCGTTGGTGCTGAACGGTGTGGAGAAAGAGGAATACCTCGACTCCGAGAAGTACGAACTGCGCGTGCGCGACTGGCAGGCGCCGGGCAACATCGTGGCCGAGATTTCGCGGCTGAACCAGATCCGCGCGAACCATCCGGCCCTGCAGAACCACCTGGGCCTGCGCTTCTATCACGCCAGCGACGACGCCGTGCTGTACTTCGCGCGCTTCGTGCCCACCGGGGCCGAACACGCGGGCGCATTCGGCGACGACGTGCTGCTGGCCGCCATCAGCCTGGACCCGCGCGCCCCGCGCGAGACCGACATCGAACTGCCGCTGTGGGAATGGGGCCTGCCGGACAACGCCGCGCTGGATGCCGAGGACCAGATGTTCGGCACCCGCTTCACCTGGCACGGCAAGCGCCAGCGCATCCGCCTGAATCCGCAAGAGCTGCCGTTCTCGCTCTGGCACGTCAGGCCCCAACGACAACCGGGAGACCCGGCATGAAGCCACTCTCCGAGCGCGCCAACGCCGCCCTGCTCAACGCCGATCCGCTCTGGTACAAGGACGCGGTGATCTATCAGCTGCACATCAAGTCGTTCTATGACGCGAATGGCGACGGGGTGGGCGACTTTGCCGGCCTGCACGCCAAGCTAGACTACCTGGTCAGCCTGGGTGTCGACACGATCTGGCTGCTGCCGTTCTACCCGTCGCCGCGCCGCGACGACGGCTACGACATTGCCGACTACCGCAATGTCCACCCCGACTACGGCTCGCTGGCCGAGGCGAAGCGATTCGTGTCGGCGGCGCACGCCCGCGGCCTGCGCGTCATCACCGAACTCGTCATCAACCACACGTCCGACCAGCACCCCTGGTTCCAGCGCGCCCGTCGCGCCAAGCCCGGGTCCGCCGCGCGCAACTACTACGTATGGTCCGACAACGACCAGAAGTACACCGGCACCCGCATCATCTTCTGCGACACCGAGAAGTCCAACTGGAGCTGGGACGCCGAGGCCGGCGCGTATTTCTGGCACCGCTTCTACTCGCACCAGCCGGACCTGAACTTCGACAATCCGCAGGTGCTCAATGAAGTGCTGTCGGTGATGCGCTTCTGGCTCGACATCGGCATCGACGGCCTGCGCCTTGACGCGGTGCCGTACCTGGTGGAACGCGAAGGCACCAGCAACGAGAACCTGCCCGAAACGCACGAGGTGATCCGCAAGATCCGGCGCCACCTGGATGACCGGTATCCCGGCCGCATGCTGCTGGCCGAGGCCAACATGTGGCCCGAGGACGCCCAGCAGTATTTTGGCGGGGCCAGTGGCGGCGGCACCGCCGACACCACGGGCGCGGCCAGCCCGGACGGCGGCATCCAGGGCGACGAATGCCACATGTCGTTCCACTTTCCGCTGATGCCGCGCATGTACATGGCCATCGCCCGCGAAGACCGCTTCCCGATCACCGACATCATGCGGCAGACCCCCGAGGTACCGCCGAACTGCCAGTGGGCCATCTTCCTGCGCAACCACGACGAACTGACGCTGGAAATGGTGACCAGCAGCGAGCGCGACTACCTGTGGGAGGTCTACGCATCGGACCGCCGCGCGCGCATCAACCTTGGCATCCGCCGCCGGCTGGCGCCGCTGATGGAACGCGACCGCCGCCGCATCGAACTGATGAACAGCCTGCTGTTCTCGATGCCGGGCACGCCCGTGATCTACTACGGCGACGAAATCGGCATGGGCGACAACATCCACCTGGGCGACCGCGACGGCGTGCGCACGCCGATGCAGTGGTCGCCCGACCGCAACGGCGGCTTCTCGCACGCGGACCCCGAACGCCTGGTGCTGCCGCCCCTGCAAGGGCCGCTGTACGGCTACGAGGCCGTCAACGTCGAAGCGCAGACGCGCGACCCGCATTCGCTGCTGAACTGGATGCGCCGCATGCTGGCGCTGCGCCGCCAGCACCGCGCCTTCGGCCGCGGCACGCTGCGCTTCCTGTTTCCGGGCAACCGCAAGATCCTGGCGTACCTGCGCGAATACGATGGCGAGCACATCCTGTGCGTGGCCAACCTGTCGCGCGCGCCGCAGGCCGTGGAGCTTGACCTGTCCCAGTTCAATGGCCGCGTGCCCGTGGAAATGCTGGGCGCCACGCCCTTCCCCGCCATCGGGCAACTGACGTATCTGCTGACGCTGCCGCCGTATGGCTTCTACTGGTTCGCGCTGAGCGAGGACGCGCAGCCGCCGTCGTGGCACGTCAACGCGCCGGAGCAGATGGTGGATCAGGTCACGCTGGTGCTGCAGAACCTGGGCGGCCGTTCCGAACTGACCGACTCGGCACGCCGCGTACTGACCACCGAGGTCTTGCCCAACTACCTGGCGCGCCGCCGCTGGTTCGCGTCGAAGGGCGAGCGCATCGAACGCGTGACCGTGGCCTATGCCTGTCCGGTAGCGCGCATCGGCACCAGCGAGGAGGTCTGGCACTGCGAGGTCGAGGTATCGCTGCCGGGCCGCACCGAGTGTTACCAACTGCCGGTGGCCCTGCTGTGGGACCGCGAAAGCACCGACGGCATGTCGCAACTGATGACGGGCCTGTCGATGGCCCGCATCCGGCGCGGCGCCCGCGTGGGGGTGGCCACCGACGGCTTCGTGGTCGAATCCTACGCCCGCGCCGTCGTGCAGTCGCTGCGCGACAACGCCAGCGTCGAGACGTCGCACGGCACCATCCGTTATCTGGCCGAACCGGGCCTGGCCGATGCCCAGCTCGAAGACGAGCCGGTGCAATGGATGTCGGCCGAACAATCGAACAGCTCGCTGGCTTTCGGCAACACGGGCGTATTGAAGCTGGTGCGGCGCGTGGCCGGGGGCATCCACCCCGAAGCCGAGATGACGCGCTACCTGACCAGCCACGGCTACACCCATTCGGCGCCACTGCTGGGCGAAGTCGTGCGCACCGGCGCCGATGGCACCCCGCACACACTGATGCTGCTGCAGGGCTACATCCTCAACCAGGGCGATGGCTGGGACTGGACGCTGGACTACCTGGGCCGGTCGATCGACGACGCCCTGCCGGCCACCGAAACCGACAACGACGACGAGTTCGGCGAAGCCATGGCCGGCTACGCCACCATGGTCGGCACGCTGGGCCGGCGTCTGGCCGAACTGCACGCGGTACTGGCGCAGCCGGCCCACGAAGACGCCTTCGCGCCGGTGGCCGCCACCGAGGCGCAGGCCACCGAATGGGCCGAAGAGGCGCTGCGCGCGCTGGAAGAAGCCCTGGCCCTGCTCGAAGCGCGCCGCGCCAATGCCACCGGCGCCTTCGCCCGCGACATCGACACGCTGCTGGCCGCGCGCGGCAAGCTGCCGCATCTGGTGGCGCGCCTGGCCGCCGCCGCGCCCGACAGCCTGCAAACGCGTATTCACGGCGACTTCCACCTGGGCCAGGTGCTGATCGCCCAGAACGACACCTACCTGGTCGACTTTGAAGGCGAACCGCGCCAGCCGCTGGCCTTCCGCCGGCGCAAGACATCGCCGCTGCGCGACGTGGCCGGGCTGTTGCGGTCGATCGATTACGCCGCCGCCACCGTGGGCACCGACCGGCAGGAACGTACGCACGCCGCGCTGCCGCCCGCGCAGGCCGAACGCCGTGCCGCACTGCTGGACCGCTTCCGCACCACCGCCGGCGACGCATTCCTGAACTGCTACCAGCAGGCCATGGCGGCCGCGCCGCAGCCCTGGGCCGCCGCCGGCCAGCTGCAACCGCTGCTGGACCTGTTCCTGCTCGAACGTGCGGCCTATGAAGTGGGCTACGAGGCAGCCAACCGCGTGGCCTGGATCGACCTGCCGGCCAGTGGCCTGGCGCGCCTGGTCCGCAAGCTGCTGGGCGACGAGCCGCAAGGAGACGACCATGGACAGGAATGATGCCGCCATGCTCGAATCCCCCGCGCCGACACTGCCCGGGCCGGTCATCGATGCGCTGCGCGAGGCCCGTCTGGCCGATCCGTTCGGCGTACTGGGCCCGCATCGCGACGAACACGGCGCGGTGGTGCGCGCCATCGTGCCCGGCGCGGCGGCGATCCAGCTGACCGGCGCCGACGGCGAATTCCTGGCCGACATGACGCGCCTGCATGCCGATGGCGTGTTTGCCGGCCGCCTGCCCGGCTTTTCGGACCGGCAACCCACCGCCCCCGATTACCGGCTGCGCATCCGCTGGCCGGACGGCAGCGAGCAGATCGGCGCCGACCCGTATGCGTTCGGGCTGCTGCTGGGCGAACTCGACCTGCACCTGTTCAACGAAGGCCGCCACCTGGAACTGGGCAAATGCCTGGGCGCGCAATGCCTGACGATCGACGGTGAACCGGGCGTCCGGTTTGCCGTATGGGCACCGAATGCGCGGCGCGTGTCCGTGATTGGCGAATTCAACGGCTGGAACCCGGCGCGGCACCCCATGCGGTTGCGGCACGGCTCAGGCGTCTGGGAACTGTTCGTGCCGCAGGGCATGGGCGTGAGGCCGGGCAGCCGCTACAAGTACGACATGACCGGCCCGCAGGGCGAAGCACTGCCCGACAAGGCAGACCCGGTGGCGCAGGCCACCGAACTGCCGCCGGCCACGGCATCGGTGGTGGCGTGCGCGGGGCATGCCGCCCCGCCGTTCGGCTGGAACGATGCCGCATGGATGGCGCAGCGCGCCAGCACCGATCCCTATGCCGCGCCGATGTCGGTCTACGAGCTGCACGTGCTGTCCTGGCAGCGCGCGGCCAACGACAGCGGCCGGGGCTGGGACATCCTGGCCGAACGGCTGGTGCCCTATATTCGCGACCTCGGCTTCACGCATATCGAACTGCTGCCCATCACCGAACACCCGTTCGGCGGATCGTGGGGCTACCAGCCGCTGTCGCTGTTTGCCCCCACGGCGCGCCTGGGCTCGCCCGAGCAGTTCGCAACGTTCGTCGATCGCTGCCACCAGGCCGGCATCGGCGTGATCCTGGACTGGGTGCCGGCGCACTTTCCGACCGACCCGCACGGGCTGGCGATGTTCGACGGCACCGCGCTGTACGAACACCAGGACCCGCGCGAAGGCTATCACCAGGACTGGAACACGCTCATCTACAACCTGGGCCGCAACGAGGTGCGCGGCTTCCTGCTGGCCAACGCCGTCCACTGGCTCGAACACTTCCACGTCGACGCGCTGCGCGTGGACGCGGTGGCGTCGATGCTCTATCGCGACTACAGCCGCGAAGCGGGCCAGTGGGTGCCAAACCGCTTTGGCGGCCGCGAGAACCTGGAATCCGTGGCGTTCCTGCGCGAGATGAACACCGTGGTGCACGAACGCTGCCCTGGCGCGCTGACCATCGCCGAGGAATCCACGGCATGGCCCGGCGTCACGGCCAGCGTGGAATCGGGCGGACTGGGCTTCAGCTTCAAGTGGAACATGGGCTGGATGCACGACACGCTGCGCTACCTGGGCCACGCGCCCATCCATCGCCCCTGGCACCACGGCGACATGACGTTCGGCATGGTCTACGCGTGGTCGGAGGCGTTCGTGCTGCCGCTGTCGCACGACGAAGTGGTGCATGGCAAGGGATCGATGATCGGCAAGGCGCCGGGCGACGACTGGCAGCGCTTTGCCAACCTGCGCGCGTACTACGGCTTCATGTGGACGCATCCCGGCAAGAAGCTGCTGTTCATGGGCGGCGAGTTCGCGCAATGGCGCGAATGGAACCACGACGACGAACTGGACTGGGGGCTGCTCGACCAGCCCGCGCATCGGGGCGTGCATTCGCTGGTGCGCGACCTGAACCGGCTGTACCGCGACCTGCCGGCGCTGCACGCGATGGATCACCGTCCCGAGGGCTTCCAGTGGATCGTGGGCGACGACCACCAGAACAGCGTGTTTGCGTACCTGCGGCGCGCCGGGCCCGACAGCGAAGACGTGGTGCTGGCCGTCGTCAACATGACGCCGGTGCCGCGCCACGGCTATCGCCTGGGCGTGCCGTTCGCCGGAACATGGGAGGAATGCCTGAATACGGATGCCGAAATCTACGGCGGCAGCAATCTGGGCAACGGCGGGCGCGTGCAGGCCGACGCGACGCCGTCGCACGGCCAGCCCGCGTCGTTCTCGCTGACGCTGCCGCCACTTGCCACGCTGATCCTGCGGTACGCACCGGAGCCTGCTGCCTGACACCCGGAAGTCCCGACACTGCCAGCAGGACGAGCCATCACCACACACATAACCAGAACAACGAGGAGCTTCACGCATGGCGAGCCTTACCGTTGATCGCCTGCTGCCCGGCAAGCCGTATCCGCTTGGCGCCCACTGGGACGGCCTCGGCGTCAACTTCGCGGTGTTCTCCGCGAACGCCAGCCGCATCGACCTGTGCCTGTTCTCGCCGAACGGGCGCAAGGAGCTGCAGCGCCTGGCGCTGCCCGATTGCACCGACGAAATCTGGCATGGCTACCTGCCCCATGCCCAGCCCGGATTGCAATACGGCTATCGCGCGTTCGGGCCCTACGAGCCCGCTCGCGGGCATCGCTTCAACCCGCACAAGCTGCTGCTGGACCCCTACGCCCGCGCGCTGAGCGGGCCGGTGCGCTGGTCCGACGCCCTGTTCGGCTACCGCCTCAACAGCCCGCGTGCCGACCTCACGCCCGACCGTCGCGACAGCGCGCCGACAATGCCGAAGGCAGTCGTCATCGACGAGAGCTTCAACTGGGGCGACGACCGGCCGCCGCGCGAGCCATGGACCACGACCTCGATCTACGAGGTGCACGTGCGCGGCGTGTCGATGCTGCGCGACGACCTGTTGCCGCAATACCGTGGCACCTTTGCCGCGCTGGCCGATCCGCGCTTTGTCGAACACCTGCTGCAGATGGGCGTCACGTCGATCGAGCTGCTGCCCATTCACGCGTTCCTGCAGGACCGCTTCCTGGTGGAGCGCGGCCTGCGCAACTACTGGGGCTACAACACGCTGGCGTTCTTTGCGCCGGAGCCGCTGTATCTGTCCGGCCGCCAGCACCATGAGGTGAAGATCGCGATCCGTCGCCTGCATGCGGCCGGCATCGAGGTCATCCTGGACGTGGTCTACAACCACACGTGCGAAGGCAACGAGCTGGGCCCCACGATGTCGTGGCGCGGGCTGGACAACGCCAGCTACTACCGGCTGATGCCTGGCGACGAGCGCCACTACATCAACGACACCGGCTGCGGCAACACGCTGAACCTGTCGCACCCACGCGTGCTGCAGATGGTGATGGATTCGCTGCGCTACTGGGTGGAGGTATTCCACGTGGACGGCTTCCGGTTCGACCTGGGCAGCACGCTGGGCCGTGAAAGCAACGGCTTCGACCCGGGATCGGGCTTCTTCGACGCCATCCTGCAAGACCCGCTGCTGTCGCGCGTGAAGCTGATTTCCGAGCCCTGGGACCTGGGCCCCGGCGGCTATCAGGTGGGCAACCATCCACCCGGCTTTGCCGAGTGGAACGACAAGTTCCGCGACAACGTGCGCCGCTTCTGGCGCGGCGACGCGGGCCAGCGCGGCGAACTGGCGGCACGGCTGACCGGTTCCGCCGACCTGTTCGACCACCGCCACCGCAAGCCGTGGGCCAGCGTCAACTTCATCACCGCGCACGACGGCTTCACGCTGGCCGATGTGGTCAGCTACGCGCACAAGCACAACGAGGCCAATCACGAGGACAACCGCGACGGCAACGACGACAACGCCAGCGCCAACTGGAGCCCGGACGGCAGCATCGAAGGCCCCACCGACGACGAGACCGTGCTGGAGACCCGTGGCCGCGTGGCACGCGCCATGATGGCCACGCTGCTGCTGTCGCAGGGCACGCCGATGATCACGGCCGGCGACGAATGGGGGCGCGGCCAGCAGGGCAACAACAACGCCTACTGCCAGGACAACGAGTTGTCGTGGCTGAACTGGAACGATGCCGCCGCCCCTTCCAACGCGCCCATGCGCCAGGTGGTCAGGCGCCTGCTGGCCCTGCGCCGCCGGTTGCCGGTGCTGACCGAGAACCGCTTCGTCCATGGCCGCTCGCAGCCGGCGCCGGGCCTGCCCGATATTGCGTGGTTCGGGCCCGACGGCAACGAACTGAGCAGCGAGCAATGGGCCAATCCCGAAGACCGCACGCTGGCACTGCGCCGCGCCACGCACAGCCCCGAGGAAGAGGTGGAAGTGATCGTGCTGTGCCTGAACGCCAGCCACGAGGACGTGATTTTCCGCATGCCGACGCCGGGCGAGGACTGGCACCTGCTGTTCGACAGTACCGCGCCTGACCTGGAGGACGAACCCGTCGCGCTCGATGCCGAGGGCCGCCCGGCGTACAAGGTACCCGCGCGCGGGCTCGCGCTGCTGGTGGCCGCGGTGCCCAAGGACGAGGACCCGTCGCGATGAGCGAAGACGACCCGCTCCATCTGCTGGCCGAGCGCGCCGGGCTGCAAGTGCGCTGGCGCGACGCATGGAACCAGCCACAGACGCTCTCGCCAGATGCGCTGCGCACGGTGCTGACGGCGCTGGACCTGCCCTGCGGCACGTCCGGCGAGTGCGAAGCATCGCGCGCCCGGCTCGCCGCCGACGATGGCGCCCATGCGTTACCGCCGCTGATTACCGCAGACCAGGGCCGGCCCGTGGTGGTGCCATGGGCGCACACCCTGCCGGAGCGGCCTTATCGCCTGGAATGCGAGGACGGCACGATGATCGAAGGCATCGCCCGGCGCACCGGCGACGGCACGCTGGAGATGGCCCCGGTGTCGCAGTGGGGCTACCACCATCTGTTGCTGGGCGATGTGGAGACCACCCTCGCAGTGGCGCCGCCGCGCTGCTTCAGCGTGGCCGATGCGCTGGCGGCGTCGCCGCGCACGGTGCTCGCCAGCAAGCCTTGGGGGCTGTCCGTGCAACTGTACGGGCTGCGGCGCGGCACCGATGGCGGGCCAGGCGGTCTGGGCGACCTGACCACGCTGGCGCTGATGGCGGAGGCGGCAGCAGGCGCCGGCGCCGATGCCATCGCGATCAATCCGCTGCACGCGGGGTTTCCGGCGCTGCCCGAGCGTTTCAGCCCCTACTCGCCGTCCAGCCGCATCTTCTTCAACCCGCTCTACGCGGACCCGGCGCGTGTGTTTGGCCAGGCCGCCGTGGACCACGCAGTGGCCGCGCTGGGCATTGGCGCGGCGCTGGCCGAAGCCGAGCGCCGCACCGAGATCGACTGGCCGGCCATCGCCAATGTACGGCTGCGACTGCTGCACTGGCTCTGGCAGCATCACGACACCCTGCTGCCCGCCGCGCAGCAACAGGCATTTGCCACCTTCCGCGCACGCGGCGGCAAGGCCCTGCTGGCCCACGCGACATTTGAAGCCATTCAGGCGGAGCGATTGGCCGCCGCCACTGGCGATGACGCCATCCGCGATGCGGCCGACTGGCGACGCTGGCCCGCCACGCTGCGCAGCCCCGAGGGTGCGGCGGCCATGGCCATGGCCACGACGGCCGCCGATGCCGTCGGTTATCACGCCTTCCTGCAATGGCTTGCAGCCGACGGGCTGGCAGACGCCCAGCAGCGGGCCCGCGCGGCCGGCATGGCGATTGGCGTGATCGCCGACCTTGCTGTCGGCACCGACCCCGGCGGCAGCCACGCGTGGACGCGCCAGGCCGAGATCCTGAACGGCTTCCACGCCGGCGCGCCGCCGGACCTGTACAACCCGCTGGGGCAGGACTGGGGCGTGGCCGTGTTCTCGCCGCGCGGCCTGCGCCGCAACGGCTATGCCGCCTTTGTCGAGATGCTGCGGGCCAACCTGGCCCATGCCGGCGGCCTGCGCATCGACCACGTGCTGGGTCTGGCGCGCATGTGGCTGGTGCCTGAAGGGGCGCCGGCCAGCGCGGGTGCCTACCTGACCTATCCGCTCGACGACCTGCTGCGCCTGGTGGCCATCGAATCGTGGCGGCACCGCGCAATCATCATCGGCGAAAACCTGGGCACGGTGCCGGAGACGCTCGATACCGCACTGGCAGCGCGTGGCGTACTGGGCATCGACGTGCTGTGGTTCGTGCGCGAAGCCGAGGACAAGGCCGGGGCCGGGGCCGAGGACGACAAAGGCGTCGACGCCAGGGCCGACGCCCTGCCCGACGTCCCGCCCTCGCCACCCGCCCAGGCACCCAGCGAAAGCCCGGTCGCCGCCGAGCCCATCAGCGCCGCGTTCTTGCCGCCCGAGCGCTGGCCCGCGCTGGCCGTGGCCACCACGACCACGCACGACCTGCCGACGATCGCGGGCTGGTGGGCGGGCCGCGACATTGCCTGGCGCGCGCGGCTGCACCAACTGGCCGCCGACGAGACCGAGGCCGGGCTGATGGCGCTGCGCGCCGCCGAACGCAGCGCGCTGTGGCAAGCCATGCGTGACGGCGGCGTGGCGCACGGCGCCGAACCCTCGGCCGAGGCCGAGGCCGCGCCCGTCGAAACCGTGTTGCGCTGGCTGCATCGCGCGCCCTGCCCGTTGCGGCTGGTGCCGGTGGAAGACCTGCTGGCGCTGCGTGAGCAGCCGAACCTGCCGGGTACGGTATCCGGCCATCCAAACTGGCAGCGGCGGCTGGATGCCGATCCGCGCGACCTGTTCACGCGTCCGGAAGTGGCGCGGCGGGTGACGGCCCTGCGCGACGGGGACGAAGGGGATGACCGTGACGATGCGGACGATGGGAACGATCGGGCCGGCGGAGATCGCGATGCGTGACGCCTCAGGAAGCGTGCAGATCGGCCAGCGCCCGGCAGAGCGCCTCGACGGTCAGCGGCTTGACCAGGTGCGCGTCGAAGCCGGCGGCCTCGGTACGCCGCCGGTCGTCGGGCGAACTCCGGCCGGTCAGCGCGAAGACACGCAGTCCCAGGCCGGTCTGGCGCAGCGCATCCAGTACCTCGTAGCCGCTCATGTCCGGCATCTCCAGGTCCAGCAGCACCACATCGGGCGCGAAGCTGCGCACCGCTTCCACGGCGCGCATGCCGGTGTAGACCGGCTGGGCGTGATGCCCGAGCACGGTCAGCAACTCGGCCATGCTGTCGGCCGAATCGGCACTGTCATCGACAATCAGGATGCGCTGGCCCGCGCACTGCGCCGTGCCCGGGCGCGGCACGCTGGCGCCGTCCATCTGCACCTCGGGCAGCATGACCGTGAACGTGCTGCCGTGGCCCTCGCCCGCGCTGCTGGCCTGGATGGCGCCGCCGTGCGCCTCGATCACGGCCCGCGCCAGGGCCAGGCCGATGCCCAGCCCGGAGCGCGCGGTTTCGTCGCCTTCCTGCGCGAACAGGTTGAAGATGCGGTCCAGCGCCTCCGGCACGATACCGCGCCCCGTATCGCTGATCGTGGTCACCACGTTGCCGGCGTCCGCGCGCACGCGTACCGTCACCGTGCCGCCGCGCTGCGTGTACTTGGTGGCGTTGCTGAGCAGGTTCGACAGCACCTGCTCCAGCCGTGCGGCATCGCCATTGACGAAGACGGGATCGGCTGGCAGCACCACCTCGAACTTCTGGCTGGCACCGTCCAGCGCGGGCCGCATTGCCTCGATGGCGGTGGCGACCACCTCGTTGTAGAGGATGGGCACCGGCTGCACCTTGAGCTTGCCCGATGTCACGCGACCCACATCCATCAGGTCGGTCACCAGTCGCGTCAGCAACTGCAGTTGCCGGCCGATGATTTCGGCGCAATGGCGGATGCGGGTGTCGGCCACCGGTGTCAGCCGGATCACGTCCACGGCATTGCGGATCGGGGCCAGCGGATTGCGCAGCTCATGGGCCAGGATGGCCAGGAACGACTGCACGCGTCGCCCCGCGTCTTCCAGATCGGCCAGGCGAGCCGCGTCGGTGAGATCGCGCGCGGTCCACAGCACGCCCGATACGCCCTGGTCGGCATTGCGCAGCAGCGCCTGGCGGACATGGCACCGCACCAGCGTGCCGTCATGACGCTGCAGGCGTTGCTCGCCGGACCACGCGCCGCTGGCCCGCACGGCCTCGAGCAAGCCGGGGGCGCTGGCCGGCGGGTTGCCGGAGGCCCCATCGGACGCCGTGGCCGGCGCCATGTCCGGCGCCATATCGGCCCGGGGAGGCCGGGGAGGCCGGGGATACAGCAGCGACAGCGACTGCCCTACCGCTTCCGGCGCCGTGTAGCCGAACAGCGCCTGGGCGCCGGCGTTCCAGCTTCGGATCTGCCCTTCGGGGCCAAGCTCGCAGATGGCACTGTCATCGATCGTGTCGAGCAGGTCGTGCCAGCGCGCCTCGACCACCCTGACATGCTCTTCGGCGGCGTACTGGATCGTGATGTCGCGGTAGACCACGGCAAAGCCGTCGGGCCCGACACTGCGGTCACTCGGCCGGCGACTGTCCTGGTCACCATCCGGCCCGGCCAGCGCCACGATCACCACGCTGGCATAGAACACGCTGGCGTCGCGGCGCATGCGCCACCCCTTGTCCTCGGCCCGTCCGTGCGCCCGGGCCGTCGTCAGCAACTGTTCGGCGGTGGCGGCCCCGTCGCCTGGAAAGGCGGGATCGGCGGGATCGGCGGGGTCGGTCGGATTGGCGGGATCGGCGGGATGAAAGCGCGACAGCGGCGAACCGATCACCTCGTCGGCGGTGAACAGCAGTACACGCCGCGCGGCCTCGGTCCACGCACTGACACGGCCATCCCTCGACAGCACGAAGATCGCGGTGTCATCGACGGCATCGAGCGCATCAAGCAATGCGGCACCCGGCAGGGTCATGGCTACGCTCCTTTCTGTCTTGTTGCAGCCGCCGTTCTTGGAGGCGGTCAACGCATCCGGCGCTCCGTCCCGGCGGCCCGGGACGTGTGCGTCGTTTCCCACATCGTTTGCATCATGGGCACGGGCTGTCGCGCCACGTCCGGTACATGCCAGCGCAGTGCGGTTTGCAAAAACTACAACGGGATGCCGAAAGCGCTAGCCGTGTTCGCGCGCGGTCTTGCTGACCGATGGCGGCGGCGGATGCTTGTCCGGCAGGTTGCGGGCGGGCTGGTCCCCTTTTTCCTTGTTGTGATCGGGGCTCTGGTCGGGCCGACGGTCCGGCCGGCGCACGGGGTCATGCGGGATGTGGGTAGCCATGGCGCGTCTCGCAGTGGTTTGCAGGATGGGAAGGCCCCTTGCGCTGCAGTTTTCATACCAGCACCGGCAACAGTGCTTCCCCGGTGCCGCCTGATTTCTTTTCTAGCCTGAAACCATCAAGAAGTCTCCCTCCATGTTGATCTGCCCAGGAGTCAAGTGATGACCGATGCATCCCGGCTGCGGCCGGCCCCAGCCGATGCAACCCGCGGCACCCAGACCGCCGCGACTGCCGTGCCCGAGAGCGCGGACGACACGCGCACCGCGATGTCCAGCGCCACCATCCGGCGCGCCTTCCTGGATCACGTGTTCTACACCCAGGGCAAGCTGCCCGGCCATGCCAGCGGCAACGATCTCTACCAGGCGCTGGCGCACACGGTGCGCGACCGGCTGGTGCAGCGCTGGATCAGCACCGCCGAGACCTACCAGACGCAGCCGTCGCGCACGGTGGCCTACCTGTCGGCCGAATTCCTGATGGGGCCGCACCTGGGCAACAACCTCGTCAACCTGGGCATCGTCGACGAGGTGCGCGCGGCCATGACCACGCTGGACCTGGATCTGGACGACATCCTCTCGCACGAGGAAGAACCGGGGCTGGGCAACGGCGGCCTGGGCCGGCTGGCCGCCTGCTTCATGGATTCGCTGGCGACGCTGGAAATTCCCGCGCTGGGCTACGGCATCCGCTACGAGTACGGCATCTTCCACCAGAACATCATCGACGGGCAGCAGGTGGAAACCACCGATACCTGGCTGCGCCATGGCAACCCGTGGGAGATCCAGCGATCCGAATGGGCCGTACAGGTGCGGCTGGGCGGCCACACCGAGCACTACACCGACGACCGCGGCCGCTACCGCGTGCGCTGGGTACCCGACAAGACCGTGGTGGGCGTGCCGTTCGATTCACCGATCCTGGGCTACCGGGTCAACACGGTGAACACGCTGCGCCTGTGGCGCGCCGAGGCCACCGAGGCGTTCGACTTCCACACCTTCAACCGGGGCGACTACCTGGGCGCGGTCAGCAAGAAGGTGACGTCGGAGAACCTGACCAAGGTGCTGTACCCGAACGACGAAACGCAGCAGGGCAAGGAACTGCGGCTGGAGCAGCAGTACTTCTTCGTGGCCTGCTCGCTGCAGGACATGCTGCGGCTGCTGGCCTCGCACGGCATACCGGTGTCCCGCTTCCACGAGAAGTTCGCCGTGCAACTCAACGACACCCACCCCGCCGTGGGCATCGCCGAACTGATGCGGCTGCTGGTGGACGACCACGGCCTGGGCTGGGACGATGCCTGGCACATCACCCGCAACGCCTTTGCCTACACGAACCACACGCTGCTGCCCGAGGCACTGGAACAGTGGCCGCTGGAACTGTTCAAGCGCGTGCTGCCGCGCCACCTGGAGATCATCTACGAGATCAACGCACGGTTTCTGGACGAGGTGCGCATCCGCTTCTACGGCGACGAATCGCGGCTGGCGCGGCTGTCGCTGGTCAACGAGCAAGGCGGACGCTTCGTGCGCATGGCGGGGCTGGCCTGCGTGGGCAGCCACGCCATCAACGGCGTGGCCGACCTGCACTCGCGCCTGATGCGCGAGGACGTGCTGCAGGATTTCTACGCCATGTGGCCCGACAAGTTCACCAGCATCACCAACGGCGTCACGCCCCGGCGCTGGCTGGCGCTTTCCAATCCGCGCCTGACCCGACTGGTCAGCGACGCCATTGGCGATGGCTGGATCAAGGACCTGAGCCAGTTGCAGGCGCTGGAGCCATACGCCGACGATGCCGGCTTTCGTGCCCAGTGGCAGGCCGTGCGCCGCGACAACAAGCGCGACCTGGCGCAGCTGATCCGCGATACCACCGGCGTGACGGTGGACCCATCGTCGATGTTCGACGTGATGGTCAAGCGTATCCACGAGTACAAGCGCCAGCACCTGGCCGTGCTGCACATCATCGCGCTCTACCACCAGATCAAGTCCGATTCGCGCGCCGACATCCCGCCGCGCACGTTCCTGTTCGCGGGCAAGGCCGCGCCGGGCTACCACTACGCCAAGCTGATGATCCGCTTCGTCACGTCGGTGGCGGAGGTGATCAACCGCGACCCGCACGTGCGCGACCGGCTCAAGGTGGTCTTCCTGCCGAACTTCAACGTGACCTATGGCCAGAAGATCTACCCGGCGGCGGACCTGTCCGAGCAGATATCGCTGGCGGGCAAGGAGGCCTCCGGCACCGGCAACATGAAGTTCGCCATGAACGGCGCCATCACCATCGGCACCATGGACGGCGCCAATATCGAACTGCGCGACGCCATCGGCGCGGACAACTTCTTCCCGTTCGGGCTCAATGCGTCAGAGGTCTATGCGCTGCGGGCGGCCGGCTACCATCCGTCCACCTACTACGAATCGAGCCCCGAACTGCGCGCGGTGGTGGACCTGATCCAGCACGGCTTCTTCTCGAAGGGCGACGCGGCCGTGTTCCGCCCCTTGTTCGACGGGCTGCTGCTGCACGACCCGTACATGCTGATGGCCGATTTCGCGTCGTACCTGCAGTGCCAGCGCGATGTGTCGGCCGCCTATGCCGACCCGGCACGCTGGCAGCGCATGTCGGTCCTGTCGACCGCGCGGTCGGGCCGGTTCTCGTCGGACCGGGCCATCCGCGAGTACTGCGAGCGCGTCTGGCATGTCGACCCGGTGCCCGTGTGCCTGCTGCGGCGGTCCAGCGGCCAGGTCCAGGGGCCGCGCCGCGCCGGCGACGCCATCGGCAGCTTCAGCGAGCGCTGCCAATAGCCCCGGCAGTAGCGCTGTCATCACATGCCCGGCGGGCCGACGCCATCGATTGCAGATTGGTGGATGGCCGGCCCGCCCGCGGCAGTTTCTACAACGGCGGCGGCACCTTATACATCGGCGTTGCTCGCGCGCGGCCCCGCCATGGCAGCGGCCTCAGGCGTCACGCGGCACGCCGGCCGCCGGCCGGGCTGGCACAAAGTTCGCATTGCAATGCTTCTGCGTCCGGCGGCGCCCTGTGTGCGGCGCCGCACGGACCGTCCAGTACATCCCAGCAGAACGGCAAACCAGCGGGAGTCTCTCCTTGAACGCGAACACCTTGTTTGTGGCGGCAGAAGCCCAGCCCCTGGCCAAGACAGGCGGCCTGGCTGACGTGGTAGGCGGACTCGCGCAGGCGCTGCTGCAGCGCGGCGCCGATGTCACGATCCTGATGCCGGGCTACCCTCGCGCGGTGGCGGCGGCACGCGACGTGCACAGCCTCGGCGCCATCCACCTGCCAATGGCCCTGCCTCCCGGACACAGCCCTGCGCGGCTGCTGCAAGGACTGATGCCGGACAGCGGCGTGCGCGTGGTGTTCCTTGACTGCCCGTCGCTCTACGACCGGCCGGGGTCGCTGTACGTTGACGCCACCGGCCGCGACTTCTGCGACAACGCCCAGCGCTTTGCCGCGCTGGCGCATGCCGCCACGGCCATCGCGGCGGGCGAAACGCCGCTGCCGGTGCCGAGCCTGGTGCATGCACACGACTGGCACGCCGCGCTGACGCCGCTGCTGATGCACGCGCGTGGCCTGCGCATCCCCACCGTCTGCACGATCCACAACCTGGCCTTCCAGGGCGTGTTTCCGATGGCCGCGGCCGGGCCGCTGGGCCTGCCCCCGCAATCGCTGACGCCGGACGGCATCGAGTTCTGGGGCAAGATCAACTTCCTGAAGGCCGGTATCCGCTATGCCGACCGCGTCACCACGGTCAGCCATACCTATGCGCGCGAAATCCTGACGCCGCACTTTGGCCATGGGCTGGACGGCCTGCTGGCGCATCGTGCGGCCGTGCTGGGCGCGATCCCGAACGGTGTCGATACCGACGCCTGGTCGCCACGGACCGACCGCCTGCTGCCGCAGCGCTACGACGCCCGCAGCCTGACGGGCAAGCGTGCCTGCAAGGCCGCCCTGCAGGCGCGCCACGGCCTGCCGGCGGACGCCGACCGCCCGCTGATCGCCATGGGCAGCCGCCTGACCCACCAGAAGATGGCCGACGTGGCGCTCGACGCCATCGACCTGGCGCTTGCCGCGCACGCCGATGCGCAGTTCGTGGTACTGGGTTGCGGCGATCCGAAGCTGGAAGCGGCGTATGGCGCGCTGGCCCAGCGGCATCCGCAGCGCGTGGGCGTGGCCATCGGCTATCGCGAGGAAGATGCGCACCTGCTGCACGCGGGCGCGGACATGCTGCTGCACGGCAGCCGCTTCGAGCCCTTCGGCCTGACGCCGGTCTATGCCATGCGCTACGGCACCGTGCCGATCGTGTC
This sequence comes from Cupriavidus pauculus, assembly GCF_002858765.1. Classification (GTDB taxonomy): domain Bacteria; phylum Pseudomonadota; class Gammaproteobacteria; order Burkholderiales; family Burkholderiaceae; genus Cupriavidus; species Cupriavidus pauculus_B. The sequence goes on from NZ_PJRP01000003.1 coordinate 122,004, forward strand.
GCGCGTGGGTGGCCTGGCCGACACCGTGCGCGACGTGGGCGAGGGCACCGCACCGGCCGCACGCGCCAACGGCATCGTTTTCGATGGCGAATCGGCCGAGGCGATGTGCGCCGCCATGGCCCGTGGACTAGGATGGTATGGCCGCCAGCGTCACTGGCGCAGCCTGCAACGTACCGGCATGCAGACCGACTTCGGCTGGGAAGGCCCCGCGCACCAGTACCTGGCCCTGTACGGCGCGTTGGCGCCGGCCCTGGCGCATGTACCGGCAGTGGCCGCCGAACCCGTGGCCACGGCGCCGACGGTACAGCCGGCGCGCGGTGGTCGCCGTCCGGTGGCCGTGCCCGACGCACCGGCACTGTCGCCGGCCGATGCCGGCGCGGCCGTGACGCCCGCCTGACCCGCGTGCAGCCTGCCACGTAACTGGATGTGCGATTGCCTGCCCGAAGGTAGCTCCCGATGATGACTGCTACGCCATCCCCGCCGCCCCGTGACGGCCTGCCGGTCCACTCGAACTGGCAAACCCTGGGCGCCGATGCCCGGCTGCTGCCCTGCGGCGACGAAGCCGCCACGGGTTACTGGTTCGGCCCGGTCCGCCTGGCGGACGGCCGCGTCCGGTTCCGCCTGTGGGCGCCCGACGCCGCCGCGCAAGGCCATGCGGTACGGCTCGAAGTGGCGGGCATGGCACCGGTGGTGATGATGGAAGGCAAGCACGGCTGGTTCGAGGCGGTGGTGCCTTGCTGCCACGGCGTGCGCTACTGGTTCCGGCTGGACGACGGCACGATCGTGCCCGATCCGGCTTCGCGCCTGCAGGCCGACGACGTCCATGGCGCCAGCGTGCTGTGCCTGCCCGAGAACGGCGCCGCCTACGCCTGGCAGCACACCGAATGGCGCGGGCGCCCCTGGCACGAAGCCGTGATCTACGAGCTTCACGTGGGCCTGTTCGGCGGCTACACGGGCGTGATGTCCGAGCTGCACCGCCTGGCGGCACTGGGCTTCACCGCCATCGAACTGATGCCGCTGTCCGAGTTTCCCGGCGCCCGCAACTGGGGCTACGACGGCGTGTTGCCGTTCGCGCCCGAGCGCAGCTATGGCTCGCCCGACGAACTGCGGGCGCTGATCGACGCGGCCCATGGGCTGGGCATGATGGTGTTCCTGGACGTGGTCTACAACCACTTCGGGCCCGAGGGCAACTACCTGCACCAGTACGCCAGCCCCTTCTTCCGCACCGACCGGCAGACGCCATGGGGGCCCGCCATCGACTTTCGTCGCGCGGAGGTCCGCCGCTTCTTTGGCGAGAACGCGCGCTACTGGCTGGAATCGTTCCGCTTCGACGGCTTGCGGCTCGACGCCGTGCACGCCATCGAGGACGAAGGCTGGCTGCCGCAACTGGCCCACGACCTGCGTGCCTGCCTGCCCGACCGCCATGTGCATCTGGTGCTGGAAAACGACCACAACGATGTGGCGCTGATGCAGGCCGGCTACGACGCGCAGTGGAACGACGACGCCCACCACGCGCTGCACGTGCTGCTCACGGGCGAGCACGACGGGTACTACCGCGAATACCAGGCCGAACTGCCGGGCGCCACGCCCGCGAAGGCCGTCGGCACGCCAGCGTTGCATCACCTGGTGCGCGTGCTGGGCGAAGGCTTCGCCTGGCAGGGCGAGGTATCGCCGCACCGCAGTGGCGACCAGAACGGCCCGCTCCAGGGCCGCGAGGTGCGGCGCGGGCAGCCCAGCGCGGCGCTGCCCCCTTCATCCTTCGTGATGTTCCTGCAGAACCACGACCAGACCGGCAACCGCGCGTTCGGCGAGCGCCTGACGACGCTGGCCGCCCCCGACGCCCTGCGGGCGGCCGTGGCACTGCAACTGCTCTGCCCGCAGATACCGCTGGTGTTCATGGGCGAGGAACATGGCGCGCGCACGCCCTTCCTCTACTTCACCGACCATCCGCCCGAACTGGCGCAGGCGGTGCGCGACGGCAGGCGCCGCGAATTCGCCGCGTCGGCGGCCTTCCGCGACGACGCCCATGCCGCGCGCATCGCCGACCCGAACGCGCCGCAGACGTTCGACGCCTCGCGCCCGGTCTGCGACGACACCGACGGCGATTGCCGCGCGTGGAACCACTACTACGGCGAACTGCTGTCGATCCGCCGCAACGAAATCATGCCGAGGCTGCGCCACTGCCAGCCCGATGGCGTCACGCCGCTGGCCGACCGCGCGCTGGTGGCGCGCTGGCGCCTGGGCGACGGCAGCCGGCTGTCGATCTGGCTCAACCTTGGCGCCGAGCCGGTGGAAGCAGACTGTGCCGGGGGCCGGATGCTGCATGCCAGCCAGGCTGGCGCCATTGCATCGCTCAATGCCGGCATCCTGACCGAACGCTGCTGCGTCGCCTGCCTGCATCCGGCCTGAAACCCGGCCTGAAATCCGGCCCGAAATCCGGCATCACATCCGCCCGAGATCGCCATGACCACACCCGCCGACGTGAATCACGCCGACCTCGATCACGCCGGGGTGCCCCGTGCCACGGCGCGGCTGCAGTTGCATGCCGGCTTCACCTTTGCCGATGCGGCGGCGCTGGTGCCCTATTACGCCGGCCTTGGCATCAGCCACCTGTACCTGTCGCCGGTCACCGAAGCGCGCCCGGGGTCCACGCACGGCTACGACGTCACCGATGGCACGCGGATCAGCGCGGCGCTGGGGGGCGAGGACGGCTTCGTGGCGCTGGCCACCCAGGCGCGCGAAGCAGGCCTGGGCATCGTGCTGGACATCGTGCCCAACCACATGGCCGCCGATGCCACGCACAACGCATGGTGGCGCGATGTGCTGGCGCAGGGCGAGCGCAGTGCCTTTGCCCACTACTTCGATATCGACTGGCAATCGCCTGACCCGGAACTGCGCGGCAAGGTGCTGCTGCCGATTCTGGGCGACCCGTACTGGCAGACGCTGGCGTCGGGCGCGCTGACGGCGCAGCGCGACGGCGATGGCCGGGCGACGTTGCGCTACGGCGACCACGACCTGCCGCTGGCCATGCCGGACGGGTCAGCCATTCCCATTGACCCGCAGGCGCTGCACGCGCTGCTGGAAGGTCAGTCCTACCGGCTGGCATGGTGGCGTACCGGGGCGGCCATGCTGAACTGGCGTCGCTTCTTCGAGATCACGGACCTGGTGGGCGTGCGCCAGGAATGCGAGGACGTGTTCGAGGCCACGCACGCGCTGCCGTTCCGGCTTTACCGCGAGGGCTGGATCGACGGGCTGCGCATCGACCATGTGGACGGGCTGGCCGACCCGGCCGGCTACTGCCGCCGCGTACGCGCGCGGCTGGACGCGCTGCGGCCGGGAAGGCCCGCCGCATTGGCGCTGGCGCATCCATGGCTGGTCGTCGAGAAGATCCTGGGCGAGCACGAGCCGCTGCCGTGCGACTGGCAGGTGGATGGCACCACCGGCTACGACTTCATGGACGAAGTGGGCGCCGTGCTGCACGACCTGCACGGCGCGGCCGGGCTGAACATGCTGTGGCTGCAGATCAGCGGCGACGACCGCACGTTTGCCGAACAGGTACATGCCGGACGGCATCGCGTGCTGGCCCGCCACCTGGTCACGGAGGTCGAGTCGCTGTGCGCGCGGCTGCTGGCGCGGGCGCGCGGCGACGTGGCCACGCGCGACCTGTCGCCGCACGCGCTGCACCATGCGCTGACGGCGTTCATGACGGCCATCCCCGTGTACCGCTGCTACTACGTGGCCGACGACGATGGCCGGGACCGCACGTCTGACGACGACATGGTGTCGGCGGCCGCCGATGCCGCGCGCCACCACCTGGCGCCGGACGAGTCGGCCGCGCTCGACTTCATCGTGGCCGCGTTGCGCGCCGACAGCCCGCTCGACAGCCCGGACGGGCAGTTGCGCACCAGACTCCAGCAACTGATGCCGGCGCTGGCGGCCAAGTCCACCGAGGACACGGCGTTCTACCGCTATGGGCGGCTGCTGTCCCGCAACGAGGTGGGCAGCGACCCCGGCACGCTGGCCATCGCGGCGGAACGCTTTCATGAGCGGATGCAGGCGCGCGCCGACGCGTGGCCCCATGCCATGCTGGCCGTGTCCACCCACGACCACAAGCGCGGCGAGGACGCGCGCATGCGGCTGGCGGCGCTGAGCGAGTTGCCCGAGGCGTGGGCCGAAGCCGTGGCCGGCTGGGAAGCGCATCTGGCGCCGCTGCTGGTGGCGTCGCCCCGGGGCCCTGACGGCATCGACCGGCTGATGCTGTACCAGACGCTGGTGGGCGCATGGCCCGCCGATCCACGCGCGCTGGAGTCCGAGGAGGGCCAACGCGCCTTCGTCGACCGCATCCTGGCCTGGCAGCGCAAGGCCATTCGCGAGGCCAAGCGCCATGGCAGCTGGACCCATCCCGATACCGAATACGAGAACGCCTGCGAGGCCTTTGTGCCTGCCATGGCCATCGGCGGCACCGACAGCATGCTGGAGCGCGTTGGCGCCTTCGCTTCGCGCATCGGCACGGCCGCGGCGCTGAACAGCCTGGCGCAGACGCTGCTGCAGCTGACCGCGCCCGGCGTGCCAGACCGCTACCAGGGCAATGAAACATGGGATTTCAGCCTGGTCGATCCCGACAACCGGCGCGCGCCCGATTACGCGCGGCTGCAGGCGCAACTGGAATGCCGTGGCGGCTGGTCGCACTGGCTTGCGCATTGGCGCGACGGCCGCATCAAGCAGCAACTGATCCGCAGCGTGCTGGCGTTCCGGCGCGAGAACCCCGCGCTGTTCGCCCAGGGCGGCTACCGGCCGGTGTCGGCCAGCGGCGAACTGGCCGGCTGCGTGCTGGCGTTTGCGCGCCAGTGTGGCGGCGTGGAAGCCGTGGTGGCCGTGACCCGGCTCGCCGCGCGCCATGTGGACCCGGCACAGCCGCGCATTCCGCCCCATTGCTGGCACGACACGGGCCTGCATACGGGCGATGGCAATGGCGATGGCGGCGGCGGTGGCAACAGCGGCGGCGGCTGGACCGACATCCTGACCGGCCATGCCGTGACATCGCACGCGGGATGGTTGCGCGCCAAGGACGTGTTTGCCACGCTGCCCGTGGCGCTGCTGGTGCGCCGGTGACGCCTAGCCCTGGCCCAGGGCGCCGGCCAGTTGTGCGGTCAGCTGCGCGGCCGCGTCGTCGTCGGTGCGCTCGAACCGCAGCGGTGTGACCGACACCGCGCCACGCCCCACCACCATCGCTTCGGCATCGTCCACGTCGGGCCGGGGGCCGCGCGAGAACTGGAGCCAGTGATAGGGAATGCCGCGCGGGTCGACATGCGCGCGCACGTCGATGGCCTTGACCAGCCCCATGCCCTGGCGCGACACCACCAGCGGGCCGGCCTGCTCTGGCTCGACATCGGGAAAATTCACGTTCAGGCACGCCCCGTCCGTCCAGCCCACCGCCAGCAGTCGACGGATCACGTCCGGCGCCAGCGTGCGTGACGTCTGCCACTTCACCGCGTTGCGATCGGTGAATACCTGGCTCAGCGCGATCGAGCGGATGCCGAGCAGCATGCCGGTCATGGCAGCGCCCACCGTGCCGGAGAACACCGTTTCCAGCCCCAGGTTGCCGCCCCGGTTGATGCCGGACAGCACCACGTCCGGCGGCGCGTCGCGCATGAGATGGCGCGCGGCCATCACCACGCAGTCGCCGGGGGTACCGCTGATGCCGAAACGGCGCGGCCCGTGCTCGGTCACCCGCAGCGGCGCGTGCAGGCTGATCGAGTGCGACGTGCCGCTCTGGTCGTGATCGGGCGCCACGATCCAGACCTCTCGGGCCAACGTGGCCGCCACCTGTTCCAGCACGGCCAGGCCGGGCGCGTCGATACCATCGTCATTGGTCAGCAGCACGCGGTCGACTACGAAATCGGACATGAATGACACCTTCGGGGGACGGTTGAACGGCCCCTACTGTATCCCAAGCCTCGGACGTACCGGGCTCCGCCGCGTTCGGCAGGCGTAACCATCACAAGCCTGATCCATCACAGAAAACAAGTTAGATTTTTAGTTGCGTGACGAAACCAAGTTGCCTATAGTTTCGTCACGCAACTATGTGGGCCGGCACTTCGCGCGTCCGGCCTGCTGACGGAGAACATCTTGGATCGTCGCCTTCTTATCCTCGCCCTGGGCATGTTTGCCCTGGGGACTGACAGTTTTGTCTTCGCGGGGATCCTCCCCGAAATCGCCCACCACTTCGACGTCAGCATCGGCGCGGCCGGGCAGATGACCACGGTGTACGCGATCAGCTATGCGTTGCTGGCACCGGTACTCGCGGCGCTGGCCGCAGGCATGCCGCGCAAGCGCGTGTTGCTGGTCGGGCTTGGCCTGTTTGTCGTGGCGAATATCGCGACGGCGCTGGCACCGACACTGGGCTTCGCGTTGCTGACGCGCGTGGTGGCCGGATTCGGCGCCGCGCTGTTCTCGCCCACCGCCAGCGGGGCGGCCACGATGCTGGTACAGCCCGAGCGGCGCGGCTTTGCGCTGTCGATCATCGTTGCCGGCCTGACCACCGCCACGGCCCTGGGCACGCCGATTGGCGCGGTCATCGGCGGCCTCGTGGACTGGCGCTGGACACTGGGTTTCGTGGCCGCGCTGGGCGCGGTGGCCTTTGCCGGCGTCTGGGCATTGATGCCCGAGGTGCCGCTGCCGCCGGCCGTGTCGCTGCGCAAGCGCTTTGCGCCACTGGGCGACCCCCGCGTTGGCCTGATCCTGACGACCACGCTGCTGGCACAGATCGGCACCTTTATCGTCTACACGTACTTCTCGGTCGTATTCGATCGCGCCATCGGCGGCAGCGCGGCGGTGCTGGGCGGATTGCTCGTACTCTGGGGATTGGCCGGCACGCTGTCCAATCTGTTCACGGGCCGCATTCTCGACAGGATGGGCGCCAACCGCGTGGTTGTGGCCATGCTGACCGCTGTGACGCTGAGCCTGGGGCTGATGCCGTGGACCGGGGCGCATCTCTGGACCGCCGCCATCGCCGTCACGCTCTGGGGCGCATGCTGCTGGGGGGTGCTGGTGCCGCAACAGTTCCGGCTCGTCACGCTGTCGCCGTCGATGGCGCCGCTGCTGGTGGGCCTCAATACATCGGCCACGTATGTCGGCGTATCCATCGCCGGCCTGCTTGGTGCCGCGGCCATCCCCAGCATCGGCGCGCACAACCTCGGCTACGTGGGCAGCGGCCTGCTGGTGCTGGCCCTGATCGTTTCGTATCTGGCCACGCAGCGCGTTGCCGCCGTGGCGAAGGCGCAGACCGCCGGCGCCAGTGCGCAGGTCTGCGCGTGACACGGCGCCTGCGCCACACCTGCTTGCATCCCAGTTAGTTGCGTGACGAAACTAATGTATGGTACAAGAAGGCCTTCAACCCGGATTGCCGATCACCAGGAGTTCTCGCCATGTATCGCAAGCGCTTTACCGACATGAACTGCTCCATTGCTCGCTCGCTGGAGGAAGTCGGCGAATGGTGGTCGCTGCTCATCGTGCGGGAATGCATGCAGGGCTCCACGCGGTTCGACGAATTCCAGAGCGGGCTGGGCATTGCACGCAACGTGCTGACCGCGCGCCTGGAGCGGCTGACCGAGCTGGGCATTCTTGAACGCTTTCCGCTGGAAGGCCGCGCTAACACCGAGGGCTATCGCCTGACGACGAAAGGCGAAGACCTGTACCCGGTGCTGGTGGCGCTGATGCAGTGGGGCGACCGATGGGCGACGGCAACGGGCAAGCCACCCGTGTCGCTGGTCGAGGACGCCACCGGCAAACCCATCGAGACCCTTGTCGTGCGATCCGTCGATGGCAAGCCTTTGTCATTCCGGCAAGTGCGATACACCGCCGGACCGGGCGCCACGTCGACCACGATGGAAGTGATCGACAATCGTAACGGGCGTGTGCTCGGCGGCTAGACGCAGACGGCAGTGGCCCCGCGCAAAGCGCCAACAAAAAAGCCCACATCACCGGTGAAGGGCTTTTTCATTGCAGCGTGCTGTGCGCGCTCGCCTCAGTGCAGGCGGTGCGCGTCGCTGTCGAGCGCCCGCTCTGCCGCATCGCCGGTCACGCCACGGTAGTAGAGATGGACGCCGATGGCCAGCGAGTCGTGACGGATTTCATGCAGTGCGCGCCACGCCTGCACGGGATCCTTGAAGACCAGATAGTGTGCCTCGCGTTCCACCAGCGTGGCCACCTCGTGCAACCCGTGGTTGCGCAGCGCACCCACCAGGTGATCGAGACTGCGATGCGTGCGGGCATCCGTACGCGGATAGAGCATGTGCAGCACGGCAACCGGTGAAGCCGCCGGCTGGGCCGTGAACGCGGCAACGATGTCCTGATGGTGGATGGCCGTGACGGCATCGTCGTTGGCCTGCGTGCGGAAGGACTGAAGTCCTGCGTCGAGGGTCGTGTTATTCATCTCAGCACCTCCTGGTCGAAATCTGAATGACGGTGGTGCAAAGATAGGGGATTTTTGACGCGCCGCAATACGCGTTTCACGCAACAGTGAATTCCAGCTATTCCGCCGAACGGAACACGCACCAGGATGTCCATGGATCGCTTTTCTTACCATCTGCTTTCCGCAGGCTTTCATTCAGCTTTCGCCGCTGCCCCACAGCGGATGCGGCAGCAGCGGCGGCACATCACTCGAACGGACGCGGCTTCGGCGTCTTGTCGTTCGAGGGCAGCAGCACGGGCAGCGTGATGCGCGGCTGATCGCCCGTCAGCGTATGCAGGAAGGCCACGATATCGGCATTTTCCTTGGCCGTGAACTTGCGGGCGAGTTGCAGGCGGCCCATCACGTCCACCGCCTCGGTCAGCGTGGCGGCCTCGCCGTCGTGGAAGTATGGATACGTCAATGCCACGTTGCGCAGTGTGGGCACCTTGAAGCTGAAGCGGTCGGCGTCCTGCCCGGTCACGCCGGCCCGGCCTTCGGACGGATTCTTTGTCTTGTACGGCTCCACCAGCCCCATCTTCTGGAACGACGTCCCGCCAAGGTTCGGGCAGTTGTGACACGCCACGCAGCCGGATGACTTGAACAGCTGGTAGCCGCGCAGTTTCTGTGCATCGATGGCTGTCTTGCCCCCTTCAGCCATTTGTCGAAGCGGGCATGGGGCGTGACCAGCGTCTCCTCGAACGCGGCAATGGCCAGCGTGATCTCGTGCATCGTCAGCTTGCCGGACTTGAACAACTTGCGAAATTCGGCCCGGTACTCGGGGATCGATGTCACGGTGTCGACGGCCAGGTCATGCGTAAAGGCCATCTCGATCGGGTTGGCGATGGGCCCGTGGGCCTGTTCCTGCAGGTCCTTGGCGCGGCCATCCCAGAACTGGACTAAATTCAGGCTCGAATTGAGAACGGCTGGCGAATTGACGAGCCCCTTGTTCCATTTGTCGCCAATCGACGTCTTCAGTTTGTCCGAGCCGCCCATGCTGAGGTTGTGGCACGAATTGCACGAGATGAAGCCCGAGCGCGACAGGCGGGGATCGAACCAGAGCTTTTCTCCCAATGCCACGCGGGCCGGATGCTTGATCTTGGCCGGTTCGATGGGCTGCACGGGCTCGCCTGCTGTGCGGTGGCCGGCGCCACGCCGGCGACGATGGCCGCCGTGATCCACAACAGGGTCGGTAGGAAATGTCTGGGCTTCATGGGAGGACTCCGAACTTTGCTGAACCGCTCCGCATGGCTGATGCAGCGGAACGGGCATCCGGATTAGGCTCCCACGCCCTGATGCTGGCCCTTGATGGGCGTCAACGCTACCCTGAAAGCAGACGGAAAGGTGCGTCTGCATATCCATACGCGAACTTCTTCGTTGGCGGCGTGTATCGCGCGCCCTACGATCTGGTCTTTGCCCCTTGGGGAAGTTCGCGGCAGTTGCCAGGGTCAGGCGCTGGCCAGCCCGCGCTGCAAGGCCGTTTTAAGCATCGAGAAGACATGTCGTGCCACAGGATTGACCGCATTCGGACGCGCCCAGAGGTAGTACGTGACATCGGGCAGCCGTGGCAAGCCATCGCTTTCGCCCAGGATGCGCATGTCCGCCTGCAGCAGGTCGATGCTGCGCGCCGTGATACCCAGCCCGGCGCGCAACGCCGCCTTGATGCCGATCAGGCTCGGGGCCAGATAGGCGATACGCCATGGCACGTCGGCCTGCGTCAGCGATTCCAGCGACAGCTTGCGGAACAGGCTCGGCTCGTCGGCCAGGATCAGCGGCACCGGCGAGCCCCGTTCATAGACGAAGTCCGCCGCGCAGACCCAGATGGTCGGGGTGGTGCGCAGCACGATGCCTTCGAGCGCGCTGTCTTCGCGCGTGGAAACCGTCAGGTCGATCTCGCCGCGCCGCAGCGACTCCATCAGGAACGGGCTTCGACCGACGTGGATCTCCAGCCGCAAGGCGGGCGACGACCGCGCGATGTGCGACAGCAGCACCGGCAGGATGGTATCGGCCACGTCGTGCGGCGCACCAATGCGCAACGACCCCGTCAGGTCGCCCTCGCGCAGCACGCGCAGCGCCTCGTCGTTGGTGCTGAGCAGTTGCCGGGCATATTCGAGCAGCTTCTTGCCGTGCCGCGTGAACAGCTTGCTGCGCCCGTGGCGCTCGAACAGCGGCAGGTCCAGCTGCTCTTCCAGCCGCTGCATCTGCTGGGTGACCGCCGATTGCGTGCGCTGCACGGCCTCGGCGGCGGCCCCGAACGTCTCGTGATCGGCAATGGCCACCAGCGTACGCAGCAGATCGAGGTCAAGGTTTCTCATTCATTAGCAGCGCTAATGGATTTTCGTCGCGCATTAAGTGGTTTTCAGGACAGGTGTTCATTACAGTGAAACACGAAGCACCGTTCTACCCCCGAAAAACAGAGATTGCAAGGATTGATCGCACCATGTCCCTCGCAGCACAGCGCCAGTCCGCCGTTGGCGACACCATCGAATCCATTAGAAACATTGTAGACAAGGGCGGCGTCACCCGCGCCAGCCTGGCCGAAGTGCTACCCCTCGTGGAAGACCTGGCCGCCCGCACCGAACTGTGGAATGAAGCCGACTATCCACCGCCCGAGGCCAACGAGCGCCAGGCCCGCTACCTGATTGCCGAAGATCCGAACCAGACCTACGCGCTGTACCTGAACGTGATGCGGCCCGGCAAGCGCATTCCGCCGCACAACCACACCACCTGGGCCTGCGTGGCCGGGGTGACCGGCGTGGAGTTCAACGACGTCTATGTGCGCACTGACGACGGCAGCCAGCCCGGCGTGGGCACGCTGGAACATTCGCGCACCGTGGAAGTGGGCCCGCGCAACGGTATCGCCCTGCTCCCCGACGACATCCATTCCGTGGCGATCCAGGGCGATGCCGTCATCCGCCACCTGCACATGTACGGTCGCGCGCTCGAAACGCTGACCGAACGGCTGACGTTCGACCTCGAGACCGGACGCTGCCAGATCATGAACGTGGGCGTACAGACCCGCCGCTAAGCCACACCCTGACCGGGGCCACTGCGCGCCCCGGACTCCCGAGATCCAGGCCGACACCTCGCCCTTGCAGCGAGGACGGCCCCCTTTTTGCCCAAATTTCATGACCCAGCCCACCCACACCGCCGTCGACGCCGTCACCCTGAAGGGCTGGCTGCACGATGCCGACGAAATCGCGCTGTTCGATGTCCGCGAGCAAGGCCAGTACGGCGAGGGCCATCCGTTCTATGCCGTGCCGATGCCCTTCAGCCGGCTGGAGCTCGATGTCGGCCGCCTGGCGCCCCGCACCGATGCGCGCATCGTGCTGGCCGATGACGGCGACGGCGTGGCGCAGGCCGCCGCCGCGGCGCTGGCATCGCTTGGCTACACAAACCTGTTCGTGCTCGACGGTGGCATGCCGGCCTGGCGCGCGGCCGGCTATACGCTGTTCGCGGGCGTGAACGTCCCGTCCAAGACCTTCGGGGAACTGGCCGAGCACCACTACCACACGCCGCGCGTGACCGCGCAGGAACTGGCTGCGATGCAGGCCGGCCCGCAGGCGCCAGTGGTACTCGACGGACGCCCCACCAGCGAATTCCGCAAGATGAACATCCCGGGCGCGATCTGCTGCCCCAATGGCGAGCTGGCCTACCGACTGCGCGACCTGGTGCCCGACAACACCACCCCCATCGTCATCAACTGCGCGGGCCGCACGCGCAGCATCATCGGCGCTCAGTCGCTGATCAACTTCGGCGTGGCCAATCCGGTCTACGCGCTCGAAAACGGCACGCAGGGCTGGTACCTGAACGATTTCACGCTTGAGCACGGCGGCACCGCACGCTACCCGGACAACGGCCTGCCGCAGGAAATCGACGCCGCCCGCGACAACGCGCAGGCGCTGACGCAGCGCTTCGACGTACCCCACATCGACGCCGCCCAGGCCAAAGCCTGGCTGGCCGACACGGCACGCACCACGTTCCTGTGCGACGTGCGCACCGCCGAGGAATTCGCCATCCAGACGCTGCCCGGCGCGCAGCACACGCCCGGCGGCCAGCTGATGCAGGCCACCGACCAGTACGTCGGCATCCGCCGCGCCCGGCTGGTGCTGTTCGATGCCGAAGGCGTGCGCGCCACCGTGGTAGCCAGCTGGCTGCGCCAGATGGGCCATGACGCCGTGGTGCTCGACGGCGGCCTGCAGGCCGGCCTGGCCGCAGGCGTGCGCGCCGCCCAGGGCCCCACGCATGAAGTGACCGCGCTGCCGGCCGTCTCCGCCGCACAACTGGTGACCGGCCTGACCGCCCAGTCGATGCTAGCGCTGGACCTGCGCGGCAGCATGGCCTACCGCGCCGGGCACGTGGCCGGCGCCCGCTGGTCCACCCGGGCCCGCCTGGCGCAAGACCTGCGCGGCGTGCCGCATGACACCACGCTGGTGCTGATCGGCGATGCCGATGGCGACGACGCCGCCGAACTGGCCGTGGCGGATCTGCGCGCGCTCGGTTTCCGCAACCTGCGCCGGCTGCAGGGTGGCTTTGCCGCCTGGCGCGATGCCGGCAATGCCGTGCGCCAGGGCGCCGACACGCTGCCCGACGCGCGCTGCATCGACTACCTGTTTTTCGTGCATGACCGCCACGACGGCAACAAGGCCGCCGCGCGCCAGTACCTGGCTTGGGAAACGGGCCTGATCGCCCAGCTCGACGCGCAGGAGCTGGCCACGTTCCGCTTCCCGCCTGCCGGCTGATTGCCACCCGAGCCATCCCACTTTCAACCTGCCATAGAAGAACGAGGTCGCCCCCCATGTCCCGTCCGATGTCATCCCGCCTGTCGTCACGTCTTGCGCAGTACCTGGTTGCCGCTTGCACCGTCACGCTGTCCGTCGCCGCGCCGGCGCAGCAGCCCGTGGCGCCCGTCAACGGATTTCCGTCGCAGCCGCTGCGGATCGTGTCGCCGTTCCCCGCCGGCGGCGGCAACGATGCGGTGACCCGCGTGGTGGCCACGCGGCTGTCGCAAGTACTGGGCCAGAGCGCCGTGACCGACAACCGGGGCGGCGCGGGCGGCAACATCGGCACGCGCTACGTGGCCGAGGCCAAGCCCGACGGCTATACGGTGCTGACCTCGCAGGTGTCGATCATGGCCGTGAACCCGACGCTGTATCGCGCGCCGGGCTTCGATCCGGTCAAGCAGTTCATCCCGGTCACGCAGATCAACGCGGCGCCGCTGGCCATCGTGGTATCCGCCAACGCCCCGTGGAAGACCTTCGAGGAACTGGCCACGCAGGCCAAGGCGCAGCCGAACAAGATCACATTCGCCACGCCCGGCAACGGCACGCTGTCGCACCTGGTGGGTGTGGTGCTCGACAAGGACAGCCAGGTGTCGCTCCAGCATGTGCCATACAAAGGCGCGGGTCCGGCCATCAACGACCTGCTTGGCGGCCAGGTAGATGTGCTGATCACGTCCACGTCGTCGGTGTCCGGATTCATCCAGACCGGCCGCATGCGTGCGCTGGCCGTCACCAGCCCGCGCCGACTCGGGGTATTCACCAAGGTGCCGACACTTGAAGAGCTGGGCTATCGCAATGCACGCTTCGAGGACTGGTACGGCTTCTTCGTACCGGCCGGCACGTCGCCGGAACGCGTTGCGCTGCTGAACCGAGCCATGGTGCAGGTGCTGCAGATGCCCGAGGTGGTGAAAACCATCAACGAGGGCGGCAGCGACGTGGTGGCCAACAGCTCCGAGGCATTTGCCGCGCAGATGAAGCAGGACATCACCCGCTGGTCGCAGATCGTCAAGCTGTCCGGCGCGCACGTCGACTGATGCTTCGGATGCAGGCACGCGCCTTGCGACACCCTCCTACAACATGCGCCAACCCACAGGCCAGCCAATGACGAAAGCGCTCCCCACACGCCTTGTCCATGCCGGACGCACCGCAGCCGTGCCCGGCGGACAGCCGGTCAACCCGCCCGTGGTGCGCGCCAGCACCGTACTGTTCGACTCCGTCGCGCAGCAGCGCGAGATGCGCGCCCGGCGTGACACCGAGCGGCTGTTCACATACGGCGCGCGCGGCAATCCCACCAACTTCGCGCTCGAAGACATGGTGACCACGCTCGAAGACGGCTATCGCACGCGGCTGTTTCCGTCGGGCCTGGCCGCCGCCGCCATGACGATCCTGGCCTACGTGCGCCCCGGCCAGCATGTGCTGCTGCCCGATTGCGTCTACGAGCCGGTGCGCAACCTGGCCAACGGCTTCCTGCGCCAGCACGGCATCGCCGCCGACTTCTACGCGGCCAACGGTTCGGACCTGGACGCGAAGCTGCGCCCCGAGACGCGGCTCGTCTATGTCGAGGCGCCCGGTTCGCTGGTCTATGAAATGTGCGACCTGCCCGCGCTGGCGGCCCGCGCCCACGCGCACGGCGCGCTCGTGGCAGCGGACAACACCTGGGGCTCGGGCATGCTGTATCGCCCGCTGACGCTGGGCGCCGACATCTCGCTGATGGCCGCCACCAAGTACCTGGGCGGCCATTCCGACGTGATGATGGGCACCGTCTGCACCACCGAGGCCGCGTGGCAGCCGCTGGCCACCATGGCCGATGCCTTCGGCATGACCGTGAGCCCCGATGACGCCTACCTGGTGCAGCGCGGCATCCGGTCGCTCGGTGCGCGCCTGGCGCAGCACCAGGCCGGCGCGCTGACCGTGGCGCAGTGGCTGCTCGACCGCCCCGAGGTGGCCGACGTCTTCTGCCCCGCGCTGCCGCACGATCCCAACCATGCCCTGTGGCAGCGCGACTGCCACGGCACCAACGGCCTGGTGTCGTTCACGCTGCGTTCGCAGGCGCCGGTGGCGCCCGAACGCTTCGTCGACAGCCTGCGGCTGTTCGGCATCGGCGCCTCGTGGGGCGGCTTCGAGAGTCTGGCCGTGCTGGCCGACATGCGGCGCGCGCGCAGCGTCACGGACTGGTCGCAGCACGGCACCGTGATACGCCTGCACATCGGCCTCGAAGCCGTACCCGACCTGCTGGCGGACCTGGATCAGGCCTTCGCCGCCATCGCCCATCTCGAATCGACAGAAAAGGACCCTTCCCATGCCCATCATCGGTGACTGGCTGCGCCAGCAATCCGGCCCCGCCCGCACCAGCGGACAGTTGCCCGTTGGCTCGATGGCCTCGGGCATGTCCGTCGCGCTGCCCTACGTGGCCGTGCGTGGCGCGCAGCCGGGCCGCACGCTCTGGCTGCACGGCCAGGTGCATGGCGACGAGATCAACGGCATGGTGGCGGCCCTGCGCTTTGCGCGCAGCCTGGACCCGGCCACCATGCGCGGCAACGTGGTGGTCACGCCCACCGGCAATCCGCAGGCGCTGGACGCACGGCGCAAGCGCAATCCGTATGACGAGCTCGACCTGGACCAGACCTATCCGGGCAACGCGGGCGGCCTGGTGTCCGAGCGGCTGGCCCATGCGCTGATGAGCGAGGTGCGCGGCGTGGCCGACGTGCTCATCAACCTGCATACGATGAACCCGCTGTTCGATGCACGCCCCTACACGGTCTACAAGGTCCACCCGGGCAGCCGCGTGACCGAGGCCGATGTGCTGGCCGCGATGGCGCCCTTTCACCCGCACGTGGCCTGCCAACAGGACGTGGGCGGCAAGGGCGAGCTGCCCGGCAACATCGCCGGCGCGCTCGATTACCAATGCCTGGCCGCCGGTGTCTGCGCGTTCATGCTCGAACTGGGAAGCGGCAGCCGCTTCGAGGCCGACAACATCGCCGTGGCCGAGACCGGCTTCCACACGCTGGCCGTGCAGATGGGCATTCTCGACGGCCCGCCGGCCAAGGCCGCCGCCACCACGCTGCGGCGCGTGACGCGGCGCGGCTGGATCACCGCCGATGACGGCGGCCTGTTCATTCCGGCCGCTCGCGCCGGCGACCACGTTGGCGAAGGCGAGTCGATTGGCGACACGCTCAAGCTCGATGCCTCGCTCACGCCAGTCAAGCCGCTCACGCGCGACGGCGTGCTGATCGGCCTGCGCAGCGACCCCGTTGTCCACACCGGCGAGCGCCTGGCGTTCGTGGCGTGGGAATGGGACACGGTGTCGGTCTAGTTTCTGTTTTTCGGCATGACGACGGCCTGCCGCCAGAACGCCTTACCAAAGCCTCAAGCAAGACCATCGGAGCCTTACCATGTTTGCCCGCCGCGCCCTCGTTCTCAGCCTTTCCCTCCTGACACCCCTGGCCCACGCGGCCTGGCCCGACTCGTCGAAGCCGATCCGCGTGGTGGTCGGCTTCCCGCCCGGCGGCGGTGCCGACGCGCTGGCGCGCGCCATTGCCCCGGCGCTGTCAGACCAGCTCAAGGCCAACGTCATCATCGATAATCGGCCCGGCGCGGGCGGCCTGATTGCCACCGACCTGGTAGCCAAGGCCGCGCCCGATGGCTACACGCTCTACATCGCCACGCCGGGATCGTTCACGATCTGGCCGAACCTGCGCAAGCTGGCCTATGACCCGCGGAAGGACTTTGCGCCGGTCAGCGTGCTGGTAACCATGCCCAACGTGCTGGTGACCGGCGCCGACACGCCGTACAAGGACGTGCAGGGCCTGCTGGCGGCCGTGAAGAGCGCGAACGGCAAGTTCTCGTATGCGTCGGGCGGCAATGGCACGATCGGCCAGATTGCCGCCGAGCAGTTCAAGATGCTGGCGGGCGTGCAGATGCAGCATGTGCCGTATAAAGGCACCACCCCGGCGCTGACCGACGTGATGGGTGGCGTGGTGCCGATCACGTTCTCCGATCCGTCGGCCAAGCCGCTCATCGCTTCCGGCAAGCTGCGCGTGCTGGCGGTGACCACCGCCAAACGCTCGCCGCAGTTCCCCGGCGTGCCGACCGTCGCCGAAGCCGGCGTGCCCGGCTACGACGTCACCAACTGGTATGGCCTGGTGGCACCCGCCGGCACCCCGCCCGACGTCATCGCGCAGTTGAACAAGGCGCTGGTCAAGGTCATGGCCGATCCGGACATCCGCCACCGGCTGGCCATATCGGGCATGGATGCCACCTCCGACACGCCGCAGCAGTTCGCCAAACTGCTCGACACCGAACGCGCCAAGTGGGGCGAGCTGATCCGCAAGGCCGGCATCCAGGGCGACTAATACCGTGACCGTCCGCCGCTACCCGCAACTGGCGCACTGGGGCGCCTTCACGGCCGTCGTCGAGGATGGCACGCTGATCCGCTGCGAGCCATTCGCCGCCGATCCCAATCCGTCGCCCCTGCTCGATTCCATCGTGCCGATGGTCTACTCGCCCACGCGCATCCGTACCCCGATGGTGCGGCGCGGCTGGCTGGCGCAACGCGAGGCCAGCGACGGCCATGCGCGCGGACGCGACGATTTCGTCGAAGTCTCGTGGGACGTGGCGCTCGATCTGGTGGCCGGCGAGATCCGCCGCGTGCGCGAGAAACATGGTCCCGACGGCGTCTTCGGCGGCTCGTACGGCTGGTCGTCGGCCGGGCGGCTGCATCACGCGCGCTCGCTGATCCGCCGCTTTCATTTCACGGGCGGCGGCTGCGTCGACCAGGTGGGCAACTACAGCTGGGGCACCGCGCAGTTCCTGCTGCCGCACGTGATCGGCACCGACCGGCCGCTGACAGGGCGCGTCACGGCCTGGCCCAGCCTGATCGCCCATACTGAAGTCTTCGTGGCCTTCGGCGGGCTGGCGCTGAAGAATGGCCAGGTGTCGTCGGGCGGCGCCGCCGAGCACACGCAGGAACAATGGCTGCGCAAGCTAGCCGCCAGCGGCGCCACGGTCATCAACATCAGCCCCACGCGCGACGATTGCCCCGATTTCCTCGGCGCAGAGTGGATTCCGATCCGGCCGAATACCGATGTCGCGCTGATGCTGGCGCTGGCCTATGAACTGCGCCGCACCGGCGCGCACGACGCGGCGTTCCTGCAGTCGCATTGCAGCGGCTGGGCCGAACTCGACGCCTATCTGCTGGGCCGCGCCGACGGCGAGCCGAAGACGCCCGCCTGGGCATCCGCCATCACCGGCATTCCAGCCGCGCGTATCGCCCAACTGGCCGCCCAACTGGCCGGCAAGCGCAGCTACCTCACCTGCAGCTTTGCGGTGCAGCGCCAGCATCGCGGCGAACAGCCGTACTGGATGGCCATTGCGCTGGCCGCCATGCTGGGCCAGATCGGCCTGCCGGGCGGCGGTTTCGGCTTCGGGCACGGATCGATGAATGGCGTGGGCAACCCGCGCGTGGCCACGCCGGGCCCCGAAATGCCGGTGGGCCGCAACCCGGCCAACCTGGACATCCCCTGCGCGCGGCTGTCGGACATGCTGCTGAATCCGGGCACCGCCTACCGGTTCAAGGGCGAGACGCGGCACTATCCCGACGTAAAGCTGGTGCACTGGGCCGGCGGCAATCCGTTTCACCACCATCAGCAGCTTTCCCGGCTGCGCCAGGCGTGGGCGCGCCCCCAGACCGTAATCGTGCAGGACATCTGCTGGACAGCCACCGCACGGCATGCCGACATCGTGCTGCCGGTGACCACCGCACTGGAACGCAACGATATCGGCGGGTCGTCGCGCGACCGCTATGTGCTGGCCATGCACCAGGCCATCGCGCCATTGCATCTGGCACGCAGCGACCTCGATATCTTCACCGACCTGTCGGACCGCCTGGGCTATCGCGCGGGCTTTACCGAAGACCGCGACGAACGGGGCTGGGTCGCGTCGATCTACTCCCGCTGCCGCGACGCCCAGGCAGGCGCCGGCATCGAACTGCCACCGTTCGACCAGTTCTGGCGCAGCGGCCACGTGGCGCTGCCCGCCCCCACCGAAGACTTCGTGCTGTTCGACGATTTCCGGCACGATCCGGTGGCGCATCCGCTGCGCACGCCAAGCGGGCGTATCGAGCTTGCCAGTCCAACCCTCGGCGCATTGTCCGACGACTGCGGCACCCATCCTAACTGGCAGCCGCCCGTCGAATGGCTGGGCGCGGCCGAAGCACGGCGCCACCCGCTGCACCTGGTATCGGTGCAGCCGGCCGACCGCCTGCATAGCCAGCTTGAACCGGCCCCACTGGCGCAATCGGGCAAGGTGGCCGGCGCGGAACGGATCACGCTGCATCCGGCCGACGCAGCCGCGCGCGGCCTGCATCCCGGCATGCGGGTGCGCGTGCATAACGCACGCGGCGCGATTGCGGCCGGCCTGGCGGTGAGCGATGGCGTGGCGCCCGGTGTGGCGATGATGGCCACGGGCGCCTGGTACGACCCCGACGCCGACGGCGTGGACCGCGCCGGCGCCGCCAACACGCTGACGCTCGACATCGGCACATCGGACCTGACCCAGGGGCCGAACGCGATGAGCTGCCTGGTGGAGGTATCGCGGGAGGGGTAGCGTTGGCTAGCCGGGCCTGACCGGCCCCAACTGCGCCCCTGACCCATGCAAACCGGCTCCGCACCTTCCGTCACTCGCGCCGCCTCGCCGTCGTTGGCGACAGGTTCCCGTCGATTCGGCCCCTGCCCCTGGCAAGGGCCTTCACCGTGGCATATACCTGTCACATTGCAACGACACACACGACGAGGACCGAGCCATGCGACACATGCATCCCCCGTTCCCCCCCGCCAGCGCCGATGACGAGCAGGCCTGGGCCTACTGGCGCGCCCGCCGCATGATGCGGGCGCTGCGCGGCTGGTATATCCACCTGCTGATCTACGTGGTGGTGAACAGCTGGCTGTGGCTGCGCTTCTTCTATTTCCCGTCGCCGTCGTGGTCGCACTACGCCACCACCGGCTGGCCGTGGCCGCTGACCACGACGCTGGCCTGGGGGCTGGGGCTGGGCGTGCATGGCATTCTGGTCTGGACGCGCCTGTCGCGCTGGGGCCGGGACTGGGAGACCCGCAAGATCCAGGAATTCATGAACCGGCAGCCGTGATCGGACGCCCCCCCCGGCCTCCGGGGCTTACATCTGCCGGAACTTGTGCACGTAGGCGCGCGATACCGGCAGTTCGGTATCGCCGCCGCGCATCCGCACGAACAGGCGCCCCGAATCGTCGCGCCGCGTGCCGGCCACGTGCTCCATGTTGACGATGGTCGAGCGGTGCACCTGCCAGAAAACCTCGGGGTCCAGACCGTCGATCAGTTCCTGCAGCGGCGTGCGGATCAGGTGCTCGCCTTCCTGCGTGTGGACTACCACGTACTTGTCGTCGCTCTGGAAATACAGCACGTCCTGGATCGGCACGTGGCTGGTGGTGTTGCCCCGGCTCGCGCGCACCCACCGCAGCGGACCGGCACCTTCCGCGCGTGCCTGTCCCCGCGCCAGCTGGCCCAGCAGTTGCGCCAGTTCGGGCAGCGGCGCCGCATCCTGGAAGGCCTTGCGCAGCCGCTCGATGGTGCGGCCCAGCCGTTCGTCGGTGACGGGCTTGACCAGGTAGTCGACGGCGGCGCGCTCGAACGCGTCCAGCGCGAACTCGTCGTAGGCGGTGACAAACACCAGGCGCGTGTCGGTCTCGATGCCCTGCGCCACTTCCAGCCCCGACAGGCCCGGCATCTTGATGTCGAGAAACGCCACGGCGGGTGCCAGCCGCGCGATGGCCTCGGCGGCCTCCAGGCCGTTGGCGGCCTCTGCCACGATGTCCAGCTCCGGCCACAGCCGCGCCAGCTTGCCGCGCAGGTGCGCGCGCAGGTGTTCCTCGTCGTCGGCGATCAACGCGGTGGGCTTCATGCGGGGTCTCCGTTCCGGAAGGCGGCTGGCAGCGGGATGTCGATCAGCACGGCCGTGCCGGGCGCACGGTCTTCGATGCGGACATGGGCGTCGCCGTCATAGAGCACCGCCAACCGCTCGCGCAGGTTGGACAGTCCGACGCCGGCATTGCCGCCCGGCCTGAAGCCCATGCCGTCGTCCTCGATCGTGGCCAGCATGCGCGGGCCGCGACGCTCCAGCTTCACCAGCAGATGGCCGCCTTCCACCTTCGGCTCCAGCCCGTGCTTGACGGCGTTTTCCACCACGGGCTGCAGCAGCATCGGTGCCAGCGGCACGGTGCCCAGCGATGCATCGACGCCCACCGTGTACTGCAGCCGCTCGCCCATGCGGATCTTGATCAGGGCCAGGTAGTCGCGCAGCAGCGTGGCTTCCTGCGCCACGGTGCCCTGCGTGGCGCGGCTGGCGGCCAGCGATGCCCGCAGGTACGCGATGAAGTGTTCGAGCATCAGCGTGGCCTTCTGCGGTGCGGGCTCGATCAGGCTCACCACGTTGGCCAGCGTGTTGAACAGGAAGTGCGGCTCGATCTGCGCCTGCAGCAGCCGCATCTGCGCTTCCACCAACTGCTTCTCGGTGGACAGCGTGCGCACCTGGTCGCGCGCCATGAATTCGGCGATCTTGCGCGCTTCCCAGCCCCGGCCCAGCAGGCCGACCCGGCTCCAGGTCATGATGCCGTGCACGGCCAGGCCGATGCCCCAGCCCATCAGCGGCGCTCGCACCCACGGCCGCTCGGGCGACGTCACCAGGTTGATGACGATCAGCAGCGCGTTGACCCCCACGTAGATCAGCGCGTGCATGTAGAAGAAGCGCAGCGCCCGCACGCGGCGGCGCGCGTCCTGGTAGGCGCGCTGGTCGGCGGCGGTACGCCAGAGGTCTGGATCGACGGAACGCAAGGTGGAATCCCGGGCGGGCGTGGAGTTGCCGCGAGGTTACCACCGGCGTGGCAAGGCGGACACGGGAAAAGCGCGGATCGACAGGAATCCGGCGCCGCCCGTCGATGCGCGGCGCCAGTGGCTGGCAGCCGGTGCCGTGCATCGTGCCGCATTGCAGCACACGGACGCCCGGCAAGGCCGGCACACCGCTAGCGCGGGAAGGGGCGGTGCAGCGGCAGTTCCGGGTTGAGCCGCACGCCAAAGCCCGGCGCATCCAGCGCGGACGCCTTCATCCGGCCGTTCACGGGTACCGGCTCGTCCAGCAACTGCGGATCGAACATCGGCACGATCTGGTCGGCGCCCGGCGACATGTTCAGGAATTCGGCAAACGGGCTGTTATGGCGCGTGATGACGAAGTGGTAGCTGTAGACCGACGACCCGTGCGGCACCACGAGCTTGCCGTGGGCGTCGGCCAGCGCAGAGATGCGGATCAGCTCGGTGATGCCGCCGCACCAGCCCACGTCGGGCTGGATGATGTCGCAGCAGCCCATCTCCAGCAGCATCCTGAAGCCCCAGCGCGTGGCCTCGTGCTCGCCGGTGGTCACCAGCATGCCGCGCGGCACGTTGCGGCGCAGTTCGGCATAGCCCCAGTAGTCGTCGGGCGGCAGCGCCTCCTCGATCCATTTCAGGCCGAAGTCGTGGTACGCCACCTGCGCCAGGCGCGTGGCGTATTCCACGTCCAGACTCATCCAGCAGTCGTACATGAGCCAGAAGTCCGGGCCGCACGCCTCGCGCATCTGCCCCAGCAGTTCCAGGTTCCGGCGCAGCCCCGCCTCGCCTTCGGCCGGGCCGTGGTGCAGCGGCAGCTTGCCGCCGATAAAGCCCTGCTTCCTTGCCAGATCGGGGCGCGCACCGGTCATGTAGAACTGCAGTTCGTCGCGCACCGGCCCGCCCAGCAGCGCATGCACGGGCTCCTTCCGCACCTTGGCCAGCAGGTCCCACAGCGCCAGGTCGACCCCCGAGATCGTGTTCAGCACGATGCCCTTGCGGCCGTAGTACAGCGTGGCGTTGAACATCTGGTCCCAGATCTTCTCGATGTCGGTGACCTTCTGGCCTTCGATGAACCGCGCCAGGTGGTTCTCGACGATCCAGCAGCCCAGCTCGCCGCCCGTGGTGACGGCAAACCCGACCGTGCCGTCGCTGGCCTCGATTTCCACCACCAGCGTGCCCAGCACGTTGATGCCAAAGCTCTGCCGGCTGCGCCGGTATTCGGGGTACTTCGCCATCGGCGTGGCGATGTGGTCGTCGATCCAGTGGCCGGCGCCCTGGTCGTGATAGTCGGCGCCGGCGCCGCGCAGCGTGAAGGCACGGACGTGCCGGATGGTGGGCATGCTCATGATGCGGTGCTCCAGGAATCAGGAAAATTGGCGATGGGCGGACGCATTGGCCTGTGCCTGCGCCGGGCGCGCGCCGCGCAGCCCCAGGCACAGCAGTCCGCCCACCACGGTAATCGCGGCCAGCAGGTTCATGCCCGCCGTGTGCGACGCAAACGCCTGCTCGGCCCACGTCTTGATATTCGGCGCGACAAAGCCGCCCAGCGCCCCCAGCGAGTTGATCAGCGCAATGCCGCCGGCCGCCGCCGCGCCACCGAGGTAGCTGGTGGGAAAGGTCCAGAACAGCGGCTGCACGGCGATAAAGCCGGCCGCCGCGAAGCACAGCGCCACCAGTGCCAGCAGCGACGACGACGTATGCACGGACAGCGCAATGCCCGCCGCCGACACCACCAGCGTGGCCAGCGCCAGCCGCGCATGGTTGCCGTGCCGCTCGGCCAGGCGCGGCAGCACGTAGGCCGCCGCCAGCGCACAGACCCACGGAATCGCCGTGACCAGCCCCACCTCGAAGCCCACTTTCTTGCCCAGCAACGCCGCCACCTGGGTCGGCAGGTAGAACACCACGCCGTACACGCTGGCCTGGATCAGGAAGTAGATCAGCGCCAGGAACAGCACCCGTCCGTTGCCCAGTGCATGCAGCACCGTGCTGGGGCCGTGTGCCACCTTGAACTGCTCCTCGCTTTCGATGGCCTGGGCTAGCGTCTCGCGCTCCTCGGCGCTGAGCCAGCGCGCGTCGCGCGGATCGTTGTCGAGATACCAGTAGGCCCACACACCCACCACGCTGGCCAGCAGCCCTTCCACCAGGAACAGCCACTGCCAGCCCTTCAGGCCCAGCGCGCCGTCGAATTCCAGCAGCAGGCCCGACAGCGGGCTGCCAAAGATAAAGGCCAGCGGCGCGCCGAAGTAGAACAGCCCCATGACCCGCGTGCGCGCGCTGGCCGGGAACCACTTGGTCAGGTAGTAGATGACGCCCGGGAAGAAGCCCGCTTCGGCCACGCCCAGCAGAAAGCGCAGCACGTAGAACGCCGTCTCGCTGTGCACGAACATCAGCGCGGCCGATACCATGCCCCACGTCACCATGATGCGGCACATCCAGATCCGCGCGCCCACCCGGTGCATGATCAGGTTGCTCGGCACCTCCAGCAGCGCGTAGCCGATGAAGAACACGCCCGCGCCCAGCGCGAACATCGCGTCGGAAATGCCGGTGTCTAGCTGGAAGGCTTTCTTGGCAAAGCCGATGTTGGCGCGATCCAGGAACGCCAGCACGTACATCAGCAGCAGGAACGGCACCAGGCGCGCGATGGCCTTGGCCGTGACGGACGCCAGGTCCGGACGGTGGGATTGCATGACGAGTGTCTCCTCTGCGCCAGGGCCGTGGCGGGCCGTGCGCATGGGTTGAGGTAGCCGCCCCGGGATGCTTGCCCCGGGGTCTGTGCCGCTGGAACTTCGCTTAGTAGGTGGCGCGTCCGCCTGACAGGTCGAACACCGCGCCCGTGCTGAAGGCACAGTCCTCGGTGGTCAGCCAGGCGATCATCGAGGCGGCCTCATCCACTTCCAGGAAGCGCCCCATCGGGATCTTCGACAGCATGAACGCGATGTGCTGCTCGCTCATCGAATCGAAAATCGGCGTGCGCGCGGCGGCCGGCGTCACGGCGTTCACCAGCACGCCACTCTGCGCCAGTTCCTTGCCCAGCGACTTGGTCAGGCCGATCACGCCCGCCTTCGACGCGCTGTAGTGCGACGCATTGGGGTTGCCCTCCTTGCCGGCCACCGAGGCAATATTGACGATGCGCCCGAACTTGCGCGCCATCATGTGCGGCACCACCGACCGGCACGTCAGGTAGCTGCCGATCAGGTTCACCTCGATCACGCGCCGCCAGACGGCGGGGTCCAGTTCCCACGTGGTGGCATTGCCGCCGGTGATGCCGGCGCTGTTGACCAGCGCGTCGATGTGCCCCAGCTTCTGGATCGTGGCTTGCGTGGCCTTGTCGACGGCAGACGCGTCGGTCAGCTCCACGACCTCGCCGGTGATCTGGCCCAGCTTCGACAGCGCCTCGCAGGCCCTGACCAGCTGCGCCTCGTTGACATCCCACAGCGACACCACAGCGCCCGAGCGCAGCATCCGTTCGGCCACGGCGTAGCCGATGCCCTGCGCGCCGCCGGTAATCACGGCCACGCGGCCCTTCAGGTCGAGCTGGTTCATTGCTGGTCTCCCACGTTGGCCGCCACGGTGCGCTGCTGCTGTTCGCCCAGCCCGGTGATGCCCAGGCGCATGGTCTGCCCCACCGTCAGGTACACCGGCTGCGGCTTTTGCCCCAGGCCCACGCCGGGGGGCGTGCCGGTGGAAATCACGTCGCCAGGCTGCAGGCTCATGAACTGGCTGATGTAGGACACCAAGGTCGGCACGTCGAAGATCATCGTGCGCGTATTGCCGTGCTGGTAGCGCTTGCCATCCACGTCCAGCCACATCTCCAGGGCCTGGGCGTCGGGCACCTCGTCACGCGTGACCAGCCACGGGCCCATCGGGCCGAACGTGTCGCAACCCTTGCCCTTGTCCCACTGGCCGCCGCGTTCCAGCTGATAGGCACGCTCGGAGACGTCGTTAACGATGCAGTAGCCGGCCACATGGTCCAGCGCATCGGCCTTCGACACATAACGCGCCGTCTTGCCAATCACCACGCCCAGTTCCACCTCCCAGTCCACTTTTTCCGCGCGCGGCGGAATCTCCACGTCGTCGTTCGGCCCGACGATCGCGCTGGTGGCCTTCATGAACAGCACCGGCTCGGTGGGAATCGGCATGCCCGATTCGGCCGCGTGGTCGGAGTAGTTCAGGCCCACGCAGATCATCTTGCCGACGTTGCCCACGCACGCGCCGATGCGCGGCGAGCCTTCCACCAGCGGCAGCGATGCCGGGTCCAGGGCGGCCAGGCGGGCCAGCGTTGCGGGGGAAAGGGTGGCGCCGGTGATGTCCGGCACGTGGGCAGAGAGGTCGCGCAGGCGTCCCTGGGCATCGATCAGGCCGGGCCGTTCCTGGCCAGCCGCACCGTGGCGAATCAGCTTCATCTTGTCTCCTGTCTTTATGGTGATGGGGTGAGAAGCATCCGTTGCACTGTAAGCCGGCAGGCTATATCGTTCCAATCAATTTACAAGAGCGAGCTATTCCATTCTGGAATCGCCGAGGAGACACCGCATGTCGCTGACACGCCGCCTGGTGAATCGGCTGAAACTCAAGCATTGGGCGCTGCTCAGTGCCTTGGCCGATACACCCACGCTGAACCAGGCCGCCGCGCTGATCAACGTCACCCAGCCGTCCGCCACCAAGATGCTGGCCGATATCGAACAGGCGTTTGGCTTTGCCATCTTCGAGCGTCACGCGCGTGGCATGCGGCCGACGCCGCTGGGCATCGAGGTGGTGACCTATGCCCGGCACACGCAAGCCAGCCTGGACCGCTTTCTGGAGGATATGGAGGTGCGCCGCCGGGGCGGCCACGGGCATCTGGTCTTCGGCGCGATCATGGGCGCCGCGCCCGATCTGGTGGCGGCGGCCGTGGCCGACATCAAGCGCGAGCGGCCGCGGCTGGGTGTGCGCATCCTGGGCGAAACCAGCGACCAGATCGGCGTGCTGCTGGAGCGACACGAGATCGAACTGGCCGTGGGCCGGTTTGCGGGCCCGCTCGACCACAACAAGTTCGACTTCTGCCCGCTGTCCGACGAACCGCTGCGGATCGTCGTGCGCAGCGGGCATCCGCTGGTGCAGGCGTTCCAGCAGCGCGATCACGACGGCCTGGGGTGGGACGAACTCGTGCGCTGGCCGTGGGTGCTGCAGACGCTGACCAGCCCCGCGCGGCTGATGCTGGAAGACCAGTTCGCGCAGGCCCAGGTGTCCACGCCTCAGGACGTGATCGAGTGTTCGTCGATCTTCGCCACGCTGCAGCTGCTGCAGTCGGGCGATGCCATCGCGATGCTGCCCGAATCGGTGGTCCGCGATCATGTCCGGGCGTCGCTGCTGGCCACGCTGCCCGTGGACGTGGGGCAGGACATGAAGGCCTTTGGCATCCTGACCCGCAAGAACGAGGCGCTGTCAGACGTCGCCACGGCATTCGTCGGCCACCTGCAGGCGCGGGCCCAATCGAAGGCGGCCCAGGCAGCCGCCAGCTAGTTGGCGTGGCTGTGGCGTGGCTGTGGCGTGGCTGTGGGCCCGCTACGGACCAGCGACGGGCCTAGCGGCCGAAGCGGCGCGGATCGTACGGCGCGGGGTCCACGTAAGGCGTTTCGCGGTCGAACAGTTCACCCAGCAGCCGCGCCGTGGCCGGCCCCAGCGTCAGGCCCTGGTGGCCGTGGCCGAAGTGGAACCACAGGTTGGCATGGCGCGGCGCCCGCCCCACCACCGGGCGCATGTCGGCGATGCAGGGCCGCGCGCCCATCCACGGCTGGGCTTCCACCGGCTGGCCCAGCCGCACCAGATCGCCGGCCAGCATTTCGGCGCGCACCGACTGCACCGGCGTGGGCGGCGATTCATGATGCGCGAACTCGGCGCCGGTGGTCAGCCGCAGCCCCTGGCGCATCGGCGCCAGCAGGATGCCGTTTTCGGCGTCGAGCAGCGGCCTGGCCGGCATGGCGTCCACCTGGTAATGGCGGTGGTAGCCGCGCTTGACGAACAGCGGCAGCCGGTATTCGAGCCGCCGCGTCAGCCCCGCCGCCCAGGGCCCCAGCGCGATCACGGCGTGCTCGGCCTCCACGGCGCCATCGCGCGTGCGCACGGTCCAGCCGCTGCCCGACTGGCGCAGCGTCTCGGCATCGCCCTGCAGGAGCACCCCGCCCTCGCGCTCGAACAGCGCCGCGTAGCGCGCCACCAGTTCGCCGGGGTCGCTGACCGTCCACGGGTCCTGCCAGTGCACCGCGCCAGCCATCGACCGTTGCAGCACGGGTTCGGCGGCGGCCAGTGCCGCACTGTCCAGGATCGCATGCCGCAGATCGTGCGCGGCCGCCACGGCGTTGGCCGCCTTCGCCGCCGCGTCGAATGCGGCCTGGGTCCGG
The DNA here is from genome assembly GCF_002858765.1 of Cupriavidus pauculus. Lineage (GTDB taxonomy): Bacteria > Pseudomonadota > Gammaproteobacteria > Burkholderiales > Burkholderiaceae > Cupriavidus > Cupriavidus pauculus_B. Next base: position 150,500 of record NZ_PJRP01000003.1, read on the forward strand.
TATGCCTCCAGCCAGCCGGACTTGCGAACCAGGTCCTGGGCACCAGCACGCTCGATCAGCGGCGCGTGCTCGTCGATGCAATGGCGAATCAGCGCCGCGTAGGCGCTGATCGTGGCCGTATAGCGCTCCGGCGCCGATGCGTGCCAGTAGCGCGCCAGCGACGGCACCAGCGACGGCAGCGCACGCAGGTGGTAATGCACGTCGTTGCCGCGCCGCGCCGCCACCCGCAGGATGGCCTGCCAGGCGCGCGGAAACGCGTACGGCTGCACGGCCTCGCGCTGGATGATGCCGGCGTTGCCGTACGACGTCTCGCGGCCCGGCGCCTTGCGGTCGATCAGGCACACGGCATGGCCGCGCTGCTGCAGCGCCAGCGCGGTGGCAACGCCAACGATGCCGGCGCCCAGCACAATGACTTCGGTCTGGCGGGCGGTTCTGGAAGCTTCTGTCATGAGGTCTTGCTTGCGGATGTAGCGGTCTTGCGTGTCCGGGCGACCTTGCCAGCACTGTCAGCGCTGCCGGTACTGCCAGTGCTGCGGTTGCCGTGGAGGCTGCGGTGTGCGATGTCGATCTCCCGGGCCGTTTCGCGCAGGCATTCGGCCAGCTCGGCCACGCTCGGCGGCAACCGGCGGTCGCGCAGCGTGATGATGCCCACGGGCGGCAAGTCCACTTCCACGGCCATCGCCAGCACGTGAAAGCGCCCTTCGGCCTGCAACTGGCGGCCTACGGAGCCCGCGACGAACCCCACCGCCTGCCGTGTGGTGACGGCCAGGTACGACGACGACTCGATCACGTCGGCCGGGGGCTGCTGCCCATGACGGAAGAACGCCTGCTCGATCTTGACCCGCAGCGACGCCCACGGCGGCGGCATCACCAGCGGATGCCGCGCCAGGTCGGCCCAGTCGGTGCTGGCCTGCCGCGACAGCGGATGGCCAGCGGCCACGATGGCCACCATCGGGTCCTCGTAGAGCGCGTCGGTAATCAGGTCTGGCGCGGCATAGGCGGGTTCCAGGCGGCCGACGATCACGTCGAGTTCCGACAGGCGCAGGCGCGGCAGCAGGTGCGTGAGGTCGCCCTCCTCGACCAGCACCGTCGCCCGGGGCGAGCGGTCCTTGAGGCGCGCCACGGCCTGGGCCAGCAGCACGGGCAGCGTCGCGCCCATCGATCCCACGCGCACACGGCCCGCCGCGCCACTGGCCACGGCCTCGATCTCGTCGCGCGTCACGTCGTACTGGGCGAGCACGGCGCGCGCAAAGCGCACCAGCGATTCGCCGGCCGGCGTGGGCTCCGTGCCGCGCGTGGACCGCGTGAACAGCGTCAGACCCAGCATCTTTTCCACTTCGGCCAGCACCTTGGACACCGCAGGCTGGCTGACCGACAGGAATTCGGCCGTGCGGCCAAGATGGCGGAACTCGTCCAGCGCCACCAGCAGTTGCAGGTGGCGAAGCTTGATGTTGGAGCGGAAGGCCCGGTCGATATGCGCCATGGCAGCGAGTCTACCTAACCGGAAGGTTATGAAGCAATGCCAATTTTCTATTGGAAGGTTATGTTCGGCGCGCCCACAATCGCTGCCAGAGCGGGTTGGCATCGAAGCCGGTCCGCGACCTAAAACAAGATCGGAGACATCCCCATGACGCAAGGTCTTCCCCCCAGCCTTTCGCGCCGCCGGCTTCTGCTGGGCAGCGCCGCCACCGCCGCCGTTGCCGCTACCGGCACGGCCAGCCTGCTTGTGCCGCGTATTGCACGCGCGGCCGGCGAGTATCCCGACCGTCCCATCACGTTCATCTGCCCCTGGCCGGTGGGCGGCACGGCCGACCAGTCGATGCGGGCCCTGTGCCAGGTGGCGTCGGGGATCCTCAAGCAGTCGATCGTGGTGGAAAACCGCGCCGGGGCATCGGGCATGATCGGCACCAAGGCGCTGGCCCGCGCCAACCCCGATGGCTACACCATCGGCCAGATTCCGATTTCGGTCACGCGCTTCTCGCAGTTGGGCATGCTGCAGCTGGACCCGCGCACCGAACTGACCTACCTGGCGCGCACCTCGGGCCAGACCTTCGGCATCGCCGTGCCGGCCGGCTCGCGCTTCAAGACGCTGGCCGACGTGGTGGCCGAAGCCAAGGCGCACCCCGGCAAGATCACCTACGCGCATGCCGGCATCGGCGGCGCCACGCACGTCGGCATGGAGCAGTTCGCGCTGGCCGCCGGCGTGAAGTTCAACGCCATCGCCTACAAGGGCGGCTCGCAGGCCCTGCAGGACGTGCTGGCCAACCAGGTGGACCTGCTGGCCGATTCCAGCTCGTGGGCTCCCCATGTGGAAGCCGGCAAGCTGCGCCTGCTGGCCACCTGGGGCGAGCAACGCACGCCGCGCTTCAAGGACACGCCGACGCTCAAGGAACTGGGCTACAACGTCGTGGTGGAAGCGCCCAACGGCATCGGCGCGCCCAAGGGCCTGCCGCCCGAGATCGAAAAGAAGTTGCGCGATGCCTTCCGTGCCGCTGTGTCCAGCGCCGAATTCAAGACGGTGGCCGCGCGCATCGACGCGCCGATCATGTACCTGGACGGCCCCGACTACAAGAAGTACGTCGCCGAGGTCTACGGCCAGGAGACGCAGCTGATCCAGCGCCTGAAGCTCAAGGAAATGCTCGCGCAGAGCTAACCCGCCCCCACTCTGTCAATCGTGACCCTGAACCCCGTCATTCGCCTGCACGCCAACGATAACGTCCTGATCGCCCGCGGCGACCTGACGCTGGGCCAGCACCTGGACGACCTGGGCGTGCGTGTGCGCGCCCAGGTGCCCGCCGGCCACAAGATTGCCGCCCGTGCGATTGCGCGCGGCGAGCAGGTCAAGAAGTACGACACCGTGATCGGCGTGGCCGACCGCGACATCGCCGCCGGCGAGCACGTGCACAGCCACAACCTGCGGCTCGTGGATTTCTACCGCGATCCCGCGTTCGGCGCCGATGTACGCCCCGTGGACTACGTGCCCGAAAGCGAGCGCGCGACGTTCATGGGCTACGTGCGGCCCGACGGCCGCGTGGGCACGCGCAATTTCGTCGGCATCCTGTCGTCGGTGAACTGCTCCGCCACGGTCATCAAGCACATCGCCGCGCACTTCACGAAGGAACGGCTGGCCGCCTATCCCAATGTCGATGGCGTGGTGGCGTTCGCGCAGAGCAGCGGCTGCGGCATGTCGTCGCCCAGCGAGCACTTCGACCTCCTGCGCCGCACCATTGCCGGCTACGCCCGGCACCCCAACCTGGCGGGCGTGCTGATCGTCGGCCTTGGCTGCGAGCGCAACCAGGTGGTGTCGCTGGTGGAATCGCAGGGGCTGGTGCCCGGAGAGAACCTGCACACGCTGGTGATGCAGGACACGGGCGGCACGCGCGCCACGATCGAAGCCGGCATCCGCGCCATCGAGGCCATGCTGCCGGCCGCCAATGCGTTCCGGCGCCAGCCCGTGAGCGCCAGCCATATCAAGATCGGCCTCGAATGCGGTGGGTCGGACGGCTTTTCCGGCATCACGGCCAACCCGGCCCTGGGCGCGGCCATGGATATCCTGGTGCGCCACGGCGGCACCGCGATCCTGTCGGAAACCCCCGAAATCCACGGCGTGGAATACATGCTCACGCGCCGGGCGGTGACGCCCGAGGTGGGCCAGAAGCTGCTGGACCGCCTGGCCTGGTGGGAACGCTACACCGCCGGGCACAACGCCCAGTTCAACGGCGTGGTGGGCCACGGCAACCAGCAGGGCGGCCTGGCCAACATCTTCGAGAAGTCGCTGGGCTCGGCCATGAAGGGCGGCACCACGCCGCTGCAGGCCGTGTACGAGTACGCCGAGCCGATCGACAAGGCTGGCTTTGTCTTCATGGACTCCCCCGGCTACGACCCGGTGGCCGCCACGGGCCAGATCGCCAGCGGCGCCAACCTGATCTGCTTCACCACGGGGCGCGGCTCGATGTTCGGCTCGAAGCCGGCCCCGACGATCAAGCTGGCGTCGAATTCGCCGATGTTCCGCCGGCTCGAAGAAGACATGGACATCAACTGCGGCCTGGTGCTCGATGGCGAGCTGAGCGTGGCCCAGATGGGCGAACGGATCTTCGCGCACATCCTGCGCGCCGCCTCCGGCGAGCCCACCAAGAGCGAGCTGCTAGGCCTGGGCGATCATGAATTCGTGCCCTGGCATGTGGGGATTGTGAGCTAGGCACTTCGCAAATCACACGCTTGCCCTCTCCCCCGACCCCTCTCCCGCAAAGCGGGAGAGGGGCGCAAACCAGTGGATCTTGAGCCACCCGATGTTGTCTCCCCCTCCCGCCCTGCGGGAGAGGCGCGGGGGAGAGGGCCAGCCCTTCAAATTCCGACCACACATCCCGATGCTGACCACCCTCACCGACCCCACCCTGCTCCGCAGCCAGAACTTCATCGACCAGCAGTGGTGCGACAGCCGTGCCCGCCTGGAAGTGACCAACCCCGCCACGGGCGCCGTGATCGCCGACGTACCGGACAGCGATGCCGACGACGCCCGGCGCGCCGCCGATGCCGCCGCCACGGCCTTCCCGGCCTGGAGCCGCCGCACCGCGCGCGACCGCGCCCAGATCATCAAGCGCTGGCACGCGCTGATCCTGGCCAACGAGCAGGACCTGGCGCGCATCATCTCTGCCGAGCAGGGCAAGCCGATGCACGAGAGCCTGGGCGAAGTGCGCTACGGGGGATCGTATGTGGAATGGTTCGCCGAGGAAGCCACGCGCATCTGCGGCGACGTGGTGGCCGAGGCCGTGCCCGGCCGCAAGATGCTCGTGCTGAAAGAGCCCGTGGGCGTGGTGGCGGCCATCACGCCGTGGAATTTCCCGCTGGCAATGATCGCCCGCAAGATCGCCCCCGCCCTGGCCGCCGGCTGCACCGTGGTCGCCAAGCCCGCCGAAGACACCCCGCTGACCGCGCTGGCATTGGTCCGCCTGGCGGAACAGGCGGGCCTGCCGCACGGCGTGCTCAATATCGTCACGGCATCGCGCACCAACACGCCGGCCGTGGTCGATGCCTGGCTGGCCGATGCGCGCGTGCGCAAGATCACGTTCACTGGCTCCACGCCGGTGGGCAAGCACCTGGCCCGCGAATCGGCCGGTACGCTCAAGAAGCTGTCGCTGGAACTGGGCGGCAACGCCCCGTTCATCGTGTTCGACGATGCCGACCTCGATGCCGCAGTCGATGGCCTGATGGCCGCCAAGTTCCGCAACGGCGGCCAGACCTGCGTGTGCCCCAACCGCGTCTACGTGCAGGCCGGCGTCCACGACGCCTTCGTCAGCAAGCTGGCCGCCCGCGTGGGCGCGCTGCATGTGGGCCCGGCCACCGAGCCCGCCGCGCAGATCGGCCCGATGATCAACGCCCGCGCCGTCGACAAGATCGACCGCCATGTGCGCGATGCCGTGGACCAGGGCGCCCGCGTGGTGGTGGGCGGCGAGCGCGTGCGCACCGGCGACGGCCCGCACTACTACGCCCCGACCGTGCTCGTCGGCGCCACGCCCGCGATGGCGCTGGCGCACGAGGAAACCTTCGGCCCCGTGGCGCCGGTGTTCCGTTTCACCCACGAGGACGAAGTGATCCGCGACGCCAATGACACGCCGTTCGGCCTGGCCGCCTATTTCTATTCCAACGACGTGCGCCGCATCTGGCGCGTGGCGCAGGCGCTGGAAACCGGCATCGTCGGCATCAACGAGGGCGCGCTGGCGTCCGAAGCGGCGCCGTTCGGCGGCGTGAAGGAATCGGGCTACGGCCGCGAAGGATCGCGCCATGGGCTTGACGATTACATGCATACCAAGTATCTGTGCCAGGGCCAGTTGCACTGACAACGCCCATCGAACCCGTTCGACACCCCCGGACCGACAGGAGACACCCCATGCCCGCCCACAACCCGTTCAAGGCCGCCCTGGCCGCCCGCCAGGCCCAGATCGGACTCTGGATGTCCGCCGCCACGCCCTACCTGGCCGAAGTCAGCGCCACGGCCGGCTTCGACTGGCTGCTGGTGGACGGCGAACACGCGCCCAACGACGTGCGCACCATCCTGCAGACGCTGCAGGTGCTGGCCCCGTACCGCTCGCAGCCCGTGGTGCGCGCCGTGTCGGGCGAGACCGCGCTGATCAAGCAGTTGCTTGACATCGGCGCCCGCACGCTGCTGATTCCGATGGTGGATACCGCCGAGCAGGCCGCTGCGCTGGTGCGCGCCACGCGCTATCCGCCGTTCGGCGTGCGGGGCGTAGGCAGCGCCGTGGGCCGCGTGTCGCAATGGAGCGCCCGCAAGGATTACCTGGCCGTGGCCGATGACGAGGTCTGCCTGCTGGTGCAGGCCGAGACCGTGACTGCCATGCAGAACCTGGAGGCCATCTGCGCGGTCGACGGCGTGGATGGCGTGTTCATCGGGCCGGCCGACCTGGCCGCGTCGATGGGCCATCGCGGCAACCCGGGCCATCCTGAGGTGCAGGCGCAGATCGAGAGCGCCATGCGCACGATCATCGCCAGCGGCAAGGCCGCCGGCACGCTGACTTCAGACAATGCGCTGGCTCGTCGTTACCTGGAACTGGGCTGCACCTTCGTGGCCACCGGCGTCGACGTGCTGGTCTACGCCAACGCGGCGCGCAAGCTCGCCGCCGAATTCCTGCCGGAGCGCGCCCAACAGGTGTCCGCGCCCGGCGCCGCCTACTGAGTATCGAAGATGTCCTCGCTACCTTCCCAAGCCTTGCCTTCCCAAGCTGCCCTGCTCCAGGCCATGCAGGCCATCGTCGGCCCCAACGGCTGCCTGACCGCCGACGCCGACACCGAACCGTTCGTGACCGACTACCGCCGCATCTATCACGGCAAGTCGCCGCTGGTGGTCATGCCCGCCACCACCGAACAGGTCAGCCGGGTGATGGCCTGGTGCTATGACAACAACGTGCCCGTGGTGCCCCAGGGCGGCAATACGTCGCTGATGGGCGGCGCCGTGCCCGACGACAGCGGCACGGCCATCGTGATCAGCCTGAAGAAGATGAACCGCGTGCTGGCCATCGACACCGTCAACGACACGATGACCGTGGAAGCCGGCGTGACGCTGTCCGGCGCGCGCGCCGCGGCCGACGATGCCCGGCGCCTGTTTCCGCTGCGCATCGGCTCGGAAGGCTCGTGCCAGATCGGCGGCAACCTGTCGACCAACGCGGGCGGCACGGCCGTGCTGCGCTACGGCAACATGCGCGACCTGGTGCTGGGCATCGAGGTGGTGCTGCCCGACGGGCGCATCTTTTCGTCGCTCAAGGGCCTGCGCAAGGACAACACCGGCTACGACCTCAAGCACCTGTTCATCGGCGCCGAAGGCACGCTCGGCATCATCACCGGCGCCGTGCTGAAGCTGATGCCGCAGCCGCGTTCCACCGCCGTCGCCTTCGTGGCCGTGGACGGCCCCGAGGCGGCCGTCAAGCTGCTGGGCGAAGCCCGCGCGCTGTCGGGCGGCGCAGTCACGGCCTTCGAGCTGATCTCGGCCCCGGCGCTGGACCTGGTGCTCGAATACCTGGGCGACGTGCCGTCACCGCTGCCGGCACGCCATGACTGGATGGTGCTGATCGAGCTGACGTCGGGCACCGACGGGGAAACGCTCAGCGGCACGCTGATGGAGATTCTGGAATCGGGCCTGGGCAACGCCTGGGTGGTGGATGCCGCCGTGGCGTCGAGCCTGGCCGACGTGCAGCAGTTCTGGCGCATCCGCGAGGAAATCTCGGACGCCCAGACCCGCACCGGCGGCAGCATCAAGTGCGACATCTCGGTTCCGGTGTCGCGCATCGCGCAGTTCATCGAGAAGGCGTCGGCCGAGGTGCTGGCGCTGGAGCCGGCCACCCGCATGGTGATCTACGGCCATATGGGCGACGGCAACGTCCACTTCAACCCGCTGCGCCCGAAGGACCGCGACGCCAAGGACTTCCTGGCGCAGTGGTACAAGCCCGTGTCGGATCTGGTCGACGGGCTGGCCCATGCCGAGAACGGCTCGATCTCGGCCGAGCACGGCGTCGGCGTGGCCAAGCGCGACGACCTGAGCCGCTACAAGTCGCCCGTGGAGCTGGAACTGATGTGGCAGGTCAAGCGCGCGCTCGATCCGAAGAACCTGTTGAACCCTGGCCGGGTGCTGCCACGGATCGCTGGGCCCGCTGACTGAGCCATACCCCGCCCAGCACCAGCACCATGCCCGCGATCTGCGCGGTGCTCAGCGTCTGGCCCAGCACGATCCAGCCGATCAGCACCGCCGTGAGCGGGCTCAGGAACCCCAGCGTCGCCACGGCGCCGGGGCCCAGGCGCGCGATGCCCCGGAACCACAGCACGTAGGTCAGCGCCCCGCCGATCACCGTCAGCCACGCCATGCCCAGCACGTTGGCCAGGGTGGGCGTCGGCAGCGGCGGTTCCAGCCATAGCGCGAAGGGCACCAGCAGGATGCCGCCCGCCGTCAGTTGCCAGGCCGTGAAGGTCAGCGCCGGCACCGGCGGCTGCCAGCGGCGCGTGAGCACGGTGCCCAGCGCCATCGACACCGCCCCGGCCAGTCCGGCCGCCACGCCCACCGCATCGAGCGTGGCCTTTGGGGTCAGCACCAGCAGCGCCACGCCCGCCAGCCCGGCCAGCGCCGCGGCAATCGCGGCCATCCGGATCGCAGATCCCAGCAACACACGCGACAGCCCGATCACGATCAGCGGCTGGATGGCGCCGAGCGTGGCCGCCACGCCACCGGGCAGCCGGTAGGCCGAGACGAACAGCATGGCCCAGAAGAACGAGAAATTGAGCGCGCCCAGCACCAGCAGTCTGAGCCACCAATTGCGCGCCGGAAACTGCCGGCCCAGCAGCCAGAGCAGGATGCCGGCGGGCAGCGCACGCAGCGTGGCGACCGTCAGCGGATAGCCGGCGGGCAGCCAGTTGGTGGTCACCAGGTACGTGGTGCCCCAGATGGCGGGCGCCAGCGCGGTCAGCAGCAGGTCTGTCGAACGGCGGGTGGTCATGGGGATTCCCTTTGGGACCAGCGCAGGTGGATGCACGCAGCGGAATGTGCGCACATTACAGGACCGGCCGGTCCGCCGGAAGCCGATGGATATGGAACACAGCATTTACCGCGCGTCATGAATCGGCCAGCCATGAAAAAAGCGGGGCCGCAGCCCCGCCTTCCGGTGACCGGGCGCCGCCCCTGACGGGTGGCCCCGGTCTCGCGCTGGTGCAAGCCCTAGCGCGGATTCTTCTTCATGTCTTCCTTGGTGTCGCCATAGGCCGCTTGCGTGCGGCCGGCCACCTGCTGGGCCTTGCCCTTCATTTCCGTGGACGTCTTGCCGGTCACCTTGCCGGCCAGTTCCTTTGCCTTGCCCTTGGCCTCGTTCATGCGGCCCTTTACCTGGTCCTTGTTCATGATCGCACTCTCCTGATGGATCGGTTCGTAGGGCGTCCGGTGTCTGCGCGCTGGCCCGGCTGGCGGGCCCTGCGGCAGGCAACGGCGCTACTGGACAGTGTAGAAAGGGCGCGGCGCCCGCCGTGTAGGACATGGCCGCAACCGGCTGTCGGACGGTGCCAATGCGCCCTGCGGCAGCCTTTGCAACCCGCCCTTGCACACGCCGCACGGCCGCCCACAATGGATACTGGCGTCCGCTGGATGAGCCACTTAAAGCACCACTTAAGCCGCCGCTTAATCCGCCATTCATCGAACCGCGATACGCTTGCGCCACTTCACCCTTCGTGGCCCTGTTCGCCCCTTTCGCCCCCCTTTCGTACCGTTTGCCCCCGCCCCGCCATATGGACGGTCATCTGCACATCCAACACCTCACCGGCCACGGCCGCGGCCCCTATACGTTCGACGTGACCGGCGGCAAATGCACGGTGCTGTCCGGGGTCTCGGGCAGCGGCAAGAGCCTGCTGCTGCGCATGATCGCCGACCTCGACCCCAGCGACGGCCACGTGCGCATCGGCAACACGCCGCGCGAGGCGCTGAGCGGGCCGGCATGGCGGCGCGAGGTGACCTATGTGGCGGCCGAATCGGGCTGGTGGGCCGACGACGTGCGCAGCCATTTCGACGAACTCGACCCCGCCGATACCCGGCTTGCCCGCCTGGCGAGACAAGTGGGCCTGCGCGACGACATCCTGGCGGCGCGCGTCAGCCACCTGTCCACGGGCGAGCGGCAACGGCTGGCGTTGCTGCGGGCCATCGTCCGCCGCCCGCGCTTCCTGCTGCTCGACGAACCCACCTCGGCGCTGGATCACGACACCACGCTGGCCGTGGAAGCCGTGCTTCGCGAAGTCATGGCCGAAGGCGTCGGGTTGCTGATCGTTTCTCACAACACCGACCAGGCGGCGCGCCTGCAGCACGCGCACTGGCGCCTGTGTCCGGCCGGACTGGAGCCCATCCACCCATGAACCCGATCCTGCTGACAACGGGCGATCTGACGCTGGCCAGCCTGCTGATCGTGGCGGGCGCGGCGCTGTCGCTGGCCATGTCACTGGGCATTCATCGCGCGCTGCTCTGGGCCGCGGTTCGCATGGTGGTGCAACTGATGCTGGTGGGGCTGGTGCTGCGCGCCGTCTTTGCGCTGTCGTCACCGTGGCTCACGCTGCTGGTGGTGACGGCGATGGTCTTTGCCGCGGCGCGCGAATCCGGCAGCCGGCTCGAGCGTCGCTTTGCGCCGCGCTGGCAGATGGCGATCGGGCTGGCATCGGTCAGCGCGCCCACGCTGGTCATCACGGTACTGGCCCTGGTCACCGCCCTGCGTCCCACCCCGTGGTACGACGCGCGCCACGCCATTCCGCTGGCCGGCATCATCCTGGGCAACGCCATGAACGCGGCCAGCCTGACGCTGCATGCCACGCTCAATGCTGCCTGGCACCAGCGCCAGGCCATCGAGGCCAGGCTGGCCCTGGGCGACGACCGCCATGCCGCCTTGCGCCCCATCCTGCGGCAAGCCGTGCGCGGCGGGCTACTGCCGACGATCAATACGATGGCGGCGGCGGGCATCATCACGCTGCCGGGCATCATGACCGGCCAGATCCTGGCCGGCATGGACGCGATGGACGCCGCGCGCTACCAGATCCTGCTGATGTTCCTGCTGGCCGGCGGCAGCATGCTGGCCGTGGTGATGGCCGGCTGGCTGGCCGTCTGGCGCCTGACCGACGAGCGGCACCGCCTGCGCCTGGACCGGCTGCACGCGGCCTGACCTGTCGCAGGCGTCTTCGTTTGCGCCGTCGTTTGCGCGCCACCCCGGGCCGCGACATGAATCCCCTTCTGACCCATGGCCCAGCCCGCGTGCATTCGGCATCGTCGAAAGCACGCGGCGACAACAGCGAACGTCACCGGCGGCCCGCTTCTCCTCACGCTCAATTGCAACAGCCTTAACACCATTGGCATGGCAATTCGTAGAACTGCCATGGGGAGACACATTTCCTTGCACCCGTCTCATTTTGAATGAGAAAAATCCCATTCAGATTGACAAAAAACGAGCCAAATCAAAGCTGAAATATCCATGCCTTCCGATCATTGCGGACTCTTTCCCAACCTGGAGAACAAGGCATGAAAATCAAACTGGCAGCGGCCGCTGCGATCGCGATGTTTGCCACGGGTGCGCAGGCACAGTCGAGCGTGACCCTGTACGGTGTTGCCGATGTCGGCGTGGAATACCTGAACCGCACCGCCGGCGACCACAGCAACGTGCGCATGCAGCCTGGCAACGGCCTCACCACCGGCTCCTGGTGGGGCATGCGCGGCACGGAAGACCTGGGCGGCGGCCTCAAGGGCGTGTTAGTGCTGGAGAGCGGCTTCAACCTGGACACGGGCGCATCGACCGACAGCCGCCTCTTCAACCGGCAGGCGTTCATCGGCCTGCAGGGCCGGTACGGCGCCCTGACGCTGGGCCGCCAGCAGACGCCGATCTACGACTTCACGCTGGCGTTCGACCCCATGGCCGCCAGTTCGCAATACTCGATCCTCAACCTGGACCCGTTCATGGCCAGCCGCGCCGACAACGCCATCCAGTACAAGGGCACGTTCGGCGGCCTGACGGCGGCGGCGCTGTACAGCTTCGGCTACGACACGAGCGACGTCCTGGGCATCGGCGGTGGCGAGATCCCCGGCAACTACAAGAAGGGCCGCCAGTACGCGGCCAGCCTGCGCTACACGACGGGGCCATTCGACATGGGCGTGGTGTATGACCTGCGCCAGCCCGACACCCGAATGCGTAGCTGCCGGCCACGGACGCGCGCTGGTCCTTGAGATGGGGCCCGGCCGAGGTCTTTGCCGGCTACAGCTGGGAGAACTTCACCGGTGCGGGCGCGGCCTTCCACCACAACAACCTCTACTGGCTCGGCCTTGGCTACCAGGCCACGCCGGCCCTGATGCTGAAGGGCGCGGTCTACTACAACGACTGGGCCGAAACGAGCGTCGACCCGATGGTCTTCGTCGCCACGGCCGACTACGCGTTCTCCAAGCGCACCAGCGCCTATCTGGACCTCGGCTACGCCTGGAACCGCTCCAGCAATGGCGTTTCGTCGCACGCCAGCCTGAGCAGCGACAACATCCGTGCGGGCGACAGCCAGTTCGGCGCGATGGTGGGGGTGCGCCACCGCTTCTGACCCCGCAGCAAGACACTTTCCACTTTCCAATTTTGCCCGGCCGCGTGCCGGGCTTTTTTGTTGCCGATGGCCTCGCGTGTTCCGCGCAGCGGAAGCCCCGCACCACGGGGGCGCCGCAGATGCTACGCTGCCGCGACCTTCCACCACGTTCCCGACCATGGCCGCCCCGACGCCCCCGACCTTTGAAACGCTCCAGTACGCCGTGCAGCAAGGCATCGCCACGATTACGCTGCACCGTCCCGACAAGATGAATGCCTTCACGCACCAGATGTGCGAAGAGCTGATTGCCGCCTTCGACGCGACCGATGCCGATGATGCGGTGCGCGCCGTCGTCGTGACCGGCAGCGGCCGCGCGTTCTGCGCGGGGGCCGACCTGTCCAGCGGCGGCGCCACGTTCGACTACGAGAAGCGCTACGGCGCAACCGGCGTCAAGCGCGACGGCGGCGGCCGCGTCGTGCTGCGCATCTTCCGCAGTCTCAAGCCGGTCATCGGCGCCGTGAACGGCGCGGCGGTGGGCGTCGGCGTCACCATGCAGTTGCCGATGGACATCCGCATCGCCTCGACCGACGCAAAGTTCGGCTTCGTGTTCGCGCGGCGCGGCATCACGCCGGAAGCCGCCTCGTCATGGTTCCTGTCGCGCGTGGTGGGTATTTCGACCGCGCTCGAATGGTGCTTTTCGGGCCGGGTGTTCAGCGCGCAGGAAGCGCACGAACGCGGCCTGGTGCGCTCGCTCCATGCCCCCGAGGACCTGCTTCCCGCGGCCTACGCCCTTGCCCGGGAGATTGCCGACAACGCTGCGCCCGTCTCGGTCGCCATGGCACGCCAGATGATCTGGCGCATGGCGGGCGCGGCCCACCCCATGGACGCGCATCGGCTGGACAGCCGCGCCATCCAGTCGCGCGGCCAGTCGGACGACGCCAGGGAAGGCATCGCCAGCTTCCTCGAAAAGCGTCCCGCCCACTTTCCGAACCGCGTCTCGGACCAGTTGCCGGACTTCTTCGACTGGCAGGGCGAGCCGGACTTCGAGTAAGGCTCGGGTGCCCTCGGGCACCTGGCCCGATCTCGTGTATAACGGCTGCTGCCCCACTCCAATGACAAGGTATCCATGAAGCCATCCCGCTTTGCCCTCGCCGCGCTGCTGGCGTGCGCCGCCCCCCTGTCTTTTGCCGCCGACGCCAACCCCAAGGTGCTGTCCGCCGCCGAGCACTACCGTGGCGACGCACTGCAGTTGCTGGAACGCCTGGTCAATATCGACTCGGGCACCGGCAACGAGGCGGGGCTGGCCCAGATCGGCACCATCGTTACCGATGAACTGTGCAAGGCGGGCGCGAACGTGGAGACGGTTTCCGCAGCGCCGGCCGTGGGCAACAACATCCTTGCCACGTGGAAGGGCACCGGCAAGACCCGCATCCTGCTGATGGCCCACATGGACACCGTCTTCAAGGACGGCACCGCTCGCGCCAAGCCGTTCTACATCAAGGACAAGCGCGCCTACGGCCCCGGCGTGATGGACGACAAGGGCGGTATCGTCGCGGGGTTGTACGCGATGAAGATCCTCCAGCAGCTCGACTTCAAGCAGTACGGCCAGGTCACGCTGCTGCTCAACACCAACGAGGAAACGGGTTCCAAGGGCACGCGCGCGCTGATCGAGCGCGAGGCCAGGCAGCATGACGTCACTCTCAACCTCGAACCGGGCCGGCCCGCAGACGGGCTGGTGGTCTGGCGCAAGGGCAGCGGCACGGCGGAGATCGACGTCAAGGGCAAGGCGGCTCACGCGGGCGTCGCGCCGGAGTCAGGCCGCAATGCCGCCACCGAACTGGCGCACCAGGTGCTGCAACTGGGCAAGCTCGGGGACAGCGCCAAGCAGACGACCTTCAACATCACCGTGCTCAAGGCGGGCGGCGCCACCAACGTCATTCCCGACCAGGCCACCGCTTTCGCAGACTTGCGCGTGGCAGTGCCGGAGGAATTTGACCGCGTGGAGCGCGACCTGGCGCGCGTGTCGGCCAACAAGCTGGTGCCCGATACGGAGGTGAAAACCTCGCTGGTACGTGGTTTCCCCCCGATGCCGCGCAATGCCGCGTCGGACCAGCTGGCCGCCCGCGCGCAAGCCATCTATGGCGAAATCGGACGCAAGCTGACGCTGGAGGGTAGCGGCGGTGCCGCCGACTCAAGCCTGTCCGCTGGCGTCGGCACGCCCACGCTCGACGGCTTCGGCATCGTAGGGGGCGGCATCCATACGCCGGACGAATACGCCGAGGTCGAAAGCGTGGTGCCGCGGCTTTATCTGCTGTCGCGGATGATCATGGAACTGGGCGCAAGCAAGTAAGCAAGCCAGGGTTCGCCGGCAACTTGGGCCGGCAACTTGGGCCGGCAACTTGGGCCGGCAACTTGGGCCGGCAACTTGGGCCGGCAACTTGGGCCGGCAGCTTAGGCCGGCAACTCAGCGCCGGCCACCCGCCAGCTTGCGCGCATCGGGGTGGCCGCGCAGCCGCCACATCGCCACACAACCCAGCGCCGGACCGATGGCCAGCATGCCGAAGCCGGCGCGCCAGCCCAGCCATTCGACCACGTCGGGCACCAGGTGGATGCTGGCCAGCGTCAGCAGAAAGCCGGCACAGGTCTGCGCGGTCAGCAGGGTGCCGATCGATGACGGTTCGGCCAGCTCGGTCACGCTGGCCGAGAACTGGGCGGAATCGGCGATGACCGACACGCCCCAGACCAGCGCCACCGTCACCAGCACCGCCATCGGTGCCGTATCGAGCCAGCCCATCAGCGCCGCGCAGCTTGCGCTGGTGGCCATGGCGCCGATGGTGACGGCCGTGCGGCCCACGCGGTCGGCCAGCCACCCGCCCACCCAGGCGCCCAGCGCGCCAATGGCAATCGCGGCGAATGTCAGCAGTTCCGCCCGGCCCCGCGCATCGGCCATGCCCCGTGCGGCGAACGTCTGCTGCAGGAACAGCGCCAGCCACGCCCACATCGCATAAAGCTCCCACATATGTCCCAGGTAGCCCAGGTTGGCCAGACGCACCGCCGGCTGGCGCCAGGCCTGCGCGATCTTGGCGGGATCGATGCGTGCGGCCTTTCTGAGATTGGGACCAATCGCGGCCATGCCGATCAGCAGCGCCGCGCCCGCCGCACAGGCCGCCGCCACGGCGTAGATCGTGCGCCAGTCCGGGCCGCCTGCGGCGGACGTCAGCCACGCGGCCACCAGATGCGGACTGGCCGATCCCAGCGTCAGCGCGCCCACCAGCAACCCAATCAGCAAACCCAGGTCCGCGCGGGCCCACGTTGCCGCCAGGCGCATGCCCACCGGGTAGACGCCGGCCATGCACATGCCCGTGATGAAGCGCAGCGCCACCACCGCCCCGCCCGTGGGCGCGATGAACGCGAGCATGCCCGTGGCCAGCGCGGCCACCAGCGCCGAGCCGGCAAACAGACGGCGCAGGTCGTAGCGGTCGGGCAGCGATAGCAGCGCCGACATCAGCGTGCCGGCCACAAAGCCAAACTGCACGGCGCTGGTCAGCAGCGCCTCGTCGAAGGGGGAGATTGCCTCGGTGCGCTTGATCAGCGCCACGGCGGTACTGGCGGAGAACCAGACGCCCATCGCCGCCACTTCGGCCAGCAGCAGGATGGCGATCGAGAACAGCTTGCCGCGCTGGCGCTGCTGCGCCGGCGCGGCTGTCGAAGTCGGTGCCGTCATCTCAGGCGGTCGTTGGGTGTGCGGCGGTGCCCACGGGGTGGAAATCCCGGCCGAAATAGATCAGGCCGGCCCGCCCGCTGGCGCTGTGCGCAGCCTTGACGGCGCAGAAGAACACCGTATGCGTGCCCACTTCGGTCACCGAGGTGATCTCGCAATCAAGGGCGCTGACGGCGCCGTGCAGCACCGGCGCGCCCGTGGCCAGCTGCTGCCACTCCGCGCAGGCAAAGCGCTCGTCGAGCGACAGGTCCTTGTCGGCAAAGCGCATGGCCACGTCGCGCTGCTCGGCGGCCAGCACGTTCACGCAGAGCCGGCCGTTCTGGCGAATCGCGGCGTTGTTGCGGCTGGACCGGTTGATGCAGACCAGCAAGGTGGGGGGATCGTCGGTAACCGGGCAGACGGCGGACGCCGTGCAGCCGGCCAGCCCGGCCACGCCGTCCGTGGTGATGACGTTGACGGCGGCACCCAGGCCCGCCATCGCGTCGCGAAAGGTTGTCTTGTCTACCATGATGCGTCTTGTCTATGCCCGGTTGGCGCCGGTTCCGCGATATTGCGCCGCCGCGTGGGTGGCTGGCAAGCGCGCCGTGCCGAACAGCTTGTCGCGATAGGTGCCCGGCTGGTACGCCGTCTTGTAGGCGCCGCGCTCCTGCAGCAGCGGCACCACCAGGTCGATCACGTCCTCGAAGCACTCCGGCACCACCGTGCGCGACAGGTTGAAGCCGTCCACGCCGGTCTCCTCGCTCCAGGCCATCAGCAGGTCCGCCACATGCTCGGCCGATCCCACCCATGGCGGCTGGCGGCTGCCCAGCACCATCTGTTCCAGCAGCTTGCGGCGCGTCCATTGCGGGCCCGCGCTGCGCGTCATGGCCTCCACGTTCGACACAATGGCCTGGCTCTTGCCCGTCTGGATCGGTTCGTCCAGGTCATAGCGCGCGAAGTCGATGCCCAGCGACGCCGCCGCGTGCACCAGCGCGGCTTCGGAACTGACGTAACGCCGATACTCCTCGAACTTCTCGCGCGCCTCGGCATCGGTGCGGCCCACAACCAGCGTGGCGCCCAGGAACACCTTCACATCGTCGGCCTGGCGGCCCAGTTGTACCGCCTGCGCGCGGATGTCATCGACGATCTCCTTCACGCCCTCTTTCTTCTGTCCGTTGACGAACACGCACTCGGCGTGCGTGGCGGCAAAGCAGCGGCCGCGCGTGGACGAACCGGCCTGGTACAGCACCGGCGTGCGCTGCGGCGATGGCGCGCACAGGTGCATCGCATCCACCTTGTACTGCGGGCCGTGATGATGGATCACGCGCACTTTTTCGGGATTGGCATAGACGCCGGTGGCACGGTCGGCCACCACGGCGTCGTCGTCCCAGCTGCCTTCCCAGAGCTTGTAGACCAGCGCCATGTACTCGTCGGCCAGGTCGTAGCGGTCGTCATGGGCCACCTGGCCGTCGATGCCAATGGCCCGCGCCGCGCTGTCCAGATAGCCGGTGACGATGTTCCAGCCGATGCGCCCGCCGGTCAGGTGGTCCAGCGTGGACATGCGGCGCGCGAACAGGAACGGCTGCTCGTAGGTGAGATTGGCGGTCACGCCAAAGCCCAGGTGCCGCGTCACCGCCGCCATGGCAGGAATCACCAGCGTCGGGTCGTTGACCGGCACCTGCACCGCGCCGCGCAGCGCCGCGTCGGGGCTGGTGCCATAGACGTCGTAGACACCCACCACGTCGGCAAAGAAGAGGCCGTCGAACAGGCCGCGCTCCAGCGTCTTGGCGTAATCGATCCAGTACTGAAGCTCGGCGTAACGGTGCGACTGATCGCGCGGATGGGTCCACATGCCCTGCTGGATGTGGCCGACACAATGCATGTCGAAGGCGTTCAGACGGATTTCACGGGGCATGGGGGCGGCTCCGGGTGGCATGGCTGGGTGGGTTTTCATCCACTATAGTGGACGAATGCGCATCATCGTGAAGATTTTGCGGTGAGGGTTAACCCGTTCCCGGCCATGCCGCTTCTATAATCCGACCACCCTCCCGATCCTCGCCACCATGAGCCGCCTGCCCGACGATCCCACCACCGCCATTTCCGCCCGCGTGCGCATCGAGCGCGAATCGCGCGGCTGGTCTCTGGCAGAACTGGCGGACCGCTCCGGGGTATCCAAGGCGATGATCAGCAAGATCGAACGTGGCGAGGCCAGCCCCACGGCCACCGTGCTGGGACGCCTGTCAGGTGCCTTCGGGCTGCAACTGTCGATGCTGCTGGCGCTGGCCGAGCAGGCTGGCGAACGCCTAAGCCGCGCCGCCGGGCAGCAGGTGTGGCAAGACCCGGAAACGGGCTACACCCGCCGCGCCGTGTCGCCGCGCAACGGCGGCATGCTGGAACTGGTGCAAGTCACGCTGCCCGGCCACGCGCGGGTGACGTATCCGTCGTCGGCCTTCACGTTCCAGCACCAGCAGATCTGGGTGCTCGATGGCACGCTGGTCTTCGAGGAAGGCGAACTGGCGCACACGCTGGCCGCTGGCGACTGCCTGCAGCTCGGGCCGCCGGCGCCCTGCACGTTCATCAATCCCGGCCCGGACGCCTGCGTCTACGTGGTGGCGCTGGTGCGCCGCTGATCAGGGCTGGTCGGCGTCGATCCACACGCGTGTCGACGCCCCCGCGCGCGTCAGCCGCATCTGGTAGGTGTAACGCTCCGGATGGTAGAGCCCCACCAGGAACTGCACCGGCCGCCCGTTCGCGTCGGAAGCCACGCGCGACACGCGCAGCAACGGCACGCCGGGCGCGATGCGGAAGATGCGTGCCACATCCAGATCGGCCACGGCGGCGCCCAGCGTCTGTTCGGCCGATACCACCTCGATGCCATGCTGCTCCAGCGCCACCAGCATGGGCGTGTCCTGCAGCGTATGGCGGTCCAGCGCGGCCGCGAGGTCGTCGGGCACGAACACTTCGGTATAGGAGATCGGCTGCGCCTTGAACTTGCGCACCCGCACCACCTTGAGCACGGGCGCGCCCGGCGGCAGGGCCAGCGCGGCGCTGACGGCGGCGGGCGCCGCCATGCGTTTCCATTCCAGCACCTGCACGCGCGTGCGCATGCTGACGCTGACGATGTTGTCGAGCAGCCCGCCACGCACGGTCTGCACGGCGGCCTCGGGCTGTGGCACGTTGCGTGCGGTCGGCACCGTGCCCTTGCCGCGCAGCCGCATCACCAGCCCTTCTTCCTGCAACCGCGCCAGCGCCGACCGCACCGTCACGCGCGCCACGCCAAATTCCTCGGCCAACTGGCGTTCGCCGGGCAGCGGCAGGCCGGTTGCGTAGTGGCCGCCGCGAATGCGCTCGCGCAGGATCAGGCGAACCTGCTGGAAGCGCGGCAGGGAAGTCAGCGGAGCGTGGGCGTCGAGCATCGGGCGGGACGGCAGACAGGCGGTGCGGGCCGGAAAGTGTGGACCGAGGATATGTGGGCCAGGGATGTCCGAGCCAGGGAATCCGGGGGCAACGAATCCGGGGGCGATACCGCCACGGTACGCGTGCCGGCCCGGTCAGGCAAGCACGCGTCGCATCGGGTTACTCGTACTGCTTGCCCAGCGCCAACATCTCCGGCGTGCCGATGACGCCGTTGAGCGCCTGGAACGACAGCATCTTGTCCAGGTACGGCGTGGTAGTGCCGTTGGCGTGCAGGCTGGCCAGGTAGTCGCGCAGCGCAAAGCTCAGCGCGCGCACGGTGCCGCCCGGGAAGATCACGATGCGGAAACCGATGTCCTCCAGTTCGGCGGCCGGCAGCACGGGCGTCTTGCCGCCCTCCACCATGTTGGCCAGCAGCGGCGCACGGCGACCCAGGCGGCCGATGGCTGCCGTCATGTCCTCGCGGCTGCGTAGCGCTTCCACGAACAGCACATCGGCACCGGCCTCGGCATACTGCTCGGCGCGCGCCAGTGCCGCTTCCATGCCCTCCACGGCCACGGCGTCGGTGCGCGCGATGATCAGCGTGCTGTCGTCGCGGCGCGCGTCGCAGGCGGCGCGGATCTTGCCGGCCATCTCGGCGGCGCTGATCACGGTCTTGCCGTCCAGATGACCGCAGCGCTTGGGCATCGACTGGTCTTCGAGCTGAATGGCCGTGGCGCCGGCACGCTCCAGCACGCGCACGGTCTGCATCACGTTCAGCGCGTTGCCAAAGCCGGTGTCGGCATCAACGATCAGCGGCAGCGTGGGGCAGCGCTCGCGGATATTGCGCGTCACCGATGCCACGTCTTCCAGCGACAGGAAGCCGATATCGGGCCGGCCCAGCCGTGTGTAGGCGATGCTGGCGCCGGACAGGTAGGCGGCCTGGAAGCCGGCCTGTTCGACCAGCAGGGCCGAAAACGCGTCGTACACTCCCGGTGCGGTCACGATGCCGGTGCCTTGCAGGCGTTGCTTCAGCGTCATTGCAGTCATTGCACTTCCTCGTTGACGGAAAGTTGGCCCGACGCGATGCGGCGCGCCAGGTGCGGCACCAGTCCGCCGTCGCGGATCATGGCCACCAGATGCGGGGGCACCGGCTCGCATTGCAGCGTCGGGGCATTCTCGATATGGACCTGGGCGCTGTCAATCTCGCAGCCCACGCGCTGGCCGGGCGTCACCGCCGGCAGCGCCGGGCAGGTCAGCAGCGGCAGCCCGAGGTTGAAGCCATTGCGATAGAACAGCCCGGCGAACGACGGCGCGACGACCGCCACCACGCCCAGGTGGCGCAATACCTCCACCGCCTGTTCGCGCGACGACCCCGCGCCAAAATTGCGTCCGCCGAAGACGATGTCGCCGGGGCGCACCTGCGCCGCGAACGACGCGTCCACAGCTTCCATGCAGTGGCGCGCGATCTCTTCGATGCCGAACTTCATGTAGGCGCCCGGCGCCAGCAGATCGGTATTGATATCGTCACCGAACACCCAGGCCCGGCCGGAAAAACGACTCATGCCAGCACCTCCCGTGGATCGGCAATACGGCCGGCAATGGCCGAAGCGGCCACCGTGTACGGCGAGCCGAGATACACCTGCGACGATGCCGCGCCCATGCGCCCCTTGAAATTGCGGGCCGTGGCGCTGATCACCACGCTGTCTTCGCCAAAACGATGCTCGCCGTAGCCCGCGCATGCGCCGCAGGCGTTGGGCAGCAGTTCGGCGCCGGCGTCGGTCAACGCGGCCAGCGTGCCCTCCTGCGCGGCGCGCTGCTGGTCGGCGGCACTGGCCGGCGCCACCAGCAGGCGCGTGCCGCTTGCCACGCGCTTGCCGCGCAGCACCTGTGCCGCCATGCGCAGGTCATCCAGCTTGGCGCCGGTGCAGGCGCCGATATACGCAATGTCGATGCCGACGTTGCCGAACACGTCCACATCATCGGCATTGGCCGGCGTATGCGGACGCGACACCTGCGGCGCCAGCGTTGTCGCGTCGAAGTCATGCACGGCCAGGCAGGCCGCGTCGGCGTCTGACTGCCAGCTGTCGATATCGATGGCATCGGCCGGCGCGCCGGCGGCCAGCAGCCAATCGCGCGTGGTCGCGTCGGGGGCGATGAGTCCCACCTGCCCGCCCAGTTCGGCGGTCATGTTGGCCAGCGTCATGCGCTCCTGCATCGACAGCGCCGACACGGCGTCGCCGGTGTATTCCACGGCCTGGTACTGGCCGCCGTCCATGCCGAAGCGCGTGCACATGCGCAGCATCATGTCCTTGGCCGAGACGCCGGCACCCAGGCGGCCATGCCAGCGCATGCGGATGGTCTGCGGCACGCGCACCCAGATCTCGCCCGTCACCAGCACGCCCAGCATTTCGGTGGCGCCGATGCCGAACATGTAGGCACCGAACGCCCCGCCGGTGGACGAATGGCTGTCGCCGCCCACCGCGAACATGCCGGGCCGCAGATAGCCCTTCTGAGGCACCACCACGTGGCAGATGCCTTCCATGTCGTGGAAGCGCACCACGCCTTCGTCGCGCGCCCAGTCACGCGCGATCTGCACGATCCTGCGGCTGTCGGCGTCATGCGCGGGCACGTAGTGGTCGGTTACCAGCACCACCTTGTCCGGATTCCACACCTTCGCGCCAAGTTTTTCGAGCATCGGCTTCACGCGACGCGGACCGCTGGAGTCGTGCATCATCGCCAGATCCACGCGACACGTGACAATCTCGCCGGGCGCCACGTCGGCCCGGCCCGCAGCCCTGGCCAACAGCTTCTGCGCCAATGTCTGGCCCATCATTGCTATTCCTTACTCCACTTTGGTACCGGACGCCTGGATCACCTTGGCCCAGTGCTGGATATCGCTGCGCACGAACGCGCCGAACGCCTGCGGAGTCATGCTGACGGCCGTGGCCGCCTCCGTGTCCATGCGCTTCTTGTAAGCCGGGTCTTCGACGGCCACCTTCACCGCGCGATAGAGCTGGTCCGTCACGGACGGCGGCAGTTTGGCCGGCCCGAACAGGCCGAACCACGCCGACGACTCGAAGCCCTTCACCGTCTGGCCGATCGGCGGCACGCCCGGGAATTGCGGCAGCGCGTCCTTGCTGCTGACGCCCAGGAACTTCAGCGTGCCCGACTTCAGGTGCGGCAGCACGTTCACGGTGCTGGCGAACATCAGGTCCACGGTGTTGTTGCCGAGCACGTCGGTCAGCGCCGGGTTGGTGCCCTTGTACGGGATGTTCACGATGTCGGTGCCGGTGGCCAGCTTGAACTGCTCGCTGGCCAGGTGCAGCGACGAACCCTGCGCGCCGATCGCGAACGTGAGCTTGCCCGGGTTCTTCTTCGCGTAGTCGATCAGGCCGGCCGTGTTGTCGAACGGCACGCCCTTGCGGGCCACCAGCACGCTGGGCACGCGCGCCACCATCGTGATCGGCGTGAAATCCTTGACCGGATCGAACGGCAGGTTCTTGTAGAGCGACGCGTTGATGGTATGGCCGGTAAAGCTCATCAGCAGCGTGCTGCCGTCCGGCGTGGCGCGGGCCACGTACTGCGCGGCAATATTGCCGCCGGCGCCGGGCCGGTTGTCCACCACCACCGTACGGTGCAGCGTGTCGCCCAGCGAGCGGGCAATCAGGCGCGCCAGTGCGTCGGTGGTGCCGCCGGCCGGGCTGCCCACCACGATCGTGATCGGCTTGTCCTGCGCCATCGCGCGCTGGACCGGGGCCAGTGTTGCAAACATGGCCAGCGTCGCGCCGGCCAGGAGCTTTCTTCGACTGATCAACATCTATGTCTCCGCCTCTGTGTACTTCCCGTGGGGTTCAGGCGGACTCTATGCCCCATGGCCGGGTCACTCAATGGAACCAGCTGGTCCTATCCACCGGACCAGTCAGCACGATGGATGTGCAGACATTATCGGCCCCGCATGGCTGGCTTCCAGGCGCATGCCGTGCCGGCGCAGTCCGAAAGCGCGCCATGGTACACAGACATGGCATAAGGCAATGCAATGAAACGAAAAGGCGCCGTACGCACGGCGCCCAGACCTGACAGAGACGGTGCTGAAAGGGTCAGCTGGCGCTGGAGGGCCGGCTGGCGATGCGCGGCTGGGGCCGCGCGGTGCCGGCCAGGGCCATCCCCACGAGGGCCAGCGCTGCGGTCAGTGCCACGATGGCCACCCAGCCGCCGTGCTGCCACACCCAGCCGCCAATCGATCCGGTCACGCTGGAACCCATGTAGTAGAACAGCAGATAGAGCGACGCCGCGTGCCCTTTCGCGGCGCCGGCGGCCGGCCCCACCGAGGCGCTGGTCACGGAGTGCCCCACGAAGAAGCCCGTCGTCACCAGCGCGATCCCGGCGAAGATCGCCGCCAGCGGTCCGGCCAGCGTCAGCAGCACACCCGGCAACATCAGTGCGAACCCGGCCATATGCATGCGCCGGCGGCCAAAGCGCGCGGTCAACGGCCCCACCACTGACGACGACACGATGCCAAAGCCGAATGCCAGGAACAGCAGGCTGATCTGCGTCTGGCTCAGCCCGTACGGGGCGGCAGACAGGCGGAACGTGGCGTAGTTGAACAGCGTGACAAAGATGCTGGTCAGCACGAAACCCACCGCGTACAGGCGCAGCAGCGCGCGATTGCGCAGATGGCCGCCCCAGGCACGCAGGTGGAATCCGATATCGAGCCCCGGACGCGGCACGAAGTTGCGCGAGCGCGGCAGCAAACGGACAAAGCACACGGCCGACACCAGGCACAGCACGCCCAGGAACCCCATCGCCACGCGCCAAGACGTGAACTCAGTCACGAGACCCATGCCGACGCGCCCCATCATGCCGCCGAAGGCCGTGCCGCCGATATAGAGCCCCATGGCGCGGCCCAGTTGGGATGGCTCGATTTCCTCGGCCAGCCAGGCCATGGCCACGGCGGGCACACCGCCCAGCACCAGCCCTTCCAGGGCCCGCGCCGCCAGCAGGCCATGCCAGCTTGGCACCGCCGCGGCCACGAGATTGCAGAGGGCCGCCAGTCCCAGCGAGGCGAACATGACACCACGTCGCCCCAGCGCCTGAGAAAACGCGCCAGCCATCGTGATGGCAATGGCCAGCAGCCCCGTGGTCAGCGACAGCGCCAGCGAGCTTTGCGCCGGGCTGATGCCGAAACTGTCCGCGAACGCGGGCAGCAGCGGCTGCACGCAGTAGATCAGCGAGAAGCTGGCAAACCCCAGCAGAAACAGCGCCAAACACGCACGCCGATAGGCTGGCGTGCCACTGCGCACCCATTCCGGCGAACGCGCCGGGGAAGCTGCGCTCAGGCCGACCGTCGAGGATGGCTGCGAGTGGCGGGCGGGGGGTGTGGGATGAGCGGGGTGGGCAGGTTCGGCGGTGGGGGTGGAGACAGACATGATCGACATCGGGTAAGCACGGCTCGAATCTACCGCCCGGGATGGAATTCGTCCAATATATGGCGTAGACCACGTTGATACCTTTTACAAATACCCATGGAACTCCGCCATATCCGTTACTTCCTGGCAGTGGCCGAGGAACGCAACTTCACGCGCGCGGCCGCGCGCCTGGGCATTGGCCAGCCCCCGCTGAGCCTGCAGATCCGCGATCTGGAAAAGGAAATCGGCGCACCGCTGTTTCATCGCGTGCCGCATGGCGCCGAACTGACCGAGGCCGGGCAGGCCTTCCTGGAGGCCGTGGCGCCGCTGGTGGAACGCGCCGACCAGGCCATCCGCGCGGCGCGGCGCGCCGGCGGCGGTGAAACGGGCCGGCTCAGCGTGGGCTTTACGGGCACGGCAGCCATCAATCCGATCGTGGCGGCCAGCATCCGGGCGTTCCGGAATCGTTATCCCGATGCGGAGCTGGCGCTGCAGGAGGCCAATTCGATCGCCCTGGTGGACGCCGTGCTGCAGAAGCGGCTCGACATGGCCATCATCCGGCCATCGGACCCCAAGCCCGACGAGATCGAGGTCATCACGCTGGAAAGCGAGGCGCTGGTGGCTGCCCTGCCGTCGGCCCACCCGGCGGCTCGCGGACGCGGCGGGCTGGACCTGCTGACGCTCCGCGACGAGCCCTTCATCCTGACGCCCCGCACCCTGGGCATTGGCCTGCACGACGCCGTGCTGCGCGCGTGCCGGGCCGCCGGTTTCGAGCCAAGGCTGGGCCAGCCGGCGCCGCAAATCGCGTCGATCCTGGCGCTGGTGTCGGGCGAACTGGGCGTGTCGCTGGTGCCGGCCTGCACCCAGCAGTTCACCGCCAGGGGCGTCACCTACCGCACGCTGCGCGCCCCGGCCCCGCGCATCGACCTGGCGCTGGCGTGGCGGCGTGACCGGCCGTCGCGGCTGGTCACCAACTTCGTGGCGCTGGCGCGCGACGCGGCACGCCCGGCGGAATAGCGCCGACCGGCGTACGATGCTGCATCTTCGACGTCACGCAGGCGGCGCGTCCGCCGGCCCTCCACGGAGCACGCATTCATGGATCTGCATCTGCAAGGCAAGTCGGTATTCATCACGGGTGGCACGCGCGGCATCGGCCTGGCCTGTGCCAGGACCTTCGCGGCCGAAGGGGCCAGCGTCACCATTGCCGGCACCACGGCAGAATCGGCCGAGCGCGCGCAACGCACGCTGAAAGACCAGCACGGCATCGATGTCGAGACCTTCGTGGGTGATCTCTCGCAGGCCGATGTCCGCGAGCGGCTGGCCCCGGCATTCGACCTGATCGACATCCTCGTCAACAACGCCGGCGCGATTCCGGGCGGAGGCCTGACCGCCATGAGCGAACAGCAATGGCGCCAGGCGTGGGACCTGAAGGTGTTCGGCTACATCGACCTGTCGCGGATGGCCTTGCCGCGCATGATGGCGCGCGGCGCCGGCGTGATCGTCAACGTGATCGGCATCGCCGCCGAGATGCCCCGCTACGACTATCTCTGCGGTGCGGCCGGCAATGCCGCGCTATCGACCTTCACGCGCGCCGTGGGCGCACATGCCACGTCGCGCGGCGTGCGCGTGGTGGGCGTCAATCCCGGGCCCACCGAGACCGACCGGCTGGTCACGCTCTACAAGGCCCGCGCCAGGCAGAAGTTCAACGACGAATCGCGCTGGCAGGAAATGCTGGAGCACCTGCCCTTCGGCCGCGCCGCCCATGCCGACGAGATGGCCGACCTGGTCGTGTATCTGGCGTCGGCGCGCGCGTCGTACCTGAGCGGCGTGGTCGTGGATGCCGACGGCGGCGCGCGTTTCGCGTGACGATGGCCCGGGGCGCCGCCCCTCAATCGATCGTCGCGCCCGACGCCTTCACCACCTTGCCCCATTTGTCGATCTCCTGGGCGACGAACTTGCCCGTGTCCGCCGGCGATGTCCATGTCGCGGCGAACCCCTGCGCGGCAAAGCGCGTGCGCACATCTTCCTGGGTCAGCACGGCCTTCAGCGCGTCGGCCAGCTTGTCGACCACGGCCGCGGGCGTGCCGGCCGGCACCAGCAGCGCGTTCCACGCGGTGGCTTCGTAGCCGGGCAAGCCGGCTTGCGCCACGGTGGGAATATCGGGCGCCGCCGGCGACCGCGCGGCGCCGGTCACGGCCAGCGCGCGCAGCTTGCCGTCGCGCACGAACGGCATTGCCGACAGCATCGTGTCGAACATCACCGTGGCCTGCCCCGCCATCACGTCGGTCAGCGCGGGCGCGCTGCCCTTGTACGGCACGTGCGTCATGCGGATGCCGGCCATGCTGTCGAACAGTTCGGCCGCAAGGTGCGTGGATTGCCCGTTGCCCGAGCTGGCAAACGTGACCTTGCCCGGATTCGCCCTGGCCATCGCGATCAGCTCGGCCACGTTGTGGGCCGGGGTGGACGGCGCGGTCACCAGCACCAGCGGGCCGCTGGTCAGCATCGACACCGGCGCGAAGTCCGTGCGCGTGTTGTAGCCGGGCTTGGCAAACAGCGTCATGTTGATGGCGTGCGCGGTGGTGGCCACCAGCATCGTGTAGCCGTCAGGGGCCGACTTGGCCACGGCATCGGCGCCGATATTGCCGCCGGCGCCGGGGCGGTTGTCGACGACGATGGGCTGGCCCAGCCGCTCGGACAGCTTCTGCCCCACCACGCGCGCCACGATGTCGGTGGGCCCGCCGGGCGGATACGGCACTACCATGCGGATCGGCTTGGCGGGCCACGCCTGCGCCTGGGCGGCGGGCACGACGGCCAGCATCGGGAAGGACAGCACCGACAGGGACAGCAACAGCTTGCGGACGTGGGGCATGCGCGCTCCTGGATCGCTACGGTTTTGCGGCGTGAAACTCACGAAACAGCCTGGCCAGAAGGCTTATAGGCGCCAGCCGGGTGCCGTGTCACTCTGCAGCGCATCAAAGTTTTACGGGCTGAAACCGGAGCTCTGCCCGGCGGACGACGGACGGCGCCCACGCGCCGTCGATGCAAAAACGCCGCGCGCCCCGTCTGGCGGGGCGCGCGGCGTTGCAGGAGCGACCGGACCACGCGGGCCCGGCAGATCAGTCGTCGAGCAGCGACAGGTCGCGCACGGCGCCCTTGTCGGCCGACATCACCAGCTTGGCGTAGGCCTTGAGCGCTGCCGACACCTTGCGCGGACGCACCTTGGCCGGCTTCCAGCCCTTCGCATCCTGCTCGGCGCGGCGGGTGGCCAGTTCCTCGTCCGACACCAGCACGTCGATCGTGCGGTTGGGGATGTCGATGCGGATCTTGTCGCCGTCGCGCACCAGGCCGATGGCGCCACCGGCCGCCGCTTCAGGCGAGCAGTGGCCGATCGACAGGCCCGACGTACCGCCCGAGAAGCGGCCATCCGTCAGCAGCGCGCAGGCCTTGCCCAGGCCCTTGGACTTGATGTAGCTGGTCGGGTACAGCATTTCCTGCATGCCCGGGCCGCCCTTGGGGCCTTCGTAGCGCACGATCACCACGTCGCCGGCCTTGACCTTGTCGTTGAGGATGTTCTCGACCGCCTCGTCCTGCGACTCGGTCACGTGGGCCGTGCCCTCGAACACCAGGATGCTCTCGTCCACGCCGGCCGTCTTCACCACGCAGCCGTCCAGCGCGATATTGCCCGTCAGCACGGCCAGGCCGCCTTCCTTCGAGAACGCGTGCTCGTACGAGCGGATGCAGCCTTCGGCGCGGTCCAGGTCCAGGCTGGGCCAGCGCGTGTTCTGGCTGAACGCCACCTGCGTGGGGATGCCCGCCGGACCAGCCATGTAGAACATGCGCACCGCTTCGTCCCGCGTGCGCACGATGTCCCACTGGTCCAGCGCGTCCTTGAGCGTGGGCGTATGCACGGTCGGCACGTCGGTGTGCAGCTTGCCGGCGCGGTCCAGTTCGCCCAGGATGCCCATGATGCCGCCGGCGCGATGCACATCTTCGATGTGGTACTTGTTCGTGTTCGGCGCCACCTTGCACAGCTGCGGCACCGAGCGCGACATGCGGTCGATGTCGGTCATCGTGAAGTCGATCTCGGCTTCACGGGCAATCGCCAGCAGGTGCAGGATGGTGTTGGTGGAACCGCCCATGGCAATGTCCAGCGTCATGGCGTTCTCGAACGCCTTGAAGCCCACCGAACGCGGCAGCACGCGCTCGTCGTTCTGCTCGTAGTACATGCGGGCCAGGTCCACGATGCGGTGGCCGGCGCGCTTGAACAGCTGTTCGCGGTCGGCGTGCGTGGCCACCACGGTGCCGTTGCCCGGCAGCGACAGGCCCAGCGCCTCGGTCAGGCAGTTCATCGAGTTGGCCGTGAACATGCCCGAGCACGAGCCGCACGTCGGGCAGGCCGAACGCTCGACCTGCTCCACTTCGGCGTCGGTGTACGACGGGTCGGCGGCCATCACCATGGCGTCCACGAGGTCGAGCTTCTTCAGTTCGATGGTCTTGGTCACCGGGTTGGCCAGGCGCGTCTTGCCGGCTTCCATCGGGCCGCCCGACACGAAGATCACGGGAATGTTCAGGCGCATGGCGGCCATCAGCATGCCCGGGGTGATCTTGTCGCAGTTCGAGATGCACACCATGGCATCGGCGCAGTGCGCGTTGACCATGTATTCCACGGAATCCGCGATGATGTCGCGGCTCGGCAGCGAGTACAGCATGCCGTCGTGGCCCATGGCGATGCCGTCATCGACGGCGATGGTGTTGAATTCCTTGGCCACGCCGCCGGCGGCTTCGATCTCGCGTGCGACCAGCTGGCCCAAGTCTTTCAGGTGGACGTGACCCGGCACGAACTGGGTGAACGAATTGACCACCGCGATGATCGGCTTCTGAAAGTCTTCGTCTTTCATGCCGGTGGCGCGCCACAGCGAGCGCGCACCCGCCATGTTGCGGCCGGCGGTGGAGGTCTTGGAACGGTATGTGGGCATTGTGGGTGCTTGGAAATTACGCAAACGCAGCGGCCCACGGGGGGATCGACAGGGCCTGGACAAACCCGTGCGGGCGGCCTTGTGAGCCGGGCGCCGGGCAAAGCTGGGGATTATCCCACAGCCCTCACCCCGGCTGGGTGCCCGTCTGAGGCTACAGCGGTGGCAGGCGCCGCTTGACCGGCTGCGACTTGACGATGGCCGAACTGGTCTCGGCCATCTCCGTGATCTGCTCCAGGATATGGTCCAGGTGCTCGATCGATCGCAAATACAGCCGGCCGATAAAGCAGTCGTCGCCGGTGACCTTGTCGCATTCGGCAAATTCGGGGATGCCCTCGATCAGCTTCTGCACCGCCTGCAGCTTGCCCGGCAAGGGCTTGATGCGGACGATTGCCTGCATCGAAAAGCCCAGCGTGCGCGGCTCGACATCGACCGTGAAGCCGCGGATCACGCCGCGGTCCTCCAGCCGGCGCAGCCGCTCCGACGCGCCGGGGGACGACAGGCCCACCTGTTCGGCCAGGGCTTTGACAGGCATGCGGGCGTCCTGCTGCAGCAAGGCCAGGATGCGGCGGTCGGTATCATCGAGTGACATAAGGTATTTCCGAGAATCTGCCTTACAAAAAGCAAAAGAAGACGATGAAGACCTGCATTTTCGACTGTGGATTGTAGGCCACAGCCCTTAAACTGCAACCCTCATTTGGCAAAGGCGCCATCACGGGAACGGGAGACGGTCGTGAACGACAGAACGCGGGGCATGCTGGAAATGGTGGCGGCGATGGTGATCTCGGGCACCATCGGCTGGCTGGTGGTGGTATCGGGACGGCCGGTCACGCAGGTGGTGTTCTGGCGCTGCGCCTTCGGCGCGCTGGTGCTGGTGCCGGTCTGCCTGGCGCGTGGCTACCTGCGGCCGGGCAGCATCACGCTGCGTCAGGCGCTGCTGGCCGTGGCCGGCGGGGTGGCCATCGTCGCCAACTGGCTGCTGCTGTTCTCGGCCTACGAAGGTGCATCGATCTCGATTGCCACGGCGGTGTACAACACCCAGCCGTTCATGCTGGTGGCGATGGGCGCGCTGTTCCTGGGCGAACGGCTCACCGTGGCCAAGGTGGCGTGGCTGCTGCTGCCGTTCGGCGGCATGCTGCTGATCGTGCAAGGCAAGCCCGGCGCGGGCGCGGCGCACGGCAACTACCTGCTGGGGATCGCGCTGGCGCTGGGTGCGGCGTTCTTCTACGCGCTGGCGGCGCTGGTCGCCAAGCAGCTCAAGGGCGTGCCGCCGCACCTGATCGCGTTGATCCACGTGGTGGTCGGCACCGTCATGCTGCTGCCGATGGCGTTGCGCGCCGATCTGCCGGCCGGCGCCCTGCCCTGGGCCACGCTGGCGACCATGGGCTTCGTCCATACCGGGCTGATGTACATCCTGCTGTACGGCGCGATCCAGAAGCTGCCGACGCACCTGACAGGCGCCCTGTCGTTCATTTATCCTATCGTGGCCATTCTGGTGGACCGGCTGGCTTTCGGGCATCACCTGCACCTGTCGCAAATCGGCGGGGCGGCGCTGATCCTGGTGGCCGCCGCGGGCATGACGCTGGGATGGCCCTGGCGCGGAACGCTGCCGTGGGGGGCGCGCAAGCCCTCCGCCTGACTGCGGCCCGCGCCCCGACTTCAACCCAACACGGAGGCGCGGATATGCAGGAGACGCAGGGGATGTCCCGGGATCGGCTGGACCGGATCGGCCGCTTTATCGATGAGACCTACGTCGCCACCGGCAAGCTGCCCGGCGCGCTGGTGCAGGTGTGGCGGCGCGGCGAACTGGCGGTGAACGCGGTGCTGGGCCAGGCCGACCGCGAGCGGCAGGTGCCGCTGGCCGAGGATTCCATCTTCCGCATCTATTCGATGACCAAGCCGATCACGTCGGTGGCCATCATGATGCTGGTGGAGGAATGCAAGATCGCCCTCGACGACCCCGTCAGCAAGTACATCCCGGCCTGGGAAAAACTGAGCGTGTTCGCGGGTGGCTTCATGGAGAGCTTCCAGACCCGCCCGCCCGCACGGCCGATGCTGGTGGTTGACCTGCTGCGCCATACCTCGGGCCTGACCTACGGCTTCCAGCAGAACAGCAACGTCGACGCGGCCTACCGCAAGCTGAAGATTGGCGAACTGGCCACCGAAGGCACGCTCGACGACATGATCGAGAAACTGGCCACGCTGCCGCTGGAATTCTCGCCCGGCGAGGCCTGGAACTACTCGGTGGCCACCGACGTGCTGGGCTACCTGGTCGGCAAGATCAGCGGCATGCCGTTCGACGCCTTCCTGAAGCAGCGGATTTTTGACCCGCTGGGCATGGTCGATACGGGCTTCCACGTGCCCGCGCACAAGGCCGCCCGGTTCTGCGCGTGCTACGCGGTGGGGGCGCTGGGATCCAAGGTCATCACGCCGCGCGGCCCGATGCTGCAGGACGATCCGCAGGCCAGCCCGTACCTGCAACCGCCCGGTTTCCTGTCCGGCGGCGGCGGCCTGGTGTCGACGGCCGCCGACTACATGCGCTTCGCCCGCATGCTGCTGAACGGCGGCGAACTCGATGGCGTACGCCTGCTGGGGCCCAAGACGCTGGCGCTGATGACCGCCAACCATCTGCCGGGCGGGGTCGACCTGCCGCGCCTGTCGCGCTCGATGTTCAGCGAAGCCACCTACGACGGCGTGGGCTTCGGCCTGGGCTTTGCCACCACCATCGCGCCGGCCAGCACGCTGATTCCGGGCAGCGCCGGCGACATGTTCTGGGGCGGTGCCGCCAGCACGTTCTTCTGGGTCGATCCCAAGGAAGACCTGATCGGGCTGTTCCTGACCCAACTGCTGCCGTCGTCGGCGTACCCGGTGCGCCGCCAGTTGCGCACGCTGGTCTATAGCGCGATCACGGATTCGGGGCCCGCGCCGCGCTAGCCATGGCCGCCCGCGTCCGGCATGCCCTGGCGCGGGCGCGAGTAAAATACAGCCACGTGAACCCGCTACGGACCAGACCGAAACATGAAGCTCCGCACGACGATCCTCACGATGTCGCTAGCCGCCATGGCGGCCATGAGCCCCCTGGCGCACGCCAGTGTGTCGTCAGACGCACACGCCTTCAAGGAAGAGGTCAAGGAAGCCGGCAAGAAAACCGGCCACGCCGTCGCCGATGTGGCCCGCACGATTGGCCACGGTGCCAAGGAAGCCGGCATCACCATCGGCCATGGGGCGCGAGACGCCGGCCACGCGGTGGCGGATACCACCAAGCGCGGCTACCAGGCGACCAAGCAGGCCATCAAGGGCGACGACAAGGTCGCAGACAAGGGCGAGGACTGAGGCGATCCTTGCATCGACGATGCCGCCCGATGTCGCGGCCCCGCCGCACATGCGTACAATGCGCGGCTTAACCAATTGGAAAGCCGTCCGTGAAGAAAACCGACCTGGAAAAGAACAAGGGCCTCAAGATCAACAACAGCCTGAAGCAGGCCGGCGCCAACCGGGCAGGTTTGGCGCCCAAGTCGCAGCGCCAGCAGGGCACCGGCAAGAACGGCCTGCTCGGCAAGCTGCTCGGCAAAGCCGTGCCGCAGGAAAAGTCCGAGGACTGACGCCTTCGGGCCAGACTCGCTATAGCCGGCCTGCCGGCATCAGGCGCGTGCCGCTTTCGTACTGCGGTGCAGTTCGAGCGCCACGCCACTCAGCGTGACGGCCAGCGCCGTCACCACGCGCGCACCCAGCGGTTCGCCCAGCATGAATGCGGCGGACACCGTGCCAATCACGGGTACCAGCAGCAATCCCGCCGACGCGGAACCGGGCGGCACGCGCCTGAGCGCGCCAAACCACGCCAGATAGCACAGCGCCATCGGCCCCAGTGCCATGTAGACCAGCGCACCGGCGCCGGCTGGGGTCAGCCGCGACGGGTCGGGATGTTCGGTCGCCAGGCCGATCCCAATCATCATCAGCGAGCCCAGCCCGATCAGCCAAGCACTCAGGGCAATGGGCGGCATAGCGATCGGCCGGCGCGACGTCACCGCGCCCAGCGCAAACAGCAGCGCCGCCGATAACGCGAAGGCAATTCCCGGCAGCTTGTGCACGAGACTGGCAATATCGCCGCCCACCAGCAGCAACATCCCGGCCATGCCGACGCAGAGCGCCACCACGCTCTGTGGCGCGGGTCGTTCGCCGAGCACCGGCCACGCCAGCATGGTGGTCCAGATCGGCAGCGTGTAGGTCAGCAGCGCGGCCTCCGACACATGCAGCCAACGTAACGACAAGGCCGTAAAGCCCATCCAGGCAAACACGTTGATCGCGGCGGTCAACAGCAGGCGCCGGGCCAGCCCGCGCGGCGGCACCAGGCTTTCTCCACGCACGGCGGCCAGCACCGCCAGACCCAGCGCCGCCAGCATGCCGGCGGAGCCCCGGGCAAACAACGCAGGCCAGTCGTGAATCAGGATCTTCATCGCGGGCCAGCCGAAGCCCCAGCCCACCGCCGTCACGATCACCAGCAACCAGCCAACGCCCGAAGCCCCCGATGCGCGCTGCTGCAGCGCCGCGCTCACCAGGCGGCCCCGGCCGGCATCGCCCGCGCCACCGGACAAGTCGGGTCAATGGCCCGGCACAGCGCATAGAGATCGCGCACGATCACATGTGGCGCCTGGCTGCTGCGGGCCCAGCGCGCCGCAGCGGCATCGTCCGAGCGCACCACCCACGCGGCCTGGACGCCCGCCGCGATCGCCCCCACCACATCCAGATCCGCATCGTCGCCGACGTGCAGCATCCGTTCCGGCTGGCAGCCAGCCAGTTCGGCCGCCGCATGGAAGATCGCGGCATCGGGCTTGGCGCAGCCGGCGCTCTCCGGGTTCAGGGCTGCATGGAAGAAGTGATGGCCGCCTGTCACGTGCAGACTGGCGTTGCCATTGGACACGGCTACCAGCGGAAAGCGGGCGCTGAGCCATTCCAGTGCCGGAAACGCATCCTCGAAGAAGTCCACGCGCTGGCGCGCGGCAAAAAACACGTCATAGGCCGCCTGGGCCAGTTGCGGATCTTCGTCCGACAGCTCCAGGGCCATGCGGATCGACCCCAGCCGAAGCTCGCGCAGGCTGTGCGACAGGTCGGGCCGCTCGGCCTGGAACTGCGCGCGCAGCTCGCCCAGCACCTGCGGCGACGTCAGCAGGCCCGATGTGCGCGGCGCCTGCGCCAGCAGCCAGTCGTACAGGGTCTGCTCGGCCCGGATGACAGCGGGCGTGAAGGGCCAGAGGGTATCGTCGAGATCGAGGGAAATGGCCGCGAGGTTGGCCAGCGGTTGTTGCATGGGGACGGGGGCACGGAATTGGGGAATCGGCCCGAATTGTGCCAGTGTTCCCCGCGACCCGTAAAACGCGCACATTGGTGAAACGGCCATGCGGCGCGGCAATCGCCCCGCTTTCGGCAGGCTGACCGCCCTACAGTTCCGACATCCCGAAGCGGCGCAGCGCCTCCAGGTCCGTCACGCGGATGGTCTGGTACGAGAGCCCGACCATGCCCTCGGCTTCCAGCCGCCGCAGGGCCTGGTTCACGCGCTGGCGCGACAGCCCGGTGAGCAGGCCGATTTCCTCTTGCGACAGTTCGAGCACCGCCGTGGTCTTCGGATAGAGCGCCGGATGGAACAGCTGGGCGATGGCCTGCGCCACGCGGGCATCGGCGCCAAGCAGGCGGTCGTTCTGCACCATGGCGATGAACTGGCCCATACGCTCGTTCAGCTGGCGCACCACGTAGCCCGCGAACGGCAGGCTGTCGGCCAGCAGCGTGTTGAAGATCGTCTCCGCCACCAGCAGCACGCGCGATTCGCGGATGGCGATCACGTCGTAGCGCCGCTCCTCGCGCTTGATAACGCTGCCCTCTCCGCACCAGCCGCCGGCCGGCACGCCGCAGAACGTGCAGCCGCGCCCATCCGGCGTGTAGACCGCCAGCTTGATCAGGCCCGCATCCACACCAATCCAGTAGCGCGAGTATTCGCCGCGCCGCGCGATATAGCTGTCGGGCGCGAACGTGCGCACCACGGTACCCGACGCCGCCAGCCCCCGATGCTCGGGCGCCAGCGCGCGATACCAGTCGTGTTGTTCAAGCGCTTCGTGAACGTTCATGAGCCTGCGGTAACCTTTACCCAATCGAATCTGACGCGAAACTTACGCCAACTGGGCGCAAGATGCGTCAATGTCGCGGTTGGGGCAACTCTGTCGTCTGGACGACAGAGTCGGCCCGCGCGCAATGATAGCGTGGCCCCGACAACACAACACGAATCCAACAGGATCCAGACAGGAGACACGCATCATGCCGACCGACTACGACACCGGGCTGGGCCGCAACGCCGCCAATTTCGTGCCGCTGACCCCGCTCGACTTCATTGCCCGCGCGGCCGAGGTCTACGGTCAGCGCCTGGCCATCGTGCATGGCCCGGTGCGCCAGAACTGGCGCGACACCTATGCGCGCTGCCGCCGGCTGGCCAGTGCCCTGGCGCGCGCCGGGATCGGCAAAGGTGACACCGTCGCCGTGCTGCTGCCCAACACGCCGGCCATGATCGAGGCGCATTTCGGCGTGCCGATGTCCGGCGCGGTGCTCAACGCCCTGAACATCCGCCTGGACGCCGCCAACCTGGTCTTCATGCTGCGCCATGGCGAAGCGCGCGTGCTGCTGGCCGATACCGAGTTTGCCGACGTGGCGCGCCAGCTTGCGCGCGAGGTGCAGGGGCTCAAGGTCATCGCCGTCCATGACGTGCTCGGCCCCGAACCCGACGCACCGTTTGGCGACACCGACTACGAGCGCTTCCTGGCCGGCGGCGACCCCGACTACGACTGGCAGATGCCCACCGACGAATGGGATGCCATCGCGCTGAACTACACGTCCGGCACCACGGGCGACCCCAAGGGCGTGGTCTACCACCACCGTGGCGCGGCCATGAACGCGGTGTCCAACATCCTGGAATGGGACATGGCCAAGCATCCGGTCTACCTGTGGACGCTGCCGCTGTTCCACTGCAACGGCTGGTGCTTTGCGTGGACGGTGGCCGCGCGCGCCGGCGTCAACGTCTGCCTGCGCAAGTTCGATCCGAAGCAGGTTTTCGACCTGATGCGCGACGAAGGCGTGACCCACTACTGTGCCGCGCCCATCGTCCACACCGCGCTGGTCAGCGCTCCGGCCACGTGGCGAGAAGGCCTGTGCGGGCCGGTGCGCGGCATGGTAGCGGGCGCCCCGCCGCCGGCCGCCGTGCTGGCGCAGATGGAGCAGATGGGCTTCGAGCTGTCGCATGTCTATGGCCTGACCGAGGTGTACGGCCCCGCCGCGGCCTGCGCGGAGCAGGACGACTGGCGCACCGTGTCGATGGAAGAACGCGCCGTGCTGAAGGCCCGCCAGGGCGTGCGCTACCACCTGCAGGCGGGCGTGGCCGTGCTGGACCCCGACACGATGCAGCCGGTGCCGCGCGACGGCGAGACCATCGGCGAGATCATGTTCCGCGGCAACATCTGCATGAAGGGCTACCTGAAGAACGACCGCGCCACGCGCGAGGCGTTTGCCGGCGGCTGGTTCCATACCGGCGACCTGGGGGTGTGCATGCCCGACGGCTATATCAAGATCAAGGACCGCAGCAAGGACATCATCATCTCGGGCGGCGAGAACATTTCCAGCGTCGAGGTCGAGGACGCGATCTACCGCCATCCGGCCGTGATGGCCGCCGCCGTGGTGGCCCAGCCCGACGCCAAGTGGGGCGAGACGCCTTGCGCGTTCGTCGAACTCAAGGACGGCGCCAGTGCCACCGCCGAGGAAATCATCGGCCACTGCCGCACGCTGCTGGCCGGCTTCAAGGTGCCCAAGGCCGTGTACTTCGGGCCGCTGCCCAAGACGTCGACGGGCAAGATCCAGAAGTTCGAGTTGCGGCGCCAGTTGCAGTCGGCCGCCGCCATCGACGTCTGACGCACGCGCCGCGGCGCTCAGGGGCTCAGAGGCTCATTGCCCCGGCGGCGGGGCTGCCACCTTGCGCCCCGCCATGTGGTGCAGGTAGGCCAGCAAGTCCTTGAGTTCGGCGTCGGACAGCGTTTTTTCGTCGATCGACGACATCTTGGAGCCTGGCCACCAGCGCAGCGCCTGCGGGTTGCGGATCAGCTTCGACAGCTTGTCGTCGCCCAGGTACTCCACCGGGTTGTAGGGCACGTTCAGGTCCGGCCCCAGGTTGGCGTCGCCGGCGCGGTTCATCGAGTGGCACGAGAAACAGACGCGCTGGAACGCGGCAAAGCCGCGCATGACCGGGCCATCGGCGGGCTCGCCTTCGGCCGGGCGGATCGCCGCGAAGCGCTCGGCGGCGGTGCCACCCAGATCGATGCGCGCAATCGCCCATGTCCACAGGCTTTCGGTGATGCGCACCGGCGCATCGGCCTGCTTCCCAGACTTCGGCACGGTCCAGATCAGCCGGAACGGGCCGATATCCTGCCCTTTCAGCTTCGGCCACGGCTTTGAAGGGTTTTCCACCGCCAGCCAGGCTCGCGGGCCGTCCGCACGCTCGGCCAGCAGCAGGCCCAGCGGCAGGTGCGAGACATAGCCATCGGTGGCGGCGGTGGTGGCGCTGCCATCCGGCGACGCCGGCAGGCCGGCCAGCAGCGCCGCCATCGGAATGGCCTTGAACGTCATGCGGCGCTTGTAGTTGTCGTCGTCGACGGTGACGCTGGTCAGGCGCCGGTCTTTCAGCAGCGCGTCGCGGGTCAGGGTTTTCTGCTGGGTGCCGGCGGTGATGGTCAGCTTGGCGGCATCGTCGGCGTGCGCCGGTGCGGCGCCGATCAGGGCCAGGCTGCAGCCGATGGCTGCGGCGGCGCGTGTGAGCCAAGGGGTCATGTTCTTGTCTCCTCGTGCGGGAGTTGGGATTGTTATCGGGGCGGGCGCCACAGCCGTAACCCTAAACGATGCCGGTGACAGGCCGCAAATCCCTTCCGCGCCGAAGCCGGTCAGGGCTCCCGGCAAGACGCCTCATCCGCACCTTGGGGTCCCTTTGCGTCCACCGCGACGTCTGGCAAAGGTTCGCACCCCTGATATCAGGCTTGGTCGGAGAGC
Source organism: Cupriavidus pauculus (assembly GCF_002858765.1). Taxonomy (GTDB): domain Bacteria; phylum Pseudomonadota; class Gammaproteobacteria; order Burkholderiales; family Burkholderiaceae; genus Cupriavidus; species Cupriavidus pauculus_B. The sequence continues at coordinate 189,619 of NZ_PJRP01000003.1, forward strand.
TTGTTCGCTGCGATGGCTGCGCCACCGGACACGCTCGCACCAGCAACTGCCCCGGCTGCCGTCACCGCCGCGGTACCTCCCGCCATCCCCATGCCGCCTGCCGCGAGGCTGCCACCGCCCAGCGCCGCGAGGCCCGCTGAACTGGCTGCGGCGCCCGAGAGCGTTCCGCCAGCGACGCCGAGACCCGCCGCGCTGGCAGCTGCGCCGATGGCGGGAGCAAAGGCCAGGGCCGCGCCGCCGGTGGCCACCGCGCCAAGCACGACAGCGGCGGTAGTGCCTGGATTCTCCGAAACGACGTCAGCCACCGCCCCCACGCCATCCGCTACCAGATCGACCGCTCCGCTGGCGACGTCGGACGCGACGTCCACAACGGAACTGGCGGTTTCCACAACCGTGTCCACAACCGAGGAAGCCGCATCGATGATGCTGTCAAAAAGACCAAACATGTCCTTCTCCTTTGCGCGGCCGCAGCCACTGCGTGTTGTCAGTTATCCAATCCCTTGAGCGGGAGCGCCTCTGTTCATGTGACGCTGGAGGCAGCCGAGCCATTCTGCCTATGTATTTTTTTACACAAAGTGCTTTATGCAATTTCCCTTGATTTTGCTCGGGAATTGCCGAAATACAGGCTGAGGATTGTCGTTGCGGGGTATTTCGCTCATCGACCCTGGCCAGGCGCCGCGGGTCGGGCGGCCTGTCCATGGTGCTATCGCACGGCCCACGAATCAGGACAAGAAGGCACGCGCGCACTCACCCGCTCACTATCCATGGCACCGAACAATCCATTAGCAATCTAATCATTGCATTGCATAACAACTTAGATGTACGATGTCCGACTTATTTCCAGTCGTCAGACGAATCCGGGGTACAGAACAAAGATTCGCGTGGGGACAGCGCCTGGCTTGCCATAGGACCCCATATGTCAACGCCCCCGTTTTCACGTCGCGCCTTCCTGAAGGCGACCGCCGTCGCCGTCCCCGTTGCTGCCATTCCGCTGCATGAGCTCCGTGCCAAGGGGCTCGAAGACGTTCACCTTCAGCACTACAAGCCCGTTTTCTTCAATGCCGCCGAGTGGGCCTTCGTGCTGGCCGCGTGCGACCGGCTGATTCCGGCCGAAGGCAAGGGCCCCAGCGCGCTCGAAACCAACGTGCCCGTCTTCATCGACCAGCAGTTGCACGATGGCCTGGGCGCCGACATCTACCTGCAGGGTCCGCATGACCCGAAGGCACCGGCCACGCTCGGCTTCCAGCTGCCATACGCGCCGCAGGACATCTACCGCAACGGCATCCGGCTGGCCCAGCAGGCCGCCCATGCGCAGCACGGCAAGCCGTTTGAACGGCTGGGCGCCGACCAGCAGGACGCCTTCCTGACCGCACTGCAGAAAAACGGCGTCGACTTTGCCGCGCTGGGCGAGGCTTCGCTCAAGGCATCGCAGTTCTTCTCGCAACTGCTTGGCGATACCAGGAACGGCTACCTGGCCGACCCCAAGTACGGCGGCAACAAGGACATGTTGGCCTGGGTTGCCATCGGCTTCCCCGGCGCGCGCGGCCAGTACGTCGAATGGGTGGACCAGCACAACGTGAAGTACCCGTTGGGCCCGGTCAGCCTCAGCGGCAAGCGCGCCTGACTGGCTGCCCTGCCCGCTTCTTTCCCGATTTCCGCCGATTTCCGTTTTTCACGCAGCCCCGGCACGCCCCCGCGCGTGGCGGCGCCCTGCGCCCAGAACCAGAACAACTCATGCCCCACATCACCAACGACGACGTTGACGTCGTCATCGTCGGCCTAGGCTGGGCCGGATCGCTGATGGCGATCGAACTGGCCCAGGCCGGCCTGAAGGTCCGCGCCCTCGAACGCGGCCCCGACCGTCCGCCCGAGGACTTCGCCTACCCCAAGCCCGCCGACCAATACGCCTACGCCACGCGCAACAAGGTATTCGCCACGCCACGCGACGCCGCGCTGACCGTGCGCTACAACCGCGACCAGGCGGCGCTGCCCACGCGCAAATGGGGCGCCTTCGCGCCCGGCACCGGCGTGGGCGGCTCGGGCCTGCACTGGACCGGCGTGCTGATCCGCCCCACGCCAACCGACATCAAGCTCAAGACCTACGCGGACCAGGCCTACAAGCGCGGCACGCTCGACCCCGAGATGCGCGTCAAGGACTTCCCGTTCACGTGGGATGAAATCGAGCCGTACTACGACTTCTTTGAAAAGGTCTGCGGCCTGTCCGGCAACACGGGCAACCTGCGCGGCAAGGTGCAGCCCGGCGGCGACCCGTTCGAGGGCCCGCGCTCGAACCCGTATCCGCTGCCCGCGCTGCAGGACACGCTGAACTGCTCGATGTTCTCGGGCGCGGCGCGCAAGCTCGGCTATCATCCGTTTCCGAACCCGTCGGCCAATGTGTCGCAGGCGTGGACCAACCCGTACGGCGCCCAGCTGGCTCCGTGCAACTACTGCGGCTACTGCAGCAAGTACCCGTGCCTGAACTACTCGAAGGCGTCGCCCCAGACCACCATCCTCGATGTGGTCAAGCGCATGCCGAACTTCTCGTATCGCGTGAACGCCAACGTGATCCGCGTGGACCTGCACGCCGACCGCAAGACCGCGCGCGGCGTGACCTATATCGACGAGCACGGCAAGGAAGTCTTCCAGCCGGCGAAGATCGTGGTGCTGTCGAGCTTCCAGTTCGCCAACGTGCGCCTGATGCTGCTGTCCGGCATCGGCAAGCCGTATGACCCGGTGTCCGAAACGGGCACGGTCGGCCGCAACTACGCCTTCCTGAGCAATGGCGGTGCCACGCTGTTCTTCAAGGACAAGCACTTCAACCCGTTTGCCACCGCCGGCGCCACGGGCGAGATGTTCAACGACATCTCGCCGGGCAACTTCGACGGCCCGTCGCTGGGCTTTATCGGCGGCGCCAAGATCCACAGCTCGCAGGCTACCGGCGCGCCCATCGGCACGTCGCTGCCGCCCGGCACGCCCGCATGGGGCAAGGGCTGGAAGGAAGCCATGGTGGACTGGTACGGCCGGTCGATGAAGATCAGCATCACCACCACGTGCATGTCGTATCGCGGCCACTACCTGGATCTGGATCCGAACTACCGCGACCCGTGGGGCCAGCCGCTGCTGCGCATGACGTTCGACTGGCGCCAGAACGAGCTGAAGCTGCAGCGCTACCTGCGCGACATCGTGCTGAACATCTCGAAGGAACTGAAGCCCGATGCGATGTCGGAGAGCTTCCTGGCGCTCGACTCGCACTGGGACATCACCAAGTACGTGTCCACCCACAACGTGGGCGGTGCGATCATGGGCGCGTCGCCGCGCGATTCGGCACTGAACCGCTACCTGCAGTCGTGGGACGTGCACAACGTGTTCGTGCCCGGCGGCAATGCGTTCCCGCAGAACTTCCAGGCCAACCCGACGGCCACCATCGGCGCCATCACGCTGATGGCCGCCGACGCCATCAAGAAGCAGTACCTCAAGAACCCGGGGCCGCTGGTACAAGCCTGAACACGACGACAATGAACATCCTCAAGTCATTTCTCATTGCCGCCACCTTCGGCACCGTCGCGGCGTCTGCCGCGCAGGCGGCCACGGACCCGGCGCTGATCCAGCGCGGCGCCTACCTGGCCCGCGTGGGCGATTGCATGGCCTGCCATAGCGCCCCGGGCAAGCCCGAGTACAGCGGCGGCCTGCCGATCGACAGCGGCCACGGCATCATCTATTCCACCAACATCACACCGGACAGGCAGCGCGGCATCGGCGGCTACACCGAAAAGCAGTTCGCCGACGCGGTGCGCCGTGGCGTGCGCGCCGACGGTACGCACCTGTACCCGGCCATGCCCTACCCGAACTACGCCAAGGTCACGGACGCGGATATCCACGCGCTCTACGCGTTCTTCATGAGCGGCGTGAAACCCAGCAACCTGCAGCCGCCGCAGACCAGCATGGACTTCCCGTTCAACCTGCGCTGGGGCATGGCGGTCTGGAACCTGGTGTTTGCCTCGGACAAGCCGTTCCAGCCGCAGCCGAAATGGAACGACCAGGTCAGGCTCGGCGCGTATCTGGTGGAAGGCCTGGGCCACTGCAGCAGTTGCCACACGCCGCGCGGCGTGGCCATGAACGAAAAGGCCGATTCCAGCGCCGACGCGCAATACCTGGCCGGCGGCGACCTGAACGGCTGGCCCGTGCCGTCGCTGCGCGGCATGCCGCACTGGTCCAGCCAGGACATCGTTGACTACCTGCTGACCGGCCGCAACCGCACCGCCGCCGTGGCGGGCGAGATGACGCAGGTGGTCGCGCACAGCACATCGCATATGCGCACCGTCGACCTGGATGCGATCGCCGCCTACCTGAAGAGCCTGCCGCCCGTGCCGGGCAAGTCTCCGACCGTGAAGCCGCAGGGCGGCATGGCCACCATCCGCAAGCTGACGGCGGCCAAGGACCTGACATTGGGCGAACGGCTCTACCTGGACAACTGCGCGGCCTGCCACTTCGTCACCGGCAAAGGTGCCACGCGCGTGTTCCCGCAGCTTAACGGGGCCACCGTGATCAATGCCGACAGCCCGGCTGCGCTGGTCAACGTGATCCTGGCCGGTGCCGCCACGCCGTCGACGGCCAAGGCGCCGTCGGTGCTGGTCATGCCGGGCTTTGCGCATCGGATGAACGATGCCGAGGTGGCCGAGCTGGCCACGTTCCTGCGCCAGGGCTGGAACAACCGCGCCGCGCCCGTCACCGAGCGCAATGTGAAGGCAGTCCGCGCAACGCTGACGTCCGCGCACTAAGCGGGTTTTTATTTCCCTCTCCCGCCTGCGGGAGAGGGGAGATGACAACGCCCTCAGGCGTAAGCGCCTTCCAGACGGAACACCGCCACCGAAGCCGCCAGCCGTTGCGCCTGCTCCTCCAGCGCACCGGCCGCGGCGGCGGCCTGCTCCACCAGCGCGGCGTTCTGCTGCGTCACTTCATCCATCTGCGTCACGGCCACGTTCACCTGATCGATGCCGCTGCTCTGCTCGGCCGCCGCAGCCGCGATCTCGTTCATGATGTCGCTGACGCGGGCGATGGCCGTCACGATCTCGCCCATCGTCGCCCCCGAGCGCTCCACCAGCCCGGCACCCGACTCCACGCGGTTGGCCGACAGTTCGATCAGCCCCTTGATTTCCTTGGCGGCGCCCGCGCTGCGCTGTGCCAGCGAACGGACCTCCGACGCCACCACGGCAAAGCCACGCCCCTGCTCGCCCGCGCGTGCCGCTTCCACGGCGGCGTTGAGGGCCAGGATGTTGGTCTGGAACGCAATGCTCTCGATGACGCCGACGATGTCGCCAATCTTGTGCGAATCGGTCACGATATGCTGCATGGTGTCCACCACCTGCTGCGTCAGTTCCCCGCCTTGCGCGGCCAGGCCCGATGCGCCCTGCGCCAGCTGGCTGGCCTGCTTTGCGTTTTCAGCGGTCTGCTTCACGGTGGAAGTCAGTTCCTCCATGCTCGCGGCCGTCTGTTCCAGCGACGCGGCCTGCTCCTCGGTGCGTTGCGACAGATCGGTGTTGCCGCTTGAAATCTCGCCCACGCCGGTGCCGATGGCATCGGTGCCCGCGCGCACGGTGCCCACGGTCTTGATCAGCGAGGCCTGCATCTGCTGCAGCGCGCCGGTGAGCCTGGCCATCTCGCTGCTCTTCGCCACTTCCACGCGGCCGGTCAGGTCGCCGCCGGCAATGCGCTGGAACTGCGCCACGGCGGCATCCACCGGCGCGACGATGGCGCGGATCATCAGCCAGCGCACGAACAGCCCCAGCACCAGCGCGCCGGCCAGGCCCACGATCACGGCCCACACCACCAGCTGGAAGCGCGATTGCGCGGCGTTGTAGCGTTGCTCGCCATAGGTGACCTGGAGCTTTTCCAGCGTCAGCATGGCTTTCTCGTAGGCGCTGTAGAGCGGCGGCAGCTTGTGTGCCTGCTGCTGCAGGAAGGCCTGCCGGTCGCCGGCCTTCAGCGCCGCCAGCGCGGGTTCGACGCCCTCGCTGAGGAACTTCGCGCGCTTGTCCTGCATGTCCTTGACCAGGCGCTGCTGTTCGGCGTCGCCCTGGCCGGTGACCGCCAGGTAGTGGTCAATGCGCTCGTTGGCGTTCTTCAGATACTGGTCGAAGCGCTTGAGCACCGCGTTGGCGCCGTCCTGATCGTTGAGTTCGGCCAGCGACGCATAGGTGGCCAGGGCCAGCCGCAACCGCAGCAACTGGCCGGCACTCGCTTCCAGATCGGCCACGGCGGGCGTATCGACCGTATAGGTCTGCTTCAGCGCCTCGTTGCCGGCGTGGATCGAATACAGGCCCACGGCGGCACCGATCAACAGCGCCACACCAAAGAACGCGACCAGCAGGCTCAGCGAGCCCCGGATCGACGGATGCTTCTTCATTTCATGTCTCCGTTCGGAACGGCGCGGATCATTGCCCACTGCTCTTCATGACGGTCTGTCACCTGCCTGCGCCGCGGGTTATCGGACTGACCTCTTCCGGTTGACGGAAACGGCGGCCGAAACTTGAGGTGGATGGGTCACCCGTCCGGTCAAACCAGCGCCTCTCACATCAATTCAATTATTTTGAATAACTATGACGACGATAGCCCACTTTCTCCGAGGTGGCGGTCGGTATAGTTCTGCACATGGACAGCGCAGCAACGCAGCGAAACGAACGAAGCGAAGCCAGCGCCGCCCGATAAAACCTCAAACTTATTGAATCATCTTTCATTCCGGAGCACACCATGTCGAACGCCAAA
>NZ_PJRP01000003.1:196390-565605 GCF_002858765.1 Cupriavidus pauculus
TATAGTTCTGCACATGGACAGCGCAGCAACGCAGCGAAACGAACGAAGCGAAGCCAGCGCCGCCCGATAAAACCTCAAACTTATTGAATCATCTTTCATTCCGGAGCACACCATGTCGAACGCCAAACTGCAAGTCCTGACCCCGCGCAACAGCCAGCTGATCTTCATCGACCACCAGCCCCAGATGGCCTTCGGCGTGCAGTCGATGGACCGCCAGACCATGAAGAACAACGCCGTGGGCCTGGCCAAGGCAGCCAAGATCTTCGACGTGCCGACCACCATCACCACCGTGGAAAGCGAATCGTTCTCCGGCTACACCTACCCCGAACTGCTCGACGTCTTCCCGGGCAAGGAGACGCTCGAACGCACCTCGATGAACTCGTGGGACGACCAGAAGGTGCGCGACGCGCTGGCCGCCAACGGTCGCAAGAAGATCGTCGTGGCCGGCTTGTGGACCGAGGTCTGCAATACGACGTTCGCCCTGAGCGCCATGCTGGAAGGCGACTACGAGATCTACATGGTGGCCGACGCCTCGGGCGGCACCACCAAGGAAGCGCACGACTACGCCATGCAGCGCATGATCCAGGCCGGCGTGGTGCCGGTGACGTGGCAGCAGGTGCTGCTGGAATGGCAGCGCGACTGGAAGAACAAGGAAACGTACGACGCCGTGACGGGCCTGGCGAAGGAACACTCGGGCGCCTACGGCATGGGCATCGACTACGCCTACACGATGGTGCACAAGGCCGCCCAGCGCACGCAGACCGCGCACCCGTCGATTGCCCCGGTGCATGCGCCGGTGATCGAGTACTGATTGGCAAACGCCAGCACAGATCCCGGGAGAACACGATCATGAAACCCCGTCAACGCATCGCAAGCGGCGCCCTTCTGCTGGGATGCTGGCTGGCCGTCAGCATGTCGAGTGCCGCCGCCGCAGCACTGGTGGCCCAGACGCTGATGCTTTGAACACGTGTCGCAAAATAAATGCTTGCGCTTTGCGAAAGTCGTCTATAGAATTCGCGCCTTCGCTAGGCTCGTAGCTCAGCTGGTTAGAGCACCACCTTGACATGGTGGGGGTCGTTGGTTCGAGTCCAATCGAGCCTACCAACGCACAAACAGGAACGGACGGTCGCCATTACGGCACCGTCCGTTTTTGCATTCCAGAGACCCCAACGGAGCCCTTTCATGATCCAGCCTAGCCCGGTATTCAAGGACAACCTCGCCCAACTGCCCGCCATCGACGGCATCGCCCGCATCGATCTGGTCGATGCCAAGGGCACCGTGGTCGCCAGCATCGAGAACGTGCAGGGCAAGCAGGGTTCGCTGGCCGTGTACCACTACCTGCAGCAGGCGTTCGGCAAGCTCGATGCCCAGGCTGCCGAGCATGGCCTGGCCGTCTTTGCGGAACACACCGCCGATGCACGCAACCGCCCGGGCGCCCACCCGAACGTGGACCGCCTGCTGGCCGTCGCCGCCGGTGGCGAAGCGCTGCAGGTCCAGGTCGTCGCCAAGGCCTGAGCGGCCCGCCGCCTGCCGCCGAACGGAGTAGAGTGACCAGGGGAATCGGGCCCGCCCACGTCGACTGGGCCCGGGCATTTCACCTGGAGGGCGACATGGACGACACCTCCCTTGTCACCGTCACCGTGCAGGACAACGGCCCCTTGCGCATCAAGGGGCCAGTCAGGATCGTGACCCCGGCCGGCGCGGCCTTCGTGTTTGAAGGCGAACAGGTCTGGCTGTGCCGATGCGGCCACTCCGACACCAAGCCTTTCTGCGACGGATCGCACAAGCGCATGGGCTTTTCGAGCACACCGCAGCCGTCGGCCTGAAGGCGCCGTGACGGCCGGCCCAAAGAAAAACGGCCCCTTGCGAATCAAGGGGCCGTTTTTTATTGCGCAAATCTCAGTGCGCGGTGGCCTCGCCTGCGCCGATGCCTGTCTCGGAGCGCAGCTCCTGCGCCTCGAAGCCGGCCTTGTCCAGCAGGGAACGCCGCGACTTGTCGGTCACCGAGAACAGCCAGATGCCGAAGAAGCCGATCGTCATCGAGAACAGCGCCGGCGACGTATAGGGGAACGGCGCGTTCTTGAAGTGGAACACGTCCACCCACACCGCCTGCGACAGCACCGTCAGCACCACGGCTGACAACAGCCCCAGGAAGCCGCCCACCATGGCACCGCGCGTGGTGCAGCCCTTCCAGAGCACCGACAGGAACAGCACCGGGAAGTTGGCCGACGCCGCCACGGCGAACGCCAGCGACACCATGAATGCGATGTTCTGCTTCTCGAACACGATACCCAGCACCACGGCGACGAACCCCAGCACGATCGTCGTGATCTTCGACACGCGCAGTTCCTCGGCGCTGGTGGCCTTGCCGTGCTTGAACACCGTCTGGTACAGGTCGTGCGACACCGCCGATGCACCGGCCAGCGTCAGGCCCGCCACCACGGCCAGGATCGTCGCGAATGCCACGGCCGAGATAAAGCCCAGGAACACGTTGCCACCGACGGCGCTGGCCAGGTGAACGGCGGCCATGTTCACGCCACCCAGCAGCTTGCCGCTGCCATCCTGGAAGCTGGCGTTGGTGCTGACCAGCACGATCGCGCCAAAGCCGATGATGAACGTGAGGATGTAGAAGTAGCCGATCCATGTGGTGGCCCAGAACACCGACTTGCGGGCTTCCTTGGCGTTCGGCACGGTGAAGAAGCGCATCAGGATGTGCGGCAGCCCGGCGGTGCCGAACATCAGCGCGATGCCGAACGAGATGGCCGAGATCGGGTCCTTGATGAAGTTGCCCGGGCTCATGATCGAGTCCTTCTTCGCATGCACTTCCACGGCCTTGGCAAACAGCTGCTCGGGGCTGAAGTGATACTGTGCCAGCACCATGAAGGCCATGAACGTCGCGCCGCCCAGCAGCAGGCAGGCCTTGATGATCTGCACCCACGTGGTGGCGGTCATGCCACCGAACAGCACGTAGATCATCATCAGCGCGCCGACGATGACCACGGCCACCCAGTATTCCAGACCGAACAGCAGCTTGATCAACTGCCCTGCCCCCACCATCTGGGCGATCAGGTAGAAGGCCACCACCACCAGCGTGCCCGACGCCGCGAAGGCGCGGATCGGCCCCTGCTTGAAGCGGTACGCGGCCACGTCGGCAAAGGTGAAGCGGCCCAGGTTGCGCAGCCGTTCGGCCAGCAGGAACGTGATGATCGGCCAGCCGACCAGGAAGCCGATCGAATAGATCAGGCCGTCATAGCCGTTGGTGTAGACCGCCGCGGAAATACCCAGGAACGACGCCGCCGACATGAAGTCGCCGGCAATCGCCAGGCCATTCTGGAAACCGGTGATGCCGCCGCCGGTGTAAAACGTGGCCGCGGACTTGGTTTTCTTGGCTGCCCACTTGGTGATGAACAGCGTGCCGATGACGAACACCACGAACATGCCGATGGCCGTCCAGTTGGTGGCCTGCTTCACGGCCTGGCCCAGATCGCCGCCAGCCGCAAAGGCGTTGACGGACAGCAGCAGTGCCGCGCCGATGGCGGCGGTGCCGAGTGCGTGACGGGTCATCATGCCACCTCCTGCTTGATGCGGTCGGTCAGATCGTCATAGACGCGGTTGGCATGGCGCACGTACAGCCCGGTAATCACGACGGTAAAGAGAATCACGAACAGGCCGATGGGCATGCCCCAGGTCATCACGCCCTGGCCCACGCGCGTTGCCAGCAGTTCCTTGTCGAAGGCAATCAGTAGCACGTAGCCGTAGTAGACCACCAGCATCACGGCCGTCAGCAGCCAGCCCAGCCGGCCGCGCCGACGCACCAGCTCCTGATACTGCCGGCTGGCCTTCAGTTTCTCGATCAGATCCTCTTGCATCCTTGTCTCCTGCGCATCGCTGCTGCACGTCTTGCCACATCTGTTCGCATGCACCCGGCGGGTGTCTTCTGCATGGCATGGTGACAAGGTAATGCGCGCCCCTTACCCGGTTCTTACACGGTGCCGTTGGCGTTGCGGGGGTAAACGCCTAGCGCTGGCACGTCACATCGGCGCGCAAGGGACACGGGCGTCACGGCCCCACCTTGCAGACCGGCGCGGATTTGTATAGGCTCTCAACTGCGATCCAACATATCCGAGTTAAGACTCATCGGGCGAATTGACCATGTCGTTTATCAGCACCGGGGTCGAGTACGGCCTGCACTGCCTGCTCTACCTGAGCCGCTCCCATGCCGCCGTTGAAGAGGCCAGCGTCCGCGACTTGGCCGAGCTGCAGGGCATTCCCGTCGACTACGTCGCCAAGCTGTTCACCAAGCTGGCCAGGGCCGAACTCGTGGTGGCCACCGAAGGCATCCGGGGCGGTTTCCGGCTGGCGCGGCCGGCCGAGCGGATCTCGGTGCATGACGTGGTCGTGGCGATCGACGGCGACAAGTCGCTGTTCGACTGCCGCGAGATCCGCAGCCGCTGCGCGGTGTTCGAGGATGCGCCACCGGCCTGGGCCACGCGCGGCGTGTGTTCGATCCACGCCGTGATGCAGACGGCCGAGCGGGCCATGCGAACCGAACTCAAGCAGCAGACCCTGGCCGATCTGGCACAGCGTACGGTCGACAAGGCGCCCGCCAACTTCGGACCCCAAGTGGTGCATTGGCTCACCGACCGCGCGGCCAACCGCCGTGGCGACAAGGAAGACCCTGCGCCGGCGAAGGGCCGCAAGCGCGGCTGAACGCCAACGGCAGCACACGGCAAAACCCACGGCAGAAAGGGCGATCGTCATGATCGCCCTTCTTTTTTCCCTTCCTTGATGGCGTGGCGCGCGCGGCGCCACGCCCTGTCCGTAGACCTATGCCACGACGATGCGCAGCGGGTCTGCAGACGCCAGCGCCTCGGCACGGTTCGCGCTGGGCGGATAGATCCACTCGGTGTTGATCTTCGTCTTCAGCGCCTTGGCTTCCGCGCCGACCAGCTTGACCTGACGGTCCCAGCCCTCGGTATAGACCGCGCCCCACGGGCCCAGGTCCAGGCAGGTGACGTACTTCGGCTGGCTGTACGGAATCTGCGCCTGGCCCAGCAGGTCGGCCGCCACGTTGTGGCCGGCCGAACGGCCCAGGTTCATCGCGTGCTGGCACGACATCATGGCGAAATTGCCGGCGTCATCCACCGCGGCATAGGCGACATCGCCGGTGGCGTAGACAGTATCGACGCCCTTGACGCGCAGATGGCTGTCCACGTGCAGGCGGCCAAAGCTGTCGCGTTCGGCGGGGATCTGGGCGGTCAGCGCGCTGGCGCGTGCACCGGCCGTCCAGACGACCGTGGCGGCGTCGATGCGCTCGCCGCTTTCCAGCGTGACGCCCTCCGCGTCCACCGCAGCCACGCCCGAGCCGAGCTTCCACGTCACACCGAGTTCGCGCAGCGCCTGGGTGATGACGGGGCGCGGGCCCGCGCCCAGATCCGGGCCGATATCGCTGTTGCGCTCCACCACGATCACGCGCACGTCGGCACTGTCACCGAACACTTCACGCAGCCGCGCCGGCATTTCGGCAGCGGTCTCGATGCCGGTAAAGCCACCGCCCGCCACCACTACCGTGTTGCGCGCCGCGCTGGCCGGGCGCTGCGCCAGCGCCGCGATATGCGCTTCCAGCTGCGCCGCGTCGGCAATCTGGTCGACGTTAAATGCGTGCGCATCAAGCCCCGGAATCTGCGGGCGGAACAACCGGCTGCCAGCTGCCAGCACCAGGCGGTCGTAATCAAGGGTCTGGCGCGACGCCACATTCGCGTCGGCACCCACGCCCTGCACGTGCACCTGCCGGCCTTCGACATCGATGCGCTCCACCACACCCTGGACAAACCGCACGCCAACGGCCTTGAAGATCTCCTGCAGCGGCGCCTTCATGCCATTGGGGTTCTGCTCGTAGAGGCGCGGCCGCACATGCAGCTCCGGCGCAGGGGCGACCAGCGCGATCTCCACATCGGTACGACCCACCTGGTCAAGCAGGCGGGCTGCGGCCAGTGCACTCCACATGCCAGCAAAGCCAGCGCCAATCACAAGAATTCGTTTCGACATCTTCAGACTCCTGGGTCAAGCCCTTTTCGGTTCCACGGCGTTCGGTCGCCAATCCGACGGCTACGGCGCCTGCCGTCTGCCCGTCGCCTGGCTAACTACGATTCTACGAGTCGTAGTTTTAAACCTGCAAGGTGTTTTTCACAATGACCCGACGAGATGTCAGGGAATTCGCGCGGCCGCTTGCACACGTCGCCCTTCCCACCTAGCATTACTACGACTCAACGAGTCGCAGTTAAATACCAAGGAGCGCATCATGAAGCAGGTCAGCTGGGTAGCAATCCTGAGTGTGGCAGCCGTGCTGGCGGCTGGAATCGCCGCGTGGGCGGCTGAAAGCGAAGGCGCGCGTGCGATGCAAGCGGTTGCGCCGTCGCTGTTGGCGGGACAAGACCTGACGGGGGTGTCGGCACCGCCCGCGCGTACGCTCGGCACCGGCGACGAGGGCGACGCCAGCCAGGCATCGGGGCCGCCGCGCAAGTCGATCCGCTCGCAGGCGTGACGCGGCGGCGGCGTGGCAAGCGCCGTTCAGCGCATCTTGCCGACAATCGTCTTCATCTCGTCTTCGGTAAAGGCGCGCAGTGTCTGCGTGTGAACGTTTCCCTGTGCGCCGATGGACAGGCCAAAGGCGGTCACAGATGCGTCGTCCTGCGCTTCCAGCGTCAGGATCACGTCATATTTTCCAAGTGTCCAGAACACATCGGTCACCTTCACGCCGAATTGCGGCGCGATTTCGCGCACGGCTGCGGCGCGTTTGGTGGTGTCCTTGACAGAGCGTATGCCCTGGTCTGTAAAGCTTGCGAGCACGATGTATCGGGTCATGGCAAATCTCCGACAAGATGGGACAGCGTCGTCAGCATGCCGACGGCGGCTCATGGCTTCGGAGCGTGACCCGACAGGTGCGCGCGGGCGCACCGGCCTGATGATCTGGAACGTGGACGCGTGCACCTTGCAGGCGACACACCGGGGAGTGTGAGCAACTTCGCGTCCATGCAAGGAGCGAGCCACTGGCCGCACCACGCAGGCTGGCGGGCAGCGGCCGCCCGTTACCGGCGCGATTCCGGCCCAGGTCGTTGCAAGCCTGAAACAGTCAGCGCGAAGACGTGCGCACCGGCCCCGGACACGCCTTGAGGCCAAGCCACATCACGCCGATGACGATATTGACCGGCACGCTGAGCGCGCCCGGCACATAGAAGCAGGCGGACAGCGCCGGCGCGCGCATCAGCACCTCGACGGCACCGCCCAACCCGTACAGCAAGACCCCGCACCACAACCACCGCCGCATATAGGTCAGCAGCCAGTGCGCGCGGGACTGGTTGAAACGCCAGGCCGCCGTGCGCGCGATCAGGTCGCCCCGGCTCGCGTCCTTGAACATCCAGTCGAAAAAGAAGTACCGATACAGCAGGGTGCGAAAGGCAAGCTCTTGCATGATGGTGGTGGGCCTACTCTGGCCATATCGCGCAAAGACCGTGCCCACGCCGCTTCCGGCGCCGGGACTTTCACTACTGTAGGCGCTGAAGGCGCACCGGGCAGGTTTTTCAAACGCGCCTCGGCATCCAACGCGCGCATGCACCGGACCGATGCACCACGCCTGTCCCAAACGACGGAAGCGCGAACCGAAGCGCTTCGCGCATCACAACCCCGGCTCAGATCCGTAGTGATCCGCCATGAAATCGATGAAGGCGCGCGCCCTGGGGTTCTGGTGCCGGGTGTGCGGATAGAGCGCGTAGTAATGGCTGGTGCCTGCGTGATACTGCGGCAGCACACGCACCAGGCCGCCGCGTGCCAGTTCGCTGCGTGCCGTGCGCTCGGTGAACGCGGCGATGCCCGCGCCGGCCAGCGCCGCCGCATACAGCGCGGTGATCGCATCGGCAGCCAGCGCACCCCGCGCGGCAACGCGCTCGGTGTGACCCTTCTCATCGGTCAGTTGCCAGGTAACGGGCGCCGCCGTGAACGCCAGCAACTGGTGGTGGGCCAGATCGCTGGCGTTGACCGGCAGGCCATGCGTGGCCAGGTAGGCGGGTGCGGCCACGAGAACGGTATCGGAACCGGCCAGCCGCTTCGCCATCAGGCTGCTGTCGGCCAGCGGCGCGCTGCTGATGCGCAGCGCCACATCGAAGCGCTCGGCCACCAGGTCGACAAACTGATCGCTGCACGACACTTCGAGCCGCATCTCGGGATAGCGGGCGCGGAACGCAGGCAGCCAATCCTGCAGTTCGAGCGTACCGATGGCCAGCGGCACCGTCACGCGCAGCAGCCCGGACAACTGCGCGCCCTCCCCCGTCATCGCCGCGTTCATGGCGTCGATGCGTGCCAGGATGTCGGTGCAGTGGCGGTAGTAGCGCTCGCCGGCGTCGGTCAACGCAAAACGGCGCGTATTGCGGTTCAGCAGTTGCACACCCATGCTGGCTTCGAGCTGCTTGAGCTGCCGCGACACCGTGGAGTGGGACAGGTCGAGCCGCTCCGCCGCCGCCGAGAAGCCCCTGGCTTCGACAATGGCGCGAAAGACGCGCATGGCAAGCAACTGGTCCATGGAAATGCCGTCCCCCAAAAGCAGAAACGCCCCGGCGGGGCGTTTCAAGACAGTGTCAGCGCAGCGGCAGATGCGTGATGGCCGTCGTGGTCATCACATCGCCGAAGGTGTCCTCGATCTCCGCAAGCGCGGCTTCGTGCAGCGCATCCTTGCCGATCGTGCGGCCATCGGCGCGCGTGATGGCGCGCGTCGCCGAGGCGTCGGATGCTACCACAACGTGAAGCCCGAGCGGCACCGCATCGCGGGCGGCACCGGCCACGCAGGCATGCGTCATCAGCCCTGCCACCACGATGGTTTTCACGCCCATCGCCTTGAGCCGCTGGTCCAGGTCCGTGCTGGCAAACACGCTCACGGTTGCCTTGCGAAGCACCACGTCGTGCTGGCGCGGCACCATGCCCGGCTGGAAGGCCACTATCTCGCCATCGATGGCAAAGACGGCAGCGCCGGCCGGCGCGACATGCTGGACCTGAAAAACGGGGATGCGGTGCCGATCGGCAAACGCCAGCAGCTGCTGCGCGTTGTCCATGGCGCGCTGGCCGTCGGGAATCGGCATCCGGCCGGAGAAATACTCCCTCTGGAAGTCGATGATGACCAACGCCGTGGTGCGGGGATCGAGATGATCGACGGGCGTAGCACCCAGCATCGCGCGGATGCCCGGGTGCGGATTGTCTTGCGCCGCGTGGACAGCGCCGCCGGCAGAGGCCGCAAGCGACAGGCTCACGGTGGCCAGGCGGAAGCAACGCAACAGGTTCAGGGTCATGACAGGCTCCTCAACGAAATGAGGCGCCAGTCTAGGTTTGCACGGGTGACCTGTTCAACGCCATGCGCCGCACAGCATTTGTGCGGCGCATGCACAGGCGCACGGGGCGCCGGCAATGACGGAATCCAGCGACGGCATCGGGACGTCGTCAGATCAGGCGCCGTCGAGGTAGATATTGCGTCGGCCCAGGCGACTGCCAAGGGCATCGGGCGGCAGGCTCATGCTGGCGGGATCGGCCGCCATGGGCGCCGGTGCCATCGTCGCGGCGCCCGGCGCGGGCGGCACGCCCATCTGCACGGATTCCATCGAACCCTGCGCATAGGGATTGGCCGCCGGCTGCTGCTGTGCGACGTCGACCGGCGCGGCAGCGGTGGCGGGCGCGGCGTAGCCGGCGGGAGCGCCCGGTGCGGCGTAACCGGTGGGCGCGGCAGGGGCGACAGGAGCGGCCTGGGTGGCGGGCATCGGCTGGGCCTGCTGGACTGGGGCCACCTGCTGCGCGAGCAGCGGGTACGACGCGATCAGTGCGCCAGTCATCAACAGGGATTTCGCCAGATGTTGCTTCATTCGTGTACCTCCAGAAAAGCCTACAGACTCGGGAAAGCCCACTGTAGCGTCGAGGCACCTGACAAAGTGTTCCGTTTTGCAACTGTCATTTACGAGCCTTGCGGCTGACATGCATGCGCAGTATTTACGCGCGCGTGCGCCGACCGCCACCCGCGCGCGCGCATTACGGCGGCGTCATCACCGTCACGCGCAGGTACGTTGCAGGAATCTCGGTGACGTCGGGCTTGCCGCTCTGGTTCTGCGCGTTGAACAGCGCGTCGAGTTCGCGCTGCAGGTCGTCGCGCTTGCCGTTGGCCTCGGCGGCCGCGAACGCGTTCATGGTCGGGCCGTAGTAGTCGCGGAAGGTCGTCAGCAAGTCCGATGGCTTGCCGGCGAACCGGAAGACATAGGTGTCCCGGTCGAAGCCGATGTTCTCCGGCGGCACGCCTGCCGCGCCGAAACGCTCGGTGACGATGACTTCGTGGCCCCACAGCATGGGACTGATAAAGCCCTCCGGTGGCGGCGGTGAATAGGACATGCTGATTTTCAGCACCTGGGCGACCAGCGTCGGATCGTTCGGAATCCAGTTGCCCATCACGATCCGCCCACCCGGCTTGGCCACGCGCACCATCTCGCTGGCCACCTCCGCCGGCTTGGGCGCGAACATGGCGCCGAACATGCTGACGACCAGATCGAAGGTGTGGTCCGGCAGATCGGTCAGCGCGCAGGCGTCGCCCTCCTGGAAACGCAGGTTCTTGAGCCCTGCCTCCTGCGCGCGCCGGTTGCCCGCGGCCACCAGGTTGCTGGCGATGTCGACGCCCAGGACATCGGCCCCACGCTTCGCTTCCGGCAGCGCGGTGGTGCCGTCACCGCAACCCAGATCCAGCACCTTCATGCCCGGCGTGACGTGCAGTCTCTCCACCAGTTCGTCGCCACTCTCGCGCATGGTCGCCGCCAGCCGCGTGAAGTCGCCCTTTTCCCACAGCGCCTTGTTCGGATTCATCTGCTGCCCCCTTGTTGCCATGTCGTTGTTGTCCGTGCCGATTGCGTCGACACACGGCACCCGCGTGGCGGGTTCTGGTTTTGTAGTGCATGGGACAGGGGTGGGCAATGGGACCGAAGCCCCATGCGGCGAACGAGACACCCCCGGGGCCGGCCGTTATCGCACGGGCAGGTTCGCGCGTGCGTACACGCCGGTCAACGCGGCACGGCTGGCCTGGTAGGTCTGCAGGACCCAGTCCGCGTATAGCGCCGCTGCCAGGCTGCTCCGCTGCGGGCAGCGCACCACGCCGGCGGCCAGCGCACCGGCCCGGGCACCCGACTCCAGCGCAAAGCGCAGACCATCGCCCGTCGCCGGATCTAGGTAGCCAGCCGCATCGCCGCAAACGAAGTAGCCCACACCCGCCGCTTGCTGCAGGTGCCGCCAGCGGCGGCATTCGCGCCAGATTCTGCCCACGGGCCGCACGCCGACGGGCCATGCCACGCTGGTGTCGCGCGTGCTGCATAGCGCCGTCCAGATGCAGCCCTGCGCGGTGGCGCACCGCCACAGCCATCCGTGGGGGCCGATGGCGAACTGCGTACCGGGTTCGCTGGCCTGCCCGGCGTCCAGCGCGCCATAGCCGCGCTGCAGCCACCATGGCCGCGAGTCGATGACCTCCGCCAGTCCCAGGCTGCGGCGCAGCCAGCCGTTGACACCGGAGGCGTCGATCACCATGTGTGCGCCCGCTGCAAAGCCGTGTTCGGAGCCCTCCACGCCTTCCACGCGATGGCCAGCGACACGTGGCCGCAGCATGGCCGCCGGCATGGTCCGGTAGTCGACCCCGGCACGCACCGCAGCCTCACGCAGACCGCGATCGAGCCCGGCGCGATCCACGGCACGGCCCCCGGGTATGTGGCCACTGGTATCGCGCCCTGCGAGATCGAGCCATATGTCGGACCGGTTAGCGAACGCAGGCGCGATCGCGTCCAGTAGCCGTAGCGCCGCCACCGACGCGCATTCGGGCACCGCACGGGTACGGCCGCTGCCCACCATCGTCACCGCGCAGCCTGCCCTGGCCACCGCAATGGCCGCTGCGCATCCTGCGGGACCATCGCCGACCACCAGTACGCCACGGGCACGCATGATCGATCAGTACAACGCCAGTGCGTTCGGCCCTGGCGGGCGGCGTCGCACCGCGCCGATCAGGCCCGCCGGCGTGGCATCGCACTGCAGCGCCTCGGCATAGGGCACGCGCAGCCGCCCAGGCTCATGCTGGCGAGGCACGGCGCTGGCATCTGCGGGAAGCACGAACACGAAGCGATAGACGATCTCCGGCGCACCATCCGGGGCGGCAGGCAGGGCGGCTTCGGGCGCGCCGTCCAGCCTGCGCGCCGACACCAGCCACAGCCGCGTGTGCGACGGCACCTGCCCGTTGTCGCAGGCCGCCACCGCGTGCCGCAGCGCGCCAATCCGCCGGATCAGCTCGGCGGCATCGACATGCTCGAACGCGCCGAACAGCATCTTCCCGCCCAACGCATTGGCCACGTAGTCCGAACGCTGGATGTCGGCATAGTCGACCTCGCCCGCTGGGGTCAGGTACGGGCCGTACTCGCCATCCCAGCCGGGCCGTGTTGCCGCGCCGTTCGCCAGCGGGTGCGACGGGTGATAGCCCAGCTCATCGTCGAGCATCGGCAGCGCGGTGGGCGCATCGGCGCGATGAAACGTGCGCGACGCGTCGGGGCTCAGCGCCGGCCAGAAGCTGTTCGACGCCGCACACAGCTTTATGTCCTCCGCAAACGGGCTACCCAGCCCGAACGTGGCCAGGTAGATGCCGCCCCATCCCCCGGCATAGGTCACGTCCCAGCCCGGCGCGAACACGCTGGACGAGGCATCGGACAGGAAGGACACCATGCGCGGCACGTGCGCGCCGTCGGCGTCGGGTGCCTGCCCGCGTGGCGCCAGGCTGAACGACACCGGCAGGGTCGTCTCGTCGGGCGGAAACGCGCGTGCCGCGCTGAACGGGTCCAGATGCATGGGATTGGCCGCCAGTCGCTCCGCGCTGAGCGAGAGCGGCGATCCGCTGCGAAACTGCGACTTCGGATCGATCTTCTGCTCGCGGAACCAGCGCTGCAATTCCGCCTGGTCGGCGTAGGGGTAGAAATCCGGCGCGGCCACCACGGAATAGGCCGGAAACACGTGCCAGTCTGGCCATTGCGCCACGCGCACGCTGACCGCCCCTTCCGCGCAGTGGTCCAGGAACATCTGGGCGTGATAGCCGCCCTGTTTCACGTCATCCAGGAAACGCTCACGGTCCGGGGGCTCCGTGCACATGTCGCGATAGGTGGCCCCGGCGTCGTGCCAGCGATGCCGGATATTGATGTACTCGGGCGCATTGCGTGGCTCCGGATAGCGCAGGAACGCCGGCGCGAAATGCGGGATATACCGCTCGCGCAACGCGTTGATGCCTTCCAGGAACAGCTTGAACAGGTCCGAGAAAATGCGCTGGGTGGTGAAGCGCCGGTTGACCACCGGCAGCACGCGCCATTGCGGCGACACACGGAACCCCCGTATGTTGAAATTCTCGCGTGTCAAGGGCTCGATCAGCGGCAGCGCGCCCGGCATCAGCCATACGGCATCGCCCTTTTGCACCAGCGCGATCGGCGGCGCCGTGGAGCCCGGCACCGGTGCAGGGTTCTGCGCGCCCACCGGAACGCGCCACGACTGCGAATACGGCGGATCGGCCAGCACGGCCTTGGGCTCCGGCGTCACGCCCCAGCGTGCCTGCACGGCACGCCGCAGCTTGTCGCCAACATGATGGTGGCCGAACTCCAGCGTCAGGTCCTGCCCGGGTACGCAGCCGCTGGCAAACAGCTTGCGTACGGGCACCAGGAATTCGCGCGTCTCGTCGCCCTCGCGCTCGCCTTCCACCAGGCTCAGCGCGTCGGCACCACGTGTCCTGCGCACCAGATACGCCGCGTAGTGCGCGGGCAGCACGCGTACATGCTCGGGGTGATTCGTGACGGTCGGCACGTGGCTGCGCGTGCGGGGGTCGTAGCTCGATTCGGTGTCGCCATTGCGCGCGATGCCCAGCCGCGAGAACACCATGTCGGCATGCTGCTGATGGCCGGTGCGGCGGGCCGGCCGGTACTGGCAGGCTAGCACCGCGATATCGAGCGATGCCCAGTCATCCGGCAGCGGCGCGCGGGCATGGATGTAGTTTTCCAGCAGGTCCAGGTCGGCCAGTTCGATACCCGGATCCAGCGCCGGGCACTCCGCCAGCGCCAGCATGTGATAGAGCAGGCTGCGCGCGGGATCGCCAGGCTCCACGGCGCGCAGCGTGGCGCGGCTCAGCTCGGCCACGCGCGGGTCCGACCAGTCGATTTGCAGGGGATGTTCGAGGATGGCGGCGGTGTCGTCGGCCGATCGAACCGTGGTCAGGTCCAGCCCGTGCCGCAGCAACGCCTGTTTCCATGGGGTCGACAATCGCAGCACCCAGGCATGCATGGCTTCCACAGGCATCGCGTACCTCCCCCGGACAACCGGCGGCGTGCCCACAGTTTCCCGGGCGCGCGCTTCCATCGGATTTCAATCCGTATTCCATCGCATTTATTTCTGCCGGGCATCCCTTGGCCTTTAGGCCTAGGCGTGCCAGCGCCGCCTCGCGATGGCGAGCGACATTGACTAATATAGGTGATCGCAGCAGCAAGAGAATCGGGCTCGCGCGCTGACGCGCTTGCACGCTTGCGATTGCGACCAGGGCGACCAGGGGCCATGTCATGCTGACTCGTAGAACCTTTCTACTCGGCGGTGCGGCGGCGGGCGCGCTGGTGGTGGGATGGACATTGGTGCGGCCCGAGGACCGTCTCGACGCCGACCTGCCGCCGCCCGCCACCACCGGCGACGCGCGCCTCAACGGCTGGGTCGTGATCGGCGCCGACAACCGGGTGACCGTCGTCATGAGCAAGGCCGAGATGGGCCAAGGCGTGCATACCGGCGCCGCCATGCTGCTGGCCGAGGAACTCGACGCCGACTGGTCGCAGGTGCGCGTCGAGCAGTCCGCTATCGAACCCCTGTACGTCAATCACGAGAACCTGCCGCGCGGTCTGCCGTTTCGCCCCGACGATGACGGCGCGCTAGCCCATATCAGCGAATATCTGGCGCGACGCAGCGCCCGCCTGCTGGGGTCGATGGTGACGGGCGGCTCCACCAGCATCGTGGACCTTTGGCAGCCGATGCGCGAAGCCGGCGCCTCCGCGCGCGCGATGCTGTGCAGCGCGGCAGCGCGCCGCTGGGACGTGCCGCTGGAACAATGCCAGGCCCGGTCCGGGCGCGTGTTCCATGCGAAATCGGGACGCTCGGCCAGCTTTGGTGAACTGGCTGCCGAGGCGCGCGATCTGCCGCACCTCGGACACCCCACGCTCAAGGACCCGAAGTCATTCACGCTGATCGGCAAGCGCCTGGGCCGCATCGAAGCCACTGCCAAGCTCAATGGCACCGCGCGCTTCGGCATCGACGCGCTGCCCGACAACCTGCTCTACGCGAGCGTGATGATGTGCCCGACACTAGGCGGCACCCTGCGCAAGTTCGACGCGAACAAGGTGACGCACAAGATCGGGGTGAAGGGGTTCTATCCGGTCGACGCCTACCATGGCGGCACGGGCGGCGTGGCGGTGATTGCCGAGAATCCGTTCATCGCCATGCGCGCGCTGTGCGAGTTGCCCGTCGATTGGGATCATGGGGCTGCCGCCGACCTGAACAGCGATGACGTGCGCGCGGCGCTGACCCGCGCGCTGGAAACCCGCGACGGCGGCCATGCGTTCTACCGCACCGGCGACGCCGAAGCGGCGCTCAAGCGCGGCAAGATGCTGGAAATGCGCTACGAGGTGCCCTACCTGGCGCACGGTGCGCTGGAACCCGTCAACTGCACGGTGCAGGTGGACGGGCGCAAGGCCCAGGTGTGGGTGTCCACGCAGGTGCCGATGGCCGCGCGCAAGGCGGTGGCAAGCATGCTGGGCCTGCGTGCCGATGACGTCCAGATCCACCAGCAACTGCTGGGCGGCGCCTTCGGGCGACGGCTCGAAATCGACTTCATCGTGCAGGCCGCCGCCATCGCACGGCACGCGTCGCCCAACCCGGTGCAGACCATCTGGTCGCGCCTGCAGGACATGACGCACGATTTCTACCGCCCCGCCTGCATGGCCGTTTGCCGTGGCGCGCTGGACGCCGACGGCCGGCTTGTGGCGTGGGAAAGCGTCTCCGCCAGCCAGTCGATCGCCGAACAGGCGCTGCCGCGCGCGTTCGGCAAGCCACGCTTCCTGACCCGGCTGCTGCCCGACGCCACCATGGCCGAAGGTGCGTTCGACCAGCCTTACGAATGCCCGAACATGCTGGTGCACCACCATCGGGTGGAGCTGCCCGTGCCTGTCGGCTACTGGCGGTCTGTGGGCCATTCGCACCAGGCGTTCTTTGTCGAGTGCTTTCTCGACGAGATGGCGGCTGCGGCGGGCAAGGATCCCCTGGCGTTCCGGCTGGAACTGCTCAGGCAGCCGGCGCACCGGCGCCATGTGCGGGTGCTGGAGACGCTGCGCGAGCGTGCGGCATGGCGCGGGCCAGCGCAATGGAAGGATCGCGCTGGCGTGACGTTCGCACGCGGCATGGCGATGCATGAATCGTTCGGCAGCGTCGTGGCGCAGGTGGCCGAGGTAGCAGAGGTGAAGACGGAGGGTGCCCCGGGCGAGCATGGCTTCCGCGTGACGCGGGTTGTCTGCGTGGTGGATTGCGGCCGCGCCATCAATCCGAACCTGGTGGAGCAGCAAATGGAAAGTGGCATCGTGTTCGGCCTGTCGGCCGCGCTGCAGCAGGCCATCACGCTGCGCAACGGGCAGGTGCAGCAGCACTACTTCAATGAGTTTCCGCTCGTCGACATGCAGACCTGCCCTGTCATCGAGACGTATGTGCTGGACAGCGACGCAGCGCCAGAAGGCGTGGGAGAAACCGCGACCCCGCCCATCGCGCCCGCCGTGGCCAACGCCTTGTTTGCGCTGACCGGGCAGCGCCACCGCAGGCTGCCGCTGCAGCCGCCGCCTGCCGTACCGGAGGGCAACGACCCATGGTGTCAGTCCGTCTCAACGGCAAGACCGTAGACCTGAAGTCCGCAGCCGACACGCCGCTGCTCTGGGCACTGCGCTGCGAGCAGCGCCTGACCGGCACCAAGTTCGGGTGCGGCATCGGCGTGTGCGGCGCCTGCACGGTGTTGCTCGACAACCGTGCCACGCCCGCTTGCCAGTTACTGCTGAAGGATCTGCGCGGTGCGCGCATTACGACAATCGAAGGCCTGCAGGGCCCGGTCGCGCAGGCGCTGCGTGCGGCGTGGATCGAATTCGATGTGGTGCAGTGCGGCTACTGCCAGAGCGCGCAGCTCATTGCCGCTGCAGCGCTGCTCGCCCGCTGCGCGGTGCCGACAGACCTGCAGATCGATATGGCGATGCGTGACATCGCCTGCCGCTGTGGCACCTTCCCGCGCATCCGCAAGGCCATCCACAAGGCAGCCGCCGTGTGCCGGCGCGGCTGAGCGGTTGGCCGCCGAAGCGTCAGCGCCCGCGCCGCGCGTTGGCCACGCGGGCGGCCGGCTCGCCGGACTCCGCCAGCGTCAGCTCCACCACGCGCAGCACCTCGCGGGCCGTGTTTTCGGAATGCTCGCGCAGGATGTTTGCCAGGCGCGGACGCCCCGGTTCGTGCAGCGCGGTCATGATGGCCTCGTGTTCCTCGTGCGACTCCTGCCAGCGCATCAGGTCGGCATTCGCCGCGCCGCGCGCGCGATGCACCTTGCTCATCAGCGTGGCATAGATGCCCGACAGCACGGCGTTGTCGGCGCTGTCGACGATGAGTTGGTGGATTTCCTGATTGATGCGGAAGTAGTCGGTGCGACGGCCCGAATCGTGCGCGTCGATCATGGCCTGATGCTTGCGTTCGATCTTGGCCAGCGCCGCGTCGTTGATGCGCTGCGCGGCCAGGTCGCCGGCGTGGGCCTCCAGCCCGTGCAGCGTCTCGAAGGTGGCGCGCAGTTCGTCGAGGTCGAGCGGGGCCACGCGATAGCCGATGTACTGGCGATGCAGCACCAGCCCTTCGGCCACCAGCACCTTGAGCGCCTCGCGCAACGGCGTCTTCGATACGTCGAACGCATCGCAGAACGCTTTCTCGTCGATGCGCACGCCGGGCGGCAACTCGCCCTCCTGGATCATCGTGCGCAGCCGCGCCGCAATTTCGGCCGACATGCCCAGTGTGCGGAGGCGGGCGGTTTTAGGAAGCACTTGTGTCACGAACGTCACCAGAATAGGGAATCTGCACCAGTCCGAAGATTAGCACACCCAGATTGGTGCTTACCCTATGACGATATAAATCAACAACTTAGCAGCGTTGTAATTACAGATTACGTATCCTATACTCGCTTTCAGTTGCGCGACACCCAAACAGAAACGCCTCGAAAACGCAGCACCCAAGGAGCAAGGAGACCCCCGCCATGTCAACCACAAGCCAGGCCGCCACAATGACGGCCCCGCGCAGCAGCGTCCGCTGGAAGATCTTCCTGATGATGCTGTTCCTCATCGCCATCAACTACATCGACCGCGCGTCGCTGTCGGTGGCGATGCCGCTGATTGCCAAGGAATTCGACCTGAGCCCCACCATGCAGGGCATGGTCCTGAGCGCGTTCTTCTGGACCTATGCGCTGATGCAGGTGCCGGGTGGCATGCTGGCCGACAAGTACAAGCCGCGCATCGTGATTGCCTGCGCCACCGTGTTCTGGGGGGCATTCCAGGCCCTGGCCGCTGTCTGCACCACCACCACGGCCTTATTGCTGACCCGCCTGGGACTGGGCGCCGCCGAAGCGCCGATCTATCCGGCAGGAGGCAAGCTCAACGCCATCTGGATGACCCAGAACGAACGCGGCCGCGGCGCCACGCTGCTCGATGGTGGCGCCCCGCTGGGCGCGGCGCTCGGCGCGATCATCATCACGTGGCTGATTTCCGCGCTTGGTTCGTGGCGCCTGGCCTTCGTGGTGGCCGGCGTCGGCACTGTCATCGCCGGTGCCGTGGCCTGGTGGTACATCCGCAATTCACCGCGCGAACACGCCGGCGTCAATGAACTGGAAGCCAGCTACCTGGAAGAAGCCCACGCCACCGAACACCGCGCCGAGCCGGCCAACCTGTCGGGCCGCTCGCTCGACTTCTTCAAGTACCGCTCGGTCTGGTGCATGGCCATTGGCTGGATGTGCTTCAACACCGTCTTCTACGGCCTGCTGACCTGGATGCCGAACTACCTGAACAAGGTGCATGGCTTCGACATCAAGGCCATGGGCGGCGCCAGCTTCATCATCTTCTTCTCCGGCTTCGTCGGCGAACTGATCGGCGGCTGGATTGCCGACAAGTGGAAGGAAGCCGGCGGCCGGCCCAACGTGGTCATGCGCACGCTGTTCGGCATTGCCGCCGTGGTGGCCACGGTCTCGATCTTCTCGGTGGCCTACGTGACCAACGCCGTGGTGGTCGTGGCGCTGCTCTCGTCCACGCTGTTCTTCCTGCGCTGGTGCGGCCTGTTCTGGTGCATCCCGTCGATCCTGGGCACCCGCAACAAGATCGGCTTCCTGGGCGGCGTGATGAACCTGGGCGGCAATATCGGCGGCATCAGCGTGCCGATCATCGTCGGCATGATCGTGCAGTACACCGGTTCCTACTTCCTGGCCCTGATGTTCTTCGCGGCTGCCGGCGTTGGCCTGCTGCTGGCGTCCACGGCCATCGACTACGAAAAGAAGATCCCGGTCTGACCATCGCCGGCTGGAGGGGTCCCGCCTCCAGCGGCAACCCGAACCGCAAGACCCATATCGAAACCCGAGGCATCGCGTTCAGACGGTGCCCGAATACTCCCGAGAATTAACCATGAGCAAGCAGATTCGCCTTGGCATGCTGACGCCCTCTTCCAACACCGCGCTGGAGCCCATTACCAGCGCGATGGTCAGCGGCCTGCCCAACGTCAGCGCGCATTTCTCGCGCTTCACGGTCACCGAGATTTCGCTGCGCGACCAGGCGCTGGGGCAGTTCGACCTGGAGAAGATCCTGGGCGCAGCGCGCCTGCTGGCCGACGCCCGCGTGGATGTGATCGCGTGGAACGGCACGTCGTCGGGCTGGCTCGGTTTCGACCGCGACCAAGCACTGTGCAAGCAGATCACCGAGGCCACCGGCATCCCGGCCACCACCTCGGTGCTGGCGTTGAACGAGATTCTGGAGAAGACCGGCGCGCGCCGCTTCGGCCTGGCCACGCCTTACCTGGACGACGTGCAGCAGCGCATCATCGCCAACTACCAGCGCAGCGGCTTCGATGCCTCGGCGGAGCGTCACTTGGACCTGCATGTGAACTACAGCTTCGCCGAGGTGGAGGCAGACACCATCCGCAAGATGGTGCGCGAGCTGGCCGGCCAGAACGTGCAGGCCATCACCACGTTCTGCACCAACCTGCACGCCGCGCACCTGGCCGAGGAACTGGAAGCCGAGACCGGCATCCCGCTGTACGACACGATCTCCACCGTGGTGTGGAAGTCGCTGCGGCTGGCGGGCGTGGACACCAGCGCCCTGAAGGGCTGGGGCCGCCTGTTCCGCGAAGTCGCGTAACGGTAACGCATCGGAGACTGATGACCATGCCTGCAGACAACAATCTTGACCTGGTGATCCGCAATGCCGACGTGGTCACCGCTTCCGACCGCTTTCGCTGCGACATCGGTGTACGCGGCGGCAAGATCGTGGCGCTGGGCCACGGCCTGCCCGCCGCACGGCAGGAAGTCGACGCCACGGGCCTGCTGGCCCTGCCCGGCGGTGTCGATGGCCACTGCCACCTGGACCAGCCCATGCCCGACGGCATGCGCATGGCCGACGACTTCTTCACCGGCACGCGCGCGGCCGTGTGCGGCGGCACCACTACGGTGATCCCGTTCGCCGCGCAGGAAAAAGGCGCCTCGCTCAAGGCTGCCGTGGCCGACTATCATCGCCGCGCCGACGGTCGCGCCGTGATCGACTACGCGTTCCATCTGATCGTGGCCGATCCCACGCCGGCCGTGCTGCAGGACGAACTGCCGTCGCTCATCCGCCAGGGCTACAGCTCGTTCAAGGTCTACATGACCTACGACGACCTGAAGCTGTCGGACCGCGAGATGCTCGAAGTACTGGACGTCGCGCGCCAGAACCAGGCCCTGGTGATGGTGCACGCCGAGAGCGCCGACTGCATCTCGTGGCTGACCGACAAGCTGACTGGCGAAGGCCGCATCGCGCCGCGCTTCCACGGGCTGGCCCGCCCGGCCGTGGTCGAGCGCGAAGCCACGCACCGCGCGATCTCGTTCGCCGAACTGGTCGACGTGCCGATCCTGATCGTGCATGTGTCTGGCAAGGAAGCCATCGAGCAGATCCGCTGGGCGCAGGGCCGCGGCCTGAAGATCCTGGCCGAGACCTGCCCGCAGTACCTGTACCTGACCGCCGAAGACATGGGCCTGCCCGGCGACGACGGCTACGAAGGCGCCAAGTGCATCTGCAGCCCGCCGCCGCGCGACCCGGAAAACCAGGCTGCCGTCTGGCGTGCGCTGGCCAACGGCGTGTTCAGCGTGTTCTCGTCGGACCACGCGCCATTCAACTACGACGACCCCGAAGGCAAGAAGCTGGGCGGCGTGGCCCAGCCGTTCGACCATATCCCCAACGGCGTGCCCGGTATCGAAACCCGCCTGCCGCTGCTGTTCGATGGCGTGCAGCGCGGCAAGCTGTCGCTGCACCAGTTCGTCGAACTGACGTCGTACCGGCCCGCCAAGATCTACGGCCTCTATCCGCGCAAGGGAACCATCGCCGTAGGCGCCGATGCCGACATCGTGCTGTGGGACCCGGCGCGCAAGGTGCGCATTGCCAACAGCAACCTGCACCACGCAGTGGACTACACGCCGTACGAAGGCATCGAAGTCACCGGCTGGCCGATGACCACGTTCTCGCGCGGCGAGATGATCGTGCACAACGGCGAGTACCTGGAGCCGGCCGCAGGACGCGGCAAGTTCCTGGAAGCGGGCCAACCCGAACTGTGAATACCATGAACCTCCTGATCGTCAATCCGAATATCAGCGCGTCAGTGACCGACCTGATCGACGCCGAAGCCCGGCGTACCGCATCGGCGGACACGCGCATCACGATGGCCACGGCCAGTTTCGGCGTGGCCTATATCGAAACGCGCTTCGAGGCGCTGGTGGGCGGCTACGCCACGGCGTGCGCCGCCGCCGAACACGCGGGGAGCTTCGACGGCCTGATCGTCGCCGCGTTTGGCGACCCCGGGCTGGCCGGGCTCAAGGAACTGTTCGACGTACCGGTCGTCGGCATGACCGAAGCCGCGTTGGCCAGCGCCTGCCTGCTGGGACAGCGCTTCTCGATCATCGCGATTTCGCACCGCATTGAAGCCTGGTATCGCGAATGCGTGGCCGCGAACGGACTGTCGTCGCGGCTGGCCAGCATCCGGTCGCTGCAGTCGCCGCTGCGTGACATTGGCAGCGTGCAGGAAGACCATGCAGCCCGGCTGGAAGAGATGAGCCTGCAGGCCGTGCGCGAGGACGGCGCCGACGTGATCATCGTGGCCGGCGCCCCGCTGGCGGGCCTGGCGCGCTCGCTCCAGGGCCGGATTCCGGTGCCGGTGGTCGACGGCGTCAGCAGCGCCGTGCGGCATTGCGAATCGCTGGTGGCACTTCGCGCCGGCGGTGCCCGCGAAGGCAGCTTCGCGCGCCCGCCGCAGAAGGCCAACGCCGGCCTGCCGGCGGCCCTGGTGCACCTGCTGGCGTAGTCCTGCGCCAACCGCCTTCGCGGACCAGGCGGCCGCAGCCGCCCCAGGGGAACGCCGTTCTCAGCGGAGGTCAGGGAAATCTTCTTCCCAATACTCGTCCGGCATGCGCGAGGACTGGTCCTCGCGCTCCATCTCGCGGCGGCGGAGTTCTACCCGCCGGATCTTGCCCGATATCGTTTTGGGCAGCTCGCTGAATTGCAATCGGCGGATCCGCTTGTAAGGCGCCAGCTTTTCCCTTGAGAAGCGAAAAACCGCTTGCGCCAGCTCGGGCCCGGCGGTGTAGCCCTGGCGAACCGTGACGTAGGCCTTCGGCACACACAGCCTTACCGGATCGGGGCTGGGCACCACGGCGGCCTCGCCAATCGCCTCGTGTTCGATCAGCACGCTTTCCAGCTCGAACGGGCTCAGCCGGTAATCGGATGCCTTGAACACGTCGTCGGTGCGGCCGACGTAGACAAGGTAGCCATCGTCTCGCCGCAAGGCGATGTCGGACGTGTGATACCAGCCGTTGCGCATCGCTTCCGCCGTGGCCTTCTCGTTGTTGGCGTAGCCGCTCATCAGTCCAACCGGGCCGCTGGCCAGCGACAGGACAATCTCGCCTTCCTCAGCGGGCCGGTCGTCGGTATCGACCAGCTCGACCCCGTAGCCGGGCAGTGGCCGCCCCATGGAGCCCGGCACCACCGGCTGCCCCGGAGGATTTCCGATCTGGCAGGTCGTCTCGGTTTGTCCGTATCCATCGCGAATGGTCAGGCCCCATGCGTTTTGCACGCGCTCGATGACCTCGGGGTTCAGCGGCTCTCCCGCGCCAACGACCTCGCGCAGCTTTACGTCATAGGACGACAATGGCTCCTGCACGAGCATCCGCCATACCGTCGGCGGCGCGCAGAGCGTCGTCACGCCGCACCGCACCAGCACGTCCAGCGTGTCACGGGGAACGAAACGGGCGAAGTTGTAGATGAAGACGCAAGCCTGGGCATTCCACGGCGCGAAGATGCAGCTCCAGGCGTGCTTGGCCCAGCCCGGCGAGCTGATATTCCAATGAAGGTCGCCGGGCTGCAGGCCGATCCAGTACATCGTTGACAGGTGGCCAACCGGATAGCTCTGGTGGGAGTGCTCCACGAGCTTCGGCTTCGACGTGGTTCCCGACGTGAAATACAGGAGGAAAGGGGCCGACGCGTGCGTCACCCCGTCCGGCACAAATGCCTGCGACGCCTGACGGGCATCGCCAATGTCGTGCCACCCGCCCGCCGGGGCGCCGACCGAGATGCGCGTCACGCTTGCGTCCACCCCGTCGAACTTGCCCAGTTCAGCGCCATCCACCAGAACGAACCGGGCTCCGCCCGCCTGTATGCGTTCACGAACATCGTCGGCGGACAACTGCGTCGTGGCGGGCAGCACGATGGCGCCGAGCTTCATCGCCGCCAGCATGACGTCCCACAACTCCACCCGATTCGGCAGCATCAGCAGCAGCCGATCCCCCCGGGACACCCCCAACGCGCGCAGGTAGTTGGCCGTGCGCGACGACCTTTCAGACATCTCACTGAAGGACCACGACGTGCCGGCGTCGTCCGGCTTGTCCACGATCCTGAGCGCGGGATTGTCATTGCCCCGGGCCATGACGTCGAAGTAGTCCAGCGCCCAGTTGAAGACGCCGAGCACCGGCCAGGCGAAGTCCCGGTAGGCCAGATCGTAGTCCGTGCGGTGCTGCAGCAGAAAATCCCGTGCCGCGATGAACCCTGCGGCGCCTGACGCTACATCCTTCATCCTTGTCTCCTGTGGTGGTCCCCCAAGTGCAATCCAGTATAGTCACCGGATTGCCTCCGGGAGCCGGCACGTCCTGGCCGGAACGTGGGCACGACAGGAGACAGCAGCATGAAGATGGACGCCTTTGCATTCGGCACCACCAACTGGGCCGAGGTCGAGCCTATCGAGCATCCCGGCGAAACCGGCATGGCCTACTGGCGCACGCGGTTCTTTGGCGAGCAGCCAAACCAGATCCGCGTGCGGATGGTCGAATACTCCCCCGGCTATCTGGCGGACCACTGGTGCCAGAAGGGGCACATCCTCTTCTGCCTGGACGGCGAGCTGGAAACCACGCTGGAGGATGGCCGGAAGTTTGTGCTGACGCCCGGCACGAGCTATCAGGTGGGCGACAACGCCGAGCCGCACCAGTCCTATACGCGGATCGGTGCCAGGCTGTTCATCGTCGACTGAAGGCGAAGCGCCCGGCCTGAAGCCGGGCACCCCCGATCAAGGCGCCTCGAACCGCGACTGCTCGTGCAGTTCCAGCCGCAGCTTCTGCTGCGCCTCCAGCGCATTGACCATGGCCGTACGCGCCGCCAGCGTGGTCTCGGTCAGCCCCCGGCGCACGACCAGCAACTGGCCGATGCCGATCTCGCCGGCCACGTAGGCACGGGCCGCGCGATCCGCGGCGCTCTGGTCGAGCGTCAGCGCGGCTTGTTGGGCGCGCGCCGCCTGCTCCAGCCCCGTGACCGATCTGGCCAGCACATCGAACTCGGCCCCGGCCGTCTGCTCCACGGCGGCACGCCGGCGCGCGGCGGCTTCGGCGTCGGCCACCGCCGCCAGCGCGACGGATCGCCGATGCGCGGACCCCAGCGGCATCGAGATCGACAACCCCGCAATGCGCTCCGCCCCGCCGCGCTCGACCGTGACAAACGCCCCCACCGTCGGATCGGGCTTGCGCTCTAGGTCCGAGCGGCGGGCCGCACGGCTGGCCACCGCTTCGTCGGCAATCGCCAGCCGCACGGCATGGCTGACATCGAGATAGCGGGCCCGCGCGCCTTCGCCGAGCAGATCCCCGGCAGCCGCCGGCGGCATCGTGGCAATCTGCGGTCCGGCCGGCATGGCGACGGGCAGGCCCAGCGCCGGAAAGCGCGCCCGCAGTTCGGCTTCCGCCGCACCCTGTGTCGCGCTGGCGCCGGCCAGCGCCGCTTCAGCGCGCGCCTTTTCGGCCTGCACGATTTCCAGGTCCATGGGCGCGGCGTCGCTGGCACGCACCCGCTTGCCCGTCGACGTCACCAGATCGCCGGCCAGTGCGGCACTTCGCACCATGGCGGCGGTGGCCTGGCGCGCACGCAGCACGTTGAACCACAGTGCCAGCATCTGCTTCGACGTTTCGTGCTGCGCGTCGTCCAGCGCGATATCGCCCTGGTCGATCGTGGCATCGGCCAATGCTGCGTCCGCGTCGGACTTGCCCCACAGCCGCAGCGGCCGCTCGATGGCGACCTGCCCTTCCGCGAAATTGTCGGACGGGTCGCGAACATGGCGCCGCTGCCCCGTGGCCCGCACCACGAACTCGGCCGTGCCGGCGCGAATGCCACTGGCCCGCGCGCTAGCGCTGTCACGGCGCGCCCTGGCCGCCGCCACGTCCGGCGCAGCATCCAGCGCGGCGCGTACTGACACGGCCGTCGGCAGATAGCTTTCCTCGGTCACGGCGTGCATTTCGGGTGCCCGGGCCTCCGCGGCGCAAACGCCCGACGCCCACCAGCCGGCAACCAGCACGATGCCGAGCGTCAGCTTCAGTTTCAGTTTCTGATCATGCGTCTTCATTGTTCCTGTCCTCCCACTGCGGCAACCGGGGGATTCACTTGCGCGATGCGCTTCGGCATGCCGAAGCGCTCGAACAGCAGCGGCAACAGCAGCAGCGTCAGCGCGGTGGAGGTGACCAGCCCGCCTGACACCACGATGGCCAGCGGACGCTGGATTTCCGAGCCCGGCCCACTGGCCAGCAGCAGCGGAATCATGCCGAGCGCCGTGATGCACGCCGTCATCAGCACCGGGCGCAGGCGGTCCCTGACGCCGCGCTGCACCGCCTGCCGGACATCGATCCCCTCCTCCAGCAACGCGTTGAAGTGCGACACCAGCACCACGCCATTGAGCACGGCAATGCCGAGCAGCGCGATAAAGCCGACCGAGGCCGGCACCGACAGGTACTCGCCCGCGATGCGCAGCGCCGCGATCCCGCCGACCAGCGCGAACGGGATGTTGCCGATCACCAGCAGCGCCTGCCGCACCGAGCGGAACGTCAGCATCAGCAGCAGGAAGATGGCCACCAGCGCCAGCGGCACCACCAACCCCAGCCGCGCGGCGGCGCGCTGCTGGTTCTCGAACTGGCCACCCCAGACAATGCGCACGTCCTTCGGCATGCCGGGCAGCGCGGCCACCGCGGCACGCGCATCCGCGACAAAGCCGGTCAGGTCGCGCCCATCGACATTGACCTGCACGATGCCGAAGCGCGCGCCGTTCTCGTGGTTGATGCGCACAGGCCCGTCCACGCGGCGCACTTCGGCCAGCGACGTCAGCGGCCAGGTCTTGCCGTCGGGCGCCGTCACCATCAGGCTCGTGAAGCTCTCGGGCGTCTGCCGCAGTGCGTCGCTGCCACGCAGCAGCAGCGGCGTGCGCACCACCCCTTCCGGCACGATGCCGATGCGCTCGCCTTCCACCTGCGCACGCAGCAGCGCCTGCAGGGCATCGCCGGACAAGCCAGCGCGGCCCAGTGCCGCCCGGTCCACGGCCAGCGTCAGGTACTGCACGCCGTCATTGCTGGTGGCGATCACCTCGGCGGCGCCGGGCACCTTGCGCATCTGCTCGGCAATCGCGGTGGACGCATGATTGATGGCCGCCAGATCGTTGCCGAACACCTTGATGGCCACGTCCCCGCGCGTGCCGGTCATCATCTCGGAGATCCGCATCTCGATCGGCTGGGTAAAGCTGTACATCACCCCCGGAAAACGCCCCATGACCTTGCGGATGTCGACGGCGATGTCTTCCTTCGTGCCCCGCCATTCGGACTTCGGCTTCAGCACCAGGAACGCGTCCGTCTCGTTCAGGCCCATCGGGTCCAGGCCCAGATCGTCAGACCCCATGCGCGCGACAATGGAGCGGATCTCGGGCACCTCCGCGAGCAGCGCGGACTGCACGCGGCGGTCGATGTCGAGCGATGTCTCCAGCGACACCGACGGTGCGCGCTGCATCTGCACGATCAGATCGCCCTCGTCCATCGACGGCATGAACGTCTTGCCCACCGACGCGTAGAGCGCCACCGCAACCAGCAGCACCGCGCCGGCCAGGCCGAACACCACGCGGGCACGCTGCTGGCTCCAGACCTGCAACCGGTCGAAGCGCGCCGACACCCAGCGCATCAGGAACGGCGCGTGCTCGTCATGTGTGCGCAACAGCAGCGACGCCAGCGCCGGCACCACGGTCAGCGCGATCACCACGGACGCGCCCAGCGCCAGCACGATCGTCAAGGCCACGGGGCCGAACAGCTTGCCCTTCAGCCCTTCGAGCGACAGCAGTGGCAGGAACACGATGGCGATGATCGACACGCCGGCCAGCATCGGCACGGCCACGCTGGACACCGCATGCCGGATGATGGCGGGACGCAGCGCCGGATCGGTATGCCGCGCATGGGCGCGCGCCAGCCCCGATTCGATGTTCTCGACCACCACCACGGCCGCGTCGACGAGCATGCCCAGCGCGATGGCCAGGCCGCCCAGGCTCATGAGGTTGGCCGTCAGGCCCACGTAGCGCATCATCAGGAAGGTGGCCAGCAGCGACAGCGGCAATGTGGCCGCCACCACCAGCGCCGCGCGCAGGCCGCCCAGGAACAGGTACAGCGTGACGATCACCAGCAGGCTGGCCTCGACCAGCGCGCGCACCACGGTGTTCGCCGCGCGGGACACGAGTTCGCCCCGGTCGTAGAACACCTTCGTGGTCATGCCCTTGGGCAGGCTGGGCGCCAGTTCGTCGAGCTTGTCCTGCACGGCCTTGACGACCTTGGACGCATCGGCGCCGCGCAAGGCCAGCACCAGCCCCTGCACCGCCTCGCCCTTGCCGTCCATCGACACCGCACCGTTGCGCGTGGTGGATCCCAGCCGCACGGTCGCCACGTCGGCCACGGTGACCTGGGCCGCCTGTGCCGCATCGGCACCTGCCGACACGACGATGCGCCGCAGGTCGTCCAGCCCGCGCACGCCGCCTTCCACGCGCACCACCCAGGTTTCGTCGCCCTGCTCCACGCGCCCCGCGCCGTCGTTGCGGTTGTTGGTTTCCAGCGCCTGGCGCAACTGTTCGAGCGTCACGCCGCGCGCGCGCAGCCTGGCGGGATCGGGAATCACCTCGTAGCTGCGTACCTCGCCGCCCAGCGCATTGACGTCGGCCACGCCGCTGACGGTGCGCAGCGCCGGCCGGATCACCCAGTCCAGCACCTGGCGGCGCTCGGCCAGCGTGTGGGTATCGCTCTCGATGGTGAACATGAACATCTCGCCCAGCGGCGTGGTGATCGGCGCCAGGCCGCCCACCGCGTTGTCGGGCAGGTCGCGCATCAGCCCGGACAGCCGCTCGGTGACCTGCTGGCGGGCCCAGTACGGGTCCACGCCTTCCTCGAAATCCACGGTCACATCGCTGAGCCCGTATTTCGACACCGACCGCACGATGGTCTTCTGCGGAATGCCCAGCAGTTCCTGCTCGATCGGCGTGGACACGCGCTGCTCTACCTCCTCGGGCGTCATGCCGGGGATCTTGAGGATGACCTTGACCTGCGTCGGGGCGATGTCCGGGAAGGCATCGATGGGCAGGTTGGCATAGGCCCACGCGCCGGCAAACGCGAGCACGGCGGCCGCGATCAGCACCAGCACGCGCTGGCGCAGGGCGACATCAACGATTCTGGCCAGCATCATTGGCCTCCAACGAGCATGCCTTTCAGCGCGCCAATACCCGTGACGGCCACCCTGGCATTGGCCGGCAGCGTGCCTTGCACCGTGGCAACGGCATCGTCCGTGGCATCGACTGTCACCGAGTGATAGGCCACGCCGTCCTTGACGGCCACGAACACCCCGGCCTTGCCTTGCGTGTAGGTCAGCGCGGCCACCGGCACGCGCAGCCGGACGCTGGCCTGCCCGGATGCACCGCCTGTGGCCGTGCCCAGATGAATGACGACGCCGACGCTCTCGCCCGCCTGCAGGCTGCCGCGCGTGTCCAGCGTGGCCCGGATGCGCACCGCGCCAGTACCGTCGCTGGACGGCACCACCCCCGCCACCTTGCCGGCCGCGCCGCGCTGGCGTACCTCCACGCGCTCGCCGCCGCGGATCGCGGGCATGTCGCGGCCGACCAGCAGGTCAAGCTCCAGCGCCTCGGGATCGACGATGCGGAACAGCGCCGCCGACGCATCCACGCGCGTCCCCGGCACCGCATGGATGTCGGCGATCAGCCCGTCGCGGCCCGCCACCATGCGCGCTTCGCCACGCGGCCCCACGCCGATGCCGGCGGCCGCCATTTCGGCCTCGCGCGCCCGCACGGCGGCGGTGGCCTCGCGGGCACGTGCCTGGGTGGTCTCCCAGCGGCTGCCGGCGATGATGCCGTCGTCGTGCAACTGACGATCGCGCTTGAGCGCAAGCTGGGCCAGTTCGGCCCGCGAGCGTGCCTCGGCCAGCGCACGGCCGGCCTCGAACATTTGCGGGCTGGCAAACAGCGCCAGCGGCTGACCCTTCTTCACGGGCTGGCCGATGGCGACCAGCACCTGCGACACCATGCCTGGATACGGCGCGGCCACCACGAACTGTGCGTCGGGACGCAGCACCACGCGCGCGGTGGTGCCGATTTCGATATGCGCGGCGTTTTCGGCGGCCGCAAAGCGGATGCCCAGTGCCTGGGCCTGGGCGGCGCTGAGCGGCAGCGTGCGTGCGTGGACGGGGGCGATACAGGTCAGCGCCGATACCGCAAATGCGGCCAGCGCCAGACGACGACGGAAAGACATTCCTGACTCCGAATCAATGCGAGTGAAAGCCGCACGCCGAAGTGCTCGGGCGTGCAAGGACACCGGTTTGCCCGGTGGGAATCGCGGTCAGGGATACAGCGGAGGAGCGTGTGCGGGCGGCGGGTGGCTACTGCCACCGCGCCAGCGTAGCCGGTGCGGCGTGGCGGCACGTGCCAGCGGCCAGGCGACCCATGTCGCCAGCACCAGCAGCACGGCGCACAGGGCCAGCAGGGCCTCGATCATCGACGGATCGACATCGAGCCCCGGGCCGGCGTGGTTCAGGCCTTTTTCGACATCGATCGAGAACGGCTCGTCATCGGCGTGGGGCACGGCCGGGACGGCCTGGGCCTTGCGCTCGTCAAGCACGATCTTGAACAGGCCCGGCATCGGGATATCCAGATGGAAGCCGGTCTGGTGCGGCGTGCCCATGTGGGCATGCAGCAGCGGACCCAGGCACTGGATCACGATCAGGATCGTCAGGAAACCAAATCTGGCGAATGGTACAAGGCGCCCCATGGCGGTCGAATCACAAGGTTGGGGCTGGCGGAGTTCGCGACCAATGACTCTATCGTCCAGTGCCAGCCCCAGCCGGTGGACGTAAAGTCAAAGGTCTCGCGAAACAGGCTTCGATTGCCGAAACCGGTTGCCGGCGCCATGGCTTGTCTGGCCAAGTATGTTGACGACGGCGCCCCCGTGGGTGGAGGCAGGCTACTCCCCTAAGACGGACCGAATGCTAGCACGGCTTGACTGGCGCTGCCACCGCGCCCCGTGCCTGCCATCCGGGCGCCGTGTGCGGTACGACATGGCGCAACTTGTCAATCGGCCATTCGATGCCACACATGCCATGCCCGCACGACTGTTTGATCAGTAACACTCTGCGCAGCTGTGACACTGAATCTGCCATATGCTGGGTTGTTCAGCGTCGGACCGCAGCCTGCCAGACCCCGCACGGAGGCGACACATGCTTTATGGAAGAGCAGCCGATACCCTGCGACGAGAAGCCGTCATCGCACGCGAGATCGCGCCCGTGGATCGGCGGATCGCAATGCTTCGCCAGGACATTCGCTGGCAGCTTCACTATGCAAAAACGCAGAAGGCGCGCGGCTATCCGGCGCAGGATTACGCGCAGGTGCTGCGCCTGTTGCGGCGGACGCTGACTGTGGAAAGAGCGTACCGCGCCGCGTTGTGCAAGGCGGCGCTGGCCCGACTGCCCTGAGCCTGCCGGGCCTGACTGGCCCGTTCGCGCCTGCTGCGCACCTGCTGCGCGCCGTTTCGGTTCCGTATTGACGTGCCGCGGTTTCCCCGACGAAGCCATTCCCGGGTGCCATTTCGTTTCCCTGTCGGAAACGTACCGGCGGCAGCCCAGCTACCCCCCCATATCCCGACCAACCGGTAATCGCACAAGCCGATGTTGCAAGGCAGCAAATGGCCTTGTAGCCGTTTCTTTAAAGTTGTATTTTGAATGCATGTTTAAGAGAGGTGAACCGGCCACCCGGCTCTCCTGGATCCTCGTTATCACAACCCACGCTCATCACTTCGGAGCCATCATGCAAGCCCCCAACCACACGCCGGCAGACCTTGACGTCCACCACAATGTCTCGGGCTTCTCGGACCGCGTCGCCCTGGCCATCACCATGACGCTGCGCTTCTTTGCCGACACCTTCTTTGCCAAGCGTTATGGCAACCGCGCCATCGTGCTGGAAACCGTGGCCGCCGTGCCGGGCATGGTCGGCGGCATGCTGGTCCACCTGCGCTGCCTGCGCTGGATGGTGGCCGACGAAGGCTGGATCCGCACTCTGCTGGACGAAGCCGAGAACGAGCGGATGCACCTGATGACGTTCATCCAGATCGCCAGGCCCAACTGGTTCGAGCGCGTTGTGATCCTGCTGGTACAAGCGGTCTTCTTCGTCGCCTACTTTGTCCTGTACCTGGTGTCGGCACGTACCGCGCACCGCCTGGTCGGGTATTTCGAGGAACAGGCGGTCATCAGCTACACGCTCTACCTGGCCGAGATCGATGCAGGCCGTGTCGAGAACGTTGCCGCCCCGGCCCTGGCCATCGAATACTGGAACCTGCCTGCCGATGCCCGGCTCCGCGAAGTCGTCCTGGCCGTGCGAGCCGATGAAGTGGGCCACCGCGACGTCAACCACGGCTTTGCCAATGCTCTGACGGGCGCCGAAACCATCGGCCAGGCCGTGTAAGCGTTATCGAGCCGCTCGCCGCCACGTCAGGAAAGCCCGCCTCAGGCGGGCTTTTTGCTGGCCATCGCGCAGGCTTCGCGTCGCTCGACGCATGCCGGGGCCCTGCGCGTGGCAGCCCAGAACACCAGCGCGACGACGCTGACCGCAGCGCCGAACGCGCATACGGCCAGCCATCCGCCAGCTGCGTAGGCCGCAGTGGTGCCCAGGGCGCCCAAGCCGCTGCCCACGGCATAGAACAGCATATAGATGCCGATGAGGCGGCCCGGCGCCTCGGGGCGTGTCCGGACGATCATGCTCTGGCTTGTGACGTGCAGCGCCTGCGCCGCCGCGTCGAGCAGCACGATTCCCGCAGCCAGTATCCACAGCGACACATGGAGTTGTGCGAGCGGCCACCACGCCAGGATCAGCATCACCAGCGCCACCAGCGTCGTGCGCTGCCCGTGCCCGCCATCGACCCATTTTCCGGCACGCGCGGCGGCTAGGGCGCCGACTACGCCCACCAGCCCGAACGCACCGATGGCCGTGTGCGGCAACGAGAACGGCGGCGCGCTCAGGGGCAGGACCAGTGCACTCCAGAAGATGTTCAGCGCGGCAAACATCAGCAGCGCCAGCGTGCCCCTGACCTGCAGCGTGCGTTCCTGGCGCAGCAACGTGAACATCGACAGGATGAGTCGCGGGTAGCTCACGCGCACGCCTGGCGGCGCAAGGCGCGGCAAACGCTTCCAGAGCAGCAACCCCAACGCCACCATCAGCATCGCCGCCGCAAGGTAGACCCAGCGCCAGCCTGCCAGATCGCTGACCGCCCCGGCAAAGACCCGTGCCGTCAGCAATCCCACGAACACGCCACTCTGGGCCGCGCCGACCACCCTGCCCTGTTCGTGCACCGGCGCCGCACTGGCCGCATAGGCCAGTAGGCCCTGCGTCATCGCCGTGCCAAGCAGTCCCACCGCCAGCATGCCCGCGAACAGCGCCGGCAACGTTCGCGCGGTGGCCACGACCACCAGCGCGATGATCAGGGCCGCCAGCTGCGCACGCATCAGCCGGCGCCTGTCGATCAGGTCGCCCAACGGCACGACGAACAGCAGGGCCAGCGCGCTGCCCACCTGCGTCATCGCCACCACGCTGCCCACCACCGACTGGCCCATCTGGAAATCCCGCGCCAGGGCGTCGAGCAGCGGCTGGCCATAGTAGACGTTGGCCACGCTGAACCCGGCCGATGCGGCGAACAGCGCGACCAGCCCCTTGGCCATGCCAGGCGCGTCCGATGGCGCCCCCGTCCCCCTGCGTAATCCTTCCGACGGCTGTTCCGGTGCCATGTCGCCCCTCAATCTGGTTTCAAATAAAAACTTGTTGAATGCTAGGGCATGCAGTTTTAAAATGCAACCAGATCATTCCAGCCGATGCCCATGACACGCACCAGCCCGAAGCCTCCCGAATCCTGTCCCGTCGCCCGCTCTCTCGATGTGGTGGGCGACCGCTGGTCGCTGCTGATCGTGCGGGACGCCTTCGATGGCGTCCGCCGCTTCAGCGACTTCCAGCGCGGCCTGGGCATGGCGCGGAATATCCTGGCGGACCGGCTGCACAAGCTGCTGGAGGCCGGCGTGCTGGCATTGCAGGCGGCGTCGGACGGATCGGCCTATCAGGAGTACGTGCTGACCGCTGCGGGCGAACGGCTGTTTCCGGTAGTGGTAGCGCTGCGCCAGTGGGGCGAACGGCATCGGTTCGCGGCCGGTGAGCGCCATTCCACGCTGATCGACAAGCGCACCGGCAAGCCCGTGCCGCCCATGCAGCCGCTGGCGAAGGACGGCACGGCCATCCGGCCTGCCGATACCGAAGTCCGCAAGCTGAAGCAGGACATCGACACCGCCCGGACCGGCGTATGATCTGAGGCATCTCTCCCTGGCCGCCGGAATGCCCGCGATGACCGACCGCCCTCACCTGTCTCCCAAACTGCATCTGACCGCCACGCACGGCTTTGCGCTGCACAACAGCCGGCAGCCGGCGTTCCGGCGCGAATGGCACGAGCACGACTGCGGCATGTTGCTGTGGCCGCGCATGGGCCGGCTCAAGGCGGAGTGGGATGGCCGACGCGATACGTCGGCAGGATCGGAGACAGGGAAGACAGAGGAAACAGGGGAATTGGCGGGTCGCCGCCAGGCAGCGACGCTGGTACGCGGCGCCGCGGTGCTGCTTCCGGCGTCGATCTCGCACCTCACCGCCTCCGAGCATCGACAGCAGCAGCATGGCGAACTCTATCTGCCGCCGGACCGCATGCCCGCCCGGCGGTATGGCGCGATTCGCCTCGACGGGCCCACGGTCGCCATGCTCGAAGCGCTGCTGGCCCCCAACCTGTCCACTGCGAGTGCCTCCTGGCTGGTGCGCGCCATCGTCGAACAGATCGTCACCAGCCCGCCACTGGCGCTGCGGGCCGAACCGGCATCGATCGCCCACCGCATGGTGTGGCGCTTCACGCAGGCGCTGGAATGCGACCGGCCCCTGCCATCGATCGATGCCCTGGCCAGCGAACTTGGTGTGGCGATTCGCCAGTTGCAGCGCGCTTGCCAGATCGAATTCGGCACCACGCCCGTGGCGATCCGCCGGCGCGTACTGGCCGTGCACGCCAGGGCACTGATCGCGGCCGGGCATTCGCCCGCCAGCGTCAGTGTGCAACTCGGTTTTGCTTCCAGCGGCCATTTGCACCGGCTGCTGCGCGAGGTGCCGGCATCGGCGTAGGCGCGGCCTTCCTTACGCGTTGGCCACGATCGCTTCGACTTCGATCTCGATCCACGCACAGTCGGGCAGACTGGCCACGCCCAACGCGCTGCGGGCAGGCAGTGGCTGATCGGGAAACGCCACGCGCAACACGGCCGACGCCGCGTCCAGCACCGCCGGATGCCGCGTGAAGGGTTCCGCAGCGCGGATGAACCCGCGCAGCCGCACCACCTGGATCACGCGCGACAGCTCGCCGCCACACGCCAGTTGCAACGCCGCCAACGCATTCAGCATCGACACCTCCGCCGCTTGCCGGGCCGGCATCAGGTCCTGATCGGTGCGGCACTGCCCCACCATGGCCACGCCGCTCCGCCGGCAGACCTGGCCGGAAATTGACACCCATTGCGCATCGCCAACCGGCACGGCGCAAAACGGGGCGTAGTGGCCTTGGGGTGCCGACACCTGCGGCAGCGCCAAACCCACGGCCGCCAGGCGTGATTCGGGCGTTTCCGGCATCACCGCCATCACCGGTACCTGCGCCGTCATGGCGCGCCCCACGCGGTCTGACCACTGAGCCAGCAGCCGTCCGCCGCACCCTGATCGTCGACACGCGGCGCCACCAGGATCTCCGAGGGACTGCCCATGGCATCGCCCTGCCAGACGGCAATGGAAGGCACGGTTTCGCTGTCAAGCTTGCCTTCGCCGGCCAGGTAGCCCCACAGGGCGGCAGCGGCAATGCCGGTGGCCGCATCCTCTGGATAGCCCGACGATTTCGGAAACTGGCGCGCATGCACGATGCGCCGGCCGTCCGGTTTCGTGGCGCCGATGGCGTACGGATAGAGCCCCGTGGAGTCGATCGACTCGCAGAGCGTCTGCATGTTTGCGAAGTCCGGCTGCAGGCCATCCAGCATCGACTCCGATGGCAGCGCCACCAGCGTCTTCACACGGCTGGTGGCGGCGTTGGTCATCGTCCACGCACCCGCCGGCAAGCGCAGTTGCGCCGCCACCCGGGCACTGTCCTGTGCATCCAGAGGCTGCGTGCGCACTGCCGGCTGCGAGATCCACGCGCATTGCAGGGTGTCGTCCCACCGGGCGTGCACCACGCCGCTCAGTGTTTCGATGCTTGCCGTCGGCGTGGTCCAGTGCCCCCATTGCCGCAGCGCCCACAGCGTGCCGACGGTGGCATGGCCGCACATTTCCATCTCATGCTGGGGGACGTAGAAGCGGATGCGCCAGTCGCAGCCAATCGTGCTGGGCAGCACGAAGGCCGACTCGTGCCCGTGGGCTGCCGCCACCGCCTGCATGGCCGCCGCGTTCATGCCCTGCGCGTCGGCAACCAGGGGCACCGGGTTGCCGCCCCAGCCATCGCGCACGAATACGTGGATCAGACTGACTTCACTCACCTGTGGCTCCTACCGATCGCGCAATCGCCCCCCAATAGGGGATGTCCTTCTGTACCGCTGCCTGCAGCACGGCCGGAGTGCCGGGGCGCGCCGTCA
Organism: Cupriavidus pauculus; assembly: GCF_002858765.1. GTDB lineage: Bacteria > Pseudomonadota > Gammaproteobacteria > Burkholderiales > Burkholderiaceae > Cupriavidus > Cupriavidus pauculus_B. The sequence continues at coordinate 233,284 of NZ_PJRP01000003.1, forward strand.
CGCCCTTGGCCGCCAGGTCGTCCACCACGGCCTTGTCACCCAGCACCTTGTTCAGCGCGGCATTGAAGCGCGCCACCACGGGTGCCGGCGTCCCCTTGGGGAACGCAATGCCGTACCACAACTGCTGCTCGAAGCCGGGCACGCCCTGGCTGGCGAAGGTCGGCACATCGGCCAGCAGCGGCGTGGGCGCGGTGGTGGCAATGGCGGTGATCTTGTGGGCCTTGATGTACGGTGCCAGGCCTACCGGGTTATCGAACATGATCTGCACCTGGCCACCGATCAGGTCCGTGTAGGCCGGCGACGCGCCGCGATAGGGCACGTGCACCAGCGGTACGCCGGCCAGTTTCTGGAACTGCTCGCCCATCAGGTGCGAAACGGTGCCCACACCCACCGAGCCAAAACTGTGCTGCGCGCGGTCGGCCTTGAGCCTGGCGAGCAATGCCTTGACATCGGTCGACTGCAACTGGTTGTTGACAGCCAGCACGTATGGCGAGGTGCCGACAAACCCGGCATAGCTGAAGTCCTTGGCGGGATGGTAGGCCAGCTTGGGATAGAGCGCCGCGCTGACCGCGTGCGTGCTGGTGGTCACCACGCCGGCCGTGTAGCCATCGGCATTGGCGCGCGCCACGTAGGCCGAGCCCAGCGTGCCGCCGGCCCCGCTGCGATTGTCGATCACCACCGGCTGGCCCAGTTCCCGCTGCAGCTGGGGCTGAATCGACCGCACCACCAGGTCGGTGCCGCCGCCCGCCGGGAACGGTACGACGATGACAACGGGCCTGGTTGGCCAGGTTTCGGCATGCGCGGCCCCGAAACAGAGTCCGGCGGCAATGGCCAGCAGGGCGCGGCACGCCGCGCGTGGCGAATAGGACAGGATTGACACGGGCTTGCTCCCTTACTCCTTGTTGGTGTGCAAGAAGTCTAGGCACGCGGTCTACGGGACTCGAACCGGAATGCGACCGGCGCCGATCCGAAATACGCCCTGCCATCATGCGGCCCCGCCCCGCGTCTAGACGCAAAAAAGGGCACCCTCGCGGATGCCCTTCCTGTCATCGCACGCAGCGCGCGATCAGAACTTGTGGCGAATGCCCATCAGCACGCCGGTCTGGTTCTTGCCCGCCACCGTGGTTCCGAAGCCGCCGGTGCCCAGGTCCGAACCGTCCTTGTTGCGGGTATAGGCCAGGTTCAGGTAGACGTCGGTCCGCTTCGAGAACGAATAGTCAGCCGAGACGATGAACAGCCACGGATCGGCGCCGGAGTTGCGGAAGTCCTGGTAGTACGCCGCGCCGGTGAGCGACCACGCCGCGGTGATGTCCCACTGCGTGCCAGCCCAGTACAGGTTGGTGGTCTGCGAGGTCGGCGGCGTCATGAAGCGGGCGTAGCGATAGCCCAGGTACGACTTGACCGAGCCGAACTGGTACGTGCCGGACACGGCGGCCTTGCGCGTCTTGTCCTGGTCCGTGGACACGGTATTGCCGTTCACTTCGTCGTACACCACCGCGACGGCCAGCGGGCCGCTTTCGTAGGCGAGGCTGCCGCCGAATTCGCGGCCGACCTTGTAATTGCCCGGCACTTCGCCGTTGACGCCCGACGTGCCGTCCGCACCGGCGCTGTACATCAGCTTGGCGCTGACCGGACCGAACTTGCCGGCGTACTTGATCGAGTTGTCAGCGCGCGACTGGAACGCGCCGTCCTGGGCACCGATCGAGTAACGCGTCGAAATGCCCATCGGGTCGTACTGCACGCCGAAGTCATACATCGCCGTCGTATGACGGCCGAGCGTCAGCGTGCCATAGGCGTTGCTCAGACCGATCCACGCCTGGCGGCCGAACAACCGGTTGTTCTGGGTGCTCTTGCCATCGTCGACGCTGAAGCCGCTTTCCAGGGCAAACACCGCACGCAGGCCACCGCCAAGATCCTCGGAACCGCGCAGGCCCCAGCGCGAGCCCGACAGGTTGCCCGACTGCATGCGGACCACCGAATTGTTGCCGGCACCCAGATGGTTGGCGTATTCCACGCCAACGTCCGCCACACCGTACAGCGTCACCGACGTCTGGGCGAACGCACCCCCGGCGAACAGGCCTGCAACGGCCGCCGCCATCCATACTGCTTTCTTCTGCATGACTTTGAGGTCTCCCCTCTCGTTGGAAAATCGTCATCGGCCTGGCAATGCCGGCCTGGGTTCTTCTTGCGCTGCCGCCACCCCGTGGCTGCGGCCTGACGCCACCTGGTCTGCAATATCATGCATACCGATGGCGCTTCGTATGTATTTGAACCAAGACAATACCTCATATAGTGACGCATGTGTCACTCACTCGGGGTTATCCCCGATAAAGCGGCGCAACAAAACCCAACGGGGCGGGGCGGTCTCGTTTTGGGAGAGGGAGGGGGAAACTGGCGTTGAGCGTGCGGCGAGGCGCTCAGCGTTCGGCGCCGCCCTCTCGAACCGGCAGGGTGCCGGTGATGGGCGGACGGCGCCCGATGGCCGTATCAGGCAGGCAGCTAAATTTCCATCGTTTCGTCGGCGCGCAGCGTCAGGACGCCTGCACCGTGGTCATCCGGTGTCCTAGCCGTGGTGTTCTTCGTGGTGATCGTCATGATGGTCGTCGTGGTGACGGTCATGGTCGTGCGGATGATGGTGGCGGTTCCATTCATCGCGCCCCCACCAGCGGCGTCCGTCCCAATAGCGGTCACCGTGCCAGCCAATGACGACAGCCGGCCCGGCGACGACTGTCGGCGCCCGCTCATAGACGTGGGCTGGTTCGACGTAGACGGGCGCGCCGCGTTCATCCACATAATCGCGCGCCAGAGCGGCGGTAGAAGCGGCGGCAGCGAGCAGACCCAGAGTAAGGCAAGTAGCGTAGTGTCGTAACATGATCCAACTCCTTGGATAAGGAACTCGATACCTTCAATCTACGGCGGCTGACGCGCATGTCCTCTGCTACCCGGGCTGAAAGACGTGTCCAACGGTGTCCTACATCGCCATACCCATATGCCGAATCGGTCGTTTGTCCGCAAGTGTGACGCGGTTAGACTGACGCCCCTTTTTGCATTCTGAAGTGTCGTCCATGGCTTTCCCGATTCCATCCCGCGTTGCACTGGCCCTCACGTTCGGCGTGGCGGCTGCTGCGGCTACCGGCAGCGCTGTTGCCGATACCTATCCCAGCCGTCCCATCCGCCTGGTGGCGCCCTTCCCGGCGGGAGGCGCCACCGACGTGCTGGCGCGACTGCTGGGCAAGCAGATGGGCGAGCGCCTAGGGCAGCCGGTGGTCGTGGAGAACCGGGCCGGTGCGGGCACGATCGTCGGGGCCAGCTATGCGGCAAAGGCGGCCCCGGACGGCTATACGCTGCTGCTCACGGCGGGCACCACCACGTTCACGATCAACCCGGCGCTGCAGAACAACCTGCCTTACGACCCGGTAAAGAGCTTCGAGCCGATCGGCTTTGCCACGCGCCTGCCCCTTGTGCTGATTGCCAATCCGAAGGCACAGATCAGCGACCTCAAGCAACTGATCGCCAAGGCCAGGGCCGAGCCGGGCAAGTACAGCTATGGTTCGTTCGGTGAAGGCAGCACCGCGCATTTCGCGGGCGAACTGCTGTGGTACAACGCCGGCATCAAGCTGGTTCACGTACCGTACAAGGGCAGCGCGCCGGCCATGAACGACCTGATCGGCGGACAGATTCCGCTGGCAATCGACACCGTCACAGCCGCCGCGCCGCAGATCAAGGCGGGCAAGGTGAAGGCGCTGGCGGTGACCACGGCGCGACGCTCCGCGCAACTGCCCGACGTGCCGACGGCGGCAGAGGCCGGCATCGCCGGCGTCGACATCGATGCCTGGTCCGTATTGGCCGCACCGCGCGGACTGCCGGCCGACGTGAAGCAGAAGCTCACGAAGGCGTTGGCCGACACGCTTGCGGATCCGAACGTGCGTCGGCAACTGATCGAAGCCGGCTTCGAGCCGCGCTATGGCACCCCCGCCCAGGCCGAGGCCCAGATCGAAACAGAACTGCCGAAAATGCGCGCCATCGCACGACGCGCCGGCATCAGCAGCCAGTAACGATGCGGTTCGCCCAGGCGGCGCCAGACTGCGGCGCTGCCTGGGCCGGCGTCTTCAAAGGCTGTCGCGGCCGGGACCATCGTCCCCGGCCGGCGGATGGCGGAAGTGGGCCTGCACCAGCCCGGCGGCAGCCTCCCAGAGCGCCGGGGCACCAAGCTGGATGGTCGGCCCGTAGCGGGCGACGACCTGCGCTTCATCGAGTCCGGGTGCAATCCAGGTGCCACCGCCGGTGGCGACGTTATGGAGCAGCGGCTGGAAGCGGTCCAGCGACTTGGCAAACTTCGCGTCGTCGCTTTCCGCTGCCTCGAATTCCGTCCACAGCCGCCGGAACTCGGCGGCCTGCGCTTCCGGCAGCAACGAAAAGATTCGCTCCGCCGCCCGCTGTTCCCGTTCGGCCTGATCGGCCTGCATCGACGGATCATGAAACGGCGTGTCGCCGGCATCGATCTCCACGATGTCGTGAAGGAGCAGCATTTTCACGACGCGCACCACATCGACGGGCGCCGCGGCATGCTCCGACAGCACGAGCGCGTACATGGCGAGATGCCACGAATGCTCGGCGCTGTTCTCCCGCCGCGACTGGTCGATCAGCGGCGACATCCGCACGACGCTCTTCAGCCGGTCGATTTCCCGAAGAAATGCCAACTGGCGTTCCAGGTTGGAAAGATTCATGGCGCAGTGCCGTCCGGTCCGTCTTCCTCGTCTTCCTCGTCTTCCAGCAGGTGCCCGTAGGCGTCGATCTCCTTCTGGGTGCGCGCCTCGCTCGCGGCGATCTTGTCGGCGGTGATCTCGCCGTCCACGAACTCGACCGATACCCGTCGTACGCGCGAATCCTTGTCGACGATGCCCTGCAGCACCTTGTCGAACAGTTTCTCTCCGGCCCTGAGGCCCAGCACCTGCGGCACCAGCACCTTGACCAACAGGATCTCGGTGTCGTCCGAGCCCTTGGCCACATCAGCGATCGCTGTCCTCAGGTGGCTCTTGAGCTTGAGCACACTGAGGTTGCCGGGAATCGCCACGTGCGATACCCGAATCCGTTTCTTGTCCATGCCTGACTGCCCGACTGTGATGTCAAGGCGCCGAATATAACGCACTGACGCGCCACGACCGGGGCCGGCGGCGGCCAAGCGCTTCATTAAGCATTCTTAAGGGAAGATGCAGACGAGAATCATTATCATTCGAATCTCATTTGACATGACCGGATGTGTAGGCCGCCGGTTCCGCCCCCCGAATGCGTCTGAAAACCCTTGCCGTCGTTGCCGGCACCCTCCTTTCCGCAGCGCCGCAGGTGCGAGCCCAACAGGCCGGTTCCGCCGGTTCCGGTGCCCCCCTGCCGACGGTCGTCGTCACCGGTACCCGAAGCGAGAAAACGCTGGACGAGACGCCGATCCGCACCGAGGTGGTGGATCGCCAGGAAATCGAGCGCACCCATGCGCGCACGCTCAAGGACGCGCTGGAAAACGTGCCCGGCCTGCAGTTGCGCGAGATCCACGGCAAGTCGGGCTACGAAGTGACCCTTCAGGGCATGACCAGCGACCAGGTGCTGGTCCTGATCGACGGGCTGCCGATCTCGGCCAGCACGGGCTCTACCGTCGATGTCTCGCAATACCTGCTGACCGAGGTCGACCGCGTCGAGGTGGTCAAGGGTGCCAGTTCGGCGCAGTACGGCAGCTCGGCAATGGGCGGCGTCATCAATGTGATCACGCGCCCGATCGCCAAGGGGTTCTCCGGCGCGGTCACAGCCGACGCCGGCAGCTATGGCGCCCAGAATGCCAATGGCTCGCCGGGCGCCCTGCACGGCAACGTCCGGCTGGAAGGCGGCACCGAGCAGATCCGGGCGCGGATCAGCGCCGATGCGCTCGACAACAAGGGGTTCGCCGTCGATCCGGACGGCTGGACGCGTCACGGCGACAAGATCCGGCGTGAACAGTACGCAGGGCGGCTGGAATGGCTGCCCAGCACGGCGGGCAGCTTGTGGTTCGATGCCAGCGCCTATCGCGAGACCGACGAACAGCGCTACCAGTACTACGCGCCGCAGCGCAAGACCGAGGACATCGACCGCAACCGATACGCCTACGGCGGCCAATGGCGCTTCGACAACGGCGTGCGGGCGCGGCTGGCGGGCGTGCATGAGACGTACGACAGCACGTCGCGCGAATACTCGAACGGCTTCCAGACCTCGGTCCGCAACTCCTCGCAGCAGACCGACCACGTATCGGCCCAGTTCGACCTGCCGGCCTGGTATCGCCAGCTGTGGCAGTTCGGCGGCGACTTCCATCGCGAAACCCTGGACCAGTCGGTCAACGGCACATCGGAACTGACCGGCACCGGCAACGCCGAACGCCAGGCGGGCGAGCTTTACCTGCAGAACGACATCATCTTCAACGACATGTGGGAGATGGTCGTCGGCCTGCGCGGCCAGCACGATTCCGATTTCGGCAGCCACTTCGCGCCCAAGGTGGGGGTGCGTGCCAATCTGCTATCGAACGACACCTGGAAAGGCGTGCTGCGCGCCAACTACGGGCAGGGCTACCGCGTGCCCAACCTCAAGGAACGCCACTACCTGTTCGACCACAGCTCGCTGGGCTACATCGTGCTGGGCAACCCGAACCTGAAGCCGGAATCGTCGAACAGCTTCCAGCTGGGCGGCCAGCTCAGCTGGCGCGACCGTGTGACGCTCGACGCCAACCTCTTCTACAACCGCGTCACCGACCTGATCCAGACCGACATGACCAACTTCACCATGGTCAACGGCATCGCGGTCTACACGTACCGTAACGTGGCGCGGGCCAAGACGCAGGGCATCGAGACGTCGCTGCGCTGGCGCGCCACCAACCAGCTGAACCTGACCACGGCCTACACCTTCACCGACACCGAGGATCTCGACACGGGCCTCGAACTGACCCGCCGGCCACGCCATATGGGCCGCGTGGGCGCCGACTGGCGCGTCTTGCCGTCGACGGAGCTGTCGGCCCGTGCGCGCTTCCAGAGCAGCGAACTGACCGACTCGGCCACCGGCGCACGGTCGCCGGGCTGGGGCACGCTCGACCTGGTGCTGAACCAGAAGATTGGTCGCAACGTGACGGCCTTCGCCGGCGTGAACAACCTGTTCAACCGTCAGCGCGATTTTGCGAATGCCAGTGACTTCGGGCCCGTGGCGGGGCGCTTTATCTACCTGGGCGCACGGTTCAACGTCGACGTCGCCCGCTAACGAGAAATCAAACGGGGAAGCACACTCATCATGATCCAGGACACCCTTGCATTGCATCGCCGCCCGCTGGGCGTCTTCGGCGCGGCCGCGCTGGCGCTGACGCTGGCAGCCTGTGGCGGCGGCGACGGCGGCGGCACCACGACCGGCAGCCCCAACGGCGGCACGACCACCCCGCCCGCCTCCACCTCGGCCTTCTCGCAGACCGCCGAATGGACATTCGCCCTGCCGGCGGCCGGCAATTCGCTCTGCTACGACTTCAACACCAAGGCCGAGACCGGCTGTACCGGCACCGCCTGGGACCTGAAGGTCAAGACCGATACCGGCGGCCGCACAGCCAAGCTGTGGACCAACAGCGGCACCAGCGGCACCGGCAACGGCGGCGCCTTCGGCAGCCCGTTCGACCACACCTGGACCGCGCTGGCGACCTGGAAGAACGCGACCATCGACCCGGTCAATGGGGCGCTGCCCGCCACGGTGTTCCTGAAGGACTCGGCCAGCGGCGTGTTCGCCAGCGCCAATGACATCGGCTCGGCCGTGTTCGAGTACGGCGTGACCGGCGCGGCGACCGATCACCTGCTGTATCCCACGTTCCGCACGTTCGTGATCACCACCAACAGCGCGCTGCCGGACACCACCGGCACGGCAGCGGCACCGGTGTTTGCGCTGCAGGTGACCGGCTACTACGGCGGCACCGGCGGCACCACGTCCGGCTATCCGAGCTTCCGTTTCGTGGACCGCAGCGCGCCTGGCACCGTCTACACGGCTTCGGTCAACGCATCGGCCGACTGGGTCTACTACGACCTGATCAACCGGGCCGTCACCACCGCGTCGGGCACCTGGCATATCGCGTTCAACCGCTACAACGTCAAGCTGAACGGCGGCGAATCGGGCACGGGCACCGTGGCGGGCTTCCTGGGCAAGACGCCGGCCGGTTTCTATGACTCCTCGAACAAGCCGGTGGCATCGGCCTTCACCAGCGCCAGCAACGTCACCACCACGCTGGCCAACCTCACCGCTGCCGACATGAGCCTGCCCACCGCCGCGGCGCAGTGGGTCAAGGACTCGACAGCTTCGGTGCTGAACCCCACGTACACCGGCGCCTACCCGAACCCGCTCAACTACGGCTGGTATTCGTACTTCCCGACCGCTGCGGCATCCGCCGCAAACGGCCTGCCGGCGGTGGCACACCTGATCAGCGCCAACACCGACGCCGGCGGCCTGATTCGCGGCGGCGAGGGTGCCACGTATGCGCGCTTCCACCTGACGAAGATCGCCTACGCCGATCCGAACTCGAACAGCAGCCAGCAGACGTGGACGATCAACTTCGACGTCCAGCCCTGAGCCGGCCTCACTGACACACGCGACGACTGACGACACGCATGGAAATGGAACAACAAGGCATCGAGACGCTGCGCCAGCGCCATCAGGCGTTGGTGGAAGCCCAACCGAAACTACGCATCCGCGACCGCGCCCAGCGGCTTGGCGCCAGCGAGGCCGAGCTGGTCGCGGCAGGATGCGGCGTAGCCGTGCGACAGCTCAGCGGCACGGCGCAGCAGTTGTTCCGTGACCTCGGCACGCTCGGCACGGTGATGGCACTGTCGCGCAACGACCATGCCGTCCACGAACGGCATGGGCAATACCAGGGCATCGAGGCTGACGGCCCCGTCGGCATCGTGCTCGGGCCCGACATCGACCTGCGCATGTTCTTCGGCGGATGGCGATTCTTCTACGCCGTGACGGAGAACGGCCGCGACAGCCTGCAGTTCTTCGACAAGGCGGGCGAAGCGGTCCACAAGGTCTACCGCACCGATGCGACCGATGCCGCTGCATGGCAGGCGTACATCGGCCGCCATGCCGTGGAAACGGTGACGCAGGTCGTGGTCGAGCCCATCGTGGCGCCTGCCGATGCCGACATGCCTGCCGACGCGGAAGCGATGCGCGCCCACTGGCTCGGGCTCAAGGACACGCATGACTTCTTTGCCATGCTGCGGCAGTTCAAGGTGTCGCGTCTCGGCGCGCTGCGTACGGCTGGCAACGACCTGGCCCAGCAGGTCGGCCATACGGCCGTGGAGACCATGCTCGGCCGTGCCGCCGAATCCGCCCTGCCGATCATGTGCTTCGTGGCCAATCGGGGCATCGTGCAGATCCACACCGGGCCGGTGCACAAGCTGGTGCGCACCGGACCGTGGTTCAACGTACTCGACGAAGCCTTTAACCTGCACCTGAACACCGAAGCCGTAGCGTCGAGCTGGGTCGTCAACAAGCCCACTGCCGATGGCTGGGTGACATCTCTGGAACTGTATGGCGCCAACGGCGAGCTGATCGTGCAGTTCTTTGGCGAGCGCAAGCCGGGCAAGCCGGAACTGGGCGCCTGGCGCGCGCTGCTGCAATCGCTTTGTCCGGTGGCCCTGGCCGCCTGATGGATTTCCGGAGTCGACAATGAAACTGCTTCGCCCTGCGCTGTTGTCCCTGCTGTGCGCGGCAGGCCTGGCCCAGGCCGCCCCGCCCGCCCGCGTGGTCGGACTGGGTGGTGCGGTCACCGAAATCATCTACGCGCTGGACGCGGAGAAATCGCTCGTCGGCGCCGATTCGTCGAGCATCTATCCGCCTGCCGCGTTGAAGCTGCCCAAGGTGGGCTACTACCGTGCCGTCTCGGTCGAAGGGCTCGCCAGCCTGAAGCCCGATCTGGTGCTGGCCGCCGATCAGGCCGGCCCACCCCAGGCGCTGGAACAGATCGGCAAGCTCGGCAGCAAGGTGGTGACGCTGCCTTCGGCGCCCACCGTGGCCGCGCTGGACCAGCGCATTCTTGGCACCGCCACGGCGCTGGAGATACCGGAGCGCGGTCGCGCGCTGGTTGACAGGCTGCACGCCGACCTGCGCGCCATCCGGCCGGTCAGCCAGCCAGTGCGCGTGCTGATCGTCAGCAGCCATACCGGCAAGATGCAGGGAATGGGCAAGGACACTGCCGGCGATGCCATGCTCACGCTCGCGGGCGGCACCAACGTGCTGGCCGGGCAGACCGGATTCAAGCCGTTCTCGGCCGAAGCAGCAGCGGCCCTGAAGCCGGACGTGATCGTCACCACGACGATGTCAGTGGGTGCCAGCGGCAGCGCCGATGCATTCCTGGCGCAGCCTGGCCTCAATGCCACCCCTGCCGCGCGCAACCGGCGCCTCGTCGTCATGGACGATCTGCTGCTGCTGGGCTTTGGTCCTCGCCTGCCAGAAGCACTTCGACTGTTGCAGACGGGGCTCGCCGCACCGCAAACGGCGGCCCGCTGATGCGCGGCCACCGACTGGGCATCTTCACCACCCTGTGCGTCATGCTGGTGCTGGCCGCCCTCTGGACCGCGTCCAGCGGCGCACTGTCGATTCCGCACAGCCGGCTGTTGCCGTTGCTGTGGTCGCCTGCCGTGGACGGCGACGACGCCATGTGGCGCAACGTGCTGATCGAAGTGCGGCTGCCGCGCATCGTGCTGGCCATGACCGTGGGCGCCGCCCTGGCGCTGGCGGGCGCGGTCATGCAGGCGTTGTTTCGCAATCCGTTAGCCGAACCCGGCCTGATCGGCATTTCGCTGGGCGGTGCGGCGGGCGCGGTGGCGGCCATCGTGTTGGGCGCGGAGGGGCTGGCGGGCATCGCGCCCGCGGCGTTCCTGGGGAGCCTGGCGGCTACGGCATTTGCCTACCGGCTCGGCGCGCGGCGCGGGGGCATGGCCAATCTTCTGCTGGCCGGCATTGCCATCAACGCCATCTGCGCGGCCATCGTCGGCTTCTTTACCTATCAGGCCAGCGACGTGCAACTTCGCAACCTCACGTTCTGGAACATGGGCAGTCTCGCCGGCGCCACGTGGACGATGCTGGCCTGGCTGGTGCCACTGGTGGCCGTGCTGTGCGCGCTGCTGCTACGTGACTGGCGCGCCATGAACGCGCTGCTGCTGGGCGAGCGCGAAGCCCAGCACCTTGGCTTTGACCTCAAACGGCTGCGCCGCCGGCTGATCGTGCTGACTGCCCTGCTGGTCGGGCCCATCGTCGCGGTCACGGGCACCATCTCGTTCGTCGGGCTCGTCGTACCGCACCTGGTACGCATGCCGCTGGGCGCGGATCACCGCTGGCTGTTGCCGAACACGCTGGCTGGCGGCGCGGTGGCGATGACGCTAGCTGACTGGCTGTCCCGCATGGTGGTGATTCCGGCCGAACTGCCAATCGGCATCGTGACGAGTCTCGTGGGCGGGCCCTTCCTGCTCTGGATGCTGACGCGAAGGGGGGCATGACATGCTTGTCGCCCGGAGTCTGAGTTGCAACCGCGGTCGCCGGCAGGTGCTCTCGAGCATCGATCTGCATTTGCAGCCCGGCGAAGTGCTGGGCGTCCTGGGCGCGAACGGCGCGGGCAAAAGCACGTTGTTGGGTGCATTGGCCGGCGAAATCGCCGCGCCGGCGGCAGCGGTGTCGCTAAACGGACGTTGCCTGGGAGACTGGCCTGTCCACGCCCTCGCCCGGACACGCGCCGTGCTGCCGCAATCGCCGGGACTGAACTTCGACCTCGACGTGACGGAAGTGGTCGCCATGGGCGGCTATCCGTTTCCGGAACTGGATCGTCGCGCGCTGGATACGCTGATGCACCGCGCGCTGGCGCTGGCCGATGTGACGCATTTGGCCAGCCGCGACTACCAGAGCCTGTCCGGCGGCGAGCAGCAGCGTGTGCAGTTTGCCCGCTCGCTGGTGCAGACGCTGGCCTGCCGAGGGACGGACAGCTATCGTGCCCTGCTGCTTGACGAGCCGATTTCGAGCCTGGATCCACGTCACCAGCTACTGCTGCTCGACAGCGTCAGGACGCTGAGCCGCACCGACGGCCTGGCCGTACTCGTCGTGCTACACGACGTCAATCTGGCTGCGCGCTGGTGCGACCGGTTGCTTCTGCTGGCGGACGGCCAGACCGTGGCATGCGGCGCGCCCGTCGACGTACTGACGGAATCCACCCTGGCAAGTGTCTATGGCATACCCGCCAGGGTCATGGCGTCGCCCGTCCATGCGGGCGTTCCGTTTGTCGTCTTCGGATGAGACGGCTTGCCACGCACCGGCCCCCATCATCCCACGTGCCGCGAGCCCGACCCGGAGTTTCCGCATGACCTTCCGCCTGCAGCAGATTCTGCAAGACGCGGTCGCACTGATACCGGCTTCGCTGACCTTTGCGGCGCTGGTGCTGCCACCCGCATTGCTCTGGATTGCGGTGTCCGACCTGCTGTATCGCCGCATTGCCAACCGCATGTTGCTGGCACTGCTCGCCCTGTGGCTGACGCACGTTGCGTGGATCAGCCTTTGCGGCGGGCAAGCCCCCGCGTGGCCGGACATCGTCCGCAGCGGCACGGCGGCCGTGATCGTGCTGGTGGTCGGGTACGGCCTGTTTGCGATGCGATGGGCAGGCGCGGGGGACGTGAAGCTGACGGCCATACTTTGCCTCTGGCTGGGACGTGAAGTGGCGATGTTCCTGCTGGTCACATCGCTGGCGGGTGGTGTGCTGGCCTTGTTCATGCCGCTCCTGCACAGAATCGAACTGGCCGTGGCGCAGTGCGTCGCGCAGCTTGGCCCGCGCCTGCGCCTGACGCTGCCCACACCGATGTCGCTGCAGGGTCATGCTTCGCCCGGCATTCCCTATGGGTTTGCGATTGCCGCCGGCGCGGCTTTCGTGCTGTTCCGGCACTGACGTCATGCACCGACCCATGATCCCGTTACGGCTGCGATCGCGTATGCCATCGCGCCGTGCCGCCCGTGGCGCGCTTGCCATGGAAGCCGCCTTCGCGCTGCCCGTCATCATCGCCGGCGCGATGATGTTCATCGAACTCGGCAACATCGGGCTGACCGTTGCCATGGGCAGCACCGCACTGGACCGCGCCACCCAGCAGCTACGCACCCAAACCACAGGGACCGTCCGTCCGGCCGACGTCGGGTCGCTGGAGCGGCGCTTGCGCCATGGTATGGCTGCCGTATCGCATCGCTTTCTCGACGAGACCGATATCGCCGCCGTTGCGGTCGAACGCTTCACATCGCTGGATGCCATGAACGCTGGCCGTACGACCACAGCCAGCGCCGCCGCCAGCCGCACCGTGCCGGCCTGGCGCATCACCGTGGAAATCCGCAAGGACTTCATCACGCCGCTGCCGCGCCTGCTGGGTACGGGTGGCACCGCCTTCCGCTATCAGTACCAGGTGTGGCTCGATAACCTGCCCGCGCTGACGGCCAACATGAAGCAAGATTAACGTGTCTTCCGCCTGGCGATCACGTACAAAGAAGCCCTGCACGCAAGCGCCGCACGGCTGCGCCTTGTCCCTCTTTTCTCGATTCCGGAAGCACTCACGATGACCACCACCACGGAAGCCCGCACTTCGCTCTCTTCCCGACTCAAGCATGAGACCGCGGCCCAACACGAGCGCATGCACGGGCTCATGGAAACGGCCAAGCCCTTTGCCAGCCGCGACGGCTACGCGCGCTTTGTTGCCGCGCAGTTCCTGTTCCAGCGCGATATCGAGCATCTCTTCGCAAACCCGGCCGTGCGTGCCGCGGTGCCGGACATCGACAGCCGCGGCCGGGCCGCCGCATCGCAAGCCGACCTCGCCGACCTGGAATGGGCGGTACCCGTTGGTGAGATCGCCAGCCGGGGCGTGGCCATGCCCGAAGCACTGGGCTGGCTCTACGTGTCCGAAGGGTCGACGCTGGGCGCGGCATTCCTGTTCAAGGCCGCGAAGGATGAGCTGGGACTGTCGGCCGAGTTCGGCGCGCGCAACCTGGCCGCCTATCCCGAAGGACGCGCCGTCGCGTGGCGCAACTTTGTCGCAGCGCTGGACAGCGACACCGTGGCCGCGCACACGCACGATGCCGTGATCGCAGGCGCCAATGCGGCCTACAACCGCTTCGGCCAACTGCTCGCCGACATGTTTGAAACCGTCTGACCCTGCACGACGCCCGTCCCCCACGCGGCGGGCGAGCGGGTGGAAATGGCGCTAGGTCTTGAGCGCGTCCTTGAGACCTGTCCGGTCGCTCCAATGCCGACGGTCCAGCAGCAGCACCGCCAGAAGGCCCTGGGGCTCATGCGCCTCCAGGGAAAGCTGGGCACCGTGAAGCCTGGCGATGGCATTGACCAGCGCCAGGCCCAGACCGCTGCCTGATGGCGAGATACCACCGGAGGTGCCGCCAGAGATACCGCCCAGACGACGAAAGCGCTCCACGGCCTGACCGCGCAGATCCGCCGGGATGCCGGGACCGTGGTCGGCCACGCCTAGTGCCATGCCTTCGCCACGACGGCGCGCCAGCAACAGCAGCGTCTTGCCGTCCGGTGCGTACTTGATGGCGTTTTCCAGCAGGTTCGACAGCGCCTGAAACAGCAGCGCGCGGTCGCCATAGAGTTCGCGCCCCGGCTCCGCCTCGATGTACAGCGCCATGCCGGACATCGACACCAGCGGCGCATAGTATTCGGCCAGGTCGTCGAACAGCCCGCGCACCTCGAACCATTCAAACGCGTGCTCGCAGCGGCCCGCTTCCACTTCGCCGATGCGGAGCACGGCGCGCACCATGCGCTGGATGCGTTCGCCTTCCTCCAGCGCGCCAAGCACATCATCGCGCATGGGGTCATCGACTTTCTCTGCCAGATTGGCCAGCCGGTTGTGCATGCGCGTCAGCGGCGTGCGCAGTTCGTGCGCCAGGTGGCTGCTCACGCTCTTGACCTCTTCCATGAGCCGGTTGACACGATCCAGCACGTGATTGATGTCCTGGCCCAGCAGGTCGAACTCATCGCCATCGCGCCGGCAGGGCACCGTCGCGTCGCGCTCGCCGGTCACGTAGCGGCGCAGCGCGCTGCGGATGCGGTCGACCCTGCGCATGCTTTGCACGCTGGTATAGAGCCCGATGGCAAGGCTCGACAACAGGACGGCGAACAGTCCGGCCCCGGCCACCAGCGGAATGACGCGCAGCCGCTCGCGCATTGGCAGGATGTCGTAACCGCTGAAGAACACGCCGCCGTCCGCCAGCGGCACCTGCACGCCGAAAAGCTGTGCCAACCTGGCGCTGGTGTCGCCCACCGTGACATTGCGCCACTGCAGTTCGCACGGCGGCACGCATTGCAGCGCGGACCTGACCTTCGCATCACCAAACAGCAGCCCGCCCGACGGCGACAGGACCAGCGACTTGCTGCCTTCACGTTCGCGGCTGTCCTCGCGGGCCAATGCCACGGCCAGCTGCCTCGCATCGGAAAAATGATGGCTGTGTTCCTGCGCGCGCACGTCGGCCAGGATCATGTCGCGCACGTGGCTGCGCAGCAGTACGTCGATCTGGTGCGCGCTCAGCAGCACCGATCCGATCGCTACCAGCAGGAAAAGGAAGGCGACCAGCGAGGCATGCCGAAAGGTTCGGGTCTCCAGCAGGTGGGCGAGGCGCTCAGCCCAGGACATAACCGACCGCACGCACCGTGCGCAGCAGTGACCGCGGGAAATTGCGGTCGATCTTGCTGCGCAGCTTCGAGACATGAACGTCGATCAGGTTGGTCTGCGGGTCAAACTGGTAGCCCCAGACCTTTTCCAGCAGCATGGCGCGCGTGACCGTACGGCCAGCGTTCGCGGCCAGCACCTGCAGCAGTGCAAATTCCTTTTCGGTGAGATCGATGGGCTGACCGCCCCGTGACACGCGACGCTCGCGCCAGTCGATGCAGAGGTCTTCCAGACGGGTGATCCAGTCCGCCTCGTTCGGCAAGGCCCGCCATTTGGCGAGCCCCTCCAGCCGTAACAGCAGTTCGGTGAAGTCGAAAGGCTTGCCAAGATAGTCGCCCGCACCGGCGCGCAGCCCTGCCACCCGGTCACTGGGCTGGTCCACGGCAGATAGCACCATGACGGGGGGATGCGGGTGATCGGCCAATGCGCGCAGCACGCCAATGCCGTCGATACCGGGCAGCATCCGGTCCAACAGTACAGCGTCAAACGCCTCGTCCCGGATCAGCTCCAGCGCATGTTCGCCGGTGTCTGTCAGGCGGCAGTCATGTCCCTTCTGCTGCAGCTTGGAACTTAGCCAATGACTCACCCGCGGATCGTCTTCCACGATCAGAACACGCATGACAGTTCCCCCCCCTTACCAAAGTTCACCCGTCCATTGACCCTTCTTCCGCCCGGACTTTTTGTCATTTGTACCGGTTCGGTGACAATTCTACATGAGACGCATTCTCATTTGCGAGGAAATTTTGGACAAGCGCCTACCCCTGGCGCGGGGAGCCCGGCCGCAGCGTAACAGGCATTATTGGCGAATTTTGCGTTGCGAAAGATTAACTTTGCTTAACGCCCAACCCAGCTCTGGGGGCTCGATAGCGTCCCGATACAAGGCTTCGCCTTCCGAGATGCCAAATCAGGCCGCAGTCCACACGCATGCGATGGACACCATCTGAATCTGCCACGCATCGGCGCGCCTCTACCCCGCTTCAGGCTTTTGACAGCCTTGCCACGCGTTGACTGCCCGCCATCGATTGTTGTCGACCCGACAACATACTGAAGGCCTTCGCGAGCCTACTGCCGTTCGCCTCGCCTGCCTAGAATCCGTTGCAACGATGGTTACGCAAATTGCGCGACGGTCGAGGAAGGATGTCCGCACGACGAAGCGGACCGTGCTGCCGCCCAGTGCGGCTTACCCACCCAATTGACAGGACTACTGATGATGAGCGAAACAACTCGCAATGTGCAGCCGGTTACCGCCAACCTTGGCAACGAAAACGCCGGCGAGCTCGTGTCTTCCCGCTATGCCGTGCGCGTGGGCGACGTCGACGTCGTGCTGATCAGCGATGGCATTCTGCCGCTGCCGACATCCACGATGTCCACCAACGTGAGCCAGGCCGACCGCAACGAATGGTTCGATGGCCGCTTCCTGCAACGTGACATGTTCGACTGGGCGCTGAATATCGCGCTCGTGCGCAGCGGCGATCGCCTGATCCTGATCGACTCGGGCGTGGGCGACGGGTTCGCGTACTTCACGCGCGCCGGCCGGTCGGTCATGCGCCTGGAAACGGCGGGCATCGATCTGGCCGCGATCACCGATGTCGTCATCACGCATATGCACATGGACCACATCGGCGGGCTGAACGTGGATGGCGTCAAGGCCAAGCTGCGTCCGGACGTACGCATTCACGTGGCTGGCGCAGAAGTGGAATTCTGGAAGAATCCGGACTTCAGCAAGACCGTGATGCCGGAAACGGTGCCGCCCGCCCTCCGCAAGGCCGCGGCCAGGTTCATGGAGCTTTACCGCGAGAACGTCGTGCAGTTCGACCAGACCGTGCAAGTTGCGGCGGGCGTGTCGGCGCGTGTGACGGGTGGCCATACGCCGGGGCACTGCGTCGTGGACGTCGCCTCGAACGGCGAGAAGCTGACGTTTGTCGGCGACGCAATCTTCGAGGTGGGCTTCGACCATCCCGAATGGCAAAACGGCTTCGAGCACGAACCCGAAGTGGCCGTGGACGTGCGTATCGCGCTGCTCAACGAAGCCGCTGAAACCGGCGCGATGCTCGCCGCGGCGCATGTCGCCTTCCCGTCCATCGGACACATTGCCAAGCAGGGTAATGGCTTCCGGTTCGTGCCGGTGCAGTGGGATTACTGATGGATGGCGAGTCGCTGTCCGCAAACCCGGGCCACTATTGTTGGCATCACATCACCTCACTACCTGCTTGCAGCAGACCTTCGTACATGGCGACCACCTCGTGTCGCGTTATCTACACGGTCCGACACGGACCGACACGCTTCGGCCCGTGGCCCGACTTCTGAATGAATGGCTTCCGGGCTCGATGGGCGTGCGGCAGCCCGAGCAATATGCACACGCGATGCTGGAAGGAATTACCGCCCGGTCGCTCATGAAGTACGGCTTGGTGCTGCAGATGGCAGGGGCCTCAGCCGCGTATCAGCGCGGCGATATCCGCCGCCTGCCTCGCCCGCTCCAGCCTCGCTCCGAAAGCCCTGAACGACGCAAGAAGCGTGACTCGCGGGACAAAGGCGATTGCCTGCCGGAGGTCCAAAACACCCGCAGGCGCCCAAAACGCACGCGCAGGTGGATGAATCGATACATTCCGCCTTCGCCCGACAGGCTGGACGCAGCGCTAATACACGCTGCCCAAAAAGCGCTGGCGAAGGTTCTATGCTTGAGGTGTGGGACGCCGGGCCGGCTCCATGGTCGCTGGATCTTGGTCGGGCCAGGAAAACGATGGCACTGACGACATGAAGCTCATTCACGCGGGAACCGTGCTGTGCGCCATGTTGGCGGCCTGCGTCTCGACTGGCGTCGACGTCAGGCCAGAGCAGTTGTCGAACTTCCTGCTCGGCTTTTCCACCATCGACGACGTCACCAGCCAACTCGGCACGCCATCATCCGTGGTCGCGCTGAAAACCGGATCGACCATCCTCGTCTATTCATTCGCAACGTCCCACCCGCATCCGGAGAGTTTTATCCCGTTCATTGGGCCGCTTTTCTCCGGAGGCGAGATCCTCTCGTCAATGGTCCTGCTGGAATTCGACGAGAACGGCGTTCTCAGAAGTGAACGTCGAACGACGTCGAGCGGCGCGTCCGGTCTGAGTGTCCTGCCTTCCAAACCCATGTAGTGGCCGCCCCGTCTGGGCGCCCTGATGAACAAGGGCCTCACCATCCGCACGGGACAGACCCATGTGAACCGCTGGACCGATGACCTGCTGCAATGCATTCTCGACGGGCAGATTGATCCCAGGTTCATCATCACGCACCGCGTGGCGCTGGAAAACGGCCCGGACATGTACAAGACATTCCGCGACAAGCAGGGCGGCTGTGTAAAGGTCGTCATGACGATGTCGTAGTTCGATTCGTCCCCAGGCCCTCGCAGGGCTGGAATGCGTCTTGCTGGGCCTTGGCTGGACGGACCTGTCGGCCCGTCTCCGCCCCAAGCAACCCCACAGCACGAGACATCATGGACAAATCCAAAGTACCCGTCGAACAGCGCGCCGCGCTGTCCCTGCTGGTGGATGATCACCGCAGCGTCAAGAAGCTCTTCAAGGCCTTCGAGGATGCGAAGGCCGACGCCGAAAAGCAGTCGATTGCATCCGAGACCTGCCAGCAACTGACAATCCATGCGCAGATCGAGGAGGAGATCTTCTACCCCGCCCTGCGCGGCGACAGCGACAAAATCGATGACATGCTTGATGAAACCACGGTCGAGCACGACATGCGCGTGGTGGCGCAGGCCGACTGGGTCATCGACATCGGACCCGGCGCTGGCGACGAAGGGGGGCGCATCGTGGCCAGCGGCTCGCCGACCATCATCGCTACCTCCACCACCAGCGTGACGGCGGCCTACCTCGCCGCCGAGTTGGGCTAAGCCGATCCCGGAACGCGCGCCTCGGCTCGACGAGGTCGTCACGGTGTGAGGAAATTCCAGACTCCTCGACGGCGTTTCGCCGACGGCACGCAGTGATAATTATTCGTATTCGGGTCGAAGCACGCGCTCCGCGAAGCCCGCGATCTCATCTGAATCAGCTACGCGCCCTAACCAAGAATGCGGGTGATGACCGCTCACCTCTCGGTTTCTACCCGTCAGACGACTCAACGAGGTTCATACCGCAATCTGTGAGGTGTGCACGTTCATATGGAAGCTTGTACCTTTTCAGCTTGTTCCCCTGGCCCAAGTGCATGCCACCCTATCCTATAGTTGAAAAATATTGAATAACACGTGCGCGACATGAGTGATTGTGGTCAGGCTTCAATGCTTATAGTTCAGCACACACGACGCCGAAGCGAGAAGGGTGGCGGCGGCGTGAAACATCAGACAAACTGAACTACTTTGCGCTGGACGTTTCGGCGCCTTTTGGAGAAAGAACACATGCCGGCCATCAGCGATTCCCAACGTCCCGACACTTCCGCCGCCAGCATCTGGGCGCAATGTCGCGCCGCGGTGCTGTTGACGATAGTCGGCGGTGCCATCGACACCATCGGTTTTATCGCGCTGCTCGGCTTCTTTACCGCCCACGTCACCGGCAACCTGGTGCTCGCCGGCGCGGCCTTCGTGAAGGGCGGAGCGGGGCTGTGGATCAAGCTCGGCGCGATTCCGCTGTTTATCGCCACCGTGGTGGTTGCCAAGATCTGGATCGATCGCTGCAGCCAGACGCACAAGACGCTGGGCTGGCTGTTCGTGGCCGAGGCGATATTCCTGCTGGGATTCATGGGCGTGGGGTTGTATTTCGCTCCGTTCAGCGACCCGAATGCGGTCGAGCTCGCGTTGGCCGGTGGTCTGGGCCTGATGGCGCTTGCGATCCGCAATACCTCGAGCAAGACACTGACCAAGAGCATCAGCCCCAGCACGATGATGACCGGCAACACGACGCAATTCGGCATCGATCTGTCGAGCTACCTCCGCGCACCGATCCGCGAACATCGGGTGGCTGTCCTGAAAAGCGGCAGCATCGTGCTCGGCTTCGTGCTGGGTGCTTTCCTCGGTGCCGTGCTCTATATGCAGATCGGTTTCTGGAGCGTGCTGCCGTTTATCGTGATCATCGCGTATCTGGCCAGCCTGTCCTTCCGCAATCAGTTCGTGTGAGCGCGTTCATGACTATCAACAAAAGCCGGCTCGAATCGTTCAGCGATGGTGTGATTGGCGTCAGCCTGACGCTGATGCTCTATCAGATCCAGTTTCCAACGGAATTCAACTGGAATGGCCTGCGTTCGGAGGCCCCGCATTTTTTTGGCTACGTGCTGAGTTTCATTTACGTCGGCATTTACTGGAACAACCATCACCACCTGTTCCAGCTGGTGCGCGGCATCAACGGCAAGGTGATGTGGGCAAATCTGCATCTGTTGTTCTGGCTGACGATGATCCCGATCACCACCACCTGGACGGGCAAATCGGATTTCTCGGCGATTCCGACGGCACTCTACGCCTTCGTGCTGTTCATGTGCGCGATTGCCTACTGGATTCTGGAGCGCGTCATCATCGCCACGCAGGGTAAGGATTCTTCGCTCGCAGGCACCATCGGCAAGGATCTGAAGGGCAGGCTGTCGCTGGTCGTGTATGCGTTGACGGTTGGCGTGAGTTTTTTCAGCACCACCGCCGCAACGCTGATGCTGATTGCCATGGCGGCATTCTGGTTCTTCCCCGATTCACGGATCGAGAAATATCTCCTGTTGCATTAATCCAAACCCGACCAGCTTACGGCACAGCCCGGGTGGCGTAAGCCGCGTCAACCTCCGCGCGCACCGCCCCTGGTGGCCGTCCGACCACCCGCTTAAATGCGCGGCTGAACGCAGCGAGCGACCCGTAGCCGAGCCGGTACGCGACGGATTCGATCGCCTCCCGGTCGCGTGCGATCCATTGCGCGGCGAGTCGCATCCTCAGCTCGGTCAGGTAGCGCACGGGCGTCATCCCAGTCGCCGCGAGAAATCGCTCGGCAAACACCGAACGCGACACGCCCGCTTCGACGGCCAATTCCGCGACGCTCCAGATTCGGCCCGGATCGCGATGCAGCGCGACGATCGCGCGGCCGAGCTTCGGATCGAGCAGCGCTTGCACCCAACCCGTTGCGTCACCACAGCCGCACTCGACCCAGCCGCGGACGATGAACGAGGCGACTACGTCCGCGAGCCGCGCGAGGATCCCCGCGAATCCTGCGCGCTCCGAGCAGGATTCGCGCTCCATCGCATCGAGCATCGGGCGGATTTCGGGGTAACGCGCGAGCAGTGTGCCGACGTGCATGAACTCCGGCATCGTGCCGACCAGCGGCTGCATGCCGCCAAGATCAAACTCCATGCACCCGCTGAAGATCAGCGCGTCGCCGACCGTCGAATCGGAGCTCGCGCACGACGGTGGCGCACCGACCGACGCGACCGAGTCGCAGATTTTCGCGGTCTCGAAGGCACTGATGGGGCGGCACGCCGCGTCTGGATCGGACACAAGTGAATGCATGCTGCCGTGCGGCAACAGGATCGCGTCACCGGTTTCAAGCCTCATCGTCGCGCCAGCCGCGTCGCGCAGCAGGACGGGGCCGCGCCCGACAAAATGGAACTGCGCGCGTCCCGGGACGTGACCGAAGCTCAACCCGAACGGGCGCAGGACCTGGATGCGGCGATATTGGACGCCGCTCAGGCGCATCCCCAGCAGCAACTCGCTGACGAGGTCGCGCACGTCGGGAACAGGAAGGGAAGCGGACATTGGATCCGGACGATTGATCAATGATTGCGGATTGTATGTCATATACCGTCCGACCATCGCCGCTTACGATATGCCGTCATTGGCACTTTTCCCGACTTTTCCTGACATGGAACCACCACGCATGAATCCCGGAATTTCCAACGCCGCTTCGCTAGCGGCTCCCAGCGAACCCGCCTGGGGCGCGGTCTTCGCCATGTCGCTTGGCGTGTTCGGCCTCGTCACAGCCGAATTCCTGCCCGCGAGCCTGCTCACGCCGATGGCCGACAGCCTCGGTGTGACCGAAGGTGTCGCCGGGCAAACAGTGACGGCCACCGCAATGGTCGCGCTCATCACGAGCCTGCTGACCGCTGCCGCGACGCGTACAATCGACCGGCGGCGCGTGCTGCTCGCATTTTCGGTGCTATTAGTCGCATCGAATCTCGCCGTTGCGTTTGCGACCGACCTCACAATGATTCTGGTTGGTCGCGTTGTGCTCGGCATCGCGCTTGGAGGCTTCTGGACGATGGCGACGGCCACCGCGATGCGGCTCGTGCCCGCTGCGATGGTGCCGCGCGCGCTGTCGATCATCTTCAGCGGCGTGGCTGTCGCGACGATCGCCGCTGCCCCGCTCGGCAGCTATTTCGGCCACCTGATCGGCTGGCGCAACGTGTTCCTGTTAGCAGCGGCGCTTGGCGGCGTCGCGTTTCTGTCGCAGGTCGCCACGCTGCCGTCGATGCCGCCGAGCGGAACGACGCGTCTGCGCACGTTGATCGACGTGCTGCATCGACCGACCGTCGGCCTCGGAATGTTCGCGACGACGCTCGTATTCACCGGACATTTTGCGTTCTTCACGTACCTGCGGCCGTTCCTCGAACAGGTCGCAGGCGTCGGAGTCAACGGGCTGTCGGCGATCCTGCTCGGCTACGGGGTCGCGAACTTCGTCGGCACGTCGCTCGCCGGCCGCGTGCTTGAACACCGGCTGCGGCCGATGCTGATTGCAATGCCAGCGCTGATGGTCGTGCTCGGCATCGGGCTCGTAGCGCTCGGCCGTGCA
Source organism: Cupriavidus pauculus (assembly GCF_002858765.1). GTDB lineage: Bacteria > Pseudomonadota > Gammaproteobacteria > Burkholderiales > Burkholderiaceae > Cupriavidus > Cupriavidus pauculus_B. The sequence goes on from NZ_PJRP01000003.1 coordinate 256,758, forward strand.
CCAATGATCGACGCGGTGCTCGTAGCGCTTTGGGGGATGGCATTTGGCGGCGTGCCGGTCGCATGGTCGACTTGGGTCACGCGCACCGTACCCGATGAAGCCGAGAGCGCGGGCGGCCTGATCGTCGCGGCCGTGCAGCTTGCGATCGCGACCGGTGCAGCGGCAGGCGGCGTCGTGTTTGACGCAAACGGCGCGGCTGGTGTGTTCATCGGGGCGGCCGTCGTGCTAGCCATCGCGGTTGCGACGATCGTGACGGGCGTGCCGAAACGAGTACAGACAGTATCCGCGCTAGTCGAGGGTAGACCGCAATGATGGGGTAGACCGCAGGGTGTCCGGCCAACCCCATCACGGGCTTTACTGCCTGGTGCCCTTATTAATGGACTGCATCACCGCTTCGGTCATCTGGTCGATCGTGAAGCTGGCCGGTCTCTGGCTGGGCGGATAGTCCTTGAACGTTTGGAGGAATGGTGCCACGCGCGACGATGCATAACTGATCATGTACGCGTTCTTTGCCGTCCAGTCGTAGTATTGGTCGGAAACGATGTCCGCCCGCTCGTAGGGGTCCATGCGCAGGTTGAACGCCTTCGGCACGCGCAAGCACGTGAACGGGTTGGCCCACACTTCGAAGCCGCCCGGGTGCCGCTGCTCACAGAAGACGAACTTCCAGTCGTTGTGCCGCATCGCAACCAATACGCCATCGTCGTTGAAGTAATAGAAGTCCTGGCGAGGGCCCGTGTTCGTCTGTCCGGTCAGGTATGGAAGGAAGTTGTACCCGTCCAGATGCACCTTGAAGGTCTTTCCGCCAATGCTGGCGCCCTTTAGCAAACGATCCTTGATGTCGGTATCGCCGGCCGCGGCAAGCAAGGTCGGGAACCAGTCGAGCCCGGAGATCATCGTCGTCGACACGGTACCGGGCTTGATCCGGCCCGGCCACCGGATCATCGCCGGGACGCGAAACGCACCTTCCCAGTTGGTATCCTTCTCGCTTCTGAACGGCGTGGTCGCAGCATCCGGCCATGACCACTGATTGGGGCCATTGTCCGTTGTATAGATGACGATGGTGTTGTCGGCAATCTTCAGATCGTCGAGCGATTTGAGCAGCTTGCCCACATCGCCGTCGTGCTCGATCATGCCATCGGCGTATTCATTGCCTGGCATGCCGCTCTGGCCTTGCATGGACTCGCGCACATGCGTGAAGGCATGCATGCGCGTCGTATTCATCCACACGAAGAAAGGCTTGTCGGCTTTCGCCTGCTTTTCCATAAAGCCGATCGCGGCCGCTGTGGTTTCGTCGTCGATCGTCTCCATCCGCTTGCGGTTCAGAGGGCCAGTGTCGTCTATCTTGCCGTCCGCGAAGGAATGGAGAACACCGCGAGGGGCGTTCGCCTTCACCCAGGCCGTATCGTTCTTCGGGTAATAGGGGCGCTCAGGCTCCTCTTCCGCATTCAGGTGGTAGAGGTTGCCGAAGAACTCGTCGAAGCCGTGTGCAGTGGGCAGGTATTCGTTGCGGTCTCCAAGGTGGTTCTTGCCGAATTGCCCCGTCGCATAACCCAGTGGCTTGAGCGCTTGGGCGATGGTCACGTTCTGCGCCTGCAGGCCGATCGCGGAGCCGGGAATGCCAACCTTCAGCAAGCCCGTACGCAAGCCAACTTCACCGGTGATGAACGTGGAACGTCCCGCCGTGCAACTGTTCTCGCCGTAGTAGTCGGTGAGCATCATCCCTTCGCTGGCAATGCGGTCGATATTGGGTGTACGGTAGCCGACCACGCCTTGGCTGTAGGCGCTGATGTTGGTTTGCCCAATGTCATCGCCGAAGATGACCAGGATGTTCGGCTTCTTGCCAGACGATGCGGGGGCATTCAGCGCGGGCGCAGAGGCAGCATCCACCGGTGCATTGGCCGCGACCGGCGGATTTTCCCTGGCCGGCGCTGGCGCTGCCGCGCTGGACTCCGGCGCCGGAGCGGGCGCTTGTGCCGCTGGCTGCTGCGTCTTTGGTGACTCGTCCTTCTTGCCACAGCCCGTGATCGCGAGGACTGCTGCCATCGTGGCCAGCATCAACAGGCTGCAGCCCGTTTGTCTCGCCCTCCCTTCCTTGTCTCGATGCATGTGCGCCCCCATTATTGGCCACCATCAGTTCGTTGCTGCCCTCATCAGTGCCCCCCAGCCACTCGGAGACGGAAAAGCCGGCCCTTATTGCCCCGGTTTTCCCTCCGCAATGCACAAATGGCGCCCAGAATGCACCTAAAGACTATCGTTGCAGAAGAAATTGCGAAGTGGAATTGAGAATTTTCGGACCGAGATTTTAGTGATCTTTGACCAGGTATTCGGGCCGCATCAGTGCCATCGCCAGCGGCAAGACCAGGATCGTGTGACACCCACCTGCGACACCCCGCCACACCCGATAACACCCACCCCCCCGCGCATGTTTTTAAGTTTTGTTCTAAACTTTCACAAATTTCTGAAAGTTCAAAACAGACAATGCAGCTCTCGCCCCTGGTCCAGCGCTTTGTCCTCCACTTCGGTGAGATGGGCAGTCGCTGGGGGATCAACCGTACGGTTGGTCAGATCTATGCCCTCCTCTTTACCGCCGCACGCCCCCTGAATGCGGACGAGATCGCCGAGTCACTCGGGTTTTCGCGCTCCAACGTCAGTATCGGGCTCAAGGAATTGGAGTCCTGGAATCTGGTGAAGCTGTCGCACCAGCCCGGCGACCGCCGCGAGTATTTTTCCGCGCCCGACGATGTCTGGGCGATCTTCCGCACGCTGGCTGAGGAACGTCGCCGGCGCGAGATCGACCCCACGCTGTCGATGCTGCGCGAAGTCCAGCTGGAAACGCCGCTGTCCGATGAAGACCGGCATGCGCAGGCCCGCATGAAGGAAATGTACGGGCTGATCCTGCTGGTCACCACGTGGTTCGGCGACATGCAGAAGCTCGATGTCGCCACCCTCGAAAAGCTGATGCGCCTGGGCTCGCGCGTCACCAAGCTGCTGGACGTCAAGGACCGGCTGACCTCTGCCATCGGCATGGGCGGCGCCGCGAAAGACAAGACCGCCAAGGCCGACAAGGCCCCGGCAAAGGCCGCCGGCAGCAAAACCCCCGCAAAGTCAGCCCGCCCCCGCAAGGAGTAACCCGTGTTTGCAAGTGTCGATCCGGTGATACTGGCGCGCATCCAGTTCGCCGCGAATATCACGTTCCACATCCTGTTTCCCACCATCAGCATCTCGCTGGCGTGGGTGCTGCTGTTCTTCAAGCTGCGCTACAACAAGACCGGCGATGAAAGCTGGATGGACGCCTACCGCGTCTGGGTCAAGATTTTCGCGCTGACGTTCGCGCTGGGCGTGGTCAGCGGCATCACCATGAGCTTCCAGTTCGGCACTAACTGGCCCGGCTACATGGAGACCGTGGGCAATATCGCCGGCCCGTTGCTGGCCTACGAGGTGCTGACGGCGTTCTTTCTGGAAGCCACCTTCCTGGGCATCATGCTGTTTGGCATGCGGCGCGTGGGCAATCGCATGCACACGATCGCCACGCTGCTGGTGGCCGGCGGCACCACGCTGTCGGCGTTCTGGATCCTGGCGCTGAACTCGTGGATGCAAACCCCAGCCGGCTTCGAGATGATCGACGGCCGCGCGCACGTCATCAGCTGGCTCGAAGTCATCTTCAACCCGTCGTTCCCCTACCGGCTCGTGCACATGCTGCTGGCGTCGGGCCTGACCGTGGCCTTCCTCCTGGCTGGCATCTCGGCCTATCGCTGGCTGCGCGGTGACCGGACCCGCGAAGTCATGCACTCGCTGCGCACCGGCGTGACGCTGGCGGCGTTGCTGATTCCGCTGCAGATCGTGGCTGGCGACCTGCACGGCCTGAACACGCTGCATCATCAGCCGGCCAAGATCGCGGCCATGGAAGGCATCTGGAAGACCGAAAAAGGCGCGCCGGCCGTGCTGTTCGGGCTGCCCAACGCCGCCACGCAGTCGAACGATTTCGAGATCGCGATTCCCAAGCTGGCGTCGATCTACCTGACCCACAAGGCCGATGGCGAAATCAAGGGCATCGACGCCTTCGGCGATCGGCATCCGCCCGTGGCGCCGCTGTTCTTCGCATTCCGCATCATGGTGGGCGTGGGCCTGCTGATGCTGGCCGTGTCGTGGCTGGGCACCTGGCAGATCCGCCGGCAAGGCGCGCCGTCGCCATGGCTGGCTCGCGTGCTGGTGGCGATGACGTTTTCCGGCTGGATCGCGCTGGTGGCGGGCTGGTATGTCACCGAGATCGGCCGGCAGCCCTATCTGGTCTATGGCGTGCTGACGACCGCGCAGGCTGCCTCCAAGGTGCCCGCCGCCATGATCGGAAGCACCCTGGCCATGTACCTATCGCTGTATCTGGCGCTGATCGTGGCCTACATCTCCGTGGTCTTCCACCTGGCCCGCAAGGCGGGCAAAACCGACGCATCCGGCCCCGCCGTCGGGACGCCGCAAGCCATCATCGGCCAACCCAGGAGCGCGCAATGAACCCGGCCACGATTCACGACCTGACCCAGCCGGCCGGCTGGCTGCCGCTGGTGTTCCTGGCGCTGATGGGCCTGTCGATGCTGATCTACGTGATCCTCGACGGTTACGACCTGGGCGTGGGCGTGCTGCTGCGCCGCGCCGACGATGCCGACAAGGACACCATGATCGCGTCGATCGGCCCGTTCTGGGATGCCAACGAAACCTGGCTGGTGCTGGGGGTGGGGCTGCTGCTGACGGCGTTTCCGCTGGCGCATGGCGTCATCCTGACCAACCTGTACCTGCCCGTGGCGTTGATGTTGGCGGGGCTGATCATCCGCGGCGTGGCGTTCGACTTCCGCGTCAAGGCGCGCGATCCGCATAAGCCGTGGTGGAACTTCGCGTTCTACGCGGGCTCGCTGCTGGCCAGCTTCTCGCAAGGGCTGATGCTCGGGCTCTATATCACGGGCTTCCGCTACGACCTGCCCAACCTGCTGTTTGCCGTGGCCGTGGGGCTGTGCCTGGTGGCCGGCTACTGCCTGCTGGGTGCCACGTGGCTGATCATGAAGACCACGGGCAGCCTGCAGTTGCGTGCCATCTACTGGGCCCGGCGCAGCCTGTGGCTGACAGCGGCTGGCGTGGCGGCGATCTCCGTGGTCACGCCGATGGTCAGCACGCGCATCTTCGACAAGTGGTTTGCGCTGCCGAACATCATCATGCTGGCGCCGATTCCGTTGCTGACGATGGGGCTGTTCGTGGTGATCGAGCGGTTCCTGCGCCGCATGCGCAACCTGCACGCCAACGGCAACGACCGCTGGTGCTGGGTGCCGTTCGCGGGCACGGCCGTGATCTTCCTGCTGGCGTTCAACGGCCTGGCCTACAGCCTCTTTCCGTACCTGGTGGTCGATCGCATCGACATCTGGCAAGCGGCCAGCGCGCCGGAATCGCTGATGGTGATCCTGCTGGGCGCGGCGGTGGTGCTGCCGACGATCCTGGGCTATACGGCCTACGCCTACCGCGTGTTCTGGGGCAAGGCCACCGACCTGCGCTACGACTGACGACCATCCGTCGCCTTCGGGGGTGACGGCGCGGCGGCACGGCGGGTGTATGCTGGCGACAGCCAGACAACACCCGCTTTTTTCGTTTCGTACCTTGTCCGCCTCGCCCGACCCCACTCACCGTACGCCTGCGGGCGCCACCACCGGTCCGCTGCTGCGTCGCCTGCGCAGCCACGCGGGCAATCAGGTTCGCGCGCTCACGCGCAGCAATTCCGGGCTGACGCTCGACTACGACAATCCACCCGGCGACCCCGGCCTGTTCGGCCCGGACGCCGTCTGCTGGCGCGTGCATGCCGACTTTCCGGCGATGCTGGCCGGCGGCGTCAGCGCGCTGCTGCTGCAGGCGCTGCACCCGCGCGCGCTGGCCGGCGTGTGGGATCACTCCACCTTCCGCACCGACATGCAGGGCCGCCTGGGCCGCACCGCGCAGTTCATCGCCGGCACCACCTATGGCAGCCGGGCCGATGCCATGCAGCTGATCGAACGCGTGCGGCGCATCCATGCGGCGATCCAGGGCACGGCACCCGATGGCCAGCCCTATGCGGCCGACGACCCCGACCTGCTGACGTGGGTGCATGTGGCGGAGGTATCGAGCTTCATGGCGGGATACCTCCGCTACGTGGGTCCGCTGTCCGTGGCGGAACAGGACCGGTACTTCGCGGAGGAAGCCACGGTGGCGGCCCTGCTGGGCGCACCGGACGTGCCGCGCTCGCGCGCGCAGGTCGACGCCTATCTGGAAGCGCAGCGCCCTGGCCTGGTGAACAGTGAACGTACGAAGGAAGTGGTCCGGCTGATCATGGCAATGCCGGTGGCCAACCCGCTGCTGGTGCCGGCCGTGCGGACCATGGCCGATGCGGGCGTGGCCCTGCTGCCGCCCTGGGCGCGGCAGATGCTCGACCTGCACCGCCCGTCGCTGCGCCGCTCGCTGGCGCTGGCCGGCATGCGCGGCCTGGCGCCGACGCTGCGCTGGGCGCTGGGCCCGGGGCTGGCGGCACGTGCCCGGAGACGGGTGGCGGCCCAACCTGCTGTTTAGCTCCGCTCTCCCGCATGGGAGAGGGGTTGGGGGCGTTTCTGCTTGCCGAAGTGGCAGATCAAGCCGCCAGTCCGCTTCCCTGGCCCCGTTTCCCTGGCCCCTCTTCCCTGGCCTCTCCCCATTTCATCGGGAGAGGCGAAAACCAACCCGAACCTACTCCGCCGTGGCCGCTGCCTTGGCCGCCGCAGCCGGGCTGCCGCGCAGCGTCGTTTCCTTCAGGCGGACCACAAAGAACGGCGCGATCAGCGACACCGCCGCGCTCATCAGGAACAGCACGCGGAACGCGCGCTCGGCGGCCACGCGCACCGCAGCCGCGTCGGCCTGGTCGCCGCCCGACATCGCGCGGCGGAACATGCTCATCAGCACATCCTCGCCACCGCTCATGTCCGATACGGCCACGCCGCTATGGCGCAGCAACGCGATCAGCACCGTGGTGAGCACGGCCACCCCGACGGCCCCGCCCAGCAGCCGCGAGAACGCCGTCAGCGCCGTTGCGATACCCACCTGCTGCGGCGGTACGGAGTTCTGCGTCGCCACCAGCCCGCTGGGCAGTTGCAGGCCGATCGACAGGCCCAGCACAATCATCACCAGCGCCGCCAGCGTCACCGATTGCGGCGGCGTGAACGCCAGCGCCACGATGGCCACGGGCGCCACCAGGCAGCCCGTCATCTGCAGCGGCTTGTAACGGCCGCTCCACGACATCAGCCGGCCCGAGATATAGGCACCGAACGGAATCGCCAGCGTCAGCGGCACCAGCCGCAGCGCGGCCGTGTCGGCAGCCGCGCCGCCCACGACCTGAAAGCGCAGCGGCAACAGCACCGACATCGCGATCAGCTGAAAGAAGCACAGGAACAGCGTCAGGCAGCAGATGGCCACGGTGGGCACGCCCAGCATGCCAAGCGGAATCACCGGATCGGTGGCGCGGCGCTCCTGCCACAGGAACAGCAGCAGGCCGATCAGGCCCACCGCCAGCAGGCCGATGGTGTGCAGCTCCAGCGGCGAATGGCCCTGCCCCAGGCGGGTCAGGAACACCAGCACGCCCGACAGCCCGCCGCCGAACAGCAGCGCGCCCAGGTAGTCGATCTTGTGCTTGCGGCCGCTGACTGGCAGATGGCGCAGCGCGCGACGCACCACAACCAGCGCGATCAGGGCCAGCGGGATGTTGATCCAGAAAATCCAGCGCCACGACAGAAAGTGCGCCAGGTAGCCGCCGATCACCGGCCCGGCCATGCTGGCCACGGCCCACACGCCGCTGACATACCCCTGGTATTTGCCACGTTCGCGCAGCGGCACCACGTCGGCGATGGTGGCCTGCGACACCGAGATCAGCCCGCCGCCGCCCAGACCCTGCAAGATGCGCGCGACGATCAGCATCGGCATGGTCGTGGCCAGCGCGCAGGCGATGGATGCCAGCAGGAACAGCACGATGGCGAACGTCAGCACCGAGCGGCGCCCCAGCACATCGGACAGCTTGCCGTAGATGGGCGTCACCACCGTCGACGCCACCAGGTAGGCGGAAATCACCCAGGCCATGTCCTCGAAGCCGTTGAGCTGCAGCGCGATCTCGGGCAGCACCACGGCCACGATCGACTGTTCGAGCGCGCCGAGCAGAATGGCCAGCATCAGGCCAAAGATGACCTGCATGACGGGGACGTCAGCCGGGGGAGCGTCGGGAGAAAGCCGGGATGAGGGCGCTGCGGACATGGTGTGGCCTGGCTGGCAGATGAAGGCCCGGACGGGCTTCGCTGCTCTTCTGTCGGGTGAAGGAGACCGGCCATTTTAGGCGACTGCTGAAAACCGCGCTTGTCGATTCCCTTTCAACACCGGTTTTTTAAACCTGTTTCACGGCCAAAAAGAGACACCATCGTCACTTGACTGACGATAAATCGCGGCAGGCCGTCATCCGGGGCTGCCATGCCCGTGGCTGGCTCCGCCCCGGACACCGCCCCGCCGCACAGGCATCCGCGTTAGAACGTTTCCCAGTCGCCGCTATCGGCTGCTGCCGGGGTTGGCGCGGCGGCAGGACGACGGCGGGCCGGCGTGGCCAGCACGGGTTCCTTGCGCTGATGCGTGACTGGCGGGCGCGGTGCGGCCGGCTTGGCAGTCTGGCGCGACAGCACGGGGTCGGCCTTGGCCTTGCGCTGCACGGGCGGCCGGACAGCGGCGGGCACGGCGGCGACACGCGTCGGGGTCGAGGCCGAGGCCCGGGCCGTCACCGGCGCCGCTGCGGCCACGGTCGCGGCCTTGGCCGGCCGGGTACGCTTCACCGGCGCGGTGGCGGGCGCTGTAACGGGCTTGGTGGCGGGCTTGATGGCGGGCGCGGGCAGTGCCCGGACCGGCTTTGCAGCAATGGCGCGGGCGAGCCTGACGGTTTCCATCACGGCTGCGCGCGGCGCCACAGGACGTTCGCTGTAGCGTTCGGCCGATTCCCGGCCGCCCTGCCCCAGATCGAAACGCGCCACTTCGGTCACCAGGCCGCCGGCCTGCTGCAGCAGGCTTTCGGCGGCGGCACTGGCTTCTTCCACCAGCGCGGCATTCTGCTGCGTCACGCTTTCCATTTGCGTGATCGCCAGGCTGACCTGCTCGATGCCGGCGGTCTGCTCTTCGCTGGCGGACGAAATCTCGCCCATGATGTCGGTCACGCGGCGCACGGCGGTCACGATGTCGTCCATCGTCTTGCCGGCCACTTCCACCTGTTTGGCGCCGTCCTGCACCTGGCGCACCGATCCGTTGATCAGCTCACCGATTTCCTTGGCCGCCGACGACGACCGCTGCGCCAGGCTGCGGACTTCGGCCGCCACCACGCTGAAGCCACGCCCCTGCTCACCCGCCCGCGCCGCTTCCACGGCGGCGTTCAGGGCCAGGATGTTGGTCTGGAATGCAATGCCCTCGATCACGCCGATGATTTCCGACACGCGGGCCGACGACTTCGAGATGCCGTCCATCGTATCCACCACGCTGCGCACCGCGCGGCCGCCTTCGGTGGCCACGTCCGACGCGTTGACGGCAAGCTGGTTGGCCTGTCGCGCGTTCTCGGCGTTCTGGCGCACGGTCGACGTCAGTTGCTCCATCGATGCGGCGGTCTGCTCCAGCGAAGCCGCCTGCTCTTCGGTACGTTGCGACAGATCGGTGTTGCCGGTGGCGATTTCGCGGGCGGCGGTATCGATCGATCCGGCCGCCTGCTGGATGCCGCGCACCAGCGTGCCCAGCTGGCCGAAGGCGCGCTCCAGCGCGCCAAGCATGCGGCCCATTTCGTCCTGGCTGCGCACCTCGATCGCATGGCCCAACTGGCCTTGCGCCAGCGCCTCGGCCGCATCCAGTGCCTGGTGGGCGGGACGTGTCACCGAGCGCGCCAGCCCAATGCCCAGCAGCGTGGCGATGACGGCGGCCGCCGCCGACATGCCAATCAGCACGTTGCGCGTGAATACATACTGCGCCGAAGCCTCTTCGACGGCCGCCATGGCCATCTTGCGGCCCAGTTCGGCCGCGGCATCGAGGCTTTCAAAATACGCCGCCTGGGCGGCCGGCAGCGTCACGACCAACCCGGCGCGGGCACCGTCGAAGGCGCCGCTGCGCAGCTGCTGCAAGACAAGGTCGAGCTGGCCGTTGTAATTGGCGCGCACCTTGGTCAATTCCTCGAACCTCGCGTTGGAATCCGGGTTGGACGACGCCCGCAGTACCTTGCCCAGGCTTTCGAGCGTGGCACTGACCTGCTCGCGGATCTTGCCGACCTTCTCGGCGTTCTGCTCTGCCAGTGCCGGATCTTCCGTCAGGGCGGCGTCGCGCACCAGGATGCCGATCGTCAGCACCTGCTCCTTGGCCAGCTTCAGATCCATCACTCGCAGCAGCCGTTGCTCCACGGCCTGATGCATCGCATCGTTCATGCCGCCCAGCGCCCTGACACCCACCGTGGCCACCACGGCCAGCAGCACCACCACCACGGCGAATGCCAGCGACATCCGCGCGCCAATACCCAGTTTCCGCAAGCCCATGACTTCGTACCTTTCGTCTGTCGGGTTGTATTTGTACGAGCTGCGTCCGCCCGAGGAGGGGCGTCGCACGGCCCGGTAACGGCGGGGCGCACGCTGCACTTGAGCGAATAAATGAAATGGGGGGGAAAGTCGCTGCTCTTCCCCAAATTGAGGGTGCAGCGGGTGGCGTCTAATCTGCCCCAGGCACTTCGATCCCGCCGCAAATGGGTGGGCGAGGCGGTCGCTGGCAACGGCGGATCGCAGCGAAGGATGCGGGCTCAAAAAAAAGAAGCCCACGCGCGGGGTGCTCGTAGGCTTTCAGGACTGCTATGAAGGGACCGGCTGTACCCGGCCCCGAACCGCGAATATAAACCCGCTTACATGAGGTGTAAATCCTGCTTCTATCAGGGATTTCCCTCATAGCGGGTGTAACGAATGGCGCACATTAACGTCAAAAGTGATTGACAAAATCACTTTTGGACTTATCGATGAATTACGGACGCTTCCCGGAAACCTTTAGCTGGCGCGGGTTGCGGGCAGATCGTCAATTCGAGCCATCGGTGTCAAGCCTGCAAGTGCTACACGAATCACAATACGTCAGCAATTAATAAAGTAGAACAAATCCTCTAGGCCCAGCCCCCAAGGGGGTTCGTCAACGCTTGTAAAACTTTGTTACTCTCCCGCCTGAAGTATTCCCCTTCTCTCCTGGCAGAGACGATCCCATCCGGCAGCGGGGCAGCGCTCATCACTTTTGTGAAGCGCCTGTTCGCTGCCATCATGTCGTCATGTCCCTGCACCGGTTCCGAGAGCGAATGTTTCAATTCTCGCCGCGATCAGGCTGCCATAAACGTCACTTTTAGTGCGACGCCAAGCAAAGTCCCTGGTCATCGGACCGTTGTCAGCCGCCAGAACCCTCGCGGGCTCTTCCGGAGAAGTTGTGAAGAAGGAAATCAAGGCTCCCAGACCCAGCAGAAAGCTGCAGCAGTTGCAGTTCGCCGCGCACAGCGCCAGCCGTGCCGCGGTGGTCGTGCATCTGTCGAATGGCACGCGGCTCAATGGCATCGTGCTGGCGTCGGACAATTACATGATCCTGCTGGGGCGTACCGACGAGGATCCCACCCCGACACTGATCTACAAGCGCGCCATCACCGTGGTGACGCCCGCCCACGCGTCAACCGACACCGTGGCGATGCTGGACGCCGAAGTCTCGCCGGATTTCGTGCGCATCTTCATTCCGCGCACCCGCAAGCGCCGTTGAGGGCCCCGGCCGCCGCGCCGGGCAGGGGGCCGGCCGCCGCCGGCACCGCCTTCGTCTCTCTATATATAGAGGGCCACAACGGGGGCCATTCCGCGTACGGCACCTGCCATACACCAGATCGGGCTACGCCCGCAACTCGCGCAAAAGTCACTCTAAAGTCTTCCCCCCCACTGTCGATAACCTTTGCAACGGAGGCACTCTACGCCCTGCACTGCAGGCAGCCAACGTTACGGCACCCGCCGGAATGCCTACAACATTGCAAATAGGAGTCGTACCATGGCGCAAGTCATCAACACCAACATTCTGTCGCTGCAAACGCAGAGCAACCTGAACACGTCGCAATCGTCGCTGAACAGCGCGATTCAACGTCTGTCGTCGGGCCTGCGCATCAACAGCGCCAAGGACGATGCTGCTGGTCAAGCCATCGCCAACCGCTTCACCGCCAACATCAAGGGCCTGACGCAAGCTTCGCGTAACGCCAACGACGGTATCTCGATCGCTCAAACGACCGAAGGCGCGCTGAGCGAAGTCAACAACAACCTGCAACGCGTTCGTGAACTGTCGGTGCAAGCCGCCAACGGCACGAACTCGGCGTCGGACCTGAAGTCGATCCAGGACGAAATCAAGCAACGTCTGTCGGAAATCGACCGCGTGTCGGCTCAAACCCAGTTCAACGGCGTGAAGGTCCTGGCCAAGGATCAAAACATGTCGATCCAGGTTGGTGCCAACGACAGCGAAACGATTTCGATCGCCCTGAAGCAAATCACGTCCAAGACCCTGGGCGTTGCTGGCTTCAGCGTTGCCGGCCCGCAAGGCGCAACGGCTTCGATCGGTTCGGCTGCTGCTCAAACCGCCCTGGGTTCGGCCACGCCGGTGACCGCTGCTTCGGCAACGGGTATCGCCGCCGCTGACATCCAACGCGCTCTGGGCCTGAACACCTCGGCTGCCGTGAACTCGCAATCCGTGGTTGCCGACTCGAACGGCAACTGGTTCGTGCAAGTGAGCATGACCGGCCTGACCGCCGCCGACGACGCTGCTCTGTCGGCCAAGGGCTTCGCTGGCAACGGTACCGCCACGTCGACCACGATGTTCATCGCCGTCAAGCCGACCGACGCTTCGGTTTCGGGTTCCACCGCTGGCTTCACGCTGACCGGTTCGTCGCTGCAAGCTTCGGACTTCCAGCAAGCTGCCACGACCAACCCGCTGGCCACGATGGACAAGGCCCTGGCAACGGTTGACAACCTGCGTTCGAGCCTGGGCGCTGTGCAAAACCGCTTCGAGTCGACGATCAACAACCTGAGCACGACGGTGAACAACCTGTCGGCTTCGCGTTCGCGCATCGAAGACGCTGACTACGCAACGGAAGTGTCGAACATGACCCGCGCGCAGATCCTGCAACAAGCTGGTACGTCGGTTCTGTCGCAAGCGAACCAGACCACGCAAAACGTGCTGTCGCTGCTGCGTTAATCGCCGCGCCGCAAGAAACCGGGCCGCAAGGCCCGGTTTTTTTGCCGGAGTGCTTTGCAGGCAGACCACTGCCTGCAAAGCATTTCAACCGTACAGTTTTTCCTGCCCTACCGGACGGAGCTGACCATGGCATCTTCCACCCCCGTATCCCTGCCGACGGCACGCATCACCGCCGAGCCCGTGGCTGTCAGCCCGGCACCCGCCGCGCCGGCCACAGTCGCCGGCGCCGTGCATCCGGCCGCCACAGCACAGGACACCGGCAACCACGCCGGCTCCGGTGGCAGCTCCGGCAACATGGCAGCCGCCGTGGAAGAACTCGTCGACGTGCTCAAGACCACGTCGATCGGCCTGCGGTTCGAGATCGACGACACTACCCACCGCGTGATCACCAAGGTTGTGGACAAGGAAACCGGCGAGCTGATTCGCCAGTTGCCGAGCGAGGAGGTGCTGCGCTTCGCGCGCGCCATCGACAAGCTCCAGGGGCTGTTCGTCAGCCACGCAGTCTGATTCACCGCAAGCCCAATCAGTTGAAGCGATAACAACAGGTAGAAAAAAATGTCAGGTATCTCCTCCATCGGTATCGGCTCCAATCTCCAGCTGCAGGATCTGCTCGACAAGATCCAGACCAACGAAAACACCGCGCTGGACCAGATCAACACCCAGGCCACCAGCTTCCAGTCCAAGCTGAGCGGCTACGGCACCATCAAGAGCGTGCTGGACGCCTACTCGGCCGCCGCCAAGACCCTGGCCACCGCTTCGACGTTCGGCGCCGTGAAGGCATCGGTCGGCAGCGGCAGCGTGCTGTCCGCCACCACCGCCGCCAACGCCGTGGCAGGCAGCTACACCATCAACGTGACCTCGCTGGCCCAGGCCCAGAGCCTGGTGTCGAAGCAGGTGGCAGACCAGACCGCCGCCGTCGGCGGCGGCACGATCACGGTCGACTTTGGCGCAGACCTGGCCACCGGCGGCACGCCGACCAGCACCAAGACCGTGACGATCGGCTCGGACACGTCGCTGCAAGGCATCCGCGACTCGATCAACAAGGCCGGCATCGGCGTGACGGCCAGCATCATCAACGACGGCAGCGGCACGCCCTACCGCCTGGTGCTGACGTCGGACAAGACCGGTACGCAGTCGCAAATGCGCGTTTCGGCCGATAACAGCGCCGTGAACGGCATCGTCGGCTACGATCCGGCCCTGGCCACGCAGCCGAGCGGCATGCAGGAGAAGGTCAAGGCTGCCGACGCCGCGCTGACGATCAACGGCATCGACATCACGAGCCAGAGCAACACCGTGGCCGAGGCCGCCCAGGGCGTGACCCTGACGCTGACGGGTACCGGCACCACCAGCATGAGCGTGACGCGCGACGATGCGTCGATCAAGAGCGCCGTGCAGGGCTTTGTCACCGCCTACAACAACGTGCTGTCGGCCGCCAAGACGCTGACGGCCTTCGACACCGACGCCGGCACCAAGGGCGCCCTGAACGGTGACGGCACGCTGCGCAACATCCAGACGCAGATGCGCTCGATGCTGACCACCCCGATGTCCGACGGCAAGGGCGGCATGGTCACGCTGTCCGACATGGGCGTCGAGTTCAGCCTCGATTCCTCGAACTCGGGCTCGCTGAAGGTTGACGACGACAAGCTGACGAAGGCCATCGCCAACAACCTCACCGGCATGACCGCCTTCTTCTCGGGCACCAACGGCGCGTCGGGCATGGGCAAGACCATCACCGACTACGTCGACGGGCTGAACGCCACCGGCGGCGCGCTGACCGCGGCCACCGACAGCCTGACCACGACGCTGAAGGGCCTGGAAACCAAGTACAGCGACACGCAGGACCGCATCACCGCAACGATGGACCGCTACCGCGCCCAGTTCACGCAGCTGGATCTGCTGGTTTCGCAGATGAACCAGACCAGCAGCTACCTGACGCAGCAGTTCTCGTCCCTGACGTCCAGCAGCAAGTAAGAACCGGAGTATCGCCATGTTCGCGCGCCAAGGTATCAACGCCTATGCCCAGGTCGGTGTCCAGACCGGGGTGATGAGTGCCAGTCCGCACAAGCTGATCGTGATGCTGTACGACGGCGCGCGATCGGCCATCGCCCGGGCAAAGTTCCATCTGGAAAACGGCGAACTCGAAGCGCGCGGCAATGCGATCTCCAAGGCCATCAACATCATCGACAACGGCCTGCGCGCGGTGCTGGACCACGAGGCGGGCGGAGAAGTCTCCGCCAACCTCGAATCGCTGTATGAATACATGACGCGCCGCCTGATGCTGGCCAACCTGCACAGCGACGCCGATATGCTGTCCGAGGTGGACGCCCTGCTCGAGAATCTTTCCTCGGCATGGGCCGCCATCGATCCGGCCGCACCCGCAGACGCCGTGCCGGCAGAGTCGGCCCTGGCGTCACCACCCGCTTTGCAGGACAACTGATGATGTTTGCCATGTCCCCCATCGTTCGCAGCTACGAAGAGCTTCTGGTGCTCTCCGAGCAGATGCTCGACGCCGCACGCGCGTCGAACTGGGATGCGCTGACCGATTTGCAGAAGGTCTATATGGCCGAAGTGGACCGTCTGCGCATGCTCGACCACAGCGCACCGTTTACCGATAACGAACGCCTGCGCCGCTTCCAGTTGCTGGAACGCATCCTGGCGTACGATGCCCGGATCCGCGACCTGACCATGCCGCGCCTGGCCGAACTGGGCGCCCTGCTCAACAACTCGCGCCGCAAGCTCGAACTCTCCGCAACCTACGGCGCCATCTGATCTCGCGCCCTCCGGCTGACGGCGGGAACGGCGCGACGCGTATCGCATCCGCTCCCATCGCTGACACGCGTTCATGACCGGCATCCAGATTCCTTCCAGCCTGATTCCGCATCAGGCACCGGACCCGCAGCTATCGCGTCCCGCGCTGGCCATCGACAAGCTCGCGGCGCTGATGCCGGTGCAGGATGTGTCGCAAGGCGACGTGCAGTCGTCGACCGGCGAGACCGTCCAGGCACGCCAGCCCAACGCGCTGATGCCGGGCGGCACCGACCCGCGCCTGGCCGGGCAGACCACTTCCACGCGCGAGACGCTGAGCTTTGCCGCCAAGGCCATCCTGGATCTGTTCGAGGCGGGCGATGCCGTGCCGGCGCGCCCGAACTCGCCGCTGCTGGCTGCATCGCCTTCGGGCCAGCCGGGCGCCACGCAGGACCTGGCCAGCGCGCTGGCCCGCTTTGTGGACCAGAGCGGCCTGTTCTATGAGTCGCATCTGACCCAGTGGGTGATGGGCCAGCGCCCGTTGTCCACGCTGCTGCAGGAACCGCAGGCCGCGCTGCGCAATCCGGTCCAGGCCCAGGCTGCGCCACCGCAAGGCCAGCCGGCTTCGGCCTCGCCCGCCGCGCCGGCGCCTGCCGCCTTGCTGCCGTATGGCGGTCCGGCCGCGCCCAGCGCACTGCCGCCGCCCAGCGCAGCGATCCTGGCCGAACTGACACGTCCGGTCATCTATCCGTTGTCTACCGGCGTGCCCGGTCATGGCGCGCACGGCCAGCCGCATGCCGGCGACGCGGCACCGAATCTCGCCAATCCCGCGACAGCGCCGCAGACGCCGCAAAGCGCTGCCGCCGAGCAGCGCCTGGCCGCGCATGCGTCCGCTGCCGCGCACGCCTATCAGGTCACGGCCGAGATTTCGCACGAAGGCCACCACGTCGCCCAGGCCCAGCGTGCCGCCATCGTCGCCAGCTGGAATGCGCCGGACGGCAGCAGCCCCGCCGCCCAGGCGCAGCCCGATCCGGGCCCGCCCATCCATCCGTCCAGCGAAGGCGTGGTGCGCCAGCAGCTGGAACTGCTGGCCTCGCAACAGTTCCGCGCCACGATCGATGCCTGGCCCGGCATGCCCGTCGACTGGGAAATCACGCGCGAGCATGACCAGGAAGCCGGCGGCGGTTCTGCGGAACCGGCCACCTGGAGCACCCGCCTGCGCCTGAACCTGCAGGCGCTGGGCAGCGTCGATGCCGTGCTGACGCTGGGCACGCACGGCCTCGAAGCCCGCTTTGTCGCCGCCGATTCCGATGCCGCCGCACGCCTGATTCAGGGCCGCGCGGACTTCCGCACCCAGCTGGAGGCGCGCGGCATTTCGCTGCTGAACATGAACGTGTCGACGCAGGACGCCCCGTCGACGCCCACCGTCATCGCCCTGCCAGCATGAGCGACCAACCGTCCGACCGCGGCGCCGCCGTCGCCCTCTCCTACCAGACCAAGGACAACGCGCCCCGCGTGGTGGCCAAGGGCTACGGCATGTCCGCCGAGGCCATCATCACCCGCGCCCGGGACGCCGGTGTCTACGTGCACGGGTCGCCGGCACTGGTCAACCTGCTGATGCAGGTGGACCTCGACAGCCAGATCCCGCCGCAGCTCTATGTAGCCGTGGCCGAACTGCTGGCCTGGCTGCACCGGATGGACGAGCCGAACGCCGGCGTCTCCGAAGGCGTGCCGGCCCTGCGCTGACCCGCCTGCCCGGCCCCTTCCCGCGCCCTTCGCGCGCGCCCTTCCCCGCGCCATGCGGGGCGGCGAAAACGGCACCCTTGCCGCGCCCCGCTTGAAATAGCGCCAATTTCGGCCCGTGTTCCGGCCGCTGGCGCAGAACGTCCCTTGTTACTGTGCAGGCATCGATCAGCCCGTCCGTTTCGCGCGGGCCGACATCGCGCCTTCGCACACAACGCCATGAACAAGAACGCTTCAATGGGTCCCGCGCAGCGGATGATCCAGCAGGCCTGGAATGCCTACAACGCCAACAAGTATGCGGAAGCCCTGAAGCACGCGCGGGCCGCCAAGCGCATTACCGGGACGATGCCCGATGGCTATTACCTCGAATCGCTGGCGCTGTCTGGCCTGAACCACAACGAAGAGGCGCTGCGGCTGGCCGAAGCCGGCGTGCGCCGGTTTCCGAGCCATCCTGGCTTCCTGGGGCTCGCCGGCGCGCTCGAGGTGCAGCTGGAGAACTACGACAAGGGCATCCCGCTGCTGAAACGCAGCCTGGCCCTGCAGCCCGGCTCCGCGCATCTCTGGCAGGCACTGGGCACGGCCAGCTTCTACAACGGCGACTATTTCGAGGCGCGCCTGGCAGGCGAAAAGGCCGCGGCACTGCTTCCGAACGACCCGATTGCCATTGGCAACTATGCATCGGCGTTGCGCGAATCGGGCAGCACGATCGAATCCATCCCGGTCTTCCGCCGCGCCTGCGCCCTCGACCCCACGCAGCGCGTGAACCGTTCCAACCTGCTGTTCTCGCTGCTCTATGACGAGACCATCGGCGCCGAAGAACTGCGCCGCGAGGCCATGGACTGGGCCCAGACGCTGGGCCGCACCAAGATCGACGGACCGGAAATGCAGGCCAGCGAAGGCCAGCGCATCCGTATCGGCATCCTGTCGAACGACCTGCGCCGCCATGCCTGCGCGTACTTCCTGATCCCGCTGATCGCCAACCTGGACCGCACCCGCTTCGAGGTGCATCTGTTCTCGCTGTCGAACGTCAACGACACCATCACGAAGAAGATCCGCGTCTACGCCGAAGGCTTCCACAGCCTGTACAAGATGTCCGAAGCCGACGTCGTCAAGACGGTACGCGCCCAGCGGTGCGACGTGATGATCGACCTTGGCGGCTATACCGGCGCGTCGCCGCTGACCTACATGGTGCAGCGCCTGGCGCCGAAGCAGCTGACGTGGCTGGGCTACCCCGGCACCACGGGCATGGAGCAGATCGAGTACCGCGTGACGGACTGGACGGCCGACCCCGAAGGCTTCGACCACAACTACACCGAAAAGCTGCTGCGCGCGCCGGTGTTCAGCGCATTCCATCCGATCGTCACCAACCCGCTGATGATCTACGACGCCCGCTACCGCGTGAAGCCCACGCCGGCGCTGGCCAATGGCTACATCACGTTCGGTTCGTGCAACACCATCGCCAAGCTTGGTCCCAAGACCATGCGGCTGTGGAGTGCCGTGCTGGCCCGCTGCCCGAATTCGCGGATGCTCGTGGAAGCAGCCGGCTGCGATCAGGAAGGCGTCCGCGAGATGCTGTTCGAGCGCATGGCCGCCTACGGCATCGATACCTCGCGTGTGGAGCTGATCAACCGCGACGGCAGCAACCAGTACGTGACGTACCACCGCATCGACATCGCACTCGACACCGCGCCGGTCACGGGCGGCACCACGACCTGCGACGCCATCTGGATGGGCGTGCCCGTGGTGAGCTTCGCGGGCGATACGTTCCACCAGCGCGTGTCGGCCCCGTTCCTGCACGCCGCCGGCCTGGACGACCTGATCTGCGACAGCGAGGAACGCTACGTGGAAGTGGCCTGCGCGCTGGCTGCCGATATGCAGCAGCTCGACAACATCCGCCAGTCGATCCGCCCGCGTGCCGAGCAGAGCGAAATGTTCGACGCCCCGCGCTTCGCCGCGTGGTTCGAGGACCAGCTCACCGAGATGTGCAGCGAGACCAAGCCGGTGGCCGCACGCACCGAGCCGCGCCAGTCGGGCATCTTCTTCGCCGGCCAATGGTATCCGGCCGAGACCCTGCTGATGTCGGTGGCTGCACACATCCACCTGGGCGAATGGCAGGCCGTGCACAACGTGCTGGAAAACCTGACGTCTACCTGGTATCGCCACTGGGCCGTGGCCTATGGCCTGGCCGAGTACAAGTACCACAATGGCGCCACCGATACCGCCATCGACCTGCTCGTGGAAGCCATCGGCATGCGTCCGTACGCGCTGCCGCTGTACCGCAAGCTGGCGGCGTGGCTGGATGAGCAGCAGCTCGACAAGTCCGCGCTGGCATCGCTGCTGCAGGACCAGTTCGGCCTGACGCTGGCCACGCTGGAAGCCTCGCCGCCGCCCAACGCATTTGAAACGCTCGGGATCTCGCTGGAACTTCCCGTTGCCGAATCCGCCACCGAAGAAGCAGAGGTAACCGCATGAAAGCCGTCATCCTGGCCGGTGGCCTTGGCACCCGAATCTCCGAGGAATCGCACCTGCGGCCGAAGCCGATGATCGAGATCGGCGGCAAGCCGATCCTGTGGCACATCATGAAGATGTACTCGGCGCACGGCGTCAACGAGTTCGTGATCTGCCTGGGCTACAAGGGCTACGTCATCAAGGAATACTTCGCCAACTACTTCCTGCACATGTCCGACGTGACGTTCGACATGCGCGAGAACCACATGACCGTGCACCACCGCAAGGCGGAGCCGTGGAGCGTGACGCTGGTGGATACCGGCGAGGATTCGATGACCGGCGGCCGCCTGCGCCGCGTGCGCGAATACCTGACGCCCGGCGAGGCGTTCTGCTTCACCTACGGCGACGGCGTATCCGACATCGACATCAGCCGCGAGATTGCCTTCCACCGCTCGCACGGCCGCCGCGCCACCGTGGCTGCCGTACAGCCGCCGGGCCGCTACGGCGCGCTCGACCGCGGCGACAACGACCTGGTCAGCGGCTTCACCGAGAAGCCGCGTGGCGACGGCGCGTGGATCAACGGTGGCTTCTTCGTGCTGCAGCCCGAGGTGATCGACCTGGTCGAGGACGACAGCATGTCGTGGGAAGAAGCGCCGATGCGCGAACTGGCCCGCACCGGCCAGATGGCCGCCTTCGAGCACACCGGCTTCTGGCAGCCCATGGACACGCTGCGCGAGAAGAACCTGCTGGAAGACCTGTGGCAATCGGGCAAGGCACCGTGGAAGATCTGGTAACCGCCGGCAATCCGGCCGGCAATCCGGCCGGCGTGTTCGCGGCCTATCGCGGCCGGCGCGTCTTTGTCACGGGCCACACCGGCTTCAAGGGCGCCTGGCTGTCGCTGCTGCTCGCGCGCTTCGACGCGCAGGTGAGCGGCTACGCGCTGGCGCCGAACACCGAACCGAGCCTGTTCGATGCCGCGGACGTGCGCTCGGCGCTGGTGCGCCATACCGTTGCCGATATCCGTGACGCCGCCACGCTCGCGCAAGCCATGCAGGACGCGCAGCCCGAGATCGTGCTGCACCTGGCGGCGCAGCCGCTGGTGCGCGCCAGCTATCGCGATCCGGCGCAGACGTGGTCCACCAACGTCATGGGCACCGTGAACGTGCTGGATGCCGTGCGCGCCTGCGCGTCGGTGCGCGCCGTGATCGTCGTCACGACCGACAAGTGCTACGACAACAAGGAATGGCTCTGGGGCTATCGCGAAACCGACCCGCTCGGCGGCCATGACCCCTACAGCGCCAGCAAGGCCGGCACCGAACTGGTGGCCGCCAGCTATCGCAAGTCGTTCCTGGCCGAGCGCGGCGTGCTGCTGGCCACCGCGCGCGCCGGCAATGTCATCGGCGGCGGCGACTGGTCGGAAGACCGCCTGATCCCCGACGCCGCGCGCGCGGCCGCCGCCGGACGCACGCTGGAGATCCGCAGCCCGCAGGCCACCCGCCCGTGGCAACACGTGCTGGAGGCCCTGCACGGCTACCTGCGCCTGGGCAGCCGGCTGCTCGATGGCGACACCGCGCTGGCCGACGCCTTCAACTTCGGGCCCGAGCCGCGCGACAACCTGCCGGTGGCCACCGTGCTGGCGGGCTTGCAGTCGCACTGGCCGGAACTCGACTGGAAACACTGCCCCCCGCCGGGCGCCGCGCCCCACGAGGCGCGCAACCTGTATCTCGACGCCGCACGCGCCCGCACGGAACTGGGCTGGTCGCCACGCTGGACGCTGGAAGAGGCCCTGGCCGCCACGGCCAGCTGGTATCGCACCGTCCAGATGGACCCCGCCCAGGCGCGCGCCATCACTGAACGACAAATCGGGCAATTCTGCGCATGACCGCTCAACTCAACGCTCACCCCGCGAACTGCCGCGCCTGTGGCGCGCCGCTGACGCACACCATGGTGGACCTCGGCCTGTCGCCGGTCTCCAACGCCTTCATCAAGCCCGAGAACATCGCGCACGGCGAGATGTTCTATCCGCTGCATGCGATGGTTTGCGACAGCTGCTGGCTGGTGCAACTGCGCGATGCCACGCCGGCCGAGACCCACTTCCACGACGACTACGTGTACTTCTCGTCGTTCTCGACCTCGTGGCTCGATCACGCACGCCGCTATGTCGACGCCATGACCGCCCGTTTCGGGCTGGGGACGCAAAGCCGCGTGATGGAAATCGCCAGCAACGACGGCTACTTGCTGCAGTATTTCCACCAGAACGGCGTGCCCTGCCTGGGCATCGAGCCATCGGCCAACACCGGCGCCGCCGCACGCGCCAAGGGCATCGACAGCCGCGAGCTTTTCTTCGGCGAGCGCACCGCCCGCGCCCTGAGCGTGGAAGGCTGGCAGGTGGACCTGCTGCTGGGCAACAACGTGCTGGCCCACGTACCCGACATCAATGACTTCGTCGGCGGCATGCCGCTGGTGCTGAAGCCCGAAGGCGTGGTGACGCTGGAATTCCCGCACCTGCTGCGTCTGCTGGAGCAGAACCAGTTCGACACGCTGTACCACGAACACTATTCGTACCTGTCGCTGACGGCGCTGGTGCCGATTCTGGCGCGGGCCGGCCTGCGCGTATTCGACATCGAGCACCTGCCCACGCATGGCGGCAGCTTGCGCCTGTTTGCCTGCCACCAGCACGCCAGGCACGCCACCACGGCGGCCGTGCAGGCCTGCCTGGACGAGGAAACGCGTGGCGGCCTGAACGGCACGGCGCGCTACACGGCGTTTGCCGAAGGCGTGCGCCGGGCCCGCATCGACCTGCTGGCCTTCCTGATCGACGCCCGCCGCCAGGGCAAGCGCGTGGCCGCCTACGGCGCAGCCGCCAAGGGCAACACGCTGCTGAACTACTGCGGCATCGATGCCGACCTGGTGGAATACGTGGTGGACCGCAACCCCGCCAAGCAGGACAAGCTGCTGCCGGGGTCGCGCATTCCCGTGTTCGCGCCCGACGTCATCGACAGCCGCAAGCCCGACTACCTGCTGATCCTGCCCTGGAACATCAAGGACGAGGTGATGGACCAGATGGCCGGCATCCGCGCCTGGGGCGGCCGCTTCGTGGTGGCCATTCCCGAAACCGTGGTGCTGCCGTGATCTTCACGCCCGCCCGCATCGCCGGTGCCTGGATCGTCGACCCCGAACCGCTGGCCGACGAACGTGGCTACTTTGCGCGCACGGTCTGTGTGGAGACCTTCGCGGCGCACGGCATCGACGCGCGCTTCGTGCAGCAGAGCGTGTCGCGCAACACGCGTGCGGGCATCCTGCGCGGCATGCATTTCCAGCGCGGCGCGCATGCCGAGGACAAGCTCGTGCGCGTGACTACCGGCGCGGTCCATGACGTGATCCTGGACCTGCGCCCCGAATCGCCCACGTACCTGCAATGGCAGGCCGTGGTGCTCGATGCCGACGTGCAGCGGGCGATCTTTATTCCGAAAGGCGTGGCGCATGGCTTCCAGACCCTGACGCCGCTGTCCGAGGTGTTTTACCAGATGACGGTGCCGTTCGCGCCCGGCAGCAGTGCCGGCGTACGCTGGGACGATCCCGCCATCGGCATCGACTGGCCCGACTGCGCGGATCGCATGATCTCCGCAAAGGACCTGGCCTTGCCCACGCTGGCCGAACTGGCCGCGCCATCCCAACTTCACCCTGAAAACTGACTACCCCAAGCGGAGCCACCCATGACGACTGAACATTTGCAGAAGCTTTCCGACGCGTTGCGCACGGTGGGCGGCAGCGCCGCCGCCCGAGACAAGGTCATTGCCCTGTGCCAGAGCATCGAGCAGGACCTGGACGCCTATGAAGGCAGCGTGCGCGACGACATCACCGGCCCGATCGTCGATGCCATGTACAACGAGACCTCGCGCCTGCGCAAGACGCTGGCAGACGGCACGGTCTTCGAGTTCCTGTACCGCACCAAGATCGCCCGCGACTTCCTGATGAGCACGCCGGCCGCGCCGGACCACGTCTGGGAACCGCAGACCACCAAGCTGCTGGTCAAGCTGTGCGAGCGCGGCGGCCATGCCGTGGTGGGCGGCGCCTACTTCGGCGACCAGGTGATCCTGATGGCCCGCCAGCTGGCCCGTGCCGGCGGCACCTGCCACGCGTTCGAGCCCAACGCCGACCAGCTCGGCATGCTGCGCAACAACGCCGAACTGAACAAGGTCGAGAACATCCGCAGCTGGCGCCTGGGCCTGTGGTCGGACAGCACCACGCAACTGCGCCTGGAAGGCCACGATTCGTTCGCCCACGCCGTGCACAGCACCGGCCCCGCCGGCGACGACAGCTTCAAGACGGTGACGATCGACGACTACTGCGCCCAGCAGAACCTGGACAAGCTGAGCCTGATCATGCTCGACATCGAGGGTGCCGAGCTGAACGTCTTCAAGGGCGCCGCGAAGCAACTGGCACGTCCGGCCGGCGAAGCGCCGAACCTCGTGTTCGAGGTGCACCGCCACTACGTGGACTGGAGCCGCGGCCTGGAAAACGCCGAGATCATCCAGCTGCTCAAGGGCTATGGCTATCACGTGTACGCCGTGCGCGACTTCAACTCGAACGTCGACATGCAGGGCCGCCCGGTGGAACTGGTGCCGGTGGACAAGGTGTACCTGGAAGGCCCGGCCCATGGCTTCAACATGGTGGCCGTGAAGGAGCCGGCGCTGCTGCAAGGCCAGGGCTTTGCCGTCGTGCCGGGCGTCAGCCCCAAGCTGCTGTGGCACCGTGACCCGGCGCTGCACCACCCGGCCAACTGAGGATCGCAATGCGCTGTACGGTAATCGGCGGCGCCGGCTTCGTCGGCCGTCGCCTGGCCGACACGCTGCGGCGTGCCGGCCATGAGGTCTGGGTGCCAGCGCGCGGCGACCGCGCGCTGCTCACCCGCGACCTGGGACACGTCTACTACTGTGCGGGGCTGACTGCCGACTACGCCGCACGGCCGTACGACACGGTAACCGCGCACGTCACGTTGCTGGCCGACGTGCTGCGCGCCAACCGCTACGAACACCTGGTCTACCTGTCGTCGACCCGGCTCTACGACACGTCGCAACTGCCCGTGGGCGACGAGGCCGCGGCGCTGACGCTGCAGCCCGCGAACCCGCGCGCCCTGTACGACTTCTCGAAGGGGCTGGGCGAGAACCTGTGCCTGACCGTGGCAGCGGGCCGCACCGCCGTGGCACGCCTGTCGTGCGTGTTCGACTGGACGCCCGAGTCGCCGGGCTTCCTGTCCGAATGGCTGATGCGCGCCGCCTCCGAGCGTGCATTCCGGCTCGACAGCGACTCCGGCTTCGTGCGCGACTACATCCATCTGGATGACGTGGTCGATGCGCTGATCGGCATTTCCACGCGCAACGCCGGCGGGATCTTCAACGTCGCCAGCGGCGAGAACGTATCGAATGGCGAGCTGGCCGAGGCCTTCAACGCGGCCGGCTGGGACATTGCCCTGGCACGCCACTCGCCCGTGCAGCGGGCGGCGGAATGCAGCACGGCGGCGCTGCGCGCGCTTGGCGTGGCACCGCGCAACGTGCGTGCGGTGGTGGCCAGCTATCTGGAAGGTATCCGCCCATGGAACTGATCGGACAGACCCGCGAATCGCTGGCGGCCTACACCTGCGCGCAGGTGGCCAACCTGGTGCCGGACGGCCGCGGCGACGCGCTGCTGCCCGTGGTGTCGCGCCATCTCGACGAAGCGCTGGCGCGTACCGGCCGGTGCATCGATGCCGTGCGCATGTGGCGCCCCGGCCAGTTCAACTACCTGCATTCGTCGCAGTATTGCCAGTACCTGTACTACCTGGCCAATACGATCTGGCGCAACGAGCGCAACGGCGAGGCCTGCACGAAGCTGTTCCTGCTCAACAAGACCCTCAACGCCATCGACCTGTTCTACGAGATCGAGATGCCCGAGGTGTTCTTCATCGGGCACTCGGTGGGTATCGTGCTGGCCAAGGCCACCTACGGCAACTATCTGGTGCTGTACCAGAATTCCACGGTCGGCAAGAACCATGGCGTGGCGCCCGTCATTGGCGACGGCGTGGTGATGTATCCGAACACGGCCATCATCGGCCGCAGCTATGTGCGCGACAACTCGGTGGTGGCGCAGGGCGTGAGCGTGCTCAACCGCGAAACGCCGGGCAATTGCCTGGTGTATGCCGGGCAGGCAGGCGACCTGGTGTGCAAGCCCGCCACGGAACGTGCGGCCGAGGAGTACTTCCGCGTCTGAACCGTACCCTGCCCGTCCGGCGGGGTCGTCCAGAAAAGTAAGAAGGCCATGCCGCTTCACGCGGGCATGGCCTTTTTTTGCGTGGCGCGCCGCAGCGCGCCGGACGCATACCGGGCGTCAGACCGGCATGTTCATCATTTCCTGGTAGGCAGCCGCCAGGCGGTTACGCACCTGCACGGTGGTCTGGAACGAAATGTTGGCCTTCTGCATGTCGATCATCACGTCGTTGAGCGACACGCCGGGCTTGCCCACTTCAAAAGCCTCGGCCTGGCCGTAGGCGCGTTCCTGGGTGGCGTTCAGGCGTTGCAGCGAGCGTTGCAGTTCGCCGGCAAAACCCGCCGTGGCCGCCGAATTCGCGGCCGGGGAGGTGGTTCCGCCGCCAGCTACCTGCGCCAGGCCGCGCAGTTGCTGGAGCATGCCCTCGATGGAAGAAATAGTCATGGCACGTACAGGTTGGTCAGTCGGGACAGGATAAATGTGACGAAAGCACTACTCGCCATCCTGTTTCAGCCCTCGCACTGTACTGGCCCCCCGCCTCCGTCCAAAGGCTGAAATCGGCGGGAAAACATCGCCTATTCAGCCGATTGTTCCTCGGCCGTCTGCCCGATCATCGCTACCGTGCCGGATCTGGCGGATCGACGCGTTTTTTGTCTCGCCGCCTGAGTCCATGGAATTCAACTAACGCGGGGAGTGCGCGTGTTTTTTCAGCAGCGTAAAGTGAGCCGTGCCGAGATGATTAACGGCAGCGAAGGCCAGAGTGGTAAGGGCAGGGAATGCCCGGCCAAGCCGGAGACGCGCGCATGAACGCGGCCGCTACCCTGCCGAACGGCGCGGCCCTGGTCGAGAAGCTCAAGGGCAATCCGCGTCTGCCCCTGATGCTGGGCGGTGCGGCACTGGTTGCCGCCATTGCCGTGGGCGTCATGTGGTCGCGCCAGCCGGACTACAAGGTGCTGTACACCAACCTGTCCGAGCGCGACGGCGGTGCAGTGATCCAGTCGCTGCAGCAGATGAACGTGCCGTACAAGTTCGCCGAAGGCGGCGGCGCCGTCATGGTGCCGTCCGACAAGGTTGCCGAGACGCGTCTGCGCCTGGCCAGCCAGGGCCTGCCCAAGAGCGGTACCACGGGCATGGAACTGATGGACAACCAGAAGTTCGGCATCAGCCAGTTTGCCGAACAGGTGAACTACCAGCGCGGGCTGGAAGGCGAGCTGGCGCGTTCGATCGAATCGATCGGCGCCGTGCAGTCGGCCCGCGTGCACCTGGCCATCCCCAAGCCCACGCTGTTCGTGCGCGAACGCCAGAAGCCCACCGCATCGGTGGTGCTGCAGCTCTACCCGGGCCGCGCGGTCGATGAAGGCCAGGTGGCCGCGATCACGCACCTGGTGTCGTCGAGCGTGCCCGAACTGACGCCGAAATCGATCTCCATCGTCGACCAGCACGGCAACCTGCTGTCCGGCAACAGCGACCGCTCGATGGACGCCACCCAGCTCAAGTTCGTGCAGCAGGTGGAACAGAGCTACGTCAAGCGCGTGGAATCGATCCTGGCCCCGATCCTCGGCAAGGACAACGTCCACGCCCAGGTCACGGCCGATATCGACTTTTCGTCGGTGGAACATACCGACGAAAGCTACAAGCCGAACCAGGACCCGACCAAGGCCGCGATCCGCAGCCAGCAGACCAGCGAATCGAACCAGCAAGGTGGTTCGGCCGTGGGTGGCGTGCCCGGCGCGCTGTCCAACCAGCCGCCCGCCGCCGCCGTGGCTCCGGTCACCACGCCGCAGCCGCCGCGCCAGCCCGGCCAGCCGAATCCGCCGGCCCAGGCACAGCCCAACCAGGCCACGCAGACCGCTGAAAAGAGCGGCCCGAGCAGCAACCGCCGCGACGCCACCACCAACTACGAGCTCGACCGTACCGTGCGCCACGTGCAGCAGGCTCCGGGCGGCGTGAAGCGTCTGTCGGTGGCCGTGGTGGTGAACTACCGCAGCAAGGTCGACGCCAAGGGCAAGCCGATCACCGAGGCGCTGTCCGCCAAGGAACTGGCCCAGATCGAGAACCTGACCAAGGAAGCCATGGGCTTCTCGACCGAGCGCGGCGATTCGCTGAACGTGGTCAACAGCCCGTTCACGGCCGACAACAAGACGGAACCGGAACTGCCGCTGTGGAAGCAACCGCAGATGATCGACCTGGCCAAGACCGGTGTCGGCTACCTGCTGCTGGCCCTGCTGGCCGTGTTCCTGTGGTTCAAGGTGGCGCGTCCGGTGCTGCGCAAGTACACCGCGCCGGCACTGCCCGCCACCACCGACGCCACGGAAGCCACTGCAGCCGAAGCCGCGCTGCCGCCGCCGGAAGAGGAAACCAATCCGGAAGTGCTGCGCCTGGCCGCGAAATACGAAAGCGATCTCGCCCTGGTGCGTGACGCCGCGCAACGCGACCCGCGCCTGGTCGCCAGCGTAATCAAGACCTGGATGGCAAATGACGAAGGCTAACGCTAGCAAGGGAACGGCCGAAAAGGGCCTGCAGAAGAGCGCCATCCTGATGATGGCGGTGGGCGAGGATTCGGCCGCCGAGGTGTTCAAGCATCTGTCGCCGCGCGAAGTGCAGCAGCTGGGTTCCGCCATGGCCAACCTGTCGGCCGTGACCCGCGAGGAAATGGCCGAGGTGCTGGCCGAGTTCCGCGGCGAGACCGAGCAATACCTGGCCCTGAACGTCGATTCGAGCTCGTTCATCAAGAGCGTGCTGAACAAGGCGCTGGGCGAGGAACGCGCGCTGTCGGTGATCGAGGACATCCTGGAATCGCGCGACCCGGGCGGTGGCATCGATTCGCTGAACTGGATGGAAGCGAACACGGTGGCCGAACTGATCAAGGACGAACACCCGCAGATCATCGCCACGATCCTTATCCACCTGGACCGCCAGAAGTCGTCCGAAGTGCTGGGCTTCTTCACCGAACGCCTGCGCAACGACGTGGTGCTGCGTATCGCCACGTTCGGCGGCGTGCAGCCGGGCGCGCTGCAGGAACTGACCGACGTACTGACCAAGCTGCTGGCAGGCCAGAGCCTGAAGCGCAGCCGCATGGGCGGTGTCCGTACGGCGGCCGAGATCATCAACCTGATGAGCACGGCCCACGAGGAAGCGGTCATCGACGGCGTGCGTACGCACGACGCCGACCTGGCGCAGAAGATCATCGACGAGATGTTCCTGTTCGAGAACCTGCTGGAAGTGGACGACCGCGGTATCCAGCGCGTGCTCAAGGAAGTGGCCACCGAATCGCTCATCGTCGCGCTCAAGGGCGCGCAGCAGGAACTGCGCGACAAGTTCATCCGCAACATGTCGACGCGTGCCGGCGAAATGCTGCGCGAGGACCTGGAAGCCCTGGGTCCGGTGCGTGTGTCGCAGGTCGAGGCCGAACAGAAGGCCATCCTGCAGGTGGTGAGACGCCTGGCCGAGGCCGGCGAAGTCCAGATTGGCGGAGGCGACGATGCCTACGTTTGAACGCGGCTTTGCCGCAGGCCGCGGCCCGGGCCGCGGCGATCCCGGTTTCTTCGGCGCGCCCAGCGCGCCGCAGGGCGCGGGCGGACTTTCGGACAAGCTCTCCGGCGGCCTTTCGGGTGGCTTGTCGGGCGGCCTGTCCGGTGGACTCACCAATGTCCACCGCAGCGACGAAGGCTTCCAGGGTTTCGAGCCGCCGATGCGCTCCAGCCTGGGCGGCGACGCCTGGAAGCGCTGGCAGCCCGAATCGCTCGACCCGCGTGACGCGCTGAAGAAGGTGCTGGCCGCGCAGTTGCCGGTCGAGCCCCCGCCCCCGCCGCCGATCGACTTTGCCGCGCTGGACGCCATGCGCGACGGCGCCCGCAAGGAAGGCTACGCACAGGGCTACACCCAGGGCCAGACCCAGGGCTACGGCGACGGTCACCGCGAAGGCTATGCCCGCGGGCTGGAATCGGCACGCAGCGAAGCCGCGCGCCTGCAGGAACTGGCCGGCAACTTCCGCGACGCGCTGGGCCGTGTCGATACGGAAATCTCCGACGCGCTGATTTCGCTGGCGCTCGACGTGGCACGCCAACTGGTGCGCAAGACGATGGAAATCGATCCGGCCGCGCTGGTGCCTGCCGCCCGCGAACTGATCAACGCCGAGCCGCCGCTGTCCGGCGCGCCCTGCCTGCTGCTCAACCCCGAAGACGTGCCGCTGGTGGAAACCCACCTGAAGGGCGAACTCGAAGCCGCCGGCTGGACGGTGCGCACCGATGCCACCGTGGCACGCGGCGGCTGCATTGCCAGCGCCGCCAGTGGCGAGCTCGATGGCACGCTGGCCACGCGCTGGGAGCGCGTGATCAAGGCCCTGGGCCGCAACGATCCGTGGGAGCCCCCGCATGCATGAGCCCCAGGCCACCGCGCCCGACAACGCTTCCGCCGCGGCCCATACCGGCCGCTGGCGCGATGCGCTGGCCACCGCGTCGTCGAACATCGCAGAGATCGACAGCAAGCGCGCCTGCGGCCGCCTGACGCGCGCCGCCGGGCTGGTGCTGGAAGCCGTGGGCCTGCGCATGCCCGTGGGCAGCGACTGCCTGATCGAACTGCCGGGCGGCCAGCATTCGCATGGCGGCCCGCGCACCGCCGAAGCCGAAGTGGTGGGCTTTGGCGCCGATCGTCTCTACCTGATGCCGCAATCGGACGTGGCCGGCCTGGTGCCGGGCGCCCGCGTCTATCCGCTGGAACCGTCGCCGCTGCCCAAGGGCGTGAGCGCCCCGCGCGAGCCGGGCTCGAAGCGCCTGCCGGTTGGCGATGGCCTGCTGGGACGCGTGCTGGACGCGGCCGGACGTCCGCTTGACGGGCTGGGCCCGATCACCGCCGCCAGCGAAGTGCCGCTCTCGGGCGCGCAGATCAATCCGCTGATGCGTGCCCCGATCGAAACGGTGCTCGATACCGGCGTGCGCGCCATCAACGGCATGCTGACCGTGGGCCGTGGCCAGCGCATGGGCCTGTTCGCGGGCTCCGGCGTGGGCAAGTCGGTGCTGCTGGGCATGATGGCCCGCTACACGAACGCCGACGTAATCGTGGTGGGCCTGATTGGCGAACGCGGCCGCGAAGTGAAGGAATTCATCGAGAACATCCTGGGCGAGGAAGGCCGCAAGCGTTCGGTAGTGGTGGCCGCGCCGGCCGACTGCTCGCCGCTGCTGCGCATGCAGGGCGCCGCCTACGCCACGCGCCTGGCCGAGTACTTCCGCGACAAGGGCCAGCACGTGCTGCTGATCATGGATTCGCTGACCCGTTATGCCATGGCCCAGCGCGAGATCGCACTGGCCATCGGCGAGCCGCCCGCCACCAAGGGCTATCCGCCTTCGGTGTTCGCCAAGCTGCCGACGCTGGTGGAGCGCACCGGCAACGGCCCCGAGGGCGGCGGCTCGATCACCGCCTTCTATACCGTGCTGACCGAAGGCGACGACCAGCAGGACCCCATTGCCGATTCGGCACGCGCCATTCTCGACGGCCATATCGTGCTGTCGCGCAGTCTTGCCGAAGCCGGCCACTATCCGGCCATCGACGTGGAAGCGTCGATCAGCCGCGCCATGACCGCCTTGATCGAACCGCCGCAATTTGCCTCCGTACGGCGATTCAAGCAGTTGATGTCGCGCTACCAGCGCAATCGCGACCTGATCAGCGTGGGCGCCTATGTGCCCGGCAACGATCCGGAGCTGGACCTTGCGATTCGCCTGCATCCGCGCATGGAGGCATTCCTGCAGCAGGACATCCACGAGCGCGCCGACTACGACGCGTCGATTGCCCAGCTGCACGCGACCATCGGAGCAAACTACCATGGCTAAGACATCGCCAATGCATACCCTGGCGGACATCGCCCAGGACAACACGGACAAGGCCACGCGCGAGCTGGGCCGCCTGCAGGGGCTGCGCACGCAAGCCGAGCAGCAGCTCCACGCGTTGACCGAATACCGCCACGAGTATCGCGCCCGCATGCAGGCCATTGCCGCCGAAGGCATGACGTCCAGCCGCTGGCAGGACTTCTCGCGCTTTCTCGATTCGCTGGACCATGCCATCCGCCAGCAGACCGCCGCGCTGGACAAGGCCGAGGCCGACCTGCTGGCCGGTCGTGCCAACTGGCAACAGCAGAAGCGTCGCCAGAACTCCTTCGACACGCTGATCACGCGCGCCGAAGTGCGCGAACAACAGATCGCCACGCGCCGCGAACAGCGCGCCAACGACGAATACGCGGCCCGCATCGCCCGCCAGCCGGCGAGCGGCCAGAACTGACCTGCCAAAGACCACAATGATCGATATCAGCCAGATCGTCGGCAACGCCGCCGCAGCCCTCGGTAACCTCAAGTCGCCGGACGCCGGCAAGGGCGGCGACGCCAATCCGTTCCAGGATGCCCTGTCGCGCGCACGCCAGGATGGCCAGCAGTCCGCGCCGGCCGCCGCGCAGGTAAAGGTGCCGGCCAAGGATGGCAAGCAGGCCGACGCATCGAAGGACAGCGCCGCGCAAAAGCCGCAGCAGCCCGCCGCCAACAATGCGTTGCCGCAGAAGGACACCAGCAAGGTTGCCGCCAAGGGCGACACGAAGCCCGATGACGCGAAGGATGGCGAAACCGACGACACCGCATCGAGCGATGCCGCTGCGGCCGCTGCCGCACTGGCCGCCGCTGCGCTGCTGACGCAGCCCCCGGCTCCGCAGGCCCCTGCCGCCGGCAGCACGGCCGGCTACGATACCAGCGCGATCAACGGGCTGCCGACGCTGCCGTCGGCACAAGGCACGGCGCAGGGCGCCAGCGCAGCCGCCACTGCCGCTGCTGCTGCAGCCGCCGCGGCCACCACGACGGCCGATCCGGCCGCCGATGCCGCAGCCTTGCAGGCACAGGCCGAAGCCAGGCTGCCGACCGTTGCCGTCGACACGGCCGCCAAGGGCACCACCGCCAGCCCGACCGACACGCTGGCCCTGATCGCCCAGCAACGCGCCGCGCTGCAGAACAACGCACCGACCACGGCGGACAAGATCGCCGCCACCGTCACCGCGCCGGCCCAGGCCGCCGCACAGGACGCACGTGGACAGGGCGCCGGCCAGCAGCATGCCAACCTGGGTCATCAGAACCAGCCAGCCCTGACGCCGGCCGACAACGCCCAGGCCAGCCAGCCGACGCAGGCGCCGGTCACGCCGTTTGCCGCCGCACAGGCCAGCGTACGCACCGGCGAAGGCGTGGATACGGGCGCCACCAACGCCAGCAGCGCCGCCACCATCGCATCGGCGCTCGCCGCCCAGACGCCGGCCCAGGCCGCACAGGCCAATGCGGCCGCAGCCGCCGCGCGTCCGGTCATCGCGCCGAATGTCGGCGACAGCCAGTGGTCGCAGGCACTGGGCCAGCAGATGGTGCGCCTGTCCACCCAAGGCAACCAGACCGCCGAACTCGACCTGAACCCGCCCAACCTGGGCCCGCTGAAGGTGGTGCTGAACGTGGTCAACGACCAGGCCCAGGCGCAGTTCGTATCGCCGCACCAGGCCGTGCGCGCCGCAGTGGAAGCCGCGCTGCCGCATCTGCGCACGTCGATGGCCGAAGCAGGCATCCAGCTTGGCCAGACCTCGGTGGGCGCCGACAGCTTTGCGCAAGCCAACTCGGGCGGCCAGCAACAGCAGCAGCAGCGCCAGGCCGGCAACGGCAGCAGCTTCGGCCAGGCCATGGGCTTCGGTAAGGACACGGCGGCCCCGGCGGCCCCCGCCACGCCGCGCGCCGCGCGCACGCTGGCACGTGGCGAGGTCGATACGTTCGCCTGACGCAACACGTCTTTCCGACCCCGGAAAGCCCGCCCTCTGTCCCGCGTTGCGGGATGGACGGCGGGCTTTTTTCATGCTGGCACCCCGGAACTTAACCGCGCACGGCGCGGTCATTTGAGTGACGATATGGATACCCGATATGGATACCCCGTCCACTCGCATCCGCCCACTCGCCCCGGCCCATGACCATGCCCAGCCTTCGCCCCCTTCCCGTTCGCCCGCCCCTCGTTCGTCCTCTCCTGCTTGCCGCGCTCACGCTGACCGCCACCCTCGCCCCGCTGGCTCACGCCGCCGACGCCACCGATGGCGGCCCCGCCTATGGCCCCGAGCTGGAAGGTTTCGACTACCCCTATCCGGTCCAGCGCTACAAGTTCTCGTCCCAGGGCAAGCCCATCGAGATGGCGTTCATGGACGTCAAACCCGAAAAGCCGAACGGCCGTGCCGTGGTGCTGCTGCACGGCAAGAACTTCTGCGGCGCCACGTGGCAGGAAACCATCCGCCAGCTCACCGGCGCCGGCTACCGCGTGGTGGCACCCGATCAGGTGGGCTTCTGCAAGTCGACCAAGCCCGCGCACTACCAGTACACGTTCCAGCAACTGGCACGCAACACGCACGACCTGCTGGCGTCGATCGGCATTCGCGACATCACCGTGATGGGCCACTCCACAGGCGGCATGCTGGCCATGCGCTACGCGCTGATGTATCCGCAGGAGACGAAGCAGCTGGTGCTGGTGAACCCGATCGGGCTCGAGGACTGGAAGGCCAAAGGTGTGCCATCACTCTCGGTGGACCAGTGGTACGCCCGCGAGCTGAACACCACGGCCGACCGCATCCGCAACTACGAGAAGTCCACCTACTACGTGAACCAGTGGAAGCCGGAATACGAACCGTGGGTGCAGATGCTGGCCGGCATGTACCGCGGCCCGGGCAAGCAGATCGTGGCGTGGAACTCCGCGCTGCTCTACGACATGATCTACACCCAGCCCGTGGTCTACGAGATGGGCGCCATCCAGGCCCCCACGCTGCTGATGATCGGCGACAAGGACACCACGGCCATCGGCAAGGACGCCGCCCCGGCCGACGTGCAGCCAAAGCTGGGCCGCTACCCGGAACTGGCGAAAGCCACGGCAAAGGCCATCCCGAACACGACACTGGTGGAATTCCCCGAAATGGGCCACGCCCCGCAAATGCAGGACCCGGCGGCGTTTCACAAGGCGTTGCTGGAGGGGATGGGGAAGGTGCAAATGCGTTAGATTGGGAGCGTTCTCCGCCCCGATGTGCGGCCACCATGACTTTCGACCTCTTCGACGCCCTTCCCGCCGATCCCGACACGCCGCCGGCCACCGAGCCGCTGGGGCCGGGTGCCGTGGTCCTGCGCGGTTTTGCGCGCGACCTCGGGTCCGCGCTGCTGCAGGCGGTGGGCGAAGTCAGCGCCGGCTCACCGTTCCGGCACCTGATCACGCCGGGTGGGTTGCGCATGTCGGTGGCGATGACCAATTGCGGCGAGCAGGGCTGGGTGTCCGACCGCACCGGATATCGCTATGACCCGGTCGATCCCGACACGGGCAGGCCCTGGCCGGCCATGCCCGGTGCCTTCCGCCAGTTGGCGCTGGACGCCGCCGAGGCGGCCGGCTATCCCGGTTTTGCGCCCGATGCCTGCCTGATCAACCGCTATCTGCCCGGTACGCGGCTTTCGCTGCATCAGGACCGCGACGAACTGGATCTGCGGGCCCCGATCGTGTCGGTGTCGCTGGGCCTGCCGGCCATCTTTCTGTGGGGCGGACTGCGCCGGGCCGACCGTCCGTCGCGGGTGCGGCTGGCGCACGGCGACGTGGTGGTCTGGGGCGGCCCGTCGCGGCTGGTGTTCCACGGCATCGCGCCGCTGGCCGCAGGTGATCACGCACTTACCGGCAGCGAGCGCATCAACCTGACATTCCGCAAAACACACTGACCAGCGCGCAGCAGTTGCCTGCTTCATCAGACAACCATACGATAGCGGCTCAGCACATTTGCTCATAAAACAGGACCGGCGCCGAGACGCGACCCGTCCGCTTGCGAGACAGATCCAAGATGTCAGCCACCCCCGGCCGCGCCGACGCACGTCCCGAAACCACACCCCCGACACCCCCCGCCCCGCCCAAGCCCGCACCGCTGGCCGGCCGCCCTGCCGATTCGATCCGTGCCGCGCTGCTGATTGGCGCCTGCATCAGCGCCGTCTGGATTGCGGGCAGCGCCCTGCATGCCCCACCCGCGCTGATCTGGGCCGGCGCGCTGGTGCTATCCACCGTTTCCTGCTGGGCGGTCGGCGTGCTGCCGGAACCCACGGCCACGCTGCTGTTCTTCCTGTCCGCCGTGGTGTTCCACATCGCGCCGCCCACGGTGGTGTTTTCCGGATTCACGTCGACGGCATGGTGGCTGATGTTCGGTGGCGCCGTGACCGGCGTGGCGCTGCGCAGTACCGGCCTGGCGCTACGGCTGGCCGACATCATCTTCCACAAGCGGGTGGGCACTTACCCCCAGGTGATCACCACGGTGGCGCTGAGCGCGGTCGGGCTGGCGTTCCTGATGCCCTCCACCACGGGCCGCGTGCTACTGCTGATGCCGATCGTGCTGGCGCTGGCAGACCGTCTGGGCTTCGCCGCCGGATCGAATGGCCGCATCGGCATGGTGATGACCGTCGCGGCAGCCAGCTACATGCCGCCCACCGCCATCCTGCCGGCCAACATCCCGAACAGCGTGCTGCTGGGCGCGGCTAGTTCGCTCTATCACATCAACCTGAGCTACGGCAGCTACCTGCTGCTGCATTTCCCGGTGCTGGGCGCGCTGAAGACCGTGGTGCTGATCTGGGTGATCTGCAAGCTGTTTCCGGAAAACGGCCCGATGCCAGCGCAGGCGCCTGTCACACAGACCGCGATGGGTGCGCAGGAGCGCGTGCTGGCCGTCATCCTGGCGCTGGCGGTGGCGGGGTTCGCCACCGACGCGTGGCATGGCATTTCGCCAGCCTGGATTTCGCTGGCCGCGTGCATCGTCTGCCTGCTGCCCGGCATCGGCCTGGTATCGCCAAAGGCGCTCACCGAGCAGGTTCACCTGGTGCCGCTGATCTACGTGGCCGGCTTTCTGGGGTTGGGAGCCTTGGTGGAATCCACCGGCCTGGGCAGCGCCATCAGTGCCGGCCTGCTGCAAGTGCTGCCGCTGACGCCCGGCCACACGGCCGCCAACGTAGGCACCATCGGGGCCATGGGCGCGGTACTGGGGATGATGTCGACGCTGCCCGCGCTGCCGGCCGTGCTCACGCCGCTGGCACGCGACCTGGCCAATGCCACGGGGCTGCCGCTGGAAACGGTGCTGATGCTGCAGGTGCCGGTGTTCTCGACGGTCTTTTTCCCGTACCAGTCACCGCCGATCGTGATCGCGATGCAGCTCGGTGGCGTGGGCTTGCGCCACGGCACGCGGCTTTGCCTGACCATGGCCGCCATCACGCTGGTGGTGTTGCTGCCGCTCGATTACTTCTGGTGGAAGCTGCTGGGCTACCTGCCCTGATTCGCCCCACGACTGGCCGCGCGCGGCACAGGCTGCCGCGCGCCGGCTACCACTCGAGCTTCTCCAGCACCGCATCGCTCACGGTACGCGGCTCGACGAACAGATCCATGTCGTAGGCCCCCAGCAGCGCCAGCAACTGCGCCACGCTGATGGTCTCGGGGTTCAACTCCATATGGGAAACGCGGCTCTGGCTGATGGCCAGCCGCGCGGCGGCGTCGGCCTGGGTCAGGCCGGCGATCTTGCGCGCGCCCTGGAGCACCTGCCCCAGTTGGTCGCTGCTGGTAATGGTGACTCTGGCGGACATCTTGGGCTACCCGGCAGTAAATACATCAGGAATCTATCAATTTCCGCCAGCAATCGACAAATTCTTCGTCATCGACGAATGCGCGGAGGGTGCCATTACCCATGCAGTGGGTAGATGACGCTGTGGGCCGTTGCCAAAAACAAACGCCCACCCCGATTGGGGCAAGCGTGAGTCGGCCTCAGCGCAGGTAATCGCGGAAGCGCGAGCGGATTTCCTCGACGTTGGCGAGCGTGCCGGTCAAGTGGTCGCGCAGCGCGGTCTCGGCGGCGACCACGTCGCCGGTGGCGATGGCGTCGACGATCGCGGTGTGGTCGCGCAGCACCGCATTGGCCTTGCCCGGAATCGGCAGGTGCAACCGGCGCAGGCGGTCCAGATGGCCGCTCTGGCGCCGCACCAGCCCGAACAGGTCCGGCACGGCGGCGGCCTCGTAGAGCTGGCGATGGAAATACTGGTCGTTGGCGGTGAATTCGGCCAGATCGTCGAGTTCGAGCATCCGCTGCTGGCGCGCCACCGTGGCGCGCAGCCGTTCCACCAAACCCGGATCCGGCGCACCCGCCAGCGTGCGGACGATTTCCACCTCCACCGAGCGGCGCAGGAAATGCGCCTGTCGCGCCAGCGCCACGTCGATGCGGCTGACGCGCGTGGCGTGCTGCGGAAACACGTCGACCAGCCCTTCTTCCGCCAGCCGCATCAACGCATCGCGCACCGGCGTCTGGCTGATGCCGTACTGCAGCGCCAGTTCGGGACGCGACAGCACCGTGCCCGGTGGCAGCGCCATCGAGATGATCTGGTCGCGCATATGCTCGAACACCTGCGGCGCCGCCAGGCGCGTGCGGTCGAACTGG
This sequence comes from Cupriavidus pauculus, assembly GCF_002858765.1. Taxonomy (GTDB): domain Bacteria; phylum Pseudomonadota; class Gammaproteobacteria; order Burkholderiales; family Burkholderiaceae; genus Cupriavidus; species Cupriavidus pauculus_B. The sequence continues at coordinate 295,681 of NZ_PJRP01000003.1, forward strand.
AACTGCGCGGAAGGGTTGGGTAGCGTGGCGGCCATGCGTAAATGACTGGAATGTTGGGCGCGATTCTAGCCGAACCGTGGCGGAAATCCCTGCGTTGACGTACTAATATATTAGTGCTTTAATTCCCAAAACCCCAGTCGTCGTACAACTAGGTGACTGGCAGGATTCTTAGGTGGAAGAGACAACGATGACGGCACATAAAAAGACGCCGGACCAGCTGCGCAGCGCGCGCTGGTTCGCGCCCGACGACCTGCGCTCGTCCGGGCACCGCTCGCGGATCATGCAGATGGGCTACGCGCCCGATGAATGGATGGGCAAGCCGCTCATCGCCATCATCAACACATGGTCCGACATCAACCCCTGCCACGCGCACTTCAAGCAGCGCGTGGACGACGTGAAGCGCGGCATCCTGCAGGCTGGTGGTTTCCCCGTGGAGCTACCGGCCATTTCTTTGTCCGAGAGCTCGGTCAAGCCGACCACGATGCTCTACCGCAACCTGCTGGCCATCGAGACCGAGGAGCTGATCCGCTCGCACCCGATCGACGGCGCCGTGCTGATGGGCGGCTGCGACAAGACCACGCCCGGCCTGCTGATGGGCGCCACCAGCGCCGGCGTGCCGGCCATCTACGTGCCCGCCGGCCCCATGCTGCGCGGCAACTACAAGGGCCAGGTGCTGGGATCGGGCTCCGACGCCTGGAAGTTCTGGGACGAGCGCCGCGCCGGCAATATCAGCAAGACCGAGTGGATCGGCATCGAAGGCGGCATCGCGCGCAGCCACGGCACATGCATGACGATGGGCACGGCCAGCACCATGACCGCGATTGCCGAGGCCATCGGCATGACACTGCCCGGTGCGTCGTCGATTCCGGCGGCGGACGCCAACCACATCCGCATGTGCTCCGAAGCCGGCCGGCGCATCGTCGGCATGGTCTGGGAAGACCTGACGCCGCAGCGCATCCAGACGCACGCGTCATTCGAGAACGCAATTGCCGTCGCTATGGCGATGGGTTGTTCCACCAACGCCATCATCCACGTGATTGCGATGGCACGGCGCGCCGGCCACGACATCGGCCTGGACGATTTCGACCGCATGAGCCGCCACGTGCCCGTGATCGCCAACATCCGGCCCAGCGGCGACACCTACCTGATGGAAGATTTCTTCTATGCGGGCGGGCTGCCGGCGCTGATGAACCGCATCCGCGACAAGCTTCACCTCGACACGCCCACGGTCACGGGCCGCACGCTGGGCGAAAACATCGCCGGCGCCGAGGTCCACAACGACGACGTGATCCGCACCTGCGAGAACGCGCTGTACCAGGAAGGCGCCCTGGCCGTGCTGCGCGGCAATATCGCGCCCGACGGCTGCGTGATCAAGCCCAGCGCGTGCGAAAAACGCTTCTTCAAACATACCGGTCCGGCGCTGGTGTTCGACGACTACCCGTCGATGAAAGCGGCCGTCGAAAATGAAGACCTCGATGTCACGGCCGACCACGTCCTGATCCTGCGCAACGCCGGTCCGCAGGGCGGCCCGGGCATGCCCGAGTGGGGCATGCTGCCGATTCCGAAAAAGCTCGTGAAGCAAGGCGTGCGCGACATGCTGCGCATGTCCGACGCGCGCATGAGCGGCACCAGCTATGGCGCCTGCATCCTGCACGTGGCCCCCGAGGCCTACATCGGCGGCCCGTTCGCGCTGGTGAAGACGGGCGACCTGATCACGGTCGACATCGACCAGCGCAGCATCCACCTGGAAGTGTCCGACGAGGAACTGGCCGCGCGCCGTGCCGCGTGGACCCCGCTGCCCCCGCGCTATATGCGCGGCTACGGCTACATGTTCTCGCGTCACGTTCGCCAGGCCAACGACGGCTGCGACTTCGACTTCCTGCAAACCGATTTCGGCGAGCCCGTGGGCGAACCGAGCATCTACTGAGGCCTCCCCCATGACCCCGCTCAGTTCCAGCCTGCGCGACGCGCTGAAGACCGTCAGCACCGCCACGCTCTGCACCGCGCTGTTCAAGCGCGGCCTGCGCAACCAGTTCATCCAGGACGTGCGCCCGCTCAACCCGGACGGCGGCGCGATGGTCGGCGAAGCGTTCACGCTGCGCTATATCCCTGCACGCGAGGACCTGAACCCCATCACCGTGTTCCAGGACCCCAACCATCCGCAGCGCCAGGCCATCGAGAAGTGCCCGCCCGGCGCCGTGCTGGTGATCGACAGCCGCAAGGACGCGCGCGCCGCGTCGGCGGGGTCGATCCTGGTCACGCGGCTGATGCAGCGCGGCGGCGCGGGCATCGTCACCGACGGCGGCTTCCGCGACTCGCCCGAGATCGCGCAGATGGCCATGCCCGCATACCACCATCGCCCATCGGCGCCCACCAACCTGACGCTGCACCAGGCGCTGGAATTCAACGTGCCGATCGGTTGCGGCGACGTGGCGGTATTTCCCGGCGACGTCATCGTGGGCGATGCCGAAGGCGTGGTCGTCATTCCGTGGCACATCGCCGAGGAAATCACCGCCGAGGCCGTGGAAATGACGGCGTTCGAGGACTTCGTGACCGAGGAAGTGCGCAACGGCCGATCGATCATCGGGCTCTATCCGCCAACCACCGAACAGGCGCGCGCAGATTTCGCCGCGTGGCGCAAGGCCAAGGGGCGCTGACGCGATCGGCCCAGACACACCTACCTATAACAATTCCGGAGACAAACCCATGTTGAAGATTGCCCGCATCGCCACCGCGGCCCTGGCCGTTACCGCTGCCTTTGGCGCTCACGCCCAGGGCGAATGGCCGACCAAGCCCGTCACCATCATCGTGCCGTTCACGCCCGGCGGCGGCACGGACATCGGCACGCGGCTCGTCGCGCAGCGGCTGTCGCAGATCTGGAGCCAGCCGGTGGTGGTGGACAACCGCCCCGGCGCCGCCGGCAATGTCGGCCTGGAACTGACCGCACGCGCCAAGCCCGATGGCTACACGCTCGTGGCGGGCAATGTGGGCACGCAGTCGATCAACCCGTTCCTGTACAAGAAGCTCAACTACAAGCCCGACAGCTTCGTGCCCGTGACGATGATGGCCGAACTGCCGTTCGCGCTGGTGGTCACGCCGGGCCTGCCCGCGAAAACGCCGAAGGAACTGGTGGCGCTGGCCAAGGCCAAGCCCAGCAAGCTGACCTTCGCCAGCTCGGGCACGGGCGGCTCGCCGCACCTGTCCGGCGAAATCTTCAAGGCCGCCACCGGCACTGACATGCTGCACGTGCCCTACAAGGGCGGCGGCGCGGCAATGACCGACCTGATGGCCGGCAACGTCGACATGCTGTTCGCATCGATCCTGGAAACCACCGGCCACGTGAAGGCCGGCAAGCTGCGCGCGCTGGCCGTGACCGGCAACGTGCGCTCGCCGTCGATGCCCGACGTGCCCACGCTGGCCGAGGCCGGCATCCAGAACGCCGAGTCGGGCTCCTGGGTGGGCCTGCTGGCGCCCGCTGGCACGCCGAAGGACATCGTCGACAAGATCGCGGCCGACGTGAAGAAGGTGGTGGCCATGCCGGAGGTCAAGAAGCAGCTGCTCGAACAGGGCGCGATTCCGGTAGGCAGCACGCCGCAGCAGTTTGCCGAGACCATCGCCAACGACCGCAAGCGTTACGCAAGGATCATCGCCGATAATCACCTGAGCGCCGACTGACCGCGCGCCCGGACATTTCCATAAAAAAGGACTCTTCTCGCATGAAACCCCGCCTCCTGCAGCATGGCCGGCTCCCGGAACAGACCGAAGCCCGTCTGGCCGAGCATTTCGACGTGCACCCGCTCTGGGCCGAAAGCGATCCTGCCGCCTACCTGGCGCAGCACGGTGGCGAGTTCGTGGCGATGACCACGCGCGCCGCCACCGGCGTGGACGCCGCGATGCTGGCCACGCTGCCGAACCTGCGCGTGATCTCGAGCTTCGGCGTGGGCCTGGACAAGCTGGACCTGGACACCGCCCGCGCACGCGGCATTGCCGTGGGCTACACGCCGGACGTGCTCAATGACTGCGTGGCCGATACCGCGTTCGCGCTGCTGATGGACGCGGCGCGCCAGATCAGCGCCGCCGACCGCTACGTGCGCCGTGGCGACTGGCTCAAGGGCCCGTATCCGCTGACCACGCGCGTCAGCGGAAAGCGACTGGGCATCGTCGGCATGGGCCGCATCGGCCGCGTCATCGCCAAGCGGTCGAGCGGCTTCGACATGGACGTGCGCTACTTTGGCCGCAAGGCCCAGGACGGCGTGCCCTATGGCTTCGAGCCGTCGCTGCAGGCGCTGGCCGAGTGGGCGGATTTTCTGGTGATCGCCGCTTCGGGTGGCCCCGAAACCCGCCATCTGGTGTCCGCCGACGTACTGAAGGCGCTGGGTCCGAAGGGCTATCTGATCAACATCGCCCGCGGCACGGTGGTGGATGAAGCGGCGCTGGTCGACGCCCTGACGCACAAGCGCATTGCCGGCGCCGGGCTGGACGTGTTCGAGCACGAGCCCAAGGTGCCCGAAGCCCTGTTCGCCCTGGACAACGTCGTGCTGCTGCCGCACGTAGCCAGCGGCACGCACGAGACCCGTGCGGCAATGGCCGGGCTGGTGTTCGACAACCTGCAGAGCTTCTTCGCCACCGGCGCGGTCCTGAAGTCGGCCGTCTGAGCGCCGGCAACCCTGCGGCTGCGGTGGAAAAAGCGTAGCCGGGTCGACACAGAGCGGAAACACTGCGCCCGCGACCCGGCGCTACACTGGGCATCTCATTTCCTGATGGAAGATGCGATGTCCGCAAACTCTTCGCAGCCGCCATCCACATCGCGCCGCCGGCATCTGCTGGCGGCGGCGCTCGGCGGCGCCGAGCTGGTCACGCTGTCTCGCACGGCGCCCGCCAGCGCGCAGGCCTTGCCCACCACCGCCAGGCTCCCGCTGACGGCCCAGACCACCGAGGGGCCGTACTATTTCGATGCGGCCAAGGTCCGCCAGGACATTACCGAGGGGCAATCGGGTGTGCCGCTCGACCTCCGCTTCACGGTGGTGGACATCCACGGCCGACCCCTGGCGGGCAAGCGCGTGGACCTGTGGCACTGCAACGCCGCAGGTGTGTACTCGGGATATGCCGGCCAGGTCGACGATCACGACCAGGCGGTGTCCACCAAGGGCCAGACCTTCCTGCGTGGCAGCCAGCCGGTGGGCGCCGATGGCGTGGCAGCGTTCCGCACGATCTATCCGGGCTGGTACGAAGGGCGCGCCACGCACCTGCACATGAAGGTGATCGACGGCCGCCGCACGTTGCTGACCACGCAGTGCTTTCTGCCCGACGCGCTCAGCGAATATCTGTACACCCAGCTGCCGGCCTATCGCCGCAAGCGCCTGCGCGAGACGCTGAACAGCAACGACGGTATCGCCCTGCGAGCCGGCGATACGGTGTTCGGCGCCGTACGCGAGGCCAAGGACCGCTATATCGCCACGCTGATGCTGGTAGTGGACCCTGCGGCAACGGCGCCGCGCGAATCGGTCCCGCCCGGCCCGCCGGGATCTGCGGGTACGCCGATGGGGCCGCCGGGCCAGGGCCAGCACGCGGCGCTGGATGGCAACGCGCGCGTGGCCGCCATCGTGCCGGGCAGCAAGTCGTAGGGCATCGCCCTACCACCTCGTCCAACCCGCTCCCTCCACCTTCGGATGCCGATCGCCCTGGGCGAACGGCCCGTCTTGCCCCAGACCCTGCCCCAGACCTGCCCCAGACCTGCCATTGCCCGGCATGCGCTGCCGCGCCAGGCACCCTGCGTCAGAATCTGTCACATCGCCTCGCTGGAGCCTCCGGATGTCGACCCGCCGTCACCGGAGTGCCGACATCCGGGGGCCTCACACCACCCCGCCATCGGGATGAATTCGGGCGTAGGCGAATATCCCTTACCCTGTGTTTGAATCCGTGCCGTGCCGGGAACGCCACTCGGGCATGCCATCGGGGGAAAATGCAAAAACCCGCACGAAGTATCAGACATGACCGCGTCATTGTTAGCTATGCTCCCCAGAGCAGGCGCGTAATTTTGTGGTGCAGCAACGCAACACCCGCTCCGGGTATCAGGCAACACTGTCAATACTGTCAAATCGGTTTGTGAGGTTGTGAATGGCACGGTGCGCGCAGCGCCGTGGGCGCCCTCCGGGGCGCACTCTCCTGAGGGCTCCCGATGCAGCGCAGCTGGTTCCTGGTTGTGACGATCGTGCTGGCGACGATGGCCACGCTGTTCCCGGTGGGGATCGGCGTGTTCATGGCCCAACTCGAAGCCAGCCGGCGCGAATCCGAGCAGCTGAGCGTGTTCGCCGACGCGGCCGTGACGCGCGCCGAGACGGTCATGACCCAGGCGCTCAACGCACTGCAGGACCTGGAATCGCTGCGCGAAGATCCCTGTTCGTCGTCGCATCTGGTGGAGATGCGGCGCATTACCTATACCTACCGTCACATCCAGGATGCGGGCGCCTACCGGGGCGGCAAGCGGCTGTGCTCGGCCCTGCTGGGCGCCGTGCAGGCCGACCAGTTCATCCTGCCGCCGCCCGACTGGCGCACCCCCGACGGCCTGGACTACTGGTTCGACCAGCCCAACCCGTTTGCCGCGCCGCGCCGTTCGATGCTGCTGGGCCGCAATGGCAGCTATGTCGGGCTCGATCCGCAGACCTTTGTCGATGTGGTGGACCGCGAATCGCGCATGCTGGCCGCCGTGCAGACCGATGCCGGGCGCATCTTCGCGGCGTCGCAGGGCGCCAACCTGGCGCGGCTGCAGCGCGCCTATGCCGATCACGCCTACGGATCGGGCGGCGACGCCACCAACGACGACGATGCGTCGATCGTCCTGCGCAAGTCGCGCAACATGCCGCTGGCGGTGGTGGTGCTGGCGCCGCGCGCCGCCCTGCTGACCAACTGGAAGGCGCTGCTGGTGGGCGGATTGGTCGTGGGGCTGGCGGCTGGCGTGCCGCTGGGCATCCTGGTCTGGCGCCGCGCCACGCGCCGCTTCAGCCTGGAAGGCGAGTTGCGCGGGGCAGTACGGCGGCACGAGATGGCCGTGCATTACCAGCCCATCGTCTCGCTGTCGGACAACCAGTGCGTGGGCGTCGAAGCGCTGGTGCGCTGGCGCCGCCACGGCCGGCTGGTACGTCCCAACCTGTTCATCCCGATGGCGGAGAACGCCGGCCTGATCCAGCAGATCACCGACCAGGTGCTCGACATCGTGCTGGCCGAACTGGGCACGCTGCTGCGCCGGCATCCGTCGTTCTACGTATCGATCAACGTCGGCACGGAAGACCTGAAGAGCCGCCGCTTCCTGAGCGTGCTCACCGCGCGCCTGCGCGGCACCGGCATCTCGCCCGACCAGATCCGCATCGAGGCCACCGAGCGCGGCTTTCTGGAGCCGGACGTGGCGCGCGACACCATCCAGGCATTCCGTGACGCGGGCCATCCGGTCTATATCGACGACTTCGGCACCGGCTACTCCAGCCTGTCGTACCTGCAGAGCTTCAAGGTCGACGCGCTGAAGATCGACAAGTCCTTTGTCGACACGATTGGGCAGGAGGCGGCATCGAGCGCCGTGGCGCCGCACATCATCGCCATGGCCCAGTCGCTGGGGCTGCAGGTGGTGGCCGAAGGCATCGAGGACCGCGCCCAGGCCGATTTCCTGCGCGCGCAGGGCGTGGACTACGGCCAGGGCTGGCTGTTCGGGCGGCCGGTGCCGGCCGTGGAACTGGCCCAGGTGCTGGCACGCGGGGTGGCGCCCGCAGCCGCCTGAGCAGCCTGGGCCGCCTAGGCCACCGGAGCCGCCTGAGCCGCTTGCGTCGACTTGCCGCTAGAATCGGCAGACAACACCAACGACCATCGAGAGCCCATCATGTCCCTGCCCGCCCTCTTCCTGACCGCTGCCGGTGTCGGCCTGGCCGTTGCCGCGCCGGTCGGGCCCATGGGGATGCTCTGCATCCGCCGCACCCTGACCGATGGCCCGCGCGCCGGGTTGTCGATCGGCTTTGGCATTGCCTGTGGCGACGCCGTGTATGGCCTGGTGGCCGCGTTGGGGCTGGTGGGGGTGTCGCAGTTCATGCTGGCCTACGACAAGCCGCTGCACATTGCCGCCGGGCTGTTCCTGCTCTACCTGGGGCTGCGCACGTTCTTCCACAAGCCAACCGAACAGGTGGCCACGCTGCGCGGCAATGGCACGGGCCTGCGCGCGTTCGCCAGCGCCTTCCTGCTGACGCTGACCAACCCCCAGACCATCATCATGTTCGCCGCGCTGTTCGCCACGCTGGCGCCGCGCGGGCCGTTCTCGACGACCATCGCCATGACCACGGTGCTGGGGGTGTTCTGCGGATCGATCGCCTGGTGGTGCGTACTGGTGGCGATGGTCACGGGGGCGCGCCATGCGCTGGGCACGCGCCTGCGCCAGTGGATCGACCGGGTGGCCGGACTGGCGCTGGCGGCGTTCGGGCTGGCGGAGATCCGCCGCGCGATGTAAGGGTGCGAAGTTAAAACGCGACCAAGGGCGCGGCGGCATCGGCGGCCAGGAGAATGGCCGGATTCCGGCCCGATCCCGCCTGACCTGGCTTATTCGGCCTTCGCGCCCGAATCCTTGGCCACCTTGGTCCACTTGGTGGTTTCGGTCTTGATGAAGCCGGCCAGCTGCTGCGGCGTCATGTCGCCGGCGGTTACGCCCTGCTCGTCGAAGCGCTTCTGCACGTCCGGCTGCTTCAGCACCTTGGCCAGTTCGGCGCTCACACGCTGGCGCACTGCCTCGGGCGTGCCATGCGGCGCCATCAGCGCGTACCAGGTGGTGACTTCATAGCCGGGCACGCCGCTCTCGGCCACGGTCGGCACACCCGGATAGGCGGCCGAGCGCTTGGCCGACGTCACGGCCAGCGCCTTGACCTTGCCGCTCTTGATATGCGGGTTGGCCGACGGACTGGTCTCGATCGCCATCTGGATCTGGCCCGCGATCAGGTCGGTCATCATCGGCGCGCCGCCCTTGTACGGGACGTGCGAAATATCGGTACCCGTGGACGCGCGGAACAGCTCGCCCGACAGGTGCTCGGTGCTGCCGATGCCGGCCGAACCATAGTTGACCTTGCCCGGATTGGCCTTGATGTAGGCCACCAGTTCTTGCACGGTCTTGGCCGGAATCGACGGATTCACGATCAGCACGTTAGGCGTCAGCGCCACCATGCCGATCGGTTCCAGGTCCTTCTGGAAATCGTAGGGCAGCGTCTTGTAGATGCCGGGTGCCATCGTATGCGCCACGGTGGCCAGCAGGAACGTGTAGCCGTCCGGATTGGCGCGAGCCACCAGGGCCCCGCCGATCGTGCCGCCCGCACCGGGCCGGTTGTCGACCACCACGGGCTGGCCCAGTGCCTCGCCCAGCCGCTGGCCCACGGCACGTCCGATGATGTCGGTGGTGCCACCCGAGGCAAACGGCACGACCAGCGTGATCGGCTTGGACGGCCAGGCATCGGCGGCGAAGGCAGCGGTGGGGAAAGGGGCCGAAACGGCGGCAGCCAGGACCATGGTGCCGAGCGCCTTCAGCGCGATGCGGCGCGGCATGCGTGGGGTCATGCGAGTCTCCTGCGGGAATCGTTGGAATAGTTGGAATCGGTTGCACCCCCGACTCTACGGAGTCCGCGCCATGTGCGCCAGCCCCGACGCGGCGGACGGTGTTCAGGATTTGTGAAGGGTGGCACCTGGCCAGCGCCCGGCCGTCACCAGTTCACGCGCCACCTGTTCCAGCACGCTGCGGGCGGCCAGGCCGGCTGGAGACAGTTCGTCGTCCGACAGGCTCACCAGCATGTTCGGACGGCTCACCCCGGCGTCCACGATCTCGATCAGCGTCAGCGGGTCGCCCAGATGGCGGGCCACAGCCGCACCGGGCTGGATGGTGGCGCCGATGCCGGCGCGCACGGCGTCCATCAGCATCGCCAGGCCATCGATTTCCGCCACCACGTTCAGCGGCCGCTGGTTTCGCGCCGAGGCCGCATTGAGCACCGCGCGCAACCCATGGGCGCCGCTTGGCAGGATCAGCGGCAGGTCGCCGATGGCATCCAGGTGGATCGTCTCGGCGGCGGGCAGGCCTGGCTGGTCGGGCCGCGCGATCACGAACAGGCGCTCCTCCAGCAGCCGCATGCTGCTCCAGCGTTGCCCCGGCTCCATCTGGAACAGCACGGCCAGGTCGAGCTGGCGCGCGCCGATCATCGTGGCCAGGCCGCCCGACAGGCTTTCCACCAGATGCAGGCGGATGTCGGGATAACGATCGCGCATGGCCAGCATGAACGCCGGCCCGAGCACCGCCAGCGTGCTGGGCGCCATGCCCACGCTGACATGCCCGGACAACCGTGCGGTACGCGCCGCATGCGCCGCATCGTCGGCATGACGCAGCGCCAGTTGCGCCTGGCGCCAGAATGCCAGCCCCGCATCGGTGGGCACCACGCCGCTGGACGTGCGCTGCAGCAACCGCGTGGACAGCTCGCTTTCCAGGCGGCTGATCTGCTGGCTCAGCGCGGAGGTGACCACGCCAAGCCGCTGCGCCGCCTGCCCCATGCTGCCAAGCTCCACCACATGCACGAAGTAGCGCAGTTGCCGCAATTCCATTTCCTCTCCCCGCTGTCCGCCTGAATTTCAGCCCGTATTGTGCCTGTGGCGCAGGCAAACGGCACAGGCCATGTGCCCGGGACAGCATGTGCGACCGGCTAGGCGCGCCCGAACGCCTCGCGCAGCTTCTGCTTCGCCCGTTGCAGCGTGGCGCGCCGGGTCTTGGGCAGATTGCGGCCGGCGCGGTTGATGTAGAAATTCAGCATCGACATGGCCGACTGGTAGGGCGTGCCCTTGCGGCGCCGGCTATGCGTGGCCGATTGTTTCAACGACTTCGCAATGGCCTCCGCGGAATCCGACTTGAAGATGTCCGGCGCCAGATCCATCGCGTCGCTGCTTTCGGTCACGCGCTGCGACCAGCGGCGTGCCTTGCGGCGGGACTTGCCGCTGTGCGGCCGATGGCGCGTGGTCTTCGAGGTCTTCGAGCTCTTCGTTGAGGTCCTTGAGGCAACTGTCTTGGTCATGACGCATGGCTCCTGCACGATTCGTACACAAGCCCCAGCGACATCCGTGCCACCCGTACATCGCGAATCGCGAAGGCGCAATGGGACATCTGCCGGTTGACCCGTGATCCGTCATGGATGACGATGTGGTGGCGCCCCCAAGGATGCCGTGATGCCTGCCCGTGATGCCGGCATCACCCCGCCCGGTCACCTGTCCAATCGACTGGCACATCCCCTTGCAGCACGTTTGCAGCACGATTCGCACTGCCCTTTTCTCACTGGTTGAACAACCTGGAGCCTTCCAGCATGCAAAGCCAATCCACGACCCCCTGGGCCATCTGGCCATTCCAGCCGTTTGCTTTCCCGCCTGCCGCCTTCCAGCCGTTTGCAGCGTTCGACAACAAGCTGCTGGAGAACTGGCAGAAGATGATGGGGCTCAATGCCGACTTCTCGCGGTCGATCGCCGAGGAAACGCAGTTCGACTGGGCCTCTTGCTTCATGCCGCAAGACCCCGAGGAACTCTACGCCCGGCAGTGGACCAACCAGATGCCCATGATGTCGATTCCGCTGCACTACATGAACGCCATGCTGGAGCTTGGCGCGGCCACGCAGCGTGCCTGGATGGACACCTGGGGCCATTGGCTGGGCCTGCCGGCGCTGCTGCCGACCATGTCCATGATGCCCGTGATGCCCGTGATGCCCGTGATGCCCGACGTGTCGGCGGCGCCGACCGCCAAAGGCGATGTGGTCGATGTACCGGCCGGACGTGTGCGCGAGACACCGCGCGAGCGCAAGGGCAATTCGCATTAGCGAGCACCGCGCCGGCGCCGGCATGCCGTGCGTCGGCACGTTTAAGCGTGAGGGTCTATCCTTGCAGAGACACAAACCCAGGCTTGCGTCATGCCGCCTGCCCGATGGCTTGATGGGCGCACTCGGGCGGGCCTTTGAATCGCGCCCCAATCTGGCGAGGCTCCCATGAGCAAGACACTTCTTTCCAGTCTGATCGTCGCTGCGGCAGCCGTGGCCATGGCACCACTTGCACACGCGCAAACCAAGCAGTTCGACCCCTATTCCCAAGGCGCAAAGGCCGGCAAGGCCGACCCGTACACCGATGGGGCCAAGGGCAAGCCAGACCCGTACACGGACGGCGCCAAGTCCGGCAAGTTCGACCCCTATACCGATGGCGCGAACAAGTCGACCCGCACCGACCTGGCACCCTCGGCCAAGGCCGATCCGTACACCGACGGCGCCAAGTCGGACAAGTACAACCCCTATACGGACGGCGCTCGCACAGGCAAGCCTGACCCGTACACCGACGGCGCCAAGACCAGCAAGCCGGACCCCTATACCGACGGCGCGAAGTCCAAGTAACGCCGGTCCGGCACGTCTGACCCACCACGTCTGACCCACCCGCTCCGCCCGGTGCAGCCGCAAGCTGTGCCGGGCGTTTTGCTTTCCGCCGTCAGGCCTAGGCGCAAAAGAAAAAACCCCGCGGCGCCGGAGCGCTCGCAGGGTTTTTTTTTCGCTTGTCGCGACGGGTAGGCTTACAGCGTCACCGTATCGGCCACTTCCTTGAAGTCTTCGATCTGGTCGAAGTTCATGTACTTGTAGATCTTGTCGCCGTTGGCGGTGAGCACGCCCATGTCGGCCATGTACTCTTCCTTGTTCGGGATACGACCCAGGCGCGAGCAGATGGCGGCCAGTTCGGCGGAGCCAAGGTACACGTTCGTGTTCTTGCCCAGGCGGTTCGGGAAGTTACGCGTCGACGTGGACATCACCGTGGCGCCTTCGCGCACCTGTGCCTGGTTACCCATGCACAGCGAGCAGCCCGGCATTTCGGTACGTGCACCAGCCGTGCCGAACACGCCGTAGTGACCTTCCTCGGTCAGCTGTTTCTGATCCATCTTGGTCGGCGGCGCGACCCACAGCTTCACGGGGATGTCGCGCTTGCCTTCCAGCAGCTTCGACGCGGCACGGAAGTGACCGATGTTGGTCATGCACGAACCGATGAACACTTCGTCGATCTTGGCGCCAGCCACATCCGACAGCGTCTTCACGTCGTCCGGATCGTTCGGGCAGGCCACGATCGGCTCATGCACGTCGGCCAGGTCGATCTCGATCACGGCGGCGTACTCGGCGTCGGCGTCCGGAGCCAGCAGCTTCGGATCGGCCAGCCATGCTTCCATGGCCTTGATACGGCGCTGCAGGCTGCGCGGGTCCTGGTAGCCTTCGGCGATCATCCACTTCAGCAGCGTGATGTTGCTGTTGATGTATTCGATGATCGGTTCCTTGTTCAGGTGCACCGAGCAACCGGCGGCCGAACGTTCAGCCGAGGCGTCCGACAGCTCGAAGGCCTGCTCCACCTTCAGGTCGGGCAGACCTTCGATTTCCAGGATACGGCCCGAGAAGATGTTCTGCTTGCCTTGCTTGGCCACGGTCAGCAGGCCCTGCTTGATGGCGTACAGCGGAATGGCATTGACCAGGTCGCGCAGCGTCACGCCGGGCTGCATCTTGCCCTTGAAGCGGACCAGCACCGATTCCGGCATGTCCAGCGGCATCACGCCGGTGGCGGCGGCAAAGGCCACCAGGCCCGAACCGGCCGGGAAGCTGATGCCGATCGGGAAGCGGGTGTGCGAATCGCCGCCGGTGCCCACGGTGTCGGGCAGCAGCATGCGGTTCAGCCACGAGTGGATCACGCCGTCGCCCGGGCGCAGCGAGATGCCGCCACGGGTGCTGATGAATTGCGGCAGCGTGTGGTGCGTCTTTACGTCGACCGGCTTCGGATACGCGGCGGTGTGGCAGAACGACTGCATCACCAGGTCGGCCGAGAAGCCCAGGCAGGCCAGGTCCTTCAGCTCGTCGCGCGTCATCGGGCCGGTGGTGTCCTGCGAGCCCACCGAGGTCATCTTCGGTTCGCAGTACGTGCCCGGGCGGATGCCCTTGCCATCTGCCAGGCCGCACGCGCGGCCAACCATCTTCTGGGCCAGCGTGAAACCCTTGCCGGTGTCGACCGGGTTCTGCGGCAGGCGGAACAGCGTCGACGGGGCCAGGCCCAGCGACTCGCGGGCCTTGGCGGTCAGGCCACGGCCGATGATCAGCGGAATGCGGCCGCCGGCGCGCACTTCGTCGAACAGCACGTCCGACTTGACCTTGAATTCGGCGATCACGGCGCCGTTCTTCAGGGCCTTGCCTTCATAGGGGCGCAGTTCCACGACGTCGCCCATTTCCATCTGCGACACGTCGAGTTCGATCGGCAGCGCGCCGGCGTCTTCCATCGTGTTGTAGAAGATCGGGGCGATCTTGCTGCCCAGGCACACACCGCCAAAGCGCTTGTTCGGCACGAAGGGGATGTCTTCGCCCGTGAACCACAGCACCGAGTTTGTGGCCGACTTGCGGCTCGAACCCGTACCGACCACGTCGCCGACGTAGGCCACCAGGTTGCCCTTGTCCTTCAGCGATTCGACGAAGGCCACCGGGCCGCGCTTGCCGTCTTCTTCCGGCTGGAACGCCGCGCCTTCGCGCTTGTTCTTCAGCATGGCCAGCGCGTGCATCGGGATGTCCGGGCGCGTGGTGGCGTCGGGGGCCGGCGACAGGTCGTCGGTGTTGGTCTCGCCCGGCACCTTGAACACGGTGATCGTCATCGATTGCGGCAGTTCCGGGCGGCTCGTGAACCACTCGGCATCGGCCCAGCTCTGCAGCACAGCGCGGGCGTTGGCGTTGCCCTTGTCGGCCTTTTCCTTCACATCGTGGAAGGCGTCGAACATCAGCAGCGTCTTCTTCAGCGCGTCGGCGGCCACGGTGCCCACTTCGGCATCGTCCAGCAGGTCGATCAGCGGCGAGATGTTGTAGCCGCCCAGCATCGTGCCGAGCAGTTCGGTGGCGCGGGCGCGCGAGATCAGGGCGGTCTTTTCCGAACCCAGGGCCACGGCGGCCAGGTACGAGGCCTTGACCTTGGCTGCATCGTCCACGCCGGCCGGCACGCGGTACGTAATCAGGTCCACCAGGGTCTGCTCTTCACCCGCCGGCGGGTTCTTGATCAGTTCGATCAGCTCGGCCGTCTGCTTGGCGGTCAGCGGCAGAGGAGGAATGCCAAGCGCAGCGCGTTCGGCGACATGGGCGCGATAGGTATCAAGCATGGGAACCTGCTGTTAATAGGGTTGTGACGGGTACTGCCTTGTCTCTTGTAGGCCGGCGGCGCAATACCACCAGCGGCGGCGTGATTGTAATCCGAAGTCCGCCGGAGATCAAATGTCTTATATCTTATATAAGAGTTAAATTGGCGGAAACACGATACGGCAAGGGCCGGCGGGTGAAGGACTGTTGCAAACCTGCAGATTAGGACTGTTCCGGCGACAAGCAAAGCTGTACCGCATCGTCCGTCGCAAAGCGCCTCATGCATTACATTTGCGTCATGAACCGCGGCGATCCGGCCATGCATGTCTTAAGTTCCGCGCCCCGCTATCGTTAACCAGCGTAGCAGGCGCAAATGGCGCGCCAATGCGCCCCTGCGCCCGATGCCCGCTCGCTCAAACGGCCAAGCTGAGCGGGTTTCCCCCTTTTTATCGGCCCTTTGCTTACCTGCAATTCAGGAAGAATGGCAGGCATTCCGACACAGGCATCTCATGGCGAACACGCTTTCCCCCTCCCAGACTGGCGGCACTTCGAGCAAGCGCGGCCGACTGCTGCTGATTGGCGGCGGCGTGCTGGTAGTGGTGCTGGCTGCTGGCGGCTTTTTCCTGGGCAGCATCCTTAGCAGCAATCATCAGCCGGCAGCACCGGCTGCCCCGGTCGTGCCGCCGCCGATCTTCGTGCCGCTGGATGCGTTCACCGTCAACCTCAAGAGCGAAGACGGCGACCGTTTCCTGCATACCGGCCTGTCGCTGAAGGTGGCGGATGCCGACACCCAGGGACGTCTGGCGCAGTACCAGCCGGAAGCACGCAGCCGCATTCTGCTGCTGCTCTCGGCACGCCAGCCGGCGGATCTGGCCACGGTGGAAGGCAAGCGCAAGCTGGCCCAGGACATTCAGGCGGCGATCAGCCAGCCGTTTGCCCCGGGTCTGCCGCCGCAGAAGATCCTGGATGTCTTGTTTACTTCGTTCGTGGTGCAGTAATTCTGCTGTCCGCACCGCGAACCCTGAGCCTAACCGATAGATATGAAACTGCCCGCCGAACTTCTCTCCTGCCGTCGCGTGACGCGCGACGTCTGAAGCCGGATATGGACCGTTTCATCCTCACAGCCGTTCACGGGGCAGGACACTAGATGGCCTACGACAAGTTCCTCTCGCAGGACGAGGTAGACGAACTACTGAAAGGCGTATCCGGCGAAGCCGATACGCCAACGGCCAGCGCACCGGTCGTCGAAGAAGGCGGCGTGCGGCCGTACAACCTGGCTAACCAGGAACGTATCGTCCGCGGCCGTCTGCACACGCTCGAGATCATCAACGAGCGTTTTGCCCGGGCACTGCGCACCGCGCTGTTCAACTTCATCCGCCGTGGCGCCGACATCTCGGTAGGCACGGTCAGGATCGAGAAGTACGGCGATTTCGTGCGCAACCTGCCGGTGCCGACCAACCTGAACCTGGTTCACATGAAGCCGCTGCGGGGCACCGCGCTGTTCGTGTACGACCCGAACCTGGTGTTCCTGGTGGTCGACAACCTCTTCGGCGGCGACGGACGCTTCCACACCCGTGTGGAAGGCCGCGACTTCACCCAGACCGAGCAGCGCATCATCCGCCGCATGCTCGACCTGACGCTGAACAGCTACAGCCAGGCCTGGCGCACCGTGCATCCGATCGAGTTCGACTATGTCCGCTCGGAGATGCACACCAAGTTCGCCAACGTGGCGGGCCCGAACGATGCCGTGGTCACCACCGCGTTCCATATCGAACTGGGCGCCGTGGGCGGGCAACTGCATATCTGTATCCCCTTCTCGATGATCGAGCCGCTGCGCGATCTGCTGATGAATCCGCTGCAGGACGAAGTCGAGGTGGACAAGCGCTGGCTCGGCCAGCTTTCCAACCAGCTGCGTGCCGCCGAAGTGGAACTGGTGGCCGAATTCGCGCACCTGCGCAGCACCGTGGCCGAGGTTCTGGCCATGCGTGAAGGCGACGTGCTGCCGATCGAACTGCCGGAGAAGATCTTCGGCAAGGTCGACGGCGTACCCGTCATGCAGTGCGGCTTTGGCACGATGAACGGCCAGTACGCACTGCGCGTGGAACGAATGATCAATTACCAAGACAGCGATCCCAACAAGGAAACCGATCATGACTGACGGCACTCAGGACAAGCCGGTCGATCCGATGGACGATTGGGCTAGCGCCCTGGCGGAGCAGACCAGCGTCGAACAGGCTGCGCCCGCTGCCGAAGCGGCCGCTACCACGGCGCCGGCAGCCCCGGCCATGCCGACCGCCACGCCCGCGGCTTCCACCGTATTCCCGCCCCTGGCACAGGAGGCACCGAGCGGCTTCCACAACGATATCGGGATGATTCTCGATATCCCCGTGCAGCTGACCGTGGAACTGGGCCGCACCAAGGTACCCATCAAGAACCTGCTGCAACTGGCGCAGGGCTCGGTGGTGGAACTGGACGGCCTGGCCGGCGAACCGATGGACGTGCTCGTGAACGGCTACCTGATCGCCCAGGGCGAAGTGGTGGTGGTGAACGACAAGTTCGGCATTCGCCTGACGGACATCATCACGCCGTCCGAACGTATCCGGAAGCTCAACAAATGACAGCCGCCTCGCGCCGGTCAGCAGCTGCCGTGCGCATTGCCTCGGGCATCGTCCTTACGGGCCTTGCCGTGACTGGTGCGCAGGCCGCTGATGTCGTGCTCAGTACTGCCCAGGCGGGCAACCCCGCCAGCAGTGCCGCCGCCAGCCATTCGTTCGCCAGCAACGCGCCGGCGATCAGTAGCGGCGGCAGCCTGGTCCAGGCGGGCCTGGGCCTCTTCGCGGTCATCGCGCTGATCCTGGCCATGGCCTGGGTCGCGCGCCGCGTGGGCCTGGTGCGCCACGGCGCCGGCACCGCATCGATCAAGGTCGTGAACAGCCTGACGCTTGGCACGCGCCAGAAGGTCGTGACCGTGGAAGTGGGCGATACCTGGCTCGTGCTGGGTGTCTCGCCCAATGAAATCCGCCCGCTCCATACGCTTCCGGCCCAGCCGGACAGCGGCGCGCCCACCGGTTCGCCATCGACCCCGCCGATGCAGGGCGGCTTTGGCGAACGCCTGATGCGCGCCATGCAGGAAAACCTCAAGAAATGAACTCGCCGCGTGCCGCCGCTGTCCAGCGGCTACCCGTGAAGCCCTTCGTGCGTCCGTCGCGCGTGGCGGCCGCCCTGCTGGCCCTGCTGCCGCTGGCGTTGTGGCTTGCGCCCGACGCCGCGCTGGCACAGTCGCTGCCGGGCGTGACCAGCCGCGCCGCCGCCGGTGGCGGCCAGGTCTGGTCGCTGTCGATCCAGACGCTGGTCCTGCTGACGTCGCTGTCGTTCCTGCCGGCGGCCATGCTGATGATGACCGGCTTCACCCGCATCATCATCGTGCTGGGCCTGCTGCGCAACGCGCTGGGCACGGCGTCGTCGCCGCCCAACCAGGTGCTGGTGGGCCTGTCGCTGTTCCTGACGTTCTTCGTGATGTCGCCGGTGCTCGACAAGGTCTACGCCGACGCCTACAAGCCGCTGTCCGAGAACCGCATCAGCCTGGAAACCGCGGCGCAGCGCGCCGCGGTGCCGGTGCGCGCCTTCATGCTGCGCCAGACGCGCGAGAAGGACCTGGCGCTGTTCGCCCAGATGGCCAAGACGCCCGAGATGCAAGGCCCGGACGACGTACCGTTCTCGGTGCTGGTGCCGGCGTTCGTCACCAGCGAGCTGAAGACCGCGTTCCAGATCGGCTTCACGATCTTCATTCCCTTCCTGATCATCGACCTCGTCGTGGCCAGCGTGCTGATGGCGATGGGCATGATGATGGTGCCACCCGCCACCATTTCGCTGCCGTTCAAGCTGATGCTGTTCGTGCTGGTCGATGGCTGGCAACTGCTGCTGGGATCCCTGGCGCAGAGCTTCATGAATTGACCGGAGCTTGAGATGACACCCGAGATGGTCATGACGATCGCCACGCAGGCGATGAAGATGACGCTGATGCTGTCCGCCCCGCTGCTGCTGGTGGCGCTGGCGGCCGGTCTGGTGGTGAGCCTGTTCCAGGCCGCCACGCAGATCAACGAAATGACGCTGACGTTCATTCCGAAGCTGATCGCGCTGTTCGTGACGATGGTGCTGGTCGGTCCGTGGATGATCAACACGTTCGTCGACTACATGCGCGAAGTGTTCCAGGGCATCCCCGCCCTGGCGCACTGACCCGTCCCCCTCTTCCCCGCAGGACCCAGGCACCGTGTTCGAGGTCACCACCGACCAGATGTACGGGTGGATCGCCGCCTTCCTCTGGCCTATGTTCCGGCTGATGGCGCTGATCTCGACCGCGCCCCTGTTCAGCGAATCCACCATTCCGCGCCGCGCCAAGATCCTACTGGCCGCCGCGCTGGCCACGATCGTGTCGCCCACGATCGGCAACATCCCCACCGCACCGATCTATTCGTACGAAGGCCTGCTGGTCGTCATGAACGAAGTGGGCATCGGCGTGGCCATGGGCTTCTCGATGCGGCTGATCTTTGCCGCCGTGCAGATGGCTGGCGAACTCATCGGCCTGCAGATGGGCCTGTCGTTCGCGGCGTTCTACGACCGCTCGTCGGGCGGGCAGACGATGGTGCTGTCGCGCTTTCTCAATATCGTGGCCACGCTCATGTTCCTGTCGCTGGACGGGCACCTGATGATGCTGGCCGCCCTGGTGGACAGCTTCCAGGGCCTGCCGATCGCCGGCGTGCCACTGTCCGGACACGGCTGGGGCATGGTGGCCCGGACCGGGTCGATGGTCTTTTCCTCCAGCACGCTGCTGGCGCTGCCGATGATTGCCGCGCTGCTGACGCTGAACCTGGCCATGGGTATCCTGAACCGTGCGTCGCCGCAGCTGTCGATCTTCGCGGTCGGCTTCCCGGTGACTCTGCTCGGCGGCATGCTCGTGATGTCGCTGTGCATGCCGGAGATGGGCGTCTACATGCAGCACCTGGTCGACACCGGCCTGCAGACCGCTGCCCAGGTACTCGATCAGCTCGCGCCCTGATCCCCGGCCGTGGCTACCCGGTCAGGGCAGCGCGCCCACCTGCCTGAGCACCGCGCGGGCGATTTCCTGCCGTTTCGCACCCACTTCGGGACGCGGCATGTCCAGGTTCATCGCGAATACATAGATATCGTCGCCGCGCGAGACCCAACCCACCCACCAGCCGACATCGACCTTGCCCGACGCGGCCCAGCCCGTCTTGGCGCGCAGCGTGTAGGCGGGCGTGCTTTCGATGGTCAGGATGTCGTCGAGCGCCGCGAAGCTGTGCTCGGAAATCAGCGGCACCTTGTGCGCGGCGGCGTTAGTCAGGAAATCGACCTGCTGGTACGTGGTGATCTGCAGCTGGCCGTTGAGCCAGAAGCGGTCCACCGGGCCGTCGACACCGGCATTGCCGAAATGCGCGGCACGCAGGTACTTGCGGTACTGCGCGGTCCCCACGCGGCGCGCCAGCGCCTGGTAGGCGGGGACGCAGGAGTTCTTCAGCGCCACGCGCAGCGCCACATCGCCATTGCAGGCCTCCGGCAGGATCGGCTTGCCATGCTGCAACCACACCTTGCCGTCCCACGGCAGCTTGTCGTTGTCAACATCGGCCACGGCGCCGGTTTCGAGCCCGATCAGCGAGTTGAAGATCTTGAAGGTAGACGCCGGCGAGTAGGCGGTGGCCGCGCGCTTCGGGTTGTAGGTGAGCATGCGCTGCTGGCGCACGTCGTAGACCACCATGGTGCCGTCCACGCCCGCGGCGTCGAACAGCGGCTTGGCGTCGAGGGGGACTTCTGCGGCATGCAGCGTCGTGGCGGCGCAGGCCACCAGCAACGGCATCAGGAAAAATCGGGCAAGTCTGTTTCGCATATCAACACGCTATGAATTTTGTGGTTATCGGGGTTGTCGTCATGCAGACGGTTGGCAATCCAGGCCCGGATCGTGGTGCGGAGCATAGGCGCAGTCCCGCAAGTCGCCAACCGGCGTAGCTGTAACACGCGTAACATGGCGGCCATGCCCGCCCCTGCATCCTCCCGCTCCACGGTCGCCATCGACCTGTCCGGCCCGTATCGGGTGGGCGAACACGTCGCGCGTCATCAATCCGTCTGGATGCTGGCGCGGATCTGGCTGGCCGCCTCGCGCGATCGCGAGGACCTGGGCGCGGCCACGGTGCGCGCCCGGTTTGCCGATGCCGCCAATGTGCGCATGATCGTCTCGCGTGCGTTCAACGACTTCGTCCGATGGGGCGTACCGGTAGGCTGGGGTCACGACAAGGCCATCGGCATTTCCGCATTGCGCGCCGATGGCCGCAGCCGCGGGCCGTTCTGGATGTCGGCCGCCACGGCCGGCAGGCTGCGCTTCACGGCGCACGGCAGGCCACTGGGTGCCACCGGCGTGGCGCGCTGGCTGGGCCAGGCCCCTGCCGGGGAAGCCGCACCGGCCGCCGAAGCCAGCAGCGAGGGGCTGCAATATGTGATGCGGGACATGGCGTTCTGGCGCCATCTGACACAGGCCATGCGCGGCGCGCAGGATGGCTTCGCGGGCGTGCTCGACCACGGCGTGGCGGAGTCGTTCCGGGCCGCCCACCGCACGGCGGCCGACGACTTCCAGCAGGCCTTGTCGCTCCTGAAGGAAAGCCTGGCCTGGCGCCGCAGCGATCGGCTGGACAAGAGCCGCGCGGCACTGCGGCGCTTCGAGCGGATCGTGGTGGCCGGGGGCGTCAACGCGGCGCTGCCCACCTTCGCGGCCATGGCGCACGTGGTGCGCGCCTGGGAACACTACGCGCGGGGCGAACTCGACGCGGCGCAGCGCGAACTGGCGCGCCTGTCGGGCGATGCCGAACTGCGCCCCGTCGTCCGCTATAACCCGCGCATCCGCTTCGAGACGCTGAACCTGGAAGCGCTGGTCCACAAGAGCATCGCCCTGCGACCCGATGGATCGAATGGGCCGAACGGGCTCGGGCCAGCCGCCGCGCAGGCCAGCGCATCGCAACGCCAGGATGCCGCACGCCTGGCGCTCGATGCGTTCGCCGGCGCATTGCAGGCGGCTTACGAGGCCGACTCGGTCGACGCGGTGCAGCACGCGGCGGCCAACATCGGCTGGTCGCTATGGCTGTTCTGGCTGTATCGGCTGGTCGATGTGGCGCGCGAGATGGCGCCGGGCGATGTCCAGCGGCAGGCCATGCGCTGGCTGGGCCTGTCGGAATGGATCTGCGACCGTTTCGGCGTGGGGGGGCGGGACGGCGTGGAACACGATCTTCCTGTTGCGCGTGGCGCGCGGCAGCGTCAGCGGCGGCCCGCCCGCGTCGCTTGCCGCGTTCCGCGCCGGGCAGCCACTGACGGTGGCGGCCGCCATCGACGCCCTGCGCCCGTTTCACGCACCGTTCGCGCCAGCCAAGGGCTTTGTGCGCTGGTCGTCCGTGGCGGCCTTCGCGCTGGAGGAACACGACACCGGCCGCGTGTGCTACAACGCGCTGCAACTGGCCAATCTTCTGCTGGAATCGGCCTGGCATCTCACGCACGAGCAGGGAGCATCGGCACAGGCCTACGACGCCATGGAGCGGCTGGCTACGCAGCTCGGCGCGCTGCGCGCCGCCGAGCGCGGCTTTTTCCATTCGGAAATCCGTGCCTTTCCGCCCGAACTGCGCGCGGCCGCCGCCGAAGCGGCACGCGCGCGGCGCGGACGGAAGGCCGCGACCTGAATCGCGTGAATCAGGCCTGGCCGTAGGCCATCTCGCCAGCCATTGCCCGACGTCGGCCTGCCGCCATACGGCCCGATGCGCCACCGCTGCCCGGCAGCTTGAAGAAGGCCACCGCGTCGGTCAGCATCTTGCCCTGGTCTTCGAGCGATTTCGAGGCCACGGCGGCCTCATGCACCAGCGATGCGTTCTGCTGCGTCACCTGATCGATCTGCACGATGGCCTGGTTCACCTGCTCGATGCCGCGGTTCTGCTCGGCCGACGCCGCCGCGATCTCGCCGACGATATGGGTCACCCGCGCCACGGCCTGCGTGACTTCGACCATGGTCTGGCCGGCCTCGCTGGCCAGCGTCGAACCCGCCTGCACCTGCGCCACCGAGGCATCGATCAGTTCCTTGATCTCCTTGGCGGCGTTCGACGACCGCTGCGCCAGGCCGCGCACCTCGCTGGCCACCACCGCAAAGCCACGGCCCTGTTCGCCCGCGCGCGCCGCCTCCACCGCTGCGTTGAGCGCCAGGATGTTGGTCTGGAACGCGATGCTTTCGATGATGCCGGTGATGTCCGCGATCTTCGACGAACTGGCGCTGATGCCCGCCATCGTATCGACCACGCGCCCCACCGTGCCACTGCCCTGCTGCGCCACTTCGGCGGCATTGCGCGCCAGTTCGCTGGCCTGGCGGGCGTTTTCGGTGTTGTGGCGTACCGTGGCGGTCAGTTCCTCGATGCTCGCCGCCGTTTCCTCCAGCGACGCCGCCTGCTGCTCGGTGCGGCTGGACAGGTCCATGTTGCCGGTGGCGATCTCGCCGGTGGCCAGCGCGATGCTGCCGCTGCTTTCGCGCACGCGCACGACCGTTTCGGCCAGCCGGTCGTTCATGTCGCGCAGCGCGGCCAGCAGGCGGCCCGGCTCGTCCTGGGAATCCACCTCGATCTGCATGCCGACCTCGCCCCGGGCCACCGTGCGCGCCACGTCGACCGCGCGCTGGATCGGGCCGGTGATGGCCCGCGTCAGCAGCAGCCCGCCGAGGATGCCGAACGCCACGGCGGCGATGGCCACCACGATCAGGAACGCGCGTTGCCGCGCGTAGTCGTCATCGAGATTGCGGATCATCTCCTGCTGGCGCTCGTGCGTGAATTCCGCGTAGTCGCGCGTGGCCTTGACCAGCGCCGCCAGCAGCGGCCGGCATTCGGCGTTCATCTTGGCAATGGCGGCGTCCTTCTTGCCATCGAGCGCCAGCCCGACGATGTCGGTTGCCACGGGGCCGTAGCGCGACTCGATGCGGTCGATCTCGGCCACCAGGTTGCGCGCGCCTTCGCTGGCGCCTTGGACCGCGATCATCTGCTTGAGCTTGCCCAGCCGCGCCGCCACATCGCTGTGCGCCTTCAGCACCTCGGCCTTTTCCAGGTCGAGATCGGCCTGCGTGGTCACCAGTACCAGGTTGCGTGCGGCAATGGCCCGGCGGTCCACAGCGGTACGCACCTGCGCGGCCACTTCGGCCCGGGCATTGAGCCCGTTGATATAGGCAGAAAAGCCTTCGGTGGACCGGCTCAGCGCACGTAGCGACAACCCGGACACCACCAGCACGACCAGCGCCAGCGTGCCAAACCCCGCAAGGAGCTTGGTCTTGATCGAAAGATCTTTGAATTTCACGGTCCTTCTCCCTCTTTTCCCGATTCATTGGCCCAACGGCAGGCCTAAAACGATTGGAGCCATGGCGTGCGCCATGGCCGACATCGCTGAGAGAACCCGTTCTATTGGTATTGGCAGGCGTCATGGCGCCGCGCTCGATTTAATGTCTGCTTTGTCTGGCTAACGGGTAGACATGGCATCGATTGACCCCTACCCGAGGAGGGGTTGAGGGTAAATCGCATCGGTGTTTTCACTTAAGCAACAGATTGCATGCGGCATTGCATCAATAAATTGCATTTCACATGCATCTTTCCTAGAATCGATTCCGTCACACCGCACGTTCTCCACGCCTTCGCGCTCCTCATCATGTCCGTCCTGCTGCAGATCTCCCCACCTTCGCGCACGCCGACCTATCGCGGCCTGCCTATCCTGGCGCTCGGTTTCCGTCCCTTCTACCTGCTGGCCGCGGCATTCGGCGCCATGGCCATGGCCGCGTGGGTGGCGATGTATCTGGGCTGGTGGATGCCAGCCACGCAACCCTGGCTGGGCAGCATGGCGTGGCACGCTCACGAGATGGTGTTCGGCTTTTCGGCCGCCGTCGTGGTGGGCTTTCTGTTTACGGCCGGCAAGAACTGGACGGGCCTGCAAACGCCGCAGGGGGCCTGGCTGGGCGCCCTGGCCGGCGTGTGGGTGCTGGCCCGCGTGCTGATGTGGACCGGGCCGGCCTGGGCGGCCATTGCGGCCGATGTCGCCTTTCTCCCCCTGTGCAGCCTGAGCTTCTACACCATCCTGCGCCGGGCCAAGAGCCAGCGAAACTATGGCCTGGCCATCGCGCTCGGCATCATGGGGGCACTCAATATCGGCTTTCATGCCGCCGTGCAGACCGGTCGCATCGACTGGGCGCTGCATGCGGCCGAAGCCGCCACCGGGCTGGTGGCCATCTTCGTGACCGTGATCGGCGGGCGCGTGATTCCGATGTTCACCGCCAACGCCATTCCCGGCGTGCGCATTCGCCGCTGGCAGCCGGTGGAACGCTGCGTGATCGCGCTGACCCTGCTGGCCACCGTCGCCGCCGCGCTGCAGGCGCCCGCCTGGCTGACCGGCGTACTGGCGCTGGGCGCGGCCGTCGCACATGGCGTGCGGCTGTACGGCTGGGATCCGCATCGCACGCTGCGCAAACCCATTGTCAGCATCCTGCACGTGGCCTATGCGTTCCTGCCGATCGGTTTCGTCCTGATCGCCGTGGCAGCGGCCGGCTGGCTTGACCGATCCACAGCCCTGCATGCACTGACTGTCGGCGTGATCGGCTGCGCCATCATCGCGATGGTCACCCGTACCGCGCTCGGCCATACGGGCCGCCGGCTCGAAACGGGCCGCATGGAGCATCTGGCCTATCTGTGCATGGCGCTGGCCGCCGTGGTACGGGTGGCCGGCCCGCTTTCGCTGCCGGACCTGAAGCCCCAGGCCATTGCCCTGGCCGGCGCCTTGTGGGTACTGTCGCTGGTCCTGTATCTGATCAAGTACACCCCATTCCTGGCTCGCCCGCGGCTGGATGGCAAGGAGGGCTGACCCGATGTCTCCCGGCCGCAACCCCGATGTTGCGGCCCCGATTGCTGTGATACGATGACTTACAACTGATGGCGAGCGTGAATCGCATCGGTTGCCCTTATCGACACCCAGGCAGTTCAGAACAATCGGGAGACATCATGCGTAAATTCACCGCGGCGCTGGGCGCTGCCATCGTGCTTGGCATTGCCGCATCGCCGGTGCTGGCGCAATCGGCCGACAACCAGGCCGTCACCTCCGCCGCCGAAAAGCTGCGCGTGGCCATGGTCGATCCGGACCAGGCAACGCTGTCGGGCCTGGTGGCCGAATCGCTGAGCTACGGCCACTCCGGCGGCCGCATCGACACAAAGACCAGCTTCATTGGCGATCTGCTCGACAAGAAGTCGGACTTTGTCAGCATCAGCATCACGGACCAGTCGGTGCACGTGTCCGGCGATGTCGCGGTGATCCGCCACACGCTGTCCGGTGAGACCCTGGACAGCGGCAAGCAGGGCACGGTGCTGCTCAAGGTGCTGCAAGTGTGGCAAAAGCAGAGCGGCCACTGGAAGCTGATCGCCCGCCAGGCAGTGAAAGCGGCTGCCTGAAGCCCGCACCTGCCTGTCTGGAAGTCCGGACATTGATAGGATGTCTGACATCTTCCGATAGGCATGAGCCGACAGGAAAAAGGGCGCACCCACGCGGGTTGCGCCCTTTTTTATTGCGCCCCGGCGAGGAAATGCGCCAAACGCCGCAGAAGCCGTGTGCCAGGGGACTTCCTGTACCATGTGGGCTCGCATTCCTGCGCATCGCCCATGCCTCCGCCAGGCCCGATGCGCTGGCATGACTTTCGGGACTCTCAGATCATCCCCGGCGTGACTGAACACTCGACCCCATCGACTTCCCCCGCCCCATCGCCCCTTTTCCGCGACGTGCTGGCTTTCCTGCGCGCCGTCACATTGGCGCAGCACGCCCGCGCTGCCGCGTTCACCGATTCCGGTACGCGATAAAGGCGCGAGACCACCATGCCAGACGCCGCCGAACAACAGCGCCCCGAGGAACGCCTGCTTGATATCGCAGCGTTGTTCGACGCCCTGCCCGAGTCGTACCTGGTACTCAATGCAGCCTTCGAGGTGGTCGCGGCCAACACGCGCTATCTGGCCATGGCCGGCCGCACGCGCGGCGACGTGATGGGTAAATCGGTCTTCGACATCAATCCTTCGCTGTCCGAATCGCAGATGGTGGCGCGCCGCGAGTGGCTGACCGTTACGCTCGACAACCTGGCGGAAGGCGAGTCGCGCCTGTCGCCACCGATCCGCTACGACGGCCACCCCGCCGGCCATGGCAATACCGAGCGCTACTGGCAGGCCAGGGCGTCACGCCTGGCCGGTGCATCGGAAGCGGCATTCGTGCTGCAGGTCATGGACGTGACCGAACAGATCGTCAGGACCGAGCAGACCCGCCGCGAGCACGACAAGCTGCGTTCGCAGGCGCAGCTGCGCCAGATGCTGGTGGAAGAAGCCAACGCGGCGCTGCAAACGCACCGCAAGCAACTGGAAGAACTGCTGTCGTTCGCCAAGGTCGGCGCGTGGGAACTCGACGTGGCCACCGGATTCATGGCCTGCACCGACCAGTGCAAGGCCAACATGGGGCTGCAGCCCGACGACACCATCGACGAGGCACGGGTGTTCGGCGAACTGATGCACGTCGACGACCGTGACGCGGTGCGCGCCGCGATGGCACACGCCATCGCCAGCCGTGACCATTTCGAGGTGGAGTACCGCGTGGTCTGGCAGGACGGCACGATGCGCTGGCTGATGTCGCGCGGCACCGCGCATTACCTCGAGGACGGCTCGGCCCAGTCGCTGATAGGCTTTACGATCGATATCACCGCGCGCAAGGCTTCGGAGCTGCACTACCAGGCGGTGGCACAGGAAGAACAGCGCGCCCGCGAAATCAGCGAGCGCGGTGCGCGCGCCATGGACCATTTCGTGGCGGCGGTCAGCCACGAACTGCGGTCGCCGCTGCACGCCATCCTGTGGTGGACCACCTTGCTGGAGCGCGGCACCGACCCGGCCCACGTGCGGCGGGCCGCCGAAGTCATCGAACGCAATACCCGCCAACTGGCCCGCATGGTGGACGACCTGCTCGACAGCGGCGCCATTGCCACCGGCAAGCTGTCGGTGGACCTGCGTCTGCTCGACATGGCGGCAGTGGCCGCCATGGTGGCCGAGGATCTGCGCCTCGATGCAGAGTCACGCAACGTGACGCTGATCGTGGCGCCAGCCCTGCCCTGCATGGTGATGGCCGATGAACACCGGCTCAAGCAGGTGGTGCTGAACCTGCTGACCAATGCGCTGAAGTTCGCGGAGCGCGGCACCGTGGAACTGGCCGTCGCGTCGGACGGTGTCGACGTCGTACTGTCCGTGCGGGATTCCGGCGCGGGCATCGCGCCCGAAGCGCTGGAGCGCATCTTCGAGCGGTTCGAGCAGGCGCACCGCGAACATGCCAATCGCGCGCCGGGGCTGGGCCTGGGGCTGTGGATGGTCAAGAACCTGGTGCTGATGCACAACGGCAGCGTGACCGCCCACAGCGACGGTCTGGGCAAGGGATCGATGTTTCGCGTGCAATTGCCGCTGGCGCAACTGTCAGGCAGGACGCTCTAGCCGGGATGCGGTCGCATGACGCCCTGAACGCGTAACCCGCGGGCACCGGCCTGGTGCCACCGCCCCGGTGCGTTGCCATTCTTGTGTACGATATGCGTAACTTTTGTATTCACTCGTTGCCCCGGCAGCGGGATATCGCGCCCGACATGGCAACCCGACGCACAAAATCCGCGGACTCCGAGCTGCCTGCCACGCAGGATCGCGGCGAACCCGCGGCATCCGAAGCCGCCGAGTCATCCGTCAACGAAGGCATCTACCAGGATCTGCTGCACGCGATCATGGAGCATCGGCTGCTGGCCGGCACCAAGCTCGTGGAAGAGCGGCTGTGCGAGGTGACGGGCGCCAGCCGCGCCAGGTCTTTCAGGTGCACCGCCCTGACCGTGCGCGAAACCGGCGCGCCCGACTTCTACAGCATCTTCAGCAAGGGCTGACCCGCCCGCCCCGCCCGCCCATGGACAAGCTGCTCGCCCTGAAGATGTATGTCGAGATCGTTGATGCGAAGGGCTTTTCCGCCGCCGCGCGACGCATGAACCTGGCCACGTCGTCGGTCACGCGCACGCTGGACGGCCTGGAGGCATCGCTGGGCACCGTGCTGCTCAACCGTTCCACGCGGAAGGTTACGGTGACAGAGGCCGGTGCCAGCTACTACCAACACGCCCGCCAGATCCTCGAAGCCGTGGCCGAAGCCGATGCCTCGATTGCCGATCACGGCGAACTGCCGGTGGGGCAACTACGGGTATCGCTGCCGGTCGCGTTTGGGCGCTGCTGCATTTCGCCCCATCTGGGCGCGTGGCTGGCGCGCTATCCGCAGCTTGAACTCGATGTCGAACTGACCGACAGCATCGTCGACCTGCTGGGCGCCCGCGTGGATATTTCCGTGCGGCTTGGCAGCGCGGCGGCCTACGACAACGTGATCGCGCGCGAGATCGGCCGCTTTCGCCGCCTGGTGGTCGCCAGCCCCGCCTATCTGGACCGGCACGGTACGCCCGCCGAGCCGGCCGACCTGGTGAACCATCGCTGCCTGCGCTTCAGCTTCGCAACCCGTGACCAGGTCTGGCGGTTCCACGCCGATGGCGGCGACAACGGCGTTGCCAGCGAGCCGGTCAGTGTCCCCATCAACGGGCCCTTCCGCAGCAACAATATCGAGGTGCTGCGCGACATGGCGCTGGCCGGTGGCGGCGTGGCCCTGCTGCCGGACTGGCTCGTCGATGCCGATATCGCGGCTGGCCGGCTGAGGGTGCTGTTCGACGACTGGTCCGTCACGCCGAACCAGTCCAATTCGGTCGTCACTGCGCTTTACCTGCCGAACCAGCGCGGCTCGCGCCGCATCGCCGCCTTTCTGGATTTCCTGGCCTCGCTGCCCGGCCCGACGGGCCAGCGCGACTGATTTCACTTTGGCCCGCTTTGCGCGGGGTGCAACGCTGCGTTGCGCCACATTGTGATTCCCGCAACGCCTTCGGGCGCCTACGCTCTGGACATCGCAACCCGATCTCCACTTCCAGAGCCATGCAAGCCCAAACTTCTCCCAACGCCGGCGCTTCCAGCGCCGCACCCATGTCCGGCACGCTGGTCGCACTGTTCTCGCTGTGCGCTGGCGTGCTGGTGGCCAACCTGTACTACGCCCAGCCGATCATCGAGCTGATTGCCCCTGCCGTGGGCCTGTCCACGCAGAGCGCCAGCGTGATCGTGTCGCTGACCCAGATCGGCTATGCCATCGGCCTGTTCTTCCTGGTGCCGCTGGCCGACCTGCTTGAAAACCGCCGGCTGCTGATGGTCAGCGGCGTGGCCGCGGCGGCCAGCCTGGTGGGTGCGGCACTGTCGTCGCAACCCGGCGTGTTCCTGCTGGTATCGCTGCTGCTGGGCCTAAGCTCGGTCAGCGTGCAGATCCTGATTCCGCTGGCGGCGCACCTGGCGCCCGAAGCGCTGCGTGGCCGTACCGTGGGCACCATCATGGGCGGCCTGCTGTCGGGCATCCTGCTGTCGCGGCCGTTGTCGAGCATGGCGGCGCAGTGGTTCGGCTGGCGCGCGGTGTTCTTCATCGCAGCTGCCATGACGCTGGCCACCGTGGCCATCATCGCGATGACGCTGCCGCGCCGCGTGCCGCAGCACCGCGCCAGCTATGGCAGCCTGCTGGCCTCGCTGTGGCACCTGTTCACGCGCTTCGCGGTGCTGCGCCAACGCGCGCTGCTGCAAGGCCTGCTGTTTGCCGCGTTCAGCCTGTTCTGGACCGCCGCGCCGCTGGAACTGGCCGCGCGCTACGGACTGTCGCAATCGCAGATCGGCCTGTTCGCACTGGTGGGCGCGCTCGGCGCCGTGGCCGCACCCATTGCCGGCCGCCTGGCCGATGCCGGCCACACCCGCGTGGCATCGTTCGCCGCCATGATCGTCGCCGCGCTGGCGTTCATCCCCGGCCTGATCCATGGCCATGCCGGCCTGTATGGCCTGGCGCTGACCGGCATCGTGCTCGACTTCGCGGTACAGATGAACATGGTGCTGGGCCAGCGCGCGGTCTACGCGCTCGACGCCCATAGCCGCGCCCGCCTGAACGCGCTGTACATGACCGCGATCTTCGCCGGCGGTGCGGTGGGCTCGGCCATCGCCAGCACGCTGTACACGCATGCGGGATGGCAGGGCGTGGTGGCGGCAGGCAGCGGACTGGCGCTTGTGGCGCTGGGCGCGCTGGCCATCACCGCGCGTCGCTGATCGCGGTTTCCCCTCTGCGCCCCTCTGCGCCCCTCGCCCGCGTCAGCGAGAGAGGGGCGCCACCCGTCAGCCCCTGCGCAGACAGTGGCTTTGCAGTGCATCAGGCCTCAATTGAACTTTGGGCGCCCGTTTCATAGAATCCAGCGCGATACCGTTCCGGCCTTGTTGCAAGACCACCCACAATCACTGCGCGGAGAATTACCGATGAAAGCCGTGCTTGCCCACATCCTGCGCAGAAAGCTGGCGTACGCGGACCTGCCGCTCTTCGTGCATATGCGCGACGAAAGCCTGCCCCCGCAGGTCCGGCTCAGCTTCATGCGCGGCTTCGCCTTCTTCGTCATGGCCTTTGGCGACCTCAACCGCCATGTGCTGCGCAGGGATCCGCCGCGCGACGCATGGCAGGAACAGGTCAATCTCCACACCTTCGAGGACGACCATCACTGGCCGTGGTATCTGGAGGATTTCGAGACGCTCGGCTGGGATCGTGTCACCACCACGACCGACGCCTTGCGCGAGCTCTGGAGCGACGACACCAGCCGCAGCCGCGTGCTGATGTACGACTTGTGCGCCATCGTGGCCGATGCCCACGGCCCGGAACGACTGGCTGTGATCGAAGCCATCGAGGAAACGGGCAATGTGTTGTTCTCGCTTACGACGCCGCTGGCCAACGCGCTCCAGGCGCGACTGGGCGCCGAACTGCGCTACCTGGGCGCCTTTCACCTCGCGCTCGAATCCGGCCATGCCCAGCACGCCGACCATCGGGCGCTGGCTGCCGTCGCGCTGTCAGACCCGCAGCGGCAGCACTGCTTGGCACTGGTGGACCGGGTGTTCGACGCCTTCGCCCTGTGGACCCACGAGGCCGACGCTCAGATCCACCACGCAGCCGCCTGCGCCCCCTAGCCGGCGTCGCGGCCGAAGGCGCTGAACTTCTTCGCCAGGAAATCCACGAACAGCCGGATGCGCGACGACAACTGGTGCCGCTGCTGGTACACGGCGTAGATGTTGGCTTCGGGCGTCACGTACTGCGGCAGCACCTGCACCAGCCTGCCGCTGCGCAGGTAACGTTCGACATCCCACTCGGCGCGCAGCACGATGCCGTGCCCTTCCAACGCCCAGTTCACGGCGATCTCGCCGTCATTGGTCGTCAGGTTGCCCCGCACGTGGACCGATTCCGTCCGCGCCTTCGCCCCCTTGACCGGCGCCAGCCGCCACACCCCGTAGGCATCGCTGCCCTGCCGGATGCCGATGCAGTTGTGGCGCGGCAGCTCGCCCGGCGTCTGCGGCGTGCCGTGTTCGCGCAGATAGCGCGGCGACGCGCATAGCAGCCGGCGGTTCGGTGCCAGCAGCCGCGCCACGATCCGCGCATCGGGCGGTTCGCCAAATCGCACGCAGACATCGAAAGCGTCCTCGCTCAGCGGCGGCGGATCGGCCGAAAGCTGCAGTTGCACATCCACGTCCGGGTACATGCGGCTGTATTCGGAGATCACCGGCGCCACATGCATGCGCCCAAAGCCCAGCGTGGCATTGACACGCAGCAGGCCGCTGGGCCGGCCCCGGGCGCTGGTCAGCAGTTGCTCCAGATCGTCCAGTTCGCCCAGGATGCGGCGCGCATGTTCAAGCAGCACCTCGCCCTCCGGCGTCAGGCTCATGCGCCGCGTGGTGCGCGTGACCAGCGGCGTGCCGATGCGCGTTTCCATCTGCCCCAGCCGCTTGCTGACCGCTGCCGTGGTGATGCCCAGATCCCGCGCCGCCGCACTGAGGCTGCCGGCCGTGGCCAGCGTCGTGAAGAAGCCCAGTTCCGACGGCTGGATCGCGCTGTTGGATGCCATCCTGCACCTTTAACCTGTGAGTTAAGAATGGTTTAACTTTAGTGCCGATCCAAAACTTCGTCCACCGTCCAGAATGCGTCCAACGCTCAAGGCAGCGGTGAAGCAGATTCCCAGACCAGACAGGAGACGAACCATGAAGACCTACAAGATCGCAACCATCCCGGGCGACGGCATTGGCAAGGAAGTGGTGCCCGCCGGGCGCGAAATCATGGAAGCCCTGGCCGCCGCCGGCGCCAGCTTCCGCTTCGAGTTCGAGAACTTCGACTGGGGCGGCGACTACTACCGCCAGCACGGCGTGATGATGCCCGCCGACGGCCTCGACGCGCTGCGCGACAAGGACGCCATCCTGTTCGGCTCGGCCGGCGACAACCAGATTCCCGACCACATCACCCTCTGGGGCCTGCGCCTGAAGATCTGCCAGGGCTTCGACCAGTACGCCAATGTGCGCCCGACGCGCATCCTGCCCGGCATCGACGGCCCGCTGAAGCGCTGCGCCCCCGAAGACCTCAACTGGGTCATCGTGCGCGAGAACTCCGAAGGCGAATACTCGGGCGTGGGCGGCCGCGTCCACCAGGGCCATCCGATCGAGGCCGCCACCGATGTGTCGATGATGACCCGCGTGGGCGTGGAGCGCATCCTGCGCTTCGCCTTCAAGCTGGCGCAATCGCGCCCCCGCAAGCTGCTGACCGTCATCACCAAGTCCAACGCCCAGCGCCATGCCATGGTGATGTGGGACGAGGTGGCCGTGCAGGTAGCCAAGGACTTCCCCGATGTCACCTGGGACAAGGAACTGGTCGACGCCGCCACCGCGCGCATGGTGAACCGCCCGAAGACGCTGGACACCATCGTCGCCACCAACCTGCACGCCGACATCCTGAGCGACCTGGCCGCCGCGCTGGCCGGCAGCCTGGGCATCGCCCCCACCGGCAATATCGACCCCGAACGCCGCTACCCGTCGATGTTCGAGCCGATTCACGGCTCCGCGTTCGACATCATGGGCAAGGGTCTGGCCAACCCGGTGGGCACGTTCTGGTCGGTGGTCATGCTGCTGGAACACCTTGGCGAGAACGAAGCCGCGCAGCGCGTGATGGCCGCCATCGAGGCCGTCACGGCCAACCCGGCCCTGCATACGGGCGACCTGGGCGGCAAGGCGAAGACCGTCGACGTTACCAAGGCCGTGTGCGATTTCCTGGTCGCCGGCAAGCAGGCCAAGGCCGCCTGATAGGCCGACTCCCCTCTCCCGCTCGCGGGAGAGGCGCCGGGGGAAAGGGGTGTGGCCGCTCAACGGCCACCGTAGCATCCCGAGAGGCCTGCCCTCTCCCCTAACTCCTCCCCCGCACGCGGGAGAGGGGAACCCGCGCCCCCAAACCTTGCGGTCCCAGACAACGGCCACCAGAGCCCCGACCGCAGGCGACTTACCTCGAATCAGCAGGAGACAGCCATGATTCAAAGGCTATTGGGCAAGCTGTATGTGCAGGTTCTGCTCGGCGTATCGGCCGGCATCGCACTCGGCGTGTTCTACCCCGACTTCGGCAGCAGCCTCAAGCCATTCGGCGACGTATTCATCAAGCTCATCAAGATGGTCTTTGCGCCGATCATCTTCGCCACCGTGGTGCTGGGCATCGCGCGCATGGAGAACATGAAGGAACTGGGCCGCGTCGGCGTGCGCGCCCTGCTCTACTTCGAGGTGCTGTCCACGTTTGCGCTGGCCCTCGGCCTGATCGTCGTGAACGTGGTGCAGCCGGGTGCGGGCATGAACGTCGACCCGGCGCACCTCGACGCCAAGGCCATCGCCACCTACACCCACGCGGCCGAACAACCGCACTCGTTCATCGACTTCCTGATGAACATGGTGCCCACCAGCGTGATCGATTCGCTGGCCCGCAACGACATCCTCCAGATCCTGGTCTTTGCCACGCTGTTCGGCATCGCGCTGTCCCATATCGGGCCGCGCGCCCGGCCGGTGGTCGACTTCCTGGATTCGTTCACGCACGGCATTTTCTCGGTGGTCGGCATGATCATGCGCCTGGCGCCGCTGGCGGCCTTCGGCGCCATGGCCTTCACGGTGGGCAAGTACGGCCTGGGTTCCGTGGTGTCGCTGGGCAAGCTGATGGGCACCATGTACCTCACGTGCCTGCTGTTCGTGGTCATCGTGCTGGGCGGCGTGGCGCGGATATCGGGCTTCAGCCTCTGGAAGTTCCTGCGCTACATCCGCGACGAACTGTTCACGGTGCTGGGCACCAGCTCGTCGGAATCGGTGGTGCCGCAGTTGATGCGCAAGCTGGAGAACGCAGGCGTGTCGAAGCCGGTGGTGGGCCTGGTGGTGCCGGCCGGCCTCACCTTCAACCCGGACGGCCAGTGCATCTACTACACGATGGCCGCCATCTTCATCGCCCAGGCCACCAACACCCCGCTGACGCTGACCGACCAGCTTGTGGTGCTGGGCGTGCTGCTGCTGACGTCGAAGGGGTCCGCTGGCGTGACCGGCTCGGGCTTCATCACGCTGGCGGCGACCCTGGCATCGATGGGCAAGATTCCGGTGGCCGGCATGGTGCTGCTGCTCGGCGTGGACCGCTTCATGTCCGAGGCCCGCGCCATCACCAACACGATCGGCAACGCCGTGGGCACGCTGGCCATCGCCCGCTGGGTGGGTGCCATCGACCAGCAACGGCTCAACGACGCGCTCGACGGCAAGCTGCAGGACGACCCCGAAGTGCTGGCCGATCCGACCCCGACACCCGCGCCGGCGTCCGCATCGTCGATCGGCACGCACCTGACCCGCGCCGCCGATGCCCACGCCGGCCTCATGCACTGAGAGGACGACATCGCCATGGACACCTCACAGGCAAGCGCGCTGCTGCGCCGCATGTTCGATGCCGCCATTGCCGCCGCGCAACCGTCGCTCACGCTGGCCCGCCACCTGCCCGAACCGCCGACATCGCCCAAAGGCCGCACCATCGTGATCGGCGCCGGCAAGGCATCCGCCGCGATGGCCCAGGCGTTCGAGGCCGCCTGGCCGGGGCCGCTCGAAGGGCTGGTGGTCACGCGCTACGGCTACGCGGTGCCCTGCCAGCGCATAGAGATCGTCGAAGCCGCACATCCCGTGCCCGACACCGCCGGGCACGACGCCGCGCGCCGCATGCTGGAACTGGTGTCCGGGCTGACCGAAGATGACCTCGTGGTCAGCCTGATCTCGGGTGGCGGATCGTCGCTGCTGCCGTTGCCGCTGGCTGGCGTGTCGCTCGAAGACAAGCAGGCCGTGAATCGCGCGCTGCTGAAATCCGGCGCCACGATCACCGAGATGAACTGCGTGCGCCGTCACCTGTCGGCCATCAAGGGCGGCCGGCTGGCGGCGGCGTGCCATCCGGCGCGCGTCTGCAACCTGCTGCTGTCCGATGTGCCGGGCGACGATCCGATCGACATTGCATCGGGGCCCACGGTGGCCGACCCCACCACGCGGCACGATGCACTGGAGATCATCCGCCGTTACGGCCTGGACCTGCCCGCGCATGTCTTGCGCGTGCTCGGCTCCGAGGCGGCCGAAGCCGTCAAACCCGGCGACCCCCGCCTGCCACGCATCGACACCACGCTGATCGCCACGCCGCGCATGGCACTGGAAGCGGCCGCAGCGGTAGCGCGCGACGCGGGGCTGTCCGTTCACCTGCTCGGCGATGCCATCGAAGGCGAGGCGCGCGACGTGGGCCTGGTGCTCGGCGGCATCGCGCTCGAAGCGGCCGACCACCGGCTGTTTCCCACGCCCTGCGTGCTGCTGTCCGGCGGCGAGACCACCGTCACCGTGCGCGGCAACGGGCGCGGCGGCCGCAACGTCGAATTCCTGCTGGCGCTGGCCATGACGCTGCGCGGCCACGCCGGCATCCATGCACTGGCCGGCGATACCGATGGCGTCGATGGCCAGGAAGAGATTGCCGGCGCCGTCATCGGCCCCGACACGCTGCGGCGCGCGTGGGCCCTTGGCATCCGCCCGCAGGACGCGCTGGCCAACAACGACGGACACGGCTTTTTTGCAGCACTGGGCGATGCCGTTATCACCGGCCCCACCCTCACCAACGTCAACGACTTCCGCGCGATCCTGATCGCGCCCTGATGGAGCAACCCCATGAGACGCCTTCGCAACGCGAAGATCGTGGCCACGCTGGGCCCCGCCAGCACGTCACCCGAGATCATCGATGCCCTGTTCGAGGCCGGCGCCGATGTCTTCCGCCTGAACTTCAGCCACGGCAGCCATGATGACCACCGGCAGCGGCTGGACACCATCCGCGCCATCGAACAGCAGCGTGGCCGTCCGATCGGCGTGCTGCTGGACCTGCAGGGCCCGAAGCTGCGCATCGGCACGTTTGCCGATGGCCCGATCGTGCTGGCCGCGCAGGCATCGTTCCGGCTGGACCTGGACCGCGATACGCCGGGATCGGCCACGCGCGTCAGCCTGCCGCATCCCGAGATCTTCGCCGCGCTGCGCGAAGGCGCGGAGCTGCTGCTGGACGACGGCAAGATTCGCCTGCGCGTAGACCGCTGCGGCGCCGAGTTCGCGGAAACCACGG
Source organism: Cupriavidus pauculus (assembly GCF_002858765.1). GTDB lineage: Bacteria > Pseudomonadota > Gammaproteobacteria > Burkholderiales > Burkholderiaceae > Cupriavidus > Cupriavidus pauculus_B. The sequence continues at coordinate 333,498 of NZ_PJRP01000003.1, forward strand.
TCATCAACGGTGGGCCGCTGTCCGACCGCAAGGGCGTCAATGTGCCCGGCGTGGTGCTGCCGCTGTCGGCGATGACCGAGAAAGACCGTCGCGACCTGGATTTCGGCCTGACGCTGGGCGTCGACTGGATTGCCCTGTCGTTCGTGCAGCGCGCCGAGGACATCCAGGAGATCAAGGCCATCGTGCAGGGCCGCGCCGGCATCGTCGCCAAGCTGGAGAAGCCCGCCGCCATCCAGAGCCTGGAGGCCATCGTTGCCGAGGCTGACGCCGTGATGGTGGCGCGCGGCGATCTGGGCGTGGAGATGCCGGCCGAACAGGTGCCGTCGCTGCAGAAGCAGATCGTGCGCGCCTGCCGCAAGGCCGGCAAGCCCGTGATCGTGGCCACGCAGATGCTGGAATCGATGATTGCCGCACCGGTGCCCACGCGCGCCGAGGCCTCCGACGTGGCCACGGCTGTCTACGACGGTGCCGACGCCGTGATGCTGTCGGCCGAATCGGCATCGGGCCGCTATCCGGTGGAGGCCGTGAAGATGATGGACAGCATCATCACGCGCACCGAGTCCGACCCGCTCTATCACGACGCGATCCAGGCGTCGCACACGCCGCCGCGTGCCGAAGCCGCCGACGCCATCGGCCACGCGGTGCGCCACGTGGCCGGGCTGCTCAAGGTGCCGGCCACTGTGGCGTACACCAGCTCGGGCTACTCCGCGCTGCGCATGGCGCGCGAACGCCCCGAGGTGCCGATCCTCGGCATGACGCCGCGCGTGGCCACGGCGCGCCGGCTGGCGCTGGCATGGGGCGTCCATGCCGTGCTGTGCCACGAAGTGGTCGACGTGCTGGAGATGACCGAACTGGCCAGCCGCACCGTGCTCAAGGAGCGTTTCGGCGAGCGCGGCCAGTCCATCGTGATCTCAGCCGGCCTGCCGTTCGCGGTAGCCGGCACCACCAATCTGCTGCGCATTGCGCAGGTCCAGTAACGGCAAGCAGGGCAACCAGGGTAACGAGGGCCATCCCATGTCAGTGATTCAGGAAGTGCGCGGCTACGAGATTCTCGATTCGCGCGGCAATCCCACCGTGGCGGCACAGGTGCTGCTGGCCGATGGCAGCGAGGGGTTCGCGGCAGCGCCGTCGGGCGCGTCCACCGGCTCCCGCGAGGCCATCGAGCTGCGCGACGGCGACACGCATCGCTACGCCGGCAAGGGCGTACGCCGCGCCGTGGGCCATATCAACGTCGACATCGCCCGCACGCTGGCCGGCATGCCTGCCGCAGACCAGGCGGAAATCGACCAGTGCCTGATCCGGCTCGACGGCACGGCCGACAAGTCGCGCCTGGGCGCCAACGCACTGCTGGCCGTCTCGCTGGCCACGGCGCGTGCGGCGGCTGCGTCGGCGGGCGTGCCGCTGTACCGGTACATAGGCTCCATCGGGTCCGGCAACGGTAGCGGCGACCTGCGCCTGCCCATGCCGATGATGAACATCATTAACGGCGGCGCGCACGCGGACAACAGCGTGGACATGCAGGAATTCATGATCCTGCCCGTGGGTGCGCCATCGTTCTCCGAGGCGGTGCGCTGGGGCGCGGAAGTGTTCCACACGCTCAAGTCGCTGCTCCGGCAGCGCGGATTCGCCACGGCCGTGGGCGACGAAGGCGGCTTTGCGCCGGACCTGAAGTCGAACGAGCAGGCGCTCGAAGTCATCATGCAGGCTATCGACGCCGCCGGCTTCTACGCCGGGCGCGATATCGCGCTGGGCCTGGACGTGGCCAGTTCGGAGTTCTACCGCGATGGCAGCTACGTGCTGCAGTCGGAAAACCGCCGCCATGACGCCGCCGGCTTTGTCGACCTGCTGGCCGGCTGGGTCTCGCAGTACCCGATCGTCACCATCGAGGACGGCATGGCCGAAGTCGACTGGGCTGGCTGGAAGCTGCTGACCGAACGCCTGGGCAAGCAGGTGCAGCTGGTGGGCGACGACCTCTTCGTCACGAACACGGCGATCCTCAAGGAGGGGATCGACTGCGGCGTGGCCAACGCCATCCTGATCAAGCCGAACCAGATCGGCACGCTGACCGAGACCCTCGCCGCCATCGACATGGCCCACCGCGCCGGCTACGCGTCGGTGATCTCGCATCGCTCCGGCGAGACCGAGGACACGACCATTGCCGACCTGAGCGTCTGCACCGCCGCCACGCAGATCAAGAGCGGCTCGCTGTCGCGCTCCGACCGCGTGGCCAAGTACAACCGCCTGCTCTACATCGAGGCCGAGCTGGGCTGCGCGGCCACGTTCGCGGGCCGCCAGGCGCTTTCGGTATCGATCTGAACCCGCATTTTCCCAACCACGACAAGAAGAGGAGACAACCTTGCGTAACTTCAACCTTCGGGCGATTCGGCAGGTCTGCGGCCTGTCGCTGTGCGCCATCGGCCTTGGCAGTGCGTCGATGGCCATGGCGCAGGAATGGCCGGCCAAGCCGATCAGCCTGGTGGTGCCCTTCCCGTCGGGCGGCACCACGGACATCCTGGCCCGCGCGCTGGGCGACCAGCTGTCGAAGAACCTCGGCCAGCCGGTGATCGTGGAGAACCGGCCCGGCGCGGGCGCCACGGTGGGTGCCGACTACGTGGCCAAGGCCAAGCCCGACGGCTACACGCTGCTGATGGGTGCCGTGCATCACACGATCGCCACGTCGGTCTACCGCAAGCTGCCGTACAGCTTCCAGAAGGACCTGGCGCCGGTGTCGACGCTGGCCATGGTGCCCAACGTGCTGGTCATCAACGGCGCGAAGACGCCCGCCAGGAACGTGGCCGAACTGGTGACCCTGGCGAAGAAGGCGTCGCCCGAACTGTCGTACGGCTCGAACGGCAACGGCACCGCGCAGCACCTGATCGGCACGCAGTTCCAGGCAGCCACCGGCACCCAGTTGCTGCATGTGCCCTACAAGGGAAGCGGCCCGCTGACCACCGACCTGCTGGGTGGGCAGGTGACGATGTCGTTCGACACGCTGACCACCGTGCTGCCGCACATCAAGGCCGGCAAGCTCAAGGCGCTGGCCGTCACCACGGCCAAACGCTCGAGCGTGTTGCCTGACGTGCCGACGCTGGAAGAAGCCGGCCTCAAGGGTTTCGATATCGGCACCTGGTTCGGCGTGCTGGCGCCGGCGGCCACGCCCAAGCCAATCGTGACGCGGCTGAACGCCGAAATCGTGAAGATCGTGAACTCGCCGGACTTCCAGCAGCGCATGGTCGCGGCCGGGGCGGAGCCCATGGCAAGTGCGCCTGAAGCCTTTGCCAAGCGCATCAACGACGAGACATCGAAGTTCGCCGTGCTGGTCAAGGAAGGCAAGGTGACGATCGAGTAACTGGACGCGCGGCGGACACGCCGCGGCTACGCAGCAACCCGAAGCGGGTTTTCCCGCACTGTCCCGTCAAGCAAAACGGATGTCCCGATAAGTCAAACCGTAGGCTGTTATTCCCCGATACTTCGCTGGGTCGCGGCAAGTCCGCGGCAAGCCAGCCGACCCCCGGCATTGTGCGGGGCGCGGCTGAGACTATCAGGAGACGGTTCATCATGTCGGGACTTCGTATTTCACGTCCTCAAGTTTTTGCCGGCGCGCCGAGCGCCCGGGCTTCACGCTACTACCCTTGGCTGGTCTTTGCGCTGAGCTTTGGCCTGCTGCTGTCCGACTACATGTCGCGGCAGGTACTCAACGCGCTGTTTCCGCTGCTGAAGGCGGAATGGGCGCTCACTGACGCCAATCTTGGCGCGCTGGGCGGTGTGGTGGCTCTCATGGTGGGCGTGCTCACCCTGCCGCTTTCGATCCTGGCCGACCGCTGGGGCCGCGTGCGCAGCCTGACGCTGATGGCCGCGCTCTGGAGCCTGGCCACGCTGGGCTGCGCCATCGCCAATTCGTTCGGCGAGATGTTCGTCGCACGGCTCTTCGTCGGCATCGGCGAGGCGGCCTACGGCAGCGTTGGCATCGCACTGGTGCTGTCGGTCTTTCCGCGTCATTTGCGGGCCAGCCTCAGTGCCGCATTCATCGCCGGCGGCGCGTTCGGATCGGTGCTCGGCATGGCGCTGGGCGGCGTGATCTCGGCCCACTTCGGCTGGCGCTTCGCGTTTGTCAGCATGGCCCTGTTCGGCCTGGTGATGGTGGGCTTCTACCGCCTGCTGGTCACCGAGGAACGCCTGCAGGCCCAGCGCCTGGCGCTGAATGAACAGGCCACCGCGGAACCGCGCCTCGGTCCGATGCCGCTGCGCGCACTGTGCAGCGCCCTGGTGGCCTCGCGATCGATTATCTGCGCCTACGTCGGCAGCGCCCTGCAGCTGTTCGTGATGGGTTCGCTGCTGGCGTGGATGCCCAGCTTCCTGGGCCGCTACTACGGCCTGTCCACCGCCCATGCCGGCCTGGGCGCCGCAGGCTTCGTCCTGGTGGGTGGTGCCGGCATGATCGTGTGCGGCGCACTGACGGACCGCGTGGCACGCCACGCCCCGGCCCGCAAATGGCTGATGGCCGTCACGTACAGCGTGCTCTGCTTCGCACTGCTTGGCTCTGCCTTCCACCTGCCTGCGGGCACCGCGCAACTGGTCCTGATCGCTGGCGGCATGATGCTGGCGGGCGGCAGCGCCGGCCCGGCCAGCGCCGCCGTGGCCAACCTGACCGATCCCCGCATCCATGCCAGCGCGTTCGCCACGCTGACCCTGGTGAACAACCTGCTTGGCCTGGCACCGGGACCGTTCTTTACCGGCCTGATGGCTGACCACATCGGTCTGGCGGGCGCCCTGCAGTGGATGCCTGTCGCCGGCCTGATCGCCGCGATCTGCTTCCTGATCGGCCGCCGCACCTATACCGCGGACCTGCAACGCCTGGCGCAACATCGCGCCGCAGCCTGACCGCGCATTTCCCAACACGCAAGCGATTCAACGATGTTTTTGTCCCCCGATATCACCGTGCTGCTGGTGCCCGGCCTGCGCGACCACGTGGCCGAACACTGGCAGACCCTGCTGCAAGCCGAACTGGAGGCCCAGGGCCAGAAAGTGGCGTCCGTGCAGCCCCTGGAACACGACAAGCTCAGCTGCGCCGCACGCATGGTCGCCCTTGACCAAGCCATCGCCGCCATCGACGGGCCGGTGGTGCTGGGCGCCCACAGCGCCGGCGTGATGATTACCGTGCACTGGGCCAGGCACCTGCACCATCGCGTGCCGGCCGGCAAGGTCCTTGGCGCGCTGCTGGCGACGCCCGCCGACCTGGAAACGCCGATGCCGCAGGGCTATCCGGAAGTGGCCACGCTCGACCAGCATGGCTGGTTGCCGATGCCACGCCAGGCGTTGCCATTCCCGACGTTGCTGGCGGCCAGCCGCAACGATCCGCTGGCCTCGTACGAGCGTGCCGGCGCCATGGCGCAGGACTGGGGCAGCGAACTGGTCGACCTCGGTCACGTCGGCCACCTGAATCCCGCGGCCGGCTTCGGCCCGTGGCCGCAAGCCATGGCGCTGCTGGCACGGCTGGCGCACTGAACCGCGGGACCACAAGCACCACAGCAAGGCGGCCCCGGCCGCGACACAACAACATTTTCGCAGCACCGTAGTACCCATTCCGACGGGAACCCCACTACACAAGACGTCAATAAGGAGACTGTTTCATGAAGCTCAAGGGCATGGCCGCCGCGGCCGCTTTGTTCGCCTGTACTGGCAGCGCATTCGCGCAATCCACCGTCACGCTGTATGGCGTGATCGACGCAAGCGTGGAATACGCGAACCACGTCGCCCCGTACTCCGCGGCAGGCTTTACCCCGAATCCGGGCGCCGGCGACACCGTATATCGCATGAACTCTGGCGGCCTGTCCGGCTCGCGTTGGGGTCTGCGTGGTACTGAAGACCTGGGCAACGGCCTGAAGAGCCTGTTCGTGCTGGAAAGCGGCTTCAGTGGCGACAACGGCACGATGCAGCAGAGCAGCCGCCTGTTTGGTCGCCAGGCATTCGTTGGCCTGCAGCACCAGACGTTCGGCCAGATCACGCTGGGTCGCCAGTACACGTCGCTGTTCGCGGCAATGGCCAACTTCATGCCGACGGCCTACGCCACGCAGTACGAGCCGGCAGCCCTGATGGCAGGCAACAACTTCCGCGAGGACAACGTGCTGGCCTACACGGGCACGTTCGGCCCGCTGACGGCCCTGGCGCACTTCTCGTTCGGCGCCGGCGTGCCGAACCTGCCGGCCGGCACGATCGCCTTCGGTGGCAACGGCGAAGTGCCGGGTGCCTTCCGCCGCGACAACGCCTTCGGCGCGGCCGCCGTGTACTCGTCGGGCCCGTTCGGCGCCGCCATTGCCTATGACCAGTGGAATCCGTCGATCAACAACGTCGCCGGCATCTACCAGGGCAACACCGCCACGCTGAAGAAGGCGTCGGTCGCGGCCAGCTACACGATCGGGGCGGTCGCCAAGATCATGGGCGGCTACCGCTGGGGCAAGGCCGAGAACAACGGCACGAATGCCCAGATCCAGCGCGACGACTACTACTGGATTGGTGTGAACTACCAGGTCACGCCGGCCGTCGGCCTGACGCTCGAGTACGACTACGACGACCTCAAGCGCGACTACTTCAACCGTACCAACGCGCCGAATCCTTGGCAGGTCGCCTTCGTGGCCAACTACGCGTTCTCGAAGCGCACGGACCTGTACCTGAGCACGGCCTACGCCAAGCATGCCGGCCTGACGCTCGATGGCGCCAACACGAACCAGCTGGCGTCGACCGGCGCCACGGGCAACAGCTACATCCTGGGCAACGGCCAGAGCAGCATGGTCGGCGTCAGCGTCGGCATCCGCCACAAGTTCTGATCATGTAGGGATCGGCATGGCCGGGCGGGGCACTCCTGCACCCCACCGCCCGGTCGTGTCGAGCTTCGTTTGGCCACTCCGGCGTGCGCGCTGGTGTGGCCGTTTTTTTTTATGGCGCCGGCGCCTCGTCCGCCTGTTCCTGCTGCGCCCGCCACTTCGACACGCTGCAGCCGTACTGCGCGCCAAACCAGCGCGAGAACGCGCTCAGCGACGAGAAGCCCAGCAGCGTGGCCACCTCGGACAACGGCCGCGCACGGTTCTCGATATAGCGCGTGGCCAGGCTGGCCCGTGCGTCGTTGAGGATGTCCGAGTAGGTGGCGCCGTCCTGGGCCAGCCAGCGATGCACGGTGCGCCGGTCCACGCCCAGTTGCTGGGCCACACGGTCGACCGAGCACATGCCGCTGGGCAGCAGCGCATGCACGAGCTTGCGCACCTTGTCGGTCATGCTGGTGTTCGACTGCGCCAGCAGCGTGCCCAGGTAGAGCTTGACCTGCTGCGCCATGACGGGGTCGTAGGACGGCAAAGGCGCTTCCAGGTCCCTGGCCACGCAGACAATGCCGTCGAAGTCCTGCCCGTAAAGGGCATGCATGCCGAACACGCGCATGCAGGCGGCCTGGCTAACGGGCGCCGCGTGCGTAAAGCAGATGCTGCGCGGACGCCAGGCCGGCCCCAGGAACAGCGTAAGCATGCGGAACATCACGCCAGCCGCCAGCTCGGTAGCCTGGCGCACGCTGCCCGGGGCATCGCTGAGCAGTTGCAGGCGGATCAGCACCACATCGTCGACGTCTTCCACGCGCATGACCAGCGCCTCGTTCTGCAGGCCCATGTAGCGGACCATCGACTCCAGCGCGCGGCGCAGCGTGGGTTCCTCGCGCACCACGAAGGCCAGCGGACCCAGGTTCGCAAATGGGCGCAGTTCGGCCATGCGCAGGCCGAAATCGTCGACCTGCGCGGCGCTGGCCGAGGCCTCCAGCAGCTTGCCCACCAGCGCTGCCGGTATGCGGATGTCGGGATCCAGCAACACGTTGCGGCTGATACGTGCGGCACGCAGCATCTGGTGGGGATCGAGCCCCACGGCCCGCGCCACATCCACGTAGTTGGTAAGGCTCGCACTGCGAAGAAAGTAGGACATCGCGTTTTCCCTGACTGTCCCGAAATGTAAATCGAGCGTCCCCGATCGTCAAATTGCGGCGCACCGATAGCCGATACTTCGATCACCGAAGCACGCACTCTACACAGGAGACAAAACATGCAATTCCTCGACGATTCCCTGCACCCCGAAAACATGGACAAGGTGGTCATCACCGTGGCCCCGTACGGCCCGGAGTGGATGCCCGAAGATTTCCCGGAAGACATTCCGGTCACCATGGAAGAACAGATCCAGAAGGCCGTTGATTGCTACAACGCCGGCGCCACCGTGCTGCACCTGCACGTGCGCGAACTGGACGGCAAGGGCTCGAAGCGCCTGTCCAAGTTCAACGAACTGATCGCCGGCGTGCGCGCCGCGGTGCCCGACATGATCATCCAGGTGGGCGGCTCGATCTCGTTCGCACCCGAAGACGAAGGCCAGGCCGCCGTGTGGCTGTCGGACGATACGCGCCACATGCTGGCCGATCTGACCCCGGCTCCCGACCAGGTCACCGTGGCGATCAACACCACGCAGATGAACATCATGGAACTGCTGTACCCCGAGTACCTGGCCGGCACGTCGCTGTCGAACCCGGCGTACATCGAGGCGTACCGCGAGATGACCGTGCCGGCCGGCCCGGGCTGGGTGGAAGAGCACCTGCGCCGCCTGTCGAACGCCGGTATCCAGCCGCACTTCCAGCTGACCGGCATCCACGCCCTGGAAACGCTTGAGCGCATGGTGCGCGCCGGCGTGTACAAGGGCCCGCTGAACCTGACGTGGATCGGCATCGGCGGTGGCTTTGACGGCCCGAACCCGTTCAACTTCTTCAACTTCATCCATCGCGCGCCGGACGGCTGCACGCTGACCGCCGAGTCGCTGCTCAAGAACGTGCTGCCGTTCAACATGATGGCGATGGCAATGGGCCTGCACCCGCGCTGCGGCATCGAGGACACGATCATCGACCAGCACGGCAACCGCATGACGTCGGTGCAGCAGATCGAGCAGTGCGTGCGCGTGGCGCACGAGCTGGGCCGCGAGATTGCCACGGGCAAGGAAGCGCGCGAGATCTATCGCATCGGCACCTGGTACGACAGCGCGGACGAAACGCTGGCAGCCCACGGCATGCTGCCGAACCGCCAGTCCGGCCAGAAGGCCCTGCCGCTGCGCCGCGCAGCCTGATCCATCCTTTCAGCCCAAGACCCGTCATGTCACAACCCACGGACACCCGGCCCGCCAACCCCTGCATCAACATCTGCCGCATGGACAGTGCGCGGCGGTACTGCCAGGGATGCCGCCGGACGTCGACCGAAATCGGCCTGTGGGACGGCATGACCGACGCGCAGCGCGCCTTCATCATCGAGGCGCTGCCTGCGCGGCGCGGTCAACCGGCGGCAGGCCAGTCCTGACCGCTCCCCCGCATTCCCCGGCGACGCGCCGCACAACGCATGCGGCGCGCGCCATCCGTTTCACCGGGTCCGCCAATTCCAACGCGACGACACTTTCCTCTACAGCCCAATGCGCGGGCAGGTCCGGCTTTCTATACCCACAAGACCTATCATGGAGACAAACATGCCGAACCAACCTGCCCCCCTTCGCATGCGCCGCGCCATCCTTGCGGCCATCATGACGCTGGCGATGCCGGCCGCCATGGCCTGGACCAGCAAGCCCGTGCGCGTGCTGGTGCCCGCGCCTGCCGGCGGCACCATGGATGTCATGGCGCGCGTGCTGGCCGAACAGCTGGCTGCCGACCTGGGCCAATCCGTCGTGGTCGACAACAAGCCGGGCGGCGGTGGTGCCATTGCCATCAACACGATGCTGGCCGCGCCCGCCGATGGCCAGACCATCATGGTGACGGCCACCAATGTGCTGACCGAAGTGCCGCAGGTGCAGAAGACGCCGTACGACACCATGAAGGACGTTCGACCGCTGGCGGCGGTTGGCCGCTCGCGCATGGTGCTGGTGGGCGCGCCGAACCTGCCGGCCAAGGATCTCAAGAGCCTGATCGCGTATGCCAAGGCCAACCCGGGCAAGCTCAGCTTTGCCTCGTACAGCGCGGGCACGGCATCGCACTACGCTGGCGCCATCATGAACCAGGAAGCCGGCATGGACCTGCAGCACGTGCCGTTCGCCGGCTCGGGCCCCGCGCTGGCGCAAGTCATGGGCGGCCAGATCCCGCTGATGTATGACGGCATGGTGACCTCGCTGCCGATGATCCGCGCCGGCAAGCTGCAGCCCTACGCCGTGGCGTCCCGGACGCGCTCGCCGCTGCTGCCGCAGGTGCCGACGTTTGCCGAGCAGGGCTATCCCGATATCGACTTCAGCAACTGGGTGGGCGTCATTGCGTCGGCGCAGATGCCGGCCGACGTGGCCCAGAAGATCCAGAGCGCGGTGTACAAGGCCGCGGCCAACCCCAAGGTGCGCGAGCGCCTGGAGACGCTTGGCTACGAGCCGATGCCGGTGCAGTCGCTGCAGGACCTGAACCAGTCCCTGCACGCCGAATACGACCGCAACGCCGGCATCGTCAAGACGTTCAACATCAAGCCGTAACCGCATCACCCCGCCACCCGCAACACGCTACCCCCCAGGCCGTTATTGCAACGGCCTTTCTCTTGCCCTATAGTTAGCTTCATGGCTAACTATCAAGACTCGGTGAGCGACGTCTTTCACGCGCTTGCCGATCCCACCCGCTGCGCCATCGTCTGCGCGCTGGTCGGCGGCGCGCAGACGGTGTCGTCGCTGGCGGCGCCGTTCGACATGGCGCTGCCGTCGTTCATGAAGCACGTGACGGTGCTGGAACGCAGCGGCCTGATCCGCACCAGCAAGGCCGGGCGCACTCGCACCTGCGAACTGGTGCCGGAAACGCTCTCGCAAGCCGAGCAGTGGCTGGCCGAGCAGCGCGCGGTGTGGGAAGCCAGATCCGACCGCATGGTCGATTTCGTCGAGCGACTGCATCAAGAGGAGCAAACCCATGCCGGAAAACGCCGCTGAATCCCGCGATCTCGTGATTTCCCGCGTGCTGCGCGCGCCAAGGTCCGCGCTCTGGCGCGCCTGGTCGGACCCCGCCCTGCTCAAGGAATGGTGGTGCCCCAAGCCGTGGACCACACAGGTGCGCGACTTCGACCTGCGGCCGGGCGGCAACTTCCATACCTTCATGCAGGGGCCGGACGGCGGCACCAGCGACAACCCGGGCTGCTTCCTCGAAGTCGTGCCGCAATCGCGCCTGGTGTTCACGTCGATGCTGACTGGCGGCTGGCGCCCGCACAAGCCCTGGCTCGGCTTCACCGCGATCATCACGATGGAGGACGACCCCGGCGGCAGCCGCTATATCGCCCGGGTCATGCACCCCGACGACGCCACGCGCGACCAGCACGAGAAAATGGGCTTCTTCGACGGCTGGGACACCGTCATCACGCAACTCGACGCCTTCGCCTCGACATTGCGCTGAGCTGGGCTGGGCTGAACCGAGCGCGCCTGGCGATGGTGGGCTCGGCCGCGTGGCGCGTTCAGGGCGGCAGCAGTGCGGTCCGGGCTGCCGCCAGCACTTCGCTGGTCAACCCCTCCAGCAGGCCCGATGCCGCGCGTGCGTGCTGCCAGTGCAGCGGCACGTCCAGCGGCGTTTCGGGCACCAGTTCCACCAGCGTACCGGCCTTCAGATAGCCATCGATCATGGCCTGCGGATGCATGCCCCAGCCCATGCCGGCCAGCGCCGCCGTGACAAACGCATACGACGACGGCAGGGTGTGCCGGGGCAGTTGCACTGGCCTGTGACATAGCCGGTTCACCCAGCGCGCCTGCAGTTCGTCCTTGGCATTGAATACCAGGCTCGGCGCCTGGGCGAGACTGCCGGCTCCCACGCCGGCGGCGAGATGGCGCGCCACGAACGCCGGGCTGGCCGCCGCCACATAGCGCATGGCCCCCAGCGGACGGCTGTTGCATCCGGCCGCCGGCCGCGCCGTGGCCGTCACGGCGGCCAGTACGGCGCCGCTGCGCAGCCATTCGGTCGTGTGGTCCTGGTCGTCGACCGCCACCTCCATCAAAACCGGATGCCGCGCCGCAAAGGCCGCAATCGGTTGCGCCAGCCAGGTGGCCAGGCTGTCGGCGTTCACGGCCACCGGCAACGGCACACGGGCCTCGCCTTCCGTCGCCAGCGCCGGCAGCGCCCCTTGCAACGCCTGTTCGAGCAACCGCACGTGATCGACGTGCTGGCACAGCCGGCGGCCGGTTTCGGTGGCACGGCAGGGGCTCTCGCGGATCACCAGCGCGCAGCCCACGCGTTCCTCCAGCATGCGGATGCGCTGCGAAATGGCCGACGGCGTGACATGAAGGGCGCGGGCCGCCCGCTCGAAGCTGCCCTCGCGCACAACGGCGGCCAGGGCGGAAAGCGCGGCATAGTCGAGCATGATGGAGTCTGGCTAATGTCGATGAAGATTGTTTAGTTTGTCTTCACCGCACGCCGATGGCAAGCTTGCGCCATGAATCCGACCGACGTCCTGACTCCCGCCGTGCCACCCGGTTTTGCCGTCCTGCTGCAGGGCCTGGCCCTGAGCCTGGGCCTGATCGTCGCCATTGGCGCACAAAACGCGTTCGTGCTGCGCCAGGGCCTGCGCCGCGAGCACGTGGGCAGCGTGGTGCTGCTCTGCGCACTGGCCGACGCGCTGCTGATTGCCGCCGGCGTCATGGGCATGGCCCGCGCCCTGGGTGAACGGCCCGCGCTGGCCGCCGCGCTGGCACTGGCCGGTGCGGTGTTCCTGGCCTGCTACGGCTGGCAGGCATGGCGCCGCGCGCACCGGCAGCAAACGCTGCAGGCTGCAGATGCCCCGGCCAGCGTCGCCCGAGGCGCCGTGCTGGCGCAGGCCCTGGCCTTCACGTTGCTGAATCCGCATGTCTACCTGGACACCGTGCTGCTGGTGGGCAGCATCGGCGCGCAACAGCCCGCCGCCATGCGTGGATGGTTCGTGGCGGGTGCCAGCGTCGGCAGCCTGGCCTGGTTCGGCGCGCTGGGATTCGGTGCGCGATGGCTTGCGCCGTGGTTTGCCAATCCGCGCGCCTGGCAGATGCTGGACCGCCTGGTCGGCGTGACCATGCTGGTGCTTTCGGCACTGCTGGTGCGGCACGCCATCGGCGGATTCCGAGCCCTCGACTGGCTGTCGTAAACGCAAAAAGGCCGCCCTCCAAGCCGGGGAGGGGGCGGCCATCAATTTTCCCTTTCGCCTCAGGCTGCTTTCTTTTCCCGCAGCAGCTTCTTGTCAATCTTGCCCACGCTCGTCTTCGGAATCGCCGCGACGAACGCGATACGGTCGCTTTCCGGCACCGCGAACTTGCTCAGGCGCTGCGCTTCCACGTGGCCAAGCAGCACCGTGCGGATCTGCTGGGCATCTACCTCGATGCCAGCCTTGCGCACCACGTAGGCCATCGGCCGCTCGCCCCAGCGTGCGTCGGGCACGCCCACCACCGCGCATTCCTGCACGCCGTGTACCTGGGTAACGAGGTTCTCGATCTCGATCGACGACACCCATTCGCCGCCGGTCTTGATCACGTCCTTGAGCCGGTCCACGATCTGCACGAATCCATCCTCGCCCCTCACCGCCACGTCCTGCGTGTGCAGGTAGCCATCGGCCCACAGGTCTTCCGATGCGGACGGCTTGCGGAAGTACGACTTGGTCAGATACGGCGCGCGCAGCACGATTTCGCCCTGCGCCTTGCCGTCGTGCGGCACGTCGCGCATATCGGGGCCAACGATGCGGAAGTCGGCCAGCGGCACCGGGCGGCCCGTGGCGCAGCGCATGCGCACCTCCTCTTCGCGGGTCAGCGGCACATGACCCGGCGGCAACTGGGCCAGCGCCACGATGGGGCCCGTCTCCGACATGCCGTAGCCGGCAAAGATGTCGATGCCGCGCGCCAGCGCCGCCTCGCACAGCACAGGCGGCAGAGCCGATCCGCCGATGATCATCTTCCAGCCCCACAGGTTGTGCGCGCCTTCGTCCGCCGCCTGCAACAGCATCTGCAGGATGGTCGGCACGCAGTGCGAGAACGTGACCTTTTCGGTCTTGTGCAACTGCAGCAGCGTCGCCGGCACGTAGCGGCCCGGCAGCACGGTGCGCAGGCCCAGCATGATCGCCACGTAGGGCATGCCCCAGGCCATCACGTGGAACATCGGCGTGATCGGCATGTACACGTCTTCGCGGTGCATGCGCTGGCCTTCACGTGGCGCGCACAGGCTGGTGGCCGTGGTCAGCGTGTGCAGCACGATGTCGCGATGGCTGTAGCACACACCCTTGGGGTCTCCCGTGGTGCCCGTGGTGTAGAACGTGGTGGCCTTGGTGCGCTCGTCAAACTCCGGGAAATCGAACTCCGGCGCAGCGGCGCCCAGCAGGGCCTCGTATTCGCCCTCGAACGGCAGGGTGCCGGCAGGCACGTCCTGGCCATCGGCCATCAGCACGAAGCGCGGCTGGCGTACCAGGCCGTCGCGGATCTGCTCCAGCACCGGCAGGAAATCCGGATGTACCAGCACCACGTCGGCGCCGGCGTCGTTCAGCGTGTAGAGGATCTGCTGCTGCGACAGCCGCACGTTCACCGTGAACAGGGTAGCGCCCATCATCGGCACGCCAAAGTAGCACTCCAGGTAGCGATGGCTGTCCCAGTCCATCACGGCCACGGTGCTGCCGTGACGCACGCCCAGGATCCCCAGCGCATTGGCGAGCTTGCCCAGGCGCTGGTGGAAATCGCGATACGTGTAACGCATCTCGCCTCGATAGCTGATCTCCTGATCGCCATACAGGCTCATCGCGTTGGTCAGCAGCTGCTTGACCAGCAGCGGGTAGGCGTATGCCGAGGGGGTGGTAACGACGAGGTTGTCCTTCATGCCTGCTCTGTCCTTCATGTCCATCACGTCTTGCGGGTTCTGCATGATCCGTACGCGGATCAGTACGGCACGCTGCCGATGATGCCGGCGCGTTCCATCTTGCGGTGGCACGGTGCGTAGTCCATCACCGCGTAGTGCTGGGTGGCCGTGTTGTCCCAGATCGCCACGCTGTTGGGTTCCCAGCGCCAGCGCACCTGGAATTCCGGGATGTACGCCTGCGACACCAGATAGCGCAGCAGGTCGGCCGCGCCCGGGTTGGCATCCTGGCCGTAGCGCACCCGCGCTGGCGTGTGGTAATTGGTGAAGTGCGAGGTGAACGCGTTCACGTACAGCACCTTCTCGCCGGTATCGGGATGCGTGCGCACCACCGGGTGTTCCGCATCGGGGAACTGGGCCTTGAGCGCCAGCCGCTTTTCGATCGGCATGGCCGCGCCGAAGCTGGCCTCGATGCTGTGGCGGGCGCGCAGGTCGGCAATCTGTTCCTTGACTGTGTCGGGCAGCCGCTCGTAGGCCAGCGCCATGTTGGCCCACATCGTGTCGCCACCGACCGGCGGGCATTCGATGCAGCGCAGCACGGCGCCAAACTGCGGCGCCTCGCGCCAGGTGGTGTCCGAGTGCCAGCTGTTCTCGTAGCGGTCGTTCGGCTGGTCCGGGCGCTTGTAGATGCGCACGAGGCCCGGATATTCCGGATCGCTGCCCGCGACCGGGTGGTCTTCCAGCTCGCCGAAGCGGCGGGCAAATGCCACGTGCTCGGCACGGCTGAACTGCTGGTTGCGCAGGAACAGCACGCGGTGCTTCAGCAGTTGCGCACGGATCTCCCCAAACAGGTCGTCGTTGCGCACGGCTTCGGCCAGATCCACGCCCACCAGCTCGGCGCCCAGGGCACAGCTTAGTTGTTGTACTTTCATGACTGTCTCCTCAAATTCCTCAGACGACGAAGATCGACGAACCCGTGGTCTTGCGCGACTCCAGGTCGCGATGGGCCTGCACCGCGTCTTCCAGCGCATAGCGCTGGTTGATCTCGATGCGGATACGACCCGACCCCACGTGGTCGAACAGCTCGCCAGCCAGTTCGGCTTTCTCGGCCGGGTCAGCGATGTAGTCGGCCAGCGCCGGACGCGTCACGTAGAGCGAACCCTTCATGGCCAGCAGCACCGGATCGAACGGCGGGATCGGACCCGAAGCCGTACCCACGCAGACCAGCAGCCCACGGCGCTTGAGCGAATCCAGCGACGCCATGAAAGTGCTCTTGCCCACGCTGTCGAACACCACGTTGGCGCCCACGCCGTCGGTCAGCTCGCGCACCCGCGCAGCCACGTCCTCATGGCTGTAGTTGATGATGTGCTGGCAGCCATGGGCCCGTGCAATCTCGCCCTTCTCTTCGGTCGACACCGTGCCGATCACGTTCAGCCCTAGCAGGCGCGCCCACTGCGAGACGATCAGCCCCACACCGCCGGCCGCCGCGTGCAACAGAATCGTGTCGCCCTTGCGGAACGTGTGGATGCGGCGCATCAGGTAGGCCGACGTCAGGCCACGCATGGTCATAGCGGCGGCCGTCTCGAAGCCGATGGTCTCCGGCAGGCGGATCAGCGGCGCGGCCGGCACCAGGCGCTCGGTGCTGTAGGCACCCAGCGTATTCAGAAAGCCGGTGTACGTCACGCGGTCGCCCACGGATACATTGGTCACACCGGCACCCAAGGCCTGCACCACGCCCGACGCTTCCACGCCCATGCCCGCGGGCAGCGGCACCGGGTAGGTGCCATTGCGGAAGTACGTGTCGGCGTAGTTGAGGCCCACCGCCACGTGACGGATGCGGACCTGACCCGGTCCCGGGTCGCCTACCTCGACGTCTTCGTAGCGAAGCACCTCGGGTCCGCCGGTTTCATACATTCGCACTGCCTTGGTCATGGGAATCATCTCCAGAGTTTTGGGGCGGCACCACTTGCGCCGCCATGACCTCAATGTAGAAGTTGCCGGTCCCCACTGCTTTGCACCGCAATCCGGAGACTTTGCATTTCATGCCACAGCCACCTATCATCGCGCCAACGACGCGTCATGGCCCCTTGCATGTGACGCGCGCAAAACGATATCGGGAGACCCTCTTGAAAACCCTGGTACGCGCCGCAGTGATGACCAACTTCTTCGACGTCGCGCGCGGCCTCGGCGTCAATCCGCTGCCGCTGCTGCGCACGGCACGGCTGAGCCAGGCGCTGCTGGCCGACCCCGAGCAGCGCATTCCGGTCCAGGCCTGCGCCACGGCGCTCGAAGCCGCTGCGGACGCCACCGGTTGCCTCACGTTCGGCCTGCGCATGGCGGAGTCTCGGCAACTGTCGGACTTTGGCCTGATGAGCCTGCTGATCAGCCAGCAGGCCACCTTGCGCGACGCGCTGGAAACCATCATCCGCTACCGGCACCTGGTGAACGAATCGGTGGCCATCCTGCTGGAGGCGTCCGACAAGGTCGTGTTGATCCGGCAGGAAGTGGTGCTCGATACGCCCTCGCGCCAGGCCACGGAACTGGCGCTGGGCGTGATCTTCCGGCTCTGCCGCGCGCTGCTGGGGTCGCAGTGGCACCCACAGAGCGTCAATTTCACGCACGCGGCACCGCCAGACCTGCAGGTGCATCGCCGCCTGTTCGGCTGCCCGCTGGAGTTCGGCAGCGAGTTCAACGGCATCGTCTGCCTGGCCGCCGACCTGGACGCGCCGAACCCGACCGGCAATCCGGCCATGGCCCGCCACGCCGAGCGGGTGGTGGAATCCCTGCCGCGCGCCAACGACGTGTCGGTCGGGCGCGAGGTGCGCAAAGCCGTCTACCTGATGTTGCCCATGGGACGCGCCACCAGCGAAGCCGTGGCGCAGGGGCTGGGCATGAGCCTGCGCACCATGCAACGCCAGCTCGACGCCTCTGGCGAGACCTTCTCGGACATCGTCAACGGCGTGCGGCGTGATTTGGCGCAGCGCTACGTCGCCAACCCCGACTATTCACTGCTGCGGGTGTCGGAACTGCTGGGCTACGCCTCGGCCGCGGCGTTCACGCGCTGGTTTTCCGCACAGTTCGGCGAGGCGCCGATTGTCTGGCGGCGGCGGCACGCCAGCCCGCGTTGACGGGTACACGAGGTCGCTCATGCTGCCCTTGCGGCGCGGGACCGCTGCGCCTAGGCTAAGGAAACGTCACTACGCGTCACTGAGCACCCTACCCATGAACCCGAAAGCGGAGCCCGCATGCCGAACGTCATGAAGCCGTTGCAGTACCTGATCGTCGCCACCGGCGCGCTGAGCATCAGCCTGGGCGCAATGCCCGCGCAGGCGCAGCAGATGCCAAGTTCGGGTGCCGCGGCCATCTCCGATGCGGTACGCGAAGGGGGCAATCCCTATCGCCCACCCTCGGCGGCCAGCGCGAATCCGGCAGACGCAAAGCGTGACCGTTGCGAGGCATTGCTGCAGGAGCTCAACGGCACCTCGAAGCAACGCGCCTACACGTCGCCCGGCACCGCCACGCAAAGCGCACAGGGTCGTTCCATCCCCAAGCTGGAGCGTGACAACTCGCGCAAGCAGCTTGAGGAAACCTACCGCGCCAACTGCACCTGAGCGCGAATATCAACGCGGACATCGGGCGATGGCCCGTGCGTCATGACGGCCCGGCCTCCCGCAGCCGGGCCATCTGATTCTTGACCACGTCAAGCACCGCGGCCGTCATCAGCGCCGTGGACAGTCCGAACATCAGGATGCCCAGCGCCGATTCGATCGGCCCCAGCATGCGCCAGCGGGGCGACATCACGATATCGCCGTAGCCGAGCGTGGCGAAGTTCACCGCCGAGTGATACAGCGCCGCCCCGAGCGTGTCGAACTCGCCCAGCATCATGAACAGGCCGGCCCACACCACCATCTGCGCGAAATTGCAGAACAGCGTCAGCAGCATCACGGCCGCCAGCAGCACGGCATCCATCCACAGGGGCTCATGCCCCTGCCACGTGTTCTGGAACCGCGCGTAACGCCGCAGGCACAGCGCCACAGCCCCGCACTGCAGCAGCAGGCACAGCAACATCACGGGCGCGGCAATCAGCAGGTGCAGATGCATGACGGTCTCTCCCGGTTCACGCCGGCACCGGCGCGCGAGGCCGCTCCAGCAGCGCAATCATCAGCCACGCGTACAGCGACACCCCGACGAACAGCCCCATGCGCACCATGAACGCCTGGTAGACGTCCTTGCCCGCGGCGCTGTCCGCCACCGACTGGCCCAGCAGGATGATCATCGTCACGAAGCTGTTCAGCCAGAAGCCCGGGGACAACCGCCCCGACCGAAGTCGGAACAACCGGCGCGCCACCCACAGCCCGAACAGCAGCATCCAGAGGAAGAACATCCAGATATGGACGAAAAGCCCCAGCGCCAGCCAGCACAGGATGGCCAGCGCCCCGCCCATCAGCGTGGAGCCCACCAGCTCCAGGGCCGCACCGCGCGCCGTGGTGCTGCAGCTCAGCCGCCCCAGACTGACGGCCTTCATGATGATCGGCAGGTACGCGGCCGGATCGGCCATCGCCAGCAGGAACGGCGGCATCACCACCAGCGTGGCGCGCAGGGCCATGCCATCGGCGTCGCCCGCTGCGGTACTGGGCTTCGGCGGCATGCGCATGCCGCCCGGTTCCGGAATGAGCTGATAGCAGATGCCCAGCATCAGCACCGCACACAGCAGCCCGCGCACCAGCGCGCCGATCACGGTCAGTGCCAGCGCGCTGTTGGCGGTGCCCGCCGCCGAAATCAGCGTGACGCCCGCCACCAGGAACGTCGACACCAGGTTGTTGCCGCCGCGCAGCCCATGGCGGAACGCCAGGAACAGGCACAGGCCCGCCATCAGTACCCCGGTCAGCGGCGCATGCCGCAGGAACGGCACCAGCAGCATGCCGCTGCCGGTCGTCAGCAAGACCACCAGCGCCATGCCCACGCTGGCCTTGAACGATAACGGCCGGTCCAGCGTCGCAAACAGGAAGACCGCCAGCACCGGCGCCATCACGGGCACCGCCCATTGCATGCCGAAGCTGACGGCCAGGCAGGCCGCCGTGCCCAGCGCCATCCGCAAGGCGCGACGCGCCAGCATCTCGCGCATGGCCGACGCGGCAGCGTCAGTAGACATACGACACCCAGCTCATGACACGCAGGAATGCGCGGCCCAGCAGGTTCAGCGGATTGCCCTCGTTCGGAAAGGCCATCACCTCGGCCTGCCCGCCCACGCGCACGCCGCGCATCGTGGACAGTTGCCCCGGGTCGATGTCGACAATCACCGGAAAGCGCTGCGCGGGGCGCAGCCAGTCGCGGCTGTTCTGGATGGTCGGCAGCGTGCCGGGCGGCGTGCTCTGGCCCGCGCTGACGCCGTAGCCGATGCTGCGCACCTTGCCCGTCAGCACCGTGCCGGGCAACGCGTCGAGCACGATCCGCACCGGCGAGCCGGGCGCCAGATGGCCAAGGTTGTTCTCGGTCATGTCGGCGCTGATCCAGACATCGTGGATGGCAATCAGCGTCATCAACGGGGCGCCTGCCGCCGCGTACTGGCCCACCTCGGTACGCAGGTCGGTAATCAGCCCCGCCGTTCGCGCCCGCACCTGCGCGTTGGCCAGGTCGAGTTCGGCCTTGTCCACGGCGGCGGCGGCGCTGCGCAACTTGGCATTGTCGTCGTCGCTGCCGCCCTGCTGCTCGCGGGCGCGCTCCACCTCGGCACGTGCCGCCGCCACCTGGCTGATGGCCTGCGTATGCGTGGCCCGTGCCACTTCCAGGCGGCGCACGGAGACCGTGCCCGGGTCCTCGCGATACAGCCGCTCCAGCCGCTCGCTGTCCTGCTGCGCCTTGAGCTCGTTGGCCTGCGCGGCACGCAGCGACGCCCGGGCAGAGTCGATGCCGGCGGTATTGGCGCCAATCCCGCGCCGGGTGGTTTCCAGGTCGGCGCGCGCGCGGTCCAGCGTAATCCTGTAGTGCTGCGGATCCACGTCGAACAGCACGGCACCCGCCGCTACGTTCTGGTTGTTCTGCACGTAGACGCGTGTCACGCGGCCCGGCACCTCGGAAGCCACCGGAATCACGAACGCCTGCACCCGCGCCTGCTGTGTGTAAGGCGTGAAGCGGTCGGCCAGCAGATACCACGCCAGGCTCAGCACGATCAGCACCACCACCCAGCGCAGCGCCTTGTGCGACGGGTCGCCCGTCGTCGGCTTTGCAGGCGGCGCGGGGGCATCGGCCCGTTTGTCGTCGATCGCGGTATCGTCGGTTCGCGTGTCGTTCATGGCCGCGCGCTCCCCGTCTTTGCCGGCAAGCTGGCCGCCGGCAGCGGCGACACCTCGTCGATCAGCCCGCCCCAGTTCGTGCGCTGCTGCATCTGGGTCCGCGTACCGGCGTCAAGCAGCGGCGCGGTGGTGTCCCATCCGCCGCCAAGTGCCTTGTAGAGCCCGATCAGGTAGTTCACGGCGTTGCCTCGGTTGACCAGATAGGCGTCCTGCTGCGCAAACAGCGCGCGCTGCGCGTCGAGCACGCGCTGGAAATCGGAATACCCTTCGCGGAATACCGTGTTCGCCAGCGACAGCGACCGCTCGGCAGACTGCGCCGCCTCCCCAAGGATGCGCTCGCGCTGCAGCGCCTTGGCCAGGCCGCTGGCCGCATCGTCGGCTTCGCGTGCGGCCAGCCGCACGGCTGACTGGTAGTCCACGATCAACTGCTGCAGCCGCGCATCCTGCACGCGCACGTTGTTGACGATGCGCCCGTAGTCGAAGATGTTCCAGCGCACGCTGGGCCCACCCACCAGCAGCAGGCCATTCTGGGTACCCGGCAGCGAAGCCGCGGTCCAGCCGATGCTGCCCATCAGCGTGACGGCCGGATACAGGTCGGCCTTGGCCACGCCGATCAGTGCGGACTGCGCCGCGATGCGCCATTCGGCCGCACGGATGTCCGCGCGACGCAGCAGCAGGCTGGCAGGCACATCCTGCAGCACGGCATGATCGATCAATGGCAGCACCCCCTCGCGGTCGGCGGCGTCGGCCAGCTCGGGCAGCGGCCCCGGCGGCCGGCCCAGCAGCACGACCAGCGCATTGCGTGCCTGGCCGATCTGGTTTTCCAGTTCCGGAATGCTGCTCAGCGTACCCAGGTACTGGGTACGTGCCTGCTGGAAGTCGAGTTCATCGCTCTCGCCGCCCTTGAACAGCCGTTCCGTGATCTCGAAACTGCGCTTCTGCAGCCGCGCGTTGTCGCGTGCGATGCGCAGTCTGGCCTCGGCCGTGCGTACCGCGAAGTACGTCGTGGCCAGTTGCGCGTGCAGCAGCACCAGCACCGCCTCCCGGTTGGCCTGCGCGGCAAAGTACCCGGCATCGGCCGATTCGATGGCCCGCGCGAAACGCCCCCAGAAATCTAGCTCCCAGCCAACGTCCACACCGGCGCTGTATTCCCAGAGCCGCGCGCTCTGCGCGGTGGGCCCGGATTGGCGACTGTGGACGTACATGGCTGACGCGCTGGCCTGCTGCATCTGCGGATAGCGGCCCGCCAGCGCGATACCCAGCTGGGCACGCGCCTCCATCACGCGCAGCCCGGCAATCCGCACGTCGGCATTGCCGGCGTCGGCCTCGGCCATCAGCGTTTCGAGTATCGGGTCGCCGAACACCTGCCACCACTGGCGCAGGTCAGGTTCCGCCTGCTGGACACTGGCCAGGTCGATGGCATCGCTGCGCCACGTGGCGGTCCACGCCTCGGGCTGCGGCTGAAAATCCGGCCCCACCCGCGCGCATCCGCCAAGCACGGCGGCCAGGGCCAGCCAGGCACGGGCGGAGGCGGCCACGGCTTACCCCCTGGTGATGTCGGCGCCGGTGATGTCGGGCACGCTGCGCGGCTCCGTTTCGCCCTCGACGCGCGGTGGCGGGTCCTCCACCCATTGCCAGAACAGCTGATAGCCCACTGCCAGCACGATCGGGCCAACGAACAGCCCGATCACGCCGCCGGTGACCATGCCGCCCAGCGCGCCGATCAGGATCACCGGCATCGGCACGTCGACCCCGCGCCCCAGCAGCAGCGGCTTGAGCACGTTGTCCGACAGCCCCGCAATGAACACGTAGATCGCGAACACGATATTGGTGCCAGTAGCACCCTCCGCCGCGAAGACCAGCACGATCACGGGCACCGTGATCAGCGTGGCCGGTAGCTGCATGATGCCCAGCAGCAGCACCGCCAGCGCCAGCAACCCCGCGCCCGGCACGCCCTTGATGACGAAGGCGATGCCGATCAGCAGCATCTGGATGAACGCAATGCCCACCACACCCTGGGCCACGGCGCGCACGGTCGCCGTGCAAAGTGTGGTGATGCGGGGCCCGCGTTCCGGCCCGGAGATACGCGACGCAATTTGCACCGCGCTACGCGTGCCCAGTTCGCCGTAGGCCATGATGATCCCTGCGATGATCAGCGCGCCCACGAAGACCAGCAGCCCCACGCCCACCCCGCCCATCGCACCCAGGACCCCGAGACTGGCGGCCTTGATCTGCGGCCCCAGCTTCTGGATCAAGCCGCTGGCATCGGTAGACGCCATCTGCCAGGCGTCATGCACCCGCTGTCCGATCACGGGCCAGCCGGCCACCGATTCGGGCGGCGGCGGGATGGTGAACTCGCCGGTCTTGGCAATCGCCATGGCATGCTCGACCGATTCGATCAGCGCGATGCCAAGCAGGTATGTCGGCACCATGACCACGGCAATCACAAGCACGATGATCAGCGTGGCGGTACGCCCTTCGCCGTCAAAGACCTTGCCGCGCAGCCGCACCTGCAGCGGATACATCGTGATGGCCAGGATGACCGACCACAGCAGCAGGTTCATGAACGGCTTGAATATCTGGAAGCAGAAGACCGCCAGCAGCGAGATCAGGCCAAACCGGATCAGCGTGTCGATCAGCGTGCGCGACGCGGTCGCGCTGGAATACGGAGCTTGCAGCATCGGTTGGCCTCCCTTGTGCGGCGGGACAGCGGGCACGCCATCAGGCATCCTGGCGCCTGCGCGCAATCAGGACCGCGACGGCGCCAACGGCGAACAGCACGACGCAACCCAACAGCCAGTCGCGGGCGAGCACGTTCACCAGGTAGCGTGGCGGGTCGCTGCCGGTCCGGAACATCTGCACCTCCAGGCCGCGCATGGCCATCCTGAACAGATTCAGCTTGTCCGGCATCTGCCCGCTGGGATCGCTGAAGAAGATGCCCACCACGGCCAGCCACAGCGCCCCCGCCATCAGCACGACACCGCATTTATGCATGATGGCCAACTCGAACAGGTTCTGTCAGTAGAGTCAGTCAAGCACCGGTGCAATGCAATTGGTCCTTGGGCCAAGCATTGGACCAAGGTCCATTGCCAAAGCACTGCGCAGTGTCCAGATTGATACTCAGGGAAAGTGTCCCCACCGAGACTCTGGGAGCAGACATGGCAAAACAACGGCGTGCCGAAAGCGAGGCGGAAGCCGGCACCGCGCTGGGCCGCAAGGACTATGACAACGCACTGGCCGCGCTGCATGTGGAACTGGTACACATGCAGAACTGGATAAAGGCCAGCGGCACCAAGGTGTGCGTCGTCTTCGAGGGACGCGACGGCGCCGGCAAGGGCGGCACCATCAAGGCCATCACCGAGCGCGTCAGCCCCCGCGTGTTCCGCGTGGTGGCGCTGCCTGCCCCCACCGAGCGGGAAAAGACCCAGATGTACATGCAACGGTACATCCCCCACCTGCCCGCCGCGGGCGAGGTGGTGATCTTCGATCGCAGCTGGTACAACCGCGCCGGCGTGGAGCGCGTGATGGGCTTTGCCAGCGACGAACAGGTGGACGTCTTCCTGCACGCCGTGCCGCTGATGGAACGCGCCATCGTCGGATCCAACGTGCTGCTGCTCAAGTACTGGCTCGAAGTCACGCCGGAAGAGCAGACGCGCCGGCTGCAGTCGCGTATCGAGGACGGACGCAAGACCTGGAAGCTGACGGAGATGGATCTGAAGTCGTACAGCCGCTGGTACGACTACTCGCGCGCCCGCGACGCCATGTTCGCGGCATCGGATACCGAATTCGCCCCGTGGCACGTGGTGCGCTCCGACAACAAGCGCAGCGCCAGGCTGAACATCATCAGCCATTTGCTCGCTTCCGTGCCCTACGAACGGATCAAGAGCAAGAAGATCACGCTGCCGGCGCGACAGAAGCCGGGCAACTACAAGGCGCCCGACTATCCGTA
The DNA here is from genome assembly GCF_002858765.1 of Cupriavidus pauculus. Taxonomy (GTDB): domain Bacteria; phylum Pseudomonadota; class Gammaproteobacteria; order Burkholderiales; family Burkholderiaceae; genus Cupriavidus; species Cupriavidus pauculus_B. The sequence goes on from NZ_PJRP01000003.1 coordinate 358,531, forward strand.
CCGCTACATCCCCGAGAAGTACTGAGCGCCGCCCCGCCGTCCCGTGGCGGTCATTCCTTGATCATCGTCTTCTTCCAGTCGCCACTCGACTGCTGGCAATACCATCCCGTCCAGCGTTCGGGCTGCCGGCCCGGCTGACGTAGTTCGCTGCGTACCTTGCGGCAACGCTGGCCGCTCTCGGTACGTGTCTTGAGCGGCGTGAACGTGCCGTCGGTGGCCTTGCTCTTGGGGTTGGTGGTACTGGCGTCCAGGTGAAACGGCACGCTGGCACCGTCGTCGGAATCCGACAGTGTCTTGCCAAAGGCCGTGCGCAGTTCCGCCACCTGGTCTTTGTCCAGCGTGCCGATGATCGTGCCGTTGAGGAAGTGATCGAAATACGCATGCGCTGGCCAGGCCAGGCCCAGCAGCGCGGCCGCGCACAGGCCATGCCATTTCGCAGTGTGTTTCAAGGCGGCCTCCTTGGCTGCTTGCCGGACAGGATGAAAAACCCGACTACTTCGCGGCCCCCGGTGTGACCGATACCGCGACTGCCTCAGTATAGACAGCCTGCACGCGGTCGCCCTTCTTCACGGACTTCATCTGTTCGGGGTCTTCGACCATGAGGTCCACGGTGTGGCCACGCGGCCCCTTGACCGTGACGATGTTCTTTTCCTTGTCGACCTTGACGACCTGTGCCACCACGGTCACCTCGCGTCCCACCCGGCCACCCGGCTTGGCGCCGGGCTCGGAGCGCTCGGCGATCTCGCGTTCCTGCATGGTCGCCGCGCCGGCGCCCTTCTTCAGGCTCACCGTCAGGGCTTCGGTGTACTCGACGGCAACCTTGTCGCCCACGCGCAGCTGGTCGAAGTTGCGCGCCTCGTCGCCCACGGTCATGTCCACGACCTTGCCTGCCTGGGTCTTGAGCGTGACCTTGCGCGTTGCCGTGTCGATGGCGGTGATGGTGGCGTTGACCTTGGCCGTGCCGGTCGCCGTGGTCTGCCCGGCAGACCGCTGCACGTCCGTCTTCACGTCCGGCTGGGCGTATGACACCGTCGAAACGCTGAGCAGCACCGCTGCTGTAATGGCGACTCGCTTGAACATATGACCTCCTTGGTTATTGGATCGTGTAGCCGCGCCCCTGCATGCAGGCCGAGTACGCGCGGTAATAGGTGTTCATGGCCCCGGATTGCTGCGACTGCGCGTTGGCTTGCGCGTTGCGCTGGTTCTGGCGTGCCCGGTGTCCGCCCGCCATCGTGCCCACTGCGGCGCCGGCGGCGGCGCCCTTCCCGGCATCGCCCGCGATGGCGCCAATGACCGCGCCTCCCGCCGCGCCACGCGCCGCACCGCCCACGCGTTCCCCGCCCCCTACGGCCGGGCCGCTGGGCGCAGGCGGCGGTGCGGCAGCCACGGCCGCCGGATCGATACCGGTGTTCGACTTGGCCCACGAATAACAGTAGCCGTCATCCTCTTGCTGCTTGGCCTGGCTTTGGCCCTTGGCCGGATAGGCGATGGGTTTCGATTGCGCGAGCGCGCCCGCGCTCAGGCCAACCAGGACAGTGGCGGCAAGCAACGCCGCCGGAATGCTCGATCTGGACATGATTCACTCCTTGGCGGGGCCGGCCGACTGGTTGACGCTGGCCTGGTGTGCGCTGTCGACGGGCCACCCGCCGCCCAGCACCTTGTAGAGCTGGACCAGCTGGCCAAACTCCGTGCCGCGCAACGTCGACTGTTCGAGTTGCGCGGAAAACAGCGAACGCTCGGAATCGAGCACCTCCAGGTAGCTGGTGTAGCCACCTTCGTAGCGGTCGCGCGCCAGCAGCGCGTAGCGCGACAGGGCATCCACCTGGTCGTTCTTGGCCAGCAGCTGGCTGCGGGTGTACTGCACGCCGGCCAGCGCATCGGCGACCTCGCGGAAGGCGGTCTGCACCGACTGCCGGTAGCCGTACAGCGCCTGTTTCTGGCGTGCCTCGGCCTGCTTCACGTCACCGGCAATCGCACCGGCGGTGAAGATCGGCACGCTGATCAAGCCACCGTACGACCATGCCCTGGATGAACCCACCCATAGCCCGGACAGCGCCGTGCTGGCCGCGCCGAACATGCCGGTCAGCGAGATCGTCGGGAAATACTGGGCGCGTGCGGCGCCAATCTGCGCGTTGGCCGCCACCAGCGACTGCTCTGCCTGCAGCAGGTCCGGGCGCTGTTCCAGCAACGACGACGGCAACCCCACCGGCACCACTGGCAGAATCAGTTCGTCGATCGACTTGCCCCGCGGCATGGCGCGCGGGTTGTCGCCGATCAGCACCGCCAGCAGGTCTTCCTGCTGGGCCACCAGCTGGCGGAACTGTTCTACCGATGCCTGGGCCGACGCATACTCCGAGCGCGACTGCGCATACTCGACCTCCGACACCACACCGCCCTGGAACCGTTCGCGAAACACCGTCAGCGCGCCCTCGCGGCTGGTCAGCGTGTCCTGCGCGATGCGCAGGCGGTTGTCGAGGTCGCGCAATGTGATGTAGCCACTGGCCACCGCTGCCACCACGCTGATCTCGGTGCTGCGGCGCGCCTGTTCAGACGCCGCCCACTCGGCCCGGGCGGCCTCGGTCATGCGCCGGATCCGCCCGAACAGGTCAATCTCCCAGGACGCATAGACATCGGCTTTGACCGAGTTGAACGGGTTGTCGATGGGCAGCACCGTGCCGCTACTGGTGCTGATGCGCTGCCGGCCGCCACCCGCCTCGGCACCCACCTGTGGGAACAGCCCGGCCCGCGTGGTCATCACGCGCCCGTAGTATTCCTCCACGCGCGCCGTGGCAATCAGCACGTCGTAGTTGTGTGCACGCGCCGCGGCGATCAGGTCGTCGAGCACCGGATCACCAATCTGTGACCACCAGTATTGCGTGGTCACCACGTCGGTCGCCTGCGGCGACTCGGGCCCGAAACGGTAGGTCTCCGGCACCACCACATCGGGACGCACGTAGTCCGGGCCCACGGTGCAGCCGCCGGCCAGCAGTGTCATCGCCGTCAGCCCCGACACCAGGGCGCGCGCTGGCCAGCCGCGTTGGCTCATAGCGTGCCTCCGGTAGGCGCGGCGGGGTCGGTACCCGCCCCGGCGTCCTTCTCGGCCTGCGTGGCGAGCTTCTTCTTGCTCTCGCGCTCCAGGCCCCAGAAGAACATCGGGATGAAGAAGATGGCGATCACCGTGGCGCCGAGCATGCCGCCGATCACCCCCGTGCCCAGCGACTGGCGGCTGGCCGCCGACGCGCCACTGGCAATCGCCAGCGGGATACAACCGAGGATGAACGCCAGCGACGTCATGATGATCGGACGCAGCCGCATCTTGGACGCTTTGACCGCCGCGTCATACGGGCTCAGCCCCTCCTTGACGCGCATTTCCACCGCGAACTCGAAGATCAGGATGGCGTTCTTGGCAGCCAGCGCAATCAGCACCGTCAGCCCGATCTGGAAATACACGTCGTTCTCCATGCCCCGTATCAGGATGCCGACCAGCGCACCGAACAGCGCGAACGGCACGGCCAGAAGCACCCCGATCGGCAGCGACCATTTCTCGTACTGCGCCGCCAGGATCAGGAACACCATCAGCAGGGCGAACGCGAACACCATCGCCGCCGTGGACCCGGCCTTCTTTTCCTCGTAGGCCTGCCCGCTCCACGCATAGCTGTAGCCTGTGCCCAGCACCTCGGCCGCCACTTCCTCCATGGCCTGCAGCGCCTGGCCCGAGCTGTAGCCCGGCGCGGCGTCGCCCGTGATCTTGGCCGCCGGGAAGTTGTTGAAGCGCGTCACCAAATCGGCGCCGGCCACCCAGCGTGCGGTGGTCACGGCCTTGATCGGCACCATCTCATTGTGCGAGTTGCGCACGTAGACCTTGTCGATGTCCTCGGGCTTGGACCGGTATTCTGGCTCTGCCTGCAAGATCACCTGGAACAGCCGGCTGTTCTTCGGGAACTGGCTCACATACAACGAGCCGAACATCGTCTGCAGCGCGGAGTACACCTGCTCCACGGGCACGCCTTGCGTTTCGGCCCGCTCGCGGTCCAGGTCCACCAGCAGCTGCCGTGAGCGCGTGTTGATCGTCGAACTCACGCCGCGCAGTTCCGGCCGCTGCCGGGCCTTGGCGATAAAGGCGTGGGTGCGTTCCTCGAGTTGCTGGTAGGTGCCGTCACCGGTGCTCTGCAGCCAGAACTCGAAGCCGCCCGTGGTGCCAAGACCTGGGATCGACGGCGGATTCACGGGTATCACCAGCCCCTCGCGGTAGGTGGAGAACTCCTTGTTCGCCTGCGCGATCAGGTCGGCCGCGCTCTCGCCCTTGCCACGTTCGTGGAAGCCCTTCAGCGTGATGAACAGCGTGCCGGCGTTCGACTTGTTCTGCGAATCGATCAGGCTGTAGCCATCGGGCACCGCGACCGACTTGACGGCGGGCTGCTTCTCGAACCATTCGGCGGCCCGCTTCGAGAGCGCGCCAGTACGGTCCAGACTGGCCGCATCGGGCATGATCACCGCGCCCAGCAGATAGCCCTGGTCCTCCACGGGCAGGAACGACGACGGAATGCGGATGAACATCAGCACGGCGGCCACGATCAGCGCGATGACGATGCCAACCGAGATCGCCGTGCGCCGGATCACGGCCTGCACGGTCGAACCATAGCCTTCCACCAGCCGGTCGAAGCTGCGGTTGAACCAGCGAAAGAAGCGGTTCTTCTCATGGCTGCCGGGCTTGAGCAGGATGGCCGCCAGCGCCGGCGACAACGTCAGCGCCACCACCCCGGACAGCAGCACCGACACCGCCAGCGTGATGGCGAACTGCTTGTAGAGCTGGCCTGTGATGCCGGACAGGAATGCCACCGGGATGAACACCGCCAGCAGCACGAGCACGATGGCGATCACCGGGCCGCCCACTTCGTCCATGGCGGCCTTGGCGGCCTCCTTGGGCGGCATGTGGAACTCCATCATGTTGCGCTCGACGTTCTCGATCACGACAATGGCGTCGTCCACCACAATGCCGATGGCCAGCACCATGCCGAATAACGTAAGCATGTTCACTGAAAAGCCGAACGCGGCCATGGCAGTGAAAGTGCCGATGATCGACACCGGCACCGCCAGGATCGGCACCAGCGTGGCGCGGAAACTCTGCAGGAACAGGTACACCACCAGGATCACCAGGATCACCGCGTCGCGCAGCGTATGCACCACCTCGTTGATCGACTCCTGCACGAACTCGGTGGTGTCCAGCGCGACCTCGTACTCCAGGCCCGGTGGGAACGTCTTCTTGGCCTCTTCCAGCGCCTTGCGTACCTGCCCGGCCACGGCCAGCGCGTTGGCGCCCGGCTGCTGGTACACCGCCAGCAGCGTGGCGGTCTTTCCCTTGTAGCGGCTGCGCAGCGAGTAGTCCTTCGAGCCCAGTTCGGCGCGGCCGATGTCCTTGAGGCGCACCAGTGCGGCGTCGCCCGATGCCGCGCGCAGGATGATGTTCTCGAACTCGGCCGGTTCCGTCATGCGGCCCTTGGTGGTCACCGGGAACGTCTGCTTGACCGGGCCGGACGTGGGCGAACTGCCGATACGGCCCGCCGAGAACTGCTCGTTCTGGTTGGCAACCGCATTCTTGACGTCCTCTGCCGTGATGCCCAGCTGGGCCATGCGGTCGGGCTTGAGCCAGATGCGCATGGCGTAGTCCGGCGTGCCGAAGATGGCCGACTGGTTGGCACCCGGGATGCGCTTGAGCGAATCGAGGATGTAGATGCTGGTGTAGTTGTCGACGAAGGTCTGCGGGTAGCTGTTGTCAGGCGAATAGACGGCAATCACCATCATGAACGCCTGGGAACGCTTTTCCACGGTCACGCCCTGCTTGGTCACGGCGTCGGGCAGGGTCGGAAGGGCCAGATTCACCCGATTCTGCACATCCACCTGCGCCAGCGACGGGTCGGTGCCAATCTCGAAATACGTGGTCAGCGTGATATTGCCCGTGGACGAACTCGTGGACGACATGTAGAGCATGTTGTCCGCGCCGTTCACCTGCTGCTCGATCGGGGCGGCCACGTTCTGCGCCACCACTTCCGAGCTGGCGCCCGGATACGTGGTCGATACCGTGATGCTGGGCGGGGTGATGTCGGGAAACTGGGCGATCGGCAGGTTGAACAGCGCCACCAGCCCACCCACCACGATGATGATCGACAGCACCGACGCGAAGATCGGGCGGTCGATGAAGAAGTGGGACAGTTTCATGACGCCGCACCCTTGCCGGCTTCCGCCGCGCCGGGGGCGCCTGGCGCCGCTGGCCGCGAAGGGGGTGCCGACGGAGGCACCGGAGACGGCCCGTCGCTGGGCTGACGCGGCGCGGCCGCCACCGGCTTGACCGGGGCGCCCGGCGCCAGGCGTACCGAGCCATCGACGATCACGGTATCGCCCTCACGCAGGCCCGAACGCACCACCCAGTTTCCCTGCGACCATTCGCCCACGTCGATCACGCGCGATTCGGCCTTGTTCTCCTTGCCCACCAGCCAGACGGATTGGCCGCGCTGGCCCTGCACCACGGCTTCCTGCGGCACGGTGATGGCCTTGGTGCGCACCGCGCCAATCAGGCGCACGCGCACGAACTGCCCCGGACGCAGCATGCCCTTGGTGTTCGGCATCTCGGCGCGGATCAGGTAGGTGCCGGTCTCGGAGTTGAACGACGCATCGGCAAACGCGATACGGCCGCGCTGCGGATACGTGGTGCCGTCGGCCAGCACGATCTCCACCTCCAGCGCGCCGCGTTCGGGCATGCGGAGGGCGCCGGACGCGGTCTGCGACTGGTATTGCAGCACCTCGTTTTCGGACAGGCTGAAGTTGATCCAGATCGGATCAAGCTTGGCCACGTACGTGAGCAGGCTGTTGGTGGCGTCGATGTACGAACCCACCTGCTTCTTGGCGTAGCTGGACAGGCCATCGACCGGCGACGAGATAGTCGTGTATCCCAGATTCAGCTTGGCGTTCGTGACGTTGGCCTTGGCCGCTTCCACGGCGGCGGCGGCGGCCTGCTCCTGGCCCGTGGCTTCGTCCAGGTCCTTCTGGCTCAATGCGTTCTTGGCGGCCAGCGGCTTCACGCGCGCCAGATTCGAGCGCGCGGTGGTCAGCCGCGCCTGCTGCTGGGCCAGTTCGGCCTGCGCGGCGTCCAGCGCGGCCTGGAACGGCTTCTGGTCCATGCGGAACATGACCTGGCCGGCCTTGACCATCGTGCCTTCGGTGTACAGGCGCTGTTCCAGGAAGCCGCTCACGCGGGCCCGGATCTCCACCTGCTGGGAGCTTTGCGTCTCGCCCACGAACTCGTACGTCAGCGGCACGTCGTGCAGCGTCACCTTGACGACGCCCACTTCGGACACCGGCGGCGCGGCCGGCGCCTTGGCCTCCTGCTTGTGGCAAGCGGACACCGCCAGTGCGGCCAGGACCAGCAATGCCCAACGACCGCGCTTGGATTCCAGACCGCTTGCCATCGTCGTATCTCCTGCCCGCGCCGGCCATGGGCCACGCGAGACTTGTGCGATTACCTGAAGTGTTCGCGCAGGATCAGCGCATTGATCTTGTGGCCGTTCCAGAACACGCCGTGGATGCGCGGCACAAGTTGCTGCAGCGCGGCCGTATCCACCGTCCGGAACGTCAGCGTCATCGACGGCCGGGTGCCGTCGCCTTCCTGCTGCTCGATCTCGTCGGCTGACGGAAAGCCATAGCGGCCAAGGAATTCCCTGACCTGCTCCTCGGTGGTGTCCGGGTGGAGGTTGGAAAGCATCAGTAGCGCCATTTGCCGGTCCTCCTGTTTCGGGCTGCGAGCCAAGCGTGCTGCAGGGCGCCTGCTGCACGCCCTGATAAGAGTTTGCCTGTTGGGGCCTGAATGACAATTGGACCAAGGACCAAAGGCATGGGGCTAAGGCATCACGCTACGAACGAGGTCCACCAGCTGGACGGCATCGAACGGCTTGCGCAGATAGCCGACAGCACCGGCCGCCAACGCCTTGTCGCGTGCCTCCGGCACCTCGTGGGCCGTAATGAAGATCAGGGGGAGCGCCAGCCCGGCCAGTTGCTGCTGGACTTCCAGCCCGTCCATGCCCGGCATGCAGACATCGAGAATCACGCAGAACGGCCGGTAGGCGGGCTTGCCCTGGATGCTGGCAAGAAAATCGGTGCCACTGGTGAACGTGTCGACCGTGATACCCGCGGCACGCAACAGCCGCGACGTGGATCGCGCCACAGACGCGTCGTCGTCGACAACCACCACGAAGTTTCCGCTAGCACCCATTTGCACGTTGCGCAGCCGATCGTAAGCACGTAATGCCTAGGCTACGAGACAGGCGAGGCGGGCGATATTGGCCCATGGTCCAGCGGCGATTCCGAACGGAGACAGACAGGGCGCGGCAGAACACCGCGCCCGGGCGGGAAAACGCAAAGCCAGATACGGCTCAGGCGGCCGGATCGGCCACCATGCCCATCCGGTCGGCAATGCGGACCAGGGCCGGCAGGGAATCCACTTCCAGCTTCTGCATGACGTGGGCGCGATGCACCTTGATGGTCTTCTCGACGGTGCCAAGCCGGTTGGCCACCTGCTTGTTGCGGAAGCCCGTGACGATCCAGGCCAGCACCTCGCGCTCGCGCGGCGTCAAGCGGTCGATCTTCTTCTTCAGGTCGCGCAATTCGCTGGCCAGCGCAAACTGGCGCGTGGCACAGTCGCAGCCCTTGCTGACCGCAGCCAGCAGTTGCACGTCGGATACCGGCTTTTGCAGGAAGTCGATGGCGCCGGCCTGCATCGTCAGCACCGCGCTGGCCACATCGGCGTGCCCGGTCAGGATGATGACCGGAATCCGGCTGCACAGCGCCTGCTGCAGGTCGATGCCGCTGATATCGGGCAGTTGCAGGTCCAGCAGCATGCAACCGGGTGCGTTGTCCAGGTCGGCTTCCTCCAGAAACTGGCTGGCCGAGGCAAACCCGGCGGTCAGATAGCCGTGCGCGCCCAGCACACGGCCCAGCGCCCGTCGCACGCTGTCGTCATCGTCCACGATGTAGATGGTGGTCCTGGTTGCGAGCATGGAGTCCTACCTCCGGGAAAATGCAGTCCTGAACCGGGCCGCCACGACCGCCGGCGAGCGATGATGCGCCGCGGACGAAGCAGAGTGTTCGGTGCGCAGCAGGCACTCGAACGTCATGCCCCTGTCGCTGTTTCGGATGGCGCGCAGCCGACCGCCATTGCGTTCCATGAGCGCGCGGCTGAACGACAGACCAAGGCCCATGCCCTTAGGCTTCGACGAAAAGAACGGCCGGAAGATCTTGTCGAGATCGCCCTCGGCCACGCCGCAGCCGTTATCGCGCACGGATAGCTTCAGCACGCCGTCCTGTGCGGACGCGCTGACCGATACCTTGCGCGCGCCACGCGCGGCGGCTGTTTCCACGGCGTCCAGCGCATTGACCAGCAGGTTCAGCAGCACGAGCTGGATTTCCATCGGATCGCCCACGGCGCGCGGCAACTCTCCGTCGGTCGCGCCATCGACGGTCACCTCGCGCGCCCTGGCTTCGTCGTGCACCAGTTCCAGCGCACGCGCGATCACTTCACCGATCTGGAACGGCACCAGATGTGGGGCCTCGCCACGAATCAGCGCCCGCACGCCCTTAACGATGTCGCTCGCGCGCGAGGCGTCGCTGACGATGTCATCGAGGATTTCGCGGATCTCTCCCTGATCGGGCGTGCCAGACATCAGATACTCGCGCGCGGCCTGGGCGTTGCTGGTAATGGCGGTCAGCGGCTGATTCAGTTCATGCGCCAGCGACCCCGCCAGTTCGACCATGCCGGGGCGGCTGGCGATGTCCGAGAAGGGACTGGAGTCGACCACGCGCTGGGTATCGCCCTGGCGACGCGGCGAGGCGCGCGGACGTGGCAGTACGCCCATCGCAAGCGCGACGGACGCCCCCATCAGCAACATCGTGACCCATCTCATGACCAAGCGCGTTCAGATATCGAGCTTGCTGATCTTGGTGCCTTCCAGCGACAGGTTGGCCATCAGCCCGGCGTTGGTCAGCACGAACCCGATGATCGGTGCGCGGGCCGTGTTGGTGTCGACCTGCCCGTTTGCGCCGATGGTCGCCAGCGCCACCGAGCCGTCCACGCCGGCCGTCCAGCCCTTGCTGGCCTGAAAGGCCTGCAGCGCGGCGTCGGTCATGAACATCATGATGAGCGCCTTGGACTGTGCGCCGGCCAGGAAACCGAACGATGCGGTAGTGGTGCGGTAATAGCCCACCGGCGAATTGGCCACCCTGAGCGACCCTTCGCCATACTCCGCGCCGACGATAAAGCCGGCGGCCAGGATTTTGGGGAACACGAGTATGCCCTTGGCCTGCTGCGCCAGCGCCTGCGCCGAACTGGCGGACGCGAACAACTTGCTCATGGTGCCGTCCACGCCGGCATCAATCTCGCGGCGCTTGGCCGCGGCATCACTGCCAGACATGTTGGTGGTACAAGCAAACAAAGCCGGCGCCAATGCCAGTGAAGGCAGGCTCACGAACAACCGTCGATTCATCATGGTCTCCCAGACATAACGGGGAGCAAGCCAGGGCGAGCAGGCCCTACAACGGGCAGCGGCCAGCTACGTGCCGCGGCGCCAGATCCATGAAACGTCCCTGGGCGTGCCTACCCCACGCCAAATACGATCGATCCTTATTGCTTTTTCTGGATATTCCGTTAGTGCCATATCAAAGTAGGTCGATGACCTGCCGATTGCAATCTTTACTTCCCTTGATATGTAAAGATGAAACACGGTCGAAAAAAATATCAGAACGCCGCCTGCTTGCCATTAATCTGGCATTCATATTCAACGTCTCGTCAAGGGTACGTGATACTGCACGGCGGGACGCCCGGCCAATACTTTCTGCGAAATCACCCCGAAATTAAACAGCCTGCTTAGCATCTGGCCGTTTGTCATCCATCGTGGAAACCGGAAGTAGAAATGCCCTGACCGGTATTGCTGCCGGTCAGGGCATTGTTGCGAATTGGAGATGTCGTCAGGGGCTTGCGCCCGCCTAGTCTGCGCTGCCCCCCGTCACGGGTTGCAACAGTTCCGGCGCCACCTTGCTCCACCCCGCGCCCGGATCGAACGTCTCGATACCTGCGGCCCGCTTGCCGGTGTCGCGGCCCAGGTCGCGTTCGTAGACCTGGCCGTCGTGGCTGACCATGAAGCTCTTGATTCCGGTTTCGCCATACCGGGCGGGCCACGCCAGCACTGCAAATCCGCCGAACAGCTTGCCGTTGACCAGGTACGTGTACTTGCCGCCGGGCGCGGTCGGGCCTTGACCGTTGAGCAGCTTGTAGCGGTAGCCGTTATACCCGTCCGATTCAGTGCGATGGCTCGACACGGCATCGATGAAGGCCGGTCCGAGCGGGCTTTCCGGTTCGCCTGTCCGGGTCGGCCAGTAAAGCCCGTCCTTCTTGCCGGGCGAACTGACCAGCTTGCGCGCATAGACCGTTAGGCCATTGCCTTCAGGGTTGCTCAGCGCGTAGTCGTGCTGGGCGTCATAGATGGCCAGCATGGTCTGGATGGTCGACAGCTCGTTCCGGCCGATGTGTCGCAACCGGATCTCAGTGACGCCTTGCTTCACATCGAAATGCCAGCGTCCGTTGGACTTGACCAGCGGAATCGGCAGCGTCCAGCCGTTGTTGCCGACCGCCACGCGCGCAGTGCCGTCGTCGCCACCCTCGATGCGGTGCGACTGGCTCCATGCCGACAGGAAGCGATACCTCAGATCCGCACCCACCGGCGGGATCATGCGGCGGGATTCCTGTCCCAGCAGCGCTGTGATGGCCGCGTCATTGCTGGTGGCCACGGCGTCACCGAACGCGTTCATGGCGGCCTCGGGCGTATCGAACGCCTTCTGGGCCTGCGCAGCGGACATGAGCACCACGCTCAGCACCACCGGCAGAACGGTACGCGCGATGCGCGACGGCAGGATTGCTTTCATTGCACGCATGCCTGACACCTCGTGATTGTCATCGCTATCTCCGGCTACCGGCGGCCGCCGCCACCACCCCGGCCACCGCCGCCACCACCAAATCCGCCGCCACCGCCCCGGCCGCCACCGCCCTGGAAGCCGCCACCGCCGCCTCCGCGGCTGGCGCCACCGCCGCCCTGGAAGCCACCGCCGCCACCGGCACTGCGCTGCGCCGCGCCCTGTCCGCCGCCCCCCGAACTGGCGCGTCCGCGATCGAGGTCACGCTGCGACGCCGCACCACTTCCGCCCACGCCCTGGAATGCGTTGTCCCGGCCACCGCCGCTGTAGCTGGTGCGGTTTGCGCCCGCGCCGCCACGGTCGCCCGCCCCTCCGCGATCCGTGGACAGCCTGTCGCCGGTACTGGCACGATCGCCGCCAACACCCTGGCCACGGTCGCCCGCGCGGTTGCCAGCCCGGTCGCCACCCCGGTCTGCCGACCGGTCGCCCGCCCGATCTCCGGCCCGGTCTCCAGCCCGATCCGCACTGCGGTCGCCAGCCCGGTTGCCCGAGCGATCACCTGCGCGATCGCCACCCCGGTCACCCTCGCGGCCCCGGAAGTCGTTGCGCCGATCGGCGCCGCCCACGTTGTTGCCGAATTTCTCGCGCGAAGCATTATCGCGATAGGCCACGCCCTTGCGGTGGCTGGAGTCGTGCTTCCACTTGTTGCCGCCTTCCACGTTGTTGCGGTTGAAGTTGCGGTCGATGTTGGTGGCGCGGTTCACGTTGATATTCACGTCGCCGCCGCCCCAGTTGCAGTTGCCGAAGATGGCGCCGGCGGCCGCCAGGCCTACGCCCCAGGCAAACCCGGTGGCCAGCGCGGCGCCCGGGTAGTAAGCCGGATACGGCGGCCAGTAGTAGGGCGGATAGCTCGGGTAGCCCCAACTACCGTAGGCAGTGGCCGGGTTGTACGCCGGCACGTAGATCACCTGGGGATTCGCGGGCTCGATGATGATGGTCTGCTGCGTGCCGCTGCTTTGCGTAGCTGGCTGAACCGTCACATTCTGCTGCTCGTTCGACTTCAGGTTGCCGGACTGCTGGGCCTTGTTGCGCAGCCGCTGCACGGCGGCCAGCACGTCCTTTTCCTGGGCCAAAAAAGCGTCGCCAAGCTTCTGCGTCCAGTCGAGCTTGTCGTTCATCGGCTCCAGCACCTGCGGAAACGCCACCAGCGACTTCACGCTGACGTCCCATGGCTGGTCCTGCACGGCCTTCACGGCCGCATCGCCCTTGAGGCTCGAATTGGCCTTCAGCCAGCGCGCGGCCTGGACGATTTCCAATGGATAGGTCGCCGCCATCAGCACCTGCGACAGCACCGAATCCGGATACAGCGCGATAGGCGCCACCAGCGCCTCGATTTCCTCTGGCTTGAAGGTCTGCTGCTCCGATGTCGCCTGCTGGCCCTGCGCAGACGGCTGTGCCGGCGCCGGCTGCGCCAGGACGCTGCCTGTAGAGACCACCAGGCAGGCAAGCATCCAGTGGCCGATGCATCGCATGCGCCGCATATATCGCCCGCTGCCACCCGTCATGGCGTCCCTCCGCAAAATGGTGCCGACGTCCCCTTCTCCGGCTATCAGCACAAGATATAGATGGCGGCCAGACGCGCCGCAATGGAACCTTGGGCCAATAGGTCGCTTTGGCCCGCCCGCCCGGCCATGCCCATACGGCTTTGGTCCAATTCGCAAGCCGCCTCGCGCTGGCGTACGCTTTGCAGCATTGCCGACCGCCGCCGGTCCTATCCGGCCGACCCCCCAATGGGCCGCATGACGCTTCCAGGATCCGGTTTCGTCCGTCGGCGCTGCCTGGCCGCGCTGCTGCCCGCCGTGCTGCTGTGGGGCGGCGCGGCGCCGGCGCACGCGCAGCAATCGCCCGATTTCAACGTGGTATTCGGTCCGGCCGTGCAGCGCCAGGCCAATGCGGTGCTGACGCTGATGAGCTTTTCGGTGGTCCCGGACCTGGCGTCGAGTTCGCTGTCGATCTCGAATGGGCAGACTGCCAACCCCGGCATCGTCATGTCGCAGCTGGGCGGCGGCTTCACCCTCAGCAAGTCCACGCCGATCTACATGGAAGGGTCGATCGCCTACAGCCGCTACGACCCCACATTCGTGGCATCGAACGGCACGGAGTCGCGCGAACTGCCCACCCGCTGGAACACGGTGGCGGGCACCGTGGGCATCGGCTGGGACTTCCCGTTGACCGAGAGCCGGGAACTGGTGTTCCGCCCGATCTTCAACGCGTCGCTGGGCAATGTGTCCAGCGACCTGCGACTGGCGCAAGGCTTCCTGAACCGCAGGAGCGACCGCACCATCAACTTCCTCGACGGCGGATCGCTCAACGCCTACGGGCTAGGCGGCTCGGTCATGATCGACTGGGAACACTACCGGCCCGAGCACGACATCGACGTCGAACTGCGCTACACCAATATCCACCTGAAGAGCTTCGGCGGGTCGTCGGATGCCGTGCAGGGCTCGGCCATCGCCCAGACCGCCAACCTTTATGCGCGCTATCGCGCCCCGACCGGCTACTTCGCGATGGACCGCCCGGTGCGCTACGTGCTCGAGCTGTCGCACTCGCATTACCTCGGGGCCCAGGCCGGGGCGCTGGGATTCAACTATCTGACGACGCTCGGGATGGGTCTGGAACTGGACACCACGGCGCACGAGGTTTTCGTCACGCGCGTGCGCGCGGTGGTGCGCTACGTGTTCGGCAACAACGTGTCCGGGGTATCGCTGGGCCTGGCGGCCAGCTTCTGAGCGCTCACACCCCGTCCGCCCCGCCGCCCAGCACCTTGTATAGCGTCACCAGGTTGCCCTGCCACGTCAGGCGAAGCGTGACGAGGTCCTGCTCCGCCGCGTACAGCGAACGCTGCGCCACCAGCACGCTCAGATAGCTGTCCACGCCCTTGCGATAGCGCGCCAGCGACAGGTCGTAGGCAGCCTGGCTTGCATCGGTCAGCCAACTCCACCAACGTCGGCGTATTCGTGAGCGACCGCGTCTAGCTGACTGAACAGGTCTCGCTGCTCGGCAGCCTGCGCTGGGACTTCTTCCGCAGCGAATACGAGACCAGCGCCTCGACGGCGGGTGGCACGGCGGATTCCAAGAAACTGAGTCCGGCCATCAGTGCGATCTGGGAACCGACCAAGGACGCCATGCTCTATGCGTCGTTCTCGCGCTCGTACCGGCCGGTGGGCACCGATATCACCTTGGCCGTGGGCGGCGTGCAGACCGAGGTGCCTAAGGCCGGTGCCGCCAGCGAGCCGGCGCGGTCGCCAGCGGTTTTTCCGACAGCGGCGAGGGCCGGCGCATACGCGGCACGGAGTTTGGGCTGACCGGCCGGATCACCACCAACTGGTCGGCCAATCTGGCCTATGCCTACCTGGATGACGAGGAGACGTCGGCCACCAGACCGGCGCTGGTTGGCAATGTGGCGCCCGGCGTGCCGCACCACAACATCACGCTGTGGACGGCGTATGACATCCCGCACGCGCTCGTGCCATTGCCGGGCAAGCTGACACTGGGCGGCGGCGTCCAATATGCGTCGGGGTACTGGGCGAATTCGGACAACACCGACCGCGTGCCCGACACCTTCTCGCTCGACGCCATGCTAGCGTTCCAGCAGGGCAAGTTCCGCGCATCGCTCAACGGCTACAACCTGACCAACAGCCTGAACTATGCGTCGGCGTTCAACGCGTCACGGGCCCGGCCGGCTTCGGGCCGCGCCGCGCTGCTCAACGTCGGCATGACGTTCTGATCCTGCCGAATCTGGCTGGCCCCTTCACTGTTCGCAGGGGCTGGCCATCCTTTGAAGAATCCCCACAATGCTGATCCGCATTCCCGATGTCCTGACGCCTGACGAAGTCCGCACGCTCAGGCAGCGCCTGGAAGCGTCCGACTGGGTAGACGGCCGCGTCACGGCCGGCGACCTGGCCGCGCAGTCCAAGGCCAACCTGCAATTGCCGATGCACACCGCCGAAGCCCTGGAGCTGGCCGACGGCATCCTGAAGGCACTGGGCCACTGCCCGGCCTACCATTCGGCTGCGCTGCCGCTGCGTGTGCTGCCGCCAATGCTCAACCGCTACGAAGCCGGCATGACGTTCGGCACGCACGTCGACAACGCCATCCGCACCATGCCCGGCACGGGCGGCATGCGCATGCGCGTCGACGTCTCCACTACATTGTTCCTGTCCGACCCCGACGAATACGACGGCGGCGAACTCGTCATCGAAGACCTGTTCGGCACCCACGCCGTCAAACTGCCGGCCGGACATATGGTGGTGTATCCTGCCTCGTCGCTGCATCGGGTCACGCCCGTCACGCGCGGCTGCCGCTGGGCCTCGTTCTTCTGGGCCCAGTCGATGGTCAAGGACGATGGCATGCGCACCACGCCGCACGCGCTCGACATGACGATCATCGGCATCCGCAAGCGGCTCGGCGACGACGCGGTGCTGTCACTGGTCAACCACTATCACAACCTGCTGCGGCGCTGGGCCGAGCCTTGACGATGATTCCTGCCGATACCGTTTCCGTGCTCGACTACGAACGCCGCTTTCGCGAACGCGTGCATCCGGCCGTTGCGGCGTATATCGCCGGGTACTCGGCCGATGGCATCACCCAGCGCGACAACCAGACGGCCTTCGAGCGCATCCGCCTCATGCCGCGCGCGCTGGTCGACATGTCGCAGGCGTCGGCGTGCTCGGAACTGTTCGGTCAGGCGCTCGACTATCCGGTGCTGATCGCGCCCACCGCGTATCACAAGCTCGTGCATCCCGACGGCGAACTGGCCACCGTGCACGCGGCATCGCTGACGCGTACCTGGATGACGGTCAGCACGCAGGCCAGCGTATCGCTGGAAGACATCGCCCGCACATCCACCACGACGCTGTGGTTCCAACTCTACCTGCAGCCGCGCCGCGACGACACGCTAACTCTGGTGCGTCGCGCCGAGCAGGCCGGCTACCGGGCCATCGTGCTGACGATCGATGCCGTGGTCAATGGCATCCGCAATGTCGAGCAGCGTGCGGGATTCCGCCTGCCCGACGGCGTCAGGGCTGTGAATCTGGCGGACCTGCCACCCCAGCAGGCCCACGACGCCAGCCACGGCAGCCCGGTTTTCCGGAGCATGCTGCGCCACGCGCCCACCTGGCAGGACGTGGCATGGCTGCGCAGCCAGACGACGCTGCCGGTGCTGGTCAAGGGGCTGCTCAATCCTGCCGATGTCCGGCCCGCCTTGGATGCGGGGGTGGCAGGCATCATCGTCTCGAACCATGGCGGCCGCACGCTGGACACCGTACCGGCCACCATCGACGCGCTGCCGGCCGTGGCACAGGCCGTGAATGGCGCGGTGCCGATCCTGCTGGACGGTGGCATCCGGCGCGGCACCGATATTGCCAAGGCCATTGCGCTGGGCGCCAGGGCCGTGCTGGTCGGCCAGCCGATCCTGCACGCGCTGGCAGTGGGTGGCATGCCCGGCGTGGCGCACATGCTAACGATGCTGCAGACCGAACTGGAAGTGGCGATGGCCCTGCTGGGCTGTCCGCGCCTTGAGGCGCTGGACAGCGCCGCCATCCAGCAGCGATAGACGAGGTCGCCGCGCAATGCCCCAATCCAAACCCAGCGCGCCGCTGCGCCCGCGCAAGACCCCGCGCCAGGCACGTGCCGGCGAGACCGTGGCCGCCATCGTCGAGGCAGCCGCCCAGGTGCTGGAGGCCGGCGGCGTCGAAGGCTTCAACACCAACGCGGTGGCTGATCGTGCCGGCGTCAGCATCGGCTCGCTCTACCAGTACTTTCCCGGCAAGGATGCGCTGACCGTGGCGCTGATCCAGCGTGAAACCCAGCGGTTTCGCGACGACATGGCGTTTGCGCTGACCCGGCGCGGCGGCAGGGCCGCGCTCGAATACCTGCTGGGCGCCTGCGTGCGACAGCAATTGCAGCGGCCCATGCTGGCCAAGCTGCTAGACATCGAAGAAGCGCGGCCCGCGTTGCGCGACGAAGTGGATTCGGCCGAGCTGCAAGCCCTGTTCACCACGATCGTGGGCCGCGTGGTGCCAGATCCGGCCCAGGTCGAGATGGTGGCTGGCGACCTGTTTGCCATGATTCGCGGCATGGTCGACGCCGCCGGCGAGCGCGGCGAACGCGATATCGAAAGCCTGGAACACCGGCTGCGGGCAGCGATTTTCGGCTATCTGGCCCGCGTCGGCAAACGCCGAATGTGAGCACGCCCTGTTCGCGAGCCTGCGTCACAGCCGCCTGGAACCCCGGCCTGACGCGGGTCTTGCGGCCATGTGGCACATGCCTCCAATGCGAGTTGTGGCGACGGGTCGCCGCCAATAATCTGACGTCCTCGGGCGAGCCGGGCAATGGTGCCCCGCCGCCAGCATGAGAGACCGACGATGACTGACGTTACCCATACCATGAAGCTCAACCACCTGAGCTTTCCCTCCGCCGACACCGCGGCCACCGCTCGCTTCTTCGAGCAGTACCTGGGATTCACAATCGCCGGGACGTGGCAGCAGTCGTTCATCCTCAAGCGCGCAGGCTTCGACGTGGTGATCGACCATGCAAGCGACTACGTGCCCGAATGGCCCGGCAATTTCCACTTGGGCTTCGAGCTGCCGACGCTCGAAGCCATGCGTGACCTGTACGCGCGCTTCCAGAACGATGGCGTGAAGCTCGAAACCAGCGTCTTCAACAACGGGCGAGGCTCGCGCTTCTTCTGCCGCGCACCGGGCGGCGTGATGTTCGAGCTCAATACGCGGTCCGATGCCTCCCCCGAGTATCAGGGGACGTTCGACGACTGACGCACGCCGGCCGGCGCTTCAGCTTCCGGCCGATGCTGCCGTTATACCTACCGTGCACATGTCACCCGCGCGTCCGCCTGCCGCAGCATGTGGCGACGCGCGTGCCTGATCTAGCTGAACGGAGCCAGTAGTGAGTATTGACAGCATCATGTCGAAACAGGTGGCCACCGTGGTCTTCGATGACACGTTGGCAACCGTGAAGGATATTTTTGACGCCGCGAACTTCCACCATCTGCTGGTGGTGGAGGACGGCAGGCTTCACGGCGTGGTGTCGGATCGCGACCTGCTGCGGGCCATGAGCCCATTCATCGGCAGTAATGTGGAATCGGCCAGGGATCTCAATACCCTGAACCGGCGCGTCCACCAGATCATGTCCCGCCAGCCGATCACGCTGCGCCCGGAAGCCGCCATCGCCGACGCGATCGACCTGTTCCTGGCGCACCAGGTATCGTGCATTCCCATCGTGGACGAACAGTTCCGGCCCGTCGGCATCGTCAGCTGGCGCGACATCCTGCGCGCCATGCGCCCGGAGCCCCAACAAGCCGAGCCCGACGCAGCCGCCGCGACCGACGCGGCCTGATTCCCCTGGCGCCAACGCGCCGGCTTGCCTAAGCGGCGGGCGCGTACAACGGCAGCGCCACGGTCACCGTGGTCTGTCCGTCGCCCGACGTAGCGGCGATGGTGCCGCCATGCAGTTCGACGATCGAGCGGCAGATGGCGAGACCAATCCCCATGCCGTCGTCCTTGGTGCTGAAGAACGGCTCAAAGATCCGGGCGAGTTGCCCCGCTTCGATGCCGCGACCGTTGTCGATCACCTCGATCACGGCCATCCGGTCGGCGCCGTGCCGCGTGCGTAGCGTGACGCGGGCGCTGCCCGGCGGGCCGTCGCGCCTGGCTTCCACCGCGTTGAGCAACAGGTTGAGCATGACCTGCTGGATCTGCACGCGGTCGCCATGTACCGGCGGCAACGTCGGATCGAGATCGAGCCGGAGGTCGACGCTGGCGACGCTAATCCGGCAATCGGCCAGCGGCAGTACCTCGCGCAGCGCTTCATCCAGCCGAAAGGGCTGGGGCGGCAAAGGCTCGCGACGCATCAGCGCACGCAGGCTGCGGATCACGCCCTCGGCGCGCTCGGACTGCTCCTGGATACGGCGAATGCCGTCGGTGATTTCTCCGGCCATCGGCGCGTCGCGATGCATCCAGCGCGCGATGGTGCCAGCCTCGATGCGGATGGCGGTCAGGGGCTGGCGGATTTCGTGCGCGATCGAGGCCGCCAGTGTGCCCAGCGTGGCCACGCGAGACAGATGCACCATCTGGTCCTGCAGGCACTGGATGATGGCCGTATCGCTATGGCACGGTCCCGTGTCGGGGCCGGCACCCCTGAGGTTTTCCTGAATACGCCGCTCGATGGCTAGCGCGACCTCACGCACCATGCGGATGGCGTCCCGCTGGAATGCCGTTCCCGAGGACGGGTCACTTTGCGGTGTCATAGCCGGCATCTCCCATTGGCAAACAATAAAACACCGCAGGCGGCCGGGGACAGAAGCTTGTGGCTTCTGGTGGCGCGCCGTGCGGCAGTCAGACGTAATCTACGTCATGTATCAGACATTGACTTGTCAATTTGTGACGCGTCTGGGATGTTTGCGCGCTGGATTGCCGCTTTATGTGTGACGAAAATGCCACCCCATCGACCAGCTTCCGGTGGCCGCCGGGCCAGCGCTAGCCGAGATAGCGGCGGCGCCAGACGCCGGGCGTCATGCCCATGTGCCGCGTGAACACGCGCGTGAAATGGCTCTGGTCGGAAAACCCGCAAACCATGGCCACCTCGGCCAGTGGCACGGCAGCGGCGCCGCGCAGCAGTGCGCAGGCGCGTTCCAGCCGCTGGGCCATTAGCCACTGATACGGGGTCTGGCCGGTGGTATCGCGGAATGCACGCGTGAAATGGCTGCGCGACAACTGGCAGGCGTCGGCCACATCGGCAATCGACAGGTCGCCGTCGATCTTGGCCGCCAGAAATTCCTTGGCCCGGGCCACGCTGCGCGGCGACAGCAGGCGATTGACCTTGCGTGACGCCACCGGCTCCTCGCCATACTGGCTCACCAGGTGCACGCCAATGGTCAGGCTCAACTGGTCGATGAACAGCCGGCAGGCATGCTCGGGATGGCTCAGCGCGGGCACCATGGCCTGGGCCAGGTGGGCCAGCACAGGGTCGGGCTGGCCGGCGGCCTCGCGCAGTGCGCGCTGTCGCGCACGACCCATCTCACTGCTGGTGCGCTCGATGAAGCTGCGCGGCAACTCCATCAGGATGAAATCGAAACGGGTCTCGTAATCGGCCTTGTAGTCTTCGGACAGGCTGCGGACGTAGATGTCGCCCGCCGCGAAATCGTGCGTGCGCGCGTGGCGCCCGGCAATGATGCGGCGACGGTGGCCAGCCTCCAGGGCGATGCCCGCGACAAAGCCGCGCTCGGCCGCAGGCATGGCAATCTGACCCGACTCCAGGCGCGAGCTCTTGCGATGGAACTGGATGTCGCTACTTGACAGGGCCTGGTCGGCGCCGAGCTTGTCCGCCGAGCAGCCGAACGTATCGACCAGCCCAGGCGGACCCTTCGGGGCGGAGGTGGTTTGGGTTGTCGACATGGCGAAAGTCCGCGATGAATCATGATGATGCCGCCTGATTCTTACCGGATCCTTGCAGAAGCAGGGCGGCGCAGCATAGCACGCAGGCCCCGGCCGCCGCATGGCGCCGCCGCCGGCTTTTCGCATCCTTGCGGGCCGGCCGCTGCCCGCAAAAATCTCGGCCATCCCGGGCGGCCTCCGTTACAGTAGGCGTCATCCCCGAACCATTTCCCTGCCCGCTCTGCCCGTGCTCTCATGAAGCCCTTTGTGCGCGTAGAAGACCGCCACGCCTTCGACACCATCATCGACGCGCGTTCGCCGGCCGAGTTCGAGATCGACCATATTCCGGGCGCGATCAACTGCCCGGTGCTCGACAACGAGGAACGGCGCATCGTCGGCACGCTGTACAAGCAGGCCGGTGCCTTCGAGGCCCGCCGGGTTGGCGGCGCCATGGTGGCCGCCAACCTGGCCCGACACCTGCGCGAACGCTTTGCCGACCGGCCGCAGGACTGGCGGCCGCTGGTCTACTGCTGGCGCGGCGGGCTGCGCAGCGGCGCGATGACCACCTGGATGCGCATGGTGGGCTGGGACGCCCAGCAGCTGGCTGGCGGCTACAAGTCATGGCGACGGCATGTCATCGCCGCGCTGGAAGCCCTGGCGCCGCAACTGCCACTGGTCGTGATCTGTGGCGCCACCGGCAGCGGCAAGACACGGGTGCTGCAGGCCCTGGCGGCCCACGGCGAGCAGGTGGTCGATATCGAACGCCTGGCGCGGCACAAGGGATCGCTGCTGGGCGCGCTGCCAGGCGTGCCGCAGCCCTCGCAGACCGCTTTCGAGACGACACTGGCCGACGCCATCGAGTCCATCGACCTGTCCCGCCCGCTGTTCGTCGAAGGCGAAAGCGCGCGTATCGGCCAGCTCAACCTGCCGGTGCCCATGGTGGCCCGTATGCGCGACAGCCTCTGCCTGGAAATCGAGGTACCGATGCCGGCGCGGCTGGCCTTCCTGCTGCGCGACTACGCCTACCTGGGCGACCGGCCCGAATGGCTGGCCGAACAGCTCGGGCGGCTCAAGGCCCTGCACGGCAAGACCACCATCGACGCCTGGCAGACCATGGCGCGGGCCCGCAACCTGCCGGACCTGTTCGCCGAACTGGCTACCCGGCACTACGACCCGTCCTACGCGCGTTCACAGCGCAAACACTTCCATCGGTGGGACGATCGCATGACCATCACCGCAGACAGCCTGTCGGCCGAGGGGATCGACGCGCTGGCCTGCAGCATTGCGGATCGGGTCAGGGCGCGCTGGCCGGGGTAACACCGCCCGGCTGCGGCAGCCTAGCCTATCCGTGGTAACTGGCCAGACCGAAGCGGCAACTCAGACGATGTACGCCTTGCGCTACACCATCTGGCGAGCGGGTTTACAGCATCCCGTTATCGCCGCTGCGCGCGCACCAGGAACGAATGATGCGAATCCTCGCCCATACGGATCAACCGGATGGCTGCGATGGATCGCATGCGCTATAGCGACGACGACCTGGAGACACAACGGCAACAGGCCCTGATCGAACGAGAGATACTTCCCGTCGGCCACCGGATACAACGGTTGCGCCGCGAGATTCGCGCGCCTGCAACATCTGCGGCTCCTGAAGCAGAAGGGATACCCTGCCGCACATTCCGAGCGGCTGCTGGCACTGCTGTGCCGCACGCTTGCCGCCGACCGGGCCTATCGGCGGGCCATGTTGAAGGCGATCGGGGTCCGCACACCATAGTTCGTGGTCGGCCACGGCCACTCGGCTTTCGCTTGTAACCGCTACAACCAATCGGCAAATATGGGCCCACGCCGGGCCGGCCAGCATGCCGTGCGGCCGACGCTCCGCGTCTGCGAATCCCGTGCCATGGGTCTCGGGGACATCCGGTGGTATTGGCAGGAAACTTGCGGAGCGCCGTGCATGTGAACGCAACGCCCGCCACCATGGCCCCGAACGACACGCTCGGATCACTGATCGCCCGCTACGCTACGCCTGACGGCATCCCGCTGCCGGGCAACGGACAGACACTGGCCCGCTGGCGACTATTCTCGGACATCGCCGCCACGCACGGCGCCATCGCCATCAAGCTGTTCGAGGCGCATGCCGACGCGCTGGCCATCCTGATGGAAGTCGCGCAGGGCCGCCCCGAAGCCAACACGCGCTGGGCAGTCTGGGCCGCCGAGCCGCCCGACGCACGCGTGCAGGCGCGGGCTGCCATGGACACCGGCATCCGCGCGCTGGCGGCGCGCACCGGCCTGGCGGGCGGCAGGCCGCTCCGGCTTGACGGTCGCAAGGCGTGGTGTTCGGGCGCGCAGGCCGTGTCGCACGCACTGGTCACCTGCCACGACGGCAATGGCGGGGCGCTGATCGCGGTCATCGACGTGCACGGCCCCGGAGTGCGCATCACCAGGGAGGGCTGGCACGCCGTGGGCATGCGCGACACTGGCAGTGGCGACGTCATACTGGATCAATGCCCCGCCCTGCAAATCGGCCGTGCAGGCGCCTATCTGGATCGGCCCGGGTTCTGGCAGGGCGGCGCGGGCATCGCCGCGTGCTGGTACGGTGCCGTGCTGCCCTTTGCGCAGGCCGTGCGGCGTGCGGTATGCCGCCATGGCGATCCCCACGCTGCCGCGCATCTGGGCGCCATCGACAGCGACTTGCGCGCGGCAGCGGCCTTGCTGCGAGAATCGGCTGACTGGATCGACACACACTCGCAGACCGACGCCTACGTGGCAGCCATGCGAGTGCGCTGGGCGGTCGAGGCCACCGTCCAGCGTGCGATGCAGCGCGCGGGCAACGTGCTTGGGGCAGGCCCGCTCTGCCGCGATGCGCGGCTGGCCGCGCTGTTCGCGGACCTGCCTGTACTCCTGCGGCAAAGCCACGCGGAGCGCGATCTGGCCAAACTGGGGGACAGGCTGAGCCAGGCTACTGGCGACGGCGATGTCAGCCATGGCAGCGAGCACGACTACCAGCTATGACACCCACCGACGCCACCACCGACTTCGCCGGGCTCTTCGAGCAGGACGACCCCTGGGGCTTGGCATCGCTCTGGTACGAGGCACGCAAGCGCGACCTGCTGATGGCCGCCCTGCCCGAGCCCCGCTACGCCCGGGCGCTGGAAGCTGGCTGTGCCACTGGCTTGCTGACCGAGCGGCTGGCCGCGCGCTGCGACGCGCTGCTGGCCGTGGATGTCGTACCGCGCGCCATCGCACGTACCCGTGCGCGCGTGGCGGGCGTGGCGCATGTCGAGGCACGCGTGGCGAACCTGCCGGACGTATGGCCCGTCGGCCGTTTCGACCTGATCGTGCTCAGTGAGCTTGGCTACTACTTCGATCGCGCGCCGTGGCTGCAGACCGTGGCCCACGCCGCCGAGGCGCTCACGCCAGCCGGCACCCTCCTCGCGTGCCACTGGCTGCGTCCGTTCGCGGAGCGCCGCCAGCCGACCCGCCATGTCCATGCTGCCATCGCGCGCCAACCCGGTCTGTTTCGGCATGTACGGCATGTGGAGCCAGACTTCCTGCTCGATGTCTGGTCTCGCAACCCTGCACCGCTGCGCAGCCGGGAGCCCACGCGATGATCGGTGTTGTCGTGCCCGTCCATAACGAAGAGGCGAGCCTGGAGGCGTGCCTGCTTGCGCTGCGTGCCGCCGCGCTTCACCCTGGCCTGCAGGGCGAACCGGTGATGCTGGTCGTGGTGCTCGACGACTGCAGCGACCGTTCGCTGGACATCGCCAGCCGCCATGCACCGGCGCAAGTTACCTGCCTGACCATCGCCGCGCGCAATGTCGGCATCGCACGGCACGCCGGTGCCGAACTGCTGCTGGCCCTTGACGCACGCTGGCTGGCCTTCACCGATGCCGACAGCCGCGTGGCACCGGACTGGCTTGTGGCACAACTGGCACTGGCTGCCGATGCCGTGTGCGGTCTGGTCACCGTCGACGACTGGAGCGAGCATCCCCCGCATGTCTCGATACGGTTTGCCGCCCGCTATCAGCGCACCGACGATCACCGCCATGTGCACGGCGCCAATCTCGGCGTCTGCTCGCAGGCCTATCGCCGTGCCGGCGGATTTCCGCCCCATGCCAGCAGCGAGGATGTGGCGCTGGTGCAGCGCCTGCTTGCGCTGAACTCCCAGATCGCGTGGAGCACGCTGCCACGCGTGGTGACCAGCGCCCGCGCCAATGGCCGCGCGCCCGGCGGCTTCGCCGATCACCTGGCGATGCTGGCTTGCCTTTGCGACGAGACCCTGCGCTAGCGCGTGACGTCACCCGACTGACTTTCGCTGATATCGATGCCGCGCCTCCAGATCCCCGAACCGCTGACCGTCATTTCTCCCCACCTGGACGACGCCGTCTTCAGTTGCGGCGCGCTGCTTGCCGCCGCCCAAGATGCCGTCGTCGTAACCGTGCTGGCGGGCGTTCCCGGCGCCGGGATCGAGGTGCCAGACTGGGATCGGGCGGCAGGCTTCAGCAGCGTGACGCAGGCCATCTCGCAACGGCGCCGCGAAGACGCACGTGGCCTGAACCTGCTTGGCGCACGGCCTGACTGGCTCGACTTTCTCGACGGGCAGTATGGTCGACAGCACGGCGCAGAGGAGATCATGGCCGGGCTGGCCGCTTCGCCGTCGATGCAACGCGGCGGTACGGTCGTGGCCCCGATGGGCCTGTTCCATAGCGATCACGTGCTCGTCGGCAAGGCGTGCATGCTGTTGCGCGCCACCATATCGACCATGCAGACAGCCGATACGGCGGAAGGCGGTGCGCCGGTGCCTCCGGTGTATTGGCTGTTCTATGAGGACGCCATCTACCGCCGATTGCCCGGCATGGTGCAAAGCCGGCTGATAGGCTGGTGGCAGGCCGGCCTGATTGCCGCCCCGGTGCACTTTCCGCTCGCACCCTGGCAAACCCTGAAAATGGCGGCGGTCGAGGCCTACGCAAGCCAGTTGCCGTTGTTCAACGCCGGCCAACTCGCGGACATCGGCGTGCCCGAGCGCTACTGGTCCCTCGACATCGTGCCGGCAAAAGGCACGTAAATGCCAATGAACAGCGCCCCGTGGCACCCGGGCATCAGCGTGGTGGTGCTGACCTTGTGGGCAAGATTTGCATCGCGCCACCCGATCGTACATGCCGCATGGGAACTGGCGTCACTCCGCGTGGACGTCCCGAATCCGCATGATGGTCTGGCGCGACACCTTGAAAGTGCGGGCCAGTTCGCTGACGGAAGCGCCGCAGCGGAGGGCCGCCCGGATTTCATCGTGCATGTCGGTTGCCAGTGCCGGACGGCGTCCCAGGCGGCTGCCGCGCTCCACGGCCTGTTCCGCGCTGGCCTTCATCCGCGCGCTACGCGTGTCGTGTTCTAGGCCCTCGACGGCCTGCAGTGTCCGAAATGCTACCGAGGCGGCATCGGTCAGCATCGCCTCGCCGGTTTCCACACAGTGAAGTTTCACGCCGAGCGACCGGAATCGCTCGACCGTGGCCACCACATCGCGAACCGAACTGCCAAGACTGCAGAGCCGCAGGGTTGCCACTAGGTCACCGGCACGCAACCGTCTGAGAAGCTGCTGCATGCGCGGGCGGTCCAGCGCGGCAACGGAGGCCGGGCTGCATTCCCACCACGCCTGTCCGAAATCCACGACATATCCGGCGGCGTCAAAGCTGACGCATTCGCCTTCAAACTCGCGAAGGGTGGAAGCCTGATTGGTATAGACGTGGGTCGATGGCATGGGGCGGTGCGTGACCGATAGTGAGTGCAAGCATATCAGGGATGTCCTGAACCCGGACATTCCGGACAACACTGCAAT
Organism: Cupriavidus pauculus; assembly: GCF_002858765.1. Classification (GTDB taxonomy): domain Bacteria; phylum Pseudomonadota; class Gammaproteobacteria; order Burkholderiales; family Burkholderiaceae; genus Cupriavidus; species Cupriavidus pauculus_B. The sequence goes on from NZ_PJRP01000003.1 coordinate 385,762, forward strand.
GTACCGCCGGCGGCGGCGTCCTTCTTACAATTTTCTCAAAGGCATTGGATATGTCTGGGTAGCTGTTTCTGGGGGAAAACAATTGGCAGGCATCCGGGCGCGTGGCGCAAAGCGGCGCGGTCCTGGTGCAGTCATGTGATATCGGCGTCTTCCGGACTTGCGAACGGGCCATGGCCGAAGGGCTGGCCTGGGGCAATGACTGGATCGACCGCAACCGAGTCAGGCGAAGTGGAGCGTGGCGGCGTGGAGAAGACGGTGGCGCTATTGGGGATCTGGCGCGAGATCGGTGGCGCCTGACGAGCCCCGCCCACATACCGTCATGTGGGCGGGGCAAGGACGACCATCGCATGCGACACGCGATGGCGCGGATGGTCGCCCCGCCCTGTCACCCGATCACGACTGCGCGCCGCGCAACGGCCGGAAGCTTGCGCGCAGTTCCTCGGAGAACGCCTTCGGCTGTTCCCAGGCCGCGAAATGGCCACCCTTCGACAGTCGGTTGTAGTGAATCAGCTTCGGATACGCACGCTCTGTCCAGCTGCGCGGGGCGGCGTAAATCTCATCCGGGAACACGCTCACGGCCACCGGAATCTTCAGGTTCTTCACATCGAAGAACGGCAGCTTGTTCTCCCAGTACAGCCGCGCCGACGACACCGCCGTTCTGGTCAGCCAGTACAGCGTGATGTTGTCGAGCACATCGTCGCGCGTCAGACCTTCGCTCTTTCCGTCGAACACCCGCGCAATCAGCGCGTGGCTGGCGGCGTCGTGGTCGAGCATCCACGAGGCCAGGCCGATGGGTGAATCCTCGATGCCATAGAGCGTCTGCGGACGATTCGCCATCTCGATCGCGTACCCCAGCCCGTGCTTGAAGAACGTGTCGAGCTGGTCAAAGGCATGGCGCTCTTCGGCCGACAGCCCCGCCGGTGCCGGTTCGCCATACTTGAGCGCCTTCGAGATGTCGGCAGGCACGGTCGCCGGCATGTTGACGTGAATGCCAAGCAGCCCCAACGGTGCGATCAGCGCCATCTGCTCCGAGATGGCGTCACCCCAATCGCCGCCCTGCGCCACGTACTGCCGATAACCCAGGCGTTGCATCAGCACGATCCACGCACGGGCCACACGCACGGGGTCCCAGCCCGTGGTGGTCGGCTTGCCGGAGAATCCATGCCCCGGAATCGACGGGATCACCACGTCGAACGCGTCGGACGCCTGGCCGCCGTGGGCCGTCGGGTCCGTGAGCGGGTCGATGATCTTCAGCTGCTCGATGACCGAACCCGGCCACCCGTGCGTGATGATCACCGGCAGCGCATTGGGGTGCTTCGACCGCACGTGGATAAAGTGGATGTCGACGCCGTCGATGGTCGTCTTGAACTGCGGCAGGGCATTGAGCCTGGCTTCGACCTTGCGCCAGTCATACTGGGCGGTCCAGTAGCGGGCAAGCTGCTGCACGGTGTTTAGCCGGACGCCTTGCGATGCGTCGGTGACGGTCTCGCGGGTCGGCCAGCGCGTAGCCAGAATCCGTTGCCGCAGGTCGACCAGCGCTTCCTTCGGAAACGACACGCGGAACGGGCGGATTGCATCGGTCGGCACAAGCGTATCGGTCGCGCCTTCGGGCGCCTGCCCGGCCATCACGTCGCCGGAGAATGCGGCGATGCCCATGCCGTAGCCCGCCACCGCGGCGGATACTCCGAGGAAGCCCCGCCGGGTGAATCTTCTCGATTCCGGCGTTGCGTGGGTCGCGTTGGTCGCGTGGGTCGAATTGTTCGAGGCGTTCGGGTTGTTCGAGTTGTCAGGGGTGTTCACGGAGCCCTCCATCACGTCTGATTGATGTCTCGCCGGCCCACCACCATTGGGGGCGCAACGTTGATCGCATGATGAAAGGGAGATGTATCCGGCTTGTGTGGCAAAGCCTCAGGAATTGTATCGACGTGTGGTGTGGAAAATCGCGATGTCCGCCGACCTGCTGGCCCTCTGTTGAGGACGCGGGACGAGCGCGAGCGACACTCGCGTCGGCGTCGCGCACAGCCCCGGTGCGGATGGCGTCCGATCAGACACCCATCCGGCAGTTCACTTCTTTGCGCCGTCGGTGTACGGGTCGGGCTTGCCGGTCCGGGCACCGTCCAGATACGGATCGGGCTTGCCGACCTTGGCGCCGTCAGTGTACGGGTCGGCCTTGCGAGGTGCCAAGTCCGTGCGGGTCGACGTCTTGGCACCGCCGGCGTACGGATCGAACTTGTCGGCCTTTGCGCCGTCGGTGTACGGGTCGGGCTTGCCGACCTTCGCGCCATCGGTGTACGGGTCGACTTTCCGCAGGGTGCGGCCCGAGTTGGTCTGCGCGTGGGCCAGTTGCACGGCGCTCACGGCCGTCAGGGCGGCAACGATCAACATCGGTACGGTCTTCTTCAGCATCATCATTTTCCTCTCGAGTAAAAGGCCGGATGGGACTCTCCGGCGACAGAAAAAACCTGGGAACGCAAACCACGAAAGCCCGCACACGGCGGCGCCGGCGTAGCTTGCGCGATGCCGGCTTAGCACTTTGTCGAAATCGCCCGCTTTTTTTGTCATAGCACGATGAGCCGGCGCCACGGTGCCGTGCAGGCCTGGCGGCTGCGCGCTATCACGGCGCGAGTCGCGTGAATACGTAGTCGCGGTTCTTGACGAGCGAGGCGTGGCAGGCGAAGCAGGTTTGATGCTGCGCAAGATCGGCGGGCTTGCCGTCGATAAAGCGTCCGTAGCCCCAGCCGCCCGATGCGGCGTACTTCTTCGAGTCCTTGACCATGACCTGCACTGTGGTGGCATGCCCAGGCACCAGGGCCGACTTGAACTCGGGCGATTGCGTGTATTTCCACGCCAGCTTGACCAGTACCGCGCCATCCGGGAACGGCAGCTCGCCGCGCTTGTACGCATTGATGGCGATCTTGTTGCCAACCACGGTGCGCAGTTCGTTCAGCGGCTCGCCTTCCAGGGCGGGGCCAACCAGCTGCCAGTTGCGGTAGCCCTCGGGCAGGGTCACGCCGTAGATGGGCGACGCGTTGGGATTGCCACTCTTGACGGGATTGGTACTCGCGCCGGACTGCGCGGCGGCAACGGTGGCGCCCGTGAGCAAGGCAGCGGCGACCGCGGTCAGGGCTACGACAGACATCAGCTTCATGGTGGCTCCGCGATAATCGGTGATCGGGATTCCATTAGGCGACGAGGACGTATCGCGGGTGTGTCACCGCGCCACGTCCTCGTATCAGCATGCGTCAGTCGTCTGGCTGGATACGTAGTGATACAAAACCCCGCGTCCGGTCGCGGGGCGGGCTTACTCGCTGGCGGGCTGCCCCCCCAGCGAAGCCCCCTTGGTCTCAGGCAACAGCAGTACCGTCAGCAGCACCAGGCCATATGCTGCGCCCGAAAAGATGGCAATGGCTGTGGCAAGGCTCGCGGTGTGGCTCAGCACCCCGACCAGACCCGGAAACAGCGCCCCGATGCCACGGCCGAAGTTGTAGGTGAAGCTCTGGCCGTTTGCGCGCGATTCCGAGGGATACAGTTCCGTCAGGTAGGCACCCACCCCGCTGAAGATGCCGCACGACGAGAAGCCGAGCGGAAAGCCGAGCCAGAGCATCTGCTGGTTCGAGAGCGGAAGCGTCAGGTACAGGTACACCGACACCATCGACAGCACCGAGAACAGGATGAAGTTGCGCCGCCGTCCCCAATAGTCGGCCAGGTACGCACCCACGACGTAGCCGCAGAACGAGCCCGCGATGATCACGAACAGGTAGGCGCCGGTGTCGAATACCGACAGACGCCGCTCGATCCGTAGATACGCGGGCAACCAGGTGGACATCGCATAGAAGCCGCCCTGGATGCCGGTACAGAGCAGCGCGGCCAGCACCGTGCGGCGCAGCATCGACGGCGCGAAGATCGCCCATACCGAGACCGGGCGGCCACTCTCCCGCCTGGCAGAATCCGCCACGAATACCTGCGGTTCCGGCACGTGCTTGCGGATGTATAGGACCAGCAGCGCAGGCACGATGCCCACCCAGAACAGGCTTCGCCAGGCGATGGATTCGGGCAGCAACGTGAACGCGATGCTGTAGAGGATGGCCGCGACACCCCAGCCTATCGCCCAGCCACTCTGCACCAGGCCGACAGCCTTTCCGCGATGCTGGGGCGCGATGATCTCGCCGATCAGCACGGCGCCAACCGCCCATTCGCCGCCAAACCCCAGCCCCTGCAGGGCGCGGAGCACGAAAATCTGCTCGAAATTCTGCGCAAACCCGATAGCCAGCGTGCAGACCGAGAACCAGAGGATCGTCCACTGAAGCACCCTGACCCGCCCGTACCGATCGGCCAGCATGCCGGCAATCCAGCCACCGATCGATGAAAAAATCAGGGTCACGGTGCCCAGCAAGCCCGCCTTGCCGCGATCCAGTCCCCAAAGTTCGATCAGCGACGCCAGCACGAAGCTGAACACCATGAAGTCGAACGCATCGGTCGCCCAACCGGCAAACGATGCCTTGAAAGCGCGCTTGCCATCGGGGCTGAGTTCCGCATACCAGTCGGGGAGCAACGCACCCGGTAACGAGGTTTGACTTATTTTATTGGTGGTTGTCATCGTTCAATGCCGTGATGAAGTGCTGCATGGGGCGACCGGCGATGATACAGCCAGGCAATTCTCCCCCGCAATCAGCGATGTGCGCCTTCCACCAGGGGCCGCGGCTTGAGCATCGGCGTCAGGACCAGGAGGGCAATGGACGCGGCTACGAGCAAGCCGTAGGAAGCCTGGAACGCCCCGGTCAGGTCGCGCAGGAAGCCGAACGCGAAGGGCCCCAGCGCGGCAACGAGGTAGCCGACGAACAGCATGAAGGCCGTCCACTGGCTGGCTTCGTGATGGGTGCTGGTGTTGTCGAGCGGCAGCGTCATTGCCAGCGCGAAGCAGGTGCCCTGGCCCAACGCGATGGCAAGCACCGGAAGCGCCCCGAACCGGCCCGGCGCGAGCCAGAGCACGGCGGCGCCTGCAATCGACAGGATGGCCGACAGGGCCAGCCAGCCACGGCGGTCCAACGACTTGCCGGTGACAAATCCCGACAGGAAGCTGCTGACGGCAATCATCGCCGCGAACAGCCCGAGGTTCACGCCCGGGCTCCACGCATTGATCTGCATTTCCCGGCTGCTCTCGCCGACCCACGCAAAACAGGCGTAGCAAATGAACTGCCCGATGCCGAAGTACGCGGCGATGAGCCAGGCGCGCCCGGAGCGCAGCGGCGAACGCCCCACGGCGACTTCCGTCCGGGCGGCTTGCGGCTTCGAGGGGAAGGCCGACGTCAGCCGCTGCCAACTGACCATCGCCAGGACACAGACGACGGCCCAGATGCCCGCGCCAAGCCGCCATCCACCGCCAGCCAGCGCAATCGACTCGCTGCCCACCGCCGCCAGCGTGGCACCGATGCCCAGGCCCGCCGCATAGATCCCCATGAAGAACGCCGCCTCGCCTGAGAAATGGCTCTTGATCCAGCCGCCGATCAGCGGCCCGGAGATGGCAATCCCGATGCCAACCAGCAGGGTCGAGAACAGCAGGCTGGCGGGCGATCCGGCCCACGCCCGCAAGACCAGCGCGGCGGCCAGCAGCGCGAGCGAGAACATGACGACCCGGTCGCCGCCGAAGCGACGACCCATCGCGGGAACGAAGAGCGCGAAGCATCCCATGCACAGGTCAGGGATGGCAGTCAGCAACGCTGCTTCCGCGTGTTTCATGCCAAACTCCGTCTGAATGGCATGCACCAGCGGGCCCATCGATACGATGCCTGGCCGCAAGGCCAGCGCCATCACGAACAGCCCGACGCCTGCCAGCAGCCTGAGCGATTTCGATTCATACCTGATTCCAACCAACATTGGCGCCTCCAGTCATTGAGCCATCGCTGCATGATTCCGTTGCTGGATGTTAGTCTCGACACCGCCCCGAGAGTAATCGCATGAATGCCAGAATTCGTCGCGAAAGTGACAACCCGGAAATTCCGGTCCGGAGCGACGACCACCACGACTATCAGGACCTGCCACGGGTGATTACGGCGTTCGGCAGCAACAAGAAGGCGGGGAGCTACAACGTGCCGCACAGCCATCCGCGAGGCCAGTTGCTCTATGCGAGCAAGGGGCTGATGCGCGTGGCCAGCGAGAACGGCATATGGTTTATTCCGCCCCAGCGCGGCCTGTGGATTCCGCCCGGCGTCGTGCACGACCAGGCGATGCTGACGGACACGCAGATCCGCACGATCTACATCGCGCAGAACAGGGCCAGGCAATTCGGGACGCGCGTGAAAGTGGTGGAAGTTGACGCGCTGCTGCGCGAACTCATCCTGGCGCTTGTCGACCAGCCGATGCTTTATCCGGATAACGCGCCGAACCGGAGCATCGTCACGCTGATTCTCGACAAACTGGGCCAGACGCGGACGCTGCCCATCGAGATTCCGTGGCCACGCGACCGGCGTGTGGTCTCCATTTGCGAGCAGATCCTGAAGTCGCCGTCGATGCCACGCACGATCGAGCAGTGGTCGGATATCGTGGGCGCCAGCACGCGCACGCTGATCCGGCTGTTCCTTCGGGACACCGGCATGACTTACCGGCAGTGGATACAGCAGGTTCGGCTGGCCCAGTCACTGGCGATGCTGGAATCCGGCACGCCGATCCATCGCATCGCCGGTGAACTGGGCTTTGCCAGCCCAAGCGCCTTTTCGACGATGTTCAAGCGCATGCTGGGCGAGGCGCCCAGCCATTTCCTGAGGGAAGCGTGAATCCGTAAGCGTGCGGGCACGCCCGGCCCGCTTGCGCTGTCATCGTTGCTATCGCTGTTATCACAGCGGCAACGACAGCCGTGCTTCGAGCCCGCCCTCGTGCCGGTTCTGCAGCGCCAGATCTGCACGGATGGCCTGGGCCAGCCGGCGGGCGATCGCCAGGCCCAGCCCGCTACCCGGTCCGCGCGCGGCGGTTTCCGCCGATCGATACCAGGGCATGAAGACGGCGTCCAGTTCTGCCGGGGCGATACCGGGCCCGGAGTCGAGCACGGCCAGATGCAGGCGGCCACCTTCGGCACGCACCCGCACGCGGACGTTGTTGCCATAGCGGAAGGCGTTGTCGACCAGGTTGACCAGGATGCGGCGCAGCGCGTGCGGACACGTGAGAACCGGCCGGCCCACCAGCCCATCCAGCGCCAGCGTGCAGCCGGCATCGCGATAGTTCTGCACCAGCGTTGCCAACATGCCATCGGCGTCGACATTCCGCAGCTTCTGCGCCAGGCCACTTTGCATGCGGGCACAGGCCAGCCCGGCCTCGGCAAGCTCGCGCATCTCGTCAAGATCGCGCTCCATCGCCGCGCGCAGCGACGCGTCGTCGATCAGATCGCAACGCAGGACCATGCGCGTCAGCGGCGTGCGCAGGTCGTGAACGCACGACGCCTGCATCGTCAGCCATTCCGATTCGCGCTCGGCACACCGGCGCCGGGCGCCGTTGATGGCGCGAACCAGCCTGTCCATCCCGGGGAAGCCCATCTCGGGCAGTGGCTCGCTGCGGCCCGGCACCGCGCCGGAATGCTGCTCCAACTGGGCGGCCAACACCACCATGGCGGCCCGCAACCTGCGCATGCGTTGCACGCAGACCGCTGCGATCAGCACCACGCCGGCGCCCGGAAGCAGCAGGACGATCCACGGGATGCCGGCGCGAGGCGCGGTCGTCGCCGCATGCCCGTGTACTCCCGCCGGCCACTCCGCGGCAAGCAGCAGGAACAGCACGGCCAGGGCCGCCACGTACCATATTCGGCCGATGCGGGACCAGTACCGGCTCCACAGGGCAATCGCTGCCCGGTTGGTCCGGTCCGTGTACACGGAAGACTGGGAAGAAGCGTTAGGCGGCGCAGCCGTGTCCAAGGTCATGGTCATTCTCCGATTACCGTTTCTGCGAACGGTGCGGCGGAATAACACCATGGTTTGCGGGCAACGCACCATCAGCCCGGCAGGTGAGCCCGTCTATACCAGCATTTGCGAAGGCATTTAGAAAATGAAGATTGGCTAAACGTCGCCGACGGTCCCGGGCACATGCCGGTTAGCGGGTGGCGCGGCACAGCACCATCGCGCACGGCCTGTCGAAGGGCATGAAGATCTGGAGCGATGGCACATACGACCGTAGGCAGGCAGTCATACCAATGTATGGCCCATATGGCTCTGCCAAACCAGTGCAGGGGTATTGGCGGCGAACTGTGGTGGTGCCCGTGCCAGCCGCTTGCTCGTCGCCCGCAGTTCATACAGGGAACACTACATGAGCGAATGGATCATACCCGGCACTTTTCCGATACGCAATACGGAAAACTACAACCGTTTGCTTTCAAGGGCTTGCGGCGGGCGACAGGCCTTTTCAAGCGATGCGAGACGCCTGTGCAGGGCGTCTCGCATCAGGCACGACTGTGGGCGAGGCATCCATTTCTGTTAATGGAGCTATCACTACATGAGCGGCCTTGGAGCCCGAAGACTCCGGCGCCCGGTTTCCATCCCGCACTCAATTGATGATCGGGTTCTTCTTCTGCATATCGTCCTGGATCATCTTCGACCAGGCTGCCCCCACCTGCCGCTCGGTCACGTAGCCGCGCTTGCGCGTGTCGATCTTGTCGAAGCGCTTGTAGACCTCGGGCATGCCAACGCGTGCCTCTTCGCGGGTCAGCTTGCCGTCATGATCGGTGTCGGCCGCCTTGAATCGCTCGATAAACCATTTCTTGCGGTCGGCCGGTGACATCCCTTGGGGTGGCTGCGGTACTTCGTTGACATCGGTGGTGGCAGGCGCTGCCGGAGCCATGGGCTCCGAGGCCTGCGCGCTGGCAACGCCGCTCGCGAGGCTGATCGACAAGGCCAGGGCAGCAACAAGGCAATTCATTCGGTCCATTTCTTCTCCTCGATTTCTTCGTTTTGTGACGATGCCCCGGCCGGGAGGCGCCGCCATTCCGGGGAACGGCGGCACTCCACACGGGTATCCGTCACAGTATTGGCGAAAATTCGGCGGACCATTTGACATTTTGGGACCGTCGTTTGATGCGTCGGGACATCACCGGGGAACCGGGCTCCCCGCCATGTGATTTGGCAATGGCTTGCGAGTTGCGGAAACGGTCCAGCGCGACGGCACCCTACGATCGTTCTCGACCGGATGGCGACATCCACATGCCTCTCCGGCCAACCCATCCCATGCGACGTTAGGAGCCAACATGAAACGCCTGATCCTCTCCCTTGCCATCGCCGCCCTTTCCGCCCCGCTCGTGGCCTCGGCCGCGACGGAAGACGTGAAGACCGTAAAGCCGTTCAAGATGACCTGCGAGGAATTCCTGTCGGTCAGCGAGACCTACAAGCCGGCGGTGATCTACTGGATCGCCAGCGTCGACAAGCTGGGCGTGCGCGAGAACGACCAGATCGTCGTCGACACGCCGCACACGGTCGCCCATGTGGTGGACGAATGCCGGAAAGCGCCGACCAGGAAGCTCTCTGACAAGGTACGGACGTCGCTCGACAACCAGACGCTGAAGATCAACTACAACGGCGCCTGACGGCATCCATGCCCGGCATGGCCGCATTGCCTGGCGGGCATTCCCAACCGCGGCGACAGGAGCACCCATGCTTTCAACCTTCAATCGGATGCGCGTCGTGAGCGCGCTGCTGATTACCACCGGGCTTGCGTCGGGCTGCGCGAGTTTCGATCCGCCCGGCAGCGTCTATGAGGCCGGGCAGCTGCAACGGCCGGAGTCGGTGAGTACCGCGGTGGTCGAACGAGTCCGACCGGTGCAGATCGATGACAGCAGCCCCACGTCCACACTGGTCGGCGAACTCGGCGGCGGATTGCTGGGCGCCGTCGCGGGCAGCGCCATTGGCGGCGGGCGCGGATCGTGGATCTCCGGTGTCGCGGGCGGACTGGCCGGCGGCGTCGCCGGGCACGAGATCGAAGACCACGTCGACCGCAAGCCCGGATACGAGATCACGGTGCGCCTGCACGACGGCCGACTGCAGGCCATCACGCAACCGGCGTCCGAAGGCAACTTCTATCCGGGCGAGCACGTCAGGCTCTTGCGGTCTGACAACGGCACCGTGCGTGTCACGTTCTGATTCCGCACGCGAAGCCGATGACTTCATGCCGGGGGGCCAGGCCGACAAACCATCGTATAGCGCCGCCATGGTGATGGTCTGATAGGCGAGGCCCGCTTCGCTGCCTAACCTTAAATCACGGTCCGCCGTGTCTTCGATGCCTCAGATACGCGCCGGACTGCTCCATCCAAGCCAAAGGGAATGCATCATGACTGACCTGACCAGACGAAAGGTAATGATCGGCGCGGCAACCACCGCGTTTGCAGCGGCCGCAGCATCGGCGCACGCCGCCTCGTTCGGCAACCCCGACCGTCCGCCCGAAGGCGCGATCAATGCGCGCAACCGCCAGGGCCTGACCGATCCCGGCCCACGCAACGATGCCCTGGCGGAGCAGTTTCCTTCGTTCCAGGACGCGCCGGCCACCGACGTCAATGGCATGCCGCAATTCTGGTCGTCATTCAGCAATGCCCACAAGCGGATCCAGAACGGTGGCTGGGCGCGCGAGGTCACGCAGGAAGACTTTGCCATCTCCAAGGACATCTCCGGAGTGAACATGCGGCTCTCGGCCGGCGGCATCCGCGAGATGCACTGGCACCAGCAGGCCGAGTGGGCCATCATGCTCGACGGAAGGTGCCGCATCACGACGCTCGACGAAGAAGGTCGCCCCTCGGTGCAGGACGTCAAGGCGGGCGACCTCTGGTACTTCCCACCGGGGCTGCCACATTCGCTGCAGGGCGCAGGCACCACCGGCGCGGAATTCCTGATCGCGTTCGATAACGGCATGGCATCCGAGTTCAACACGCTGCTGGTGACCGACTGGATCGCGCATACGCCGCCGGAAGTGCTGGCCGCCAACTTCGGCGTGCCCGTCGAGTCGTTCAAGAATATCCCGGTCGACAACCTCTGGATCTTCCAGGGCAAGGAGCCGGGGCCGCTGGCTGCCGCGCAACGCGCCTCGGCGTCGCGCAAGGGCCCACCCGCCCTGCCCGTTACGTTTTCGCTGTCAGATTCCACGCCGGTGCGCAAGACCCGTAGTGGCTATGTGCAGATTGCCGACAGCCGGAATTTCCACATCTCACAGAACGTCGCTGCGGCGCTGGTTACGGTGAAGCCGGGCGGCCTGCGCGAACTGCACTGGCATCCGAACGCCGACGAATGGCAGTACTACATCAAGGGCAAGGGCCGCATGACGGTGTTCGACACAGGCCCCAAGGCGATGACCGCCGACTTCAACGCGGGCGATATCGGCTACGTGAAGAAGGGTCTGGGCCACTACGTGCAAAACGTCGGCAACACGGACCTGATCATGGTCGAGGTCTTCAAGGCCGACCACTTCGCCGAGGTGTCGCTGTCCGACTGGCTCGCCCACACGCCGCCGGAGATGGTCATGCAGACGCTGAACATCAGTGCCGAAACCCTGGCGCAGTTCCCGCGTGATCGCCCCGACATCGTGCCGGAATGAACGCCGACCCGCAGATGTCCGCAGCCTAATGGCCGGGCTCGACAATGATCTTGCCGATCACCCGGCCGGACTCCTGCGCCTCGTGCGCTTCGACGATAGCATCGAGCGGCACCTGCATCCCTATCGTGGGCGCATAGGCGCCGTCTGCGAGACATTGGCTGATTGCGGAAACCGCTGCGGACTTGGCGGCTGCCGGGACGGTGTAGATGTAGACGAACCGGAACGAGCAGCCGGCAATCATGGTCTTGAGCAAAGGCAGCGGCAAGTGGTCGGCGGCATCGTTCACGGCGTAGGCGCTGATGATGCCGCCGTTGGCCAGGCAGTTCATGTCGATGTCGAGGTTGTCCTGCAGCCCGACGTCCACGATCCGATCGACGCCGCGCTGGCCCGTTTCCGATTTGACGATGGCCGCTACATCGTCCGACCACCGATGGATGACAACGTCTGCGCCGGCACGCCGTGCGGCATCGGCCTGCTCAGGCGTCGAAACGGTCGTCGCAACCCAGGCGCCGGCCCACTTTGCCAGCAGGATGGCCGCGGTCCCGACCGCCCCCGCGCCACCGTGGACAAGTATGAAACGCCCCTTGATGTCACCGTCCGCAAACAGGCAGCGATGCGCGGTGAGTGCCGGAACGCCGAGGCACGCTCCGACCGTGAACGGAACGTTGTCGGGCAGCAGCACCGCTTGCCGCGCCGGGACGACGGTGTACGCCGCCGCGGTGCCAAAGGCACGACGATACTGCGCCTCGAACAGCCATACGCGCTCGCCGATGCGTGCCGCCGCAACGCCGGTCCCGACAGCATCGATGACGCCAGCGCCATCCTGATGCGGAATAACCAGCGGGAACGCAGCCGGACCCGAGAAGCCGGTGCGTGCCTTGATATCGCTAGGATTGAGACCGGACGCATGGATTCGCACGCGAACTTCGCCGGGTCCCGGCGACGGTAGTGGAAAATCTCCAAGCCTCAGCACTTCCGATGCCTTGCCCTGTCGTTCGTAGTAGGCGGCCTTCATCCATCCAACTCCTTGCATCAAACTGGCCGTCGCCTGGCGACGCGCCAGGCAACCGAGCCGCGACTATCGGCTGTCGACCGGTTTTTCACAAGACGGCACATCTTTGATATATAGGGATAAAAAGTATCCTATTGGGACCTGGCATGACTTCTTCGGTTAGAACCTATCAATGCTCCGTCGCTGCAACGGTCGACGTTGCAGGCGGCAAATGGAAACCCCTGATCGTCCATTATTTGATGAGCGGCACCAAACGCTTTGGCGAACTGCAGCGATTGATCGGCACCGTGACGCAACGCTCATTGACGCTGCAGCTTCGAGAACTGGAATCGGACGGTATCGTGACCCGCGAGGTTTTCGCGGAGGTGCCGCCCCGGGTCGAATACTCGCTGACCGAATTCGGTACGACGCTTGCGCCCGTGCTTGAAGCGATGAAGAAATGGGGCGATGCCTACATCGAACTGAGCGCCTTCAAGTGACGGGCACGCCGGCCCCAAAAGTGCATGGCGCCTGACAACGCCCGACGCCCAGCCCGGCTGAGGCACCGGTGAAGCTCAGGCCGGCTGACGCGCGCGAGGGAAGGGAATAAATTGGAAGGCGTAGCGGTTTACCGGGTAGCGGCGCGGCGTCTGCCCGCCAAACCCGACGCGCCAGGATCGGCGTACCGGGACATCCAGTAAGCCAAGCAGGGGGCACATCGTGAACGGGCGCAGGTTTTGCAGGATCGCGCTGGCCTTGGTGGCGGGCGTTGCGTTGACCGCCGGCACCCCCGCGCTGGCTGGCGGGCGGGGCGGAGGGAGCGGCGGCGGCAGTGCGGGCATGCATCAAGGCAGCATGCCAGTCGGCGGATTCCGTGGTCAGGACGGCGGCCACTTCGGCTTTCGTCATGGGGGCTTCCATCGTGGCCAAGGGCGCGTTGTCTTTCTTGCGGTAGGCACAGGCTGGCCGGGATGGTGGGAATACGCCTACGACGGGTGGACAGATGAACCCGTTTACTTCGGATACGTTGCACCCCCGACGCAGTACGTCGAGAAAGGCAAGCCCGCAACGGCGTCTGGCGGCGCCGTACCGAGCAGCTGGCGGTATTACTGCGACCAGCCCAACGGCTATTACCCGCACGTCAAGCGCTGCCCAGGCGGCTGGCAAATGGAGCCCGGCCGATCCCCTTCCTAATTCGACCGGATCATTCCATGCGGAAACTGACAGGTTGCCGTGCGGTCGCTGTGAATGGCTTTCCGTTTTCGATGTAGGGAAGGCACCGCATTGTCCGCACCGATTCCTCCGCGGCTTCGTCCAGCGCCATCGGCGCAATAGCAAAACGGCGGTGATGCAAGGCCTGCGCAGCTCACGCAGGCTGCCGCAGTGCGTGACGATACTGCTCGGGGCTGACTTGCTCCATCCACACCACCGCAGAGCCGTCCATGGCCTCCGCGATCGCGATATGTGCCATGCTGACCGAGGCGGTCGCGCCGTGCCAGTGCTTCGTGTTCGGCGGAATCCATACAAGATCGCCGGGTCGGATCGTCTGAACCGCCTCACCCCATTGCTGGACAGCGCCGACGCCCGCGACAACCAGCAGCGTCTGTCCGAGCGGGTGGCTGTGCCAGGCCGTCCGCGCGCCCGGCGCGAACGTGACCATGGCCCCGCCCACCCGTGCCGGCGCTTCCGCCTGAAAATGCGAATCGATACGGACGCTACCCGAGAAATTGGCAGCCTGCCCGTCGCTGGACGATTGCTGGCACGGGGTTGTCACTCTAATCATGTCGGATGGATTCGGTTCGTTACGCGGCATTGACGGCCAGGACATTACGCATTGGGGGGCGCGTCACCCCGCGCGCTTCGCAAAGACGTCCTTGAACACGGGCATGGCAGAAAAAACGCTCGGCCAGCCCGCATAGAAAGCGAGATGGGTCAGCAGCTCGGAGGCTTCTGGCTGGGTCAGGCCGTTGTCCATGGCACGGTTGAGGTGATAGGGAATCTGCGCCACCTGTCCAGTGGCGACGAGCGCGGCCACCGTGACAAGACTGCGGTCGCGTTGCGCCAGCGCGGGGCGGAGCCACAAGTCCCGGAACAGGACGTCCGTTGTGTACTGCACCACGCCCAGCGCCACCGCACCGAAGTTCTGCTGCACACCGGCGGCTCGCGCGGCTTCGGCGGCGTCGTTCAGCGGCAAGCGATCGCCACCTGCGGGTGGCAGCACAGCAACGTCAACGCCCCGTGCGACAAAGACCTGCCTTGCCGCGGGGATCGCCGCAAGGGCATTGCCCAGGCCGGTGTAGAACGCCAGGTGCAGGATGATCTCGGACAGTTCAGCCGGCTTCACGCCATGATCCAGCGCCAGCGCGAACTGCGCCGGCATATCCGCCGGCTGGTTACGGGCGATCAGTGCGGCCACCGTCGCGACGCTGCGGTCCCGTGCGCTCATCTGGGGCCGCTGCCACACCTCACCCTGAAGCCGGCCATGGATGAACGCTGCCAGCGCCGGTGACACCGACGCAACGTCGGCGATCGAAGCAGACGCTGCCGTCGCACTCCCCCGCACATTGCCGCCAGTGGCGCCTTCAACCTGCTGCGCCATGACAGCGTTCCCCGATGCCGCCAGCGATGCCGCCGCGACTGCCAGAACATGTTTCATTGCCTTGCTCCCTTGGCCTTTCTTACTTGCGATACTGGTCATCGCTGACGGGCTCGAGCCAGCTGACATTCTTGCCGTCCACGGATTCCTGTATCGCAAGATGCGTCAGCGGCCCGCCAGTTGTGGCACCGTGCCAATGCTTGACCCCCGGTGGGGTCCAGACCACGTCGCCAGGCCCGATCTCCTGCTTGGGCTGCCCTTCCTGCTGGATCCAGCCATGCCCCGCCGTCACGACGAGCATCTGGCCGGCGGGGTGGGTATGCCAGGCGGACCGGGCACCCGCCTCGAATGTGACCTGACCCGATGACAGCCGCGATGGCGCGCTGCCGGCAAACATCGGAGCAAGTCGTACCGTGCCGACGAAGTTCTGCGCGGGTGCCGGCATAGGCGCGCGCGAGCCTGCCGGGATGACCGTCATCGTCGTGGCGCCTGCCGCACCTTGCTCACCTGCTGCCAGGGCGTTCGCCGCGCAAGCGCTCAAGGCAACAAGCGCCACCGCACCGGACAGACTGCCAGTGATCCGGCTCCTACGATGCGGGATGTGCAAACTGTGCATTGGGGTTCTCCTGATGAAAATGCTTGCGCATGGCGCGCCTCGGACTGAACAATAGCGGAGGTATTCATGA
This sequence comes from Cupriavidus pauculus, assembly GCF_002858765.1. Taxonomy (GTDB): domain Bacteria; phylum Pseudomonadota; class Gammaproteobacteria; order Burkholderiales; family Burkholderiaceae; genus Cupriavidus; species Cupriavidus pauculus_B. The sequence continues at coordinate 401,585 of NZ_PJRP01000003.1, forward strand.
AATGCCTTCATAGCTCCATACAGACCGCAGGCCGCAGCCGCCTCGTCCGCACGCGTCGCACACAAGAAAGCCCGCCCCATGCCCCGCCATAACCTGAACGACCTGCTTGCCTTGATTACCGTCGCGAAGGAGCGCAGTTTCACGCGTGCCGCGGCCCGGCTTGGTGTCACGCAATCGGCGCTCAGTCACACGATTCGCAACCTGGAAGCCAAGCTGGGGGTCCGGCTGCTGACCCGGACCACGCGGAGCGTGTCGACGACCGACGCCGGTGAATGGCTGATCCAGTCGCTGGGTCCGAAGTTCGAGGGCATCGAGGCCGACCTCTCGGCGGTGGCCGACCTTGGGGACAGGCCGTCCGGGACGATCCGCATCACCGCCGTCGACCATCCGATCGACGCCATCATCTGGCCCCGACTGGCCAAGGTGCTGCCGCAGTATCCCGATCTCAATGTCGAGCTGACTGTCGACTATGGGCTAACCAACATCGTCGGCGAACGGTACGACATTGGTGTACGCTTTGGTGACCAGATCGAGAAAGACATGATTGCGGTGCGCATCAGCCCCGACGTGAAGATGGCCATCGTCGGCGCGTCGGCGTACTTCAAGGGCCGCGACAAGCCGACCACGCCGCGTGACCTGCTGGCGCATCGATGCATCAATCTGCGGCTTTCCACGAGCGGCGGCCTCTACGCCTGGGAACTGGCCAAGGGCGCCAAGAAGGTGCAGGCGCGCGTAGAGGGCCAGGTCGTGTGCAACAGCGTCAACCAGATGCTGAATGCCGCGCTGGACGGATTCGGACTGACTTTCCTGCCCTGGCCCATGCTCCAGCCCTACGTCGAGGCGGGACGCCTCGTCCGGGTGATGGAAGACTGGTGCCCGACCTTCCCCGGCTACCACGCGTTCTATCCCAGCCGTCGCCAGTCTTCGCGCGCACTCAAGATCGTCATCGACGCCATCCGGTACCGGCCAGATGGCGCCCGCGGTTAGGCCTGGGTGAGCTGATCGCGGATCGGCAGCGAGCGGATGCGCTGGCCCGTGGCCGCGAAAATCGCGTTGCACAGCGCCGGTGCAACGGGTGGCACAGGGGGCTCGCCCACGCCGCCGGGCGGCACGTCGAAGTCACCGCCGACCAGCCACGTGTGAATGGCGCGCGGTGCCATCTGCGAGCGCAGGATTTCAAAGTCGTGGAAATTGCTCTGCTGCACACGACCGCCCTGGAACGAAATCTCGCCCAGCATCGCCAGACCAATACCCATCACGCATCCGCCCTCGACCTGCGAGCGAATACGTTCCGGATTGACCTGCGGGCCGCAATCGATCGCCATGTCCACGCGCGGGATGGTGATCTGGCCCTTGGCGTCCACGGCCACTTCGACCACCGTCGCCACATAGGTCACGAAGCTGTATGCCATGGCGATGCCCAGACCATGTCCCTTCGGCAGCTTGCGGCCCCAACCGGCCCGACGCGCGGCTTCCTCGATCACGCGACGCATGCGGCCCGTATCCAGCGGATACACGTCCGGCGACTCGCTGTAGTTCCATTTGTCGGATAGCGTCGCGGGATCGATCTTGCGCGGCGGCCCGATCAGATCCAGCAGATAGTCCTTCGGGTCGCGCCCTGCCTGATGCGCCAGTTCGGCAACGAAGCTCTGCACCGCAAACGCATGCGGAATGTTCGACACCGAGCGGAACCAGCCAATGCGCGTGTGCGCCGGCACATCGGCCGACTCCAGCCGGATCGACGCAATCTGGTAAGGGATGTTGATGGCCGTCATCGCGGCCTCGAAATCGGCCTTGCCTTGCGCACCGACCTTGAATGTGGAACCGATGGTCGGCGCAGCGGACCGGTGGAGCCATGCCGTCGGTTTGCCGCCGGCGTCCAGTACCGACTCCATGTGCTCGACCGAAACCGTGTGGTAGTAGTCGTGCCGGATATCGTCGTCGCGCGTCCATTGCAGCTTCACCGGCGTGCCACCCATCGCCTTGGATACCAGCGCGGCCTCGGAAATGAAGTCCGCCATCGACTTGCGGCCAAACCCGCCGCCCAGCAGCGTCAGGTGGACCGTCACGTCCTTGGGATCCAGCCCGACGTGCTTCGCCACGCTCTCCAGCGCGCCCTGCGGCGCCTGCGAGGGCGCCCAGATTTCACACTTTCCGTCGACAAAGCGTGCCGTGGCCACCGGTGTTTCCATCGACGCGTGCGCCAGATGTGGCACGTAGTACTCGGCCGAGACCTTGCGTTGACCGCTGCCCGCCGAGATCGCGGCTACGGCATCGCCGTCGTTGCGCAGCGCCTTGCCCGGCTGACGCGCCGCCGCTTCCAGCGCGCGTCGAAACGCGGCCGAATCGTAGCTGGAGTTCGCGCCGTCGTCCCACTCAAGCTTGAGCGCCGCCCGACCCTGCATTGCCGCCCAGGTATTCGTGGCAACCACCGCCACCCCGCCCACCGGGTTAAACAGCGGCGGGCCGTCATAACCCTTCAGCTCCACCACGCGCAATACGCCCGGCACCTTGAGCGCGTCGGCGCTATCAACCTTGCGCAGCTTGCCGCCATAAACCGGCGGCCGTGCGATGACCGCGTAGACCATGCCGGGCAGCCGCACGTCGATCCCGTACACGGCCTTGCCCTGCGCAATATCACGGCTGTCCGTCGGCACGACCTTGCCCTTGCCGATGTAGCGGAACGCTTCCGGCTTCTTGAGCCGGAGCTGATCGTGCGCCGGCACCGGCTGCCGCGTGGCAGCTTCGGCCAGCTCGCCGTATCCCAGCCGGCGGCCCGTCGGCGTATGGATGACTTCGTGATGGCGCGCCTGCACCTCGGCGACGGGCACCTTCCATTGTTCGGCGGCGGCCGCCTCCAGCATCTGGCGCGCCGACGCACCCACACGGCGCATGGGCGCCAGGAAATGCCGCATGCTGCGCGAGCCATCGACATTCTGGCTGCCATAGCGCGCCTCGTTGGCATCGGCCTGCACGATCTTCACGCGGGCCCAGTCGGCCTCCATCTCGTCGGCCACCACCATCGGCAGGCTGGTCCGTACACCGGTTCCCATCTCGGCGCGGTGCGCGAGAATGGTCACGGTGCCATCCTTCGCGAGCGAGACAAAGACCAGCGGGTTGTCGACCACACCGCCTGGCATCGACAAGGCCCCATACTTCTTCGCCGCCTCCGCGGCATCGGCCTTGGCGATCAGCCCGCCAAACTGCACGGACAGCGCAAACGCGGCCCCCGCCTGCAAGAGTCGACGGCGTGCCGGTTGTTCCAGAGGCTGCATATCGGTACGCGTCATGCCTTGGCTCCCGTCTTGTTGCCGGACAGCCGTGACGACGCCAGCCGCACGGCGGCGTTGATCCGCGTATAGGTGCCGCAGCGGCAAAGGTTGCCACTCATCGCGGCGACGATTTGCGCGTCAGTCGGCTTGGGATTGTCCTTGAGCAACGCCGTGGCGGTCATGATCTGGCCAGCCTGGCAGTAGCCGCATTGCGCCACGCCAAGTTCGACCCACGCGTCCTGCACGGCTTTGCCAACCCGGTCGGCATCCATGGACTCGATCGTCCGGACGGGCTTGTTGCCCAGCGCGGAGATTGGCGTGACGCAGGAGCGCACCGCCTGTCCGTCGACATGCACCGTGCAGGCGCCGCACAAGGCCATGCCACATCCGAACTTTGTACCGGTGAAACCAAGGGCGTCACGGAGCGTCCACAGCAGGGGCGTATCGGGCGACAGGTCGACGTTGTGAACCTGGCCGTTGATTTTTAGTGTTGTCATGGGGATCGGGCGTGGCAGGGATTCGCGGGATGGTAGCGGAGAATCGCGGCGGGATTGTGCAACCATGGCGCATGCCTTCATGAATGCAGTTCACGAATCGACGGGTCCCCGCCAATTGCGCAAGCATCGATTATCGCGCTGCATCCGACTGACAAATCCGGCCGTCGGGCGAGCGCGACAATTCGATCCATCCCGATCAATCGAACAGCGCGCTCTGGCCCGGCTGGCGATAGTGAGAGAACGCCCGTTGAATGTCCTCCTCAACCACACGGTCTTTGCACAACTCGGGCAAACGATCACGCGGGAAGAATGCCACCTCGGAAACTTCCGGGCCTGGTACCGGTGTTTCCTGGCCAGTACGCTCGCAAATGAAATACAGCTTGTAGAATTCTCGCGCGTCAGGATTGAACTGTCCTTTCGCTTTATGCCGAACGCTATATAGCTGCTTTGCCGTCACGCTGATACACGCTTCCTCGGCGATCTCTTTCACGACGTTTTCTGCGGGAGACAAGCCAACGTCCGCAAATCCGCCCGGAAGCGTCCACAGTCCGCTAACACCTTCGCGAACGAGCAAAATCTGATTATTTTCAATCACTGCGCCGCGAACATCGGTCATCGGCGTGACATAGCTCTTGGCGCCTGGCGCCAGAACGGCAATTTGCTCGAGCGGTGCCATGAAGAGCTTTGCGAGCATTTCATCCGCAATGCCTCTAATTTCCTGGAAGCGCTCGATGTCATACGGGTCTTTGCAGTAGGCTAGACCGGTCAGCGCGGAAGCCTGCAGGCGTTTGGCGTAGGTCAGCCACTCGTTTTCCGTAAACGCCATGTTCTACGCCTCCTCCGGCAGTGCAATGCCGAGTGCCTGCAATGTGGAACGCAATTCGGCTGGGCTCTCGAAATGAACGCCGCGGAGATTCTCTCGGTTCGCAGCTTCCACGTTGCGCATACTGTCGTCAATAAAGGCCGTCGCCTCAGGGCGTAGCTGGTATCGCTTGATAATCAGCCTGAAGATGGCTGGATCCGGCTTCATGATGCATTCCCGACCCGATACGACAATGCCTTCGAACCATTTCAAAAATGGAAACCGCGCCTCGGCAACGTGGAACGTCTCGGCCGACCAATTGGTCAGCGCCAGGAGTCGGACATCGAGATTGCGCAACTGCTCAAGAATCTTCACGGTCCCCTCGATCTCGCCGGGTATCATTTCCGACCAACGATCGAAGTAGGCTCTGATATTGGATTCATGTGCGGGATGACGTTCGACCGCTTCAGCGATAGCGTCCTTCCATGGACGGCCACGGTCCTGTTGCTCGTTCCATTCCGTGTTGCAGACTTCTGACAAGAAATGTTCCATCGCAACGTCATCGGAACCGAAGATCTTTCTAAAAAGATGGCGCGGGCTCCACTGAATGAGAACATTCCCGAGATCGAAAATGACCGTATCCACAGAATGTGGCGGCTGCGATGTCATGTGTTGGCTCATACTTCCTTCCAAAGTCGCTCGTATCACCGGCGAAGGTAGCAGCCGATTATAGCGAAGCGGAAAATGGCCACGGTTCGCGCACGGGTGGCCACTGGCAGCATTTGGAGAGTCGTCCGATTCAATGAACGCCCCGTGGCAAAGGTCATGCCACTCCTGGCCGGGCGGCTCGGCAAGGCCGCCATTTCCTTCGGCAGTCCAACTCCCCTGGCCTAGGGATGAAAGGTTTCGCCGCGGTTCAGCATATCGATGAACTCCTCGATCTTGCGATTCCGTGTTGCAGGCGTTTTGACATTCTGTAACCGGAACAGGATAGCGTAGCGGTTGCGGCTGTTCAGCGTCGCAAAGCATGCGCTGGCTGCTGGATTGGCATTTAGCGCGGCCTGGAGATCGTCCGGCACGACCGCATTGCTGGCGGACGCATAGGCAGCCTGCCAGCGGCCATCCTTCCTGGCCTTCTCGATCTCCCGCATGCCAGCTGGCTGCATTTTGCCTGCGGCGACAAGCGCTTCGGCCCTGTCCTTGTTGCGCTTGGACCAGATACTTCTTGCTGAACGTCGAGTGAAACGTTGCAGCCAGTATTTTTCGCTTTCGGCCTGTTTTCGACCGTCAATCCAGCCATGACAAAGCGCGCTGGCCAGCGCCTGTTCGTATGTGAAGGTTGGCTGCCCGGCGCCTTTTTTGGCAAGGCGCAGCCATACCCCGGTGGAGGTGCTACCGTTTTGTGCCAGCCAGTCATCCCATTCCCTCTGGCTTGAAAATGTCAGATGAGGTTCGGTCATGGAGTCATCCGAATAATGGAACTCATGATCAAGGCGCCTCGCAAAGACGCCCGTTCATCACCGCGACAACCCAATCGATGAACACACGCAGCTTCGCGCTGACGTGGCGGTTCGGTGGATACGCAATGTAAAGCGGCATCGGATCCAGTTGCCAGTCCTCGAACAGCGCGACGAGCTCGCCCTGCTTCAGATGGGCTTTCGACATATAGCGGGGGAGCCACAGGATGCCCAGACCGGACAACCCCGCTGCAAGATAGGCCTTGCCGTCATCAACGGCGAGCGCATATCGGGCCATCACCTCTGCCCGCTCGCCGCGGCGATGCATGACGAGGGGATAAAGATGGCCTGCGCGTCCCCAGGAAAACTCGACGATGCGGTGATGCGAGCATTTCCGCAGGATGTGAAGGCACACCTGCCATTGCCAGATACTTGGGCGAGGCGAAGACGCCGAGCGGCAGCTCAGCCACGCACCGGGCGATCATGGACTGATCTTTCGGCTCGCCCCCGCGCACGACGCAATCCACGTTCTCACCAATGATGTCAACGGTGCGATCACTGACGCCCAGGTCGACTTGAATGTCGGGATAGCGGGCGTAGAAATCCGGCATCGCCGGGATGAGCAGCAGGCGCGCGAGGGGACTTGGCACATCCACGCGAAGCCGACCTTGCGGTGCAGCCGATGCGCTCGACAGGCTCGTCTCGGCATCGTCCATATCGGCAAGCAGCCGCGTCACGCGCTCGTAATATGCAATGCCGTCCGGTGTGACATTGAGCTTGCGTGTCGTCCGGTTTAATAGCCGCACGCGCAAACGCGCTTCCAGTTGCTGCACCAGATGCGTCACCGTGGTCTTGCTCATATGAAGCGTCTCGGCCGCCCTCGTAAAACTGCTTGCCTCGACCACCCGAACGAAAACGCGCATCGCGTCGAAACGATCCATGAGTGTTACCCGGTGCCTGAATTGTTTGCATTCTACAAACAGTCATGACCAGAGTCAGCGGTTTATCGCGCGGGAGCCGACCGCTAGAGTGACTCAGATCGTAATCAATGACTTTTCAATGGAGGCAAGCGTGGGCAAGCGTGATGTGATTTTCCCGGCGGGGCGCCGGGCGCTTTACGAGCGTAATCGTTATTCCCCGGCCGTACGGGCAAATGGTTTGTTGTTTGTGTCTGGCCAGGTCGGTAGCCGCGAAGACGGAAGCCCCGAACCAGACCTGCAGGAACAGGTGCGGCTCGCTTTCCGGAACCTGAACGCGATCCTGCACGAGGCCGGATGCACGTTCGACGATGTGGTGGACGTCACCGTATTCATGGTCGATCCCCAATCGACATTCGAGCGCGTGTGGCAGATCGTTCCCGAGTTCTGGGGCGAAACGCCGTACCCGGCACTGACCGCAGTCGGCGTGACATGGCTTTACGGCTTCGATTTCGAGATCAAGATCATTGCGAACCTGCCGCCCAATGACTGAGGAGTCGGGCAGATAAGCCAGCTTACCGGCTTATCAAAAGATCTATGTGAATTGTTAATGCAGTCTTTAATCGCTCTTGCAACGGTGCGCCATCTGAGACGCCCCCTACGGACGTGCGATCGCCGTGGCTTTTCGACGACCAGTTGGTCCAGCTCCTGCTGGACCAACCTGGGTCACGAGCGCCTGGACATCTTCCGCCATCGCAACGGCGGCGAAATCTCGCTACCCGTCAAGGGACGCTCACCATGGCGGACAGACAAGAACTCTGGCGCCCCATTTCCTTCACTGAAGAAACCCGCTGATGGCCGCACTTGTTGCCTGCTGTTGCTCTTCCATCAGCCAATGGCCGGCATTTGGAATCACAACCCCCTGCACGTTACTAGCTGCCGCGCGGGCGACCGTTTCCATCATGACGCCAAAGGATTTTTCACCACCGATGGCAAGTACTGGCATCGGCAACGCACCTTTCGCGAGATTGGCCTTGTTGTCGATGACATCCTGGTCAAAAGCGTGAAACTGCTCGAAGCCGGAATGCATCGCGCCGGGCAATGCGTAAAACTTCGCGTAGTGTTGGCGCGATGCCTCACCAAAACTCTTGGGATCGGCCGAGAATTCGTTCCAGAAACGGTCTAGATAAATTCGTTCGCGCCCTTTTACCAGCCGTTCCATGTCCGGGCCGCCAAAACGGAAATGCCAAAGCAGAGGGCTCTTGAGGATGTCTTCCCACGGGCCGACACCGGGAATGGGGGCATCCATCAGCACGAGCTTGGTCACCCGTTCCGGCTGCTCGGCCGCGAAAGCATAGGCAACCATGTTTCCGATGTCATGGGCGACCACATCGGCTTTTGCAATCTGGAGGGCGTCCAGTACACCGGCAATATCGCGCGCCTGGTTTTTCTTGTCATAACCGGTTGCCGGATGGTTGGACAGCCCCATTCCGCGCAGATCCGGGACAACCACGGTATGGTTCACCGCCAGCTTCGTGGCGAGCGGTATCCACATGTCGCCTGTTTCTCCGTAACCGTGCAGCAACACCACAGCGGGTCCGTGGCCGCCGACACGTACGTACATTTTCACGCCGTTGGTGGAAATGATCTCTTTCTTGAAATCGGCCGGAAATGAAAACACAGCGGCAGCGACCGGGAAAATTTGAATCGACGCAATCAACAGCAGAAAAGACAAAATCTTTCGCATTTCCGACCCCAGATGGTTGATCAAATCAAACAGTTTTCTGGCGCGGATATTCTCACAATTTGTCGCGTTTAGGTGCCCTTCGCCATCGTGGTGCATTAACTCATTGTGTGATTGCCATTCCTGGCAACACTCCCGGTCGAAAATGAATGGCACGATCCGGCCTGAACCGTTGCGCTCACGCCTATTGCATGACGGGTCGCTTCCGCTGCATCAAATCTAGTCAGGCAGGCGCTCTGCGGGTGCAGAAATGAACAGGTTCAAACCCAGTTGCTCCGACAGAAAGCGCATGACAAGCTGGCCGCGTACGCTGTTTCCCGCACCGTCCAGTGGCGGCGAGAACGTCGCGACGGCACCCTTGCCGGGAGCGATCGTCAATATTCCGCCGCTAACGCCGCTTTTACCAGGCAGGCCCACTTCGTACAGCCAACTCCCGGAGCGCTCGTACAGACCCGCTGTCGCCATGACCGCCAGCACACGCTGGCAAGTCGAGGCGCTTACGACCTGATTGCCGGTGAGCGGTTGGACGCCGCCACTCGCCAAGATCGCGCGCACTGACCAGCAGCGCACATTGACGCGGTAAACGTCCACAGCTTCATCCGGATCGCAATAGAGATGACCGTGCCCGCGCAATAGGTGCGCCAAACCAGCGTTGCGCTGGTTAGTGGTTGCTTCGGAGGCGTAGACGCGTTCATCGCATTCGAGTTCTCGGCCTGCGAAGAGAGACAGCCCCTGGCGAACCTGATGCCAGCGGTCCTCCGCGTCGGAGCCGGGCACCAGGCTGGTCGCCGCGATGGCGCCGGCGTTGACCAGGGGATTACTGGTGCCATCGGGTCGCAGTTCCATCGCCATGACGGAGTTGAAGGGCAACCCGGTAGCGTCTACCCCGCGCCGCGGCCTCGGATGGACCGAGGGCATCGCATATCAGCGCAAATACAAAGGGCTTGGACACGCTCTGAATCGAGAAAGGCTGCGCCGCATCGCCAATCATGAGCGTGTCGCCACGCGTGTTGGCAACGCAGATACCAAAGGCGGATGGATCTGCTTCGGCCAATGCCGGGATGTAGTCGGCCAGTTTGCCGCCGGTGTCCTCGCGGAAGTGCGCATAAGCCGCTTCCACCAACAGCCGGACCGGATCAGGCCCAGGCAGGTTGCCCGTGGAAACAAAGGGTGGGGTTACGGTGGTCGACGGGGTCATGCTCGCCCTCCTCTGTAGCTTCCACAAGGTTACACAGTTACACACTGTCGACATGCGCTCCACGGGACTTGGGTCCTAGACGCTTGTAGCGCAAATCGGCATATCGCCCTTCACAACGGTCTGGATGGCTTGCGTCGTTCCGCTGAAATTCACCTGCCCGGCCCCGGATCGGGCAAGCGCTGATATATTACATACCTGACCAGGCTGCCGTGGCGATCGCTGCAGGCCCTGGATATGCGATGTCGGGAAAGTCGCCGGTTGAAACCGAGTACAGCCGAATATGACAACTACGATTATTTACACGCACACCGCGTGCCTCGAGCACCGCCCCGGGCCGCACCATCCAGAGTCGCCTGAACGATTGACAGCCGTCGTGGAGGCATTGCGAACGCCGGCGTTCGCTTCGCTGGAATGGCGCGATGCGCCGATGGGCACCGTCGAGCAGTTGCAATTGATCCACGATTCGCACTTCATCGACGAGATCGCGCAACGCGCCCCCACCCAGGGCTACGTGCCGCTGGACGCAGGCGATACGATCATGTCGCCAGGCTCGTGGGAAGCGGTCATGCGCTGCGTCGGCGCCGCGTGTGCGGGTGTCGATGCGGTGATGGATGGCCAGGCGCGCAACGTATTCTGCGCAACACGACCGTGCGGCCATCACGCTGAACCGGCGAAGGCAATGGGCTTTTGCATTTTCAATCAGGCGGCAATCGCGGCAGCCTATGCCTATGAGGTCCACAAAATCGAGCGCGTCGCTGTGGTCGATTTCGATGTGCATCACGGCAATGGAACCCAGGCGGCATTTTTCGACCGTCCCGAGCTGTTTTACGCGTCCAGCCACCAGTCGCCTTTCTATCCCGGCACGGGCGCCCGCGCCGAGACAGGGATGAGCCACAATATCGTCAACGTTCCGTTGCCTCGTGGCTGTGAGTCGGCGCAATTCCGTGCTGCGATTTCTGCCCTCGTACTTCCCTCGCTAAGGGCCTTCGCCCCCGAAATCCTGATTGTTTCCGCTGGATTCGACGCGCACCGCCTGGATCCCCTCGCTGGCATGAATCTGGAAGACAGCGACTTCCATTGGATCACAAGAGAACTGATGCAGATTGCCGACGAGACGTGCGACGGCCGCATCGTGTCGATTCTGGAAGGGGGCTATAGCCTGGACGCATTGGCCACGAGCGCGGTGGCTCATGTCAGCGCGTTGATGCAAGTCGAAGCCGAATGAACGGATAGCGGCGATGTCGCCTTGGCGCCCCGGCATTCAAACGGAGAATGGGGAAAACCAGACTTTGGAGGGTCGAAGTTTGAAGGCAACAGGTTGGGAAGCCGCGTCCCACTCTGGTTTGCGGCTTTTTCCCAGTTCTCAACGGGAGTTTCCAAACCTATATTCCGGCACGACAAGAGGTGGCCTAAGGCCACCTCACTTCATCATCCCAGGAACCTGAACAGGTTCATTTGCTGGATCTGCATGAAGGATTGCTGCGCCCCCTGCAGTGCAGTCTGACGCTGGTAGTACTCGGTGATGGCCGATGCGTAGTCCAGTTCGGTCAGGTCCGACAGCGTCTTTGAATTGCTGAGATCGCGGTTCGAGCCGATGGTGTCCAGCGCATCGAGTTCGTTCATGCGCGAGCCCACCGATGCACGCACCGTCAGCACGTTGTCCAGCGAATTGTTGTTCTGGCGCAGGCCCGTGGCGATCGCGTTCTGCAAGTTGGCCGCGGCCACGTCCTGGGCGGTGCCCGAGTTGATCGGCGTACGCAGCGCGTTGATCACGTCCTTCAGGTTGGCGAACATGTCGGCGCCTGCCTGCTGGGCCGGCTGCACGGCAAACGTGTCGCCGTCGGCGGGCGTACCCTTGATCGAGAACGACACGCCAGCCACGCTGATGTCGCCGCCATCCACGTAGTTCGTTGCCGCGCCAACAGGCGTGCCGGTCGTCAGGTCGTTGACCGTGTACTGCTTGACGCCCGCGCCATTGGTCGAGAACGTCACGCTCAGCGAGTGGCCGTACAGCGCGTTGCTGGGGTCGGTCACCGAGATCGAGCTGAAGGTACCGGTGCCGCCGTTCGCGCTGTTGCCCTTAATGACATAGCCTGCGTTTGCCGTGACCGACTGGAAGATCTCCGCGCCGTTGTTGCCGGCTTCCATCTGGCGCGCCACGTCCACCTGCAGCAGCTGGTGACCCGTATCGCCCTGGTACGTCAGGTTGCCGGCAGCATCGGCCACGAACGGTGCGGCGCCGGTCTTCAGGCCCGCGAACAGGTAGTTGCCGTTGCCGTCATCGGCGTTGGCCAGACCCACCAGCTGGTCGTACTGGCCTTGCAGGGCGGTGGCCAGCGATGCGCGGTCGTTGTCGCTCAGCGTGCCGTTACCGGCGTTCACCAGCATCGTCTTGATGTTCTGCAGCGCGGTGGTTACCGTCGACAGCGAGTTTTCTTCGAGCCCCAGCGATGAGTTGGCCTGCTTGCGCGACGCCGTGTACTGGCCGTTCACGGCGACCGACTGCGACACGCCCAGGGCGCGCGTGGCCGCGACGGGATCGTCCGACGGAGTCAGCACGCGGCGGCCGGTAGCCAGCTGCTGCTGCACGTGCAGCAGGTTCGACTGCTGGTTGTTCATCGAGGACAGGCCCTGGTGATACAGGGTGGAGGTTGCGACGCGCATGGCGTGATTCCTTCTTTTCCGGTGTTGTCAGGGATGTCCGCGATCAGGCGATGCTGACCAGCGTGTCGAAGATCGTGCTGGCCGCCTGAATGACCTTGGCGTTGGCCTGGTACAGTTGCTGGAACTTCAGCAGGTTCACGGTTTCCTCGTCCATGTTCACGCCCGATACCGATTGCTGGGCCGTGTAGATCTGGTCCGTAATGCTGTCTTGCGAGGTCGATGCGATGTCGGTCGACTTGGCCTTGCTGCCCACGTCATTGACCAGCTGGGCGTACGCGTCGTTGAAGCTCGACGTGCCGTTGATAGTCTTTGCGGTCTGCAGCTTGGCCAGCTTGAGCATGTTGCCGTTGTCGGCCACCGAACCGGTGTTGTTCGACAGCGTGAACGTGTCGCCATTCTGCGGCGTGCCGTTGAAGCTGAACGTCATGCCGTTGATCGTGTAGTCGACGCCCGTTGCCGTGGCGGTGCCCGTCGGCTGCGGCGTCAGCGCCGTGCCGGTTGCGTCGGAGAACACGTAGGTCGACGTCGCGGAGTTGTACTTCGCCGTCAGGCTGCCCGTGAGCAGCGAGAAGCCCGGGGCCACATTCGTCAGCGATGCCTTCGCCGTTCCGGCGTTCTGCGTGCTGGCATCCACGCGTGCCGGCGATGCCGCGGCGATCTTGGCCGGATCGGTGATCAGCGAGCCGAAGCCGGCTGCGGCGTTGCGCGTGGGCTGGACCTCGAACGAGTCACCGCCGGACATGGCCATGTTGATGCTGACCGAGAAGCCGTCAGCGGCGATAGCCATCGGATACGTGGCGGTGGCGCCAGCCTGGGTTGCCACGACCTTGTTGTCGGACTTGCGCAGCAGCGTGTAGTTGGTGCCATCGTACTTCAGCGTGTAGTCGCTGGTGGTCAGGTTGCCGGTGTTGGTGATCGTGGCCGTGGCTACCGCGTTCGACGTGTTCTTGTCGTTCGCAAAGACCGTTGCCGAACCCAGCGAGAAGACGTCGGTGCCGATGGCGCCGTTCAGGTCGATGCCCAGCTTGTGCTGATCGTTGAACGTCTGGCCGATGGCCAGCGAAAGGCGGCCGATGGCATTCTGTGCCGCGTCCAGCGATTCGGTGCGGAAACGCAGCAGGCCACCGATCGAACCGCCCTTGACGGCGCCTTCCTCGGCCTCGACGGTGTTACCGTTGGGCAGCGTGTAGGCAATGGTGGTGCGGCTCGGATCGCTCGACGAGGGCACTGCCTTGATGTCGTAGGAATCGCTGCCCATCACCAGCGGCTGGCCGTTGCCGACGAACACGTTATACGTGCCGCCGTCCTGCACCACCACCTTGGCGCCCACCAGTTCGGTCAGCTTGGCCACGGCCTGGTCGCGCTGGTCGAGCAGGTCGTTGGGCGGCTGGCCGCCGGAGGAGGCGGTCATGCGCGAGATTTCGGTGTTCAGGTTGGCGATCTGCTTCGTGTAGTCGTTCACCTGCGTGACCGACGACTGCAGCTGCGTGTTGATGCCGTTCTGCAGTTGCTTGAAGTAGTCGCTCGACGACTTGATCTGGCCCGCCAGCGCCTGCGCCGACGAGATCATGCCCTGGCGCGTGGCCGGGTCAGCCGGCGTATCCGACACCGCCTGCACGGCCGCGAAGAACTTCTGCATCAGCGGCGCCAGGCCGCCCTTCTCGTCTGCCAGCAGGTTGTCGATCTGGCGGATCTGGTCCGAGTACGTCGACAGGTCGTAGCTGGCCGAGGTGGCGCCACGCAGCTGCCCGGTCAGGAAGCCGTCGTACACGCGCTGCACGGTGATCGTGTTCGAGCCCTGGCCATAGAAGCCCGAACCCGTTGCCTGGCCGCCGGCCGAGGCAATGATCGTGTTCTGGCGCGTATAGCCCGCCGTGGCCGCGTTGCTGAAATTGTGGCCGACCGTGGTGAGCCCGTTCTGGGCGACGTTCAGGCCCGACAGACCGATATTAAACAGAGACATGTTTGTCTGACTCCGGATCGAATGGCTAGCCAGCGGCAAATGGCCGACGGCGGTGGATGTGTTGGTTATCGGCGGAAATGCGGCGCGACTTTAGCGTCGCAATACCTGGAAATATGCGGCAATCGTGAGCAATCACTCTCACCGAAACGCAATGTAGAAGCGCAAACAGCGCGACCGCTAAACGGTCACGCTGGATGCGAAACGGGGCGGCCATGTGTGCTGCTGGCATGGTCGCCGGCGTTGTCAGGTCGAGACTTTCTTCATGATCCGCACGAGCTTCTCGCCGTAGGCCGGATCGGTGGCATACCCCGCGCGTTGCAGCCCGTGCGCGGCTTCCTCGGCATTCGAGGCGGTCACGACGCCAGCATAGCGCGGGTTGTTGCTGATGAGCTTGGCGTAGTCGTTGCAGGCTTCTTCATACGACCCGTACGCACGGAACTTCGCGCGCACCTTCTGCGGCTGGCCGTCCACGTATTCGGTGGTCAGGATCTCGGTCGTCGGTCCCTTCCAGTTGGCACCCGCCTTGATGCCGAACACGTTGAAGGTGCTCGAACCATCGGGATTGCGGATCTCGCGGCGGCCCCAGCCCGATTCCAGCGCGGCCTGGCCCACGATCAGCTTGGCCGGCACGCCCGAGGCGCGCGACGCCGCCATCGCCGGCTCTGCCATGCGGTTGACGAAGTTGCTGATGTGCTCCGGCGAATCGTCCGGCAACTGGCCCAGCTGCGTCTGCCCGTTGCCCTGCCAGTCGGCCTGGTTCTGGTACTGGCGCACGCCTGCGGTGGGGTTCCATGCGGCGCCCGGCAGCGTGGTGCCGACCGGCGGCGGACCATCGGCATCGGTGGCGCCGCGGCTGTCGAGCATCTGCGCCATTTGGGCGTCGCGCACGCTCGCGCCGGTAATGCCACCGGCGGCATTCATGCCAGGCGGCAACTGCGTGCCCGTGGCGCGGGCCAGCTGGCGAATCATCACATCGGCCAGGCCAATGCCACGCGACGACAGCTGCTGCGACATCTGCTGATCCATCATCGACATGTAGAGCTTGGTCTGCTCGTTGTCGAAGAGGCCATCGGACGGCGTGGCGTCGCGCATGCTCTTGAGCACCATCTGCGTGAACACGGCCTCGAACTGCTTGGCCGCGGCTTGCAGCGTGGTCGAGTTGTTGCCGGCGCGGGCCTGGTTCTTGAGCGCCTCGAACCCCTGGGTATCCAGGGCGAAGCGCTGCGAGATGTCGGCCTGGCCGCCGAGCGTGTTACCCGCCGACATCAGATGATCTCCAGTTCGGCGCGCAGCGCGCCAGCGGAGCGCATGGCCTCCAGGATGGTCTGCAGGTCGGCTGGCGTAGCGCCCAACGCGTTCAGGCCCTTGACCACAGCCGCCAGCGATGCACCTGCCTTCACGATCTGCAGCGAACCGCCGTCACGCTTGAGGTCGATCTGCGACACCGGCGCCACCACGGTCTGGCCCTGGCTGAACGGTGCCGGCTGGCTGATCACCGGCTGCGTGTTGATGACGACCGACAGGTTGCCGTGGGCAATCGCGCAGTCTTCCACCGTCACCGCCTGGTTCATCACGATCGAACCGGTGCGGGCGTTTAGGATGACCTTGGCGGCGGCCTTGGCCCGCGTCACGTCGATGTTCTCGATACGCGCCATGAAACCCACGCGTGCCGTCGGCGTCTGCGGCGTGCGAACCTGCACCACGCGGCCGTCCATCGCGGCGGCGGTGCCCGGGCCGAGATTGCGATTGATCGCCTCGACCACGCGTTCCGCGGTGCCGAAGTCGGTATCTTTCAGCTCCAGGTTCATGAAGCCGTTTTCGGGCTGGAACGACGCCACGGCGCGTTCGACGATCGCGCCATTGGCGATACGGCCCACGGCCAGCTGGTTGATCTGCACCTTGCTGCCGTTGGCCGACGCGCCCGCGCCACCCACCAGCATGTTGCCCTGGGCGATGGCGTACACCTGGCCGTCGGCGCCCTTGAGCGGCGTCATCAGCAGCGTGCCGCCGCGCAGGCTCTTCGCATTACCCATCGACGACACCACCACGTCCATCTGGCTGCCGGGCTGCGCATAGGCCGGCAGCGTTGCCGTCACCATCACCGCTGCCACGTTCTTGAGCTGCATGTTCTTGCCGGCGGGCAACGTAATGCCCAGCTGCGACAGCATGTTGCTCAAGCTCTGCGTGGTGAACGGCGTCTGCATGGTCTGGTCGCCGGTGTTGTCCAGGCCCACGACCAGGCCGTAACCGACCAGCGGGTTGTCGCGCACGCCCTGGAACGTCGCCAGGTTCTTTAGGCGTTCCGCATGCGCGGTGCCCGCGCCCAGACCCAACAGGAGCAGGAACAGGAGCAGCAGGCAGGCAAAAGATACCGCGCGACCTGAGCGGGAAAGACGGCCGGGCGGGGTGCCAAAATACGAGCCTGGCTTTTGGAAAGGCATCGGAGGCAGAAACATGGCGGGATCAGTACGGTAAGACATTGAGGAAGAAGCGCTGCAGCCAGCCCATGTTCTGCGCCTCGTCGATATACCCCTTCGCGGTGTATTCGATGCGCGCATCCGCCACCTGGGTGGACGGTACTGCGTTGTCGCCGGTGATCGTGCGCGGATTGACCACGCCCGAGAAACGAATGAACTCCGCGCCCTGGTTGATGGCCATCTGCTTCTCGCCGGACACCACCAGGTTGCCGTTGGGCAGCACTTCCAGCACCGTCACGGTAATCGTGCCGTTGAAGGTGTTCGCGGCGCTGGCGCCGCCCCCTGCCTTCAGCGAATTGGCACCGTTGATGTCGGCGTTCTGGCTGGTGCCGAACAGGCCGCCCAGGGCGCGCGGTACCGCGTTGAACGCCAGCGCGGTGGTGCCGGTGCGGTTGGCGTTGGTGGCGGAGTTCTTGCTCGCGTTGACGTTCTCGCTGATCACAATCGTGAGAATGTCGCCAACGTTACGCGGCCGCCGATCCTCGAACAGCGGATTTCCCGCGTACGAGGATGCGTAGATCGAGCCCGTGGCAGGGCCCAGCGCGCGCGGTTCGGCGCGCGCGGTGGTGGGCATCTGCACAAGCGGCTCCTTGGGCATCATCGCGCAGCCGCCGCTTGCCAGCGCGGCCAGGCCGACGATGACATGAACGACGATTGCGCTGATGCGATACTGCGTGGCGGCCATGATCATTCCCGTTCTTAACCCATCTGGCTCAGACGCTGCAGCATCTGGTCCGACGTCTGCACCGCCTTGCTGTTGATTTCATAAGCGCGCTGGGTCTGGATCATACTGACCAGCTCTTCCACCACGTTCACGTTCGAGGCTTCGACGTAGTTGCTCTGCAGCGTACCGGCGCCGTTCAGGCCAGGCACCGAGGTATTCGGCGCGCCCGAGGCATCGGTCTGCACGTACAGGTTCTCGCCCATGCTTTCCAGGCCAGCGGGGTTCGGGAACGTGGCAACTTGGATCTGGCCCACGGTGGCGGCGTTGGTCGAGCCAGGCTGCATCACGGTCACCGTGCCGTCACGGGCGATGTTCACCGAGGTGTAGTTGGCCGGCAGCGTGATGGCCGGGTTCAGCACGAAGCCGCTGGACGTCACCAGCTGGCCGTTCGGGTCCACCTGGAACGAGCCGTCACGCGTGTACGAGGTGGTGCCGTCCGGCATCGTCACCTGGAAGAAGCCCTGGCCGATGATGGCCACGTCGCGCGAGTTGCCCGTTTGCGTCGGGTTGCCTTGCGTGTGGATGCGTTCCGTGGCCACGGGGCGCACGCCGGTACCCAGCTGCATGCCCGACGGCAGCACGGTCTGGTCCGACGACAGTGCGCCGGGCTGGCGGATCGTCTGGTACATCAGTTCCTCGAACACCGCGCGGCTGCGCTTGAAGCCCGTGGTCGACACGTTGGCCAGGTTGTTCGAGATCACGTCCATCTGCGTCTGCTGCGCATCAAGGCCGGTCTTGGCGATCCAGAGAGAGCGAATCATGGAGTTGTCCTGGTTCGTTAGTTCGTTGTGCGTGCGATCGATGCCGCGCGCTTCATCAGTTGTTCGACAGCAGGGCGTTAGCCCGCTGGTCGTTGGTGTCGGCGCCCGTGATCATCTTCATCTGCATCTCGAAGCGCCGCGCGTTCGCAATCATGTCCACCATGGACTCGACCGGGTTGACGTTGCTGCCTTCGATCGCGCCCGAAATCACGCGTACATTGGGGTCCTGCTGCAGGGCGTCCACGCCGGGACGCAGGCGGAAGTAGCCGTCGTCGCCACGCGCCAGCCCTTCGGGCGGCGGCGTGACCACGCGCAGCTTGCCCACTTGGGCCAGGCCGTTGGCGGCCTCGCCCGGGCCGCGCGCCACAACGCTGCCGTCAGTGCCGATCGACACCGTCGAGCCAGGCGGCACGGCAATCGGGCCGCCGTCGCCCAGCACCGGCCGGCCGGCCGACGTCTGGAGCTGGCCGTCGGCCGACACCTGCATGGAACCTGCACGGGTGTAGGCCTCGGAGCCGTCAGGCATCTGCACCGCCAGCCAGCCGTTGCCCTGCAGCGCCACGTCGAGATCGCGGCCGGTGTAGGTCAGCGGGCCGGCCTTCATGTCGGCGCCGGGCGTGGACGCGAGCGTGAACGCCCGCGTCTGCATTTCCTGGCCCTGTACCGGGACGGCCCGGTACAGGTTCACCTGCGCCTTGAAAGCCGGCGTCGAGGCGTTGGCCAGATTGTTCGATACCGCGGCCTGCTGGTCGAGGATCTGCTTGGCGCCCGACAGGGCGGTGTAGAGCATGCGGTCCATGGCGAGTGCTTCTGGCTAGGCGTCGATCAGATGTTCACCAGGGTCTGCAGGACGGTGTCCTGCGCCTTGATGGTCTGCGCGTTGGCCTGGTAGTTGCGCTGCGCCACGATCAGGTTCACCAGCTGGCCGGACAGGTCGACGTTCGACTCTTCCACGGCGTTCGACTTCAGCGTACCCATTGCGCCGCCTGCCGTACCCAGCAGTTCCTGGCCCGATGCACCGGTGGCGGACCACACGTTGTCGCCTTCCGGCTTCAGGCCTTCGACGTTGCCGAACGATGCCATGGCGATCTGGCCCAGCGACATCGTCTGCTCGTTCGAGTACGAACCCAGGATGGTGCCGTCTTCCTGCACCGAGAAGCCCACCAGCGCGCCCGACGTGTAGCCGTTCTGCACGATGCTCTTCGGGTCGTTGTCGGCGCCGAACTGGGTGGTGCCGGTCAGGTTGAGCTGGGCGGTCATGGCGGCGGCGCCATTGTTGGCCGGCAGCGTGATGGTCGGCATCGCGGCGGCGGTCGGGGCGCGCAGCGCGCCGTTGGCGTCGAACGACAGCGTGACCGTCTGCAGAACATTGCCGGCGGAGTCGGTGACGTTCATGGACCAGTCATTGCCACCGAACGCGTTGGTCGGTGCCGGGGCGACGGGCGGGCCTGCCACGACCGACTTACCGAAGTACGCGGTCAGCTGCTGCTTGTTGCCCAGCGAGTCGTACACCGTCATGGCCGTGCTGTAGCTGAACATCGACGAGTCCGGCGCTACGGGCGGGGTGGCCGCCGGGTTGCTGGCGAACACGTTGGTCGGCACGGTGCTGCGCGAATCGATCTGGAACTGGGCCGCGATGTTCGTGGTGGCCTTCGGCGGCATCTGCGCGTTGCTGATCGTGATCGGCTGCGGTGCCACGCCGCCGGCGGTTGCGCCAGCCGGGTAGCCCGTCACCTGCAGGCCGGTGGCGTTCACCAGGCGGTTCAGCTGGCCATTACGCGAGTAGTACACCTGGCCGTCGGTATTGGTCAGGCGGAAGAAGCCCTTGCCGTTGCTGATGGCCACGTCGAGATTGCGGCCCGACGTCGAGATGTTGCCGTTGGTGAACGATTGCACCACGGCGTTCACACGCGTGCCCAGGCCGATCTTCGAGCCTGCGTACACGTCCGCGAACTGCGCGGTCGATTGCTTGAAACCAACGGTGTTCGCGTTGGCGATGTTGTTACCGATCACGTCCAGGTTGGACGCCGCGGCGTTGAGGCCGCTTACCCCTTGACCAAAACCCATGATGTTTTCCCTAAGTAGGCTGTCGTTCGTGAAATGCCCGCGCGTATGCCCGGACCGGGTGATTCGTTATCAGGAAATGCGGCGCACGTCGTCGACGTTGGCCTTCTTGCCGTCGCCCAGTTCGACCAGCACGCCAGTGCTGTCGCCGCTGATGGCCTGTACCTTGCCGTAGACCAGCGCGATCGGCGTCACGTCCTTGCCGTTGGCGGTGGCGGCTACCTTGAAGGTGTAGTCGCCGTCTTCCACGGCGTTGCCCTGGTCGTTCTTGCCGTCCCAGGCGATGTCATGCACGCCTGCGGTCTGACCCTTCATGTCGATGTTGCGCACCACGTTGCCGTTCTTGTCCAGCACCTGCACGGTCACGCTGTCGGCCGTCGACGGCACGTCCACGCCGATCTTGCCGGCTGCGCCGTCGGCCACGCTCACGGTGGAGCCCGGCACCATCACGGTCTTGCCGATCAGGCTGGCGGAGTCCATGGCGCGGCTGGCGGCGGTCTGCGTCAGCAGCTGCGTCATGGTTTCGTTCATGGTCTGCAGGCCGCTCACGGTGCTGATCTGCGCCAATTGCGACGTCAGCTGCGCGTTGTCCATCGGATTGAGCGGATCCTGGTTGTTCATCTGCGTGACCAGCATCTTCAGGAAGTTGCTTTGCAGGTCGGCTGCGCTGGCGCTGCCGCTTTGCAGGGCCTGGTTCACGCCCGAGTTGGAAGTGCTGTTGCCTACGGTGGAAGTTGCCATGGTTGTTCGGTTGATTCCGGAAGAGATTTCGTTCGGGACTTGCTGCCGTTACTGACCGATCGTCAGCGTCTTGAGCATCATGTTCTTGGCGGTGTTGAGCACCTCCACGTTGGCCTGGTACGAACGCGACGCTGAGATCATGTTGACCATCTCTTCCACCGGGTTCACGTTGGGCATCGTCACGTAGCCGTTGGCGTCGGCCAGCGGGTGCGTGGGGTTATGGATCATGCGAGCCGGCGCGGTGTCCTCCATCACGCCGGCCACCTGCACACCGCCCACGTCGCTCTGGCCGGGCGTGGGTGCCATCTCGAAGATGACCTGCTTGGCGCGATACGGCTGACCGTTCGGCGCCACGGCGCTGTCGGCGTTGGCGAGGTTCGACGCCGTCACGTTCATGCGCTGCGACTGCGCGGCCATGGCCGAGCCGGCCACGTCGAAAATGTTCATGGAAGCCATGGTGTCTCTCCGTTACTGCTGGATGGCGGACAACATCGTCTTGATCTTCGAGCTCATCACCGTCAGGCCCGCTTCGTAGTGCACCGTGTTGTCGGCAAACGCCACACGCTCGGTGTCCATTTCCACGGTGTTGCCGTCGATGCTCGACTGCAGCGGAATGCGGTACTCCAGATTGCGGTCGCTCGTGCTCATGGCCGGGGCCTGGGCGGGCAGATGGCGCGCGGACGTGGTCGACAACGACACGCCATCGCGCTGCTGGTTGCCGCGCTCCACCGACTGGGCCAGCGTGCTGGCGAAGTCGAAATCGCGTGCCTTGTAGCCCGGCGTGTCCGCGTGGGCGATGTTGGAGGCAATTACCCCTTGCCGCTGGGTCCGCAGGCTCAGCGCTTCCTGCTGGAAGCGGAACGCCGCATCGAGTCTGTCCATGATGTCTGCCTTTCCTGCAATGGCTTCATTTCGGGGAGAGAGCTGCCGTAGACCTGGGTATACCTGTTGGACACCGCCGGCCGGGCTTCTTCAGGGTTGCCATCTTAGGGGCCGGGTTGTCACGCCAATCGTCTGAATAGGGACGAGAAACCTGCGCATTTCCGGTTCGGCTTCTCGCGCGAGGCTGCCTACAATGGGTCCCACTGACTGGCATGGCCAAACGCTGCGTAGCGGCGCCTGGCGCGCCACGCAAGGCGCTCCGGTCAGGCGCGCAACACGGCTCCATTCACGGTGAGCACGCGGCGCGCAACGTTTTCAGATGTTCAACTGTTGTGCGACGGCATCGCACGCCGGACGGGTATATGCGGCACGCCGCCAGATACCCCGGCAGTGGCTGCCGTCTCCATCCTTGCTGGGATGCCCCTATGAATTTCCATCTGCAGGCCATCGGGCTGATGGCACTGGCCGGTATTGCGCTGGCTGGTCCCGTGTCGGCCGCCGCCCAGGTCACGCCGGTGGCGTCGCCGGGCGCCGCCCCGGCGCAAGCCGCCCACAATCCTTTTGCGAACGACGACCCCGCCCGGGTTGCCGTCGAGCAGTTCCTGCTGCGCCAGTCCAACGGACTGCCGGGCAAGGTCAGCGTGCAGGTCGTGCCGCCTTCTGGCGGCCGCGCACCCGAATGCGTGGACCCGGAACCGTTCCTCCCCGCCGGCGCCGCGCCGTATGGGCGCGTGAACGTGGGGCTCCGCTGCGGCGGTGAGCGCCCCTGGACGCGCTATATGCAAGCCCGTGTGTCAGTACTGACTGACTACTACGTGGCCGGGCGCGCCATGGGTCCGGGCGAAACTATCACCGCAGCCGATCTGGAGTTGCGCCAAGGCGACCTGGGTGCACTGCCGCGCGCCGTGGTGACGGATCCGTCGCAGGTGGACGGGTCGGTCGTCGCCAACCGCATCGCCGCCGGTTCGCCCATGCGCACCGACCTGCTCAAGAAGCCGATCGCCGTGAAATCGGGCCAGACCGTCAATGTGACCGTGGTGGGAGATGCGTTCCAGCTGTCCAGCGAAGGCAAGGTACTGACCGACGCTGCCACCGGCAACGCGGTGCAGGTGCGGCTGCGCAACGGCCAGGTGGTCAGCGGCGTGGTGCGCAACGGCGACACGGTCGTGCTGCAGCAGTAAGCCAGTGAAGCAGCAAATACGTCACTTTTTGTAGTTCTCGCAGTAACGGGAAGTTAGTCATCACACGGGCTGGGATCCCCGAAGCAGCAGGAAGCAGTCTGCCGTATCAACCGGCGCAGGCGGACCGTGCGAGAATGCGGGCCATCTACTCCGGGGTCGACCTAAAAACACCGGAATTCGCCAGCGAACCGCCTAAAGTTTCCGGTGGCCAGGTCGATAACTCAGAGGAACCCAGCAAGGATTTCACCGTGAAGATCAACAACTCCACTCCGTCCCGGCCCGCCGACACTGCGGCTACCGAAGGCAACGCCCGTGCGGGCGCCAACGGTGCCACGTCTACGGATCCCTCCGCCCTGACCGGCGTGCGCGTCAGCCCGCTGGCCGCACAGGTACGCGACATTGGTGCGCGCCTGATGCAGGACAGCGATAGCGACATCGACGCCGCCAAGGTAGCGGAAGTCCGTCAGGCCATTGCGGAAGGCCGGATCAAGATCGATCCCAGCAAGATCGCCGATGGCCTGCTCGCCTCTTTGCATGAGCTGAGCCAGGGCGGTAGCCAATCCTGAACCTGACATGAGCCAAGCAGCGCTGATCCAGTCCCTTTCGGTTGAAGCCAACGCCATTGCCGCTTTCGGGCGCACCCTCTCTGAAGAGCGCGACGCCATCAAGCGGCAGGATTTCCAGGCACTGAGCGAACTGCTCAATAAGAAGATGGAACTGGCTCAGGCGCTGACCCGCGCCTCGGCCACTCGCGAGGCGCAGATGATCGCGCTTGGCCTGCGCATGGGCGACGGCGGCCTGCTGGTTGGCCGTGAGGTGGAACCCGCGGTCGTCGAGGCATGGCGCAAGGTGGTGTTCTTCGCCCACAAGGCCAAGGACGCCAACGACCTGAACGGCGCCATCGTCAACGCCCATCTGGAATTCACGCAGGAAGCCATCCAGGTACTGCGCCAGGGCGGCATGGTGCCGAACGAGATGTACGGCCGCGACGGCAAGGCCCAGGCGGCTGCCAGCGGCGTGAGCTTGGCAGCGGGCTGACGCATCACCTCGCCCGGCCTGCGCGTCAGAGCCTGCCTACGTCAGGCTCGGCCATTGCCTGATCGCGAACGGCGGGCATCCTCCCTACATTGACATTGAGCCACCCCGCTGTTGCCTGCCGGTGCAGCGGTGTGACGTCCGGTAACCAAAACAATGTCCGGAGGTACAGCCATGTCATTCCTGCTCTATGTGATCGGTCTCGTGGTGCTGGTGGGCGGCATCGCCTGGGGGCTTTCCGTCGCCGGCGTGGCCCATGTCTATATCGGCATTGCCTGCGTGATCGTGCTCGGCATCGGCATCATGATGGCGGTTTCGCGTACGCGCGCCAAAGATCCTTCCTGATTGCCGCGGCTGGCTGACACCGCCGTGGACCTCGATCGCCCAACGCCGGGCCTGCCCCGGCCAGCCCATCCGCAGAATGTAAACATTGCGGAACATGGGCCCCGCTCTATACACTCGAAGCGTTCAGATCTCCGCACGGTGATCGCCGCCATGTTCGAGGCACTGCGAAAAACAACCAGCGCGCTGTTAGACCCCGACCGACGATTCCGGCAAGCCCGCATCTTCCACGCCACGCGCGTGGCGCTGGCCTTGCTGGTGTCGATAGCGCTCACTACCGGCATCAATATCCCCCACGGCGAATGGGCCACGATCACCGTGCTGGTGGTCATCGGGGGGCTGCAGCACCACGGCAATATCCGCCGCCGGGCCGCCGAGCGGGGCGCCGGCACGGTGATCGGCGCCCTGATCGGCCTGTTCCTGATCATCCAGGAAAACTACTTCGGCATTCCCACCCTGACGTGGGGCCTGATGGCTGTCATCTGCGGCTACTGCGCCTATCACGCCGTAGGCAAGGGCGGATACATCGCCTTGCTGGCGGCGGTGACGGTGGTCATCACGGCCGGGCACGGCAACCAAGACGTTTATGACGCGCTGTGGCGCACCGTGGATGTCCTGATCGGCACCGCCATCGCGCTAGTCTTCTCGTTCGCATTTCCGGCGTATGCGTCATATTCGTGGCGGTTCAAGCTGGCCAGCCTGTTGCGTGGCTGTGCGGCGGTACACGCCAAGATCGAGCGCGGCCAGCGCGACGAGAAGGAGCGGCAGCAGGACATGATGAAGCTGTCGGGCCTGCTGGTGCAGATGCGCAGCCTGATTCCGTCGGTGTCCAAGGAAACCAAGGTGCCGACGGCCGACCTGGAAGAGGTGCAGCACAGCGCCCGCGTCTGCATCAGCGCGCTGGAGATGCTGGCCGCCATCGACCCCGATGCCACCGAAGAAACCAGCGACGAGCGCAACATCCGCGACCTGTTGCTTGAAATGGCGTCCGCGCTGGAAGCCGGCGACGAAACGATGGTGCATCAGCACGCCTCGCTGCCGTCGCCGCACCCCGACGATCCGTCGATCGGGCACAGCTCCCACGCCTTCCTGACGTTGCAGCTATCGGCCGAACTGGGACATCTGCGCGATCACCTGTCGCAAATGGCCGTGCAAACCCGCTTTCCGTACGGGGGCCGCTAAACGGCTGCAGCGCCACCGCCCGCATCTCCTACTCGCTTACTTCCGGTCCGACATCGCGATCCGCAACGCCAGCGCACCCAGCACCGTCCCCATGACGTAGCGCTGGGCGCGCAGCCATCGCTCGCTGCGTGACAGGAATGCGGTGATGCCCGATGCGCCAAGCACCAGCAGGCAGTTCACCGCGCCACTGACACCGATCTGCACGGCGCCAAGCTGCAGGCTCTGCGTCAGTACCGAGCCGTTTTCCGGGTGCAGGAATTGCGGGAAGAAGGACAGGTAGAACATGGCCACCTTGGGATTCAGCAGGTTCGTGACGAATCCCATGCTGAACAGCTTGCGCGGCGGATCGGCCGGCAACATCCGCGCCTGGAACGGCGCGGTGCCACCCGGGCGCACGGCTTGCCAGGCCAGCCATAACAGGTACGCCGCGCCCATCAGCCGGATCGCATCGAACGCGAATGGCACCGCCATCAGCAGGGCGGTCAGGCCCAGCGACGCCGCCATCAGGTGGACGACAAACCCAAGCAGCACGCCGGCTAGGGAGACCAGCCCGGCGCCGCGACCCTGGCACAAGGCGCGCGACACGCAATAGATCATGTTCGGCCCCGGCGTCAGCACCAGGATCAGACAGGCCAACGAGAAGAACGCGAGTTCGTGCCAGGTAAGCATGGTGGGGGCTTTCCGATGGGAGGTTCTTGTCGGTTTTGCAGAAAGGGCCGAGCCATTATAGGGTGGCGTCCGGCACCGTGTCAGACAACATCCCCTTGCCTAATGCCCTGCGCTCGGCCACATTGAGGGCACTCCGTCCCGGTGTGCCGCCATGCAACTCCTCGACGCCCGCATCCGCCTGGTGCTTCGGCACCCCGGCCGGTTCCTGCTCGATGCGCTGGGCCACTTTCGCGCCAACCAGGGCCTGTTGCTGGCCGGCGCCGTGGCCTACTACGCGCTGCTTTCCATCGTGCCGCTGCTGATCCTGATGCTGATCGGGCTGTCGCAGCTCGTCGACCCCGTCGAACTGCTGGAAACCGTGGAGCGCTACCTAGAGTGGTTGCTGCCGGGACAATCGCATGCGCTGGTCACGGAACTGGCGCGATTTCTCAACAATCGCGGCGTGATCGGCTGGGTGCTGGGGATCACGATGATTTTCTTCAGCTCGCTGGCATTCACGGTGCTGGAGAACGCGATGTCGGTGATCTTCATCCATCGCGTGGCCATCCGGCGACGCCATTTCCTGGTGTCCGCGATCCTGCCCTACTGCTACATCCTCGTGCTCAGTGTCGGGCTGCTGATCGTGACCGTGGTGGCGGGCGGCCTGCAGACCATCGGCGAACGGCACCTGGAGGTACTGGGCCACGACTGGTCGCTGGGCCGCCTGTCCGGCTGGCTGCTGTATGGGCTGGGCTTCCTGGGCGAGATCCTGTTGCTGACCTCGATCTACCTGGTGATGCCGGTCGGACGACTATCCGTGCGGCATGCGCTGGCCGGCGCCGTCTTCGCGGCCGTGCTGTGGGAAATCTCGCGCCATGTGCTGGTTTGGTACTTTTCGACACTTTCCCAGGTCGGCAAGGTCTATGGATCGTTGACCACGGCCATCGTCGTGCTGCTGAGCCTGGAGATCGCCGCCACCCTGCTGCTGTTCGGCGCGCAGATCATTGCCGACTTCGAGCGAGGCGGCGAGACAACCCACCCGACCAACGAACCCAAGACATTCCATACCTGAGTGCCCCGGGTTAAAAGTTGATTAACAAGCACTTGTGGCAACCGAATACCCGAGCGCCGCACTCGAACTCTTCTATAAGACATAAGAATCGAGAATTTTGCGACTTCCGGATTCCGACCTAAATTGATGAACTTGCATGCCATTGCACGCTGAAGCCTGAAAGATGCGCAATGCAGCGTTGAATGCCGCTGCATACAGCACACAAATTTCACATGAAGGAGCGTACCTCCGCCATGCAAAATCAGGCAAAATTCAAACCTTGCCCCGCACCGCAACCCGGGCGTGGCATTTCCCAACCCGAATTTGATGCGAGATAAGCGATGAGTAACCAGCAGCCCACCATCATCTACACCCTAACCGACGAAGCTCCGCTGCTGGCCACCAGTGCCTTCCTGCCTATCATCCGCACGTTCACCGGCCCGGCCGGCGTCAACGTGGAAACCAGCGACATCTCGGTGGCTGGCCGTATCCTGGGCGAATTCTCCGAATTCCTGACCGAAGAACAGCGCGTGCCGGACAACCTGGCCGAGCTGGGCCGTCTGACGCAGGACCCGGACACCAACATCATCAAGCTGCCGAACATCAGCGCGTCGGTGTTCCAGCTGGTCAGCGCGATCAAGGAACTGCAGTCGAAGGGCTACAAGATCCCCGACTTCCCCGAAGATCCGAAGACCGACGAAGAAAAGGCCATCCAGAAACGCTACTCGAAGTGCCTGGGCAGCGCCGTGAACCCGGTGCTGCGCGAAGGTAACTCCGACCGCCGCGCCCCGGCCGCCGTCAAGAACTACGCCCGCAAGCACCCGCACAGCATGGGCGACTGGAGCATGGCGTCGCGCACGCACGTGGCCCACATGAAGCACGGCGACTTCTATCACGGCGAAAAGTCGATCACGCTCGACGGCGCACGTGAAGTCCGCATGGAGCTGGTGACCAAGAGCGGCAAGACCGTGGTGCTGAAGTCCAAGGTCGCGCTGCAGGACGGCGAGGTCATCGACAGCATGTTCATGAGCAAGAAGGCCCTACTGGCCTTCTACGAAGACCAGATGGAAGACGCGCGCAAGACCGGCGTCATGCTGAGCCTGCACGTCAAGGCCACGATGATGAAGGTGTCGCACCCCATCGTGTTCGGCCACGCCGTCAAGGTCTTTTACAAGGACGCCTTCGCCAAGCACCAGAAGCTGTTCGACGAACTGGGCGTGAACGTCAACAACGGCCTGGTGGACCTGTACACCAAGATCGAGACGCTGCCCGAGTCGAAGAAGGAAGAAGTCATCCGCGACATGCACGCCTGCCACGAGCATCGTCCGGAACTGGCCATGGTGGATTCGGCCAAGGGCATCTCGAACCTGCACGCGCCGAACGACGTGATCGTCGACGCATCGATGCCGGCCATGATCCGTATCGGCGGCAAGATGTGGGGCGCCGACGGCCGCACCAAGGACACCAAGTGCCTGATTCCGGAATCGACGTTCGCCCGCATCTATCAGGAAATCATCAATTTCTGCAAGACCAACGGCGCATTCGACCCGGTGACCATGGGTACGGTGCCGAACGTCGGCCTGATGGCGCAGAAGGCTGAAGAGTACGGTTCGCACGACAAGACCTTCGAGATTCCCGAAGACGGCGAAGCCCGCATCGTCGACAACGCCACCGGCGAAGTGCTGACGGCGCTGACGCAGCAGGTCGAGCAGGGCGACATCTGGCGCATGTGCCAGGTCAAGGATGCCCCGATCCGCGACTGGGTCAAGCTGGCCGTCACGCGCGCCCGCAACTCGGGCATGCCGGCCGTGTTCTGGCTGGACCCGTACCGTCCGCACGAGGCCGAGCTGATCAAGAAGGTAGAAACCTACCTGAAGGATTACGACACCAAGGGCCTGGAAATCCAGATCATGTCGCAGGTGCGCGCCATGCGCTACACGCTGGAGCGCGTGATCCGCGGCCTGGACACCATCTCGGTAACCGGCAACATCCTGCGCGACTACCTGACCGACCTGTTCCCGATCATGGAACTGGGCACCAGCGCCAAGATGCTGTCGATCGTGCCGCTGATGGCCGGTGGCGGCATGTACGAAACCGGCGCCGGCGGTTCGGCTCCGAAGCACGTGCAGCAGTTGGTGGAAGAAAACCACCTGCGCTGGGATTCGCTGGGCGAGTTCCTGGCCCTGGCCGTGTCGCTGGAAGAGCTCGGCATTAAGTCGGGTAACAACCGCGCGAAGCTGCTGGCCAAGACGCTTGACGCCGCAACCGGCAAGCTGCTGGACAACGCCAAGAGCCCATCGCCGAAGACCGGCCAGCTCGACAACCGCGGCAGCCAGTTCTACCTGTCCATGTACTGGGCCCAGGAACTGGCCGCGCAAACGGAAGACGCCGACCTGGCAAAGACGTTCGCCCCGCTGGCCAAGACGCTGACGGAAAACGAGAAGACCATCATTGGCGAACTGGGCGACGTGCAGGGCAAGCCGGTGGATATCGGCGGCTACTACAAGCCGGACGAAGCCAAGCTCGAAGCCATCATGCGCCCGAGCAAGACGCTGAACGCAGCGCTGGAAGCGGTCAAGGGCTAAGCGCCTCTGACCTGACCGTCATGTGGGCTGCCCGCTAGGCCGCATGACGCGTCGGCACCCAATAAAACGCCCCGTGGCAGAGATGCTACGGGGCGTTTTTTCTGACTGACCGCGTGCCGTACGGGAACTGGAGGATCCCCGATATCGCCATTCCGCAGCCAAATTACGCTCATGCGGTGATATGAGTGTTTATCGCATTTCTCATGCTTTTGGATGAGATGTTTCGCGCAGATGGATTGCCTATGCTGTCTTCAGTTTTCACGCATTCCCATTCCATCCCCCAGGCGCGACAGCATCCATCCTGAAGGAGGGCGAACATGCCGATCTTTCGTTATGCCGGCGACCTCAGGCCGCTGGACCGTGGTCCGGACATCCTCGCCATTGGAGACTCCTGGCACTGGTATCCCGAAAACAACCTGCTCAACGTCGTCGACCAGTACTGCCCGGGTACTTTCACGTACTGCGTCGGGGCGAATGGCGCAGAGGCCGTTCAGCTCTCCGGCGGCCGCTATCTGCAGGATGTGCAATCGGCGCTCGAATACGCCTCGATCCGCGTCGTCCTGATCAGTGCCGGCGGCAATGACTTCGCCGGCATGGACGATTTCGCGGCCATCCTGAAATCCGACTGCTCGAACTGCAAGTCACCGGAAGAGTGCTTTGCCATCGACGAGCCGCGCGACCTGTTCAACGATGTGATGAAGGCCTATGAGACGTTGATCACGACGATCCTGGCCAAGCGTCCGGATGCTATCGTCCTTCTCCATGCGTATGACTATGCGGTGCCCGACGGACGCACCTTTCATGGATTGTCCGGACAGTGGCTCAAGGTGCCGATGGATAATTGCCGGGTACCGTTCCCCGGCCTGTGGACGCCGGATTCGTTCCGCCGGAAGCTCGTCAAGCAGTTGATCGATGAACTCGCCAAGCGCCACCAGCAGCTTGCCGCCACCTTCGGCAACCAGGTCCGCTTTATCGATACGCGCGGCGTGCTCGCCGATGACGAGTGGGCGAACGAGCTTCATCCCACACGTGAAGGTTTCACACGGCTCGGCAAGATGCACTTCGCCCCGGCCGTCAACACCGCCCTGACATAGCACGTAGTCCCGAATTAACCTACGTGGCAAACCGCCCCGGGCATCGCTGCGCCGGAGCGTTCTGGCATCGTTCCGGCCCGGCTCAGCTCAACCGGCCTTGCTGCATTTCCCCTGGACCAGCGCCGGGAAGGTAATGGTCGTATTCTCGACCGGCATCTGGATGTCGACGTAGTAGGCCATCGTTGCGGCGTCCAGCGGCAGGAATACCTGCGAACGAAGTCCTACTGTCCCCGGGGGCACCGTCCATTCGGTCGACATGATGCCGTTGATGGCTACTATCTGCGCGATCCCACCCACCGAGTCCCTGGCGACGTTCATATAAAGCGTGGTCGCGGTATTGGTGGCCATGTCCGTGATTTCGCCATCGGCGGAAATCGTGAACACATTGGACTGCATCGCGCCATCCAGGAAGACCGGCAAGCCTAGCCCTGCGGGCCGCAAATACGACACCGCCGGCTGCGAACACGTCCAGCGTCCGGCCACCTGCGCGGCGGTCAGCGTCTGCACGGGGCGGAAGATCGCAGTTCCGGTGATCAAGTCTCCTTGGTCGTTCGGGAAAATCGAGTCCATGTAGAGCGTCTGTACACCGCCGTTGGCTTTCAGTGCGAACACGCGCCCCTGGCGCTGTCCGCCCAGCGTCAGTTCGTACGCGCCGGGGTAGCGGGTCTGGTCTGCCAGCGTCAGACTGCCTGGCAGCCCGTTGACACAGGTGTCGCTGTAGTCGGCCTGGCACATGCGCACCGACCCATCGGCGTTCACCCGCATCTGGCTGCCGATGCCGTTCTGCCCCTTCAGGTTGCCGCTGGTCGCGTAGTACGTGGATTGCGTGGTGATCAGGCTGTACGTGCCGGCCAGACTGGCGGGCGTAGTGGCTGACGACACGCTGCTGGCGCTGACGTGCCCCGACAGCTTGCCCCCGCCCAGCTGCTTGGGCAGCCCGGCGATTTCGCCGGTCAACGTGGTGCCGGACACCGTGAACGTCGCCGTGATCGAGGCAAGCAATGCCGATACGAAGGCCGGTGGCGGATCGGCGCCATCTGCTGCCAGATTGGCGACGGTGTAGACGGCACCGTTCTTCGTATAATCGCCAATCAGCGTGCCGCTCAGACCGAAGGCGGAATCCGCAAAGCGGATCTTGAGCTTGCCAGCTGCCGGGGCATCGAGCGTGATGGCGATCGTGTCCCCAAAACTCATGACGCCCATGTAGGTGACGGCAGCGGGCGTGACCGATCCTCCGCCATCCCCCGTACCACCGGTGCCGCCGGTGCCGCCGGTGCCGCCGGTTCCTATCGAGCCATTGCCGGCATTGCCGCCAGCCCCGCTGCTTCCCCCATCGCCCCCGCCGCACCCGGCCAATGCCAGGCTGACGATCAATGCACGCGCCAGTGCACCCAATCCCCGTTGCGTTGTCGCAATCTTCATGCTGCCCCTCTTCCCCGTCTGTTGTGTGTTGTTTTGCTGCATGCACGTTTTGCGCCGTGGTTTCGCATCCGCGCAACGCGTGCAACAATTCGGGCGGATCGTAGCCTTATCCTCGCGGCATGTATGTCCCCCGAACAAGTGACATTGAAGCCGTTTCCCCTCTTGAGTGGGGACGTTCGCGGTTGCACGAGCCGCTGCCAGTGTCGTGCGCAGCCTTGACGACTTCGCAATCCGACGCCTCGTGACGAACACCCATTCCACGCCCCCTGACCACCTTGCCAAGCCAATCCGTGTCGCCCTGATCGAGGACGATGCGCGCTTCAGCACCGCGTTCATGCAGGCCCTGGCAAGCGCGCCGGACATGCAGGCGGCCGGTACGGCCGCCACGCTGGCCGCCGGGCTGTCGATGCTGCGCGAAGCCATTCCGGCCGACATCCTCGTCGTCGATCTGGGCCTGCCCGACGGTTCCGGCATCGATGCCATCCACGCCACCCGTGGCGCCTGGCCCCGCTGCGAGATCATGGTGGCCACCGTGTTCGGCGATGAGTCCCACGTCATGCGCTCGATCGCCGCTGGCGCCACCGGGTATCTCCTCAAGGACAGCAGCGCGGTCGATATCGTGCGTGAACTCCGGTCGCTGCATCTGGGTGGCAGTCCGATGAGTCCGCTGATCGCCCGACAGGTGCTGCTGCGAATGCGTACGCCGGCCTTGGACGCCCTCGCAAAACCGCAACCGGCGGCGCCGGCCCCCATGCCGTCGACGACGCTGTCGCCGCGTGAATATCAGGTGCTGACCGATATCACGCGTGGCTTCTCCCACGACGAGATCGCGCAGCGCCTGCAGGTATCGCGTCATACCCTGCTGACATATGTGCGCCGCATCTACATCAAACTGGACGTCCACTCGAAAGTGGAAGCCATCAACGTGGCGCGCACGCAGGGCTTGCTCGATGACAGGTAGGCGCGGCTGGCATCGATGGCTGGCCATGGCCCTGTGCCTGACGGCCGTGATTACCAGGTCGCTCGCCGGGGCCCACGCCACCGGTCTGCCCCAGCATCTCACCAGCGCTCAAATGCGCATTACGCCGGGCGGATCGCTCGAATCGCCGCCAGTGCAGTTAGCCATGCCGCCGGACGCCGGGCCCTGGCAGCAGACGTCCCTTCCGCTCGTGGTGCCACGCCAGATCACGCCCGATACCCTCGACAACGGTGCCGTGAAAACCGTGTGGGTGCGCGTGCCCGTGCCCGATGCCGCCCGCACTGGCCAGGCTGATGATCGGCTCTATCTCTACGCGTCGCGCTGGCAGACGGTTGGCCGCCTGGCCGTCTACGTCGACGGCCAGTTGCGCTGGCATTCGCGCGCCGGCCCCGTCTGGAACAGCTACAACTATCCGCTGTGGATTCCGCTGGGGCCCGACCCGCATGAGATCGTCGTGCGCATGGATATGGCCGGGCAGGTCGGCGGCGCCTTGTCGACGATGCGCATTGACACGAACGGGCAGTTGCTGTGGCGCTATGCCCTGCGCAGCTTCCTGCAGACCCAGTTTCCCTACCTTTCCAGCGGCGCGTTGCTGGCCATCGGCATTTTCTCGCTGATGATCTGGTGCCGGCGCCGCGCAGAATCCCGCTATCTGCTTTGCTTCCTGGCTGCCGGCAGCTATTTCCTGCATACGCTGCAGTACCTGGTCGGGCAGGACCCGTTGCCGTTTCCCGAGGCCTGGTTCACATGGCTGGCCTTCAACAGCATCGCCTGGCTGATCCTCACGTGCTACGTCTTCATCTTCCGCTACCTCGACGTGCGCTACCGGCGGCTCGAAGCGGGGCTGATCTGCGTCGTCGTCTTTCTGGCCACCAGCACGCTGCCGCTGTCGTGGTTCACGCACGCGGTCTTCCTGTTTCCGCTGGCGCAACTGCTGCTGGTCTGCCTGAACCTGACCGCGTCGATCGCGGCGCTGCAGGCGTCGTGGCGTGCCCGCTCGCGCGAGGCGCTGCTGTTCTCGATCTGGAACGCGATGAGTACGCCCATCGCCGTCCATGACGTGCTACTGCAGAACTACCGCATCAGCATCGAGGGCATCTACCTGCTGTCATACCTAGGCTGTGTACAGCTGCTGCTGTTCATGTACCTGATGTACCACCGCTACATTGGCGCGCTGGAGCAGGTGGCACAGGTCAATGCGAGCCTGGCGATGCGGCTGGCGCAGCGCGAGGCGGAGCTCAATGAAAGCCACCGTCAGCTACGCGACATCGAGCGCCGCGAGACGCTGGCGCAGGAGCGCCAGCGCTTGCTGGAGGATATGCATGACGGGCTGGGCTCTTCGCTGATGAGCGCCCTGCGTGTAGTCGAACAGCGTAGTGCGGAGATCGATGTCGCGCAGCTGCTGCGCGAGTGCATTGACGACCTGAAGCTCACCATCGACTCGCTGGAGCCCGACTCCGCAGATCTGCTCCTGCTGCTGGCCACGCTGCGCTACCGGCTGGGTCCGCGCCTGGAAGCGGCGGGCATCCGGCTGGTATGGGAAGTGGAAGACGTGCCACCGCTGCAGTGGCTCGATCCGCAGGGCGCGTTGCACGTGCTGCGGATCGTCCAGGAGGTATTCACCAATATCCTGAAGCACGCCAATGCCACCGTGATCCGCGTTCAGACACGCGTCGCGGACGCCACGGTGAGGGTCAGCATCCATGACAACGGTGCGCCGTTCGAGCCCGACACGACTTCGCCCGCGCGCGGCGGACGAGGGCTGACCAATCTGCACCGACGCGCCCAGGCCATTGGCGCCACGATTGGCTGGCAGGCCGATGCCAACGGCACGTGGTTCGCGCTGAACCTTGCCGTGGCACGGGCAACGACCGACGCTTGAGCGGCGTTGGTCGTTGCCGCTACCGCAACGCCACTAGCGCGCGTCGTGCGAATGCACCTGCAGCGCCTCCAGGAAGCGCGACACCATGTTGTAAGCCGCGACGGTGGCGGTCAGCTCCACCACCTGCCGATGCGGGAAGCGCTGGCGGATGGCCTCAGACACCGCTGCCGGTACCTGGATATCGCGGGTCATGGCATCGGTATAGGCCAGCACAGCGCGTTCCGTGTCGTCGAACAGGCTGCTGTCCTGCCAGGACGACAGATCATCCAGCTGTGCCTGCGTCATGCCTTCCTTGAGCGCAATGGGCGCGTGCTGGTCCGCCTCGTAGGGGGCGCCGTTGAGAATGGCCACACGCATGATGACCAGTTCGCGCAGGGCGCCCGGCAAGCTGGACTTCTGCCGGATCGCCGTCAGGTAGGTCAGCCAGCCTTCGGCCACAGGCGGCGCGTGCAGCAGCATCTGGTACAGATGCAGCACGCCGCCGCGTTCGGCCGTGATGCGGTCCACCAGCGGACGTACCGCCGCATCGGACAGATCGGCATAGGGAATGTTTGCCATGGTGCTGTGGTCTCCTGTATTCCTGTATTCCTGGGCTGACGGCTTATTCCGCCACGATGATCTTGCGCTTGACCAGGTCGGCCATCACGTCCGAATCCTTCTTCACGCGCGCCGAGAACGCTTCGGGACTGTTGTTGACGATATCGAACGCATTCTCCGCGAACCGCTTCGACACGTCGGGATCATGCATGACTTCGCGGATGGCCGCCAGGATCTTCTCACGCACGTCGGACGGCAAGCCCTTGGGCGCCACCAAGCCGATCCAGGTTGGATACTCGAAGCCCGGGATCGACTCGCTCATGGTCGGCACGTCGGGCAGCATCGCCGAGCGCTTGGGCGAACTCACTGCCAGCGCGCGAATTTTGCCCGCCTGGATGTGGGGCAGCATCACCGACAGGCCCGCGAACGCGTACTGGATATGCCCGCCGAGCAGGTCGGTCAGCAGCGGCGCGGCGCCCTTGTACGGAATGTGCGTGGTCGACAGCTGCTTCGCGATGTTCAGTTGGGCGCTGTTGACGTGGCCCGCCGATGCCGTGCCCGCCGAACCGTACGATGTCTCCGGATGCATCTTCAGGTAGGCCACCAGCTGGTCGACTGTTTTTACCTGCATGTCGCTGCGCACCACCAGCACCTGCGGTGTGGTCACCAGCAGGCTCAGGTAATCGAACGAGGTGAACGTGTCGAAGCGCAGGTTCTTCACCGTGTAGTGGTTCACCGCCTGGGAATCCAGGGCCAGCATCAACGTGTACCCGTCAGGGCGGGCCCGTGCCAGATCCCCGGCCCCCAGCGACCCGCTGGCGCCGGGCTTGTTCTCGATCACCACGGTTTGCCCCAGTTGCTTACCAAGCGCGTTGGAAATGGTGCGCGCGGTCTGGTCGACGGCGCCACCCGGCGCGAACGGCACGATCAGGCGGATGGGCTGGTTCGGATAGGGCTGCTGCGCCCGGGCGGGCGCCGTGCCCAGCATCGCGGCCACGGCAGTCGCCACCAGCGCGGCGGCACCAAACAGACGTCGTGAAATGCGTGTCATCGTTGTCTCCTTTCTTGATAGGGCGATGCCGGCGGACTCTGCGGTCCGTCGCGGCGGATGCGTACGAGAAACCGATCAGCGCGTTGCGGCCACCAGCCCGCCGTCGACCACGATCTCCGTACCGGTCACATAGCGGCTTTCGTCCGCCGCAAGGAACAGCACCGCGTGCGCGGTATCCCAGCCGTCTCCCATGCGCTTCATCGGCACCTGGCTGTTGCGGTGCGCGATGAAACCTTCGGTGTCGCCCTTCGCGTATTTGGCGGCCAGTCCCTCGATCAGCGGCGTGTGCATCAGCCCCGGCACCACGCAGTTAAGGCGGATGTTGTCGGGGGCGTGGATCACTGCCGTGGTGCGCGTGAAATGCATGAGCCCCGCCTTGGCAGCGGCATAGGCAACCTGCGGCTTGCCCACGTAGCGCAAGCCCGCCACCGATGCCACGTTGATGACGGAGCCCCCACCCTGCCGCTGCATGATGGGCAACACATGCTTGCAGCCCAGGAAAGCGCCCTTGAGGTTGACCTGCATCTGGGCGTCCCACACGGCTTCGTCCATGTCGATGGGGCCGCCGGGCTGCGACAGCCCGACGTTGTTGACCAGGATGTCGATCCGGCCAAAGCGCGCCATGCAGGCCTGGACGGCTTTTTCGACCTGGTCCGCCCTGGTGCTGTCGCAAGCCATGACTTCGGTCTCGAACCCTTCCGCCACGATCAGGTCGCGCGTCTCGTTGGCGTGGTCGAGGTGCAGGTCGGTCCCGAACACGCTGGCCCCCTGGCGCGCCATCAGTACCGCCGTGGCGCGGCCGTTGCCCCAGCCCCTTGCCACCGCGCCGCAGCCCATCACCAGGGCTACCTTGCCATTCAGATCCAGCATGCCGCGTCTCCGTGTGTCGTTGTCCTGAAATTTGCCGGCCCATTCTAGGCAGGCTACATTTATTGCGGAAATTCCATTTATCGATAAATTGATAGGTACCAGGAATGAATGTCACGCCGCGTCAGTTGCGCATCTTCCTTGCGCTGGCCCAGTCGCTGAACTTCAGCCGCACCGCCGAGCAGTTCTTTGTCACCCAGCCATCGCTGAGCAAGACGGTGAAGGATCTGGAGGATGAACTCGGTGTCGCGCTATTCGAGCGGTCCACGCGCAGCGTGCGCTTGACACCTGCTGGCGAGCAGCTTGTGCCGATGGCACGCCGCATCGTCGGGGAATTCGACACCGGCCTGCAGCAGATGCAGAGCCGGGCCGAACAGGAAGCGCATCGGCTGGCCGTGGCGGCGCTGCCGTCGCTGGCCAACGTGCTGCTGCCCGGCGTTTGCGCGGCGCTGGAGCGACGCTATCCACAGCCGCATATCACCGTTCACGATTGCGCGGACCAGGCCGCCGTGCGCCGCGTGATCAACTATCAGGTTGACTTTGCGCTGGCATCGGCCTCGCCGTCGAATCCCGATCTGCACTACGAAGAGATCCTGCGCGACCGCTTTGTGCTGCTGGCGCCGGCGGCCTGGCGGCGGCGGCTGGGCACGCGGACGCGAATGGAAGACCTGAACGATCTGCCGCTGATCAGCATGACCGATGCCAGTACGGCGATGAAGTACATGAGCGCGGCCTTCCTGCAGCGCGGCGTGGTATTCCGTCCCAAGCTGCAGCTCGACCAGATCGGCACCATTGCCGGTTTCGTCAAGCAGGGGCTGGGCATCGCGGTGCTGCCCTACCTGGGCATCATGCCGCTGCTGTCGCTGACGGGCATGTCGGTAGCCGAGATCGTGGACGGCCCGGTGCGGTCGGTGGGCATCGTCAGCCGCAGGGCATCCACGGCATCGGGTATCGCCACGCAGGCCATGGCCGAAGTCCACGCCATCGCGGACCGCCTGATCCAGCAGGCGCCGGAATGGATCTGGCCGCCTGGCGGCGCCTAGCGTGCCGTCGCCCCGCTACCTCGTTACCTCGTTACCCTCGCTATTTGAACGTCGACATCCAGTACGCCCGGATCTGCTTGACCACGGGTTCCGGCAGCGCCACGTAGTTCTCGGCCGAGGCATCGGCCTGTCCTTCCATCAGCGCCCATTGGAAGAATGCCAGCGCATCGCGCGTGGCGGCTGGCGTGCCGGGTCCGCGCGGCATCAGCACGAACACCGTGCCGGTGATGGGCCAGACCGTCTGGCCTGGCGGATTCGTCAGCACCTGATAGAAGTCCTGCTGAGGGTTCCATTCCGCTGCGGCGGCCGCGGCGCTGAACGACTCGCGCGATGGCAGCACGTAGTGGCCGTCGCGATTCTGCACCGAGGCGTAGGGCAGCTTGCGCTGCAGCGCGTAGGTCAGCTCGACATAGCCCAGCGCCCCCTTGACATTACGGATATAGACGGCGACACCGTCATTGCCGCTGGCACTCATGCCCAGCGGCCATTTCACCGTGGTGCCGGCGCCCACCGCGTCTTGCCACTCCGGGCTGACCTTGGAGAGAAAATCGGTCCAGTTGAACGTGGTGCCGGAACTGTCGCTGCGATGCACGACCGTGATGGCCATGTCTGGCAGCAACACCCCGGGGTTGACCGCCACAATGGCCGGATCATTCCACTTGACGATACGGCCCTGGAAAATCGCCGCCAGCAACGATCCCGTCAGGCGCAACTGCCCGGGTGCGACACCTGGCAGGTTGAGCACCGGCACCACGCCGCCCACCACGATCGGAAACTGCGCCAGGCCGGCGCGCTGCAGTTCGTCGGGCTTGAGCGGCATATCGGTAGCGCCGAACGTGACGTTGGCCGCCTTGATCTGCCGGATTCCATTGCCCGAGCCCACGGGCTGGTAGTTGACCTGCTGCCCCGTCTTCGCGTAGTACGTGGCCGCCCATTTCGACATTAGCGGATAGACGAACGTGGACCCGGCACCGGTCACATCGCCGGCCTGCACCGGCCCAGACCATGCACCACAGATCAGCATCGTCGCCATGATCGCGCGCACCGCGCACTGGAAAGCCGTGGGCACACGCGACGCGTCCATGATCGTTCTTCCTTGTTTTTCGCGTGCGACAGGCGCGCCGCTCAAGGACTCAGGCTAGCAGATGGCGTGCGAAGCGAAAGGACTTTCCAACCGCCGCGCGGCGGCGCGCCAGTGGTTTTTGCAGGCGGTGTGATTCATCCGCGCAAAACTGTCAAAAAAGCTTCACGCATCGCGCTGCGGATCAGGGGGAATCAGGGCTGCGCGGCCCACGCATCGCGCGTCAGCCGGTAAAGCACATGCCGTTCGAGCCGATGCCCGGGCGGCAGCGCGGGATGGTCGAAATCGCCGGCTGCGTCATGGTGCATGCCCAGCCGCTGCATCACGCGCTCAGACCGCTGGTTGATCGCCGCCGTGAACGACACGATCTCGTCAAGCTGCAGAACATCGAATCCATAGGCCAGGGCGGCCCGGGCGGCCTCCGTGGCATAGCCATGCCCCCATTGGTCATGGGCCAGTCGCCAGCCGATCTCCACGCAAGGCCCGAAGGGCGGCTGCCATGCCGGAATGCCGAGCCCGGCAAAGCCGATGAACGTGGCGGCCCCCGACATCGCCTTCAGCGCCACCGCCCACAGGCCAAAGCCATGTTGCGCATGATGGGCCACGATGCGGTCGAACAGGGCATCGCTCTGGGCATCGGTCAACGTGGACGGGAAGCAGGCCATCACGCGCGGATCGGCATTCATGGCGCGAAACGGCGCGCGGTCTGCCTCGCGCCAGGGTCGCAGCAGCAGCCGCGCCGTCGGCGCGGGCCACTGCACGGTCATCGGGAATGCACCTTGAAGGCGTCGCCCTGCATGCCGGCGCGATCCACGGCCGCGATGCGATTGCGGCCATTGTCCTTGGCGTGGTAAAGCTGCGCGTCGATCAGGTTCAGGAAGGCCGTGGCATCGCTGCGGTCGTTGGGCACCATCGTGCCCACCCCGAAGCTGGCCGTCACGCGCTGGTCGTAGGGCGAGCGCAGGTGCGGAATGGCGGCCGCCGCAATCAGTTCGCGGCAGAGCTCGGCCACCTTCACGGCGTTGTCGGCATCGGTGTCGCCGAGCACCATCGCGAATTCCTCGCCGCCAAAGCGGCCCAGGAAGTGGTGTTCGCCCAGCGCGTCGCGCAGCACGGACGCAATCCGCTTCAGGCAGGCATCCCCCTGCACGTGCCCGTAGTAGTCGTTGAAGGACTTGAAGAAATCGATGTCCATGATGATCAGCGACAACGGCGTGCCCGCCACCGCCGCCGCGTCCCATTGGGCCTGCAGCACGGCATCGAACTTGCGGCGATTGCCCACGCCGGTCAGGCCATCGGTGAACGACAGGCGCTCCAGCTCCTGCTGCAACTGGGCCAGCATCTCCTCGGTGCGCTTGCGCTCGCTGATATCGAACATGAAGCCAATCAGCGACTCGACCTCGCCTTGCGCGTTGCGCACCACGTGGACCACGTCGCGCAGCCACACATAGCCGCCGTCGCGCGTCAGCGCGCGGTAGTCGGCCTCGTGATCGGTGCCGGCCTGCGACTGCGCCACGCAGAAGTTGACCACCTGCTCGCGGTCGTCCGGATGCATGCGGTCGGCCCAGTCGTTCACGGTCTTCCATGTCGACGGCGCCCAACCCAGCAGCGTTTCGATCTGCGGGCCGATGTAGGCGAACGCCATCGTCGCCCAGTCGATCTTCCACGGAATGGCCTTGGTCGATTCGAGCAGCGTCCGGTAGACGGCGTGATCGTCCTCCCCAGGCGCGTGCCCCGGCGGCGCAAGCGATTGCTCATGGCGCAGGAACGCAGCCTGAAGGGCGCTGTTGGCGGGGTCGTTGGCCGGCTCGCCGGCGGGGTGTCGAGGGTCGTCCTGCTTGGTCATGGCGTGATCGGGTGACGGAGGAGAGACTGGAGGCGGCTATGATGGCACGAACGCGAACAGGAAAGGAGACAACCATGCTGGAACTGCGCCCCACGTGCGAACACTGCAACACCCGCCTGCCGCCGGCCTCCACGCAGGCCCGCATCTGCAGCTTCGAGTGCACGTTCTGCGCCGATTGCGTGGACAACGTGCTCGGCAACGTCTGCCCGAACTGCGGCGGCGGCTTCACGGCCCGCCCCGTCCGCCCGTCGCGCGACTGGAAGAACGGCAACACGGTGGGCAAGTACCCACCTTCCGCCACGGTCAGGCACCGCCCGGTGGACGCCGCCACGCACGAGGCGTTCGCGGCGGCCATTCGCGGCGTGGCACCGCAGGATCGATAGCACTGCCCCGCCACCGCCCGGACGGATCTGGCTCCGCACGGCCTGCACGCTGACGCCGGGCGCGCGAGTGACCGGCACCAGCGCGCAGGCGTCGGCGCGAACTGGCTGCGGGCTAGCCGCCTGCCCTGGCGCCCCGTTCGGCGGGCACCGCACGCCGCCGCTTGCCGGCGTCCAGCCGCAACGCATCGGCAAACGCGCGCACCGCTGGTGGCAGGTGACGCCCGGCCATGGTCTGGATCTGCAGCGCCCGCTGCTGCATCGCCCGGCCGGTGATGGGAACCAGCACCCGGCGGTCGGCCCGCAGGGTATTGCGCACCGCCAGCGATCCGGTCAGGTACACCACATCCACATGGTTCTGATAGGCCACCAGCGCGCCCAGCGAATTGCTGGTCAGCAGCACGTTGGGCCGCAGGCCCTCCAGGCTGCAGGCCAGGTCGAACAGCTGCCGCAGCGTATGCACCGTGCTGGGCAGCACCAGCGGATGCGTCACCAGTTCTCGCAGCGGCACGCGCGCCATGCCCGCAATGGGGTGATTCCTGCTGACGCATGCGAACACCGGCGCCACCTCGGAGTATTCCACCGCGATGCCGTCCTGATCTGCAATCGCGAAGGTCAGGGCGATGTCGACCTCGCCCTCGCGCACCAGCCGCGTGGCTTCCGCCGCCGTCACCACTTCCAGCGCGAACGCCACCCCCGGGTAGCGTCGCTGGAATGATGCGATCAACGTCGGCACGTACTCCCTG
This sequence comes from Cupriavidus pauculus, assembly GCF_002858765.1. Taxonomy (GTDB): domain Bacteria; phylum Pseudomonadota; class Gammaproteobacteria; order Burkholderiales; family Burkholderiaceae; genus Cupriavidus; species Cupriavidus pauculus_B. The sequence continues at coordinate 444,700 of NZ_PJRP01000003.1, forward strand.
GCAAACCCCTCAGTACATGCCACGCGCACGGTACTGTGCGTCAGGCTCATCAGGCCCTGCAGGTCGGCCTGTAGCGTTTCGGTGTCCAGGAGCGCCCGCCGCCCGTACTGTTGCACCACGCGGCCGGCCTCGGTCAGGCGCATGCCGCGCGGCTCGCGATCGAACAGCACCACGCCCAGCTCCTCTTCGAGCCGCGCAATCTGCCGGCTGATCGCCGACACCGCGACATGCAGTGTCTTTGAGGCTGCGGACAGCGAACCTGTCTGCGCCACTTCAAGGAAATAGGCCAGCGGCACGGCGTGGATCGACGTCAGTTTCATGGCGGCTTTGGGGGCGGGATCGGGGACGGCGTGAAAGCAGCTTCGAGGTGGATGGCCATCCGAATTCTGCTTTCCACATGATACGTGCGGGGCCACCGTTGCGTTGCCAATTTTAGAAAGGTCCGTTGCAGCGCCCACGCCCGCTTCTGGTGCCGGCATCGTGCGGATTCCGACGCGCGGGTGGCAGCATGTGCCGTCTTTGCACCGACGGCGAGCGATTGATGGCGCAGTGCGCGCCAATCGTGTGCCGCGATCTGCGCGCCCAGGCAGCCGTCACTGTCACGTTCTGGACACCTCGCTGCCATGCGGCTGTGCCACGCGACCCTGGCCGGCGGTATCGTTGCCATCGCCGACAAGAAAAGGAGACCGTGCAGTGAGCGAAATCTGTTTCATGGACGCCGTATCGATGGCCCGCGCCATCCGTACGCGCGAAGTGTCCGTCAGCGAAGTCATCGAAGCCCATATCGCACAGATCGAACGGGTAAACCCCACGGTCAACGCGATCGTCACGCAGACCCTCGATGTGGCGCGCATCGAAGCTACCGCCGCCGACGTGGCGCTCGCGGCCGGACATCAGCCGGGCCCGCTGTTCGGCCTGCCCGTGGCGCACAAGGATTCGTACCTGACGGCCGGCGTGCGGACGACGTTCGGCTCCGAGGCCTATCGCGACTTCGTGCCGGCGCATGACAGCGCCGTGGTGGCGCGCCAGAAGGCGGCGGGCGCCATCACGCTGGGCAAGACCAACCTGCCGGAATTCGGCGCCGGCTCGCACACGTTCAACACGGTATTTGGCGCGACGCACAATCCGTATCGCCATGGCGTATCGGCTGGTGGCAGCAGCGGTGGCAGTGCAGCCGCGCTGGCCGCCGGCATGGTGGCGCTGGCGGACGGCTCGGACATGGGCGGCTCGCTACGCAATCCGGCCAGCTTCTGCAATATCGTCGGCCTGCGCCCGTCGATGGGCCGCGTGCCGATGGCGCCCTCGGCCTTCGCATTCAATACGCAGACGGTGGGCGGACCCATGGGCCGCACCGTATCAGACGTGGCGCTGCTGATGAGCGTCATTGCCGGGCAGACCGCCGCCGACCCGCTGTCAGTCAGCGAACCCGGCGCGCAGTTTGCCGACCTGCCCGAGATGTCGTGCATGGGCCTGCGCGTGGCGGTCAGCCCCACGCTCGGCGGCCTGCCCTTCGCCCCCGCCGTACGACGTGCGCTGGACGAAGGGGTGCGCATGTGCGAGTCGCTGGGTTGCGTGGTCGACGAAGCCGAGCCGGATTTCACCGGCGCCGACCACGCCTTTGAAGTATTCCGTGCGCTGGCCTTCGCCACAAGCTACGGGTCGGTACGTGCGGAGCATGGCGAACGGATCAAGGAAGCAGTACGCTGGAACGTGGACCTGGGCCTGTCTTTGGACGGCGCGGCCGTGGCCGAAGCCGAGCGGGCCCGTACGCGGCTGTTCGCGCTCATGCAGGCGCTGCTGGAGCAGTACGATTTCCTGATCGCGCCGGTATCTCAGGTACTGCCGTTTTCGGTGGAGACCGAGTATCCGGCGGAGATCGCCGGCGTGGCCATGGAAAGCTACATCGCCTGGATGCGCTCGTGCTACCGGATCACGATCACCGGTCACCCGGCCTTGTCGCTGCCCTGCGCGTTCACGGACAGCGGCCTGCCGGTCGGGCTGCAGATCGTGGGCAAGTATCGCGGCGAGCGCAATCTGCTGGCTTTCGCGCGCATGCTGGAGCGCGCCAATCCGACCGGCCGGCGGCGCCCGCCCGGCATGTAGCCCCGGTGGGCCTGGCCGCCACCTGTTGCATTGCATCCTGTCTTGTTACGTCACCGAAAGGAAAAACATGGTTGGAAGATCGATGAACCGCTGGGGCCAAGCCTGCCTGCTTGCCACCGCATGTGTTGCCGCCACGCCGGCCAGTGCCGAGTCATTCCCGGACAAGCCGATCAAGCTGGTGGTGCCGTTCACGCCGGGCGGGTCCACCGACGTACTGGGCCGGCTGCTGGCCAAGAAACTCACGGAAACGCTCAATGCCACCGTCGTCGTTGAAAATCGCGCCGGGGCCGGCACCATCGTCGGGGCCGACTACGTCGCCAAGTCGGCACCCGATGGCTACACCCTGCTACTGAGCGCGGCCACGACGTTCACGATCAATCCGGTCACCTACTCGAAGCTGCCCTACGACTCGTTGAAGAGTTTCGATGCCATCGGCCTGGTGGGTTCGACGGGGCTGGTGCTGCTGGCCAATCCGTCGGTGAAGGCGAACTCGCTCAAGGAACTGGTAGCCAACGCAAAAGGCGCACAGCCGCTGACCTATGGATCGTTCGGCGCAGGCACGACCGCGCACTTTGCCGGCGAGATGATCAACGCTGCCACGGGGCTGCGCATGCTGCACGTGCCGTACAAGGGCAGCGCGCCGGCGATGACTGACCTGATCGGCAACCAGATTCCGCTCAGCGTCGATACCGTGGTGGCCGCCGCGCCAATGGTCAAGGGCGGCAAGGTCAAGGCGCTGGCGCTGACGTCGGCCACGCGTTCCGCCCTGCTGCCCGACGTGCCGACCGCCGCGGAGAGCGGGTATCCGGATGTGAACCTGTCGACCTGGTTTGCGGTGGTCGGTCCCAAGGGATTGCCCGCGCCGGTCAGGCAGAAGCTCGAAGGCGCGCTGGCCACCGTCATGAAGGACCCCGACATGCGCAAGAGCATGACCGCCAACGGCTTCGAGCCCGAATACGGCACGGCCGCCGATTACGCGAAGCGTGTCAGCGCCGAGATTCCGCGACTCAGGAAGATTGCCGAGACGGCCAATATCAAGGCGGATTGACGCCAGCCCCGGCGGCATCGCCGCCGGGCCGCTTCCCGCTCCGCGGATAGCGGCATCTCCTCGGCGGCTTGACAATCTCCGGCCTTTCGGCGCAGCATTAACGGAACATCGTTCTAACCAATAGAACGAAAGAATTCCAAATGCTGCAGGAGACTCCATGACACGTCGCGCCTTTCTGGGTGCCGTTGCGCTGGCCGCCGCCAGTGCAACGGTGGCCCCCATCCACGCCATTGCCGCCGACACCTTCCCGTCCAAGCCGATCACCGTGATCGTGCCCTACGCCGTGGGCGGCTCCGCAGACCTGATTACACGCCTGGTCACCACGGGCATGAGCGCCAATGGCACCAGCACGGTGGTGGACAACCGCACTGGCGGGGGTGGCGTGATCGGCTGGAGCACGGCGGCGCGCGCCAATCCGGACGGCTACACGCTGCTGACCATGGAGATGTCCTACGCCATCGCGGCGACGCTGCAACCCAAGCTGCTGCCGTTCGATCCGAAGACCGCCTTCCGCCACATCTCCGTCGTGGCATCGGTGCCGCACGTACTGGTGGTCAATCCCAACGTGCCTGCCAAGACCGTGCAGGAGTTCATCGCACTGGCCAAGGCCAACCCGGGCAAGTACTACTATGGTTCCGGCGGCAACGGCACCAATACCCACTTGGGCGGTGCGCTGTTCAACAGCGTGGCTGGCATCAACCTGGTTCACGTGCCCTATCGCGGCGCCGGCGCGGCGCTGCAGGACGTGATGGGTGGCCAGATCCAGGCGCTGATCACCTCGCTGCCGACGGCACTGCAATACATCAAGAGCGGCAAGCTGCGCGCGCTGATGCTGGCCAACGATGTGCGCTCGCCCGTGCTGCCCGACGTGCCGGCCGCACCCGAAGTGGGCATGCCCAGGATGGTGATGAAATACTGGGTGGCGTTCTCGGCGCCGGCCGGCACGCCTCAGCCGGTGATCGACCGCCTGAACAAGGACATCGTGGCGGCCGTCAACACGCCCGAGGTCAAGAAGCAACTGCAATCGCAAGGCCTCGACCCCGAAGGCACCACGCCCGCGCAGGCCAGCAAGCTGGTCGAAGACGAGATCAAGCGCTGGGCCGCCGTGATCAAGACCGCCAACATCAAGGCAGACTGACATCGCCATGTGGAACGTCAACTTCACGCCCCCGCAGATCATTGAAGCACGCGTGCTGACGCGCATGCCCGACCCATTGCGGCTGCCCCAGCGCAGCGCCTGGGCCGACGCGAACAAGCCCGGGCAGATCGCCGACAGCTTCCTGGAAGGACCGACCTTCGACCGCGACGGCAACCTGTACCTGACCGATATCCCGCATGGCCGGCTGTTCCGGATCACGCCGGATCTGCAATGGCACTTTGTCGGCGACACCGGCGGCTGGCCCAACGGCATTGCCTTGCACCGCGGCGGCAGCCTGTGGATTGCCGACTATCGGCGCGGCATCCTGCGGATGACTCCGGGCCGCGGCGATGTCGAAGTGGTGCTCGGCCATCGCAATTCGGAGAGCTTCAAGGGCGTCAACGATCTGACGTTCGACGCGCAGGGCAACCTGTATTTCACCGATCAGGGCCAGACCGGCCTACACGATCCGTCCGGCCGCGTCTACCGGCTGCGCCCTTCCGGCCAGCTCGACCTGCTGCTGTCGAACGTGCCGAGCCCCAACGGCATCGTCATCGATCCGTCAGGCCGCTTCCTTTTCGTGGCTGCCACGCGCGGCAACGCGGTATGGCGCATGCCGCTGCTGCCCGATGGATCGGTATCGAAGGCCGGCGCCTTCCAGACGTTCTTCGGCACCAGCGGCCCCGACGGCCTGGCCATGGACGCCGACGGCCGGCTGGTGGTGGCACACGCCAGCCTGGGCGGCGCATTTGTCATCGACGCGCACGGCTGGTGTACCCATTTCGTGCGAAGCCCGATGGGCGGCACCGTGACCAACGTGGCATTCCGACCCGGCACGAACCGGCTGGTGATGACCGAATCGGCCAGCGGCTCGGTATTGGAAGCAGAGTTGCCGGGGGTTGGGGCGGTGTTGTTTGGGGAAGGCGGGGCCGCCTAGCGCTGACGTCCATCCGCGCCGCTGAAGCGTCACCCAGCGGCCCTATGCATGCCGTCATGCGCTCATCCACTCATGCACTATCTTTGGAAGGCCCTGCCCAACCCATCGTACGCAACCAAAGCGGACGAAAGGAGACTTCCAGATGGCATATATCGACGGATTCCTGCTGGCCGTACCCAACGCCAACCGTGACACCTACCGCCAGGTGGCGCAGAAGGCCTCGGCAGTATTCAAGGAACACGGCGCGCTGAAAGTGGTGGAGTGCTGGGGCGATGACGTACCCGAGGGCAAGGTGACCTCGTTCACGATGGCCGTGCAGCGCAAGGATGACGAGAGCGTGGTGTTCTCGTGGATCTGGTGGCCGTCAAAGGAAAAGCGCGACGCGGGCATGGCCGCAGCCATGCAGGACCCACGCCTGAAGGAGGGCATGGATCCGATGCCGTTCGATGGCCAGCGGATGATCTATGGGGGATTCGAGGTCATCGTCGACGCCTAGGCGCCGGGTCCACAAAAAAGCCAGGTGCCGCGATGGCTCAGAACTCCACCATCGCAAAGTCTTCCTTGCCGACATCGCATTCCGGGCAACGCCAGTCGTCCGGAATGTCTTCCCAGCGCGTGCCGGGCGCGATGCCGTCTTCGGGCAGGCCGGCGGCTTCATCGTAGACCCAGCCGCAGATGATGCAGACCCACTGCTTGAACTCGGCCTCCGCTGCGGCCGACACCGGCTGCCCGCCCGGTACGGGCGCCGCCTTGGATTCCGGCTCCGCCGGCCCTTCGAGGCTGAACACCAGCGGCGCGGCGGTGCCTTCGGTGGCCTGGGTCAGGTGCGTCTGCAGGCGTTCAAGCAGCGCCTGCGCCTCGTCGATCGACAAATCCACCCAATACGGATCGCCGGCGGCGTCGTTCAGGCGTTGCGGGGGAAACTGGATTTCGACGGAAGTGCCTTTCTGGTACATGCGGGGGCTGAGAGAACTTGAGGACGTGAGGAAAGCAAACAGGCCCCAGATGGGGCCTGTTTGCAAGATTTCAAGACTTCCGCGTCTCGTGGCGGGCGTTACGGCTTGCCGCCCGCCCACTGCGTGCCGCTGCCCGCGTCGCCGGCCACGGAATACAGTGCGCCCGGCGCATTGCGCGTCTTCTGGAAGTCTTCCAGCGATTGCCCGCGCATGGCCGCGTAGATATGCAGGTTCGACACCCCGCTGACCGCGCCGAGCTTTTCCAGCAGGAAGAAGATCACGCCGTAGTGGATCATGCCGCGCCAGTCGCGCCGCGAAATCAGGTCGCGTTCCTCATCGGTCAGCCCGGCCGCGTCGTAGGTGGCAGCCGGATCGCTCCGGAAGCGCTCGCGGAAAGCCGGGTCGATCAGCTGGTGCAGATAGCTGTTGATGCGATACGCGCGTACGCTGCGTTCGAGCGTGAACGGGTACGTACCCTCCAGATCGTCGATGCCCTTGAGCTGATGGCCGATATGCGCGCGCTGTTGTGCCGATCGCGCGGCCACCACGTCAGCGTCCTCGGTGGCCACATTCTCGTACACCGCCACGGCGATGCCGGTCATCGAGGGCAGGTAGTAATCGCGATGCAGGCAGCGCACGTCGCCCATCGCGCCACGCATCACCATCCACATCACCACCTCGGCGCTCTCGAAGCCGCCACGTCTGGCAAATTCGGCGTGCGTGATGTCCAGCAGCTTCTGCGGCTCGCGCTCGAACAGGTCCAGGAATTCGTGGTCCCAGGTCGTGTTGTTGAAGCCCGCCCGCTCGCCATGCACCTGGTGCGACAGCCCGCCGGTGGCAACGATCGCCACCTTGAGGTCTTCCGGATAGCTCTCCACGGCACGGCGAATGGCCTGGCCCAGCTTGAAGCAGCGTCGCGCGGACGGCGCCGGGAACTGCAGCACGCCCACCTGCAGCGGCAGGATCTTCACCGGCCATGCACCGTCGTGCGGCAGCATCACCGACATTGGCGAGAAGCAGCCGTGATCGAGCGGCTTGTCCTGGAAGAACGACATGTCGAACTCGTCGGCCACCAGCGACGCGCCAACGTGCCGGGCCAGTTCGGCGTGCCCGTATGCCGGCGGCAGGTTGCGCGGGCCGCCCCCTTCGTCGGCGGCCTCGTACTTCTCGCCGATGCCCAGCGCGAAGGCCGAGTAGTGATCGAAGAAGAACGACGTGACGTGATCGTTGTAGATCACCAGCAGCACGTCGGGCTTCTTTTGCTGCAGCCACTCGCTCACCGGCGCATATGCCGCGAAAATCGGGGCCCATGCGGGGTCTTGCTGCTTGCCCGCGTCCAGCGCAAAGCCGATGGTGGGCGTATGGGATGAGGCGATTGCGCCGATGATGGTGGCCATAAGTCAGTACGTCAGGCTGTGACCGCGCGAAGCTGTGCCCGCTTGGTCGAAACAATGGAAATCGCTGCCACGGTGGCGGGGATGGCCAGGATGGCAATCACTGCGCTGAAGCTCCAGCCCATCGACAGCAGCACACCACCGGCCATCGAGCCCGTGATGCTGCCGAAGCGGCCGATGCCGAGCATCCAGCTCACGCCGGTGGCACGCACCAGCGTCGGGTAGCACTGCGGTGCGAACGCGTTCAGGCCGGTCTGCGCACCGCTCATGCAGAAGCCAGCCAGCAGCACATAGGCGGCGAACGTCGACGACATCACGCTGCCCGAAGCCAGCAGCAGGATGAATACCGCGCCCGTCACATAGGCCACGCCAATCACGCGATGCGGCGCAAAGCGGTCCATGCAGTATCCCACCACCAGCGCGCCGACGGTGCCGCCGAGCTGGAACAGCGCCGTCAGGTTGGCGGCGCGTTCGATCGGCAGGCCAGCGTCCTTGATCAGCGTGGGCAGCCAGCCGCTGAGCAGGTAGATCACCAGCAGGCCCATGAAATAGGTCACCCACAGCGCCAGCGTCATGCCGCGGTAGCCCGTCGACAGCAGCGTGCGCACCGGTTGCTTGCCCGGCACGGCCGGCTCGCTGATCGTGAACGTCGTGCCTTCCGCAATCTCGCTGCCCACCACGCGCCGCAGCGTACGGGCGATGCGGTCGGGTGACGCATTGCGCGCCACCAGAAAGCGTGCCGACTCCGGAACCAGCAGGATGTAAAGCGGCAGGCAGACCAGCGGAAGCGCACCGCCAACGATCAGCACCGCGCGCCAGCCGTGCTCTGGCAAGATGGCGGCGGCACCGAAGCCAACCAGCGCCGAACCCAGATTGAAGCCCGTGAACATCGTCGCCAGCAGCATGCTGCGCGAGCGCTCAGGTACGTATTCGGACAGCAGCGTGGTAGTGCTCGGCATTGCCGCGCCCAGGCCCAGCCCGGTCAGAAAGCGCAGCAGCGACAGTTGCGTGGTGTTCTCCGCGAACGCGCACAGCAGGTTGAACACGCCGAACAGGAAGACCGAGCCGATCAGCAGCTTCTTGCGGCCGAAGCGGTCGGACATCGGGCCTACCAGCAGCGCGCCGATCGCCAGGCCGATCGGTGCGGCGCTCATCACCACGCCGAACGCCGCCTTGGAAATCCCCCACTCCTTGGTAATGCCCGGCGCCAGGAAGCCCATGATGGCCACGTCGATGCCGTCGGTGGCCACGATCATGAAACACAGCACCAGCAGCAGCCACTGGTAGCCGGACATCTTTCGGTCGTTGATATGGGCCCGGATATCGAGCCGTTGGGTGGTCATGTGCCGTCTCCTGGCATGGTTCCGCCGTGCAGGCCGCAGCGGAATCTTGTTATCAATAAGCTAATCGCCGCATGGGCGACTTGCCGCACACCCCCTGTGTACGGCAACGGCAGTCTACGTTCGGGCAGCGTCTGCAGTATTGCTTTGTAGGGCGGCCCGCGTTGCCTTTTACTTATCGACTGGGGTTTCCATGGATTGGCTGGCGTGCCGCAGCGCGGCGATCAGGGCGTCAGCGCCCGGAGACAGGCGCGCGCCGGCGCGCGTGGTGATGCCGATGCTGCGCGTGGTGTCAGGCAGCGGCAGGTCCAGCTCGACCAGCCAGCCGGCCTCGATCTCATGGTGCAGCTGGTGCGCCGACAGCGCTGTGACCAGATCGCCCTGCAGCAGCAGCCCGCGCACCAGCGCCAGATCGCCCGTTTCCACCAGCGGCTGGGGCAGCGGCAGACCACGCGATGCGAAAACGCCATCCAGCGCCTGCCGCGAAGGCGATGCGGCGCGCGACAGCACCCATGGATAGGGCTCCAGGTCGGCCAGCGTGACGCGCTTGCGGTTGGCCAGGGGATGCGAGGCGCGCGCGATCAGCGCAATACGGTCGCCAAACAGGACTTCCGTGGCCAGGCCCTGCGACGGGTGGGGCCGCAGCGCACCGAGGATGAAATCGATGCGCCCGCTGAGCAGGCCAGCGGTCAGTTCCTCATAAGGGCTTTCCAGCGAGCGGAAGCACAGGCGCGGATGCCGGTGGTGGACATCCGCGATGGCCATCGGCAGCAGCAGCGTACGGCCCAGCGGCAACGCGCCGATGGTCACCGCGCCTTCCAGCACGCCTTGCAGCGCAGCAATATCGGCCCGGATATGGCGCAGTTCCGCCAGGGCGCGTTCAAAACGCACCACCCATCGGCTGCCTGCATCGGTGGGCACCATGCCGCGCGCCGTCCGTGTAAACACGGGTTGGCCCAGCGCATCCTCCAGCCTGGCGATGGCTTGGCTCACCGCCGATTGCGAGACGCCCACCGATGCCGCCACGCTAGGCATATGGTGGACCTCCGCCAGCATCACGGCCACTTCCAGGCGCCGCTCGTTGTGCAGGGCTTCCAGGCTGGCCACCGTCACGCCGGGCCGCACACGCAGGCGCACCGCTTCCTCGCGCACCTCGCGCAATGCGGCCTCGATATGGCGGGCACGCTCCAGCACGATTTCGCCGGCGCGCGTCAGCAACATGCCACGACCCTTGCGCTCGAACAGCGCCACACCCAGCGTCTGTTCCAGTGCCGCCACCGATCGCGCAATGGCCGACGACGCACGGTGCAGCGATTCGGACGAGCGGCGCACGCCGCCCGCGGCGGCCACACCGGCAAAGACGTGCAGGTGATGCAGGCTGATTGTCTCCATATCGCTATTGTCGTATCGGTGTGGCATGGCGCCTACGGGCGATAAGCAGATTAGAACAATTGTCCCGCGACATCGCAACCAAGGACTTGTACCGGGCGCGGATACTGCGGGCACCTGATAACGCCCGAGCCTGCCAGCGCCGCCCGCCATGACGCCATGCCTTGATTCCGACCTGCGCGCCATCCCCTGCACCCTGATGCGGGGCGGCACGTCGCGTGGGCCGTTCTTCCTGGCCAGTGACCTTCCCGCCGACACCGCCGCACGCGACCGCGTGCTGCTGGCGGCCATGGGCTGCCCCGATCCGCGCCAGATCGACGGCCTTGGCGGCGCGCATCCGCTGACCAGCAAGGCCGGCATCGTGGCGCACGGCACGCCCGGACAGGCCGACCTCGACTTCACGTTCGCGCAGTTGCAGCCGAACGCGGACACCGTCGACACCACGCCGAACTGCGGCAACATGCTGGCCGCCGTATTGCCATACGCTATCGAACGCGGTCTGGTTGCGCCGCAAGACGGCGTCACCCGTGCCCGCGTGCTGACGCGCAACACGGGCATGCTGTGCGACATCACGATGCAAACGCCATTACGCGTGCCCCGCTTCGGCGGCGAAGCCCGGATCGACGGCGTGCCGGGCACTGCGGCGCCCATCGTGATCGACTTCCTCGACACCGCTGGCTCGGTGTGCCGCGCGCTGCTGCCCACGGGCAACACCGTGGACAAGCTCACGATCATCGATTCCGAATCCGGCAAGCCGCTCACCATCGACGCCACGCTGATCGACAACGGCATGCCCATGGTGCTCATGCGCGCGGCAGACCTCGACCGCACGGCCCGTGAGACCGTGGCCGACCTGAACGCGGACACTTCGCTGAAGCAGCGCATCGAAGCCTTGCGACTGGTCGCTGGCGAATTGATGGGCCTGGGCAACGTGGCACAGAAGAGCTATCCGAAGATGTGCCTGATTGCCGCGCCGCGCGCCGGCGGCAGCATTGCCACGCGCTGCTTTATCCCGCGCGTCTGCCACGACGCCATCGGCGTACTGGCTGCCATCACGGTGGGCACGGCCTGCGTACTGCCCGGCACGATTGCAGCCGGCGTGGCCGTCGTCGAGGCAGGCCCGGTCCACGCCATCAGCGTCGAACACCCCACTGGCGAGTTTGCGGTGGAACTCGAAACCGATCCCGCCGATCCCGGCACGATCCTCCGCAGCGCGCTGATCCGTACGGCGCGTCCCATCATGCGCGGCGAGGTACTGGTCCCGTCCAGCACCTGGCCACTCTGAGCACTTCTTCATGATCATTGATTGCCACGGGCATTTCACCACCGCCCCGAAAGCACTGGAAATCTGGCGCCAGCGCCAGATTGCAGGCCTTACCGCACCGGAGCTGGCGCCGTCCGTCAGCGACCTGCAAATCAGCGACGACGCACTGTGCGAGGCCATCGAAGGCAACCAGTTGCGCCTGATGCGCGAGCGCGGCGCCGACCTGACGATCTTCTCGCCGCGCGCCTCGTTCATGGCGCACCACATCGGCAACTTCGAGACCAGCGCCACCTGGGCCGCCATCTGTAACCTACTCTGCCATCGCGTCAGCGAACTGTTTCCCGATCACTTCGTGGGTGCCGCCATGCTGCCCCAGTCGCCGGGTGTGGATACACGGAGCTGCGTGGCCGAGCTGGAACGCTGCGTGCTGGAGTACGGCTTTGTCGGCGTGAACCTGAATCCCGATCCGTCGGGCGGCCACTGGACGTCGCCGCCCCTGTCCGACCCGTACTGGTTCCCCCTCTACGAAAAGATGGTGGAGCTTGACGTGCCGGCCATGATTCACGTCAGCACCAGTTGCAACGCGTGCTTCCACACCACTGGCGCGCACTACCTGAACGCCGACACCACGGCCTTCATGCAGGTGCTGACCAGTGACCTGTTCCAGCGCTTTCCCACACTGAAGTTCGTGATTCCGCACGGCGGCGGCGCGGTGCCCTATCACTGGGGCCGCTTCCGTGGCCTTGCGCAGGAACTGAAGCTGCCGCCGCTGCAGGAGCATCTGCTGAACAACGTGTTTTTCGATACGTGCGTCTATCACCAGCCGGGCATCGACCTGCTGACGCACGTGATCCCGGTGCGCAACGTCCTGTTTGCCTCGGAAATGATCGGCGCCGTGCGCGGCATCGATCCCGAAACCGGCCACTACTACGACGACACGCGCCGCTACATCGACCAGGCCGCGTTGTCCGCCGAAGAACGACATCTGATCTACGAAGGCAACGCGCGCCGCATCTACACCCGCCTGGATGCGCGCCTGAAGGCCCGCGGGTTGTAGCAACACGGAAGTACGCGGCACAGACCGAACAAGAATATCAACGGAGGAGAAAACGATGAAACTGCGCCACCTGGCGTTTTCGATCGCGCTTGGGCTGCCTGCCCTGGCGCAGGCCCAGTCCGTGACGCTGTACGGCGTCATCGATACGGGCATCGAGTACCTGAACCACGTCGGCACCGCAGGCAATTCCGTGGTGAAGATGGCCAACCTGAGCGGCACGGTGCCGTCGCGCTGGGGCCTGCGCGGCACCGAGGATCTTGGCGGCGGCATGAAGGCCAACTTCGTGCTGGAATCGGGCTTCGCGCCGGACAGCGGCGTTACCAACCAAGGCGGCCGCCTGTTCGGCCGGCAAGCCTGGGTAGGCCTGAGCGGCAACTGGGGCCAGATCAGCCTGGGCCGCCAGTACACGATGCTGTTCTGGGCGATGCTCGATACCGATATCCTGGGGCCCAACGCCTATGGTTCTAGCTCGCTCGACAACTACCTGCCCAACGCGCGCGCTGACAATGCGATCGGCTACAAGGGCAAGTTCGGCGGCTTCACTGTCGGGGCAACCTATAGCTTCGGCCGCGATTCGGTCAACGCCGGCCCCAGCCCGTCAGGCACCAACTGCGCCGGCGAGACGGCGGGAAGCATGGCCACCTGCCGCGAATGGTCGGCCATGCTCGGCTACGAGACCAACTGGTGGGGCGTGCTCGGTGCCTACGATTCACTGCGGGGCGGTCCCGGCGCCTTCGCCGGCCTGACGTCGAGCGAACTCAAGGACGACCGCGCCACGGTGGGTGGCTACATGCTGGTGGGCCACGCCAAGATCGGCGCCGGCTGGCTGGCCCGCCGCAACGGCGCGCTGACCACGCCGCGCAGCAACATGTACTACGCCGGCGTCGCCTACGACATCACGCCGCAGGTCACGCTGTCGGGCGAGGCGTACTACCTCGACTACCGCCACAGCTCCGACCGGGCATGGCTTGGCGCCGTGCGCGCCAGCTACGCGTTCTCCAAGCGTACCTCGGTGTACTCCACGCTCGGCTACATCGACAACGGCGGCAAGCTCGCCCTGTCGGTGGACAGCGCTTCGACAGGTGCCGGCCCGGTGGCGGGCGGCACCCAGCTTGGCGCGATGCTCGGCATCAAACACATCTTCTGACCTCGTCGCGACACACGGGGAGCTCCAACTGCCCACGCTCCGTTAGTGCTGACGGGCGTGGGCTTTTTTTGGGCTGGAATTGACTTGAATCCGTTCCCGATACTCGCGCACTCGGGCATAGTCTCGACACCGCCCTAATCTGTCCTCTCCCGGATGTATATGCCGGTGATGACTCTAGGTTCGACTCCGGCCCGCCTTGTGCGGGCCGACTACATGTCGCATCCCGGAAATATGATCGCTGTTTGGTCCATCGGCGGACGCGTTGTCGACCAGCATCATTCTCTGCATGTCATACCACGTAGACCACACGGTATCCGTCCGATCCATGGAGACGAGCCATGGAACCAACGCCCCATGGATCCACTGAAGGAGAACCAGGCCTTCGCGGTGCAGCTGGGCAACGCCGCCGTTACGCCAAAGAAGCACAGGTTCATGATGAAACGTCCGGTTCCGGAGCATCCGGATCCTTTTGATCAGAGACGATAGCTTCGCCCGCGTTCGATCGACCTTTGGACAACCGGGAAATGCCTTGCGCAAGGCAGACCACAGCTCCGACTGGAATTCGGCGTTGAACCTCCTGCATCGCTCAAGCCGAGGCGCCGAGAACAGCTTTTCAGCATCCGTCCATTTCACGATCGACTTCCCCTCTCTGGTGAAGTCGAAATTCCAGCAGCAGACGACAAAGAAATCCATGAGACGACGGAGCAAAATTGTGTCCGCTGGCCGGCAGCATCCCTCGACTATGTCTCCGGCGAATCGGCAAACGGCAGCATGGCCGCCCTCACCCCTTCTGGGAGCGTTTCGCAAGCCATCCGAAACACATTGCCCTCTGGATCTTCCAGCACTACCTGCCATTGCCCGTAGTAGGTCGAGAAGGGCCCTTTGATCAGCTTTCCACCCATGTCCGCGGCCGTCGCTGCTGCCACGCCAACAGCTTCCGTGGCGTCGACCATGAACGTGGCGTATGCAATCGTCGGCGCGGACCCGCCAGCCTCTGGCTTCCTGTCTTCTATCCCCAGCAATGCATACGCCGCCGCCCCATTGAACCCAAACTGGAACGTTGGCGCTTCCAGCGCGCGGTAGATCGGTGAACGGCTCTTTGCCGCCTCGGGCAGATCGAGCACCTGCCGGTAGAACGCAAACTGCGCGTCGATATCGCGGCACAGCAGGTTGAACCAGAGTTTCATACCGACACCTCCGGGACATAGGTCTTCCGGTACATCTCTGTCAGGTGTTCCCCAGCCGTGCAGGGTGCAAAGCGCGGCATCTCGCCCGCTTGCAGGGTGCCCGGCACCGGCTCGATGCGGGCCAGGTAATCAGGCTCGTAGAAGAACGGAATCGAATAGCGTGGTGCGCCGCCGGAGTGGACATTGCGCACGCGGTGCGGGTTCGAGTGGTAGCGGCCGTTTGTCCAGCGCGGCACCATGTCGCCCAGATTGACGACAAGGCTGCCGGGCATCGGTGTAGCCGCCACCCAGTCGCCGCCCGGCATCTGGACTTCGAGCCCGCCATGCGCGTCCTGCGCCAGGATCGTTACGGCGCCCCAATCCGTATGCGCGCCCGCGCCAAAGGTCCGCGCGTCGGCATCGGTCGGATGGGCGGGGTAACGGATCATGCGCAGCGTTACCATCGGACTTCCGCTCGTGTGGTCGAAGTAGTGTTCCGGCAAATCGAGCGATAGCGCCATCAACTGCATCAGCCGGCGAGACAGCACGAGCATGGCGTCGATATACGCCTGACACTGCGCCGGCGCGTGCGGCAGTTCGACAGGCCACTGGTTGTGGCCGTAAGTCTGATAGCCCGCCAGCACGTATGGATGATCGTCCGGATACGCCATGCCGCAGTAGAAGCTCTCCTTCAGATCGGGCCGCGCGGCGGCGTCGAGCCGTTGGTCACCCAGGTTTTCGAAGCCGCGCATGGTCGGCGAATGGGCCATGGCCAGCGCGTGCCGCGTGGCAAGCGGAAGGTCGAGCAGAGCCTCGGCCAGCGCGAATTGCCGCGTGACCGTGTCCGCCGCCACGCCGTGGTTGCGGACATAAAAGAAGCCCGACGACATGGCCGCCGTACGGAACGTCTGCGCCACCTCGGCGCTGCGTGGGCCACCGGCGACCAGCGCATCGGTGAGATCGATGACAGGAATCGACATAGGCGCCTCCGCGTCAGGCCTTGAGCTTGCGATCCGCCGCCGACGGCAGGAACTGGTCGGTCCAGATGTCGGCCACCGTCATGCCCGGCTTGATGCCGAAGGCGCCCACCGTTTCGTCCACCGTGGCCTGCAGCCGCGCCTGCGTGGCTGCGCCCCATCCGTCGCGCAGCGTATCGGGCGTGCGCATCGCGCCATCGACGATCAGCTTCAGCCGCTCGAACTCCAGCGCCTGCTCGGCCAGCGGCTCGCGCGCCTTGACCGCCGCGGCGCCGGCCTTCGGGTCCGCCATGGCTTCGATCCAGCCGCGCGTCGACGCCTTGACGAAGGCCTTCATGGCCTCGGGCTGCTCCGCCATGCTCTTGCGATTGGCCACCAGACCGTTGCCGTACGACTTCATGCCGTAGTCCGAGAAACGGAACACCGTCAGTTTCTCCGGACCCATGCCGCGCGCCTTCAGGTTCAGCAGGCCAGTAAAGTAGAAGTAGGCGGCGGCATCGAAGTCTCCCTTCGCGAAGCGCGTGTCGCCAATGTCCGGGGTCACGCTCTCCCACTTGATCGTCGATGGATCGAAGCCCTGCGCCTTGGCAAACACCGGAAACAGCTTGCGCGACGCATTGAACGGCTGGCCGAGAATCGACTTGCCGGCCAGGTCGCCCGGCTTGACGATGCCACCGCCCTTGCGCACGATCACCGCGTTCGGGTTCAGGTCGTACTGGATAGCCACCGCCTTCAGCGCGGCGGCCGGATTGGCAGCGTTGAATTCGATCATTGCCGCAAGATCCGCCGACGCGCAGTCGTAGGCGCCACCGGCCACCAGGCTGATGGCCGAAGCCGAACCGTTGCCGGTATCGATCAACACGTCCAGTCCGGCATCCTTGTAGTAGCCGCGCTGCAACGCCAGCAGGAAACCGGCGCCCGAGGCTTCCACCTTCCAGCCAAGGTTGAACTTGAACTTCTGCAGCGACCCGGCGGCGCGCACGATGGCCGGCGCGGCGAGCAGCGATGAGATGGCAGTGGCGCCAGTGGCGCGCAGGAAGGAACGGCGTCGCATAGAGAGCTCCGGAAACGGATGTGTGGGCACATGGCGAGCAATTTCCGGGCGGCGCGGGCCGCTGAACGCTTCTACTCTCCAGCCTGCTGTCCAGCAGGTTCCGTGCCACCCGCATTCACGAAATTGGCGCGCGCATTGCACCGCGATGCGGCAATGCGGATGTCGGCATGCGCCGGGACGGCGCAGATGCTTGCCCCGTGGTGGATAAGGCAGTACCTTGTGACGCCATGACTGCCCCCACCTCCTCCCCCCACCCTTCCGCCCCGCGCATCGCGGTCATTGGCGCCGGCATCGTCGGCAGTTGCATCGCGCTGATGCTGCGCAAGCGTGGTGCCACGGTGACGCTGATTGATCGCGAAGGGCCAGCAACTGGTTGCAGCTATGGCAACTCCGGTGCGATCAGCGTCAGTTCCATTGCGCCGCTAGCCATGCCGGGCGTGCTGGCATCCGTACCGAAGATGCTGGCGGATCCGGACAGTCCGCTGCGCTTGCCGTTGAGCTATCTGCCTGCCGCCATGCCATGGCTTGCGCGTTTCGTGCTGTCGGCCACGCCCGAGCGCGTAGAGCGTGCGGCCGCCGCGCTCACGGCGCTGCATGCGGGCGCCGTGGACAAGCACAAGGCGCTGGCACACGAAATCGGCGTGCCCGAGCTGTTCATACGGCGGGGGCACCTGCATCTGTATCCGAGTGCGGCAGCGCTGCAGGCGGACAGCGCAGCGTGGCAACTGCGGCAGCGGTTTGGCTTCCGGTTCGACAAGCTCGACCGCGCTGGCATCGATGCGCTCGAGCCTGGCGTCGCAGCGCGCTATCACGCGGCGATCTACCTGGCCGATCACGGCACGATCCTGAATCCCGCGCGCTATACCCGTGCCGTGGCCGATGCGTTCGTATCGCGCGGCGGCCAGCTGGTGCGTGACGATATCCAGCGGATGACCGCTGGCGCCGGCGGCTGGACGCTGCATGGGGTCAACGGCACGCATGCCGCCGACCATGTCGTCGTGGCAGCAGGCGCCTGGTCGCGGCAACTGCTCGATCCGCTCGGCGTGCGGCTGCAACTGGAAAGTCAGCGCGGCTACCACGTGCAGTTCACGGGCACGCGCGACGTGGTGTCGCGCACCGTGGTGCTGACCGACCACAAGATCTTTGTCACACCGATGGAAGAAGGGCTGCGCGTCGGCGGCACGGTCGAGATCGCCGGCCTGAAGCGACCGCCCGATCCGCGCCGCGCCGCCATCCTCGAAGGCATCGCACGACAGACCTTCCGGGGTCTCGAACACAGCGCCGCCACCACGTGGATGGGCCATCGTCCCTGCATGCCCGACTCGGTGCCCGTGGTGGGTCAGGCAGATGGCCACCAAGGTCTGTGGCTTGCCGTCGGGCACGGCCATCTCGGGCTGACCGATTCCATCCCCACTGCCGAGCGGATTGCCGACGCCCTGCTTGCCCAGTGACCCTCAGGGAAATCGCTAGATTCCGCCACCTGCAATTAGTTATACAGTAGAACAATTCGGCGGCGGCGCCGAGGAGGAGACACATGAAGATCGCGATCGCCGGGGGCGGTATCGGCGGGCTCACGCTTGCCCTGCTCTGCCATCAGCAGGGGTTCGATGTCGAAGTCTGGGAGGCCAGCGAGTCACTGCGGCCGCTTGGCGTGGGCATCAATCTGCTGCCGCATGCGGTGCGCGAACTATCGGCGCTGGGCTTGCAGGACGATCTGGCGCGCATCGCCATCGAGACGTCGTCACTGTCCTACTACAACAAGCTCGGCCAGCAGATCTGGCAAGAGCCGCGCGGGCGCGCCGCCGGGTATGACTGGCCACAGTTCTCCGTGCATCGCGGCGAGTTCCAGATGCTGCTGTATCAGACGGCGGTGGCCCGGTTGGGCGCTGGCTGCATGCACACCGGTCATGCGCTGGAGTCCATCGCCAGCACCGGCGGCAACGGCGAACCCGCGCGCTTCACGCTCCGGCGCCGCAGCGACGATAGCCTCGTCGAAGCCAGCGCTGACGTGCTGGTGGGCGCCGACGGCATCCATTCGGCCGTGCGTCGGCATTTCTACCCCACGGATGATGCGCCCCGGTTCTCGCGCCGTCTGCTGTGGCGCGCCACGACCGACGCCGTGCCCTACCTCGACGGCCGCTCGATGTTCATGGCAGGCCATCAGGACCAGAAGTTCGTGGCCTATCCGATTTCCGAGCCGCTGCGCGCGCAGGGCCGATCGCGCATCAACTGGATTGCCGAACTGCGCGTGCCCGACGACTACCCCGACACCCCGCCGCGCAGCGACTGGAATCGCCAGGTCGACAAATCCGTCTTCCGGGCCGCGTTCGCACGCTGGCATTGGGACTGGATCGACATCCCGACGCTGATCGACGGCGCCGATGCCATCTACGAATTCCCGATGGTCGACAAGGACCCCCTGCCGCGCTGGACATTTGACCGCGTCACGCTGCTGGGCGACGCCGCGCATCCGATGTATCCGATCGGCTCGAACGGTAGCGCCCAGGCCATTGTCGATGCACGCTACCTGACCGATTGCCTGCTTGCGGAACGTGACGTCGACTACGCGCTGCGCGAGTACGAGGCCGAACGGCTGCCGCGCACGGCCGGCATCGTACTGCGCAACCGCATGAACGGACCTGAACAGGTCATGCAGCTGGCCGAAGTGCGCGCGCCCCAGGGCTTCGCCAGCATCGACGATGTGATCCCGCGCGGCGAACTCGAAGCCATTTCGCAGCGCTACAAGACACTGGCCGGCTTCGGGCAGCAGCAACTACAGGCCAGCAAGCGGTAAGCCACAAGCCATCAACAGAACAGGATCGGAGGAGACCACACCATGCCCCAGTTCCGTATGCCTCGCACCGGCCTTGCGCTGGCCACCCTTGCCCTCGTCCTGGCCAGCGGTGCGGCGCAGGCCGATGTGACCGTTGGCGTCAGCATTGCGTCGACGGGGCCGTCGGCGTCGCTCGGCATTCCGCAGAAGAACACCATGCCGTTCCTGCCCGAGACGATTGCTGGCGAGAAGATCCACTACATCGTCATGGACGATGGATCGGACCCGACGCAAGGCACCAAGATCGCCCGGCGTTTTGTCACGGAAGACAAGGTCGACATCATTCTCGGTTCCTCAGCCGTGGCCCCTTCGATTGCGATTTCCGAAGTGGCGGATGAAAGCCAGACCGTACAACTGGCGTTCTCGCCTATCGAACTGAAGCCCGGACGCGGCACCTGGACTTACCGGCTGGCGCAGCCGGTGCGGCTGATGGCCGATGCGGTGGCTGGTGCCGCCAAGGCGAACGGCGTGAAGACGGTGGCATTCATTGGCTTTGCCGATGCCTACGGCGAGACCTGGCTCAAGGCGTTCACCTCGGCGGCACAGGCCAACGGCATGCGCGTGGTTGCCACCGAACGCTATGCACGCTCCGATACCAGTGTCACGGCTCAGGCACTGAAGCTGATTGCGGCTCGCGCCGACGCCGTGCTGATTGCCGGCGCCGGCACCGGCGCCGCGCTGCCGCACACCACCTTGCGTGAGCGCGGCTATACCGGGCCGATCTACCAGACTCACGGCGCAGCCACGCGCGACCTGATTCGCATCGGCGGCAAGGCGGTCAATGGCGCGATCCTGCCGGCGGGCCCGGTGATCGTGGCCGAGCAATTGCCGGCGTCCAGCCCGATCAAGAAGCCCGGCATGGACTACGTGACGCTCTACGAGAAACAATATGGACCCGAAAGCCGCACGCAGTTCGGCGCGCATCCGTACGATGCCGGTCTGATATTGCAGCGCATCGTGCCGGTCGCGCTGAAGAAGGCCAAGCCCGGTACGCCCGAGTTTCGCAAGGCCCTCAAGGATGCACTGGAAAGCGAACGCGACATCGTGGTATCCCACGGCGTGCTGAACTACACCGCAGAGGACCACTTCGGCTTCGACCAGCGCGGTCGCGTGCTGCTGACCATCGACAACGGCAACTGGAAGCTCGTCAAGTGAACCCCTCCACTTCGACCATTGCACTGCCAAAACTGGAACCTGTGGCCGACTTCAGTTTGCAGGTGGCCGCACCGACCGAGGTGGGCGTCACGCCACTGGGCCAGCGGCGCGTGATCCCGATCCTGTCGGGCACGGTACGCGGCCCACGCCTGAACGGGCGCATCCTGCCCGGCGGGGCCGATTTCCAGCTGATCCGTCATGGCGATGGCAGCGACGTCACCACCGCCGACATCGAAGCCCGATACGTGCTGGAAACGGACGACGGTGCCCACATCTATATCGTCAACGCCGGTGTGCGCAGCGGGAGCGCGGCCGTGATCGCGCGTCTCAACCGCGGCGAACAGGTGGACCCCTCCGAGGTCTATTTCCGTACAGCGCCGCACTTCGAGACCGCCGCGCCGCAATATCGCTGGCTGATGCAGCACCTATTCGTGGCAGCCGGCGCTCGCTACCCGGATCGTGTCGAGCTGCGCTACTTCCTGGTCAACTGAGCATGGCGCCACCCCGCAAGCCGCGCGACACACTCGCGCCCGACCCCAACGGCAGCCACTTCGAGCCACACCTGCCAAACGTGGACTACGGCGTGCTCGACTCGCTGATCGGATACGCCATCCGGCGGGCACAGATTCGCGTGTACGAGGATTTCGTGGCCTCGCTGGCCACGTGGAACATCACGCCGCCGCGCTTTTCCGCGCTGCAGATCATCGCGTGCAATCCGAGCCTGAAGCTGACCGACCTGGCCCAGATCCTGGGTATCGCACGTTCCGGCGCCGTATTGCTGGTGGATGCGCTGGAGTCCATGGATCTGGTGAAGCGATTGCCATCGCCCACCGACCGGCGTGCCTTCGGCCTGGCGCTGACCGAGGCCGGCCGCAAGACGCTGAAGGAGGCCACCGCCGCCGTGTGCGCGCATGATGCGCGCATCGCTGCGGGGTTGTCCGATGAAGAACAGACGGTGCTGAAGGAGCTGCTGGAGAAGCTCGGGCGCTAGCAGCGCCCTCGGCCCTTTTTCCCTCAGGTCACGACCGGCATGCCCGCCAGCAGTTTGTCGAGCGTCGCGGGATAGTCACGCACGCGCACGCCAGTGGCGTGATACACGGCATTCAAGACTGCGGCCGCCACGCCGCAGATGCCCAGTTCCCCACCCCCCTTAGCCTTCATCGGCGACGAGATCGGGTCGGTCTCGTCGAGGAAGATGACCTCCTGGTGCGGGATGTCGGCGTGTGCTGGCACCTCGTAGCTGGCCAGATCATGGTTGGCGAAGAAGCCCACGCGCTTGTCGACATGGAGCGCCTCCATCAGCGCAGCGCCGACGCCCATCGTCATGGCCCCGATCACCTGGCTGCGCGCCGACTTCGGATTCAGGATCCGTCCGGCCGCGCAAACCGCCAGCATCCGCTGCACGTGCACTTCCGCCGTGCCCTCGTGCATCACCGCCAGGGTCAGGCAGGCATTGAGGCGCCGGCCGTCGACGATCACCGTGCACGCGCCGCACTGCCCGTGGTCGCAACCCTTCTTGGTGCCGGACAGTTGCAGGTGCTCGCGCAGCGCGTCGAGCAGCGTGGCGCGCGTGTCCGGCGTTAGCGAGCGCGGCTGGCCGTTGACGATGAACGAGACGTTTGAAGCCACCGGCTTGAGCGCGCCGGGCGTGACCCGCGATGGCGGCGCGGTGGCGGTGGCGGCACCGGCGGGCAAGGCGGCGGCGCTCACCGACGCCGCGCCTGCCATCACGAATTCCCGCCGAGAAAGCTTGATGTCGCTGAAATCTTCCATGTCGTTGGATCCTTTCTGGCTGACAGATGACGGACAGAGGATGGCAGCGTGACGGCCCTTGCAAGTAGGAATTACATGGCGTTAGCGGGCATTGCAGACACAATGCCGCCAAAGATATGAAAGGGCTGCTGCACAGGGGACGAATGTCGCGCTTGCCGCACGTTGCTTGGGCGGAAAGGCGCAGGAAGCGTGCCACCGCGACGCGGGGCAGTGGCATGGTGGGGAATACGGCGATTCCCCGGCACAAGTCAGTGTGGACCTATCGGCCAGAGACAGGCCGTGACGCTCAGCGGTAGCTGACGGTCACCTCATTGCTGCGGCCCTGGAGCATCGGCGCGAGTCCGCCCTGCCCCGGTACGCGATAGGCAAAGACAAAGCCCTTGGTAGCATCGTCGCCCACGAACGCATCGGTCTTGCCCTCGGCGCCCGACAGCAGCACGCAACGGTCGGCATTGCACAGGTACGCCTGCAGGTCCACGGGCGGCGTGCGCGTGAAGCTGTAGCGCCAGCGTACCGACGTGATCCGGCCCATGGCCTGCGGCATCGTTGCCAGCGGCACCACGGGCGAAGACAAGGCCCGCTGGCCCTTGTTCGTGATCTGCGGCCCGACGGACGACGCCGTCCATGCAAAGCGCGATCCGGTCAGTTCGTAGGTGGCCTTCGTAAAGACCGGCGCGTACGTCTGCGCGTGGGCCGCCGCTGGACCCATCGCGCACAGCACGGCCAGGACCAGCGCGCGCCGCATCACAGCATCCCGCGCAGCTGGGTGCGCAGGCGTCCGATCGCCTGGCTGCGGATCTGGCACACGCGCGATTCGGTCACTTCCAGCACCGCGCCGATTTCGCGCAGGTTCAGTTCCTGGTCGTAGCACAGCGACAGCACCAGCTTCTCGCGCTCGGGCAGCTTGTCGATGGCGCGGATCAGCGCCTCGCGCATGCCCGACTCCATCAGCACGGTCAGCGGGTTGCCATCGTCGGTGACGCCCAGGTGGCGATCGAGAAAGTCTTCCTCGCCCGAGCGCTCGAAGTCCTCATAGTGCAGCAGCTGGCAGCCATAGACCTCGTTCAGCAGCTCCTGATATTCCTCGAGCGGCATCTCCAGTTCCTTGGCCACCTCGGAATCGATCGGCGTGCGGCCAAGCTTCTGCTCCAGCTGACGCTGCGTGCGCTCGATCTTGCGCGTGAACTGGCGCAGGCTTCGCGACTGCCAGTCGTTGGCACGCACCTCGTCGAGCATGGCGCCCCGGATGCGTTGGCTTGCGTAGGTCTCGAACCGGGCGCCATGGTTGTCTTCATAGCGCTTGGCGGCGTCGAGCAGGCCGATCATGCCGGCCTGTATCAGGTCGTCGATCTGTACGCTGGCGGGCAGCTTGGCCGCCAGTTGCAGCGCAATACGCCGCACCAGCGACGCGTGTGACTTGACCACGTCCGCCTGCTCGAGCTTTCCCTGAATCGTATACATGGTGGAATTCTCGTTAATAGCTTACTGTTTGTGCCAGCGCCGGAGAGGCTGAGAATCGGCAGCTGGCAGGCTGAGTTTCCGGTCTTGTCGAGACTTCTTGTTCTTGCGTTTATGCGGCAACGGCCGAGGCCATTCCCGCGGGCGATGCTTCGTGACGCAGCGGCCATGCACCGATACCGCTGGCGATGTGCCGCAACGCGCTGGTGGCCGCGGCGGCGGGATACGCCTCCACCACGCACCGCCCAAGCTGGAGCGCACGCGCCACCAGCGGATCCATCGGCAGGTACCCTGCCAGGCTGGCCTCCACGCCCAGGTACTGGCTCGCCGTGCGGGCCAGGTTGCGCGCGAGTGCCGTGACCGTCCCCTCCGCGGCCGCCAGATTGACGACCAGCTGGAAGTGACGGCATGCGTATTCGTGATGCAGCCGCTTGATGCAGGCATAAGCGGCGGTGATCGACGTGGCCTCCGGGCGCATGACGATCACGAAGTTGTGGGCCATGCCAGCCAGGGGCGACAACGCGCCGGTGATATCGCGGCGGGCGTCGACCAGCATGGAGCGCACGTCGGGCAGTCGTGCCGTCAGCACACGTTCGTCGGGCCGTGCGGCAATCGCGCCTGCCTGCAGCACGGCAATGCCGCTGGCGCCACGCGTGCCGGCTGCGGTGGCCAGCGGCGCGCGGCCTTCCAGCACATCGGCCAGCGTGGCGACCGGCGCGGCGCCCGCGAGTCGCAGCGCCCGCGCGCCGTACATGTCTTCATCGGCCAGCAGCACGCGCTCGCCCTGCATCGACAGGGCGTTGGCCAGGCCCAGCGCTACCGTGGTGGTGCCGACGCCTTGCTCCGCGCCCACTACGGCGATACGCCGCGTGACACGCGGCGCCAACAGGCGGCGCAGGCTTTCGGCCTGATCGGAGGCCATCGTGTTCAACGCTTACTCCCCGGCGGCCGCAAACTGCGGCGTCACGTCCATCGCATCCAGCGCGTCCATGGAATCCATGGCTGCCATCGCATGCATGGCAGACGCAGCCGGTTCCGGCGCGTCTTCCGACATCGACGACACCGCCGTCATGCCGCGGCCCGGATAGTTTTCCAGCACGTCGAGCAGTGCGAGCAGGCGGCCCATGCCCTCGTTAAGCACGGCACCCGGCACCGGCGCATTGACCCGTGCCGAAGCACGGCCGGCCAGGCGCGACAGGAATGCCGGCGCCGTGGGCGTGGGCGTGTGTTGCAGCCGCAGCGCGGTCAGGCCCAGTTGCACGGCCACCATGCCGGCACACAGCGCCGCGTCGGCATCGCCTTCCTGCGCGAAGTGTTCCGTGGCGTGGCGCAGCGTGCGGAATTGTTCCTCGGCGGCAACCGTCCAGTGCGACCAGCGTGCCACTTGCGATGCATCGCCGGCCAGCGCCGGATCGCACAGCACGTATTCGACGGACAGCGTGTCACCGGTTTCGTGGTCGATCATGCGCGACACCACCAGGCAGGCCTCGATGCCAGCTTCGGCAGCGTTGCCGCGACCACGCGCGGCCGTGCGGACCTGGCCTTCGGGGATGCGGACCAGGCAGTGCGCCAGCCAGTGCGCGGCGGCACGATCGCGGCAGGTCACGTCGCCCACTGCGTGGAACGTCAGCGTGTCGGCCACGGTATCGAGCTTGCTGGCCAGACCATCGGCAATCACACGCGTGGTCTTGCGTGTGCCAGCGACCCAGCGCTCGCCCAGCTGCTGCCAGCGTGCCAGCGTGGCCGGGCTGGGCAGCGAAGTATTCAGGTTGACCACGGTACGGGCGGCGGCCAGCGTGGCGCGCACGGTGGCGGCTTCGGCATCGGCCTCGGCTTCGGTCAGCGACTGGCGGGCACGGCCCACCGGCACCACGGTGCTGGCCAGCGGCATGCCGTCGCGGTCGGCCAGCCAGAGCGTGTGCAGCATCATCTGCGGCGCGCGGCGGCCCTGCACGGTCTGGGCCACGCTCTGCGTGACGGCCAGCACGTAGCGGTCGCAGGCGCGGCTGGCGTCGCGGCACATGGCCAGGCGCACTTGCTGCACCATCGGGCGCAATGCCGACACACCGGCGCTGCGATGCTGCCAGAGCTGGCGCGCCACGTCGAAGCCGTACTGGGCCGCGTTCAGTTCGTCGACGCAAACCCCGACCGCATTGGCGCTGTCGGTCAGCGAGCGCAGCATGTCATCCGCGCCGCTACGTTCGGTCTTGTTCGGCGCGGCTGCCTCGGCGCTGCCCGCCTGGCGGCGTGCCACGTCGACGTCATTGAACAGCGAGCCGCGACGCGGCGTCAGGAACGCGCGCTCGACCAGCGCGGCGCCCTGTGCCAGTTCCAGGTGTTCCGGCACGCGCTGGCCGGTGGACGCATAGAACACGGGCAGGCGATGGCGGATCACCACGTCCAGCACCGAGCCCAGGTGCGTGGCTTCGTCGAGCTTGCTGATGATGCAGCCGTCGATGCCACCGGCGGCACCGGCAGCATCGTTGCGATAGGCATGCACCACTTCGTTGAGCGTATCGCCATGTGCCGCGCCGTTGAGAAGCAGCACGCGCTGCATCGGCGCCTGCACGCCGGCCAGCATGCCGATCTGGTCGGACAGGCTGCGGTCGCGCTGGCTCATGCCCACCGTATCGATGATGACGAGGTGCTTGTCCTTCATGGCCGACAGCGCAAAGCGCAGGTCGGCGGCGTCCTTTACCGCATGCACGGGCACGCCAAGGATGTCGCCATAGATGCGCAGCTGCTCATGGGCGCCGATCCGGAAACGGTCGGTCGTCAGCAGCGCCAGGCTTTGCGGGCCGTGGCGCAGCACGAAGCGCGCGGCCAGCTTGGCGGTGGTGGTGGTCTTGCCCACACCGGTCGGGCCGATCAGCGCCAGCACGCCACCCTGGGCAAACAGCGAATCCTCATCGGTCAGCACCGGCACCTTGCTGGCCAGCTCCTGGCGAATCCAGGCCATGGCGGCCGGGCGATCGGTGCCCACCGGCAGGCGCGACAGCAGCGTGCGCGACAGCTGGCCCGAGAAGCCTGCATTGACCATCCATTCGAAGAGCGATTCACGCAGCGGATCGCCGGCGGCCACGCCGTTCGTACCTTGCGACAGGCCGGCAAACTGACGTTCCAGCATCGATCGCATCGACGCCAGTTCACCACGCAGGTCGCCCAGTATCACGTCTTCCTGGCCGATGCCGGCGGGCAGGGCCGACGGCGCGGACGGTGCGGACATGGCGCCCAGCGGCATGAACGGCTCGGGGCTGGCGGGATGCAGGTCCTGCAGCGACTGGAGCATCGGCAGCGGAGACGGGGACGACAGTGACTGCGACAGTGAAGCCGGCAGCGCCAGCGCGGACGGCTGGTACAGCTGCGCGCCAGCACTCACGGCGCCCAGATCCGTGTCGCGCATGGCCACGATTTCCACGCCACCCTCGATGGAGCGGTTGGAGAGCACCACGGCGTCGGGCCCCATGGCCTCGCGCACCTTGCGCATCGCTTCGCGGCCGTTGGCCGCCACAAACTTTGCCACGCTCATTGTTCAGTCCTCACGCTGCTCCGCCGATCATGGCGGTGATGCGAATGTTGCGGTTGTCCGGTACTTCGGCGTGCGACAGCACCTTCAGCTGCGGCAGCGTGCGGCGCAGGAAGCGCGCCATCAGCGGTCGCATCGGGGGCGGCACCAGCAGCACCGGATCCAGGCCCAGTTGCTCCTGGCGCACCACGGCGCCCTGTGCCTGCTGCAGCAGCGCATCGGCCAGGCCCGGCTCGATGCCGCCGCCGTTGGCCAGCGCCTGCGTCAGCACGCGCTCCAGGCCGGCGTCCAGCCCGATCACCTGCATGTCGGCGTTGTTGGGGAACAACTGCTGCGTGATGGCACGGCCCAGCGACACGCGCACCAGCGTGGTCAGCTCGGCTGGATCGTTGATCTTCGGCGCGTTGTCGGCCACCACATCCAGGATGGTGCGCATGTCGCGGATCGCCACGCCTTCGTCCAGCAGGTTCTGCAGCACCTTCTGCAGGCCGGTCAGCGAGATCGTCTTCGGCACCAGGTCCTCGGTCAGCTTCGGGGCTTCCTTGGCGATGCGGTCCAGCAGCGCCTGCACTTCCTGGCGGCCCAGCAGTTCCGACGCGTGCATCTGGATCAGGTGGTTCAGGTGCGTGGCCACCACGGTGCTGGCGTCCACCACCGTGTAGCCGTAGGCCTGCGCCTGCTCCTTGAGTGCGGCGTCGATCCACACGGCCGGCAGCCCGAAAGCGGGGTCGCGCGTGGTGGCGCCCGGCAGCGTACCGCTGACCTGGCCCGGGTTGATGGCCATCCATTGACCCGGATTGGCTTCGCCGCTGCCAATTTCCACGCCCTTGAGCGTGATGCGGTATGCGTTCGGCTTCAGTTCGAGGTTGTCGCGGATGTGCACCACCGGCACCAGGAAGCCAATGTCCTGCGCCATCTTCTTGCGGATGCTCTTGATGCGTCCCAGCAGTTCGCCGTTCTGCGCGCGATCTACCAGGGTGATCAGGCGGTAGCCCACTTCCATGCCCAGCGGGTCGACCATCGTGACGTCTTCCCAGGTGGCTTCGGCCACTTCGGCCTGCACGGCCGGGCTGCGCTCTTCGTTGGCCTTGGTCTCGGTAGCCTTGACTTCGCGGCGCATCTGATAGCGGCCGAACCAGATCAGGCCGCCGGCCAGCAGCAGGAAGGCAAAGTGCGGCATGCCCGGGATCAGGCCCATCGTGCCGATGATCGCAGCGGTGATGAACATCACGCGCGGGTTCGAGAACAGCTGGCCGGTCAGCTGCTGGCCAACGTCCTGCTCGTTCGACACGCGCGACACGATCACACCGGCCGCCGTGGAGATCACCAGCGCCGGGATCTGCGCCACCAGGCCGTCACCGATCGTCAGCAGCGTGTAGTTGTGTACGGCGGTGCCAAAGTCCAGGTCGTGCTGCACCATGCCCACCACCATGCCGGCGGCCACGTTGATGAACATGATCAGCAGGCCGGCGATGGCATCGCCGCGCACGAACTTCGAGGCACCATCCATGGCACCGTAGAAATCCGATTCCTGGGCCACTTCGGTGCGGCGCTTGCGGGCGCCTTCCTCGTTGATCAGGCCGGCGTTCAGGTCGGCGTCGATGGCCATCTGCTTGCCGGGCATGGCATCGAGCATGAAGCGCGCGCCAACTTCGGCGATACGGCCCGCACCCTTGGTAATCACCATGAAGTTGATCACGACCAGGATGGCGAACACCACGATACCGACCGCGAAGTTGCCGCCCACCAGGAAGTGGCCGAAGGCTTCGATCACCTTGCCGGCGGCGTCGGGGCCGGTATGGCCTTCCAGCAGCACCACGCGGGTGGACGCCACGTTCAGCGACAGGCGCAGCAGCGTGGAGAACAGCAGCACGGCCGGGAACGCGGCAAAGTCCAGCGGGCGCTGGGTGTACATGCCCACCAGCAGCACCATGATCGACAGCGCGATGTTGAAGGTGAACAGCAGGTCCAGGATGAATGCCGGCAGCGGCAGGATCATCATGCCGAGGATCATGACGATCAGCAGCGGGCCAGCCAGCGCCTTCATCTGGGCGCCACCCCGCAGTGCGGGCATGTTGAAAAGGTTGGTCAGTGCGTTCATGCGCGGCTTTCCGGTACGGCAAGTTCATCTGGCACCAGCAGTTCGGTCGGCGAATCGGGCTGCGGACCGTAGCTGTAGTGCCAGTTCTTCAATTGATAAACCCAGGCCAGAACCTCGGCCACGGCGGTGTACAGGCCCGCAGGGATTTCGTGGCCCAGTTCCACGTGCCGGTGCAGCGCCCGCGCCAGCGGCGGGGCGGACAGTACCGGCACGCGATGCTCCTTGGCCAGCTCGCGAATGCGAGCGGCCACATCGTCGGCGCCCTTTGCCACGACGCGCGGCGCGTTCCAGCGCGCGCCTTCGTCGTATTTCAGTGCCACGGCGAAGTGGGTGGGGTTGGTCACCACCACGTCCGCCTTGGGCACCTCGGACATCATGCGGCGCCGCGCAATGGCCCGCTGCTGCTGGCGGATACGGGCCTTGATGTGCGGATCGCCATCGGTTTCCTTCATCTCCTGCTTGACCTCTTCCTTGGTCATGCGGAGCTTCTTGTAGAACGTCCAGAGCTGCCACGGCGTGTCGATGGCCGCCACCAGCAGCAGCGACCCGGCCACCATGCCGCACACATAGAGCACCATCTCCATCATGTGCAGCAGCGCTTCGTGGACCGGCGCATTCATCAGCGCGATGGCCTCGGGCAGCTTGTGCCAGACCATCCACGCACCCACGCAGCCCACCAGCAGCGACTTGGCGATGGCCTTGACCAGTTCCACGACCGTGTGGGACGAGAACATGCGGCCGATCCCTTGCAGCGGCGACAGGCGCGAGAAGTCGGGCGAGAACGACTTGGTCGAAAAGCTCCAGCCACCCAGCGCCAGCGGTGCGATCAGGGCCGCCACGCCAAACATCAGCAGCAGCGGAAAGAACGCCAGCAGGCTGTCCCAGATCGCCATGCCGAACTGCGACAGCATGCGGTTGGTGTCAAAGGCCGTGGCCGGCTCAAAGGCCAGCGTTGTCTGCATGACCGCATTCAGCTTGCGGCCCAGCGTGCCGCCCATGACGTACAGGCCCAGCACACCCGTCATCAGCATCACGAACGTGCCGAGCTCGCGCGAACGCACCACCTGCCCCTCCTCGCGCGCCTTTTCAAGGCGCCGGGGTGAGGCGGGTTCGGTTTTCTCGAGATCGCTTTCCTCGGACATGAATGCTCCAGTGCGAAGCACGCGGGCGGCACTTCGTCACCGAGGATTATCAAATCCCTAGGGGCAAGGCATTGGGGGGAAAAGGCGGGGAAACAGGTGCCTGTTTCAGGAATGAGAGGGGCAGCGGAAATAACGGCCCGGGGAAAGGCGATCTTTAGGGTCAAGACGCCAAATAGTGCCGATCTCGCCCGGTTCGGTCGGGATCGGCACCGATGATGTCACAGATTGCGCGTGACATCCAGAACCAGCGGCGCTGCCGCCGGCCCTGTCTCTGTATACATACAGCGCTTGCCAGACAGCGGCCGCTTAGCGGACCACATCCTCATGGTCGGTCGAGATCGACAGATCGCGCCAAGCTGCCAGTTCGGCCTCCACCGCCTTGTGCTTGGCTTCGATCCGGGCCACGGCATCGGAGCCCAGCGGCAGGCGCAGCGGCGGCCGCTGGCTGTCGGCCAGGCGCAGGATAGCCGCCGTCAGCTTGGCCGGATCGCCCGGCTGCGCATGATTGGCGCTCTTGGCAAAAACGCGCATCTGGCCCACCGTCTCGGCGTAGTCGTCGATGATGGTCTGCGTCGACACCAGCGAATTGTCGTTGAGAAAGTCCGTGCGGAAGAAGCCCGGCTCCACGACGGTCACGTGGATGCCCAGCGGCGCCAGTTCCTGCGACATGGCTTCCGTCAGCCCTTCCACCGCAAATTTCGACGCACCGTAGACGCCCCAGCCGTAGTAGGCCGAGTAGCCGCCCAACGACGAGATGTTGATCACATGACCGCTGCGCTGCTTGCGCATCTGCGGCAGCACGGCGCGCGATACGGCCAGCAGGCCGAACACATTAGTATCGAAGTTAGCCTTTGCTTCGGCTACCGTCGTTTCTTCCACGGCACCGAGGATGCCAAAGCCGGCGTTGTTGACCAGCACATCGATGCGGCCAAAACGCTCGACACCCTGGCGCACCGCCTCGACAGCGTCTTCCTCGCGGGTGACGTCGACCTTTACCGCCAGCAGGTTCGGGTGGTCGCCGAAGGCTTCGACCACCTGCAGCGGGTTACGTGCCGTAGCAATCACACTGTCACCACGCTGCAACGCTGCACGCACGATCAACGTGCCGAAGCCGCGCGACGCGCCGGTGACAAACCAAACCTTGCTGCCGTTGTTCTGGGATCGGATCGATTGGGACATGACTGACTCCTGGAAGTATCTGGATCGGGTTAGCGTTCCGGAGCCGTCTTGCCTTGTCGGGGTGCGGCACCGGCGCCGTTGAGACCCATGGTAGGCAGGTCATCGTTCCCAAACAATGGTGATGTAAATTGATCTAATAGCAACTAATTTTTGTGAATACTCATGACTGTTCCCGCGGCGCCGCTCCGGCGGCCTCGGGCAGGTCTTCGGCCTAACGTCCGCGCAGCCACGCCATACCAGCTTGCTGCATTCGATCATCGACGTCAGTTCAAGCAACCCCCGCAGTTCCGCCGTCTTGTCCGCCGGCAGCTTCAGCACTTCGGTCAGCAAATACCTCAGGGTGGAAGGGCTGTCTTCCAGCGTGGCCTTGAGCATGCCCAGGGTGAAGCGGCAATCTTGCTGACGGCCTGTGCGAAAGACCTCCAGATGCTCGTGAATGCCCAGCGCGCAGATGTCGAACCGCTCGCGGCGCGCCACCTCGATGGCATCCCCGGCAATGCCTTCAAACGGATAGACGCCCTCGGTCTTCCAGCGATGGACAGTGCGCTGGCATCCTCGGCGCGCTGGCTGCGATGCCGGGCCTGCAGGGATTCCCGTGCCGTCCTGACCACGTGCTGCATGGCGGGGTCTATACGCTTGTGCAGCGGCCGGTCCGGCCTGCCTGACTGCGCAGGTTCGATACAGGCGATCGGCATCCGGACTGTTATGGAACCGAGATTTCGCATTTCCATCGTGACCTCCGTCGCTTGAACACGCAAAGGAGGCTAACACCGCACCACACGCAGCGGGCGGGTTGGACACATGTTGTGACAGCGTTTCAGATTCGTCTCACTCGAGCCTGCCGGGCTCGATCTCGATGCCGAGTTGCCCGGCCATCTCCACCACCAGCGCCTGCAGTCGCGTCACTTTCTCTTCGAGTGCGCGATGGCTGATGCGCAGCGCTTCAAGCTCGGAAGGCGATGGCGTCGCCTCGCCGCCACCGCGCGACGACGGCGCAGCGAACTCTGGCATGGCCACTTCACCGCAGAGCAGGTGCATCCAGCGATGTTCGCGTTCGCCGGGCGCGCGGGGCAGCTTCACCACCAGCACCGGCGAGCGCTCGGCCAGTTCATCCAGGAACGCCTCGACCGACGAAATATCCGCAAAGGCGTGCAGCCGGGCCGAATTCAACCGCAGTTCGGCCGCCGTCTGCGGACCGCGCAGCATCAGCGTGGACAGCAGCGCGGCCGACTGGCTTGGCACGCCCAGCACCTTGCCCAGGTTCTGTTCGAAGCGCGGCACGCGGCTGCTGCTGCCCTCGAACACCAGGCTCAACGACTTCAGGCCGTCGATCGCGGTCAGGATCTCGTCCTCGGTCACGCTCATCACGGGCGAGCGCGCGGTCTTCTGGTTGCAGCCGGACGCCAGCGCGTTCAGCGACAGCGGGTAGGTGTCGGGTACGGTGTATTGCTTTTCCAGCAATACGGCCACCACGCGTGCCTCCAGCGGCGTGAGGGTGCGCAAGGCGGGGCGCGAGGGGGTATCGGGGGTTTGGTCCATGGATGACATCGGCAGGTTGGCGGGCCCGGAGGGCCGAGGCGCCCATTGAAGCGCAAGGGCGGCGGCGATGCAACCGTCCGCCCGCACCGGGCTTTGTGTCGCAATGTATCAGCCCGGCGCGCCGAGACACACGCATACCGGGCGCGCACCCGGTGACACAACGCCGATACGCCCGGCAGTCACGCTGCAGCCAACGTCCCGTTTCAAAAACCGGCATCCCTGGAGGATCATCATGAAGCTGTATGCCAACGAGGTTTCATCGGCCACATCGCGCGTGCGGATCGCGCTGGCCGTCAAAGGACTGGCCGTCGACGTCCAGCCCGTCACGATCTTCGGCGACGCCGCCCAGTCGCGCCAGGCCGCTTACCGCGCGATCAACCCGCAGGGCCTGGTGCCGGCCCTAGAGACCGACGCCGGCGAGCTGATCACGCAATCGCTGGCGATCATCGAATACCTGGATGAACGGTTTCGCACACCGCCGCTGCTGCCCGCCGACCCCGAAGACCGCGCATTCGCACGCGCCGTTGCGCTGGCCATCGCCAGCGAGATCCATGCGCTGCTGCCTCCGCGCGTGGCGGCCCGGCTATCCCAGATTCCGGGCATGGATGCCGACGGCATCACCGCGTGGGTACGCCACTGGGTCGATGTCGGCCTGACCGCCGTCGAAGACCGACTGGCCGCGCGTCGCACGGGCCCCTATGTGGTGGGCAATGTCCCGACGATTGCCGACATCTACCTGTTCCCGCAAGTCATCAGCGCGGCGCGCATGGGCTTCGACGTGGCGCAGCGCTGGCCGAACATCGCGGAAATCGTGGCACGCTTGCACGACATTCCGGCGTTCGCGCAGAACGCACCAGCACCGCGCACGTAGCCGCCCCGATATGGCGGGCGGCGGCCCGGCATGGCGGCCCGACCATCGCCGCCGTGCGGCAGCATAAGAAACCGCGAAAACATTCGTTGGCCCGCGCGGCGGGCAAGCGTACGGTCTGGCTTTCCGCCACTCCTTTCGTACGCACGCATGTCCAGCACCCGCCGCCAGTTTCTGCACGCCGCCAGCGCCGGCGCCTTGACTACCCTGCTGCCCAGGCTCGCGCAGGCCCAACCTCGCCAGGTATTGAAGGCCGGCGACCAGAAAGGCGGCTTGCGCGCCCTGCTGGAGTCAGCCGACGCGCTCAAGGGGCTGGCCTATGACATCCAGTGGACCGAATTCCCGGCCGCCGCACCGCTGGCCGAAGCGCTCAATGCGGGCGCCGTCGACAGCGGGCCCATCGGCGACGCGCCAGCCATCTTCGCGCTGGCCGCCGGTACACGCATCCGGCTGATCGGCGCCAACCGCTCCGACCCCTACGGCACCGCCGTGCTGGTGCGCCCCGATTCGCCGCTGAAGAGCGCGGCTGACCTCAAGGGCAAACGCATCGGCACCAATCGTGGATCGATCGGCCATTTCGTCGCGCTCAAGGCGCTGGCATCGGCCGGGCTGAAGCCAGAGGAAGCCGATTTCCGATTCCTGCCACCTGCTGACGCCAAGCTGGCGCTGACCAACGGCTCGGTCGACGCGTGGTCGACGTGGGAGCCGTACACGGCCATGGCCGAGACCAGCGGCCACGCGCGTGTGCTGGTGAGCGGAAGGGGGTTGTGGTCTGGCTTGAGCTATCTGGCGGCCACCGACACCGCGCTGGCCAGCAAGCGGGCCGTGCTGGCCGACTTCCTGCAGCGCGTGGTGCGCGCGCAGGTCTGGTCCTACCAGCACGTTCCCGAGTTCTCGACCACGCTGGCGCGCATCATCGGCATTCCGCCCGAGGCGGCGCGCCTGCAGTTCGAGCGCCGCCGCACCCAGTGGCAGCCCATCGATGCAGAACTGGTGGCCATCCAGCAGCAGACCGCCGACTTCTACCTGAAGGCGGGGCTGCTCAAGCAGCGGCTGGACGTGGCCATCACGTTCGATCGCGGCTTCGCGCTCAGCGCGTAGCCGCCGGCCTGGCGGGCCGCTTGGCCAGCAGCGGGTCGCCGACGCCGTCCACGCCAACCAGGCCCAGTACCGTGGTCAGGCCCCATTGGGCACCCTCATAGGCATTGGTGGGGTCGAACCACTCGTCACGCGAATGCGATCCACCCGACTTGCCGCCGCTGCCGATGATGATGGCCGGAATGCCCAGCGCCATCGGCACGTTGGCGTCGGTGCTGCCGCCGCGCAGCGAAGGCGCTTCTTTGCTGTGGGCCCTGATGACGCGCACGGCCGACTGCACGATCACCGAATCGGTGGGCGTGATGCCCGCGGGCCGGTCGCCGATCATGCGCGCTTGGTAGGTAATTTCCTGCCCCTTCGCCGGCGTCCAGCGGGCGTTCTCGTCCGCCACGCCGGCGGCAATGGCATCCATGATGTGCTTCTCGGTTTCCAGCAGCGACGGCGTGCCGTTCGAGCGGATGTCGATGGCCATGCGGGCGTCGCCGGCAATCGCGTTCACCGAGGTGCCACCGCCAACGGTGCCCACCGTGAACGTGGTCTTGGGGTCAGCGGGCGTTTTCACGTCACCAATCTTGCCGATCGCGCGACCCATCGCGTGAATCGCGCTGGGCAGGCCGAAGGCCCCGAAGCTGTGTCCGCCCGGGCCCTTGAACGTGACTTCATAGCGATGGCTGCCGGTGCCCTGCGTCAGCACGCGTTCGCCGGTGCCGGGCTCAATACCGACCATGCCATCGATATCGGGATGTTCGCGGAACACCGCCTTCATGCCGCGCAGATTGCCCAGTTCCTCTTCGCCGACGTTCCCGACGAACACGAGGTCGCCAACCGTACGCACCTTGTTTTCGTTGAGCACCTTGAGCCACGACAGCAGCACGGCTAACCCACGCGTATCGTCGCCGATGCCCGGGGCATAGAGCTTGCCGTCGCGCGACTTCACCGTGACGTCCGTGCCTTCCGGAAAAACGGTATCGAGGTGGGCGGAAATCAGCAGCCGGGGACCGTTGCCGGTGCCCTTGCGGATGCCGATGGCATTCCCTTCGGCATCGATATGGGCATCGGCCAGGCCCAGGGCCTTGAGCCGCGACACGAAATACTCGGCCCGCGCCTTTTCCTTGAACGGCGGCGCCGGGATTTCGGTCATCGTCTTGAGCTCCGTCAGCGCCCGCGCGTCGTCGGCACGCACGTCGGCCATCAGCTTTTGGTAAAGCGGCGCGGCTTCTAGCCGGGCATAGGCACTGTCAACGTTGGGAGAGACCTGCGGGACGGTCAGCGTCTGACCTTGGGCGATGCCGGCGAATACGGAAACGGCGGCGGCGACGGAAACTGCAACAACGGTACGGCGAGCATGCATGGGGGCGATCCTCTGGCAGTAGGAAACCGTGGTTGCCCACGATTGTGCCAGCGAATGCGCCGCCATGTGACGGAATGCGCGCGTACGGCGCATTCCCGCAACAGGCCCGGGACGGCCGGCAATCCTGCCGGTCGTCCCGTTTGCCGGGCCTAGAAGCCCAGGCTGGCCAGCAGGTCGTCCACCTGCGACTGGTCCGACACCACGTCGGTCTTGCCTTCGGGGTTGATCTGCGGACCGTTCAGGAGCGAGGAGGGGGGCGCCTCGACGCGCCGGTCGGCCGGCACGTTGTCGATCAGCACCTGCAGCAGTTCCTGCTCCAGGGTGCGGATCATGTCCATCATCTTCTTGATCACCTGGCCGGTCAGGTCCTGGAAGTCCTGGGCCATCATGATTTCGAGCAGGTGGCTGCCGGTGGTCTTGGCCTTCTGCGGAACTTCGGTCAGAAATTCACGCGTGTCCAGCACCAGTGCGCGGGCATCGCCCAGCTCCACCGGTTGCGCGAACCACTCGTCCCAACGTTTGTCCAGCGCGGTGGCCTTGCTTTCCAGATCTTCCTGCAGCGGCTGTGCTAGTTCGACGGCGGTGAGCGTACGCTCGGCCGCCTGCTCGGTCATGGCGGCGATGTAGCTCAGGCGGTCGCGTGCATCGGGAATGGCCAGGGCGGCCTTCTCGATTTCCTTGTCGAGCCCCAGCTCCCGCATGTTGTCGCGCAGCATTCGCGTCAGGTTGCCGATGCGATGGATGATCTGCTCGGCCGATTCTTGGCTGAAAGTCGGAGTCGTCGACATGTCGCGTACCTCTTTTTATTGACCCAGCTTCTCGAAGATCTTGGTGATCTTTTCGTCGAGCGTCGCGGCGGTGAAGGGCTTGACCACGTAGCCATTGGCACCAGCTTGCGCGGCGGCAATGATGTTCTCCTTCTTGGCCTCGGCCGTCACCATCAGCACCGGCGTCTTGGCGATCTCGGGAATCGCACGGATCGACTGCAGCATGGTCAGGCCATCCATGTTCGGCATGTTCCAGTCCGACACCACGAACTGGAAGCTGCCGTCCTTGACTTTATCCAGGCCGGCGGCGCCGTCTTCGGCTTCCTCGACGTTGGTGAACCCCAGCTCCTTGAGCAGGTTGCGAATGATCCGACGCATGGTCGGGAAGTCATCGACCACGAGGATCTTGATGTTCTTGTCCACTATACGGCTCCAAAACGGTTGCGGATGACTGGGCCATCCGGTTGATGTTGCTGATCTGCCCTCTCGCGCGCGAGATCCAGGACTACACGCGCTGCGCCCGTGCGCCAAACGTGGCCAGGTGCGCCATCACGCGCTGGCTCATCTGGTTCAGGGGCACCACTTCATGCACGCCGCCGGTGGCGATAGCTTCCTTCGGCATGCCAAACACGATGCAGGACTGTTCGTCCTGCGCCAGGTTGTACGATCCGGCCTCGCGCATGCGCAGCATGCCGCGGGCGCCATCCTTGCCCATGCCGGTCAGGATCACGCCGGTCACGTTCTTGCCGCCGTGGATCGCGGCGGAATCGAACAGCACGTCCACCGACGGGCGATGCCGGTTCACCGGCGCTTCCTGCGACAGGTGCGCCACGTAGTTGGCACCGCTGCGCGCCAGCAGCAGATGGGAATCGCCCGGCGCGATGTACGCGTAGCCGGGCAGCACGCGCTCGCCGTGCTCCGCTTCCTTGACCGTGATGCGGCACAAGCCGTTCAGGCGCTGCGCGAACGACTTCGTGAAGCCGGCGGGCATGTGCTGCACGATCATGACGGCCGGCGAATCGGGCGGCAGCGGCATCAGGAATTCCTTGATGGCCTCGG
Source organism: Cupriavidus pauculus (assembly GCF_002858765.1). Classification (GTDB taxonomy): domain Bacteria; phylum Pseudomonadota; class Gammaproteobacteria; order Burkholderiales; family Burkholderiaceae; genus Cupriavidus; species Cupriavidus pauculus_B. Next base: position 483,519 of record NZ_PJRP01000003.1, read on the forward strand.
TGCCACCGGTCGATGCGCCGACGATGATCAGTTTTTCGGTCGACAGCAGCGGCGCACGCAGCATCGGTGCGGCCGGGGCGCTGCCCGCGGCGGCCTCGGACCGGGCGCGCACGCGCGCACGGGATGCCGCGCGCAGCTTGTCGGCGATGGTATCGGTGTATTCGATCAGCCCCTCGCGGATGCCGAGCTTGGGCTTGGTCACGAAATCGACCGCGCCCAGTTCCAGCGCGCGCATCGTGATTTCGGACCCGCGCTCGGTCAGCGAGGACACCATCAGTACCGGCATCGGCCGCAGGCGCATCAGGCGTTCCAGAAAATCGAGCCCGTCCATCCGTGGCATTTCCACGTCCAGCGTCAGCACGTCCGGGTTCAGGCGCTTGATCATGTCACGCGCCACCAGCGGGTCGGGGGCGGTACCTACCACCTCCATGTCCGGCTGGCTGTTGATGATCTCCGTCATCAGGCTGCGAATCAGCGCGGAATCATCCACGCACAGCACCTTGATCTTCGCGGCGGTCATGTTCGTCTCTACGTCTTCAGTTTTCAGGTCGGCGACTTGGCCGATGCCTGCCGCGTAAACAAAGCCACGGCACCACGGTCAGGCGCCTTTGTGGATGTGGAAAGCACGCGTGCCAGGGCACGCTCGTCGCGCTCCACGCCAACGGTATCGTCCTGGCGGGTCAGCCGGCGCACCAGCGCCAGACCCGTGCCAGGAAAATAGCTGACGCGTCGCGCGTGCGGCCCGCGCAAGTCCTGCGCGGCCACCCGTATCTCTTCGGTGCGCAGGTACTTCAGTACGAAATCGGCATTCCGGTCCCCAATATTGAGGGTCGTCATGTTCGCCAGTACCGCGCCGCCGCCAAATACCTTGGCTTCCAGGCGCTCGCGCCGAGCGCCCATCTTCAGCAGTTCATTGATCAGCACCTCCAGCGCGTAGCAGCCGTAGCGCATCGACGCCGACAGCATGCGGTCGGGGCCGGCGTTCTCGTCGTCGGGCAGCATGAAATGGTTCATGCCGCCCACGCCGGCCACTTCGTCGCGGATGCAAGCGGCCACGCACGATCCCAGCACCGTGGTCAGCACCACGTCGTCACCGGTCACGTAGTACTCGTTGGGCAGCAGCTTGATGGCCTGCTTGCCGAACTCGCGATCGAAGTACTTTCGCGTGGCAATGGCCTCGGGCATCTGGGGGGTGCCGCGCATCATGCACCTCCGCCCTTGCCCGCCAGTTCATACACGGTCTGCCCGCGCAGCTGGAACGCGCGCGTGACATACGAGAAGTTCTCCGAATGGCCGGCAAACAGCAGGCCGTTCGGCTTGAGCAACGGTGCAAACCGCTCCAGGATGCGGCCCTGGGTCGGCTTGTCGAAATAGATCATCACGTTGCGGCAGAAGATCGCATCGAACTTGTCGCGAATACCCCAGTCGGGCGCCAGCAGGTTCAGCGGCTCAAACGAGATGGTCGATGCCAGGTCTGGCTTGACCTTGACCGAGCCTGCACGCGCGCCGGTGCCCTTCAGGAAGAAGCGCTTGAGCTGCTCCTGCTGCAGTCGGGCCACCTGCTCGGTCGTATAGACGCCGGCGCGGGCTTTGGTCAGGACCTGCGTGTCGATATCGGTGGCCAGCACGGTGCCGGCACGGTCGCCCAGCGCCTCGGCCAGCGTGATGGCGATCGAGTACGGCTCCTCGCCAGTCGACGCCGCCGCGCACCAGACGCTGTAGGGCCGGCCTATCTTCTTGGCATGCTCGGCCAGCAACGGGAAGTGATGCGCCTCACGGAAGAACGACGTGAGGTTGGTCGTCAGCGCGTTGGTGAAGTATTCCCACTCGTCAGACCGGTCGTCCGATTCAAGCAGTTCCAGGTACGTGCCGAAGTCGCTCAGCTGCAGCGAGCGCAGCCGTCGCGCCAGACGGCTGTACACCATCTCTCGCTTGTGGCTGCCCAGCGAGATGCCGGCGCGCTTGTGAATCAGCGCGCGCACCTTCTCGAAGTCGCGCTCGGTCAGCAGGAAGTCACGCATGTCGTCGCGCAAGGGCGCCAGCACCGGTGCTGCCGGGCTGGCGGCCGCGCCTGGCTTCCCGATGGCGCTGGAGGAAGAACGGAGCGGCGTCATGAGTGTATTTCGTCAGGGTTGCCGATAGTCGGCGGTACAAGCGTTTGGGGGCGATCCGGCGCGCGCTCAGGCGAGCTCGGCTTCGATCAGTTCCATCTCGGCGCTGGTCATCATGCGCTCGATGTCGATCAGGATCAGCATCCGGCCGTCCACCGAACCGAGGCCGGTCAGGTGTTCGTTGGATACCGACACGCCGAATTCCGGCGCTGCCTTGATGTCGTCACCGGTCAGCGTCAGCACGTCCGACACGCCGTCGACGACGATGCCGAGCACGCGTCCCGCCACGTTCAGGATGATCACCACGGTCTGGTGGTCATAGCGCACGTTGGCCAGGTTGAACTTGAGGCGCAGGTCCACGATCGGCACGATCACGCCGCGCAGGTTCGTCACGCCCTTGATGAAGTCTGGCGCGTTAGCGATGCGGGTTACCGTCTCGTAGCTGCGGATCTCCTGCACCTTGAGGATGTCGATACCATATTCCTCGGTGCCCAGCGTGAAGACCAGGTATTCCTGGCCAGAGGCTTCGCTGCCCTGGGTATCGATGTGTCCGATGCCGGCCATGTCTGTTCTCCTTGCTGTCGATTACAGTGCAACCGCCATGTCCTGGCGGCGCACGCCGGTGCGCTGCAGCGCGGCCACGTCCACGATCAGCGCGACGCTGCCGTCGCCCAGGATCGTCGCGGCCGAAATGCACGGCACCTTGCGGTAGTTGGTTTCCAGGTTTTTCAGTACCACCTGGTGCTGGCCAATCAGCTGGTCCACCAGCAGCGCGAAGCGCTTGCCTTCGGCGGCCAGGATTACGGCGATGCCCTGCGTGGGCTCCTGCACCGCATTGGCCACGTTGAAGACCTTGTGCAGTTCCAGCAGCGGCAGATACTCGCCACGCACGTTCATCACACGCTCGCCGTTGGCGGCCGTGTGCACATCGTCGGCCTTCGGCTGCAGCGACTCCATCACGCAGTTCAGCGGCAGGATGAACGTCTCTTCGCCGGTGCGCACCGACATGCCGTCCAGGATGGCCAGCGTCAGCGGCAGCACGATACGGGTGGTAGTACCCAGGCCCTGGCGCGAGCTGATCTCGACATGCCCGCCCATTTCCTGGATGTTCCGCTTGACCACGTCCATGCCGACACCGCGGCCCGACACGTCGGTCACCACTTCGGCGGTGGAGAAGCCCGGCGCGAAGATCAGCTGCCAGACTTCGTCGTCGGGCATGCTTTCGGATACGCCCGGCAGGTTATTCTGCAAGGCCTTGGACAGGATGCGGTCGCGGTTCAAGCCACCACCGTCGTCGCTCACTTCGATGACGATGTTGCCGCCAGCGTGTTGCGCCGACAGGATCAGCTGGCCTGTCGGCTCCTTGCCGGCCGCCACGCGTTTCTCGGGCGTTTCGATGCCGTGGTCCAGGCTGTTGCGCACCAGGTGCGTCAGCGGGTCGATGATGCGTTCGATCAAGCTCTTGTCGAGTTCGGTCGCCTTGCCGAACGTGACCAGGTCGATCTGCTTGTTCAGCTTGCTGGCCAGATCGCGCACCAGGCGCGGGAAGCGCGAGAACACGTAGTCCATCGGCATCATGCGGATCGACATCACCGCTTCCTGCAGGTCGCGCGCGTTGCGTTCGAGCTGGCCCATGCCGGAGAACAGGCGGTCGAACAGCACGGGGTCGAGCGACGACGCGGTCTGCGCCAGCATCGATTGCGTGATGACCAGTTCGCCCACCAGGTTGATGATCTGGTCAACCTTCTCAGTCGGCACACGGATCGAACCCGAATCCGGAGCATGCGCGGCAGCGGCCGCCGCAGGCTTGGCCTTCTCTTTTTCCTTGTCCTTCGCTGCCGGGGCAGCGGCGGGTGCTGCGGCGACCGGGGCCGGCGCAGCGACGGGTGCAGGCGCCGGCGCGGGCGCGGCGGCGGCCGGCGCTTCGCCGGCGGCCACCGCTTCCACGACGATCTGCTTCTCGTCGATCACGAAGCAGCAGACCGCAATGATGTCGTCGGTACCGCACGGGCTGTTCAGCCAGATGGTCAGGTCGCCGTCCGCCTCTTCCTGGCCGGTGATTTCACCCAGGTTGGCCAGTTCCTCGCGCAGCAGCGCCTGGTCCCCGGCCGATACCTTGATCAGGCGGACCTTCAGGTTGCCGCCAGCCGGTGCGGCGGCCGGTGCGGGGGCCGCCACGGGCGCGGGTGCGGGGGCCGGAACGTGGGCCGCATCGCCGCCAGCTTCCTGGGCCAGTTGCTGCAGGACGGCGCAGATACGCTTGAACGTTTCCGGATCGGGTTCGGTGCCGTTGCGATAGGCATTGAGCTGGTCTTGCAACACGTCCTTAGTTTCCAGAAAGGTGTCGATGATGACCCGCGTGAGGGCCAGTTCCCGCCGACGAGTACGGTCGAGCAGGTTCTCAAAGATGTGCGTGGTCTCGGTCAGGGCCGTGAAGCCGAACGTGGCGGCACCGCCCTTGATCGAATGCGCGGCACGAAAGATCGCGTTGAGTGCTTCGGCATCGGGGGACTCGATGTCCACCTCGAGCAGCAGCTGCTCCATTTCTACGAGCAGTTCCTCTGCCTCTTCAAAGAAGGTCTGGTAAAACTGCGTGATATCGATATCGACAGACATGATCGTCCTGGCTCGCTAGATTTCTGGGAAGACGCGCCACCCACCGCGGCGGCGCGTCCTCGTTCCTACCTGCCCGTGGGCGCGTTGGCCGGCGTTGCCGCGGGCGCCGAAGCGGCTTCCGCCTGCGACGGCACCTGCGACTGAATTTCCTCGGCCATGCGCCCCTTCTGCGCCTGCACCGATACGTCTGCCGCACTGGCGTTCTCGGCCTCGAACTGGGCTTGCGCACGCTTGTTGAGCACCACGATGCTGATGCGGCGGTTGGTCGGCGCCAGCGCGTCGTTCTTTTCCAGCGGCATGGTGTCCGCCAGGCCCAGTACGCGCAGCACCTTGCCGTCCTGCATGCCGCCGGCGATCAGTTCCTGACGCGACGCGTTGGCGCGGTCTGCCGACAGTTCCCAGTTGCTGTATGCGCGCTCGCCCATCATGTAGGTGGCCGAGTCGGTATGGCCCGACAGGCTGACCTTGTTCGGCATCTCGTTGAGCACCGGGCCGATCTCGCGCAGGATCGCTCGCATGTACGGCTCCACCGCCGCGCTGCCGGTACGGAACATCGGCCGGTTCTTCGTATCCAGGATCTGGATGCGCAGCCCCTCACTGGTGATGTCCAGCAGCAGCTGGGGGCGGAACTGGCGCAGCGTCGGATTGTTTTCGATGATCTGTTCCAGACGGCCCTTCAGCGCGCGCAGGCGCTCGCTGTCCATCTGGTCGCGGCGACGCTGGGCGTCGGACGGATCGTTGGTCAGGGCCTTCATGACCTCGCCGTCCTTGGCCATCGGGTCCTTGCCGCCGCCGGGGATGACGCTCTTCGACAGGCTGCTCTTGTCGCCACCGGCCATGGCCACCTTCAACGGCGTCTTGAAGTACTCGGCCACGCCGACGAGCGTTTTGGGGGAAGACGAACTCAGCAGCCACAGCACCAGGAACAGCGCCATCATGGCCGTCATGAAGTCGGCGTAGGCGATCTTCCAGCTGTGGTTGCCGTGCGGCTTGGCGTGCGACTTCGACTTCTTGATGACGATCGGACGCAGGTCCTGGGCGCTGCTCATGGCTGCTCTCCCGTCACGTCAGGCTTTTGACTTCACGGACGTGGTCGTCGAGCTCGAGGAACGACGGACGTACCGTGGAGTACAGCACCTTGCGGCCGAATTCCACCGCCACCAGCGGCGCATAACCGTTGAGCGATGCCAGCAGCGTGACCTTGATGCACTCGTACATCTTGATGCTCTCGGACACCTGGTGCTCGACACGCGACGCCAGCGGCGACACAAAGCCGTAGGCCAGCAGAATGCCCAGGAACGTACCGACCATGGCGTGGGCGATCAGGGCGCCCAGTTCCGCCGGCGGCAGGTCGGCCGAGGCCAGTGCATGCACCACACCCATCACCGCGGCCACGATACCGAAGGCGGGCAGGCCGTCGCCGACACGCGACAGCGCATGGGCGGGAATCTCGGCCTCGTGGCGGAACGTTTCGATTTCGTGGTCCATGAGCGCTTCGATCTCGAAGGCGTTCATGTTGCCGTTGACCATCATGCGCAGGTAGTCGGTCAGGAACTCCATCATCTTGGCGTCGGCCAGGATGCGCGGGTACTGACTGAAGACACTGCTCGATGCGGGATCGGCAATTTCCTTTTCGAGGAACAGGATGCCCTCGCGGCGTGCCTTGGACAGCAGCACGTACAGCAGCGCCATCACGTCCAGGTACAGTTCCTTCTTGTACTTGGAGCCCTGCAGCAGCGAAGGCATAGCCTTCATCGTGGCCTTGATGGCCTTGCCGCTGTTGGAGCTGATGAATGCGCCGACGGCGGCACCGCCGATGATGATGAGCTCCGCCGGTTGATAAAGCGCGCCCATATGTCCGCCGGTGAGGGCGTAACCGCCCAACACCGCCACGACTACGACGACATAGCCAATAACTACTAGCACGATCGGATCCCCGTCTGAAAAACACGCGTCAGGCACGCACTGGGCATCCGGCGCAGACGAGCGGCGTCACCGCCCGCCGTTGCCGGGACCCACCTGCCACGCGGACGTCAGGCCCGGTGAATCAGGCTTGCGTCTGCGCGGATGCGGCGTCCTTCGAGAGCTTCTTCACCTTTCCGGCGCGCGAAGGCGGGCGGCACAGGCTGCAGACAAAGTTCGCGTGCGGCTCATAAGCATGCGTCACGAACTTTCCGCCGCAACAGGTGCACGCAGAAAGCTGCAGCATGTTGCTCTCGAAAAACCGTACTAACGTCCAGGCACGGGTGAAACTTAAGACGATTTCGCCACCGAGCAGCGAAACGTGCTCGAGGTACAGACGGTAAGCGGCCACTACGGCACGAATGCCCGACGTCTCGCCTTCCTGCACCATGAACTGGAACGCGGAGAAGAACAGCGACGAATGGATATTCGGCAGCCAGGTGGTGAACCAGTCTGTGGAGAACGGGAGCATGCCCTTGGGCGGCGATGCTCCCCGGAGCTCCTTGTAGAGGCGAATCAACCGGTCGCGCGAGAGCGTGGTCTCGGCTTCAAGCACTTGCAGGCGCGCACCCAGGCCGATCAGCTCGATGGCGAGCTGGGTCTGGTTGGCGTCCTGCAGGACGCTCTTGCGGTTGGGTACGGGAGCAGCCGTGAAACTGCGGGCCGACTGGGCCTGGAGGAGCGCGGTCAATTGAGCGACTCCACAGGTTGCCGGGCCAGCAGGATAGCAGCGTGGATCTGCTGCATATCATGGCTCTTGGCCGTATGGGTAAGGGTGGACAGCAATGCGTGATCGTCGAAGCGGAAACGGCACAGCACCATGTTCGATGCGGCCAGCTTGACGAGTTGCGCCGAGGTCAGTTTGGCAAGAATCTCAGCAATTTCCTTGCTGACACCAAGCCTGAACATGGCTTCCACCTGGTTTTCGCGCACCAGTCGTTGCGCAAGCAGAAGATAGGCGAGATTGACCTCCCTAATCTCCTGGAGAACTTCACTGCTTTCCAATTTTTCCCCGCTACCAAAAAACCCCTCGACCGCTTGTCCGGCGCTTACCTGCAAGGAAACCTTGCCGGCGACCAGATCGTTTGTTGCGTGTTCGAGTGGGTACGACGTACTACGAAAGGAACTTCGCCCGGTTACACCCTAACTCTGAAACGTTACAGATGTTACAGAGTGTAAGTGAAACTGTTACGTTTATATCGGCATTCCGCCCACAATGCCAATCCCTACTTACGTTGGGGATTGGGTAATGTCGTAAGGAAAAGACATGACCCCTGAAGTTTGTAACAGCCACTATGACTGTCTTCTGATTTTCATCAAAGGTGTAACAGTTTGCGTACTGAACGGAAACGGGTTTCAGACGGTGGACACGCATCTCACGAAAGGGGGGTGCTGGTTACCACTATTGACGAACGAGCGCACCTTGGCTAAACACGCGACGCAACCACGCCGCCAGCCGTGCAAACACGTCGTCGGGTGCTTCACGGAACAGGTGCGGACGCGCGCGCTCCACCTGCTCAAGGACGCGAGCGGCTTCCTCCGCGCTCACCGACCGGTATTCCAGGGCCAGCCCCAGCAGGGCACGCAGTTCGCCCACCTTGCTGCGGCCCAATGCCTCGCTCTCCTCGGTCTGCAACGCGTACATGACGTCGTAGGCGCGCTGGCGCAGGCTGTCTGAAATGCGCCACGCCGGCGTGCGCATGCGTTCCTCGATGGTGCGTACGTCGACGGCGGAAGCCGATATCTGCGCCGCCAGCGCCTCGGTGAACGCGGCATCGGCGCCGGCCTCGGCCAGGATGTTCGCCGCCCACTCCCGCGCGTGTTCCACGCGCTGCTGGGACGTCCATTCCGGCTGCACGGCCAGGGCAAACCCGAAGCGTTGCGCATCGCGCATCAGCGCCGCCAGCGCGTTCGGCAACTGCTTGTCGAAGACCTTCCTGGCCCAGCCGTACTCGCCGCTGGCCAGCAGGCGCATGACGGCACGCTCGGTCAGCGGGCCATCCTGCTGCATCAGCCGCGCACGCATGAAATCGTCGAAGGCTGGCGGAATGAATTGCGGGTCGAGACCGGTGGAAACTTTTACAAACGCATCGAAATCTGCGCGCAGCCGCGCTGCGGCTTCGGCCGACAGGGACAGACTGAATTCGGTATGCATGATGTTCTGCAGACGAGTGAACGCCCCGGCGCAACATTTACAACGCTGTGCCGGGGCGCTGCCGTCCTTTTCAGACGACGATTATGTGGCCGTCGGATGTAGGGCCGATGACGCTCAGAAGGCGCTCCAGTCGCCGTTATCGGATGCCGGGCTGGCCGACGCAGTCGCCGTCAGCGCAGGGCGCTTCTTCTGTGTATCGGCATCCTCGTCGGCAACTTCAGCCACGGCCGGCGCGGCAGCCACCAGCGCGGTGCCGGCCTTGACCGGCTTGCCCCGCTTGCCGCCCTTGGCCACACGGCTCACCGGGGCTTTGGCGGCGGGCTTGACCACCGAACGCACGACGGGCGCCGCCGGAGCAGCGAGCATCGGCGCCGAAGCCATCGATGCATCGTTGTCCGACAGGCGGAAGCCCGACACCGAATCCATCAGGCGCGATGCCTGGTCCTGCAGCGAACCCGCTGCCGCCGCTGCCTGCTCCACCAGTGCCGCGTTCTGCTGCGTCACTTCGTCCATCTGCGCCACGGCCTGATTTACCTGTTCGATGCCCGAGCTCTGCTCGGCCGACGCCGCGCTGATCTCGCCCATGATGTCGGTCACGCGCTTCACGGCCTGCACGATCTCGTCCATCGTCGTGCCGGCCTGGCTCACCAGCGCCGCGCCGGTATCCACCTGCGCCACCGAGTTGTCGATCAGCGTCTTGATTTCCTTGGCGGCGTTGGCGCTGCGTTGTGCCAGGCTGCGCACCTCGCCGGCCACCACGGCAAAGCCACGGCCCTGTTCGCCGGCACGTGCGGCTTCCACAGCGGCATTCAGTGCCAAGATGTTGGTCTGGAAGGCGATGCCCTCGATCACGCCGATGATGTCGACAATCTTGCGCGAGGCATCGTTGATCTCGCCCATAGTGTCCACCACGCGGCCCACCACCTCGCCACCGCGCACAGCCGTGTCCGACGCATTGGCAGCCAGGCCGCTGGCCTGACGGGCGTTGTCGGCGTTCTGGCGCACGGTGCTGGTCAGCTCTTCCATGCTCGAAGCCGTTTCCTCCAGCGAGGCGGCCTGCTGTTCGGTGCGTTGCGACAGGTCATTGTTGCCGGCAGCAATCTCGCGCGAGGCCGTGCCGATCGATTCGGCCGAGTCCTTGAAGTCGCGGACCATCGACGACAGCTGCTGCTGCATCTGGCCGATCGCGTGCAGCAGGCTGTGGTCGTCGCCACGGCGCAGCTCCACCTTGGCCGAGAAGTCGCCATCGGCAATCTGTGCGGCGATCGACGCTGCATAGCCCGGTTCGCCACCCAGCTGGCGCGACAGCTGGCGAGCCAGGAACATGCCCAGCAGCACCGAGATCACCACGCCACCCAGCACCAGCACCAGCATCAGCACGCGCGAGCTGTTGTAGACGTTGGTCGACTCTTCCATGTTCGACTTGGCGCGGTCGTCGCGGCGCTTGACCATCTTGAACAGCACGTCTTCCAGCGCGCGGCTTTCCTTGAGCAGGTCAGCGCTTTCCGTGAAGACCGTGCTCTCGAACTGCGACGTGTCCAGCGGCTGCTTGCTCACCAGTTCCACGTACTTGGTCATGCGGTCGCGGAACGGCGGTACCAGCGTTTCATACTGCTTGAACAGCGCCTGGCCTTCCGGCTGGCTGAACGAGTCCTTTGCAGTTTTTACGCGTGCTTCCATCGTCGTCAGCGACTTCTGGATCTCTTCCTTCTCGGTCGCGCGTTCGCCCATGGTCGATGCCGACAGCAACGCGATCTGGGCGCGGCTGGCGTAGACCAGGTTGATGTTGCCGTCCTGCACGGCCTTCAGCGCCTGCAGGTCGGTGTTGTAGATCTTGCCGGTCCAGTCCGCCATGCGCCCCATGTTGACCACGCCCAGCAGGCCGATGACGGCGCCGATCACCGATACCACCAGGAAGCCCGCGATCAGCCTGGTCGTAACGCGTAGTTGATTGAACCACTGCATAGAACTACCCCCTTCTTCTGTCAGAAATGACCGGGATGGACAATGCCACCCGGGTTGTTGTCGCGGCCGCCTGCGTGGGCGGCTGCTCTACCCCGTTCCTGATGCCGCGTGTTTTGGCGCGGCCCTTTATGAAATGGCCCTTGCCCCAAAGGGCGCGGGCCTGCTCCCCACTTCAGCCAGCCGCCTCCGCCATCGTCTCCATCTGGCGCTGGCGCGCGGGCCGGACTTCGGCCTGCGTGCTCACGCGGAATGTGGAGATCGACTCGCGCAGGCGGTCGGCCTGCTCTTCCAGTGCGCCGGCCGCGGCAGCGGCCTGCTCCACCAATGCTGCGTTCTGTTGCGTGCCTTCATCCATCTGCGCCACGGCCTCGTTGACCTGCTCGATGCCCGCGCTTTGCTCGGCCGATGCCGAGCTGATGTCGCCCATGATGTCGGTCACGCGCTTCACGGCCTGCACGATCTCGTCCATCGTGGCGCCGGCGTCGCCCACCTGCGCCGCGCCGTTTTCCACGCGCGACACGGTGTTGCCAATCAGGCCCTTGATTTCCTTGGCGGCGTTGGCGCTGCGCTGCGCCAGGCTGCGCACCTCGCCTGCCACCACTGCAAAGCCGCGGCCCTGCTCGCCGGCACGGGCAGCTTCCACGGCAGCGTTCAGTGCCAGGATGTTGGTCTGGAAGGCGATGCCCTCAATCACGCCGATGATGTCGACGATCTTGCGCGATGCCTCGTTGATTTCCTGCATGGTCTGCACCACGCGTCCCACGGCTTCGCCGCCGCGCACGGCCGTCTCCGACGCGTTGGCGGCCAGCCCGCTGGCCTGGCGCGCGTTGTCGGCGTTCTGACGTACCGTGCCAGTCAGTTGCTCCATGCTCGACGCGGTTTCCTCCAGCGAGGCCGCCTGCTGTTCGGTACGCTGCGACAGGTCGTTGTTGCCGGCGGCTACCTGGTGCGTGGCCGTCGAGATGCTGGCCATGCCTTCCTGGATGTCATGCACCACCGACAACAGGCTGCGCTGCATCGTGCGCATGGCGCGCGCCAGCGCACCCACCTCGTCGCCGGCCTTGTGCTCGAATGTGGTGGTCAGGTCGCCGGCGCCCATGCGCAGCGCGAAATCGAGCATCTCGCCCACGGGCTTTTCCACGCGCGACACCAGCATGGCGCCCGAAGCCATCGACGAAATCACGGCCAGCGCGAATGCCCCCCACAGCCACGGCCACAACTGGGCGGCGGCTTCGGCGGACATCCAGTGCACGCCGACCAGCGCCACCAGGAACCATACGAGCCCGGCCATCTGGGCCCAGAGAATGCGGCGACGCAGGTTCATGCGGGTCAGCCGGCCGACGAAGCCGGCCACGCCGGTCCGGACCACCGCCCCGTCGCGAATCGCCAGCCCGGCGGCGCGATGCTCGCGAAAGCGCTTGTAGGCGGCCTCGGCGGCTTCAATCTGCTCGCGTGAAGCCATCGACCGCACCGACGTATAGCCGATGATGCGGCCCGCCACGCGCGTCGGCGTGACGGTGGCCTGCACCCAGTAGTGATCGCCGTCCTTACGGCGGTTCTTGACGATGCCCACCCACGACTTGCCGGCCTGGATCGACGTCCACAGGTCGGCAAACGCTTCGGGCGGCATGTCCGGATGGCGCACCAGGTTGTGCGCCGCGCCCAGCAGCTCTGCCGTCGAGAAGCCGCTGGTCTCCACGAACGCCCGGTTCGCGAACGTGATGCGACCCTTGAGGTCGGTTCGGGAAATCAGGTAGTCGTCCGGCGAGAGCGGATGCTCACGCTGCGTGACAGGCTGGTTGTTGCGCATGGGTGTTTGAACTGCGTTGAAGGCTCCGGCGTCGGGGCCCCCGCATTCTCGCGGGCGCCACGGGCCGCTTGTTACGGGATGGATCAGGCGGTGCCGGCGGCGGCGTCGAGCGCCGCAAGATCGTCGACGTTCATCAGCTTCTCGATATCGGCCAGGATCAGCATGCGGCCCTCGAGCGAGCCAAGCCCGCGGATGTAGTCGGTGGCCACGCCGCCGGACAGCGCCGGCGCCGGCTTGATCTGCGCCGGGGTCAACGTGAGCACATCGGATACGCCGTCAACCACGATGCCCGTGGTGCGTTCATGGATATCAACGATGATCACCACGGTGTACTGGTCGTAGCTGATCTCGGCCTGGTTGAACTTGATGCGCAGGTCTATGATCGGGACGATGGTGCCGCGCAGGTTGACCACGCCCTTCAGGTAGTCGGGCGCGTTGGCGATCTGCGTGACCGATTCGTAGCCACGGATTTCCTGGACCTTGAGGATGTCGATGCCGTATTCCTCGCGGCCCAGCCGGAAGGCTAGGAATTCTTCTCCCGCGCCGTCCGCGCGGTTGTTGCTGGTATTCATGTTGCCCCCGCTGGCAAGGTTGGTCGTGGCCGGGGTAGCGTGCCCCTGGCTGCTGGCGACCCGAGGTGATCAGCCGGCCTGCGGCCCAATGGACCAAGCCGGACCACCTGCTATGGCCCTCCAGTATTTACGGCACGATGCGGGGTGAATTAAGGACGACTTGGCGCCCGGCTTACCCCTCCGTGGGAGGGTCCAGTAGCGCGTGGACGGAAGCCAGCAGGTCTTCCGGATCGAAGGGCTTGGCCAGGAAACCCGAGGCGCCAGCCTCGCGGGCCTGCTCCAGGATGCGGTCGTCGTGCTCGGTCGAGAGCATCAGGATCGGAATCGACTCATAGGCCGGCGTGGCGCGCAGGGCGCGGATCAGCGACAGGCCGTCCATGACGGGCATCACCTGGTCGGTGACCAGCATGCCGAATTGTCCCTCCAAGGCCACCTCGTGCGCCTCCTTGCCGTCGGCCGCCTCCGTCACCGTGAATCCGCCCGCACGCAGGCAGGCGCCGGTCATGCGGCGCAGGGATGGCGAATCGTCGACGACGAGGATGTGCGGAAGGGACATCGGGGACTCCGTGTGGGTTGGTCCGCCAGTGGCAAGTCAGCGCGGCCGGCGACGGACAGGCCAGCTGGCCAGGGCGTGCGAAATCCGGCATGCGCCACTGCCCTGTCACCTTCATAACGACGCGCCAGGCGCACGCTTTAGCGTTGTTGACGAATTTTCACGTTTCGCCCGGCCGCTCAGCCGCGCAGCGGCTGGGCACCATGCAATTGTTCGGCAAAGGCCGGGGCATCGAGCGGCACTGCCATCAGGTAGCCCTGCACCTCGTCGCAGCCCATACCGTGCAGGATGTCCAGCTGCGAGGCCGACTCCACGCCCTCGGCCACCACCTTCATGCGCAGTTCGTGCGCCAGTGCCACCATCGACCCCACGATCGCCCGGCCCTGCGGATCGGCGTCCAGCCCGCCAATCAGCGTGCGGTCGATCTTCAACGTGCCCACGCGCAGCCGCTTCAGGTAGCCCAGGCTGGAATAGCCGCTGCCGAAATCGTCCAGCGCCACGTGGATGCCCAGCGACTGCAGCTCGGCCAGCGTCTCCATCGACTTGCCGATGTCCTTCATGGCCGCCGTCTCGGTAATTTCGAGCGTGATGGCCGAGGGCGGAATGTCGTGCTGGTGAATCTGTTCGAGCAGGTATTGCGGGAAGTTGCGGCTGGCAAAGCGCAGCCCCGATACGTTGATGGCCACCGGCACCGTCGGCAGCCCGGCGTCCTGCCACGCGCGCACCTGGGCGCAGACCGTGGCGATGACCCAGTCGTCGAGCTTGTCAATCTGGCCCGACTGCTCGGCCACCATGATGAATTCGGCCGGATTGACCGGGCCCAGCGTTGGATGCCGCCAGCGGCACAGCGCCTCGGCCCCTACTACGCCGCGCGACTTCACGTCGTACTTCGGCTGGTACATCAGCGACAACGCGTCGTCCTGGATGGCCGGCCAGAGATCGCGGCGGATGACGCGCATGCGGCGCGCCCGTTCGCCGGCGGCGGAATTGAACACGCGCATCTGGTTCGAGCCGCTTTCGCGCGCTTCCGTCAGGCTGACGCGCGCCGCCTGCATCAGCGATTCCGAAGTGGCCGCGTCGCGCGGATAGATGGCAATGCCGATGTTCACGCCGATCTGCATCTGCAGCCCGCGCGCCGCCACGAATTCGGACAGCGATCCAAGCACGCGCGCACCCAGATCGTGCGCCCGGTTGTGCTGCACCAGTTCCGGCACCCCTACCGCGAATTCATCGCGCGCCAGCCGTGCCAGGAAGTGGTGCGGTTCCAGCGCGGCCTGGGCCAGCGCGCCCGCATCCTGCGCCAGGATGTCGTCGGCGCGTACCTCGAAGACTTCGTCGACCTCGCGGAAATCGGCAATATGGATCAGCAGCACGGCGCAGGCGGTTTCCGACAACCGGGCATGCGCGATGGTCTGGTCGAGCCAGCGCGCAAAGGCGGTGCGATCGGGAAGATCCTCGTTGCTCACGCTGTACTCGCCAACGGGCGGCTGGTCGCGGCCCGACGCCCGCACGGTCAGCCCGGCCAGGCGACCGTGGCCACGCCGCACCAGACGCGGCTCGCCGGCACGCCCGGCGGCCGGGAATTCGTCAGAAACGCCGGACACATCGTCGGCCAGCGCCCCCTCGGCATACACCCCCGCCCACTTGCGCGACTGGATGCGATGCATCGCATAGAGCGCAGAGCACAGCAGCATCAGCCCACCGGCCAGCCACGCCGACCCGTGCAGGCCAGCCACGTCTAGGCAGTCGCGCGGCGACATCGACAGGCCGCCGCACGCCCCGCCCAGCCGCGCGCCGGCCACCGCCACCAGGCCCGCGCCGGCCAGCATGGCCGTGACGATGGCAACCTGCCAGCCACGCCCGCCCTGGCGCATCCAGTGCCAGGCGGGGGCGATCAGGTGCGATGCGGCCAGGCTTGCCGCCAGCGTCGCGGCGAAGGTTGCCGCCACGTCGGCGCCGCGATTGGCCGCCGTCAGCGTGCCCGAAGCCACCGCCACCCAGAGCGGCATGCCGGTGGTGAACTGCGACAGCAGCGCGGCCGACCACGCCAGCGATCGGACAGCCGTGCGCCCCGGCTCGCCTTCCGGCTTGGCAGCGCGCAGGCCTCGCGCGGCAACAACGCCGAGCGCGGCTGCAAGCAGCAACAGGAGGGTATTCGTGGCAATCATTGGGGCTGCGCGAAGGGAAACGGCAAAGGCGCGGGGAACACCGGAATGCGGGGCAGACAAAACCCCACATCATGGCATCTTGCGCGCTCCGTGTGAACCTTGTGGCACTCAGTCCTGTTTATGTCGACCTCGAAATAATCAGAAGGCCGCCCAGTTGTCGTCCGAATTCGATGCGCCAGCCGGCTGGTGCAGCGCGGGGCGCAGCAGCTTAGGCTCGCGCGTCTTGCGCACGACCGGAGGACGCTTGGCGGCCGGACGCACCGGCGCACGTTCCTGCGTACGGACAACGGCGGCGGGCCTGGGCGCGGCAGCCTTGGCAGTCACGGGTTGGGCCGGCGCCAGTGCATGCACGGGCCGGACCGGCGCTGCCAGCTGGCGCGGCGCACCGGCGTCGGACGCCAGCGAGAACACCGACACCACGCTCTTGAGCTTCTGCGCCTGTTCTTCCAGCGCACCGGCGGCGGCAGCGGCCTCTTCCACCAATGCCGCGTTCTGCTGGGTGACCTGGTCCATCTGCGCCACGGCCTGATTGACCTGCTCGATGCCGGTGGTCTGCTCCTGCGACGCCGCGCTGATCTCGTTCATGATGTCCGTCACACGACGCACGGCCTGCACGATCTCACCCATGGTGTTGCCGGCTTCGGCCACCAGCTTCGTACCGCTTTCCACACGCTGGCCAGATTCGCTGATCAGCGATTCGATTTCCTTGGCGGCGTTGGCGCTGCGCTGCGCCAGGCTGCGCACCTCGCCGGCCACCACGGCAAAGCCGCGGCCCTGCTCGCCAGCACGCGCGGCTTCCACAGCCGCATTCAGCGCCAGGATGTTGGTCTGGAAGGCGATGCCCTCGATCACGCCAATGATCTCGACCACCTTGCGCGACGCGCCGTTGATCTCGTTCATGGTGTCCACCACGCGGCCCACGACATCGCCACCCTTCATGGCGATCTGCGATGCCTCGCCGGCCAGCACGCCAGCCTGGCGGGCGTTGTCGGCGTTCTGGCGCACCACGGTGGTCAGTTCTTCCATGCTGGCGGCAGTCTGCTCCAGCGATGCGGCCTGCTCTTCGGTACGCTGCGACAGGTCGGTATTGCCGGCCGAGATCTGCTGGGTGGCCGAGGCGATCGAATCGGTGCCGCCGCGCACTTCGGACACGATGCCCGACAGGCTGTCCTGCATCTTGGCCAGGGCCTGCATCATGCGGCCAACCTCGTTCTTCGACATGCTGTTGATGCGCGACGTCAGGTCGCCAGCGGCCATGCGCTCGAACACGGACAGCGCTTCTTCCACCGGGCGCACGATGGCACGGTGCAACATCATCGCCGCCACCACGGCAATGGCAAGGCCGAAGGCGATCAGCAGGATCGACATGGTGCGGATCGTGGCAAAGCGATCCTGGGCGGCCTCGAAGTTGGCCTTGCCCGCTTCCATCTGGAACTTCTCGAGCTTCTCGTGCGCGGCGGCCATGCTGCGTTGCAGGTCGGGCATCACGTCGCGCGCCATGCGCAGCGATTCCTCGCGGTTGCCCGAGGTCAGCGCCTGCTGCCACTTGGCCACGCCCGCGTCGAAGAACTCCTGGCGCTTGGCGGCCAGGGCGCTGGCGAGCGCCTTTTCCTCATCGTTCTGCGGCAGCGCCATGTAACGCTTCCAGCCCTTGTCCGACGACTCGACGAAAATCTTCGAGCGTTCGACGTGCTTGTTCATGTCGTCGCCCTCGCTGCCGGGCATGACCGTGCGGTCCAGCGCCAGACGCAGGCGCGTGGTGCCGAGCATCGCTTCGGCCAGCGCCTGGGATGAAGCCATCTGGTTGGCGTAAGTCTCCTTCAGCGCATCATTGGACTGGGAAATGCCCTGCAATCCCGCCCCGCCCACAACCAGCAGGATGGCCCCCAATGCGGCCATGGCTCCCCGCAAGAGGGTCTTGATCTGAATATTCTGATGAAAGGACATGATGTGCTGATCATTAGGAGATAACCCGAAGCCACTCCCTTGCTTCGGTCCGGCAGACCGACACCCCGTGCGGTCTGCTCAGGACTCCATAACGGCCGGCGCACAACCTTCCTTGAGTTGCAGACCAAATGGATTTCAGGTATGGCGACTGATGCACTTTGAATGACCTGAATATGCGCTGCCTGCGCCGCGACCAGTGCGTTTCCCATGGCGCAAATGAATATGCCGACGGGCTGAATTCAGCGTTCGCTGAAACTCTCTTGCGCCGGACCGCGCACGCCAAATGCCAGGATTAAGCTGCGATTCCCGTTTCAGGGCCGTCAGCCCGATGTTGCCTTGCGCAGCTGGGCTGCCCCAGCAGATGGGCATTCTGGCAGGTTGGGCAAGCGAAGGCCGACTGGCACCCCTGTCATAAGTTCAGTAATTCTTTTTAATTGAGAATTTTCGTATTTTTCGGTTTGTCGCCGCAAAGGATTTGCAGCGTGGCCGACAGTGGTTATAATGCTTTTCGTCAATTCACGGACCCACCCAGTAAATCGAGGGATACAAATGGCGACATATCAGGAAATCGTTCAGAAAATCAGCGAACTGCAACGGCAGGCCGAAGAGATCAAGGCGCGCGAGCAAGCCACCGTGATCGCCGAAATTCGCGAGAAAATCGAACAGTTTGGCCTGACCGCCGAAGACCTCGGATTTGGAAGCAAGGGCGTGGCCGGCAAGAAGGCCACTACCGCGCGCAAGGTTCCGGTCCGTTATCGCGATAGCGCCGGGAATACCTGGACGGGTCGCGGCAAGCGTCCGGGCTGGCTGACGCAGGCATTGGCGAATGGCAAGGCGATGGAAGACTTCCTGATTCGCTAAGCGGCGACGCCACGCACGCGAGCAAAAGAAAAACCGGGCCTTGGCCCGGTTTTTTATTGGCGTATGCCGGTCACGCGGCAAACCCCTGGGGATTCATCGACTGCCACCGCCAGGAATCCTCGCACATGCGGTCCAGGTCGTGGCGGGCACGCCAGCCCAGCAGTGCGTGGGCCAGCGCCGGATCGGCATAGCACGACGCAATGTCGCCCGAGCGCCGCTCGACGATCTGATAAGGCACCGCGCGTCCGCTGGCACGTTCGTAGGCCTTCACTACCTCCAGGACGCTGTAGCCACGGCCCGTGCCCAGGTTCACCGTCATCCCGCTTGGATGCTTGCGCAGGTAGTTCAGCGCGGCCACATGGCCGTCGGCCAGGTCGCTCACGTGGATGTAATCGCGCACCCCGGTGCCATCGACGGTCGGGTAATCGCCGCCGTAGACGCTCAGTTTTTCACGTCGGCCGCCGGCCACCTGGGCCACGTACGGCATCAGGTTGTTCGGAATACCACCCGGATCCTCGCCAATCAGGCCGCTGTCATGCGCCCCAACCGGATTGAAATATCGCAAAAATGCGATACGCCATTCCGGATCGGATTTTTCCAGATCGCGCAGGATCTGTTCGCCCATCAATTTTGTCTGGCCGTACGGATTGGTTGCCGACAGCGGGAAATCCTCGAGAATCGGCACCGTATGGGGATTGCCATAGACGGTGGCCGACGAACTGAACACCAGTTGCCTGACGCCAGCAGCCTGCATTGCGCTACATAGCCTGATCATGCCTTCGAGGTTGTTGCCGTAATACTCCAGCGGCTTGCTGACCGATTCGCCCACCGCCTTGAGTGCCGCAAAATGAATCGCGCCGGCAATCTCGTGCTCGGCAAACAGGCGGTCCAGCAGCGCGCGATCCCGCACATCGCCTTCGACGAAATGCGGCGCGGTACCGGTAATGCGGGCCAGCCGGCTCACGACCTCACGATTGCTGTTGCACAGATTATCGAGTCCGATCACTTGATAGCCCGCCTCATGCAACGCCACCCAGGTGTGCGAAGCGATATATCCGGTTGCGCCAGTCAGCAGTAAGGTTTCAGCCATGGAAATAGTCAGGTCGGTAAGTGTTTCACGACGCGGTGCGAATCTCCTGTTGCAATTCGCAGACCACGATTCGCCGGTCGGGCCCACATCTTAACCGGCCCATATTACGGCCGCCTGCGCGGGCATTCAAACGAATGTCAGGATTCCCGCACAGGCCGCGCAGCCTGCGGCGTCATCAAGGGCAATCCGGCACGTGCCTGCCACGCCTCATAGGCCGCGTGCAGACGCCAGCCCGATTCGAGATCGCGCATGCCCAGCAACTGGGCGACGGCGGCCGGCGTCGTGCCGGCATCGAAATGCATCGCGCCACAGGTATTGCGCAGGGTCTGTGGCGACGCCCGCTCGCTGCGGCCGGCCAGCACGCCGGCTTCTTCGAGCAGGATCTCGATGCGGCGATAGATCGAAGCGGCGTGCATGGGGCGGCCGTTGGCCATCGCCGGGAATACCAGGTCGCCCAGCGACTCGGCGGCCCGACGCACCGCCAGCCATCGGCGCAGCGGCGCATGGGCGAAGCCGAACAGCGGCACCATATAAGTACGCCCGTTGTCGGGGCGCACCATCCGGATGGCCATCGCACCCTCGTCGATGCCGTCGATGGCATCCAGGCGCAACCCGCGCACTTCCGCCACCTTCAGCCCACCGCCCAGCAACACCGCTAGCAGGGCCACATCGCGGGCGCGCTTCCAGGCCGTAGGAGACATGTCGCCCCTGGCGTCCTTGCCCGGAAGGCTTTCCGGCGAAGGCGCCAGGATGCGCGCCACCAGCAGGTCGCGCTCGCCCGGCAGCAGGAAGGCGGTGGGATCGTTCTCGCCGTCGGCCAGATGTGCCTTCACTGCCTGGCTCGCCGGATTGTGCAGATTCTGTTGCAGTGTGGCCAGATGATGGAATATCCGCTCTATCAAGCGCGCGTATCGATAGCGGTGACGTTTGTGAAGATTCTGCGCATCGAGAAAGGCGCCAATCTGGGCAGCGGACCATTTCAGCGGCGGCACGCCCTGTTCACCCGACCAGCGCAGGAGCTTGCCCCACATCGCGCGATACACGATGGCCGTGCCGGGGCGGAAGCCATGCCGTGCCAGCCAGCCGTCGAATGCGCGCTCCGGCTGTCGGTACCAGGCGGCCAGGTCGGCGTCGAACAGATCGTCGGACACCGGCGGCGCGCCATCGGCCGAGCCGGCATCGATCGCGGGGTGAGTCACCACTTCATCTCCTGCATGGCGCATAAGGCAATGCGCCCATTGTAGACAATGCGCCACTGGCCGCTGCGGCGGTGCCGCAAATTGTCGTTGCAACCGGTTGCAGTGCGCCCCGCGAACGTGATACCTTGCGATTCATCATGCAACTGGTTGCATATATCGCGGGATCGCCTCCCGGCATCGATTGCATGTGCCCCACCGATTTGCTGCGTTCATCCGAAGGAACCGTCATGGCCATTCCCGCCCTGCTGCAAAACCTGTCGCTGCCGGCCGTCTGCTCGCCGCTGTTCATCATTTCCAATCCCGATCTGGTCATCGCGCAATGCAAGGCCGGCGTCGTAGGATCGTTCCCGGCGCTCAACGCGCGCCCGGCAGAGAAGCTGGAGGAATGGCTCGACCGCATCACGACCGAACTGGCCGAGCACGATGCCAAGCACCCCGACCGCCCGTCCGCGCCGTTCGCGGTCAACCAGATCGTGCACAAGTCCAATGACCGGCTCGAACACGACCTGGAGATGTGCGTGCGCTACAAGGTGCCCATCGTCATTACGTCGCTGGGCGCTCGCGTGGAGGTCAACGAGGCCGTGCATTCGTATGGCGGCATCGTCCTGCATGACGTGATCAACAATACCTTTGCCCGCAAGGCGATCGACAAGGGCGCCGACGGCCTGATCGCCGTGGCGGCCGGTGCGGGCGGCCATGCCGGCACGCTGTCGCCGTTCGCGCTGCTGCACGAGATCCGCGAATGGTTCGACGGCCCGCTGCTGCTGTCCGGCGCCATCGCCAGCGGCGACGCCGTGCTGGCCGCCCAGGCCGCCGGTGCCGACCTGGCCTATATCGGCTCGGCCTTCATTGCCACGCTGGAAGCCAATGCCCAGGACGCCTACAAGCAGATGATCGTCGACAGCACCGCCGACGACATCATCTATTCCAACCTGTTCACGGGCGTACACGGCAATTACCTGCGGGACAGCATCGTGCGCTCGGGCCTGGACCCCGAGGCGCTGCCGACGTCGGACGCCACGGCCATGAACTTCGGTTCGACCCGCGTCAAGCCATGGAAGGACATCTGGGGCGCCGGCCAGGGCGTGGGCGCCATCAAGCGCGTGGTGCCGGCTGCCGAACTGGTGCGCCGTTTCGTGGAAGAGTACGCGCTGGCACGCCGCCGCCTGGGCCTGGCCCCGGCCGAAGCTGCCGCGCATGCGGCCAGCGTCGCCTGATTGGCGTTTTTCTGATGTATTTCTGAAGTTTCCTGAGGTGTCCCTTTCCCGCCCGGTGTAGGCACTGGCGGGAAAGGGCATCGGCAGCAGGGGATCTGCCGTCAGCCTTCGCTGGGTTTTTCCAGCAACGGCATCAAGTCCCGTCCCCATTTCACCCAGTCCTCCTGGAACCGGATGCCTCGCCGCAGCAGCGCATACTGGATTTGCTGGCGCCGATCGAGCGTGCCGCCGAAATCCTTGCGTTCGATATCGCGGTAGAGCGCCAGGCGATCCTCGTGCAGGGCGATCAGCCGCTGCATTTCCTCGTCCAGCCCAAGCGGCCCGATTGCAGCATCTGCACGTAGCTTGACCAGAATTTCCTCACGCTGGTCCAGCCCCGCGCCGGGCGACAGCACCCACCGCACCAGCTCGTCACGGCCGGCCGGCAGCACGTAGTACACCTTCTTTCGATTCTTTTTCTCCGCCGGCACGCCGTCGGGCGTGCTTGCCGGACTGGCCAGGCTCGCCTGTTCCTTGCCACCGTCCTCGGCCGCAATCCAGCCCATTTCGGCCATCCGCCCCAGTTCGCGGTAGATCTGCTGGTGCGTGGCGTGCCAGAAATAGCCGATGGACTTGTCGAAACGGCGCGCCAGGTCGTAGCCCGACGATGGCTTTTCGATCAGGGAAATCAGGAGCGCGTGCTGGGTGGACATTCGCCTTGGAGATGGTGGCCCGGGTTGGCACGAACGTTGCAGCCTTGAGCCGGGAATGTTCAGGGTGGCGCTATGGTAGCGCGCAAGTCAGGGCGCGTCATGCCGTTAACCCTTGCAACGCCTGTTCGGCAGATCGCTACGCGGGTACACCATCCGGATATCGACGGGGCCGAAGGAATCCTAAATATGACAATTCAGGCAATTATCCTGAAACTGATGTAAAAAAATCGAAATGGCTTTTCGCGACCGCCTGCAATACATTCCAGACATTGCCACCCGCATGCGCGCGCATTTTCCTTGCCGGCCCAACGTTCAGCGCCATGCGTCTCCTGGGAGTCGTCGATGAACGCAAGACCGGAAATTACCGAAGGCACGGCGGCTGGAGAGACCTCGGCGTCCATCAGCGCCGCACGCGCACGTGCCGGCACGGCCCCGATCTACTACCGGCTGCCCGATACCCCGGACGGCCACCATATCAAGGAATACGCCAGCGGCCTGCGGCAGCTGGTGCGCTTCGTCGGTGTCGAGGAACAGGTCGTCAAATACAGCCTGACCTGATCGCCCTGCGGGCTGCCGGGCCATGCCCGGTGGCGCGCCGAAGCTGCTGCTTGTCTCCTCCTGTCCTGCACGGACCTGGGATTTGCGCCCGCGACAACCTCGCGGGCTTTTTCTTTGGTGCGGAGTTTGGCGCCGGTTCTGGCGCGAGACAATAAAAAACCGGCCGCCGGGCAGGCGCCCGTGGCCGGTTCGAGTACTGCGAAACTGCGGTACTGCTTTTTTACAGCGCTGGCGATCAGTCCACCGTTGCGCCCGAAGCCTTCACCACCTTGGCCCACTTGGCGGTTTCGGACTTCATGAAAGCGGCCAGTTGGGCCGGCTTTTCCGGGTTCGGCTCGGCGCCTTGCTCGGCCATCTGCTTCTTCACTTCCGGCATGGCCAGGATCTTGACCACTTCGGCGTTCAGGCGATCGACGATCGGCTGCGGCGTGCCGCCGGTAGCGTACAGGGCGAACCACGACGTGGCTTCATAGCCCGGCACACCGGCTTCGGCCACGGTCGGCACGTCCGGCAGGGCCGGCGAGCGCTTGCCCGAGGTCACGGCGATGGCGCGCAGCTTGCCAGCCTTCACGTGCGGGTACGACGACGGCATGTTGTCGAACATCAGGCCGATCTGGTTGCCCAGCAGGTCGTTCACGGCCGGGGCGCTGCCCTTGTACGGAATGTGCTGGATATGCAGGCCCGTCATCGAATTGAACAGCTCGCCCGACAGGTGCATCGACGAACCGCTACCCGACGAACCGTACGACAGCTTGTCCGGGTTGGCCTTCACGTAGGCGATCAGTTCCTTGATGTTGTGGACCGGTACCTTCGGGTTCACCACGACGATGTTCGGCACCATGGCCACGCGCGTGATCGGCGCGAAATCCTTGACCGGGTCGTACGGCAGCTTCGAGTACAGCGACTGGTTGATCGCGTGCGTGCCGATCGTGCCCATGAACAGCGTGTAGCCGTCGCCCGGTGCCTTGGCGGCCAGCGACGCGCCGATGTTGCCGCCCGCGCCCGGACGGTTGTCCACCACCACCGGCTGACCCAGCGCCTTGCCCAGTTGCAGGCTGACGATACGGGCCAGGATGTCGGTGGTGCCACCTGCCGAGAACGGCACGATCATCGTGATCGGCTTGGTCGGGTAGTTGCCCTGCGCCTGAGCGCCGGTCATGACGGCAAAGCCAGCGGCCATTGCCACGCCAGCGGCCAGCAGGCGTCTGCGCGCCTTCGAGGTTTGATTGGTGATGCTCATCTTGTGCTCCAGGATATCCATGCACGTCAGCGGGCAAACCTTGTGAGCGCCACTGACGCCAATGCTTTGAATCGCTATTCCACCCCGTGCCTCGGGGCGGGCAACTTTCTTATACGGGTGCCACACCCAGTGTAGTTCCGCCGCAGACGTACAGCACTTGTCCCGTCACGAAACCGTTCTCGGGTGCGAGGAAGAACAGCGAGGCACGCGCCACGTCTTCTGGCGTTCCCATTCTCTTCACGGCGATGCTTGCCAGGATGCGCCGTGTCTGTTCGCTGCCCTCCGGATTGCTCTTTCGGAACAGCTCGGTGGCGATGGGACCCGGTGCCACGGCGTTGACGGTGATGCCGTCGCCGCCCAGCTCCATCGCCAGCGTTCGGGTCATGCCAACCAGCCCCGCCTTGGCCGCGGAATACACCACGCGCTCGGGCTTGCCCAGCGCCGCGCGCGAGGCCATGTTGACGATGCGGCCAAAGCCGGCCGCGCGCATGGCGGGCAGGCAGGCCTGGGTCAGCAGCATCGTGGCCTGCAGCGTCAGGCCCACGACGTAATCGAGATCAGCGGCGGTGGCCGTGTCGGCCGTGCCGGGACGCGTGGCGCCGGCGTTGTTGACCAGCCGGGTCACCGCAAACTGTGAGGTCACCTGCGCCGCCACCGCGCGCGTGGCGTCGGCATTGGTCAGGTCGGCCTGGAAAAAGGTCAGGTTCGGATGCGACCACGTCGGTTCTGCATAGTCGACATTGATCACACGGGTCACGCCATCGGCGAGCAGCATTTCGGCAATCGCACGACCAATGCCGGAACTGGCGCCGGTAACAAGCGTGGCAACGGGAAGGGACATCTCAAAACTCCGCACCGGCATACAAAACCGGGTCAGTCAGAAAAAAGATGCGGCTAGACCGGCGAGCCCGTCGGCCTGGCCGCAATGCTCTACCTCGTTGGGGAAGAGACACCACTGAAACTTCCCACCTGAATTAACGGCAGGAAACAAGGGAAATTAAGCGTTCGATGAATTGGGAATCTGCTGCCTGCCGCCTTCTGTTTGCTCCCCTCTCCCATTGCATGCGAGAGGGGGCCGCATATTTCAGACAACGAACAAGCTCAAACCCCTAAACCCTTAAACTCGCTCGATCACCATGGCGATGCCCTGGCCCACGCCGATGCACATCGTGCACAGCGCGAAGCGGCCGCCAGTGCGCTCCAGCTGGTACAGCGCCGTCGTCACCAGACGCGCGCCGCTCATGCCCAGCGGGTGGCCCAGGGCGATCGCGCCGCCGTTCGGGTTCACACGCTTGTCGTCGTCGGCGATGCCCAGTTGACGCAGCACGGCCAGGCCTTGCGCAGCAAAGGCTTCGTTCAGTTCGATCACGTCGATCTGGTCCAGCGACATGCCCAGTTGCTTCATCAGCTTCTGGGTGGCCGGTGCCGGGCCAATACCCATCACGCGCGGTGCCACGCCGGCCGTTGCCATGCCGACGATGCGGGCACGCGGCTTCAGGTTGTGCTGCTTCAGGCCCGCTTCGCTGGCCAGCAGGATCGCGCAGGCGCCGTCGTTCACGCCCGATGCGTTACCGGCGGTCACGGTGCCGTCCGGACGCACCACGCCGCGCAGCTTGGCCAGCGCTTCCATGCTGGTAGCGCGCGGGTGTTCATCACGGTCGACCACGATCGGGTCGCCCTTCTTTTGCGGAATCGTGACGGCGGTGATTTCCTGGGCCAGCGTGCCGTCGGCCTGGGCGCGCGATGCCTTTTCCTGGCTGCGCAGCGCCATCAGATCCTGGTCTTCGCGGCTGATCTTGTAGTCCGTGGCCACGTTTTCGGCGGTCTCGGGCATCGAGTCCACGCCGTAGGCGGCACGCATCGCCGGGTTGATGAAGCGCCAGCCGATGGTGGTGTCGAAGATTTCAGCCTGGCGCGAGAACGCCGAGGTGGCCTTGCCCATCACGAACGGGGCGCGGCTCATGCTTTCCACGCCGCCCGAGATCATCAGGTTGGTTTCACCCGACTTGATCGCGCGGGCTGCGGTGCCCGTGGCGTCCATGCCCGAACCGCACAGGCGGTTGATCGTCGAACCCGGCACGGCTTCCGGCAGACCAGCCAGCAGCGCCGACATGCGGGCCACGTTACGGTTGTCTTCGCCCGCCTGGTTGGCGTTGCCGTAGATCACGTCGTCGATGGCCGACCAGTCCAGGCCGGCGTTGCGTGCCATCAGTGCCTTCAGGGGCACCGCACCCAGGTCGTCCGCGCGCACGCCGGACAGGCTGCCGCCGTAACGGCCGATGGGGGTACGGATGGCGTCAACGATAAATGCGTCGCTCATGTTCTGTCTCGCTCGGTTTTGGTGGTCTGGGTGTTGGATCAGGCGGCTTGCGTCTGCTTCAGGGGCACGCCGGTCAGGCGTTGCAGTTCTTCAAACGACAGGCCTTCCGCGAGGTCGCGGGCAACCAGGCCGTCCGGCGTCACGTCGAGGGTGGCCAGGTCAGTGTAGATGCGCGTCACGCAGCCGATGCCGGTCAGCGGATACGTGCACTCGGGCACGATCTTGCTTTCGCCCTGCTTGGTCAGGTGCTCCATCATCACGAACACCTGCTTGGCGCCGATCGCCAGGTCCATCGCACCGCCCACGGCGGGAATGGCGCCCGGGGCACCGGTATGCCAGTTGGCCAGATCGCCCTTTTCGGACACCTGGAAGCCGCCCAGCACGCAATAGTCGAGGTGGCCGCCGCGCATCATCGCGAACGAATCGGCGTGGTGAAAGTACGAGCCGCCGGCCTTGATCGTCACCGGCTGCTTGCCAGCGTTGATCAGGTCGCCGTCTTCCTCGCCGGCTGCCGGCGCGGGGCCCATGCCGAGCAGGCCGTTTTCGCTGTGCAGCAGGATTTCCTTGTCGGCCGGCAGGTGATTGCCAACCAGGGTGGGCAGGCCGATGCCGAGGTTCACCACGGCACCGTCCGGAATGTCTTTGGCCACACGGGCGGCCATCTGGTCACGGGTCAGGCGTTGCATGTTCTATCTCCTTCTGCGCTCAGGCGGCCTGGGCAGCCGAGCCGCCCACCTTGACCACACGCTTGACGAACAGGCCCGGCGTGATGATGTGCTCGGGGTTCATGTCGCCCAGTTCGACGACGTTGTCGACCTGCACGATCGCGCACTTGGCAGCCATGGCCATGATCGGGCCGAAGTTGCGGGCGGTCTTGCGGTACGTCAGGTTGCCCCAGCGGTCGGCCGTGTCGGCCTTGATCAGCGCGAAGTCGGCATGGATCGGCTTCTCGAACACATAGCCCTGGCCGTCGATGATGCGCGTTTCCTTGCCCTCGGCCAGCGGCGTGCCGTAGGCCGTACGCGTGAAGAAACCGCCAATGCCGGCGCCGGCGGCGCGGATGCGCTCGGCCAGGTTGCCCTGGGGCACCAGTTCCAGTTCGATCTCGCCAGCGTGGAACAGCGAATCGAACACATACGAATCCACCTGCCGCGGGAACGAGCAAATGATCTTGCGCACGCGCTTGGTCTTCAGCAGTGCTGCCAGGCCCGTGTCGCCGTTGCCGGCGTTGTTGTTGACGATGGTGAGGTCGCGCGCACCCTGGGCGATCACGGCATCGATCAGCTCCGCCGGCATGCCAGCCAGGCCAAAGCCGCCGATCAGGATCGTGGCGCCGTCGTGGATGCCGGCCACTGCCGCTTCCACCGAGTCATATAGCTTGTTGATCACTTGCGTTCCAGTACGGAAGGGTCCGGCATCGCGCCGGGACCGGCCGCAAGAGGGGCGGCACGCAAAGATGTCTCCGGCAGACTGCTCGGACGGGCGTCCTGCGGTGCCGACCCATGCTGTGCACGGTGACGACATCGGGACAGGGTCCACAATCTTGCAGTTGTCTTGATGAGCCGTCTTGCGGCGGCTTCTGTGATGGTCGGCGGATCAGGGGTCAGCGATGTTCGCTATACGAACCCCAATTCGCAGAATGAACAAAGGTTACACCCGCCGTCAAAACAGGGTCAATAAGGGGCTGCGCGTGGCGGGCGATAATCGGTCATCGCCCGCGCACCGGATTGTCCGGCCCTTGTCAGGGCAGGCGCAGCACCGCCTGGCTGCCGCTGACACCGGGGCGTACTTCCAGCCGCACATCGATCCGCTCTCGCAGTTCGGCCACGTGCGAGATGATGCCGACCAGCCGGCCCGCCTGCTGCAGATCCAGCAGCGTGCGGATGGCAAAGTCGAGGCTTTCCGGATCGAGCGTGCCGAACCCTTCGTCCACGAACAGCGTGTCGAGCTGGATGCCGCCGGCGCGCGACTGCACCACGTCGGCCAGCCCCAGCGCCAAGGATAGCGACGCCAGGAAGCCTTCGCCACCGGAAAGCGTGTTGGCCGGCCGCGTGGCGCCGGTATCGTGGTCGAACACCTCCAGGTCGAGCCCGCCGGCCATGCGCTGGTCGCCCAGTTCGCGCACACGCTGCAGCGCGTAGCGGCCGCGGCTCATGCGCAGCAGCCGCAGCGACGCCGCCTCCAGCACCTCGTCAAGGAGCGTGGCCAGGACAAAGCGCTGGAACGTCATGCGGCGCGGATTGTTGCCGTTGGCCACTTCCGACAGGCGGCCCAGCACCGCATAGCGCGTTTCCACCTCGCGCCCTTCGGCTGCCAGCGCTTCCACCTGCCCCCTGCATTGCAGCAGCGTGTCGCGCGCCGCGGCCAGTTCGCTGCGCTCGCGGATGGCGGCTTCGAGCCGCACTGCCGCCTGGTCGCGCGTGGCCAGCAACGCGGGCATGTCGGGCACCTGCAGCGCCTGGGCGATGGTGGCGGTGCGCGCATGCCATTCGGCCGCGCGGGCCAGTTCGACATCGAAGGCCCGGATCGCGTCGTCGAGCGACGACGTGTCGTCAGCGGACAGGCACGCAGCAAGGTAGGTGTCGTCGTGGTCGAAGCCGGCCGCGCGCATGGCATCGGCCAGTACGGTCTCGCGCTCGGTGACGCGGGCATCGGCCAGGGCGACGTTGTCACGCGCGGACGCCAGCGCCGCAGCCGTTGCCGCCTGCAGGGCCACGGCGTCGCGCTCGGCGCCCTGCGCGGCCTGCAGCGCGGCTTCGAGCGCGCCGGCTTCGCGCCGAGCCGCCTCCAGCGCGGCAGTCATGGCATCGGGGTCACGAGAATCCTCGGGCACCTGCTCGCAAGCGGCCTGCCATTCGCCGTCCAGCCGTGCGTGTTCGTGCGCGGCGGCGCGGGTGGCCGTGTCGGCGGCCTTGGCTGCCGCCTCGGCGGCCTGAACTGCCGTGCGCGCCTGAGCGACCTGCGCTGCCAGCGTGTCGGCCCGCTTGGCGGCCAGTTCGGCGTCGCGCGCGGCCTGCGCCAGCGTGGCGATCTCGGCATCGAGCGCCTGCGCCGCAGCGGCCCCCATTGCCGTCCCCGCTGTGCCTTCGCCCAACGCTTCCGCCAGGTCGGCCAGCCGCGCCTGCCATTGCGCCACCCTGGCGTCTGCCTGCTGATGCGCGGTGCCGGCTTCCGCCAGCACATCCTCGGCGCGTTGCAGTGCCAGCCGCGCGGCATCGAGATCGTCGTCGCTCACCAGCGCCAACGTCTGTTGCGCCAGCGCCGGATGATCCTTGCCGCCACAGACCGGGCACGGCTCGCCGCGCTTGACGCTGCCGGCCAGGCGCGCGGCCTGCCCGTGACGCCAGTCCACCTCGGCCTGACGCATGGCCACGCGCGCCGCATCGCGGGCCTCGACGGCACCACGCTTCTGGCCTTCGCTGGCCACCAGCGCCGCGCGCAATGGCCCCAGTTCGGCCTCGATCTGACGATATCGCGCAATGCGCGCCGCGCGCTCGCGCGCCTGCTCCAGCCGCAACTGCAGCGCCTGCAGCCCGGCTGCGGCGGCGCGGGCCTGCTCGCCATCGGCTTCCAGCGCCTTGAGTGCCGTGCCGGCTGCCTGGAAGGCATCGATCTTCGCCACGCATGCCGACTGCGCCATGGCCAGCGTGGTGCCGGCCTGTGCCACGGCATTACGCAACACCCCGAGCCTGCGCGCCTGCGGCAACAGGTGTTCGAGCCTGGTCACCGTGCGTTGCGCGGCGGCGCGGGTCTCCTGGCGCGACTGCTCGGCACGCAGCGCGTGGGCGGCGGTCTCCGCCGTCTGCGCGGCACGCGTGGCCAATATTTCGGCTTGCGCCTGGGCCGCGCGCACCCTGGTCTGATCCTGCCGGGCCGCCTGCAGTTGCTGCACGGTCGGCGTCACCTGCGCCGCACGTCGCGCCGCCTGCAGCCGCACGCGATCGACATCGACGGCGGCCACCTTCGCGTTCAGCATGGCATGCGCGCCCTCGGCTTCGCGCCAGGCCTTGATCTGGGTATGTTCGAGTTCGCCCTTGCGCAGCGATGCCTGCGCGGCCTCGCTATCGGCGCGCGCGACGTCCTCGCGGCGCAACAGCTCGGCCAGCGTGACCTGCAGCGCGTCGATGCGATCGGTCAGGGCATCGATCGACGCAAGCGCGTGCTGGTCCAGCAGCGTCTTGCGGCGCACCGCAATCTGCTCGGCCTCGCGCCGGATGCTGGCGGCCTGCTCCTTGAGCTGCTCTTCCACGCGACGATAGAGCTCGGTATGGAACAGCCGCTCCAAGATGCCCTGGCGCGCCCGCGAATCTGCGGTCAGCAGCTCGCGAAAGCGGCCCTGCGGCAGCACGATCACCTGGCGGAACTGCGCGCTGTCAAAGCCCAGCAGATCGCGCACGGCATCGCTGACGCGGCCGGGCTGGCTGGCATGGCTCTTCCAGGCGCCGTCGAGCATCGCGTCCAGTTGCGCCTTGGCGGCTTCCTTGACGAAGCCGCCCGCCGCGCGCTGGCTGGGTCGATCCTGCGTGGGCGAGCGCGTCACGCGGTAATGCATCGCCCCAAGGCCGAATTCCAGCGTGACTTCGGTGCGCAGCGCGGGGTCGGCATTGGCGCTGCGCATGTCCTGCGCGCTGCGCTCGCCGCCCGACGTGTCGCCGTAGAGCGCAAAGCAGATGGCATCGAGCAGCGTGGTCTTGCCCGCGCCCGTGGGTCCGTGGATCAGGAAGAACGCCTGCTCGCCGAGCCGTGTGAAATCGATGGTCTCGGTGGCAGCAAACGGACCGAAAGCCTGCAACTTCAGGTACAGCGGTTTCATGCCGATTCCCTTTCCGAAGCCTCCATACCGGCCAGAAGATGGTCCAGTGCGCGGCGTTGGTCGCCGTCCAGGTCCGCGTCAGCCACTTCGCGGAAGAAATTTGCAAACAGACTGCCTGTGTCCAGCTCGCGCATGCGCCGGCCGGCCTCCCCCGCCTGCCCGCTGCGCGCCAGAATGGACCGCTCGATGGCCAGCGCGTTCGGATACGCCTCGCGCAGCCGCGCCATCGGGTCCAGCAGCGCGCCGGTATCGGTCAGCACCGCGTAGACGTAGTCGTCGCGGCGCGCGTCGGCCAGGCCCGCTTCCACCAGCCGGGCCAGCTCGCCGGTCAGGATGCGCAGGTCGCGGCGCGGTTGCAGCGCGATCGGCTCGATGCGCACAGCGCCCTTTTCGTCCAGTTCGACCAGCGAAACGGTCTTGAGGTGATCGGCTTCCGACAGCGAATACTTGAGCAGCGACCCGGCGTAGTGAATGCGCTCGCCGATGGTCTGCGGCCGGTGCAGGTGGCCCAGCGCCACGAAATCGAAGCCGTGGAACAGGCCCGCCCCCACCGCGCCACTGCCGCCCACCGACAGCGGCCGTTCCGATTCACTGACCGCGCCGCCCACCACGAACGCGTGTCCAACCGCCACGGCGCGCACGCCCGCCGGATGACTGGCCCGGATCCCGTCGAGCTGCGCACCCAGCGCCGCCTCGTGCGATGACAGGTCAACACCGAGCGCGTCGCGCACCACCGCCGGCTCCGCATACGGCAGGGCATAGATGCGCACCTCGCCATGGGCGTCGCGCAACGACACGCAGGCGGTCTCGGGCCCGGTGCGGCCCGCCACATGCAGGCCGCGCGCGGCCAGCAGGCGCGCGCCGAAATCGAGCCGCTGCGCGCTGTCGTGGTTGCCCGCGATCATCACCACCGGCACGTTGGCTTCCACCACGATGCGCGCCAGCACGTCGTCCAGCAACGCCACGGCCTCGGGCGGCGGCACCGCGCGATCGTACACGTCGCCGGCAATCAGCACGGCATCGGGCCGCACGTCGCACACCAGCGCCACGAACTGGTCGAGCACATGCGCCTGGTCTTCAATCAGGCTGCGGGCATGGAAAAGCCGACCAAGATGCCAGTCGGCGGTGTGGAGAAAACGCAATTCGGGTCCTTCGGCGCAGTGGCGCGTAATGCACGGCCTTGCCGTGCGGTCCCGCATCATAACGTCCCGGTGCCGGCAAGCGGCCCTCAGACCGGCTCCGCCTCGCTGTCGGCGATCTGGAACTTGCGCATCTTCTCCCACAGCACCTTGCGGCTGATGCCCAGGCAGGCGGCCGTATCCTGGCGGCGCCAGCCGTTGGCATCAAGCGCCGCGATGATGCGGCGGCGCTCCTCGACATCGCCACGCGGATCGCCGCGCTCGGCACCGTCGAAGGCGCCCGGCCGCAACCCCCGGAACAGCGGACGGATGCGGTCCTCGTCCCAGCCGCCGTACTGCCGCGCCGTTATGCCCACGCGTTCGGCCAGGTTGCGCAGTTCGCGAACGTTGCCGATGAAGAACGCCGTGCCCACGGCCCCCTTGAGCCAGTCGGGCATGGGCGGCAGCGCGTCGTAGGCGGCCGGGCCCATCATGTGGCGCAGGAACGACTGCAGCAGGCCCACCTTGTCGCCGGGGCCGCGATCTTCCAGGCTGGGAATGCGCAGTTCGATCACCGCCAGCCGGAAGTACAGGTCGGCGCGGAAGCGCCCCTCGCGCACCGCCTCGCGCAAGTCCTTGTTGGTGGCCGCCACCAGCCGGAAGTCGAGCTTCACGGCCACGGTCGATCCCAGCCGCGTCAGCGCGTTCTCTTCCAGCACGCGCAGCAGCTTGACCTGCTGGAACAGCGGCAGGTCGCCGATCTCGTCCAGGAACAGCGTGCCGCCGGTGGCCTGCTCGAAGAATCCGCGATGCGCGAACATCGCACCGGTAAAGGCGCCCTTGGCATGGCCGAAGAACTGCGACTCGAACAGCCCGTCGGGAATCGCCCCGCAGTTCACGGCGACGAACGGCCCCTTGCCATACTGGCTGTTGCGCTCGTGGAACAGCCGCGCGATGCGCTCCTTGCCGGCACCGGTCTCGCCGTACAGCATCACGTTGCTGTCGAAGTTGGCGAAGGTCCCCACCTGTTCCAGCAGTTCCTGCATGGCGGGCGATCCGGCCACCAGGTCGGCCACGTCGGGACGCGCCTCGCCGGCGGCCAGCAACTGCGGCATCAGCTTGGCAATCTGGTTGCGCAGGTCGCTGCCATTGAAGTCGTGCGGCAGGATGTACGCGTACTCGGGCGGAAAGCGGCCTGGATCGGTCTCGCGGTCCGGCGCGCCCACCCAGATCACCGGCATGC
Organism: Cupriavidus pauculus; assembly: GCF_002858765.1. Taxonomy (GTDB): domain Bacteria; phylum Pseudomonadota; class Gammaproteobacteria; order Burkholderiales; family Burkholderiaceae; genus Cupriavidus; species Cupriavidus pauculus_B. The sequence goes on from NZ_PJRP01000003.1 coordinate 517,729, forward strand.
CATGGGCGGCCTCCCAGTCCAGCGTGAACTTGGCCGAGCCAATCGCCGACGCGCTGATCACGGCAATGCACGGCTTCACGCGCGCCTCGTTCGGCAGCGCGTCCAGCGCACCGGCACGAATCACCTCGGCGCCCAGCGGCGTCAGGAACCGCGCCACGCGGTCGGCAATCTCGTACTGGCCTTCCCACACATAGACTTCAAGGCTCTCGTAGGCCCAGCGCTCTGCTTTCATGATGGTTCAGAGTTCAAAACACAAGTTCGGCGTTGTTGCAGTCCACGCCGTTCAGCCACACGTCCGCGTTGGCGATGCTGATGCCGAGGGTATTCAAAAGTCGGATGACCACTTCGTCGAGCAGGTCCGCAACGGGCCTGAGAAACAGGCCAAGCACGTCGCCGGCATTCACGGACGCCAGGTCCAGCGCAGCAAGCTTGATACTGAACGACGGATTCAGCGCCGCCAGCAGGTTGCCCACCGCGCTCTTCAATGGATTGCTGCCGGACGTCTGGACATGCCCGCCTGGCGACAGCACGATATCGTTGCCCGTTCCTGCATCCGACGTCTGCATGGGTACGGGCAGGCTGGTAATGTTGGTCGAAGCCAGCAGGCCGCCTAGCAGCGTCACGCTTACCAGGTTCACCGGAACGCCATTCGGCGCGCAGTCTGCCCCCTGGCCGGCCAGGCAGGCTTGCGCGATATGGGTCGACACGTTGATGGTGGCAGTGCGCTGCGCCGGCGTCGCCGCACACTGCAATTGCGTCAGGTCGCCCTTGGCCGTCCCCACTTTCAGCCACAGCGGCACATTCAGCGCCGCGTTGGCAATGGCGCCCACGCCGATCGATGCCGCCAGCGACAACTTCAGCCCGATCTGGCCGGTACTGGCCGTGGTCTTCCAGGTGCCATCCGGCAGTTGCCGCGCAGGCCCGACTGCCACCTTGGGCGGCTCGATGACATAGAGCGACCCCGTGGCCGACGCGATGCCAAGGTTCAGGTTCAGTCCATCGAGGCTGACCGCGCTGCTGCCCCGCGCGACGTAGGCCGCCGTCGTCAACAGCGATGCCACGTTCAGGCCAACCTCGGCCGCCGAGGATGCGGCGGGTGTCAACACGCCAAGGTCGAGCATTTGCCCTAGCGTAAGCGTGGTGCCAATGCCATTGAGCCCCAGTTGCGTGGCCGGGCTGCCGAGCGCCACGCCAAGCAGGGACTGTTTGCCCGCCGCCGTCAGCACCAGGGCATAGAAGTCCTGGATCGACAGCGTCGTGTCGAGCAACTGGTTGACCGTGCCGGCGTTAGCCTGCAGGCGCAATTGGTCCAGCGTGACGTTGGCGCCCACCAGCCCGCTCCAGTCGGCTGCCGAAAGGTTCACCGCGTTGCCCAGCAGCAGGCTCAGGATGCCGTTGGCCGTGCTGACGTTCAGCAGACCGCTGCCCAACGAGAACGACGCCACTGGCGGGCTGGCCGCCGCGATAGCTTCGGCATGGAGTTGGCGCGATGTGCCACCGGGCAGCACGAACAGCAGCGGCACCGTCAGCGTGCCCTGCACGCGCACCGCGTTGGGCGATAGCGTTGTCGTGTCATAGCCCGCGTTGAAGTGCCGCACACCGTCGCCGTTTGCGGCATCGGCCGGGTCCCACACGCCCAGGCACGTGCGCATGCCGTCGCCCGCACCCGACGCGGCTTCGGCGCAATCCGGGCCAACCGCATTGGGATAGCCGTTCTGGCTGGCCGCTGCCGTCACCGACGCCATCACGTTGGCCGTGGTGGTGGGCAGGTCATCGGCGCGCTTGAGTTGCTGGGCGCCAGACAGCGCCGCCAGGTCGACCGACTTCTGCAATTGCCGCTGGCTGTAGAAGACAAAGCCGACATCGATCGACACCAGGGCGCCAATGGCCACGGTGGCAATGAGCACGGCGGCCATCATGCTGACGGCGCCCCGCTGTCGAAGGAGATCGGCCCGACGCTGCATGGCGTGTCGCTATTGGCCGTTCATCGGCTGGCTGCCCGCGCCGCCGCGCAACGGGCTGCCGGTGGAAATCGTCGAGAAGAACTCAGGCAGCGGATGCGTGAAGCTGCGCATGTAGCGCGCGTAGCCCAGCGTCGCCTGGTCGCCGGTCAGCGGCTGCATCGGGCCGGCTTGCGAGCCATTGCGCTGGATGTCGAGCACGTTGCGCGTGGTGTCGCCCACCGCCACATCGTTGGGACGTGCCTCGGTGGGTGCCGGCGGCTGCTGGGCCACGGCCGGCGCGGCGGCAGCCAGCGCGCACAGCGTGGCCAGCAGGACGACGCGCGGCGCAAACGGGGAACGGATCATGGCCTGGCTCCTGCGTTGAGCGCCACGGACTGCGCGGCGCCCGGGTTCGCGGCGGGATTGGGATTGGGATTGGGATTCAGATTGGCGTTGCCGCGTGGCGCCGTCTTGTCGCGCGGTTTGTCGTGTAACTGGGCGGCGCGTGTCACGCGGTCCGCTTCCTTGCGGATGGCGATACGCGTCGGCTCTGGCATCGCGGCCCGATGCATCATCGCCGTGGCCTCGCTGCGCTTGCCGGTGGCCAGCATCCACACCACGGCGTTGCTGATGACGCGCGGATTATTGGCGTCCAGCTCCAGCGCCTGCAGCACCGGCACGCGCGCCTCCTGCAGCGCGCCACCGCGCATCAGCGCGTAGCCCAGGTCGTTGGCCACCTGGGCGTTGACGGGCTCAAGCGCGGCCGCCTGGCGCAGTTCCACCGTCGCCCCCGTGAAGTCGCCCTGCCGGCCCAGCACCAGGCCGATGCCGTGGCGTGCGCGGGCCGCGCGATCGGTGTTCAGCAGGTCGCGATAGGCCTGCAGCGCCGCGTCGTCCTGGCTGGTCTCGCGCAGCGCATCGGCGCGCAGCACCTGCAGCGCGGTGCTGCTGCCGTACTTCTGCTGATACGCATCGATATGGGCCAGCGACGCGTAGTACATGCCTTCCTGCTGCATCTTGCCGATCAGGCCCAGATACACGTTCTGGTCGTTGTACTCGGCCCGTGCGGCCTTGTCCTGCAGCCTGGCCAGTTCGATCTGCGCATCGGCCTGCCGCGCCATGGCCTCGGCACTGTTGGGCGTGCTGGCACAACCGCCCAGCAGCGTAATGACCCCCGCGAGTACGCCCGCCAGCAGCGGGTGGGATTGCCTTGTCATCCATGTCCTCCGTTCATGCGGGCCAGCATCCGGATCACGCCCAGGAAGCCCGGTCCTGCCGTCAGGATCAGCAGCACCGGCAGCAGGCTGACCACCATCACGCCGGTCATCTTCACCGTCAGCCTGCCGATCTTGTCTTTCATGCGCGCCTTGCGGGCCACCTGCAGCCGTTCGCCAAACTGGCGCAACGGCTCCTGCACCGCGCCGCCATGCTTGTCCACCTGCGTCAGAAGCGTGATCAGGCTCTTCAGGTCTTCATCGTCGAACAGCTTGCCAATGCGCTGCAGCGTCTGTTCCCGCGAGCGTCCCGACGCAAACTGCTGGTTGGCGCGCTGCAGCTCGGACCCCAGCACGCGCAGCATCGCGCCGAATTCGGTAACGATGACCTGCAGGCTCTGGTCGATCGACAAGCCCACGCCCTGCAGCAGCCGCAGCATGTCGATCAGCACCGGCAGTTCCTCGGCCACCTCCCGCTGGCGGTTGCGCGCCCAGCGGCGCAAGACCATCTTCGGCAGCAGGTACCCCAGCGCGAACGTGGCGAACCCGCACGCCAGTGCCTGCGCCGTCGCGCCATCGATCCGCCACAGCAGCATGGCACCCGCCAGTACCGCAGGCACCAGCAATCGCAGGCCTCCAAACACGGCGCGCGGCTGCAGACCGTGGAAGCCGCACTGCTCCAGCAGTTGCTGTTCCTCGGCAGTGACCACCGCCCGGCCAAGGCGCGACTCCAGCCAGCGCTGGTTGAAGCGGTCGCCGAACGCCTCGCCGAGCCTGGCGCCGAGCGTGGCCGGCCTTGGCCTGGCCGCTGCGGCTGGCCGCGGCGATGCCTGTGCCAGCGCGGCGGCCGCAGCGGCGGCGCGCGCCGACATCTGCGGAGCGGCGGCGGCGGCCCCCAGGGCCGTCGCCTGTGTTGCGGCCGGCGCCGCCTGGGGCTGGCCCGGAACGGCCTCGCCCTGCGCCACGGGTACACCGTGTGCCGCCTGCCGCTGCAGCGCGGCGTCGATGGTCCGCGCGGCCTCGCGCCGCTGCCGCCACTGCCGCAGCAGAGGCCATGCCAGGACCAGCAGGGCCATGGCGGCAGCGGCCAGGCTCGCGGAGATCAGGGTGGTGACATCCATCTGCATGGTCGTGGGCGCCTAGATGGATTTCGCGAGCCGATACAGCATCAGGATGCCGGCCACTTCAAGCCCTGCAGCGCTCAACAGCATCACGCGGCCGGTCGGGTCTTTCCACATCATCATGATGTAGCCGGCGTTCATCATGAACAGCCCGCCGGCCACCACCAGTGGCAGCAGGCCCAGCACCCAGGCGGACAGGCGCGTCTCGGCCGACAGCGCCATCAGCTCGCGCTGCGCTTCCTCGCGGTCACGCATGAAGGTGGCGGTGCGCTCCATCACCACGTCGGCGCGCCCGCCATAGCGTTGCGACAGCCGCAGCACCGACGACACGACGACCAGTTCCTCCAGGTCGTAGGCGCGACCCATCTGCATCACGGCCTGGTCCAGTTCCTTGCCCGCGCGCTGCAGGTGGATAGCCTGCACCAGGCATTGGCGCAGCGGCGGCTCGGTATTGGCCACCGAGTTCTGGAACGCGGCTGGCACGCTGCTGCCGATCGTCATCAGACGCACCACGCCATCGAGGAATCCCGGCAGCTGGCGCAGCATCTTGCCCTTGAGCCGGCTGATACGCAGCCACAGCAGGAATGCCGCCGTCGCCACGCTCACCACCAGCATCGCCACCGCGCCGATCGCCCCGCCCGTCGCCGCGCCGCCCACAATCAGGCACAGCATGGGCACGCCCCAGCGCAGGTACGTGCCACGCGTCGGCGTCATGTCGGCGCGGCGCAGCAGGTCGGCCCAGCGCCGGCGCAGGTCGCGCACCGCGCCGTGCGGGTCGGGCTCCGTGGCCTGCGCGTAGCGCGCGCGCACCTGTTCCGTCTGCGCGGCCAAGTGGGCTCGTGCGCGTTCCGCGTTGGCGCGGCCACGGGCCGATGCCAGCATCAGCAACCCCAGGCCCAGCAGGACCAGGGCGAACGTGGCGATGAACAGGCTGGCGCTAGAGATCAAAGCGGTCGTCCAGGGCAAAGGTGGCCGGACGCATGCGCGCCAGCTTGGGCGAATGCGGCAGTATGCCAAGCGACTGCCAGCGGTCGGTCTCGGTGCCGTCGGCATTGGTCACGGGCTCGTAGCGGTACAGCTCCTGCGTGGAAATGATGTTGTCGCCCAGGCCCGTGACCTCGGTAATCGACAGGATGCGCCGGCGTCCGCTGGACAGCCGCCCAATCTGCACGATGAAGTCGACGGCATTGGCAATCTGCCGGCGCAGGCTCACTTCGCTGCCCTGGAACCCGGCGAAGCCGGCCAGCATTTCGAGCCGGTACAGGCATTCGCGCGGGCTGCTGGCGTGGATGGTGCCCATCGACCCGTCGTGGCCCGTGCTCATGGCCTGCAGCATTTCCAGCACCTCGCCGCCGCGCACTTCGCCCACGATGATGCGGTCGGGGCGCATCCGCAGGCTGTTGCGCAGCAGGTCGCGGATCGTCACCGTGCCCGTGCCCTCGAAGCCGCCGGGACGGCTTTCCAGCCGCACCACGTGCGGGTGGTTCAGCGCCAGTTCGGCGGTGTCCTCGATCGTGATCACGCGCTCGCCGGACGGCATGAACGTGGCCAGCGCATTGAGCAGCGACGTCTTGCCCGAACTCGTGCCGCCGCTCACCAGGATGTTGCAGCGTGCCCGCACCGCGGCTTCCAGCAGCTCCGTGATCTCGGGGCTCATGGTGCCCAGCGCCTGCAGGTCGGCCGGCGTCAGCGGGTCCTTGCGGAACTTGCGGATCGACACCACGGGGCCGGCCAGCGCCAGCGGCGGGATGATCACGTTGATGCGGCCGCCGTCCGGCAGGCGCGCATCGACCATCGGGTTCGACTCGTCCAGACGCCGGCCAATCGGCGCCAGGATGCGGCGCACGATGCGCAGCAGGTGCCCGTTGTCGGCAAAGCGTACGGGCATGCGCTCCAGCACGCCGTGCCGAGACACGTAGACGTCGAGATGCCCGTTCACGAGGATGTCTTCCACGGCCACGTCGTGCAGCAGGTCCTCGATCGGGCCGAAGCCGGCCAGTTCCTTGGTCAGCGCCTCGGAAATCTGATGCAGCTCGGCCTCGTTGATCGGTATGCGGCGCAGGCGCGTGAAGCTTTCCAGCTCCAGGTCGACAAAGCGCTGGATAGCGGTGCGCGTCCAGCGGCCGAACTCGGCACCAAGCTCCTCGATGCGCGTCAGCAGGTGTTCGTGCGCGGCCTCCTTGATCTTGTGGAATTCCTGCGACACCGGAAACGGCGCCGCGGCGTTGTCCGAGAATTCGATGGCTTCGGTCATGTCAGTTCCCCGCCCGCGCGGCGCGCGTAACACGCAATGCCTCGGGCAGCTTCTCCTTGATCCGGGCCAGGATGCCGCGCTCGGAAGCCTGTTCCGCGCGGAAGCCCAGCCGTTCCTTCAGCGCGCCCACGGCGCGCACGTAGGGGTCGGCCGGCGCGGTCTGCGCCAGTACCGCGCCACGATTGGCGGCCTGCACCAGCGCCGCCCGCCGGTCGGGCAACGTATCGACCGATGCCACGCCGACGCGCTCGGCAATCTGGGCCGCGTCCACCCCCAGTTCGGGATCGAAGCGCGACACCATCAGATGCAGATCGGGGCGCTCGATCTCCCGCTTCTTCAGCTCATGCAGCAGTTCCGCCGCCGAGACAATGGCGCCCACGCTCTGCTCGGCCACCATCACCACGGCATCGGCGGCCTTGACGATCTGCGACATGAACTCGGTATTGGAGAACCCGCCAAGGTCAATCACCTGCAGGTCGAAGAACGCGCGCAGGCGGTCCAGCAGCGCCAGCGCCTCGGAAAACGACACGTCGCGCAGTTCGGCCAGCGTGGCCGGCAGCGGTAGCACCGACACGCCGCTGGCATGGCACGCCAGCGCGGTATCAACAAACACCTGGTCAAAGCGGCGCAGATTGCGCACGGCTTCGACAAAGTGGAATTCGGGCGCGATGTTCATGTAGAGCGCGCCGTCGCGCACGGGCAGGCCCAGGTCCAGCAGCAGCACCTCCGCAGCGGCGCCGGCACCTTCGCGCTGGCGCACGCTGGCGGCCAGGTTCACGGCCAGCGTGCTCACGCCGACGCCAGGCCGCGCCCCCAGCAGCGCCACGATCTTGCCGTGCCGGTGCGTCGGCGCCACGGGCCGCACCTGCGCGCGCGGCACCATCAGGCGCCGCACGGCGTCGGTGGCCTGCGCCGGCGCACCGCGCAAGTCGATGAAATCGCGCACGCCGGCGCGCAGCGCGGCCAGCATGGCGTCCGGTTCGCCGGCGTTGCCAACCGCCACCAGCGGCAGTTGCGGAAACAGCCGCGCCACCTGTTCGGCCAGGCGGGCCGATGCCTCGACATGCGTCGCCGCGAAATCCAGAAAGACCAGCCCGGGGCGAATGGCCCCGACCTGCTCGATAAAGGCTTCCTGCGCGCCGTCCTCCGCTACCAGCGTGCCAGCGTCGCCCAGTGCCTCGTCCAGCCAGTGGCGCAGGGACTCGCGTTTGGTGTTCAGCAGGAAGGCATCCATCCTCGTCACTCGCTCCATCTGCCGCCGCTACCGCGAGAAACCGGGCAGGGTCGGGTCTGCGTACTCGCCCAGCACGAAGCGCCCCCAGACATTGGGGCTGGCGCTCGTGCGGCCGTCGTTGGCCACGTTCGCGGCGGCCTGGGAATCCCGCGCCAGCGGCTTCACCAGGCGTGGCGTGACCACGATCATCAGTTCGCGGTCTTCCTGGTGGAAGTTCAGGTTCTTGAAGAAGCTGCCGATGATCGGCAAGTCTCCCAGGAACGGCACCTTGTTCACGTTGCTGACCGTGTTGCGGCTCACCAGGCCGCCGATCACGAAGCTCTCGCCATCGCCCAGCTCCACCGTGGTATCGGCGCGCCGCGTGACGATGGCCGGCACGGAGGCCCCGTTGATGCTGATGCCGCGCGACGGATCGAGATCGCTGGCCTCGGGCGCCACCTTCAGCGCGATGCGCGACTTCGACATCACCGTCGGCGAGACCGTCAGGCCGATACCGAACGGCTTGAACTGGATGGTCGTGGTGCCCAGTGCCTGCGGCACAGGAATCGGGATCTCGCCGCCCGCAAGGAAGCTCGCGCTCTGGCCCGACAGGGTCACCAGGCTCGGCTCGGCCAGCACCCTGACCAGGCCATTGCTTTCCAGCAGGCTCAGGTTGGCAAAGATGCCTTCCTTGGCCCAGGCCGCCACCAGGTTGAACGCGCTGCTCATTGGCAACGCGCCTTCAAACGACGGCGACGGACCGATCGTCGTCTTGGTCAGCGATGTCGGGCTGAACTGCCCGAACGTGAAGCCGCCGCTGCTCTTGATGAAATTGAGCCCAACCTCCTTCAGCACGGTCTTGCTGATCTCCACCACCTTCACATCGACCTGCACCGTGTTCGACGCCGGCACCACGGAACGGTCGATCACCACGCCGCCCTTGCCGTCCGGCCCCGCCACCGCCGCCCGTGCCGCCTGCTGGGTGCGCGCGGCCGTGCCGGCGTCCGGCGATTCGCCGCGAATGGTGGCGCCGGCGGCGGACATATCCACCTGCGCGCCATCGGCATCCTGTGCCACGGCATCGACCTGCACGCTGTAGGTCACCGGCGCCCCGTTGCGACGCCAGATCATCATGTCGGTCACGCCCGGCTTTTTCGCCACCACCAGCACGGTGGGCGCGCCATTGCGCTGCTTGAGCAGCAGGGCATCGGCCACGGCTGGATTGCCCACGGCCACGCGCTCCAGCGACTGGCCCGGCTTGATCTCCTGCTGCGCGCCCGCCATCAGGCGCAGCGTGCGCGCGGCGGGCGGCGGTGCGGCGTCCTGCGCCATGGCCGGGCGCATCGCCCCGACCATTACAGCGGTGACGCAAGCGGCAACGGCCATCGTCAGCATGGCGGCCATGCGGCCGTTGAAGCGGCTATTGCCGATCTGGCGCGCGCGCGCCCACTCACGGTCTATCGTCAATTTGGGCATGCCGTGTCGTCCGCTATTCGATGGCTCGCTTGCCGGCGCGGATCACTTCCACGCCGTTGTTGTTGTCGGGGGCTTCGCGCCGTTGCGCCGAAGCTGTCAACGCCGCCGCCGCCGGTGGCACGGTGGCGCGCAGGGACGGCGCAGGGGCCAGGGCGCGCGGCGTGGTGGTGCTAGCGTGGCCAGCTTGCCCGACAAGACCGGCCAGACTCACGCCGGCGGCGGCCTTGTCCACGGGCGCGCGCTCCGCTTCCGCGGGCACGCCGGCGCGGGCCTGCAGCACCGCCGGCGGGTCGGCAAACATGCCGTCGCTGGGCATCGAGGCATCGGTCGGATTGCGCAGCGCCAGCACCAGCCGACCGGCCTGCTGCGCCATGGCCAGCTTGCCCACCTGATCCACCGGCACGGACAGCACCGCCGTCTTCGCGCCGTCGCGGCGCGCCATCATCTGTTCGGCCTGCACCTTGCGTGATTCGTTGACGCTGCCGTTGCCGTACGCGAGCACGCGCAGGCGCGACAGCAGCAGGCGCGTCTGGCTTTCGGCAATCTCCTGGTTGTCGCGGCGCAGGATCACGAACACATCGACAAAGTCGCCGGGCTGCACCTGATGGCCCACGCCGACGGCCTCGTCCACGGACACGGCCAGCGCACGGTCGCCTTCGGGAATCTGCCGCGCCAGCCCGGACAGCAGTTGCCCTTCCAGCACCGGCACGTTGCTGCCCAGGTTAACCACGGGCACCTGGCCGACTACGCGGGCCGCATCCTGGTAGGCGCCGGCGGGCTCGATCGGCAACTGCATGACCGTGAGCGCGTCGGCCGTCAGCGGCTTGCCGGCTTCGACGGCACGCGTGGTGACCACCACGGCATGGGTGGGCGGTGTCTGTGCGGCGGTGACGGGCACCGCCTGCCGGCGCGCGACCTGCCACGCCAGCAGCGCGAGCAGTCCGGCCAGTATCAGCAGGACGGTGGCAAGGATCCGGATCTGTTTGCTGCTCATGTGTCCTCAGATATCTGGAGAGAGCTGGACCACGGCGACGCCGATCAGCGAGGCGGGCACCGGCACGAACGGCACCACCGGCAGGATCGTTTGCGTCGAAAGATTGAGCGTGACCTGCACGCATTGCGTGCCGGCCGGCGCGGCACATGCCACGGCCTGGGCCAGCGACCCGCCCGTAAAGCGCTCGGCGATATTGGGTGGCAGCGTGCTGCGCGCGGCCTGGTCGGCGGCGATGACCCGCTGGTCGAGCGTCGTCGCCAGCGTGCCGCCGTTCGCGGTGAGCGGATAACGCAAGGCAGCCCGCGCACCTTCTTCGGCGGCGAGCGTCAGGACTTGCTGCAGGGCCAGCACCATGCCGTAGTAGACGATGCCAAGCACCACCGCAAACAGCAGCGGAAACACTATCGCGAACTCGATCGCGGCCACTCCACTTGCGCGGCGCCGGTTCGCGCTCCCCCGTAATGCCATGCTTCACCCGGTTTTTTCAACTTGCATGCATTGGCGACACACGACACCGCGCGGCGGGCACCGGCATGACTGCCCGATGCCCGCCCCGGCGTGCCCGAAAGGCTGTGTCGTACTACGTTGCGCGACTTGAAACCACTCTTACCGTTCTTGCCCGGCCGTCCATATCCCTGCCTGCGGCCAGTGCCTACCGCTACCACTTGTGCCACTGCGTTCCGGCAGGCGTACAGATGCCCACCGCGGCTGGCATTGCTGCCAGCACGGTGCTCTGGTAAATGGTCTGGACACGTCAGGTCAGCACGAAAGACGCCGTGCGTCGCGCACGAACGCCGCTTCTGCTGTCCGGATGATCAGTGGAACCTGTCGCCAGGCATCAGGTGCCGGCGTTCTTCGCGAACATGCTCGTGACCTGTTTGGCAAGGCCGTTGAAACCGTCGCTGATACCTGTGCCGAGGGCCTGTGCGCCCACGACAATGCCTAATGCAATCAGGCCTACGATCAGGCCATACTCGATGGCGGTGGCGCCGCGTTGGGTTTTGCGATGGCGCGCCAGATTCTTTTGCATGACGTTCACTCCCGAAAGTGCGTGACCCCTGCATGGATCCCCAGCTTTACGTTCCTGACCCCGATCCGACTGCCATCTGTTTGAACTTCACCTGTGGCGTTTTTGTGATTTTTTGCGCTGGTGAAAACATTTATAAAACATGCCATGTATCAACCATACCCCCCGTTCGGGCTATGGTTGTCCCAGCTTAAAGGAGGACATACGTTTGAAACAACGCGGCGCGCTTTGCGCCATCGGGGTGAATTCGTCCGAATTGTTAAAGAGCGCGCAACAAACGAAACGTGCCGTGCAGCCCCCTGCACGTTGTCATGCAGGGGGCCTCACAGCACGAAATAAAAGGATGCGCCGCGCGGGGTAAGGACGACAGCGCACCATAAATTAGCCGGGGCGGTTGACAGGGAAAGTCCCGACGTCTTCCGCGGGGGATGTCAGATCAATGGCGCGTCAGACCACCAAGCAGGCCAGTGATGGGGGCCAGCGGGTTGCTGCCGCCGTTGCTGGACGTGGTGGCGCCGCTTGCCGCACTGGTCAGCCCGCCGGTGACCGTGCCGAGCAGACCCGTGACGGGAGCCAGCGGATTGCTGCCGCCCGAGGTGCCGCCCGCCGCGCCGCCAACCGGGCCCAGCAGGCCCGTGACCGGTGCCAGCGGATTGCTGCCCGACGTGCCACCGAAGGCACCGGCGGCGCCGTTCAGTGGCAGGTTGTTCAGCAGGCCGCCAAGCGGATTGCCACCGACGCTGCCATTCCCGTGGAGTAGCACGCCTGCCACGGCGACGGTCTTGCCGGTTTCGTTGACCACGCCACCAATCGGCGACACGACGGGCGTATGGGTGTAGACGATCATGCTGCCGACCGTGGCGACCGTATTGCCCACCTGCGTCAGCAGGTTGTTCACCGGCGCGCCCAGGCCCGTGGCCGCGCCCACGGTCTGCGTCGCGTTGGTCAGTTGCGTGGTCAGCGGCACAATGGTCTTGCTGGTGCTGTCCGTCAGTTGCGCGACGGGGCCGGTTGACAGGGCGTCGCCAAGCTTGCCGCCAAGGCTCATCACCCCTGCGCCCACGGTCTGCACCAGGCCCCCTGCGGGATTGGTCACGGGCGCCAGCGGCGACAGCTGGTCGCTGCCGAGTGCCTTGACCAGGCTGCCCGTGCTAACCACCGTAGCTCCTGCTTGCGTCACAACGTTGCCGGTATTGGCAACGGTCACGCCCACCGGGTTGTCGACCGCGCCAATCTTGCCCAGGCCATCGCGCACGCCGGCGCCGAGCGCGGCAACCGTCTCGCCGGTCTGGATCACCACGTCGCCGGTCGCGTTCTTCGCCGTGGCCGGCACCAGGGGCACGCTGGTGTCCTTGATCTGCTGGCCGATCTGGCTCACCGCGCTGCCGGTGGATACCACCGCGTTGCCGGTCCCTTCCACCGCCTTGGCCGTGGGCGTGGTCTCGGCAGTGGGCTGCGGATTGGTCGTGCCCGGATTGGTGGGCGTGGAAGGCGTGGACGGATTGGCGCCGCCGCCACTGGAACCGCCCGAGGCGCAGCCCGCCAGCAACGCCACCGTCGCGGCACAGGCGATCGCCATCACGTTGAGGGGGCGCGTCTGCTTGGTTGCATGCATGTCCTGATCTCCTGAGTGTGTTCTGTGTGAGTCCGCTGTCTTCACGCGCTTCGCCGCGACCCGGTCGGCGACGTGGTAGGTCCGGCGTGGCTGCGGACCGATAGCGCAAGCGGTATGCCAGCCTCAATCGCGTGTTCGATACGAGCGCTGGATGCCAGCGCAATTCGGATCGGAATGCGTTGTGGCGCAAGGCTTTCGAGGATGCGGGCCAGCTTCGGCGATGGGCCCCGGACGCCCGCGCGTGATGGCGTTGCGGTGTTACGTGCTACGTAACGTGTTCCCGCGCCGGCGTTACGGCAGATGGGCCGTACGCAACGTGCGGCCGGGGCCACGGCAGGCGCCGTGATGCGGCCCATGTCACCGCGCATGTCACGTGGCGTTACGTAACGCGTAACGCCACACACGCGGCGCGCCACGGCCGCGCGCTTCATGCGTGCGTTTGATCCATCGGCCGCAAAGCCTTGCCGCGCGTGCGTTTGCGCACTTCATCCCCTGCTTTGGCATGGCCCGGCCGACAGTGGCCGACGGCACTGGCACACCGCTTGCGCAATACAGCGCAGCCACGGCACGTCACGCAAGCCCTCGCGGCAATCGAGCAAGCGAATACGCGAAGACGTGAATCCGGGTCGGGACATCCATAAAGGGAAAAGGTCATGCGCACACAACAACATTCCGCGAAGCAGCTGTTCGTGACGGCATTGCTGGGGTCGCTGCTGACACTGGCAGGCTGCGCCAGCGGCAGTGGTTCGACGTCGATGGGCACCAGCGGCACCGGCAGCTCGGGTGGCGCCAGCAATGCTGCCAACACGGGCGGCACCGGTGGGACCGACTCCGCCAACAACGGCGGCACGAACAACGGCGGCGGCGGGAACAACAACAACGGCGGTGGCAATAGCGGAGGCGGCGCCACGGCGCTGACGCCCACCAGCGCCATCGTCAGCAGCGCGGGCGGCATCGTCACCGGCGTCGGCGGCACGGTCAGTGGCGTGGGCGATGCCATCAAGGACGCGAACGTGCCCGTGGTGTCGTCGCAGACCAGGGACGGATTGGCCGGCGTGGTGAATTCGGTCGGCGATGCCGTGGGCGTGCTCGGCACCGGCGTGCAATCGGGCCTGGGCAATATGCCCAACGCCGCGAATCCGGTGGGCACCACCGTGGCCAGCACGGGCGGCGTGGTCAGCGAGCTTGGCAATGCCGTCAGCAGCGCCGGTAGCGCGGTCAGCGGCCTGGGCAGCGGCCCGCTGGCACCGCTGGCCGCCGTGACCACGCCCTTAGGCGGCGTGGTGTCGCAAGTGGGCGGCGCGGTGAACAAGGTCGGCGGCCAGCTGGGTACCGCGCTGTCGACCGGTCCCGTCGAACAACTGACCAGTGGCGTCAGCAAGGCCATCGTGCCGCTGACGTCGACGCTGACCAACGGCACGCAGACACTGGGCGCGGCCACCGGCCTTGGCCAGCCGGTCAACAACCTGCTGGCGACGGTCGGTGGTGCGTTGGCCACGGCCGGCACGCAACTGACCCATACCAATACGCCGGTGGTGTCCGGTGTTGGCGGCATCGTCACGGGCACCGGCAATACGGTGGCGTCCCTCGGCGGCGTGGTGAACAACCCGGCCGGCGGTGCCGTGGGCAGCCCGCTCGCGCCCGTCACCGGGCTGGTCAGCGGCCTGACTGGTGGCCTGACCAGCGCGACCGGGGGCACCTCCAGCCCGCTAGCGCCGGTCACCGGTCTCGTCAACACCCTTACCAGCGGCCTGAGCAGCGCCACCGGTGGCGGCGGCACCAGCCCCCTTGCTCCGGTCACCGGCCTGGTCAGCGGCATCACCAACGGCATCACCGGCGGCCTGACCGGCGGCAATGCGCCGGCCAGCGGCACCCCCACATCCGGCGGCACGACGGCAGGCACCAAGCCCGCCAACCCGCTGGCGCCGGTTACCGGCCTGGTCGGCGGGCTCGTTGGCGGCCTGACGGGCGGCCTGGGCGGCTTGGGCGCACTCGGCGGCAAGCACTAGTTCCACGCGGCGCGCGAGAGCGCGCCCAATCCAAAACAAAGCGTCACGGCCACCCATGGGCGGCGGGGGAGCGGCATCCCTTCCGTCCCGTGGCACGCGACCTCATAGCCGCACTGCAGGTTTCCATCGAGGGGTAAGACCATGCGACCACGCCATCGCGTTGCCGCGCTGATGCTCAGCGTCGGCGTCATCCATAGCAGCCTGTCTCACGCCGAACGGGGCCCCGTGCAGGGCGATCCCACCCAGACCCTGCCCAGCATCGCACCGAGCAAGCCCGCGCAATCCAATGTCACCGTGCAGGTGGAGCGTCCGGACTCGGCGCTACAGAACCTGCTGGCCTCGCGCCTCACGCCCCGGCACTTCCAGATCGAAGGCGCGAAGACGCTGCCGTTCGCGCAGATCGCGGCAAGGTTCAGCCCGTTGGCCAATCGCGAGATCACCATCGCCGAATTGCTGCAGGCCGCCGAATCGGTCACGCAGATGTACAAGGACGCCGGCTATCCGCTGTCGTTCGCCTTCGTGCCCGCGCAAGCGTTCGAGAACGGCAACGTGCTGGTCACCGTGGTGGAAGGCTACGTGGCCAACATCACCGTGAAGGGCAAGCCTGGCCCGGCCGAGGCGCGGCTGCGCAAGATCGCCGACCAGCTGAAGAAAGACCGCCCGCTGCGCCAGGAAAGCTTCGAGCACTACGTCAACGTGCTGGCGCAGCAGCCCGGCATGCAGGTCAACGCCACGGTACAGCCGCCCACCACCACCGATGGGGCGTGTGACATGGTGCTGGAGGTCAAGCGCAAGCCCTTCACGTTTGGCACCGGTGTCGAATGGATGTCGCCCGGCGTGCGCGCCATCGCCACGGCCACCACCAACAGCCTGACACCGTTGGGCGAGCAGCTATCGTTCTCCACGTTGTTCCCCAAGGGCCGCGACAACGAGGAGTACTACGCCGCCACCTACGCCCAGCCGCTGGGCACCGAAGGCATGCTGGCGAAGGTCACGGCGTCGCACTATCGCGGCGTGCCGGAGAACAGCACGCTGGCCCCGATCGGCTTCGATCCGCGCTACGTGAACGACGCCAAACGGCTGGGCGGCACGCTGAGCTACCCGGTCATCCTGAACAATCGCCATGCGCTGACGCTGACCGGCGGCTTCTATGCCAACAACCAGTTTGAACGGTACACGCAGGCGGTGCAGCCCGGCGCCGGACGACAGGTGGAACTGTCGACCAGCGTGCGCGTGGCCAGCGCCGAGGTGTCATACCTGCAGCGCGGCACCGGCGTGACGCGCAGCGCCACGCTGGGCGTGTACAAGGGCTTCGATGCGCTGGGCGCCGATCGCCAGAACAACCTCAACGACCTGAGCTTCTGGCGCACGCGGCTGCTGGTGTCGCAGGCCAGCGACCTGCCGATGGGTTTCGGTATGGCGCTGTCGGCGGCGGGGCAGTACAGCGGCAACCGGCTGGCGTCGAGCGAGCAGATCAGCTTCGGCGGCCGCTTCTTCGGGCTGGGCTACCCGGCCGGCGAGGTTGCTGGCGACAAGGGCTGGGGCGCGTCGGCGGAACTCAACCGGCTGTTCGCGGTGGATTTCACGTACCTGAAGACGCTGCAGCCGTTCCTGGCCGCCGACATGGCGCGCGTGTACGCGAACAGTATTTCGCTGTCGCATCGCACGCTGCAGTCTCTGGCCATCGGGCTGCGGTTCTCGGACCGCCGCTACTACACGATGGACGTCTCGCTGGCCCAGCCCGTGGGCGACAAGCCCACCAATGCCAGCCACCGCTCGCCGCGCATCAACCTGCTGTGGTCGTACCAGTTCGATTGAGCGGGCCAGCGGCGCGGCTTTCGCGTCAGTTCACGCGGAAGCCGATCTTCAGCGTCACCTGGAAGTGGCCGACCTTGCCGTCCGTGACATGGCCGCGCGTTTCGATCACTTCAAACCAGTCGATATGCTTGATGGTCTCGCCGGCCTTGGCCAGGGCATTGCGGATGGCCTGGTCGCTTCCATCGGGTGACGACCCGACGATCTCGACGAGCTTGTAGGTGTGGTCGGACATGCGTGCCTCCTTGTATTCGCGTGGGATGCGGCGGCACAGCATGTCCCGCCGCGACAGGATGCCTTCATCATAGGCACCAGTCGGGTCGAGTCCCAAGACGGCACGGCAGTTCCCCGACCCGCCCCGGACGCGTTTCCTGTTGCGAAATCAGCGCATGGCCTGTTACGCTGCGTGCCCTCGAATTCCTGTCACCACCGTGTAACCTGATGTTTCCTTCCTTGCTTCAATGCAGGCGGCTCGCGACGGCGGGCATCGTCGGCCTGCTGGCAGTCGTGGGCACCGCCCAGGCCCGTACCACCTCGATGTTCGATCGCGCCGTCGATGCCCTGGGCACGCCCCGCGCGCAGAGCAGCCAGTTCGCCAGCGGCAGCACATACACGCTGTGCTTCGTGCCGGACGGCCCGAGCTGCCAGGACATGATCGTCGACGCCATCAACCGCACTCGCCACAAGCTGCTGATCCAGGCGTACTCGTTCACGAGCGCCCCCATTGCCAAGGCGGTGGCCGAGGCGCACCAGCGCGGCGTGGACGTGCGCGTGATCGTTGACAAGAGCCAGGCCTCCGAGCGCTACACCAGCGCCACCTTCCTCAAGAACGCGGGTATTCCCGTGGTGGTCGATACCAAACCGGCCATTGCGCACAACAAGGTGATGGTGTTCGACGACCAGGCCGTGTTCACGGGGTCGTTCAACTTCACCAAGTCGGCCCAGGAACGTAACGCCGAGAACGGCATGCTGATCCGGGGCGACAACGCCGTGGTCAAGGCATACAGCGACAACTGGCGCACGCGCTTCGAGAAGTCGTCGGCCTACTGATCTCCGCCTGATCCCGGACCGATCCCCCGCCGATCCGGCACGGTTACACAATTAGAGGGGCGCCATGTGAGCGGCGCCTCTCTTTGCCTCCCTCTCCGCACGAATAGGGGCAGAACTGCCCGCTGTTCGCGCCACCTCCCAGTCTTTTCCCGCAGCAAGATCAGTGAAACGCTGACAGACGCCCCGAGTGCAGTGGTGTGTACTTCAGGTACGTATCCCGAGGATGCGCGACAGGCCGCCGTCCAGGCCTGCGTACCTGCCCCTGAACCTGCCTCATGGGCTGCAATTCCTGCAATGGGTACCCGTCGCGCCATCCCGTCAACCTGGCAGGAGGAAGCGATGCAAACACAAAACACCACGATCACTCGACAGGTACGTGTCTGGTGCGCAATCGGTGCCGCTGCGGCGGCGTTGGGCATGTCGGTGTCCGCCCACGCGGACATGAAGACCTCTACGGCCGGCCCATTCACCTATGTTTGCGGCGGCGTAGCTGCCGACGAGCAGGCCGAAATGCGCGGCGAGACATCCCAGTACGACATGGGCCTGCTGTTCACGCAGGGCGGCCGCGGCGAATATCTGTCGGACGTCAACGTGAAGCTCATGCGTAATGGCCAGCAGGTGGCCGAGTTCACATCCACAGGCCCACGGTGCCTGATCAAGGGGCCGCGCGCCTCGTATCAGGTGGTGGCCACTTACGAGGGCATGTCCAAGCGCACGACGCTGAGCCCTGGAGAAAAGAATGTGCAGATGCGCTGGTAAGCAGCGCGGATGAACAGTCAGTCAAGCAGTCCTGTGCCGCGCTTATGGCGCGGCCGCCATGCCGGCTACCCCTCCCGCGGGTGCCGGCATTTTTTTGGCGGTCGGCTACCGGCCAGGCGCGCTGCACGATTGACGGCGCGGTGGCACACTTGGCGGTCTCTTGCGGATCCCCCACGGATTCCGCAGATCTGGCGCGCCCCCGCGCCTGCCCCGACTAACCCTGGAGTCTTCCCAACATGAGCACCACGCCCAACAGCCGCTGGATTCGTATCGACACCGCCAACGGCAGCTTCGACGCCTACTTGAGCCTGCCGCCCGGCGGCAAGACCGCCGGCAACCCCGGCATCGTGCTGGTACAGGAAATCTTCGGCGTCAACGAACATATCCGCAGCGTGGCCGACCAGTACGCCGCCGACGGCTACGTGGTGCTGGCCCCGGACGTCTTCTGGCGTTCGGCCCCGCGCGTGGAATTGGGCTACAGCGGCCAGGACTGGGAAAAGGCCATGGAACTGCGCAAGGCCGTGAACCTGGAAGATACCGTGTCGGACGTTGCCGCCACGGTCGAAGCGCTGCGCAAGGAAATTGGCGAAGGCGGCAAGGTTGCCGCCGTGGGCTACTGCTTCGGCGGCCTGGTGTCGTACATGGCTGCGGCGCGCGGGCTGGTGGATGCCGCGGCGCCCTACTACGGCGGCGGTATCCAGAACAACCTGCACGAGGCGGCCGCCATCAACGTGCCGGTGCAGTTCCACTACGGCGCGCTGGATGCCCATATCAAGCCCGACGACGTGGAAAAGGTGCGCCAGGCCGTGGCCGGCAAGCGCGGCACCGAGGTCTTTGTCTACGACCAGGCCGACCACGGCTTCAACTGCTGGGCGCGCGAGTCGTATCACCAGCGCTCGGCCGCCCTGGCACATGGCCGCACGCTCACGTTCCTGGCCAACGCGCTGTCGTAAGACGGCAGGGCAGCCCAAAAAAAGCCCGGCCTGGTGCCGGGCTTTTTCGTTGCAAGGACGCTCGGTACGTCAGTACGGGACGGCCGTGCCGTTCTGCACCTTGACGCGGTCGCCAATGCGCAGGTTGTAAGGGCTGGCCTGCGTCAGCGTCATATAGGCGTTGTCGTTGGTACGCACCCGCACGCGGAATGCCGCCGGCGTGGTGTTCGTGCGCTTTTCCACCTCGTTCCCGGCCAGCGCACCGGCCACCGCGCCACCGATGGTGGCCACCGTGTTGCCGCGCCCGCCACCGATCTGGTGACCCAGCAGGCCGCCCGCCACCCCGCCAAGCACGGCGCCAACGCCGCTGGCATTGGCCGGCTGCCCGCCCACCTGCTCGATCGATTCCACCCAGCCGTAGCGCACCGCGTAGGGGTCGTTGTAGCCGGCGCTGTTGCCGTAAGTGCCGTCGTAGCTGCCCTGGGCCTGCTGCGGATAACCATACTGGTCATAGCCCGGCTGTTGCGGATAGGCCGGCTGCTGGGCCGGCTGCGAGTAAGTCGACTGGGGGTAGGACTGCTGCTGGGGGTAGGACTGTTGCTGCGGATAGGACTGCTGGGGATACGGCGCGCCGCTGATCTGCGTGCCCGAGGTGCCATAGCCGGCGTCATAGCCGTTGCCATAGCCCGATCCATATCCGGCATTGCCGTAGGCGCCCTGGTAGCCGGCGGTCTGGTAGCCGGTCTGGTAACCCGTGCCATACCCATCGCCATAGCCGGCGCCGTAGGGTGCGGCGCAGCCCGCCAGCGCCAGCGTACCGGCAGCCAGGACGGCCAGTGCAAGCGAGCGAGCGGCCGGGCGAATTGTGATGGACATGATGGGGACTCCTGCGACAGCGCGCGTGTTGATATTGCGCGGGAGTCTAGTGCCGCGCCATGTCGGCAGGTGTCACCGGAGATTGTGATGGGTAACTGCCTGTAACGCGGCTGGCGTGACGCGCGACAGCCGGCGCTCAGCCGCGCTCGGCCTCGTCGTCGTTGAAGGCCGTAATACGCGCCACACGGAACGCCCCGCGCAGCGATTCCAGTTCGGCCCGGTGCAGCGTGGCCAAGCGGTTCAGGCAGCGCTCGCCCTTGGCCAGCAGGTGAATCTGCACTACGCGACGGTCGTCGGGATTGGTCCGGCGCGAAACCAGCCCGGCGGCCTCGCAACGGTTGACCAGTGCCACCACGCCATGCTGCTTGGCCTGCAGACGCTCGGCCAGTTCCCCCACGGACGCCCAGTTCTTGTCGCGGCTGCCGCGGATGTGCAGCATCAGCAGGTATTGCTGGACGGTCACGCCTTCGGACTGCGCGGCATCCTCGGAAAATCGCAGGAAGCGGCGCAACTGATACCGGAAATCGGACAGCGCCTCGAAGTCATGCTTGCTCAGTGCGTTGGCATCGTTCGTAGACTTCGCGGAAGCGGTCGGGCGTGGCATGGGCGAGGAAGGGCTGCGCGGGCGGTATCGGACAAGGCGCCCATTATATGGGGTGGCACGGCTGCGCCCGGTACGATGACACGCATTCCACCCCTATTTTCCACGGGGGCAGGTCGGCGGGGTATGGCAGAATCTGTGCGGTCGTCGACACCCTGTCGCCCTCTAACGTATTCAAGGGAAATCCGCCTGATGTTCACGGAAATCATCCTCTTCCTGCTCGATACCGTCTTTACGCTCTTCGGCATGGCCCTGCTGCTGCGCCTGTGGATGCAACTGACCCGGCTGCCGTCGCGCAACCCGGTGTCACAGGGAGTGTTCCAGGTCACAGACTGGCTCGTGCGCCCGTTGCGCCGCATTATTCCTGGCATCGGCGGCATCGACTGGGCCACCGTGCTGGCCGCCTACCTGACTGCCGTGGCGTTCCTGGTATGCCGCGCGCTGGTGCTGGATGCCGATCCGCTGGCCTTCCTGCCCGTGATCCTGGCCTTGGGCCTGCTAAGCCTGCTGAAGTGGGGCATCAGCATGGTGATGTGGGTCACGCTGCTCATGGCGGTGCTGTCGTGGATCAACCCGCAATCGCCGCTGGCCGGCCCGATCTGGCATCTGACGGCGCCGCTGCTGCGCCCGATCCAGCGTGTGATGCCTCGCCTGGGCGGATTCGACATGTCGCCGCTGGTGCTGTTCGTGATCGCCCAGATCCTGCTGATGCTGATCGCCGGCGCCAGTCGCGGCGTGGTGTAAGCGACCACTCACCTTGCATCGTCACCCGGTGGCAGGGGCGCCACCGTATCACAAAATGCATTCCTAGGGTTAACCCCTAATGTCCAGACAGCTGGACAGTCTGTCGAGGATTCGCCCTTTTTCGTGCGCGTGCCGACGCCTACATTACAGCCACCGCGGGCCCACCCGCGATCTCTGCCAATAAGTAGGAACAGCACAACCATGAAGACCCTCGCCCTCTCCCTGCTCTGCGCCATCGGCCTGTCGGCTGGCGCCACCGCCGCCCAGGCTGCGCAACCCCTGTCGGACCTGTCGCGTCTGGACGGCAGCATCGGCCGCAAGATCGATCCGTACCTGGACGGCGCCCGTGGTGTAACCGAAAAGCGTGACGTGTACTCGGAAGGCGCCCGCTCGGTGACCGACAAGCGCGATGTGTACTCGGAAGGCGCCCGTGGCGTGACCGACAAGCGCGACGTGTACAGCGAAGGCGCCTAAGCCCTTCCCAGTTGTACCGGCTTCGCCTTCCCCCCAAGGCGAAGCAGGCCCGGGGCACGCTCCCCCGAGTTCCGCCGGGCCACCTTCCCTACCGCCTCTCCGGCATTACATTCCCCGATACCGCATCCCCGCCGGGCCGGTTACTGCCCCAGCGCGTCAAGCTCCGCCCCCATCATCGATTCGATGGCTTCCATGAAGGCCCGCACCTTGCGCGGCTGGAGCCGCCGGTCAGGCAGCAGGGCAAACACCCTCAGCGGTGGCAACGGGTAATCCGGCATCACCCGCACCAACCTGCCTTGGGCAATTTCCGTTTCGGCGGCCGTCATCGGCACCCGGGCGATCCCCAGCCCCGCCAGCGCGGCCTGCATGCGCAGTTCGGCATTGTACGTCTGCATGCGCGGCCGGATCGGCACCGGAATCCGTCGGCCGTCGCGCGAAAATTCCCATACCGACGCACCGGGCGTGGCCAGCGTGGGCATGTTGGACAGGTCTTCGGGCTGGATCTGCGCCGGCAGGCTGGCCGCCAGGCTGGGCGCCGCCACCAGGCCGCGCTCCACATTCCAGATGCGTCGGGCGATGGTGCCGGAGTCGGGCAGGTCGGTATCCACGGTCACGAAGGCGATGTCATAGCCTTCCCGGATCGGATCGACCAGGCCCTGGGCAATTTCCACGGTGATGTCGAGCGCCGGATGGGCCGCCAGCGTGCGGCAGATGACGCCGCCCAGCTGCTGCGCCCCGAATTCGTAGGGCGTGGCGATACGCAGCATGCCCTGCACGCGCTCCTCGCGCGCCAGCGTTTCCTGGCGGATTTCACGCAGCCTGGCAAACAGCGGCGCCACATCGCGATAGACAGCGCCGCCGGCATCGGTCAGCCGCATGCGGCGCGTGGTGCGTTCCAGCAGCTTGGCGCCAATGGCGGTCTCCAGCCGGATCACCGCGGCCGATACGCGCGATTTCGGACAGTCCAGAGCCGCGGCCGCCGCCGTGAACGTGCCCTGCTCCACCACACTGCAAAATGCCTCCCAATCATTCCATTGGATTGTCTCGCTCACCGAACCCATTCCCTTGTATGACATTGTTGTCGTGGCCGCCCGTCGTGGCCTCCTTGCTGGCGGCATCTGTCGCGCCGGGCGGCCGCACATTATGCGATAGACAGATTCGTCTCGTCAGCGCCACCGATAGTTCCACGCGGCTGGCAACGCAGCGGTAAAGGTTGCTCCGGACTGGCAAAGCAGGCACATTTCCTCTACCCTTTCGGCCTTTCCGAGCCTTTCCGAACTCTCTCAGACCCATGGCGCATCCTGCCGATTCCGCTACGTCCCGCGCGCCCGTTGCCGGTACGACCGAGAAGCCGAGCGACAGCTATGTGCAGTCATTTGCGCGTGGCCTGTCGGTAATCCGCGCGTTCAACGCCAGCCATCCGGCCCAGACGCTGACCGAAATCGCCCAGGCCAGCGGCCTGACCCGCGCCGGCGCACGGCGCATCCTGCTGACGCTGGTGGGGCTGGGCTATGTGCAGAACGACGGCCGGCTGTTCCGCCTGACGCCGAAGATCCTGGACCTCGGGTTCGCCTACCTGACCTCGATGCCGTTCTGGAACCTGGCCGAGCCGGTCATGGAGGCGCTATCGCAATCGGTCCACGAAAGCTGCTCGATCTCCGTGCTGGACGGCACCGAAATCGTCTATGTGCTACGCGTGCCGGCTCGCAAGATCATGACCATCAACCTGTCGATCGGCAGCCGGCTACCGGCCTATTGCTCGTCGATGGGCCGTGTGTTGCTGTCCGGACTCGACGACACCGAACTCGACCGCGTGCTGCAGGCCTCGGACCTGCAGCCGCGAACCCGCCGCACCGTCACCGACATCGCCGCGCTGAAATCGCTGATCGCTGATATCCGCACCCGTGGCTGGGCACAGAACGATCAGGAACTCGAGGAAGGCCTGGTGTCGCTGGCCGCCCCGATCCGCAACCGCACCGGGCAAGTCATCGCCGCACTGAATATCAGCGGCCAGGCCAATCGGACCAGCGCTCAGGAAATGTCCGACCGGTTCCTGCCGCCGCTGCTCGAAGCGGCCGAGAAAATTTCGGCCATGGTGAGCCTGCGGACCTGACCGGCCGCGCTCCCGCTTTAATCTCTCCTTAATTTTCAGCGCACCGGGGACCATTCCCGGTGCCGCCACGGCGATTCCCCCATCTCATTGCAGTCCTGACGCCGATTGGCCATTTGCCATTGGGCGAATCCGGTCGTCCGCACTTTGCACACATCGCATTTTCCGGTCAGCCATAGCGAAATAACTTGTTTCGGCAATATGGCGCACTAGGATTACGCTCAACGGCTACGACACCATATAAAAAGGCGGCCGATCTCGGCTGCCCGCGAGGAGACAAAATGGCCAGGAAACCCACAAGAGGCGACATCGATCAACGGCGTCGTGGAGTGCTGAAGGGCGGCACCGCCCTGGCGCTGCAGGCGTCGCTAGGATTCGGCGCAACGCGCGCCTTTGGCGCGGCCAATACCACCGAGATGCCATTTGAAAACGGGCATCGCGAACTGGTGGCGTTTCCGCAAAAACGGCCGCTGATCCTGCTGACCAACCGGCCGCCGCAACTCGAAACCCCATTCGAGGTATTTGGCGAGCATGTGATCACGCCAAATGACGCGTTTTTCGTCCGTTATCACTGGAGCGGCATTCCCACGTCGATCGATGCATTGACGTACCGCCTGACGATCGACGGCCAAGTGTCGCGCCCCGTGTCACTGAGCCTGCAGGAATTGCGAAAGCTTGGCGACCCCGTGGAAATCGTCGCCGTCAACCAGTGTTCCGGTAATGGCCGGGGATATTTCTCGCCGCGCGTCAACGGCGGTCAACTGGGAAATGGCGCGATGGGTAATGCACGCTGGACTGGCATCCCCTTGCGCACGGTGCTGGAAAAGGCCGGCATCAAGCCAGGTGCCGTGCAGGTCAGCTTCGACGGCCTTGACCGCCCGCCGCTTGAAACCGGCCCCGACTTCGTCAAGGCGCTATCGATGGACCACGCGATGGATGGCGAGGTCATGCTGGCCTGGGCGATGAACGGCAAGGATCTGCCGATGCTCAACGGTTATCCGCTACGGCTGGTCGTGCCGGGGCATTACGGCACCTATTGGGTCAAGCACCTGTCGCATATCGAAGTCCTGGACAAGCCGTTCGATGGCTTCTGGATGAACCCCGCCTATCGTATTCCGGCCAACGACTGCGCCTGCGTGGCACCGGGCACCGCGCCTGCCAGCACCGTGCCAATTGGCCGGTTCAATGTCCGGTCGTTTATCACCAGCCATATGCCAGGCAGCTTTATCAAGTCCGGGCGGCCGGCCGTGGTCAAGGGCATTGCATTCGATGGTGGCCATGGCATCGCCGACGTCGCATTTTCGGAAGATGGCGGCGCCAGCTGGCGGCCCGCGCAACTGGGCAAGGACCTGGGCCGCTATTCGTTCCGCGAGTGGAGCATCGCATTCCAGCCGCAGCGCAAGGGAGAATTCGATTTGCGGGTGCGTGCCAAAACCCGGTCGGGAGAAATCCAGCCGCTGACGGCAACCTGGAATCCTGCGGGATACATGCGGAACGTCGTGGAATCCACGCGCGTCCTGGTGGTTTGAGAGGGGCCAATATGAAAAAGCACCACACCTTCCTGCTGGCCACCGCCTGCGCGCTGGGCGCCGTGTCCGGGGCATCGAATGCCCGTCCAGTGGAAATCAAGCTGCCGCAGGAAACCGCCACCTACAAACCCAGCACACTGCCCGGCTATAACCTCGCGCTGCAGAACTGCATGATCTGCCATTCGGCCCAGTACGTATCCACGCAGCCCTCGACATCGACACGCGCGTACTGGGACGCCACGGTCAAGAAAATGAAAAAGCCATTCGGCGCGCCGCTGAAGGACGAGGATATTCCCGCGATCGTGGATTATCTGGTGAAGACCTACGGGGCGGAGCAGGCGCAGGAATCGTCGAATGCTGCCGTGAGCAAATAATCGGAATCGGAATATGGGGGTGTGAGCGGATACTCACGCCCTCCTTTCCTCCCTCCTCAGCGCGGTCCCGTCCTTGGCTCCCACGACACCGCCACGTCGCCCTTGATGAACGTCTGGCACGCCATGCGATAGCCGGCGCGCAGGTCGTCGTCGTTCAGATGCTTGCGCTCCTTGGGCTTGACGGCGTCGGTGTGCTCCAGGCCCTGTTCGATCCGGCACTTGCAGGTGCCGCAAATGCCGCCGCCGCACTTGAATGGAATGCCGCCCTGCTCGCGCAGCGATACGCGTAGCAGATTGCTGTTTTCCGGAGCGGTCACGGTCTTGCCGCTGTTGGTCACGAACGTGATTTCGACGGTGCGCGTCTGCGGCGCGGCGGCGCCATCGGTGTCGGTGTCTTCGGTCACGGTGGCATCGGCTTCGGTGTCGGCCCGCATCATTGTTTCCTTATCGAGAGATCCATGCTGCCGAAGTGCGCCAGCTTCTGCAGCGCGTCGTGGGCAGCGTCGAGCGTGTCAAAGCGCTCCAGGAATTTGGTCGGCACGTGGTTGATCACGGGGTCGGCGTCGGGCGCGGTCGATTCCTCGACCACGCGCACCTTTACCGGCTGTTGCGTTTCCGTCAGTTCGGCAATCACGAAGATCGCCTTGGGCCGCCCGTAGAACAGGTATTCCCACGTTTCGCGCGGCTCCACGCCCGGCACGGCTTCGGTGCGAAACTGGCCCGGCTTGCTGGTCAGGATCACGAACATGCCGCGACCACCATCTCGGGCTGCTCGAGTTCGATGTCGTGCGTCAGCCAGATCTGGCAGGCCAACCGGAAGCCCTGGTCCAGGCGCTCGCCAAGCTGCTTCTTCTCTTTCCAGTTCGGCGGCGGCAGATGCTCTGCACCGGCCAGCACCTTGCAGGCGCACTTCGAGCATTTGCCCATGCCGCATTCGTAGCGCAGGTTCGGATACGGAAACTGCTTGATGCCGGCGCGTACGACGAGATTGGTCTCAGGCTTGACCTCGTCGACGAAGACCTGGCCGTTCTTATGGAAGGTGACTTTCGGCATAACAATTTCTTGAATCTGAAAGATTAGGCAACCCGTTCAGCGCCACAGGAACATGGCGCAGATCGTGGAGACGAACAGCCCGGCCAGCACGGGCAGCAGCAGCGCCCGCACCGCATCGAGCACAGGTACGCGCGCAAACCCGGCCACGGCGATCAGCGACGACCACGCGATCAGCGTGCCGCCACCCGTCCACACCGCGCCCATCTGGCCCACGGCCGCGAGCGTGGCGGAGTCGAAACCGACCACCGGGCCCAACGCGCCGGCCAGCGTGCCGGTCAGCGGCAGACCGGCAAAGCCCGATCCGTCGATGCCGGTGATCATGCCCACCAGCAGCACGCCGAACGCCACCAGCACGTGGTTGTCAGGAATCATGTGCTGGTAGGCCTGGATCAGCTCAAACAGCAGGCTTGGCGCCTTGCCCGCATCGACGCCCAGGATCTGGGCAGCGGTTTCGCCGGCCCCCACGAAGAAGAAGCCCGCGATCGGCAGCACCGACCCCATGGCCTTGAACGCGAACACGAAGCCGTCGGTGATGTGGTCGGGGCAGACATCGAGCATGCGGCGCGGGCCTTCGGCAGCCAGCGTGGCCAGCATCATCAGCAGCGCGGCCACGCCGCCCACCAGTGCCGCGGCGGCGCCGCCCTTCAGGTCAGGCATGCCCGACGAAATCTTCGGCGCCACCATCAGCGTCACCACGCAGATGAACGCCAGCGGCGTCAGCACGGCAAAGAACTTGGACCACTTCACGCGGCGGCGCTCCACCATGGCCAGGCTCTGCTCGATGTTGGCGTCGGTGACCAGCGGCTCTTCGTGCGACGTGCCGCGGGCGATCTCGGCCTTGTCGAACGTGCCGGTGGCCTCGACGGCGGTGTCGGCGCCAGTGGCGCGGGCCTGCCAGCGATCCAGCAGCGCGCCGTTGGCCGGCACGATATGGCGTCGCATCGACAGGTAGGCCAGCGTCAGCGCAATGGCGCCGGTGATGATCGACAGGATCAGCGCCCGGTCAGCCACCACGGCGGCGCTGACCGCTGCGCCGGCCGCCTTGGCGCTGATGCCCGGCGCCACGCCGATCACGTAGTCCGACGACAGCGCCATGCCCTGACCGGCGATGGCAATGGCCATGGCCCCCGCCAGCGGCGGCAGGCCGGCGGCAATGGCGGCCGGCAGCAGGATGGCCGACACCAGCGGCACGGCCGGCGTGGGCCAGAAGAACAGCGAGATCACATAGGTAATGCCGGCCAGGATGAAGTAGGCGCTGTGCCCATTCTTCATCACCACCCGGAACGGCTCGACCATGCGGATATCGGACCGCAGTGTCTTCAGCGCATTGAGCAGCGCCGTCATGAACGCGATCACCAGGAAGATATTGAACAGCTCCTTGGCTGCCACCAGGCTTGCCGCGAAGATGCCGCCCAGTGCGCTGATCGGGCTGCCCGTGATGGCCAGGATCACGAGAAAGGTGCCAAGGATGGACGGCACCACGACATTGGCCCGCAGGATCATGGTCAACACGATCACTGCTACGCCTAGCAGATACACCCAATGTGCCAGGCCAATCTCAACAGCATGTTGCATGAGGCTCCCCTTTTCCTGGAGGCCCTTGTGGGGGCGGTATAAGAATTCTGTGGTGCTACTGTTTTGTATACTATATCCCGCAGTCGATCGAAAACAAGCGAAAACTGCGCGACCTAGGGAAATCACCCGATCGGTGCGAAGATTGGCTCCAGCGCACGGTTTGCGCGCATCTCGCACCACACTGGATTAAACGATCGCCCTGGGAAAACCCTCTGGTTTTTTCCGAAACTCTGTGTAGACTGTATACCGAAATAGCCCCCCCGAGACGATTTCAACATGCTCCATATCACCGACGCGATGATCGACCGCCACGTCACGGCCGCCGATGCCCAGGCCGCGATGCTCGAAGCCTTCCAGAGTTTCGGGCGCGGCGATGCCGCCATGCAGGAACGGATCCGCACGGAAGCCGGCGGCGTGAAGCTTTCGACGCTGGGGGCGGTCATCCCGGCCCAGCAGGTGGCCGGCGCCAAGGTGTATACAACCATCGCCGGTCAGTTCTCGTTTGTCATCCTGCTGTTTTCGACGGTTGACGGACGGCCGCTGGCCTCGTTCGATGCGGGCGCCATCACCCGGCTGCGCACGGCGGCCTGCACGGTGCTGGCCGCGCGTCGGCTGGCGCGTCCTGACGCCGAGATGCTGGCGCTGTTCGGCGCCGGCACGCAGGGTGTGCAGCATGCGTTGCAACTGTCGACGGCGTTGCCGCTCAAGCGCATCCTGGTGTGCGATCCCTATGCCGATGCAGGGGCGGCCGAGCGGCTGGCCGCGCAGTGCGGCATCCCGGTGGCCTTCGCGCAGCCCGAGGAAGCCGCGGCAGCGGCGGACATCATCGTGACGGCCTCGCGCTCCACCACGCCGCTGTTCTCCGGTGCCATCGTCAAGCCCGGCACGTTCGTCGCGGCCATCGGTTCCAGCCTGCCGCACACCCGTGAGCTCGACGACACGCTGCTGTCGCGCGCCGCCACGGTGGTAGTGGAATGGCGGCCCCAGTCGCTGCGCGAAGCCGGCGACCTGGTGCTGGCCGACAAGGCCGCGCTGCCCGACGACAAGATCGTGGAACTGGCCGATGTACTACTCGATCGGCCCGATACCCCGGCTGTACGCCGGCAACCTGACGACATCGTGATCTACAAGTCGGTCGGTGTCGGCCTGGAAGACGTGGCGTTGGCAGGCGTGGCCTGGCAGCGCATCACTGCGGCGGAGGCAGCCGCCGCCTGATTCCGAATCCATGGAAGTCGCCGCGCGCCCGCGGTTTTTTTATCGCCTGAACGACGTTGTAGAAAATATACAAATTCATTCCACCCCGAACGCAGACAAACAGGAGTCCCCAAAATGGCCGAACTGATGAACCGCGAAGCATTCCGCACCGCCCTGGAAAACGCCATCAAAGGCAAGAGCGCCAACCAGGCGCCGTTCAGCAAGGCATGGGCCAGCGGCACGCTGAGCCGCGAACACCTGGCACGCTGGGCCGAGAACCACTATCACTACGTGGGCCCGTTCGCCGACTACCTTGGCTATATCTACGCCCGCACGCCCGACCACATGACCGAGGCCAAGGACTTCCTGCTGGCCAACATGTACGAGGAAGAAATCGGCGGCGACCGCCACACCGACCTGCTGATCCGCTTTGCCGAAGCCTGCGGCACGACGCGCGAGCGGGTGGTGAGCCCCGACAACATGTCGCCCACCACGCGCGGCCTGCAGAGCTGGTGCTACGCCGTGGCCATGCGTGAAGACCCGGTGGTGGCCGTGGCCGGCCTGGTGGTGGGCCTGGAATCGCAGGTGCCGTCGATCTATCGCAAGCAAACCCCGACGCTGCGCGAGAAGTACGGCTTCACCGACGAAGAGGTGGAATTCTTCGACCTGCACATCGTGTCCGACGAGATTCACGGCGAACGCGGCTACCAGATCGTGCTGGAGCACGCCAACACGCCCGAACTGCAGCAGCGCTGCCTGAAGATCTGCGAGATCGGCGCACAGATGCGCCTGCTGTACACGACCGCGCTGTACTACGACTACGTCGACACCAAGTCGGAAGCCGCCGCCTGAGCATACTCCCAGGCACCAGACAAGCCGGACCCGCCCCGTACCGTGTGTCGTGTACCGGGCGCAGGTCCGGCGTCTCTCCGAACCAGAACAAGGCCCCCGCAAGATGACCGAGACGTACCGCAACTACATCGACGGCGAATGGTGCAATAGCGCCAGCGGCCGCACGCTCGACAACATCAACCCCGCCGACACGCGCGACATCGTCAGCCGCCACGCGGCCTCCGACGCACGCGACGCCACCGCCGCCGTGGCCGCCGCGGCCGCCGCCTTCGACAGCTGGAAGAAGACGCCGATCGGCAAGCGCGCGAAGATTCTCAACGATGCCGCCGCCCATCTGGAAGCCAATGCCGACACCATCGCCGCCGAACTGACGCGCGAGGAAGGCAAGTCGCTGAACCTGGCGCGCGACGAGATCATGCGTTCGGCGCAAACGCTGCGTTTCTACGCGGTGGAAGGCCAGACCTTCAGCGGCGAAAGCTATCCGATCGACGATCCGGACATGCTCGTGTACAGCCTGCGCGAGCCGCTGGGCGTGGTCACGGTGATCTCGCCGTGGAACTTCCCCGTGTCGATTCCGGCGCGCAAGATCGCGCCGGCGCTGATCACCGGCAACACCGTGGTATTCAAGCCGTCGTCCGATGCGCCGCTGTCCGGCTATCGCCTGGCCGAGGCCTTCGTCAAGGCTGGCATTCCCAAGGGCGTGCTCAATTTCCTGACCGGCAGCGCCGGCGAGGTGGGCCCGACCATCGTCGAATCGCGTGCGGTGCGCGCGGTGTCGTTCACCGGATCGACGCAGGCCGGCGAGCAGATCCACAAGTCCGTGCCGATGACCACGCGCACGCAGATGGAACTGGGCGGCAAGAATCCGTTGATCGTGATGGAAGACGCCGACCTCGACCGCGCGGTGGACCTGGCCATCAAGGGCGGGCTGTCGTTGTCGGGGCAGGCGTGCACCGGCACCAGCCGCATCCTGGTCATGCGCGAGGTGAAGCAGGCCTTCACCGACAAGCTCGTGGCCAAGGTGAAGACGCTCAAGATCGGCAGCGGCATGACGCCGGGCATGGACCTGGGTCCGCTGGCCACGCGCAAGCAGTTGCAGACCGTGCTGGGCTACATCGAGGCCGGCAAGCAGGAAGCCACACTGCTGTGCGGCGGCCAGCAGCTGACCGATGGCGATTTCGCCAATGGCTTCTACGTGGCGCCGGCCGTGTTCACCGATGTCACGCAGTCCATGCGCATTGCCCGCGAAGAGATTTTCGGCCCGGTGCTGGCGATCATCGAAGTGGACAGCTATGCCGATGCCATCGCGAAAGCCAACGACACCGAATACGGGCTGTCCGCCGCCATCGCCACGCGCAACCCGCGCTACATGCACGACTTTGCCCGCGACATCGAATCGGGCACCGTAAAGATCAACCGCACCACCACGGGCAATCTGGTCAACGCGCCGTTCGGCGGCCTGAAGCGGTCCAGCACGTCGACGTTCCGCGAATCGGGTCGCGCCGGCCTGGAGTTCTACACGCAAATCAAGACCGTCTACCAGGGCGTCTGAACCCGGGCATCCGACACAAAATTAAGGAAACAGCCATGAAGAAAGCCATCAAGCTCGAACTGAGGGAAGCCCGCCACATGGTGGCCGCCGCCGTGCGCAAGGCCGAGGAAATCGGCGTGCTGGAATCGGTCTGCATCGTCGACGACGGCGGCTACCCGCTGCTGCTCGAACGCATGGACGGTGCGCGTATCACCGGCCCGCAGATCGCGTGGAACAAGGCGTTCACCGCGGCCGGCCACAAGCGGTCCACCCACCTGTTCAACACCGCGCCGAACGGCCCGGCGCTGCCCGGCAATGAAGCATTCGGCATCCAGTGGAGCTTCGACGGCAAGTTCGCCGTGTTCGTGGGCGGCTACCCGATCGTGGTCAATGGCGAAGTGATCGGCGGCGTGGGCCTGTCGGGCGGCAACGGCGAGCAGGACACCGCGTGCGGCGTGGCCGCGCTCGAGGCGCTGCGCGACCTGCTGGCCGCCGAAGACCTGACCGTGCTGGCGCAGGCCGACATCAAGAAGTAAGCAAGGGGGAATCGTCATGTCCCATCGGGTCGAGATTGCGGAAACGCAACAGGTTTTCATGGTGGCGCCCGGTGAATCGGTGCTCGACGCCGCGCTGCGCTGCGGCGTGGAACTGGCGCATGAATGCACGTTCGGCGGCTGCGGCACCTGCCGCATGCGCGTGGTGCAGGGGTCCGTCTCTTACGAAGACTTCCCGATGGGGCTGACCGAGGAAGAGCACGCCGACGGCTTCGCGCTGGCATGCCAGGCGCGGCCCGACGGCGACCTCGTCATCAGCACGGCCCGCGCGGGGGGCCCGCAGGTGCCGGCCCGGCGCGCCACGGCAACCGTGCTGTCGGTGGCGCCGCTCGGCCCCGACGTGCTGCACCTGCGCCTGGCGCTGCCCGAAGACGAGCCCTTCGTCTATGAGCCCGGCCAGTATTTGAAGGTGCTGCTGGACGATGGCACGCATCGCAGTTTCTCCATGGCGTCGGCACCGGCCGGCAACACCGTGGACTTCCACGTCCGGCAGATCGCCGGTGGCCGCTTCACGTCCACGCAACTGCCGAAGTTGCGCGCGGGCGACCGGCTCGACGTGGAACTGCCGCACGGCGATTTCAGCTTGCGCAAGGAAGACTATCGGCCGCTGCTGATGGTGGCCACAGGCACCGGCCTGGCGCCGATCAAGAGCATGCTCGAATCGCTAATGGACGATGCCGACTGTCCGCCCGTATGGCTCTACTGGGGCATGCGCTCGGCGGCGGATCTCTACCTGCACGACGAGATCGCCAAGTGGGGCGAACGGCTCTACGACTTCCAGTACGTCCCGGTGCTGTCGCGCGCCGACGACAGCTGGCAGGGCCGCCGTGGCTACGTCCACGAGGCAGTGGCCGCTGACTTGGGCGACCTGTCCGAGCACGCCATCTATCTGTGCGGTTCGCCGAACATGATCCACGACGCCAAGCAGACGTTCATGGTGCTGGGGGCGCAGACACCGTTCATGTATTCGGATGGCTTCACGTTCCAGCACGCGGGGGGCTGACGCGCAGACCCGACGGATGGCCGAACGGGCCGAACGTTGCACGGGCGGAATGCCGGTAGATGTCTACCCTATGTCTTGATTCAGGAGGTGACGGTATACAATAGCGGCATTCACGCCGCGGCCCTTCGACCGCGGCCTATCACCGATATCCGACGGCCGATCCCGATCATGAACGACGCCACCGCTGCCCTGAAGCCGAGTCCGGACACCCCGGCCGCAAGCCTGGGCGCCCAGCATTCCCCACTGTTCGCGCTGGTCACGGACACCCTGCGGCAACGCATCCTGGGCGGCCAGTACGAACAGGGCGAACGTCTGGTGGAAAACACGCTGTCCCTGGAACTGGGCGTATCGCGCATTCCCGTGCGCGAAGCGCTGCGCGCGCTGGCGGCCGAAGGGCTGGTGCGTATCGAGCCGCGGCGCGGCGCATCGGTGGCCCGGCTGTCGCCCAACATCGCACGCGAAATGGTGGAAGTGCGAGCCACGCTGGAAGGCCTTAACGCCAAGCTGGCGGCCCAGCGCCGCGACCCGACACTGGTCGAGGAACTCGAGAAAGTGCTGCAGGAAGGCAACGACGCCGTGAACAGCGGCCAGACCGAGCGCTTTGTCGAGCTGAACTCGCGTTTTCACGAGGTACTGGGCAATATCGCCGCCAACAGCGTGCTGCAGGACATGATGCGATCGTTGCGCGAGCGTACCGCGCTGCTGTTCGCCCCGGCGAACCTGAGCCGCGCACGCCTGAACTGGGACGAGCACGCGCAGATCCTGCAGGCCGTGATTGCCGGCGACGCCGATCTGGCATCGCTGCTGGCCACGCGGCACGTCTACAGTGCGGCCAAGGCCGTGGAATCGATCAACGTTGCCGACGCGGCCGCGGACGCACAACCTTCCGCCTGACAGACACGCGCGCCGGACGATCTTTCTCGGCCGGCGCAGCAGTCACACCTGTTCAACTCCCCATCGATACACCCAGCCGCGCGCCAATTGACGCGCCGGCGGGCATTCCTGCAGCGTTCTGCCGACGCACGTATGCCCGCCCCCGGACGCACCACATCGAATCCGGCAATCCCTTGTTGCGCACCAGGAAATGGCGCAGTGCACCATAAAGTGTATACTGTAGGCGTTTCTTAACCGCAATAGGGATTGACCATGAACTACCCGGATGCTTCGTATTTCGACCGTCCGGTGGGCGAGCAGCTTCTGAGCCACTTCGCACGCCGTGATGCCGTTCGCCATGCCACGCCGCTGCTGCCGTTCCGCTTCGCCGACCTGCTGGCGCTGTTCCGCGGCAACACCTCGCGTCACAAGCCCGTCTAACCGCACCTGCCTATAACGGGCGCCCGTCATACTTTCGGTATCGAGGCGCCTTTTGGATCACGACCCCGCCCGGCCCGCCACCCGCGACAGTGCAGCGGGCGACGCGAGCGATATGTCTATGGCAATACTCCGCGCACATGAACGCGGAGGTGACCCAGACCATCATCAGCCGGGCTCTCCCCTATACCCCCATCGGCATCTTGCGCGTGCGCAGCACACGTCGCAACACGGGTCCGACCGATCCGTACGAGCGCGAGCCCGCCTACCTCGTCGTCCTGCAGCTACGCCCGTTTGGCGAGCAGGACCTGTGGGTCGGCGGCCGGCCTGCGCCGCATGCGCCGTTCGGCGCGGAGTTCCTGGCCGTCTACGATTTCGAACGGAACTGGGTATCGAACCTGATCGGCGAATACGACTGCCTGTAGTTCTATCTGCCGCAGGCTGCGCTGGATGAAACGGTCAGGGACATGGGCGCGCGGACCGTCGAGCGACTGTATTGCCGGCCCCACCTGACCGTGGCGGACCCCGTTGTCCATCATCTGAGCCAGGCCCTGCTGCCGGCACTGGAACACTCGGCGCACGCGTCGACGCTGTTCGTCGACCATATGGCGCTGGCACTGCGCGCGCACCTGGTGCAGACCTATGGCGGCATCGCGCAGATGACGCGCCGCGTGCAGCCCCGGCTGGCGTCGTGACAGGAAATGCGCGCCAAGGACATGATCATGGCGCACCTGGACGGCGAGGTTTCTCTTGAGACGCTGGCCGCAATTCGCGTCGAATCCTATGCCATGCAACGCTGGATGAACCGCCTGACGCCGAATACGGCCGAAGTGGTCGATGGCATCCGCAGGATTCAGGCCCAGTCGGAGCGGGCCGAACAGGTGATCCGCAGCCTGCGCGCACTGATGCGCCGCGAGCCCACGGAACGCCATCCGTTTCAACTCGATCAGGCCGTCCTCGACATCCTGCCGCTGGTGGAAGCCCGGCTCTACGACGCCGACGTCACGCTACAACTCGACCTCGATGACGCGCTGCCGCCCCTGTACGGCGATCGCGTGCAGATCCAGCAGGTCGTGCTCAACCTGCTGCTCAACGCGGTAGATGCGTTGCGGGGCCAGCCGCACGGGGTTGCCGCCGTGACCCTGCGCGTGGTGCCCGGCAAGCCGGGCATGGCATTGATCGAGGTCGTCGATAACGGCAAGGGGATCGACCCGGCGCGCATCGACCAGATCTTCGAGCCGTTCGTCAGCACCAAGTCGGACGGGATGGGAATGGGGGCTGGCCATCTGCCGCATGATCGCCGAAGCACATAGCGGCACCATCGAGGCCATCTCGGCGGGCGGACGGACGACCATGACGGTTACCTGCCGCTGCAGACCGCATAAGTCCGCTTGGACCGACTAGCCCGCCGTACCTCGCTTCAGCGACCTGCGGATATCAAAGCGTGGCCGGCGGCATCTCCACGCTGCCGAACTCGGCCGACCGCGAACCGCTGACCGGGCGGTTGCTGGCGCCGAAATAGGCAAACGCCACCGACAGCTTGACGGTCTCGGAATCGTTGCGGCCCGCCGCATGAAACAGCCGGCTGTCGAACATCAGCACGTCGCCACGATGCAATGCCAGCGGCATCGCGCCCTTCAGCAGCATCTGACTGGCCGGATGCGCCTCGATCAGGAATTCGGCCGGATCCAGCTGGGCGGGATCGAGCTTTGCGCGATGCGAGCCCGGAATCACGCGCAGCACGCCGTTGCGCTCGTCCTCGTCGCCCAGCGCCAGCCACACGGTAACCAGATCCGGGTTCACGAACGACCAGTAGCGCGTGTCGCGGTGCCAGCCGGTCTGGCTCCCATAGTGGGGGTGCTTGGTCATCACGCAGTTGTGGTGAGCCAGCGTCAGGCGGGTGGGTTCACCCAGCAGCGCCTCCACCGTCGCCACCAGTTGCGGATGGCTGGCCCAGCGGCGGAACGCCTCGTCGCGGCCATACGCCTGGCGCAGCCGTCGCACGGTATGGCCACCAGCGTCCTGGCGCGTGGCCGGGGCACCGGGGTAGCCGAGGTCGGCCTCGAACTCCACCGGCGGCACGGCTGCCGCCAGATGCTGGCGGGTCACGGCCTCCAGCGCCGCGCACGTGGCCTCACTGGCAAAATTGCGCAGCACGATATAGCCGCCCGTATGGAATTCCCGGGCCAGGCTGGCCAGCGCCGCCTGGTCGGCCAGCGGCGCGGAAGAGTCGAAATCGAGTGGGGCAGGCGCGCCAGACACGCGCGGTTGCGAAGCAGTCATTGCAGCGGCTAGGACGATTCTGAAAAGTGGCAAGGTGCCAACAGGTCGATGATGCCAGAACGCGCGAGATCCGGCGCGGCTGGCGCCCGATTCCGGTGCATTCCCGAACTGTCAGCCGCGTACAACCGTGCGGAAACCCACTGTCCGATGCGACCTCCACGCCGCTACAATGGCCCCACCCTGCCGCGCCCCGTCGTATTGCACCGGCACCCCGCCGTATCGCACCGTCATCGCCAACCCGCCATTGAGGCCGCCGAACGTGACAGCCCGACCCAGGATTACCGCCTCGCTGGCCGAGGCCCAGAACCAGCTTGGCCGCATCGTGCTGGGCAAGCCGCGCCAGGTGCGGCTTGCGCTGGCATGCATGCTGGCCGGCGGCCACCTGCTGCTGGAAGACGTGCCCGGCGTGGGCAAGACCACGCTCGCGCACGCGCTGGCGCAAACCCTGGGCCTGCAGTATCAGCGCGTGCAGTTCACCAGCGACCTGCTGCCGGCCGATCTGGTGGGCGTGTCGGTCTATATGCGCGACACCGGAAATTTCCGCTTCCATCGCGGTCCCGTGTTTGCCCAGTTGGTGCTGGCCGACGAAATCAACCGCGCCCCGCCGAAAACGCAGAGCGCGTTGCTCGAAGCCATGGCCGAACGCCAGGTGACACACGACGGCGTGACGCACGCGCTGCCGGCGCCGTTCTTCGTGATCGCCACACAGAATCCGCTCGAACAGGTCGGCACGCATGCGCTGCCCGAATCGCAGCTTGACCGCTTCACCATGCGCATCTCGCTAGGCTATCCGGACCCGGCCTTCGAGCGCGTGCTCTATCTGGGTGGCACCACCGCGCAGGAGGCGTCGGCCGTGATGGATGCCGAACAGGTGCTGGCGCTGCAGGCCGCGGCCAGCCGCGTGTACGCCAGCCCGGCGCTGGTGGATTACGTGCTGGCGCTGGTGCAGGCCACGCGCGTGGAAGCGGCATTCGTGGCCGGGTTGTCGCCGCGCGCCGGCCTGGCGCTGCTGGCCTGCGCACGCGCCTGGGCACTGGTCGACCAGCGCGACATGGTGGTGCCAGAAGACGTGCAGGCGGTGTTTGCCGCCGTGGCCGCGCATCGGCTGTTGCCGGCCGGGCAGGCGGCCACTTCGCTGGATCGCCTGATGGCAGGCGTTGCGATTCCCTGACGCGCGCCCGGTCCCGCGTCGCGCAAACCGCCATGCCATGTGCCCACATGGCGCCAGCCAAGGCGTCCCAGGCATCCGACACCCGCCGCGCAGGGCCGGTAGGCGTGGCGATGCCGCGCCCGCACCGTCCCCGCAAGCCCGTCAATGGCGTGGTCACGCTGGACCGGCGCCATCTCTATATCCTGCCCACCCGCAGCGGGCTCGGCTTTGTCGTGCTGCTGCTGGCCATGCTGACCACTTCGCTGAACTACAACATCAGCCTGGGCTTCGCGCTGACATTCCTGCTGGTCGGCATCGGAATGTCTTGCATGTGGATGGCCTATCGCAACCTGCTTGACTTGGAAATCTCGGCGGGCCCGGTGTCGCCGCCGTTCGCGGGTGATGTCGCGGAGTTCGCGCTGCACGTCGCCAATCACGATGGCGGCGCGCGGATTGGCGTGGAGGCCGTTGCGGCGTCCGGCGGTACGGCCGAGGCCGCGCCGGCGTTGACGCTGGATGGCCTCGGCCAGGGTGTGCTGGCCGTGCGCATGGACGCCCGCCGGCGTGGCCGGCTGGCGCTGCCGCGCGTGACCATTTCGAGCCGCTT
This sequence comes from Cupriavidus pauculus, assembly GCF_002858765.1. Classification (GTDB taxonomy): domain Bacteria; phylum Pseudomonadota; class Gammaproteobacteria; order Burkholderiales; family Burkholderiaceae; genus Cupriavidus; species Cupriavidus pauculus_B. Next base: position 556,972 of record NZ_PJRP01000003.1, read on the forward strand.
TCCGTTCGGGCTGTTCCGCGTCTGGAGCTACGCGGACTTCCCCATCACCACGTGCGTCTACCCCGCACCCGAGCATCACGCGCCGCCGCTGCCCGTTGTGGCCCAACCCGACGACGGCAGTGACGACGGCGACATCGGCGTGGTGTCCGACGACGGCATCGACCAGCTACGCAAGTACCGTCCCGGTGATCCGCTGCACCGCATCGCCTGGAAGCACAGCGCGCGCACCGGCCGCTGGCTGAGCCGCACAGGGCAGGTGCCACGGCAGCCGGCATGCTGGATCGACTGGGGTACGCTGCCGCTGACCATGGATACCGAGGCCCGGCTGTCTCGGCTGTGCGCATGGGTGCTGGCAGCCGGTGACCAGTTCGACGTCGGCCTGCGGTTGCCAGGCGTGGAAATTCCGCCGGGTCACGGCGCGGCCCATCGCCGTGCCTGCCTGGAGGCGCTGGCCGTCTGGCCGGAGCGGCGCACCGCATGAAGGCGCCGATGCAACCCCGCGCGCTGGCCCATCAGGAGCACGGCATGCTGATCGGCCAGCTGGCGCTGGTGCTGGCGCCGCAGGCCCGTACGTTGCCGGTGTCCGTCAGCCTGTTGCTGGTGCTGCTGCTGGCATGGCGCTGGCTGCTGTGGCGCCAGCGGGCGCCGCTGCCATCGAAGCTGATCGTCGGCGCGACGGCCATGCTGGTGCTGCTGATCGCCGCCGCACTGGTCTGGCGCGGCGGCGGCGGCTTTGGGCGCGAGTTGTGCGTGGCCTTGCTGGCCGCGTTCGTCATCCTCAAGCTGATGGAAACGCGCGCGGTGGCAGATGCCACGCTGGTCACGCAGTTGTCGTTCTATCTGCTGCTGACGCTGTATCTGGAAGAGCAGCCGTTCTGGCTGGCGATATACAGCATGGCCATCGGTGCCTGGATCCTGCGCAACTGGCTGCTGTTCCACCACCCCGAGGCACGCGGGCGGCTGGCCATCTGGCCGCTGCTGGGCCGCATGGCGCTGTTCGGCCTGCCGTGGGCGCTGTTCCTGTTCGTGCTGTTTCCGCGCCTGGAGCATCCGCTCTGGCGCCTGCCGCAATCGGACCCGGTCGGGCGCACCGGCATCAGCGACACGATGCGGCCCGGCAGCATCGGTGAACTGATCCGCTCGCCCGAAGTGGCGTTTCGCGCCGATATCGTTGGCAACCCGCTGCCTGCCAGTGCCCTGTACTGGCGGGCCCGGGTGCTGTGGGACTATGACGGCCAGGCTTGGCGTCCCGACGCCGAACCCCCGCTGCGGCAGGCCGCTGGCTTGGGCAGCGAAAGTGACGAGGGCGAAGCGGATGCCGCTGGCCCGGCCGGCGCCGTTCCGCGCGAGTACAACGTCACGCTGGAGCCCACGCAAAAGACCTGGCTCTATCTGCTGGACCGTGGCGTGGCGGTGTCGGACAGCCTGGCTGCGCAGCGCTCGCCTGACGGTGAATTCTTTGCGCGAAGTCCGGTGGATCGCGTCCTGCGCTATCGCGCACGGTCGTGGCTGCAGGGCGTGCCGCAGCCGCTGACCCGCCGCACGCTGCAACTGTCGCTGGCGCTGCCTGATGGCAACCCACGCAGCCGCGAGCTGGCAGCCGGCTGGATGGCGCGCTACGCCGACCCCTGGCAGCGGGTGCAGGCCGCCATGCGGCTGTTTGCCGAGGCGCCGTTCGCGTACACCCTGTCGCCGCCGACGCTGGGCAAGGCGCAGGTCGACAGCTTTGTGTTCGACACGCGGCGCGGTTTCTGCGAGCACTACGCCAGCAGCTTCGTCTTCCTGATGCGCGCCGCCGGCGTGCCCGCCCGCGTGGTGATCGGCTACCAGGGCGGCGAGTACAACCCGCTGGGCAAGCACTATGTCATCCGCCAATCCGACGCCCATGCCTGGGCCGAAGTCTGGCTGGCCGGACGCGGCTGGGTGCGGGTGGATCCGACCAGCGCCGTGGCGCCGAGCCGTGTGGAAAGCGGCGTCGATGCGGCGCTGGCGGGCGAGGATCTGGGCGCGCTTCGTGAACTCCGGGCGCCGGGCTGGCTGCGCGACCTGCGCTGGGGCTTTGACGGCCTGACTTACAAATGGCAGCGCTGGGTGCTCGAATATGACCGCAGGCAGCAAGATCGCCTGCTGGACCAAGCCGGACTGGGCAACCGGTTGCCACAGTTGCTGGCCGTCGGCATCTGCGTGTTGAGCCTGGTCGCGCTGGCACCGATGTGGCTGCGCCGCCGTCGGGTGGATCCGGTTCAGACGCTCTACGAGCAGTACTGCGCCGTGCTGGCCCGCCATGGCATCGCGCGCGGCTCGTCCGAAGGGCCCCATGCCTTCGCGACACGTGCCGAAATCGCACTGCCACACGCTGCGTCGTCAGTGCGAGTGTTCACTGACAATTACGTGGCCTGGCGCTATGGCGTCCCCGATGCCACGACGCAGGCTGGCACCGTCGCCCGGCTGCGCAAGGCGTTGCGCGAGCTTGGGCGAACGCTGCGCCGCGCGTGAGCAGCCCGGACACGGTCCGATCGTACTACCCCTGATCGTCCTGCTGGCCGTCCACACCGTCCAACCGGGCGACCTTGCGAGTTCGAGGCTCGACGCATATAGTTTCATACGTAACTATTACCGATGAAATTAATATGTCGTTTGAACGCCGCATTGACCGTTTCTGCGCCGAGCACCCGGAAGCTCCGCGCGACCTGATCCTGGCCTCGCGTCTGCTACTGCGTTCCGCGCGGTTGCTGCGACATCACATCGAGCACGCCTTGGCGCCGTTTGAGCTGGATCTGAGCCAATACCTGGTGATCAGCATGCTGGCAATCGATGCGGGCGAGCCGACCATGCCATCGGAACTGGGCATGTCGATCGACGCCACGCGCACACAGATGACGCGGCTGATCGACGGCCTGCAAGCGCGCGGGCTGGTGCTACGCAAGACGTCGGAACACGACCGGCGCAGCCTGGAACTGACGCTGACGCCGGCCGCCCATGCGCTGCTGGAGCGTGCGGCCCCCGCCGTGCATGCCGCCTACGGCCAGGCGTGGGCGCCGCTGGGTCAGGACGGGCTGGCCACCGCCACGCGCGATCTCGCCGCGCTGCATGAGCACCTGGCTGCGCTGGAGGCAGGCCAGCCGTGAGTACGCAGGTCAGCCCCTGGCACCGCTTGCGCGCCGGCATGCGCTGGCTGCGACTGCTCAGCCATCGGCAGCGACAGACGCTGCTCATGATGCTGCTGGGCCTGACCACGGGCGTCGAGTTTCTGGAAAACATCATGTTCGTGTTTGCGTCGAGCCATATCGTCGGCGGCATCGACGCGGACCCGCGCAGCTTCGCGCTGGTGCAGGCCGCCTATGCGGTCGGCAGCATGATGATGATTCTCAAGCAGCAATGGCTGGCGCAGCGCTTTGGCTATCGCTACTACCTGACCGGATCTCTGCTGCTGTTCATGTCCGGCACGGTCATGGCAGCCACCAGCATCGGCCTGCCGCAAATGGTCGTCGCCCGATTCATGCAGGGCGTGGGCGGCGGTGCGCTGTTCACGAGCTGCCGCATCCTGGTGAACGTGATGTTTGCACCGGCCGACCGGCCACGCGCTTCGCGCCTCTTTATGCTCGGGATTTTTGGCGCATCGGCCATGGCACCGGCGTTCGCCGCCGAGTTGGTGGAGCACGGCGTCTGGCAGGACGTGTTCTATGGCGTGCTGCCGTTCGCCGCGCTGGCGGCCCTCGGCACGTGGCTGCTGCTGCCCGACGCCGAACCACGGGCCGAGCAGGAAGGGCCGGCCCTGGGCCCGCTGCTGCTGTTCGGGGTGGCGGTCGTCGTACTGCAGGCATCAATGACCGAGGCACGCTTCGACATCTTTTCGCATCCGATGCGCGTGGGCATGGTGGCGGCGGTTGCGCTGGGCTTGCTCGGGGTGTTCCTCTGGCAGCAGTGGCATCACGCTACGCCGGTGCTGCGCCTGCGCGCGCTGCGGCAGCCCGTGTATATGACGGGGCTGGCCATGTATTTCGTCTATTACATGATCAGCAATCTGAGCAGCTACGTGTTTCCGATCTATGCCGAACAGGCGCTGCGCTTTCCGCTGGCCACCACCGGATGGCTCAATACGCTGGCCGCGCTGATCAGCCTGGCCGGCATCTGGATCTACCTGCGCGTGGCCCGCAGGCTCACTCACAAGAAGCCGGTGATGGTTACTGGCCTGTTGCTGATGGCGGCCGCGATGGCGTTCTTCTCGTTCATGCCGCCGGACGTTCCGCCGGCGGCGCTCGTGCCCGGATTGGTCGCCAAGGGCTTGTTCGGGGTGATGGTCATCATTCCGATTGCCGGGCTGACCTTCCGCACGCTGAGTGGCGACGACTTTGCGCACGGCTATCGCAGCAAGAATCTGGTGCGGCAGATTGCCAGTTCGTTTGCGTCCTCGCTGGGCGCCGTGCTGCTGCAGAACCGCCAGTTCGCGGTGCATACGAGCCTGGTGCATGCCATTGGCCAGCGTCCCGCCGAAACCGAAAGCTGGATGCATGCGGCACAGTCGTTGCTGACCGCGCGCGGGTTCGATGCTGGACAAGCGCATGCCGGCGCATTGGCGCAAATGGCTGCGATAGTCGATCAACAGGCGCGGCTGATTGCCTGCGAGGATATCTATCGATTGATTGCCGCAATTGCGCTGGTGGCTGCGGTCTTCATGCTGGTGCAACGCCGACTGGACTAGCCTAGCAGATGCAATGCGGAGGAGGTACTACCGGGACGCTAGCGTCAGCGCGGCAATGGCGGCGGTCATGCCATCGCGGAAAACATGCATGCCTGGGGTCGGCACGCGATTCAGTCAGGGACTGTTCGGGGATGCTCTAGAACCCCAGTTTCAGAACAACGTCAGCTGGCGCATGCCAAAGCCGACCGTTTCTTCCACGCGGGCACGTGCATGCACGAGCGAACCTTCGGCGCCGGAATAGTTGCCGGCCGCCCAGTGGTAGACCACGGGCAGGTCGCCGCGATCGGACAAGCGGACTTCGCCGAGCTTGTCGCCACGGTCATTGCGGTAGTAGTGGGATCGATAGCCGCGCTCCCAGTGGGGCGGGACTTCCTTCTTGCGCCGACGGGCCGTCGCCTTTCTGGCGAGTGGCGTCAGGCGCCTCGCCAGATCGGTGCCCGGCGAGATCGGGGCGCGGTTGAAATCCAACTGCATAGACTTCCTTCTTCTGTCGATTCAGCAAGAGCTGAAATGGTGACGTGAGTCACCACACGGTTCATGCATCGCAGTCGAGATCATACCCGTTCAAACGCGTCTTTGGGGCGTTTGTCGCCCGGAATTCCGCTTCTGGCAAGGGTTTGCGGGCGTATACGCGTATACGTATACGCCCGCCGCACGCCCCTCGTATACGTCTCGTACACGTGTTTTGCGAAGCGTAAACCGCTTGCCACCGCAGGTCAGCCAAGGTCGAGTGGAATGAAGATTCGCGCATCGTCGCGTTGCACCAGCAAGGCCACCTGCTTGCCCGATTTCGACACCAGCGAACGCAGTTGTTCGGCCGAGGAAATCGGCGTGCCGTTGAGCGACAGGATGACGTCGCCGGGCTGAATGCCGACACGCGCCGCCGGACCCGCCACGTCTTCGACCACGAGGCCGCCATCGATGCCACTGTCACGCTTTTCGGCCGGCGTGAGCGGGCGCACGGCCAGACCCAGACGGCCGCCTGCTTCGCCACCGTTCTTGCCCTGGGCCACGGCGCTTTCCTTCACGGCGCCGATCTTCACGCTCAGCGTCAGCGGCTCGCCCTTGCGAATCACCTTGAGATCGGTCTTGGTGCCGGGCTGCAGGTCTGCCACGTGCTCGGGCAGATCGCCGGAATGGTCGATCGCGTCATTGCCAAGCTGCACGATCACGTCGCCAGGCTTCAGACCGCCCTGTGCGGCCGGGCTGTCCGGTTCCACCGAATTCACCAGCGCACCCGCCGGCTTCGGCAGCTTGAACGATTGCGCCAGCGCCTGGTTGACTTCCTGCACCGAGATGCCAAGGCGCCCACGCGTGACCTTTCCATGCGCCACGAGTTGCTGCTCAACCTTCTTCGCCACGTCGATCGGAATCGCGAACGACAGGCCCTGATAGCCGCCAGTCTGGCTGTAGATCTGCGAATTGATGCCGATGACCTCGCCGCGCTGGTTGAACAGCGGGCCGCCCGAGTTGCCCGGGTTCACGGCCACATCGGTCTGGATGAACGGCACATAGGTGTCATCGGGCAGTGACCGCGACTTGGCGCTGACGATGCCGGCCGTGACCGTGTTCTCGAAGCCATAGGGCGAACCAATCGCCAGCACGGGTTCGCCGACACGAATCTTCGACGGATCGCCCAGTCGTACGGTGGGCAGGTCCTTGGCATCGATGCGAATCACCGCGATATCGCTCTGCGGATCACTGCCCAGCACCTTGGCCTTGAATTCGCGGCGGTCGGTCAGCTTGACGGTGACCTCCGTGGCGTTGTCGACCACGTGCGCATTGGTCAGGATCAGGCCGTCGGGGCTGACGATGAAGCCCGAGCCCAGCCCCTTTACAAGCTGCGGCTGCTGGCTCTGCGGGCCCTGGAATTGCGGGCCGAAGCGCTTGAAGAACTGGAACAGCGGATCGTCCGGGTCCATGCCCGACGGCACTTGCGCCGAGGTTCGCTGCGCGCGGGCGGTCACACTGATGTTGACCACAGCGGGGCCATACTGATCGACGATGCCTGAAAAATCGGTCGGGGTTGCCACGGCGACAGCGGTAGCCACGGCCGGTATCGGCGCTGCATAGCCGGGCGTGATCGCGTCCTTCTGGAGATAGGCGTATCCGCCGGCCAGGGCAGCAAGCGCGGCAACACCGACTGCGGAACGGGCAAGAGTCTGGCGAATCATGGTGCTTTCCTTTCTGGATGATGGACAGCGCCGAGTGTTGGCGCGACAGGGCCATCCTATGCACCCACACTTAAACCAGACTTAAGGGTTGTACGAAGGTCGTACGGCATCAGCCTTTGATCCCCTTTGATCTGTCACGGCCGCCCCCTATTCTCTATAGGGCCGATGTGAAATTTATATTGCACACAATTTAATTGTGTATAAGATATAGTCATGACGACGCAAACGACGACCCCTCCGAAGACGGAAGACTGGCTGCAACTGGATCAGCAGCTCTGCTTTGCGCTGTATTCGACGTCACTGGCGATGACCAAGGTCTACAAGCCCATCCTGGGTGAGCTTGGACTTACTTATCCGCAGTATCTGGTCATGCTTGTGCTGTGGGAGCACGCCGAGGTGAGTGTTTCGGAACTGGGCGGGCGGCTGACGCTCGATTCGGGGACGTTGACACCGCTGTTGAAACGGCTGGAAGCGGTGGGATTGGTGCACCGCGGACGCGACGCCGAAGACGAACGCCGCGTGTTGGTCAGTTTGACGGATGCCGGCCGTGGCTTGCGAAGTGCCGCTGCCACCATCCCGGAAAAGTTGTTGTGCGCAATGCAGTGTTCTGTGGAAGAGATCCAGGCACTGACATCGCGACTGCATGACTTACGGTCGACGCTGGACGAAGCGCGATCGGAAGATTGACGGCCGACTCAGTCGGCATCTTGAAACTGCTGCCCGCCCCCGGGCAAACCTAGGAGAGTGCAAATGAAACTGGAAAAAGTCCTGTACACCGCCCACGCATCCGCAACCGGTGGCCGTGATGGTCGCGCCACGACGTCGGATGGCCAACTGGACGCCAAACTCGCGGTACCCAAGGAAATGGGCGGCGCCGGCAACGGCCTGAATCCGGAGCAACTGTTCGCGGCGGGTTACTCGGCCTGTTTCCTCGGCGCGATTCGCTTCGTCGCCGGCCAGCAGAAGATTACGGTGTCGCCCGACGCCAAGATCGAAGGTGCCGTTGGCATCGGCCAGATCCCGCAGGGCTTTGGTATCCAGGTGGAACTGAAAATTTCCCTGCCGGGTATGGAAAAGGAAGCCGCTCAGAAGCTGGTGGAAGCGGCTCACCAGGTTTGCCCGTACTCGAACGCCACGCGCGGCAATATCGACGTGAACCTGATCGTGGTCTAGTACAGCCCGATCGGCAAAGAAAACGCCGGCCATTGGCCGGCGTTTTTTATGGCGAATCGGTGGTCGTTACACGATCGTGGCCGATTTTGGCGTCATCCGTTGCCATCAGCTTGCTGCAGCGTCGCACACATTGCGCGCTTTTGCCCCGCCGTCATCCGCTTGGTCCGGATTTCCGCCTTGAGTGCTTCGGATTTATTTGGAAATACCATCCAGCCGAGTAGCCGTATTGGCTTGCGAGCGCGCGTGTATTTTGCGCCGGTACCCGCCACGTGCTGCGCGTATCTTCGCTGAACGTCAGTCGTTACACCGGTATAGATCGAATTGCCTTCGCATTCGAGCAAGTAGAGAAACCAGGCGGTATCGAAATCGGTGTTGGCATCGATGTCGACGGCAGGGCTGGCGTCGTCGGAGGCGTTTGTGTCGGCTGTCATGTCAGCGACGATGATACGCGCGCCCGACGGCATTTGCACCGACTGCAGGAGCGATATCGTTTCGCGCGCCGCAAAAGCAAAACCCCCAAGCTTTTAGGGCTTGGGGGTTCTGGGTATAAGAGCCTGGCGATGACCTACTTTCACACGGGTATCC
>NZ_PJRP01000030.1 GCF_002858765.1 Cupriavidus pauculus
TTCCCAAAACGAAGCTCTTCCGATCTATCTGGCGGGTTTCTTTTTTGGCTTGATAATTCAATTAACCGCCAAGCGATTCCAACAGCATCAAGCGGGCGAAAAAATGCCCGACAACCTGCTGGCAGGGCCGGGCCTGAACGTACTTTTCGGAATGGGTACCGAGGAAAGATCGGTACGGGAAGGGGGGGCGACGGGGCGATGCACCCGCGTCTTGCCTACGCTTCCGTTGGCAAAATACCCATGTCAGCCGGATAGGGCCAGGATGCTTTGCCAACGGACCGGCCGAAGCCGGTACGCTGGAGAACTACGGTGCTTTAGACAGCAGCCGTCGGCTTCTTGGCGGCGGTGCGAGCCGTGGCGCTGGCTTGCTGGGCAGCCTTGGTCGCGGCGGTGGCAGCGGCCTGGAAGTTGGTTTCGGCCATTTCAACAGCCTGCTTGGTGGCCTTCTGGACCGACTCGTAGGCGTTGTTGGCAGCCGAGATGGCCGACTTCACGATGGCGACGGTCGATTCCGAACCGGCCGGGGCGTTCTTGGCGAAGTTATCGACCAGGGCTTGCACGTTCTTCGTGCCTTCGGCCAGCTGGGCTTCGGCAACCTTCGTGAATTCGCTTTGGGTTTCCGAAGCGATTTCGTACAGGTGACGCGTGTAGGCCAGGGTCTTTTCGGCAACCGGTTGCACCAGGGAAGCCTGGATGGCCAGCAGTTCCTGGGCATCCTTGGCACCAAGGGCCTTCTTGGCGTTGTCGACGTTCTCGGCGAACGTAGCCTTGACCACTTGCAGGTTCAGCTCAACCAGCTTCTCGACGCCTTCAAAGGCTTTCGAGGTCAGACCGAACAGGGTCTCGAGGTTGGCTTTTTGTGCGGCTGCAACTTGTTCCGGGGTCAGGATCATTGCTGGTCTCCAGTGGTGAACTTCAAGGTCAAGCAAAAGTAAAATTAAGCCGCCCAGATGTCAGCGCCATGACTTTAAGTGTCTGGCCAGCCCGAGCGTACCTTCGTATGTTTGGCGGCGTTTCCGAGAGCGTTTCGTTCTTTGATGCGCCGCAACAAATCCAATTCTAAGTAAAGTAATTTGGGTGTCAAGCGGTTTTTGTGCGGCGCAACAAAAATACCGGAGGAATGCCCTCCGGAAGGGCATTGCGGGCCACTATCCCGCCATGGGTAAGGGTTTGTCCTGATCTGGTCGTCGGGTGCCAGGGTGGTGCGACGCGAGAAAAACGAGCGTTTCCCATGGTTTGCGGCATCGCCACCGGCCCGGTATCTGACTCGGTGCTACCATCGCTGACTGTCCGGTCGGGAAATGGCGATAACGCGTCACTTTCCGTCCAAAAAACCAGCGCCCGCCCCCCCAGCGCCCCCGATGCTAGCCTTCTACGCCGACCACTTCGTCCTGCCATTGCCGCCTGGGCACCGCTTTCCCATGCGCAAGTACAGCATGCTGCGCGATGCCGTGGTCCGCGAGGTGTCGGGGCTTGAACTGCACGAAGCCCCGCGCGCCGGCGACGATGCGCTCGCGCTGGCCCACTCGGCCGACTACATCGCGGATGTCTCGGCGGGACGGCTCGACCCGGCGCGCCAGCGCGAGATTGGCTTCCCGTGGTCGCATGAAATGGTGGAGCGTTCGCGCCGGTCTGCCGGGGCCACGATTGCCGCATGCCGCACCGCGCTGACGCAGGGCATCGCGGTCAACCTGGCCGGCGGCACGCATCATGCCTACGCCGACAAGGGCGGCGGCTTCTGCGTGTTCAACGACGCGGCCATCGCCGCGCGCCAACTGCAGCGCGATGGCCAGGTGCGACGCGTGGCGGTGATCGATCTCGATGTCCACCAGGGGAATGGCACGGCGTCGATCCTGCGCGACGACCCGTCGGTGTTCACCCTGTCGCTGCATGGCGAGAAGAACTATCCGTTTCGCAAGGAGGCCAGCGATCTCGATGTCGGGCTGCCCGATGGCTGCGACGACGATAGCTATGCGGCCGCGCTGGCCGGTGCCCTGGAAACACTGAAGACGCGCTTTGCCCCGGATCTGCTGATCTATCTGGCTGGCGCCGATCCGCATGAAGACGATCGGCTGGGGCGCCTGCGACTGACAATGGCAGGCCTGGCCCGGCGCGACACGATGGTGTTCGACTTTGCCCTGTCGCACCGGCTGCCGATTGCCGTGGCGATGGCGGGTGGCTATGGCAACCAGATAGAAAACACCGTGGCTGTGCACACGCAGACTGTCGCGCTGGCAGCGGCCTGCCACGCGCGCTACAGCGCATTGGATACCGGCTTTGCGTCGCCCGTGGCGGCAACGGCCGCATGATGCGCTTCGATGCATCGCAAAAAATTTGGAACCTTGTGGCACGCCGTGCGCTCATACGGACCTCCCGTGTGGCTGCGGCGGCGCTGATCCCGTTTCGCTCAATGTTGTCCTGCACCGATTCCGATGAAGCCAGACCCTGATCGCCGTAGTGCGTACGCGCACTTTCAGCCCATCACGACGCGTTGGATGGATAACGATGTGTATGGCCACGTGAACAACGTTGTCTACTACAGTTATTTTGATACGGTCGTGAATGCGTACCTGATCCGGGCAGGCGTACTCGACATCGAGGCCGGTGCCACGATCGGGCTCGTTATCGAGACGCAGTGCAACTACTTCTCGTCGCTGAGCTTTCCCGACACGGTCGTGGCTGGCCTGCGGGTGGCGAAGCTGGGGAATTCGAGCGTGCGCTACGAGGTGGGGCTGTTCCGCAATGACGAAGATGTGGCGGCGGCGCAGGGGCACTTCGTTCACGTGTACGTGGATCGCGAAACGCGCAGGCCGGTGGCATTGCCGCCGGCCTTGCGCCAGGCATTGCAGGCGCTGGTGATTGGCCAGCCGGAATGAACAAGATTTGAGGAGACTACAGAGCATGTCGCACCCAGATGACGCCGCGATTGTCGATCGCGCCATCACGACACGCCGTTCGGTTCGCGCGTTCCTGGATACACCGGTGCCGCGCGAGACCATCGAGGAGATTCTTGCCGTTGCCAGCCGGGCACCGTCGGGCACGAACACGCAGCCCTGGAAGGTCTACGTGCTGGCAGGCGATGCCAAGGCGCGTTTCTGTGCCGATGTGCTTGCCGCTTACGACGACCCCGAGCGCGATGCCAAGTACCGCGAGGAATATCCGTACTACCCGCGCGAATGGGTCGATCCGTATCTGTCACGCCGCCGCAAGGTGGGCTGGGACCTGTACAGCCTGCTGGAGATCAAGCGCGAAGACAAGGCGCGCATGCACGACCAGCACGCCCGCAACTTCCGGTTCTTCGATGCGCCGGTCGGCCTGATCTTCACGATCGACCGGATCATGGAGCAGGGCAGTTGGCTGGACTACGGCATGTTCCTGCAAAGCATCATGGTGGCGGCACGTGCACGCGGCCTGGACACCTGTCCGCAGGCGGCGTTCACGCAGTTCCACGCGATCATCAAGCAGCACCTGCTGCTGACCGAGGAGGAAATGGTGGTGTGCGGCATGTCGCTGGGTTATGCGGATCTGGACGCGACGGCCAATCAATTGACAACCGAACGTGAACCGGTAAGCGGGTTCGTGCGTTTCCTCTCCTGAATTGCCCTGACAGATATCAGGATTCCGCCATGCAGACCGTTATCGACATGAACCGGCACGACACGAGGGTTGTTGACGTGCCCCGTGATCGACGACGACGCGGCGTGACGCCTGAGACTCAAGGGGCGAAAAACTGTTGTATTTGCGTTAGCAATGGTGTGACTTGAATGGCTCTTTTTCCGCAATGCGGAAATGTTTGCGAATCAAACTTTAAAGAGCCGCTGTAAGTCATTAATCTTGCTAAGAATTTCTTAATTTCCTACACTAGCGCCATTCCGTATCCGCGCTGAACAGATCATGTTCCGGACCGATTCCTTCATGTCCCGACTCTTTGGCCTTCCCCAACTGACCGCCATCGCCACCTCGGCGCTGGTGTCCGTTGCCCTGCTGGCCGCGCCGGCAGCGTACGCAGCGACGAAGTCGACTGCGACGAAAACTTCCTCCAAAAAGACCGAAAAGGCCGCAAAGCCCACCAAAAAGGTGGCTTCTGCGAAAGCGGAGGCCTCTCCACGCAAGGTGATTGTCGTCAGAAACGGCAAGCGCACCGTGGTGGCCAGCCGTGCCGCACCGGTGCGCGCCGCGTTCGTGCCGGCCAAGCCGTCGCTAGGCGAGGCGATGGGCCTGCGCGATACCGAGGACGCGCTGTCGCTGCGTTCGTCGGTGGCGCTGGTCATGGACCAGAACACCAACGAGGTGCTGTTCCAGAAAAATCCGACGGCGGTGCTGCCGATTGCATCGATCACCAAGCTGATGACCGCGCTGGTGGTGATGGATTCGCACCTGCCGATGGACGAAATGCTGACGGTGAGCGAGGACGATCGCGACACCGAGAAGCACAGCAGCTCGCGCCTGCGCTTCGGCACGACGCTGACGCGCCACGAGATGCTGTTGCTGGCGCTGATGTCGTCGGAAAACCGCGCCGCGTCGGTGCTGGGTCGCAGCTACCCGGGCGGCCTGCCGGCCTTTGTTGGCGCGATGAACAAGAAGGCGCGCGAACTGGGCATGAACGACAGCCACTTCGTCGATTCGAGCGGCCTGTCGAGCAGCAATGTGTCGAGCGCGATGGATCTGGCACGCCTGGTCAACGCCGCTTACCGCAATCCGACGATCCGCGAATTCTCGACGCAGCCGGAGCACGAGGTCAGCGTGTCCGGCCGCACGATGCACTATGTCAGCACCAACCGCCTGGTACGTGGCGGCAGCTGGGATATCGGCCTGCAGAAGACCGGTTATATCTCGGAAGCTGGCCAGTGCCTGGTCATGCAGACCCGCGTGAACGATCGCAACGTGGTGATGGTATTCCTGGATTCGGTGGGCAAGCTGTCGCGCTTTGCCGATGCCACGCGCGTGCGTTCCTGGCTTGAGCATCAACCCCCGTCGGCAGGGGGCCAACCGCGCCCTTTCCCATCAACGCCCAATCTTACGCAGGGTCCTAAATCCCCTGCGGCGGTCCTGGTATCGCAGCAGTCGCATGGCACCTGAGCAGTAGCCATTGCGCATGGAAAACGCGCCGTGGGGCTTCTGGCCCCCGGCGCGTTCTTTTTTTTCTGGACCGACGGTGCTACCGCCGGGCGGACGATGACGCCTTCGATCAGGCGGCGGGCTCGGGCACGTAGCCCATGCCGCGCGAAATCTGCAGCGCGGTCTCCTTGAGATTTTGCAGCCAGCTGTCCTGCAGGCGGTCGGCCGGGGCCGACAGCGACAGGCCAGCCACGAGCCGGCGGGAATCGTCATAGATGCCCGCGGCAATGCAGCGGACACCCAGTTCCAGTTCCTCGTTGTCGCGCGCATAGCCGTTGGAGCGCACCCAGCTCAGTTCGCGTTCGAGCTTGGCCAGCTCGGTAATCGACGTGCGCGTATGGCCGGCCAGACCGGTGCGCGTGGCATAGGTGCGCACGCGAGTGGCCTCGTCCGCGGCCAGGAACAGCTTGCCGACCGATGTCAGGTGCAGCGGGGCGCGACCGCCAATGGCGCGCACGACCTGCATGCCCGAGCGTTCACTGTAGGCGCGCTCGATATAGACGATCTCGTCGCCTTGACGCACCGACAGGTTCACCGTCTGCCCCGTCACGCGATGCAGCGCGCGCATCGGCGCCAGTGCCGCATCCCGTACCGAAAGCCGCGCCTTGACTAGGTTGCCCAGTTCCAGCAGGCGCATGCCCAGCCGGTAGCTGCCGGGGTCGGAGCGGTCGACAAAGCGGCAGGCCACCATGTCGTTCAGGATGCGGTGCGCGGTGGACGGATGCAGGCCGGTGGTCAGCGACAGCTCTTTCAGGCTGACGGGATCCGCGTGCTGGGCCAGCGCGTCCAGCAGCGTCATCATGCGCTCGATCACCTGGATCGAGGTCTTGCCGGGTGACTTGTCTGCTTCTGCCATGTGGAAAATGTTGCCGTGCGGCAAATTAAGCGTTTGCCTGATTCTATCTCGCATCGTGAAAATTTCAACAGGTGAAACGTGATTTTCGAGATTTCCCTCCATGGATGGGGCTTCCTATCCGGCATGTCATGAGCCACTTTGCATCGCCAGATGAACAGGATTGCGGCGCCCGATGCCCGCAGCGGCGGGGCGAAGGGGCATAATTACGGGTTTCAGGGTCTGGAAAAGGAAGTCATGCGAATCGGACTGTTCGCCACCTGTCTGGTGGACCTCATGCGCCCGGAAATCGGGTTCTCGGTGCTGAAGTTGCTGGAATCGGCTGGCTACGAGGTGATGGTGCCCGAGGCACAGACCTGCTGCGGGCAGCCGGCATACAACTCGGGCGAGCGCGCCGTGTCGCGCGATCTGGCCGAGAAATTCCTGCGCGAGTTCGAGATGTTCGACTACGTGGTGGTGCCGTCCGGGTCCTGCGGCGGCATGATCCGCCACCACTATCACGACCTGCTGCGCGATGACCCCGAACTGCATGGCCGCTACGAGCGGCTGCGCGAACGCGTGTTCGAACTTACCGATTTCCTGGTTAACGTGGCAAAGCTCGACAAGCTCGATTCCGGCTTTGCGGGCCACATCACCTATCACGATTCGTGTTCCGGCCTGCGCGAACTGGGCGTCAAGCAGCAGCCGCGCGCGTTGCTGGGCAAGCTGCCCAACGTGCAACTGACCGAGATGAAGGATTGCGAGGCCTGCTGCGGCTTCGGCGGTACGTTCTCGGTCAAGTACGGCAATATTTCCACGGCGATCGTCGACGAGAAGTGCGCCAACATCAAGGCCAGCGGTGCCGATGCCGTGGTGCTGGGCGACCTGGGCTGCATGCTCAATATCGAAGGCCGGCTGCGCCGCTCGGGCGATGCACAGACGCGCGTGCTCCATATCGCGCAGGTGCTGGCTGGCGACGCCTGACCCGCGAACCACAAGAGAGCCCCCACGATGCAAGTGCATAGCATGGAATTCAAGGCGCGCGCCGGGCAGAAGCTGGCCGACCAGCGCCTGCAGCAGAACCTCAAGAAGCTGTCGACGAAGTTCGTGACGGCCCGTGCCGACGCCATCCGCGATATCGACTTCGACGCCACCCGTGCCGCGCTGAAGGAACGCCGCAACCGCGCCCTGGAAAACCTCGACGTCTGGCTGGCCACGTTTGAAGAAAATGCGACCAAGCGTGGCGCCACGGTGCTGTTTGCCGAGACCACGGCCGACGCTGCCCGGCTCGTCGCCGAAATTGCGCAGAAGCACGGCGTGAAGAAGGTCATCAAGAGCAAGTCGATGGTGACCGAGGAAATGCGGCTGAACCAGGTGCTGGGCGAGATGGGCGTGCAGAGCATCGAGACCGATCTGGGCGAGTACATCCTGCAGATCAACGATGCCGAGCCGCCGTCGCACATCATTGCGCCGGTGATCCACAAGGACAAGGACGAGATTGCCGACCTGTTCGCCAAGGTCCACAACAAGCCGCGCCTGACCGACATTCCCGAGATGACCCGCGAGGCGCGCGAAGTGCTGCGCCCCGAGTTCCTGTCTGCCGACATGGGCGTGACGGGCGGCAATTTCATCATTGCCGAGACCGGTTCCGTGGCGGTGGTCACGAACGAAGGCAACGAGGGCATGTGCACGATCATGCCGCGCGTGCATGTGGCCGTGACGGGCATCGAGAAGGTGTTGCCGACGCTGGAAGACCTGGCCACGGTGATGCGGCTGCTGCCGCGCTCGGCCACGGGGCAGGCGATCTCGAACTACTTCTCGCTGCTGACCGGACCGCGTGCCGAAGGCGAGCGCGATGGCCCGGAGCACATGTACTTCGTGCTGGTCGATGGCGGCCGTAGCGGGCTGATCGGTGGCGAATTCCAGGAGATGCTGCGTTGCATCCGCTGCGGCGCGTGCATGAACCACTGCCCCGTGTACCAGAAGATCGGCGGTCACGCATATGGCTGGGTCTATCCCGGTCCGATGGGCAGCGTGCTGACGCCGAGCTATGTCGGCCTGGCCAATGCCGTGGACCTGCCGCAGGCCGCCACGCTTTGCGGCGAGTGCAACCGGGTGTGTCCGGCATCGATTCCGCTGTCCGACCTGCTGCGCAAGCTGCGCGAAAAGCAGATGGAGCGCCATCTGCGTCCGTGGCAGGAGCGCATGGCGCTGCAGGTCTGGGGCTACGTGGCGCGGCGCCCGGATCTGTATGCCTTTGTCACGCGCATGGGCGCGCGTATGCTGTCACGCATGGGCGGTCGCAGCAAGCTGATTGCCAGCCTGCCAATGGCGGGCAAGGGCTGGACCGAAACACGCGACATGCCGGCCCCGAGCGGCCGCACGTTCCGCGAGCTATACAAGGAAAGGAGGGCGCGTTCATGAGCGCCAATCAGGAAACGCTGGCCGTCATGCGCCAGGCTTTGGATGCCCATCTGACCGGCGCGCTGCCAGCCGGCGAGCTGATCGCCCGGTGGCGGGCAGCGGCACCGTCGCTGACGCTGCCGCCCGTGTTCGGACAGGCAATGGAGGAATTGCTACGTCGCATGGAGATGGCGGCGGTCTTTGCGCAGGACAGCTGCTCGTTTTCGAGCACGGCGGTGACGGATCAGCTTCAGCGCTGGCTGGACAAGGCTGCCACTGCCTGAGAGACGCGCTGGATCCTTCCGACTGCCGGCACGAACAAAAAAGCCCGCTTCGATACCGAGGCGGGCTTTTTTGCGTGCGGCTTGCGCGGCGGGTGCGATCAGCTCAGCAGCAAGGCGTCGTCATCGAGCTGCTCGTGGCGCGTCTGCTCGAACATCTTGAGCAGATCGGGCACGTCCAGGCCCTTGCGCTGGTCGCCCGACACATCGAGCACCACCTGGCCCTGGTGCAGCATCACGGTGCGCTGGCCGTAGTCCAGCGCCTGGCGCATCGAGTGCGTGACCATCATCGTCGTCAGCTGGCTTTCCTCGACGATGCGCGCGGTCAGTTCCAGCACGAACGCTGCGGTCTTCGGGTCCAGCGCCGCCGTATGCTCATCGAGCAGCAGGATGCGCGACGGCTGCAGCGACGCCATCAGCAGGCTCACCGCCTGGCGCTGGCCGCCCGAAAGCAGGCCGATGCGGTCGGTCAGACGGTTTTCCAGGCCCAGGTTCAGCAGGCGCAGCTTGTCGCGGAACAGCTCGCGCGACGGCTTGTTCAGCGCCGGACGGAAACCGCGGCGCGAGCCACGTGCCATGGCCAGCGCCATGTTTTCCTCGATCGTCAGCGCCTCGCAGGTACCGGCCATCGGGTCCTGGAACACGCGGGCCACCAGATGGGCGCGATCCCAGGCGGGCTGGCGCGTGACATCGGTGTCGTCGATCATGATGCGGCCGGTGTCGACCATCGTGTCGCCGCTGACGGCGTTCAGGAAGGTCGACTTGCCGGCACCATTGGACCCGATCACGGCCACGAACTGGCCGGCCGGGATTTCCAGGCTCAGGCCGCGCAGCGCGCGGTTTTCGATCGGCGTGCCCGGATTGAAGGTGAGCTTCAGGTTTTCAGCGCGCAGCATCTCAGGCACCTCCGTTCTTGCGGGCGAACAGCTTCTTGCGCGTGGCGGGCAGCACTAGCGCCAGCGTTACCAGCGCGGCGGTCACCAGGTTCAGATCCTGTGCCTTGAGGCCGATGAATTCGGAATTCAACGCCAGCGCGATGAAGAACCGGTAAAGGATGGCGCCGACCACCACCGCCAGCGTCACGTACACCAGGCGTCGCGCCGGGATGATGGTCTCGCCGATGATCACGGCGGCCAGGCCGATCACGATCGTGCCGATACCCATCGAGATGTCCGAGCCGCCTTGCGTCTGGGCGAACAATGCACCCGCCAGGGCCACCAGCGCGTTCGACAGCGCCATGCCGGCCAGCGTGGCCCGGCCGGTGGGCACGCCCTGGGCACGCGCCATGCGCGGATTGGCGCCGGTGGCGCGCATGGCCAGGCCAAGCTGCGACGAGAAGAACCAGTCCAGCGCCAGCTTGGCGATGATCACCACCACGACCAGCACCAGCGGGCGCAGCACGTAGTCGGGCATCCACTCGGGCTGCAGGATCGTGAAGATGGTCGGCTCGGTGATCAGCGGCACGTTGGGGCGGCCCATGATGCGCAGGTTGATCGAGTACAGCGCGATCATCATCAGGATACTGGCCAGCAGATCCATGATCTTCAGGCGCACGTTGAGCCAGCCGGTGATCCAGCCGGCGATGGCGCCGGCCGCGATGGCCACCAGCGTGGCCATGAACGGATCCTGTCCGGCGGAGATCAGCGTGGCGGCGACTGCGCCACCCAGCGGAAAGCTGCCGTCAACGGTCAGATCGGGAAAATTGAGGATGCGGAACGAGATCAGCACCCCGAGCGCCACGAGGCTGAAGATCAGGCCGATCTCCAGGGCGCCCAGCAGGGAAAAGAGGGACATGGGGGGAATCCTTTGCAGGCCGTCCGGCCGGCCCGGATAGGGCCATTGGGGGCGCTTCGGGCCGCGCGCCACAGGGTAGGGCACGCGGCAACCGGCAGTATTACTTGATGACGGTCTTGGCTTCCTTGACCAGATCCGGCGACAGCGTCACGCCTTGCTTCTCGGCGGCGCCCGTGTTCACGAACAGTTCGAGGTTGTCCGACGTTTGCGAGGCAATCGCGCCCGGCTTCTCGCCCTTCAGGATACGCACCACGACCTTGCCGGTCTGGTGGCCCAGGTCGCCGTAGTTGATGCCCAGCGCGGCGATGGCGCCACGCTTGACGCTGTCGGTATCGGCAGCGATCAGCGGGATCTTCGATTCGTTGGCCACCTTGACCAGCGATTCGTAGGCCGACACCACATTGTTGTCGGTGTTCGTGTAGATCACGTCGACCTTGCCGATCAGGCTCTTGGCAGCCGGGCCGATGTCCACGGTACGCGGTGCGGCGGCTTCCTTCAGCGACATGCCCTGCTTGGCCAGCAGGTCCTTCAGTTCCTTGACCACCACCACCGAGTTGGCTTCACCGGGGTTGTAGACCATGCCGACGGTCTTGGCCTTGGGCACCACGCGCTTGATCAGCGACACCTGCTTGTCCAGCGGCAGCTTGTCCGACACGCCGGTCACGTTGGTGCCCGTCGCGCCCCAGCCCTTCACCAGCTGTGCAGCCACCGGATCGGTCACGCCCGAGTACACCAC
Organism: Cupriavidus pauculus; assembly: GCF_002858765.1. GTDB lineage: Bacteria > Pseudomonadota > Gammaproteobacteria > Burkholderiales > Burkholderiaceae > Cupriavidus > Cupriavidus pauculus_B. The sequence goes on from NZ_PJRP01000030.1 coordinate 11,165, forward strand.
GGGCACGGTCTTGGTGGCGGCTACCACGGCCTGGGCCGACGGCGTGGCGATGGCCACGATCGCGCTCGGCTGGTCGCCCACGAACTTGCGGGCGATCTGGGCGGCGGTGCCCGGGTTGCCCTGGGCGCTCTGGTATTCCCACTTCAGGTTCTTGTCGGCGTCGTAGCCGGCGGTCTTCAGTTCGTCGCGCACGCCATCGCGGATGGCGTCGAGCGCGGGGTGATCCACGATCGACAGGACCTTCACGGTGGCGGTCTGGGCCTGCACGGCGCCGCCGTAGAGCAGGGCCAGCGCTACCGCGCTGCCGAGGATGGACTGGGTGGTGGATGCCTTGAGACGCAGCATGTAATTGTTCTCCCCCGAGGGTTCGGTGCTTTTCAGTCAGTCAGCCGCAAACGGTACGACAGCCGTCCTGACGGGCGCCGGCAGGCCGAAAGGGCATCTGCGGGCTGCCCGGCGGTCCATATGCGGACGCGGCGCGCCCGGCGGCAGGTACGGGCACGCGCGTGATCACATCGGATGCGACGGCGCGAAGCCTGCGAGCATACCATTTTCGGCCCCTGCTGGGATCGCTTTTGGTGCTGCATCGCGCCATATCCTGCCGAAAAACACCCTCCAAAGAAGGGTGTGCCGCAAGATATTGCGCGAGATTGTCATTTTTCGCGTGAATGCGCCCGATGGCCGACACGGGGTAGCAGCCCGGACGCACCCGCTTGGGGCCTACCGGCGCAGGGCGGCGGCGCAGTCGCGTACCAGCGTCGGGCCGCGGTAAATCAAGCCGCTGTAGACCTGTACCAGCTGCGCGCCGGCATCGATTTTGGCGCGCGCGCCCGCGCCGTCGAAGATGCCGCCCACGCCAATAATTGGCAGATCATTGCCAACGACCTTGCGCAGTTCACGCACCACGCGCGTCGATGCCTCGAAGACAGGGCGGCCGGACAGGCCACCGGCTTCCTCGGCATGGGGCAGGCCCTTCACCGCGTCGCGCGAGATGGTGGTGTTGGTGGCGATCACGCCGTCGATGCCATGGCGCACCAGCGCGTCACCGATATTGCGGATCTGGTCGTCATCCAGATCGGGAGCGATCTTCAGCGCCACCGGCACGTAGCGCTTGTGCTGGTCGGCAAGGCGCTGCTGGGCGGTCTTGAGCGTGGACAGCAGGCTGTCCAGTTCGCTGGCGCCCTGCAGCTGGCGCAGGTTCTTGGTGTTGGGCGACGAGATGTTCACCGTCACGTAGCTGGCGTGCGGATAGACGCGCTCCAGGCAGTACAGATAGTCGTCCGCTGCGCGCTCGATCGGCGTATCGGCGTTCTTGCCGATGTTCAGGCCCAGTACGCCGCCTTCGGCCTTCCAGCGCGAAGCCTGCACGTTGCGGATGAACGCGTCGACGCCGCCATTGTTGAAGCCCATGCGGTTGATCAGCGCATCGGCCTGCGGCAGGCGGAACATGCGCGGACGCGGATTGCCTGCCTGGGCGCGCGGCGTGACGGTGCCTACCTCGATAAAGCCGAAACCGAACGCGGCCAGGCCATCGATATAGGCCCCGTCCTTGTCCAGCCCTGCGGCCAGACCCACCGGGTTCGGGAAGCGGATGCCCATCACGGTGCGCGGATCGTCGGCGATGCTGTTGCCGAGGCAGCCGGCCAGGCCCATGCGATGGGCCCGCATCAGATTGTTCAGGGTGAAATGGTGGGCGTCCTCCGCGTCCATGGAGAACAGGGCGGGGCGAAAGAGGGGATAGAGCGCGTTGAGCACGGGTGGGGCGCGGCCGGGGCCGGCGAGGAGTCGGAACCAGGGCGGCATTGTAGCCGTTCAGGCCACGGTTGCCCCCAATTTCGCCCTGTTCTGGCTCGAATTGCCCCGTTTCGCGCTGGTTTGCCTGCCTTTGCCCCGCGGCCTGCGTCTGGCGCTTATTCCTGTGCCGGACCGGGATTCGGCTGGGGCTGCGGGTCCGGCGTGGCGGGTGCACCCTCGAACGCGTGCCACTGGTTGCCAGTCAGCACCTGCAGCGGCTGGAAGCGCGCCTTGTAGGCCATCTTGCGGCTGTCTGCAATCCAGTAGCCAAGGTACAGGTGTGGCAGGCCCAGCTCCCGGGTCTGATTGATCTGCCAGAGGATGTTGTAAGTGCCGTAGCTGGTGCCAGTCGCCAGCGGGTCATAGAACGTGTAGACCGACGACAATCCGTCGTCGAGCACATCGATCATGCTGACCATGCGCAGCTTGCCGGCCTCCGCCGAACCGGGCGGCTCGCGGAATTCCACCAGCCGGGAATTGACCCGGCTTTGCAGCAGGAACTGCTCGTACTGGTCGCGGCTGTCCTGGTCCATGCCGCCGCCGGCGTGGCGCATCGACTGGTAGAGCAGATACAGCGCGTAGTGCTCTTCCACGTACGTCAGCGGTGCCACCAGGGCCTGCAGGCCCTGATGCTGCTTCCACGCGCGACGCTGGCTGCGGTCGGGCTCGAACTGGTCCACCAGCACCCGGCACGGCGTGCAGGCGCGGCATTCGTCGCAATAGGGACGGTACGTGAATATGCCGCTGCGGCGAAACCCGGCCCGCACCAGCCGCGAGTAGACATCGGCGTTGATCAGGTGGGCGGGGGTTGCTACCTGCGAGCGCGCCATGCGGCCTTCCAGGTAGCTGCAAGCGTAGGGCGCCGTCGCATAAAACTGCAGCGCGGAGAGCGGAAGTTCCTTCAGCTTGCTCATGACGTCGAATGAGGGGGCGGCGCGTCGGACGCCGGCATTGCGGGTCTGAGTGGCAGTCTATCAGAGCCCATTGGGGCACGTCTGCAAGCCGCATTGGCACGGCGGCCGGCAATTTGAGATTCCTCGCATTGTTTTCAGGCCGGCGGCTTTTTACGATGGGCTCTCTGATACTTCAGGAGCACATCATGGCCTCGTTGCCGTTCGAGGAAGGTTTGGGAAAGACGCAGTCCGGCACGACACTGGTTGCCGGCTACCCCGTGGGGCGGTGGACGCGCTACGCCGACATGGCGGCCGTGGCCGGTGTCGGGATTGGGTTGCTCGTCGCGGTGTTCGGCATGCTGGACTACCAGCGCAAGGCCTTCGGCGACATGATGGCGCCCCTTGTCGACGCCATATCGGAAATGGACAAGCGACTCAGCGGGGAAATCGCGGCGGTGGACAAAAAGCTCAGTGGGGAAATGAAGGGGCTGGAAGCGCGGCTCGTCGACAGTATCGAAGGGACGCACCGACGCATCGACGACACCAACCGGCACCTGGCCGAAACCAATCAGCGCCTTGCCGGGCTGGAGAAGGAGATGGGTGGCATCAACGTCCGCCTGGGCCGGCTGGAAGGCAAGGCCGGCAAATGAAAGCTCAGGGTGCGCCGTCGATGCCGTTCGTGCCGGTCCAGCGGCGCAGTTCGCCCTTGTCGAAATCCCACGGCGCGATGGCTGGCGAAGCGGCCGCGGCGCGGACATGCGCGAGGAAGTCGGCGCGCGGGATCGGCGCCGCGCCAAGCGATGCCAGATGGTCGGTTTCCTGCTGGCAGTCGACCATGGTGACGCCGTGGCGTTCCAGGAACGCACAGAGTGCCGCCAGCGCAATCTTCGAGGCATCGGTCCGATGGGCGAACATCGATTCCCCGTAGAACATGCGTCCCAGTGCCACGCCGTACAGGCCGCCGACGCGCTCGCCCTGGTACCAGGCTTCGACGGAATGCGCCAGGTCAAGCCGGTGCAGGGCACCGTACGCGGCAATGATTTCGTTTGTGATCCACGTGCCGAGTTGGCCATCGCGTGGCGTCATGGCGCAGGCGCGCATGACCTCCGTGAAGCTGTCGTCAACGCGGATTTCCCAGTCGGGGTCGCGCAGCACGCGGCGCAATGTCTTGCGGAATGAGGGGGATATCTTGAGGGCGGCAGGCACCAGCACCATGCGCGGGTCAGTGCTCCACCACAACACGGGCTGGCCTTCGGAGTACCACGGAAAAATGCCCTGGCGATACGCCAGCAGCAGGCGCTGCGGTGTCAGGTCGCGGCTGGCCGCGAGCAGTCCGGGTGCGTCGCTGGCAGGGCCTAGCGCACGCTCGACCGGCGGAAACGGGTCCTGCGGGTCGAGCCAGGTAATCATGCCGGAAACGGGAGGATGGGCGGTGCCGCCTGGATTGCGGTTACGGGGTGACGGTGGCGCGGCTGGTAAGCGGGCGCATCGGCTTGTCGATGTCGAGCGTGTGCAGGCGGAAGTCGCCGGCGGCGATCCTGCCCGCGGCGCGATCGGCAAAGAAGCAGCGAAGCGTGTGGATCACGGTCGGGAAGGCCAGGTCGTCCCAGGGCACGTCGGCCTCGTCGACGAGCTTGACCTCCAGGCTTTCTTCGCCGGGAGCGATGTCCAGATCGTTCATTTTCGCCAGATAGAACAGATGCACCTGATGCACGTGCGGTACGTTGAGCATCGAGAACAACTCGCCGACCTCCACGCGCGCTCCGGCTTCCTCGAGCGTCTCGCGAGCCGCAGCCTGGGCCGTCGTTTCGCCAATTTCCATGAAGCCGGCGGGCAGTGTCCAGAACCCGTAGCGCGGCTCGATGGCGCGCTTGCAGATCAGGATCTTGTCTTCCCAGACCGGAATCGTGCCCACGACATTGCGCGGATTGACGTAGTGGATGGCGCCGCAGTTGTCGCACATGCTGCGCGGGCGGTTGTCGCCTTCTGGCACGCGCAACACAACCGCATGACCACAGTTCGAGCAGAATTTCATGGGAGGCGTCCGGGAAGAATGGGGGCAAGTGTATCACCGCGCCGGAGACTCGCTTTGGTGCTTGCGCGATGTGGCGCGCGAAGCGTAGCGATGGTGTGCCGCGCCTGGCGGGCGGCATGCACGTGCCACGATACAAAACAAAAAACCCGCCGATTGGCGGGTTTGCTGTGCGACTACCTGACGGTGCCGATCATCTTGATCGGTTGGTTGCGGGGGCAGGATTTGAACCTGCGACCTTCGGGTTATGAGCCCGACGAGCTGCCAGACTGCTCCACCCCGCGTCCGTCGAAGCTGTGATTATAGGTGACCTACTGACGCATTGCAACAGAAACTTAAAAGTTCTGCGATGGCGTGCGGATCTGACGCGTTCTCGCCGCGCCTGAACTATTGGAGCGCTATTACGGACGGGCGTTCAAACCGCCGGCGGACTTTCACTTGTGCGGCGCGGCAGCGGCCGCCATGCGGCACTTTCAAACTCGAAGCTGTCGCGCTGCCGCAAGTCATCGCGCTGCCAGATCACGCGGTCATGGCGCACCGTGAGCATCCAGGTAGTGGTAGCCAGCGGTTGTAGCGGGTCGAAGGCGCGCGGCGTCAGCACGGCCACGCAGATGCCCGGCTCGGGATCGCGCACCGAGGTATAGCGGATCAGGCCGACGCCGGCCTCCCGCGCGGTGCGCGCGAACGTCTGGCAGGCGCCGTAGTCGGCGGGGTCGGTCCATTGCGCGGCATCCTGCGTGAAGGGGGGGGCGTCCAGTGCCACGCCATCGCTGCGGACACCCACCTGGAACAGTGTCTGCGCGCGGGCATCGATGCGGGGCAGGGCCGGGCAGTCCATCAAGAAGCGCCAGCGCCAGTAGCCCAGTTCGGCGCAGGCGGTGCGGATCGATTCCGCGCCGTAGAACACGCCGGGGTCCTGGCCGCCGCGAAAGCGCGAGCCCCATTCGGTGGCCGGATAGCGGAAGGGCGTAAAGATCAGGTAGTGCAGTGGGCGCGCGTCGGGTGGGACGACTGGTTTGCCTGCATCGATCACGGCTTCCAGCACGGCCTGCTCTTCGAGTGTGTCGACCAGGGGCATGGTCGAGACAACATGCTGGGCTTCCACGGCCCGCCAGATCGTGAGCGCGAACGGCCTGCGCTCAGATGCGACCGCGGGTGGCGTCCAGGTAGTGAACGACACGAACGAGGCCCTCAGTGGTACGGATCAGTTCCAGCGGCTTGCCGCCAAGCGAGATGTTGTCGTGGGTCAGCCAGAGTCGCGCCTGCTCGTCGTGACCAAGGATGGCGTCCAGCGACCGGAACAGGCGGACGAACAGGACGGCGAACTCCCATTCTTTTCGATGCGTATCGAGCACATATCCGCCCGAGGCCATGCGAGACACCGACGCGGTGCTGATGCCCAGCACGCTGGCGACGATGGCCTGGCTGATGCCCAGGAAGCCGGCCGCGCGCATGACTGCCTTGGTCAGCGTCACGCCGGGATCAGGGCTGCCGGTGGGCGCCGTCTCCGGAATCTGCCTCGATTGCATCGCCTAAGGTCTCCTGTTTCTTGAGAAACATTATAGGCGGCAGGTTTCAGTTGGGAAGTTGCAAATGGAGACAGTTCCGGACACTCGCCAATCAGTAGGTTTCGATGTGCAGTCGGCCTTCCGCGCGCAGGCGCGCCTCGACATCCATCCAGGACAGGCCAGCCGCGGCACAGACTTCGGAGAACGCCTCCAGCACGCCTTCCTCCATGCCCTTGAGCCCGCAGATATAGACGTAGCCATGCGGGTCGCCGAGCAATGCGGCGACGCCCGGGGTGGCCTCGCGTATCGCATCCTGCACATACCGGCGCGGTACGTCGGGATCGCGCGAGAACGCGAAGTGGATGTCCAGAAAGTCTTTCGGCAGCTTCAGCAGCGGGCCGAAGTAGGGCAGTTCGCGCCGGTTGCGGGCGCCGAAGAACAGCAGGCGGCGGCCGCCGAAGTGGCTCACGTTGCGCCGCATCCGCTCGGTCATGGCGCGCATCGGTGCCGATCCGGTACCGGTGCAGATCATCATCACGCTGGCTTCGCGGTGGTTCGGCATCAGGAACGTATTGCCGAACGGGCCCACCACCTGCACGGCGTCGCCCTTGTTCAGGTCGCACAGGAAATTCGAGGCCACGCCGCGCACCGGGTTGCCGTCATGGTCGGTGTCCACGCGCTTCACGGTCAGCGCCAGGTTGTTGTAGCCGGGGCGCTCGCCGTCGCGCGGGCTGGCCACCGAATACATGCGGATGTAATGCGGCTTGCCCGATGCATCGGTGCCGGGCGGCACGATGCCGATGGCCTGGCCTTCGAGTATCGGAAAGAACTGGTTGCCGAAGTCCAGCACGATATGGTGGATATCGCTCGACGCATCGTCCTCCGTCAGCCGGTAGTTGCCGGCCACCGTGGCGGTCAGCGGTTCCCGCACGCCATGCAGGTTGACGTACGGATGCGCCGCGGACCACGGCGCCTTGGGCGAGGTATGGCGGCTGGTTTCCACTGCCTGCACCGTCACCGGCTTGCTCGATGTGGCGGCCTCGCCAATCGCCTGGTCGGCGGCTGTTGCGGCGTCGATCGCGGCGTCGATGACCGCTTCGGTCAGCGGCACCTCGGCGGGCAGTTCGTCCCAGCCCAGTTGCGCCTCGATGGTGTAGGCCTGGCCATTGAACATGGTGCGCCAGTTGTCGATGGCGCCCGTGGGGCAGGGCGACAGGCACGCGCCGCAGCCGTTGCAGACGTCGGCCTTGACCACGTAGTTGCGGTCGTCGTGGGTGATGGCGTCGATCGGGCAGGTGTCTTCGCAGGTGTTGCAGCGAATGCAGATTTCCGGATCGATCAGATGTTGCTTGATGATGTCGGCGGCGCCCATGATCGTCGGTTCCTCCGAAAGGTCAGTTAAAGCGGACGTACTCGAAGTCCACCGGCTGGCGGTTGATGCCGATGGCGGGCGGTGCGATCCAGTTGGCGAACTTGCCCGGCTCGACGACCCGGCCCATCAGCGACGCCACGTACCTGCGGTCGTCGTCGGTGGCCAGCCACTTGTCCTGGTTGGCGTTCCACTCGGCTTCGCTGATCACCTCGCCGGCGGGCGACACGGGCAGGTTGGCAAACGTGCCGATCTTGCGGTTGAACGCCTTGTGCGGCACGGTCAGCCGGAACGGGATGCCGGCCTTCTCGATGACCTTGTTCCAGCGCGCCACGCCGCCCATGGAATCCTTGATGTAGTCGTCGCGCAGCACCTCGTTCAGCGCGTTGAGCATCGGCACCTCGCGCTCGGCCAGCCTGCCGTCCCGGACTTCCAGGATGCGGTACACGTCGCCCTTGAGCAGGTGGTCGTCGGTGCGCTTGCCTTCCTCGAAGCGGCCCTTGAGGCCGGCGCTGTAGAAGGTGGCGGCGTTCGACGACTGGTCGGCGCCGAACAGGTCGATCGTCACGCTGTAGTGGAAGTTCAGGTAGCGCTGGATGGTTTCCAGGTCGATTACGCCGGCGGCGCGCACGTCGGCCGGGTCCTGGATATCGCGCTCGCGCATGACCTCGCAGGTACGCTGGATCACGCGGGACACGCCCGATTCGCCCACGAACATATGGTGGGCTTCCTCGGTCAGCATGAAGCGCGTGGTGCGGGCCAGCGGATCGAAGCCGGATTCGGCCAGCGCGCACAGCTGGAACTTGCCGTCGCGGTCGGTGAAGTAGGTGAACATGAAGAACGCCAGCCAGTCGGGGGTGCGTTCGTTGAAGGCGCCCAGGATGCGCGGGTTGTCTTCGTCGCCCGAACGGCGGCCCAGCAATGCCTCGGCTTCTTCGCGGCCGTCGCGGCCGAAGTGGCGGTGCAGCAGGTACACCATGGCCCACAGGTGGCGGCCTTCTTCCACATTGACCTGGAACAGGTTGCGCAGGTCGTAGAGCGACGGCGCGGTCAGGCCCAGGTGGCGCTGCTGCTCCACCGACGCGGGCTCGGTGTCGCCCTGCGTGACGATGATGCGGCGCAGGTTGGCGCGGTGCTCGCCCGGCACTTCCTGCCAGGCCGCTTCGCCCTTGTGCTCGCCGAAATGGATCTTGCGCTCGGCATCGGCCGGCTGCAGGAAGATGCCCCAGCGGTAGTCGGGCATCTTCACGTGCCCGAAATGCGCCCAGCCCGACGGGTCCACCGACACCGCGGTGCGCAGGTAGACATCGAAATTGTGCGAGCCGTCCGGACCCATGTCGCGCCACCAGTCCAGGAAGGCCGGCTGCCAGTGTTCCAGTGCGCGTTGCAGCGTGCGGTCTTCGGACAGGTTGACGTTGTTCGGAATCTTCTGGCTGTAGTCGATGCTCATCGCGGGTCTCCTCTTGTCGTTGTCAGGGCTGGCGGGCGGCGGTCAGACCCGGTCCCAGTCGAAGCGGGCCTTGTTGCCGGTGCCGAAGACCTTGAGCGCCCCGTGCTCGCCCACGGCGTTGGGGCGGTTGAAGATCCAGTTCTGCCAGGCGGTCAGCCGGCCAAAGATCCGCGTTTCCATGGTTTCGTGGCCCCCGAAACGCAGGTTGGCTTCCAGGCCGGTCAATGCGTCGGGCGACAGGCTTGCGCGTTCCTCGATGGCGATGCGGATCTCGTCTTGCCAGTCGATGTCGTCCAGCGCGGCGGTGACCAGCCCCAGCGCTTCGGCCGCTGGGCCATCGAGCGGCTTGCCCGCCTGCGCGCGCACGGCGGCCAGTGCGTCGGCGTCTTCGTAGAACCGCGCGGCGAGGCGCGTCAGCCCGTTCGGCATCGGATAACGGCCAAAATTGGCGGCGTCGGCATACAGGTGCGGGGCCTCGCCGGGGGCGTCCGGCATGTGCAGCATGTAGGTGCGATCGGCGGCCAGCGCCAGTTCCAGCAGTGTGCCGGCAAAGCAGGAGCCGGGCTCCACCAGCGCGAACAGGCTGCGCGACGACACATCGAGCCGGGCCAGCGTACGGCGCAGCATGCCGATGGTCTCGCGGACGAACCAGTGGTCGGCATGGGTGTCCATCAGCGCGTCGGCGGCCAGCACCTGCGCGGCGTCGCCCTGGGTTTTCAGGATCCACATGCCGATGTCGAGGTGGTTGGCGCGCAGCGTCAGGATGGCGTCGTCGAGTTCGCGGGCCATCTTCAGCGGCCACCACTGCGCGCCGGCCGCCACGATGCCGGCCACGTCCTTCGGCTGGTCGCCGGTGGGGGCGGCAATGGTGATCGTGGCGTGGCGCGCGTCGCGGTCGATGTCGACGCGCACCGTGTCATAGCGATAGCCAGTGTCGCTGGCCTGCCGCGCCAGCGGCGTCAGCACCACGCCGGCCTCGCCGGCTGGCCGGGCGCTTTGCGCGGCCAGCGCCTGGGCGCGTTCGCGCACGTGTTCGGTGAAGCGGGCGGGTTTGACCACATCGTCCACCAGGCGCCAATCCTTGGCGCGCTGGCCGCGCACGCCTTCGGTGGTCAGGCAGAAGATGTCGGCGTGGTCGCGGCGCACGCGGCGCTTGTCGGTGACGCGCGTCAGGCCGCCGGTGCCGGGCAGCACGCCCAGCAGCGGCACCTCGGGCAGGCTCACGGCCGACGAGCGGTCATCGATCAGCACGATTTCGTCGCAGGCCAGCGCCAGTTCGTAGCCGCCACCGGCGGTGGTGCCGTTGCAGGCCGCGATGAACTTGATGCCGGAGTGGCGGCTGGCATCCTCGATGCCATTGCGCGTTTCGTTGGTGAACTTGCAGAAGTTCACCTTCCAGGCATGGCTGGACTTGCCCAGCATGAAGATATTGGCCCCCGAGCAGAAGATGCGGTCCTTCGTGCTGGTGAGTACCACCGTGCGCACTTCGGGATGCTCGAAGCGGATGCGCTGCAGCGCGTCGTGCAGTTCGATGTCGACGCCCAGGTCGTAGGAATTGAGCTTCAGCGTGTACCCCGGGCGCAAGCCGCCTTCCTCGTCGACATCCATGGCCAGCGTGGCAATGGGACCGTCGAACGTGAGCTTCCAGTGGCGGTACTGGTCGGGATGGCGCTCAAAGGTCACCGGGTCGGCAGGGGCGAGCGCGGCGGTATCCGTCGACATGGGGGCGTCTCCTTGATGCACTATAGTGCTGTTTCATTTGCGATGAAATATAGTGCATCGACGCGGGCGATGCAAGCCCTGCGCGAAGGCCTGGCGCGAAGCCGGAGAAGCCGTGGGAAAAAGGGTTGTCCCGGGTGGCTGCGGGCGGGATTGCCGCTAGTGCGGAAGCTGGCGCAGTTGCGCCTGGAGCCCCTGTAGCGACGAGGCGGCGTCCTGGCCGCTGGTGTCGATCGACACGTCAGCGCGGGAGTAGAGCGGGGTGCGCGCCTGCAGGATGCGGCGCAGGTCGGTCATGGCCTCGCGGTTGCCTTCCATCGGGCGCATGTCGCCCTGGGCGACGACCCGGGCCATATGTTCCTCGGGCGACGTGCGCACCCAGACCGTCAGGCAGCGCGATAGCAGCAGGTTGAACGTGGCGGGCTCCGATACCAGGCTGCCCGGCGTGGCCAGCACCATGGTGTCGTGTTCGCGCAGCACACGTTCGAGGGCGCGCATCTCATAGCGCCGATACGCCGCCTGGCCGTAGAGCGAATGGATCTCCGACAGGCTGGCGCCGGCCTCCTGTTCGATGGCCGCGTTCAGTTCGACGAACGGCATGCCTTCGGCGGCGGCCAGCGCGCGGCCAATCGTCGATTTTCCTGCGCCACGCAGGCCAATCAGCGCGATGCGGCGGTGCCGCGCGTCGCGCGATTCCGCGGGCGACAACGCATGCTGCGCGGCTTCCCGCACGCGCGCCAGGTCGCTGGCGGGCAGTTGTGCCAGCCATTGCACCAGTTGAGAGAATTCGGCGGCCCCGGGGTTGCCATGCCCGGCGGCGTGGCCATCCACCTCGGCCAGCACCACGGGTAGCGGTACGTCCAGCGCGCCAGCCACCTGGCGCAGCAGCAGCACCGACGCGTTGCCGGTGCCGGTCTCCAGGTTGGCCAGGTACCGTTCCGAGACATCGGCGCCGCGCGCCAGGTCCTTGCGCGACATCCCGCGCGCCGCGCGCAGCGAACGGATGCGTTCGCCAAGCTGCGTCAGATAGGGGTCGCGCTCGCCGGCGGCGCGGGGCTCCGTGCGCGGGTCGGCGCGGCCGTCGGGGGTCAGGAGCGAATCGGGGTCGCGACGCATGCTGGTATCGGGAAAATGGGGTCCGTCTGGATCGGGCGACGCATTATACGTACAGGGCATGCGTGGCAGTGCCTATCGCACACTGTTATATAGTGCATACCCTTGCTTGCATAATAGTCGATATGAAATAAAATGCATCGACATCGCGGCAGCGCTGTACATGGCTGTCGGTACAAGAAGACAAACTGCGGGAAGCCATACCGGATTGCGCAAAGCGGCTGGCGACGATCCGGGTGGCCAGAGGAGTTGAGACATGACGCCCCCGATCACTAGCACCGCGGCTGCCGGCACGGCAGGGCAGGCGGTGTCCCCGGCTGTATGCATCGCATCGTCTTCCGCGTCGGCCAGCGAGGCGCCGGGCCCGGCAACTTCCGCCCCCGCCGTCGCCGTGCTGCCCGCCCGTTACAACGCCGCCGAGGACCTGCTCGCGCGCCATCTGCAGGCCGGGCGGGGCGGCAAGCTTGCCTATGTCGACGACACCACGACGCTGACCTTCGTCGAACTGGACGACCGCTGCCGCCGCTTTGCCGGCGCGCTGCACCGGGCCGGATTCCGGCGCGAGGAGCGCGTGCTGCTGTGCGCGCTCGATACCATCGACTTTCCCACCGTATTCCTGGGTTGCCTGCTGGCCGGCGTGGTACCGGTGGCCGTCAACACGTTGCTGACGGTTGACGACTACGCGTACATGCTGGCGCACTGCGGCGCGCGGGCCGTGGTGGTATCGGCGCCGCTGCTGGGCACCATGCAGGCCGCCATCGACAAGGCGGGGCTGGCGCCCGACGTGATCGTGGCCGCGCCCGGGGCGGCGCCGGAGGCCGACGTGGCGGGCCCGACGGTCGCCAGCATGGTGGCCGGTGCCGATCCCGCGCCGAAAGCGGCTGCCACGGGCCCCGACGACATGGCGTTCTGGCTATATTCGTCAGGTTCGACGGGGCGTCCCAAGGGCACCGTCCACACTCACGGCAACCTGTTCCACACGGCCGATCTCTACGCGCGCCAGGTGCTGGGCATCCGCGAAGACGACGTGGTGTTTTCGGCCGCCAAGCTGTTCTTTGCCTATGGGCTGGGCAACGCGCTGACGTTTCCGCTGTCGGTGGGCGCCACGACGGTGCTGATGGCCGAGCGGCCAACGCCCCAGGCGGTATTCCAGCGGCTGACCCGGCATCGCCCGACCGTCTTCTGCGGGGTGCCGACGCTGTTCGCGGGCATGCTGGCCGCCGCCGACCTGCCGCTGCGCGCCGATGTGGCGATGCGGGTCTGCACGTCGGCCGGCGAGGCGCTGCCGCGCGACATCGGCGACCGCTTTTTGGCGCATTTCGGCTGCGACATCCTCGACGGCATTGGCTCCACCGAGATGCTGCACATCTTCCTGTCGAACCGGCCGGGCGAAGTGCGCTACGGCACCACGGGCAAGCCCGTGCCGGGCTATGAACTGAAGCTGCTCGACGAGCAGGGCGAGCCGTGCGCGGCGGGCGAGATTGGCGACCTCTATATCAAGGGCCCGTCGGCGGCGCTGATGTACTGGTGCAACCGCGACAAGAGCCGCGATACCTTCGTGGGCGCCTGGACGCGCAGCGGCGACAAGTACGTCTGCGATGCCGACGGCTACTACACCTACGCGGGCCGCAGCGACGACATGCTCAAGGTGGGTGGCATCTATGTGTCGCCGTTCGAGGTGGAGGCCGCGCTGGCCCAGCATCCGGCGGTACTGGAGGCAGCGGTGATTGGCGTGGCCGATGCCGACGACCTGATCAAGCCCAAGGCCTTCGTGGTGCTGCGGCCGGGCCAGCAATGGCACGACGGCATGGCCGCCGAGTTGCAGGGCTTCGTCAAGGCGAAGCTGGCGCCGTACAAGTATCCGCGGCAGATCGAGTGCGTGGACGAACTGCCGAAGACGGCCACCGGCAAGATCCAGCGCTTTCGTCTGCGCCAGCGCGAGGAAGCGGCGCGGCTGTCGTGACGGATCGTGACGCGGATCGTGATGCAGTATCGTCGGCACGCACTCAAATGGGTGCAGGCAGGCGCGGTGGCAGCGGTGGTGGTAGCGGTAGTGACAGGGGTAGTGACATGGGCAGCGAACTGGTTCGGATTCCGTTCGATGGGCGGCAGATCGATATCGAGTATCAATGGCTGAGGCCCGGGCGCGGGCGACGTCCGCTGGTGGTCTTTCTGCACGAGGGTCTGGGCTCCATCAGCATGTGGCGAGATTTTCCGCGCCAGTTCTGCGAAGCCGGCGATTTCCGGGGGCTGGTGTTCTCGCGCTATGGCTACGGGCGCTCCACGCCACGGCCGCATGACGAAAAATGGGGTGTCGATTTCATGCATCGCCAGGCCCGCGAGGCGCTGCCGGCGTTGTTCGAGGCGCTGGGCGTCGGCCCCGGCCGCGAGCACGGCAAGCCCTGGCTGCTGGGCCACAGCGACGGCGGATCGATCGCGCTGATTTTCGCGGCGAGCTTTCCCGATGCCGTGGACGGCATGACCGTGCTGGCGCCGCACATCCTCGTCGAGGACCTGTCGGTGCACAGCATCGCCGCCACGCGCGAGACTTACCTGGGCACCGACCTGCGCGCCCGCCTGGCGCGCCACCATGCCGACGTGGATTCGGCGTTCTGGGGCTGGAACGATATCTGGCTCAACCCGGAGTTTCGCCATTTCGACCTGCGCCCGCTGCTGGACGGCATCCGCTGCCCGGTGCTGGCCGTGCAGGGCGAGGACGACGAGTACGGCACGATGGCCCAGATCGAGGGTATCCAGCGATATGCCCCGCAAACCGTACTGCTTAAACTCGCGCGCTGTGGGCACTCGCCGCACCGCGACCAGGCGGGCGCATTGACGGCTGCGACCGCGGCGTTTATAACGGCAAATACTTCAATCCTAAAATAATTGGCGACGACAGCCGGGCCGGCACCGGTTCGGTGCGTGCGGCGCCATCGGCTTCAGACCACCAGGAGGGGAATCCATGCATCGCAATGCATTGCGCAGGCTGCTGCACGCGCGTCGTCTGTCTGTCGTCACACTGGCTGCCAGCGCGCTGCTGGCCACCGGCGGCGTTGCCCTGGCGCAGACCGCACCGGCCGGTACGGCAGCCGGTGGCAAGGTCAAGGTTGGCTTCATGCTGCCGTACACGGGCACCTACGCGGCGCTGGGCACGGCCATCGAGAACGGCTTCCGCATGTACGTGCAGCAGCAGGGCGGCAAGCTGGGCGGGCGCGATGTGGAGTACTTCAAGGTGGACGATGAGTCGGACCCGGCCAAGGCCCCCGAAAACGCCACCAAGCTGATCCGGCGCGACCAGGTGGATGTGGTGGTCGGCACCGTGCATTCGGGCGTGCAGATGGGCATCGTCAAGGTGGCCAAGGAAAACAACACGCTGCTGATCATCCCGAACGCGGGCGTGGATGAAGCCACCGGCCCGCTGTGCGGCCCCAATATCTTCCGTTCCTCGTTCTCGAACTGGCAGCCCGGCTACGCCATGGGCCACGTGCTGGCCGACCGTGGCATGAAGAAGGTGGTCACGCTGACCTGGAAGTACGCCGCCGGCGAGCAGTCGGTCAAGGGCTTCAAGGAAGCCTTCGAGGCCAAGGGCGGCAAGGTGGTCAAGGAATTGAGCCTGCCCTTCCCGAATGTCGAGTTCCAGGCGCTGATTACCGAAGTGGCGTCGCTGAAGCCGGACGCCGTGTTCGTGTTCTTTGCCGGCGGCGGCGCGGTCAAGTTCGTGAAGGACTGGCAGGCCGCCGGCCTGAAGGACAAGATTCCGCTCTACGGCTCGGGCTTCCTGACCGACGGCACGCTGGATGCGCAGGGCGCGGCCGCCCAGGGCCTGGAAACCACGCTGCACTACGCCGACGGCCTGAGCAACGCGCGCGACAAGGCCTTCCGCCTGGATTACGCCAAGACCTACAAGCTGCAGCCGGACGTCTATGCCGTACAGGGCTACGACGCCGCGCAACTGCTGGCGGCCGGCGCCAACGCGGTGAAGGGCGACATGACGCGCAAGCCGGACATCATCAAGGCCATGGAAGCGGCCAAGGTGGACAGTCCGCGCGGCGCGTTCACGTTGTCGAAGGCACACAACCCGGTGCAGGACTTTTACCTGCGCAAGGTGGATGGCCGCGAGAACAAGGTCAGCACCGTGGCGGTGAAGGCGCTGGCCGATCCGGCGCGCGGCTGCCGCCTCTGATCCGGCGCCGGCCCAGGCCTTCCGCGCTCCCCACGCCACCCACGACCCACCAGACGGCACGGCCGGCTTCACGATGGATATCGTTTCCTTCCTCATCCAGTGCCTGAACAGCGTGCAGTACGGCCTGCTGCTGTTCCTGGTGGCCAGCGGGCTGACGCTGATCTTCGGCATCATGGGCGTGATCAACCTGGCCCACGGCAGCTTCTACATGCTGGGGGCCTACCTGGCGTTCACGCTGGCCAGCCTGACGGGCAACCTGTTCATCGCGCTGCCGCTGGGCATCGTGCTGGCCGTGCTGTTCGGCTACGTGCTCGAGTGGGCGTTCTTCAGCTACCTGTACCAGCGCGACCACCTGCAGCAGGTGCTGATGACGTACGGGCTGATCCTGGTCTTCGAGGAACTGCGCAGCATCCTGGTGGGCGACGACGTTCACGGCGTGCCGGTACCGGCGCTGCTGGACGGCTCGCTGCCCATCGGCAACGACATGACCTATCCGGTCTACCGGCTGTTCATCTCGGCGGTCTGCCTGCTGGTGGCGGGCGCCATGTACTACGTGATCCGCCGCACGCGGGTGGGCATGATGATCCGCGCCGGCGCGACCAACCGCGAGATGGTGCAGTCGCTGGGCATCAACGTGACGGTGCTGTACCGCTTCGTGTTCGCGCTGGGCGTGGCGCTGGCCGTGCTGGCCGGGATGATCGCGTCGCCGGTGTCGTCGGTGTACCCGGGCATGGGCGGGCAGGTGCTGATCATCTGCTTCGTGGTGGTGGTGATTGGCGGCATCGGGTCGGTCAAGGGGGCGCTGGTGGCGTCGCTGCTGATCGGCTTTGTCGACACGTTCGGCAAGGTGTTCTGGCAGGACGCCGCGGGCGTGCTGGTGTACCTGCTGATGGCCGTGATCCTGCTGTGGAAGCCGCAAGGGCTGTTCCGCGCGGGCTGAGCAGGAAAGGGACATGCAAACCGACATCTCGACAATCGCGCCCCAGGCAGTGCGGCGCCCCGCTTGGCTGGCCGCCACGGGCTGGATCATCGCGCTGGCCGTGCTGTGCGCCGCGCCGCTGATGCTGACTGCCGACAGCCACAAGTACTACATCGAGCTGCTCAGCAAGGTGATGATCATGGCGATCTTCGCCCTGTCGCTGCAACTGCTGATCGGCTACACGGGGCTGGTCAGCCTGGGTCACGCGGCGTACTTTGCCATGGCGGCCTATGCCACTGCCATGCTGGCGCCGCAGGGCGGGGCGGGCAACGGCTGGCTGCTGCTGCTGGGGGCGGTGGGCGCCGCCGGCGCGCTGGCGCTGGTGGTAGGCACGCTGGTGCTGCGCACGCGCGGCATCTACTTCATCATGGTCACGCTGGCCTTCGCGCAGATGGTGTATTTCGTGTTCCACGACACCAAGATCGCCGGCGGCAGCGATGGCACCTACATCTACTTCCGGCCCGAATTCGGCCTGTTTTCGGAGCTGCCGCTCACGGTAAACGATCCGGTGGCCTTCTACTGGCTCGTGCTGGCCGCACTGGTGCTGACGGTGGCCCTGCTGGCGCTGCTGCTGCGCTCGCGCTTTGGCCACGCGCTGGTGGGCATCCGCCATAACGAACAACGCATGCGCGCGGCCGGCTTCGGCACGTATCGCTACCAGCTGGGTGCGTTCGTGGCGGGCGGCATGCTGGCCGGGCTGGCGGGATTCCTGTATGCGATCCAGTTCGGCTTCGTGAACCCCGAGATTGCGTCGTGGCACCAGTCGGGCAATGCCATGCTGATGGTGATCCTGGGCGGCGTGGGCAGCCTGGCGGGGGCCGTGCTGGGTGCGTTCTCGTTCGTGCTGCTGGCCGAATGGTTCGGCACGCTGAGCAAGCACTGGCAGTTGCTGATGGGCGGCTTCATCATCGTCGCGGTGGCCTTGTTGCCACGTGGGCTGGTGAGCGTGCCGGCGGTGCTGCGGCAACGGTCGCCCCGTCGCGCGCGCCGCCATGCCGGGGCCGCCGACCCGAACGCGCAGAGCCGGGAGGCCGCATGAACCCGTCCACATCGGCGCCCGTGATGCAGGCCGAGATGCTGTCGCGCCGCTTTGGCGGCCTGACTGCCGTCAATCAGGTCGATCTGTCGCTGCACCTGAATGAAATCCACGCCGTGATCGGTACGAACGGCGCGGGCAAGTCGACGCTGATCAACCTGTTGTCCGGCGAGTTGCCGCCATCGGAAGGCCAGCTGTATCTGCAGGGGCAGGAGGTTACCGGCTGGGCGCAGCCGAAGCTGGCGCGCCACGGGGTGGGGCGCAGCTACCAGCGCAACAACATCTTCCTGCCGCTGACCGTGCGCGAGAACTGCCGGCTGGCGGCGCAATCGCGTGCCCAACGCGCGTGGCGGCTGTGGGAATCCGCGCAAGGCTGCCGCACCAGCCGCGCGCTGGCCGATGAAGCGCTGGAGCGCGCCGGTCTGGCGCAGCACGCGGGGCGCGTGGCCAGCGAACTGGCCCACGGCCAGAAGCGCCAGCTGGAAGTGGCGATGTGCCTGGCCACCGAGCCCGTGGCGCTACTGCTGGACGAACCACTGGCAGGCATGGGCGCCGAGGAATCGGCCCGCATGCTCGACCTGCTGCGGGGCCTGCGCGAAGGCCACGCGATCCTGCTGGTCGAGCACGACATGGAGGCCGTGTTCGCCGTGGCCGACCGCATCACGGTCATGGTCAACGGCACGGTCATCGCCTCGGGCGATCCGGCCGGCATCCGCGCCAACCGCGAGGTGCAGCTGGCCTACCTGGGCGAGGAGGAAGAATCGGGGCAGAGGCAGGAGGCCGGCGCATGAGTACCACCGCCATCATCGATGCCAGCGGCGTCAACGCCTGGTATGGATCGAGCCACGTGCTGCGCGGCATCGATTTCCACGTCAACGCGGGGGAGACCGTCGGGCTGCTGGGCCGCAACGGCATGGGCAAGAGCACGCTGCTGCGGACCCTGCTGGGCCATGTCCGGGAACGCGCGGGCACGATCCGCGTGGCGGGCCGCGAGATGTCCCGCGCCCGGCCGCACGAGGTGGCCCGGCTTGGCGTCGCCTACGTGCCAGAAGGACGTGGCATTTTTCCGAATCTTAGCGTGCGCGAGAACCTGGTGATGGCGGCCAGGCCCGGCAGCGGCGGCCGCAAGGACTGGGACGAAGCGCGCGTGCTGGACCTGTTTCCGCGTCTCAAGGAACGGCTGTCGCACGGCGGGCAGCAGTTGTCCGGCGGCGAGCAGCAGATGCTGTCGATTGGCCGCGCGCTGATGACCAATCCTGACTGCCTGATCCTGGACGAGGCCACCGAGGGGCTGGCGCCGCGCATCGTCCACGAAATCTGGAACGTGATTGCCACCGTGCGCGGCACCGGCATCGCGTCGATCGTGGTCGACCGCAACTACCGCGCAGTGCTGGCGCATGCCGACCGCGTGGTCGTCCTGGAGAAAGGCCTGGTGGCCATGGCGGGCCCCGCCGCCAAGCTGGCTGCCACCCCGGCGGCGCTGGACCGCTATCTCGGTGTCTGACGGCTGTTTGAAAAAGTAACGTATCAGACATTTGGTGTCGTGCCCCCGCAACGTCCCGTCCGTGCGCGATCCCACCGCTGTGGCACCGGCGGGCCTTGACCATGTCCGGCTTCTTTCCCATGCTTGATCGGTCATGCCCGACGACGTCGGCATTTCCATAGTGGTCGCCGCACGACACTTCATCTAGAATGCGCGCGTTTGTGCAACGCAATAGAAACTGAGAAGGCCAACACGCCCCATCGGGGACCGGAGCCGCTAGCGTGAGAGAAATCGTGCCTGATAAAGCACTTTGGAGGGACTGCCGCCTGGCGCCATGCCAGGGCAGCCAAAGGCAGGCACGGGAGGCGCGAGCCGGTTCACCTGACCCAATTCCATGACCCAATCCGCAACCACCAGCCATTATTTCGTCGAAAGCCCGAGCACCCGTGCGCTCGTGATTGGCGCGATCGGCGTCGTCTTTGGCGACATCGGTACCAGCCCCCTGTATTCGCTGAAGGAGTGTTTCAGCAAGGACCACGGCATTCCGTTCAGCCCCGAGGCGGTGCTGGGCATCATCTCGCTGCTGTTCTGGGCGATGATCGTCGTCGTGTCGATCAAGTACGTGCTCTTCGTGATGCGCGCCGACAACAACGGCGAAGGCGGGGTGCTGGCGCTGATGGCGCTGGCGCTGCGCACCGCGGCCCCACGATCTCGCATGGCCCGGCTGATCATGATGTCGGCGATTTTTGGCGCCTGCATGTTCTACGGCGATGCGGTCATCACGCCGGCCATCTCGGTGCTGTCGGCCGTGGAGGGCCTGGAGATCGCGGCGCCGGCGCTGTCGCACTTTGTGATCCCGATCACGCTGTCCATCCTGTGCGTGCTGTTCTTCATCCAGCGCCACGGCACCAGCGCCGTGGGCAAGCTGTTCGGGCCGATCATGGTGGTGTGGTTCCTGGCGCTGGGCGGGCTGGGCATCTTCCATCTGGTGCAGGCGCCGGACATCCTCAAGGCCATCAACCCCTGGTACGGCATCTCGTTCCTGATCGAACACTCGCTGCTGGCGTTCATCGTGCTGGGCAGCGTGTTCCTGGTGCTGACCGGTGCCGAGGCGCTGTACATCGACATGGGTCACTTCGGCGCCAAGCCCATCCGCTACGGCTGGTTTGCGCTGGTGATGCCTTGCCTGATGCTGAACTACTTCGGCCAGGGCGCGCTGCTGCTGGGCAATCCGCAGGCCATCGAGAACCCGTTCTACCTGATGGTGCCCGAAATGCTGCAGCTGCCGATGGTGCTGCTGGCCACGGCCGCCACGGTGATTGCGTCGCAGGCGGTCATTTCGGGCGCGTTCTCGCTGACCAGCCAGGCCATCCAGCTGGGCTTCCTGCCGCGCATGCGCATCCTGTACACGTCGGCGGCTGAAATCGGCCAGATCTACCTGCCCGTGATCAACTGGGCGCTGCTGGTGCTGGTGATTGCGGTGGTGCTGTCGTTCCGCAAGTCGGAAAACCTGGCCGCCGCCTACGGCATTGCGGTGACCACGACGATGCTGATCACGACGTTCCTGGCGGTCATCGTCATGCGCCGGTTCTGGAAGTGGAACCGGGTGCTGGTGACGCTGCTTGGCGCATCGTTCCTGATCGTCGACCTGTCGTTCTTCGCCGCCAACCTGCTCAAGGTGGCCGAGGGCGGCTGGTTCCCGCTGCTGATGGGCAGCACGGCGTTCTTCCTGCTGATGACCTGGCACAGCGGCCGCAAGCTGCTGCGGGCGCGCAGCCTGGAAGACGGCATTCCGCTGGAGCCGTTCATCGCCGGCCTGCTGGCCCATCCGCCGCATCGCGTGGAAGGCACGGCGGTGTTCCTGACCGGCAGTACCGAATCGGTGCCGGTGTCGCTGCTGCACAACCTGAAGCACAACCGCGTGCTGCACGAGCGCGTGGTGTTCCTGAGCTTTGTCACCCGCGACATTCCATACGTGGACGACAACCAGCGCCTGACCTGCAAGGATCTGGGCGGCGGCGTATTCATCCTGGCGTCGGAGTACGGTTTCAAGGAAACGCCAGACGTGAACCGCGTGCTCGATCTGGCGCAGCGCAAGCTCGACATGCATTTCGAGCTGATGGAAACCTCGTTCTTCATCGCGCGCGAGACGGTCATCCCGTCCAAGCTGCCGGGCATGTCGATGTGGCGCGAGCGTCTTTTTGCGTGGATGCATCAGAACGGCGCCAAGCCTTCGGACTTCTTCTCGATCCCGGCCAACCGGGTGGTGGAGCTGGGGACGAAGGTGGAGATCTGAGTCGCGCCTTGCCGAGCCGTCCGGAATGAAAAACGCCCCGTTTCGCTGAACTGACCCCGTAAAGTTGGACGGGTAAGTTAGGCCGCGAAGGGCTGAGTCCTGTATTGCACGGGGCTCAGCCCTTTTAGTTTGAGCTTGATGCGGTCGTGATTGTAGTACCGGATGTATTCG
>NZ_PJRP01000031.1 GCF_002858765.1 Cupriavidus pauculus
AAGCCGTGGTCGATATCGTCCCCGACAAATGTTCCCTAACCACCTGACGCTTGAGCGCCTCGTCGTACTTCGTCATGAAAAACACCCCAAAGGTTGGATCTATGTCCAACTTTTGGGGTGCAGTTCAATCCTCGCGGGCGTTTTTGTTTCTGGCCGATTTACTATACCGCTCAGCGATTGGTCAGGTACGACAGCAGCATATCGGTGTGCAGGTCGGCAAAGCGCGCATGTTCTTCCTCGGTCGCCACGTCGCGGCCGATGACGGCGCTGATCGTGTACCGGTTCGACAGCACGTAGTAACCCAGCGCCGAGATGGTCAGGTAGAACTGCGGCACGTCGATGTTGTCGCGGAACACGCCCTGCTGCTGGCCGCGCCGGATGATGTCGGCCAGCACGTCGACCACCGGATTGATCAGCTGAAGGAGCTGGGCCGACTTCTTCAGATGGCGCGCCTCGTGCAGGTTCTCGCTGTTCACCAGCCGGATGAACTCGGGGTGCGCGTAGTACCAGTCCCAGACAAAGCGGGCCAGCGTGCGTACCGCCGCCTCGGGGTCCTCGTCGGTGA
This sequence comes from Cupriavidus pauculus, assembly GCF_002858765.1. GTDB lineage: Bacteria > Pseudomonadota > Gammaproteobacteria > Burkholderiales > Burkholderiaceae > Cupriavidus > Cupriavidus pauculus_B. The sequence goes on from NZ_PJRP01000031.1 coordinate 566, forward strand.
TATGCAGTTGTTCCTCGGCCGCCCGAAATTCGGCGTACTGCTTTTCGAGCACGGCCAGGAACAGGCCTTCCTTGCTGCCGTAGTAGTAATACAGCATGCGCTCGTTGGTCTCGGCGCGGCGGGCGATCTGATCGACGCGTGCGCCTGCCAGCCCGCCCTTGGCAAACTCCTCGGTGGCGGCGGCCATGATGCGGCGGCGCGTGCCTTCGGGGTCCCGCTTGGTTTTTGGCTCGTTCGACATGAATATCTGATCTGTCAGTTGCGCGGATTATGGCACAGCCCGTCACCTCGTCCGGGCTCCTCTTCCCGATCGGGTGACGGCGAATGATCGCCTTTTCTGCACCACGGCGAAATCGGGGATAATCCTTGCCGCGCACACGTCCACAGAGGCGTGCAAGATTCCAGTCGCCCCCCTGATTCCGTATTCCCGTCGTGATCCGTTCCCCCTCGTCCAATGCCGGCGACGCCAGCCTGGCAGACCGTCTTGAAGCCCTGCTGCCGCAAACCCAATGCACCAAGTGCGGGTTCGACGGCTGCCGCCCCTACGCCGAAGCCATGGCCGCGGGCGAGGCGGCAAACAACCGCTGCCCGCCCGGCGGCGCCGAGGGCATTGTCCGGCTGTCGGCCGTGCTGGGCGTCGCGCCCCAGCCGCTGGACCCCGAACGCGGCGTCGAACAGGCGCGTGCCGTGGCCCGTATCGACGAATCGCTATGTATCGGCTGCACGCTCTGCATCCAGGCCTGTCCGGTCGACGCCATCGTGGGCGCCGCCAAGCAGATGCATACCGTGCTGCCCGACTGGTGTACCGGCTGCGACCTCTGCGTGGCGCCCTGCCCGGTCGACTGCATTGCGATGATTCCGGTCACCGGTGCCAACACGGGCTGGGCCGCCTGGTCGCAGGAACAGGCCGATGCCGCGCACGCGCGCTACCAGTCGCGCAAGGTCCGCCTGGTGCGCGAGCGCGACGAAAACGACGCCCGCCTGGCCGCCAAGGCCGCTGCCAAGCTGGAAGCACTGCAGGCCGAAGCCGCGGCCAGCGAGGCGGAGCAGGCCGCACAGACGCGCAAGAAGGCGATCATCCAGGCCGCCATCGAGCGCGCGCGCCAGAAGGCCGCCGCCGTGCAGCCACGCAACACCGACGACGTCTCGCCCGCGGTGCAGGCCCAGATCGATGCCGCCGAAGCGCGCCGCGCGAAGCTGGGCCTGACGGATCAGTCCGGCCAGCAGAATCAAGAAGGCCAAAGCAGCCAGGACAGCCAGAACAGCCCGGACAGCAGCGCCAACCCCGGCGACAACAGCAAAAACGACGATTCCCGCTCATGAATCCCGCCAAGCGCCTTGCCATTTTCGAGACCCTGCGTAAGGTCAATCCGAATCCGGAGACGGAGCTCGAATACAGTTCGCCGTTCGAGCTGCTGATCGCGGTGCTGCTATCCGCCCAGGCGACCGATGTCGGCGTGAACAAGGCCACGCGCAAGCTGTTTCCGGTGGCCCACACCCCGCAGCAGATCCTGGATCTGGGCGAGGCCGGACTGATCGAGTACATCAAGACGATCGGCCTCTACAAGACCAAGGCCAAGCACGTGATGGAGACCTGCCGCATCCTCGTCGAGCAGCATGGCGGCAAGGTGCCGCCCGTGCGCGAGGCGCTGGAAGCGCTGCCGGGTGTGGGTCGTAAAACCGCCAATGTGGTGCTGAACGTGGCGTTCGGCCAGCCGACGATTGCCGTCGACACGCATATCTTCCGCGTGGCCAACCGCACCGGGCTGGCGCCGGGCAAGAACCCCGATGCCGTGGAACAGAAGCTGTTGAAGGTGACGCCCACCGAGTTCCTGCACGACGCCCACCACTGGCTAATTCTGCACGGCCGCTACGTCTGCAAGGCACGCAAGCCCGAATGCTGGCATTGCGCCATCGAGCCCCTCTGCGAGTTCAAGCCGAAGACGCCGGCGCCGAACGTCTAGGCGTCGCTCGACCCCTTCAGGACCAGCGCCAGCCGCAGGGCGGTGCGCGCCACGGTATCCACGTCAGGCGTGTAGCCGTTGCGGATCCAGTACAGCGCCACATGCACGATGCCGCCCGCCACGCCGGCGGCCAGCATCGGATCCACCTCCGCCCCGGGCGGCAGCAGCGTACGGGCCATCAGCGCGCCGAAATCGCATAGCGATACCGCCAGCGCCTCGTCCACGAGCTTGCTGACCCCGCGAATCTCCACCAGAAACACCCGCGCCGAGCGTGGCTCGCATTGCAGCGCCCCGAAATAGGCGCGCAGCATGGCCAGTACGCGATGTTCGCCGCTGCCACCGGCCTCGTCCCCGGCCCTTGCCAGCGTTTGAAGCAGCCGATGGGTGACCGTTTCATACGACGCCAGCAGCAATGCCTCGCTGTTGGCGAACGATTCGTAGAAGTACCGTTCCGTCAGGCCGGCGGCCTCGCACACCGCCTTGACGGTGGCGTTCTGGTAGCCGCGCTCGCCGTAGACCTGCACGGCGGCGGCAATCAGCTGCTCGCGCCGCTGGGCGCGGCGCTCTTCGGCTTCGGCGCCACGGTAGCGGCGGGCGGGAGATAGCTCGGTGGTCATGGCGGCCATTATGACATTCCCTATTGTCAGATGGCTTCTGACAACCTATGTTGTCAGAATACCCACTCGCCCCCGGTAGCCGTCATGCGCCCTCAAAGTCCCGATGACGATGTTCTGGATGTCCTGATCGTTGGCGCCGGCCTGTCCGGCATCGGCGCCGCCCGACAGTTGCAGCAGCGGTGTCCGGACAAGCGTTTCGCCATCCTCGAAGCCCGCGACGCCATCGGCGGCACCTGGGACCTGTTCCGCTACCCGGGCATCCGTTCCGACTCCGATATGTACACGCTGGGCTACCGCTTCAAGCCCTGGCGCGGCGCCAAGGCCATCGCGGACGGCCCGTCGATCCTGGCGTATATCCGCGAGACAGCCGAGGAGGCGGGCATCACCCGTCACATCCGGTTCGGCCACAAGGTCGTGGGCGCCGCCTGGCGCAGCGACGAAGCCTGCTGGACGATCGACGCCGAACGCAGCGCCGACGGCAGCCGCCAGCGCCTGCGCGCCCGCCTGCTCTATGTCTGCGCCGGCTACTACAGCTATGCCGAAGGGCATCGGCCCGAGTTTCCGGGCGAGCAGGAATTTGGCGGCCGGATGGTGCATCCGCAGTTCTGGGACCCCGCCATCGACTACGCCGGCAAGCGCGTGGTGGTGATCGGCAGCGGCGCCACCGCCGTGACGCTGGTACCGGCCATGGCCGAGACCGCCGCCCATGTGACGATGCTGCAACGTTCGCCCACCTATATCGTGACGCGACCGGGCGAGGACCCCATCGCGCACAAGCTGCGTCGCCTGTTGCCCGAGCGCCTGGCCTACCGCGCCACGCGCTGGAAAAACGTGCTGCTGGGCATGTTCTTCTTCCAGCTGGCGCGCCGCCGTCCGGCCAAGGTCAAAGAGCGCATCGTCGGCATGGCGGCCGCCCAGTTGGCGCCGGGCTTCGATGTCGACACCCATTTCACGCCGCGCTACAACCCGTGGGACCAGCGCGTCTGCCTGGTGCCCGACGGCGACCTGTTCCGCGAAATCCGCAACGGCCGCGCCTCGGTGGTCACCGACCAGATCGAACGCTTTACCGCCGATGGCATTGTGCTGAAGTCCGGCCAGACACTGCCCGCCGATGTCGTGGTCGTGGCCACCGGCCTGAAGCTGAACATGCTTGGCGATATCGCGCTGACCGTTGACGGCCAGGCGCGCCGCCCGTCCGAATCGCTGGCCTACAAGGGCATGATGCTGGGCAACGTGCCGAACCTGGTGCTGGCGTTCGGCTACACCAATGCATCGTGGACGCTCAAGGCCGATCTCACCGCCGAATACGTCTGCCGCCTGCTGCGGTTCATGGACCGGCGCGGCCACCGCATGGCGATGCCCGAAGTCGATCCGTCGGTGCTGACCGTGCCGTTCCTGGACTTCTCGTCCGGCTACGTGCAGCGCGCCGCGTCGGTGCTGCCCCGGCAGGGGCAACGCAAACCGTGGCGCGTGTATCAGAATTACCTGATGGACATGCTGACCATCCGGCATGGCCGCATCGACGATGGCGTGCTGCGCTTCGACCGCGTGGCTGCCACGCTGCCGACCAACGATCCGATTGCCGAGGCCCAATCTTGAACGTCTTTCTTGCGCTGATCGCCGCAGTGGTGGCCCTGGCCGCCGCCCTGCTCGCCCTGCTGTTCCTGTTCACCCGGCATACGGTCCGCAAGATCGAAGCCGGACTACCGCCGACCGGCCGCTTCGTCGACGTCCCCGGCGCCCGCCTGCACGTGATCGAGCAAGGCCAGGGGCAGCCGGTGCTGCTGGTTCACGGGCTGTCCGGCCAGCTTGCCAACTTCGCATATGGGATGGTCGAGCCGCTGGCGCGGGATTTCCGCGTGGTAGCCGTGGATCGCCCCGCCGCCGGCTGGTCCACGCGCGCGCCGGGCGCACCGGCCGACCTGCGCGCGCAGGCCGATACGCTGGCCGCCCTGATCGACCAGCTTGGGCTGGAAAAGCCGCTGGTGGTGGGCCATTCGCTCGGCGGCGCGATTGCGTTGGCGCTGGCCACCTACCATCCCGAGCGCGTGGGCGGCCTGGCGCTGATCGCGCCGCTGACCCATCCGCCCGAAGAGATCTCGCCGGTGTTCAAGGCCATGACGATCCCGAGTGCGGCCATGCGCAAGCTGATCGCCTGGACGCTGCTGATTCCGATGTCGATCCGCAATCGCGAGCAGGTCATGGAAATCGTGTTCGGCCCCGATGCCGTGCCGGCCGATTTCCCCGTGCGCGGCGGTGGACTGCTGGCGTTGCGGCCCGGACATTTCCTGGGCGCGTCCGAAGACCTGATCGGCGCGGCACACAGCCTGCCGCCGCTGGTGGCGCAATATGGCGACCTGCGCGTGCCGGTCAGCATCCTGTACGGCCGCGAAGACCGGATTCTGGATTACCGCAAGAATGGCGAGGCCTTTGTCGAAAGGGTGCCCGCCGCCCGGCTGACGTTGGTGACCGGCGGGCATATGCTGCCCGTGACCGCCATCGATGCGAGCGTCGATTTCGTGCGCACCGCCGCCGCCCGCCTGCGCGAGCCGGCAACCGTCTGACCTGCAGCCATCACCGAAAGGACTCGCCATGGCATCCTCCACCGGTTTCAACCCCTACAGGCGCGACCTGGGCACCGCGTTCCAGGCCATCCGCAAGCTGCTGGCCGATGGCAACGACACCGAACAGGTGTTCAAGATCATGCGCGCGCTGAACGGCCCGTCGATGCCCCGCAACTACAGTCGCCTGCTTTCCACCGCCGATGGCCGGCGCATGGCCTACCAGCGCATCGAACTGGCGGAAAAACTAGCCGATCCGGACTACGTGGCCCGCTTCGCGCCCGGCACGGTGGGCGCCGCGTATCGCGCCTTCCTGGAAAAGACCGGCTATAGCGCCGACGGCCTGGCCAAGGTGTCGAACCTGAACCAGGAACCTATCGTCGAGGATGCCTACATGTGGTTTGGCCGGCGGACCCGCGACGTCCACGATATCTGGCACGTGCTGACCGGCTATCGCGCCGACGAGAGCCTGGGCGAAGCGGCGCTGGTGGCGTTCAGCTACGCGCAGACCGGCGGCAAGGGCTGGGCCTTCATCGCCCTCGCCGCATCGCTGAAAAGCTGGCGCGTGACGCACAGCCTGGCCTTTGCCCGCGCGGTGCTCGAAGGCTACCGGCACGGCCGCCGCGCCGGCTGGCTGCTGGGCGAGGACTACGAAAAACTGCTGAACGAACCGTTCGACGCGGCGCGCGCGCGGCTGGGCATTGCCGAAGCGGTGCGCTACCAGGCGTGCAATCCGGTGCAGGAGTGGTCGGCCTGAGCCGGGGCATCGGCACGCCGCCACAGCGTGGCAACAAAAAAGGCGACCCCAGTGGGTCGCCTTTCCGTTTGCAGCAAGTTCGCCGGGAGCCGGACTCAGACGATGCGGCAGGCTTCGTCGAACGACAGGCGCGGCAGGCGCGGATGCAGCTTGTCGGCCTCGCCGTAGCCCAGGTTGATGAGGAAGTTGACCGACCACTTGCCGTCGGGGAAAAACGCGGCGTTGACCTTGCCGGCATCGAAACCGCCCATCGGGCCGCAGTCGAGACCCAGCGCACGCGCGGCCAGGATGAAGTAGCCGCCCTGCAGCGAGCTGTTCATCAGGGCGTCGCGGGCAATCTTCTCGTCGTTGCCGGCGTACCAGGAACGCGCGTCGGCGTGCGGGAACAGCTTGGGCAGCTGGTCGTGGAACGCGTTGTCGAAGGCGATGATCGCGGTGACCGGCGCCGAACGGGTCTTTTCCACGTTGCCAGCGGACACGCAATCCACCAGGCGGGCCTTCTGCTCGGCCGACTTGACGAACACGATGCGGGCCGGCGAGCTGTTGGCCGCCGTGGGGGCGAACTTCATCGCTTCGTAGACCTGCTTCAGCAGCGCATCGTCCACATGCTTGTCTTGCCAGACGTTATGCGTGCGGGCTTCGGTGAACAATTGTGCGATGGCAGCCTGATCAACGGATTTCATTGCGCGTTTTCCGGGTTTTGTGAAGGAAGAAGGCGCGATTGTACCCAAGCGGACGCCGCCCACCCACAAGCGGTTTGATGAAGCCGTTCAATTCCGTTCGTCGGCGGTGTCCAGCGGCGGCGTGCCGCTGGCCCGGCGGGTGAGCCAAAGGACACCCAGCAGGATCAGCCCGCCGCCCACGGCCTGGGTGGGGCCGATATGCTCGCCCAGCAGCGCGGCCGCCAGCGCCACGGTGACAACCGGCTCCAGCGTCGACAGCATCGACGCCTTCGAGGCCCCCAGCTTCTGCAGGCCGGCGAAAAAGGTCAGGATGGCCAGTACCGTCGACACCAGCGCGATGGCCACCAGCGCCAGCCAGCCGCCGCCCGTGGACGGAAACTGCGGCGGCACGCCGGCGCTGGTGCGCAGGATGCCAACCGTCACGTAGACCAGCGCCGCAGCCGAACAGATCACCGTGGTGGTGGCGATGGCATTGACGCCCGCCGTCACCCGCGCGCCCACCACGATGTAGACCGAATAGATCACGGCCGCCGCCACGCCCAGCGCAATACCGAGCGGCTCGCCCTCGCCACCGCCCACGGTCAATCCCGCGCCAACCGAACAGAGCACCAGCGCAATCACGGACGCCGTGGTCAGCCGTTCCTTGAGAAAGACCGCCGCCAGGATCGTCACGAACAACGGATAGAGATAGAGCAGCAAGGCCACCAGGCTGGCCTGGGCGTGATTCAGCGCGGTGAAGAAGCAGTAGGACTGGCCTACGTAGCCGATGCCGCCCATCGCCGCCAGCGCCAGCACCCGCCGCAGTGGCGGCAAGGCGATGCCGCGCGAGCGCATGACGAACGCCATGGCGATGGCCGCCACCACGAAACGCACGGCCAGCAGGCCATAGACATCGGCGCCCGCCGCGTAGGCAAATCGCGCGAAGATGGCCATGGCGCCGAAGGCAGTGGCCGACAGCGCGATCAGCAGCACGCCCGCGAGTTTGTCGCGGGCCTGGCCCAGGGTGCCGGTGGCGGAGGCGGACATAGGGGGCGAAAGGAATCTGAAAGATCGCATTCTACTCACGCGCCGGACGGCCACGGCAGCATTCGGACCGCTGCACTACAATAGCGGCCATCATGTTCAATCCCTCAAGAGAAGAAGTCCGCCGTTTCTTCTGCGAAGCCTGGCAGAAGCGTGTCGCGGGCAATGTCCTCACGCCGCTCGAGGCGATCGCGGTCGACTGGATCGACCAGCACCCCGAATATCACGACCAACTGGACGATGCCGAAGGCGCCGTCGCACGTGACTACACGCCCGAAGCCGGCCAGACCAATCCGTTCCTGCACCTGGCCATGCACCTGTCGATTTCCGAACAGGTGTCGATTGACCAGCCGCCCGGCATTCGCGCCGCGTATGAGGCACTGAGCCGCCGGCTCGACTCGCCGCACGCCGCCCAGCACGAGATCATGGAAGCCTTGGGCCAGATGCTCTGGAACGCCCAGCGCAACGGCATGCCGCCCGACGGACAGGCCTACGTGGACGATATCAAGCGCCGCGCGGCGGGCTGATCGCGTCCGACAAACACCGACAAGAGCACGCGGCGCCGCATGATAATCTCTTGCGGTCGCAACTCCTTGCCATGTCCGCACCACCTGTCCCATGCAGGTTGTGACTTCCGGTGCGGCGTGGCGTTGTCCCATGCCTTTCACCCTCCCCGCGCGAGCCCGTCGCCGGCGCGCTGCTATGCCGCTCGTGTCCGCGCTGGCATCCGCGCTCGCCATTGGCGCCGTCACGGTGCCCATGGCGGCACACGGCGCCGTGGCGCTACTCCAACCGCCGCGCCAGATCGATGGCACCCGGCCGCTCACGCTGACGCTGCTGGTCAGCGCCGATGCGGACACGCGCCGCTACGCCGTGCCCGATTCGCTGCAGGTGACAGCCTCGGGCGACCTGGCCGCGCCGATCCGCATGGAACTGAAACGCGTGGACACTGGCCCGGCCGTGCTGAACCTGCGCCCCGGCGAAAACCGCTCCATAGCCTATCGCGCCGAATGGCCGGCCGACCTGCGCGGCCAGGTGCGCCTGGACGTGACCGGTATCGACGCCGCGCCGGTACTGGTGACGCTCAACCGCGCGCCGGCGCCGGGTGAGACGGCGCCCGGCGCGCCCGCTGTGGCCACCACGCCTGCCGCCGCATCCGCCCCGGAAGGCAAGTCGCCGGTCACACCCATCGTCACGGCGGAGAACAATGCACCGCCGCCCGCCCCGGCCGATCTGCGCGACGCCCAGCGCCTGTCGTTCAACGAGCCGATGTACATCATGTTCGGCGCGCACGACGGCGCCAACGCCAAGTTCCAGATCAGCTTCAAGTACCGGATCTTTGAAGGCAAGGATCCCAATTCAAAGTCGGTGCTGGACAACCTCTACTTCGCCTACACGCAGTTCTCGCTCTGGGACCTGGCCGGCGATTCGCGGCCGTTCAAGGACACCAATTACCGGCCCAGCCTGTACTACTACCTGTCGGACACGGGCGTGAAGAACAGTGTGCTCAGCCGCCTGTCGATCGCCACCGGCTTCGAGCACGAATCGAACGGCCGCTCGGGCGACGATTCGCGCGGGGTCAACACGTTGTTTGTGAAGCCGACGATGTACTTTGGCGACCAGACCGACTGGCACTGGCGCGTGGCCCCCAAGCTCTACGCCTACGTCGGCAAGAGCGACAACGAGGACATCGCGCACTATCGCGGCTACATGGATCTGAATATCGCCTACGGCAAGGCGGATTCCTGGGAGCTGGCCGCCACGTTGCGCAAGGGCACGCGCAAGGGCTATGGCAGCGTCGACACGCAGTTGACCTACCCGCTGGCGCGGCTGCTGCCCGGCACGGCCGGCTACCTGATGGCCGGCTTCTTCTACGGCTACGGCGAGAGCCTGCTCTACTACAACCAGAAGACGCCGTGGCAGTTCCGCATCGGCTACGCGCTGTCCCGCTGAGGCGCTGCCTCGCTGATCCCGCCGAGCGCGCTGCCCCTCCGTTCAGCCAATCGGCCAATCAGCCAGCCAGTGGCTTGCCTTCGGCCTTGAGCCGGGCATTGCCCACCGCAGCGGCGAACTGGCCGTAGCCATGCCAGCCGGTGGCGCGCCCGAGTTTCTTGCCCTTGTGGAAGAACAGGAACACGGGAATGCCGTGCAGGCCAAAGCGCCGGCCCAGTTCGGGGTGGGCGTAGACGTTGGTGTGCAGCCAGCGCAGGTTCAGCACGCGCAGCTTGTCCGGATCCGCCAGGATGGCCTTCTTGGCCATCTCGCAATTGAAGCAGTCCACGCCCCAGAAGAAGACGCAGACCAGGTCGTCTCCGGCGGCCGCGATGGCCGCATCGATGGTGTCGGGCCCTACCGACTGCATGCCGAGCGCGTCGAAGGCGCGGTGATCGAGGTGCGGTTCAGGCTGGGATGGGTGGTGAGACTCGTGCGCGTCGGACATCGTGGAGCCCTCTGGAAACAACAACGCCCGGAGACCTTGCGGCCACCGGGCGTCTTTCATACGGTTACATCGAAACGGCTCAACGCGGCGCCGAGACGGTCACCAGCGCGGGGCGCAGTACGCGATCGGCAATCGTGTAGCCACGTTGCAGCACCGCCACCACCGTGTTCGGTTCCTGTTCGGACGGCACCATCGAGATGGCCTGATGGCGATGCGGATCGAACTTCTCGCCGACCGGGTTCAGCTCGACGATCTTGCCGCGCTCGAAAGCCGCGGCCAGCTGACGTGCCGTAAGCTCCACGCCTTCGCGCAGCTTGGCCAGGTCGCCGGTGTTGTCGGCCAGGGCAGCCTGCAGGCTGTCCATCACCGGCACCAGGTTGTCGGCAAAACTCTCGATGGCGAACTTGTGGGCCTTGGCCACCTCTTCCTGCGAGCGGCGGCGGATGTTCTCGCCTTCGGCCGTGGCACGCATGAACAGGTCGTAGGCTTCCTTGGCCTTGGCTTCCAGCTCGGCCACCTGCTGGGTCAGGCGTGCGACGTCGTCGGCACCGGCGGCCGCAGCCTCGGGCGCCGGCGCTGCAGCGGCGTTGGCCGCCTGCTGCGTGTTCGTATCTGGCGTCTGATTCTGTTCTTCCATGTCGATTCGTATCAAAAATGCAAAACCTCGGCCCGCGCTGACTGCGGACCGTGGGGTGGATCGGATGCCAATCGGCAAGTCTAGCCGCACATGGCGTCGCCCTTCCAGTTTTTCAAGTGTGCGGGTTCAGAGACCCCGAAATACGCCGTTACAAAGGCCTGTTTCATGCAATCTGGTGTTCATTGATTTGCTGCAACGCAAACACTAAGATTCAAGGCAGGAAAAAATGACAAAAATAACGGGAGCAAAAAGGTGGATCAATTTGGTGCATCTTTGGGACGCTTCACCATGCACAAGCTACCAGTCGTGACGTTCTGCGTTGTCGCCGTGCTGTCGGCGATGACGGCCTTCATCTGCCTGTCCGAGGCGGTGGCGCCGCGCGACACCGAGTATGGCAGTGGCAAGGCCGTATTCAAGCATTACCTCGTCCAGTACGTTCGCTGACCCTGCCCCTTCCGCTCGCTCCTGCCGCGGCAGCCCTGCCTTGGCGGGATCGCTGTCGGCACCGCATTCCTAACTTCTGAAGGTGTCGATCCGGCGCCGGTCGCGCTTGGTCGGACGACCCTGCAGTTCCGCGGTCGGCTCTGGCTGCATGCGGCGCCGATCGGACTCAGCCTGGCGTCTGGACTGGCTTTCCGGGGTTTCCTCGTAAGTGCTCTGGGCAATCGGCGCCGCACCGCGCGACGCCGGCACGCCCTTCACGACCACTTCCCAGCGCTGCTGATGCGCTTCCAGCACCACCGTATCGCCGGGCTTCACTTCCCTTGAGTTCTTGACCGGCTGGCCATTGACCGTCACCCGGCCGCGCTCCACCGCCTCGGCCGCCAGAGAGCGCGTTTTGAAGAACCGCGCGCACCAGAGCCATTTGTCGATGCGCATCCGCGCATCCGCCTCGAAATCCACTTGCATTGTCGAATCCTTCCTTCCCTGGCCTGCGGCCTGCCTCGCGCCGGTTCAGGCCGCGGCGCCGCGCGCCTGGGCACGGCTGCGCCGCGCTTCCAGTTCGTGCGGATGCGGCACGGTCAGCGGCCAACCCTGCAGATGCTGCAGGGCAATGTCGGCCAGGCCGGCAATCCAGGGCTCCGAATCATTCATGCATGGAATGAAATGGAAGTCCTGCCCGCCTGCCACCCGGAACTCGCTCTGCCCTTCCATCGCAATTTCCTCAAGCGTCTCGATGCAATCCGCCGGAAAGCCCGGGCAGAACACATCCACGCGCTGCGTGCCGACGCGGCCCAGTTCGGTCAGCGTCGGCGCGGTATAGGGCTGCAGCCATTCAGCCTTGCCGAAGCGGGACTGGAACGTCACCTGATACTGGCCCGGCTGCAAACCCAGTGCCTCGCCGAGCAGCCGCCCTGTCTTCAGGCATTCACAGTGATAGGGGTCGCCCAAATCCAGCAGCCGGCGCGGCAGCCCGTGGAAGGACAGGATCAGCTTGTCGCCCCGCGCGAAGTCCGGCACGCCATGGCGGGTCCAGTACGCCCTGACCTGCGCGTCCAGCGCCGCGATGTAGGCCGGATGGTCATGAAAGTGCTTGATGAGCCGCAACTCCGGCTGGTTACGCCATCCGGCCATCACACGGAACAGTTCGTCGAAGGCGGTGGCCGTGGTGGTACCCGAGAACTGCGGATAGAGCGGCAGCACCAGGATCTGCTCGGTGCCCTGCCGGCGCAGCGCTTCCATGACCGAGCCAATGGACGGGTTGCCATAGCGCATGGCGCAGGCCACGGTCACGTCATGCCCCAGCTTCTGCATCCACAGTTGCAGCGCATGGGCCTGGCGCTCGGTGTGGACCAGCAGCGGCGACCCGGTCATATGGGCTTCACGCAGCCAGATCGATTCGTACTTCATGGCCGACGCCCGCGAGCGGAACGGCAGGATCAGCCCATGCAGAATCGGCAGCCAGGCCAGGCGCGGTATTTCCACCACGCGCGGGTCGGACAGGAACGCCTTCAGGTAGCGGCCCACTGCCTTGGGCGTGGGCGCGTCGGGGGTGCCGAGGTTGATCAGCAGGATCGCGGTGCGCGGCGGCTGGCCGTGCTGGTATGCCGGTTCAGGCGAAAACGTCATGGGGTTTCCGTTTCGGATGCCGGGGCGCTGGCAATCGGGAATTCAGTCTGGAACATGCAATGGTAGCGGGCCGGCGATGCCCGGCCGTACAGGACAGACACCGGCACCGCATCAGGAGTTCTGGCTCAGCGCGCTCGACAGCAGCCTGGCCGTGATGTCGACGATCGGGATCACCCGCTCGTAGGCCATGCGCGTGGGGCCGATGACGCCCAGCGTGCCGACGATCTGGCCATCCACGCCATAGGGCGCCGTGATGACGGCCATGTCTTCCAGCGGCACCAATTGGCTTTCGCCGCCGATGAAGATCTGCACGCCCTGCGCGTGGCTGGACACATCCAGCAGCTGCAGCAGGCTGGTCTTGTGCTCGAACACGTCGAAGAGCCGGCGCAGCTTGTCCATGCTCGACGACAGGTCTTCCACTTCCAGCAGCCGGCGTTCGCCCGAGATGACCACCTGCTCGCTGTTGTCCTCGGCCATGGCATTGCTGCCGGCCTCCACGGCCGCCTGCATCAGCGACGACATATCGCGCCGCAACGCCTGCAGTTCGCCGCGCAGATGGTCGCGCACGGCATTGAAGCTCATGCCCGCGTAGTGGGTGTTGAAGAAGTTGGCGGCCTCGATGAGCTGGGCCGGGGTGTAGGACAGCTCGGTCTGGATGATGCGGTTCTGCACATCGCCCTCGGGGCTGACGATGATCAGCAGGATGCGCTTGTCCGACAGCCGCATGAATTCCACCTGCCGGAACGCCTGGGCGCGCCGTGGCGTCATCACCACGCCGGCAAAGCGCGACAGGTTCGACAGCGTATGGGCCGCCGCCGTGATCATGCGCTGCGGGCCCAGTTGCTGGCTGGCCATCTGGCCCTGGATCTGGTCCTTCAGGTCGGCCAGCTCCGCGCTCAGGCCCGGCGGGCCTTCCAGCGGGCGCGCCGTCAGCATTGTGTCGACGAACAGCCGGTATCCGCGGGGCGTGGGAATACGGCCCGCCGATGTATGCGGGCTGGCAATGAAACCCATTTCCTCGAGGTCAGACATCACATTGCGGATGGTGGCCGGCGACAGGTCCAGACCCGAGTACTTCGACAGGGTCCGCGAGCCCACGGGCTGCCCTTCGGCGATGTAGCGCTCGATCAGGGTCTTGAGCAGCGTTTTAGAACGTTCGTCCATGATGCTGGGGATTTTAATCAAAACTGGGCCGTTCGGGCGCCGGCCATGCATTGTGGACCGGACGATTGGTATGGGCGGCGGGTGCTGCGGGCACCCATTCCGGTGGCGCCGGGCCGGCGCTGGCAATGGTCATGCCGGTATGTTCTAATCCCGCCATGTCTGCCCCCTCAAAGCCCAGCGCCCCGCGCGCTCCGTTCAAGACTGTCGCCCTGATAGGCAGGCACTCGACCGCCGGTATCGAAGGCCCGCTGGAGGAACTGGCGTCCTGCATCTTGCGCAATGGCCAGGATGTGGTGTTCGAGCGCGAGACAGCCATGGCCACCGGGCTGACCGGCTATCCGGTGCTGAGCCCCGAGGAAATCGGCCGCGAAGCCGACGTCGCCGTAGTGCTCGGGGGCGATGGCACGCTGCTGGGCCTGGCCCGCCAGTTGGCCGGCCACGACGTGCCGGTGATCGGTGTCAACCATGGCCGGCTGGGCTTCATGACCGACATCCCGCTGGAGGACGTCACCCGGACCCTGCCCGAAATGCTGGCCGGCCGCTACGAGGCCGAATGCCGCATGCTGCTGGAATCGCGCGTGATCCGCGACGATACCGTCATTTTCTCGGCGCTGGCGTTCAATGACGTGGTGGTGAACCGTTCCGGCATCTCGGGCATGGTCGAACTGGCCGTCTCCGTGGACGGCTATTTCATGTACAACCAGCGTTCGGACGGCCTGATCGTGTCCACGCCCACCGGATCCACCGCCTATGCGCTGGCCGCGGGCGGCCCGATCCTGCATCCCACGCTGTCGGGCCTGGTGCTGGTGCCGATTGCCCCGCACGCGCTGTCGAACCGGCCGATCGTGCTACCGTACGACGCGGAGGTCACGATCGAGGTGGCCAGCGCGCGCGATGTCAGCGTCAACTTCGACATGCAGTCGCTGGCGTCGCTGCTGCCCGGCGACCGGATCGTCGTGCGCCGTTCGGCCAAGACCGTCAACCTGCTGCACCCGCTGGGCTACAACTACTACGCCACGCTGCGCAAGAAGCTGCACTGGCACGAGTACCCGACCGAGGACAACCGGCTCTGAGCCTGCCCTTCCCTGTTTCCGCCTGACGCCACCTACCGCTCAAGATGCTGCGCAGCCTGTCCATTCGCGATTTCGTCATCGTCGATACGCTCGACCTCGACTTCTCGGCCGGCTTCACCGTGTTTACCGGCGAAACCGGCGCCGGCAAGTCGATCCTGATCGATGCGCTGGCCCTGGTGCTGGGTGAACGCGCCGATGCCGGCGTGGTCCGTGAAGGCGCGGCGCGCGCCAGCATCAGCGCCACGTTCCTGACCCATCCCGCGCTGGACGCCTGGCTGGCGGAGCGCGAGCTTGCCGGCGACGACGACACCGTACTGCTACGCCGCACCGTCGATGCCTCGGGCCGCGGCAAGGCGTTCATCAACGGCGCCGCCGCCACGCTGGCCCAGTTGCGCGAGGTGGGCGACCAGCTCGTCGACATCCACGGCCAGCACGCGCACCAGCAACTGCTGCGCCCGGACGCCCAGCGGCACCTGTTCGACGCCCACGCGGGACTGACCGAGCAGGCCGGCGCGGTGGCCGAAGCCTGGCGCGCCTGGCGTGCCGCGCGCACCCAGCGCGAGGCGGTGGAACACCAGTCGCGCGAGATGCAGCTCGAACGCGAGCGGCTCGAATGGCAGGTGGGCGAGCTTGACAAGTTGGCGCCGCAGGCCGGCGAGTGGGAAGAGATCCAGGCCGAATACAACCGCCTGTCGCATGCCGCCGGCCTGATCGACGGCAGCCGCGCGGCGCTGGACGCGCTGTCCGAATCCGATGGCGCCGTGGCGTCGGTGCTCAACGGCGTGGTCCACCGGCTGCAGCAGCTGGCCGATGTCGACCCCGGCCTGCGCGACGTGCTGGCCGCGCTGGAACCGGCGCTGGTGCAGGTCGACGAGGCCGCCCATTCGCTGACCCGCTACGTCGACCGGCTCGACCTCGACCCCGAACGGCTGCAGGCCGTGGAAGAACGGATGCAGGCCCTGCACACCACGGCGCGCAAGTACCGGTTGCCGCCGGAGCAGTTGTCCGACGAACTGCTGGTGCGCAAGCAGCAGCTGGACGACCTGCAGGCCGCCCAGGACATCAACAAGGTGCTGGCGCGCGAAGCCGCTGCCCGCGCCGCCTACCTGACGCTGGCCCAGCATCTGTCGGCCGCCCGAAAAGTGGCCGCCACCGCACTGTCGGCCGCCGTCACCGATGCCATGCAGGGGCTGTCGATGGCCGGCGGCACGTTCGTCGTCGCCCTGCACCCGCTCGACGAAGGCCAGAGCCATGGGCTGGAACAGGTGGAATTCCTGGTCGCCGGTCATGCGGGCGTCACCGCCCGGCCGCTGGCACGCGTGGCATCGGGCGGCGAACTGGCCCGTATCAGCCTGGCGATCTCGGTGATTACCAGCGAGGCCGCGCCTACCCCGACGCTGATCTTCGACGAGGTCGACACCGGCATCGGCGGCGCGGTGGCCGAGGTGGTGGGCCGTCGCCTGCAGGAACTGGGCCGCTCGCGCCAGGTGCTGTGCGTCACGCACCTGCCGCAGGTGGCCGCGCAGGCCGGCGCCCATCTGCTGGTCAGCAAGGAAAGCAAGACCGACAAGGCCGGCGCGGTCACGCGTTCGCGCATCCGCCTGCTGGATACCGAAGGCCGCGTCAACGAGACCGCGCGCATGCTTGGTGGCGCCACGGTGACTGCCACGACGGTGCAACACGCCGAAGAGATGCTGGCGCAGGGCGCCCGAGCAGCCGCGCGGGCAGCCAATGCGCCGCGCGAAGGCGGGGGCAGGAAGCCGCGCCGCGTGGCGGGCTGAGCCGCGCCCCAGGTAGACCGGCATCCACGCAAACAAGGACAGGAGTTTCAAACCGATGACCCATGGCAAGCTGCCATCGACCCGCCGCACGACTGTTGGCCCGGTTGCGGTACCCACCGCCGGCCGGCTCGCCCGTCACCTGGGCGCCTCCGTACTGGTGGCACTGGGCCTGACCGCCCTGACCGCCGTGTCGGGTTGCGCCTCGGAATCGAAATCGTTTGCGCCGCCGCGCGGCAGCATCACCGACGACCGTGCCATCGGCGACATCCTGGTCAAGTTCGCGCCGCCGGAGGTGACGACGTCGGAGGACGCCGGCAAGCTGCTGGCCGCGGTGCAGGGCCCGGTACGCTACGTGGTCAAGCGGCCGATGTCGGGCGGCGTCTGGCTGGTGACCGCGATCACCGCGTCGGCGGACGTCACGCTGGAGCAGGCCGTCGCCACGCTGCAGGCTGCGCCGCGCGTGGAATCGGCCACCGGCGACCGCCTGCTGCGGCCGCATCGCACCAAGCCGGTCAGCCGCGACATGCCCAACCCATAAGCCCAAGGGCCAAGGCGTCGGGGGCGAAACACCACCCATACTGAACGATCGGCAGTTGGCAGTTCGCATCAAACATTCTCCACAGGAGTGCAGATGTCGTACGCGAAGCTGAAGTCCCGCAGCGGGCCAATCGCCCCAGTGCTGGTGGTCATGGCGGCCAGCGCCCTGCTTGTCCTGCCCGGTATCTCCCAGGCCGATGTCGCCACGACCTCGATGTCGACGTCGGGATCGGGTTCTGCATCGGATTCGGCATCGGCGCCAGCCGCGGCGGCGCCCGTCCGTATCGGGCGGGCCGCGCCGCGCTACACCGGCAACTACATCGTACGGTGGCGCGACGGCAGCCAGACCGTCAACACCAGCGCCGACACCACCCGCATGCGCCGCGTGGAATCCAATACCGGGCTGACGCTATCGGTCAGGCGGCCGATGGCCAATGCCATGCAGTTGCTGACGGTCAAGGACAGCCGTGGCGACGATCCGGAAACCGTGGCCAAGCGACTGCGCCAGGACCCGCGCGTGGCCGACGCCGTGCCCGACCGCTGGCTGCAACTGCACGACACCGTGCCGAACGACCCCGATTTCGTGACCCAGTCGCTCTATATGGGATCGCCGGTGACCACGACCGGCGCCGCCAACCTGTCGCGCGCCTGGGACCGGTCGCGCGGCAGCGCCAGCGTGGTGATCGCCGTGGTGGATACCGGCTACCTCGATCACCCGGATCTTGCGAGCCGGCTGGTGGCCGGCTACGACTTCATCAGCACGACCGCCGTGTCGGTTGACGGCGATGGGCGCGACAGTGACGCGCACGACCCCGGCGACTACGTGCCAACCGGCAGCACCTGCCCCGACGGCTCCGGCGCCAGCAACAGCAGCTGGCATGGCACCCGCGTGGCCAGCGTGCTGGGCGCGGTGACCAATAACGCCAGCGGTATCGCGGGGGTCGACTGGAATGCGCGTATCCAGCCGGTGCGCGTGTCGGGCCGCTGCGGCGCCCTGCTGTCCGACACCGTCGACGGCATGCGCTGGGCCGGTGGCCTGGCGGTGCCCGGCGTGCCGGCCAACCCCACGCCGGCCAAGGTCGTCAACGTCAGCCTGGGCGGCGGCACGTGCTCGAGCATCGAGCAGCAGGCCGTGAACGACCTGAACACCGCCGGGGTGATCGTGGTGGCTGCCGCCGGCAATTCGGCCGGCGCGGTCGAGGCCCCGGCCGACTGCACGGGCGTGATCGCCGTGACCGCCCACGCCAACGATGGAGAAAATGCCAGCTTTGCCAACGTGGGCCCGCAAGTGGCCATCAGCGCGCCCGGCGGCGGCTGCGGCAACTCCAAGGTCATTGTTTCCAACAATGTGGCAACGGGCTGCGCGACCACCCAGTCATTTATCCGCACGCTCTCGAACGCCGGTACGGCCGGCCCCACCACCGACAACATCATCAACTCGCAGGGCACCAGTTTCTCTGCGCCGATGGTGTCGGGTGTGGTTTCACTGATGCTCGCAGTCAATCCGGCGCTGACACCCGCCCAGGTCACGTCGGTACTGAAGAGCACGGCCCGTCCCCATCCGGCCGGCACGTACTGCACGCGCAGCGACAACAGCGGCAAGTGCGGCGCGGGCCTGCTCGACGCCGACGCCGCGCTGGCTGCGGCGCCGAATCCGCCATCGACGGGCTCAACGTCGACGGGCGGCGCGTCGTCGGGCGGTGGCGATAGCGGCGGTGGCGGCGGCGGTGCGTTTTCGCCGTGGAGCGCGGCATTGCTGCTGGCGATCGGCCTGGTCGGATTCGGCACGCGGCGTCGGGCGCTGCGGTAGGTTGTGGAAGGCTTCAAGGGTTGCAGCGGGCGGCGGCAGCGCCTTACGCGCCTGCCCTCTCCCCCGTGCGGGAAAGGGGAGCAACCCGGTGGCACTCGCCATGCCTTGGATATTCCCGCCCCCGAGCGCGCGGGAAAAGGCCGGCCTGCCAGTCAGCGCCGTCGCTGGTCCCACCACTCCTGCAACAGCCAGCAGGCCAGGCCGGCCACCGCGCCGGCCGCATGGGCGCCGCGCACCACGCCGAAGCCCCACGACGGATCGAACACGATGGCGGCCAGCCATGACTGCTCGATCCAGACCTTGCCCAGCACGATCACGCACGTCACGACGCCAATCACGCGCGACCACCCCGGCGCCTGTAGCAGCCGCAGCGCCGTCCACAGTGCCAGGCCGTGCGTGGCGCCGGACAGTCCGCCATACCACCCAATCTCTGGCATGCGCAGCACCGCAACCTGCACGGCCACGCCGCAGATCAGCAGCACCAGCAGCATCTCGCGGATACGGGCCACGCGACCGGCCAGCAACAGCAGGCCCGCCGTAGCGGCCACGTCAGACAGGTAGTGACGCCAGTCCAGATGCACCCACATCGCCGTCAGCACGCGCCACCACTGGCCGTCCAGGCGCACGGCATCGCGCACATAGAGCCCGTGCGCGTGCCACAAGGGCACAAAGGTGAACAGCGCGGACAGGGCTGCCACGCCAGCCACGGTGGCCAGCATGGCCGGCCATCCGGGCAGGCGCGGTGGTGACGGTGATGACGGCGATGGCGGCGACGGCTGAACGGCGCTCACCCGCCGCTCATTGGTCACCGAACACCGACCGCCACAGCGCACGCACCGACGCGGCCTGCGCGGCCACGCTGTCGGGTGCCACGCGCGCCTGGTCCTGGCCATCGAGCCGCAGCTTGTGCTGGCGCGCGCGGAACAGCCGGTAGGCATCGCCCACGGCCAGTGCCAGCCCGGCGTCGATCAGGTTCAGCACGCCGGCCATGCGCAGCAGCGCGATATTGCCCGCGTTGCGCGTCAATTCCGGATGCGCGCCGCTGTGCAGCAGCACCAGGTACTGCACCGTGAACTCGATATCGACCATGCCGCCGCGATCGTGCTTGAGGTCGAACAGCGCCGTGGGATTCGGATGCCCCTCGGCCACCTTCGCGCGCATCTGCACGATTTCCTCGCGCAGCGCCACGGCGTCGCGCGGCTGGCGCAGGATCTCGTCGCGCAGGTCCTCGAACCGGTTGCCGATCTCGCGGTCACCGGCGCCGAAGCGCGCGCGCGTGAGCGCCTGGTGCTCCCACACCCACGCCGTGTTGTCGCCCTCGCGCAGCTGGTAGCGCCGGAACGCGTCGAAGCTCGTCACCAGCAGCCCCGCCGCGCCGTTCGGCCGCAGCCGCGTGTCCACGTCGAACAGCATGCCCGCCGCCGTATGGCTGGTCAGCCAGGTGATCAGCCGGCGCGCGTACGCGGCGTAGACGTCGGGTGCACGCTCATGGTCGTCGTCATACAGGAAGATCAGGTCCAGGTCCGACGCGTAGCCCAGTTCCTTGCCGCCCAGCCGGCCGTAGGCGATGACCGCGAAGCGCGGCGTCTCGCAATGGCGCGTGGCCAGTTGGCGCCAGACCGCCTGCATGGTGACCTCCAGCATGGCATCGGCCAGGTCCGACAGTCGGTCGGCCACCTGCTCGACGGTCAGCAGCCCCTGCAGGTCCTGCAGCAGGATGCGGAAGGTCTCGGCATGGTGCTCGCGGCGCAGGATGTCCATCTGCGTTTCGACCTGGCCGTCGGACGCGTGCAGCCGCTCCGACAGGCGCTGGCGGAAACCGGCCCAGTCCGGCGCGCCGGCCAGCGCATCGCTGTCCAGCAGTTCGTCAAGCAGTTGCGGATGCCGGGTCAGGTAGGTGGCCGCCCAGCGCGATGCGTGCAGCGTCTGCGCCACGCGATCCATCGCCTGCGGGTATTCGGACAGCAGCGACAGGTACGACGCCCGGCGGCTGATGGCATCCAGGAAGTCCAGGAAGCGCGTGATGGTGGCGTCGGCATCGTCCTGCTTCACCGCGAGGTCCAGCGCACGATTGACGAGCAGGTCGAAGCGGCCGCGGCTGGTTTCCGACAGCGCGCGATAGCGCATCGACGTGCCGATGGCCCGCAGGCGGTCGTAAAGCCCCGTGCAGTCGCTGAAGCCCGCCGCCTGCAGCGCCTGGCACGGCGACGACTGCGGATCGGTCTCGTCGTCATCGTCGCCGGGATTCGACTGCGTGGCGCGCGACGCCATTTCCTCGCGCACCAGCGCCGGCCACAGCGGCTCGCTCTGCGCCGTCTCGCCGTCGGCGAACGGATCGGCGAAGGTGGCCTCGAACTGCTGCGCCACCGGGTCCATCAGCGTATTAATCTGCGCGACCAGCGTGTCCCAGCTGGCGCAGCCCATCATCAGCGCCACGGCCTGGCGTTCGTCGCCCGAGGTAGGCAGGTGGTGCGTCTGGGCGTCGTCGCGGTACTGGAGCCGGTGCTCCAGCTGGCGCAGGAAGCGGTAGGCATCGGCCAGCTGCTCGGCCTGGCCGGCCGGCAGCAGGTTGCGCGCCACGGCCACGTCCAGCACCTCCAGCGTGGGCCGCACGCGCAGCGCGGGGTCTTGCCCGCCGCGGATCAGCTGGAACACCTGGGCCATGAACTCGACCTCGCGGATGCCGCCGCGGCCCAGCTTGATGTTGAACGAGCGCTGGTTCACGCCATGGCCCGCCAGGCCGCCGCTGCGCTTGGCGGCTTCGGAGCGGATCTGGGCGTGCAGCGACCGGATGGCGGCGATCACGCCGTAGTCCAGGTAGCGGCGGAACACGAACGGCGTGGTCATGCGGCCAAGCAGCGCGGCGGCACGCCCCGCGTGCGGGGTATCGACGGCCGACACCACCCGCCCCTTGATCCACGCATAGCGTTCCCACTCGCGGCCCTGCACCACCAGGTATTCCTCGAGCATGCCGAAGCTGCAGACCAGCGGGCCGGCATCGCCGTTCGGGCGCAGGCGCATGTCCACGCGGAACACGTAGCCGTCGCCGGTGACTTCGGACAGCAGCGTGATCAGCCGCCGCCCCAGCCGGATGAAATATTCGTGGTTCGACAGGGTGCGCGACCCGCCACGCGTGTCGCCATCCTCGTCGTAGAGAAAGATCAGGTCGATGTCGGACGACACGTTGAGCTCGCGCCCGCCCAGCTTGCCCATGCCGACCACCACCAGTTCCTGCACCTCGCCGCTCTGGTCGCCGGTGGGCTGGCCGAAAGTGGCCGCCAGGTCATCGCCCAGCACGCGCAGGCCATGCTGGACCGACAGTTCGGCCAGGTCGGTCATCGCGCCGGTGATCTCGGCCAGCGTGGCCAGCCCGCGCAGGTCGCGCTCGATCACCACGCACATGACCTCGGCGCGCAGGCGCCGCAGCGCCTGGCCCGCGGCGGCCTCGGCATCGGCCGACGGCGCGTGCAGGGCCCGCAGGCGGGCTTCCATCCAGTCGCGCGTGATGGGCCCGACGGCCGCCGCCGCGACCACCTCGGGCAGCCCCGGACGCGCGGCCAGCACGCGACGCGCGTAATGGGAGTACGCCGCCGAGTACAATACGTGACCCTCGCAATCGGCGGGGGTCAGTCCCTGCGCCGTCATCGTGGCAAAGGCCCCATGGGCCATGTTGCCGATCGGTCCGGCGGCGCCCGGCGATGCCGGAATCGAAGTGGTTCCGGCGCCATCCAGCGGGTGCTGCGGGCCGGTCGATGCCGGGGCGGTGCCCGCGGCGGAACTCGTCGGATCAGGGACAGTCATTCCAGTTACTTTGCTTTATCGGGCAGGCGCCGTAGAGACCGCGGTGGCGCTTGCGCGCACCACTTTGGAGAGCGGCTAGTATTGTCGGATAATCTGCGCATGTCCAGCCGCCCTACCGCCCCTGACGACGGTTCCGCATCCCCACACGCGGGCGGTGACGGCACCGCCGCGGTCGCGGCTTCCCCTGCTTCGCAACGTTCCGCGCCCGGCCGTGGCCGGCGCATGCTGGCGCTCGTCCGGCAAGTGCCGGGCATGGCCTGGCAAGGCCTGCGCGCCCTGGTGCGTCACCCGGCCTGGGGCCGGCTCTGGCGCATGCTGGTGCGCATCGTGGCCGTGCTGGCCGCGCTGGCCATCGTCGCCGTCCTGCTGATCCGCTTCGTGCTCTGGCCGCAGGCCCATACCGCGCGCCAGTGGCTGGAGCAGCAGGGTTCCGCCGCGCTCATCGCCAATCTCACCATCGGCCAGCTCGACACCTACTGGGACGGCTGGCACCCGGCGTTCCGCGCCAGCAACGTGCAGGCGGTGGACCGCGATCACCGCGTGCTGCTGTCGGCCGGCACGCTCGAAGGCAAGCTGTCCTGGCAGTCGGTACCGGCCCTGACCCTGCAGTTCGCCAGCCTGACGGCTGACCGCACCGACGTGCTGATCCGCCGCACCGACACGGGCATGCTGCTGGTGGCCGGGGTACCGATCGAGGCCACCAAGTCGTCCCGCGAGGACGATCCGTTCCTGAACTGGCTGCTGTCGCAGGGCCATATGGAGCTGAAGAGCGGCAACCTGCGCTGGCTCGACGAAAAGGCAAAGCTGCCGCAGCTCGATGTTGCCGACATCCACTTCACGTCCGAACGCCATGGCGTGCAGCACACGGTGCGACTGGAGGCACGCAGTGCATCGCTGGCGCCCCAGCCGCTGATCTTCCAGGCCAACCTGCGGCACGACTACCTGTACGGCGCCGGCAACTGGCGACATTGGGCCGGACAGGCCAGCTGGGCATTCAACCAGTTGCAGCTGCCGGTGGTGCAGCGCTACCTGGCCATCTTCGACAACGTCAACAGCGGGGTCTTCAGCACCGACGGCACCGTCGATATCCGGGGCGGCCATGTGCTGCGCAGCCAGCTGCGGCTGCGCGCGACGGGCGTGGACCTGCTGCTGACCGGCGCCACGGAGCCGCTCAAGCTGGCCAACGCGCAGGCGCTGCTGCTGCACAAGGGCGACCGCACCGGCAACAACTCGCTGACCATCGACACGCTGCTCTGGCAGGCCGAACCGCAGGCCGGGCCGCCTTCCGCCGCCGATGCCTCGTGGCGCGACGGCATGCGCAAGGTCACCATCGACTGGGCCCGCGACAGCGCCGGCCAGTTGCGCAAGTTCGCGCTGCGCGCGCCGACATTCGACCTGAACACGGTGCGTGCGCTGGCCACGTCGATGCCGATCGACACCGCCATGCTGCGCCAGTTGCGCGCGCTGCAGCCGGCCGGTCATATCGACAACCTCGACGTCAACTGGTCGCGCGAACGCGCCGGGCTGCTGTCGCGCAGCCCCGGCACGCCGCACTACTCGGTGCAGGGCACGCTGCGCAGCGTATCGATCAACAGCCAGCCGGCGGTGCCGGCCATGGGCCCCGATGGCAAGCCGCACACCGGCACCCCCGGTTTCAGCCGCCTGTCGGGCAACTTCAGCTTCGACGACCGCCAGGGCACTGCGCGCGTAGACAGCACCGGCGCCACGCTGAGCTTCCCCGGCGTGTTCGACGACCCGCTCGTGCCGTTCGACGAACTGCGCGGCGAAGTACGCTGGCGCCACGACACCGACAACAAGCTCGTGGTGAGCACCGAGGGCGTCCGCTTTGCCAACACCGACACCGCCGGCACGGTGCGCGGCAGCTGGCGCGCGGGCGGTGACGGCAACAGCGGCATTGCCGACCTGTCCGGCGAACTCGACCGCGCGCTGGCCAACCGCGTGCCGCGTTACCTGCCGACGACCATGCCGGCCACGCGGCACTACCTGGAAGGCGCGCTGGTCGGCGGCGAAGCCTACGACGTCAAGTTCCTGGTCAAGGGCGACCTGTACCACTTCCCGTTCCACCCGCCGTTTGCCAAGGCCGGCGACTTCCGCGTCGAGGTGCCGGTACGCAACGTGAGCTACCAGATCGCCCCGCACGAAACGGGCCCGAACATCGACGGCACGGCCAGCAGCAACGGCGCAGGCGCCAGTACCGCCGCCAACGCCAACGCCGGCATGGCCTGGCCCGATTTCACGGACATCTCCGGCGACCTGCTGTTCGATCGCAGCACGATGTCGTTCCAGGTCAAGCAGGCCGGTGTACGCGGCATTCCAGGCATCGTGCTGCGCGATGTCAACGGCAAGATCGACGACCTGAGCGACCACGGCCACCTGGCGATCGACGGCGGCGCCACGGGGCCGGTGCAGGGCTTCCTGCGCTACGTGGCCACCACGCCGGTCAAAGGCTGGACCGCCAGCGTCACCGAAAACGCGCGCGCACCGGGTCATGGCGAGCTGAAACTGAAGCTGGACCTGCCGCTGAGCCATGCGGCGGGATCGAAGGTCAACGGCGAATTCCGCTTCCCCGGCAACGACGTGACGCTGTTCCCGGAGCTGCCCACGCTGTTCGGCGCCACTGGCGCGGTTGGCTTCGACGAGCACGGCTTCCAGTTGAACAACGTGCGCGCCCGCTTCCTGGGCGGCGAGACACGCATCACCGGCGGTACGCAGCCGGACGGCACTACCCACGTGGCCATTGGCGGCACGGCCACGGCACAGGGGCTGCGCGATGTGCTGGGCGCCGGCGCCGCCGCGCTGGGCAAGCACATCGAAGGCAGCACGCCGTACAGTGCCGTGGTGGGCGTGCGCGACAAGCGCCTGCAGGTGCAATTGGCGTCCGACCTCAATGGGCTGGCGCTCGATCTGCCGCCGCCGCTGGCCAAGCTCGCGGGCCAGGACCTGCCGCTGCGCTTCGACCTGCGTCCGTCGGCCACCCGCGCCGGGCTGGACGACATGACGATCCAGCTTGGCAACAATGCCGCCGCGCGCTACGTGCTGCGCCGGGGCGACACGACCGAAGTGATCGCGGGCGGCGTCGGCGTGGGCCAGCCTGCCCCGCTGCCGGCCAACGGCGTCACGGTGGCCATTTCGACCGACCGGCTCGACGTGGACGCCTGGCGCTCCGTCCTGGACCCGTCGTCGAACGACCGCCAACCGGCCGGCGACGTGGACCGTTCGTCGCCGTTCCTGCCCGATCGCGTCAATGTGCGGACCAAGGCGCTCGACGCGTTCGGCCGAGTGCTGAACGACGTGGCGATCGACGCCAACCGCGAAGGCGGCGGGTGGAACCTGCAGCTGGCATCGCGCCAGATCACCGGCAATGGCCAGTGGCGGCGTGACAGCAGCAACCCGGCCGGGTCGCTGACCGTGCGGCTGTCGCACCTGGACATTCCCGACGCCACCGACGACGGCCACATGACCGAGGCCATCACGCGCAGCGTCGAGGAAATGCCCGCGCTGGACCTGTCCGTCGACAAGTTCGTGCTGCATGGCCGCGATTTCGGCAAGCTGGAGGTCAAGGCCCACACCAGTCATACCGACAACCAGCCGGTCTGGACGCTGGACAGCCTGAGCATCGAGCAGCCGGGCGCGACACTGACCGGCAACGGCAGCTGGCGCCTGCCGCGCCGCCTGCGCGAGGCCGCGGCACAAGGCAATGTCTCGGCCACCGAGGGCCGCCGCACGCTGCTCAACTTCAAGCTCGACATCCGCAACGCCGGCGACGTGCTGGACCGTTTCGGCCTGGCCCACACCGTGCGCGACGGCAAGGGGTCGCTGGAAGGCCGCATCGCATGGCGCGGGTCGCCGATGTCGATCGACTACCCGAGCCTGTCGGGCCGGCTGAACCTGAGCCTGGAAAACGGCCAGATCCTCAGCGTGGAACCGGGCGCGGCGCGGCTGCTGGGCGTGCTGAGCCTGCAGAGCCTGCTGCGCTTTGCCACGCTCGACTTCCGGTCGCTGGCCAGCAAGGGGCTGGTGTTCGACGACATCACCGGATCGGGCACCATCGAGAACGGCGTGGGCAAGATCGACGAATTCCGCTTCAAGGGCAGCCAGGTGATGGCCTCGATGACCGGCACGGCCGACCTGCTGCATGAAACGCAGGACCTGCAGGTGGCCGTGGTGCCGCGCATCAATGCCACCACCACCTCGGTGGCTGCCGCGTTCATCAACCCGGTGCTTGGCATCGGCACGCTGGCGGCCCAGTTGCTGTTCGCGGACGAGTTCTCGAAGGTCTTCACCCAGCACTACCACGTGAGCGGATCGTGGGCCGACCCCAAGGTCACCAAACTGGAGGACAATAAGTCGCGCCAGGCGCCGGTACAGGAACGTTCGGGCATCTTTACCCGCTGAAGCCGCTCCGATCCGATCCGATCCCAACCAGCCTGCCCCACGATCCGTCCCCCGCACCGATTCGATAGAGGAAGCCACGATGACCGCTGCCACTCCGTTCCGCGTCGCCGCCATCCAGACCGTGACGGGCACGTCGCTGGACGACAATCTTGCCCGTGCCGACGCGCTGATCGCGGAAGCCGCCCACGGCGGCGCGGGGCTGGTGTTGCTGCCCGAGTACTTCTGCATGATGGGCCGGCACGAATCGGACAAGGTGGCCATCCGCGAGCGCGACGGCGACGGGCCGGTGCAGCGCTTTCTGGCCGATGCCGCCCGCCGGCACCGGGTCTGGCTGGTGGGGGGCACGCTGCCGATGTGGTGCGGAGACGACAACCGCGTCTACAACGCGTCGCTGGCCTTCGACCCGCACGGCGCCCGCGTGGCGCGCTACGACAAGATCCACCTGTTCGGCTTTACCAAGGGCGACGAGAATTTCGACGAATCGCGCACCATCCTGGCTGGCAAGACGCCCGTGGCATTCGATGCCCCGTGCGGCCGCGTGGCGATGTCGATCTGTTACGACCTGCGCTTTCCGGAGCTGTATCGCGGCCTGGCCAAAGACGGCGAAGGCGTCAGCTTGATTCTGATGCCGGCCGCCTTCACCTACACCACCGGGCAGGCCCACTGGGAAATCCTGCTGCGGGCCCGCGCCATCGAAAACCAGTGTTATGTGCTGGCTGCAGCACAAGGTGGCAAGCACGAGAACGGCCGGCGCACCTGGGGCCACTCGATGCTGGTGGACCCGTGGGGCGAGCTGATGGGCGTGCTGCCCGAAGGGGAAGGCGTGGTGTCTGGCGTGGTGGATCCTGCCAGGCTGGCCGAAGTGCGTCAGAACCTGCCGGCATTGCGCCATCGCGTACTGTAGGATTCAGGGCATTACCGTTTGCATTTCCCCGTGGCCCGGGTCGCCATGGGGTTCAAGACAAGGACAATCATGAACGCCGGAGATCTCGGAATCCGCAACCTGGCCACCGCGCAACAGCTGCTGCTGGCACCGTACGGCCTTGACGAGGCCACGCTCCAGCGCGTGCTGGCCGACATCTTCACGCACAAGGTGGACTACGCCGACCTGTACTTCCAGCACACGCGCAACGAGGCGTGGAGCCTGGAGGAAGGCATCGTCAAGTCGGGCAGCTTCAGCATCGACCAGGGCGTGGGCGTGCGCGCCGTATCGGGCGACAAGACCGCCTTTGCCTATTCGGACGACATCAGCCTGGCAGCGCTGTCGCAAGCCGCAGCGGCCACGCGCACGATCGGCCGCGCCGGCAGCGGCCGCGTCAAGGTGGCCGGCAGCATGGCATCGCAGACGGGCCGGAACCTCTACGCGCCCAATGACCCGCTCGATTCGATGACGGCCACCGAAAAGGTAGCGCTGCTGGAGAAGATCGAGAAGCTGGCCCGCGCCAAGGATCCGCGCGTGGTGCAGGTCATGGCAGGGCTGGCCGGTGAATACGACGTGGTGCTGGTGGCCCGCAGCGACGGCGTGATTGCCGCCGACGTGCGTCCGCTGGTGCGCGTGTCGGTGACGGTCATCGCCGAACAGAATGGCCGCCGCGAAATTGGTTCGTCCGGTGGTGGCGGCCGTTACGCGTACGGCTACTTTACCGACGACCTGCTGCGCAAGTACGTGGACGAGGCCGTGGCGTCGGCGCTGGTGAACCTGGAGGCGCGCCCCGCCCCCGCCGGCGCGATGACCGTGGTCCTGGGCCCGGGCTGGCCCGGCGTGCTGCTGCACGAGGCCGTGGGCCACGGCCTGGAAGGCGACTTCAACCGCAAGGGCTCGTCGGCCTTCGCCGGCCGCATGGGCGAGCGCGTGGCTGCCAAGGGCGTGACCGTGGTCGACGACGGCACGATCGAGAACCGCCGCGGGTCGCTGAACCTCGATGACGAGGGCAATCCGACCCAATGCACCACGCTGATCGAGGATGGCATCCTGACCGGCTTTATCCAGGACACGCTCAACGCGCGCCTGATGAAGATGCCGGTCACCGGGAACGCCCGCCGCGAAAGCTATGCCGCGCTGCCGATGCCCCGCATGACCAATACCTACATGCTGAACGGCGACCGCGACCCCGAGGAAATCCTCGCCAGCGTGAAGCGTGGCCTGTATGCCGTGAACTTCGGCGGCGGCCAGGTGGACATCACCAACGGCAAGTTCGTGTTCTCGGCCAGCGAGGCGTACATGATCGAGGACGGCAAGATCACGTATCCGGTCAAGGGCGCGACGCTGGTGGGCAACGGCCCCGAATCGCTGAAGGACGTGACGATGATCGGCAACGACATGCGCCTGGATTCGGGCGTGGGCGTCTGCGGCAAGGAAGGCCAGAGCGTGCCGGTGGGCGTTGGCCAGCCGACGCTGCGCATCGAGAACATGACGGTGGGCGGCACGGCCTGACCCCCGCTTTGTCCTGATCCCCTCTCCCACAGGTGGGAGAGGGGCGAACACCTTTCCTGTTCCCGCTTTCTCTACGGCCTGACCTCGTACACCAGGTTGAATGGTGTCTGCGCCGCCCGCCGGAAGCTGCCGAACCCTCCCTGCTCCGCCACACCGCGCATCCGCGCCTCGCCCGCCTGCGCGCCCAGGCACATCGCCCCTTCCTGCGAACGCGACCCCGGCGTGCAGATGAACGTCGACGCCGAATAGAACACGCGCCCCATCGGGTTCAGGTTGTCCTGCAGGTTGTCGTTGGCAAACGGCTCCACGATCATCCAGCGGCCGTCAGGCTTCAGGGTGTCCCGGACATGACGCGCCGCGCCCACGGGATCGCCCATGTCATGGAGACAATCGAACACCGTCACCAGGTCGTAGTCCGTGCCGGGGAAGTCCTTGGCCGATGCCACCTCGAAGGTCACGCGGTCGCCTACACCCGCGCGCCGCGCGGCTTCGGTGGCATGGCGGATCGACGGCTCGTGATAGTCGAAACCGCGAAACGTGGCCAGCGGGAAGGCCTGCGCCATGATGATCGTCGAAGCGCCATGGCCGCAGCCGACATCGGCCACGGTGGCCCCGGCCTTGAGCCTGGCTTCCATGCCCTCCATCGACGGGATCCAATCGCTGACCAGATGCGCGGCATAGCCGGGCCGGAAAAACCGCTCCGTGCCGTGGAACAGGGCGGGATCGTGCTCGTGCCAGCCCAGGCCGCGCCCATTGCGGAAAATGTCGATCATCTTCGGGATGGCACGAAATTGCGCCACGGCAATCTGGAACGCGCCGGGGATGAATGCCGGACTGCCTTCCTGCGCCAGCGCGTAGGCCTGCTCCTCGGTCAGCGAGAACATGTCGGTGGCCGGATCGTATTCGACATAGCCGCTGGCGGCCTGCGCCGACAGCCATTCGCGCAGGTAGCGCGGATCGGTGCGCGTCTTCTCTGCCAGCGTGGCCGCCGTCATCGGCTTTTCCGCCATCGCCTTGTACAGGCCCAGTTCGTCGCCCACCACCACCGTCGCCGCGTGCATCACGGCCCCAATGTCATGGACGAACCGTTCCATGAAGGCGTTCAGCCTTTCCTCATCGACGGACATGATGGACACCTCCCCTGCATCGCTTTTCTTGTTCGATGCGCGCCGGCAGCACGCAATACCAATATAGGCAGCAGGGGCACTATGCATATGCTTAAATCTGTTGCACCTGCCGCTTGCCAGCGCCGTGGAAAAGCGCTATAAAGATGCTTCGTTGTCGCGCAGGCGGCGACCGCACCCGGCAGTTTTCGGGATCGCGGCGCAATAAAATGCCTCGTCACCCCGCGCCGCAGCATAAATTTCACGCATCAGCGTAAAACCGACGCAAGCCAGCTACAGCCGATCCGATTTCCGCCATGTCCGCCAAGTTTTACTTTTACTTTTTTTGGCATCTCACACCGCTGGCGGATAGAGAGGGACAGCTGGGCTGTTGCGCTGGGCAATGGACAAGCTGCCAGTGGTATTGCGCTTCGGTCCGGCCGAGGCCCTGGCCGCGCCGGTGAC
>NZ_PJRP01000032.1 GCF_002858765.1 Cupriavidus pauculus
AGCACCTCGCTCTTTCGAGCGGTCGCTCACTCTCAGAAAACTGACTGGTTCACGTCTCGCGACGCAAACCAACATGTTTTACTGTGCGAGCACTGATAACTTTTGAAGCATCACGAAGACCGAAGTCCCCGTGGCGTTCGCCATCAAGCGCCCACACTTATCGGTTGTTTGTTTGTTAAAGAACTCCAGCGGCCGGCTTTGCCGTTCGCTGTCGCTGCGTCGTTTTCGTTGCAGCGGAGAAACGATATTATTAAGGGTTTTCCCTAATTCGTCAAGCGTTTCGGAGAATTTCTTTTTTCTGCCGCCTGTTGTTACTCGGCGAAAAACCTTCAGATATTCTCCCCCGCCGCCTTCAGGCATTCACCTGCAGCAGCAGCGGGGAGCGAATATTAATGCTTCCGCGTCGCGCTTGCAAGCGGTTTTCGCAAGATACTCATTGGACACCCAATGGCCCCGGCATTGTGACTGGCAATTCACCTGTCAGCGCGAACCATGCGGCGACGTCCAAAGGTGTTCGGTCTCAGAGGTCGTCCGCGGGCCCGGAGTGACGAAACAACCCTCAATTGTGCGAAGCGCCTGGATCGCGCCATGCCGGTCGAACGATGCCGATAAAATCCAAGGTTTCGTTGTCAGCGCAGACACCATGACCGCCCCCACCCCGGACCAATTCGATCAAGCGATGCGCGGCCTCTACGACGCCGCACTCAAATTGAAGCCGCCTTATCGGGCAACCTATCTCCTCGGCATGGTGAACCGACATGGCGGGAAGGAAGCTGCCAATCGGCTACTGGCGGCGGCCAAGCCATCAGACAGTCTTACCGAACTGTTCCTCCGGGGCGGCCGAGAATCGCTACGTCTAAGCGTCGAGTATCTTGTCCTCCAGCAACCGTGGCGCACGCTGTTCACCGAGGATCAGCTTGCGGTCGCGCGAAAGCGGTTAGTCGGGTATGAATGCCCGCTTCCCGCGGACGACCAAAGCTAAGCCAGAGCGGGGGACGTCGCCCCCCCCCTCGCGACAGCACTCGCTATCGGCCGGCTCTTCGCCTCTGGCGCGGCGAACACTGACGCTTCGATGACTGGCCCTGGCGTCGACAAGCTCCGGCCACGACAGCGCTTCGCGTTTCCCTTCGCGAACCTCGCGCAGTGATGCTGCGGTGCCCGTTCGCAGCGCAACTCATTCCTACGATCTCCACCACGCTTCAACGGGTCGTGACGCGCCCGCCCCCGGCAATCCCCTCGGCCTCGTGGGCGGCGAACAGCGGCTAGACACTCCGACGGCCTCCAACATTGACGCGCGCCAGCCCACCAGGGCCGGGCCAAACTCGATCACCATTCACACTGAACACAACCGCACAGCAGTCGGATCCCGGAGGCGACGATCGGGAAGCTTGGATCGTCGGCGACCAAACAGTTCCACGCGCGCTTCTTGCGCGACATATACTGCGTCAATGCCGGCACGTGATTGCAGCGCAACAAACAGCTGCCAAGACTCTCAGCGAACGTGCAGGCCAGGGCGCGAGGTTGCTGCGGTAGCGCGCCGCCTACCAAGGCTGCGCCCACGAGATCGACGCGAAGGCCGAGGCTGAGTCGAAAGCCGCTGATCTGCAGGCACGACATGGGCACGCGCACCGAGGCATTTGCCAGCCGGGGCCGACGAAGCACCGCAGGAGGTTCGCATGCTGACTGCCGTTGCCTATGCAATGATCATCGTCTTCATGGCGTTGATCATGACCAAGCGCCTGTCGGCCATGGTCGCCCTCATCCTGGTGCCTATCGTGTTCGGACTCATAGCAGGCTTCGGCCTGAACCTTGGGCCGATGATGCTTGAGGGCATCAAGAAACTGGCGCCCACTGGCGTGATGCTGATGTTTGCCATTCTGTATTTCGGCATCATGATTGATGCCGGTCTGTTCGACCCGGCAGTGCGCGTCATCCTCCGACTGGTTGGCAACGACCCCGTCAAGATCGTCATCGGCACCTTCATACTCGCCACCGTCGTCTCCCTCGACGGGGACGGCTCGACGACCTACATGATCACCTGCGCCGCCATGCTCCCGCTGTACAAACGCCTGGGCCTGAACCGCCGAGTGCTAGCCTGCGTGATCATGATGGCGGGTGGCCTCATGAATATCCTGCCATGGGGCGGTCCGACCGCGCGTGCGGCCAGTTCGTTAGGCGTCGATGTGGGGCAGCTATTCGTCCCGATGCTCCTGCCGATGGCGGTCACCGGAGCATGGTGCATTTTCGTCGCAGCCATGTTGGGGCGGCGCGAAAGAAGACGGCTGGGTGCCCTCACGCTGGACGACGCCAGCATGGCCGCCAACGATACTGCGTCTTCCGTCACCGCCAGCGCGCCAGACACCAGACGCCCCAGGCTGCTGTGGTTCAACTTCACCCTCACCGTAGTCTTGATGGCTCTACTCATCCATGGTGCCATCCCGCTCCAAGTCCTGTTCATGGTCGCATCGGCCATCGCGCTCATGGTCAACTACCCCAGTATGAAAGACCAGAAGGACCGCATCGCGGCCCATGCGGAGAACATCGTGCCGGTGGTTTCGCTGATTTTTGCCGCCGGCATTTTCGTGGGCATCCTGTCTGGCACAAAAATGGTCGACGCGATCGCCGCGAGCGTCATTGCCGGTTTGCCTAACTGGCTTGAACCCTATCTCGCAGTCGTGACCGCCGTGCTAAGCGTGCCCTTCACGTTCTTCATATCGAATGACGCCTTCTACTTTGGCATCCTTCCCATCCTCGCCAAGGCCGGCGCCATCCATGGCATTACCGCAGCCGAACTGGGACGGGCGTCGCTGATCGGCCAACAGGTTCACCTCCTCAGTCCACTCGTCGCATCGACCTACTTGCTGGTGGGATTGGCGGAAGTCGAATTTGGAGATCATCAGCGATTCACGTTGCCATGGGCGCTATCTGCGGCACTGGTGATGCTTGTCGCCAGCATCCTCTTTGGCGTCATCCCTGTCGTCGGCCGGACCTGAGGCGGTGGTTATGCCGAACCGCCGACATCCTTCCGCTCGCCGGCGCGCCTTCCTCGGATTGGCGCTGTATGGCTCCATTTACGTCCCATTCAACACGGCCGCCCAGGAAGCCGACGAGATGCTCGACTACGCCCCCCGTGCACAGGCGCCGCCCGGCTATACGCCCGACTATGCCGGCATTGTCCGCGCGGCCGAGGACGAAGGCCGCCTGGTGGTGTATGCCACGACCGATGCAGACCTCGTCGGCCCGTTGCTGGCGGAATTTCAGTCGATGTACCCACGGGTCAAAGTCGAGTACGAGGATCTCTCGAGCACGGAGATTTACCACCGTTATCTGGCGGAGATCCAGCTCGGTACCGGTTCAGGCGACGTACTGTGGAGTTCGGCCATGGACTTGCAAGCAAGCCTGGTCGAGCGGGGCTACGCGCTGCGCTATGCCACACCCGAGGTTGCTGCGCTTCCCGACTGGGCACATTGGCAGGACCAAGCGTGGGCGACCAGCGTCGAACCGGTGGCCATTGCCTATAACCGAAGAATCCTTTCCGCCGGTGACGTACCGAATACGCACGCCCAGTTCGCCCAACTATTGGTGCAGCAGTCGTCAAGGTTACGCCGCAAGGTCATCACCTACGACATCGAAAAATCCGGTCTGGGGTTGTTGCTGGCGACGCAGGACGCTAAGGCATGGCCATCGTTTTGGGACATGGTGGCAGGACTGGGTGCCATCGACACACGACTGTCGACGACCACCGCGGACATGTTGCGTCGCGTCGGGACAGGCGCCATCGCGATCGCCTACAACGTACTGGGTGCGTACACCCTCGCCCAGGCTCGCAAGGATCCCAACATCGGATTTGCCTTCCTGACGGACTACACCCTAGCCCTTCCCCGGTTCCAGTTGATCAGCCGCCGTGCGACCCATCCGAATGCAGCGAGGCTGTGGGTAGACTACACGCTGTCGCGCCGCGGACAAGCGCGATTGGCGGAGCGGGCCGGCTTGTATACCGTTCGCAGCGACATTACGGGCGAGGCCACTGCCACTGCGCTGGCATCGAAGCTCGGCCGCAGTCTTCGCCCCATCACGCTCAATGCCGATTTGACCCGCCATCTGGACATTGACACCTACCGGTCATTCGTCAGACGTTGGCGCGCCGCGACAAAGCAGTCGTAGTGATCGGCGCATTGGTTCCCTGCCGCTATGACGCGCTGAGATTGCCCACCAAAGCGCTCACCAAGCTGGCAGCCATATCGGACTTCAGGCGCTTCAAGTAGGCATCCATCTCGCAGCGATCCGGTCCCGATTGAAGAAATTCCTCCAGGCTGCGTTGAAGGCGGGGAGAGCCTATGCATAACGCATACGCGCGCCGAATCTGAAAGTCGCTCGCCGGGTGCATCGACACGTCATGCATGGGTATGGTCAATCATGGAGCCAACTAAAGGCCAGGACTTGCTGAAAAATAAGGCAGCCCATCATGTAGACGGGCCGCCTAAACGGGATAGTCGTCGCGGAGCGACCGAGACTTATAAGAGTCTGGCAGCCTGGCGAGCGATCCGTTTGGAGAATCAGGAGGCGTTCCATGCCTCTATTCTGACTTCGTCAACTCCCACACCGGCTAACACCTTGCCCCCGCCGGTCATTGGTGTTGGTCGCGGTGGTGGCGCATTCCCTCAATCAAAGCCAAGCGAGAGAAGGCATTTCAGGAAAAGTAGCCAGGCGAGTTCCAGCCTGCGGCGGGACTTATCTGCTCCGCCGCTCGCCTAGCTTGCTCGCCTTGTTTTCGTTCAAGGCGGCGGCATGCGAGATGGACGCGAAGATGCGCCGGTGGGCGAGCGACTAGTCAACTGTCGCGCCGGTATCTCGCACAATTTTCCCAAGCCGGGTGGTTTCATCCCGGATCAGCGCGCCGAAGGCCTCGGGCGTACCACCGACCACGGGTGTGCCAATGGCCTCCCAGCGCGTACGGAATTCCGGGTCCTTGAAGATCTCGTTAATCACGCCGTTCAGCTTGACCACGATGGGCTTCGGGGTACCTGCCGGCAGCGCAATACCGTGCCACGCCACAAAATCAAACCCCGGAACGCCTGACTCTGCAAGCGTCGGCACATCAGGCAGTGCTGGTGAACGCGTCTTCGTGGTGACCGCGAGCGGGCGCAGTTTGTTCGCCTTGATATAGGTGAGCGAACTGGCCAGGATGTCGAACATCACCGGCACTTGGCCGCCGAGCACATCATTGAGTGCAGGACCGGCGCCTTTATAGGCAACGTGCTGCATCTTCGCGCCCACCGCCGTATTGAACAGCTCCCCGGCCAGATGCTGAGGCGTGCCATTACCGGCGGAAGCAAAACTGTAGTCCCCCGGCTTGCTCTTGACCGCAGCGATGAACGACCTTACATCCCTGGCCGAAACGCTTGGATGCACCTCCAGCACGAGCGGGAACGCCGAGATCTGGATCACCGGCGTCAGTTCCGTCAGCGGGTTGTAGGAGAGTTGCTTGTAGAGCGTAGGGTTAACCGCCATCGGCCCGCTCGCGGCAAGCAGAATCGTGTAGCCATCCGGGGCAGACTTCGCCACGGCACTCGTGCCGATGTTTCCCCCTGCCCCGGCCCGATTCTCCACAAGTACTGGCACCCCTAACCTCGACTGCATGCTGGCCTGCAGCAGCCGCGCCATCAGATCCGTTGGACCACCAGGCGGATACGGGACGATGAAATGAATGGGCTTGGACGGATAGGCTTCCGCCGCCGATGCTACGCCTTGCATTCCCAGCCCCGATGCACACAACACGCTAAGTAGCGCGAATCCAGCTTTTGCTTTCATGACCGTCTCCTCTTTTCTCATAGTTATCGGAGCCGAGTATAGGGTCTTCAATCGGTCAGGCCGCTTATGGGAAAGAATTCGGCCATCCGTATGGTCAAGAGCCAACACCAGCCAGGCGAGCGTGTTTACACCCATTGCCCTTTCAGCGCGTCGCACAGACTGAGCGACGGGTATGTGGACGGGTGGCGGGACAGTTGGAGTTCAGACCAAGGTGCCGGTCCACGTCCATCGCATCAATCGACGTAAGGCACGTGCCGATATGTCGGCAGGCGCACAGCACGCTGATCCTTGTCACCTTTTTGGCGGCCCGCGCGTCTAATGATCAGGAACATCAAAGGAGCCTGCATTCTCAGTATGGACACCCCTCGCAATGCCCATCGCAATGCCCAAATGCCCAAGCCACTCATGATCGACGCCCGTTCGGACGCCGAACTGATTGACGCGTCACGTGCTGGCGATGCTTCCGCCTTTGAGATCATCATGCGGCGCAACAATCGTCTGCTTTTCCGGACAGCGCGTGGCGTCGTGCCGGACGATGACGAAGCCCAGGACGTCGTACAGGAAACCTATCTGCGCGCCTTTACCAACCTTCATGCCTTTCGCAGCGAGGCCGCACTGAGTACCTGGCTTGCGCGTATTGCCATCAACACTGCCTTGACCGCACAGCGCGCAAAAGGTCGGATCGTACAAATGGAAATGCCCGCGGACGAAGAAGCCGTTCCCGACGACCCCTCACTGGAGCATGTCATGGCCTATCGCACTCCCGAAGATCAGTCGCCTGAGGTCATGGCCGAACGCAGCGAGGTTCGCACTCTCCTGCAGTCCGCGGTCGAGACCCTGCCTGTGATGTACCGCAGCGTGTTCATTCTGCGGGCCGTCGAAGACATGAGCGTCGAGGAAACGGCCTACTGTCTGGGCGTCAGCAACGACGTGGTCAAGACGCGCTTCCTGCGCGCTCGCACGATGCTTCGCCAATCGCTCGCCGAACAAGTGCAACCCTATTTGCAGCACACCTTCAGTTTTGCTGGCGCGCGCTGCGACGCAGTGGTCCAACACGTGCTTGGCGCCCTTCACGGCCGCGATATGGTGCGCCCGCATTGATAGCGGCGCGTGTTCATCGGTTAAAACACCAACAAAGAGGAATCATCATGAAGATCGCTAGCATTCTTATATCCAGCATGTTCGCCGCTGCAGCCCATGCTGCGATTGCGCAGGACGCTGCACCCAACGACGCCCAAATCGCCTCGATTGTCGTCACGGCAAACCAGGTCGACATTGATGCCGGCAAGCTCGCCGAATCCAAAGCGTCAAGCAAAGACGTGAAGGCGTTCGGCAAACAGATGGTCACGGACCACACAGGCGTCAACAAATCGGCCACTGCCCTGGTCAAGAAGCTGAATGTCACGCCGGAAGACAATCCCACTAGCCAGAGTCTCAAAGCGGGCGGCGATAAGAACATCCAGCATCTGAAAAGTCTGAAGGGGGCGCAGTTTGACAGCGCCTACGTAGACAACGAGGTCACTTACCATCAAGCCGTGCTGGATGCCATGGACAAGACGCTCATTCCGAGCGCCAAGAACGAGGAACTCAAGGCATTGCTGGTCAAGGTGCGTCCGGCGTTCGTCGCACATCTGGAACATGCCAAGCACATCCAGACCCAACTTGCCAAGAAGTAGTCCGATCAGACCATGCGATCTCCCTATCTCCGTATGGTGCTGACATTGGGACTGATGCTCGCTGGGCCGGCGCAGACCGTCCGCGCTGGCCCAGCGACCCATACCGTCACCATCAACGCCACCGCATATGCTCCGCAGGAACTGGCGGTCAACGTGGGGGATACTGTTGTCTGGGTCAACAAGGATCCGTTCCCCCATACGGTGACCGCGCAAGCCGGCGGGTTCGACTCGAAGAGTATCGCGTCCGGAGAATCTTGGCGCTACAAGGCCACCCATAAAGGTACATATCCCTACGTATGCACCTTCCATCCGACAATGAAGGGAATGTTGCGGGTGAAGTAGGCCGTGGGATGTGTGGTGCCAAACCCGGCGGGTCTTGGCTCAGGCGTAGGCGCCATCCAGGAAGGGCTCCACACTCCGACCCGGGGCCGCCGATACACCGGTATGGTCCAGCCCGGCCACCGTGTGGGCGCCATCAAAGAACGGACTACGCTGGTCCTGTACAGACCGCGCGCCCTCCGTGTACGGGTCACGGGCCTCAGTGGCCGACCGTGCACCCTTGCTGAACACATCGCGTTCCGCCTGTACGGCACGTGCGCCATCGGCGTACGGGTCGCGAGCGCCGAGCACGGAAGCCTGCGCACTCGCGGCGGCCGCAACGAGGGCAACAGCGAGAACAAGGCGCGAGGTGGAGGTGGAGGTCTTGGACATGGTGGTTTCCTTTGTACGAGTCGGTGGATTTCGGTTTGGTGTTGTCGGGGTAGCGTGTCGTGGTGCCGGGGGCCGCAGTGTTGTGGCGCCGCGTTGCCATGGAACGTATTGAATACCCGCCACGTGTCGGGCCCATAGCATGTTTGCGGCCCCAGTGTCAGACGCCGTATCCCTGGCGCGGGGAGATACAAAGCCATACAAAAAGGTGGCAGCCGCGCGAATGAGCGCAAGGCCAAAGGACGATTCGGCGCACTCTCAGCCGCTAGAACGCCGCAGAGGCACGTCGCGGGGCGGCTACCGATGTAGGGAATAAATTCGACCGTTCAATGGTTTACAACGTAACGGCGCAGTGTTCGCACGCTAAAACGCCGTCGGGGCAGGATGCGGCTGCCGGATATCGAGAAAAGCACGTAGGAGGTACATCGTGAACGGGCGAAGATGGTGCAGGATCGCCCTGGCCGTGGTGGCAGTGGTCTCAGGCGCGGCGATGGTCGCGAGCAATCCGCTGTGGGCCGCCGGCCGTGGGGGTGGCGGGGGCGGCGGCGGTATGCGCGGCGGTGGTATGCAAGGCAGCGGCATGCACGGCGGTGGTTTCCACGGCCACAGTGGTTTCCACCATGGTGGCTTCCATCATGGGCACGTGGCCTTTTTCGCGGTTGGCGCCGGCTGGCCGGGCTGGTGGGGCTACGCATACGACGGCTGGCCGTACTACCCCGCTTATTCGGCTTATTCGGCATACCCCACGACGCCGGTCACCTATATCGAGAAAGGCGATGGATCGGACAGTGCTTCCGCCAACGATTGGTGGTATCGCTGCAACGAGCCGAATGGCTACTACCCTTATGTGCAGGACTGTCCAGCCGGCTGGCAGGTCGAGCTCGCGCGGCCGCCCTCTTAGCCACGAGTCCTCTCACCCACGAGTCCTCTCAACCACGCATCACCCGTGAAACCGCGTTCGGTGCCTGTCCTGGCCGTTGTTGTCTTGCTCGCCGGTGCTTGTGCGACAAGGCCGTCGGAGCCTAGCGTAATTGCGCTGCCTGGTAGCAACAAGACGCTCGATCAATTTATGGTGGATGATGCCAGCTGCAGGCAATTCGCTTGGGGCCAAGGTGGCGACACTGGCTCGCATCTGTCTCAAGGGCCCGGTGTAGCGCCGGGTGTATCGCCGGGTGCAGCGACGGCCGCCCGACCGGATGCCTACTCGGCATTTCCGGGCGACTCGGCCGATCGTGCGCAATTCCGGTACGACGCCGCCTATGTTCAATGCATGTATGCCAAGGGGCAAAGAGTCCCCGTCTACGGCCAGCCCAGAGGTGCCCCACCCACCTCGCCACCTGCTGACTACAAGCCCGTCGTTGCTCCACCCAAGGTAGATGCGCCCTGAAGGCGGTGGCTGGGGATCCTGCCGAACAGGGGCTTTCACATCCAAACTGGTATTCAAGGGCCTCGCACAAACTCCACCCGGATATTCATGCGAACGGCGTCTGCCACGGTCGGAAACCATGTCGAGAAGCCAAACTCGCGACGGCTCACCTCTCCGGTCGCAGAGAATGCGAGGGAGTCATCCCGCTGCGGACCTCCCCCCATATCGCCCATATCGCTGGGTCCAACAGCAAGTCGGACGGGGCGCGTGATACCTCGGATCGTAAGATTCCCGATCAGCCACCCAGTCGGTTGACCGGGCCGTTCAGCGGTCCGTTCACCATTCACTTCGCCGGTCCGAACAAAACGTGTGCTGACGAAAGAGATTTCGGGATAGCGAGCGACGTCGAGCATACTGCTGCCCCGTACGATCGGCGAGAGGAAGCGGGGACGGGCCTCGACGCTCGACGCATCGATTGTCACCGTGACACGTCCTGCCTCAAGTCCTCCTCCCGTTCCTTCAAGCTGCGCATTCACGCGTTGAAAGCGCATCCTGATCCGGGAGCTTGAGAATGCATCGACTTCAAGTGTCACGCTGGAACGTTGCAGCACATATCCTTCCGACCGCGCCGCCGTCTCGCTAGGCTGGGCATGGCAAACCACAGTCGTCAGCGATATCACCGTCGCGAAGGCAAGTTCAGCGAACGGTTGCCTGCGGATGGCACGAAACCAGAGTGGCGAATCGCGCACGACGCCTCCTGGGAGGAAGAACGATGCCTGCGCTGAGTAAACACGCAGTCACCAGGCTTTATTCCCCCTCCAATGCATATGCCCAGGAATCATCGGCGGGTCTCCTCACGCCTCAGATCACCTCGCGCACAGCGCCACCTAGTCGTGCTTTATGCCCGAACCGCTTTCGAGTCGGGCTTTGAGTTGCTGCACCGCCACCGCAGATTCCGCTTCAATCTGTTTGCGTAGCGCCGCCCAGTTCAGTATTGAGAATAGCAACGTAGGCGCCTGGTATGTAAACTCACGGTCGAATCGCGTCCCGGTGTCGGTCGGCGACAAGGTGTATGTCACTGTCCCCGCTTTCCTGCCGTCGACTTTGCCGTCGATTTGCCAGGATGACGGCGCTTCGCGTTTCGTCACCGTCCAGACAACCGTCCCCTCTTTCCCCGCCACTCTGAAGATTTCGGTCACTTGTTCTCCGACCTGCAGCGGATGGTCGGTGGTACCACGCACGGCAAGCGAAGAGGGATGCCATGCCGGCCAGTTTGCTGGGGTCGACACGTAGTTGAATACGTCCGCCGGCGAGCGTTGAATCACGACCTCGCTGTGAATACGCGTCGCGGGTTGCCACGGCAAGGGCATCCATAGCAGCCCCGCAATCACGCCGACCGCCACCAGCAGGCGAAGCATCATCACCCGACGCAACATGACGACGTCCTCTCCGAGCCAATAGATACAGTGTATGGGGCCGACCAAAGGTCTGGGCAACTCTCGGAGGCACCTCCTAATTGACGCGCGTTGCTCCTGTCCTGTACAAATATGAATACGTAGTCATACCACAATGACGAAGGCCGATGATCGCAACGCATCTTCGAACACCACCGGCCAAAGCGCCACACGCAAGCATGACGCCGAGACCTCGTGCGTACTTCGCGCGCGCTGCCCGGTCGTGTAAAAACGCCTTCGAATCACTTCGCCGCCCCAGGATCCTTCGGGTTCGCCCGATGACCTTCGGCGGCACGGCGCAGCACGGTGGCAAGATCGGCCCCTGCAAG
The DNA here is from genome assembly GCF_002858765.1 of Cupriavidus pauculus. Lineage (GTDB taxonomy): Bacteria > Pseudomonadota > Gammaproteobacteria > Burkholderiales > Burkholderiaceae > Cupriavidus > Cupriavidus pauculus_B. The sequence goes on from NZ_PJRP01000032.1 coordinate 11,345, forward strand.
CCGCTGGGCCGCTGTCCGGCTATCGCCGGTCCAGAAATCCCGCTCGGCGGCCAGAATGCGCGCCTCGGTATTGCGCATATGCTGGAACGCTGCCTGGCGGGCGCGCGATACGTCTTGAGCTTCGATCGCCGCGCAGATTTCTGTGTGTTCCATCCTGACTTGCGCAGCCAGGTCGCTACGGCGCGATTCGTTGCCGCGTGTCAGTTGAATGGCATCGCGCAGCGATCGCGTCAGCATGCCAAGGAGCTCGGTGTAGTGGGGATTCCCGGTGGCGCTTGATACCGCAAGGTGGAAGGCAAGGTCTTCCTCGACGCCATCGCCGCCAGCATCAACGGCACGGTCAATGGCTTGCCTGGCTTCGCGGATGGCCGTCAATTGCGCGTCACTGCGCCGTTCCGCAGCCAATGCAGCCATCTCCGCCTCGATCCCACGGCGCAGTTCGAGGATGCGCACGACGCCCACCGCCGGATCGGCATTGTCCCGGCCAAGCCGAAAGACTTCTGCGGCCGCAGGGTCCAGCACCACCGTGCCGCTTCCCTGCCGACTTTCCACCAACCCCTCGGACTTGAGGCGCGAGATCGCCTCACGGATGACCGTCCGGCTGACCCCGAACTGCTCGGTCATGAATTTTTCCGTCGGCAACCGCGCATTCACAGGGTACGTGCCCTTGCGAATCTGTCCGGATAACAACGCCGTGACCCGATCGGCCAGCGTAGGCTCGTTGCCTTTGCCGCCGGCCAGCGCTTCCGCATGCGCCGCGTGTTCCTTGGTGTCCTGCAATCGTTGCTCCATGAGCTGTTATGTGTGGGAACGCGTTCCCGCTCCCTTCTGTGTGGATCATAGCACCGCGAACGAATTTGCTTGACACATTGGTACGATGAATTTGTAATACAAATAACGAACGAGACTTCGCGCGCATCGCAATCGACCAGAGGAGACTGTATCGATGAGGTCAGAAAGTCATATCTATCCACCGGAAAATGCTTACGTATGCAGACGCATGCCGGCAGAGATCGAAGCGGCCTTGCAAGCCCGCTTCACCGTCCGTCTCAACGACAGTGATGCCCTGCTGGCCACGGCCACGATCGCCGAGCGCGCCAAGGACGCAAGCGTCCTGTTCGTGACCGCAACGGAACGCATCGACGGCGATCTGCTGCGCCAGTTGTCGCCAACGCTAAAAACAGTCGCAACACTTTCGGTCGGTCATGACCATATCGACTTGGCAACGGCCCGTGAGCTCGGCATCGAGGTGCTGCATACCCCCGACGTCCTGAGCGATGCCTGTGCAGAAATCGCCCTGATGCTCTTGCTGAATGCCGCGCGACGCGGCTACGAGGCGGATCGCATGGTCCGGACCGGCCAATGGCCAGGTTGGGCGCCGACTCAGTTGTTGGGCAAGGGCCTCGTCGGCAAGCGCCTGGGCATCTTCGGCATGGGGCGCATCGGCCGGGCCATCGCGACGCGTGCCCGTGCGTTCGGCATGCAGATCCACTATCACAACCGCACTCCCCTCGCGCCTGACCTGGCAGAGGGTGCCGTGTTCCATTCCTCGCTGGACAGGCTGTGCCGGCACAGCGACATGCTCCTCGTCGCAGCCCCTGGCGCGCCCCAGCTCAAAGGCGCGCTTGACGCTGCACACATTGCCGCCCTGCCCGCCGGCGCCGTTGTCGTGAACATCTCGCGGGGCGACATCGTCGACGACGACGCGCTGATCGACGCCCTCCAGCGCGGCCATGTCTTCGCGGCCGGACTCGATGTGTTTGCCAACGAGCCCAACGTCGACCCGCGCTACCGCGACCTCGACAACGTGTTTCTCAGCCCGCACATCGGCAGCGCCACCGAAGAAACCCGCAACGCCATGGGTTGGCTCCTGATCGATGGCGTGGCGGCGCTACGCCGCGGCCAGCGCCCTGCCAATCTGATTTCCTGACAGTCCCCCAACAGTCCCCCAGCCCTTTTCCCTTCCAGCCCAAGCGACCGGAGTTTCCCTTTATGCAGATCCAGAATGCTTCCCTCTTCCGCCAACAGTGCCATGTGAATGGCCAATGGGTAGACGCGACGGACGGCGAAGCGGTGCCCGTCAACAATCCCGCGAGCGGCGAGCATCTCGGTACGGTACCCCGTATGACCACCGCCGACGTCCAGGCCGCCATCGTCGCGGCGGAACGGGCATTGCCGGCATGGCGGGCCACCAGTGCGCGCGACCGCAGCCGCCTGCTGCGCCGCTGGTTCGATCTCTGCATGGCGAACCAGGAAGACCTGGCGACTATCCTCACACTCGAGCAGGGCAAGCCCCTGAAGGAGTCTCGCGGCGAAATCGCCTACGGTTCGGGCTTTATCGAGTGGTTTGCGGAAGAAGCGCGCCGCGTCTATGGCGACGTGATTCCCGCCCCATCATCAGACCGACGCATTGTTGTGATCAAGCAGCCGGTCGGGGTCGTGGCCGCCATCACCCCGTGGAATTTCCCTAATGCCATGATCACCCGGAAGGCCGGCGCTGCGCTCGCAGCAGGCTGCACGATCGTGATCAAGCCGGCATCGGCCACCCCGTTCTCCGCCCTGGCGCTTGCCGCGCTGGCCAAGGAGGCCGGTATTCCGGATGGCGTACTCAACGTCGTGACGGGATCCGCCTCCGTCGTCGGGGGTGCACTGACGAAAAGCCCGATCGTGCGCAAACTCTCGTTCACCGGTTCCACGGAGGTCGGCAAAACGCTCCTCGAGCAATGCGCCGGCACGGTCAAGAAAGTCTCGATGGAGTTGGGCGGCAACGCGCCGTTCCTGATCTTTGATGATGCCGATCTCGACGCCGCGGTGGCCGGGGTGATGGCTTCGAAGTTTCGCAATGCCGGCCAAACCTGTGTCTGTGCGAATCGCATTTTCGTTCAGGACGGGGTGTACGACGCCTTTGCCAAGAAGCTCCGGGTCGCGGTGGAAGCGCAGGTGGTCGGTGACGGCATGGCACCCGGCGTCGATCTCGGACCGCTGATTGACGATGCGGCCATCGAAAAGGTGCGCGAACACATCGACGATGCCGTCAAGCTCGGGGCCCAGGTGTTCGCCGGCGGAAGTGCCCACGCACTCGGTGGCCGTTTCTTCACGCCGACGATTCTCACGGACGTGTCGCCTCAGGCAAAACTCATGAACGAGGAAACGTTCGGCCCTGTGGCCCCGCTGATTCGCTTCCAGACCGAGGAAGAGGCCGTCGCCATGGCCAATGACACACCCTTTGGCCTGGCTGCGTACTTCTACACCACCGACTATGCCCGCTCCTGGCGTGTGGCCGAGGCCCTTGAGTGCGGCATTGTGGGACTGAACGAGGGTCTCATTTCCACCGAAGTCGCGCCCTTTGGGGGCGTCAAGGAGTCGGGCGTCGGACGGGAAGGTTCGAAGTACGGCATCGAGGACTACATCGAGGTCAAGTACATCTGCGCCGGCGGCCTGGCAGTGCGCTAAGGGCTCAAGCCAACAAGAGGAGACAACCACATGAAGACCGTAGGTATGATCGGCATTGGCATGATGGGCCATGGGATTGCGACGAATGTCGTGAAGCATGACCATCCCTTGGTGGTGCTGGCACATCCCGGCAACCAGCCACTCGACGCGCTGTTGCAGGCCGGTGCGAAGCAAGTATCCAGCATTCCCGAACTGGCCCATCAGGCCGACATCGTCATTCTTTGCGTCACCGGTACGCCCGAGGTCGAAGACATCCTCTTCAACGCAACGGGGCTGTTGTCCGCGCTACGCCCCGGCACGGTGGTCATCGATTGCTCGACTGCCATTCCCTCTTCGACGGAACGCATTGCCGCGGCGGTGCAGCAGGCCGGCGGAAGGTTCCTCGACGCACCGATGACGCGCACCCCCAAGGAAGCCGCAGAGGGCCGCCTGAACCTTATCGTTGGCGGCGACGAGTCGCTCTATCAGGAATGCCTGCCGCTGCTGAAGAGCTTTGCGGAGAACATCACCTTTGCCGGCCCGGTCGGCTCGGGGCACCGCCTCAAGCTGCTGCACAACTTCGTCTCGCTGGGATTTTCTGCAGTGCTGGCGGAGGCGGCCGCCTGCGCCGCGCGTGCCGACGTTAAGCCGGAAGTGCTCGTGGACGTGCTGGCCAAAGGCGGCGGCGCTGGCGTGATTCTGGAGCGCCTGCGTCCCTTCATCGAGCATGGCGACAACTCGGGATTTCGCTTCACGATCTCGAACGCCCTGAAAGACATGACCTACTACGACACGATGGCAAGCGAAGTGGGCGCCAGTCACGCCACGGCCACAGCGATCCGCGATACCTATGCCGGCGCCTACAACCAGCGCGCCAGCGGCACCGTCCCCGAACTCGTCGCCCTGCTGGCCTCGCCCGCAGCCGCTCACTGACTCTCGGACGACAGCCATGATCACCAACCAGCAATACAAGATTGCCGTCATTCCTGGCGACGGTATCGGCAACGAAGTGGTTCCCGAGGGTATCCGGGTACTGGAAGCCGCCAGCCGCAAGTTTGGCTTCCAGTTGAGCTTCACGACCTACGACTGGAGCTGCGCCCGCTACCACGCCCAAGGCAGTATGATGCCCGCCGATGGGATCGAGCGCCTGCGCGACGCCGATGCGATCTTCCTCGGCGCAGTCGGCTTCCCGGGCGTGCCCGATCATGTTTCCTTGTGGAACCTCCTGATCCCCATCCGCCGGGAGTTCGACCAATACGTCAATTTGCGGCCCGTCAGACTGCTGCCGGGCGTGCCCTGCCCGCTCGCCAACAAGAAGCCCGGCGACATCGATTTCTGGATCGTGCGGGAAAACACCGAAGGCGAGTACTCGCAGGTTGGCGGCCGCATGTTCGCGGGGACCGAGCACGAATTCGTCACGCAGGAGGCCATCTTCACGCGCCGGGGCACGGATCGCATCATGCGCTATGCCTTCGACCTGGCGCGCAAGCTCGGCCGCAACCACGTCACGTCCGCCACCAAGTCGAACGGGATTTTCCATTCCATGCCGTTCTGGGACGAGCGCTTCGCGGCGATAGGCACGGAATACCCCGAGATCCGCACTGACCAGTATCACATCGACATCCTGGCCGCGCGCTTCGCCATGTCGCCCGAGCGGTTCGACGTCGTGGTGGGCTCCAATCTCTTCGGCGACATCCTCTCGGATCTCGGCCCTGGCATCACCGGCACCATTGCGGTGGCGCCGAGTGCCAACATCAACCCTGAACGCAAGTACCCCTCGATGTTCGAACCCGTACATGGCTCGGCGCCCGACATTGCTGGACAAGGCATCGCCAATCCCATCGGGCAGATCTGGTCAGCCGCCATGATGCTAGAGCACCTGGGGCAGCCCGAAGCGGCCGTCGCCATCATGCAGGCGATCGAAGCAGTGCTCGTCCACCCGGACCGAGTACATACGCCGGATCTTGGCGGCAAGGCCAGCACGCAAGATATGGGCGCCGAGATTGCGCGGGCGGTGTTGGCGTGATCCCGGCCAACAGCGCAGCGGCCGGACCGGGTTCCCGCCCGCACGTACTACTGACCGATCCCATCGTACCCGACGCCCACGCGCGGCTGGCCGCCGAGGTCGATGTCGAGACATTGCCGCCGGGGCTAGCTGGCGAAGCCAGTGACCGGGCACTGTACGAGCGGATCTCGCAATACGATGGCCTGATCGTACGCCGGCAGTTGCCTGGCGATCTGTTTGAACGAGCGCACCGCCTGCGTGCCGTAGTGCGCCATGGCGTAGGCACGGACTTTATCCCGGTTGACCGTGCCACGGCGCACGGCATTCCGGTGGCCAATACGCCCGATACCAACGCGAACGCCGTGGCGGAATATGTCATGTCCGGCTTGCTGGCGATGACCAGACGACTGGCTGACTTCGACGCGGCGGTCCGCCACGGCGACTGGGATCGACGCATGGCCGCCGGCGAGCAGTCCAGGGAACTGCGCGGGGCGACGCTCGGTATCATCGGCTTTGGCGCCATTGGCCGTCGCGTCGCGGAAATCGCGGGTGCCGGCTTCGGCATGAAGCTGGTCTCGCATACCGCCACCCCTGCGAAGCTCCCGCCGCACGTCTCGCCCGCAGACCTCCCCACCCTGTTCGCACACAGCGACTTCATCGTCGTGGCCTGCCCGTTGACGGCCACGACCCGCGGCATGATCGACAAGGCGTTGCTGGCCCATGCGCGTCCGACGACCGTATTGGTCAACGTAGCCCGTGGACCTATCGTCCGGCAGGACGACCTCGTCGATGCCCTGAAAGCCGGCCGGCTTGGCGGCGCGGTGCTCGATGTCCATGCGCAGCACCCCCTCCCGGCCGATAGCCCGCTCCGTGCATTGCCGAATGTCCTGCTCACGCCGCATCTTGCGGGCCTGACCCAGGATGCCTCGATGGCCATGGGGCTGGCCGCCGTCGACACGATGCTTGCCCTGCTACGGGGTGAACATCCCCGCAACATCGTTAATCCCGAATTCAACGCCGTCAACAAGGAGACAACCTGATGAAGATCACCCGAATCACCGCCATTCCCTTGTCCTATCGCCTGCCGGAAGGCAAGACGGTCACCATGGGGGTAGGCAGCACACTCAAACGTGACACGATCATTATTCGCGTGGAAACGTCCGAGGGCATCGTCGGCTACGGCGAATCGCATCCCGGCCGTAGCCCCGGCGCCATCACCAGCCTGATCCACAACACGCTATCACCGCTGCTGGTGGGCATGGATGCCACCGACGTGGTCGGGACCTGGCAACGCGTGCACCGCATGCAGTTCTCCAGCCACGGTCTAGGGGCCGGTGCGGCACTCGCGCACTCGGGCATCGATATGGCGCTCTGGGACATTCGCGGCAAGGCGGCAAACATGCCGCTCTACAAGCTGCTCGGCGGCTCGCGCCGTCGCATTCCGGCCTACGCGGGCGGCATCGCCCTCGGCTACCAGCCGGCAGCCTCGCTGGCCGAAGAAGCCCAGTCCTATATCGAGCAGGGCTACAAGGCGATCAAGCTGCGGATTGGCGACACGGCCAAGGCCGATATCGAGCGCGTACGCCATGTGCGTCGCGTGGTGGGCGACGACATCGACATCCTGACCGACGCCAATACGGCCTACACCATCGCCGACGTGCGTCGCGTGCTGCCCGTACTGGCCGAGATCCAAGCCGGATGGCTGGAGGAGCCGTTCGCCTGCAACGATTTCGCCTCCTATCGCGAAGCCGCCAAGATTACGCCGCTGGTGCCGATTGCCGCAGGCGAGAACCACTTCATGCGTTTCGAGTTTGCCCAAATGCTCGAAGCGGGCGCCGTGCAGGTATGGCAGCCCGACCTCTCGAAGACCGGCGGCATCACCGAAGGCATCCGCATCGCGGCCATGGCCTCGGCATTCCGGATTCCCGTCAACGCGCACAGCTCCGCTACCGGCCTCAACCATGCCGCGACGCTGCATTTCCTTGCCGCGACCGAGAACGCCGGTTACTTCGAAGCCTGCGTGTCGCACTTCAACCCCTTCCGCGACATGTTTGGCAAGACGTTCGAGATCGGCAGTGATGGCTGCGTGATGCCGTCCGACGCGCCGGGCCTGGGCGTCGAAGTGGACGAAGAGATTTTCAAGGAATACCCGCCGATCGATGGGCCTGGCTACGTCGTGAAGTTCTGAGCCGCGCCGCTGTTCTGACAATCATCCACCCGAAATGAAAAAAAGATGGTGAAGGAGACAAAACATGCCTGGCAGAAGAACCGCATGCAAATGGATTCTGTCGTCGGTGGCCAGCGCCGCCGGTACGACAGTGTTCGGCAACGCCTTGGGTGCCACAACTGACGCCTATCCGGACAAGCCGATCCGTATCGTCGTACCCTACACGCCCGGTGGCTTTAACGACACGCTGGCGCGTACCGTCGGCGAAAAGCTGACCACGAAGTGGAAGCAATCGGTCGTCGTCGACAACCGCCCGGGCGGCAACACGCTCATTGGCAATTCATTGGTGGCCAAAGCGGCGCCGGATGGCTATACCCTGCTGATCACCCCGTTGCCGTTCGCCGCGCTGCCGGCGCTCTACGGCACCAAGCTGCCTTACAACGCGACCAAGGATTTCACGCCTGTGATCTGGGCCGCCAGTACGCAAAACGTCCTGGTGGCGCGCAACGACCTGGGACTGGCCACCGTGAAGGACATTGTCGAGTTTGCCAAGAAGCAGCCGGGCAAGCTCAACTACGGATCCACGGGATCGGGCTCGTCCAATCATCTGTCGATGGAACTTTTCGAGAAGATGACGTCATCCAAGATGACCCATGTCCCTTACAAGGGCAGCGGTCCGGCCGTGGCGGCAATGCTCGGCGGCGAGATTGATGTGCTGTTCGACAACCTGCCCAATGTGATCACACAGATTCGTGCCGGCAAACTCAAACCCGTGGCCGTCACCGGCCAACAACGATCGGCGCTCTTGCCGGACGTGCCGACGGTCGCGGAATCGGGGGTCCCCGGCTATGAGGTCAATGTCTGGTTCGGTATCCAGGCCCCGGCCGGGACGCCCAAGGAAATCGTACAGCGGCTGAACCAGGAAATTGCCAAGTCATTGGCGGAACCTGATGTCGTCAAGCGGTTCCGGGAGCAAGGCGTAGAAGTGGTTGGCAGTTCGTCGACCAAATTCGCGACGCTTGTTGAGGCCGAAATCGAGAAATGGGGGACTGTGGTGCGGGATGCCAACGTCCGCCTTGAGTAGGTAGGGAACCGGATCGTGTCCTCGGCTGAAAGAGGGTACGATCCGCCAATACTAGTGGCAGCGCCGAAGCCAATTTGCCTGGAAATTTGACCAGAATAGCTAGTTTTTCAACGGCCGATCCCAGCCATCAGCATTTACATCCCGAGGCCGCCCCCCCAATAGCCCGGACCAATTGATGAGCCCCCCTCACCGACTTTGATCCGCGAGGTAGCACTTGTCCGCCCTGTACGTTTGCGGACGGAGGACCGCCCGAAGTCTGCGAGCACGTAGGCCTGGGCAAGACGGCCATCTATGGCCGCATCAAGGACCACGCATTCCCCTCCCGATTAAGCTCGTCCGCGCGAGCGGCCGGGTCGAGGAACAGGTGTTGCAGTGGGTCGACGATCAGATCGAAGCCACGCGCGCGAAGCACTGATGCCAACCGCAGTTGCACTGGCCATCACCGTCGTGACAGCAATCGCCTACACACGCCGCAAGCGTGTGGGCGACACGCCGCCAAGCGAAGTACTGGACCATGGCAAGGCCGTTGACCTATTGTCCGTGCAGGCTCTACTCGATCAGTTCGACTGGCTCTACTCGCGCGCCCTGGCGCGGTGCCAGCACAACGCTTTTCCGACCACCCCAGCCATAAACATTTTTGCTTACATTATAAGCATTTTTGTTTATAGTTCGTACATCAACGACGGAGTTTCGCGTTCACCGGAACCGCTTTCGAATCTGAGCTCTGGTGTCGGGGTCCAGCCCTCGCCACTGAAGTTTACGCACCACGCACTGAGGCACGTATGCGCTATCCCGCAATCTTTACCCCCGCAGAGGAAGGCGGTTTTACCGTGACCTTCCGCGACATTCCTGAAGCCATCACGCAAGGCGACGATATGGCCGAGACCCTAAAAAATGCGGCGGATGCACTGGCTACCGCCATGGAGTTTTATTTTGAAGATGGACGATCTGTCCCGTTGCCGTCGACCGCCGAGGCGGGCGAGCAGTTGGTCGACCTGCCGGCGAGCGTCACCGCCAAAGTTCTACTCTTGAATGAGATGCTGGCACAGCGCGTAACACAGGCCGAGCTGGCCCGCCGCATGCAATGCCGCCCGCAGGAAGTGCAGCGCGTGGTCGATCTCAGCCATGCGACCAAGATCGACACCATCGCCGCCGCATTCCAGGCACTAGACAAGCATCTGGAGTTCCGCGTGAGCTGACGCACCACGTCTCGACGAAACCGGCGAGGTGGCCGGCTTTTTTCAGGTTATTCGGCGCTATTCCGCCACTACATTCGCCGACTTCGCGACGGCACCCCACTTGTCCGTTTCGCTCCGGATGTAGCCGGCGAACTCTTCCGGGCGGGTTGCTACCACTTCAGCGCCAAGCGTTGCCAGCTTGCTTTTCACCTCCGGCATGGCGAGCACTTTGGTCAGGGCCGTATTCAGCTGCTTGACGATTTCCGGGGAGGTGCCAGCCGGCGCGACGAGGCCGCCCCAGGAAGATGCGTCGAACCCCGTTAGCACCGACTCGTCAATCGTCGGGGCGTCCGGGAACGCCGGTACCCGTTTCTTGCTGGCCACAGCCATCAGCTTGAGCTTGCCTCCCGTCACATACGGGCGTGCTGCGACGGCGGTCGTGAACATCATCGAAACCTGACCAGCCATCACATCCGTCATGGCCGGCCCATCGCCTTTGTACGGCACGTGCATCATGTCGAGCTTCAATCCCGATTTGAACATTTCGCCAACCAAGTGGTTGGAAGAGCCATTCCCGGCAGACGCGAAGGTGTACTTGCCTGGGTTCGCCTTCACCTCGGCGACCAGGCCCTTAATGTCGGTGGCACGGACCTTTGGCCCCGCCACCAGGACGATCGGTACAGTGGTGGTCTGCCCAATGGGTGCGAAGCTCTTGTTGACGTCGTAGTTCAGGTGCGGATAGATGGTCTGGCTGATGGCATTGGGTCCAACGTTTGCCATCAGTAGCGTGTACCCATCGGCGGGTGACTTGGCCACCAGTTCCGCCGCAATGTTCCCATTCGCGCCAGGCCGGTTCTCCACGACGAACGTGCCGCCGGTGACTTCCTTCAGTTTTTGGCTCAGTACGCGGGCCGTGGTGTCGGATGCGCCACCCGGCGGATAGGGCACAACGATGCGCACTGGTTTATCCGGATACGCGGCCATGGCCGCGCCAGAGGCTAACGCTGCCGCACCGATCATCACGCGCCAGGAAAGGTTGAATAGTGTTTTCATGAGTGTCTCCTCCAAGTCTTGATTATCGGGGTTGAATGGGGATCAGGACGGCACCTCTGGCCAGCGGCTTTACCGTCTTGCTATAGATATTCAGCCAGCCCTGCTCCATGGCGCCCGAGATGGGCGTCGCGTGGGCACGGCGTGCGGCCATCTCGCTCTCCTCGATCAGTAGGTTGATCTGCCGGCCTGGGATGTCAATTTCGATGTCATCGCCATCTTTGACCAGCGCCAGCGGCCCGCCGGCGGCGGCCTCCGGGCAAATCTGCCCCACAGCCACGCCCCGGTTCAGGCCCGACAACTGCCCATCCGTCACGACGGCAACCTTGCCATTGAAGCCAGCCCCCTCGACGGCCGCGACGAACGACGATGCCAGGGCCATGCCCGGGCCGCCGATCGGCCCCATGCCCCGCAGGCACGCGACGGTGCCGGCCGTGATCCGGCCGTCGGCCAACGCAGCGATCGCTTCTTCCTGGGAATGGAACACCATGGCCTTGCCGCGAAAGCTCTCTGCCTTCTCGCCCGCGTTGCCCAGCTTCAAGATACTGCCCTCCGGTGCCAGCGAGCCCTTGAGAATGACCAAAGACGGCTTGGTCGAGACAGGGTCGTCGAGCGTGCGCAGAATGGATGGCGATGGGGCGTCGTAACCATCGAGAATGGTTTGCCACGTTTTGCCCGACACCGTCAGACAAGATTGCTCGATCATCGGCGCCAGGCGCGCAATCGTGGCCAACGTGCCGCCCGCCGCTTCGAGTTCCTCTGTGCGGTGCGGCCCATTGGGCTTGACCGTTGCCAGCAGCGGCACCTCGCGCCCCAGTCGATCGAACAAATCGTAGAGATCCACGTCGGTTCCGGCCTCTTCCGCAACACCTTGCAGGTGGCGCAGCACATTGATAGACGTGGACAGCGCCAACGCGACCCGCACCGCGTTACGGAAGGCAGCTGGCGTCAGGATGCGCCGCGGCGTCAGCCCTTCGTTGACCATCTCGACGATGCGCGCGCCTGCTGCCCGCGCCTGATCGACCATCGCTGGAGAGTTCGCCAACACGGGACTGGCACCCGGCAGTGTCAGGCCCAGTGCCTCACAGACGATGTGCATCGAGTTCGCCGTGCCTAGCCCGGCACACACCCCTGGGCTGCGGACGGCGCGCTTGCACATCCCGTCCAGGTCCTCGAATGAGAGTTGACCGGTGACATGCATGCCCACTTTCTCGAAGACGTCTTCGATATCAACGTGTTCGCCCTTGTATTGACCGCTAGCCTGGTAGCCGCAGATCACCACGAGCGTCGGGATGTCCAGCCGCGCGGCGGCCATCATCTGGCCGGGAGTGGTCTTGTCACAGGATGCCAGACAGACCATGCCGTCGAGCTGCGCCCCTTCTACCTGCACTTCGATATCGTTCACGATCAGGTCGCGCGACGGCAGAATATAGCGACCCTGTTTGCCCGCGCTGGTAATGAAATCGCTGGGCGCCGCGGTGCGGACCTCGAAAGGTACGCCGCCCGCCGCGCGGATGGCTGCCTTGACATGTGCGGACACCCCATCCAGATGGCTAAAGCAGCTTGATAGCTCCGAGGACGTATTCACCACGGCGATCTTCGGCTTCTCGAGGTCTGCGTCGCTCAACCCCAGTGCTTGCCACTGAGCTTTGCGCAGCGCCCATCGCGTGGTACCTGGGACAAAATTGCTTCGATATTTCGGGGAAGTCATTGCGGGGCTCCAAGAAAGGCACCATTGTTTGCCAGCACCTGCTGGATGTCGGCGGCGGGTACACGGTGGACGCTGCATCCACGCGCCACGGCCATCGCAGCTGCGTGACCGGCGGCTTCACCCATCGCGAAGCACTGGGCAGTCACGCGGATCGAGGCCTGCGCGCCGTGCGTAGCCGATGCGCACCGGCCGGCCACCATCAGGTTGTCGAAACCTTCCAGCAGCAACGAACGTAGAGGGATCTGGAAATACGTACCCGGCGGGAGCCAGATCCACTTGGTGGCACGGCCGGCAGCGTGATCCTCCATTGGCCACGCACAGCATGCGATCACGTCATCAAAGCGTGCGCCCTCCAGAACATCCTGATCGGTCAGGACATAGCTGCCGATGGTGCGGCGACTTTCACGGATGCCAATGACGGCACCCGTATCCATGACAAACGCCGAGGCGAATCCGGGGACATACTTGCGGAACGCCTTCAAGTACGTACAGACCTGCTCTCGCCCAGCGATCTCGGCGCGAGACATCACACTCAGGTCGAACGGGTTGGGCGACTTGCCGTCCACCGCGACCTTCGTGATGTTCAGGTGCGCAAGCCCTGGACGCTCCGCGAAGACGCCGCCGGCAGTACGCGGCAGTTCATACCCATCTTCGACCGCCTGCTCGAGCCGCTCACGCAGCGCGGGACGACTCAGGGTGGCCAGCGAATCGGTATCCACGCCGCCGAATCGCACCATGGTGGTCGGAAACTGCAGGTCGCCTTCCGATATGTCACACGGCGCACCAGCAAAATTTACGAGATCGGCATCCCCCGAGCAGTCGATGAACGCCTTGGCGCGGATGGCAAGGCGCCCTTCCTTGGTCTCGATGAACACCGCATCGACGTCCCCTTCGTGCATCGACACACCCACGAACATGGCATGGAACAGCACCTCCACCCGGGCTTCCTGAACAAGCTGATCGAGAGCGACCTTCATCGCGAACAAGTCGTAAGGCAGCGAAGCGGTCTCTAGCCAACGGGTCGGCTCGCCAAGGCCATCGAGCCCTCGCAGCCGCTCGATGACCTCGTTGCAGAAGCCGCCGACGATCTGCTGAACCTGCGTCTGGGTGACGGCGTACAAGCCGCAAATGCTGCCCAGGCTGACCGACGTCAGCGTGCCGCCCAGGAAGCCTTCGCGCTCGAGCAGCAATACCTTGGCCCCGGCGCGCGCGGCTGACACCGCGGCCGCCACGCCGGCTGCACCACCGCCAACCACGCAGACGTCCGCCGAACGGTAGACCGTTGTGGAACGAGCTGGCTCCGGGACCACCCCACATGAATACGTAGTCATTTTATCTCCAAATAAATGCGCGATGCCTCTCAACCCGAGCACGATCGCGCGTTTTTCTGCTCGACTGCAATTTGGTTACGTAGTCATTGTATAGAAAAAAACGTCGTTGCCAACGTCAGGACGTTGTGCGGCGCAGCACGAGATCGTTTGGCAGCACAAAGGTGTGCGGCGGGAGGTCAGGCGCGACCATGCGCCGCTCCAGCCGGTCTACGACTTGCTCGACCATTGCAGGCAACGGCTGTTGCACCGTGCTCAAGCTAATGCAATCCCACCGCGCCATCGGAATGTCGTCGTAGCCGACGACCCAGAGATCGTCAGGGACTTTCTTGCCGGTGCGCCTAGCCGCGTCCAGCACACCGATGGCCACGATGTCGTTGGTGCAGAACACGGCATCCAGGTCCGGACGTTCGGCGAGCAATGTCTGCATTGCCCGCATCCCATACTCGTAGCCAAAGTCAGTCGCATCGGCGCGCACAAAGTTCCGGCTTTGCACCAGATCACCCAGTCCTTCGATAAATCCACGTTCGCGCTCGCGAATCGTGCTCGCCTTGGACCCCCGGCTCGACGTAGCGGAAATCAGGCCGATACAGGTCCGGCCGGACGACAGGAAATACTCGGCGACCCGCCGGCCACCGGCATGGTTGTCGCTGACGATCGTGTCAAAAAGATCGGCTCCGACGGAGCGGTTGATCAGGATGATGGGTTTCTCGGCCGCGACGCGGCTGAGCATCTCCCGGGATTCATCCAATGCCGCGGCGAAGATGACGCCATCCGTCGCGCTTTCGGCCAGCGCACGCACAGTGGCATCGTCCATTTTCCCGTCGACCTCCCAGACGGTCGTCCGAAAACCCCGGCTGGCCAACCGCTCCACCATGAGTTGCAGCAGCAGCGGATACAACGGGTTGGACAGACTGGCAACCACGACCGCGACGGTGCCGCTGCGGCGGGTCTTCATTTGTCGCGCAGCTGCGCTCGGGGAATATTCCTGGTCCTGGATGACCTTCAGGACGCGCGCCTTCGTTTCCGGCTTCACCGACGGCAAATCCTGCAGCACGCGAGATACCGTGGTCTGGGACACTCCGGCCAGTCGCGCGATATCGATACTGGTAAGCCTTTTGCTCATGTTGCGGTGTTTTCCGTCGCGATGTGAATAGCGACCGTGATTCTAGCAATCATCACGACCAATTCGGCCAAAGACGGCGAGCGCCCCTATTGAGCCGCCGGTCGGTGTACAGGCGCATCTTTCTTGAGGTTCAATGGCACAAAGAGGCGACAAGGTCAGCGAGGACGCCGTCTTCGTCGGCGCACTTCAGTACCCGTAGCGCGTCGAAGGTCCCCCCATCCGAAAGTTGGGCATATCCGTATCGATCGCCCAGCTCGTCTAAAGCGTCGCCGCGCGCCAGCAGGAGCAGCGTGAGACAGTATCGGCCGTGAAGTTCGGCCAGCCTGCGCAAGGCTTCCATGTTGGGAGGATTCCCCTCTACGCTGGGCAAGCCGTACTCATCAATGGACGGGACAAGGATCGTTTCGTTTGGTGCATCGCCATCGGACTCAATCTCAACGAAACTGGTCTGACCGGCCTCGGCACGCAGGCACAGCAAGTACCGATTGCCGAAGATCTGAAGGCTTTCCTGTGTGGCCATCGGATTGGTTCTTTGATCGAAAACGTTCGTAATCTACCAGACTCCGTTCGGTGTACTTCCAGAACGCTCCGCTGCTCAGCGAGGCAGACTTCCTGAAAGCCCACGCAAGGCTACATGCCACTAATACGCGACTGACGATCGACAACAAGCACGATCCCAGGATAGCTGGCCGCAGCAACATGACGCACACCGATCGCGCCGGCGTACGACGATGACCCTGATCGGGTCGCAGACTACGGGCATCGCTGAAAAACACCTCGCTTTGCCCCCTTATTGCGGGCTAGCTTTGCCTCGCTGCCTGATCTCCTTCCGACTCCCGATTGCCGTCGGCTACGCGCGCTAAAACGGCAGTGAAATCGCCGTACCATGCGTCCATCAGTGGACCAACCGACACCGCCCGGAATTCAGCGCGGCGCTCCAGCCAGTCCAAGACGATGCGACGGTGTTCCTCAGTGGAAGAGCTACGATTGCCCTCCGGAGATACGAATCCATCCAAGCGATCGACGATGGCACCGGCATAAGTCAGCTGGTTCGCTTCGATGCCATCGCGGATGAAGGCATCGCAAGCGGCGATTCGGGCTTCAGCATCAAGTCCTTCAGCGAGTTCCGCCGCGACAAGAAACCCGAATTCTTGGAATTCGGCCACGCGCAGCTTCTTCCGCTGGCGAAGGTTCCGTCGTTTGCTCATAAATCCGATCCTTTGAAGAGTGAGACGTCTAATCCGGCAAGCGATACCTGCTCCCTCTCATCGTCCCTCAAGGGGCAATCACTGTCTTCCAAAGCGCAAGCGCACCAATATTCAGCACCACGGTCGCCCAGAAGACTGCCTGAAAGGCCTGCTTTCGGTTCTTATGCCGAAGGAGGTGTTGCGCAGCCAGTGCGCCTGGCCATCCTCCGCAGAGTGCTACGAAATGCAGATGGGCCTCCGGAATGCGCCAGACCTTCCGATTTGCCCGAGCCTTGTCGTCGGCGTACGCGAGGAAAGCGATGACGCTGGCCATCACGCTGACGATGCCAACGAGTCGCGGAAAATAGCCTCCCAGCGTACCCAAGACTATAGCTGCCAAAGCCACCACCCCAACGAACGCCGGTAACCAATTCGCTCCGGCGCCAGTGCCTGACTCTGGGACGCCCGCTATAGAGACGTTGAGCGCCTGCATTCGACCATCCTTACCGTTGGCGAGTTCGAAACTCACCCGGTCGCCCACTTTCGGCTGAACAACGCGTGTCCGCAGCGCACTCGCGTGAAAGAACACGTCCTTGAGGTCCGCATGGATGTCGATGAAGCCATAACCCTTATCGGCGTGCCAGGATTTGATCCGCCCCGCTTTCTTCATATTCTTTGGGTTGGTATTGCTGGAGGCGTGCAGTGTACGCGAAGGGCGTCGACGGCCCGTGTGGTCGACTGGGATTGGCCATCGTGCCACCCTGAACGCCGCAGTCGACGTGGAAGCGATGGGACGTTATGAACAGCGTGGGGGCAACTGGCACCATACCTCCCAAGGGACTATCCTCCTCCATGAGCTAAGGCAAGGAGCCAACATGGCAATTTCCCGGCATTTCGACGGCGCATGGCTCACTGTACTGGGCCTGTCAGGCGTGCTCGCCTCATGTGCCACCTCCAGGATAGCGGCCCCGCCGGACCTCCAACCCGCAGATGTACGTGGAACGGTCGCTGTGCTGCACGCCGCCGGTACGCAGAATTATCAGTGCAAGCGAGCAAACGACGGCCAATTGCTATGGACCCTCGTGGCACCAGAAGCCACTTTGACAGACGACCTCGGACAAGTCGTTGTGAAACACTATGCGGGGCCGACCTGGGAAGCGCCTGATGGCAGCAAGATAACCGGTAAGGTATTACGGCAGCTACCAAACGCGCAGACGCCAGACAGCATTCCCCTCTTGCTATTGCAAGCCACAAGCAGCGGAGGACCCGGCCTGCTATCACGAACACGGTACGTGCAGCGTCTGAATACACAAGGCGGCCAGGCACTCCCGCAAACGTGCACCCAGGAGGGACAGGAGAATCGCATGCCCTATCGCGCGGATTACGTCTTCCTCGAATAGCACTGCGAATCTGAAGCAGAACTCTCCGGGCCCACACCAACAGCCGAGTTCGCGCGCCTTCTGCTGCACATTAAGGTCACGTTATAAATGTGACCTCCTCTACAAGACACCACCGTTTGGTGGCGCCGCATGGGTATCGGCAGCGCGTCGGTAGCGGGCGCGGGATTTGACGGGCTGGCTCGCACGTCGCCGCATATGGTGTTTGCGGCCTATATCGCCAATAATGACCGAATAGCCATTGCCGGATCGGGGGGCCCATGCTTTACAGTCCCAACGCAATTCGTACGATCGCCCTTCTGGGGCACGCGGGGGGCGGCAAGACCTCCCTAGTCGAATCGCTGCTACACAAGGGCGGTGCACTGCACAACCCCGGCAGCATCGAGCGCGGCACAACAGTTTGTGATTTCGATCCGCTCGAACACAAATATCGGCATTCGCTTACCAGCGCGATCGCCCACCTCCATTATCGCGACGCCCGCATCTACCTGCTCGACACGCCGGGATATCCCGACTTCTGCGGGACGTATTGACCTGCGTGGCGGCATGCCCCAGCCAGCGCGACACGGCCACGGCCTGCGACGTCGACATGCCCGTGCCGATTTCCGCCCCCGAGTGG
>NZ_PJRP01000033.1 GCF_002858765.1 Cupriavidus pauculus
ATCAGCGGCCCGCCGCGCCGGCCAGCATCCTGGCGCGCCGCGGCATCTGGGTCAACGAACGTGACGACGTCAGCGAAACGGAAGCGGTGTAGGGGCGGGCAGACCCGTGCCTAGCCCAGCGCTGTCTGCCACAGCAGCGCCACGTTGAGCAGGATGATGACGATGGCCGATGCACCCGCCAGCGCCAGCGGCACGCCGCGCACGCGCCACGCACCCATCAGGTGGCGGTCGGCCCCAAACAGGATCAGCGGCACCACCGCAAGCGGCAGGGTCAGGCTGAGCACGACCTGGCTGGCCACCAGCAGGCTGGCGGAACCGTGCTCCCCGAACACCCAGACGGCGG
This sequence comes from Cupriavidus pauculus, assembly GCF_002858765.1. GTDB lineage: Bacteria > Pseudomonadota > Gammaproteobacteria > Burkholderiales > Burkholderiaceae > Cupriavidus > Cupriavidus pauculus_B. Next base: position 344 of record NZ_PJRP01000033.1, read on the forward strand.
CCAGCGCCGGCACGATGGCCACGGCACGGGTCAGCAGCGCGCGACGCATGCGCGACATGCGCAGGTCGAGAAAGCCCTCCATGACGGCCTGGCCGGCCAATGTGCCGGTCAGCGTCGAGTTGAGGCCGCACGCCAGCAGCGCCACGGCAAAGAGCAGGCTGGCCAGGTCGGAGTGCAGCAGCGGCGCCAGCAGCCGGTGCGCGTCGGCCAGGTCTTCCACATCGGTCAGCCCGTTGGCGTGGAACACCGAGGCAGCCAGGATCAGCAGCGCCGCATTGATCAGGAAGGCGAAGCCCAGCGAGCCGAACGTATCCAGGCTCATGCCGCGCAGGATTTCGGCAAAGGACCGGCGCCGTGCCACGCGACTGCCCGGCGGCGGCGTGAAGCGGCGCACCAGCGAGGAGTGCAGATAGAGGTTGTGCGGCATCACCGTGGCGCCGACAATGCCGGCCGCCAGCCACAGCATGCCCGCATCGCGCACCAGATCGGCGGACGGTGCCAGACCGCCCAGCACCGCAGCCCATTCGGGCTGGGCCATCGCCAGCTGGGCCACGAAACACAGGGCCACCAGCAGGATCAGCCCGGCCACCATGGCTTCCATGGTGCGCTGGCCATAACGCTGCACGGCCAGCATGACGAGTGTCACAACGGCGGCGATCAGCACGCCCACCCAAAGCTTGACGTGGAACAGCAGCTGCAGGGCCACCGCGCTGCCGACCACCTCCGCCACATCGCAGGCAATGATCGCGATCTCGCTGGCCACCCACAGCCCGATGGTCACGCGCCGGGGAAAGCGTTCGCGGCAGAGCTGGGCCAGGTCACGCCCGGTCACTACGCCCACACGGGCGGCGATCCACTGCAGCAGCATCGCCACCAGGCTCGACAGCGCAATCACGATCAGCAGGCTGTAGCCGTACTTGGCCCCGCCCGCAATGGCCGTGGCCCAGTTGCCCGGGTCCATATACCCCACGGCCACGAGCGCGCCCGCGCCCAGGAAAGCAAGGCGCGACCGCTGCGGCGGCTGCGCGGCGGGCAGGGTAACGGTGTCGATAGGTGACGGCGGCATGGTGTCGTGGGTCGATCACGTGGGGCCGGGTGACCCCCATGCTGCATTCTAGGACGTTCTTGAGAATCGTTCCCAATTGGCTTTGCCTAATTGGGGGATTGCTTTCGCCTTCGCCCGGTGGAATAAGCGTCAGCCTTCAGCGGCTCCACCCGCCACCACTGGCGCGGCCAGCCAGCTTGACCGGGCCGCAGCAGGCGCACGACGCGCCGTGGCTCGCTCCGCCGCCTTCCGTGCTGCCGCCGGCCAGGCCTGGCGCCGCCACCAGGGCGCGTGACGCGCTCTGGCCGCAGGCGGGGCAGACAGCGGGATCGTCGCGGCGCGCGATCGGGCGAAGTTCAGAGAAATCGCCGCAGGTTGGGCATCGGTAGTCGTAGGTCGGCATTGCCGCTCCAGGGGCGGGGCCAGCGTTGGGCCAGCGTGAGGGCCAGATTGGCGACCAGCTTAGCTCAATCCATCGCCGCGTGGGCAAGGTTGTCGTCGTCGGCGGGCTTGCGGCCGGGGCGGATCAGCAGGATCAGCGGCACCACCACCAGCGTGGCAATGAACATCGCCTTGAAGTCGTTCAGGTAGGCAATCATGGCGGCCTGCTGGTTGATGGTCTGGTTCAGCAGCGCGATGTCCACGCGCGAGCCGTGCGAGAGCATCGACTGCAGGGCCGGGTTGTACGGGTTGACGTGCGCGACGAGGTCGCTGTGCGCGACCTGGGTGTTGCGCGTCATCAAGGTCTGGATCAGCGAAATGCCGATGCTGCTGCCGATATTGCGCATCAGGCTGTAGGTGGCCGTGCCATCGGCGCGCAGCGCCGGCGTCAGCGTCGAAAACGTCAGCGCGGACAGCGGCACGAATACCAGCCCGAGTCCGAACCCCTGGATCACGCCGGGCCAGACGATATCGGAGACCGACAGCACGATCGTGTAGCCCATCATCTGCCAGAGCGCGAATGCCGAAACCAGAAAGCCGGCCAGCAACAGCAGCCGGGCATCTACGCGGCGCAGCAGGCGGCCTGCCAGCATCATCGCGATCATGGTGCCGATGCCCGACGGCGCGGTGACCAGGCCGGTGGTGGCTACCGGGTAGCCCATCAGGTTCTGCAGCATTGGCGGCAGCAGTGCGCGGGTGGCGTACATCACCGCGCCGATCACGAAGATGAAGCACGCGCCGGTAACGAAGTTGCGGTCCTTGAGCAGCGCCGAGCGGAAGAACGATCGCGATCCGGCCGTGGCCGTATGCACCACGAAATAGGCGAAGGCGATCACGCAGACCAGCGCCTCGATGCGGATTTCCAGCGAGCTGAACCAGTCGAGCTGCTCGCCACGGTCGAGCATGGCCTGCAGCGCGCCAATCGCCAGGCTCAGCGTGGCAAAGCCGAAGGCGTCGAAGCGCATGCTGCGGGCCGGCGCGCGGTTGGGCAGCGTGGACAGCACGCCGAACAGCGCAAATGCCCCAATCGGCACATTGATAAAGAACACCCAGCGCCAGTTGTAGCTGTCGGTGAGCCAGCCGCCCAGCGTGGGGCCCAGGATTGGCCCGACCATCACGCCCATGCCCCAGACGGCCATGGCCTGGCCCTGGCGCGACGGCGGATTGATGTCGAGCAGGATCGATTGCGATAGCGGCACCAGCGCGGCCCCGAAAACGCCCTGCAGCAGCCGGGCGGCCACGATCTGCGTCAACGAGTCGGCCATGCCGCAGAGCGCCGAAGCCACCGTAAATCCGCCAATCGAGATCGCCAACAGCCGTTTGACACCGAGCTGGTCGGACAGCCAGCCGGTCAGCGGCGTGGCGATGGCGGCGGCCACGATATACGAGGTCAGCACCCAGGTGATTTCGTCCTGCGAGGCTGACAGCGTGCCCTGCATATGGGGCAGCGCCACGTTGGCGATGGTGCTGTCGAGGGTCTGGATCAACGTGGCGAGCATGATCGACAACGTGATCATGGGCCGGTTGATCGGCTGGCCGGTTGCTGCGGCAGGCGCGGAAACCACGGAGGACATGGGGGCGGGAGGGGGGAGTTCGTCTAATTAGTAAGCGTGCTTATTATATGGCGATGTGGCAGGTCGTGGCACAAGTGTGCGATTCAGGGTTTTCGACACCAATCCGAACCGCGCGACTCCCTATAATCCCGCGCATGGAAAAGAATCTTGAAAAGCGCTTCGGCTTTCTGGTGTCGGACGTGGGCCGGCTGTCCGGCAAGCGGTTCGATGACCTGTCGCGCTCCACGCTGGACCTCACACGCGCCCAGTACCGGGCGCTGGCCTACCTGTCGTATCACGGCGAAATGAACCAGGCGGCCCTGGCGGACCTGATGGAAGTGGCGCCGATTTCGGCCGGCCGGCTGCTCGACCGCATGGAAGAGGGTGGGTGGATTGCGCGTCGCCCCAATCCGGAAGATCGCCGCGAGCGCATGGTGCAGATGACGGAAAAGGCCGACCAGGCACTGGACGCGGCACAGAATGTGGGCGATGTGGTGACCGGCCAGGCGCTGGAAGGCTTTACCGAAGCCGAGTCCGAGCAATTCGTCGAATTTCTACGACGCGCCCGCGCCAATTTGTCCCGGCCCCAGCAGGGATAAGGCGCTGCCGCGTGCCGCCGCCATTTGCTGCGGTCAGCCCGGAAAATCCACCACCACCGTCAGCCCGCCGCCGTGCGTGTCGGCCAGCGCCACGGTGGCGCCGTGCAGCCGCGCGATTTCGCGGACGATGGACAGGCCCAGGCCGCTGCCTTCGCGGCTGGCGCTGGTCTCACCGCGGTAAAAGCGCTTGAAGACCGATTCGCGCTCGAACGGCGCCACGCCGGGGCCGTTGTCCTCCACCAGCAACCTGCGCCCGGCCACGCGTACCGTCACCACGGCGCCCGGCCCCGCATAGCGCACGGCGTTGTCGATCAGGTTGCCGATCAGTTCCTGCAGCAGTTCCGGCTGTCCGCTGAATTCGGCGCCGCTGCCGCTGCCGCTACCGCTACCGCTGTCGGTATGGGTATCGCTATCGCTATCGCCATCGAACCCCAGGTCGACGCCTTGCTGGCGGGCCATGGGCGCCCAGTCCAGCGCCACCTGTTGCGCCAGCGGGCCCAGGCGCAGCGGGCGTAGCGTGGGCGCGTAGCCGCTGTCGGTTTCGAGCCGCGACAGCGATAGCAATTGCGCCACTTCCTTTGCCGCCTGCCGGACCGATCCATTGAGCCGCGCCACGTGTCCGCGCACGCCGGCCAGGTCCGTTTCGCGCAGCGCCAGTTCCGATTCGGCCTGGATGACCGCCAGCGGGGTCTTCAACTGGTGGGCGGCATCGGCAAAGAATCGCTTGCGCCCCTGCACCATGCGGTGCAACCGCGCCACGTACTGGTTCACGGCGGTGACCAGCGGCCGGATTTCCACTGGCAGCGTGGTATCGCCGATGGGGTCGAGGTCATCGGGGCCGCGCGCCGCCACGGTGTCCGACAGCCGCTGAAGCGGCCGCAGGCCGCGTCGCACGCCGAACCAGACGATCACCAGCGCCAGGCTGACCAGCATCAGTTCCTGCAGCAGCGACCCCATCAGGATTTCGTTGGCCAGATGCTCGCGCGGCTCGGTGGATTCGGCTACCAGCACCCAAACCATCTGCGTACGCGCGGAGCGCACATCGTGCAGCGGCAGCGCCATCGCGGCCATGCGGACGGGCGTGCCGCGGAAGTCGGCATCGTAGAACTGCGTGCGATAGAGCGAGCGTACGGGGCCCGGCGGCATGGGCAGGTCGTCGTACCCGGTGATCGTGGTGCCGTGCTCGTCGCGGATCTTGTAGTAGACGCGCGATCCCGCCTCGGCATCGAAGACTTCCAGCGCCAGATAGGGCACCTCTACCTCTACGCGGCCGTCGCGCAGCTTGATGCCTTCGCGCATGGCCTTCAGCGATGCCGCCAGGGTGCGGTCGAAGGCCTGGTGGGCGGCAGACATGGCACGCCGGTCGGTCAGCCAGGCGTCGAGCGCCAGCAGCACCAGCAGGGGTAGCAGCAGCCAGAGCGTCAGTTGCAGCCGCAGGCTGCCGGTCTTCATGCGCGCGGACCCGCGCCGGCGGCCGCAGTGGTGTCCTGCGCTTCGAGCAGATAGCCCAGGCCGCGCAGCGTGACGATGCTGACGCCGGAGCCTTCCAGCTTCTTGCGCAGGCGGTAGACGTAGATCTCGATGGCGTCCGCGTTGACCGATTCGTCGATGCCGAAGATTTTCTCGGACAGGGCGGCCTTGTTGACCGCGCGGCCGTCGCGCAATAGCAGGATCTCCAGCACGGCGCGTTCGCGGCCGGTCAGTTGCAGCAGCTCGTCGTTGAGCGTGAAGGCGCGGCTCACGCTGTCGTAGTGCAGCGGGCCGCACGCCAGTTCGGTGCGGTCGTGGCCGTGGCTGCGCCGGATCAGCGCCCGGGCGCGGGCTTCGAGTTCGGTCAGGGCAAAGGGCTTGGCCAGGTAGTCGTCGGCGCCCAGGTTCAGGCCGCGCACGCGGTCTTCCACCGATCCGTGGGCGGTCAGGATCAGCACCGGCAGCGAGTTGCGGCGCGCGCGCAGGCGGCGCAGCACTTCCAGGCCGTCCAGGCGCGGCATGCCGATGTCGAGGATGGCCAGCGCGTAGTCTTGCGTCGTCAACAGGTGATCGGCGCTGGCCCCGTCGTGCATGCAGTCGACGGTGAAGCCGCTCTGGCTCAGCGATTCCGTCAGGGAGGCGGCCAGTTTCAGGTTGTCTTCGGCAAGCAGGATACGCATGGGGCTACGGCAGCAGGGTCTACGGATATGGCGCTGGAGTGATACCCGTTACCGGCGCCGGTGCCTAGATGGGGAAACTCCCAATCGTGGTGCATCCCCCACGGCAAAAATCGAAAGGGTATCGAAAGCGAACTGAAAGTGAGGCCCCCATACCATCCGCTCCGTTCACTACACACAGAACAACAAAGGAGACTGAGGATGAAACGGAAGGCAGTGGCATTGGCCGCGTTGGGTTGCGTGGTATCGGGCGGCGCGGCGGCGCAATCGAGCGTGACGCTGTATGGCCTGGTGGATTCGGGCATCGAGTACGTGAACCATGCCAGCGCCAACGGCAATTCCCTGGTGAAAATGACCTCGGGCGGCAAGAACACGTCGCGCTGGGGGCTGCGTGGTACCGAAGACCTGGGTGGCGGCCTGAAGGCCATCTTCACGCTGGAATCGGGTATCGCCATCGACACCGGCAAGCTCGACACCGACAACACGCTGTTCGATCGCCGCGCCTACGTGGGCCTGCAGGACAAGAACCTTGGCAGCATCCGCCTGGGCCGTGACTTCACCACGACCTATGACTTCATGCTGCCGTTCGACCCGATGGGTTACGCGCCGAACTACTCGTGGGCCACGTCGTCGACGGCCACGGGCGGCCGCAAGGACGGCATGTTCTCGCGTTCGACCAACATCGTGCGCTACGACGGCCAGTTCGGCCCGATCAAGGTGGGCGGCACGATGGCGTTCGGTGAAGTGCCGGGCAGCTACAAGAGTTCGTCGAAATACGATCTGGGCCTGGGCTACAACGCGGGCAACTTTGCCGCGGCCGTGACCTGGGATCGCCAGATGGGCGCGGGCGCCAGCACCACGCCGGCCGACAGCACCGACTACATCCAGGGCATCCACGCCGGCGCCAGCTATAATTTTGGCCCGCTGTCGGTGTACGCCGGCTATCGTAATTACCGCAAGACGTTCACCACGACGGCCGCCAAGCAATTGAGCGACATGTACTGGGTGGGCGCCGCGTACGACTTCACGCCAGCCTTCACGCTGTATGGCGCGGTCTACAAGCAGAACATCAAGGGCGACACGGACGGCGATCCGATCATGATCTCCATGCGCGCTCAGTACAATCTTTCCAAACGCACCTCAGCGTACCTGTCCGCAGCGTACGCCAAGGCGCGCAACGGTCAGTCAGTGAGTGTCTCGCGCGATTTCGTTGGCTATGCCAACAATCAGGTCGGTGTGACGGCGGGCCTGCAGCACCGCTTCTGATCGTTGTTTCCAGGCTGCCGTGGTGGGCGGCCTTCCGGCGGTGCGAGGGGCTCGCGCCGCCGGTTTTTCGTTTCAGAGCCCGCTTCTGCAGTGAAATCCCCAGCGCGCTACTTCGCGGCGCTCACACGCCAGACCACGTTGCCAACGTCGTCGGCCACCAGCAGCCCGCCGGTCTTGTCGACTGCCACGCCCACGGGGCGTCCCTGCGCATGGCCGTCCTGGTCCAGAAAGCCGGTCAGCACGTCGAACGGCGCGCCACGCGGCCTGCCCTGGTCGAACGGCACGAAGATGACCTTGTAGCCCGCGCGCGGCTTGCGATTCCAGGAGCCGTGCTGGCTCACGAACATGCCGTCGTGGAACTGCGGCAACAGGCTGTTGCCCGATGCGCCGGTCATGCCCAGCGACGCCGTGTGCGCGCCCACCGCGTAGTCCGGCACGATGGCCTTGGCCACCATGTCGGGGGCGGCCGGCTTCACGCGTTCGTCCACATGCTGGCCGTAATAGCTGAACGGCCATCCATAGAAGCCGCCATCGCGCACCGACGTGATGTAGTCGGGCACCAGGTCGCTGCCGATTTCGTCGCGCTCATTGACGGATGTCCAGAGCGCCTTGGTGGTCGGCTCCCAGGCCATACCGTTCGGATTGCGCAAGCCGCTGGCGAAAATACGATGCTGGCCGGTCTGTCGATCGACTTCCCAGATGGCGGCGCGGCCGGCTTCCTTGTCGATGCCGTTCTCTCCCGCATTGCTGTTAGATCCCACCGTGACATACAGCTTGCTGCCGTCGGGGCTGGCGATGATGTTCTTGGTCCAGTGGTGGTTGATCGTGCCGGCGGGCAGGTCTATCAGCTTCTGGCCCGGCGCGGTGATGCTGGTCTGGCCCGGCGCATAGGGAAACCGCAGCACGGCATCGGTATCGGCGACATAGAAGTCATTGCCCACCAGGACCATGCCGAACGGCGAATGCAGGTTTTGAAGAAACACCGATCTCTGGTCGGCCACGCCGTCGCCGTTGGTGTCGCGCAGCAGCGTGATGCGGTTGGCGCTGGGCGTGCCGGCCCCCGCGCGCTCCTGCGTCTTCTTCATGATCCAGCCCCGGATGCCCTTGTGGTCGTCGGGCTTGGGCGGCGCGTTGGTTTCGGCCACCAGTACGTCGCCGTTCGGCAGCACATAAATCCAGCGCGGGTGGTCGAGCTTGTCGGCAAAGGCCGCCACGCGCATGCCGTCGGCCGCCACGGGCATCCTGCCGTCCTTCCAGCCTTCGGCCGGGGCGATATGGATGGTCGGAATGAACGTCTTGTGCGGCGCCGGCAATTGCGGGCTTGGGCCTATGCCCGCCGTATCGGGTAGTTTGGCCGATTCGCCGCAGCCCACCAGCAGCGTGACCGCCACGATCGCGAACAGCGATGCCACCGGATAAATCAGATATTGGCGATAGTCGCGCATGGCGGGCTCCCAGATGCCTTGTCTGATTCGAGCATAGGAGGGCACTTGCGCGATGTATGTCAGCGCCGGTGCAAGACCCTGTCGGGGGCCGTCCGACCCGGTTGGCGCGGGCTTCGGCAATGCCGTCCGCGCCGCCTTGGCGCTGGCTTCGTCACGATTTCAGCAGGTCATGGCGCGCGTGCCATTCGTGCAGCGATTCATGTGGCCAGGTGCCCACGTGGCGATGGCCCTTGCCGCGCGGCACATCGACCCACGGCGCCACGTAATCGAGACCGGCCTCCACGACATCGGGCGGCGTGGGCAGCGGCGTATCGATGGCCCCTGCATACGGATGGACCAGGTCGGGCCAGCGTGGGTCCCACATCCACAGCGGGCTGCCGCACAGTTTGCAGAAGTGACGGTATCCCTTGGATCGCACCGTCCGCTTGCCCGGCTCGCGGATCACGGCGTGGAAATGCGCCACGTGCTCCTGTCCTGCCACGCGCAGCGTGTGGGCATCGCCGCCCAGGTTGATGCCATAGCCGCCGCTGCCGCCGGTCTTGCGGCAGATCGAGCAATGGCAATGCATGTAGGGGTAGGGCGAATCGGACTCAAGGCTGAACCGCACGGCGCCGCACTGGCACGAACCGTCGAGATGCATGGCAACTCCCTTGGAATCGGTGGTCGATGCGGTTCAGTGTGGGCGACGCGTCGGCGTCATTCAAGCGTCGAAAATCGCAAGATTTGCCAGAAACCGTGGTGTTGTCAGGCGTTGTCTGTCAGTGCGGAAGAGGTTTTGTAAGGAGATGTGTGAATGCGGCACACGGGGCACCATGTGACTTCTAAACTGGGCACGCGGTGGGAAACAACGCACCCGTCGTTTTCGACAACAACCACCTGAGAGGTCTCATATGTCCAAGCAACGAACCCTTCGCACCACGACTCTGATTGGCGCCCTGGCAGCCGGCATGATCTCTATCACCGCCTTCGCACAGACGGCACAGACGCCGGCAGCGCCGGCCGATATCACGACTGCGGCCCCGCCGGTCACGACGCAGGTCCAGCCGCCGAAGGACCCGCTCGTGGAACGCCGCGAGTCCCGCAAGGCCGCCAACGACCAGTACAAGGCCGAGAAGAAGGCGGCCAAGGGCGAATACAAGAAGGACGTGAATAGCGCCAAGTCGGAGCGCAAGGACGCCAAGAAGGCCGCCGACGAGACGGCCAAGGCCGAACTGCAAAGCGGTACGACGAAGCAGTAAGGCTTGCGTCGCCCGATGATGGGCGCCCCTCTTCCATGCACGGGAGAGGGGAGCAAACCGGCCGGGAGCACAACCATCGGGCATCAGCGCTACACCAGCCGCGCCCCCGGCCACGCCCCCGACATCACGATATTGCGTACCGACTGCCGCACCGTCTGCATGATGTCCCATAACTCCGGCACCACCGGCCGATTGCGCGCCGTGGTCATCGCCACCTGACGCGTCACCACCGGGTCCACCAGTCGCGCCGAATGCAGCCGGCCCTGGGCCACGCGGTCTGCCACGGCGGCAAACGGCAGCAGCGTGGCGCCGCAGCCGTCTTCCACCAGCCGCATCGCCACGGTATTCGATGCATCGCACTCCATCGCCATGTTCAGCGTGGTGCCGACGCGCGCCGCCAGCGATTCCGCCAGCACGCGCAGTCCGTGCGACGTGCTGGGCAGGATCAGCGGTACGTCGCCCAGTCGCCGGGCCTGGAAGTTGGGGCCCAGGTGGCTCCATGACGTGGGCGTGACCAGCGTCAGGTCTTCTTCCAGCAGCACGTCCACCTTGAGCGCGCCCTGCTGTTCAGGCAGGTAGAGCAGGGCGACGTCGATATCGCCGGCCGCCAGCCACGCCAGTACCGGGTTGGCCAGGCCTTCCACAAAGCGGATCTTCGTGGCGGGAAAGCGCGCCTTGAGTGCCGTGCCGATGGCCGCGAACGCGGTATTGGCGATGGTGGGCTGCGCCGCGATGACCAGTTGCGCTGGCCCTTGCGCCGTGGACGCCCGCACTGCCGCGCGGGCCTCGGACAACGTGGCGGCCACCTGCCGCGCGTAGCCCAGCAGCGTGGTGCCGGCTTCGGTCAGCACTACGCCCCGGCCGCTGCGGTGAAACAGCCGGGTATCGAGCGCAGCCTCCAGCCGTGCGATCTGCCGGCTGACCGTCGACTGGTCGGCGCCAAGCTCCAGCGCGGCGCGCGAAATGCTCTGCGTGTTGGCCACGCAGACAAAGCACGCCAGGTCGTCGGAATTCAGCGCGGCCGACATGGTGGTCATCAGGCAGGCTTGGGCGTGTCGCCGATGGCGAACGACGACAGGTGCTCGATGGCCTTGACCAGCCCCGAATGATCCCAGCCCGCGCCGCCCTGCGCCACGCAGACGTTGAACAGCTGCTGCGTCGACGCCGTGTTGGGCATGCCCAGGCCGAGCTGCTTCGCCGTGGACAGCGCCAGGTTCAGGTCCTTCTGATGCAGTTCGATGCGGAAGCCCGGGTTGAACGTACGCTTGATCATGCGTTCGCCGTGGACTTCCAGAATCTTGGAACTGGCAAAACCGCCCATCAGCGCCTGGCGCACGCGTGCCGGGTCGGCGCCGGCCTTGGCGGCCAGCACCAGCGCCTCGCTGACGGCCTCGATGGTCAGTGCCACGATCACCTGGTTGGCCACCTTGGCCACCTGGCCGTCGCCGACATTGCCTACCAGCGTGATGTTCTTGCCCATCAGTTGCAGCAGTGGCAGCACGCGGTCGTAGATGTCCTGCTTGCCGCCGGCCATGATCGACAGCGTGGCCGCCTTGGCGCCGACTTCGCCGCCGGACACCGGCGCATCCACGTAGTCGCAGCCGAGCTTTTCGATCTTCGCGGCGAACTCGCGCGTCTCGATCGGCGAGATCGAACTCATGTCCACCACGATCTTGCCCTTGGCCAGGCCGGCGGCCACGCCGTTGTCGCCAAACAGCACGCGCGCCACGTCAGGCGTATCGGGCAGCATCAGAAAGATGATGTCGGCCTGTTTTGCCACCTCGGTGGCGCTGGCGCACTGCTGCATGCCGCGATCGAGCAATTCCTGCGGCACGCCGCTGCGCGTGTGCGCGTAGACGGTATGGCCGCCAGCCTGCAGGTGTTCAGCCATGGGCTTGCCCATGACCCCCAATCCGATAAATCCGAGCTTGCTCATGATTCCTTCCTGTTGAATGTGGCTTCAGGACGCAAAGCGGTCGCGCAGCGCGCGCGCCGCATCGCGCAGCAATACGTGGTCGATGCCGACCGCCACGAAGTGCGCGCCCATATCCAGGTAGCGCCGGGCGTCGGCTTCCACCGGCGTCAGCGTGCCGATGGCCTTGCCGGCCTGGTTGGCGGCATCGTAGATCTGTTTGACCGCCGCCTGTACATCGGGGTGGTTCGGGTTGCCCAGGTGCCCGTAGGCCGCGGCCAGGTCGTTCGGGCCGATGAAGATGCCGTCCACACCGGGTTCGGCACAGATTTCGGCGGCCGCTTCCACGCCCTTGCGGCTTTCGATCTGCACCAGCACGCAGATGTTGTCGTTGATGGTCTTGAAGAAGTCCGGCAGCGTGCCATAGCGGTTCTGCCGCTGGGCGCCCGACACGCCCCGGATGCCGTCGGGCGGATAGCGCGTGGCGCGCACGGCGCGGCGCGCTTCCTCGGCCGATTCCACGAACGGAATCAGGAAGTTGTAAAAGCCGATGTCGAGCAGGCGCTTGAGCATCACCGGGTCGTTCCACGGCGGCCGCACCACGGGGGCGCTGACGCTGTCCTTGAGCGCCATCAGCTGCGGCGCGAAAGTCAGCACGTCATTGGGCGAATGCTCGCCGTCCAGCAACATCCAGTCGAAGCCGGCCAGGCCGACGATCTCGCTGGTCACCGGCTGGCCCAGCGAACTCCACAGGCCGATCAGGCGCTTGCGCGCCAGCACGTCGGCCCGGAACTTGTTGGGCAGCGGATGGATCTGGGGCAGGTGAGGGGTAGTGGACATCGTCTATCTCCTGGGTCAGTCGGCCGCCAGCGCGGAAAGCGGGCCGGGCGATTGGCCCCGGGCCTGCAGCACGCGTGCGGCGGCATCGTCAAGCTGGGTCAGCGTGCTGCTGTCCACGGGAATGTATTCGGCGCGGGCGCGGCGCCAGGCGCGTTCGGGGTCGCCGGGCAGGCGGATGGCGTCGTTGCCGGGCTGCAGGCGCGACGCCTTCATCCATTCGACAAACGCCTCCACCTCGTGGCCGAACGTGGTGCTGCTGCCCATCCGTGCCGGATCGAAGATGATCGCCAGCATGTTGTTCCAGACCGCGTGCTCGTGCGTGAGCGTTTCCGGGCGGATGGTATGGCCGCCGGTCACGGCCGCGCCCAGCAGTTCGCACATCACGGCCAGCACGTAGCCCTTGTGCTCGCCGAACGTGCGCAGCGCGCCCTGCGGCGTGCCGGGGTGCGGAAACATGACGGCGGGGTCGTCGGTGGGGTGGCCTTGCGGGTCCATCAGGCAGCCCGGCGGCACCGGCACGCCCTTGTTGTTGGCCACGCGCACCTTGCCCAGCGCGATGGCGCTGGTGGCAAAGTCCAGCACCAGCGGCGGCTGGCCGGCCACCGGCACGCCAATCGTGAACGGATTGGTGCCGAAGCGCGGGTCGTAGCCGCCATGCGGCGCCACGATCGGCTTGGATAGCACATTGACGAAGTGGATCGAAATCATGCCGGCCGCCGTGGCCTGTTCGGCCCAGTGGCCCACGCGGCCCAGATGGTGCGACTGGCGCAGGCCCAGCACGCACACGCCATGTTCCTTCGCGCGTTCGATGCCCAGGCCCATCGCCTGCTCGGTCACGGCCTGGCCCATGCCCCGGTTGCCGTCCAGGCTCAGGATGCCGCCGGACTCGTGCACCACGCTGACCTGCTGGTTCAGTTGGAGCTGGTCGGCCTGCCACGACATCACGTACTTGGGAATCATGCCCACGCCATGCGAATCGTGGCCAGACAGGTTCGCGCCCACCAGGTGATCGGCGGTCAGCTTGGCCTCGCGGGCGTCGGAGCCCGCCGCCAGCCAGAGGTCCACCACCCATTGGTGCAGGCCGGCAGTCGGGATGCGGTGATCACTCATGCTTACTCCAGGTGAATATTGGCCACCTTGATCAGGTTTGCCCATTTGGCGACTTCGCTCTTCTGGAAGTTGCCCAGTTCGGTGGGGCCTGCGCCCGACGGTTCCACGCCCATCGACGCCAGCTTGGCGCGCACGTCGGGCTGGCGGATGATCTTGCCGATCTCGGTCGACAGCTTGTCGACGATGGGCTTGGGCGTGCCGGCCGGCGCGAAGATGGCCTGCCACGACACGATCTCGTAGCCGTTCAGGCCCGACTCCGCCATGGTCGGCACGTCGGGCAGTTCGGCCGCGCGCTTGGCGCCGGTGGTGGCCAGCGCGCGGAACTTGCCGGACTGGATCATCGGCATGGCGGCAACGCTGTTCTCGAATACCAGGTCCACCTGGTTGCCCAGCAGCGCCTGCACGGCCTGGCTGCTGCCTTTGTAAGGCACGTGGGTCATGCGCAGCCCCGCCATGTTGGCGAACAGTTCGGCCGCCAGGTGCTGCGACGTGCCGTTGCCCGACGAGCCGAAGTTGACCGTGCCCGGCTTGGCCTTGGCGGCGGCGACCACGTCCTGCACGCTCTTCCACGGGCTGCTGGCATTCACCACCAGCACATTCGGCAGCGTGCCGATCAGCGCGATGGGCTGGAAGTTCTTGATCGGGTCATACGGCATCTTCGGGTACAGGCTCACGTTGATGGCGTGCGAGCTGATGGTGCCGCCCAGCAGCGTGTAGCCGTCGGCCGGGGCCTTGGCCACGTAGTCGGAGCCGATATTGCCGCCTGCGCCGGCGCGGTTCTCCACCACCACGGACTGCCCCAGTACCTGCGACAACCGCTGGCCGATCAGGCGGCCCAGCAGGTCGGTGGTGCCACCGGCGGCAAACGGCACCACGTAGGTGATGGGCTTGCTGGGGTAGTGATCGGCACCCTGGGCGCCGGCCTGCGTGGCGACGGCCATGCATCCGGTACAAAGCACGGCCAGCATCGGCCGCATCAGGCGATGGGGAAAATTCATATCATGTCTCCTGTAGCGCGAACGTTCGTGTGCGGCAGTCCCATGGCAGGCTGCCGTTCTGTCTGACAGTTTCCGGCCGGAAACGCATGTCAGGCGGGGCGTCTTGTGCTGCGCCTCGTCCGCAAATCTACACGGCCAGAAGCACCGGCGACTTGCAGAATTTGCATAACAGAAATGCACGATAGGCCGCGCAGCCGCGCACGTCAAACGGAACAATTGCAGACATTCCGATAAACAAGCCCATACGCGCCGACCCGCGCCAAACGCTCGACATGACCTCTACCACTTCCCAGAAGGCCCGCACCGGCGGCCGCGTACTTGTAGACCAACTGCGCATCCATGGCACCGAACGCATCTTCTGCGTGCCGGGCGAGAGCTTTCTCGATGTCCTGGACGCGCTGCACGACCAGCCGGCCATCGACCTGGTGGTCTGCAAGCACGAAGGCGCGGCCGCCAACATGGCCGAGGCCGACGGCAAGCTGACGGGCCGTCCCGGCATCTGCTTCGTGACGCGCGGCCCCGGCGCCACGCATGGCAGCATCGGCGTGCATATCGCCCAGCAGGACTCCACGCCGATGATCCTGTTCGTTGGCCAGATTGCCCGCGAGCACAAGGGCCGCGAGGCATTCCAGGAGGTGGACTACGCGGCCGTGTTCGGGTCGATGTGCAAGTGGGCGGCCGAGATCGACGATCCGGCACGCATTCCGGAGATGTTGGCACGTGCCTTCCAGGTGGCCACGTCGGGCCGCCCGGGCCCGGTGGTGCTGGCGCTGCCCGAGGATGTGCTCGACGGCCTGGTGGAAGTGGCCGACGCGGCGCCGTACCGCAGCGTGGCCGCCGCACCGCGCCCCGAGGACGCCCAGGCGCTGGCGGCCGCGCTGGCCGCGGCCCAGCGTCCGCTGGTGATTGCCGGCGGCGCCAACTGGACCGACCAGACCGTGCGCGACTTCGCTGCGTTCGTGAAGGCCTGGGACTTGCCCGTGGCCTGCGCCTTCCGCCGCCAGGACGTGATCGACAACCGCGACCCGCACTACGTGGGCCACCTGAGCCTGGGCGTGAGTCCCAAGCTGGCCGAACGCGTGAAGACGGCCGACCTGATCGTGGCCTTCGGTACGCGGCTTGGCGATATCGCCACCGACAGCTATTCGCTGCTGGAGGTGCCGCAGCCGAAGCAGAAGCTCGTGCATATCCATGCCGACAGCTTCGAGCTGGGCCGCGTCTACCAGGCTGCGCTGCCCATCCACGCCGGCGTGGAGCCGGGCGCGGCGATGCTGGCATCGCTGGCCGCACCCGCCTCGGTACCCTGGAAGGACTGGACCGCCGGCGCGCGCGCCGACCACGAAGCCTTTGTCACGCCGCCGAAGCCGCACGCGGAACTGACCGGCGTGGACATGGCCGCCGCCATGGCTCACCTGAACCAGGTGCTGCCCGATGACGCCATGCTGTCCAACGGGGCCGGCAACTACACGGTCTGGCTGCACCGCTTCTATGCCTACAAGCGCCCCCGTACGGAACTGGCGCCGACCTGCGGCGCGATGGGCTACGGCCTGCCGGCCGCCATCGCCGCCAAGCTGCGCCATCCGGAAAAAACCGTGGTGTGCTTTGCCGGCGATGGCTGCTACCTGATGTATCCGCAGGAAATCGCCACGGCCGCCGCCCACGGCGTGAACCTGATCGTGATCCTGGTGAACAACCGCATGTACGGCACGATCCGGATGCACCAGGAGCGCCGCTACCCGGGCCGCCAGAGCGGCACGGCCATCGTCAATCCGGATTTCGTGGAAATGGCGAAGGCTTGCGGCGCCTGGGCGGAACGAGTGGAACGGACCGAAGACTTCGCCGCCGCCTTCGCGCGGGCCCAGCAGGCCGGCAAGCCGGCCGTGCTGGAACTGGTGACCGACCCGCTGCAGATCACGCCCGCGATGCGCGTGACCGAACTGCCGAAATAAGCAGGGCGGGGCGAAGTAAAAAGTGATGTATGCGCGGTTTAGTCAAAATTATAGGATTTCAATAATTCGGACTAAACCTCAGCGACGTCTGAAAGGCGCTTAAGGAAGAGTCAGAAGAGCGCACCTTGCGGCTGGGCGTCATGCCCGGCCGTTTTGCCTTGCGCACGCTGGGCCACCGGCTTGGCCAGAATCTGGCGGATCTGTGCCAGATAGCGCTCGCCCACCGCCCGATGGGTCTTGCGGGCCTCGTCGGCAAAGCTGCGGCGCGACGGCGGCCGAATGTTCAGCAGGCGGCAAATCGTTGACAGATAAGGCTTTTTTCCATCCGCGGCGGTGCGGCGGGCGGCCGACACCAGGGCGGCGTCGCCAATGCGTCCGCGTAGCCAGACCAGTACCTGGCGGTCATATTCATGCTGCACACGGATCAGGTGTTCCATTTCAGGGCTCCGAAGGTTCCGACACTGTTCAATCCATCCCGATACGATCAGGTACTGTTTATCCGTACAGTACACTGTAAATATATACAGTAGTTCGGAAATTTCAAGGCCGCAGTCAGACGCCACGCGAGACGGGGATAGGGCGCCGGTGCCACAATGGCAGCCCACCGGAGCATCCCTCACGCCATGAGCGCGCATCCCCCCGATTCCACCCAGACCTTCGACCGGCTTCGCCCACGCCTGCAGGCCATCGCCTACCGCATGCTCGGCGCCGTGGCCGAGGCCGAGGATGTGGTGCAGGATGCCTGGCTGCGCTGGCACGCCACCGATCGCGCCGCGATCGACAATGCCGAAGCCTGGCTGGTGTCCGTGACCACCCGGCTGGCCATCGATCACCTGCGCGCGGCCAAGCTCCAGCGAGAGCATTACGCGGGTATCTGGTTGCCCGAGCCGCTGCTGACGGAAAGCACGGACACCCCCGAAGCCATTTACGAGCGCGCCGACGATGTGTCGGTGGCGTTCCTGTTCCTGCTGGAACGCCTGACGCCCGAAGCGCGCGCGGCCTTCCTGCTGCGCGAAGTGTTCGACGCCGACTACGCCGAGGTGGCAGCGGTCATCGGCAAGAGCGAGGCAGCCTGCCGCCAGCTGGTCAGCCGCGCCAAGGCCCAGTTGCGCGATGCCCGGCCGCACCCGCCCGTGCGCAAGGACGCGCACCTGAACCTGGTGCGCCGGTTCGCCCAGGCGCTGGAGCAGGGCACCTTCGATGCCATTCGCGTCCTGCTGGCGGACGAAGCCACGCTGATCGGCGATGGCGGCGGCAAGGTGTCGAGCTTTCCGAAGCCGGTGGTCGGCGGCGGCAAGATCGCGCAGGTCTTCTTCGCGGCGCAGCGGCGCGGGCAGGCCGTGCACGTGCAGATGGTGGTGCTCAATGGCCAGTGGGCGCTGCTGCGCTTTGTCGATGGCCAGCTCGAATCGGCCCAGAGCATCGAAACCGATGGCGAGCGCATCGTGGGCATCCACGCGCAGCGCAATCCCGACAAGCTGCAGCGCATCCTGGCCGCCATCGCGCGCCCGTGATGGCCCTCTCCGATTGTGGTCGCTGATTTGCCTTCCCGATTTCCCTTCTCGATTGCCACCGCCTGAACCATGCGCCTGCCCAGCCTGATCGCACTCCAGATGCTCGAGTGCGCTGCCCGACTTGGCAGTTTCACGCGCGCCGCCGCCGAACTGAACGTCACCGAAAGCGCGATTTCGCGGCAGATCCAGGCGTTGGAGGAGCGGCTAGGCGTGCGCTTCTTCGAGCGGGTGCGCCAGCGCGTGGTGCTGACCCCCGACGGCGACCGCTATGTGCGCGACATCCGCGCCGAGCTGAAGGCCATCGAACGCGCCACCAAGGATCTGGCGTCGCGCGCCGGCGGCATGGAGGTGCTGGAACTTGCCGTGGTGCCCACCTTCGCCACCCAATGGCTGATTCCGCGCCTGGCTGGCTTCCGCGCCGAACATCCACGCATCGTCGTCAATATCCACGCGCGTCCCGAGCCGTTCCACTTTGCCGATTCGTTGTTCGACGCGGCCATCTATTTTGGCGATGACCCGTGGGACGGGCATCCGTCCGCAAAGCTGCTGGAAGAGGGCCCGTCGATTCCGGTCTGCAGCCCGCAACGGTTGCAGGACGTGCCGCTGCGCGAGCGCGAAGATCTGCTGAAACTGCCGCTGCTGCATCTGGCCAGCCGGCCCGATGCCTGGCCGGACTGGTTCGGCGGCGACGACGAGACGATCCGGCGCCGCGCCCGTCTGGGGCCGCGCTATGACCTGTTCACGATGGTCACGGGCGCCGCCATCTGCGGGCTCGGCATCGCCGTTTTGCCAGAAATGATGGTGCGCACGGAGATCGAAAGCGGCCGGCTGGCGGCGCTGCCGTTCGACGGAGCGCCCGGCTCTGGCCGGAATGGTGCGTATTTCCTGACCTATCGGCAGACCAAACCCGGCGACGGCACCGAGCGCGACAAGGCGGCGCTGTTTGCCGACTGGCTGCTGCGGCAGTGCGAGGGTACGTAGGGCTGTCGCAATCAGACTGGGCATCAAGTTGATGCGATAACCGCATCAAGTCAGCCAAAAAAATCGCTTGTCGCCCCGCAGCCGTCCCACCACACTTGGCGGCTCTTTTCCGTCACGCCGTCGTCCCCAACACAACATGTCTGCCGTCTTCACGTCCCCCAGCCAGATCCGCGCCCAGTTCTCGCGCGCCATGTCCGATATGTACCGTGCCGAGGTGCCGCAGTACGGCACGCTGATGGCGCTGGTGTCAGACGTCAACGCCGAGGTGCTCGCCAGTGTCGGCGCCGCTGCCGCCGGTGCAGCCGGCCAGGAATCGCGCATCGAGGTGGAGCGCCACGGCGCCATCCGCGTGGGCACCCCCGCCGAACTGGCCACGATCCGTCGCCTGTTCGGCGTGATGGGCATGGTCCCGGTGGGCTACTACGACTTGTCCGTAGCCGGCGTGCCGGTCCATTCCACGGCGTTCCGGCCGAAGGACACCGACGGCCTGGCCGAAAACCCGTTCCGCGTATTCACGTCGCTGCTGCGCCTGGACCTGATTCAGGACGCCACGCTGCGCGACGCCGCCGCGGCCGTGCTGGCCACGCGGTCGATCTTCACGCCGGGCTGCCTGGCACTGATCGAGCGCGCCGAGCAGCAGGGCGGCCTGGCCGCCGAAGACGCCGCCCGCTTCGTGGCCGAGGCGCTGGAGACGTTCCGCTGGCACGGCAAGTCCACCGTCGACGCCGACCTGTACTGGAAGCTGCGCAAGACGCATCCGCTGATCGCCGACATCGTGTGCTTCCCCGGGCCGCACATCAACCACCTGACGCCGCGCACGCTGGACATCGATATCGTCCAGACGCAGATGCCCGCCCGCGGCATTAGCCCCAAGGCCGTGGTGGAAGGGCCGCCCACGCGCCGTTGCCCGATCCTGCTGCGCCAGACCAGTTTCCTGGCCCTGAGCGAACCGGTCACCTTCCGCGATGGCGGCGAGGCCGGCACGCACACGGCCCGCTTCGGCGAGATCGAGCAACGTGGCGTGGCGCTGACTGCCAAGGGCCGCAAGCTGTACGACGAACTGCTGAACGAAGTGCGCAAGGTCATCACCCCGGCTGGCGATGGATCGAACGCCGACGCCTATCGCCAGACGCTGGGCGATGTCTTCCAGGCCTTCCCGGACGATCACCAGGCGCTGCGCCAGCAGGGCCTGGCGTACTACCGGTATGCGGTCGGCAACGCGGCGGCCGATGGCGGCGATGTGGAAGCACTGATCGCCGCCGGGGCGCTGGTGGCCGAGCCGATTACGTACGAAGACTTCCTGCCCGTCAGCGCCGCCGGCATCTTCCAGTCGAACCTGGGCGACGAAAACCGCGACGACCTGCAGGCATCGCCCAACCGCGCGGCCTTCGAGCAGGCCCTGGGTGCAACGGTCAGCGACGAACTGGCGCTGTACGCCGCAGCGCAGCAGGCATCGCTGGACACGGCACTGAAGGCGCTGGGGTTGGCTTGATCCGCTCGCCATGCCACCGGTTTTCTCCCCTCTCCCGCCTGCGGGTGTTCAGACCGGACACATAGGTGACAGGTGTGCGAGGACATGGTTGACACTTCCGGACGGTTTGCCGTCCGGAGGTTCAAACCATGCCTTGGAACACACGAGACACTATGAGCCTGCGTCTGGAA
>NZ_PJRP01000034.1 GCF_002858765.1 Cupriavidus pauculus
GTGCAAGCGGCCCCGGCGTCGCCGAAGCCCGCCGCCCCGGCGGCAGGCGTCCAGCAGGCAGCGGCTGCGCCGGAACCCGTGCGCGAGCGCGCGGCGCCGGTCGCCGCCAAGCCCGCCCAGGCGGCCCGGCCTGCCGCCGATGTCGCGCCGTGGGAAGCGGCCGGTGGCAGCGAAGTCCCGCCGTGGGAGGCCATGCCGGCCGACATGCCGGTGATTGGGCCCTACGATAGCGACCCCGGTTTCGATCCCAACTTTGGCGGATACGACAACGGCTTTGAATCGGAAAGTTTCGATCGCGCGCCGCGTGGCGCCGGGCGTGCGGCGTCGAACCCGCCCGCCCAGCCGCCCGCCCAGGCCCGCAAGCCGGCACCCGAGCCCGAGCCGGCCGTAGCGCTGGCCCCGGCCGTGCCGCCGGTGGCGCCGAGTGCGTCCGACGACGGCACGCCGCCGGTCTTCACCGGCGACTGGCCGGCGCTGGCCGCCAGCCTGCCGCTGAAGGGCTTGGCGCAGCAACTGGCCCACCAGAGCGAACTGCACCGCGTGGTAGGCCGCGCGTTGCACCTGCGTGTGCCGGTGGCGGCGATTGGCGAAGCCAATGTGGCCGAGCGCCTGCAGGCGGCGCTCAATGAACACTTCGGCGTCGAGGTCCGCGTGCATTGCGAGATCGGCGCCGTGACCCATACTGCAGCGGCCGTCGATGCCGCGGCACGTGCCGAGCGCCAGCGCGAGGCCGAGGCCGAGATCGACCGCGACCCGTTCGTGCAGGGCCTGCTGCGTGAATTCGGCGGGCAGATCGTGCCCGGTTCCGTGCAGCCTCGCGCTGCCTGATTTCGAGAGGTGGCCCGTCTGGATCGACACCCTGCGGCGCCACCCGACCCAACACACACATATCGAAGGAGTGATTCCATGATGAAAGGTCAACTGGCCGGGCTGATGAAGCAAGCCCAGCAGATGCAGGACAACATGAAGAAGATGCAGGAGCAGCTGGCCCAGATCGAGGTCGAGGGCCAGTCCGGCGCCGGTCTCGTGAAGGTGCTCATGACCTGCAAGAACGACGTGAAGCGCGTGACGATCGATCCGAGCCTGCTGGCCGACGACAAGGACCTGCTCGAAGACCTGGTTGCCGCCGCGTTCAACGACGCCGTGCGCAAGGCCGAGGCCACCACGCAGGAAAAGATGGGCTCGATGACGTCGGGCCTGCCGCTGCCCCCGGGCTTCAAGCTGCCGTTCTGATCACCGTTCCCATGCGCGCATTGTTCCAGGTGGTGCCATGAGAGCGGCACCGCCCACCTCGCTGCAGGCGCTGATCGAGGCGCTCAAGGTGCTGCCCGGCGTGGGGCCGAAATCGGCCCAGCGCATGGCATATCACCTGTTGCAGCATGACCGTGACGGCGCGCGCAAACTGGGCGACGCGCTGCGAGGCGCCGCCGATGGCATCCGCCATTGCGAGCGCTGCAATACGTTCACCGAGCAGGAAATCTGCGAGACGTGCCGCGACCCCGCGCGCGATGGCTCGCTGCTCTGCGTGGTGGAGACCCCGGCCGACCAGGTCATGATCGAGCAGACCCTGACCTATCGCGGCCAGTACTTCGTGCTGATGGGGCGGCTGTCGCCGCTCGACGGCATCGGCCCGAAGGAAATTCATCTCGATCGCCTGCTGGCGCGTGCCACCGACCCCGAGTACGGCGGGCCGGCCACCGAGGTGATCGTCGCCACCAATTTCACCAGCGAAGGCGAGGCCACCGCGCACTACATCGGCGAAATGCTGAAGGCGCGCGGGCTCAAGGTGTCGCGCCTGGCGCGGGGCGTGCCGGTGGGTGGCGAACTCGAATACGTGGATGCGGGCACCATTGCCCGCGCCGTGATGGACAGGCGCACGCTCTGACCATGAACCTGGCGCGCTTCGATCTCGTAACGCTCGGCCTGTTCGTGGCCGTGGCCCGGCAGGGCAGTATCTCGGCCGGCGCGCGCCAGTCGCACCTGGCCGTGGCGGCCGCCAGCAAGCGGATTTCCGACCTGGAAACCGCCGTCGGCGCGCCGCTGTTCTTCCGCCACGCGGCGGGCGTGCAGCTGACCGAGGCCGGGCAAGCGTGCTTTCACCACGCGCTGACCATCCTGCAGGACGTGGAGCGCATGGCTGGCGTGATGTCCGACTACGCGTCGGGCGTGCGCGGCCAGGTGCGCGTCTGCGCGAATACCTCGGCCATTACCCAGTTTCTGCCCGACGACCTGGCGCAGTTCATGCGCCAGCATCCCACCATCCGCATCGAGCTGGAAGAACACAACAGCAGCGACATCGTGGCCGCGCTGATGGAAAACAGGGCAGACGTCGGCATCTTTGCCGACCGTACGCCTTGCACCGGGCTGGTGACGGTCGAATACCGGCAGGACGAACTGGTCATCATCACGCCGCCGGGCCATCCGCTGGCCCAGGACGGGCCCGTGCATTACGCCGATGCGCTGGAATACGACTTCGTCAGCCTGCCGCAGGTGACGTCGCTGGCCGCGCGGCTGCTGGAGGAAAGCAGCCGGCTGGAGCGCCAGTTCCGGCTACGCATCCAGGTGCGCAGCTTCGACGCGATGTGTCGCATGGTGATGGCGGGCCTGGGGGTGGGTGTGCTGCCGCGCATCGCCGCCGAGCCGCATGTGAAGTCGATGGGCCTGTCGCTGGTAGGGCTGCGCGATGCCTGGGCGCGCCGGTCGCTGCTGATCGGCATGCGCGACCCGGCCGGGCTGACCGCGTCGGCCAGGCTGCTGATCACCCATCTGTGCGGGGACCGGGCGCCGTTCTGAGCGGCGCCGCGCCGGGCTACGGCGTGGTGAGTCCCTCGTCGGCGTACTCCACGCGGTCCCGTCCGTTGTTCTTGCCGCGATAGAGCGCCTGGTCCGCACGCGAGATCATGCCGTGGATGGTGTCGCCCGGCTGCACGCTGGCCACGCCCAGGCTGGCCGTCATCTCTCCCGTCACCGAAAACGCCCGATCCGACACGGTGCGGCGCAGCCGTTCGGCAAACTGCACGGCGGCATGCGGCATGGTATCGGGGCAGATAATCAGGAATTCCTCGCCGCCCCAGCGGCCCACGGTGTCGGCGTCACGCGTGATTTCCAGGATGCGCTCGGCCAATTCCACCAGCACCCGGTCGCCGATCTGGTGGCCGTGGTTGTCGTTGATGGCCTTGAAGCGGTCCACGTCGATCAGGATGATCGAAAACAGGCTGCCGTCGCGGCGGTGGCGTTCCAGCTCGCTGATCAGCACCGCGTCCAGATGGCGCCGGTTGAACACGCCGGTCAGCTGGTCGGTCTTGGACAGCGCTTCGAGCTGCAGATTTTTCTCGACCAGCTCGGCCTGGGTGGCCTGGATCTGCGCAAAGGCCTCGTGGCTGCGCTGGATGGCCGCCCGCACCGTCAGTTCGGCCTCGGTCCGCTCGGCGATGATCAGCTTGAGCTTGCGCAGCACCTGGTTGAAGCCGTCGATAACGCTGTCGAACTCGGTGCGGCCCAGTCGCGCCAGTTCGTCCAGTTCGTCGCCATGGCTCGATGCCAGCTGGAACAGCGCGCGTTGCAGGTGTTCCAGCGGGCGAAACACCATGCGCAGGCCAAAAGTCAGCAGCAGCACCAGCACCACGTCGATGGCGGCTACTTCGGTAATGCCCTGGATCATCGCCGCGCGCAGGACCTTGTGCATGGGCTCGTGCGAGAACCGGATCACGGCGGTGCCAATGGATTGCTCGCGGCGCGCGGCATCGATATTGGCCGGCGGGTAGATCTGCACCTCGCTCAGCACGTCGTGCGGGCCGGCGGCGGTGCACGAGGCACTGCCCGGCGCGGCGGGGCGGCCCGCCGTGGCATAGGCCTCCTTGCCATCGGGCGAGAACACGCAGGCTTCGGAGACTTCCGGGTGAACCAGCGTGGCTTCCAGGCGGGTGCGCAGGATGCCGACATTGAGCGCCCAGGCCGGTTCGGCCAGGCTCTGGCCCAGGCCAATCATGATTTCCGCACGGGTCCGCTCGAACCGCTGTGCAAGCTCCTGCTGCAATTGCCACTGACGATGCACGGCAAAGGCCCCCAGCGTCGTCGTGGTGACAACGATGAACAGCACGATCATCCTGTTCCGGATCGACTGAACCGGGGGCGGCAGTGGCATGAAGGGCTCGATCCTGGAGGATTCAGGGAGGGATTCTATTCATCCACCGCCTTGTTGAACAGCAGGCGGAAGCGGGCCAGCTCCGGATGGGTCTCCTCGTACTTCTTGCTGAAGCCGATATGCACGGTCTCCGTCTTGACGTTCAGCACGCGTTTGGACTTGTAGCGCATGCGTTCGGGCAGGCCGCGGGCCTCCAGCGTGACCAGTGCCTCGTTCAGGACCACGCTGGGATTGACCACACAGTCGATCTCGCCCACCAGCATCTTCTTGACCAGATCCTGGAACTCATGACCCTCGACGACCTGGATCCGGCCTTCCCGGGCGAACTGGAAGAAGCGGGGCCCCGGGGCCAGGTAGCCGCGCTGGTTGCCGAACTTCAGGCCGGCGAAATCGTCGGGATAGGTGTGGAAGGTGCGGCCTTCCACGGAATCGCGGTTGCAGTGAACGGCCACGTCTTCGGCGTAGAACGCCTTCGAGTGGTTCAGGTACGGCCGTTCCTTGGGGCGGTAGTACACGCCCAGGATACCGGCGCTGTTGCCGGACCTGGCCTCCTCGACCACGCGCGCCCATGAGGCAAAGCGGATCTCGACCCGGTATTCCGGCGGCAGCCGCTTCAGTACGCGCTGCACGCTGTCGATGTAGGCCCCCCGGGGCGTGCCGTTTTCCTCGTAGGACAGGGGGCGCTGGGCAGCCTCGGAATACAGCACGATGGTGGTCGTCGCGGGCGTCTGCGCCAGCGCGGACGTGGCCATCCAGCCGGCGCAGGCGGCGCAGAGGATCCGGCAGAAGCGGGAAAATCGCATGGTGACGAAGCCGCGGAGGGTGGGTGGCTGGCGCGAATCGTGCCGGGATCAAGCCGGAACTGTGTCCGGACGTGACCCGGATAACGGCAACCCTGGACCGGAAGTTGACCCATCCCCTCATCAGGGTTAGCCCCAATCTTTCGCATTCCGAGATAGCCCGCTTTCCGGAATGCCGATTCCGCGTCACCCCATGGCTGCGGCACACTCCGTCGAAACAAAGCCAAATCCCCAGTACGGGTCAGTTTCACGGAGGCATTCCCCAACATGGCGCAACAGATTCTCAATGGCATCAAGGTCCTGGAACTGGGCCAACTGATCGCCGGCCCCTTTGCCGCCAAGACCCTTGCCGACTTTGGCGCGCACGTGGTCAAGGTGGAACCGCCCGGCCAGGGCGACCCGCTGCGCAAGTGGCGCATGCTGCACGACGATACGTCGGTCTGGTGGGAAGCCCAGTCGCGCAACAAGCAGTCGATTGCGATCGACCTGCGCCAGCGCGAAGGGCAGGACCTGGTACGCAGGCTGGCTGCCGAAGCCGACGTGCTGATCGAAAACTTCCGTCCCGGCACCATGGAAAAGTGGGGCATGGGCTGGGATGTGCTGCACGCGGCCAACCCGAAGCTGATCATGCTGCGTGTGTCGGGCTACGGGCAGACCGGGCCGAAGCGCGATGAACCGGGCTTTGCCGCCGTGGCCGAGGCCATGAGCGGGCTGCGTTACCTGACCGGCGAACCGGGCCGGCCGCCGGTGCGCGCGGGCCTGTCTCTGGGCGACACCATCGCCGGCCTGCATGGCGCGCTGGGCGTGCTGCTGGCGCTGTACGAGCGCGATGCGCGCGGCGGCAAGGGCCAGGTCATCGACGTGGCGCTGTATGAATCGCTGTTCAACCTCAGCGAGAGCCTGCTGCCCGAGTATTCGGCGTTCGGCGCGGTGCGCCAGCCGGCGGGCGGGGCGCTGCCCGGCATCGCGCCGTCCAACGCCTATCCGTGCGGCTGCGGCGAATACGTGCTGATTGCCGCCAACGGCGACGCCATCTTCAAGCGGCTGATGGCCGCGATGGGCCGCGAAGACCTGGGCGAAGACCCGGACCTGGCGCGCAACGACGGCCGGGTGAAGCGCGTGGACGAGATCGACGCGGCGATTGCCGCCTGGACCCGCACGCAGACCGTGGCGTCGGCGCTGGAAGTGCTCCGCGGCGCCGATGTGCCGTCCGGCCGCATCTATACGGTCAAGGACATTGCCGAAGACCCGCACTACCGCGCCCGCGAAGTCATCGAGACGGTGACGTCGGCCAAGGGCCTGAGCGTGGAAGTGCCGGGCATCATCCCGAAGCTGTCGAGCAATCCCGGTGCCATCCATGACCGCGCGCCCACGCTGGGCGAGCATACCGATAACGTGCTGGCGGAAGCCGGCTTCGACGCAGCGGCCGTTGCCGACCTGCGCGCCCGTGGAGTGATCGCATGAGTACCCAAGTCGCCCAGACCTATTCGCTGGCAGGGCCGGCGCGGATCGAGATCAACGAAGTGGCGCCGCGCGACGGGCTGCAGATCGAACCGTTCGTGGTGCCCACCGAGGGCAAGGTCGCCTTTGTCAACGCGCTGGCCCACTGCGGGTTTGCGCGCATCGAGGCCACCTCGTTCACATCGGCCCGGGCCATCCCCGCGCTGGCCGATGCCGAGGCCGTGATGCACCAGATCGAGCGCGTGCCGGGCGTGCGCTACACGGTGCTGGTGCCGAACCTGCGCGGCCTGGAGCGCGCACTGTCGTGCCATCCGGACGAAGTGAACCTGGTGATGTCGTCCAGCGAGACGCATAACCGCGCCAACCTGCGCATGACGCGCGAACAGTCCAAGGCCCAGCTGCTGGCGATGATCGGCGAGGCTGGCAAGGCTGGTGTGCCGGTCAATATCTCGCTGTCCACGGTGTTTGGCTGCCCGTTCGAGGGCGATGTCAGCGAGGCCGACGTGATGGCGCTGGCGCGCACGTTCTCCGACGCCGGCGCGGCCGGCATCACGCTGTGCGACACCACGGGCATGGCCTATCCGAACCAGGTGGCCGCGCTGTGCGAGACCTTCCAGCGGGCGCTGCCGCAGACCGGCCTGACGATCCACCTGCACAACACGCGCGGCATGGGCCTGGCCAATGCCATCGCGGCCTGGCAGACCGGCGTGACGCGCTTCGACGCGGCGGCCGGCGGCCTGGGTGGCTGCCCTTACGCGCCGGGCGCCAGCGGCAACGTCAGCACCGAGGAACTGGTGCATATGTTCGCCGCGATGGGCGTCGATTCCGGCGTCGACCTCGATGCGCTGCTGAACGTGGTGGGCGGGGTGGCCGAGCTGGTGCAGCGCGACGTGCCCAGCCAGCTGCTGCGCGCCGGCCCGCGCCTGCGCACGCACCAGCCGCCCGCGTGGATGGCCGAGTTCTTCGCCAACGCGTAACGGATCAGCACGGTTTTTTGCCTCTCTCCCGTGCGCGGGAGAGAGGCGGGGAGAGGGTGCAGCGGGTCAAGTCGCGGCAAGTCGGCAAGCAGACCGCTTGCCCTCTCCCCCAACCCTCTCCCTGGTGGGAGAGGGGCGCGCACCAACAGGATTTTCGGGTCCCCCATAAGACATACGGAGACAAAGCATGAAACGCAACCTCATCGGCGCTTGCGCCGCACTGGCCGCTGCCGGCCTGACATTTGGCACCGCCGTCCAGGCTCAAGACGGCTCCTATCCCAATCGGCCGGTCATGCTGGTGGTCTCGGCGGCTGCCGGCGGCACCACCGACCTGGCTGCGCGCCTGATCTCCGAGCCGCTGTCGAAGGCGCTGGGCCAGTCGGTGGTGGTCGACAACAAGCCGGGCGGCAACGGCACCATCGCCGCGCAGGCCGTGCAACGCGCCAAGGCGGATGGCTACACGCTGCTGGTGCAGTACTCGGGCTACCACGTGATCACGCCGCTGCTGACCAAGACGTCGTGGGACCCGGTCAAGGACTTCCAGCCCGTGGCCAACCTGCTGTCGGCCCCGCAGGTGCTGGTGGTGCGCCCCAGCCTGCCGGTGAAGTCGCTCAAGGAACTGGTGGCCTACGCCAAGGCCAATCCGAACAAGCTCAACTACGCGTCGTCGGGCAACGGGTCGCTGCAGCACGTGTCCACCGAACTGCTGAACCAGATGGCCGGCATCCAGATCACGCACGTGCCGTACAAGGGTACCGGCCCGGCCATGACCGACCTGCTGGGCGGCAACGTCGACATGACGATCACCACGCCGCCCCCGCTGATGGGCCATATCGCCGCCGGCAAGCTGCGCCCGCTGGTGGTGACCAGCAAGTCGCGCCTGGAAAGCCTCAAGGACGTGCCGTCGGCCCCGGAAGCCGGCTACCCCGACCTGGACGTCTCGTCGTGGTTCGCCATGTACGCACCGGCCGGCACGCCCAAGGCCGTGGTGGACAAGCTGACCACCGAGATCGAGAAGATCATGAAGACCGAGGCCTTCCGCAAGAAGGCCGAGGAGCTTGGCGCCGAAGCGAAGTACATGAACCCGCAGCAACTGGATCAGTACCAGAAGGCCGAACTGCAGCGCTGGGCCAAGGTGATCAAGTCCGCCAACATCCACGCGGAATAAGCCGCCGGGCAGGGCAGGCAAGCTGTTTGAAAGCGCGCGGCGGTGGCATGCTGTCGCGGCTGCTCTCATTGTGCTGACATTAGGTGTTGATCCCGATGCGGACATGGGTCATGTCCGGTAGCATCGCCGGGAGCCGCATGGGCGGCGTCCCGCCTTTTGTGCGTTGGCACGTGGCGCGCCCTCATTCAAACAGAAGCAAGAAGCAGAAAAGGCAGGAGAGCCCTATGTACAACAAACCTTTCTGGAAGCAGCTGCTGATTGCGCTGGCGCTGTTCCTGGCCGGCTGGTTCACGATCGGCGGCGCCTTCGCGCAAGGCAAGCCCGAGAAGCAGAAGGTGACCATCGCCGTGGGTGGCAAGAACCTGTTCTACTACCTGCCGCTGACGATTGCCGAGCGCCTGGGCTACTTCAAGGAAGAAGGGCTCGACGTGGAAATCGTCGACTTCGCCGGTGGCGCCAAGGCGCTGCAGGCCGTGGTGGGCGGCAGCGCCGACGTGGTGTCGGGCGCCTACGAGCACACCATCAACCTGCAGGCCAAGGGCCAGCATTACCAGGAATTCGTGCTGCAGGGCCGCGCCCCGCAGATCGTGCTGGTGACGTCGAACAAGACCATGCCCAACTTCAAGTCGATTGCCGACCTGAAGGGCAAGAAGATCGGCGTGACCGCGCCAGGGTCGTCGACCAACATGATGGCCAACTTCGTGCTGGCCAAGGCCGGCCTGAAGCCGTCGGACGTGTCGTTCATCGGCGTGGGCGCCAGCGCCGGCGCGGTGGCCGCGATGCGCTCGGGCCAGATCGACGCCATGGCCAACCTGGACCCGGTGATCTCGATGCTGACGCAGAAGAACGAGGTCAAGATTGCCTCGGACACGCGCACGCTCAAGGAAACGCAGTCGGTGTTCGGCGGCAACATGCCGTCGGGCTGCCTGTACGCGTCGACCAAGTTCATCGAGCAGAACCCCAACACCACCCAGGCGCTGACCAATGCCATGGTGCGCGCGCTGAAGTGGCTGCAGGCGGCCGGCCCGTCGGACATCGTCAAGACCGTGCCCGAAAGCTACCTGCTGGGCGACCGCGCGCTGTACCTGGCGGCGTGGGACAAGGTGAAGGAAGCGATCTCGCCGGACGGCACGATGCCGGCCGACGGCCCGAAGACGGCGCTGAACACGCTGCAGCAGTTCGACCCGGACCTCAAGGGCAAGCCGATCAAGCTGGAAGGCACGTTCACGAACACGTTCGTGCAGAAGGCCAACGCCAAGTACAAGTAAGCATTGCGCCCCTGTCGGGGGCGTTCCAGCTGTCCATCGCGCCCGCCGCGCCCGGCCTGCATGGCCGCCCGGCGGGCGCAACGTTTCTCAGAGTCATGCCGTCATGAGCACGCCTGCACTTTCCCTTGAAAACGTGACCTGCACCTTCGTCTCGCGCGAAGACCGCTCGCAGCGCTATACCGCCGTGCGCGATGTCACGATGTCCATCCAGCCCGGCGAATTCCTGTCCGTGGTCGGTCCTACCGGCTGTGGCAAGTCCACGCTGCTGAATGTATCGGCCGGCCTGCTGGAGCCGTCCACCGGCACCGTGCGCGTCTTCGGCGAGCCGCTCAAGGGCATCAACACCCGCGCCGGCTACATGTTCCAGGCCGAGGCGCTGATGCCGTGGCGCAGCGCGCTGGACAATGTGATCGCCGGCCTGGAGTTCCGTGGCGTGCCGCGCGCCGATGCCGTGGCGCAGGGCGAGGAATGGCTGCGCCGCGTGGGCCTGGGCGGGTTTGGCGACCGCTATCCGCACCAGTTGTCGGGCGGCATGCGCAAGCGCGTGAGCCTGGCCCAGACGCTGGTGATGGACCCGGACATCATCCTGATGGACGAGCCGTTCTCGGCGCTGGACATCCAGACGCGCCAGCTGATGGAAAACGAGGTGCTGGACCTGTGGGCCGCCAAGCGCAAGGCCGTGCTGTTCATCACCCACGACCTGGACGAAGCGATTGCGATGAGCGACCGCGTGGTGGTGCTGTCGGCCGGTCCGGGCACCCATCCAATTGGCGAATTTACGATCGACCTGCCGCGTCCGCGCGATGTGGCAGAAATCCGCAACCATCCGCGCTTCGTGGAGCTGCACGCCGCCATCTGGGACGTGTTGCGCGAGGAAGTGCTCAAGGGCTACGCGCAGCAGCGCAAGGCGGCCTGATTTCCTGGACCGGACAATAACAAGATCATGGCTTTTCGTGCTGATTCCAAAGGCATGCTGCGCGTCTGGCAGCTGCTGCTCCTGGTAGTGATCCTGGTCGTGTGGCACCTGGCCACGCGTTCGCAGGAAGTGGCGTTCTTCTTCGGCGAACCGTTGATGGTGGCGCAGCGGGTCTGGAGCTGGTTCGTCGTCGAGCGCGACATCTACATCCATCTGGGCGTGACCCTGCTGGAAACCGTGCTGGCCTTCGGCATCGGCACCGTGGCCGGGCTGGGCGTGGGCCTGTGGCTGGCGCTGAGCCCGTTCACATCGGCCGTGCTCGATCCCTATGTGAAGGCCGCCAACTCGATGCCGCGCGTGATCCTGGCGCCGATCTTCGCGGTCTGGTTTGGCCTGGGCATCTGGTCGAAGGTGGCGCTGGCCGTCACGCTGGTGTTCTTCATCGTGTTCTTCAACGTCTACCAGGGCGTGAAGGAAGTGAGCCCGGTGGTGCTGGCCAACGCGCGCATGCTGGGCGCCAACAAGCAGCAGCTGCTGCGCCATGTGTACCTGCCCAGCGCCACGAGCTGGGTGTTCTCGTCGCTGCATACGTCGGTGGGCCTGGCGTTCGTGGGTGCGGTGGTGGGCGAATACCTGGGCTCGGCACGCGGCGTCGGCTACCTGATCCTGCAGGCCGAGGGGACGTTCGACATCAATACGGTGTTCGCCGGCATCGTCGTGCTGACGGCCTTTGCGCTGGTACTGGACTGGATGGTCACGGCGGGCGAGAAGCGGCTGATGAAGTGGCAGCCGCAGAGCGGAGAGACGGAGAAGCTCTGACCCTTTACCGAGGCGGGCACCCCGCTCCCACTGGTGGGAGCGGGCGGGGGAGCGAGGGCGGCTCCTGCGATGGGCGGCAAGTTGAACCGCCTTGCCCTCTCCCCCAACCCCTCTCCCGCAGGCGGGAGAGGGGCGTAAAACCGGCCGGGGATTGCAGCCCTATGGCGTGATGACGATCTTCCCCGTCACCTTGCGCGCTTCCATGTCCTTGAGCGCCTGCGGAGCCTGTTCCAGCGGATACCGCGCCGAAATATGCGGGCGGATCTTGCCTTCCTTCATCCAGCCGAGCATCTGGGCCATGTTGGCCTGGTTGGCCTTCGGCTCGCGTCGTGCGAAATCACCCCAGAACACGCCCACCAGCGACGCGCCCTTGAGCAGCGCCAGGTTCAGCGGGATCTTCGGAATTTCGCCATTGGCGAAGCCCACCACCAGATAGCGACCACGCCAGCCGATCGAACGGAAGGCCGGTTCGGCGTAGACGCCGCCTACCGGGTCGTAAATGACGTCCGGACCCTTGCCGTCGGTCAGCGCCTTGATGCGCTCGCGCAGGTCTTCGGTGGTGTAGTTGATCACGGCGTCGGCGCCGTGCTCCTTGCAGACCGCCAGTTTCTCGTCGGTGGACGCCGCGGCGATCACGCGGGCGCCAATCGCCTTGCCGATTTCGATAGCCGCCAGGCCCACGCCACCGGCCGCGCCCAGCACCAGCATGGTTTCGCCGGCCTTGAGTTCGCCACGGTCCACCACGGCGTGGTGCGACGTGCCATAGGTCAGCGTGAACGCGGCGGCCACGTCGAAGTCGATGCCGGGCGGCATCGGCACCACGGCCTTGGCCGGCGCCTTGGCCTGGGTGGCAAACGCGCCGTTGCCCAGATAGGCAATCACCTTGTCACCCGGTTTCACATGCGTGACACCGGCGCCGACGGCATTGACCACGCCGGCCAGCTCCGAGCCGGGCGAAAACGGCAGTTCGGGCTTGGCCTGGTATTTGTTCTGGATGATGAGCACGTCCGGAAAGTTCACGCCGGCGGCCTTGACGTCGATGACGACTTCGCCGTCGCCGGGCACCAGGTCGGGCAGGGTTTCCAGCGCCAGCGAATCGGGCGGGCCCCAGGCTTTGCACAGTACGGCTTTCATTGTGTCTCCCATGTGTGATGTGGTCTTGCCGGGGTCGTGCGCGGCAGGAACGCCAGGGCGGCCGGGCACGACGTCGGGCAAGTGTAGCGCAAGAAAAGCACGATCGTTCTGCGGGAAAAAATCGCTGCATGACGCCCATTCGGCCGCCGCATGGCGGGCGCCCGGCTGGCGCGTTGGCGCCGCATCTGTCCCGTTTCCGGTGCATCCGCGGTGCCGCCAGCGGCCTTTCGCTCAGGTACAATCGCGGCCATGCATATCCTTCTCGCCAACGATGACGGTTACCTTGCGCCGGGGCTCGCCGTCCTGCACGCAGCGCTCGCGCCCCTGGCGCGCGTGACCGTGATCGCCCCGGAACAGAATCACAGCGGAGCCTCGAATTCGCTGACGCTGCAACGCCCGCTTTCGGTCTACGAAGCGCGGGAAGGGGTGCAGAAGGGATTCCGCTATATCAATGGTACGCCGACGGACTGCGTGCACGTGGCGCTGACCGGCCTGCTGGAGGATCGGCCAGACCTGGTGGTGTCCGGCATCAACCAGGGCCAGAACATGGGCGAGGACGTGCTGTATTCGGGCACCGTCGCCGCCGCCATCGAGGGCTACCTGTTCGGCATCCCGTCGATCGCGTTCTCGCAGGTAAATCATGGCTGGGAACATCTTGACGCAGCCGCGCGCGTGGCGCGCGAGATCGTCGAGAACGTGATTGCGCGTCCGCCGCGCGAGCCGTTCCTGCTGAACGTCAATATTCCGAACCTGCCGTTCGAGCATATCCGCGGGCACCGCGCCACGCGCCTGGGCAAGCGCCATCCGTCGCAGCCCGTGATCCAGCAGGTGAACCCGCGCGGCGACCCCATTTACTGGATCGGACCTGCCGGCGACGCCCGCGATGCGAGCGAAGGCACCGATTTCCACGCCACGGCAAATGGTTACGTCTCGCTCACGCCGCTGCAGCTCGACCTGACGCATCGCGGCCAGCTCGAACAGATCGAACAGTGGCTGGGGTGAGCGTGTCATCGCTGCGCGCCCCTCAGGCGTTTCTTTGCGGTCGCCGCGCGGGTGCCCTGCGTGGCGGCATCGTATTTGTCCTTCCTTTCGTTCCAGCGCCGTATCCGAAATGAGTTCCACGCCGCGCCGCCCCCGCTTTCCGCTGCCGCTGGATGCGGTAGTCGAACGCAAGCCCGCGCCCGCGCGCACTGCCGGCATGCCGGCAGTGGGCAAGCGCGTGGCCGCGCCGGCGCCTGCCACCGTCAAGCCGCGCAAGCCCGCCGCGCCGCCCGCCCCACCGCCCCCGCCGGGCAGTGCCGTGGAGGCGCGCGCGTCGGCGGCCACGGCCGGTGGCGGCGGCATGGCGTCGGATCGCGCCCGCTCCGCGCTGGCGGCGCGCCTGCGCGCCGGCGGCATTCGCGACGAGCGCGTGCTGGGCGCCATCTCCACGGTGCCGCGGCACCTGTTCATGGAGCCGGGGCTGGCGTCGCAGGCCTATGAGGACGCTGCGTTGCCGATCGGGCATCAGCAGACCATTTCCAAGCCTTCGGTCGTGTCCCGCATGATCGAGCTGCTGCGCGAGGGCCTGACGCCCGACCAGCCGCTGGCGCGCGTGCTGGAAATCGGCACGGGCTGCGGCTACCAGGCTGCCGTGCTGAGCCTGTGCGCGCAGGAAGTGTTCTCCATCGAGCGGATTCGTCCGCTACACGAACAAGCCAAGGCCAACCTGCGGCCACTGCGCGTGCCGAATATCCGCCTGCATTACGGCGACGGCATGCTTGGCCTGCCGCAGGCCGCGCCGTTCTCGTCGATCATCCTTGCCGCGGCCGGGATGGAGGTGCCGCAGGCCCTGCTGGAACAACTGGCCATTGGTGGACGTCTGATTGCGCCGGTGGTGACACCTGGCAACGGCGCGCCGGGTCAGACGGTGACGCAGCAGCTGCTGCTGATCGAGCGCCTCAATCGGCATCGGTTTCACAGAACCGCGCTTGAAGCCGTTTTCTTTGTGCCCTTAAAATCGGGCACCATCTGAGTCGAACTATGCACAACATCGTGAATCAGAAGAATTTCACACGAGTCGGACAACACCTGAGCATCCTGGCCTGCGCGGCGGTTCTGGCCGCCTGCGCCAGTTCCCCGATGCCGGCCCCCGTGGTGGACCGTACGTCTGGCGGCACCACCCAGGCAGCCGCGCCGCTGGAGCCGGCACCTCCCGGATACTATCGGGTCAAGCGCGGCGATACCCTTTACCGTATCGCACTGGAAAATGGCCAGTCGTATCGCGACGTGGCGGCCTGGAACAACATGGCCAACGCGAACCAGATCGAGGTGGGCCAGTTGCTGCGCGTGCTGCCGCCAAGCGCCGACGCGAACGCCGCGCCGGGCGTGGCCACCGTGCCGGTGGCGCCGGGCACCGTGCAATCGCAACCGATCGACGCCGCGCGCCCGGTGGGTACGCCGATGAGCGCATCTTCCGCCCCCACGGCGGCGCCTGCAGCGGCAGCGCCGGCCGCAGCCACCAGCGCAGCAGGTGGCGCGTCGGCCCCGGCAGGCGACGTTCGCCTGGCTTGGCCGGCGAGTGGACAATTGATCGGTAAATTTGACGACAAAGGTAACAAGGGCATCGATATTGCTGGCAAGAAAGGCGATCCGGTGCTGGCTGCCGACGAGGGTAGGGTGATTCACGTAGGCCCCTTGCGCGGCTACGGGAATCTTGTCATCATCAAACACAACGACACGTATCTCACCGCCTACGGTCATAACGACAAGGTGCTGGTGGCAGAGCAGTCAACGGTCCGCAAGGGCCAGAAGATTGCCGAAATGGGTAACAGTGATACTGACAGGGTCAAGCTGCACTTCGAGGTTCGCAAGAACGGAAAACCGGTCGATCCGATGCGGTATCTACCGCCACAGTGAGGTTTCATGCCACGCCAGAAAACTGTTTCATCCGGAGTTGTCAGCAGGACCCGTCGTCCCAAGCAGCCGGAAGGAAAGGCTGGTGTGGCAACCCGAGCCGCTGACGGGGGCGACGACGGAGCATTCGGCGTCGAACTCGAACCTGCGGCCGACATGGTGCCGGTGGCCGAAGAGCCCATCGCGCCCGTGTCGCGCGGCAGCCTGCGCAATGGCGATCGAAATACCGAGCGCGCCACCGATGTGAGCGCCGACGACTCCGATGACGAGGACGAGGAGTCCGAAGACGACGAGGAAGAGGGCGCCGCCGAAGCCGCGCCCGAGCCCGACGACTTCCGCACCGTCCTGCATACGGAACTGGCTGCCGACACGGTCCAGCACTATCTCAATCGCATCAGTATCAAGCCACTGCTTTCGGCCCCGGAGGAACTGCATTTCTCCACGCTGGCCAAGGGCGGTGATTTTTCGGCCCGGCAGGTCATGATCGAGCGCAACCTGCGCCTCGTGGTGAGCATTGCCAAGGGCTACCTGAATCGCGGCGTGCCGCTGCTCGATCTGATCGAGGAAGGCAATCTCGGCCTGATGCACGCGATCGAGAAATTCGATCCTACACGCGGTTTCCGCTTTTCGACTTATGCCACCTGGTGGATCCGCCAGAGCATCGAGCGCGCGATCATGAACCAGGCCCGCACCGTGCGGTTGCCGGTGCATGTGATTCGCGAGCTCAACCAGGTCCTGCGCGCCAAGCGTCATCTTGAAAAAGGTGGCACCGATGGCCGCGACGCCAGCCTCGAGGACATCGCCCACCTGCTCGGCAAGACGCCGGACGAGGTGCAGGACGTGCTGGCACTCAATGAACATACCACCTCGCTGGATACGCCGTTCGATCTTGACCCGGGTTCGAGCCTGCTCGATTTCCTGTCGGACGAACATAACGCCGCGCCTGATCAGGAAGTGGCCCACCGCGAGCTGGAAACCCTGATGAAGCTCTGGCTGGCACGCCTGTCGGAGAAGCATCGCTATGTGGTGGAGCGCCGTTTCGGGCTCAACCACATCGAGCCGGCCACGCTCGAGGAGCTGGCCGAGGAAATGGGTCTGACACGCGAACGCGTGCGCCAGATCCAGCAGGAAGCGCTGGTCAAGCTCAAACGGCATTTCGCTTCGCAAGGTGTACGCAAGGACGCCGTTTTATGACCCCTGTGCTGGTATTCGACATCGAGACGATTCCCGATGTCGACGGCCTGCGCCGTTTGCATGACCATCCCGCATCGATGAGCGACGCCGAAGTCGCCGAGCATGCGTTTGCCGCCCGCCGGGAGAAAACCGGCTCCGACTTCCTGCCGCACTATCTGCAGCGCGTGGCCGCCATTTCGTGCGTGCTGCGTCGTACCCAGCGCGATGGTTCGGCGGTATTCCATGTCGGATCGCTGGGCACGCTCGAGGATGGGGAAGCCACGCTGATCCAGAAGTTCTACGAACTGATTGCGCGCTACAGCCCGCAGCTGGTGTCCTGGAACGGTGGTGGTTTCGACTTGCCGGTGCTCCATTATCGCGGCCTGATCCACGGCGTGGCGGCGCCACGTTACTGGGAGATGGGCGAGGGCCGCGACGACGATAGCCGCGACTTCAAGTGGAACAACTACATCAGCCGCTATCACATGCGGCACCTGGACCTGATGGACCTGCTGGCGATGTATCAGCCGCGGGCCAGCGCGCCGCTCGATGACCTGGCCAAGCTGTGCGGCTTTCCGGGGAAGATGGGCATGGACGGCAGCAAGGTCTGGCAGGCGTTCCAGGAAGGCAAGCTGGACGAGATCCGCGACTATTGCGAGACGGACGTCGTCAACACGTATCTGATGTATTGCCGGTTCCAGTTGATGCGCGGCGGCCTGACGCCACGCGAGTTCGACATGGAAGTATCGCTGATACAGGAATCGCTGGCCGAGCTGCCGGGCGCGCAGTGGATGGAGTATCTGCGCGCATTCAAGCTGCAGCCGATGGCGCCCGAGGCCGAAGACGACGAGTGACGGCCCCGGTCGGCTTCTGTCGGCCATCGACGGCTACCGACGCCTACCCACGGACCTTGATCGCTAGCGGCTCAGGCTCAGGTGGATCGGCTGGTGGTCCGAGGCGTCGGTCTTGCCATTGACCTCGCAACGCGTCACGTTGCCCAGCAGGTCTTCCGTCACAAACACGAAATCGCACGCGAACGGTGGCTCCGGCCACTGTTCCTTGTCGTACAGCGCGCAAGTCGGCGCATGGGCCTGGCCAGGATGCATGTGGCACCAGGCGTCTTTCCAGTTCACGGTGGCGTCGACGTAGGGCTCGATCACGCGCTTGTAGGCCACGTCATCGGGCTTGCTGTTGAAGTCGCCGCAGAGGATGGCCTCGGTCGGGCGCGGCTCGGGCGTGAACGGGCCGGGTTTCTTTTCCGACTTGCCAGGGCGACGCGCGTGCTCGCAGGCCTCGGCATGCCACTGGCGCAGGGCGTCAGCCTGCGCGGCGCGCTGCAGCTTCGAGTAGAACTCCAGGTGGGTGGAAATGACCCGCAGCGGTCTGCCGCCAGCTTCCACGGTAACTTCCAGCGCGACGCGCGGCATCGATGCCACGTCGGGATCGGCCGGCCAGGGCAGGGCATGGCGAAAGATCTCACGCACCGGCAGTCGCGTGGCAATGACATTGCCGAACTGCCGCGGCGAGCCGTCGCCATGGGTGCGGTCCACGCCCGGTGCGAAGATGACGCGATACCCGGGCAGTAGCGAAGTCAGTTCGGCAACCTGGTCGCGCTGCGGCTGTCCCGCCATGTCTGAAAAGCCCCGGGTGACCTCCTGCAGGCAGATGACGTCGGGATCGGTCATGTCGCGGATCGTGGCGACGATGCGGGCAAGGTCGACCTTGCCGTCGGCACCACGTCCCCACTGGATATTCCACGAAATCAGTTCCATCGTTTCCTCTTTCGTCGTTTGGACTTTCATGACGGCGCGATGACTGGACTACAATCGCGCTTTCGCAAAACAATACGTCAGGTCCCTCCGGTGTCTCAAGCCGTCGAATCTTCCAAGCCCGAAATGGCGGGCAAGCCGGGTGCCGCGCCCGCCGCATCCGCCACCCCCAGCGATCCCGTGGTCACTATTCACAGCCTCGACATGGAGGCGCGTGGCGTCGGCCGCCTGGACAACGAGGACGGCACGCCGGGCAAGGTCATCTTCGTCGAGGGCGCGCTGCCCGGCGAAACCGTCGCCTACAAGAGCTTCCGGCGCAAGCCGAGCTATGAGCAGGCACATCTGGTGGAGATCAAAAAGCCGTCCGTCATGCGCGTGGAGCCGGGTTGCCAGCACTTTGGCGTGTGCGGCGGCTGCTCGATGCAGCATCTGGACGCGCGGGCGCAGCTGGCCATCAAGCAGCGCGTGCTGGAAGACAACCTCTGGCACCTGTCGAAAGTGAAGCCCGATGTGGTGTTTCGCCCGATCGCCGGGCCGGACTGGGGCTACCGCTACCGGGCGCGACTGACCGTGCGCTACGTGGCCAAGAAGGGCGGCGTGCTGGTGGGATTCCACGAGCGCAAGAGCAGCTATGTGGCGGACATGACGCGTTGCGAGATCCTGCCGCCGAATGTTTCCGCGATGCTGGTGCCGCTGCGCGAACTGGTGACGGGGTTGTCGATCCGGGATCGCATGCCGCAGATCGAACTGGCCGTTGGCGCGGAAGTGACGGCGCTGGTGCTGCGCATCCTGGAGCCGCTGACCGATGCCGACAAGGATCTGCTGCGCGCCTTTGCCGACAAGCACCAGGTGCAGTTCTGGCTCCAGCCCAAGGGCCCGGATACGGTCTATGCGTTCTATCCGGCCGAGCAGGAGCTGGCGTACACGCTGCCCGAATTCGGCATCCGCATGCCGTTCAAGCCCACCGATTTCACCCAGGTGAATCACCAGATCAACCGCGTGCTGATCGGCCGCGCGCTGCGCCTGCTGGACGCGCGGCCCACCGACCGCCTGCTCGACCTGTTCTGCGGCATTGGCAACTTCACGCTGCCGCTGGCCACGCAGGGCGCATCGGTGATGGGTATCGAGGGCAGCGAAGCCCTGACCACGCGGGCGCTGGCCAATGCCGGGTACAACGGACTGGCGGACAAGACATCGTTTGCCTGCCGCAACCTGTTCGAGGTAACCGCCGAGGATATCGCCGCGCTGGGCCGTTTCGACCGCTGGCTGGTGGATCCGCCGCGCGAAGGTGCGCTGGCCGTCTGCAAGGCGCTGGGCGAACTGCATCAGGCCGGCAGCGACGTGCTGCCGAAGCGCATCGTCTACGTGTCGTGCAGTCCGGCCACGCTGGCGCGCGATGCCGGCCTGCTGGTGCACGAGGCGGGTTATCGCCTGGCTGGCGCTGGCGTGGTGAACATGTTCCCGCATACGTCGCATGTGGAATCGATTGCCGTATTCGAGCGCGACTGACCTCGTGTGAGAAGGGCGCGGCCGACCCTGGCCGCGAGCAAAAAAATAGCCGCCCGAGGGCGGCTATTTTCATGGCGACGGGGCGACTTAGTCGCGATTGCCGCCGAAGATGCCCAGCAGTGCCAGCAGGTTCACGAAGACGTTGTACACGTCCAGATAGATGGCCAGCGTGGCGGTGATGTAGTTGGTCTCGCCGCCGTTCACCACGCGCTGCACGTCGATCAGGATGAAGATCGAGAAGATCGCG
The DNA here is from genome assembly GCF_002858765.1 of Cupriavidus pauculus. Lineage (GTDB taxonomy): Bacteria > Pseudomonadota > Gammaproteobacteria > Burkholderiales > Burkholderiaceae > Cupriavidus > Cupriavidus pauculus_B. The sequence continues at coordinate 20,281 of NZ_PJRP01000034.1, forward strand.
ATGGCGATGACCGACAGCGTGATCATCAGGGCCGGCATCTGCAGCCAGATGTTGGCAATGCCGGCCAGGATCAGCAGGACGACGCCGACGAACAGGAACTTGGCCAGGCCCGAAAAATCGCGCTTGCTGACCGTGGCGATCGTGGCCATGACGCCAAATACCGCCGCGGTGCCGCCGAACGCGTACATGATCAGCGCCGGACCGTTCGAATACGACAGCGTCAGGCTCAGGATGCGCGCCAGCATCAGGCCCATGAAGAACGTGAAGGCCAGCAGCAGTACCACGCCCATGCTGCTGTTCTTGGTCTTCTCGATCGCGAACATGAAGCCGAAGGCGACGGCCAGGAACAGCAGGGCCGACATGCCAGGGCTGCCGGCGACCAGGCCGGCGAATCCGGCTGCCACACCGATCCATGCGCCCAGCACGGTCGGGATCATCGAAATGGCCAGCAGCCAGTAGGTATTGCGTAGGACCCGGTTGCGGGTGGCAACGTCGGTGACGCCCGCAGCACTATTGCCGAATCCGTAAGTATTCAGCTTGTTGTTCATCGTGACTCCTGTCATCAGATCTATGGGAGGCGCCGGGGCAACCCGACGGCACAGCGCCAATGTGGCATCGCGCCTGCTGATTTGCAAGGGGGCTTTGTCCAGACAATAACCCTTGTTATTAGTTGTTTTCCGAAAAC
>NZ_PJRP01000035.1 GCF_002858765.1 Cupriavidus pauculus
GGATCATCCGGACTACCTCCAGCTTGAAGGCAGCGTCAAACTTGCGGCGTTGCTTTGTCATGTCGTCTTTCCTCGTCGATCGTGATTTTCCACCTATCGACCTGTCTGAGGAAATTGGACCACTACAGAGCATCCAGCCCTCTGCGCCTTGCCCCCGCCTCCACACCCGTTCCCGCCTTCCCCGCCTTCCCCGCCTTCCCCGTCCTACCCGTTCCGCTACCCCACAAACGCGCCCGGCACAGGGTCCTCGCCCAGCGCGTGCAACAGCACGGCCCAGTGCATCGCTTCGTCGCCCAGGATGCTGCCGGCGGCCTTGCTCAGTTCACGGTTGTGGAAGCTCGGCAGCACGCCCAGATAGGCGGCCGTGGCCCCTTTTTCCAGCCCGGCCGCAAAGCGCAACACGTCGGCCTGGGTCTTCAAGGTCTCGGTCGGAAAGCTGTACTCCCGGGTCGCCCGTGCCTTTACCGGCGTGCCGCCGAGCTTTTCCACGGTGCCGGCCAGTACCTGCGCGTGCGCCTTGTGATGGGTCTGGAACTTGACCGCCGTGTCGAGCACGGGCTTCTGCAGCAGGCCGCTTTCGGCACCCACCTGATAGGCGGCGATGGCCTGGTACTCCAGCCCCAGCGCAGTGTTCAGGATATTGATGTCGTCGCGCGTACTGCCCGATTGCGTCTGTCCCCATGCCGGCATCGCCTCGCCCAGCGCCACCGCCGCCAGCGTGCCCAGCGCAAAGGCGCCCGGCGCCATCAGCCAGCCCCGGCGCATCAGGTTCGGCGCCAGCCGGGCATCGGCCAGGGCGGCATCGGCGGCGCCAACCGGCGGCACGCGCACATTCGATTTGGTTTCCATGGGAACCCTCCTTGTATCGGACTGAATCGCACTGGATCGGACGATGATCGACGCGGCCACCCAGCCGCGTTACGGGCATATACGCGGCGAGCTACCTTCCGGATGCAGACGCGCTACCTATAATCGGTACGTCACTCGATGCACGGAGTCCCGTGTGGCCCTGCCCTCACCGCTGCCTGACGAACCAGACCCGCTCGAAACGCTGCTCGGGCGCGTAGCCATTGGCGACCGCCAGGCGCTGCGCGCGGTCTACGAGTTGTCGGCCCCGAAACTGTTCGGGCTGGCGCTGCGTATAACAGGCAAGCGGGATCTGGCGGAGGACGTGGTGCAAGAGAGTTTTGTCAGCATCTGGCACCACGCCGGCGACTATCGGCCGCAACTGGCCGCGCCCATGACGTGGATGACCACCATCGTCCGCAACCGCGCGCTCGACGCCTTGCGCCGCACGGCCGCCGCACGGCTGGCCAGTGCCACGCCGCTCGACGACGCGCCCGAGGCGGATCTGGCCGATGCCGCCGCCGGCCCCGCCGAACTGGCCCAGGCCAGCCAGCAGGCCCGCGCGCTGAACCGTTGCCTGCAGCGGCTGGAGCCAGGCCAGCGCCAGGCGATCGTGCAGGCCTATCTGCACGACATGAGCCATTCGGAACTGGCCGCGCGCATGCACGCACCACTTGGCACCATCAAGTCGTGGATCCGGCGCGGGCTGGAACGTCTGCGCGCCTGTCTGGAGTCCGCGCCATGAACCTGGCCCGCAACCCCGACCTGCTCGACCGCATGGCAGCGCAATACGCGCTGGGCGTACTGCGTGGCGGCGCGCGCCGCCGCATGGAGCACCTGGCCCGGCAGGAGCCCGCCGTGCACGCGGCCATCGCGCACTGGCAGCGGCGGCTGGCCGGCGTGGCGGAACTGCACGCGCCCGCCGTGCCCATCGACGCGGTCTGGTGCGGCATCGAACGCCGCCTGGGCTGGAAGGCGGAGGGCACGGCGGATGCCAAGGCGCCCGCCAAAGGCACCCAGGCGTCCACGGCATGGTGGCACCGCTGGCACGGACTGGCGTTCTGGCGCGCCAGCGCGCTCATGTTCGCGACGGTCGCCGTGGTGGTGGGGGTCGGCAGTCTCGTGCGCTGGCAGGCATCGCCGCCGGCGCCGGGTGTGGTGGTGGCCGTGCTGCAGTCGCAGCAATCGCAGCCGGCCGTGCTGGTGAGCTGGGACGCCCCAGGCCGCGCGCTGGTGGTGCGCCGGCTCGACGATCTGCCGCTCACGCCGCAGCAGGCGCTGCAGCTCTGGGCGCTGCCCCAGGGGGGCAAGCCGATCTCGCTCGGCGTGATCGGCCATGCGCGCGAAGCCCGGCTGCCGCTGGATGCGCTGCCCGCCAACGTTGCCGCACTGGCCGTCAGCGTGGAACCGCCAGGCGGCTCGCCGCATGCCGATGCCCCGAGCGGGCCGGTGGTGTTCCAGGGGCCGTTGCTGAAGACACCTGCCTGACACGCGACCGACCGGCGGTTCGTCCAGTCCGGGCGGGGGTTCGCCTCACCCTTCCCGGGCCCGACTCCGCTAGAATCCACGCCAGAAACAATCCCCAAGGTTTTGCAGCGTGGCACTTCAGCAGGGCTTTATCCTGACCCGACACTGGCGCGACACCCCGGCCGGCACCGAGGTCGAGTTCTGGCTCGCCACGGACGACGGGCCGCGCCGGCTGCGCCTGCCCTGGCAGCCTTCCACCGCCTTTATCCCCGTCGAACAACGTGCCACCGCCGAGGCCCTGCTGCAGGGCGAGCGCGATGTGGCGCTGCGCCCGCTGGACCTGCAGGATTTCCGGCACCGCCCGGTGCTGGGGCTCTATTGCCCGCAGCACCGGCAGCTGATGCAGCTGGAGCGGTCGCTGCGCGACGCCGGCGTGGACGTCTACGAGGCCGATGTTCGCCCGCCCGAGCGCTACCTGATGGAGCGCTTCATCACCGCGCCGGTCTGGTTCGACGGCGATGCCGGCGCCGACGGCGTGCTGCGCAACGCGCAGATGAAGCCGGCCGCCGACTATCGGCCCACGCTGCGCCTGGTATCGCTCGACATCGAAACCAATGCGTTCGGCGACCTCTATTCGATCGCACTGGAAGGCTGCGGCCAGCGGCAGGTCTACATGCTGGGGCCTGCCCCGCAGACCGGCACGGCCGATACCGACTTTGCGCTCGAATACTGCACCACCCGCCAGCAACTGATCGAACGGCTCAACGACTGGCTGGCCCGGCACGATCCCGACGCCATCATCGGCTGGAACCTGGTGCAGTTCGACCTGCGCGTGCTGCGCGAGCATGCCAGGCAGTACCAGATCCCGCTGCGGCTGGGCCGGGGCGGCGCCGAGATGGAATGGCGCGAGCACAACCGCCAGCAGCACTACTTTGCCGGGGCGGCCGGCCGGCTGGTGATAGACGGCATCGAGGCGCTGCGCTCGGCCACGTGGAGCTTTCCGTCGTTCAGCCTCGAAGCGGTGGCGCGCACGCTGCTGGGCGAAGGCAAGGCCATCGACAATCCGTACGACCGCATGGACGAGATCGACCGGATGTTTGCCGAGGACAAGCCGGCGCTGGCGCGCTACAACCTGCGCGACTGCGAACTGGTGACCCGCATCTTCGAGGCCACCGAACTGCTGCACTTCCTGCTGGAGCGCGCCACGGTCACGGGCCTGCCCGCCGACCGCAGCGGCGGGTCGGTGGCGGCGTTCACGCACCTGTACATGCCGCTGATGCACCGCCAGGGCTATGTCGCGCCGAACCTGGGCGACAAGGCGCCCGAGGCCAGTCCCGGCGGCTTTGTCATGGATTCCCGGCCGGGGCTGTACGAGTCGGTGCTGGTGCTCGACTACAAGAGCCTGTATCCGTCGATCATCCGCACCTTCCTGATCGACCCGATCGGGCTGGTCGAGGGTCTGGCGCATCCCGACGATGCCGACTCGGTGCCCGGCTTCCGGGGTGCGCGGTTTTCGCGCACGAAGCACTGCCTGCCGGCCATCGTCGCCCGCGTGTGGCAGGGCCGCGAGGCGGCCAAGCGCGACAGGAACAAGCCGCTGTCGCAGGCGCTGAAGATCATCATGAACGCGTTCTACGGCGTGCTGGGGTCCAGCGGCTGCCGGTTCTTCGATCCCCGGCTGGCGTCGTCGATCACGATGCGCGGGCACGAGATCATGCGCCAGACCCGCGAGCTGATCGAGGCGCGCGGCTACGAGGTGATCTACGGCGACACCGACTCCACGTTCGTCTGGCTGCGCCGCGCCCGCACCGAGGACGATGCGGCGCAGATCGGCCGCAGCCTGGTGGCCTACGTCAACGACTGGTGGCGCGACCACCTCTGGCAGACCTACGGGCTGGAAAGCGCGCTGGAACTGCAATTTGAAACGCACTTCCGACGCTTTCTGATGCCGACCATCCGCGGCACGGACCAGGGCAGCAAGAAGCGGTACGCCGGCCAGGTGGTGCGCGCCGATGGCCAGGCCGAGATGGTGTACAAGGGCCTGGAGACGGTGCGCACCGACTGGTCGCCGCTGGCCCAGCAATTCCAGCAGACGCTGTACGAGAAGATCTTCAACCGCGAGCCGTACCAGGACTACGTGCGCGACACGGTACGGCGCACGCTGGCGGGCGAGCTGGACGACCAGCTGGTCTACCGCAAGCGCCTGCGCCGCCAGCTGGACGAATACCAGCGCAACGTGCCGCCGCACGTGCGCGCGGCGCGCATCGCCGATGACTACAACGCGCGCCACGGGCGCCCCAAGCAGTACCAGAACGGCGGCTGGATCAGCTACCTGATGACGATGGCCGGACCCGAGCCGCTGGAAACCCGCGCCGCCCCGATCGACTATGACCACTACGTCACGCGCCAGCTGCAGCCGATTGCCGACGCCATACTGCCGTTCCTGGACGACGATTTCGAGACGCTGCTGACGGGCCAGATGGCGCTGTTCCCGCAGTAGTGGCGGCCATGCAGGGTAATTGCTGCGTCGCGACAGCGCCCCGACCCGCTAGAATGGGCCGAATCTGCCGATAAGAGAATCCGAAGAGACTTCGCCCCGCCGCACATGTCCGCCGCCTCGACTTCCCCCGCCCAGACGTCCTCCGCCAACCCCGCCGACGTCCCCCGCTCCAAGGCCATGCGCTTCGCCGCCAGCATGCTCGTGCTGCGCGACGGCCCGCAGGGCATGGAAATCCTGATGATGCGCCGCCCGCAGCGCGACGACGACCGCAGCGCCGGCGCCTTCGTGTTTCCGGGCGGGGTGCTCGATGCCCAGGACGCCACGCTGCATCCGCTGTGCGCCGGGCTGGACGACGCGGCGGCCAGCGCGCGGCTGCAGGTGCCGGCCAACGGGCTGGACTACTACCTGTGCGCCGTGCGCGAGGCGTTCGAGGAGGCCAACCTGCTGTTTGCCTATGACGCCAGCGGCCAGATGGTGCGGCTTGACGACCTGGGCGCCGAGATTCACCAGCAGCTGCGCGAGGCCGCCAGCTACGGCGGCAAGGGCCTGGCCCATGTGTGCGAGATGCTGGGGCTGAGGCTGGCGGTCGACCAGCTGGCCTACTGTGCCTACTGGCTGACGCCGCCGGGCCTGCCCAAGCGCTTCGATACGCGTTTCTTCATGGCCGTGCTGCCCGCCGGGCAGACCGCGATCCACGACGGCGTGGAGGCCGTGGAGCACCGCTGGATGCGTCCGGCCGATGTGGTCGACCCCGCCAACAACCTCACGCTGGTCAATGCCACGCGCAAGATCCTGCAGTCGATCGCGCATTTCGAGACCGCGCAGGCGTGTTTCGACTATGCCCGGCAGCAACGCCAGATCGCGCTGGTGATGCCACGTCTGGCCCATGGCCCCAAAGGCCAGCGGCCCGTGATGCCGGAGGAACCCAGCTATGCGGAAATCGCCCGCATCGACCCGGACGGCGCGGGCCACGGACGCTATGCGCTGGAACCGGGCCTGGCGGTGAAGCTGTCGGCACGCGTCTGGCGCGTGACGGCCAACAACGGCAACGTGATGACCGGGCCGGGCACCAACACCTATTTCGTGGCCGGCGCCGACAACCAGTGGGCTGTGATCGACCCGGGCCCCGACGATGCCGCGCACTTCGAGGCCGTGATGGCCGCCGCGCCCGGACCCGTGAAATGGATCCTGGTCACGCATACCCACCTGGACCACTCGCCGGGGTCGGTGCGCCTGCGCGAGGCCACCGCCGCGCCGGTCTGGGGCCGCACTACCGACGTAGTGGATCGGCAGGACCAGACGTTCCGCCCCGACCACCGGCCCGCGCACGGTGACCGCATCGCCCTGGGCCCGCAGACCACGCTGCGCGTGATCCACACGCCGGGGCATGCCTCGAATCACCTGTGCTTCTTCCTGGAAGAAGAAAAGACGCTGTTCACGGGCGACCACGTGATGCAGGGGTCCACGGTGGTCATCAATCCGCCCGATGGCGACATGCGCGCCTACCTGGCATCGCTGCAGGCGCTGCTGAACGAGGACATCGAATGGATTGCGCCCGGCCACGGCTTCCTGATGCCGCGCCCGCACGACGCGATCCGGCTGCTGATCCGCCACCGCATGCAGCGCGAAGCCAAGGTCATGAACGCGCTGCGGGCCGTGGCGCCGGCCGATATCGGCACGCTGGTAGCCAGCGTCTACGACGACGTCCCCGCCAGCAAGCACCCGATCGCGCAGCGCTCGTTGATGGCTCACCTGCGCAAGCTGGAAGCCGACGGGGTGGCTGGCGAAGCGGGCGGACTCTGGAAGCTGCTGTAGCCGTTGGCGCAGGTCGTAAGACGAGTGCACGCCCAGCGGCGCAGCACCCGTAAGGCAATCGAAAGCTTGTGAAATATCTGGATACCTTGACGGCCTTGGCGGGGCCGCCGCGCACTGCCTACAGTGATCGGATCGAAACCCGCCGCGAGCCGCGCCATGTCCAGACTCCTTTGCGCCTTCCTGCTGTCCCTGGCCGCCTCGGGTGCGGCACAGGCCGTGACCAAGTGCGAGAGCCCGCGTGACACGCTCTACACGAACGGCGCCTGCCCGGCGGGGTACCAGAACGTCACCAGTTCGATGCGCGGCAACGTGACCACCGTCACCAAGACGCCGAAGATTCGCCAGGACGAACAGGCCTACCTGCAGAACCGCGCCCGCATGTCCGAGCAGATCCAGAACTGGGACGCGCGCCAGGACGAGGCCGACTGGCGCAGCCAGAACGCGTTCTGGAACCAGTGCCGGGCACTGGAATACCAGGCCCGCGCCGCCGAACGCGCGATGCATCACACCGAATACTGGAGCTACGCGGATCGCTACCGCGACGCCGCCCAGGCCCTGCGCAGCGAGCAGTACAGCATGGGATGCTTCTTCTGACGCTGGTGATGGCAGTGGATGTCTGGACATAGCACAACGTGCCGATATTAGTTGCGCTTAGATCGCCATACAGAAAATTTCAGAGGAAATCGGGTCGGAATCACGTCTGCTGTCACATACAATCCGTTCCCATCCGGCCCGCCACGCGCTGTCCTGCATCGTTCCGGATCCCGACGTGGCAACTGCGGTCGCAACCTACTCCTGTGATAGAAATATGCTGACTCTCACTGCGATCGTTGCGTATATGCTGGCCTGCATCGTTGCCCTGGCTTTCGGTGTCCGCTGGATGATCAAGAACGACCCCCTGCTCAAGCAGCAACAGTTCCTGGACACTTCACCCGGCCCACGCGACGATTCGCCGCGCTAAGCAGACCAGACGCAAGCACGCTCAAGCAATCGCCCCAGGCAATCCCATCGAATCATTGCTTCACACGAAACGCCGGTCCACAAGACCGGCGTTTTGCTTTGGGCGCCGCCGGTGCGGCTTCCGTTACGCGTATCCGTCCTACACACCGACCCGCTGCACGCCGACACCCCGCACATTGCCGCCACGCTATTCTCGAAGAATGACCTTCTTCATCGTGCTGCCATGTCGACCGTCCCGCCCTCTCCCGCCATGCGGTCCGCGCGGCCGCCCGAGACCAGCACGCTGACGCCTGATGCCGAACGTCTTGCTGCCGACGCAGATGCTGCGGGGGCCGACACGGCATTGACCGGGCCGATACCGGTAGCACCCGCAGCGCCGGTCACCATCCCCGATTACACCCCGCCCGCATGGACCGAGTCCCTGGGGCGCGCCAGCAAGGCGCTGATCGTGCTGGCCACGCTGGCGTCGCTGTACGCGCTGCATGTGGCCACTGCGTTCATCGTGCCGGTGGTGCTGGCCATCATCCTTGCCTATCTGCTCGACCCGCTCGTGGAACTGCTCCACCGTCGGCACATTCATCGCGCCATCGGCGCCACGGTGGTGCTGCTGGGTCTGCTGGCACTGGGGCTGAGCTGCGCCTACCTGCTGCAGGGGCAGGTGTCGTCCATCGTCGACCGGCTACCGGAGATCGCCAGCAAGCTGTCGCGGTCGGTGGGCGCCCTGATGAGCGGCGACGACTCCGTGGTGCAGAAGGTGCGCCGCGCCGCCACCATTCTCAGTGGCACCGGGCAACTGCCCCCACCCCGGGGCGCACCGGTGGTGGTGGAGCGCGCCGCCGACAATTTCAGCAACATGGTGTGGGCGGGCTGGGTCAGTGCCTTCGCGCTGATGGCCCAGTCGGTGGTGGTGCTGTTCCTGACCTGGTTCCTGCTGCTGGCGGGCGACATGTTCAAGCGCAAGTTCATCAAGATGGCCGGCAAGACGCTGAGCCAGAAAAAGATCAACGTGCATATGCTCGACGAGATCAACCGGCAGGTGCAGCGTTATATGGTGATGCTGCTGGTCACCAACGCGTCGCTGGGGTTCTGCATCTATCTGCTGCTGAAGTATCTGTCGATCGACAATGCCGGCACCTGGGCGCTGGTGGCCGCCGTACTGCACCTGGTGCCGTACTTCGGATCGCTGGTGGTGGCCGTGTGCCTGGGCGTGGCCGGCTTCATGCAGGCCGGCACACTGGCCGTGGCCGGCGCGGCGGCAGGCGGTTCGTTGGTGATCGCCACGCTGATCGGCAACGGCATGACCACGTGGATGACAGGCCGGCTGGCGCGCATGAATCCCGTGGCCGTCTTCGTGTCGCTGCTGCTGTTCACGTGGCTCTGGGGCACCTGGGGCATGCTGCTGGCGATCCCGCTGGCGGTCATCGCCAAGGTGGTGGCCGACCACGTGGAGGGACTTGAGGTATTGGCCGAGTTTCTTGGCGAATAAACGACGGCCTCCGGACCAGGGGCACTTCACACCGAACGCATGACTTCCGCGTGCGTGCCGCGCAGCGTGCGCATGGCATCGTCGCACTGCTGTGGCGACTCGGGATTCACCAGCACCGCCCAGCGGCCGAGCTTCACCGCATCGCGCACCGGGGCAATCACGGCCTGGTGATCGGGCCGGGCCGTGATCAGGCCTCCGCCCATCATGCCCAGCATGGCACCGATAAACGCCCCCGCCAGCGCCGACGGCCAGGGGTTCTGCGTCACCCATGCCACGTGCTGCAGGTACAGCACCGCCACCACCAGCAGGCCCAGGATCAGCCCGCACGCGCCCAGCGTCAGGTGCGAGCGGATGGCCGTGCGCGCAATGCCGTCTTCATCGGGTTCCAGCTTGCGGCCGAAGTGCGCTTCGTGCGGGTGAACCAGCTTGACCTGTCCCGCACTCAGGCGTGCCGTGCTGCAGACCAGATCGACCGCCTGCGTGGCGTCGGCCTCGGTGTCATAGAGGGCGGCGATGCGGGTATTGGCCGCCTCGCCTGAAATCAGGTTGCCTGTCATATCCGGGCTCCTTGTGCCGGTTAGATTCGCCGGCGGCTATGGATGGCCCTCCCATCGCATTTTTCCTATTTCTTGTGCGTTGTCCGTCCAAGCGTAGCGCTCGGGCCGCTTTCGCCACGTCGGCATGCGGCCGCGCGGGGCTGTAGGACGACGCCCCATCTGGCCTCCTCGCGAGTTTCGGCCGACAAAACTTTGATGCATCGCAGAATGACGAACCCCCGGCCATCTCCTATAAAACAACGGTTGGCGCGCGTACCGAGGTTTCATCACACAAAATCCGACCCGGAGGAGACGCATACGTGACCGTCCAGAGCACTTCGTTGCAGAAGGCCTGCCGCCTGCTGCGCGCGCTGTCGGATACCCGCAATGCCCGGCTGACCGACCTGGCAGCGGCGGCACGGGTCGACAAGGCGTCGGCCCTGCGGCTGCTCGACACGCTGATGGCCGAAGGCATGGTCGAACGCGACCCGGCCACCAAGGCGTTTTCGCCGGGACCGGAATGGCTGGCCCTGCAGGCCGCCTCGCAGCGCCGGCTCGACATGCGCCCGCTGGTGCGGCCCGCCCTGATCCGCCTGGCCAATACATTTGAAGATTCAGCCATCCTCTCGGTGCCTAGCGGCTGGGAATCGGTGTGCCTGGAATTGCGGCTGGGCACGTTCCCGATCCGGGCCAACTACCTCGACATCGGCAGCCGCCGCCCGCTTGGCGTGGGCGCGGGCAGCCTGGCGCTGCTGGCTGCGCTGCCCGACGATGAAATCGACGCCGTGCTGGCGTGCATCGCCCCTTCGCTGAAACGCTATCCCAAGATCGATGCCGACCTGCTGCGCCGTCACGTGGAAACCACGCGCGCGCGCGGCTATGCCGTGCTGCTGGACGTGGTGGTGGAACGCATGGGCGGCATCGGCATCGCCCTGCCCGGCCCCGACGGCTATCCGCTGGGCGCCATCAGCATTGCCGCCCTCAATGAACGCATTACCGAGCGCGAGGCCGCGCTGGCCCGCGCACTGCGCCGCGAGGCAGACGCCATCGCCGCCACCTGGCGCCATCCCATCCGTCAACCCCAACAAGCAAAGGAGGCATGAAGCATGCGCTGGAAGCAACGTCCAGAAGGCTCAAACTGGGGCGATTTCGGGCCCGACGATCAACTGGGGCGCGTCAACCTGATTGGCCCGGAACAGGTGGTCAAGGGCGCCCGCGAGATCCAGGCCGGCATCAGCTTCTGCCTGTCGATGCCGCTGGACTACCCCGGCGGCAACAAGCTCAACCCGCGCCGGCACCCGCCGCAACTGCGCCCCACCTTCCGCGACGACATCCCGTACCTGAACTTTCCGCTGGCCAAGGTCAACCCGGCCGCCACCGACGTGATCAGCGACGACCAGGTGCTGCTGTGCCTGCAGTACTCCACCCAGTGGGATTCGCTGGCGCACGTGGGCGCGCTGTTCGATGCCGACGGCGATGGCCGGCCCGAGCGCGTCTACTACAACGGCTATCGCGCCAACGCCGATATCGTCGGCCCGGTCGACTACGCCGAGGATGACCACTTCGCGGCGCACGACTGCGGCCACGGACACGGCAGCCACGCCGACGCGCTGGGCATCGAGAACTTCGCCGTCAAGGGCATGCAGGGCCGGGGCGTGCTGGTGGACCTGGCCGACACCTTCGGCACCGATTTCCGCAACGTCGGCTATGACGACCTGATGCGCGCCATGGAGGCGCACCGCGTGGAAGTGGAGCGCGGCGACATGCTGCTGCTGCGCACCGGCTTTGCCGAGGTGGTGCTGTCGATGCAGCGCAATCCCGACGAAAACGTGCTGCACCACAGCTGCTGCGCCCTCAACGGCCGCGACGACCGGCTGCTGAACTGGATCACCGACGCAGGCATCGCCGCGCTGATCGCCGACAACTACGCCGTCGAGCGCTTCCCGGCCCTGCCGCCGCCCGACGACACCAAGGCCCATCCGCTGCTGCCGCTGCACCACCACTGCCTGTTCAAGCTGGGCCTGCCGCTGGGCGAACTCTGGTACCTGCGCGAGCTGGCCGACTGGCTGCGGGCCCACCAGCGCACCCGCTTCATGCTGACCGCGCCGCCGTTGCGGCTGCCCGGGGCGGTGGGGTCGCCCACAACGCCGATCGCAACCGTATAGCACCTGACTGGTTTGGCTCCCCTCTCCCGCACGCGGGAGAGGGGCGAAAACAAATGGCATAACAAGACGGAGGAGACCGATGAAAACAACCATGAAACCGCCTTACAGGCTGATCGCCGCCACTGCGCTGGCCGCCGCATCCCTGGCCGCCCACGCCCAGCCCAAGGCGGGCATTTCCGACGACGTCGTCAAGATCGGCCTGCTGCTGGACATGAGCGGCCTTTATGCCGATGTCACGGGCCGGGGCAGCGCCACGGCGGCCCAGATGGCCATCGACGACTACGGCGGCAAGGTCTTGGGCAAGAAAGTGGAACTGGTGGTGGTCGATCACCAGAACAAGGCCGACATTGCCGCCAACAAGGCGCGCGAATGGTTCGACCAGGACAAGGTTGACGCCATCCTGGACGTGGCCGCCTCGGCGCCGGCGCTGGCCGTGCTCGATGTGGCCAAGCAGAAGAACAAGATCGTGGTGTTCTCGGGCCCCGGCACCGAGCGCATCACCAACGACCTCTGCACCCCGGTATCGGTCCACTACGCCTATGACACCTACGCGCTGGCCAACACCACGGCCCGCGCCATGGTGCAGCGCGGCGGCAAGACCTGGTTCTTCCTGACAGCCGACTACGCGTTCGGCCACACGCTGCAGCAATCGGCCACGACGGTAGTGCAAGAAGCCGGCGGCCAGGTGCTGGGCGCGGCGCGGCATCCGATCAATACCAGCGACTTTGCGTCGTACCTGCTGCAGGCCCAGGCCAGCAAGGCGCAGGTGGTGGGCCTGGCGAATGCGGGCGGCGACACCGTCAATGCCATCAAGGCCGCCTCCGAATTCGGGCTGACCAAGAACGGCACCCAGAAGATGGCCGGCCTGCTGCTCTACATCAACGATATCCACGCCATCGGCCTGAAGACCGCGCAGGGCCTGGTGCTGACCGAGGCGTTCTACTGGGACATGAACGACGCCACGCGGGCCTGGTCGCGCAAGTACTTCGACAAGGTCAAGAAGATGCCGAACATGAGCCAGGCTGGCGTTTATTCGTCGGTCACGCACTACCTGAAGGCGGTGCAGGCCGCCGGCACCGATGAGACCGCCGCCGTGATGAAGCAGATGAAGACGCTGCCGATCAATGACTTTTTCGCCAAGAACGGCCGCATCCGCGAGGACGGCCGGATGATCCACGACATGTACCTGTTCGAGGTCAAGAAGCCCGAGGAATCGAAGTACCCGTGGGACTACTACAAGCTGCTGGCCACCGTGCCCGGTGACCAGGCCTTCATGCCGGCGGCCAAGTCGCAGTGCCCGCTGCTGAAGAAATGACCGCTGCCGTGACCGTTCCTGTGTCAACGCCCAGCTACGTACGCGGGGTGGGCAACACCCGCTTCGGACGCCTGCCCGGCAGCACGCCGCTGACGCTGATGGCCCAGGCCGCCGACGCCGCGCTGGACGCCGCCGGGCTGGCGCGCGGCGAGGTCGACGGCGTGCTGTGCGGCTATGCCACCACGCTGCCGCACCTGATGCTGGCCGACCGCTTCTGCGAGTTCGCGTCGCTGCAGCCGGCCTATGCCCATGGCATGGCCGGCGGCGGCGCCACGGGCGGGCTGATGGCGATGCTGGCCCATGATCTGGTGCGCGCGGGCCGGTGCCGCAACGTGCTGGTGGTGGCCGGCGAGAACCGCCTCAGCGGCCAGAGCCGCGATCAATCGGTGCAGACGCTGGCGCAGGTGGGCGAGCCCGAGATCGAAGTGCCGAACGGCGCGTCAGTACCGGCCTACTACGCGCTGCTGGCCTCGCGCTACCTGCACGAGGTGGGCCTCGATGCCGATGCGCTGTCGGACTTCGCGGTGCTGATGCGGCGCCACGCCGCCGCGCACCCCGACGCGCACCTGCGCGATCCGCTGACGCTGGAGGCCGCCCGCCAGGCACGGCCGATCGCATCGCCGCTGCGGCTGTCGGACTGCTGCCCGATCTCGGACGGCGCCGTGGCGCTGGTGGTATCGGCCGAACCCGGCGCCGGTACGCCGGTACGCATTGCAGGCGCCGGACAGGCCCATCGGCACCAGCACCTTGGCGCGCTCGACGACGTGATGCGTAGCGGTGCGTCCGATGCCGCCGGGCGCGCATTGGCCGAAGCCGGCTGCGCGCTGGCCGACATCGACTACCTGGCGATCTACGACTCGTTCACGATCACGCTGGTCATGCTGCTGGAGGAAATCGGCATCGCCCCGCGCGGCCAGGCCGTCGCCCGCCTGCGCGCCGGCGATTTCGAGACCGATGGCGCGCTGCCGCTCAACACGCATGGCGGGCTGCTGGCGTTCGGCCATTCCGGCGTGGCGGGCGGGTTGATGCACCTGGCCGAAGCGGCGCGCCAGCTGGCCGGTCGGGCCGGTGCCCGGCAGTTGCCACCACGCCAACGCGCGCTGTTCCATGCCGATGGCGGCGTGCTGTCGTCGCATGTCAGCCTGATCCTGGAGACCGTATGAGCGAACCCCTGCCCCCATCCGTCCCGCCCTATACGGAAGGCCTCGCTGCCGGCGTGGTGCGCTACCAGGCCTGCGAAAGCTGCGGCGCGTGGCAGCCACTGCAACGCCACGCCTGCCGCTCGTGCGGGAGCCGGCAACTGGCATGGCGCGATGGCGACGGCCAGGCCACCGTGTACGCGGTGACCGAGGTGTTCCGCGCCCCTACCGAAGCCTTCCAGGCGCTGGTGCCCTACACGCTGGTACTCGCCACGCTGGACGAAGGCCCGCGCGTGATGGGCCACGCCGAGCCCGGCATCGCCATCGGCGACCGCGTACGCGCCGGGGTGTTCCACCACGACGGGCAGCCGTTGCTGCGCTTTTCCCGGATTTGAGCCTGGCATCACGCCGGCCCCGCACCAACGCGAGGGACCGGCTTTCGACCGCCGCCGATCCTCGCTTCCTGATACCTACAGACCGCCAAAACAATGTCCTCGACCCTCTCCGCCCTGCTCTCGCCCCGCTCCGTTGCCATCGTCGGCGCCTCCGACAACATCCACAAGATTGGTGGCCGGCCGATTCACTACATGCAGACGATGGGCTACGCCGGCACCATCTATCCGGTCAACCCGCAGCGCGAAACGCTGCAAGGGCTGCGCGCGTACCCGTCGCTCGATGCGCTGCCCGAGGCGCCCGAGCTGGCCGTGATCGTGGTCGCCGGCGACGCTGCCGTCCAGGCCGTGGCCGACTGCGCGCGGCTGGGCGTCGGCGCCGCCATCGTCATCGCCTCGGGATTCGGTGAGGCCGGCGAAGCGGGCAAGCGCCAGCAGGACGAGATGGTGCGCATCGCACGCGAAGGTGGGCTGCGTATCGTCGGGCCCAACAGCCAGGGGTTGGCCAACTTCGGCAATGGCACTATTGCCAGTTTTTCTACGATGTTTATCGAGATCCCGCCGCAGGATGGCCCCGTGGCGGTGGTCAGCCAGAGCGGCGGCACGGCGGCGTTGGTCTATGGCCTGCTGCGCCAGCAGGGCATCGGCGTGCGGCACGTGCATGCCACCGGCAACCAGGCCGACGTCACAGTCAGCGAACTGGTGCTGGCCGTGGCACAGGACCCCGATGTGCGCCTGCTGCTGCTGTATCTCGAAACGCTGACCGACCCCGACGTGCTGGCCGAAGCCGCCGCCGTGGCCCGCGCGCGCGGCATCCCCGTGGTGGCCGTGAAATCGGGCCGCTCGCAGGCGGGCGCCCGCGCCGCCGCGTCGCACACCGGCGCCATGGCCAACGAGGACCGCGCGGTCGATGCCTTCCTGGCCCGGCATGGCATCTGGCGCGTCGAAGACGCCCACGCCCTGGCGCGCTGCGCTCCGCTCTACCTGCGGGGCTGGCAGCCGGCCGGCCGCCGGCTGGTCGTTGTCAGCAACTCGGGCGCGAGCTGCGTGATGGCCACCGATACGGCCGATACGCTTGGCATTTCGATGGCGCCCCTGTCGGCGGCCACGCAATCCGCGCTGGCCGAACGGCTACCCGGCTTTGCCGCCACGGCCAATCCGGTGGACGTCACGGCTGCGCTGCTGACCAACAGCGGCCTGTTCGGCGACGTGCTGCCCGTGGTCGGCGCCGACCCATCGGCCGATCTGGTCCTGCTCGACATCCCCGTGGCCGGCATGGGCTACGACGTGCCGCGCTTTGCCCGCGATGCGGCACAGTTTGCCGACCAGGCCGGCAAGCCGATCGCCGTCGCGGCGTGGCAGGACGCCGTGGTCAGGGAATTCCGTGCGGCCAATGTGCCAACGTTCGTCCACGCGGCCGACGCGCTGGCCGCCTTCCATCAACTGACCGCGCACCAGCAGTTGCTGCGCGACGTGGCCGGCGAGCCCACCATGCCGCCGATCGTGCGATGGGACAGCGCGTCACCTTCCCAAACACTCAGCGAAGCTGCCAGCCTCGCGCGGCTGGCCCAAGCCGGCGTGCCGGTGGTCGAGCACTACCTGTGCCAAAGCGCCGACGAAGCCGTGGCCGCGTGGCAACGCATCGGCGCGCCGGTGGCGATCAAGGCCAGTTCCCCGGCCGTGCCGCACAAGAGCGAACACGGCCTGGTCACGCTGAACTGCAACAGCCGTGAGGCAATTGTCGACGCCTTCACCCGGCAAACGCAGACGCTCGACGCCATGCACGCCCCGTGCGAAGGCGTGATCGTCGCGCGCATGTCGCGCGGCCAGCGCGAATGCATGGTCGGCGCCCACTGGGACCCGGTCTTCGGCGCGGTGCTGCTGGTAGGCGACGGCGGCAAGTACGTGGAAGTCGTGCGCGACACGGCGGTGCTGCTGGCCCCCGCCAGCCCGGCCGCCATCGAACGCGCCGTGCGCAGCCTGCGCATGGCCCCGCTGCTCGACGGCGTACGCGGCGACGCCCCCCTCGATGTCGCGGCACTGTGCGACGTGGCGGCCAAGGTCGGCAACCTGGTGCATCAGGCACGCGGCCAGATCCGCTCGGTGGACCTGAACCCGGTGATGCTGGGGCCAGATGGGGCGGTGGTGGTGGATGGGCTGATGGAGGTGGCCGGGGGCTAACGTGCCCTGATTGTCCACATCTCAAGACAAACTGTCAGGCGATTCGATCTTCTTTGCTTTGTCGTCAATCGTTACATTTCAGGCGCCGCATCGCGCCTGAGCCCTTACGGAGGCGTGCTTGCGCGCGTCTCACTACAAGGATAACGAAGCATGAAGACCCGTCTCGCCTGCCTGGCCGCCATGGCCGTCCTGCCTGCACTGCCCGCCGCGGCGCAGGCTCAATCGAGCATCACGCTGTACGGCGTGGTCGACGCCGGCGTGGAGTTCCTGACCCACGCCCCGAACACCGCCACCGGCGGCAGCAACAACGTGGTGCGGATGTCGGCCGGCAATCTGTCGACGTCGCGTTGGGGCCTGCGTGGCGCCGAAGACCTGGGCGGTGGCCTGAAGGCGGTCTTCACGCTGGAAAGCGGCTTTGACCTGGACACCGGCAGCCTGAATCAGGGCGGTCGCCTGTTTGGCCGTCAGGCCTTCGTGGGTCTGCAGAACCAGTACGGCACGCTGTCGCTGGGTCGTCACCAGACGGTGCTGTACGACTTCTCGCTGGCCTATGACCCGATGGCCATCGCCACGCGCTACTCGGTGCTGATGCACGACAAGTGGATGTCGGGCCGCGCCGACAACTCGCTGAAGT
Organism: Cupriavidus pauculus; assembly: GCF_002858765.1. GTDB lineage: Bacteria > Pseudomonadota > Gammaproteobacteria > Burkholderiales > Burkholderiaceae > Cupriavidus > Cupriavidus pauculus_B. The sequence goes on from NZ_PJRP01000035.1 coordinate 17,437, forward strand.
TCACGGGCCAGACCGGCGCGTTCTACTACGGCCTGTTCTACAGCACGGGCTACGACAGCAGCGCCGGCGGCGAAGTGCCGGGCGACTACAAGGCCGGTCGCAACTGGTCGGTGTCGGGCGGCTACGATGCCGGCCCGGTGTCGGCCCGCGTGGTCTATGACGAAGTGCGCGGCAGCACCGTCGCCACCGACGACAACCGCGAGCGCCGCGCCACCATCGGCGCCAGCTACAACTTTGGGCGTGGCCGCGCGTTTGCCGGCTATCGCTGGTACTACGGCGACTTTGCCAGCAGCTCGCTGCGCACCAACCTGTACTGGGTCGGCGCCACGTACCAGGTCACTCCCGCCATCGCCGTGACCGGCGCCGCCTACTACACCGACGTGCGCAACAGCAACGGCGATCCGTACAGCTTCGTGCTGTCGGGCACCTATGCGCTGTCCAAGCGCACCGACCTCTACGCGATCACTGCCTACGCGCAGAACCGCAATGGGTCGTCGATGGGCCTGTCGGGCTTTGGTCCGTCGCTGAACGGCAGCGCCACCACGCTGACCGCCACCAGCGAGCAGGTGCGTGCCGGCCAGAGCCAGTTCGGCGCCATCATCGGCGTGCGTCACCGCTTCTGATCGTCACGGCTGATCTCAGCCTGAACGCGTAAAACGTCTAGCTCCACGGCGAAGACTTTCCCTTCGTCTTTCTATGGGCCCGCACAGGTGATTGCCTGGCGGGCCTCTTTCTTTTGTGGCGGCGGGGGATTTGGTTTTGCTCCCCTCTCCCATGCAATGGGAGAGGGGCTGGGGGAGAGGGCATTGAGGTTCAAATTGCGACGGGTCGTAGATTGAGTTGCCCGCCCTCTCCCCCGCCCCTCTCCCGCTGTTCAGACCGGGGACATCGCTGACACATGTGCGAGGACATGGTTGACACATTCTAGGTCGGGGCCGTCGAGACCTGAGTGCCCTGCGGGGCGCTCAGGTCGATCTGTCCGATCCGGATGGCGCCAA
>NZ_PJRP01000036.1:0-3226 GCF_002858765.1 Cupriavidus pauculus
AACTGGTGGTCGGGCTGCTGGCGATCCTCAAGGCGGGCGGGGCGTACGTGCCGCTGGACCCGGACTACCCGCCGGAACGCCTGGCCTACATGATCGAGGACAGCGGCATCGGGCTGCTGCTCACGCATGGGCTGGCGCAGGACCTGCCGGTGCCGGCCGACGTCGCGGTGTTGCCGATTGCTGCCGTGGCGGATGGCCCGGACCACAATCCAGCGGTGGCCGTCGCCCCCGATCACCTGGCCTACGTGATCTATACCTCGGGCTCCACGGGGCGCCCCAAGGGCGCGCAGCTGACGCATCGCAACGTCGCACGGCTGCTAGCCTCCACCGGGCACTGGTTCGACTTCGGCCCCGACGACGTCTGGACGCTGTTCCATTCCTACGCGTTCGACTTCTCGGTATGGGAGATCTTCGGTGCGCTGTGCCACGGCGGTAGGCTGGTGGTGGTGCCGTACCTGACGAGCCGCCACCCGGAGGCCTTCCTGGCGCTGATCGAGCGCGAGGGGGTGACGGTGCTGAACCAGACGCCGTCGGCGTTCCGGCAGTTGCTGCAGGTGCCGGCGCTATACGCCCGGGCCAGCACGCCGCTGCGCGTGGTGATCTTTGGGGGTGAGGCACTGGAGCCCGCGACGCTGCGGCCATGGCTGGCCCATTTCGGGGAGGATGGACCGGCGCTGATCAATATGTACGGCATCACAGAGACGACCGTGCACGTGACGTACCGCCGCATCGAGGCGGCGGACCTGGAAGGTCAGCGCAGCCCCATCGGGGAGCGGATTCCGGACCTGGGCCTGTTCGTGCTCGATGGCGAGGGCGAGCCGGTGCCAGCCGGCATCGCGGGTGAGCTGTACGTATCGGGCGAGGGGCTGGCGCGGGGCTACCTGGGCCGCGCGGCGCTGACGGCCGAGCGTTTCGTGCCGGATCCGTTCGGGGCGCCGGGCAGCCGTCTGTACCGCACGGGCGACCTGGCGCGCTGGAGCGCGGCGGGGGAGCTGGAGTACCTGGGGCGGATCGACCACCAGGTGAAGATCCGGGGCTTCCGGATCGAGCTGGGCGAGGTGGAGGCGCAACTGCTGGTCTGCGAAGGGGTGCGCGAGGCGGTGGTGCTGGCACGCGAGGGCCGGCTCGTGGGTTACGTGACGGGATCGGAAGGACTCGATGGCCAGGCGCTGCGGCGTGCGGTGGGCGAGGAGTTGCCGGACTACATGGTGCCGTCGGTGGTGATGGTGCTGGAGGGGGTGCCGCTGACGTCGAACGGCAAGGTGGACCGGCGGGCATTGCCGGCGCCGGCCTACGTGGCGGTGCAGACGTACGAGGCGCCGCAGGGTGGCACGGAAGCGGCGCTGGCGGGGATCTGGCAGGAGGTGCTGGGGGTGGCGCAGGTGGGGCGCCATGATAATTTCTTCGAACTGGGAGGAGACTCCTTGCGCAGCCTGCAGGTGATGGCCCGCGCGCGGGAACAGGGCTGGGCGCTCGCGCCGCGGCACCTGTTCGAGCGGCAGGTGCTCTGCGAACTCGCGGCACTGGCCGATACGCTGCCGCGTGGCGCAACCGTCGCCACCATTCCCGCCTTGCCGGACGAGGCACGTCGGCACGTCGTCGGCTCCTATGCCCAGCAGCGCCAGTGGTTCTTGTGGCAGCTGGAACCGGAAGGCAACAGCTACAACATGGCCGGCGCGCTGCGCCTGCGTGGCGCGCTTGATGCGGGCGCCGTGCGTACAACTTTCGACGCGCTGGCTGCGCGGCACGAGTCGCTGCGTACGCGCTTCGAGGCCGGCGAGGATGGGCTGGCGCGCCAGGTCATCGACGCCCCGGCGCCGGTGGCCTTCGAACACGTTCGCTGCGACGAGGCACAGGCCCGGGTGCGCGCCGCCGCCTTCGCCCGCGCACCGTTCGACCTGGCCCACGGCCCGCTGCTGCGCGTGCTGCTGCTGGAGCTGGCCCCCGACGACCACCTGCTGGTGGTGGTCATGCACCACATCGTCTCCGATGGCTGGTCGATGCAGGTGGTGCTGCGCGAGTTCGTGCACCACTACCGCGCTTGCGTGGAGGGTGCAGCCATCGACGAACAACCGCTGCCGATCCAGTACGCCGACTACGCCGTCTGGCAACGCCAGTGGCTGGAGAGCGGTGAACTGGCGCGCCAGCTCGACTACTGGAAGTCGCAGCTTGGCACGCACCACCCGGTGCTGGCACTGCCCACGGACCATGCCCGGACAGCCCAGGCCCGCTACCGCGAGGACGTGTACCACTTCGACCTGCCGGCACCGCTGGTGGCGGGCCTGCGCTCGCTGACCCAGCGCCAAGGCGCGAGCCTGTTCATGGCGCTGCTGGCCGGGTTCCAGGTGCTGCTGCACCGTTACACGGGCGAAGGGCAGATCCGTATCGGGGTGCCGGTGGCCAACCGCCAGCGTGTGGAGACCGAGGGCGTGGTGGGCTTCTTCGTCAATACGCAGGTGCTGGCGGCCGACGTGGATGGCCAGCAGACGCTGGCGGGCCTGCTGGAAGCGGCCAAGGGCGCGGTGCTGGGGGCGCAGGCCCACCAGGACCTGCCGTTCGAGCAACTGGTGGAAGCGCTGCAGCCCGAGCGCAGCCTGGGGCAGACACCGCTGTTCCAGGTGATGCACAACCACCAGCGGGCCGACGGCCGGGCATTGGAGAGCCTGCCGGGCCTGACGGTGGCGCGCGAACCGCTGGGCGAGCAGGGCGCGAAGTTCGAATTCACGCTCGATACCGAGGAAGGCGAGGACGGTACCGTGCGCGGCTGGTTCTCGTACGCGGCGGAGCTGTTCGACGCCCAGACCGTGGCCCGGATGGCGCGGCATTACCTGCGGGTGCTGGAGGCGGTGGCCGCGACGCCGCAGGAACGCGTTGGCGAGGTATCACTGCTGGATGACGCCGAACGCACGGCGCTGCTGGTGGCGGGCCGCAATCCGCAGCGTCACCCGTGGCAGGCACCGGTGCACGCGCTGTTCGAGGCGCAGGCCAGGGCACGTCCCGATGCCGTGGCGGTGGTGTTCGAGGACGAGCAACTGACGTATGCCGGACTGAACGCCCGCGCCAACCGGCTCGCTCACGCGCTGATCGCGCGGGGTGTGGGCCCGGAATCACGCGTCGGCATTGCGGCGCAGCGGTCGGTGGAGATGGTGGTCGGGCTGCTGGCGATCTTGAAGTCGGGCGGCGCGTATGTGCCGCTGGACCCGGACTACCCGCCGGAACGGCTGGC
>NZ_PJRP01000036.1:3236-11070 GCF_002858765.1 Cupriavidus pauculus
GCCCGGAATCACGCGTCGGCATTGCGGCGCAGCGGTCGGTGGAGATGGTGGTCGGGCTGCTGGCGATCTTGAAGTCGGGCGGCGCGTATGTGCCGCTGGACCCGGACTACCCGCCGGAACGGCTGGCCTACATGATCGAGGACAGCGGCATCGGTTTGTTGCTCACGCACGGGCTGGAACAGGACCTGCCGGTGCCGGCCGACGTCGCGGTGCTGCCGATCGCTGTAGTGGTCGATGGCCCGGACCATGATCCGGTGGTGGCGATCGACCCCGAACACCTGGCCTACGTGATCTATACCTCGGGCTCCACCGGGCGACCCAAGGGCGTGGCCATCAGCCAGTCGGCCTTTGCGGAACATATCCACGTGTCGGTGGACATGTTCCGCATCACGGCCGCGGATCGCGTACTGCAGTTCTCGACCATCAATTTCGATGGCTTTGTCGAGCAAGCCTTCCCGACGTTGGCCACCGGCGCCGCGCTGGTACTGCGCGGCCCGGCTTTGTGGGACGCTGCCACATTCCGCGAGCAGATCGTACGGCATCGCGTCACCGTGGCGGACCTGACCACTGCGTACTGGCTGTTGCTGGCCCAGCACTATGCGCAGCATGGTGCAGACCTGGGCGCGCTGCGGCAGGTGAATGCCGGGGGCGAGGCCATGCCGGCCGAGGGCGTACGCGCGTGGCGCGAGGCCGGCCTGTCGCATATCCGGCTGCTCAATACCTATGGGCCGACTGAAGGCACCGTGACGGCCACGGCGCTCGATTGCGCGCCGCTGCTGGCGGGCACGCGCGATGCGTCGCAGGTAAGCCTGGGGACGCCGCTGGCCGGCCGCGCCATTGTGGTCGTCGATGACGACCTGATGCCGGTACCGGTGGGCGTCGCGGGCGAGCTGTGTATCGGCGGCATGCTGCTGGCGCGGGGCTATCTGGGTCGTCCTGCGCTGACGGCCGAGCGTTTCGTGCCGGATCCGTTCGGCGCGCCGGGCAGCCGTCTGTACCGCACGGGCGACCTGGCGCGCTGGAGCGCGGCGGGGGAGCTAGAGTACCTGGGGCGGATCGACCACCAGGTGAAGATCCGGGGCTTCCGGATCGAGCTGGGCGAGGTGGAGGCGCAACTGCTGGCCTGCGAAGGGGTGCGCGAAGCCGTGGTGCTGGCGAGCGACGCTCGGCTTGTGGGTTATGTCACCGGGGCCGGTGCGGCCGGAACGGGCACGCCCGACGGCGCTGTGCTGCGTCATGCCGTGGCGCAGGTCTTGCCCGACTACATGGTGCCGTCGGTGGTCATGGTGCTGGCAGCGCTGCCGCTCAATCCGAACGGTAAGGTGGATCGCCGCGCATTACCGGCGCCGGAATTCGGTGACGCCGATACCTATCAGCCTCCTGAAACATCCTCCGAAATCGCACTGGCGGCGATCTGGCAGGACGTACTGGGTGTGGCGCAGGTGGGCCGCCATGCCAATTTCTTCGAACTCGGTGGCGACTCACTGCGTAGCCTGCAGGTCATGGCTCGCGCGCGGGAACAAGGCTGGGCGCTTGCGCCACGGCACCTGTTCGAGCGGCAGGTGCTTAGCGAACTCGCCGCGCTGGTCGATACGCTGCCGCGCGGCACAGCGGTCGCGACCATTCCCGCGTTGCCCGACTCGGTGCGACGAAGTGTTGTCGGGTCCTATGCGCAGCAGCGCCAGTGGTTCCTATGGCAACTGGCGCCGCAGGACAACGCCTACAACATGGCCGGAGCCCTGCGCTTGCGCGGTGCGGTGGACCGGCCGGCCATCCGCGAGACATTCGACGCGCTGGCCGCGCGCCACGAATCGCTACGCACGCGCTTCGCGGCGGGCGGCGATGGCCGGGCACGCCAGATCATTGATGCGCCCGGGCCGGTGGCCTTCGAGCATGCGCGCTGCAGCGAGTCGACGGCACGTGAGCGTGCCATGGCGTTTGCCCGGGCCCCGTTCGATCTGGCGCAGGGGCCACTGCTGCGCGTGCTCCTGCTGGAGCTGGCGCCGGCCGACCACTTGCTCGTGGTGGTGATGCACCACATCGTGTCGGACGGCTGGTCGATGCAGGTGGTGCTACGCGAGTTTGTGGAGCGCTACCGCGCCATCACCCAAGGCGAAGCCGTCGATGAGCAACCATTGCCCATCCAGTACGCCGACTACGCGGTATGGCAGCGCCAGTGGCTGGAGAGCGGCGAGCTGGCACGCCAGCTCGACTACTGGAAGGCGCAGCTTGGCATCCACCATCCCGTGCTGGCATTGCCGACCGATCACCCCCGGACTGCGCAGGCTCGCTATCGCGAGGCGGTCTATCACTTTGATCTTCCGCCGGCGCTCGTCACCGGCCTGCGCACGCTGACCCAGGTCCATGGTGCGAGCCTCTTCATGGCGCTGCTCGCTGGCTTCCAGGTGCTGCTGCACCGCTACACGGGCGAAGCGCAGATCCGCATCGGCGTGCCGGTGGCGAATCGGCAGCGCGTGGAAACCGAGGGCGTGGTCGGTTTCTTCGTCAACACCCAGGTGCTGGCCGCCGACGTGGACGGGCAGCAGACGCTCACTGCCCTACTGGAAGCGGCCAAGGCCGCTGTCCTTGGGGCACAGGCCAACCAGGACCTGCCGTTCGAGCAATTGGTGGAAGCGCTGCAGCCCGAACGCAGCCTGGGCCAGACACCGTTGTTCCAGGTGATGCACAACCACCAGCGGGCCGACGGCCGCGCACTGGAAAACTTAGCTGGCCTGACAGTGGAACGCGAGCCGCTGGGCGAGCAGGGCGCGAAGTTCGAGTTCACGCTCGATACGGAAGAAGGCGAGGGCGGCTCAGTCCGTGGCTGGTTCTCTTACGCGGCGGAATTGTTCGCACCGCAAACCGTGGCACGGATGGCGCGGCACTACCTGCGTGTGCTGGAGGCAATGGCCCAGATGCCGCAGGCGCGCGTCGGCGCAATCGCGTTGCTCGACCGCGTCGAACGCGATGCCGTCCTGCGAGGCGGCATCCAGTCGGTGACTGCCCGAGCGGTGGAATCCTTGCACGTGCGCATCGAAGCCTATGCCGCGCAACACCCGGACGCCGATGCGCTGGTATTCGAAGACGAACGGCTGACCTATGCCGAACTGAACACCCGGGCTAACCGCCTGGCGCACGCGCTGATTGGCCGGGGTGTCGGCCCCGAGGTCAAGGTCGGCATCGCGGCGCGGCGCTCGGCGGAACTGGTGGTCGGGCTGCTGGCGATCCTCAAGGCGGGCGGGGCGTACGTGCCGCTGGACCCGGACTACCCGCCGGAACGCCTGGCCTACATGATCGAGGACAGCGGCATCGGGCTGCTGCTCACGCACGGGCTGGCGCAGGAGTTGTCCGTGCCGGAGGGCCTGGAGGTGCTGGAGATTGGTGCCGTCGTTGACGGTCCTGATCACAATCCAGGCGTGGTGGTCGATCCGAATCATCTGGCCTACGTGATCTACACCTCTGGCTCCACCGGTCGGCCCAAGGGGGCGCAACTCACGCACCGCAACGTCGCGCGGCTGCTGGCCTCGACCGGGCACTGGTTCGACTTCGGCCCCGACGACGTCTGGACGCTGTTCCATTCCTACGCGTTCGACTTCTCGGTGTGGGAGATCTTCGGCGCGCTGTGCCACGGCGGCAAGCTGGTGGTGGTGCCGTACCTGACGAGCCGCCACCCGGAGGCATTCCTGGCGCTGATCGAGCGCGAGGGCGTGACGGTGCTGAACCAGACGCCGTCGGCATTCCGGCAACTGCTGCAGTTGCCCGCGCTATACGAGCGCGCCAGCACACCGCTACGCGTGGTGATCTTTGGGGGTGAGGCACTGGAGCCCGCGACGCTGCGGCCATGGCTGGCTCATTTCGGGGAGGCTGGACCGGCGCTGATCAATATGTACGGCATCACCGAGACGACCGTACATGTGACCTACCGCCGCATCGAAAAAACGGATCTGGAAGGCCAGCGCAGCCCCATCGGGGAGCGGATTCCGGACCTGGGCCTGTACGTGCTCGATGGGGAATGTGAACCGGTGCCGGCTGGCATCTCGGGCGAGCTGTATGTGTCAGGCGAGGGGTTGGCGCGGGGCTATTTGGGCCGCCCGGGCCTGACGGCTGAGCGCTTTGTGCCCGATCCGTTCGGGGCGGCGGGCAGTCGCTTGTACCGCACGGGTGACCTGGCGCGCTGGAGCGCGGCAGGGGAGCTGGAGTACCTGGGCCGGATCGACCACCAGGTGAAGATCCGGGGCTTCCGGATCGAGCTGGGCGAGGTGGAGGCGCAACTGTTGGCCTGCGAAGGGGTGCGCGAGGCGGTGGTGCTGGCACGCGAGGGCCGGCTCGTGGGTTACGTGACTGGGGTAGAGGCACTGGGGGCGCAGAAGCCACAGGAAGGGCTGGACGGTCAGGCGCTGCGGCGCACGCTCGGCCAGACACTGCCGGACTACATGGTGCCGTCCGCAGTGATGCTGTTGCCCGGGCTGCCGCTGACCGCGAACGGCAAGGTGGACCGCGGGGCGCTGCCGGTGCCGGAGTATGTGGCCACGCAGACCTATGAAGCGCCGCAAGGCGGCACGGAAGCCATGCTGGCGGCAATCTGGCAGGAGGTGCTGGGCGTGGTGCAGGTGGGCCGCCACGACAACTTCTTCGAACTCGGGGGCCATTCCATGGCCGCCCTGCAGGTTCAGTTAAAAATCAGGCAGGCCTTATTCGTCAATGTTCAGTTGGCCAGCGTTTTCACCACGCCGATTCTGCGTGAGCTGGCCAATACGGTCGACGTGGAGCTCCGCAATGCCAATGCGGACGCCGACCAGTTGATAGGGGAGACAACGCGCCTGTTGGACTTGCTGGACGAGGCGCGTTGAATGATGCCGCGGGTCCATCCCGCGGCATGTCCATACATTTGACGAGAGGAAATTGTGAAGAAGAATAAGAGGGACGGTCACGGCCAGCAGTTGGCTGGAGGCACGGGGATGTCGGGACGCCGGGTGATTGGCGTCTGCGTGGGTATGATGGTCTGGGGCGCGTCGCCGGCACTGTGGGCCCAGGCCCCGAACCAGACACAGACCCCGACACAGACCCCGACACAGACGGACGGCAGCCAGGCAGGGACCACGTTGCCGACGGTCACGGTGACGGAAAACCAGGCTGTCGGGGACGGCATGGTGGCCACAAAGAGCACGGTCGGCAGCAAGACCGATACGCCGCTCTCCGAGGTACCACAGTCGATATCCGTGGTCACCCGCGAACAGATGGACTGGCAGGGCGTGCAGAAGATGGAGGAAGCGCTGCGCTACGAGGCTGGCGTGCGCACCGAACTGGCGAACGACCTGCGCCACCAGAACATCCGCATTCGTGGCTTCTCGGTGGCGGCGTCGAACCAGGGCATCTACCTGGACGGCCTGGCGTTGCCCACGCGCTACTACGGCTCGTACGACATCAACCCATACAGCCTGGACAGCGTGGAAGTCATCCGAGGTCCGGCGTCGGTGCTGTACGGCCAGAACGTGCCGGGCGGGCTGGTGAACCAGGTGAGCAAGCGCCCGACTGAGGCGCCTGTGCGGGAGGTGGAGATCACCAGCGGCTATCCCGCCCGTCTCCAGGGGGCGTTCGACTTCGGCGGCGCGCTGGACAAGGACGGGAAGGTGCTCTACCGCCTCAACGGCATGCTGCGCGACGCCGACACGCAGGTAGGCTTCGTCAAGGACAAGCGCTTCTACATTGCGCCTTCCCTGACGTGGAAGATGACGCCGGACACCACGTTCACGTTGCTGACGAGCTACCAGCAGATCCGTGCCGGCTCCACCGACCAGTGGCTGCCCGCCGATGGCACGCTCAAGTCCACGCCGTTCGGCAAGATCAGCCCGGGCTTCTTCTCGGGCGAGCCGGGCTTCGACAAGTACAACAAGAACCAGGCGATGGTGGGCTATGCGTTCGAGCACAAGTTCAACGACGCGCTGGCCTTCCGCCAGAACGCCCGCTTCAGCGAGATCACGACCGACTACCAGGCCCTGATCACCGAGCTGGGCTGGGCCACGGATGCTGCCGGCAACACCGACTACACGCGCCTGCAGCGCTACGCGTTCTCGTCGCGCGAACACGCCCACACGTTCGCGATCGACAACCAGCTCGAGTACAAGATGTCGCATGGCATTGTGGACCAGAAATGGCTGGCTGGGGTGGACTACCAGACGTCGGCCTTCAATACGCAGCTCGGCTTCGACATGGATGTGCCGCCGATCAACCCGTTCGATCCGGTCTACGGGTATTCGATCGCGTCGCCGGCCATCTACTCGAGCACGTACCAGAAGATGCGCCAACTGGGCTTCTACCTGCAGGACCAGATCAAGATCGACCGGCACTGGATCCTGACGTTGGGCGGGCGCTACGACACGGCCAACATGTCCACGCGCAATGATTTCACGAGCAACACGACCAGCCAGGATGACAACGCGTTCACCTACCGCGCTGGCCTGGCGTACCAGACCGACGCCGGCTTGACGCCGTACGTGAGCTACTCCACGTCGTTCCGTCCGCAGGTGGGCACCACGTTCGGCGGCGATGCGTTCAAGCCGACCAAGGGCAAGCAGGCCGAGGTGGGCGTGAAGTACCAGCCGCGCGGTGGCAACAGCTTCGTCACGGCGTCGCTGTTCGACCTGCGCCAGACCAATGTGCTGACGACCGACCTGGACCACCCCACGTTCCAGACCGAGACGGGCGAGATCCGCTCGCGCGGCCTGGAGCTGCAGGGCAAGCTGGAAGTCACGCGCAACATCGACGTGCTGGCCTCGTACACGTTCACGGACATGGAGGTCACCAAGAGCGCGACCGACAACCTTGGCAAGGTGCCGTTTGCGGGCGTGCCGCGCCACATGGCGTCGCTGTGGGGCAACTACACGTTCCGCGTGGGCACCTTCGCGGGCCTGGGCCTGGGCGCCGGCGCGCGCTACATCGGCGCCACCACTGACGACGGCATCGGCCAGACCTTCGTGCCGCCGGCATGGCTGTTCGACCTGGCCATCCGCTACGACCTGGGCAAGGCCGATGCATCGCTCAAGGGCGCATCGCTGGAGCTGAACGCGTCGAACCTGTTCAACAAGGCCTATGTGGCCTCGTGCAACAACGCCAACCTCTGCTTTTACGGTCCGCGCCGCGTGGTGCTGGCCACGGCGCGCTACCGCTGGTAAGGCGGCGTAGTCGCATCGGTTGATTGCAGTGCTGTACCCGGCCAGCCGGCCACGGCTGGCCATTTTTTTCCCCGGATTCCGCATTTTGAGGAGCGAGAGCATGGATCAGGAACTGCTGGCAGTCGCCCAACGTATTGCCGCACTCGGAGAGCAGGACCGGCGCAGGTTACTGGCTGTGATGCGCGAGAAGGGCATGGCGTTCTCGCGGTTCCCGATCGTGCCCGCACAGCGGGAAGGGGGTGCGCCGGGTTCGTTTGCCCAGCAGCGCCAGTGGTTCCTGTGGCAACTCGACCCTGCCGGCAATGCCTATAACGTACCGGGCGCGCTGCGCCTGCGTGGCGCGCTTGATGCGGGCGCCGTGCGTACAACCTTCGACGCGCTGGCCGCACGGCACGAGTCGCTACGCACGCGCTTCGAGGCCGGCGACGATGGGCTGGCGCGCCAGGTCATCGACGCCCCGGCGCCGGTGGCCTTCGAACACGTCCGCTGCGACGAGGCGCAGGCCCGGGCGCGCGCCGCCGCCTTCGCCCGCGCCCCGTTCGACCTGGCCCACGGCCCGCTGCTGCGCGTGCTGCTGCTGGAGCTGGCCCCCGACGACCACCTGCTGGTGGTGGTCATGCACCACATCGTCTCCGATGGCTGGTCGATGCAGGTGGTGCTGC
>NZ_PJRP01000037.1:0-8027 GCF_002858765.1 Cupriavidus pauculus
ATCCCGAACAGGACCGTGAAACGACTTTGCGCCGATGATAGTGCGGATACCCGTGTGAAAGTAGGTCATCGCCAGGCTCTTATACCCAGAACCCCCAAGCCCTAAAAGCTTGGGGGTTTTGCTTTTGGGGGCAGATAAATAGTTGGCAGAAGCAGTCTGGAGCAAGGAGCAATAACGCCCCTCAAAGCTCGAATGCGCTTCTCTCCGCCAGTTGCCTCGCAACCCCTTGGGCTGAGGTTCCACGCTACAAGCAGCGTGACCTGCGGCCGACCAAGCATGGCTTTATTCTCAGGCTCTGCCGTCCGTACCGTGCGCAAACAAGGGCAAGGTCGAGGGCTTCCATCGGTATCTGCGCGGCAACTTCTACGTACCGTTGACCCGTTGGCTAAAGCAGTCGGACCTGGTGCTTGATGTTGATACGGCCAACGCCGAGGTTGGCAAGTGGTTGCGCGACGTGGCGAACCAACGTGTGCATCCGGTTATCCGGCCAATCATCGAAGCCTATCGAGACGGCGAGAAAAACTTGGCATTCGAGCGATATCAAAATGGTTACTGCTCATACACCAGGAAAGTCGGCAGGGCGGCATCTTGACTGCGAAATCACTCATGAAGGCAGGCGGTGTCATTGCCTCGGGGGCGCCGCGCCATCCGATGCCGACGATGCCTGACGACACGCGCTGTCAAGCGCAACCGAAATCTGACTGGCTCAGTTTTACATTGCACGCAACACGCGCATGGAGTTGATCGAGATCGCAGGGCGGCTTGATCCGCTAGCGTTGCGTTGGGCCTGAGGCGTTTGGGCGATGAAGCGGGCTAGAAAAGGCCCACCTCATCGTGTGGGGTAGCGCGGATCTCCGCGCGTGAATCGATTTACGACTACGATCAGAACTTGTGGCGGATGCCCATCGTGGCACCAAACTGGTTGGCGCCGTTCTGTACGAAGGCACTGTCCGTGGGGCTGTTGGTGTTAAAGCCGTTCACGCCAAGATTCGAGTTGTTCTTGTTCTTCACATACGACACGGAGAGGTACACGTCCGTGCGCTTCGAGAACGCGTAGTCGGCAGTGGCGACAAAGTCCCACGGATCGGCGCCGGAGTTACGGAAGTCCTGGTAGTACGCGGCGCCAATCACGGAAAATGCCGGGGTGAACTGATAGCCCAGCCCCGCCCAGTACAGGTTAGAGCCGCCGTTCGCGAACTGGCCACCCGGCAGCGTGGCGCCATTGAACGCCTTGCCCCAACGATAACCAGCGTACGCCTTGGCTGCGCCAAACGAGTACGATCCCGCTGCCGAGGCGCGGCGAATCAGCTGCGCGCTTGCATCCCCCACATTGTTTGCCTGGTCGTAAATCGCACCGATCGAAAGTGGGCCTGTGGCATAGGTGGCAGAGAAGCTGTACTCGCGACCATTGGTAAAGTTGCCCGGAATCTCTGTGCCGTTGTTCGTAAAGCTGTACAGGGCAGACACCGTCAGGCCGCCGAAGATGCCGATGTACTTGCCGCTGTTGTCAGCACGCGAGCCGAATTCCGGTGCGATGGAGGTGATGCCGTAGCGGGTGGAGATCGCCATCGGGTCGTAAAGCAGACCGAAATCGAAGTACGGGGTGGTGTGGCGGCCGAGCGAAAACGTACCGTACGGACCTTGCAGGCCGACATAGGCATTACGACCGAACAAGCGTCCACCTTGGCCTGACGTACCGGTGTCGAAGTTGACGCCGCTTTCCAACACAAACAGGGTCTTGAGGCCGCCGCCCAGATCTTCCACGCCGCGCAGACCCCAGCGCGATCCGGATTGGTTCCCTGACGTCACGCGCACTGCACTGCCGCCACTGGTGCCGGCTGCCGTGGGCGCAGACTTGTTCGTGTACTCGATACCGGCATCCGCTACGCCGTACAGCGTCACGCTGGATTGTGCGCTGGCGGCGCTTGCTGCCAGCAGACTCAATGCTGCCACTTGCCATTTCAGGGTCATCGTGAATCCTCCTCGTTGTTTTTGCATCGTTTGTGTTGTTTTCGGTTGGGACTAGGGAAGGCGGAAAGGCCGGAAGGCCAAAAAACGCGGATGGCATGCGCCCGAGGCCGCGAACGCAAAAGCGTTCGGGCCATAACGTAAACCGCCGGTACTTCGGAAGTAATGCAGCGAGCGGACTGTGACCGACCGCGAGGTCAGGAATGCGCGGCTGTCGAATGCATGCCGGCGTTTGTCGTCGCGGGTGCGACGCGTTCGCGTGCCATCACGAACACGACGGCAGCGGCCACCAGGTCGAACACGGCCAACACCACAAACAGGGGGCTGTAGCCGATATGCGTGACCGCAAGGCCGAACACCAGGGTGAACAGCGTAGCCCCCAGATAGCCAGTCATGCCGGCCAGGCCGGTGGCAGTTGCGACTTCGTTCTTGCCGAACACATCGGAGGTGATCGAGTACAGCGCGCCCGACAGGGTCTGGTGCGCAAACCCGCCGACGCACAGCAGCGCGATGGCCGCATAAGGGCTATCGACCAGCCCCACGCATGCGGGGCCGATCATCGACAAGCAACCGACCAGCATCACCAGCTTGCGCGACGTGAACAGCGACACCTTCAGATGCTTGTGGAACCAAGGGCTGAGGTAGCCGCCCAGCACGCAACCGATGTCGGCGGCCAGGAACGGCAGCCACGCGAACATCGCGATTTCCTTGATGTTCATATGGCGCTCGGTGGCCATGTACAGCGGAATCCAGGCGTTGAACGTCTGCCATGCGGGTTCCGACAGGAAGCGCGGGATCGCGATCGACCAGAAGTTGCGGCCGCGCACGATTTGCAGCCAGCTTGCCTTGGGTGCACTGCTGTCCTTGTGCAGCGATTCCTGTCCGGCCAGGATGTAGTCGCGCTCGTCGTCGGACAGACGCTTCTGCTGCTTCGGATGCTTGTAGAAAAGTGCCCACAGCGCCGTCCATGCTACGCCAAGCACGCCCACCACCACGAAGGACAACTGCCAACCGCCATGCAGGATCGTCCAGACCACGAGGGGCGGGGCGCAGAGAGCGCCAATCGACGAACCGATGTTGAACCAGCCGATGGCCACTGATCTTTCCTTGGCCGGGAACCACTCGGTGGTCGCCTTCACGCCCCCTGGAATGCCGGCCGCCTCGGTGAGCCCGAGCAGGCCGCGGAAGAATGCCATCCCCTGCCAACCGGTGGCCAGCGCTGCCGCCGCGCATGCCAGCGACCACGCCAGCGCAAAGATGCCAAAACCAATCTTGGTGCCGATGGCGTCAAGCACCAGGCCCGCCACCGGTTGCATCAGCGCATAGCAGACCTGCCATGCCACCACCACGTAGGAGTACTCCTGCGTGGTCATGTTCAGCTCGGTCATCATTGTCGGCGCGGCGACCGACAGCGTATTGCGCGCCAGATAGTTGACGATCAGGCCCATCGTGACCAGGCTGACCATCCACCAGCGCATGCCCTTGATACGTTTCATTGCTTGTCTCCTCAGTTGCTGTCTTGTCCGTTGCGGCGCGCGTCGCCGCGTCTTGTTCTTTGGCTTTGGCGGATGACGAGGCGTGTCAGCGCCCCGGACGGTCCTCCGGCGCCGTGTAGTCGATGCTGGCAAAGCTGCCGCCTTGATGCCGGCGTGCTACCGGGTCGAGTGGATCGGGGCGTGACAGGATGTCGTCGGCAAAATGCTCGGCGTTTTGCGTCGGCAGGTAGTGCAGGCGCGCTGCCGCATCGCGGTTATCCCAGTAGCTGCGCGTGTTGGCCGATACGCCCCACACCACGGCGAAGCCCACATCGGACGCTTGGATGCTCCGGTCGATGAGGTGCACGAAATCATCATGGCCCAGCCACGTGCTCAGGTGACGTGGCTCGGTCGGACGCGCCACGCAGCTCCCAATGCGAATGCAAACGGACTCGATGCCGTGCTTGTCCCAGTAAAGGCGCGCCATGCCTTCGCCCCACATCTTGCTCAGTCCGTAGAAGCCGTCGGGCCGGAATTCGCAGTCGGTGCGCAGTGTCTCGGTCACCGGGTACATGCCGATGGCATGATTGGAACTGGCAAAAATCACGCGGCGCACACGCTGGCGACGCGCGCCTTCGTAGATTTCGTAAAGCGAGCGCAGGTTGTTGTCGATGATTTCCGGCAACGGCCGCTCTACGCTGGTGCCTGCCATGTGAATGAGTACGTCCACATCTTCCAGCAGCCGATCCACGACGGCGGGGTCGCACAAATCGCCGTGCATCACGTCTTCACCCTCGGTCAGCGTGGCGAGCGGGGTGGTGTGCCCTGATGCGCGTAAGGAATAGCCGCGCGTGGGCAACTCTGCGCGGAGCAACTTACCCAACTGGCCGCCCGCGCCGCTCAATGCAATCCTGGTCACGATAAAACTCCGGAGATGTCCTGAATCGATCTGCCGGTATTTATGCGACGTCGTACAACGTAAAACGCATGATTAGTCCGACAACTTTGTGTTTGAGTCCGGCAACTTTGGTGTGAATCCGTGCTGAAGTCAACGCAGAAAGCGTGGATCTGGGGTATACCCGGCGGTGAAAGCGTCTTATTCGTTCCATTTTGTGACGTACGATGACCGCGCAGCTATGGCTTCGGCCAGGCAAACGCAGTATGGTAGTGTGACAACTTCGGACAAGTTGCCGGACCACCGGCACACCGCCACATCTTCAAAGGGAAGAACGCTTGGAAGACATCGTATTGACGCCCAGCGACAGCACAAGCCGTTCTGAGCAGGTCTGCAAGCTGATCATCGCTGCCATCCTCCGCGGCGAGTTCGCCGCGGACCAGAAATTGCCGACGGAAGTGGATCTGGCCAATCGGTATGCGGTATCGCGCACCACGGTGCGCGAGGCACTGTCACGATTGCGCTCGGAAGGCATTGTGGTCTCGCGCCGCGGCTCGGGTAGTTTCGTGCAGCGCATGCCCGTGCGCAGCCAGGTGAGCGCCAGTCCGCAGATCCAGAGCATTGCCGATATCCAGCACTACTATGCATTTCGACTCTGCGTGGAAGTCGGCGCGGCGGAGATTGCTGCCCAGATGCGCACCGATACCGACCTGGACATTATCCGGACGGCATATGCGGCGCTGGACCGCACGCAGGATAGCGGAGCAATGGGGGTCGAAGAAGACCTGCAGCTGCACTTGGCAATAGCGCGCGCGTCGCACAACTCATTCTTCGTGTCGACCATCGAGCATGCGCTCGGGCCCATCCGCCAGTGCATGGAACTCGCGCGTAACCTAGGTCAGGCTCGCGTAGCGGCGCGATTCGACGTGGTCCAAGCCGAGCACCGAGCCATTATCGATGCCATCGCCGAACGATCGTCGACACAGGCGTCGCAGGCGATGCGATGTCACATCGAAAACGCGCAGAGACGGATCTTCCTGGGAGACTGACTCGAACCGCTTGCGAGTCCCGATGGAGAGGTCTGGGGATGTCAGGAATCCCGGCGGCCAATTGTCCCTTTGGCAATTTGCCACTATCATGGAGGCAAATGCCGGAGCACGCTGCTATGCAGACCATTGCCTTTCGTCCTACTGGCGCGCAAGCGCCTTACGAGCGCTATCTCGAGCGATTGAGTAGCTTTTTGAGCACAAAAGTGCGGACGGGGGCGGATCTTGCCACCCTGGCCAACGATCGGCTCCCCGTTGACATCCTCGAGCGCCTGCTGGAGGCCGGACTGTCGTGGGAGGAGATCACCTTCATTATTCCCCGCCGGACCCTCAGTCATCGCCGTGAGAAAGGCCAATCCCTGACCGTGGAAGAATCGGACAAGGCTATTCGACTCGCCCGGATCCTGGCTCAGGCCGCCAATACCTTTGGCGACATGGAGCGTGGTCTGCGTTGGCTGCGGTCCAAACAGCAGCGAATCGGCGGCGCTGCGCCGCTGTCATTGGCCGGAACGGAGCAGGGCGCCCATCTCGTCGAGGAGCAATTGGTGCAGATTGACGAGGGGTACTTTGCCTGATGATCCTTTGGCGAATCAGTAACTACGCCGATCTCAAAGGTGTTGGCGGATTGCGGGCGGGTGGGCGCTGGCATTTCCCGGGGCAGCCGGTTGTTTACCTGGCCGAGCATCCGGCATTAGCGTTCCTGGAAGTGCTGGTTCACCACGAAGTGTCGCGGATCGAGGACCTTCCCACGAACTATCAACTCTTGAAAGTCGAGATTGATGACGCGGTCGCGGTGGCGAACATACCGGACCTACCACAGGACTGGAAAGAAGACGCGGGTTGGTCAAAAAACGCCGGGACCGAATGGCTCTCGGTCCGGTCCAGTCTGCTCTTGAAGGTGCCAAGTGTCCTGGTGCCCTACGCGTCGAACTATCTTTTCAATCCGGCTCACGCTGACGTGACGAAGGCGCGGATCGTTGAAGCGCAGCGCGTTGAGCATGATCCGCGCATTCTCTCGTTACTGTCGGAACCGCGGGCCTGAAGCCGGCCGACGCCACGCCTGCCACTTGCGGCGATCAGGTACACACGTGAGCCGGTATTCGCCCGGATCAGTGTTCCCAGACAACCGGCACCTTTGCGGAACATGCTGTGATCTTCCCCAGCCAATTCCGACTGGTGTTCAGCTGGACGCGACTGTCGTCCATCGGTGCGAGCTTCCGGTTCCAACGATCCGCGACACTCGTGGCCACATTTCCTGCCGCCGTCTTGCACTCGGCCGCTGCAGTGCTGCGCAGCATCGTGAATTGCTGATATCGGTGGTAGACCAGCAACGTGAACCCGTCCGGCGAGTACTCGGTCGCGTATTCCGTCGACATATCGTAGGTTGATAGTTGGCGACCGGAAAAGGGACCGGGGTAGGGACCGGTATAGGAGGGCGCTGTTGTGGTGCAGGCTGCCGATAGCAGGCAGGCGGCTACCGCCGGAATCGCCAGAAATCTCACAGCCCAATCGTTTTTCTTGCCCATAGTGCCGCGTGCCCCAGGTATGCGTGCTTGTTTTGCGGCAGGATGGTACCAAAAATGACGGCCCGAAATTCGGGCGCTGCTCTTGGACGCTTGCACGGGAAGCACCGTGCTTGCGCCCCAAACCCCTCTGATGCGTCCTCGACCAGAATCCGTGCGGCCATTCGAACCTGTCCATCGAACCGGGCCCAGCTCAGTTTTTCCCACACACACGCTGTTTATCGCAAAGAAAAACGGGCAGCACACGCTGCCCGTTCTCCCATCGCTCTCCCTCCTGTTACTGCGCGACTGCCACCTTGCCATCCAATTCAGCGTTGATCTGCTGCCCCTGCTGCAGCTTCTGTTGCTGACGCAGTTCCTCGGTCGTCGTGCCCTGGCCATTCGGTGCCCAGCCCGGGGGCATCAGCAGATAGCCGATGGCGCTCAGCAGGTTGCCCGATGCCATCATGTCCTTGCCCAGGCTGATCCAGTGCTCGAACTGGTTGACCAGCGGGTTGTGCGTGGTGGTTGGATGCACCAGGCCGAAGCGGCACGGTTGGTCGTCGCGCTCTGCCACGTAGGTGCCGAACAGGCGGTCGAAGATGATCAGCACGCCGCCGTAGTTGGCATCGAGGTAGTCGACATTCGAGGCATGGTGCACGCGGTGGGCCGACGGGGTATTGAACACATATTCGAGCCAGCCCAGCTTGGGAATCCAGGTGGTGTGCAGCCAGAACTGGTACAGCAGGTTCAGGCTCAGCGTGGCCAGTACCACTTCGGGGCGCACGCCCAGGAACACCAGCGGCGCGAAGAAGATGGCGGTGCCGGTGATCTTGCCGGTCCAGCCCAGGCGATACGCGGTGCCCAGCGTCAGTTCATTCGGCGAGTGGTGCACGGCGTGCGTGGCCCAGAAGAAGCGGATGCGGTGCGAGGCGCGGTGATACCAGTAGTAGCAGAATTCCTGGCCGACGAAGAGCAGCAGCACGGCCAGCGCGCTGTTGATTTCCACCGTGAAGATGCGGTGCTGCCAGGCCAGTGCGAAGATCGGTGCGGCCAGCGACAGCGGCAGGAAGGCCATCAGCTTGCGGCCGATCATGTCGACCAGCGACAGCCCCATTTCATGCCACGGGTAGGCCTTGCC
>NZ_PJRP01000037.1:8037-9466 GCF_002858765.1 Cupriavidus pauculus
AGATGCGGTGCTGCCAGGCCAGTGCGAAGATCGGTGCGGCCAGCGACAGCGGCAGGAAGGCCATCAGCTTGCGGCCGATCATGTCGACCAGCGACAGCCCCATTTCATGCCACGGGTAGGCCTTGCCCTGCTGGCGGGCCTTGCGTGCCAGAAACGCGGCCTCGACCATCGACGCGGTCACGACGAAGCCGGTGACCAGGAGAGTGAGTTTGTGGAGTTGCATGATCGTCCCTTCGGTTTGGCGGTGACGCTTGACTTGGCAGTCGCGGCGTCGGTGAGCCAACTGTAGGGGGCGATCGGAAAGGGCGCCATATGGCAAGTATGTCGCCCTATGTCATGACCCGGGAAACCTTTCCTGGCAAGGGTTTGCGGGCGATGGCTTGTCCTATTGACGGCATTGGGTGCCAACACTCTGTGTGGCGTATCAGGGGTATTTTTGCGGCCACGGCAACAGCGCCCCGAACTGGGTTGTCGACCGGATTCTCGCAATGAGGATGGTGCGCGGCGAGACAGCCGTCATGATGGGCGACTGTCTCTCGAGGGGGATAGCGGAGGAGTTGGAGGACTTCCAACTGGGGTTCTCCACGCGGGAGCATGCGACCAGGCTGATTGGCTGGCCGACCGCCCAGGCAACGCTAAGAAATGCCGTGAAACCGGAGCAAAATGGGCGCAAATCTTGAGCATAAAAGGCGGAGGCGTGCCTCCGCCCCTTGTTCAACGATCGAGAAACGCCTTCAGCTTGTCAGCCCGGCTGGGATGCTTCAGTTTGCGCATCGCCTTGGCTTCAATCTGACGGATCCGCTCGCGGGTCACGTCGAATTGCTTGCCGACTTCTTCCAGCGTGTGCTCCATGCTCGTGTCGAGGCCAAACCGCATCCGCAGGACCTTGGCCTCGCGCGGCGACAATTCATTGAGGGCCGCGTCGATCTGTGCGCGCAGCCCGGCCATGATGGCGGCGTCAGCCGGTGAGCTCACCGCATCATCCTCAATCATGTCACCGAGCGTCGTGTCGCCCTCTTCACCCACCGGAGTCTCGAGCGAAATGGGCTGCCGCGCAATCTTGAGCATCCCGCGTACCTTCTCCTCAGACAACTCCATGCGCTCAGCGAGGACCGCCGGTTCGGGTTCCTTCCCGGTCTGCTGCAGGATCTCCCGCGAAATGCGATTGAGCTTGTTGATGGATTCGATCATGTGGACCGGCACCCGAATCGTTCGCGCCTGGTCGGCGAGTGCCCGCGTCACGGCCTGACGGACCCACCAGGTGGCGTACGTCGAGAATTTCCAGCCGCGCCGGTACTCGAAGTCGACCTGCACGGTCACGTACGGGGCCGCCATGCGGATGCCTTCGGCGTCGAAGTTGCGCTTGAGCCGGACGTTGAAGGCGCGCGAGATTTCGGCCTGCGTCAGCGGTCGGGTCTTGAACTGCGCC
>NZ_PJRP01000038.1 GCF_002858765.1 Cupriavidus pauculus
GTAACCGTCCGACGGACAGCGTTCTTGACGACGGGGTTGCTTTCAGGCGGCGGTCGTGCGGAACTGCTCAGCCATGGCCCATGGCAGCAGTTCGCTGACGCGATTGACGGGGTAGTCGGCGATGCGCGCAATGACGTCGCTCAGGTAGGCCTCTGGGTCGAGTCCGTTCAACTTGGCTGAGGCCACCAGCGAGTAGATAGCGGCACCGCGTTCGCCGCCACTGTCAGAGCCGAAGTGAAGGAAGTTCTTTCGGCCGAGGGCAACGGCCCGCAGCGCACGCTCCGCTGCGTTGTTATCGATCTCAACGCGACCGTCACTGGCATACAGGGTCAATGCCGACCACTGATTCAATGCGTAGCCAATAGCCTTCGCGGTATCGCTTTTTGGCGACACCTTGCTAAGCGTCGAACGTAACCAGATCTCGAAGGCTTCCAGCAATGGAAGCGCTCGTTCTTGTCGGACGCGCCTTCGCTCGTCGGGAGGCTTCCCGCGGATCTCTGCCTCAATTGCGTAAAGTTCACCGATCCGGCGCAGCGCCTCAGTGTTGACGTCGTTCCTGCGTGCCAGGTACAGATCGTGGAATTTTCGTCTCGCGTGGGCAACACATCCAGCCTCTTGTACCTCGCCGTCTTTGTAAATGGCGTTGTAGCCTGCGAATGCGTCAGCTTGCAGGATTCCCTTGAAGCCTTTCAGGTGAGCCTGCGGATATTCGCCTGACCGACTCGGACTGTACGCGAACCAGACGGCCGGTGCGTCCACCGAACCAGCGGGCCTGTCGTCACGTACATAGGTCCAGAGGCGGCCTGTCTTGGTCTTGCCGTTTCCGGGTTCAAGTACTGGTACCGGCGTATCGTCGGCGTGGATCTTCGACGCCGCCATCACGTACTGCCGAGTTGCATCGACCAGCGGGCGTAGTAGTGCGCTGGCCTGTCCGACCCAATCAGCAAGTGTCGAGCGGCTCAACTCGACGCCATCCCGCGCGTATATCGCCGACTGCCGATACAGGGGAAGATGGTCGCAGAACTTTCCAACCAGGACATGGGCGAGTAGGCCAGGACCCGGCATACCGCGATCTATGGGCCGGCTGGGCGCGGCCGCTTGGACGATGCAGTCACAGCGAACGCAGGCCTTCTTCGGCCGACGATGGCGGATCACTCGCCAGTGCCCGGGCACGTACTCGAGCTGCTCGGCGATGTCTTCGCCAAGCTCGTTGAGCGTTCCGCCACACTGCGGACAGCACACATCCTGAGGTTGATGGACGATATCTTCGCGCGGTAAATGATCAGGGAGGGCTCTGCGTCCAGTCGGCCTGGTCGCCTCCTTTGAGCGCGGCTTGCTTGCATCGAGCACCCCCGCGCCTTCGTCGGCCTGCAGATCCTCCAGACGTAGTTCCAGTTGTTCGATCTGGCGATCAATCTTCTCGGATTTTCGCCCGAACTGCATTCTTTGGAGCTTTGCGATCCACAGCTTCAGGCTCTCGATTTCCAGTGCCCGATCTGAGAGCGTCTTCTGCAGCGTCGCGACCGTGTCGCGTAGATTCTCCAAGTCGCTGTCGCGCTCACGAAGCGCCGTTTCCCGCGCCAGAAGCAGGGCCTTCAAGGCGTCGATGTCGTCGGGAAGCGAAGCGTTACTGGAGGTCATGCAAGCAGTCTAGGCGCCAGCATCACTCCCCACGTGCGTTGTCACAGACGTTTACAAAGCACTGCACGGGCGGGCTGCATCGATGGGCTGCCGCCAGTCGAATCCCTCCAACAGAAGTCCAAGTTGCGCGTTCGTCAGGGCCACCACGCCACCTTCCGCGCGCGGCCAGGCAAACCGACCTCGTTCCAACCGCTTGGCAAACAGGCACATTCCACCGTCGCGCCAATACAGGCACTTGATGAGATCGCCACGTTTTCCTCTGAAGAGAAACGCGTGTCCAGAGAATGGGTCTTTCTGCAGAACCATCTGCACTTTGGCAGCCAGCCCATCGAAGCCACATCGCATGTCCGTAAATCCTGCGGCAACCCATATCCGGGTATTGCCCGGCGGCTCCATCATTAGCACAGGCACTGCACCACCATACGCAGGAGTTCTGGATCGACTCGGCCTTCAATGCTCACCTGGCCCTTGGCCAGTTGCAGCCGGATGACTCCTGTAAGCGACCCGCCGGCAGGTTTCTCACCTTCGGGGCCTCTGAGCACAACGGGGAGCAGCATTGGGGCGTCGCCAGCATGGGGGACGCCGAGGTGGCCTGCTCTAAGCATGCGCCGCCACCGAAAGACCATGTTCACGTTTAGACCGTGTTCCAGGGCCAGCTTTGAAACCGACACCCCTGGAACGCACGCAGCTTCTGCAAGCCTTTGCTTCAATTCGATGGGGTGATTCCGGCTGCCGCGTGTGCGGCCACCGCGCTTTGCCACAGTCTCCAAAGTAGTCCCCGCTAGATTTTGATGGGAACTACTCTGGATAGGTTCGCCTCTCGTGTCCACACGGCCATCAGCGGACGGTTAC
>NZ_PJRP01000004.1:0-167318 GCF_002858765.1 Cupriavidus pauculus
GCCCGGAATCACGCGTCGGCATTGCGGCGCAGCGGTCGGTGGAGATGGTGGTCGGGCTGCTGGCGATCTTGAAGTCGGGCGGCGCGTATGTGCCGCTGGACCCGGACTACCCGCCGGAACGGCTGGCGTACATGATCGAGGACAGCGGCATCGGTTTGTTGCTCACGCACGGGCTGGCGCAGGACCTGCCGGTGCCGGCCGACGTCGCGGTGCTGCCGATCGCTGCCGTGGTCGATGGCCCGGACCATGATCCGGTGGTGGCGATCGACCCCGAACACCTGGCCTACGTGATCTACACCTCGGGATCCACCGGGCGGCCCAAAGGCGTGCCGAACCGGCATGTGGCGCTCTGGAATCGTCTGGCGTGGATGCAATCGGCCTACGCACTGACCCACGACGACGTGGTGCTGCAGAAGACGCCGTTCAGTTTCGATGTTTCGGTCTGGGAATTCTTCTGGCCGTTGATGGAAGGCGCGCGGCTGGCGGTGTGCGCGCCTGGTGCCCATCGCGAACCGGCGCGGCTGGCCCAGGCCATTGCCCGGCACCGTGTGAGCACGCTGCATTTCGTGCCGTCGATGCTGCAAGCGTTCGTGGGCGATCCATCGGCGGCCCGCTGCGATACGCTGCGGCGTATCGTCTGCAGCGGCGAGGCATTGCCCGCCGATCTGCAGGACCGCACGCTCGCGCTGCTGCCACACGCTGCCCTGTACAACCTCTATGGCCCCACCGAGGCGGCAATCGACGTCACGCACTGGACCTGCGCGGCCGACGGGAGGGGAACCGTGCCGATCGGGCGTCCCATCGACGCCATCGAGACGCATGTACTTGACGCGGGACTCGATTTCGCACCGGCCGGCGCGGCTGGGGAGCTCTACCTTGGCGGCGTGGGGCTGGCACGGGGCTACCTGGGGCGTCCGGCACTGACCGCCGAACGCTTCGTGCCGCACCCGTTCGGCAACGGCGAACGGTTGTATCGCACCGGAGATCTCGCGCGCTGGGGCGCCGATATGGCGCTGGAATACCTGGGCCGGATCGATCACCAGGTCAAGATTCGCGGCTTGCGCATCGAACTGGGCGAGATCGACGCCTGCCTGCTGGCGTGTGATGGCGTGCGCGAAGCGGTGACCGTGGCACACGACGGCAAGCTCGCGTCCTACGTGACGGCCGCCGACGGCGCGGTGCCAGACGGTGCCGCGCTGCGCGCGAGACTGGCCGCACAGCTGCCCGACTACATGGTGCCAGCCGTGATCGTGACGCTCGACGCGTTGCCCCTGTCGCCGAACGGCAAGCTTGACCGCAAGCGGCTGCCAGCGCCGGAATTCAGTGCCAGCACCGCCTTTGAGGCACCGAGTGGCGCCGCCGAGGTGGCGCTGGCCGGCGTCTGGCAGGCGCTGCTGGGCGTGGCGCGCGTGGGCCGGTATGACAACTTCTTCGAACTGGGCGGGGACTCCATCCTGAGCCTGCAGATCGTGGCGCGGGCGCGTCAGGCTGGCTGGCAGATCACGCCCCGCCAGTTGATGGCGACGCAGAACGTGGCGGGATTGGCGGCCGTCGCTATGCCAGTGGAGGCCGGTGCGCCGCAGGCAGGGCCGTCCGAGTCGCCGGCCCCGGCCATCGTGCTGACGCCTGCCCAGCAGGCAGCACTGCCCGTGGCGCTCGATGCCGTGAGCGCCGCCTACCCGGTGTCGCCTATGCAGGCCGGCATGCTGTTCCATGCGCTGTACCAGCCGGGCCACGACGCCTATGTCAACCAGCTCCGACTCGATATCGATGGCCTGGATGCCGGACGCTTTGCCCAGGCGTGGCACGCGGTGCAGGCCCGGCATGACATCCTGCGCACAGGCTTTGTGGGCGATGCGAGCGGGCATGCCCAATGGGTGGCCAGCGCGTTGCCACTGCCGTTGCGCGAGGTGGACCTCCGCGATGCCGCACGGGATGCCGTGGATACACTGGCCGTGGCTGAGCGCGAACAGGGCTTCGATGTGACCCGCGCGCCGTTGCAGCGGCTGGTGCTGGCCCGCACCGGCGAGAGCCAGCACCATTTCATCTGGACCCATCATCACCTGTTGCTCGACGGCTGGAGCACGTCGCAGTTGCTGGCTGAGGTGCTGCGCCATTACGCAGGCGAAACGCTGCCGGCGGTGGCCGGGCAGTACCGCGACTATATCGATTGGCTTGGCCGCCAGGATGGCGCGGCCGCCGAGTCCTTCTGGCGCGAACGATTGTCGTCGCTGGCGACCCCCACACGGCTGGGCGGCGCCCTGGCGCGCGAGGTCGGAGCCCCCCATGACGGCTACGCCGCGCATAGCGTGTCGCGCGACGCGGCGGCCACCACGCGCATCGCCACGTTTGCCCGCGCGCAGCGCGTGACGGTCAACACCGTGGTGCAGGCCGCGTGGCTGTTGCTGTTGCAGCGCTTTACCGGGCAGGACACGGTGGCCTTCGGCGCCACGGTTTCGGGGCGTCCGGCGGAGCTGCCGGGGGCGCAGGAATGGCTGGGCCTGTTCATCAACACCTTGCCGGTGATCGGCAGGGTGCCGGCTGCGCAGCCGGTGGGCGAATGGCTGCGCGCGCTGCAGCAGCAGGAGGCGCAGGGCCGCGAGTTCGAGCACACGCCGCTGTACGAGATCCAGCGCTGGGCCGGTGCAGGCGGGCAGGGCCTGTTCGACACTTTGCTGGTGTTCGAGAACTATCCGGTGGATGCGGCGCTGAAGGCCGGGGCCCCGGCGGGGCTGGCGTTCGGCGAACTGGCGCACCACGACGAGACGAATTACGCGCTGACGCTGGGGGTGACGCTGGGCGAGGTGCTGCGCATCCGCTATGGCTACCAGTGTGCGCAGTTCGATGCGGCAGCGGTGGCACGCGTGGCGGAGGCGCTGTGGAGCGCGGTCGATGCGCTCGTGGCCGATGCGCAGGCGCCGGTGGGCAGCCTGGGCCTGGCGGGTTCGCCGGATCGGGACCGGCTGCTGGCATGGGGGCGGGGCGAGACGGGGCACTGGCAATGGAGCGGGCCGGTGCACGCGCGGATCGCGGCGCAGGCACGCGCCACGCCGGAGGCCGTGGCGGTGATCTGCGGTGGCCAGACGCTGCGCTACGGGGAGCTCGATGCGCAGGCCAGCGCGCTGGCGCGGCAACTGGTGGCGCGCGGCGTGGGGGCGGAAGTGCGGGTGGGCGTGGCGCTGGAGCGCACGCCGCAGATGATCGTGGCGCTGCTGGCGGTGCTGAAGGCGGGCGGTGCGTATGTGCCGCTGGATCCGGCGTATCCGGCCGCGCGGCTTGTGCAGATGGTGGAAGACAGTGGCCTGCGGCTGTTGCTGAGCGAAAATGCCCTGCACGACCGGCTGGCCGAGGTGCGCGCCGCCACACCGGCGGCCTGGCTATCGCTCGATGCAATGCCGGCGGAAGCGCCTGTCGCGCAGGCGCTGCCAGACGCGGAACCGGAGCAACTGGCATACATCATCTATACCTCGGGTTCCACGGGCCGGCCGAAGGGCGTGGCCGTGGCGCACGGCCCGCTGGCCATGCATTGCGCGGTCACCGGCCGCATCTACGAGATGGGCCCGCACAGCCGCGAGCTGCATTTCCTGTCCTTTGCCTTCGACGGCGCGCACGAGCGCTGGCTGACGGCGCTGACGCATGGTGCCAGCCTGGTGCTGCGCGATGCAGACCTGTGGTCACCGGCGCAGACGGCCGATGCCATGCACGCGCACGCGGTCACGCACGCCGGCTTCCCGCCGGCCTACCTGCAGCAACTGGTGCAGGGCATGCCAGGCGATGGTCCTGCGCCGCGCCCGACGCTGGTGTCGTTCGGTGGCGAGGCCATGCCCCGCGCGGTCTTCGAACAGGTGCGGGACGTATTGCAGCCGGAGATCCTGATCAACGGCTATGGTCCCACGGAAACGGTGGTGACGCCGCTGGTGTGGAAGGTGTCGGGCGCGCAGCCCTGCACCGCGCCGTATGCCCCCGTGGGCCGGCCGGTGGGTGAACGCCAGGCCTATGTCGTCGACGCCGAAGGCGAGCTGGCGCCGGCCGGCGCGTCGGGCGAATTGTGGATCGGCGGGGAAGGGCTCGCACGTGGCTACCTGAACCGCGCCGCCCAGACTGCCGAGCGGTTCGTGCCGGACCCGTTCGGCGCCCCGGGCAGCCGTTGCTACCGTACGGGAGACCTGACGCGCTGGTCGGCCGAGGGCGACGTGGAGTACCTGGGCCGCATCGACCAGCAGGTGAAAATCCGTGGCTTCCGTATCGAGCTGGGCGAAGTCGAGGCCGCGCTGCTGGACTGCGCGGGTGTGACCGAGGCCGCTGCCGTGGCCCGCGATGGCCGCCTGCTGGGCTACGTGGCCGGTACGGCCGACCCCGCCACGCTGCGCGCGGCACTGGCGGCCCGCTTGCCGGACTACATGGTGCCGGCAGCGCTGACCGTGCTGCCAGCGCTGCCGGTGACGCCGGCGGGCAAGATCGATCGCAAGGCCTTGCCCGATCCGGACGGCAGTGCCAGCCAGGACTATGCGGCCCCCGAAGGCGATGTCGAGGCGGCGCTTGCCGAGATTTGGCAGACGGTGCTGGGGGTGGCATGCGTGGGCCGGCATGACAACTTCTTCGAACTGGGCGGCGATTCCATCCTGAGTTTGCAGATCGTGGCGCGTGCCCGAGAGCTGGGCTGGCAACTGGTGCCACGCCAGTTGTTCGAGCACCAGACGGTTGCGTTGCTGGCGGCGGTGGCGACGCCACTGGCGCCGGCGTCCACGCCGAGGGTGCCCACGGGGCGGCCGGTGCCGGTGCTCGATGACCGCGTGCGTGCCGCGCTACCCGTGTCGGTGGATGCGGTGCAGGACCTCTATCCCGCATCGCCGATGCAGGCAGGCATGCTGTTCCATGCCGTCTACGAGGAAGACAGCAGCGCCTACGTCAACCAGTTGCGCCTCGATATCGACGGGCTGGAGCCGGAACGCTTCGTGGCGGCATGGCGCGCCGTGCAACGCCGGCACGATATCCTGCGCACGGGCTTCCTTTCCGTGCCGGCGGCGGCCCCCGGCAGCGGCGCCGACCTGTTGCAATGGGTGGCCCACGATCCCGAACTGCCGGTGCGCGTGCTGGACTGGCGCGGCCGCACCGCACCCGATGACGCCCTGGCGGCACTGGCCCAGACCGAGCTGGCACAGGGCTTCGATGTGGCGCGGCCGCCGTTGCAACGGCTGGTGCTGGTGCGCACCGGCAGCCGGCGCCATCACCTGGTCTGGACCGGGCACCATCTGCTGCTCGACGGGTGGAGCACCGCGCGGATGCTGTCGGAAGTGCTGCGTCATTACGCAGGCGAAACGCTGCCGGCGGTGGCCGGGCAGTACCGTGACTATATCGACTGGCTTGGCCGCCAGGATGGCGAGGCTGCCGAGTCCTTCTGGCGCGAACGATTGTCGTCGCTGGCGACCCCCACACGGCTGGGCGGCGCCCTGGCGCGCGAGGTCGGAGCCCCCCATGACGGCTACGCCGCGCATAGCGTGTCGCGCGACGCGGCGGCCACCACGCGCATCGCCACGTTTGCCCGCGCGCAGCGCGTGACGGTCAACACCGTGGTGCAGGCCGCGTGGCTGTTGCTGTTGCAGCGCTTTACCGGGCAGGACACGGTGGCCTTCGGCGCCACGGTTTCGGGGCGTCCGGCGGAGCTGCCGGGGGCGCAGGAATGGCTGGGCCTGTTCATCAACACCTTGCCGGTGATCGGCAGGGTGCCGGCTGCGCAGCCGGTGGGCGAATGGCTGCGCGCGCTGCAGCAGCAGGAGGCGCAGGGCCGCGAGTTCGAGCACACGCCGCTGTACGAGATCCAGCGCTGGGCCGGTGCAGGCGGGCAGGGCCTGTTCGACACTTTGCTGGTGTTCGAGAACTATCCGGTGGATGCGGCGCTGAAGGCCGGGGCCCCGGCGGGGCTGGCGTTCGGCGAACTGGCGCACCACGACGAGACGAATTACGCGCTGACGCTGGGGGTGACGCTGGGCGAGGTGCTGCGCATCCGCTATGGCTACCAGTGTGCGCAGTTCGATGCGGCAGCGGTGGCACGCGTGGCGGAGGCGCTGTGGAGCGCGGTCGATGCGCTCGTGGCCGATGCGCAGGCGCCGGTGGGCAGCCTGGGCCTGGCGGGTTCGCCGGATCGGGACCGGCTGCTGGCATGGGGGCGGGGCGAGACGGGGCACTGGCAATGGAGCGGGCCGGTGCACGCGCGGATCGCGGCGCAGGCACGCGCCACGCCGGAGGCCGTGGCGGTGATCTGCGGTGGCCAGACGCTGCGCTACGGGGAGCTCGATGCGCAGGCCAGCGCGCTGGCGCGGCAACTGGTGGCGCGCGGCGTGGGGGCGGAAGTGCGGGTGGGCGTGGCGCTGGAGCGCACGCCGCAGATGATCGTGGCGCTGCTGGCGGTGCTGAAGGCGGGCGGTGCGTATGTGCCGCTGGATCCGGCGTATCCGGCCGCGCGGCTTGTGCAGATGGTGGAAGACAGCGGCCTGCAGCTGTTGCTGACACGGCAGGGCCTGGCCGATCGCGTGCCGGCGGCGGCCGGGACGCTGTTCGTCGACGAGTGGCCGTTGCCGGATGGCGGTGCACCGTGGTCCGAAGATGAGGTCCATGCCGACCAGTTGCTGTGCGTGATCTTCACGTCGGGCTCGACGGGGCAACCCAAGGGCGTGGCGCTGTCGCATGGCGTGCTGGCCGCCCACTGCGATACGGTGCGCAACCAGTACGGTGTGGCGCCCGGCACGCGTGTGCTGCATTTCTCGTCATTCAACTTCGACTGGGGCGTGGAGCAGTGGCTGCTGCCGCTGTCGAGCGGTGCCACCGTGGTGCTGCGCGGCGATGTCCTCTGGAGTGCCGAGGAGGCGTTGGCCGTCCTGCGCGATGCGGCGGTGGACGTCGCCTACTTCCCGACGGCCTACGCGCGACAGCTTGCGGAGTGGGCCACGCGCGAAGGCGTGACGCTGCCCGCGCGCTGCATCAACGTGGCTGGCGAGGCGCTTGGCGCCGACGCGCTGCGGCAGCTTCAGGCGCGCCTGAAGCCGGGCGCACGGGTGGTGAACGGCTATGGCCCTACCGAAACCGTGATCACGCCGTTTCTGTGGGCGGCGCACGGCGGCACCCGCTGCGCCACCGCCTATGCCCCCGTGGGCCGCCCCGTGGGGGCGCGCCATGCCTATATCGTCGACGCCGCCGGCCATCTTGCCGTGCCAGGGGTGGCTGGCGAACTGATGATAGGCGGCGGCCTCGCGCGCGGCTATCTGGGCCGTCCGGGGCTGACCGCCGAGCGCTTTGTGCCCGATCCGCTGGGCGCGCCTGGCAGCCGCTGCTATCGCACCGGCGATATCGTGCGCTGGACAGCCCATGGCGACGCGGAGTACCTGGGCCGCACCGACAACCAGGTCAAGATCCGCGGCTTCCGTATCGAACTGGGCGAAGTTGAGGCGCAACTGCGCGCCTGCCCGGGCGTGCGCGAAGCAGTAGTCGTGGTGCGCGCGGGCCGGCTGGCCGCCTATGTGACCGCCGTCGAGGGCGCCACGCTGGCCGCGTCCGTGCTGCGTCGCCAACTGGCCGAGGCACTGCCTGACTACATGGTGCCCACCACCGTGAGCGTGGCGGAGGCGTGGCCGATGACGCCGAACGGCAAGATCGACCGCCTGGCGCTGCCCGATCCGGACGTGGGCGCCGGACAGGACGACGAACCGCCACGGCCCGGCGTGGAGACCGTGCTGGCAGGGATCTGGTGCGATGTGCTGGGCCTCGAACGCGTGGGCCGCCACGACAATTTCTTCGAGCTGGGCGGGGATTCCATCCTGAGCCTGCAGATCGTGGCGCGTGCCCGCGAGGCCGGTTGGCAACTGACGCCGCGCGAATTGTTCGAAGCGCCAAGCCTGGCCGAACTGGCGTCGCTGGCAACGCCCGCCGGTCAGGCATCGACCGGCCACGATCGGATCGACGCCGGCACCGTGCCGCTGTTGCCGATCCAGGCAGCGTTCCTGCGCACGCCGGTGCCGGCACGGCATCACTGGAACCAGTCGATCCTGCTGACCAGCCGCACGCCGGTGCACGTCGATGCGCTGGCCCGCGCGCTGGCAGACCTGGTTGCCCATCACGACAGCCTGCGCCTGCGGTTCACGCAAGGTCCGGAGGGCTGGATACAGCACTATGCCGACGCCGTTGACGGCACGCACGGACCAGACGCGCTGCTGTGGCAGCGGCAGGCCGGGGATCTGGCGTCGCTGCAGGCTATCTGCGCGGAGGTGCAGTGCAGCCTGGACCTGGCGGACGGGCCGCTGTTGCGCGCGGCGGCCATCGACATGCGCGACGGCAGCTGGCGCGTGCTGCTCGTCATCCACCACCTGGCCGTGGATGGTGTGTCGTGGCGGATCCTGCTCGAAGACCTGCAGCGGTGCTACCTGGGGTACGTGACCGGCCAGCCGGCGGTGCTCCCGGCGCGCACCGCGAGCTATCAGGCGTGGGGGCGGCGGCTCTCGCGGCATGCCGCCGTCTGGGAAGCCGACGACCTGGCCGGATACTGGACTCAACTGGCGGCCACGCCGGCTGCGCTGCCATGCGACATGCCCGATGGCGGCAACACCGTGCGCCATGCCGAAGGCTGCACGGTGCGGCTCGATGCCACCACCACGCGACGCCTGCTCAAGCAGGCCCCGGCGGCCTATCGTACCCAGATCAACGACATCCTGCTGACCGCGCTGGGGCGCGCGCTGTGCGCCTGGGCCGGGCACGACAGCGTGCTGGTGGACCTGGAAGGCCATGGCCGGGAGGACCTGTTCGACGACATGGACCTGAGCCGTACCGTGGGCTGGTTCACGAGCCTGTATCCGGTCGGCCTGGCGCCCATGGGCGAACCAGGCGCAGCGCTGTGCCGCGTGAAGGAGGCGCTGCGCGCCGTGCCGGCCCGGGGCGTGGCCCATGGCTACCTGCGCGAGGCAGAACTGGCGGGGCGGGCGAATGGCCGCGCGCCGCTGCCGCGCGCCGGCGTGGTGTTCAACTACCTGGGACAGTTCGACGGCAGCTTCGACAGCGATGACGGCTGGAAGCCGGCGTCCGAAGGTGCCGGTCCGGAGAGCGATGCGGAGGCGCCGCTGTCGCATGATATCGCCGTCAACGGGCAGGTCTACCAGGGGGAACTGGCGCTGACGTTCGGCTTCAGTGGCGCGCGGTATCGGGTGGCGACGATCGAGGCACTGGCAGAACGCTTCCGGACCGAGCTGTGTGCGCTGGTCGATCACTGCACCAGCGGTGCCAGTGGGGCCACGCCGTCCGACTTCCCGCTGGCGGCGCTGACGCAGGCCGATGTGGATACTCTGCCGGTGCGGGCACACGAAATTGACGACCTGTATCCGCTGTCGCCCATGCAGGCCGGCATGCTCTTCCACACCGTGGCGGCACAGCAGGCAGGCGCGGCCCAGGGCGGGTCGAGCGCCTACGTGAACCAGCTCTGCATCGATATCGACGGACTGGACGCGGCGCGCTTCCGTGCCGCGTGGCAGGCGGTGCAGCAGCGCCACGACATCCTGCGTACCGGCTTCCTGCATGGCGGGGCGGCGCCGCTGCAGTGGGTGGCGCGCGCGGTGACGCTGCCATTCCGCGAACTGGACTGGCGCGTGCATGGCGCCGACGAGGCGGCGCTGGCCAACCTGGCCGGCGAGGAACTGGCACGCGGCTTCGACATCGCCGTGCCACCGCTGCAACGGCTGGTGCTCGTGCGCACCGGCGAAGCCCGCCACCGTTTCATCTGGACGCGCCATCACCTGCTTCTGGACGGCTGGAGCACGTCGCGGCTGATGGGCGAGGTGCTGCGCCACTATGCGGGCGAAGCGCTGCCTGCTACGGGCGGCCGCTACCGCGACTACATCGGCTGGCTGCAGCGCCAGGACCCGCAGGCCGCCGAGCGGTACTGGGTGGCGCAGGCTGCCGCGCTGGACACGCCCACACGGCTTGCGGATGCCGTGGGCAAGCCGGCCGTTGGCGCGACCGGGGCGGATGCCGGCCGCGATGGGTACGGCGAGACGCTGGCGGTGTTCGACGCGGCGACCACCGCCCGCTGGCAGGCGTTCGCGCACCGACAGCGCATTACGCTCAATACGCTGGTACAGGGGGCGTGGCTGTTGCTGCTGCAACGCTGCACGGGACACGACACGGTGGCCTTTGGCGCGACGATGGCCGGGCGCCCCGCGGGCCTGCCGGCGGTGGAGCATCTACTGGGCCTGTTCATCAATACGCTGCCGGTGATCCAGACACCGCCGGCGGCGCAGGCCGTCGGGGACTGGCTGCGGGGGCTGATGGCGCACAACCTGTCGCTGCGCGAATTCGAGCACACGCCGCTCAACCACGTGCAGCGCTGGGCGGGCAAGAGCGGGCAGCCGTTGTTCGACAGCATCATCGTGTTCGAGAACTACCCCGTGGATCGCGCGATGCGCGAGGAAAACCCGGGCGGTCTGCGCTTTGGCGATGCGGCCAGCGTCGACCTCACCACGTTCGCGATGGACCTGGAAGTGGCGCTGACCGACACGCTGCGCATCAAGTACACGTGGATGCGCAGCCGGTTCGACGCGGCCACGGTGGACCGCATCCGTGACGCCATGGCCCATGTGCTCGACGCGATGACGGCCGACCCGGCGCGCACGCTGGGGCAGATCGGACTGCAGCCGATGCCGGATGCGTCCGTCGCCCGCGCGGCCGCGCCGTGGCAGGGCGAACCGGTGCACGACACCATCCGCCGGCTGGCCGCGCTGCGGCCCGATGCAGTGGCCGTGGTGTGCGACGACACGTCGATCACCTACGCAGCGCTGCAGCGCCGCGCGGAGGCAATGGCGCGCCGCCTGCGTGCACTGGGCGCGGGGCCGGACAGTCTCGTGGCCGTGGCCACGGAACGCTCCATCGACAGCATCGTGGCCTTCCTGGCCGTGCTCAACAGCGCGGCGGCGTACGTGCCGCTTGATCCCGACTACCCGCGCGAGCGGCTGGCCTATATTCTGGCCGACGCGGGCGCCACATTGCTGCTGACCCAACGGCGGCTTGCGCCCGTGTTTGCCGGGATGCCCGGCATCACGCCGGTCCTGCTGGACGAGGCAGAGGGCGCGGCAGCGCAGTCGGTTGCCGCGACGGGCGCCGCATGCGTCACGGGTGCGCCGGGTGCCCCGGTGCTGCCCGCGCAGCTTGCCTACCTGATCTACACGTCCGGATCGACCGGCCTGCCCAAGGGCGTGGCCGTCGAACACGGGCCGCTGGCGATGCACTGTGCCGCCACGGGCGAACTGTACGAGATGGATGCCGCGTCACGGGAGCTGCATTTCCTGTCGTTCGCGTTCGACGGTGCGCACGAGCGGTGGCTGACCACGCTTACGCATGGCGGCACGCTGGTGCTGCGCGATGCCTCGCTGTGGACGCCGGACCAGACCTGGGAGGCCATGCGCCGCCATGACGTGGGCAATGCCGGCTTTCCGCCTGCCTACCTGCAACAGCTTGCGCAATGGGCGCAGCAGGCGCAGGACGCGGGGGACACGGCGGCGCCCGCGCTACGGCTGGTGTCGTTCGGGGGCGAGGCGATGCCCGAGGCCAGTTTCGAACTGGTCAAGCGTGCGCTGCGCCCCGGTGTGCTGATCAATGGCTACGGTCCCACGGAGACGGTGGTCACGCCGCTGGTGTGGAAGGTGAGCGCCGACGCGCACTGCGAGGCACCCTATGCCCCGATCGGCCGGCCGGTGGGCCAGCGCACGGCGTATGTGCTCGACGCCCAGATGCAGCCGGTGCCGGCGGGCGTGCCGGGCGAGCTGTACATCGGCGGATATGGCCTGGCGCGCGGATACCACGGGCGTACGGCGCTGACGGCGGAACGCTTC
Source organism: Cupriavidus pauculus (assembly GCF_002858765.1). GTDB lineage: Bacteria > Pseudomonadota > Gammaproteobacteria > Burkholderiales > Burkholderiaceae > Cupriavidus > Cupriavidus pauculus_B. Next base: position 11,865 of record NZ_PJRP01000004.1, read on the forward strand.
ATACCGGACCCGTTTGCGGCGGACGGTGGCCGGCTATACCGCACCGGGGACGTCGTGCGTGCCCGGGCCGATGGGGTCATCGAATACGTTGGGCGCGCCGACCAGCAGGTCAAGATCCGCGGCTTTCGCATCGAGCCGGGCGAGGTGGAGGCCTGCCTGCGCCGCCATGCCGACGTTCGCGACGCCGTCGTGCTGGCACGCCAGGCGCCGCACGGCCGCCAGCTGGTGGCTTACGTGGCGACAGGCGCTGTGGCTCGCGACGGGCTGGCGGCGCAGCTGAAGGCCCATGTCGCCGCGCAGTTGCCGGACTACATGGTGCCGGCGCACGTGGTGGCGCTGGCCGCCTTGCCGGTCACGCCGAATGGCAAGATCGACCGCGCGGCGCTGCCGGAACCGGTCTGGCAGGCGCGCGAGACGCTGGCGCCGCGTACGCCGCTGGAGGCGCAGCTGGCAGGCATCTGGCGGGAGGTGCTGGGTGTGCCGCAGGTGGGCATCGACGACAACTTCTTCCTGCTCGGCGGCGATTCGATCCTGAGCCTGCAGGTGCTGTCCCGCGTACGCGCGCTGAATGCGCCCGGGCTGCGGCTGCGCCTGAGCGACCTGATGAAGCACCAGACGATTGCCGAGCTGGCCGCGCTGGCGGCGCACGGACAGGCCGATGACAGCGCGCCGGCCATCATTCCGGCCGCCGTCGATCTGCCGGCCACGGCGCCGCTGACACCGATCCAGCAATGGTTCGTGGAGCGCGCGGAGCGGGCCGTGGACCCCGGCAGGGCGCTGCGCCACTACAACCTGTCCATTCTGCTGCGCCCGCGCGTGGCGCTGGATGCCACCTATCTTGGGCAGGCACTGCAGGCGCTGGTGACCCATCACGTGGCACTGCGCACCGCCTTCATCCGGCACGACGATGGTCGCTGGGAGCAGGTGGTGCAGGATGCGCCCGTGCACGGCGACACACTGCTGTCCGTACAGGACGTCGACGGCGCGGAGGGCATCGCCGAGGCCTGCAACGCGGTGCAGCGCAGCCTTGACCCGCAGTGCGGACGACTGGCGCAGGCGTTGCTGCTACACCTGCCCGATGGCAGCACGCGCCTGCTGCTGGCGCTGCACCACCTGGCCGTCGATGGTGTCTCGTGGCGCATCGTGACGCAGGACCTGCAGGCGGCGTATGGCCAGGCGTCGGCCGATGTGCCCGTTGTCCTGGCCCCTGCGGGCAGTGCGTATGCCGAATGGGCGCAACGGCTGCCGCAGCATGCCTCCAGCGGCCGGCTGCGGCGTGAACTGGGATACTGGCGCGAGCAGCTCGACGGCGCGCCCGATGCCATGCCGGTGGATCGCCCGGGCGGCAGCATGCTGACGCGCGAGGGCGCTTTCGCCAGCGTGAAACTGTCGCCAGCGGCCACGGCCAGCCTGCTGCGGCCTGTGCATGGCAGTGGGCTGCCTGCCGGCGTGCGCATCGACACGCTGCTGCTCACCGCGCTGGCGCGGGCGTTGTGCCAGTGGACCGGGCAGGACAGCGTGCGCATCGAACTGGAAAGCCATGGCCGGGAAGACCTGTTTGCCGAGATCGACCACAGCCGCACCGTGGGCTGGTTTACGTCCGAATATCCGGTGCGCATGGCGCCCGGCACCGGCGATCTTCGCGAGGCTGTGGCCCGCGTGCAGGCGCAGCTGGACGCGGTGCCGGCGCGCGGCGTAGGCCATGGCGTGCTGAAGTACCTGGCGGATGCCACGTTGCGCGAGAAGCTGGCGGCCCTGCCACCGGCGCGCGTCACGTTCAACTACCTGGGGCAGTTCGACCAGGTGCTGGGCGAGGATGGCCTGTTTGGGCTGGCGCCCGAATCGGGCGGCGATGCACGCGATCCGGACAGCCCGCTCGACAACTGGCTGGTCATCAACGCACAGGTCCACGCCGGCGTGCTGTCAGTCGACTGCAGCTACAGCCGCGCCATGTTCGATGCTGCCACGGTACAGGCGCTGATGGCGGTCATGGAGCAGGGGCTTTTGGCCCTGGCGGAACAGGGCGGCATGACCGCCGCCGCGCAACCGACGGAGGTACGGTAATGGCGTTGCATCCCGATATCGAGGCGTTGCTGGACATGATCGAGGCGGGGCGTGCCGGCGGCAGGCGGCCGCCCATGCACGTGATGGGGCCCGAGGCCGCGCGCGTGGACTTCAATCAGGCGTCGGTACCTCTGGACATGACACCGCACGCGCTGCCACATGTGGTGGACCTGCATGTTCCGGCGCGCGACGGCGCGCTGCTGCCGGCGCGCTGCTATGCGCCAACGGTGCCGGGTGGCGCGGCGGGCCTGCAGCCGGTGCTGCTGTACTTCCACGGTGGCGGCTTCATGGTGGGCAGCCTCGATTCGCACGACGCGCTGTGCCGCTCGCTGAGCGCGCGCAGCGGCTGTGCGGTGGTGTCGGTGGCCTACCGGCTGGCCCCCGAGCACCGGTTCCCGACGGCCGTGCACGATGCTGTCGACGCGTTGCATTGGCTGCGTGCGCATGGTGCCGAGCACGGGCTGGACCCGGATCGCGTGGCACTGGGCGGTGACAGTGCCGGCGGCACGCTAGCGGCGGTTACGGCACTGCACGCCCGCGACGATCCGGCCAGCCTGGGGCAGCCCCGGCTGCAACTGCTGATCTACCCGGGGACGGGTGCATGGCGCGACACAGCATCGCAGCGGCGCTTCGACACGGGCTACCTGCTCGAAGGCGACACCATCGACTGGTTCTACGGACACTACCTGCGTGATGCGGCAGATCGTGCGGACTGGCGCTTTGCACCGCTGCTGGCCCCCGACGTGGCGGGCGCGGCGCCGGCGCTGGTGCTGCTGGCTGAATACGATCCGTTGGTGGACGAGGGCGTGGCCTACGCGCGCCGGCTGGAAGCGGCGGGTGTGACGGTGACGTTGCAGGTGGAGCCCGGCATGGTGCACGAGTTCATGCGCATGGGGAATGTGGCGGCCGATATCCATGCGGTGCACGAGCGCGTGGCCGCCGCGCTGGCCCGTGCGCTGCGCGGGTAAATTTGGACGGGCCTGAAACGTCTTGATGGCATAGGCGGCCGCGCGGTGATGGCGGGCGTCACGGACCATCGGGAGAGGCCAGTGCGCGATACCCATCAGGCAGTGCCAGCATTTGATTCATTCCGCTCGTTCGCCGCTACGGCGGGCGGCCCGCTCGACACCAGTCTGCATGATGGTGTGGTGACGGTACGGCGAGCCGGCAGCGTGCTGGCGCGCTTCACGTTCGACGGGGCGCTACGCATCCGGGAGTGGCCCGACGTCGATGGCCATACTGGCCACGAAGACGACCATCGACTGGCGACGCTGGCCGCACTCGACGCGTTGTTCGCGCAGGGCGCCGCGCGCGCCCCGGTGCCACTGCACCTGGAATCGGCGCGCGTGGAGGCCGCGGTGCTGGCGAGCGGCGCCGCGCTGGCAGGGCCGGCGGGCATCGCCGCACATGCCGACATGCTGTGGCAGGTGGCAGAGCTATGGTGCGCCGCCCCGTCGGCTGGCTATCCCGTCCGCTACACGCTCAGCGGTGGCAAACGGCATCCGGTCCGGCCGCCCAAGCCACAGGGCGTGGTGTATGCGCGCCATATCCCGTGGCTGGGCCGCACGCTCACGCTGCGCGCCGCCACGGTGGCGAGCGACCTGCCGCTGCTGCACCGCTGGATGAACGATCCGGACGTCGATGCCTTCTGGCAGGAGGCCGGCGATGAGGCGAAGCACCGCGCCTACCTGCAGGGGCTGGTCGACGATCCGCACATGCTGCCGCTGATCGCGTCGTTCGACGACGAGCCGTTCGGCTACTTCGAGCTGTACTGGGCCAGGGAAAACCGTATCGCGCCGTTCTACGACGCACACGATCACGACCGCGGGTGGCACGTGCTGATCGGCGAACCGGCGTTCCGTGGCAAGTCGTTCCTCACGGCATGGTTCCCCTCGATCCAGCACTTCCAGTTCCTGGACGATCCCCGCACGCAACGCGTGGTGGGCGAGCCGCGCGCCGACCATGTGCGGCAGTTGGCCAACCTCGACAAGGCCGGCTTTGCCCGCATCAAGACCTTCGATTTCCCGCACAAGCGCGCGGTGCTGGTGATGCTGCTGCGCGAGACGTTCTTTGGCGAACACCTGCTGCTGCCACGCGCCGCTGCCTGACGCGTCCTCCCATTCACTTGCCTTCTTGCCCATGATCGACACCATGACGCAACGCTCTCCAACGACCGCCGTGCAGGATGTGATCGGCATCGGCTTCGGCCCGTCGAACCTTGCGCTGGCTATCGCGCTGGAAGAACAGGCCGCCAATGGCCACGCGCTGTCCGCGAGGTTCCTAGAGCGGCAGCCCGACTACCACTGGCACGGCGAAACGCTGGTCAAGCAGAGCGAGATGCAGATCTCGTTCCTGAAGGACCTCGTGTCGCTGCGCAATCCCACCAGCCCGTACAGCTTCGTCAACTACCTGCACCGGCATGGTCGCCTGGTGGACTTCATCAACCTGCGCACGTTCTATCCGAGCCGGCTCGAATACGACGATTACCTGCGCTGGGTGGCCGGCCATTTTGCCGACCAGTGCACGCTGGGCACGGAGGTGCTGCGCGTAGAGCCGGCCACCGCGCACGGCCCGGTGGACCTGCTGCGCGTGGTGTCCGCCGATGCCGACGGGCGCGAGACTACCCACCTGGCGCGCTCGGTGGTGTTGAGCTCGGGCGGCACGCCGCATGTGCCGGAGTCGTTTGCGCGGCTCGGCAACCATTCTCGGCTGTGCCATCACTCGCGCTACCTGCGCTGGATCGGCAGCCAGCCGTGCCAGCAGGGCGCGCCGATGCGCATTGCGGTGATCGGGGCGGGACAGAGCGCCGCCGAGGCGTTCGCCGACCTGCACGACAACTATCCGTCGGTGCGCGTCGACATGATCATCCGTGGCGCCGCGCTCAAGCCGGCCGACGACAGCCCGTTCGTCAATGAGATATTCGCGCCCGCCTATACCGACCTGGTGTTCGAGCAGGCGCAGGCAGACCGGGACCGGCTGATCGCTTCCTACCTGAACACGAACTACTCGGTCATCGATGCCGAGCTGATCGAGCACATCTATGCGCTGCTCTACAAGCAGAAGGTATCGGGGCAGTTCCGCGCCGCACTGCTGACCGACAAGACCGTGCTCGCCGCGCAGGATTCGCGCGGCGGCATCGAGCTGGTACTGGGCAGTGTGAACGCCAGCGACGACGGCGCTACCGAAACGCGCCGCTACGATGCCGTGGTGCTGGCCACCGGCTACCGGCGGGAGTCGCATCACCGCCTGCTGGCGCCATTGGCCGCGTACCTGGGCGAAGGCGAGGTGGACCGCGAGTACCGCATCCGCACGGACGATGCGCTACGCGCACCGGTGTTCCTGCAGGGCTTCTGCCAGGCCAGCCACGGCCTGAGCGATACGCTGCTCTCCGTGCTGCCGGCGCGCGCGGCGGAGATCGCCGCCGCGCTGTACGACGCACTGGGGAATGGGGCGGCTGGCGGCCAGGTGCGCGTGCCTGGCGCGAGTGTGGCGCGTCCGGCGGCGCACGGCTACGGCATGGCCCAGCGACGGTGAGGCCGATGGGCGCGACGCGACGGCAGTTTATCGTGGCGCTAGCCGGCGCCGGTGGCTACGAGGCTGCCATGGGTGCCACGCGGCTGCTGGGGCTGGACGACCACGGCACGCCGGCGCCTACGCTGCCGCGCGCCGGTAACGTGGGGCGTGGCCAGCGGGTGGCCGTGGTCGGCGCAGGCGTGGCCGGGCTGGTGGCGGCCTACGAGCTGCGCGGGGCGGGATTTGACGTGACCGTGCTGGAGGCGCGCGAGCGCATCGGCGGCCGGGTGTGGACCATGCGGCGCGGCGCGCGCTGCGAAGCTGACGGCCTGCCGGCCCAGCAGGCGCAGTTCGAAGGCAGCCTGTACCTGAACGCGGGTGCCGGCAGGCTGCCGGCGCACCATACGGTGATGATGGACTACTGCCGCACGCTCGGCGTGCCGCTGGAGGTGCTGGTCAACAGCGCGCGCAGCGCCCGCTTCCAGCAGGGGCACCAGGCCCCCGTGGCAATGCGGCGCGTGGTCAACGATGCGCGCGGCCATGTGGCGGAGCTGCTTGCCAAGAGCACGCGGCAGGGGGCGCTCGATGCGGAGTTGTCTGCCGGGGAACAGCGACAGTTGCTCGATTTCCTGCGCAGCTTCGGGGATCTGGACGCCAACGGCCATTTCGCAGGTACCACGCGGTCTGGCTTTGCGGTGCCGCCTGGTGCGGGCAACGATGCGGGTACGCTGCCGCCCACGCTTCCGTTGTCCGCCTTCCTGAACCCTGCCATCTGGGCGCCGCTGGCCGCCGACGAGACCTACGAGTGGCAGGCCACGATGTTCCAGCCCGTGGGCGGCATGGATCGGCTGACCGACGCATTTGCCGCGCGGCTGCGCGGTGCAATCCGGCTGGGTGCGGAGGTCACCGGCATCCGCACCGATGAACGTGGCGTGACACTGGCATGGCGCGATGGGCCGGCGTGGTCGGCACGCACGCTGCATGCCGACCACGCGGTGGTGACCACGCCGTTGCCGCTGCTGGCTCGTTGCGACGCCAACTTCACCGATGGGTGCCGGCGCGCGATTGCCAGCGTGCCCTACGACGCGGCGCTGAAGATTGCGTGGTCCGCGCCACGTTTCTGGGAGCGCACCGCCGGCATCTATGGCGGCATGTCGTATCTCGATGACGATATCCGCCGCGTCTGGTATCCGAGTCACGGTTTCCACGGTGCCAGCGGCGTGCTGGTGGCCGGCTATACCGACGGCGACGCCGCCGAGCGGCTGACGGCGTTGCCGCTGGCCGAACAGTTTGCCGCGTCGCGCGCCGCGGTGGAGCGGCTGCATCCCGGGCAATCCGCGCAACTGCGGACGCCGCTGTCGATCGCATGGCACCGGCAGCGCTTCAGCGCGGGCGCGTGGGCGAACTGGAATGCCGAACTGCTGCCCGCCTACACGTTGCTCAACGCCCCGCAGGGGCGCGTGCATTTTGCCGGCGATCACCTGAGCTACCTGTCCGGCTGGCAGGAAGGCGCAGCGCGCTCGGCGCAGGCGGCCGTGGCCCGCATCGCGGCAAGCGCCGCCCAGGGCACGGCCGGTGCCACCGCCGCTGTTTCCTGAGTCCCGAACCCCTTGAATCGAAGATGATAGCCCGTATCGCCTACCGTGTTCCCCGACTGCTGGCCGCTCTGGTGGCCGCCGGCGCTGTCCTGCATACCGCGGCCTGGGCGCGCACGCCGCAGTCCGCCACACAGTCCGCAACGCAGACCGAAATCCGCCGCACCGCCTACGGTATTCCCCATATCCGCGCCGCGTCGGAACGCGGTCTGGGCTATGGCATCGGCTACGCCTATGCACAGGACAATCTGTGCCTGCTGGCTGACGATGTCACCACGGTGAATGGCGAACGCAGCCTGCATTTCGGCCCGCAAGCCGAAGGGGCCGCCGGCATGCCGAACCTGCAGAGCGACGCATTCTTCCGCTGGCTCAACCAGAATGCTGCCGTGGACGCCTTCCTGGCCGCCCAGCCGGCGCCGGTGCGAGACCTGATGCGGGGCTATGCTGACGGCTACAACCGCTACCTGGCCGACACGGCCGTCAGCGCCTTGCCCGCCCCGTGCGGCGGGCAGGCATGGCTGCGCCCGATCACGGATCGCGACCTCGCGCGGCTGACGCGCCGGCTGCTGATCGAAGGGGGTGTGGCGCCATTCGCGCAAGCCGTGGTGGGCGCGGCGCCACCTGTGGCCGAGGGTGGCAAGCCCGGTACGGTGTCCGCCATCGATCCTGCCGAGGCCACCGCCGCCGATGCACGGCTGGCCGACGCCCATGCCCGCTACGTGGCCCGGCGTGGCAGCAACGCCATGGCGGTGGGCGGCGCACTGAGCGCCAACGGGCGCGGCCTGCTGCTTGGCAATCCGCATTTCCCGTGGTCCGGCACGCTGCGGTTCTATCAGATGCACCTGACCATTCCGGGCCGGCTCGATGTGATGGGCGCCGCCTTGCCGGGGCTGCCGGTGGTCAATATTGGCTTCACGCGGCATGTGGCCTGGACGCATACCGTCGATGCGTCGGCGCACTTCACGCTGTACCGGCTGCAGCTGGATCCGCATGACCCGACGGCCTATCTGGTCGACGGCAAGCGCGAGCCGATGCGCCGCATCACGGTGGCGGTGCCGGTCAAGGGGCCGGACGGCAAGGTGATCATGCGCAGCCATGCGTTCTTCGAGACGCGCTACGGGCCGGTGCTGAACTGGCCGGGGCGGTTTGGCTGGACACAGGACGCGGCGTTTGCCATCCGGGATGCCAATCTCGACAACACGCGCGTGCTCGCTCAATGGCACGCGATGGCGCAGGCGCGCAGCCTCGATGCGTTCCAGGCGACGATCGGCAAGACGCTTGGCATCCCCTGGGTGAACACGCTGGCCGTGGGCGATGCCGGCGCCAATGCCCAGGCGCTGTACATGAACGTATCGGTCATTCCCAACGTGGATGGGCGCCGCTGGTCCGCCTGCGGCATGGGCGACGGTGCCGGGCCGGTTCGCGTGCTCGACGGCAGCCGGCAAGCCTGCGCATGGGGCCGGGATGCCGGCGCTCCGGCACCGGGCATCGTTGCCGCCAGCAATCTGCCGGTATTGCGCCGTACGGATTTCGTGCAGAACGCCAACGACTCGGCATGGCTGGCCAACCCGGCCAGCCCGCTCACGGGCTTCCCGGGCGTGGTGAGCCGGCAGGACGTGCCGCTTGGCCTGCGCGCACGGCGCGTGCTGGACTGGATCGGCCAGCGTGCCGGCCAGCGCATCGGTGCGGACGATCTCGCCAGCTTGGTCATGGACGACAGGGCCTACGCGGCGGACTTGGTGCTGGACGACGTGCTCGCGCTATGCCGCCAGGCCGGTGATGGTGCCGATGCCGATGCCATCACCGCGTGCCAGGCGCTGGCGGGCTGGGACCGGACCGCGGGCATCGGCAGCAGTGCGGGATACCTGTATTTCGAGGCGTTCATGGACCGCGTGAACCAGCTGCCTTCGCCGTGGGCTGTGCCGTTCGATCCGCGTCAGCCGCTGACCACGCCGCGCGGGCTGGCCCTGGCATCTCCAGAGGCGCGCCAGGCGCTGCTGGCGGCGCTGTCTGCGGCAGGCAAGGCCGTGCGCGACCAGGGCGTGGCACCCGACGCCCGCTGGGGCGCCGTGCAGGTGGCTACCCGAGGGGACCGGGCGATTCCAATCCACGGCGGGCGCGGCGAGCTGGGCGTGTACAACGTGATTGAAAGCCGGCCAAGCGGGCCGGGCCGGCGCGAGGTGTTCAGCGGATCGAGCTACATCCAGGTGGTGTCGTTCGGGAGCAATGGCCCGCACGCCAGGACGCTGCTGACGTTCTCGCAGTCCGCCAATCTCGCATCACCCCATGCGGCCGACCAGACCGAGTTGTTCTCGCAACGCCAGTGGGTGGACGTGCCGTTCACCGAGGCCGCGATCCGCGCGGATCGTGACTACCAGCGGCTGGTGCTGGACATGACCCCGGGCACGCCCAGGCGCGCCCACTGAATCGCCCCCCCAATGAACCGCCCATTGAACCCGATATCCGCATGCGCAAGTTCTGGACACTGATACACCGCTGGCTGGGGCTGACCACGGCCGGCTTCCTGTTCGTCACGGGCTTGACCGGGGCCGTGATTTCCTGGGACCACGAGATCGACGACTGGCTCAACGGCCACCTGACCGAGGCGCGCGCCACGGGCGCGCCGATCCCGTCGCTCGAACTGGCGCGGCGCGTGGAGGCCGCCGACCCGCGCGTGCGCGTGACCTTCGTGCCGCTGTCCGCCGAGCCTGGCGAATCGCTGGGCTTCGGCGTGGAGCCGCGCGTGGATGCCGCGAACCGGCGGCTGCACGACATCGGCTACAACCAGCTCTTCCTGGACCCCGCGACCGGTGCCGAACTGGGGCGCCGCGAGTGGGGCGCCATCTCGCTCACGCGCGAGAATCTGGTGCCGTTCCTGTACAAGCTGCATTACAGCCTGCACATGCCCGAGATGTGGGGGATCGACCGTTGGGGCGTCTGGTTGCTGGGCGGCATTGCGATGATCTGGGTGTTTGACTGCTTCGTGGGCTTCTACCTGACGCTGCCGGTGCGGCGCGCGACGCGGGATGCGCCGCAGGCGGCCACGGCATCTGCCTCTGTCGCGCGCCCGGAGAAGGGGTGGTGGCAGCGCTGGCAGCCGGCATGGAAGATCCGCACCGGCAGCGGCGCCTACAAGCTCAACTTCGACCTGCATCGCGCATTCGGCCTGTGGGTGTGGGGGCTCCTGTTCCTGCTGGCGTTCACGGCGTTCTCGCTGAACCTGTACCGCGAGGTGTTCCATCCGGCCATGTCGCTGGTCTCCGATGTGACCCCGACGCCCTTCGACCGGTTGCCTGCCACGGGCAAGCTCGATCCGATCGAGCCCGCCATCGGCTTCGAGGCGGCACTGACCAGCGCGCGCGAGGAAGCGGCGCGGCGCGGCTGGGAGGCACCGGCCGGCAGCATCTTCTATTCACCCGACTACGGCGTGTATGGCGTGAGTTTCTTCCATCCGGGCGATGACCATGGCGCAGCCGGCGTGGGGCCGGCCTCGTTGTACCTGGACGGGCAGGGCGGCCATCTGGTGGGCGACAAGCTGCCATGGAAGGGCACGGCAGCGGACATCTTCCTGCAGATGCAGTTTCCCCTGCATTCGGGCCGCATCCTGGGACTGCCCGGTCGGATCCTAATTTCCGCCATGGGGCTTGTGGTGGCGATGCTCTCGGTGACCGGCGTGGTGATCTGGCTGCGCAAGCGGCGCTCGCGCGCCAGTGCCGCCACGCGAGGTGCCGCCGTGCGACCCGATGCTTACAGCGCGCCGTGAGGGGGCGCGTTCGCCCGCTCCGCGTCGCAAGACCGGCGGCCCGGGATCGTCAGCAACCATGACGCCGATGCCGTGCTTCCCGCGTTCCCCACGCTTTCCACGCTTTCCACGCTCCGGCGTGTCCACCCGCTACGAACGACATGGCATCCCATCGCACTCCTGACTCTTCCGGCAAGCCCGTTTCCGAGGCGGCCAGCCTGTTCCGGCCCTTCCTGCCGTGGATGGCGCTGTCGGCCGTGACCGGCGTGGGCGCCGGCCTGGCCACCGTGGCGCTGCTTTCCACGATCAACCAGGTGCTGAACCGGCCCGGCGGCATGGCCGGCGGTCTGCTGCTGATCTTCGTCGGACTGTGTGCCATCGCGCTGGTCGGGCGTGCCACGTCCGACATTTCCACGAACTACGTGGGCCAGAAGCTGGTGGCGACGGTGCGCAAGCGGCTGGCCCGCAAGATCCTGTCGGCACCCATCGACGCGCTGGAGCGCTACCGCACGCACCGCCTGATGCCAGTGCTGACGCAGGACGTGGATATGATCAGCGACGTGGCGTTCTCGCTATCGGCCACCGTGATTGCGTTGTCCGTGGCGCTGGGTTGCCTGGGATACCTGGCCTGGCTGTCGCTGCCGCTGTTCTGCCTGCTGGTGGTGATGCTGCTGGTTGGCGGCGCCATCCAGACCATGGCGCAGGCGCGCGGCGTGGCGGGGTTCTGGAAGTCGCGCGACTACGAGGAACAATTGCACAAGGCCTATCGCGGCATCAGCGAAGGCGCGAAGGAACTGCGCATGCATCGCGGCCGCCGGCTGCGCATCCTGACCGACCAGATCGAATCGACGGTAGATGCGATCCGCGACACCAACCGGAGCGCCATCAACACCTATGTGCTGGCCACCGCGTTTGGCTCCGCGCTGTATTTCCTGCTGATCGCCGCCATCCTTGGTTGGGCGGCGCTGCACCATGTCGAACCCGAGATCCTGAGCGGCTTTGTGCTGGTGCTGCTGTACCTGAAAGGGCCGGTGGACCAGATTGTCAGCGCGTTGCCGAGCGTGGGCCGCGCCAGGGTGGCCTTTGGTCGCATCGCGGACCTGTCGCGCCGTTTTGCCAATCCGGAACCGCACCTGTCGCTGGAGCAGCCGCCCACCGATGCCCGGCTGGCGCAGTCCATCGAACTGCGCGACGTGACCTACCGGTTCGAGACGGCAGAAGGCGCCACGCCGTTCACGCTGGGTCCTGTCAACCTGACCCTGCGGCCGGCGGAACTGGTGTTCGTGGTGGGCGACAACGGATCGGGCAAGACCACGCTGATCAAGTTGCTGCTGGGGCTGTATGCCCCGCACGGCGGTGAACTGCTGCGCGATGGCGTGCCGCTTTCCGCCGCCACCCGGGATGATTACCGACAACTGTTCACGACGGTGTTTTCCGATTTCTACCTATTCGAGGACCTGGCGGGCCAGGGCACGGGGCACGAACGGCTCCCCGAGGCGGCACGCCCTTACCTGGAGCGCCTGGAGATCGCGCACAAGGTCGATATCAAGGACGGTGCGTTCAGCACGCTGGACCTTTCCACCGGGCAGCGCAAGCGCCTGGCGCTGGTGCATGCCTACCTGGAAGGGCGGCCTGTACTTGTCTTCGACGAGTGGGCGGCCGACCAGGATCCGGCGTTCCGACACCTGTTCTACACAGAGCTGCTGCCAGAACTGCGCGACCGGGGGCACCTGCTGGTCGTCATCTCGCACGACGACCGGTATTTTCATTTGGCGGACCGTGTGGTGACGTTGCAGGCTGGAAAGATCACCAACATCGCCACGCAAGAGCACAATCACCACAACCTAGAACGAGCCGTTGCCGAAATCTGAACCCAGTACTCACTTCACGAAGGGCCTGGGGATAAACGTAAGCGGTTATTCGCCGGACGGATTGCGTGATTGATTAGCGGAGGCCATCAAGGTAGCCCATGACTACCCAACGGTGGCCAGCAGCACATTTAAATGGGTAGGGTCGCGGCCAGTCTTCCAGGCGGCCGTCAGCTACTTGCCGCCGTGCTCAGCAGCCCCTGGCGTGCGGGTCGGAACATACTTTGAGGATTTCCGTTGCGGGACAAGATTTCCGACCTGCGCCTCACCTTTAACATAAATTGCGTGCCGCCCAACATCGCCGCTCAGCTCTGGGATCCCGCTGGAGCCCCCAGCAATCAAGAAAAAAAGCATGGCTCATACGAGACGAGCCATGCTTTCTTATGAAACGAGAGACGTGCGACTAGATACTTAGATCTCGTCGACCTTCTTCGGCTTTTCGGAGGCCGACGTGGGCAACGCAGTGATCTTGCCGGCCTTGGCGAGCTTGACCAGACCTTCGCCGATCTTGGCGGTGTTGGCAACCTGCGAGGTGACCGACGATGCGACATCCTTCAGTGCGCCGAGGCGCGTGACCAGGGTAGGGTTCGAAGCGACGCCCGACACCAGGGCTGTGCTGCCGTCGGCCAGTTGCTTGTCTTTAAGAACACCCAGCATGAACGTGAAGGCGGCGTTGCCAAACGAAGCCATCTGGGCCTTGTTCATGGCGCCCAGCTTGGCTTCGCCTTCCTTGCTGGCCAATGCCTTCTGGACGGCCGTGGCTTCGTCGCTCTTGATCTTGCTGATCTCGGCAGCCTTTTCAGCGGGGTCGGCGATGGCGTTGGCCGCCTTCATGCGCGCTTCCAGCGCTTCGATTTCTTCCTTGCTGGCCAGGGCCTTGAAAATGTGTGCCGACGATGTGCCGATCATCTGGTTTGCATCATTGGCAGTCTGGATGAACGCGTCGATGTCGCCAGCGGAAACGGCCGAGGCGGATGCACCGCCCGCGCCCGGAATGGCCGAGGTGATGTTGCCCAGGCCGAAAGCCATGGCGGCCGGGGCCGACAGGAACAGCGTGCCGCCTACCAGGGCAGCCAATGCGAGGGAGGTCTTCTTCATCGTTGAAATTTCCTTCAGTTGGGGTTCAGCATTTGTTTCATGACGCCGTCCAGGCTCGTGCGCGTATCCCGGTCGAGGTCCATGGCTTGTAGGGCGTTCACGTTGGTGGTATCAGCTGTGGTGGGAAAGCCGTTTGAGACAAAGCCGTGCTCCAGGATGGCCTGTCCCACCACGTTGCCGCCGGCGCGCTGGCGATAGGCCAGCCGCACGTTGTAGCCTTGTGCGCACAGTCCGTCCTCGCACTTGCGATCGCGCGGATCGATCCGGTAGAGCGCTTCGATGCAACGGTCATAGGTGCCGGGCCTCAGTGCCAGATCGCGGGCAAAGCCCGACTGGCCGCCGACGCGCCCCTTGACCAGATCCGCAAGCGCCGGGTTGATCATGACGACCTTGGCTGATGCCGCGCCTGCGTAGGCCAGCAGGTTGAAGCGGTCCAGCGTTACGGTGCCGACCTGGCTTTTCTCTGCGGGGCAGTACGCCATGCGCTGGCCGCCGCCGTTTGCGTTGGCCACGCTGTCAGCCAGTACAACGTCGCCCGATTCGGGACGCGGTGGTTTGCCGGCAATCGGCAGCACGGGCGATGCAGTCACCCGGGCGCCGTCGCGGCTGACGACGGTGGCCTCCCAGGTTGGGACCAGGGCTTCCTCGGTCAGTGGGCCCGGCTTGCCGATGCCGTGATAGACGCGGATGGTGTCGCCGGACTGAAGCGCCCCGGCGGCATCCTCAACCTGGAAGGTGTCGGCAGTGGTTGCTACTACCTTCAGCGTCAGCGGCTGAAAACGGACTTCCTTGCTGAACCGGTCAGCGAGGTCGTTCAGCGCATTCTTGAGTACCACTTCCCGGCGGTCGGCGGCGTTGAAGCCAGCCTTGTCGGTAACGGTGTCGTCGATGCGCTGCGTGACGTCCGCCGCGTAGAGCACTCGTCCATCGCGCGACAGGAGTTCCGCGAACGCCCACGCCTGGTAGCTCTGCAGCGTTTTGTAGGTCAGATTGGTGGGCAGCGCGTATTGGCGCGCAGGCGGTACCACCATGCGGATGAAGTAGTCGGGCAGGGCGCGCTTGCCGCTCACTTCGTGGCCAATACTGGTATTGCTGTCAATCGACGCCTGCACCTGGCTGAAGTTACCGTTCAGGGGCAGAGTGGCAAATGGTGCACCGCTGCCGAGCTTGTCGGTGAACAGCTGCGTGCTGACGGCGTTTGACAAGTCATCGTTGCCGTCGCTGACCAGTGCCAGCACGCGGGGCTTCTTCACATCGGACAGCGCCATCGTGCCTGCACGGCTGAACACCGCGCCATCCTTGGGCGCGCCCAGAACCGGCACGGCCACTGCGTAGTCGGCGCCGGCGTGTTCCACGCGGATTTCGCTTACGCCGTCGTTCATGACGTCGCCCTTGCCGATGCCGGCACGGTAGCCGCGGTCCAGAATCACAAAACCGCGCCACGTATCGACAACGCGTGTTTCCACGACGTATGGATTGAACTGGCGGGCAGCGCCGGCCAGCATCGTGTCCAGCAACGTCACAAAGCCGTTGCGGTAGGCATTGGCAACGCCGGCGTCGATGGCTGCCTTGCCTGATGCGCGCGTGACGGTCATCACGTCATAGCGCGTCTGGCTGAACGACTGCAGTACTTCGCCGGTCATCGGATTGCTGAAGTACAGGCTCAGCGTCAACGGCAGGTAGATGTCCGTGGTGCCATCCGACTTGTCGATCTGGTAGCGCGACGCGCGCGTGACCTGGACCGACAAGGCCAGGGTGCGCAGCCTGTTCTTGCTGTCGATGGTTGGCGCGAGGGCCTTGAAATGCGCCTGAGCGTGTTCCTGCAACTTCGCCACGCTCTGCTTCATGTCCAGCGCGGGACGAAATGCGGGATCGATCTTGCTGCTGCCAGCGCCAGCGCCGGCATCATCAAAGAAAATGCCCGGTACGACGTACAGGCCTACGCCAGCGGCTGCGGCCGCGCTACCGCAGGCCGTCAGGGCAGCGGCGGCGGTGATTGTCAGGATCGTCTTGCGCATGTCAGCGAGCGGCTTTGGTCTTGGTGCAACCGTTCATGCAGAGCGTGACGATGTTGCCGTCGACCATCGAGTCCAGACCACCAAACATCGGGTTGCTGCCGAGCGCCATGGCCACGGCCTGGTCAAGTGGGTCGGTGCCACGATAGGTCGCCACGACTTCCAGCTTGTCAGTGCCGGCTTGGCGCTGCGTTGCCTTTTCCAGGCCTGGCACGTTCTTCAGTGCCTGGTTGAACGCCGTACGATTCATCAAGGTCAGCGTGCCGCCGGTCAGGCGGATCACATACTCGGCGCCGTACATCGTGCGACGCTTGACGAAGTCCTGAATGCGCTTGCCGACCTGGTTGCCAAGGCTTGCAGCAAGCTTGCCCGCGAGCTTGGCGCGGCAATCGTCTGACGAGATACCGATGGCTGCCTCGGACTGCGTTGCCGATCCGATATCTTCACCGGTCTTGGTGGAGAACGTTTTCGTACTGGCTACGCCCGTGCATGCCGGCTGGCCCGAGTTCTTGTCCACGCCCACGTCATAAATGACTGACGAGCCGATCATGAGGTAGTCGGCGGTGGCTTCCTGGCGCGCGAACTCCGTGTATTTGGCCAGTTCGGCGCCGTTTTCCAATTGGTCCAGCGTGATGGCGCGGTTGCCGAAATACTTGCTCTTGAACAGAGCGTTGTCGATTACCTTGATATCGAGATCGCCCAGCTGACCCTTCAACTCGTTATAGGTGTAGTTCTTCTTGTCCGGTCCCGTGTTCTGGGGCTGGTACTTGACCAACTTGCGGAAGTACGTGTTGTTGTGGTCCTCGGCGCTGACGTTATGCGCGTATGCCGACTGCGACGAGGAGGCTGCGGCGACATTGCTGCTGCTGGCTGCGGCAACCTGACGCGAGGCTGCGCCGGCCGCCTGCCGGCTGCTGGCACTGGCGGCATCGTAGCGGGCGCTGTCGCGGCCGGCCACGGCGGCCTGGCCACCATATCCGTCACGCGCGGCACCGGCTACCTGGGTGTCCCGGGCCGCGCTCACCCGGCCTGCCGCGCTTTCCTTCACGGCATAGGCGGCCTGCTCCTTCGATGCGTAGGCCGAGTTGCTGCTTGCAGCGTAGGCCGCCTTCTTCGAGCTGGAGGCGGCTTCCTTCTCGTTGTAGCTGCTGCCTTCCTCATGCCTGAATTCTGTCAGCTCTTCCAACGGTGCACGCAGGTTGGTGGGCGTGGTGAAGAATTCGTCCATCATCACCAGGATGGGCTGGCTGCGCGTTGTGGTGGTGTTCAATGCCAGGCCAAGATCGCTGATCTGCGTCCGCAGCGCCTTGTCGTCCATGCGCAGGGTGATGCTGACCTGGTACTGCCCATCCACGGAACTGGGAACGGGGCTGTAGAACGATTCTTCTCCCACCTGGATCACGAGGTCATCTAGTTTGGCCTGTACGTCCGCGCTCTTGCTGGTGCCGGCACCAACCACCTTGTCCAGCGCGGCCAGTACCGCATTTCGCTTGGCCTGCCTGAGCGCGGACGTACGAACGGACGCCAGATCATCGGTAATCTTGACGGTCCCCACGCCACGTGCCTCGATGTCCATGGCCTGTGCGGCCGGTGTGGCCAGCGCGGCTGCAGTGGCCGTTGCCAGCAGCGTCTTACGGAATGCATTCATGACGGGGATCATTTGGTATTGGTGATGGATACAGAAACGTCGCCAGCACGTACGACAGTGCCGGAGTCGCTGGTTTCGACAGACGCGTCGCCTGCCTTGACAGAGACAGACGGGGCGCTCGCTTCGGCTGCTGGTGGGTTTTCTGCCGCCTTGTCACTGCATGCGGCCACCGTAAGGGCGAGCGCTATCACAGCCAGTCGAGCTGGCTTTTCAAGAAAATTCATTTTTTGATCTTCAGTGAATGGGTGGCGTGCACCAGGACTGGATCCCTTTAGGTGAGATCCAGTGGAAGATCTGTCCGCCAGAAGGCGGAGACGAAGAGTGGCGCGATGCGCCTTTGCGGCACGCCCGATGCAGCGTGCTTAACGACCCGAGTGCTTCCACAACCGATTCCGTTTTTGATTCTTTTTGCGAGGGCAATCCTCGCCCAAGGCACTGAAAGTGTGCAAAGGATATGATACGGATATCGTGTGATTTATGCGATGCAAATCCACCCCTCCATGAGAGGGGCGTAGTTTTTTATTTATCTGCCGATGGTCGTCCGCCACCTGTCGAGCGGTTGAGTGGAAGAAGGCTCTGACGAGCAGAGCCCGGCTGCGATCAAATTGCGCGTGAAGCTTTCACCGCCCTTCGATAGGTAGGCGTACAGCGTCCGCGGCCCTAAGCAATGAGACTCGATTTGAGCCCGCGTCCGATCAGTTGCCGTGGGATAGATCCTCGGCCTTTGCTTCATTGGCAACACCTCCACCGCCCACACGGCTCGCTCGGCCACACGCCATTACTGAGATCGAAAAACTTCCACAGACCACCTCGATACTGCGTACCGAGTTGTTGATGTTGCGAGAAGCCGTGGCTTCGACAAGCACACCGGCAATGCTGCCGAAATAGAAGTTCAGACGCGCGCCTTCGGAAGCGGGGATGTCTGACATTGGTAGCTTCAGCCTTTAATACGATTGATAAGCAAGCATGCGCTACTGCCGAGGGTGCATCTATTACCTATGCGCAAGCAGCGGGTGCGTTGGGGCAGCCACCGGCGCAGACGCCGCCAACGACAGTACCGGTCATGCAAGCCCCACGGCATACATTGCGGGGGCGCCGGGAGGCGATCTTGATCTGGCTATAAACGATGCGACCAAGAAGGCCAATATCGTTGTGGAGAACATCAAAGCGCTTGCGGCAGTGCTTGCAATGGCGACAAAAAAATACTCTCTGGCCAACGCGGCGATCGGTGCATGTGTGTCGGTGAATTGAACGCGTAAGCCATACGAACACTTCCACAAACGGGTTGCGACTAACTGCCCAGGCACCTCCGAGCAAGCTGTCGACGATTTATCGGATCCTCACCGTGTCATCGCGGACTCATGCCAGTTCAGTATTCGCAGGGGTAAGTTGGTGTAGCGCTCTCAGTGCGGCGCGCACAATCTCGGATGAAGTAGATCATCGGTCCCTCCTAGCCCGTTTCTACGCATGTTGTCGCATCGGCGTAGCCGATCTGGGCGCCGGTTCCGCCAGGCGGATAGAATAAGATTCTAAGAAATAGCAGAAAACTAGAAATGCATACTACTCTCTTCCCATCTTGGGGTGAGACTTAGAAGTAAGTTCTAAAGCATTCGTCGTAGCATTTCTCCTCTTCGCAAGGATGAATGGAACAATGCGCACGGACGCCCCCCGCTACTTCGATTACGCCGCCACAACGCCAGCCGACCCGCGTGTTATGGAGGCGATGTTTCACTGCATGGGAGTCTCCGGCGTCTTCGGGAACCCTGCATCGAACTCTCACGCTGCAGGGCTAAAAGCCAAGGACCTCGTCGAGCAAGCGCGAGCCCAGGTTGCGGGACTCATTGGCGCAGACCCGTCCGAGATTGTCTGGACGTCAGGTGCGACCGAGTCGAACAACTTGGCGCTGAAGGGTTTCTTCGAGGACGAGCAGAGCCGCCGCCATCTTGTGACCAGCAAGCTCGAGCACAAGGCGATTCTGGATACGGCGCAACACCTCGAGCGACTTGGCGTTTCAGTGACCTACCTCGCGCCTAACCCCTCAGGCGAAATCTCCCTGGCTGCCGTCGAAGCGGCCTGCAGCCATTCCACAGGCCTCGTTTCGTTGATGATGGTCAACAATGAACTCGGGACCCTCACCAACATTGCTGAGATCTCGCGGGTTGTGCACGCCGCTGGCGCGCTGCTGCACGTGGATGCAGCCCAAGCGGCAGGAAAGACTGAGATTGATGTCAAGGCGATGGGCATTGACCTGTTGTCCCTGTCCGCACACAAGTTTTATGGCCCGAAAGGCATTGGCGCGCTCTATGTGAGCCGCGAGGTCGCGCCGCGTATTGCTTGCCAGATGCACGGCGGCGGACATGAACAGGGTTTGAGGTCTGGAACACTTCCCACGCACCAGATTGTCGGGATGGGCATGGCTTGTGAATTGGCGTGCAGCGAAATGACGTCGGACAACCAGCGCATCGCCCAACTGAGCGAGCGCTTGCTGAACGGTGTGCGCGCGTCGGGCGTCGTCACCCAGAACGCCAGTCGCGCAGACCGGATCCCGCACACGCTGAGTCTGACGGTGGTGTTGCCCAATTTTCTCCCGTCCATGCTGACCGACGATATCGCGATTTCCTCGACGTCTGCCTGCAATTCGGCGGCTGGCAAGGTGTCTCACGTGCTCACCGGCCTTGGCCTCGCTGAAGACGCCGCGCAACGCACTGTTCGGCTGAGTCTTGGGCGCTTCACGACGGAGGCTGATGTGGATTTTGCAGTGGAATGCTTCCACCGTGCCATCGAAAGCTGCCAGGAGGCGAGAATGAGTCCGGAGGCATTGCAGATCAAGCATCTGTCGAATGATCTGGGTGTCGCGGCACAGATAGACGGCGCAGACGTGCGGGTCGCACATACGAACGGTTTTCGTTCCATTGTCTGTAACCGGCACGATGGAGAATCGGCAGATCAGACAGCATTCGCAGACATCGCAGAAGTTGCCCACTCACTTGGAATGGTCGCGCACTACATGCCCATGGAGTCGGGTCGTATCACCTTGAATGAAGCGGCAGCCTTCGAATTGTTGTTGGCCGACTTGCCAAAGCCCGTCCTCGC
This sequence comes from Cupriavidus pauculus, assembly GCF_002858765.1. Lineage (GTDB taxonomy): Bacteria > Pseudomonadota > Gammaproteobacteria > Burkholderiales > Burkholderiaceae > Cupriavidus > Cupriavidus pauculus_B. The sequence goes on from NZ_PJRP01000004.1 coordinate 32,501, forward strand.
ATATTGCCGCACGGGTAGCCGGTCGGAGACGCTGTGGAGTCTAGGAAGCAGCAGCCGAGGTTGAGCGTCACGCGATACTTACGCCGGCCGGGTGTGCGGCTCATCCGAGGAACTGAACCTGCGCGATCGGCTTAGTGCCTGGCGCCGTTCCATGACTTGGGCGAGATCCCGTTTCGGGACGCCGACGGGCAAGGGACGGACGGCCTTGGTGCACTACCAGATTAGCTGCATCGTGCCGTGCATGCTGAACATTGAGGCGCCCCCGAGTAAGAGGCGTTCTATTGGTCCCGTTCCATCGGCCCCAGTCTATCGGCCCCGTAACATGGGATGCCAGAAGACGACCCTCTTATGGATCGCGCGTACAGTTTCGACGCCCGCCAGGCCAGTGACCGCCAGGAGCAGGACGCCGGCGAACATCGTGGCCAGGCTCATGCTGACCGACGACGAGGCAATCAGAAAGCCGAGCCCTCGTTGTGCCGACAGGAATTCGCCCACCACGGCGCCAATCAGCGCCAGCGATACGCCGATCTGCAGGCCCGAGAAGATGTCCCCCAGCGCAGCCGGCAACTTCACGTGCCATAGCAGGAAGCCGCGCGACGCGCTGAAGGCGCGGCAAGCTTCCAGCAGCTCGGGGTCCGTGCGCCGGATGCCGTTGATTGTGTTGACGAACAGCGGAAAAAAGCAGACCAGGGCCACCAGCACGATCTTCGATGCCGCGCCGAAGCCAAACCAGACCAGCAGGATGGGCCCTAGCGCCACCTTTGGGGTGGCCTGAAGGCCAACGAGCAGGGGGTAAACAAAGCGCTCGAAGGTCTCGGACTCCGCCAGCAGCGCCCCGAGCGCCACGGCCAGCACGCTGCCCACCGCGAAGGCCGCCACCGTGTTAAGTAGCGTGGCGCCGATATGCGGCCACAGGGTGCCGGTAAGGAAGCCGTCCGCGAGTGAACGGAACACCGCTTCTGGTGGCGGCAGCAGGTAGTCGGGAATCTGCAGCCACCGCACGGCCTGATCCCAGGCGAGCAGCAGCAGGCCGACGCTGATGGCAGGGTAGAGCGGGGCGGGCAGACGCCGGGCCACGGTGTCAGTGGGCATTGAAATGTCTCCGCAGGCGCTGGGTCAGCGCGGTGAATTCGGGATCATCGAACGTGTCGACGCTGCGTGGGCGCGCCAGCGGGTTGTGCAGCGACTCCACAATGCGGCCAGGGCGCGGCGACATGACCAGAATCCGATCGGCCAGGAACACGGCCTCCGGAATGCTATGGGTGATGAACAGCACGGACTTGCGCTGGACGCTCCAGATGTCCTGCAGGGCAAAGGTCAGGGTTTCGCGCGACAACGCGTCCAGTGCCGCAAAGGGTTCGTCCATCAGCAGCAGGGCGGGGTCGGGCAGCAGCATGCGCGCAATACCGACCCGTTGCTGCATACCGCCCGACAACTCGAACGGATAGTTGCCGGCAAATGCCGTGAGGCCCACCAGCTCCAGCAACTGGTCCGCCCGTGCCTTTGCGCGGGCAAGGTCCAGCCCCTGGGTGCGCGCGGGCAGCAGGACGTTCTCGCGCACGGTCTTCCACGGCAGCAGGCTTGGCTTTTGAAACACCACGCCGCTGCTGCGGCTTGGCCCGTTGATCGGGTGCCCATTTAGCGCGATCCGTCCACGGGTCGGTGCGAGCAAGCCGGCGGCCAGGCGCAACAGCGTGGATTTCCCGCAGCCCGACGGGCCAAGCAGGGCGACGAACTCGCCTTCGCCAATGTCCACATCGACATCTTCCAACGCCTCGGTTTGCCCGGCGCGCGTGGGGTAGGTCAGGCCCACGCCGCGTATCGACAGGGCGGCGCTCATGACGCGGTAGCCCTGCCGGCAACGCTGCTCGCCGACCGTTGCACCGCGTCGGCAAGGAAATCAACCACGCGGGCCCACGAGGCGGCGCTGGCCCGGGCATTGGCCTGTGCGGTGCCGCCGCCGTCGAGCAGCAGACCTGCCACGGGGTGTGGCTTGGCGATCAGCGTCGCAGGCAACTGCGGCACGCCGATCGCATGCCCGGCGCCCTCGCCGCGCCAGTGCTCGACGGGCGCGCCGTTCTTGCGCTGGCGCAGCACGTCGGCAACCTGATCGCTGTAGAGCGTGGACGGCCAGAAGCCGTCATCGGTGCCCGAAATCAGGAGCACCGGCCCCTCGATGTTCTCCACGGGGATGCGGGCGCGTGCCACGGCCTGGGCATTGCGCAGTGGCGTATGAAATGCGGCCGCTTGGCGCAACGGTTCGCCGAGGGCAGGCGGATGATCGAACGCATGCCAGTCGGCGTCTGGGTTGTCGCGCCAGACGTTGGGCAACGGCTCGCCGCGCCATGTCCAGGCGGTGGCATCGCGGGGCTTGTCGGGATGGCCCGCGCGTAGCGTGCCATGCACCACGGCACTGGGCACGTAGGCCACGACGGCCGATACCAGCGCAGGAAAATGCGACGCCAGCAGCAGTACCAGTTCGCCGCCGCGCGACACGCCGGATACCGCGACGAACCCGTGCTGGGGTGCCAGACGTTCGTGCATCCAGCGTAGCGCGGTGTCGAAGTATTCGAGTGGGGTGTCGTCGATATAGTCCGGCCGGCCGGGCGCCTTGAAATAGCCAAGGGCCAGTGCCGAGTAGCCGTGCGCGGCGTACAGCGCGGCGCGTTGTTCGTGCATGCCGCCGCCCGAACCCGCCAGCACCAGCACCGCTGGATGCGGGCCGGGACCAGCCGGGGTATAGAGCGTGCCGCTGAGCCCGGCTTCGCTCACCGGCCGATGCGTGACGCCCGGTGCCAGGAAGCGAAGTGTGTACTGCCCGCGCGCCTGTGCGCCATATTGACCGGTGGCCGTCAGCGTAACGTCGAGCGGTGCGACGCCTTCGCTCCATGCAGGCCGCGTCGGCGCGCGCAGCCTCTGCATGGCCCAGACCGGTGCCGTGGCATCGGCGACGATCCAGCCTCCGCTGGCAGGCGCCGTATCCCCGACGGCGACCGTGCCGTCGGCATCGGCTGTGAGCACCGCGTGGCTCTCCCACTGGCTGCCGTCCGGATGATTCAAGGTGGCGGTCAGCGTCACCCTTTCCCCACCGTTGAATCCGCGCAGCGTAATCTCGCGTGGCACATCGACCAGCGCGTCAGCCGGGGTGATGTCGATCCGTGCGTGAAGGGGCCGGGTCATTGGGCCGCCTTTGCGCGACGAATCAGCGCGGCGCGATCGAAGTCGCTGAACGCGGGGACAAACTCGTTCGAGAAGATCTTTTGCAGCGGCACCTCGGCGCTGGGGTACTCCCCGGCCTTGGCCATGGCTTCGATGCCGCGCTGGATGGCAGGCAGATCGTATTGCCCCGGTATGCGAGGTGCCCCAGACGGCGTGTACAGCACGCGCTTCAGGCGGCGTGTCAGCAGTTCGGATGCTTCGGCAAGTTGCTTGGCTTCGTCGCCGGCCGGCCTGGATTCCGGATGTTGCTGCCAGAACGCCTTGACGCAGAATGCGGGATTTGCTTCGCAAACGATCTGCGCCTGGGTGTAGGCACGGCCGAAGCGGCGCACCAGATCGGGCTGGTCGCGCAGGGTGTCGACGTGTGCAATGAAGCCGTTGCCGGCGGTCTCCTGGAACACCGCCGGATAGGCGATGCGGCGGATCTTGGTGCCGGAAAACTCGAGCAGATCGTCCCAGCTGCTGTTGAAGTTCAGCGCATCGATGCGATGGGTGCGCAGCGCCTGGAATCCCGCCCCGAGCGCGCCAACGGCCACATACTCGACGTTCTTGCCCGGCTCCAGTCCTGCAATACGCAGCGCCGCGCGTCCGCCCGGAATCGTGCCCCATGTCAGCGCACCCACGCCAATCTGCTTGTCCTTGAGGTCGGCCAGGGTGCGGATCGGGGAGTCGGCGAGCACGGCAAACTCCATCGTGTTGCCGGGCACCCCGTTATAGAAATAGCGCAGTGGCAGCGGATCCTTGCCCGAAAAGTAGCTCGCGATGACCGGCTCGGAAGTCGGGTAGCCAAACGTCACGCGCTTGCCCGCCACTTGGGGCAGCAGGGCGCCGGCGCCCTGGAAGACGATCGTCTTGACGCTGAGGTTGGCGTCCTTGAACAGACCGAGTGCTTCGGCGGCGGCGTAAGGTGCACCGTCATGGACGGCGGGCGGAATGGCCAGGGCCACCGTGACTTCATCGAGCGCGTAGGCCGAGGTCGCGAACAGCGTGGAGGTGCCGAGCGCGACGAATGCGGCGAATTTGGCGAACGCGGCGGGGGTGGCGCCGGCGCGCGCCGGCTTGCGGAACAACATCATAAACTCCTGCGGATTGCGATCGGGTGGGGTTGAGTGAGTCTTTACGGCGCCAACAGGCGCAAGGCCTGATCTGCCAGGGCGCGCCGGTCGATCTTCTGCGTGGCGGCCAGCGGCAGCGCATCGACGTACCAGATCCGCCGCGGATGCTGATAGGCGGCCAGTTGCGTCAGCGACCATTCGCGCAGCGCGTGTTCGGTAGGCGGTGCGATGCCCTCGCGCAGCACCACGAAAGCCACCGGCTTGGTGCCCTTGATCTCGTCAGGCACCGGCACGACGCTGGCCTGCTGCACGGCCGCGTGCCGCTCCAGCGCTTTCTCGATCTCGCCCGGATAGAGGTTTTCGCCGCCACTGACGAACATGTCGTCGCGCCGGCCCACGAAGGTGTAGAAGCCCTCGGCATCGCGGCGGAATACGTCGCCGGTGATGTAGTAGCCGTCATCGGTAAAAGGTCGCAAATCCGCGCGCCCGTGGTAGCCAAGCATCAGCCCGGGGCTGCGTAGCTCAAGCACGCCTTCGTCGGACTCCCCGCCCTGCTCGTCGACCAGCCGCACCGCTACGGCGGGATGCGGATAGCCGACCGATTGCGCTGGCGTGGGCAGTCCATCCGGATGCGGGCCGAACACCACGGGGCCACCCTCGGTGGTGCCATAGGCGTTGATGACGCGCGCATTGGGCAGCAGTTGATGGATCTGTGCCTTTAGCGCGGGGCTGACCGGCGCGGACCCCATGCGTACCGCCCGCACGCTGCTCAGGTCGGTGCGTGCCAGCAGGTCATGCTCGCGCAGCATCATGGCAATCATCGGCGGCACGGCCGTCAGCCACGTGCACTGGTAGCGTCCGATGGCATCGATATAGGCACCGGCCTGGAACTGGGGTAGCAGCACCGATGGCGCGTGGCAGGCCAACGCCAGCAGGATCAGCGCCAGCGCGTTCATGTGGTACAGCGGCGCGGCAATCAGCACGCGCTCGTTGGCCAGCGGCGTGCTGGCCTGGCGTGCCTGCACCACCCAGAGATGGCTGGCGTGGCTCAGGCGTACCCCCTTAGGGCGCCCCGTGGAACCGGAGGTATAGAGCAGCAGTGCCAGGTCGTCATCGGCGGGCGCGTACGGCGCAAAGGGGGAGGCATCGGGGAAGGTGCCGGAGGCGGTATCGCCATGCGTCGCGCGCAGGGCATCGTGCTCGGGCGAACCGAACACGACGGCCGGCGCGCCTGTCGGCACCTGCGCATGGTGCGCCTTGTCGCACAGCACAAGCTTTGCGCCGCTGTCGGCGACGATATAGTCGACCAATGGCTGGGGCAGCTTGAAGTTCACCGGCACCGCAACTAGCCCGGCGCGCATGATGCCGAGCAGCGACACCACGTAGTCGACCGAATTCACGCCAAGCAGCGCGATGCGGTCGCCCTGCGCCAGGCCACGCCGGAGCAGGCCCCGCGCAACGGCGTCGGCGGCGGCGTCGATGTCGCCAAACGTATACCGGGCGGCCTCACCGTTGGCACTGATGCCGACGATGGCCAGCTTGGCGGGGTCGGCATCGCGAACAATCACGCTGCCGAGATTGCGGCCACCAGCCGCGTGCGCTTCAGCTGCCATGATGCGTCAGGCCTGCGCAGGGGTGGCGTAGACGCCGCGGCCGCTGGCGACCAGGCGGTCTTCAGCGTCGTAGACGTTGGCTTCGGCCACACTTACCAGGCGGCCGGTCTTGATGACGGTGCCGACAACCTTGAGATCGCCGCGCGCCGGGCGATGGTAGTCCACGCGCAGGTCCACCGTAGGCACGCCCTTGCCGGTGTGCGATACCAGCGCCCAGTCGGCGCCAAGGTCGACCAGCGCAGCCAGGATGCCGCCATGAATGTAGCCGCCGTCAGGGTTGACGATCCATTCGTCGCGAAACTTCGCTGTCAGCGTGATCTCGCCTTCGGCGACGGACGCGACCTGCAGGCCGAGCCATTGGTGATAGGGGCCGCGCAGCAGTCGAGCTTGCACGTCGGCGGCGGAGGGGAGGGCAGTGGTCTGGGTCATGTTCAGCGTTCGATATCGGTAGGGAAGAATGTGCGAGGGGGGAAACGGTGATGGCCTATGGCGTCACCACGACCTTGCCCAGCACAGCGCGGTCGCGGATCAGCGCCAGCCCTTTGGCGGCCTGGTCGAGCGGCAGCACGCTGTCGATCACCGGATCGAGCTTGCCTTCGGCAACTAGGGCCAGCAGAGCCTTGAGGTTGTCGTCGTAGAAGCTGTTCGACCCCTTGATGTTCAGCTCGAAGCTCCAGACGTAGCGCAGATCTTCCTTGGGATCATGGCCGGCCGTGGCGCCGCAGACGAGCAGCGTGCCGCCGCGCTTCAGGCTCTTGATCGAGGGCAGCCAGGTATCGCCACCCGTGAAATTGACGATGACATCCACGCCGCCCTCAAACGTGCGGCGCTGCGGCTTACCGTACCGCTCGATGACCCACTTGCCGAAGTCGACGTCGCGATAGTTGATGATGTGGTCGGCACCGATCGCCTTGAGGCGTTCGCCCTTCTCGTCCGAGCCCGCCGCGGCAATGACTTCAGCGCCCAGCATTTTTGCCAGCAGCACCGTCGCCGTGCCCACGCCGCCGCTGGCGCCAAGCACCAGTACTTTGTCACCGGCCTTGACGGTCTGGTGGGTGATCAGCATCCGATGTGCCGTGCCGTAGGCCACTGGCAGCGCTGCGGCTTGCGCGAACGTGACGTTCTCGGGCAGGGCGATCAGCTGGCGCGCATCCACGCGCGCAAACTCGGCCATGCCGCCATCGGTCATCTCGCCCATCAGGCCCACGCCGGGCTTCAGCGGGTTCACCAGTACGCGATCGCCGACCTTCCAGCCGGTGACGCCGGCACCCAATTCGGTGATCGTGCCTGCCAGGTCCAGGCCGATCACGACCGGGAACGGCACCTTGATGCCCGGCATGCCGTGTACGGTGAAGACGTCGTGATAGTTGAAGGACGACGCGCCTACCCGGATCACGACGTGGCCTTCGTCGGCCTTCGGTACGGGCTTATCCGCGACGACGCGCAGTTGTTCTTCGAGAGTGCCGTGTGCGTCGAGCACCAGCGCTTGCATGGATTGGGTCACGATGGATTCCTTGGGGGAAGGGAAGCTGAGAGAATTAGGGATCGGGCAGGCGGGCTTACTTGATCGCCTTGGCCTGCTCGTACGGCTTGCGGGCAAACAGGTCTTCCTTGAGGTCGCCCTTGACCAGGCCGGACTCGACGAACACAGCGTGTTGGCGACGCAGCGTGGCGATGTCCGCCGGCTCAAAGGCCACGCGGTTCATGTCGTTCCAGTGGCTCACATAGACCTTGGCATCGTCGGCCGGCAGGTTGGCCTTCTTCTGCAGGATCTGCACGACTTCGTTGCGATTGGCGTTACCCCAGGCCAGGGTGTCGCGCAATGCGGCGATCACGCGCGCTACGACCTCGGGATGGTTGTCGACCAGATCCGAGCGGGCGGCGCCCACGCCGATATAGGGCACGGCGTCGGACTGGGTCAGCGTCTTCCACTCGGAGGCGAACGTGCCCAGCTTGCGCACCGGCAGTTCGTCGCCGAGCTGCTCCACGGTGACCGAGCGCAGCGCCGCCGCATCCACCTGCTTCTGCACCAGGAACTGCGCCAGGCGGGATTCGTTGCCACCAACGAGCGCGAAATCGCTGCTCTTGATCTGATAGTTGCCGGCCAGGACGGCGCCTGCAATCACCGCGACCGAGGAGCCGGCGGGCGACATGCCTACTTTCTTGCCCTTGAGCTCGCGGATCGACTGGATCGGTGAATCCTTCGGTACGACGAACTGCACATCGGCGGGTTGTGTTGCGGCAAAGATGCGGATGGGCACGCCCGATGCAGCGGTGCCGAACACGCCGGCTACAGGTGCGCCGAACGCGAGATCAATGGATCCCGATGCCAGCGCCCGCAGCGGCGCGTTCACGTCGGGAAAGTGAACAAACTCGGCGCGCACGCCACGTTTGGCGAGAAAATCCTTGGCTTCCAGGACCGAGCCATAGCCGAGGCTCACACCGCTGGTCCAGTAGCCAATCTTGACGAGGGGCGCCGGCTCGGCGGCACTGGCCGTGGCAGGAGTGATCGCGGCGTATGACAGCGCGATGAATGCGGAATAGGCGGAAAAGGCGGCGGCCGCCGCTGACAGTAGCTTGCGCACGATGAAGTCCTCAGGCTTGAAAGGAAACGGATGGGGCGGAAACGGATGGGGCAGACGGTTGCCGTGCGGCAGCCTTCCAACGGAACAGCCAGCGCTCGGCGGGCTTGAGCAGGCCGCCTTCGAGCAGCAGCATCAGGCCGACCAGCAGGACGGTCCAGGCGAACACCTGGTCGGTCTGCACCAGGTCGGCGGCCTGCCGCAGGCGATAGCCGATGCCGCTGGACGAACCGATGGTTTCGGCCACCAGCGACACGCGCCAGCCGAAGCCAAAGGCCAGCCGCGCGCCGGCAAAGAAATGAGGCAGGATCGTCGGCACATAGATCTTGCGAAGCACCTGCACGCGTGACATGCGAAAGCTGCGTGCCAGATCCACGTAGTGTGCATCGACGGTTTTGGTGCCTTCCCAGACATTGGTCAGGATCAGCGGCATGGCCGTCATGAACACCACGAAGACCGTGGTGGCATCAGAAATACCGAACCAGATGATCGCGAAGATGGCCCAGATGGCCGACGATACGGTATTGAAGACCGTCAGTACCGGCTCGAAGAAGCGGGCCAGGACGCGGCTTGCACCTAGCGTCAGTCCCAGGCCGCTGCCAACAAGGGTGGCCAGCACGAAACCCGAGAACACCCGTCGGCACGTGGCGGCCACGTCGGCGGCGAAGGTGTCGCCGTGCCAGAGCGACATCAGGGCGAGGCCGACTTTTTCCGGGCCAGGCAGCACGAAGGATGGCACGCGCGCGGCGGCCCACCACCAGAGCCCAAGCAGCAGGGCCACCAGCAGCAGGCGCTGCAGGACCAGCGTGGCGACATGACGGGCAGCAGTCGTAGTCACGGTGGTGCTCCTCATGCTGCGGCGCGCAGTACGCGCACCTGTTCCGCCACGACAGGCGCGGTTGGCACGCGCGGCCGCACCAGGTCTGCCAGGTTGACTACCTCGGCCACGCGGCCCGGTCGGGCGGCGAGCCGGATCACACGGTCCGCCAGCACCACGGCTTCCTCCATATCGTGCGTCACGAACACCACGGTCATGCCATTGCCCGCCTGGATGCGCAGCAGTTCTTCGTGCATCTGACTGCGCGTCTGGGGATCGAGCTTGGAGAACGGTTCGTCCATCAGCAGGACTTCGGGTTTAACGGCAAGGCTGCGGGCCAGTGCCACGCGGCTGCGCATCCCTCCCGACAGTTCGTGCGGCCAGGCATCGCCCCGCGCGTGTAGCCCAACGAGTTCGAGCATGTCGTCTGCGCGGCGGCGGCGATCGGCCCGCGACAGAGGGCTCGCTTCGAGGCCGAACGCGACGTTGTCGCGCACCGTCCGCCACGGCAGCAGGCGATCCTCCTGAAACATGTAGGCAATGCGACGCCAGTCGGACACCTGCGGCGCGGGGATGCCGTCCACAGCGAGCTGGCCGGCGTCCGGGGTCAGTAGCCCGGACAGGATATTGAGCAGCGTGCTCTTGCCGCAGCCGGACGGGCCTACCAGCGCCAGCACTTCGCCACGGTGCACCGCCACGTCGATGTGGTCGAGGATCGTCGTGTTGCCAAAACGCTTGACGATGCCGTTCGCGGACAATACCGGCGGATTCATGCGGCACCCCCGGCCACGCGCATCGGCAGATAGGTGCCGGCCTGCGACAGGCTGGCGTAGACCTTTTCCATGGTCTGGGCGCGGAATGCCTCGATGTGGCGGCGCGCAATCGTCTCCGCTGCCTTCTCGTCGTGATCCTCGAATGCCTTGATCAACGAGTTGTGGTCGTGGCGGATCTCGGGACGCACGCGCTGGACGTTGAAGCCGAGCGCCACAAGGCGCGACATCTCGTCCATCAGTGAGGAGAGCGTGCGCGTCAGGCGCTCGTTGCCGGTGGCGTGGACGATAGCCAGATGGAACTGCTTGTTCGCGTCCATGAACTTGTCGATACGGCGCGGCGCCGGAATCGCGTATTCGTCGCGGCAAGCCGCTTCCAGCCCGTGGAGCAGGGCGGTGTCGACGCGGCCGACGGCCAGCCGGGCGGCCATCGGCTCCAGCTGCACGCGCAGCGCGAAGACCTCCTCGACGTCCTTGAGCGTGATGGGCGCCACCTGATAGCCACGGCGGGGCCGAGCAAAAATCAGGCGGTCGTGCGCCAGCCGCGTGAGCGCGATGCGGCAACTGTTCTTGCCGAAGCCGTAGGCGGTCATCAGCTCGCCTTCGGTGACCAGCGCACCGGGCACTAGCTTGCAGGACAGGATGTCGCGGCGCAGCGCCGTGTAGGCGGCAAGCCCCAGGCTGGTGTCCTGCGCATCCTCTGCAATTCCGCCCTGCACGATCATTTTTCCTGGCTCCTTCGCGTATGTCGGACGCACCCTTGTCCGCCTTGCAATACATTGGGCGTAGCTTAGGGCTGGCCGCTTGGGAAGCAAACGAACGGTTTTACGGAAGCATATGAAGACGCTGCTGTGACTGGGCAGCCCAGCGTCGTGAGCGGCTCACAGACCATTGGTGGAATGCCTATTGCGCGAACAAGGGCATGCACGAGCATGGGCGACAGGCCAATGCCGGCAGTGCGCAGAGCGCGGTGCAGCGGGATGGGAGAAGACTGCGCCCCGTGCCGCGATCGGGCCAGGGGCGAGGGAGAAGGGGTGGGGGAGAGGAGGAGAGAGCGGGGGGAGAGAGGAGAGAGCGGGGAGAGAGGCGCGAGGCGCGGTCAGTCCAGCAGGTCGGGTTCGGCTGCCACCAGTCCCGCGTAGAGGCTTTCAAACGCGTGCAGCGACCCTTCGTTGCCACCGACCTGCGCATGAGTATGGCGGGCCGTGGCTTCGTCGATAGGCTGGGGCGTGCCGGCGGCCTCCGCCAGCAGTTGGGTATGGGCGGCGTTTTCGAGCGCGATATACCACCAGGCCGTGGCTTCGACGGTCGGTCCGGCAGTGAGGATGCCGTGGTTCTTCAGGATCGCGCCCTTGTGCGTCTGGCCATTGCCCTTGTCTAGCGCGTGGGCAATCCGCTGGCCTTCGGAGGTGTCCACCACCATCCCCGTGAAGTCGTCGAATAGCACGTGGTCCTCGAAGAACGAGCAGGCGTCCTGCGTCAGCGGGTCGAGCCGGCGTCCGAGCGCGGACCACGCCTTGCCGTAGGTGGAATGCGTGTGTGCAGCCGCGACGATATGGGGATGGGCCTCATGGATCGCCGCGTGGATCGCGAAGGCCGCCTTGTTCAGCGGCCGGTGACCCACCACCGTTTCACCGTGCGCGTTCACCAGCAGTAGGTCCGATACGCGAATGCGCGAGAAATGCACCCCCAGCGGGTTGACCCAGAAGTGGTCCGGAAATTCCGGGTCACGTGCGGTAATGTGGCCGGCAAGACCCAGCGCGAAGCCTTGGCGCGCGAAAATGCGGAAAGCGCCCGCCAGGCGTTCCTGCCGATGACGGCGCTCCGCCTCGATGGTTGGTCGGGCAGGCAGGGGGTCAAACCAGAACTTCTGCTGCGGTTCGGTGTTGGGAGTGAACGCGCCCTGACGCTCAAGCGGCAATACGGTGCTCATGTCTGGCCTTTCGGGAGGGAACATCGCATGACCGTACGCCGCCCTGCCGCAAAACGGAACGAAGCATTCGGCACGAGGATATGACGCGGGTGCCGTGGGGCTATCGGTGCGTGTGCCAGGGAACCAGCCACCGCGCGAGTCGACGCATGGCCAGGTCGAACAGCCAGGCGATCGCCCCGATCAGCACGATACCCATCACAACCACATCGGTCCGCAGGAAATTCGACGCATTGAGCACGAGTTGGCCCAAACCAGCGGTGGCTGCCACCATCTCGGCGGCCACCAGTGTTGTCCAGCCGAAACCGATGGCAATACGCAGACCGGTCAGGATCTCCGGCAATGCAGCCGGTAGCACGACGTGGCGGATCAACTGCCATTGTGTCGCGCCCATCGATTGGGCGGCGTGCAACTGCTCGGTCTGCACGCCGGCGACGCCAGCACGCGTGGCCAGTGCAATCGGCGCAAAGCACGCCAGGTAGATCAATAACAGCTTGGCCGTCTCGTCGATGCCGAACCAGATCACGATCAGCGGCAAATACGCGAGTGGCGGCAATGGCCGGTAGAACTCGAGGATGGGGTCGGCGATGCCGCGCGCCACCCGGCTCGTGCCCATCAACAGGCCCATCGGGACCGCCGTGACGGCTGCGAGCAGGAAGGCGCCGAACACACGGGCCAGGCTCCATGCTACGTGCTGCCACAACAGCAGACCCCCTTGCACATTGCCGTCCCAGGCCTGAACGGCGGCACGCCAGACGGCCGAAGGCGGCGGCAGGAACAGCGCGGGAATCCACCCAGCGGCGGTGACTGCGAACCAGATGGTCAGCAATGCGGCGATGGTGGTGACCGTGATGGCGCCAGTATTGCCGCTGCCCAGACGTGGCAGCACCTGGGCAGCGGGCACGGTGGCGTCGGCATCGACGGCGCTGCCGTTGGCAACATGCTGTAGCGGCACCACGGTGCGAACGGTGTCTTCGGCGTGGCTCATGCGGGTTGTCCGTGTATCAGTTGCAGCAGACGCTCGCGCCAGGCGATGAACTCCGGTGATGCCTTCACGGCCCGGGCATCCCCGGTTTCGAGGTATCGCTGGACAAAGGGCAGCGGAAATTCGTGCGTAATGCGGCCTGGGCCTGCCGACATCACGATCACACGGGTTCCGAGAAACAGCGCTTCTTCCACGCTGTGGGTGATGAAGAAGACTGTCTTCCCGGTGGCCGCCCAGACCTTGGCCAATACTTCCTGGACCGATTCGCGCGCGAGCGCATCGAGCGCACCCATCGGTTCGTCCATCAACAGCACGCGCGGGTCATTGGCCAGTGCGCGCGCGATACCCACGCGCTGTTGCATGCCACCCGACAGCTGATAGACAGGTGCAGTGGCGTGGCGCTCGAGGCCAACCAACCCCAGTTGATGCCGTGCGCGTGCGATGCGCTCGGACCTGGGCATGCCGCGAAACCTGAGTCCAAGCGCGACGTTGTCCTGCACATCGAGCCAGGGCATCAGCGCGTGCTTCTGGAATACGACACCCAGTCCCGGACCTGGGCCGACCACGGGCTCGCCGTCGAGCAGGATACTGCCGGCCGACGGGCGGACGAACCCGGCCAGGCAATTCAGCAGCGTCGTCTTGCCGCAACCAGAGGGCCCGAGCGCCACGACGAATTCGCCAGGCGCGATGGATAAGTTTACGCCGGACAGTGCCAGCGACCCGTGCGTTCCGGACGAAGCAAAGCGCACCGCCACGCGGTGCGCGTCGATGCGGCCACCCGTTCGGGGCACGGCATCGCCGGCTACGGCGCGATCTTGCGCACCCATGTCGCATTGACGCCCGTGGCATAGTCGGGCAATACGGTCTGGATGGTGCCCTGACTCTTCAGGAAAGCTGCGGTGGCCGCCAGCGATTTCGCCGCGCCGCCCCCAAGCCATGCCGTCGAGGCCTGCTGCTGTGGGGTCGGAAAGTCATACAGGGCAAGGCTGGCCGGCACATCGGCGGCCTCGGCGCCCGACCACTTGGCCACGGCCTTGACCTGTGGCGAATCCGCGGTCCAGGCGGCCTTGTTGGCGCGGTAGGCCGCGTCGGTGTCGGCGAGGATCTTCACGAACGACGTCAGGAACGCGTCATGGTCACGGGCGAACGTCTTGTTGACGACAATGCCGTCGAACGTGGCGTTGCCGGTCTCCTGCGCGATCTTGCCGGACGTGGTCAGCACGTGGCCGCTTTTCTTGGCCTTGGCCAGCACGGGGTCCCAGATGAATGTCGCGTCAATATCGCCGCGCTCCCACGCGGCAGCAATCTCGGGCGGGCGCATGTTGACGATTTTCACATTGCGCGGATCGACCTTCGCCGTCTCCAGTGCCAGCAGCGTGTGGAAATGCGATGTGGATACGAACGGAACCGCCAGGCGCTTGCCCTTGAGGTCGGGCAACGACTTCACATCGCTGCCGTTACGCGTAACCAGCGCCTCGGCATCGTTGATATTGTCGAGAATCCAGAACAGTTCGATGCCCAGACCCTGCGAGAGCCCAGCGGCGATCGGCGCGGAGCCGGCTTCGCCGATCTGTACCGAGCCCGACGCCAGCGCACGAATGACATCGGCACCGCTGGCCAGCTTGCGGAACGTGACCTTGTAGCCGGTTTGCTTCTCGATGGTCCGCGCGTCCTGCGCGTAGCGCCAGGGCACCACCATATCTTGGTACGCGATCACGACTTCCTTCGATTGCGCGATGGCACCGCCTGCAACCAGCAGCGCGGCGCAGGCCATCATCGTCTTCAGCAAGCTCTTCATAGGCGTAGGGTCATGGCAGGAAGGAAGGCCAGTATAGGAAGCGTCGAGCGCGGCGCGAACGAAGCTTTTGGCCGATGCTTATCCAGTTTTCGCGGCGCCTGCCCGGCTGTTGACGAAGCTATGCATATCGATATTGGCTTTCGTTCGCTCCCCGTCCACGAAGGGCTTCCTTATGCGCATCGGCCAGAAATCATGGCGGCGTCTTGGGCGATGGCGCCTGGCTTTATGCGGCTAGTGCGTGGCGCCGCCGACTTCCTTGAGATCGGTGGAGACTTCCAGCGTCGTGGCGACCATGACCTCGATGGCTGCGATCAGCGTGCCGACATCCATGCTTGGCGCACCAGGATGCGCAGCTGCCATCTGGGGCAGATACGGTACGTGAATGAAGCCGCCGCGCAGGGCAGGGCGCTCGGTCGCGATGTAATGCAGCAGCGAGTAGAAGATCGCATTGCAGTTGTAGGTGCCTGCAGACTGCGATACCGATGCGGGGATGCCCGACGCGCGCAGGCGGCTGACCAGCGCCTTGATCGGCAGCGCGGAGAAGTACGCGACAGGACCGCCGTCGATCACGGGCTCATCGACGGGTTGCCGGCCCGCGTTGTCCGGAATGCGCGCATCCACCACGTTGATCGCCACGCGCTCGACCGAGACGTCGGCGCGGCCCCCCGCTTGTCCCAGGCACAGGACGACGACCGGATCGACCTCCTTGATGGCATGCAGAAGCGCTTGCCTGACCTCGGCAATCACGCAGGGGAGCTGGCGTGCCACCACGCGTGCACCGCCAATCACGCGCCCGTCGACGGTGCGGGCCGATTCCCAGGAGGGATTCAGGGTTTCACCATCGAATGGCTCGATACCGGTGACAAGTACGGTCTGCATGGGGCGCGGTCCGGAAGACGGACGGAGGAGAAGGGAGCGCCCATCGTACCGACCCGGAAGAGATTCTTGAAATGGATATTGAATATCCGTTAAATTCATGACATGAATCTTTCCCGCATCGACCTGAACCTTCTCGTGGCATTTGAAGCGCTGTATCAGACGCGTAGTGTCACGCTGGCCGGCAAGCGCCTGAACCGCGCCCAGCCGTCGGTGAGCAATGCATTGACCCGGCTGCGGGCGCTGTTTGGCGACGAGCTGTTTGTGCGTAGCCAAGTGGGGATGGAGCCCACCGAGCTGGCGCACGCGATGATGCCGGGGATTTCGTCAGCGCTCGATCATGTTCGCCAGGCGGTCGGCCAGTCGGTCGCCTTCGACCCGGTCGAACCGGCCGGGCGCAGCTTCACCATCGCAGCGACCGACTACGCCGACATCGTCCTGCTGCCGCATGTCATCGGTCGGCTGCGGCGACAGGCACCGGACATCGATCTGCGGGTCATGGCGCTCGACCGGGCGGCCATCTACGAGCAGCTCGATCAGGGCATGGTCGATGTTGCCATTGGCGGACACCTGTCCGCGCCGAAGCGCATGGTGCAAACGAAGCTGTACGAGGAAGACTTTGTCTGCATCGCCGGTCGTTCGCATCCGCAACTCGGCGCGCGCAGCCGGCGGCGCAGCATTGACCTTGCGACGTATCTGCAACTGCCTCATGCGCTGTTTGCACCCGGCGATAGCGGATCACGACGCGGGGTCATTGACGGCAGGCTGGACAAGCTCGGTTGGCAACGGCGTGTCGCGGCGACGTTCTCGCACATTGTGGCTTTGCCGTTGGCGGTTGCGCACAGCGACCTGGTGGCGACCGTCGCCAGGCGGGTGGCGAAACGGCTGGCCTCCTCCGACGTCCAGATCCTTGAAGTCCCGGACGAACTGGCCGATACCGCCTTTGACATCGAACTCATTCACAACCGGCGCACCCACGCCGATGCCGCCGCTGTGTGGCTCAGGCAGGAGATTCAGTCCGCGGTCAGCGACATGCCTTGAAGCCGGGGTTGCCAGCGTCAGCGGTCTCCCACAACGCGCGTTTCTCGCATCTTGCGAATAGGTCTTAGCTTCCGGCCGGGTGGCGTGAACTACTGTTCCTTCGTGGGCTGTTTGGCCCGGCGCTGGCCGACGGGATCCTGGTCCAGAAATGCCGCCAGTTCTGGATCCCGGTTCTTCACGTCCGCCGCCCCGTCGTCGACTCCACGGAAGTAACCCCTGCACATGTTGGCGCCGCCGTCCTTTGGGTCAGCCTCCTGCGCCTTCCGGAACCCGAGAATCAACGCGTCCGAATTCGCCTTGATGAGTTCTTCAACATCCTGGGTCGTGATCTTCTTTAGTGCCCGCTTTTGCGGAGAGTCGGGTGGCGCAGCGATGTATTTCTGGATCTCCTTGCGGTAATAACTCGACAAGATCAGATACGTCGCGTTGCGCTCCTTCCAACTCAGAAGCGCGGCTGTCGCCGGGCCGCCGGCGGCCGGCCCGAGGGTCACGCAGTAGTCGACGATGGATTGCAAGATCTTCTCGGAGCTATATGGGCCGGACGCGGCGGCACCAACCAGTTCGGCCTTCGATTCGTAGTGCACTCGGGTCTGCGCAACCGTTACCCCCGCCATCATCAGTGCCAGGCTCACGGGCAGGGCTAGGCGAAGCGTTCGACGTCCGTTCATCGCGCAGTCTCCTTTGGAATCCCTTCGTCCAGGAACGCAGCAAGCTCCGGGTCGCGTTGCCGGATATCGCTATCGCCACTGGCGACCCGTTTGAAGTAACTGAGGCAAACCTCTTCGCCGGCCCGGGCGCCCTGCTGTGCCCGGGCCTCCTCGATATAGCGGATCTGCTGGTCGGCAATCGTCTTGGCCGTGTTCGGTGTTCCGTTCAGGATTTTTCGGTAGCTCTTGCGGGACGCTTCGTCCTCTGCGTGGGCGGCATCGTGTTCGAGGCGCCCGACGTAATAGGTAGCGACCGCTATCTGGGGGCCGTTGCGTACCCGCCATTCGTTCATGGTCACGTTGACCGTTCTGGCTGTCGGCCCACCGTACTCAGCGCAGTAGGTCGCGACCTGCATCAATGTCATCTCGTCCAGGCGCGGGCTAAGAGCGGCCACAACTTCAAGTTCGCGGCGGCTATGGTAGTGAGGTTTGGTGTCCGGGCGAGTCTGTGCAGATGCAAGCCCTGCGCTCCACAGCAGCAGGGGCACTCCGATCAATCCTAGGTATTTGGCGCTTTGGCGCATTGCTATTGGCTCCCTTCGGCGCGAAATGGTATCGCAAGGGATGTCGGCACGCGACGTTCTATCCTGAAGTGGGGGACGGGCGTGAGCGCGGCGCCATGAAACCGTGGAGCAGCAAATATAGGCGAGTAAAACCGCTGGGTCACAACCGGCGCAGCCGGGCCGACGCCGCCGCCGTGTGGCTGAGGCAGGAGATTCAATCCCCAATGATGCCATTTCCTGCGCGACGCGGGCGGGCACCATCGGTACGACGAGAAACATCGTCGATGGGCTCCGAAATGAAGCAGCGGATGGCCCCCCGATCTAACCGATGTGGTCTTTTCTTCAGGATTGATTGAATGCGGCGAACACTCCGAGCCTGTATCACATTCATCGTTCTCAACGAATTTTGATCCGTGAAATCGCTTGCCGAGACGCCGGTGTCGTCCTTCGGCTTCGCCCCCCTGCGGATGAAATATGAAGGCCGCCTTAACGTTGCTCAAGGCCTCCTTCTTTAGGCGCTTATTTAATGTCTTGAGTCCTCATCGTTTTGGTCATCCTATTCCTCAGGCCGTGTGTTGCCTGCGGCGCAACGCTTTCGTGACCCGACGTTCGGTCAGTATCAGCAAGTAATCGGGAATCGTGGCGTCGACAAGGAACTCGTCCCAGACGTTCCAAAAGATCCAGGCGACCCTTTCCCTTGGCGCGTTGTATTGCGCAGCAATACGCGAGATGGCGACCTCACCTGCAGGGGGATGTCCATGCGTTGTCGCAGGCGCTTCCGACGCCGGACGGGACGCGGATCGTCGCTCTTCCTCTTTCAAGACTTGTTCCATCCTGCTGCTCCTCCGCATAGACTTCCTCGCATGATAGGCACGGCTCACGAGGTTCAGTCGACGCGTTATGTGAAACCTTGAGACATGTCAAAGCCTATGCAACGGTCTCAGTCTAGGGTCGATTGGCGTGGGCGCGCGAATGATTCTTAGCTTGGATGCGCGCATCACGTGTACGACGCGCAGTTCCAGAGGTGAGTGCGATCAAGGTGCTGGGTTGACCGAGCGCTTGAGTCTACGCCGAACTCGGACGTTTATGGTGCCACCGCGAGGAGTGAGCCATGCCGGAAGATCGTTTTGGGTTGAACCTGTCTACGACGTCGAACGCGGCGCGCGATGCGTACGTTGCCGGCGTTGACAGTGTGATGGCAGGTGTGGCCGGCTATCGGGAGCACCTGGCGGAATCCCTGAGGCACGACCCGTCCTTTGCGCTCGCAACGATAGCGCTGGCGCGAGGCCGTTTTCTTGATGGCGAAATCGCGGTGGGTCGTGAGCTTGCGGCGGCTGCGCGCGATCAGGTGGCCCGCCACTCGCCTCGGGAACGGAGCCACGTCAACGTGCTGGCGCTTAGTATCGAGGGAAAACCCGGGGAGGCGATGCGAGCCATGCACGAACACGTGGAGAACTGGCCGCGCGATGGCATGGTGGTTGCCCCGGCCACCAGCGTGTTTGGCCTGTATGGGTTCAGCGGCGATCCGGATCACGAGGAAAAGCTGTATCAGTTTCTGTCGTCGCTTGCATCCGCATATGGGCATGACTGGTGGTTCGATGCAGTCCTGGGCTTTGCCGCTTGCGAAACCGGACGGCTGGACGAAGCATGGACGCTGTTGAACCGCGCACTTGCGGCCAATCCTCGCCATGCACATGCCGCCCACTTTCGTGCACATGTCATGTACGAGCGGGGTGAATCGGCCGCAATCCTTGAGTTTCTCGACGCATGGCTGCCCGACCACGATCCGCGCAGCCTGACGCATTGCCACATCTCATGGCATGTTGCCCTGGCGGCGCTGGCTCTGGGCAAACTCGACCGGGCGTGGGACGCCTACCGACGCGGCGTGCGCCCAGGCGCGGCATGGGGCCCGCCCATCAATGTGGTGACAGATGGCGTGTCCTTTCTCTGGCGGGCGGAACTGGCGGGGTCGCCGCGTGACGAGGATGCATGGCGCGAGCTTCACGCACACGCCTTGCGTTGCTACCCGAAGGCGGGGCTGGGCTACGCAGACGCCCACGCACTTATTGCCTGTGTCGTATCGGAAGACATTGCATCACTGCAAGGGCGGATTGCCGAGATAAGTGAGCGTCTGGAGGCGCAAAGTTACCCGGCGGGAGAATCCGTCACCCGCATTGCGGAAGGATTTGCCGCGTATGCCGCCGGAGATTGGGACGCGGCCATTCACGCTCTCCAGGCCGCCTGGCCGCTCACAGTGCGCATTGGGGGAAGTCGCGCCCAGCGGGATCTCGTCGCGCTGACGCTGGTTGCCGCCTATCTCAAAGCCGGACGGCCTGACGCAGCTCGGACGATGATTGAGAAACAGCAAGACAGAAGCATGGCGATTGTGGTGGATGGGTACAGTTGACGACCCATTTGGGGGCAGTGATCGTCAGTCTAAGCACTTCGCGACTAGATCAAGTGTGCACTCCGTATCGGGAGAGGTAGATGGCAACGTATGAACGCGGCGGCATATTCGTCGTGAGCAGTGTGGAAGAGAGCACCGGTGGCAGGTACCGGGGGCAGCTCACGATCGATACTGACGGTGGTACCTGGCTTTTCAGTTGCGCCAAGTTTCGCAACACTCCACTTGATGCGCGTGCCGATGCTGATGCGGATGTGGAGTACGCATATCGGAAATTTCTGGCAGATCCGCTCGGTGCCCAGCGGCCCTGCAATCTTCATTGATACTATTCAGTTGGCCATCGGGCCGTGACCGATATTGAGCACGACGACCTGTTCAGACGGGTCGGCTACTATGACTTCCGAGCTTATACGCAACGTACTTCCAACGGATTGAATCAAGGTTTTGTGTTGGTGCTTCATCACATGATGTTGGGCACTGTTCAATCGGTATTTCGTGCGGGCAAGCCGCAAGCCCAGAGCGCGATTGCACTGGCCATGGCGCTCGAGAAGCTTCAGCATTTGGTAGCGATTGCTGCTGAGGATGACCTACCTTTGGGCTCAGGCGAACAATCCATCTGAACTGTTGAACGTATGTGTTTGCGCCAGGGACAACACGCATTCGGCGTGTTGCTTCTGGTCGCCTCTGTTTTGCAAGTTGCGCTAGCCAACATATCCTGACGTACCGTCCCATAACAACTTCAAGGCCGTGAATACCAGCAAGCCGTAGCAGACGCGGTACATCTGGCGCTGATCGAGTCGCGCATGCAGACGCCAGCCCAGCCAGACGCCGGCCGGCACGGCAAGCAGGCAGATCGCCATCAGCGTCCAGACGGCGCCAACGGGTCTGGCCAGCGCCAGCCATGGCACGGCCTTGAGGATGTTGCCCACCGTAAAGAACATGCTGGTCGTTCCCGCGTAGACCTGCTTGCTCAGGCCCAGCGGCAGTAGGTACATCGCCAGCGGCGGCCCGCCGGAGTGAGCAACCATGGTGGTAATCCCAGACGTCACGCCGGCCGCCACGGCCTTGGGTGAGTAGCGGGGCTGGACCGCGACGTCGCCGCCCCGCAAGAGCCATAGTCCGACGAAGCTCAGCGTCACCACGGCCATGACGATGGAGATGGCGCGATGGTCCAGCACCCGAAAGAGGAAGTAGCCGACCCCAATGCCGACCACCAGCCCGGGCACCAGCAAGACCAGGTCTGGCCTGGACCACGTGGACGGCTTCCAATAGCGCAGGCTAAACAGGTCCATGGCGACGAACAGCGGCGCCAGCAGGCCACCCGCCGATACCGGGTCCATCACCAGCGACAGCAGCGGAATGCCGACAATGGCAAAGCCTCCTCCGAAGGCGCCTTTCATGAAGCAGATCAGGAAGACGCCGGCAAATGTGACGAGGACGGTGGTGATATTCAGTTCCATGGTGGCTTCGGCAAGGACTTGGGGTGACGGCTAAACGCGAAAGGCTGGAAATCATCGTAGGCTCGTGAGGTAATACAATCAAATCATTGTCATGGATACAACTTCTGTGACGGCACCGCGAGACGCCCGGCGCTGCCGATGGTGCGTGATATGATTCGCACGCGAATTAAATCGACGCCACCGGTCCGAACATGAAGCATCGCCTTGTCTATCTCCTGAACGTTGGGCAGCGCCGGCTGCAACGCTGGTCGCAGGCCCGTGCCGCCCGTGGCGGTGTAACGGCGGCACAATCAGGGCTGCTGTTTTTTCTGGGTACGCACAACGGCGCGCTGATGAGCGAAGCCGCAGCCGCGCTGGACCTGGGTGCGCCGGGGATGAGTGGCCTGGCTGACCGGACGGAAAGGGCCGGCCTGATCGAGCGGCGTGCGGACGAGAACGACGGCCGCGCATCGCGGCTGTGGTTGACGGATGCAGGGCGCTCCGCGCGACAGCGCGCCAAGGTCGGCATGACGGATCTCAACGCCAGGCTGACCGAAGGCTTTACCGAAGCCGAGATCGATGTGGTGGCTAGGTGGCTGACCAGCCTGCAGACCAGGTTTCCGGTCGCTGGTGAGGGCGATGAGGGCGATGCGGCCCACGACTAAGCGACGCCTAGCCTGATCCAAGGCTGGGCAGCACGATTTGGCCTAGTGCTGGCTGACTTTCGAAAAGTCCGGTTTGCGCTTTTCGGCAAAGGCTGCGAACGCCTCGCGGGCTTCCGCGCTCGTCAGCCGCTCCTGGAACTTCGCGCTCTCGGTATCCATCTGCGTCACCAGCATTTCGGCCTGGCGCATCAGCGCCTTCATGGCGCTCAGCGAGCCAGCCGGCTTGGCGGCGATGCGTTCAGCCATCTGACGTGCCTCGATGCGGAGTTGGTCATTGGCGCACACCTTGTTGGCCATGCCCCAGGCCACCGCGGTCTGCGCATCGAGCGGATCCCCCATGGCGAACATCTCAAAAGCCCTCGCGTGGCCGATGCGAAGCGGCAGAAGGTAGCTCGAGGCCGCTTCGGGCACCAGCGCCAGGTTCACGAACGGCGTGATCAGTTGCGCATCTTGGGCCAGCAGCACGTAGTCGCAATGCAGCAGCATCGTGGTGCCCATGCCCACCGCCTTGCCATGGACCGCTGCAACGATGGGCACCGTCGCCTTTGCCAACGCATGCAGAAAGCGGTGGACATGTCGTTCGCTAGGACCCTTTCCCACGGCGATCGCGGCGAACTCGCCCACATCGTTGCCCGCGGTGAACATGTCGCCATCCCCTTGCACCAGCACCACGCGGACGTCGCCGTCGTGCTCGGCTTTTTCAATGGTGTCGGCCAGGGTGCCGTACATCTCGTTGGTCAATGCGTTCTTTTTGTCCGGCCGGGCAAGCGTGATGGTCAGGACGCCATCGGTCAAGTCGACATGAATTTCCGGGGTCATGCTGGTCTCCTTCTGATTAAATTCGCATGCGAAGTATATAGATGATTCGCATGCGAAGTAAACTAAGGGGCGGCGACATGCGTGATGGGTCGGATGGTTTTGTGCGATGAACGGAATCAGAGCGATAATCAGCACATTCGCAAGATTGTCTTGTATCTGCTCGTCATGCCTCGACACCGCTACAAGCAACTGGTCGACCAGTTCGCCGCAGACATCCAGAAAGGCCGCTTGCGTCCTGGCACCCGGTTGCCGACCCACCGCGAACTCGCCGCCCGCGAAGGCCTGGCGCTGGTCACGGCGACCCGCGTCTATGCGGAACTGCACGCCATGGGGCTGGTAAGCGGCGAGACGGGCAGGGGGACGTTCGTGAAGGAAGTGCTTCCGCGTGGACATGGCATCGACCTCCAGCCATGGAGCGACAACACGGTCGACCTGAGCTTTAACAATCCGTCGATGCCGGGGCAGGGCGAGTTGCTCCGGACGGCGCTGCGCGAACTGGCCGGTGCCGGCGATCTCGAGGCGTTGCTCAAATACCATCCGCATGGCGGCCGGATGCGTGACCGCGAGACGATGGCCCGGCACCTTGCCGGGCGCGGATTGCCCGCGACCGCGGACAACACGGTGCTGGTCAGTGGTGGACAGCACGGCTTGACGGTCACGGCGATGGCGTTGCTGGAACCCGGTGATGTGGTCGCGGTCGACGCCTTGACGTACCCCGGCTTCAAGCTCACCGCCGAAGCTTGCCGGCTGGAATTGGTGGCGATTCCCGCGGGCACCAAGGGCCCGGACCTGGACGCATTGGCTGGACTGTGCCAGCAACGCCGGGTGCGCGCCGTGTACACGATGCCGACGCTGCACAATCCGCTTGGCTGGGTCATGAGCGCGCGCCGGCGGCGCGATCTGGTCGCCATTGCGCGACAGCATGGACTGATCCTGATCGAGGACGCCGCATATGCATTCCTTGAAGCCGACGCTCCGCCGCCGTTGGCCGCATTGGCGCCGGAATTGACCGTGTATGTATCGAGCCTTTCCAAGAGTGTGGCAACCGGCCTGCGTGTTGGCCCGGTCTGCGCCCCGCAGGCGTGGATTCCGAAATTCGAGCGCACGATCCGCGCCACCACGTGGCATACGCCAACCACAATGACCGCGATTGCCTGTGGCTGGATCGAGGACGGAACGGTTGCGCGGCTGGAGGCGGAGAAGCGACGTGACGCCGCAGTACGCCAGGGCATCGTGACCGAGGTGCTCGGTCATCTGGATCCCATCCGGCATCCCGCGTCGTACTTCGTCTGGCTTCCGCTGCCAGAGGAAGCGCGTGCCGATGCCATCGCGAAGACATTGCTCGCGCAGCGCATCTCCGTATCCACCGCGCATCCTTTTGCAGCCGCGAAGCAGGTGCCGCACGCCATCCGTCTGGCGCTCGGTTCCGTCAACGTTGACACGCTGCGGCAGGCACTGACCACCGTCGCCAGGGTCGTGGACGATCACGCGTACAGGTAGCGCGCGACTCGCCAGGCGTCCTCAGGGCGCTGCCGTGGCGCCAGGGGTCAGACCCGCTCCAGGATGGTAGCGATGCCCTGGCCCCCGCCAATACACTGCGTGGCGAGCGCGTAGCGGCGGTCTCCCCGGTGCAGCAGTGCCGCCGCCTTGGCCGTGATGCGCGCGCCTGTGGCGCCGAGCGGATGCCCAATGGCGATGCCACCACCGTCGAGGTTGGTCCAGGCGGGATCCAGTTCCAGGTCACGCATGCATGCGATGGCCTGGGAAGCGAACGCTTCATTGATTTCCACAACCCCCAGCTTGCTCACATCAAGCGAAGCGCGCGCGAGGGCCTTTTTTGTGGCGGGAATGGGGCCCACGCCCATGATCTCCGGCTCGACGCCGGCCACCGCGAACGACAGGATACGGGCGGTCGCAGGAAGGTTGTGCCTCGCGGCGAACGTGTCACTGGTGACAAGCACGGCGACGGCGCCATCGGTCAGCGGCGATGAGGTGCCGGCCGTGACCACACCGTCGGGGCGAAAGGCCGGCTTCAGGCCGGCAAGCGCTTCCAGTGACGTACCGGGTCGGATGCAGCCGTCCTCGGTCACCCATGTGCCCTCCGGGGTCTCGATAGCAACAATCTCGTCGCGCAGTCGGCCTTCCGCGCGTGCTGTGGCGGCCTTCCGGTGCGACCGGACGGCGAACGCTTCCTGGTCATATCGGGAAACCTTCCAGCGCGCTGCAACGTTCTCAGCCGTCTCTCCCATCGACACGTAGGCGCGCGAGTTCGCCTTGAGCAACGGATTGGGCGACGGGCTGAGCCCACCCTGCGGAACCATGGTCATGGATTCGACGCCGACACACAGAAACGCGTCGCCCATCCCGGCCTCGATATTCGCTGCCGCCATGTGGATGGCCTGCATGGAAGAGCCGCAGAAGCGATTGACGGTGGTGCCGGCCACGGTGTGCGGCAGGCCGGCCAGCAGACCGACGATGCGCGCCAGGTTATTGCCCTGTGGACCCTCGGGGTAGGAGCATCCGAGGATGACGTCCTCGATCAGGGCGGGGTCCAGATCGACGCGGTTCAGCAGACCCCTCACCACCTGTGCGGCAAGATCATCGGGACGGGTGGTTGCCAGTGCGCCTTTCTTTGCGAACTGGAACGGCGAACGGGCGTAACCTGCGATGACGGCCTTCATCGTGGATCTCCTTCACGGTTTAATATGATGGGTATCATATCAAGAGGAAGGTGCCACAGCGCAAGCGTTTTCTGCTTGTTTTCTGCGATGTGGCGCAGGCTGCCTGCTGCTATATTGCAGGGCAGAAATGGCCTGGTGAAGATGATGAGATACGGATCCGAGCATCGAGAGAAGACCCACAACATCCTGGTAGACGCGGCATCAGTTCTGGTACGTCGCGACGGCCCGGACAATCTCTCGGTGGGAGAGTTGATGAAGAGTGTGGGGCTAACCCATGGCGGCTTCTACTACCACTTTTCTTCGCGTGAAGACATGCTCGCGCGAGCCATCGAACGCGCCTTTGCGAGTACGGTGAAGCGCCTGGACGATATCTGCGTCGACTGCTCGGCGGCCGAAGCGATTCGCGGATATGTCGAGCGTTATCTGTCGCCAAGTCATCGTGACAATCGCGGTACCGGGTGCCCGCTCGCAACGCTGACAGCACATGCGGTGCTACTGGGCGACTCGTCGCGGGAATCTTTCGAGCAGGGCGCGGCCAGACTGACGTCCCGGGTGGCAGAGCTTCTGGAACTGGCCGGATGCACGAACGCTGGCACACTAGCGATATCTATCCTATGCGAGATGTCGGGCACGCTCGGAGTTGCTCGCATCATTCGAAGTCGTGCCCAGTCAGATGAGATGCTGCGAATCGGAAGACTTAGCGTCTTGACGCGGGTTGGATTGACAGAGAAGCCGGCGCAGTCGTGAAAGATGTCTTGTCGCCGGTGCGTGACTGCGGACCGTACCTTCGGTCGTTCAATCGTCGAAGTCCGTTGTCAGGGCATGGCCGGCACGGCCGTCGGCACACCGGGTCAGGCTTTGTTGGCGGCTTGCGACCCCTTAGCAGCCGCCACGATACGCTTTAGTCAACGGCCGGAATTCGGTTGCAAGGGCCATCGAATGGCTCCAATGTCGGGCATTGTGCGGTAAGCCGCCAGACGAGCAGCGACGCGTCCGGCGGGAACAGCGCGCCGACTGGCAACTGATCCGTTTGGCAAATGGTGACCTCTGAATCGATCAGGCGCTATGTCATAGCGCCGTTCAGGCGGTCTGCGTCGGAAGGTACAGCATGGCCCCGACCGCTTCTGCTTGTGAACGCGAGCCGGTTTTCTCGAAGATTGCACGCAACTGGGTCCGAACGGTGGCGACGGATACTCCGGCGGCGGTAGCGTACTCGTCGGGGGTCTTGCCGCCGATTAGCGCTTCGCCGACAGCCGCCTCTGCTGCGGTCAGCCCGAACGCTTGCTGCAGTTGTCTGGCACGAACCATCGGTACCGAACTTCTGCGCCTGACCGTCACCAGGATTTCCGCATGACTGAATGTCATGCGCGTAGCTGCGCCCGACAGGCGGCTGATGCCCAGAAAAATCTCGGGCGGAAGGCCCGGTGCTGGGCGCAGCGCTACGCTTTCCCCCTGGCGCGATCTGAGGGTATGCGCCATCGCAGCCTGCAGTCTCGCGTTCTCGGCTGCCACGGTAGCTGACAGTTTCCCGTGATTGAGCCTTAGGCAGGTCGTGGCGCGCAACACCGCTTCCGCCGACTTGTTGGCGAAGACGAGTTTCAGGTCGCCATCAAGGGCGAACACAGCGACACCCAACTGCGCCATCAGTTCTGATCCGATGGCCGCATCCCGATTCAGCACGCACGCGTCCTGCCAGAGGTTGATGGCGCGCTGCAGGTGGATGGCCATGCCGCTGATGCCGTGGCGTTCCTGGTCTGAATAGGCCGGTCGATCGTTCATCCGCAACAATCCGAGAAGGATGTCGTCGGAACCGGGCCGCGCCAGGCGCGCACCGGCCAGGTAGCGGAAGCCCGTCGGGATATGGAAGTCCTGGTAAAATTCGCTGCGCCCGACCTCGGCCTCGCTCAGGTAGTCTTGGCAAAACTGGAACTCGCCGATCGCGGCTTTGGCTACCACTTCACGCCGCGGATCCAGAGCGCCGTAATACTGGTCATAGAGCGCCACGACTGAATCCCAGTGTCTGTCCGACGTGTAGGCAGACAAATGGGGTGCGTTGCGTTCCGGATCCCAACTGAACATATGGAATCCGCTCGCCCCCAGCGCTTCGACAACAGTTTGAAATACCTCCAGAAAACCGTCGTGCTGTACCGCGGCCTCATAGAGGTCGCCAATAAGATGGTCCCGTAGCAAGCCTTCCTCCCCAAAGGATCTGTTTCCTTCTGATCGGCGCATGCGCCGACAAGCCTCTAGCGGGCTGTGTCCAGCTTCCCACAACGACGAACTAAATCGTGCCCTGCGAACTGGGGGATTGACGGCGTTTCATTCAAATGAATGATGCGGGCCGATGTTTCATTTCAGAAAATCGTGGCGCGAAGACGGCCCATGCACGTCTCTCGCTTTCTGAAAAATGACAGGGGGAATCCGGTTTATGAAAACAAGAATTATTCTCGCGGCCGTCGCTGCAGCGGCACTGAGCGCCTGCGGTGGCGGTTCCGATTCGGGGGCGCCGTCGGCTACACCCGCGGCATTGTCCACGAAGCTATCCGGTACGGCCGCCGTGGGCGCGGCACTGCCGAATGCCACCGTGCAGGCCAAATGCGCGTCCGGCAGTGGTTCGGCCACGACGGCGGCGGATGGCACGTTCGTCATCAACATCCCGGACGCCAAGCGTCCATGTGTGCTGAGCGTCACTACGGCAGACGACGTAACGTTGCATTCGGTGGTGGAGGCGGGCACGAGCACGAACGCCGTTGCCAACATCACGCCGCTGACCGAACTGATCACGGCATCGTTGGCGGGGGGCAACACCAAGGCCTTCTTCGACAGTTTCGACGCCACCGCCCAGTCGAAGTTGAACGCCGACGGCCTCCGCGGCGCGATCGACGCCGTCAAGTTGATCCTGACCGGCACGGTGGATCTGGCCGGCGTAGATCCGCTCAAGGACACGCTGGTGGCCGCCCATGGCAGTACGCCGGGCAACGCGCTCGATCAGCGACTCGACACGTTGGGCGCCGCGCTCGCGTCGTCGAAGACGTCGATTTCGGACCTGTCCGATGCGGTAGCCAGCAACAAGGGTTCGACGGACGGTATCAAGACGCTGTTGAATCCCGCCTCCGCCACTTGTGCGTCCTACCGCAGTGGCAAATACCACAAGGTGGATCTGACTGCGAACACGATCCAGCGGTTCACCGTGGATGCGGTCGCGCTCACACGCACCAATGACGCCACGAGCGCATCGGAGCAGTACGCAGCGAACGCTGCCGAAGCCTGCCGCTTTGGGAATACCGACGCCAGACTGCTGGTTTCCAAATCGGGCATTGGGCTGGAGCGCCGTGCGGGCGCGGCGAGCCTGCTGATTCCGGAGCAGACCATTCCGCTGTCCGAACTCGCGGGCGACTGGGTGGCGATGAGCTTTGAGCGTGAGACCAATCCGGGTAACTACGGCTCTGGCCTGATCCAGTTCAATGTGGATGGCGCAGGCAAGTTCACCAAAGCTGCCGATTGCGGCATGAGTGGTTGCGGCCAACCCTGGCCGGCCAGCGACTTGCCGACGTTCTCGGCCAACGCCAACGGCGGCTTTGACCTGACCGACACCAGTGGCACCGCCCGCGCGTTCGGCTTTAAGGGCGTAGATGGCCAACTGGGCATCGTGATCGTCCATGCGAACGGCTTCATGGTCGCAAGGCATCCGGTGGCACGCGTGCTCCCGGTGGTCGGATTTACTAACGCCTATTGGGATGCTGCGTTGGACGCCGCAGGTGTCACGGATATCACCACGTTCTCCAACACCGTGATTGCCGTCGATGCGGCGACCCGTACCTATACGCGACAGCGCAACGACGGACGCATCGACACGTGGCAAGACAACGCGCCGTTTACAGGCGTGCGTTATCGCCCGCTCGTGGCGCCCGTCAATGGCCTTCCCGGTGCGGCCGAGTCCATCGGCATGAGCCTGTCGAACACCGGCCTAACCGTTTCCATCAACGTCAACCCGACCAACCCGTTCTACTCAATCTCGATCGACCGACCGTAAGGCGAACTAGCTGGCCGACGGTCTGCACCGGGCCCCGAACGACTTCGGTCGTGCGGGGCTTTTTAACTGCTAGGCGATTGGTCTAACGGGGTTGTCGATCGATTGACGCGTTGGCAGGCTCACGGGCGTTTCGCGGCGTTAGTTCAATCGCTTAAAGGCCCTTCCCGAAGAGAGGGCTTGAAACCACCTGTTAAACGGTGGCTATCGTGCATTAAGAGGTATCGGCTCAATCCAGCGAGATCTTGCCGTGTTCAACTACCTCGGCCCATCGTTTGCTTTCCTTTTCCATAAGGCGCGTCATATCCGCGCTGGAACCCGGATACGGTCTTGCGCCTTGCTCTGCCAGTTGCGTAACGAAGCGCTTGTCCCTGGACGCGACAAGCAGAGCGTCCTGCAGCTTCTTCACGATCTCAGGTTTTGTCCCGGCGGGCGCCATGAGGCCGTACCACGATTCTACAACCGCATCCTTGACTCCCGCTTCGGCGAACGTTGGTACATTGGGAATCGCTGGGTCTCGCTTCTCGCTAGCGACGGCCAACAGGCGGACCTTGCCGGCCTTTGCATAGGGCAGCACATTCGGGAGATTTGCAAAGATGAGCTGCACCTGACCTGACAGCAAATCCACCCCTGCGGGACCGGCGCCCTTGTACGGGACATGTACAAACTCGGCTCCCGTGCGGGACATGAACAATTCGCCAATGAGCTGATTGATCGAGCCCATGCCAGCCGAGGCCATGTTTAGCTTGCCGGGATTCGCTTTCGAGTAGCTGACGAGTTCCGAGACGTTCTTGGCGGGCGTGTTGTTCGACACCGCCAGCACATTTGATACGGTTGCGAACGTCGCTATTGGGATGAGCTGCTTGGGATCGTACGACAGGCGCTTGGTTAGCAGGGGCTGGACAGCCTGCCCCATGGAGCCTAGCAGGAGGGTGTAGCCGTCGGGGGCGGCCTTGGCAACGATTCCCGCGCCAATCGCGCCTCCAGCACCTGCCTTGTTGTCGACCACGACAGGCTGCTTTAGCTGTTCTCCCATATGCTCGGCAACGATGCGTCCCATCAGGTTGACGGTGCCGCCAGCCGCAAACGGCACGACCAGCATGATCGGCTTCGAGGGATAGGTCTCCGCACTCGCACTCATGGACAGTGCGGTCGCGGACAGAAATACGGCGATGGACTTCAACATCTCAGTGTCTCCTTTGTGGCTGGCTTTAAGCAACCAGTCTGGCAACGGCGTCATTCAAGCTGAACTGGGCACGAATCAAGCGGCTACGTGCTTCACTTGCCCACTGTCGATCTGCGGCGCGTTCCTCCGCTGCTCGCTCCAGCAAGCGTGAGACCTGATGTGGCCCGACACTGCCCTCGGTAATGCGAGTCTCCACAAAGCGGCGCGGATCAAGCGCTTCCCTGACGGCGGAATCGCCCAAGTTCAGTACGATGCCGGTGGTTTCGATGGCTGCTTCGTCGAGACGAGCGCTCGTTAGCTGATCGGGCGTCAATCCTTGTGCTACCGCATTGCGGACTGCCCGGGCAACGATGTGGTGGACCTGCCGGAATGACAGCCCACGGTCACGCACAATGACGTCCGCCAGGTTGCTTGCGGTGCACCAGCTTCCCTTCAGGGATTCTGCCATGTGGTCTTTGTGCACGATAAGTGTCTCAATGACGCCGGTGAACAGGTCGAGCATGCCTTCCGTCGTGGCGAGGGCGTCGTCGATGTGAGAGACGGTGCGCATGGCCTGGTCGCCTGTTCCTTCGGCTCGAAACGTCGCCAGTGCGGAACTCAACCAGTTCACCGCGGGACCGGCTGCCTTCCTGATGGTTTCCAATGCAACGGGGTTCTTCTTTTGGGGGAAGATGCTGCTCGTTCCACAGTAGCTGTCATCGCACTCCACCAGTCCGAATTCAGTGCTCGACCAAAGATGCAGATCAGTAGCCAGGTCGTTCAGGTCAGCCATGATGAAGGAGAGCGCACAAATCGCATCGGCCGCGTCGAAAGCCTCTCGTCCGAGTTTGGAGTTCTCCACTTGACCATCGAATCCAAGCAACTCTGTGGTGCGCGCGCGGTTGAGTGGCCACGACGTGCCGGCGAGGCCGACTGTTCCGAGCGGATTGCGGTTGACGCGGCCGTAGGCTTGGGCGAGCCGCACGAAGCTGTCGTGCAGCCGGGAGCTGAAGCTGAGGAGATAGTGGCCGAAGACCCAAGGCTGGGCCTGCTGCATATGCGTGTAGCCAGGCATGAGGGTGGACGCATGGCGGCGCGCTTGATCCGCAATGGCGTCTTGGAACTCGTTCAATCGGTCCATCACATCCAAGATGCGGTTGCGCTTGTACAGACGACGTACGGTGGAGCCCTGGTCAATACGGCTGCGGCCAGTGTGCATTTGGCCGCCGACATCTTCGCCGATGGCGGCGAAGAGATACGATTCTATCTGCAGGAGGAAGCTTCCTTTACGCGCGTCGACCGGAAAGTCCGATGGTTCGATGTTTCGAATCTTCAACAACTGCTGGAGGATGGCGCGACCGGTTTCTCCGGACAAAATGCCTTCTTCCACAAGCATCGTGGTATGCGCAAGGTCAACGGCGACGAACTCGTGAAACTGCTTGCGTTCGCGATCCAGCCCGGGCAAGGCGTAGTGCTTTGTTAAGCGGGAGGCCGGGGGCGAACTTAGCCGCGCTTCGGCAAGTAGCGTTTCGTGGGAAGTTGAGGATGTCATGGTATTGATTGAGGGGAGCAGGTCTGCCCTGTGGGCGACTCTTCTCGATCCTGCAAAGTCGAAACAGAGGACCCTTCACCGGGCGCGTGACAGCAAATGGCGCTGGACGAAGGGCTGGAACGAGACGCCGCCGAAGACCATCTGGTGGTCACCCTGCAAGGTCAATTCCATGACGAGATGATGAATTTACGCTGAGGCGGGCACAACTACAGGTGCGGTTGGACGCGCATAAGGAATTCTTTTGCTACGCGTAGCGCGCTGGTGGGATAGGTATCGCTGTAACGGGAGCCGCCGCAACATCTAGGGCGTGACGCTGGCCAGGAAGAGGGCTTTCACGACCTTTATGAAATCCTCGACAACCTTCGGCCGCGGCTGATGAGCGGGAAGGACAATCGAAAAATGGAACTGCACGGCGGGCGACAATGGGCGCCAGACCACGCCCGGATCACGCACTCTGCGCGCCGTAAATGGATCCACTACCGTCAGACCGAGGCCGCCTGCCACCAGGCTGCATGCCACGTGACTGAGTGAGGTGACAACCGAACGTTTGCATGTCACGCCTGCGGCATCGAGCTCAGCCTCGAGTCGCATGCGAACCGTACTGTTACCACTGAGGGAGATGAGCGGTTCATCTTGCAGGTCGGAAATCTTCAGTGACTTCTTGCGCGCCAACGCATGACCCCGCGGTAGCATGCAGACTGCCGCGACGCTAGGTAACGGAAATACCTCTACGCCAGGGTATTCATCCCCGGCCATTTGAACGAACCCAATATCAATCTGGTGTGCCGCTGCAAGTTCCAACACACCCAGAGAATTCCGAATGTCCAGGGAGATGTCGACTTCCGGGCGGGCGTGCGCAAACTGTTTGACGCCCTCGCTGAGCAGGCTCAACCCCAATGTATGCATCGACGCAACACGCAGGGTGCCGACGCGTGCAGACTTGAGGTCTAGCGCCACGCGTTCAATTTGCTCCATGCCTTGGTAGAACCGGTCGACTTCGCGGAACAGGCGCTGGGCTTCCGCTCCTGGAATAAGACGATTGCCTTCGCGCCGGAAGAGCCGAATCTCCAGTCTCTTTTCAAGGTCTCTGATGAGCGCACTCACCGCAGGCTGGCTGATTTTCAGCCGCTCGGCGGCGACGGTCATGCTGCCAGACACCATGACACTACGAAAAGCTTCAAGTTGGCGGGGGTTCAGTGACATTGAAGGCTCGGCGAGCGAAGTTTTCGCAAGGGTAATCAACGTCGGGTGGTGCAGCAAGCCTTTTGGCTAACTCAGCCACCGTCAGTGGTTGCCTGAACTGGCCGCCTTTCTAGATGTTCTTGGCAATATCCGACAGTCGTACGTGCCCCAGTGATCGTAACCACGTTTCCTCGGCGGACATCATCGCCCCGTCAAGCACGCGGTTCACGGCGGCCTCGACCGGGCAGGACGAATTGTCGTCGGCAAGACCAATGGCGAACAATCCCTGTGGCGCGATGGCGGTGTAGATGTCTTTTGCGGTGAGATCTTTAAGGTCGCGCGCGAGCGCCCAGCCGCCTCCCGGGCCGGGTATCGATTGGACATATCCGGCTTCACGAAGCGAGGCCATCGTCCGCCGGACCAGAACAGCGTTGGTATGCAACATCTGCGCAATGGTTTCCGATGTCGTAGTGCCACCTCTCAGGTGCATGTGAACCAGGACGTGAAGAAGCCTGGCGAGTCGGGTGTCGCGTTGCACGCTGTGGTTGCTCCTGTATACGTAACTCTAATAGTTACGATATTATACCGGCTGCCACAACGTTTCTAGCAGACGCCGCCATGATCACTGCCACCCAGCACCTGTTTAACGTCAATGGTATTCGCCTTCACGTTGCCGAAAGAGGCGAAGGGCCGCCAGTGCTGCTTCTCCACGGATTCCCCGAAACCTCTCATTCCTGGAGGCATCAGCTGGCGGCACTTTCGGATGCTGGTTTTCGCGCCATAGCCCCCGACTTGCGTGGCTTTGGTTTGAGTGACTGTCCGTTGGAAATGGAGCGCTACACCACGATAGATGTGATTGGCGATTTGATCGGCCTTCTGGATGCAATGGGAGAGCAAAAGGCCGTGGTCGTCGGAAACGACTGGGGCGCAACCATCGCGTGGCAAGCCGCAGTGCTACGGCCAGACAGATTTCGCGCTGTCATCGCGTTGGGGGTCCCATTGATGTACCGAGCACCAATGATGCCGAGCTTGCTCTTTCCCAAGACAGCGCAAGCGTGGTTCTACACCCACTATTTTTCGCAACCAGGACTCGCAGAAGCGGAGCTTGAACGCGATGTTGCGACCACCTTGCGCAAGATTTACTACGCGGCGTCAGGAGACATTGGCGTCAGGAATGAGAGAAGTCCGAATCCGTTTGGGATGGTAAAGCGGCAGGGCGCATATCTGGATGATTTACCCGAGCCGGTGACACCGCCCGCTTGGCTTGATCCTGTGGATATGGATGCCTTCGTCAAATCGTATCAACACTCCGGCTTTCGCGGAGGGCTGAATTACTACCGTAATCTCGATCGGAACTGGGAACTGCAAGCTGCGTTTGAGGGGCGGCCATTGGAAGTCCCCTCGCTCTACCTGGTCGGAGAGCGTGACACCGGGTTGGCGATGCCTGGCATGCTCGACATCATTGATGCTATGCCTAAGCTCGCGCTGGCGCATCATGGGTCGCACGTCGTCCCGCGAGCAGGACATTGGTTGCAACAGGAAGCTCCCGATGCGGTGAATGGGAAGCTGATTGATTTCCTCAGGCGCCTCCTCTAAGTCGAAATGATGCCGCTTGTCTGATGTTTGACGTTGCCAACGCTGGCCGCTCCTTACGGTTAAGGGAGATCATGCGTTCTGGAAACACGTCGAACGAGCCAGGACCTATCACCCGAGGAACAGTGCGAATTCTCCATTTCGAATGCACGAATCGGGAATCTAAGTTCTCGACGCAAGTCGCCGCCTGGCGGCGCCTGGCGGCCCTGGTGTTGCTGCTGGCGGCTGGATTCAGCATCGCATGGTCGGCGCCAACAGACGGCTTCAAAGCCGGATCTCGCCATGCCGGCGCCATCGAAACCGGAACGCCGGTTTCGATCTGAAGAATCCTGGGCCAGCCCATTGGCGGTGGAAAGTAGGCGGCCGCGTACTGTCTCGCCACACGGACTTTCCGCTCAACGCGAGATGTCTACTCCGGGCGTTCAGAACGCCCGCGAGCCGGAAGATCGCGGGACTATCGCAAGATCACCAGGTTTTGCGTGGAGCAACCTGTGGTTCAGTAAATGGCGGGTTCCCCCGGCGAACGCCCGAAAGACGTCTCCAGATAGTCGAAGTCGCAGCCCTTATCCGCCTGGAGGATGTGCTGGGCGAACATCCAGCCATAGCCGCGCTCGAACTTGCGCTCCGGCGGCGTCCACTGCTGACGCCTACGTTCCAGTTCATCCGCGCTGACCAGGAGGTCCAGCTTTCGCTCGGCAACGTCTACCGCGATCTGATCGCCGGTGTGGACAAAGGCGAGGGTGCCGCCCACAAAGGCCTCTGGGGAAACATGAAGAATGCAGGCGCCATAACTGGTACCGCTCATCCGGGCATCGGAGATGCGCAGCATGTCGCGCACGCCTTGCTTGACGAGCTTGCCCGGAATAGGAAGCATGCCCCATTCTGGCATGCCGGGGCCCCCTTGTGGGCCAGCGTTCCGGAGGATCAGGATGTCGTCGGCCGTCACATCGAAGTCGTCGCTATCGATGACTTCCTTGAGCGACGGGTAGTCGTCGAATACGATGGCCCGACCGATATGTTTCATCAGACGGCTTTCCATCGCACAGGGCTTGATGACACAACCTTCGGTAGACAGGTTTCCCTTCAGCACAGCAAGGGCACCTTCTGGGTAGATGGGGTTGTCGGTATCCCGAATCACATCATCGTTGTGGCAGGCCGCATCCTGGATATTCTCGCCCAGCGTGCGCCCATTCACCGTGCGCTCGTCCAGTGACAGCAAGCTGCCCAGCTTGCGCATCAGGGCGGGGAGGCCACCCGCATAAAAGAAGTCCTCCATGAGGTATTTGTCGCCGGTAGGCCGCACGTTTGCGATCACCGGTACCTTCCGGCTTGCACGGTCGAAGTCGTCCAACGTCAAATCGTGGCCGGCGCGACGTGCCATCGCGATCATGTGGATGACAGCGTTGGTCGAGCAACCCATGGCCATCGCGACTGTCACAGCATTGTCGAAGGCGCCACGCGTCAGGATCTGTCGGGGAACCATGTCTTCCCAGACCATCTCGACAATGCGGCGTCCGGAAGCCGAGCACATGCGGATGTGATTGGCGTCCGGCGCGGGAATCGACGAAGCGCCAGGCAACGTCATGCCAATCGCTTCGGCTACGCCGGTCATGGTAGAGGCAGTGCCCATTGTCATGCAGTGTCCATGGCTACGGGCAATACCACCTTCAACACCCTGCCAATCTTGGTCACTGATGATGCCCGCACGGCGGTCATCCCAGAACTTCCAGGCATCAGACCCAGAGCCGAGCACCTTGCCATGCCAGTTGCCACGCAGCATCGGACCTGCAGGAATGTAGATAGCCGGTAACCCCGCGCTAATGGCACCCAATAGCAGGCCAGGGGTGGTTTTGTCACAACCGCCCATCAACACGACGCCATCGACCGGATGCGAGCGAATCAGCTCTTCCGTTTCCATGGCCAGCATGTTTCGGTACAGCATCGTCGTCGGCTTGACGAAGTTCTCCGACAACGACAACGCTGGCAGTTCCAGAGGGAAGCCACCCGCCTGCAGCACGCCACGTTTGACGTCCTCAACGCGGGTCTTGAAGTGAGCGTGGCAGGGATTGATGTCGGACCACGTGTTGATGATGGCAATGATCGGCTTGCCGGCCCAGTCAGCCGGGGCATAGCCCATCTGCATGATGCGGGAGCGATGGCCGAAACCACGGAGGTTATCGGGGGCGAACCACCGTGCGCTTCTCAAATCTTCTGCTTTCTTCATGGCATGAGTCTCTGGTGTGTGTCGCTATCTTGCGACCTTTGTTCTGGGGCTGTTCAGTTCAGGTATTCAGTACCTTGCCCGGGTTCAGCAGGTTCTGCGGGTCCAGCGCCTTCTTGATGCGATGCATTACGTCCATCTCGATAGCTGTCTTGTAGTGCAGCAGTTCGTCGCGCTTGAGCTGGCCGACGCCGTGCTCGGCGCTGATACTGCCCCGCAGCGCCACGGTGGCATCGTGGATGATCTTGTTGACGGCGTCGGTCCGGGTTTGCCATGCCTTTGCGTCGACACCATCCGGTGCGCTGACGTTGAAATGCAGATTGCCGTCGCCGAGATGGCCGTAGATGATGGGCCGTACGCCCGGGAATGCATGCGCCAACTCGGGCAGCATGCCTTCGACAAACGCCGGAAGCCGCGAAATGGGCAGCGCAACATCGTGCTTGATGTTGCCGCCGTCCATCTGCTGCGCGTGGGTGACGTTTTCACGAAGGTCCCACAGAACCTGGGTCTGCGCCAGGCTCGATGCAAGGGCCACGTCCTTGATGGTGCCTTGCTCCATACAGGCCATCAGGGCCGCCTGCATGGCATCATTCAATGCGCTGCCGTCGCCGCCATCGGCTGCCTTCATCAATAGGTACCAGGCGCAATCCTGCTCGAGCAGAGGCGGGGTGTCGGGGAAATACTGTCGTACTAGTTCGAGTGCCGGATGCGAGATGAGCTCGAAGGCGGAAAAACGGTCGCCCATCGACGCGCGCATGACGTCCAGGACACTGATGGCGTCTTCCAACGACGCTACGCCTGCAAAGGCAGACGTCTCGGCTGTCGGCAGGGGAAACAGCTTTAACGTGGCCGCAGTGACGATGCCAAGCGTGCCTTCGGAGCCAATAAATAGCTGCTTCAGGTCGTACCCGGTGTTGTCCTTGCGCAGCGCCCGCAGCAGGTCCAGGACCTCCCCGTCGGGAAGCACCACCTCGAGACCCAACACCAACTCCCGCATATTGCCGTAGCGCAGGACTTGCATGCCGCCTGCGTTGGTGGCGAGGTTGCCACCGATCTGGCACGACCCTTCGGCGCCGAGGGAGAGGGGGAACAACCGCCCGGCGGAAGCGGCTAGTTCTTGCAACTGCTGCAGGATGTAGCCAGCTTCGACGGTGACGGTGTTGTTCCGCACGTCCAGTTCGCGCACTTTGTTCATCCGGCCCAGTTGCAAGACGACCTGTCTGCCGGAAGTCATTGGGACGGAAGCGCCGCAGAGGCCGGTATTACCGCCCTGCGGGACGATAGCTACCCCTGCGCGTGCAGCCAGCCGAACCAGCCCCTGGACTTCAGCGGTCGTCGCAGGCCGCAGCACGGCGAGCGCAGGACCCTGGAACTTGCCCCGCCAGTCTTTCACGAAAGCACTGAGGTCCTCTTCACGATTTGGCGTCAGGACATTCGTTTCGCCGATGAGCGAGCGCGCCTCTGCCAGCCAGGCTTGAGCATCAAACGTCACGATGATGGTCCTCAGTAGCTGCTGGTAGCCGGCGTGCCGGCCGGGTATCCCGTGCTACGAAAGCGCGCTGCGGCACCATCCAGACCGTTGCGCAGCATGACGGTGTCCAGCGCTACGGCAACAAATTGGGCGCCAAGCTCCAGGCATTCCCGGGCGCGCGGCTCGTCGACCATCAGGATGCCTGGAGCTTTGCCGGCAGCACGGATGCGACGAATCGCGTCATTGATAGTTTTGCTGACTTCGGGGTGATTCGCACGGCCGGGATAGCCGAGGCTGGCGGACAGATCTGCCGGGCCAATGAAAATCCCGTCAACCCCTTCGATGGCTGCGATGGCTTCTATCTGGTCCAGGGCTTCCGCAGTCTCCACCTGAACGAGTACGCAAAGTTCCTCAGCGGCACGGGCCACGTAATCGGCCGTGCGGCCAAAGTTAGCGGCACGGGTAGACCCGCCCATCCCCCGAATCCCGCCAGCGGGGTAACGCGTTGCCTTGACGGCTGCTTCCGCTTCGATGGCGTTCTGGACGAATGGCAGCAGCAGGGATTGTGCACCGATGTCCAGGTAGCGCTTGATCAGTACGGGGTCATTCCAGGCAGGGCGGACCACGGCATGCGTGGGCAGCATGCCCTGCGGCGGATGCGCCGCGCCGGTCGCCTGCAGTTGGCTCAGCATCAGCGGGACGTCGGTTGGCGTGTGCTCGGTGTCCAGAAGCACCCAGTCATAGCCGGCGCCCGCGATGAGCTCCGAGACGTAGGGTGACGGAATGGTCGACCACACGCCAATCTGCGGCCGGCCTTCCTTGAGGGCTTTCTTGAAATGATTGATGGGCAGCATGGGTGTGACTTAGTTCGTGCGAATGTTGGCGCTCTTGACCACAGGGATCCAGCGGCCAACTTCCGTGGAGATGAAGGTCGCGGCCTGCTCT
Organism: Cupriavidus pauculus; assembly: GCF_002858765.1. Classification (GTDB taxonomy): domain Bacteria; phylum Pseudomonadota; class Gammaproteobacteria; order Burkholderiales; family Burkholderiaceae; genus Cupriavidus; species Cupriavidus pauculus_B. The sequence continues at coordinate 72,564 of NZ_PJRP01000004.1, forward strand.
GGCGTGCCAGGCGTCGCAGTGTTGTTGATCTTGGCCAGCTGGGCGATGACTTCCGGCTGCTTCAGGATGTCCTGGCAAGCCTTGTTCAGCTTCTGCACGACATCCGCCGGCATGCCCGCCGGACCTTCCAGGCTCGTCCAGGAGTAGTTCACGATGCGCGGTTGACCGGCTTCGGCCATGGTCGGCGTATTGGGCAATTGCTCCAAGCGACTAGTACCGGCGACGGCCAAGGCCTTCAGCTTGCCGCCCTGGACAAACGTCACGGCGGACGTGGCCGGCACGAACAGCAAGTCCAGCTGACCGCCAATCAGATCGGTCATGGCGGGGACGTCGCCCTTGTAGGGCACCGCGTTCAGTGAGATGCCGGTGGTCTGCTTGAATAGTTCCGTCGTCATATGGCTCGACGAGCCAATGCCGGTCAGCGCAACGTTCAGCGCGTTGGGCTTGGTTTTCGCAAGCTCAACCAGTTCGGCGACACTGTTGGCCTTGAACTGCGGCGCGGCCACAAGCAGCATGGGGGCACGGCTCAGCATCGCAATATGGGTGAAGTCTTTACGCGCGTCGTAGCGGACGTTCGCGTTGACCAGTTGGTTCATGGCGTGGGTGCCGGGTCCGCCAATTACGAGGGTGTAACCGTCCGGGGTCGCCCGCGCCACCGCGTCGGACGCCAAGGAGCCATTCACGCCCGGACGGTTTTCCACGACGAACGGTTGACCAAGGGACTTGCTCAGCTGGTTGGCGATCAGGCGTCCCACGACGTCGGTCTGGCCACCGGGCGGGAACGGCACGACGAGCGATACCGGGCGGGAAGGGTAGGTGTCGGCGAAGGCACCGCCCATTGGCGCGAGCAGGGCGGCGGCCAGACCAATAAGGACGGTGCGACGGGATGCTACGTTGACGCGATTACGCATTGTTGTCTCCTCTTATGATTGCGCAATCATAGTCCCGGTCATGGCCTCAGAAACCTTGGCTACTGGCAATTCATGATGATATTTTGTGTTAGCAACATGGTTGCCGTAACATTGCAATCATTTTGATTGGTCAATCATCCGCGCCGTCCAAGAAACCAAGCGTGGCGCCCACGCTGAAAGACCTCGCTCGCCTGGCAGGCGTCTCCCCCATGACGGCTTCGCGCGCTTTGCACCGGCCGGACCTAGTCGCCGAGGCGACCAGGCTGCGCGTGGAGGCAGCTGTGGAGCAGACCGGGTACGTCTCTAATTCGCTGGCGGGGGGGCTGACGTCGCGTCAGACGCGACTGGTCGCTGCCATCGTTCCGTCTGTTGGCCACTCCTTGTTCTCAGACATGCTGGATGAGCTGGTGGGCGTGCTCGAAACGGAGCGCTACGAAACGACCCTCGGCATCTCGCGATATGACCCAATGCGGGAGGAGAACTGGCTTGCCACGATGCTGAGCCGACGTCCTGATGGCGTGGTGCTGACAGGCATCGAGCACACTGCCCGCAGCCGACGCCTGCTGCTCAATGCGGGCATCCCTATTGTCGAGCTCTGGGACTACACACCGCATCCGCTGGATGTCGTCGTTGGGTTTTCGCAGGAAGATGCGGGGCGGGCGGCGTATCGGCATCTGAAGGCATGTGGGTACCGACGGCCGGCGCTACTGCGCTCTGATGACAGTCGAGCGGGACGCCGGGCGCTCGGCTTTAAGCGCGCGGCGCAAGAAGATGGGGAGCCGGAGCCCGTGGAGATCGTATTCCCGGAAACGAATCCACAGGCGGGACGGGGAAGGGAAGTCATGACGGTGCTCCTCCAGCGCGCGCCAGAGGCGGATGCAATCTTCTGCAGCTCGGACTCGCTGGCACTTGGGGCGCTGGCTCATGCGCATGCCGTCGGATTGAAAGTGCCGGAGCAACTGGGCGTGATGGGCTTTGGGAACCAATCCCTGGCGGAAGACGGTGTGCCAGCGCTGTCTACGCTGGCCGTTGACGGGGCAAAGATTGGCAACCAGGCCGCACGGGCACTGTTGGCGCGCATGCGAGGCGATACCGCTTCCATTGCGATAGACGTGGGATTCGAGACTATTCCTCGTGCTAGCACGCATAAGAAAAGATAGAGCGCCTTCATGTTCTCGGCATTCGAATCGAATTCAATGCGGCGCGAACTTCAGCGGTGACGCCATTAATCTCGTTTTTGACATCCCCCCTCAAGGACGCCTTTGGCGTCCGCACCCGCTGAAGTCCCGGGCTTGACGCGCATTCTGGTTAGGCCATCACCCCAAGCGGTGAGGTGAAAACAGTTTCCAGGATGCCTATCTCTACGCCTATCGACTGACATTCAGGCTGTCGCAGTTCGAAGACGGCGTCGAACAGGTCGGACGCCTGCGCAAAGTCGTCGTAGAACAATAGAGAACGGCTTGAAGATGTCGAGGTACCTACACCCGCAGCGCGGTACCCGGAGGAACCGGAGCAATCCGGGTCATTCCGAGGACGGAGGGTGTCCGTTATCAGCCTTTTCAATTGCCTCAACGATAATCTTGAGGGTGGCACCCAGATGCTCCACTTCGTGTTGCTTCGCCCGTTGGACGTCTTTTTGCCGGTAATGATCCAGGATCTCCGCATGTTCGAGATTGCTGGCGGCAATGTGTTCAGGGCGCATGAATAGTGACAGCGCAATGTAGGGCGTCGCAGCGTCCCGCAAGGTCTTCACGAAGTTGGCAAGTCGTGTCTCTTCTTGCGATTCAAAGAGTACAGCGTGGAACTGCCGGTTAAATTCCGTCCACGCTACAACGTCAACGGTATCCAACATCATGGCGTGCAATTCTTCCGCGCGCCGAAGCAACTCGGGTGGCGTGTGGAGAATGGCGCTTTCGACGAGCATCGGCTCAAGGACCATGCGCAGCCTGTATATCTCGCGCACATCTTCTAGCGTCAGCCCGCGCACCACGGCACCTCGGTGGGTGTCGAAAGACGCAAGGCCTTCTGACACAAGGGTCCGCAAGGCTTCCCGAATAGGGGTCGTACTGACTCCAATTCGCTCCGCCAGCTCGTCCTGGCGCAACCGCTCACCGGCCTTAAGACGCCCCTGAAGAATCTCCTCGCGGAGCGTTTGCAAGGCGAATTGGTAGGCTGTGAGCGGGCGCTGCCGTTTGCGGGATTGGGCAACGCCACTTTTAGGTTCAGTGGCTTCCGTTGTTGTCACGTTGGTCTATGAAATGGGATTCAGACGCAAACTTTACCCCACCGACTGACCCACTCCGCAAAATCCTCCCGTGCGCAACCGGAAGCCAGCAGGGAACCGAGCAGAAGCCGCGCCTTGACCGGCGACAACCATTCGCACAGCAACGCGCCACGGCGCACCAGGTCTATCTCGGAACCGGCAAAGCCGTAGGTGTTCGTTGCGGTGCGCCCGCCGCCGGTGCGGGTCGCGATCAAAATGGGAACCCGTTTGGACAACCGCTCGATCCGGTCAGCAAATGCGGCCGACACGTGGCCCGCCCCAAAGGCGGACACGACGATGCCTTCGTAGCCAGCCGCGACCGCCGCATCCGCTAGATCGCCATCGTCCCCCATAGCTGCGGCTAGCAGCGCGATTTTCGGGAAAGGTCGTTTCGCTGCAGGGGCAAGCAATCGGGTAGGTGGCCTCTGAAAATAGTTTGGCACCCCTTCGACGACCCGACCCTGCACGCCAATGTCGCCGGACGCAAAGGTCTCCACTGAGAGGGCATCGGATTTACGCACCCAACGGGCGCTGTGAATGGTGTCGTTCATCACGACGAGGACGCCCCGGGACCTGCTATTTGGCGCGATCGCCGTACGAACGGCGGCCAAAAGGTTAGCCGGGCCGTCGGCGCCCGCCACGCGGGGCGTGCGCATCGCCCCCGTGACAATCAGCGGTTCGTCGCGTTGCCAGTAGAGGTCCAGGTAGTACGCGCTCTCTTCGATGGTGTCGGTGCCCTGCGTCAACACCACCCCTGCGGCGCCGGCATCCACTTGCGCGTTCGCCCAATCCAGGCACTGCCCAAGATGCGCCGCTGTCAGCGATGCGCTCGGCAGTTGGAGCAGCGATTCGGCGGTCAATTCTGCGACCTCGGCCAACCCCGGGACCGAAGCCGCCAGTTGCTCGGCCCCAAGTGTCGGTACCGCCCCACCGCCGCTGTCGGGTGGAGTCATGCTGATGGTGCCCCCGAGGGAGCCAATGGCGACGCGCGGCTTGTTCATTTAGGGTTCTCCATGTGGTTGTGTGCAAGTATATATAATATATACTTGCGGCACGACACACATTTGATGTGCCGGCTAGGAGACATCTATGACTGATACAGGTAGGCCTACCCGATACCGCTTTGCGATCTTCGGCCTCATCGTGCTAATTGCCCTGATCAACTACATCGATCGCGGCGCCATTGCCTATTCGGCAACCCAGATCATTGGCGAGTACGGCTTTGATAAAGCGGGTTGGGGCGCAGTGCTTGGGTACTTCGGCTACGGCTATATGTTTGGTGCCCTGATCGGCGGCGCGCTGTCGGACCGCGTGGGTGCGAAACGCGTCTGGGTCATCGCGGGCGTGGCATGGTCGGTCTTCGCCATTGCCATGATCTGGGCTGGCGATCTGGGCATTGCGGTGATGGGCGGCTCGGCGCTCGCCGGCTTCGCAACGATCCGAATTCTGTTTGGTTTCGCTGAAGGGCCCGCCTATTCCATCATCAACAAGACCATGTCGACCTGGGCGGCCCCGTCGGAGCGCGGTTTTGCCGTGTCCATCGGCTTGCTGAGCACCCCGCTTGGTGCGCTGCTCACCGCGCCGGTGGCGGTTGGACTGCTCATGCTGACCGATAGCTGGCGCACCATGTATGTCATTCTCGGCGTGCTGGGCTTCGTCCTCATCGCATTGTTCGCCTGGGTGTATACGAACAAACCGGAAGACCACCCGAAGGTCAACGCCGCTGAGTTGGCCCTGATCCAGGCCGGCCGCCCGCCTGCACAGAAAGCGGAAGACCTGTCGGGCGCCTATCCCTGGTGGAGCTTCTTCAAGAGCCGGACGCTGGTTTTCAACTCGATCGGCTACTTTTCGTTCATCTACGTCAACTTCATGTTGCTCACGTGGACGCCAAAGTATCTGAGCGACGAGTTCCATTTCACGCTGTCGTCGCTTTGGTACGTCGGCATGATTCCGTGGACCGGTGCCTGCATCACCGTACTCCTTGGTGGCCGTATCTCCGACTGGCTGTTCAAGCGCACGGGCAACCTCAAGATCGCCCGTAGCTACTTCGCCGCAAGCGCGCTCGTGCTGACCACGATCTGCTTCATCCTGGTATCGCAGGTCCACACTGTAGGGGCTGTGATTGCGCTGATGACCCTCGGCAATGCCCTGAATGCTCTGCCTAACTCGGTGTACTGGGCGGTTGTCATCGACACGGCCCCGTCGCCGTCGCGCGTCGGCACCTTCAGCGGCATCATGCACTTCCTGGCGAATATTGCTGCCGTGCTCGCGCCCACCCTTGCTGGCATCTTGTCCGCCCGCTATGGTTATTCGTCCATGTTCGTGGCAACGGCCGTCGCTACGGCACTCGGCGTGTTCGCAATGCTGCAAGTTCGCCCGGGTGTCGGTCCGGCACCTGTGGATGGTTCAATGACCCCGGCAAAGGCGTAGTCAGTTTGCCGCTGCAGCGCTAAGCGCCAGCGTTGACGTCCGGCACGGTTTTTCCTCGGCAACGGCGTTGGCATTTCGCTCGAGGCCAAAGGGCATTTCTTGTACGCCTCGTCCTTGAATGGCACGCGCGTCGCCTTGGCGATCGACGGCATGTCCGGTGCACCCACGGTGGTGCCCGGCAGCCCATCAGCAAGTTGCTGCGATGCTTGCGGGCGGTCAACACGCTGATCTGCAATGCAGCCGCAAGGGCGCGGCAACTCATGCCGGATGCGATCAGCCTCAGGACTTCACGTTCGCGCTGCGTCAGCGTGACGGAGAGAATGCGTTGAGCCTGCATGTGTTGCCTGGGAAGGGATGAAGCCCGGAATTCTGGCAGATGGCAGCTCGCTGGGTGACGCGACGGCCAGCGCCATCCCCGCGCGCCACCTTGTGAAAAAGCCGGTCGTAGGCCAAGGGCAGGGCGGGCGCTAAACGTCGCTGCGCTGTAAGCCCAGGGGCTGGCCAGAAAGCAAAAAGGGAAGCGTGGATGCTTCCCTATTTGCTTTTGTAGCGCAGCGTCTTCGTACCAGTTTCGTCGTCAGGTAGTCGGCTTCATGGTTTCGCACTGCTTTGTCATAGCCTCGCAGCGCGAGCACGTGTTTTGAGCGCGCTGATTGATCATATTCAGACCATTCGTGTTCACCGCATTGCGGTTGACCAAGCCGGCAATGCCGCCGATGACGCCAGCCCCAGCGGTCGTCAGGCAGTCAGTCGTGCACTGGTCTGCCGTAGACTTGCACTGGTCGTAAGCAACCTGTCGACGCTGGCGGTCTTCCTCCATGCGTTGTGCTTGAGCCTGGGATTGGGCCTGTTGACGTTGGTTGTTCGAAGCCGTGCGCTGTGCGGCGGCATTGGCTTGCGCTTGCGCGTTGTCGGCTTGCGCGTTCTTCTGGTCGAGCTTGTCCTGGACCGTAGCCATACGAGCCACAGCGGCATCCATCAGTTTGCTCTTGGAGTATTTCTCAACGATGGTGCGGTAGGCGTCCAGGGCAAAATCGTAGTTGCGCTCTTGCTCCTGCCGGCTTCCGTAGGCGAACAGCTTGTCCGCTGGCAGTGTGGCGATGGCCTTTGCATGCAACCCGGCGGCTTGCTTGCGCGTCACGGCGTCTGCATCCGCCTGCTCCAGCGCGCGGCGCGCAGTGTCCCATTGACTGTCAATCTCCGTCATGCGGGTGCTGTCCCAGCCAGCGTAGCCTTGGCTCACGAGTGCCCCCTGAAACCGTTGAACGCAACTGTCCCGGTCATTACATTCCGTGACGCGATAGCTGCCCGGCGAGCCGGTGACCAGCGCGTAACCCCACAAGTCGAGTTGATTGCGAGCCTTTTCATCGGGCCAGCTTTGCCAAGTCTTGGTCCGTGAGTTATAGCTTGCCAAATAGACAGCATTCACGCGGCCTTCCGGCTGATCTTCCGAGCCGCTTGTCGAATAGGCTGCCAGCTCGTTGTTGGCGGTGAGATTCGAGCGATAGATTCCTAGGCGCCTCTTCCCGGAAAAGTACGCGATGCTAAATCCGCCGCTGTCCTGAATGGCTTTCTCGTAGGTCTCTGCAGGTCCTTCGCTGCCGGAAGAGAAGCGAATCTTGATGGGATACTGCAACGAGCCGGACGCATCGTACCTGCGGGTCTCGTACTTGCCGAACACCTTGCCGTGTCGGAAGTAACCTGCGGAAGTTGACGAAGTCCCATCCGTCTGCAAATAGGTTAGCTTGCCATCCCCATGACCATAGCCATCCTGGCACTTGCCCTCCCACCGGATGCGCTCCCCAGGCCTTGGTACCTCGTTCCACAGCTTGCAATTTGCTTCCGCGTCTGTGAAGAACTCTCCATCGGCGTGAGCAGAAGTCGCCACAAATAGGGCCGCCAAGGCCCAAAGTACCCGTTTCATCCCGTTTTCCCTAGATTCGATTGTTTTTTTCGAGCGGGAGTCTCGCTTGCAACCTGGTAAGTGCCGAACCCCCACTTAGTGGGGTTGGGGTGCTGTACAACACGGGTTTTTCCGATAGTGTCCCGATGGGTCAAATCCTTGCCCCGAGATATCAAACGATGGGTTGGATTTTCGATGATACTGCCGCGCTCGCCGAGGCCGGGGCTGTGCGTCAGCTGGCGTGGTCGGGCTGATGCTGTCTTGGAATTTCCCGCTGTCACGTCACGGGCTCCACCGCTACTGGCCAGGTCGTGCATGGGGTACGCGGCGGCGTCGAATCGGAAACGGATCGTTCTTGAACGCGGGTGTGACGTTCAGCCCAAATCAGGTTGCCCGCTTGGGCCGCCGCACGCTTGGCGAGGATAGAAAGCAACTTTCACGTGTCAACATGAGCCTTTCCGTAGATCAACGCCGCCTCCTTACACAGATGTTGGGCGGTCACAAGCTAATCGCCCAAAAATCACCCCTCGATGGACGGGTCGTCGGTGCCAAACTTTACCCACCCGGTTCGATGGATGCTGAAGACGTTCCGCTGTGGCGAGTGGAGAAACTCATTGAACGCGGGCGGTTGCGGCCGAACCCGGCGGTAACCAGCCCGGTTGACGAATGGATTGTCACACCCATTGGCGCCAGGCGTAGAACCGCCGAATGACTCCGCACACAACAAGATGGCGTCACCAGAGAGATCCGGGGCGGGTAGTCCCTCGATCCATCTGCCATCGCCAAGCCTAGCCAATTTCTAGATGTGCCGAACAGCGCACGAGTCATCGTGGCGTTTGGTGGGCGCTTTGTCGAAGCCGCCATCTCTTGGCGATCCAAAGCGCTCATCTGCGGTGTGCGAAGGGGGGGGCAACACTGTCTACTCGCGTCCGCGTATGACACACCGATCACTACATCGCACATGACACGGGCCTTGAGGCCAATGGTATGAGTCTTGCGCACCGGCTAGCCTTTCAGGACAGGAAGCCTGCCAAATAGGAATCGGAGGCCCAATGAAAAAGTCAATTGCGCTGATCGCGACCACTGTCCTGACCGGCACCGCATACGCCCAGTCCAATGTCACGCTATATGGGATCGTTGATGCCGGCGTCGAATTCAATACGAACGCAGGGCCGAATGGCAACAGCCTCACGCGACTGACTTCTGGGAATCTGTCCGGCTCGCGCTGGGGGTTGCGCGCGACCGAGGACCTAGGCCGCGGCCTGAAGGCGGTATTCGTCCTGGAAAGCGGATTCGACCTCGATACCGGTAACTTGGCCCAGGGCGGACGCCTGTTCGGGCGCAATGCCTATGTCGGGGCGAACAGCCCATACGGGTCGTTGCTGCTGGGCCGGCAGCAAACGGCCATGCGCGAATTCGGTATTGTTTATGACCCGGCACAATTGGCCGACCGCTACGGCATCCTGTCGATCGCGCCGGAGTTTGGCGCGCGCGCGGACAACTCAATCAAGTACGTCGGCCAGTTCGGCGGGCTGACTGCAATTGCCTTCTATTCGTTCCAGTCCAATGGGAACGAGGTGCCGGGCGCCTATGTGTTTGGGCGTGATTTCGGTGCGTTCCTCAACTATGCCAAGGGTCCGTTTTCGCTGGGCGTGTCCTACGACGACGCCCATGCCGGTACGCCTGCAAACCAGGCGCCGGTCTTCCGGCGCTATTCGGTGGCGGGTACCTACGCGACAGGCCCGGCGAAAGTATTCGCCGGCTACCGCCTCGCCAAGGCGCTCGATGGCGCCATGCTGCCGGGTGCCCAAGCCGCGAATACCGGATCGAATCTCTACTGGCTGGCGCTCGGGTACCAACTGACGCCAGCGTTCTCGGTGACCAGCGCAGCCTACTACCAGGATTTCCGTCAGACCGGCTCGGATCCGTGGCTCTTTTCCGTGATGGGCGACTATTCGTTGAGCAAGCGCACCGATCTTTATGCATCGGTGTCGTATGCGCTTAACAAGGACAAGTCGCAGCTCGGCGTAAACGGCTTCAACAGCGGATCGGGCTCGAGCGCCATTTTCAACGTGGAGCCGGGCGCGAACCAGTTCGGTGCGGTGGTCGGTATTCGTCACCGGTTCTGAAGAAGGCCGGCTGTAGTATCGACGTCTGAGCGGCTTCGCCCGTCGGCGCATCGCGGCTGGGCGTCTGGAAGGAAACTTGGTGGGCAAGATTGAGATTCGCCACCCGTGGTGCGAGGGCAGGGTGGGAGTGAATTCCGTCAAAAATTCGTCATTCGCCAGTGGCAAATGGCTCTCGCCACCCTGCGAGGAAAAGTCTATGGCGGTCACATCGCACGTTGATGACAAGCTGCTCAAATGAGCGGGATTGCCGCCATTTGTACGGTGTTCCCATTCCTTCGTTAGGGCTATCGGCTGGGTATTCCTGCTTCTCGAGGATGCATCCGCAAGCCTGACGACGCCTTCGGTGAGTATTGCATCTCGCCGTTCCCGAACGACCAGTTTTCGGGCTGGACATCGATCAGGCTGATCCATACTTCCTCGAGGCGGGTACCCGTACGCCGACTGATGCCTTCGGAAAGCTCTTCCAGATAGACCCTTGTGGGCGTGCCACTGCTACTGGTCATTTTCATCGCTCCTGTGTCCAGCCGTTCTCATGCTGTCTGGCAACGCTGTCGGTCTTGAAAAACCGTGCACTACCTACCCGGAATAAATTGCGAGTAAGCGCTATTCTTTGCAAGAGCATTTCCGTGGTCAGCATTGGCCGACAGCACCCATGCGATAGCAGCGCGATTCAGGCGACGATTGCGACACGTTTGGGCTGGCGATTGATATCCGTGCACAGTCGGCCCGTAGATTCGGCGCGGTCAGCGAAGCCAGAATGGTCTGGCCTCGGTCAATGGGTGGGGCTGTGAGTTGCTCGGGGCCGACCCGATCACGACGCTTGCGCCAAGTTGTCCACGGTAGGCTCCTGCAGCAAGATCTCCGCTGGCGGCCGGATGCGGAACCAAATCGCGTACATCGCCGGCAGGAACACCAGCGTGAGTAGCGTTCCCGCGAGCGTCCCTCCGATCAGCGTATAGGCCAGTGTGCCCCAGAACACCGAATGCGTGAGCGGGATGAAGGCGAGGATGGCTGCGGCGGCCGTCAGTAGCACCGGCCGCGCCCGTTGTACGGTGGCCTCCACCACCGCGTCGTACGGCGAGAGTCCCTCCTTCAGGTTGCCCTGAATCTGCCCGATCAGGATCAGCGTGTTCCGCATCAGGATGCCAGACAGCGCCACCAGACCGACGAGCGCATTAATACCGAACGGCTGGCGGAAGAGCAGTAGGGTCGGGACCACGCCGATCAGGCCGAGCGGACTCGTCAGGATGACCATGACCATGCCCGCCATCGACCGCACCTGTAGCATGATGATCATCAGCGTGATCGCCAGCATGATGGGGAACAGCGGCGCCAGCGCCTTGTTCGCCTTGCCTGACTCTTCGATGGATCCAGCCATCTCGATACGGTAGCCAGAGGGCAGCTTCTGGATGATCGGTTGAAGTTGCGCCAGGATGGCCTTCGATACGTCGGGCGGCTGCTGGTCATCGGCAATGTCGCCCCGCACGGTGATGGTTGGGGTGCGGTCGCGGCGGCGCAGGATGGGATCTTCCATGCGCACGTCTACCGTGCCGACCTGGGAGAGGGGGACGCGCTCGCCGTTGGCACCGATCAATGTAAAGCCGGCGATACGCTCCGGGTCAAGGCGGATGTCGCCCGCGGCGCGCGCCACTACCTGCACGGAGCGGATGTCCTCGCGCACCTCGGTCACCGGCACGCCGGTCAGCAGGAATTCAAGCTGTCGCGCCACGTCGCGGGAGGTCAGGCCGACCGCCTGCAGGCGGTCCTGCTGGAGCGTGAAATGCAGTCCCGGCACACGCGGGCCCCAATCGGTGTTGACGGTGCGCATCAGTTCGCTGGCGCCCATCACGCCTTCTACCTGCTGTGCGATGGCTCGCAGCTTGTCGGGGTCTGGACCCATGACGCGGAACGCGACGGGGAAGGGCGAGTAGGGTCCGAACACCAGTTGCGTCACGCGCACGCGCGCGCCCGGTGCCAGGCCTTCGGCGATGGCCTGGCGGAGTCGGCCCTTGAGCGTGTCGCGTGCTTCCTGGTTGTCGGTGCGCACCACGATCTTAGCGAAGGACGGGTCGGGTAATTCCGGCGACATCGCCAGGTAGAAGCGCGGCGCCCCCTGGCCCACATAGGCGGTGACGATTTTTGCTTCTGGCTGCTTATCGAGCCATGCTTCTATCTTCTGCGTCGCGGCGCTGGTCTTTTCGATGGATGTGCCGTAGGGCATCTGCACCTCCACCAGTACTTCGGGACGGTCGGAGGTCGGGAAGAACTGTTTGCGCACGGCGCCCATGCCAAGCACACTCGCGGCGAACAGTCCGACGACGACCGACGCCACCAGCCATTTTCGCCCGATCACCCTTCCCAGCAGCCCACGAAAACGCTGATAGTTGGGCGTGGCGTAGATGGCGCCATGGCCGCCATCCACCTTCTTCATCTCAGGCAGCAGCTTTACGCCGAGATAGGGCGTGAAAGCAACCGCGACAATCCACGACGCGATCAGCGCGATGCCCACGATCCAGAATTGGTTGCCGGTGTACTCGCCAGCGGAAGACTTCGCAAAGCCGTTCGGCATGAAGCCCACAGCAGTGATGAGCGTACCGGACAGCATTGGCGCGGCCGTGTGGCTCCAGGCATAGGCCGACGCGGCGATTCGTCCATATCCTTCTTCCATCTTCACTACCATCATTTCGATGGCGATGATGGCATCATCCACCAGCAGTCCGAGAGCCAATATCAGGGATCCCAGCGTGATGCGGTCAAAGTTCTTTCCCGTCGCGGCCATGACGACAAAGACCGCGGCCAGCGTCAGCGGCACAGCCGCCGCGACCACGATGCCAACCCGCCAGCCCATGCTGATGAAGCTCACCACCAGCACCACGATCAGCGCGGCGAAGAATTTGACCATGAACTCGTCGACCGCCGACTTGATGTTGACGGCCTGGTCGGTGACCTTGCTCAGTTCCATGCCCAGCGGCAGTTCGGCGTTGACCTTCGCCACTTCCGCATCAAGCGACTTGCCGAGGTCGAGGCCGTTCCAGCCGTCGCGCATCACGATGCCGAGCAGCAGCGCCGGCTCGCCCTTGTTGCGCACCACGAAGGTCGCTGGGTCTTGGTAGCCGCGTTCGACGGTGGCGATGTCAGACAGTTTCAGCGTGCGGCCGTGCGCCACCACGGGCGTGTCGCGGATGCGTTCCAGCTTGTCGAAGGCGCCGTCGAGCCGCACGAAGACCTGCGGCCCGTCGGTGTCGATTGAGCCCGCGGGGGTGAGCACGTTCTGGCTGTTGAGCGCGGCAAAGATATCCTGCGGTGTCACGCCGAGCGTGGCCAGCCGGTCGTGCGAGAACGACACGTATATGCGCTCTGCCTGCTCGCCGATGATGTTGACCTTCTTCACGCCAGCCACATGCAGCAGCCGCTGGCGGATGGTCTCCGCCTCGCGCACCAGCAGTCGCTGCGGCTCACCCCTTGCCTTTAGCGCGAAGAGGCCGAAGGTCACGTCCGAGTATTCGTCGTTGATGAGCGGGCCGATGACGCCGCTAGGCAGGGAACGCGCTTCGTCGCCGAGCTTCTTGCGCGCCTGGTAGAACTCCTCGGGGACTTCCGCTGGCGGCGTGCTGTCGAGCAGCGTAACGGTGGTGAACGCCAGTCCCGGTCGTGTGTAGGTTTCCGTACGGTCGTAGTAGCGCAGTTCCTGCATGCGCTTTTCCAGCTTTTCCGCGACCTGGTCCTGCATTTCCTGCGCCGTCGCACCGGGCCATGCCGTGATGAAGATCATCGATTTCACGGTAAATGGCGGGTCCTCGGCACGGCCGAGCTGGAAGAAAGCGACGATCCCGGCGATCGAGATGAGGATGATCAGAAAGAGGGTGACGGCGCGCTCGCGCACGGCGAGTGCCGAGAGGTTAAAGCCACTCATTGCTGCCCCCGCACGCCGTTGATGGTGTTGATGGTGTTACCGTCCTTCCCGGCGGTGGCGGTTTCGGCGACCTTCACCTCGGAGGCGACCCTGACCTGCTGCCCCTCGTTCAGCAGGTGAGCGCCCAGTGCGACAACGCGATCGCCGGGCTGGATCTGGCCTTGGACCCGCGCGGCATCGTCGCTGATGGCGCGCACGGTGACCGGTCGCCACGTCACGTGTGCCGGCGTGCCAGTGATCACCCAAACGCCAGTGCCTTTGCCCGGATCGTGGAGTGCACCGATGGGAACCTGCAAGCCGGATTGCGACGCTTCCTGCGGATCGGTCACCTGCAACGTGACCGTGGCGCCAAGCGGCGCATCAGTCAGCGCGCCGCCGAGCACGTAACGCGCTTCATAGGTCCGAGTCTGACGATCAGCGGCGTCGGAAAGCTGCCGCAGGGTTGCGGTGACCGCTTCGCCGTCCTTGCCGTAGAGCGTTGCGCGAGCGGTGGAGCCTACCTGCGGGCGCAGGGTTTCGGGCAGGTGGATGATGGCCTCGCGCTGTCCGGCGCGGGCCAGCCGTACCACCACCTGGCCGGCATTCACGACCTGCCCTGGTTCGGCGACGGTCTCGACCACGACGCCGTCGGCATCGGCTAGCAACACGGCGTAGTCGGACGCATTGCGCGCCACGTCGGCCTGTGCCTCTTCGGCCCTGAGTTGCGCCCGCGCCGAGTCGGCGGAGGCCTTGATCTGATCGTACGCTGACGCCGATACGGCGCCGGCCGCCACCAGATCGCGGTAGCGCTCCTCGTCAGCCGCCAGTTGCATGGCGCGCGCCTTGGCAGCGGCCACCGCTTCTAGCCGTGCGCGTGCGGCCAGCTTCAAATCAATGGGATCGAGCCGCATCAGCGGCTGGCCGCGCTTCACGGATTGGCCAGTGTCAACCAGACGCTCCAGTACCTTGCCAGATACGCGGAAGCCCAGATCGCTCTGCACGCGCGCGGCGACGATGCCAGTGAAGGCGCGCCGGGCAGCCGACGCGTCCTGGACGTTTTCTACTCTCACAAGCGGCGTTTGTACGCGCGGATCGGGTTGTGGCTTGCCGCCGCATGCCGCCAGTGCGAGTGGCAGGAGACATACGGCAGTGAACGCAGCGGCGCTAGTGGCGGCTTGGGAGACGGTGGATGCGGAAAATCGGCGCAGAAGCATGAGGGCCCTCCATACAGATGGCCTTCACTGTAGTAACAGTGACCAATTTAGTCAATGGTCACTGCGAAAGTTAAGGTGCGAGACTTCGCAGGATCAGGTTGCTGAGTTGTGCCGGCGCCACTTCGACAAAGTCCAGGTTGTGTTGAAGCTGCAGGGGATCAAGGTAGGGCTTCATCACGAGGTAAATGGCGTGAGCCGTCTCGTCGAGTGGCGTTTTACGCTCGAACTCACCGGATTCGCGCCCTTCGCGAACAATTTGCAGGATCAGTCGCTGCATATGGGCATCGTAGGCGCGGGCCGAACCCCACTGTTCCTCGCAGGCCACCACGGCAATGGCGTACAGCTTTCGGTCTTGAAAGAAAAGCCGGCTGCCAGCTTCAGCCAAGGTGCCGAAGAGGCGTCGCAGCCTTTCGGAGGCTGAGTCGGCGCCGGCCACCGACTCGTCTACGGCCTGCTGCATCTGGTCCAGGCAGTTGCGGCAGATGACTTCGCCGATCGCCTGTTTGGAGTCAAAGAACTTGTAGACGTAGGCCTTCGAAAATCCGATGGCCTTGGCCAGGTCGGACACCGTGGTCTTCTCATATCCGTAAAGGCTGAAGTGCTCCGTGGCCGCTTCCACGATCTGATTGCGCACGCTGTGATCCACGGGCCCGCGCGGTTGGGGGGCGATGGGTTGGGTATCGGTCATGTCGTGAGCTTACACGCTGATTACTCATTGACAAAGAGTGACCAGTTTGTATTATGGTCACAAGTCACGCATGAATTCGACCATGTTACCCCGGCAGCCTATGCATTCCCAACGCCTTCCTTCCCGTTTCGTTTTCCACGTTTCCGCGCTCCTCGTTGCCGTTTCTACGCTGGCCGGCTGCGCTGTCGGTCCCGATTACCGCAAGCCCGACGTGCCCAACGCGGAGCACTTCCTTGGGCAGAGCGATGTGGAGCAGCGCCGAGCCGCCACCCGGGCGGATCTTGAAATCTGGTGGGAAGGGTTTGGCGACGCCGAACTAACGCACTTCGTGCGGCTGGCGCTCGATCAGAACCTCGATCTGGCGGTGGCCGCCGCACGGGTGGCACAGGCTAGGGCAGGGCTACGCTTCGCGACGGCCGCGCTGCTGCCCTCGGGCGGCGTTAGTGCCCAAGCCGCCAAACAGTACCAGTCCGTAGAGACCCCGCTCGGCCGGGTACTGAATACGGCCCCCAGCTTCGACCGGCATGGCAGCCTGTACGAGGCCGACCTGACCGCGAGTTGGGAAATCGATATTTTCGGCGGCCTGCGGCGCGAGCGCGAAGCCTCGCAGGCGGAGTACCAAGCATCGGAGGCCGGGCTCGCGGCGACCCGCGTGGAGGTGGCGGCACAGGCCGCCGACACCTACGTGACCATCCGAGGTCTGCAGGCCCGGCTGTCGATTGCGCGGCAACAGGTGGATACGCAGCAGAAGTTGGTCTCGACTGTCAGGTTGCTTTACGCCAAGGGGCTGGCGGCCGCGTTGGAGGTGCAGCAAGCGGAAGGCGCGCTCGCGCAGGTGGAGGCCACGATTCCGGAACTCGAATCCGGACTCGATGTCGCGTTTAACGCGATGGACGTACTGCTCGGCAGCCCTCCAGGCACCTACCGCGCCGAACTCGCCGACATCAAGGCGATCCCCGTCGCGCCAAGGATCGAAGCCACGGGCGCGCCAGCTGACTTGCTGCGGCGGCGCCCCGACCTGATCGTGGCGGAGCGCAGGCTGGCGGCGTCTAATGCCCGGATCGGCGCCGCCATCGCCGAGTACTATCCGAAGGTCACGCTCAGCGGGTTGCTGGGCAGTGCGACGACGGTTGCCAGCGGCAACCTGTTCTCGGCCGGCGCTAACCAAGCTGCCGGCGTCGCAGGCCTGCGCTGGCGACTGTTCGACTTTGGGCGCATTGGGGCGCAGATCGATCAGGCCAAGGGGCAGGAGGCCGAGGCGCTGGCTGGCTATCGACTGGCGGTGTTGCATGCATCGGAGGATGTCGAGAATGCTTTCACGGCGCTGGTCAAGCGCGAGGAGCAGACCCGCACCCTACAACGCGGGGAACTGGCGCTCAGGCAGGCGCGGAATTCGTCGTTCGCGGCCTACCAGAAGGGCGTCGTCCGCCTGATCGAAGTGCTGCTCGCGGACGAGAACCTGCTGAAGACGTCCGATGCGAAAGCGCAGGCCGAAGCGCAAACGTCTCGCGCGGCCATCGCTGCATTCAAGGCTTTGGGCGGAGGTTGGCAGGCGCCTGCGGTGCCGCCGGGGGGTGCAGCGCTCTAGGGGAATGCGGCCAGGCCATGGGTCTCCGTTGATGCAACCCTGGCCTGCTTGCGCTCGCTGCGTCGCGACGCGCATGCGCTGCCGTTTCTCTACACGCCGGCGCTCATCTTCCTCGGATACGTGGCCTGGCGATCAGCATTTGGCCCAACATTGTGCCGCCATCCATATCGATCTGGGACGCGGCGTGCGCCCAGGCTCGGCATGGGGGACCGCACATCAACGTGGTGACAGATGGCATGCATTTCGCTACTAAGTCAAGTGTGCATTCAGTATCGGGAGTGATAGATGGCAACGTATGAACGCGGAGGCGTTGTCATCGTGAGCGGTGTGGAAGAGATCACCGGTGGAAGGTACAGGGGGCAGCTCACGATCGATACTGGCGGTGGTATCTGGCTTTACTGTTGCGCCAAGTTTCGAAACACTCCACTTGATGCGCGTACCGATGCGGATGCGGATGTGGAGTACGCATATCGGAAATTTCTAGCAGAACCGCTCGGCGCCCAACGGCCCTGTAATCTTCATTGATGCTATTCAGCTGGCCATCGAACCGAGACCGATGTTGAGCACGACGACCTGTTCAGACGGGGCGCCTATGACGAGGATCGTCAGACGGGGACGTGCATTCAGCAACTGAATGCCCGCCCTGCGAGCGATGCTTTCTCCCCAAGGCTATTGTCAGGCTAGCCCAAGATCACCGAAGATTAGTCATTCGCCCATCCTTCCTGGGGACGACATGCATCCACTCTCGGATTCCGCAAACCAGTCGCACCGCGAAGACGTCTTTGCGCTCTGGGACCGACTGGCCGAGTTCTCCGCAGGCGAAGCCGATGCCGCGCTCACCCATTTATTAAGCACGCTCTGTGCAATGGTCACGGCACACAATGCACTTTGGGCTGTAGTTGTGCGATTACCTTCGATCGCGCGTAAGGATCCCTTGTTCGGCTGGCGTCCACGCCTGGTTCGGCTCCTGCATCCTGTACCCGCAATGGTCGCTTCCGTGCAGGAGCAGTTCGACACGCTATGGTCCGGCAACGTCGATTCGTCACATGTCGTGGCCGTGTCGGGGGACGAGCCGTTCCGCGCTAACCTGCTCTTCGAGGCGATGCCCGCCGAATGGTTTGAAGGCGCCCACTATCGCCGTCACTACCTCGAAGTGGGTCACGCCGACAGCATCCAAGTGCGTTGTTCGCTCAATGACGACGTGCGCATTCATCTCTTCGTGTTTCGCGATCTGCAAGCCCCGCGCTTCTCCGCGCCGGATCTCGAGCTTCTGGGCTTCGTGATGCATGGGCTGAGATGGTACTACCGGCAGCAACTGCTAAGCCACGGTCTGCTCATCGCCGACGCTTCGCTGACATCCGCCGAGCGAAGGGTGTTGCTGGGGCTGCTCGACGGACTGACGGAAAAGCAGATCGCGCAGAAGCTCGAGCAGAGTCCGAACACGACGCATGTCCACATCAAGTCAATCTACGCAAAATTCAACGTTCGGAATCGCTCGACGCTCACCGCGCTGTGGCTCGGCAAGTTGCGATAACGAATGGCAGAGCGGCTAAGGTGCGAACAGATCCAACCCGGCAAGGGCCAGTGCGCCGCTCAACGCGATGGCGGCCGTGGAATCCGCGAGCAGCAGGATGGCACCCGACAGCCAGCAGGCGAACGTGAAACCAATTGCTGCTTTCATGGTGGCACCTGATTCGTAGATGGGCTGAGGCGAGCCCACTCGGCCGCCAACGGAATAAGTGCCTCAGCGAACGCGCAGGCAGAATGCATCTTCCCGCCCCAAGAGGTATCGCTAACATCGCGCCTTGACGCTATGCCTGGTACCCACCGACGCTGCCAGCCAGATGCCGAGCAGGACGGCAATGAAACTGACAACAAGACGCGTACTTACGGGTTCCCGCAGGAACAGAACACCGCCGAGGGCCGCAACGGGGGGGACCAGTAGTTGGATGATGGCGGCGGACATCGCAGGCAGTTGTCGGATGACTGCTCCCCAGACGACAAAGCCGAAAGCCGATGTCACGGCACCTGACGCTACGGCGAGGGCAACGCCGGCTACGCTCGCATGGGCATGGCCATTAAGCATCCAGCCGAGGCCGATGCAGATCGGCGTCGCGCGTAGGAAGTTTCCTGCCGTTGCTGACAGTGGACTTGCCGCTCGCCTGCCTCGTAATGTATAGATCCCCCATGCCACGCCTGCGCCGACCATCATCAGCAAGCCCGAGAATCGCGGAACGCCGACGCCGGGTGAAGTCAGGGATAGCAATCCAGCAATGGCCAGGAGATAGCCCAACAGGGCCATGCGGTGGAAGCGCTCGCCTTTGAGGAGACAGGCAATAAATATTGTCAGTTGTACCGTCCCGAACAGCACGAGCGCACCGGAACTGACGCCGAGGGATAGGTACGACAATGAAAACAGAATCACGAAAATCCCCAGCGCTGTCGCCGAGATCCAGTCAGGGTCGGGGCGGGGCTGCCGAGCATACGCCGGTCTCAGCTTCGTCACGACCAGTAGCGTCGCGCCTCCGGCCAGCAGCCGGATATCGGAGAACGTCGCTGCGTCGATGGCGTAGTTGAACAGTGCGACGCGGCACAGCAGCGCGTTTACGGCAAATGCAGCGATCGCAATCGCGCCCTGCAGGGCGCAAGTCGGCGTGATCGCACTGGGGTCTGCGGGAGTCAGATAGGCATTCATCGCCCTTCCTTTCTTTAGCGTCGTAAGCCTTTGGCAGGCGCATTGCGCCGCACCTCTTGCGTTTGCTGGAGAGTAGGAGGCTTGATGGCGTCCGGAAATAACCTGAATAGGTGACCAAGTGCTGGCGCCTGCGAAAGGTTGCGTCAGTCCAGGGAGAAATGCCGGATGATGGGATGTCGTGAAGACTTGACGGTCTGGGGATGGACGCCACCCACGAAGGGTTCTGGTCCAGAAGCGCTGCCGCTCGCTACCGCTGCCGCCGCAACGCCCACCGCACCTGTCCCAACATGTCGAGGCTGTCGCTGAAAAGCGGTTGGTGCAAGTGGTGAGATGAGACTGGATTTTGTATCACTACGTATCCAGGCGGATCGGGTACATATGCCGATACGAGAAGGCTATCGGATGACACACCGCCGATACGCCTTTCCCGTCGAATGGAATCCCGAGCACCGGTCGTGAGAGATCGCCATGAATTCGATGCCGCTGGTCAAGCTGGCATGGAATTACGCCCAATCGAAGACCGCCACTGCGTGCGACGGGCGCCCTAAATTGCGCCATTCCCCGGCGCCTTTTCCGAAAACCCGGGCGATTTCGACAAGGCTTCGTACCGACCGCGGTTCAGTATCACCTTTGCACATATCCCCAAGAGAGAACCCCCATGCTTGCCACGCTTAACGGCACAGAGCTATTTTTCGATATCGATGGTGAGGGATTCCGCCCGACGCGCGGTGCACTGTTGGAAAAGCCGGTGCTGGTAGTGATTCATGGCGGTCTAGGCTTTGACCACGGCTACCTGAAGCCAGGGCTGTCGGCCCTGCGCGATCTGGCGCAGGTGCTGTATGTCGACCTGCGTGGGCAGGGACGCTCCGGACGGCCGCCTCTGGAAACCTGCACGCTCGAACAGATGGCCGACGACGTCGCGGCGCTTTGCGCACACCTTGGCGTGGGTCCCGTGCATGTATTCGGCCACTCGGCTGGCGGTTTCGTCGCCATGCATCTGGCGCTGCGCCACCCCAACCTGGTACGGGGACTGGTGCTGTGCAGCAGCTCGCCGACCGTGCAGCCAATCATGGATGACGGCGACGAGCCGGCGCCTTCGCTGGCTTCTCGCGCTCCGCCCGTAACAATGGCGGTGGCGAGCCGTGTGTTCCGCGGTGACATCACTGCCGACAGTGTGGCGGCATTTTTCCGGGACGTGGGTCCCTACTATGCTGCGCCAGCCCACATGGATGTGCCGCCGACGATCACGGCGCTCAGCATTGCCTCCGTCGACATGATGCGCCATTTCATGACCGTGCTGGCACCGGCCTACGACTTGCGGTCAGATCTGGGTCGCATCGGTGTCCGGACCATGGTGCTGGTCGGCAAGCACGATTGGGTATGCCCGCCGCGCGCGAGCCGGGCCATTGCGCGCGGCATCCCGGGCGCGACGTTAGTGGAGTTTGAGCAGGCCGGTCACTTTCCGTTTTCCGAGACCCCCACGGCCTTCATCAACGTCATGGCGGAGTACTTCGCCAATTGATGGCCACGTGCAGCGAAAGGTCGACCGAAGCACCAACGGCTCCAAAGTGGGAAAACCTGAGCCGTATCTGGACGGCGCCCGGACCGGCAAGCCGGATCCGGGCACCACAGTAAAGCCAGTGCCCAATGTCTTTTCCTCGGCGCGGCTATTTCAGAGCCGATTGCGGCAACGGGACGCGCTGGGCCTGCTATAACGAGGTTTTGCGCCACTGTCATGCAGCCGTCCATGCGCAAGTCCCGCAAGTACCCCGACACCAAGGAACAACTCGCCCGTGCCGTAAAGTCGTTGCGCCAGCGCGGCTATTCGGAGGACACGGTGCTCCAACTCGTGCTAGAGGCGTACCGGGCGCCACCGCCAGAAAAACCATGGGGCCTGCATCCGGGCTGGAACGGACTCAATCCGCCACGTCGGCCGGGTGATCCCACGCCGGAATGACGTAGCACTGCCACGTTGCGCCGGGAAGCTGAGCTGAGGAGTGGCGACGGCCAATTGCATTCGCTAGTCACCCCTTGGCGATCCTAGATGCGCAAGAGTTGCACTATCCGGCATCAGGCCCAATGCCGCCGTTAGCGGTCGTTCGAAACGCGTCCGATGCGGCCCTTCGAACATGAACGGCGCCATCCTGGGTTGCTGCTGTGGGATGGCGCGCTTCGAGAGCCTGAGCGAGGTTACGCGCTCAAGTCGAGTACCACACGCCCTTCGATTGAGCCTTTGCGTAAGCGGGTGAGTACATCGTTAATGTCCTCAAGTGGTGCCGTTGACACCGTCGCCTTGACGGCGCCGTGTGCGGCAAAGTCGAGCGCTTCCTGCAGATCGCTGCGCGTGCCAACGATGGAGCCACGGATGGTGATGCCTTTGAGCACGACGTCGAAGATCGGCGTTGGAAAGTCACCAGGAGGCAGGCCATTCAGCGATACCGTGCCGCCACGGCGCACCATGTTGATCGCCTGGCCGAACGCTTTGGGAGATACGGCTGTAACCAGGGCGCCATGCGCACCGCCAATTTCCTTCTGCAAGTATGCGACCGGGTCGGTCGTCGATGCATTGACAGCAACTTCGGCGCCAAGGCGCCGCGCAAGGTCAAGCTTGGTGTCGTCAATATCCACGGCAGCAACGCGCAGGCCCATTGCACGAGCATACTGAACGGCGACGTGGCCCAATCCGCCGATTCCAGATATGACCACCCATTGACCGGGGCGGGTGTCAGTGACCTTCAGCCCCTTATAGACAGTGACGCCGGCGCAAAGGATTGGGGCGATGTCCACGAAGTTAACGCTGTCCGGTAGCAGGCCGACGTAGTTGGGGTCGGCGACGACATACTCGCCGTAGCCACCATTCACCGAATAGCCGGTGTTTTGCTGCTTCTCGCAGAGCGTTTCCCATCCCTGCAAGCAGTGCTCGCAATAGCCACATGCGGAATATAGCCACGGCACGCCGACGCGATCGCCTTCCTTGACTCGCTTTACACCAGCGCCGACGCCGGAAACATAGCCGACGCCTTCGTGACCGGGGATGAAGGGGAGTGAGGGTTTGACTGGCCAGTCGCCGTCCGCCGCGTGTAGGTCGGTGTGGCAGACCCCAGACGCTGCAATCTTGACTTGAATCTGGCCCGGGCCGGGTGTTGGAACAGGAACCTCGTCGAGGGTGAGTGGCGCTCGAAACTCGCGAACTACTGCCGCTTTCATTGTCGCTGTCATCGCAACCCCTTGCAGAACGAAGGAACGTAGGCGCCGGGTGGCAGCCTAGGAATTTCAAACCTTAGCGTGGGGTGCCGGTCCCTGTGATGAAAGATATCGAAGGTCGATTGAAACGAAATGGTGAGCGGCGCGGCGCGCGAATTTCGGGGCTTATCCGGCGTATTGCGGAAGCCGCGAAATGTTCCTGCCGCATGCAAGGACTACCAATACGGCTCCGCGATGCGCGTGGTAGACGCGGTAGCCGGGACCGCGATCGATCCGCATTTCGACGATTGGCGCGGTGTCTCCACGACTTCAAGTCGGTCTTGAGGCGATATGACCCTTTAGCTTGCCGCTGCCACGTACGTTAATAACCCACGCCGAATCCGACTTTTCCAAGACCGCCTCTGTCTTTGCTATTGCCGTCTTCAAACCAATTGCCCGTCGACTGTGGCGCATTGCGCACAAATTCCTCGCGGTTCACGAACCGCGCGGGTCGTGTTCGTCACGTGATGTATTCGGCTCACGTCTGCGCCGAATCCCTCGTGCTTGGACAGGACCAAAGGGTGTACGGCTTGTCGGGTTCGCTGACCTCGATTAGCCTGCTATCGATGCCGATTCTTTGCTGCGCAAGGATACCCATCTGATGCCAGAACGCTCGACCACCCGATATGGCAAGGCGCTGCGACGGCTGCGCCAGGGCTTTTCCCCATTAAACCTGGCGGCGGTGGCATGGCTGATTACAACGTGGTCGTTCGCTGCGTTTGAGCTCGTGAGTGAGCGGGACCGCCTGCTGCACGACGCCGCAGTGCGTACCGAGGCAGAAGCACGTGCGTTCGGCGCGTACTCGAAGTCCAGCATCCTGCGGCTATCGGAGTTTCTCCTTGACCTGCGGGCGAGTTGGCTGGTCGGCCAGCCGGGTTTCATCGAGTTGGTGCGGGAGCGGGAGAACCTGGTGGTCGACCTGTCGTTCCAGGTGGCAGTGATCGACAAGGATGGTCTGCTCGTCTACTCATCCATCGCCCCGCCGGCCCGCGGCGAGAAGGTCGACCTGAGCAAGCGAGAACATTTCAGGGTCCATCAGAACTCCGGCGGACGCGACATGCTGTTCATCAGCGACCCGGTGAAGGGCAAGGTCTCGAGCAAATGGTCGATCCAGTTTACGCGCCCCATCCTGCGCGCCGGTAGCTTCGACGGCGTTATCGTGGTCTCGGTCAGTCCGGAGCAGTTCGCCAGCTTTGCACAGACGTTTACGACCCTCGATGGCGAAGTGGCGTCAGTCATCAAGAATTCCGGCCAGGTCATTGCACGCGTGCCTGCCCTGGAGGGCTCGCTTGCCAGGGCGGTCAGCAACAGACCGTACCTTGCCAGCGGCTCGCCCCTGTCCGGCAGTTATCGCGCGGTGTCTGGCTCCGAAGGCGTGGAGCGGGTCTTCGGCTATTACCGCATGCCGGAGTTCGGGCTCAATTTCATCGTGGGCGAATCGGTCGCCCGGGTGCTGGCATCCTACGAGGGCTATCAACGCGTTGCCATCGCCAGTGCTATCGCTTCCACGCTGCTGCTGGGGTTGTTGTACTACAGCTTGCGCCGCTCCATGGCCGAGCGACAGCGTCATATGGAAGAGATGCGGCTGGCTTCGCTGGTCTACTCGTCCAGCAGCGAGGCCATGGTGGTGACGTCTCTGGACGGCACCATCATTGATGTGAATCCAGCCTTTTCTGCAGCCACCGGCTACGCCATCTCGGATGTTAAGGGTCGCTCAGGCTATAGCATCGGCGGGGCAGGCAATGCAGCAGCGCTGGCTGAGCGCCTGCGGGCCAGCGTGGAAGCCAAGGGCAGATGGAGCGGCGAAATCTCGATCCGCCGCAAGGATGGCAGCGAATTTCCCGCTTACCTGACAGTGGATACCTATCTGGCCCACGCGTATGGCGAGCGCCGCCGCGTCGCGCTGATCCATGACATGACGGAGAAGCGCCAGGCGGAGGAAGTGATCCGACACCAGGCGAATTTCGACGCGCTCACAGATCTGCCAAACCGCCGCCTGTTTTTCGATCGCTTGGGCGAGGAGATCGAGCGCTCGCGCGGGAAGCAGGATGTGCTGGCGCTGCTGTTCATCGACTTGGATCGCTTCAAGGAGGTCAACGATACCCTCGGCCACGATCAGGGCGACCTGTTGCTACTGGAGGCGGTACATCGCATTTCGGCATCGGTGCGCCGTTCGGATACCGTGGCGCGGCTTGCCGGCGACGAGTTCACGGTGATCCTGCCCGCGGTTGGCGATGCCGGCGTGGCCGAGGACATTGCCAAGGAGATCCTGGAGCGTATTGCTGCACCTTGCCGCTTGGCCGGCGAACTGGTGGTCGTGTCGGCCAGCATCGGCCTGGCCCTCTACCCCCAGGATGCCGACACCGCCGAGGCGCTGCTGGTATGCGCCGACCAAGCGATGTTTGCCGCCAAGAAGGAGGGCCGCAATCGCTGGAAAGTCTTCACCAAGGCCCTGTTGCAAGCGGAGAAGGAGCGTTTGCGTATCACCCAGGACCTACGCACGGCGCTGGCCGCCGGGCAATTCGCGCTGCACTATCAGCCCATTATCGATTTACGCACGGGCAAGGTGTGCAAGGCCGAGGCCCTGATTCGCTGGAACCATCCGATACGCGGGGCGATCCCCCCGGCCGATTTCATTGCGGTTGCCGAGGAATCCGGCCTGATCATTGACATCGGTCGCTGGGTGTTGACGGAAGCGTTGGAGCAGGTTATCCGCTGGCAGGCGCAGATGGGCAAGGACTTCCAGATATCGGTGAACAAATCACCCATGGAATTCTGCGCGCCCGCGAGCGGGCCGGAATCGTGGTCCGGCATGATTGCGCGCAAGAACGTGCCGATTGGCAGTCTCGTCATTGAGATCACCGAAGGCTCCGTGATGGAGCAGAGCGCCGATGTCATGGATCAGCTCTCCCGTTTCCAGGCCGCAGGCATCGAGATCGCACTCGACGACTTTGGCACTGGCTACTCTTCCTTGTCGTACCTCCGGCGCCTGGACATCGATTACATCAAGATCGACCGGTCCTTTATCCGTTCGCTGACACGGGGTCCGGATGACGTAGCGTTGTGCCACGCCATCATTAGCATGGCGCATGCACTACGCATTCGTGTGATTGCCGAGGGGGTCGAGACCGAGTTGCAGCGCGACATTCTGGTGGCTGCTGGATGCGACTACGGACAAGGCTATTTCTTTTGTCCGCCGGTGGACACCCGTGCATTTGAGGCCTTCGTGGGTGCCCTAACTTGAGGTTGAGCGGCATTTCAGGGGCGAAGTCCATGGCGGCTCCATCCACTCGCGAAGCGCTTCGCATGCCGCTGCATGAACTGGCACTGGCTTAGGTCACAGAGCGCAGCAATATGAACGACCGTCCAATTGGCGAGCGGTCGCCGACTCGTGCATTGTGGCGCGTTACCCGGTGCCTATTTTGTAGGCAGTCCGATGGACTGGGTGCCAGAAGCGGCAGAACACCCAGCTCGCACGATGTTATCCACAGAAACTGTGGATATGTTTGCGTTCTGCGACTCCGCGTCGCAGGTGGTGCGCACGTATACCTCACTTTGCCCGCGTAGCGCAGCGTCGCCGGGAAGTGTGGCGAGGATGGCGTTGAAGGTCAGAAGGCGCTGTACAGGGGCCTGCTGTTGCTGCTTGAGGCGCTGTCGACTTGATCTGCGCAGACCCCGCAGGGCCGGTTACCGTGGACCATGGACATGAACGCGAGGCCTACACAATTCCTGGAATGGCGGGCGGCTGCGTCGTCGCGGCCATCGCATTTGGGCGGGGCGTTCGAGTGCAAGCACCGTGTTAGCCGCCGCAGTAAATGGCCAGAGGCGGTCACAGATACTCAACAACAATTCGTTACTACGTGCGGCTGATGCAACTCGCAGCGCCGCCCGAGGTAAATCTATAATGGCGGCCGGAAGATAAGCCTCGAGAGTACTGGTGGCATTTGATCAAAAGCAGTCCGCGTCAGGAAGCGACGAGTCCATATGGGACTCCTCGCATATGCATGCGGACGTCAGGCAGACCATCACTAGCCGCGCCCTGAATTATTCACCTATAGGGATTTCGCGGGTCCGCAGCGATCGCCGGAACAACGGATTGACTGACCCGTACGACCGGCACCCCGCTTACCTTGTCGTCCTGCAGTTGCGGCCTTTCGGTGAGCAGAACCTGTGGGTGTCCGGTCGGCCAGCGCCGCACGCGCCTTACGGGGCGGGGTATCTGGCGGTCTATGATCTTGAGCGCGCGTGGCAGTCGGACCTAATCGGTCAATACGACTGCATGCAGTACTACATTTCTCAGACAGCGCTCGATGAAACGGCGACGGATCTCGGTGTCAAACCTATTGCCCGCCTGCATTGTCCGCCCCATCTCACAGTCGCAGACCCTGTTGTTCATCATATGAGCCAGGCGCTGTTGCCGGCGTTAGAGAATCCGGAGCGGGCGTCGACTCTCTTTGTTGATCACATGGCGTTGGCGCTGCGTGCTCACCTCGTACAGGCCTATGGCGGCGTGCAACTTCCTGCGCGACGCATTCATACGCGGCTAGCGCCATGGCAAGAGATGCGCGCGAAGGAACTTATTGTGGAGAATCTGGATGGCGAGATCTCCCTGGAGATGCTCGCCGAAGCCTGCAGGTTGTCCAGAGCGCATTTCGCCAAGGCGTTCCGCGCCACCGTTGGCATGCCACCCCATCGCTGGATGGTTCTTCAGCGCATTGAGCGGGCCAAGCAGTACCTGCTGAGAAGCGACTTGACGCTCGGTCAAATTGCCCAGGTGTGTGGCTTTTCCGATCAAAGCCACTTCACGCGTGCGTTTGCTCAGACGGTGGGCGCAAGCCCCGGTCGCTGGAAGAAGGTGCATCAAGAATAGGCGCCGCTTGGCACACGATTGTTCAAAAACCGGACTTTTGTTCTATCCCGGGTCAGCGGGCTGTCGATACGCTTGGGCTTTCTCAAACAATGGGGCGGGCAAATGACGGACATCGCAACCGACACCGGCCGGGGCGAAGCCTCGCCGGCAGCAGCGGGAGCCGCAGTTCACCGCGACGCCGTCAGGCTCGTCCGAGAAATCGCACAGGCGATGGAGTGCCGCATTCTGTCGCAGGCGAGCAGCGGTACACGTGTACCACAGATCCATGCCACGTCGATTCCGAACCCGTGGATGGACCAACTCGTGCATCTTTCCCGTGTTGCCGCGCTTGGCACGCTGGCAGCCTCCATCGCTCACGAGCTCAGGCAACCATTGACCAGCATTAGGGTTGAGACCTATGCGATGCAACGTTGGATCAACCGTGCCGAGCCAAACGTGGCGGAGGTCGCCGAAGGGATTCAGCGCATTCAAGCCAGCGCGGAGCGTGCGGAACAAGTGATACGGAGCCTTCGGGCGCTCATGCGTCAAGAGCCACCGTCTTATCATTCCTTTCAGCTTGATCAAGCCATTCTGGATGTCCTGCCCCTTGTTGAGGTTCGTTTTCACGACACGGACATCAGACTACGGCTCCATCTCGACGCCGCAGTACCACCGGTGCATGGGGATCGTGTTCAGGTTCAACAGATCGTCCTGAATCTCCTCCTGAATGCCATTGATGCGCTAGGAATCAGGCCACATGGCACTGGCGCAAAGATAGACCTCCACGTCGGCCTCACCGAGCACGGTTTGGCCCGGATAGAAGTCGTCGACAACGGCGTCGGCATCGACCCTGGCAAGCTCCCCCACATCTTCGACCTCTTCGTTAGTACAAAGCAGGAGGGCATGGGTATCGGCCTGGCAATCTGCCGCATGATTGCCGAAGCCCATGGCGGCACCATCCAGGCGGCGTCTGGCGAAGGCAAGACTGCGTTTACGGTCACGCTACCGCTTGCGCAAGAAAAGGGAGCTTGACTCCGCCCCAACTTGCTTTACCTGCAGCGAAGCCACTGGGAATTGGCGGGACAGCTTTTCGACGTTGTCCATTCCATGCCGTCACGCGTGAAAGACGCTCTGCAGACACCCGTGTTGATCGTTCGCCTCGAACGATCAAACTCGACATGCACGCTGCTTGTCACGCGGTGATGGCGACAGCGAAGGGCTACAGCAGCCGCGCCGCTGTGTCATAGAACCCGCGCCAGCGCACGATCTTGCCCTCTCGCATGGTGAAGATGTGGACCCACGGCACGACGTACGCCTTTCCGCAGTGTTTTCCGCTGCACTTGACCCGGCCTTTCACCTCGCCCACCACGACTAGCCGGTCGCCGCATTCGATGAACTCCGTTGGCTTGAAGTCATGCAACTCTTCGTCCTCGCCCATCTGCCGGAAGACTTCCCGAATCTCTGTCTTGGTGCGGCGTGGGCCGGCATAGCGCAGTTCGGACTGTGGCCCGACGAACTCCCATTCGACCTCGTCAGCAAACAGCGCCAGCAGATTTTCCTCCTTGCCGGTGCGATAGGCCGCGTACGAAGCCTTGGCGATCTCAGTGGGCGTTTCCATGATTGTTCCCCTCTTGTTGCAGGCCGTTTATTCTGCGTGCCCTGCGTGCAAGTAAAGGAGGGCATCAACGGGTTTGCAAGGCTGCGGCGAACCGGCGCACATGGTACGCCGTGTGAACGCAGCGTTACTGCAAGATGCGGTGCACTTGAATGCGTCTTCCCCAGACCAAGGATCTGCCGAGCGAGATGCCGGCAGGTGCGCCGTGCTTCGCGAATTGCTGCCTAGCTTGCGCATCCCGTTGGTGGCATGAGAATCGATCGACTAGCATGGATACACCCTTTGGCGGACCACTAAGGGACAACCTGCTAGTAACGGTAAGACGTGTCAGGAGGTGAAATTATGTTTCCCACAAGGATTGAGATGTGCGACCACGACGGCGATGGCGTGCTGATCATTCGGGATGACGGCGCCTCATTTTCTGGTGTTGCGCTCGAACTTTCGAATCTCTTCGGTGAAGACGTGGTTGCCGACCTGGACAAGCAGCAGTTGCTCAAATGGTGTGAGACGGTCGCGGCGCATCTACGCCAGCAAGGCGTTGAGCCACGCGAGGGAGGAACGGAGGGGTACGTCCACAAGACGCTGCTGAGCCGACCGAAAGAAGACCCCGGCGTCGATGCGCTGGTGCAGACAGCGGCAACCTGATGCTGCGAGACCATCTCGCGGTGGCCAAACCAGGAAGGCGGACGCGCGGGAGCGGACGATTAACAACGCCAGCACCTTGTCCGGCGCCATTGGGCAGGCCTGTGGCGTGATAAATGGTGGCGTTGCTGATGGTGGGGCGTCACGCCGACGATGCGGATCCCCGCCCACACCTTTGGCGCCAATGCGGCTCACAATGCGGTCGTCTTCTTCGTCGAAAATCACGTCGATGTCGTGAATATCGGCGTTGGCGGGAACGCGGTACTGGGCGAGATTGTGCTTCATGAACCGACCGAACCGGTGATCGCTGAGTGTCTCCTCGAACAACGTCCGGTCGATATCCCAGCTAATGCTCCCGGCGTGCTGCGGTACAGCAAAATTTGGTTGTCTCGCCGCCGGAGCCCGCCGGCAGACAATACGCGCCCAACGGGGTTTAGAAAGCGTTCCACGTATGTCACTTGGTGACATAGGGCACATTCAAAGCTCTCGCACAGACCCTATGCTTTCCCCAAATTACCCAAAACCCTGATACCGATCGAGATCGATAAGGGCTACGTGCTGTGAGGATTCGCCTGGGCCGCTGATACCGGACACACTATGAGCCCTCAGACGGCGTCCACAAAGACAGCCCCCATGTCTGCGAGTCAGAAGACATCGCTTCCTATCCAACGTAGGAAGAAGCGATCGACTGTGGTCTGGCTTGGGTGCGGGAACGGAGCGAACTTTTTAGGATGGAGCGTGTCGGACGCCTTCCTTGCGACGCAGAGCGTGACCAGGCACATCTGGTTCAGAAAAAAAGGAGTCCCTGCATGGCTTCGAACATTCACGTCGTGCCAACCGAGCGCAATGGCTGGGCCGTGGAAGAAGAAGGGAGCGCCGGCCCTGCGAAGCTTTACAACACTCAGGAAGAAGCCATCGCCGCTGGCACCGAGCGTGCCAAGGCAGACAAGGTTGAACTGCTGATCCATGGCTTCGACGGACGGATCCTCGCGCGGACTGACTTTGGCCATAAACCGCGTACCTTCGGCACTAAGTGACGAACTGATGCCGACAGTCCCTTTCGGAAGGGATCTGCTGCGGCACGTGGTTTATTGTTTCCAATATTCACTTTCGCGGTAATTAATCTCTGTAAAACACCGGGCGTACTCGGTCTAACCTCAATGGCCACCCCGACTTCCTGACCAGATTGAAGTGGTAATGTGAATCAAGAGCCATTTTCATGTGTTGGATGGAACGGCGTTGGGCTCGCCGTAAGAGGTCAGATAGGCAAGGACGGCCGCCAGAACGAGCAGTGCGGCGCTGGCCTCGAGCGTGCTGCGATAGCCAAGCGTGTCAAACAGAACGCCGCCGACGGTGGACCCCATCGCAATCGCGAGCTGAACAACGGCAACCATGAGCCCGCCACCGGCCTCCGGGTGGTGGGGAAACGTGCGCGTGATCCAACTCCACCAGCCGACGGGCGCCGCAGTGGAGACCAGCCCCCACAGCGCCAAGAGCGCGAAGACAGCGCCGCGTTGATGCCCGAAGGCGATGAGTGCCACGGCGATGGCAGCCATGAGCGCCGGGATAGCGATAAGCGTGAAATAGAACGCGCGCTTCAGTACCGTACCGATGACCATGGTGCCGAGGAATCCGGCCGCGCCGATGACAAGCAGCATTACGGACAGCGTAGACGCGTTCACTTGGGTCACAGTCTCAAGGAATGGCCGGATGTAGGTGAATAGCGTGAACTGTCCGGCGAAAAATATCGCGGCGGCCAGCATGCCACATGCCACGACCGGTCGACGCAAATGGGCAAACACATGGCCTGACCCGCCGCTACGCGATGCCACTGGCATGGCGGGCAAACTGATCCATTGCCATGCGAGAGAGACCAACGCCACGGGCACCAGACAGTAGAACGCCCCGCGCCAGCCAACGATTGCCCCGAGATAACTGCCAAGCGGCGCGGCAACGACCGTAGCCAGCGCATTCCCGCCGTTAAAGACGGCAAGCGCCCGTGGCACCTGGTGAGGCGGCACCAGTCGCATGGCAGTGGCTGCGGACAATGACCAGAAGCCACCCACCACCACGCCAATCAAGACACGACCGGCCATATAGACAAGGTACGTCGGCGCCAACGCGATGACGGCGCCTGACAACGCCATCACGCCTGTGAGGCCTAGCAGTAGGATCTTCCGATTCATACTGCCCGCCACCGCCGAAATGAAAAGACTGGTGACGACGGCAAAGGCCCCCGAGATCGCGATGCCCAGGCCAGCCATCCCCTCCGATACCCGTAAGTCCGCTGCCATGAGCGTCAACAGGCTGACGGGCATGAACTCCGACGCGATCAGTGCGAATACACAGAGGGTCATCGCGAAGACGCCGCTCCAGTACGCCATTTGCTGGGGCGGTGGATCGTGCGTGTGGGAAGGGTGGGGACTGCTGACCGACGCAGAGTCTGAGAAAGACGCCGCGCGTTGATGTAGAACGCTGTTTTCCATTGGCGATATGTTGGAGCGAATCGCCAGGCAGGACTAGGTCATCAATGATGGATGCCTTTATGAGTCACGCTCATGAACTGGGCAAGCCTCGCCGTTGCCTACGGTGTTGCCCGACGATGTAAGGCAAAGAGTGATCACG
The DNA here is from genome assembly GCF_002858765.1 of Cupriavidus pauculus. Taxonomy (GTDB): domain Bacteria; phylum Pseudomonadota; class Gammaproteobacteria; order Burkholderiales; family Burkholderiaceae; genus Cupriavidus; species Cupriavidus pauculus_B. The sequence goes on from NZ_PJRP01000004.1 coordinate 105,251, forward strand.
CAGGTGCAAGCTCTAAAAAAAGGCGTTGTGATCGGTGACGTCGAAATTGGCATTTCCTCGAAGGAGCCGGAATGAAGCGAGAGGACCTGAAGCACATCATCCGTGCATCCGGAGAGATCACCGGCGAATATGAATTCGTCATCGTTGGAAGTCAGTCTTTCTTCGGTGGGCACCCGCGCTTCGCGAGGCAGGAGGAAATCCTCGGGCAGGGCAAGAAGCCATCGAGATTCACACGGCACTAGGCTTGGTCGCGGCAGGACTGGGATTCACCGTGGTCGGCGCCTCGGTCGCGGCAGTGGACAGGAATGACGTGGCGGTCGTCCCCCTGAAGACGCAGGCAACGCTAGTGGCCGTGACGCGAGTTGGCGATGCCAGCTCAGCTGTACGAGAGTTTGTCGCGGCCCTCGCGCTTCCGGGGCCGCGTCCATGACCGCTTCTCGCCTTTAAACGCGCCGCATGCTGCACGGTCACGCGCTTGGGAATCTGTGCAAGCCGGTGGCGACATCAAGCCCTTTCTCCACGGTCTCTCGTCCACCGCCCACTGGCGGTTAGTGCCACATGCACAAAAGTGGTGATATATTACATATCACCACTTAAATAAGCGTCGCTTCCGTCATGTTCGATCCTTCTTTGCTAGGCCGGATGACTTTTACGCACGCCGAGCCGTCACAGCCCGCCTTGCCGCCGGGCCGTCACCGGCTTGGAATTGCCGACGAGCGTGATGCTGTCCTGTACGTACCGGCAGGGCTCGGCCCGGCGCAGGCGCCATTGCTGGTCATGTTTCACGGCGCCGGCGGCTTTCCGGAAAAGGTGTTGCCGTTCATCGAGCCGCACGCGGACATGCATGGCTTTCTGGTGTTGGCGCCGCATTCGACCTTTCCCACGTGGGACATTGTCATTGGCGGCAACGGGCCCGACTTGGAGCGGCTGCAGCAGGCGCTGGCCGCCGTCTCGGCTCGTTACCGGATTTGTCGTGACCGACTGGCGTTCGCAGGCTTCTCGGATGGCGCGAGCTACGCGCTTTCAATCGGTATCACCAACGGCGATATTGCCAGCCACATCATCGCTTTCTCTGGCGGGTTCATGTCCGTATTCACGCAGGAAGGCACGCCAAAGGTCTTCATCGCGCATGGGCTGGCCGACGAGCAACTGCCCGTGCACACTAGTGGCCGCGCCAATGCCGCCAAGCTAAAGGCTGCGGGTTACGACGTCGAGTATGTCGAGTTCAATGGCATGCATGCAATTCAACCGGCGATTGTGACCGAGGCCATCCGCTTTTTCCTGGCATAGCGCTCCATCACGTCGCGTGAGCCCTGGGATTTGCCGCTAACGGAGTGCAACCCATGAATTTCGAGATTCCGCAGTCCCTGATTCACCCGCTACTTGCAATGGTCAAAGCCGAGTCTCCGCTGGCCCGGGAGCTCAAGGAGCACGGCATCTGTCATGGCAGCATGTCAGTGTCAGTCCGGCTGTTTGACGCGCAGTCGCTGAATTCGCTCTATACACTGAGCAAGGCGCAGAACGAGCGCGAACTTCTTTTCCAGATGCTTGCGCTGGATAACATCTACAACGCGCCACAGGCGCGCATTATTCCTAGCCTGGAGTTGCTGGCAGCAGGACTTGTCGCCTACCTGTCTCGCGATGTCATCGACGGCTGGCTGTATCAGCGCAGCCGCGATGGCGTAATGCTGCCGTGGCTAGTCCAGCGCGTTCGTCACGTAGAGCCCGAGCAGGGCATGCCCTACGTTGCGATCGACCTGGTGGCGAATACCATGTTGTCTGCCAATTCGGAGTTGACCGATCCCGCACGGCGCAGGTCGGGTATGACAACTTCGATCGTCGTCACGCGTGACGAGATCGTCGATCGTACGATCCCCCAACTTCTTGCCGATTTCGGCTACTTCAAGGAATGCGCGGAATTCCGGCAGGAATACGAACGGCATGCGCAACTTTTTGTGCGCTACCAGCGCGGCTTCGGCGCACAGTACATCGCCACGGGGTCCGCCTTCACCGCCGAAGGTAAAGGCGCCGTCGCGCTCGCGCGCCTTGGCGACGGCGTGGCGGCTCGCTGCATCAATGACGAGGAAAGGCTCGAACGTCGTTTCGAAGTGACCTGTGACGCGGAGTTCTGGCGCAAGGCCGGTGTTACGACCGGCTTTGAAAAGATACCGCGACATGGCTACGTACACTTATTCCATCTGGAATGGCACCAAAACATCTGGGTGCATGTGCAGCATCTGAGCGAATATCGCTACCGGCCCGAACTGCGCGACAAGCTGGTGCTGCCGGATCACCACCGCGACCTGATCGACATTCTGACCTCGCACATGGACATCTTGGTACAGGACTTCGTGGCGGGAAAATCGGGCGGTACAACTATCCTCTGTCAGGGTGCGCCAGGCCTTGGTAAGACGTTGACCGCAGAGGTGTATGCGGAAGTCGTCGGCAAGCCGCTCTACCGCGTACATTCCGGACAATTGGGTACGACTGCCGCATCGGTCGGCGCGAGCCTTACGGAGATACTGCGCCGGGCCATGCGCTGGAATGCGGTGCTGCTGCTGGATGAGGCAGATGTCTACATTCGCCGCCGCGGCAACGACCTGGAGCACAACGCTATCGTTGCGGAGTTCCTGCGCACGCTGGAGTATTTCAACGGGCTGTTGTTCATGACGACCAACCGTACCGGCGACGTCGATGATGCCATCCTGTCGCGCTGCATTGCTACCATCCAGTACGAGACGCCGGGCAGGGACGATGCGGCGAGGCTGTGGCGCCTGCAATCCGACCAGTACAGTGCGGCGCTGAGCGACGAATTGGTGGACGTATTGACTGCTGCCTACCCGAAAGCGAGCGGACGCGACATCAAGGAGCTGATGAAACTCGCTACCCGCTATGGCAAGGCGAAGCAGACGACGTTATCCGAAGATGTGTTCAAGCTATGCGCTCAGTTCCGAACAATTGAAACATGACAAACAAATGTCCGTATATCGCTCACTTTGACCGGAGCGTGGCAGCCTAACGATGCAAATATGCTTCCCCCTAAGGCCTGTCGCTCGCTTTACGCCGAAGTGCCGCTTCTGAATCAATCGTAGGAACGCGGCAAATTTGCGGTCAGGAATATCCTACGACCGTTTCAGTTATCCGTGATACGCATTGTTGTCACGCACCGAAGGCATTTGGCCTCTTTCTCATCTAGTCTCGAAATCAAGGAGGCGGCCGAGGCTGAAGGCAGCGTCCTGAGTCAGAAGGAGTGGCACGATGCGCAATTCCCAGAGTTCGCTACGCGGTCTCGTAGAAAAGTGGTTGTCGCCAAGCGAGGCTAGCCCCGTGCGCGTCACCCGTTTTGGTCAACTCGCCGACCATAAGGGTTGCTTCGTGTACGTCGAATCGATCCCAGCCACGCGAGGCCTATCCATGGCATTTTTCCGTCATGGCGACGGCGAGTGGTACGTGTTTCCGCCGAGTGCGCGCTAGCAGCGACCGTACGAGACTTTTGTCCCTTGACGGTCTTGCAGTACGCCAGTGGTTGCGGCACTGCGGCACTTCTGACTAACGGACTTACTGACACGCCAGTTTTCGCCCCTAACGGTGATCGCTCCTAACAGTGATCGCCCTTAGCAGTGAGCCTGCAAGCCGGTGAGCTTATCGGAGCGAATCAGCGTCACCGTCTTCGTGATGTGACGTTCCAAGTCCCACGCCGACCCCAACACCGGTACCCATTCCGCCCGCCCCAATACCCATTCCGCCGACGCCAGAACCTTTGCCTCCCGCGATTCCGCCTCCGCTTTCCTTGCGTCCTTCGCCTTTGCGCGCGGCGCTACCCGGGCGCGTCGGGCCTTGCCGGGGAATCGCCAAATGGCTAGGGATCGGGTCCAAGTCCAGAACGTTCCGGATGAAGTCGCGCAGTGACACGACAAGTTCGCTGGTGTCGATAACCCGGCCCGCCGCCAAGTCTGAGGCCGCCTGGGCGGCCAAGATAACTTGTTCCTCGGTCCCGAGCAGAAGGATGTCCGATAGTGCCGCCTCGACAGCATCTCGGGTGCGCCGCGACCTGTCCGTCGACGGCCAAGCCACCTCCGCCGATGGGCTGACCGGGGCTGTCTGAGCGGCTCTTCGGGCATCGCGCCGATGCTGAGGGTCAACGGCCAGATTGCCGGTGAACGAACCGCCCAGCGTCTTGTAGGCGGCCATAAGTGTGCGTAGGCGCTCGTTGATCTGGCGATTTTCCCGCTCGCGGCGCTGTTGGATCGTCTGCATGGCCACCAACCGGAAGCCCACACCTATCAACGTGATCAAGGCGAGACCCAGCAACGTTGACAGGAGCGCCTGCCAGGAACTGAAATCAATAGCTCGCATCGGGGGATTCAGGGAAGCAGGGCGGCGAATGGGAGCGAGTGGCCGCAGACATAACAGATCGGGTGCCGATTCACGAGAGAATCTGATCGGTACCCGCTCTGCCTGCGGCTCGTCGTCTGCATCCGCGCGCGCCTCTCTCCGTTTCGCTCTCCAAAGGCGCGAAGCGGCTCGGCGACGCCGCCTAATTACTACTTCTTTGCCCCGTCAGTGTAGGGATCGGGCTTGCCGGTCTTTGCGCCGTCCGTGTACGGGTCGGCCTTACCAACTTTTGCGCCGTCTGTGTACGGGTCAGCCTTTTTCGGCGCGAGATCGGAACGCGTTGAGGTCTTTGCGCCATCCGTGTACGTATCGAACTTCCCTGCCTTCGCGCCATCCGTGTACGGATCAGGCTTCCCAGTCTTGGCACCCTGGGTATACGGGTCGACCGGCTTTTGTTGTGCATACACTACGTGCGTCGCTCCAGCCGCCGCGATGGCAACAATCAATGAGGGGAATAGCGTCTTGCTCATGAGGTGGATCTCCGAAGATGGGCGCGACTCAGATGCCTATGCCGATAGGGCCCAAATATCGGGTAGGCGTTTGCAGATAGTACGCTTCTAGGCTCCAACATGTCGTCCGCGAACATTCCATTCGGACGTACGGCGAAGTCCGCCAGGGGATCTTTGATCGGAGGTAAGGGGCGGCGGTGCCTCTTCCGCATGCCCTTTCAGCATGGAGCACGCAACATCCATTCCAATGCTTGTTTTGCATAACCGGCAAACGCCGCCGTGACGGTAATACTCTCTTTGCATGACCCCGACGATGGGGATGTCAGCCCCATACACTTCATAGAAAGCAGGTTGCTGAGGGAGAAAAGTCATGGCCGACACACCGTTTCGCATCGAACACGACCTCATTGGAGACAGAGAAGTGCCGTCGGATGCCTACTATGGCGTCCACACCCTTCGTGCCGTTGAAAATTTTCCTATCACTGGCACACCCATTTCCATCTACCCGGAGTTAATCAAGGCGCTCGCGGCAATCAAGCAGGCGGCCGCGCTTGCCAACCATGAGTTGGGTCTCCTGGACGAACCGCGATGCAATGCCATCGTGGACGCCTGCAAGGAAATCATCGCTGGTCGTTTGCACGAACAATTCGTCGTCGACGTGATTCAAGGCGGCGCGGGCACCTCGACAAACATGAATGCCAACGAGGTCATCGCCAACCGTGCGTTAGAACTGCTCGGCCACAAGAAGGGCGAATACGCGCATCTCCATCCCAACGAGCACGTCAACATTGGCCAAAGCACCAACGACGTCTATCCGAGCGCGCTCAAGGTGGCGACGTGGTTCGGTATTGCCGGACTGATTGACGCGATGGCCACGCTGCGCAACGCGTTCGAAGCTAAGGCGGCAGAGTTCGCGCACATCATCAAGATGGGGCGTACCCAACTGCAGGACGCCGTGCCAATGACGCTGGGCCAAGAGTTCAGCACTTACGCGGTGATGTTGGGTGAGGATGAGCAGCGCCTGCGTGAGGCGTCAATGCTCATCTGCGAAATCAACCTGGGTGCCACAGCGATCGGCACTGGCATCACCGCACACCCTTCGTACGCGCCTTTGGTATTGCAGCGGCTTCGAGACATCACGCGCATTCCGCTACAGACGGCCCCAAATCTAATCGAAGCGACGCAAGACTGCGGCGCCTTCGTGCAACTTTCCGGGGTCCTCAAGCGTGTAGCGGTGAAGCTGTCAAAGACTTGTAACGACCTGCGGCTCCTATCGAGCGGTCCCCGGGCAGGACTCAACGAAATCAACCTGCCACCGATGCAAGCGGGCTCCAGCATCATGCCCGGAAAGGTAAACCCGGTCATTCCTGAGGTCGTCAATCAGATCGCCTTTGAAGTGATTGGCAATGACGTCACTGTGACCTTTGCAGCAGAGGCAGGGCAACTGCAACTCAATGCGTTCGAGCCGATTATTGCCCACAGCCTCTTCAAGAGCGTGAGTCACCTTCGGAATGGTTGCTTGACGCTCGCAGAACGCTGCGTCAAGGGTATAACCGCCAACGAAGAGAGGCTTCGTGCGATCGTGGAGAATTCCATCGGTATCGTGACGGCGCTGAACCCATACATCGGATACGCCAATGCGACGGCTGTCGCGCAGGAAGCCCATGCCACCGGTGGTAGCGTCTATGAAATCGTGCTGCAAAAGGGCTTGCTGTCGAAAGAGGAGCTGGATCGAATTCTTCGGCCAGAGACGCTGACGCAACCGGTACCACTTGAAACTAAGGGCCCATCGCGCTGAACGTTCGGCTATGCCGAAGCACACGCGCCTGGCGGGCCGGCACTGGGGTCAATTTCCATATCTTGACTGATCGTTCCAATATGCGTAGCATGGTGCGATGGCTAGAAATAAGGAATTCGACGTCGATCAAGTGCTGGACGCCGCCATTGGCGTGTTCCGGGAGCATGGGTATGCGGGAACTTCCGCCACCATGTTGACTGCCGCCATGAAGATTGGGCGGCAAAGCGTGTACGACACCTTCGGGGACAAATGGCAGCTCTATTGCGCGTCGGTGAATCGCTATGGCGATGCCGAACGACAGGCCCATCTCGATGCGTTGAATGCCGGGCCGACGTCCCTCGACGGTCTGCGCCGAATGATGCAGCGCGTGGTAGCCGAAGCCCATCTTCCGTGCCTCGGCGTGGGCTCGATCAGCGAGTTTGGCCGTAGCAACGATGAACTGGTCCGAATTCACGAGGCTCAGGGAAGGGTCTTGCGCAAGGCCATCGCGGCCAAGGTGCGGCAGGCAAAGACCGAGGGCGACGTCGCGCGGAGTCTAGATCCCGATCAAGTGTCTGGATTCCTGATGGCGAATCTCGCGGGGATACGTCTTGCTGCGCGCGGTGGTGCCAATAAAGCGGAACTACAGGAACTCGGCCGGCTTGCCTTGCAAGCGCTGCGCTGATTTTTTTTGACCTATTCTTGAACGAACATTCCAGAAAGAGAGGAGAGCGATGAAAGCGGTTGTCATGAAGGATGTGGGCGATGTTGATGTGCTGGCATACGTCGACCGTCAGGATCCGAACCCGGGGCCCGGCGAAGTGCTGGTCAGCGTTGCGGCTGCGGGTGTGAATTTCATGGATATCGGTGTGCGCCAGGGAATGGCCTGGACCGGGGTATCCAATCCCAAGATTCTGGGTGTCGAAGGCGCCGGCTGCGTACTGGCGGTCGGCGACGGCGTGAGCGACTTTGCCGTTGGGGATCGCGTGGCCTGGGTCTACGCACCCGGCAGCTATGCGGAAATGATCACGATGCCTGCCGAAGCGCTGGTGCCGCTGCCTGACGACATTGACTTTTGCACCGCGGCGTCGCTGATGATGAATGGGCTGACTGCCAGCCACTTTGCCACGGAGTTCTATCCGGTGCAGGAAGGGGACATCGCCTTGGTGCATGCTGCGGCAGGTGGTGTCGGTTCGCTGCTGACGCAGATTATCAAGCTACGCGGAGGGCGGGTCATCGGCCGCGTTTCATCGGAAGCCAAGCGGCGCGTGGCCGTGGAGGCCGGGGTCGATGATCTGTTGATCGACAACAAGGGCAGCTTTCTGAGCGCCGTCATGCGCCTGACCAACGGGGAGGGTGTGCACGTGGTCTACGACGGCTCGGGGCCAGCGTCGTTCCAGGCGTCGCTCAACTCGCTACGTCATGCTGGAACCTTTTGCTGGTTCGGCCCGGTGTTGGAGGCGTCCAGGGCAATCGAACTGTTCAGCCTGCCCAAGAGTATCAAGATCGGTTTCGCCGTATTTTCCGACCACATCCGCACGCCGGAACAGCTGCGCGAGCGCTCGGCGCAACTGTTCAACTGGGTACGCCAAGGCAAGCTGAAGGTGTTCAACGGCGGCGAGTACGCGCTGGCCGATGCTGCTAGGGCCCATGCCGACATGTGGAGTCGGCAGACATCCGGCAAGCTCTTACTTGTCCCCTGAGTTTCTGGCGGACCCATGCTCGTGCGTATGCCCATCCTGCTTCAGGCGGACGGCATGCCCGGAGGCGAGACGCTATGCCGGCGTCTCGCCTCTCCGACTATCGCGGCGCAAGCCGTCCACGCCTCAATATCCGCGCGCGGGATCAATGGTGTTGTCTGGCGATTCGTCGCGGGAGACGCGAATAATGTTCTCCGCAATCTGCGTTGCCGCCGATGACGGGATGGCCACCGAAGCCAGGTGCGGGGTGATCAGCACGTTCGGCATGCTCCACAGGGGATCCCCGGCAGGCAAAGGTTCGCGCTCGAAAACATCCAGGGTCGCACCACCAATGTGGCCATTCTGGAGCAGCTCTGTCAGCGCGGCCTGATCTACCAGGGCGCCCCGGGCAACATTGATAAAAGCCGCTCCGCGAGGCAACCGCTCCAGTCGCCTGCGATTCAGAATGCCTGCCGTCTGAGGCGTCAGCGGCAGCATGACGACGACAATTTCGGCCTGTTCCAGCACGGTGTCGAGGGTGTCCAACCCTGAAAAGCACTTCACGCCCTCAATTTGCGCAGGGCTGCGCGACCAGCCAAGCACCTTGAACCCTTGGCGTTGTAGTTCGTGGGCCGCCTTCGCGCCCAATTGACCGAGGCCCAGCACCGCGACGCGAATGTCTTCCGGAGACCGGGGATGGCGGTATGCCCATTCACCCCGCCGCTGTGCCTGCTCGAAGTAAGGAATGTCCCGGGCATGCCGGAGCACAGAGAACAGCACGTACCCCGCCATCATGCGAGCCATCTGCGGATCCGTGAGTCGCGTGATCGGAATGCCTGAGGGAAGGTCTTGCCGCTGCACCAGCGAATCGACGCCCGCCCCAAGATTGACGATCAGCCGCAGGTTGGTCATCCCAGAAAAGAAATCTTGTGGCGGTTTCCAGGCGAGCACGTAGTGAATATCGGAGGGCCGTGTGATCTCGCTCGAATGGACCACCTTCAGCTTCGGAAGCTGGGCCTGGAGCGCGCGCTTCCACGTATCGAAGTCGTCGAACGCGCTGTAGAAGGCCATCGCGCCTGATGGAGTGGCTTCAGATATAGTCATCTTGATAACCGCTTTAAGAGAGATGGTAAGGATGCGGCAAATTTTCACACTGCAATCACGCCGCGTCCGAATATCAAATCAGGTCGCTGTTTTTCCCTTTTGGACCAGTCGCGCGACAGCCTCGATGGCAAATTCGTAACCGTCGCCCCCCAGCCCGGCGATCACGCCATCCGCCACTTTGGAAATATAGGAATGATGGCGGAACGACTCACGCTTCCAAATGTTGCTCATATGGGTTTCAACGATCTTGCCGGGAAACGCCAGCAAGGCGTCGAGGATCGGAATCGAAGAGTACGTGAGGCCGGCTGCATTGATGACAATGCCGTCCGCCACGCCGCGCGCTTCCTGGATCCAGTCGACCAATTGTCCCTCATAATTCGACTGAAGGAAGCGAAGCTCGGCATTCAGGGAGGCGGCCTTTTGCTCGCATCGTGACTGCAAGACCGGAAAGCTGTCGCTGCCATACGTCTTGTTGGCGTCGAGACCGTAAAGATTGGCGTTTGGGCCGTTCAGAAACCAGATGGTGATCTTCTTGCTCACGTTCAAACCTTATCTCTTAACCTTCATGGGGACGGGTGGCCTGCATGGCGGGCAGCTTTTGAAAGACCTCGTCCCATCGTGCCGCATTGCGATACTGGGAACGCCACGCAACTTCGGGAAACCGAAAGTCCAGGTAGCCCAGCGCGCAACCGATCGTGATCTCACCGATGGTGGGCTGCTCTACCACGAGTTCTGACGCGATGGTGTCGATGGTGTCGAGGCAGGCGTGGACCTTCGTGAGTTGCGCTTCGCGCCACGTTTGCCACTGGATCTCCTCGGGACGCGCCGTTCTTTCGTAGCGCGCCAGGAGTGCGGCGTCGAGAAGCCCATCGCCGAGCGCTTGGCGGCTCAGGGCGGTCCATCTGGCGGGGCCGGAGGCGGGAAAGATGTTGGCCGCGTCACCCCGGCTCGCCAGGTATTCGCAAATGACCCGGCTGTCGTACAGGGCGTGGCCATCCTCTAGGATCAGCGTCGGGACTTTGGCCAGCGGATTATGGGCCGCGATGCGCGCGTCGCGCCGCACCGGATGAGCGGCGCTATCCAGCAACGCGATGGACTCGGACTGTCCAGTCAAATGTGCGCACACCATGACCTTGCGCACGAAAGGCGAGGTTGGAGCAAAGAGTAGTTTCAGCATGTTTTCGGCAAGTTCTTAGTGGGATGGCCGATGTTCGGGGATCAGGACCAGTTTTCCGAAAACCTTGCCGCTGTCCAGCAACTCGTGGGACGCGATGGCCTCCGCGAGCGGAAAGGTGGCGTGGACACGCGGCTTGACGCGTGCGTTGTTTAGTAGCGGGATGACATGGCGACGAAGGCTCTGGGCCATTCGGGTCTTCTCGTATTGGCTCTGCGGGCGCATGGTGGACGAATGAAGGCTCACTTGGCGCTGCATCAGCGTCAGTAGTTCGACATTGATCGCCGAACCCTGCATGAAGGACAAACTCACATGGCGGCCGCCGAATGCCATGGCGGCAAGATTGCGACGGACATAATCGCCGCCGACGATATCGAGTACCACATCGACACCGCGGCCATCGGTGTACTTCAAACAAGCTTCTGTAAAATCAGTCGTCGGCCAATGGATCGTCGCATCGGCGCCCATGGCCCGCAGTTCCGGGAACCGGCTCTCGTCGTTATCCGTGACAATGACGGTCGCGCCGGCAGCGTGAGCCATGCGAATCGCAAGGGTGCCGATGCCACCGGCTGCGCCGTGGATCAGCGCGGTTTCACCCATGGCCAAGCGGCCCAGCTCGAACAGGTTGTGCCACACGGTAAACAGCCCTTCGGGCAAAGCCGCAGCCTCGGCATCGGAAAGCGTACTGGGCACGATGAAGGACTGATCTACCGGCGCCGTACACCAAGGCGCATAGCCACCGCCGGGCACGAGGCTCATCAGCCTCTTCCCCATTAGTTGACGGTCCACACCCGGGCCACAGTCGACCACTTCTCCGCAGACTTCCAAGCCAAGCACGTCGGTGACGCCGGGAGCCGGCTTCGCGATACCTTGACGCTGCATGATGTCGGGGCGGTTCACCCCTGCTGCGCGTACGCGCAGCAGGACTTCGCCAGCCCCCGGTTCGGGCATGGGGCGCTCGGTCAGCGTCAAGACACTGGCGTCACCCGGTTCACGGGCAATGATGGCTCGCATGGAGCTGGGAAGATTGGACATGGGTGGGTTCTCTCAGACCGAGTTGTCGTGCGCCTTGGGGGCACTCTTGCTTTTGTGGCTGCCTTTGTGGCTATGGGCGCTTCTGCGGGCTAAAGATACTCACGCCCTCGTCAGGTAATGCCAGGCCAGCGACCGAGCCGATGGGCCATTGCTGGATGGCTTTCAGCCCCGCACTGCGCACGGTGACGATCTGACGCGCAGTCGTTGGAATTTCGACGTCCACGAACGTATTGATGTGGTCGCCTTGATAGACGTGGTGGATCACCGTACCGCTTAACACCGATTCAGGATGCAGGTTTTCGAGCCTGATGTGTTCTGGACGGACATAAACGTCCAGCCTTTCACCGTCATGCGAGGTGTCCGCGAGGCGGGAATGTGGGAAGCTGATAAGCCCGGAGCCCAGACGCAGTTGCACGTCCGTCGCCGTCTGGCCGTGAAAATGCCCTGGCAGGATATTCACGTCCCCAAGGAACGACGCCACAAACGGGTCTTGTGGGTTTTGATATAGATCGGCTGGAGGCGCGATCTGCCTGATGACGCCGTTCGACATCACCGCGATGCGGTCTGACATGGCCAGCGCCTCGCCCTGATCGTGTGTGACGAATACGGTGGTCAGGCCCAGGCGGCGCTGGATCTCCCGAATTTCCACCTGCATGGCGCCGCGCAGGTTCTTGTCCAAGGCAGAGAAGGGCTCATCCAGCAGCAGCACCTTGGGCTGAATGACCAGCGCTCGCGCTAGCGCCACGCGCTGCTGCTGACCGCCTGAGAGTTCTCGTGGCTTGCGGTGCCCGAGACCGTGGAGCTTCACCAACTCCATCGCCTGTTTGACACGTTGTGCGATTTCGTCCTTGCCAACTCCCCGCATCCGCAGACCATAGCCAATATTGCGCTCGACGGTCATGTGGGGAAAAAGCGCGTAGTTCTGGAAGACGATGCCGATCTGCCGCTTGTGCGCAGGCTCGCAGGTGACCGGCTGCCCATCGATGAAAATTTCGCCGGTATCGGCTTCGGCAAATCCGGCGATGAGGTTGAGAAGCGTCGTCTTTCCGCAGCCGGATGGACCGAGCAGGGTGAGGAACTCCCCGGATCGTATCTTCAGCGAGAGTTCGTGTAGCACGATGTGATCGTGATATTTCTTGACCACCCGCTCCAGGCTCACCGCAGTAGGGGGCTGTACGTGGTGTTGCTGTACGTGATTTGACTGCACGGCAGGCGCTGAGTTGGCTACGTTCATAGTTGTGCGGAGAGTGAGAAGTATGCCGAGCTCCAGGCGATGGCCTCGTGACATGTAAGGCAGCGCTGGTACTGGCATTGAGAATAAGGCAAACCACCTGAATCGGGTCTTTGCAGAAACTGATGATGTCCCTCGGAAAAACCGAAAGCCCCCGGGGAGGGAGCGGGGCGCATGCGAGGCGTTGATGAGGTCTTGTGGTGCACGGTACGGCAGGACGGCGCGACATCTTTTGGCCGACGCTTTACTTTTTCCTAAGTCATGAGTCTGAAAAACGTGATTCTCAAACGGCCGCGGCTTTATCAAACTGACTCCATCGATGTGCGATGTCTCCAAGGCGCTAACGCGCCGAAATGTCGATGTCTCCGTACCGGTGCGACTGGCCGGGGCGGCTATTCCTAGGAAGATCAAATGTCAGTGGAAAAAATCAACACTGTGGTGGTCGGCGCTGGCCAGGCGGGCATTGCCATGAGTGAACATCTTGCGCAGATGGGTGTGCAGCACGTCGTACTGGAACGAAGTCGTATCGCAGAGCGCTGGCGTTCGGAACGCTGGGATTCTCTGGTCGCGAATGGGCCTGCATGGCACGACCGCTTTCCTGGAATGAAATTCGAAGGGATTTCCCCGGAGACTTTCCCGGCGAAAGAACGCATGGCTCAGTATTTCGAGGCCTACGCCGCGATGCTGAAGGCGCCGGTCCGCACCGGCGTGGAAGTCAGGCAGGTCGAACGGCATCCAGGACGTCCCGGCTTCAAGATTACGACATCGGATGGCGTAATCGAGGCACAGAATGTTGTTGCGGCAACCGGCCCATTCCAGACGCCGGCCTATCCGAGAATCGTGCCTGAGAGCGAAAGAATTCAGCAGCTGCATTCCTCTGCTTACAAGAATCCGAGCCAACTGGCGAATGGCGGGGTGCTTGTGGTGGGCGCTGGCGCTTCTGGCTCACAGATTGCGGAAGAGTTGCGTCAGGCCGGCAAGACGGTTTATCTCTCAGTGGGCGAACATTACCGCCCGCCGCGCGCGTATCGTGGCCGCGATTATTGCTGGTGGCTCGGTGCGCTGGGCCTGTGGGATGAGGTGAGGGTTCGCCCAAAGAAGGCACACGTCGCCTTCGCCGTGAGCGGATATGAGGGGGGTAAGACCGTCGATTTCCGCCGCCTGGCGCACTCGGGCATCAACTTGGTCGGCCTGACCCAATCGTACGAGAATGGCGTCATGACTTTCGAGCCGGGTCTGATCGAGAACATCGCCGAAGGCGACCGCGCTTACTTTGACGTGCTGCGCGAAGCGGATGCCTATATCGAAGAGAATGGCTTGGCGTTTCCTCCGGAACCTGACGCCTGGGAACTGCTATCGGATCCGGAGTGCCTCAAGAACCCGATTCTCAGTCTCAACTTGGCGGAAGCTGGCATCACGACGATTCTCTGGGCTACCGGTTTTAAGTTCAATTTCAACTGGCTCAACGTGAAGAACGCCTTCGACGAAAAGGGTGACCCGTTTCACAAGCGGGGCATCTCTGCGGAAAGTGGCGTCTATTTCCTCGGCCTTCCGAATTTGGTCAACCGGGCCTCCTCGTTCATCTATGGCGTCTGGCACGATGCCAAGTATATCGCTGACCACATCGTGCTCCAGAACGGATACATGACATACGAGCGGTCATGAGGCGGCTCATACGACCGCATGGTGATCGCTGGTCGTACTGAAATATATGGACGGGCTGCCCGATCAGGGGCAGCTCTTGGCTCTTATTCAGGGAAAATCTATGGGCGAGATGACGTGCATTGAAGACTTGCGCAGGTTGGCGAGAAAGCGCGTGCCGCGCATGTTCTACGATTACGTTGATGGCGGCTCATGGACAGAATATACCTACCGTGCCAACGAAGCGGATTTCCAACGCATTGAATTTCGCCAGCGCGTGGCCGTCGACATCACCGAGCGCAGCACGGCCAGCACCATGGTGGGCCAGCCGGTCAGTATGCCGGTCGCGATTGCGCCTACCGGATTGGCTGGCATGCAACACGCCGACGGAGAAATTCTGGCTGCGCGCGCGGCCAAGCAACACGGCGTCCCATTCACCTTGTCCACCATGAGCATCTGTTCACTGGAGGCGGTGGCAGAAGCGACCGGGCGCCATCCGTTTTGGTTCCAGTTGTACGTACTGCGCGACAGGGAGTTTGTGGAAAACTTGATCGATCGTGCGAAGAATGCCAACTGTTCCGCGTTGGTGGTCACGATGGACCTACAGGTCTTCGGCCAGCGCCATAAGGATAAGAAAAACGGCCTGTCCACGCCGCCCAAGCCCACCTTGCGCAATCTTTTGAACATGGCAAGCAAGCCACGTTGGTGCATCGGCATGTTGGCGACCAAGCACCGTCAGTTTGGCAATATCCTCGGGCACGCCAAGGGCGTCGATAATATTGACTCACTGGTGGAGTGGACTCAGGAGCAGTTCGATCCGCGTCTGTCCTGGCAAGATGTCGAATGGATCAAAAAGAAGTGGGGCGGAAAGCTGATCGTCAAGGGCATCCAGGATCCCGAGGATGCGCGGCTTGCGGTGGCAAGCGGTGCTGACGCCATCATCGTATCCAACCATGGTGGGCGACAACTGGATGGTGCGGCGTCTTCGATCTCCACGCTACCACGCATCGTGGATGCTCTTGGGCAACGGGTGGAAGTCCATATGGATGGCGGCATCCGCTCGGGGCAGGATGTTCTCAAAGCCATCGCACTCGGAGCACGGGGCACGTATATTGGTCGCGCAATGATGTATGGCCTAGGCGCCCTCGGCGAGCAGGGTGTTGCCACCGTCTTGAGCATCATTCATAAGGAACTCGATCTCTCGATGGCTTTCTGCGGGAAGACGGATATTCAGGTGGTTGATCGCAGCATATTGCTGACGAAATGAAGGACGCTATCCGAGATAGCGTCTCTTCGGCGTAGTTCAGGAGTCGACGAGGGCATCAAAGATCATTGGCAGAGAAAATCGATGAGACCTGCCAGCATGCGATCGCAGGCTTCGATCTGCGCTAGATCCACATACTCGTCGGCCTTATGTGCGACTTCAATGCTTCCTGGTCCGCAGATTAAGACTGGCGTTTCGCTCCAACTCTGCTGGAACAGCCCCCCCTCGCTGCCATAGTCCACCTTGGCGCATGGGGTGCCGGGAGGGAGTAGCGAGGCGAGTACGCCGACTGCGGGAGAATCCTCGGGGGTGTCCAGACTTGGATAACTGTTCGTCATCTGGATTTCCGGCAAGGGTGCCCCAGGATTCAATGCCTCATTTTTGACCCGTTCCTCTAGACGCTTCAGTATGCGCCTCAGGATTTTTTCGGGGTGATCGTCCGAGACGTTGCGAATCTCGAAACGGACTTCGCATTAGCTGGGGACGATGTTCAAGGCGCGCCCGCCTTGGATGACGCCGGCGTGGACGGTGCTATAGGGTACGCCGTAGCCCTCATCGCGTGGGCCGCTTTCGGCCAGTTCACGCTGAACGTCCCGTAGTGACGCGACCAGATCGCTGGCCATATGGATGGCGTTGAAGAAACGGGGCGCCAAGCCTGAGTGGCCTGCCTGACCGCAGCAGATCGCCCGGTAGGCAGCCTTCCCTTTGTGACCGGTGCCGATCCGCATCAGGGTCGGTTCGCCGACAATGCACAGGTAGGGTGCAGGTAAGGTGTTTTCCAGGCGGCGAAGCAGATGGCGTACGCCAACGCAGCCGATTTCTTCATCAAAGGACAGTGCCAACTGCAAGGGCCGCTGCAGCGGCCGCCGGGCGGCTGCCACCATCGCAGTGACGGCGCAGGCAACAAAGCCTTTCATATCGGCTGTGCCGCGTCCGTAGATACGGCCATCGCGGTGCGTTGCCTCAAAAGGGGGCGATGTCCAAGGCTGTCCTTCCACCGGTACCACATCGGTATGACCTGAAAGCAAGACGCCTGGGACGCCGGCTGGACCAACCGTCGCAAACAGATTGGATCGGCTGGGGTCCTGCGGATCCGGGGCGAGTATCGATTCGATACCGGCACCCGCTAGGACATCCTGAACTTTCTGGATGAGTGCGAGGTTCGGGGTGAGGGAAACCGACGGGAAAGCAATGAGCGTGTCCAGTAGGGCAACGCTTGGGGACGTGGTTCGATTGTCCATCTTTGTCCTGGTTGATGGAGTACTTCCGCATATGGATTCATCGAGGAAGAAGACGCTTCATGCCGCCGATCTGGGCGCCTCGGCCATATGCGGATCGAAGAAGCTAGGCGCGCTCATTCCGGGTATGTATTGATCAGAGATGTAGGCGCGACAGCGTTCCATGAAGATTTTCGTCAGTCTGGATTGCTTCATCGGCTTGTAAGTCGCCAGGCCGAGCAGCATAGGTCGATGTGCGCCGGCAAGGCGGACACGTGCCATTCGTTTCCCATCAAGCGACTGATCGGATTTCGGACGTATGTTAAAGAGTCCGTAGCCAATGCCGTTAGCGACCAGGGCACGGACCACGTCGGTCGACTGCGAACGCGCCGCGATGTTCGGTGTCACGCCGGCTTTTTCAAACAACGAGGCGAAATAGTCGCGGCTCATCGGCATATCGAGCAAGACGTAGGGTTCGGGCGCCAACTCTTCGAAGGAGACGATCTTCTGCTGTGCCAAGGGATGGACCTCGCTTACCAGGGCATATGGCGGCAGTGTCGCAAGGCTCTCGAACTGGATGTCATCTTCCAGGCGCAGGTCGTAGGTGATCGCCATGTCGAGCTCTAGCGCATGGAGCTTGTTCATCAAGACCTCCTGGTTGCCTTCTACCATCTGCACGTCGACCTTCTTAAAGGCCCGCGCAAAACCGAAGATGATCTCGGGTGCAATCATGGCGGTGAGTGACTGAAACACACCGACTCGCAAGGTGCCCTGGATGACGTCGCTGGAATCCGAGGCAATCTCATAGAGTTGGGACGACCGTCCGAGCATGTCTTCACAATGTTGTAGAACCAGCGAGCCGATGGTGGTAAGCCCAATGCCCTTGGACGGATGCCGAACGAAAAGCTGTGCGCCCAGTTCGGTCTCGATGTGCGCAATGGCTGCCGAGATCGATGGAGACGAAATATGAATCTGCGCTGACGCAGCGGCGATGCTGCCATGCTTCGCCGTTGCGACGAAATACTCCATCTGCCGTAGGGAAATGCGATTGAGCATGTCGAGATCGATAAGGAGGGGGGTACGATCCAGTGTACTGGAGATCGTTGCCCCTTTCGATACCGACCTTCGGTCGGCGATGTCACGCTGTCGTTTGGTGCGTCGCAGCGCTCACAGATTTCCGGGAACGCCAAAACTGGGCGCTGCGCTGGGATCGATGGCGCGCTTGACATAGTCTTTCTGCTGCGGGGCATACACTTGCCAGACCGCATAGAGTGCCTCGACCGGATTGTTCTCCACCCAGTCGAGGCGCAGATCTACGACAGGCCAGTTCTGCGCGTCGTATACCAACAAGCCTGCCGAATGCACCGGACCTTCCTCGCCGCCGGCTTCCTGGCCGGCAAGCATGGCACGCATCAGCCTTTCCGCCAGCACGCCTTCGGTCTGCTCGAACGCTGACAGCATGGCTTGTGGCACATCACGTGTCGCTAGCATATTGCCCGCGCATGCGGCATGGGCGCCGACGACGCTTGCCAGGGTGCCCAGCGCCTTGTCGCCCGTGAAGACGACAGGCGGATTGTGCGTATCGATCACCATGAGCTGACGATACTCGATGTTGGCGCGCGTCCTTAATTCAGTGATTGCGCGCTCTGGGCTGAGGCCGCTGGATATCAGATCCAGGGCGAGGGGACCCAGATCGGGATCGGTAATGTTCTGGCTCGCAGCGGCCCCAACCCCTTTGCGGCCGCGGATGCAGCGCGATGCAACCGCCGGCGACGAGGATGCGACTGCGGCGCCAAACTGGCCTGTGGCGGGGCACCGGGCGATGATGGAAAAGGTCATGGTGGCTCAGTCTGGGATGACAGCGGTGGCGTCGATTTCAACCAGCCATTCGGGACGGGCCAGAGCGGATACGACGATGCCGGTCGACACTGGGAAAACACCCTTCAGCCATTGGCCTACGACGCGATACACCGGCTCGCGGTAGCGAGGGTCGATGATGTAGATCGTGATCTTGCAGATGTCCTCCAGTTCGCCGCCGGCTTCCTTGAGCAGCATCGCTATGTTGGACATTGCCTGCTCTGCCTGCCCAGCGACGTCGCCGATGCACACACTCTCCGAGGTGTCGAGATTCTGGCCTATCTGCCCTCGCAAGAATACGGTGCTGCCTCGCGCGACGACGGCTTGGCAGAGATCGTTGTTCAGATTCTGTTCAGGGTAGGTAACTTTCGTATTGAAGGTGCGGATCCGGGTGTGCTTCATGGTCGATTCAGTCCGGTTGATTGGGTGACAGGACATCGGGGCGATGTGGCACCCCTGCGTGCATAGTCGTCCGCGGCGCCCGGCGACACCATTTTTATTTTCCGGCTGACCGTTTAGGAATTTCCGAATAACACCGATCCGCGAATGGGCGCTAGCCTTTTTCCAGAAGTCGGAACCTTTCGCAACCCCATCGGAAAAGGCGAGGCACCCCTACAAAAAAGCTGACTTGGCCGCACGGTAGGACTTTTACATCATGGCTTCGGAAGCTCGATGGAATTGGGTTGCAGTCGATCCAGTAGTTGCAACTTCGTTGTTGCACCGAACTAATTCCTACCGCGAGGTCAATTTTGTTGCGTTGCACCAGCATGGCGCACGACGCGACATTGATGGCGAAATTTAAGCGCCGTATTAGGGAATTCCCGCGGGGCCCGTACGGTAACACCGACGCGTTGCTTGTCGAGTCGGCGAGCACTGATTGGAAAAGTCGCCAAGCTCTGCGACCGACGGGAAAACTCAACAGCTCGAAGAGGCTTCGTTTCTAGACACCGTATTTCATATTTTGGCAAATCTAACAGACTGATGTCATTGGGAGAGTTAAATGGTATTTCGTAAAATTCTGACGTGCTTCGCAATTTCCGCAGCGCTTGGTAGCACGGCAGTCCGCGCACAGGACGCTTTGGTGGTCAGCACCTGGGGAGGAAGCTTCCGCGACCTCATCGATGAAAGTATCGGAAAAGAATTCACGCGGCAAACCGGCGTGCCGGTGAAGTACATCACCGGCGGTACCATTGATCGCCTGAATAAGGCGAAGCTTGCCTCCAAACCTGAGAGCGACGTGACGTTCACGACGTCACACGTCGGCTGGCTCTATGCCAACGGGAATCTTTTCGAAAAGCTGGATACGAGCAAGATCCCAAATTACAAGCATCTTGTGGATCGCGCAAAAATCAGCCCCTACCATATCGGTAGCTGGGCGTATGTCTATACCATTGGTTATCGCCCCGACTTGGTGTCACCAAGTATCAAGTTCGATAGCTGGAACGATCTATGGAATCCGGCCCTGAAAAGCAAGATTGGTGTGCCAGATTTTGATCCGAGCCATGTCGTTGCGGTTTCGGCCATGTTGGCTGGCGGCGATGCACAGAGCTGGGAGAAAGGTCAGAACAAACTCAAAGCGCTCAAGCCAAACTTTAAGGCGTTCTACACGAATGACGCCAATGCACAGCAATTGATCGCCTCGGGCGAGACGCCGGTGCAGGTCATCCTGTCAATCAACGCGTATCACATGATCAGTCAAGGTGTGCCCATCACCTTGGCGACGCCGAAAGAAGGCCCAGTACTCGGCGTCGATACCCTGGCCATTACGAAGGGCTCTACCAAGGCCGACCTGGCTTACAAGTTCATAAACATCGCATTGACCCCTGACGTCCAATCGAAGATCGTCGCCTTGAAAAAGGCGAGTCCCGTCATCGACGACGCGAAGGTTTCGCCTGAGGACGCCAAGCTGCCGGGAGTGTTCACGACGAAGGATCAATGGGACAAGGCCATTGTCGTCAACGACAAGCTGCGCGCGGAGAAGACCGCGGAATGGCGGAAATGGTTTACGGAAAACGTGATGAACTGAACCTGGTACCAAGGATAGGTATCGAAGGAGGGCGGTGGCGGTCATGCGCCGCGCGCCGCTCCCTCGCTGATTGATCATCAGAAATAAGGTTTGAGAATGCGCTCCCATCCACGAGCCTGGCTTGTTTCCCCTGCATTACTTGTCGCGCTTTGCATCGCAGTATCGCTGATTGCGGTCCTGCAATTCAGTTTCCGCGCGTACGTCCCTGGATCTCTGGATGTCGGCGGATTCACGTTCGCTAACTTTGGGGACCTAACCAAATCGATCTATCTAGACGCGTTTTCCAACACCTTGCGGCTGAGTGTGGAGACGACGGTGTTCTCGCTCCTGGCGTCGTATCCACTGGCCTATGCCCTGGTGCGCGTCAGGAGCCGAGCGCTCAAGTCCTTTATCTTGGTGGTTTCCATTACGCCCCTGTTTTTGGGGGAGATTGTCCGGACCTACTCGTGGATCGCGGTGCTTGGCAGCAATGGCTTCATCAATGGCACGCTGCGAAAGATGGGCCTGATCGATGCGCCGCTGGAACTCATGTTCACGCATTTGGGCGTATTGGTTGCCCTTGTGCATGTGACGATTCCCGTGGTGGTCCTGATGCTGGCCACAGCGATTTCGCATATCAACCGAGACTACGAGAAAGCCGCCCAGAGTCTGGGCGCCGGTCCGGTGAGAACCTTCCTGACGGTCACGCTTCCGCTTTCGATACCGGGCATTCTCGCTAGTATTACAACTGCATTCGCCTGGACCTTCAGTGCGTTTGCCACACCTCAGATGATTGGCGGTGGTCGCGTGCCAACGGTTTCGACGTTGGTGTATCAACTCGGCTTCGCTTCCATGAACTTTCCGCTAGCCGCCAGCCTGAGTGTGGTGGGACTGCCGTTGACAACGGCAGCGCTCTTTTCCTTGGGGCTGTTCACCAAGCGATTGAAAGCCTTCGGGGAGCATTGAAATGAGAATCAAAAGCGCTTTGCCGTTTCCGATGCGTGTTGCGGGCCCCTTGCTCGTCTGCTTGCTTCTCTCGTTTGTGCTGTTGCCGGTCGTGGTGGTTGGGATCGCCGCCTTTAACGAGAAGGCGATCATCACTTTTCCGCCTGAATCTTATTCGCTGACGTGGTTTGCACGTGTATTCAGTTATCCGGATTTCCGGGAGGGATTCCGCGCCAGCCTCGTGGTCACGGGATGGTCCTCACTCATTGCGCTCGTTGTGGGCACGTGTCTTTCCATCGCCGTCAAACGTCTGGATTTCCGCGGTAAGCAGGCGCTTCTGGCGATCTTGCATTCCCCCCTTGTGGTGCCACATTTCACGCTGGGACTGGGGTTGCTTATTCTGGTTTCACAGGCATCCATAGACCGCTCATATGGCATTGTCATCTTGTGTCACGTGATGCTGGTGCTGCCGTTTGTGCTGAAGAGTGTCTATGTATCTATGGAGAACCTGGATGCGAGGTTGGAACAAGCGGCAGCAAGTCTCGGTGGCTCGCCGCTGAAGGTGTTTGCTACGATTACGATTCCACTGCTCGCTCCCGGATTGTTCGGGGGGTGGCTGTTTGCGGCAATCATGTCGTTCAGCGAATTTACCGCCTCGCTTTTCGTTACGACGCAAGACACGCAGACACTGCCGGTGTCCATGTACAACTATGTCAGGGAATTCGCGGATCCGACACTGGCCGCACTGTCGGTCGTCTATATTGCCGTGACGGCGAGCGTGCTTGCCTTTGCGAACTATTTTCTCGGGCTGGGGAAGATCCTCAATATAGAGGAAGGGCATTGAAGATTGTCTGTGCTCTCACAGCGCGTCGTCGCCAACGTCCAACGAGTATTCTGGAATCCGGACCTTGGCGACGTTGCGATGTCCAAGGCGGGATTCAATTTCACCGTGAGTCACTGCTTCTGGCACAGGATATCGAAAATCCAGAAAGGATGTTCGTGGTCCACGCCATTTATCGATTACAGCATTCGAGTTAGTGAGCGGTAACGGAGCGGCGGGGCCGGCAAGGGTTCTCGTGTTCCATAGCACGAAGGGGATTTGCCACTGGCGCTGCTGGCTGCGGGCGGAACCCATACCGCAAGGTTCGGGGAACGCAAAGTGGCAAGCGGCTGAGCCTGTCTTGGTCATTCAAGACAGGAGTCACATCAGTTGGCTTGCCGCCTGCCGG
Organism: Cupriavidus pauculus; assembly: GCF_002858765.1. Taxonomy (GTDB): domain Bacteria; phylum Pseudomonadota; class Gammaproteobacteria; order Burkholderiales; family Burkholderiaceae; genus Cupriavidus; species Cupriavidus pauculus_B. Next base: position 128,253 of record NZ_PJRP01000004.1, read on the forward strand.
ACGATGCAACGCTAGCTAGCGCACGACCGGCGATGCAGGAATTCCACAACCAGGTTGGTCGTTGCCTGTGGCTGCTCTTCCGTAATCCAGTGACCGCAGTCCGGAATGATCACGTCTTCGACATCGTCGGCAGCGCTTCGGATCACATTCCCGATCATCGTGCCGAATGTTGCTTCGCCGCCTAAGGCCAGGACCGGCATCTGGAGCTTGCCCTGTGCAAGGAACGTTCTGTTGTCGACCGCATCCTGGCTGAAAGCTAAGAACTGGGCAAAGCTTGCTCGCATTGCACCGGGTTGCGCATAGAGGGCAGCAAAGTGCTGGCGCTTGACTTCATCAAACCGCCTCGGGTCTCGGGAGAGTTCGTTCCAAAAGCGATCGAGATAGATGCGCTCGCGCCCAGCGACCAAACGTTCCATGTCATGACCACCAAAGCCAAAGTGCCACATGGATGGATCCTGTTTGATCGGAATGCGCGGCAAACCTCGGCCTTTAGGCCGGGGAAGGATAGCGCGGACGCCAAAGGCGTTCCTTGCTGCGTCTAATGTGGCGTTTTCTGTTGCTCGATGTATTGGCGCACGATCTCGATAGGCGCACCTCCACAGCTTCCGGCAAAGTAGGACGGCGACCATAGCGCACTACCCCAGAGCTTTTTGCGGATGCTGGGGTAACGTTTCTGCCGGATCATTCGGCTCGAAACACCCTTCAAGCTGTTCACCAGCGATGAGATGGCAACCTTTGGGGGGTAGTTCACTAGCAGGTGCACATGGTCGTCCTCGCCATCGAACTCGACGAGTTCGGACTCGAAGTCTCGACAGATGCTGGCGAAGATGCTTCGCATGTCGTCCAGAATTTCCTTGGTGAACACGTCACGTCGGTACTTCGTAACGAAGACCAAATGGACATGCATCAGGAAGACGCAATGTCGGCCATGCCGGATGTCTTGGTTTGTGCTCATAGACCAAGAGTACAATACCCCGATGCAACGGCTCCAAGCCTTTAAGTTCGAACTCATGTCGACCGGCGCGCAGCAGCGCGATATGCGCCGCTTCGCCGGGGCTTGCCGGTTCGTCTTCAACAAGGCATTGGCGTTGCAGAAGGAAAACTACGAAGCCGGTGGCAAGTTCATTGGCTATGTGGCGATGGCCAAGCGCCTGACCGAGTGGCGCAACGGCTCGGAGACTCCTTGGCTCAAGGATTCCCCTGTTCACCCGCTGCAACATGCGTTGAAGGACTTGGAGCGGGCTTACAAGAACTTCTTCGCCAAGCGTGCCGCCTTCCCGAAGTTCAAGAAGCGTGGACAACGCGACAGCTTTCGCTACCCCGACCCGAAGCAGATCAAGCTCGACCAGGCCAACAGCCGTGTCTTTCTGCCCAAACTTGGGTGGCTTCGATACCGCAACAGCCGGGAGGTGCTGGGCGCAGTGCGCAATGCCACGGTCAGCCTGAGCGCGGGCAAATGGTTCGTCTCGATTCAGACCGAGCGCGAGGTTGAACAGCCGGTGCCACAGGCAACAAGTGCGGTCGGCATCGACATGGGCATCGCCCGTTTCGCCACGATGAGCGACGGCAGCTTCCTGGCCCCGCTCAATTGCTTCAAGCGGCACGAAGCCCGGCTGCGCCGTGCGCAGCGTGCGATGAGCCGTAAAGTGAAGTTTGGCAACAACTGGAAGAAGGCCAAATCCAGAATCCAGCGCATCCATGCCCGCATCGGCAATGCCCGCCGCGACTACCTGCACAAAGCCACGACCGCGATTAGCCAAAACCACGCGATGGTGTGTATCGAGGACTTGCAGGTGCGGAACATGTCCAAGTCGGCGGCCGGCAGTACCGATGCTCCAGGCAAGAGCATTCGGGCTAAGTCCGGGCTGAACAAATCCATCCTCGATCAGGGTTGGTTCGAATTCCGCCGCCAACTGGACTACAAGGTGGCATGGAACGGCGGCTGGCTAGTGGCCGTGCCGCCGCAGAACACAAGCCGGACGTGTCCGGCGTGCGATTGCGTGAGCGAGGACAACCGCAAGACGCAGGCGAACTTCGCTTGCGTCGGCTGCGGTTTCGAGGAAAACGCCGATATAGTTGGCGCGATCAATATACTGGCGCGAGGTCATCGCGTTGCAGCCTGTGGAGAGCCGGTGCGGTCGGGCCGCTCTGCGAAGCAGGAACCCGCCGAAGCGGCTGTGCAACTCACCGCGTAGCCGCCGTAGGAATCCCTTTCCTTTCCGCCGAAAGGCGGCGACCGAAGGTCGAGGGAGGGGAGGATGTCAACTGATCCCAACATCCCACGCCGGGGAGTGGCGCATCGATTGCCACCCATCGGCTCACCCGTTCGGGGTGGGTGGCGGCAATTGAGAAGCCGACCATGATGCCGATATCGTGTGTCACCAATTCAACGGAACGCAGGCCCAGAGCATCCATCACGCCCAAGATATCGGCAGCCTGATTCTTTTTGTCGTAGCCCCCATCAGGCTTCGCCGAGAGGCCTAGCCCACGCAGATCGGGTACGACGACCGTGTAGTCGTCGGTGAGCGCACTTGCAAGGTGCCCCCACATGTCGCCAGTTGTGCCGAAGCCATGCAGCATGACGACCGCAGGACCATGACCGCCGATCCGCACATGGATGGATGTGCCGTTGGTTTTGATCGTGCGCGTCCGCATCTCGGTGGGGAAGGGCTTCCGAGACGTTGTTGGCAAAGTCTTTGATGAGATTGAGAAGTGTGTCCGCGATTGCGTCGCCGCAGGGCAGCGCGATGGCTCGATCCTTAACCACGAGTCCTGATGGCGCAGGAGATCCGCTTCGGCCGCGTGGTGCAGGAGATTTCCGCGATGCCAGCCATACCCAACATAGTTTGTATGTGCAGGTTAAACCGCCGCGTTTGAAAGAGGCCGAACTATATGGTTCGAGTATTTCAGATTGATGAATCAACAGGCGTTCACGTCCATTCATATTGCAATCTAGAGAATCTCTCCTAGAGATCGATAGGGACACGCGGATTCGCATTCGCTACGGGGCAGGACCAGTGGTTGCCGCCACGCCGGCTTCCGTGAAGGTCCGCCCGCTGAAGAAGAAAGGCGCAGCGAAGTTAGAAGCGATCCAGCAGAAACGACGAGGGAAGCTACTGCTTGCTTCGTCGTCTCGGTATAACAAGCGTGTTTTTGCGTGTTAGTGGCATACGCGTGACCTGCCCGAAACCGCGATTTCGAAGCGTGGTCTTCGCTGCTGCACCGCTATGAGAGCGGGGTGCGCCGGCTTTCTATAGGCTCGCGAGTTCTAATCAGCTCTGCCTGATGTGCAGCCTCAATTCGCTTGAGCCTATCAAGTTATCGCCGCGGGTGGTCGTTAGTTATGGACGTCACTCCCGTTACTTGGGCGAAACGCGAAGAGGAATGAAGAACAAAGCGTTGTATTGGGCGGCGTTCGTCGTGGCCGCTGTCTGGGCCGACGCCGCTGGGGCCGCTGCCGGTATCAGTGAAGCGCCAACGCCCTCCCACCCTCCGTCCGCGCCGGCGGTTCTCGGGCCTCTCATGAGCGTTGCAGAGCCGACCTACGCGAGGGGATCGGGGCATCTGACACTTTACAAAGCCATCAACGGGCTGCGCGCCCAACTCGGCGTTGGCCTGCTGGCACAGGATGCGTGGCTCGACAGGGCGGCGCAGGCTCATGCGATCTATCTCAGCAGCAATAACGTCGCTCAGCATGATGAATCAGCCGAGAATCCGGATTTTTACGATGTCAGCCCGCTACTGCGCGGGCGCAAAGCTGGCGCGCCCACGGACCAGTGGGTTGGCGAGGTCGTCGGAGCGGCGCGGGGGCCTAACGACAGCGAAATTGGTCAGCGCTGTTTCGAACAATGGCTTCACACGGTCTACCATCTTCAATCCCTTGTGACGAATCAAGAGTCGGTCGGCATCGGATTCAGCGCGCGCGGGGCATTGGGTTTGAACCTATGCGTCCTCGACTTCGGTACGCGCACTGACGCGCAGCCATATCCAGCGCCCAACGGCGTTCCCTATGGTGGTGGTCAGCATTTCGATGCCGGAAAGTTCATTACTGTGCCAAGTAGTGGCGACAGGGACGTCCAGGTCGGATTCAATTTCGCCGGAGAGTCGCCGCATCCCGCACCCGATATCGAACATCCCGGCAGACCGCTTATGGTCTACGCAAACGGCGCCTCCGCCGAGGTGTTATCGGTCATTGCATTCAAGCTGGTGAACGGTAATGGAACGGAGGTGCCGGCAAGGGTCCTCGTGTCCCATAGCGCGAAGGCGAATGGCTCGATTGGCGTTGCGGACGCCTACATTCGGAACAACGCAGCGTTCCTGTTGCCAGTGGCGCCGCTGGCTGCGCGCGAAACCTATAGCGCGACATTCTCCGGGCTACGAGCTGGCAAGCCGGTGAGCTTGTCGTGGTCGTTCAAGACCGGAGCCACATCCGTTTCTTGGTAACTCAGGGCGGTACGCACGCCACGCACGACGGCTGCCCCGGATGTCGATGGGTGCAAGACGGCGTCCCGCTATCGATCGATGTTGGTGATGGCAAGACTTATCGCCATTTGGTGTCGGGCTGAGCGTCTGATGCAGCAATTCCTGCCAGCGAGATACTAAGGAAATGGGAGAGTCGCGCCACGAAGTCCACCCGGGCCGCAGCGAGTGCCGGATCCAGTAGCGCTTGCTGGACGGACGCCGAGGGGTTTGCAAAGGGCCAGAGTCCTGCGACCAAGACGACGAACATGGACGCAAAATCCCGGGCGCTCTCGCTGCTGATTTGCGGCACGAATTCACGGAGGATCTTTGCCAGTTGAGACTGGCGCTCAGCGTGTTCGAGCTTGAAAGCGCGTACGGCTTCGGTCGAAAGATTACTTTCCAGTTCGCCACCGAGTGCGCTCCAGAGTTTGCAGATGATCGGCCGGTTTGCGATCGATCTCGCAAGCGCCCTGGCAAGCGATGCAAGTTCAACGCGATCGTCTGGAAGGTCTGCAGTTAGTTCCGCGGGTAGATCTGCGAGCCAATCCTCGAGTGTCCGGTTAAGCAACGTGAAAAACACCGCCTCGCGCGTCTCGAAATAACGGATCACGTTGGCCTTGGACAAATCTACCTTGCGACTAAGCTCCCTGAGGCTGATTTCGCGGACCGAGAGTGTGTCGAGAAGTTCTCGGGCTGTGTCGAGAATGATTGCCCTTCGTACTTCCCTCTGCTGGTCTGTCCGGGCTCGTTGGAATCCTGGGTTGATCTTGGTCGTCATTGCATTCTCAGTGCCTTCAACCGTCGCACGTTGGCTGGCGACGGTTCAGGGCGGCGTCCCGTCTTTCGGCCCAGAACTATACCGGGAAGGAGATTGACTCGCTGATTGTCCGCCATTTCTCATCGGATGCGGCCAGTCTCTCGGACATCATCCTGGCAACAGTGACAGCATCACCGCCCAAGAGAAGGCGCAATGGCGGGTCATCCATTGCTGCGATATCGATTAGGACCTGAGCAACTCGCGCGGGGTCTCCAGGTTGGTGGCCATCCGCCAAACGTAGACGATCGACAACTGGCTCAATGACCGGCTTGTAGGCATCGCTGATCTCGGGTACTGCCATGGAAGAACCCGCCCATTCCGTTCGCATGCCGCCTGGTTCGGCGACGGTAATCTTGATGCCAAAGGATGCCACCTCTTTGGCGAGAACTTCAGAGAATCCTCCGACCGCCCACTTAGCAGCCTGATATGCACCCAGGCCTGCACCGCCAACTCGTCCGCCGACAGACGATACTTGGATAACGTGGCCCGCCCGCTGGGCGCGCATGACAGGAAGTGCCGCGCGCGTAAGATTCACAACGCCATAGAAGTTTGCATCGATTTGTGCCCGAAACACGTTGTCGGGCATGTCTTCGATGGCCGCGACGTCAGCATATCCGGCGTTGTTGACTAGCACGTCAAGCCGGCCGAAGGTCGCAACAGTCTCTGCGACCGCGTGTCGCGCACCGTCCACGTCGGTGACATCGAGTGCAAGCACCTTGATCCTCGGCCCATACGCCGAAAGAAGGTCGTCCAGTTGGCTCGTGTTTCGCGCTGTTGCAACGAGATTCTCTCCTGCCTGCAGGACGCCTTCGGCAATTTTGCGCCCGAGGCCGCGTGAACTTCCGGTGATCAGCCAAGTTTTGTGTTTGCTCATCTGAGTTTTCCCGAGAGTTGAAATTCCACAACGTGTGCATGCGTGGCGCTGCGGCGCAACCGACGTCTAAAACCGCTAGCCATGGACCGCATCCCCACGCGAGGGCAGTTCATGCATATATCGGACCATTGGTCCTATATTAAAAGACCAGTGGTCTATTGTCAAATGTCTATTCAGGGCAGTGGATGGAGACGGCGGGCGCTATGGCTTGGTGGTCGGTGATGGCGTCGTGGCGCCATTTACGGTGAAGCGCCGCGACGGGATTCTGTTTGCCGTACAGCCGGGGCCCTACGGGTACCGTCGGACGCTGGCACCAAGTCAGGCTCGTTGTAGGCCGAGCCGCCTCGAAGCGTTGGGGAATACGCTAGTTGGTGTGACAAATAGGGGGGGGCACGCCCGGCTAGTTACAGGTATGGCTGGCCTGGCTGGCCTGATTCTTGTTGCGACTCAACGGCGTGTGGTGGACGGGTATCGCGTATGGTGGCGAGGCGGCTCCGCGAAAGTGTTGCGGTCGACGTCGAACCGCATGCAGAATTGCAGCAAAACTACATTCGCCCTCAGCATGGAAACACCAGATCGCTTGCTGCGCAGTTTCCTGCGTATCGCTTCGCTCAAGTCGTTGTCGAAGGCCGCTGACGACCTTGAACAAACGCAATCGGGCGTGAGTAAGCAGCTGGCCGCGCTGGAGGCCCACATGGGCAAGGCGTTGTTTACGCGTACCGGACGTGGCGTTGCGTTGACGGAAGCCGGGCAAAAGCTGCAGGAGGCCATCGAAGGCCCGTATCGTGCCATCGACCAAGCCGTGGACTTGATTCGCGAAGCGCATGGCCATACAGAAGGGACGGTCCGGCTCGCGCTAGTTCACACCGTTAGCTACTACTTCATCGGCGATGTGGTCGCAAGTTTTGTCAGCGCGCATCCTGGTGTCAATCTCTCGATGATGGGCCGAAGCTCTCCGGAGGTCGTTGCTTTGGTGGAGAGCGGCAAGGCGGACCTGGGCGTGACCTACGACACGGCTGTCGATACGGCCGCACTTGCAGTGCATCCTCTTTTTGAGGATACGATGTGCCTGGTGGAGCGGGGCGACGTTTCTCATGTTGCTATCGGCCCGGGCATTGATCTGGGCGATCGCGAGCTTCGCCTGGTCACATTTCCTCAAGGGTATGCACTTCGGCGGATGCTTGACGGCGCTGGTCTGAAAGCGACGTATGTTGCGGAAGCCGAGACCGTGGACGCCATCCTGAAGCTCGTATCGACCGGTGTCGGCTCCTGTATCCTCCCCAGTCGCTTGCCGGAAAAACTGCTCGCCGAATACGGCTTATGCAAGGTCTTGATCCGTACACCTTTGCTCAGACGGCGCATGGTGGCGGTGACGCATCCGGAACGGCACTCATTTCCGCTTGCGGAGGCATTGCTGTCGCGTGCGCTACAAGTCGCAAAGTCGATGGACACGTGACGCGCTGAAATAGCTGCTATGACGCCGGCTCCGTAGCTCGTCGGCGGCCCAAATCCCATACTGGCTCTCAATCCTTTGGACCATTGGTCAAGGGAAACCCCGGAGAGAACCCGTATGAACGCCCCCTTGAGAGACAAATCGTATTTTGACCAGCGCGCCACCAGCGACATGGCGATGCATCTGCGGAACCAGTCGCGGACCACCCGAGAAACCATGGCCTATGCGTGCCGCATTTTGGCTATGACAGAACAGGAGGCCGGTCTGGCGGGCCAGATCAGTGTTCGCTCGGAACGACCTGGCGCTTACTGGACCCTTCGATTCGGGCTGGGTTTTGACGAGGCGACACCTGCCGACTTTATCGAGGTCGATCGGGATCTGAACACGCTGACTGGGGAAGGCATGGCGAATCCTGCCACGCGTTTTCACCTGTGGGTCTATGACGCCCGGCCAGACGTCAATTCCATTATTCATACCCATTCTCCGTGGGCGAGTGCGCTTGCAGCTGCGCGACAGCCGCTCGTGATTGCTCAGATGGACATGACGCCCCTGCACAACGACTGCGCGTTTCTTGGGGATTGGCCAGGCGTTCCCATTGCCGACCAGGAAGGCGTCGTTATCTCGGAGGCTCTTGGCGACAAACGGGCAATTATCCTCGCGCATCACGGATATTTGACCGCAGGCCAGACATGTGAAGAAGCGACTTATCTGTCCGTCTATCTTGAGCGCGCCGCTCGCATGCAGATTCGGGCGCAAGCTTTCGGTCCCCTCACACCGGTCAACGAAGACCTCGCGAAGGAAGCGCACGATTATTTACTGAAGCCGTCCATCGTCAACACCACGTTTTCCTATTGGGCCCGCCAGACGCACGGCATCGCGCCCTACGTGAAGGCATGACGCGTGCGTCGTACGCGTGAGACAAAACGGAGACATGGCGATGAACACAAACAACAGCACGCGTTCGCGTCGTCACTACATCACGGCTGGTCTCGCCAGCATGATGGGTACGACGATCGAATGGTACGATTTCTTCCTCTACGGCACGGCTGCCGCCCTCATTTTTAACAAGATTTTCTTTCCTTCGTTCGATCCGCTGACCGGCACATTGGCGGCGTTTGCTACGTACTCAGTCGGTTTCTTCGCCCGTCCCTTGGGTGGCGTCGTGTTTGGTCACTTCGGCGATCGGGTCGGCCGGAAAGCCATGCTGCTCATTACGCTGTTCATGATGGGCATTCCGACTATTCTCATCGGCCTCATCCCTTCCTATGAGAGCATCGGCTACTGGGCTGCTGTCGGCCTTGTACTGCTTCGCTTCCTGCAGGGTGTGGCGGTGGGTGGTGAGTGGGGCGGTGCCGTGCTGATGGCTGTGGAACACGCACCGGAAGGTAAGAAGGGATTCTTTGGCAGCCTGCCGCAGGCAGGCGTCGCTCCAGGTCTGATCCTTTCTTCTTTGGCGATGGGGATGGTGGCCACCCTGCCGGAGCAAGACATGCTGACTTGGGGCTGGCGCGTGCCGTTCCTCGCTAGCGTGGTCTTGCTTGCAGTGGGTTGGTTCATCCGCGCCAAGGTGCAGGAGTCGCCCGACTTCGAGCAGATGCGAAAGTCTGGCGAGAAGGTGGACATGCCGGCACTGGTTGTGTTGCGCCAGTACCCTCGTCAAGTCCTGACCGTCATCGGTGGTCGCCTGGCCGAAGTCACGTGGTTCTACACCGTTGTGACCTTTGCCCTGGCATACGCCACAGGCACGCTCGGCATTCCCAAGACAGTCATGCTCGATGCCACGGTCTGGGGCGCTGCCGCAGCGCTGTTCACGATGCCGCTATGTGGGTTCTTGGCTGACCGATTCAGCTTCAAGTGGGTCTTCATGGCGGGCACGGTGGGGATCTTGGTATTCGCGCCGCAGTTCTTCGCTTTGCTGCAGACTTTAGATCCGAAGAACGTGACGATTGCCATCGCAGTGGCGGTCGGCGTGGTCTACGCCTGTCTGTACGGACCCGAAGGCAGCCTGTTCTCCGCTCAGTTCCCGCCGGAGGTCCGCTATAGCGGTATTTCGATCGGCGTGCAGGTTTCCGGTGCGATCGGCGGTGGATTGGCGCCAATTGTAGCAACGTCGTTACTGAACTATGGTGGGGGTGACCCTTCTTACATCGTCTGGTACCTCGGTGCACTGGCGGTGATTGCCTTTGTCAGTACGGCACTCATGCGTGATGTCAACGTGGTAACGCCCGCCGTTTCGATGGCGAAGGGTAAGCGTGTATGAGCGACAGCGCGTATATCGAATATTATTTTTGGCTCAATTCTGACTGGGCGTATCTCGGCGCTGATAGGCTGGATGCACTGGCGCGTCGCACGGGTGTGGAAATCCGACATAAGCCAGTCAATCTTCCAGAGGTGTATAAGCGTACCGGAGGCGTGCTGCTGGGACAGCGTGCACCTGAGCGGCAGCAATACCGGATTGTCGAGTTGAACCGGTGGTGCAGGAAGCTCAGGATTGATCTGAACCCGAGCCCCAAGTACATGTGCCCGGACGCGGGTCTCGCCTCCCGTGTCGTGATCGCCGCCGATAGATTAGGATTGCCTGTCCTTGAACTCTATAAGGCAATCCTTCGCGCAGAGTGGTGTGAGGACCTCGATATCTCGTCCGAAGAAACCTTGCAGACGATCCTGGATCGTCTGGGCTTGGCAGGAACCGGCGTGATGGAGTTGGCCCACGCCAACGAATCGGAGAAGCTCTACCAACGCTACACCGAGGAGGCAATCGGTGTGGGTGTTTTCGGGTCACCCTCCTACGTCTTCGACGGAGAATTGTTCTGGGGACAGGACCGCCTCGAGATGCTAGAGGAGGCGGTGCTGGCGCGAAGGGTTGCTCAAACCGATGACATTGTCATCGGACAATAGGGGCGTGTTCGAGGGTGGATAGGGAAAGCCGGGCGGTATTACCGACCGGCTTCTTTTCTATTTTTGCAAGCCTGCCAAAGCCACCTATGCTTGAAGTACTTGTTCTGGGAATCCCTCCATGCCCGACACACCGAGAACGCGCACTGGCCGCGCGTTGTTTCGCAGTATGACGACTGGCCTAGTCGTTGCCCTACTTGCCACGGCGATGGTGGGATGCGAGGGCGTTCCCCGGGATACCACCGCGACGCCGCCACCGCCGCGTGAGTCATTTACCCGTGGCGACGAAGTCTATCCTGCGCCCAACACGGTACGAGATCAGCGGCCAGCTCCGCGAGCGCCATAGCTTGAAGAGGTTCGCTTGTCTGCGGTTCGAGGCATGGACTACGCCTTCCCAAGGCGCCCCGTCCAGGTGGCGGCGCGCCGCGCTCGTCCATGCGCCTCAGGCGATGGTCGCCCTCAGCACCTCGCTCAGCCAATCGCCAAACTTGCGCACGCGTGCGGGAACGTTGCGGCGATGCGGATAAAGCAGGTTGATTGGCATGGGTGCGGGTGGATATTGCTTCATCACTTCGACTAGCACGCCGGAGCGCAGATCTGGCGTGGCAGTCGCCTTGGGAATTTGCGCAACCCCGAAACCGGCTCGACATGCGGCGCTGTACGCGGCACTGTTGTTGACCGTCACCCGATGCTTCATGGGGACGCTGACAACTTTGACACCATCCCAGTATTCGAAGCCAACTGGCGTGTTCGACGGGTTGGGCATGTAGTTGACGAGCCAATGTTCGTCGAGGCCTGCAAGGCTTTCCGGCGTTCCGTGAGCCTGCGCGTACTCGCGGCTGGCAACGTTGACGAGAGGCAATTGTCCAAGAGGCCGGCACGCCAAGGTTTCGTCCACCACGCTGCCTGCGCGCACAACGCAGTCGAACCCGTCGGCAACTACATCGACACGGCGGTCGGTGCTCGACACCTCGATTTGCAGCGCGGGATGGTTCTCCATGAACGTTGGCAACGTCGCCATGACCACGCCGGTCGCCATGCCCAGGGGCATGTCCACACGCAGCAACCCCTGCAATGGCTGGTTGTGGGTGCTGAACAGTTGCGCCAATTCCTCAAAGTCGTCCAGCAACCGCTCGCTGCGTCCGAGCAGTTCCTCTCCCTCCCTTGTCAGCACCACGCTCCGTGTTGTTCGCTGGAGTAGCCGGGCGCCGAGCTGCTTTTCGAGCCGTAGGATCGAGGTGGAGACGGTGGACCGCGGAACCTGAAGCCGCAGCGCGGTCTGCGTGAAGCTGGCTAACTGGGCGACGAGCACGAACACCCGTAGGTCGGCAGTAGAGGGAAGAGCAGTCTGCATGGTATTGGTCGAAATAATCGACCAGTTATGTCAAATTTTAGGGATTTATCCGGGATAGGTCGACCAGTAGAGTAGCTGGACTCGACCGTTTTTCCAACTATTCCGGAGCTAGCAATGAACGTATCGTCCTCTCCTGCCCGACGCATCGCCCTGATTACCGGTGGCAGCCGCGGCCTCGGCAAGTCCGCCGCCCTACACCTGGCCGCTCATGGCTGGGATGTCGTGATTACCTATGCCGAGCGGGTGGATGCTGCTCTCGAGACGGTGGAGGCGGTACGGCAGACTGGCCGTAAGGCTGTCGCCCTGCAGCTCGATACCGGCAAGAGTGATACTTTCCGAGGATTTGCGCAGGCCCTGCAGGTCACGTTGGCGCGCGACTTCGAGTGCGATGGCTTCCACGCTTTGATCAATAACGCAGGCAATGGCTCGAACGTACCGTTCATGGAGACCACCGAGGCGGAGTTCGACAACCTGATGAACATCCATCTGAAGGGGGTGTTCTTCCTGACCCAAGCGCTGGTGCCTTTGCTGGCCGATGGTGGCCGGATCCTCAATGTTTCGAGCGGCCTGGCTCGCTTCTGTGCACCGGGTAAGGCTACCTACGCGACGATGAAAGGCGGTGTCGAGGTGTTGTCACGATACCTGGCAAGCGAACTGGCTTCACGCGGCATCCGGGTGAACACGCTCGCTCCCGGGGCCATCGCCACCGACTTCGGAAACGGCGTGGTGCGCGACAATCCGCAGATCAATGCCGCAGTGGCCAGTGTCACCGCGTTGGGCCGTGTTGGCCAGCCCGACGATATTGGAGGCGCCGTGGCTGCCCTGCTGTCGTCGAATATGGGTTGGATGACTGGCGAACGGATCGAGGTATCTGGCGGCATGCACCTCTAATTCACCGACCTCGCTGGCTGTATTGGGGTGGTCTGCAAATGGATAGATACCGCTGAAGAGCAGATCGCCCGTCCACATTCCGTCGTTCGCATGCTGTGTGCTACTTTTTTCCACGGTTGTAGAAGCGGGCGGCACCTCAAAGCGGTCGGCGGCATGGCTCCGCCATCTTCCAGTTACGTATCGGCCCTGTTTTCGGTGTCGCAGATGCCGATGATGACGGTGGCCGCACTGGGAATCCTGCCTCCCCCAAGGTGGCATATTCCATGCTGCGCTAGGGATGCCGCAGCTAGGAATTCTCGATGTTGCGGGCGCATGCAGGAGCCGACCATGTTCAACGGAAAAGTACTTCGCCTCGCGTTGCCAGTCGTCACGTATATCGCAGCAACGGTTGTCGGAGCAGGTTTCGCTGCCTACCAAGAGGCGCGAAAACGAAAACAACACCGGACTGCCGACGCCTTTCGGCTAGGGGAAGATGTAGGCGGCGACCCTTCCGTTGCCGCAGACAATCTTCCAGCGGAAAATCGCAACATCCCAGCACCCCTTTCGCGGACTTATCCCTTCAATGCAGTAAGTGAATAAGCGCACATATCCGACAGACGTACAAAGAAGTCGGCCGCGCCAGGGCATCAGTTCTGCAGGGGGTGGGCCGCCACAATGGCGGCCCTTTCGATTTGCCCGGGTGGCCGATCAGGGGCGATGTTTCCGATACCAATCCTTCAAAGCGTATTCATCCGGGCTTGCGCCTTGGCCCTTAAAGACCATGCTCGCCGTGGCGAGAATTTTCAAAAAACGCAGTCTGGCGACTGTTGCGCGCTTGCATCGCCGGGCTTTCTTTGTAAGTGAGAATCAGTTACATTTAGAGATTCAAGTTTGAAGTGGCGGTATCGGCATGCCTGTGGTGTGGTGAGTATCGCTAGTTGCTTTGATATCTGAAATGGCGATTGTCAGCTACAAATACCTGGTTCCGAATCGCCGTTGGGTCGCGGTTGCCCTACCGTGACGACAATCGACCCGGGTACACATTCGCACGTGGACGCTTTATATAGCCGTCACCACGATTGGCTGCAAGGTTGGCTGCTGCGCAAAATCGGGAACGTCTACGATGCGGCAGACTTGGCCCAAGATGTGTTCGTCCGCCTGCTTCACCGAAAGGTTGTGGAAATACGCGAGCCACGAACGTACCTGGGCACCATCGCTAACGGACTGGTTATCGATTTCTGGCGGCGGCGGGAATTGGAGCAGGCATGGCTGGAAACGCTTGCTCATCTTCCTGAGGCGCTTGCTCCTTCGCCCGAGAGCCGACTGCACTTCCTTCAGACGCTGATGGAAATCGATCGTATGCTCGATACATTGAAGCCTAGGGTCCGGACAGCCTTCTTGCTAGCCCAACTCGACGGGCTGACCTGCCCACAGATTGCCGAACGTATTGGCATGTCATTGGCCACTGTCGAACGATACATCGGCCAGGCGCTGCGGCAATGCTACGAACTGCGATTCGGCAGGGAATAGTCAGTCGAGATGCCAAGTTTGCGCGACGATTTGCCGTCCGAGATTGTCAATGAGGCCATCGATTGGGCGGTTCGTTTGCTTTTCAACGAACCGACTGAAGAAACGCGCCGACGGTTTCTGCGCTGGGAGAGCGCAGATCCACGGCACAAGCTGGCTTGGCAGCGTATTCAGTCACTACGCGACGGATTTCCCAAGGTGCCTGTACCACTCGCGCTGGAGACCTTGCGCACTGCCGATGCCATACGCGGGCGGCGGCGGGCAGGGCGTAGGCAAGCGCTCAAGGTTTTGGCATTGGGCGGTGTGTCGGTGCTTGGGCTGTCGACGGGATACCGCTATACGCCATGGCAGCGTTGGCTCGCGCAAATCAGCACCTCGGTCGGCGAGCAGCGCAAGCTGTTGCTGGATGACGGCACGGTTGTTGTGCTCAATACCGATTCGGCAGTCGATATTCGGTTTGATGCTGAGCGTCGCGATGTCATTCTCCGCCGCGGGGAAATTCTCGTGACTACGGGTCACGATGATCATTTTGAGCAGCGTGCTATTCACAGACCATTCCGGGTACGTACGTCTTTCGGGACGATGCGCGCGCTCGGAACGCGGTTCACCGTTCGACTCGACGACAACTTCGCCCGCGTTAGCGTCCAGGAAGGCGCTGTCGCTTTGCACGCTGGAAACGGTGATGCCGCGTCCGTCGCCAGTGCCGGGACGACTTGGACGATATCGCAGAGGGCGAGCTCCCAGGATGCCGACACGACTCTGTCGCCGGATAGCTGGGCGAACGGATTGTTGTCAGGCACCAATATGCGACTGGCCGACGTTCTGGCGGAACTGGGGCGATATCGACGTGGGCGCATCGATTGCGATCCTGCCATAGCGAATCTGACGATCTCCGGAGCGTACAGAATCGATGACACGGATCGCACTTTGCGCTTCCTGGAGAAGGTTTTGCCGATTCGTATCTCGTATTTCAGTCGCTACTGGATACGGGTGATTCCGAAAGGGTAGGGGAGGCGCGATGGTTCTGTTACAAATTTGTTCCACATAAATTGAGGGGATTCGACGTGGCTGTTCGGCTTGGATTGTAGGAACACCCTTCAACCTGCCTTGGACATTTGAGAACCATGCCGCAATCTCGCCACCAGCCATCCGACTTCAGCCCCAGTACTGCATGCCGCTTGCCGCTCAAGCCTGTCACTGCCTCGCTGTACCAGGCCATGCTGTGCCTGGCCGTGGGCTCTGGAGCCTTGTCATTTGACGCTGCCGCGCAGACGTCTCCGGAGCCGGCTTCGGATGCAACACTTCCTACTGTCACAGTGAGCGCAGCGGCTGTCAATGCGACCGATCTACCTGCGGCTTATGCGGGTGGCCAGACTGCCCGCGGAGGTCGCCTCGGGATGCTTGGGAATCGCAGCAACATGGATTCGCCGTTTTCCACGAGCAGCTATACCTCCCAGCGAATTGAAGACCAGCAGGCCGTGACGTTGGCAGATGTGTTGAACGCTGACCCGTCGATTCGGTTCACCGGCCAGACTGGTGGCGTCACCGATTCCTTCATGATTCGCGGTTTTCCGATCAACGAAGGGAACCTGTCGGAAATTGCATTCGATGGGGTGTACGGGGTTTCGCCGAATTACCACCTGTTTCCGGAATACATTGAACGTGTGGAAGTGCTCAAGGGGCCTGCTGCGCTGCTCTACGGCATGTCGCCCAATAGTGGGGTCGGCGGCGTGGTCAACGTGGTGCCCAAACGGGCAGGTAACACCGACCTGAGCCGCTTCACGCTCGACTACGGCTCGGACGCGCAGGTCGGCGGCGGCGTGGATCTGAGCCGTCGTTGGGGAAAGGACAAGGAGTGGGGCGTTCGCTTCAACGGCCTGCACCGGCAGGGCGGAACGCCGCTGGACAACCAGACGTCGCGCAGTGAGGTGGCGGCTGTCTCGCTGGATTATCGTGGTGACCGTCTGCGGGCGTCGCTCGACTTGATTGAGCAATATCAGTGGATCGACGCTCCGACGCGTCCGTTCCTGGTTGCGGCCGGCATCAATGTGCCCACGGCACCGGACGGCAGGCGTAACATCACGCAGCCGTGGGGCTGGTGGAAGTCCAATGACGTTTCAACGCTGTTGCGCGTCGAGTATGACGTTACTGACAACGTAACCGTCTATGCCGACGCGGGCGGAACTCGTTCGGACGTATCACGTCTTTCTGACCAGACGCCGACAATTGTCAACGCAGCTGGCGATACGACGACGGCGGTGCAGAATTGGAGATTCCAGGTCAATCGGATGTCGTTCGACACAGGCGTGCGTGCGAAATTTGATACGGGGCCTGTCAAGCACACGCTTGCGCTGCAAGGCAACTTCTACTCGGATCGCATTGCCAACGCGAACGTTTCGGGCACGCCCGTCCAGTCGAATATCTACAATCCGGTCGTTCGACCCGAGCAGTCAATCGCAGCGCCAAAGTACGTGCCGAAGGTATCAGACTCGACCCTGTCGGGCGCGGCACTGGTGGACACCTTGAGCGCTCTGGATGACCGCGTGGCGCTTACCCTTGGCCTGCGTTATCAGCAGGTGGAGTCGAACAACTACAACACTGCGACCGGCGCAAAATCGTCGTCTTATGATGAGAGCGCAGTCACACCGCTGGCAGGCATTGTCTTCAAGCCATGGCGCAACGTGTCCTTCTATGCCAACTACGTCGAAGGACTGAGCAAGGGGGACATCGCCCCGGCCACTGCATCCAATGCCGGCCAGGTCTTCTCGCCGTACAAGACGAAGCAACAGGAAGTCGGCGTGAAGGTCGATTCCGGTTCCGTCATGGCAACGCTTGCGGCGTTCCGCATGACCAAACCGAGTGGTCAACTGTTTGGCACTGTCTACGCCGTCGATAGCGAGCAGCGTAACCAGGGCCTGGAGCTGACCGTTTCCGGTGAAGTCGTCCGTCGCGTTCGCCTGCTGGGTGGTGTGACGTGGATTGACGGCAAGCTGACGAAGACTAATAGTGCCACGACCCAAGGCAATCGGCCAGTTGGGGTACCCAGCATCATGGCCAACCTTGGCGCCGAATGGGATCTGCCCTGGCTCCAGGGTTTGACGCTGACCAGTGCGGTTAACTACACGAACCGCATCTACGTCAACCAGGCCAACACGCAGTCGGTACCGTCGTGGACGACGTTCGATTTCGGCGCGCGCTATCGGACCAAGGTGGCCGGCAGGGCCACCACGTTCCGTGCCACGGTGATCAATGCCTTCGACAAGAACTACTGGGGTGGCGTCGCGTCGTACAGCACGATTTCGCAAGGTGCGCCCCGTACTTTCCTTGGCTCCGTGACCGTCGATTTCTGATGCAGGTTCCATGCCGATGAGCCATCGCTGGGTCTTGACGTGGATCGTTACCGCGATGGCCATTGCCATGGGCGCTCAGGATTGCCCTGCCGCCGCCCCGATGCAAGGGGTGGTGACTGAGGAGCGCCAATACTCGATTCAACCCGGGCCGCTCGATAAGGTGCTCATACAGTTTGCGACGGAATCGAAGATCGACCTTGTTTTGGATGCCAATGCATTGCAGAGGCTTCAAAGCGCCGGATTGACGGGGCGCTATTCGGTACTTGAAGGGATACGCAAGCTGCTCGATGGCACTGAATACCAGGTAGTGGATTTGCGCGACGGCGGCTACCTTATCCGCCACCGGTCGAACGCCGGGGATCGTGCGGAGGTACCCTCGACACTGCCGATGGTGACGGTTACTGGGCGTGCCAGCCGAAACCTCCGCGCGACTGACACAAACAAACCGTTTGAGTCTACGAACCTTGGCATCCTGGGGCAAGTGGATGGCATAGACGCCCCGGCGAGCACGAGAAGCTTCGATGCTCGTGCTATCAAGGACAGCCAGGCGTACAGCGTGGCCGATGTCGTTGAAAACGACGCGTCGGTGCGGTCCGTCAGCAAGCCTGGTGGCATTCTCGACGCATTCACGATCCGGGGGTTTCCGTATAGCAATGGAAACTTCGGCGAAATGGCATTCGACGGTGTCTACGGCATCGCCTCGAACTACCGCGTTGCGACGGGGTATGTCGAGAGAATTGAGCTAGTCAAGGGCCCAACCACGCTGCTGTATGGCATGTCGCCGGGTGGCAGTATCGGTGGCGCCATCAATATTGTGCCGAAGCGGGCGAACGCCGAGGACCTCACCGAGCTCGGCATGGACTACGGCTCTGTCGCGCAGGTTGGCACGTCATTGGACGTGAGCCGGCGATTCGGCGGCGATCGCGCATTTGGTGTGCGATTTAATGGAGGATATCGGGTTGGAGATACGGGGCTGGATAATCAGCATCGTAATGCCGGTTCCGGCGCATTGTCGCTGGACTATCGCGGTAGGCGTCTACAGACGACCCTGGACATCATCGGCCAGCACGAGACGATATCTGCGCCATTCCGGCTGGTACACATCGTCCCTGGAATAGCCGTGCCGGAAGCGCCCGATGGGCATCGGAACATTTCGCAGCCCTGGGAGACCTCGAGAATCAACGACGGTTCGGTTCTCGCGCGCGTGGCCTACGAGATGGATGAGCGCATACAGTTGTTCGCGCACGTTGGTGGCGGCCGTACACGCGTGGCGCGTGTTTTTGCCATTTCGCCCACCATCATCAATGAAGCTGGGGATGTCTCGGTATTCGATACTAACTACCGGTTCGAAGTCGCGCGATCGAGCGCGGAAGTTGGCGCGCGGTGGGATTTCGGTACCGGGCCAGTGAATCACCGCGTGTCCTTGTCTGTGAGCGGCTATAAAGATCAGCTTAATCGAGGCTTGGTGAATTCCTCAGTCACGTCGATTACCAATCTCTACCAACCCGTGGAGTTGCCGCCACAGTCAATTCCCGAGCCAGCCACCGTCCCCAAGGTGTCTGCGACGTACCTTTCAGGACTGTCGATGGTGGACGCTGTCACTATGATGGATGATTCCTTGGCTTTCACAGCAGGGCTGCGATATCAGCGGATACGGTCCGACAATTTCAACCCGGATGGCGCCGTTGTCGCCCACTACGACAAGGGAGCCGTGTCTCCCATGCTAGGCATTGTGTTCAGGCCGAGCCACACTGTGTCGCTCTACGCGAATCGTTTCGAGGGGCTAAGTAAAGGGGAAACTGCGCCGACCAGCGCCATCAACGCAGGCGAGGTGCTCGCCCCATATCGCTCGACCCAGTATGAAGTCGGCGTGAAGCTCACCAGCGGCGCAATCGCTGCTAGTCTCAGTGCGTTTCAGATAAGCAAAATCAGTGGCGTGATGACCGGGACGCGCTTCACCGCTGACGGCGAACAGCGCAATCGAGGGCTTGAGTTCGGGGTGCGTGATGAGATTGTCCCTGGTGTTAGGGTGAGTGCAAGTGCAATGTGGATCGACGCCAGGATTTCCGAGAGTTCCGAGTTTTCTGGCAAAGTGCCCATCGGCGTACCGTCCTGGCAAGCCAATCTCGGAGGGGAGTGGGATGTACGCTGGATTCCTGGCCTGACCTTATCCAGCAGTCTGGTGTACACGGGAGCGCAATATGTGGACGCGGCCAACACACAACGAATCCCGTCTTGGACCCGTTGGGACCTTGCGGTGCGCTATCGCCTGCATAGGGGCCCATACCCCACGACTTTGCGCATCGGCATCCGAAATGTACTGAACCGGCCGGGATGGGTAGCGGTCGACGCCTACGGTGGATTGGCTCAAGCTGATCCACGTACCGTCTTGGCTTCCGTATTCATCGGTTTTTAAGGGCTGAACCACGCTGCAAGGCAGAACGCATCAATGCGTTGCGGCACGGTCGGGAAGATCCTGCTCGATGCTGGTGCGAATATTGGCGTGAAGGGTGGTGGTATATAGCCGAAGGCTATACGGTGCTATGAAAACGCATTAGACGTTTGCGCGGGCATGGGAAAGAATCCGACTTTCTTATCCGTCCCGGCGCAGCGCTGTGCGATCGCAGCAGCTGGCATCCATTATGAAGATGATCTCCGACGAGCAGGTCCGTCAAGTCCTGACGATGAGCGAAAGTGCTGCCGCAGTGCGTGAAGCCTTCGTGGCTGCAGCGCAGCAGCGTGCCATATCGCTGCAGCGTACACGTATCAACCTTGATCACCTGACGCTCAGTGCCATGGGTGGCATCGTGCCCAACGCCGGTGCCTGTGGGGCTAAGGTGTATTCGACCAATGCCGGACAGTTTGATTTTGTGGTGGTGCTGTTCGATGCCGACGACGGCCACTTTCTGGGCACGGTGCAAGGCAACGCGCTGACGGAATTCCGCACCGCGGCCACCACGCGCGTGGTGGTGGAACACCAGATGCCACTCGATGCCCGGACCCTGACGGTCTTTGGTACTGGTATACAAGCAAAGGCCCATATTGCCACGCTGCTGGAACTGGGCGTGTTCCGGCGCGTGTTCATTGTGAGCCGGGGCAGCGACAGCACGCTGATGACGGCGCTCAGAGCCGCACATCGGGATGTCGAATTCCTGGCGGGCAGTGCCGACGAAGCGGTGCCGCAAGCCGACGTCATCGTCACCTGCACGCGCAGCACGACGCCGCTGTTCGATGGCAACCTGCTGAAGCCCAATGCGCTGGTTGCCGCCATCGGGTCAAGCAAACCGCAATCCCGGGAGATTGATGACACCACGCTCCAGCGCGCGGCGCGCATCATCGTCGAGCACAAGGAGCAGGCGCGCAAGGAGGCCGGAGACCTGTTGCTGGCTGCGCCCAGCATCGTCGACTGGAATCACGTCGAGGAGCTTGGCGTGATGTTGGCCGGCGCTGCCGGTCATCCGCCGGGCATCACGGTGTACAAGTCGGTTGGCGTCGGACTGGTGGACGTTGCCCTGTCCGCGCTAGTGTATCGGAAGGTGGTCGGCGCATCGCAATAACGAACGTCATCGCCGGGCGCGAGAGCGAAGCGCCCCTATGCAAGTTGCTCGGCAAGCCCGACGATGATGCCTTCGGGTCCACGAATATAGGCGAGCCGGTACGATTTCTCGTATTGCATCTGGCCAATGAGTTCCGCGCCATGGGCCTGCATCCGGGCAACGACAGTATCGATGTCATCGACGGCGAACATGATGCGGCGAAGTCCCAGAGTGTTCACTGGGGCGTCCACGGGTCCAAACCTGACTGGATTTGGTATGTGGAACTTGTCCAGCTCAATTCGCTGTCCATCAGGAGTCCGCAGCATCGCGAGGGTCGCTCGGACGTCTCCAAGCCCTATGAGGCTCCCTACAGAAGGGCCTTCAACCGTCGTTTCGCCCTCAAGCTCTAGGCCCAACTCGATAAAGAAATCCTTCACCGCTTCGAGATCGTCAACAACGATCAGGACGTTGTCCATTCGCTTGACTGTCATGCTCTTCTCACTCAACGATATCGCGTATCTGGGGAAATTGGCGTCCGGCTCAGCCAGGCCAATGATTCTACTGAGGAAACCTATCCCCGAGAGCAGTTTCATCCCGCCACGTCACGGTCCTCTCTGAATGCCTCGCTCGGAAGTGGGGCACACCTGACGAGACCCTGAGACAAGGGGGCGGACGAAAGATGATCCGGCCTGGGAGCGCAGATATTGTCCGTCATTGGCGCGCTGTACGAAGCAAGCCCGGGATCACGAGCGTTCAACTCGCCGTGGGATCGGGCATCGAAGTGAGTCGCTACCAGCCAGACGCCGCGTACTGAGGAGCAGGGCAGGCGTTCTCTTCGTCCCCCACCCGAGGTGTTGATTCCATCGCCAGCATTTTGCGAGGGCTCCCGCGTCACGACTCCCGAAAGCGCGCAATGAGGCGCGCCATGACAGACGTCGTGGCAGGCACTTAAGTTGGTCATCGACCGCGACACAGCTTCAAGGCTGTTGGTCACACGGACGGAGCGGCGTCGCTTTTGTGCACATAGCGCGTGATTGTGCATACGAATGCGCCGGCAGGAGTAAAATCGCGACATCTCCACTTCGCGTTCCCTGTGTTTTCATGCCCGATGAAAAGAAGAGCTTGTCCGATACGATCCGTGCTGCAATCGAGCAAGACATTCTGAGCGGGAAGCTGCCCAGTGGCACGCAACTGGAAGAACAGCAGTTGCTGACGCGCTTCAATGTATCGCGCACACCAGTGCGTGAAGCCCTCATCCAGCTCGAATCGGCCGGGCTGGTGGACCTAGTGCCACGTCAGGGGGCCATCGTGGCATCAATCTCGCTGCGCGAGTATGTGGCCATGAGCGAGATCCTGGTGCAACTCGAAGCGCTGGCGGCGCGCCTGGCGGCTCGCCGGATCTCGGTCCAGCAACGCAAGGCGATTCAGTCTGCTCAGGACGCGTGCCGTGCGGCGGCTGAGCAGGCCGACGGCGATGCCTATCGCAAGGCCAATGACGCCTTCCATCAGGCTATCTACGAAGCGAGTTGCAACGATATTCTGTCGCGCCAGATCCGTACGATGCGCGCCCGGATGCGGGGCATGCGTGACCTGCGGTTTGAGAAGCCGGCTCGCATTCGCGCCTCGCTTGCGGAGCATGAGCAAGTGCTCGAAGCGATCTTGCGCGGCAGTGAGGACGATGCCGGCGCCGCCATGGTGCGCCACATTGCCACGGGCGGCGACGTCTACGCCGACATGATTGCTTCAATGCCAGGCGACGCCGGGCGTGCCCGGACGCGGCGCTGATCTGCGCCGGGACGGGGCGGGGGGGCGCCCCGCCCATTACCAGAGCCCTAATCGAGCTTTACGCCAGCTTGCACGATGCGTTCCAGCGCACTGCGGCCATCGGCGGCGGCCCATGCGCCAAACTCCGTTGGCGATTCCGAAAGCGATACTTCGCTGCCGTTGGCGGCCAGCTTCGCACGGATTTGCGGATCCGCCATGGCTTTGCGGGCGGCGGCGAAGATCCGGTCACGGATTTCCGGAGGCAGTCCGGCGGGGCCGTACAGACCGAACCAGAACGTGAAGTTGAATCCGGGCAGCCCCGTTTCTGCCAGCGATGGCAGGCCAGGTGCGACTTCCGACGGCTTAGGCGTGGTCACGCCGATCATCTTCACGATACCTTGCGAGCCCATCGGCAACACCGACGCGGCCGTGCCGAACGACATCTGCACTTCGCCGGCAGCTACGGCCTGCAAGGCCGGCGCACCGCCCTTATAGGGCACGTGGGTCATGTGCACACCCGTGGCCTTCTCGAACAGCAGACCCGCTACATGCGGCGAACCGCCAATCCCCGACGATGAGTAGTTGAACTTGCCGGGTTCGGCCTTGGCCTTCGTGACGAGTGCCTTGATGTCCGCAACCCCGAGGTTCTTGTTGACCGCGAGGATCAACGGCGACACCGTCAAGCGTGTGATTGGCGTGAAGTCCTGACTCTTGTAGCGTGCCTTGTATAGCCGCTGGTCGATGCCATACAACGTGGCTGTGGCAAGGGCCAGCGTATAGCCGTCCGCCGGGGCGCTGGCCAGCGCGGCCGACGCGAGTGTGCTGCCCGCGCCGGGCTTGTTGTCCACGACGATCGTTTGGCCGAGTTGCTTGGACAATGCCTCCCCGAAAATGCGCGCCACGTAGTCGGCTGCCCCTGCAGGGGTGTAGCCGACCAGCATACGAATGGGGCGGTTCGGATAGTCGTCGGCCGCAAGCGTGGGCTGGGCGAGCGAAAGCGTCAGGCTGGCCGCAGCGAGCGCGCGCAAGGCGCGCGGGCATCGAGGGTGCATCGGTTGTCTCCGTGTTGTCGTTGTGTGTTTGTGTCCTGCGACGCTGCCCGCCGCTGGTCTCCAATCACGCAGCAATATTGGCGTCGCGCAGCATCGCGATGTGGGCGTCGTCGTAGCCCAGGTCGCGCAGAATGACGTCGGTATGGGCGCCGGGATCGGGCGCGGCGCTGCCGAACCGCTCCGGGTGCGGTGCGGCCGACAGGTTGATGGGCGAGCGCAGTAGGTCCAACGAACCCAGCACGGGATGCTCGGCGGGTCGCGTCATGCGAAGGTGCTTCACCTGCTCATCTTCAAAGGCCTGGCCGATATCGAAGACAGGGCCACATGGCACGCCGGCCGCGTTGAGCCTGTCGGTCAATTCGGCGGCGGTGAACCCGGCGGTGCACGCATTGATCGCCGCGTCAAGGTGCTCGCGTTGGCTGTTGCGTCCCGCCGCGCTGTGCAACGAGGTATCAGCAGCCAGCGCGTCGGCGCCAAGCGCCTGGCAAAAGTTCATCCACATACGGTCAGTGCTGGCGGCGATATTGACCACACCGTCACGACACCGGTAGGTGCCCATCGGCGCAAGCGTCGGATGAGCGTTGCCTTGCTGCGTGGGGACCACGCCCTCGACCGTATAGCGTGCGCCTTGGAAGTCGAGCTTGTTGAGCATCGCCTCGATCAGCGACGTGTGTACCCATTGGCCGCGCCCGGTACGTTCGCGCTGCAGCAGGGCCAGCAGAATGCCTTGCCCCAAAAACATTCCGGCCGTGGTGTCCGAGATGGCGATGCCCACGCGCAATGGGCCGTCGCCAGGCACCCCGGTCACCGAACTGAGCCCGCACATGCCCTGCACGATCTGGTCGAGCCCGGGGCGCTCGCAATAGGGACCGTCCTGACCGAAGCCGGAGATGCTGGCAAGGACCACGCGAGGGTTCAAGGCGCTCAGGCGATCATAGGTCAGACCGAGCCGCTCCTTGACGACGGACCGGAAATTCTCCACCACGACATCGGCCTTGCGCACTAGCGTGGCCAAGATTTCGGCGCCCTCTGGCGTCTTTAAGTCCAGGCAGAGGCTGCGCTTATTGCGATGTAGATTCTGTTCATCCGATCCACGCCGGCGCCCGGTAACAGATCCCCGATCGCGGGGCGGCGGCGGTTCGATGCGAATGACGTCGGCGCCCCAGTCTGCAAGGAGCCGGACGGCGACGGGGCCCGCGCGTGCAATGGAGAGGTCCAGAACGGTGTAGCCAGCCAACGGTGCGTCTTGCGTCATGTGTGTTCCCTGCCTCTGTTGATGCGAAAGTATACGAATAGTGTGTATAAATATACGTATACGGATTTACCATGATGCGGTACAGCGGGGTATGGGTTACGCTTCATCGACTTATTACGCCCTCGCAGCGGTAAATTGCGTGAAATTTTGAGATTTCCGTCCGAACTGGAGACACTGGAACGTATGCATACAATTGCGATTCGTATAAATAAACACGGCAATGCTGACGTTCTCGACCTTGATGAGGTGCCGATTGCGCCGCCTGGACGCTCGGAAGTGCAGATCCGACAATCGGCGATCGGCCTGAACTTCGCGGATATCTACCAGCGCAATGGTGCGCATGGCCCGCATGCGGCCGCGCCGTTTCCGATCACGCTCGGTTCTGTTGGCGCAGGCGTCGTGACGGCAGTCGGGGAGGACGTGGTGGGTCTGGCTATCGGCCAGCGCGTGGCGTACTTGCACCCAGGCGCGTACCAAGTGACACGCAACGTACCGGCCGATCGCGTCGTGCCGTTGCCTGCAACAATCACCGAGCAGGTGGCCGGCGCGACGCTGTTACGCGGCCTGACTGCCGAGTACTTGCTGCGCCGGTTGTATGTGGTGCGGCCTGGCGACGTGGTATTGGTGCATGCTGCCGCTGGCGGGATGGGGGTGCTGCTGTCGCAATGGGCGCGCGCGCTGGGCGCGACGGTGATCGGCACCGTGGGTAGTGAGGCCAAGCGCGCCGTAGCCCTGCGCAACGGCTGCAACCATGTCATCAACTATCGCAAGGCCGACTTCGTGGCGGACGTCCTGGCCCTGACGCAAGGCGGTGGCGTGTCTGTGGTCTACGATGCGGTCGGCAAGGACGTGTTCGTGCCGTCGTTGCAGTGCCTGAAGCCATGCGGCATGGCGATCAACTACGGCACGGCGTCAGGTGACGTGCAGGCGTTCGATCTGCAACTGCTGCACGCCCGGTCGTTGATCGTGTGCCGCCCCACGCTGCGCACTTTCATTGCCGATGCAGCGTCGCTGCGCAGCGCGGCAAGTGTGCTATTTGCGGCGGTGGAGGCTGGCAGCCTGAAACTGGAAGTCGGTCAAACGTTTGCGCTGGCCGACGTACGCCAGGCGCATCGGATGCTCGAAGGTCGGGCCACGACGGGCGCGACTGTGCTGATTCCCTGACTGGAGCCCGCCCCATGAAACTGTTCCATGGCTGGTTGTCGAGTGCTTCGCGCCGCGTGCGCCTGTGCCTGGCGGAAAAGGGCATCGACTATGAGAGCGTGCCTGTCGACATGGCGGCGCAGGAGCATCATTCCCCAGCGTTTCTGAGCATGAACCCAAACGGCGTGGTGCCGGCGCTGGTGCTCGACGACGGCCGGTTCCTTTATGAAAGCGCCACGATCTGCGAGTATCTGGACGATATCTCGCCCGCGCCGTCGCTCCGACCCGATGACCCGTTCGCGCGCGCCACGATGCGCAACTTCATTCGTTGGACCGACGAAAAGCTGCTACCAAATCTGTTGGTGCTGAACTGGAGCATCGCGTTGCAGCCGGTGGCGTCGCAATGGAACGATGCAGACCTGGCCGAGAAACTTGCGCGCATCCCAACGCCCGAGCGGCGCGAGGCCTGGCGCCGTATCGCGCGGGAGCCCTATTCGGACGCGGAAAAGGGCGCAGCGCGCCAGGCGTTGCTCGCGTTGATACCGAAAATGGAGGCGATGCTCGGCGCGGCACCGTGGCTGTTCGGGGCACGCTATTCGCTGGCCGATATCGCCGCTACGCCATTCATTGCGCGGATCGCCGAACTGATACCCGAGGCGGTCGCGGTCGACGCCGCACCGAGGGTCGCAGATTGGTGGCAACGTGTGCAACAACGTCCAGCATATACCCAAGCCCGTATCGAACGCTTCGATGCCGCCTTGCGGCAACGGCAATTGACCCCCGACGCGGCGGCCAGGCCCGCCGCCTGACACATATTTCATATCGGAGACTTCACGCATGGCATCCGAAGGTACGCTTCCCACGCTCGATATTGCCGCCCACGTGGCCACGCTGACACTTCAGCGTCCCGAGGTGGCCAACCGGCTGGGCCCCGACGATCTGCAGGCATTGCAGCAGCACATCGAAACCATCAATACCAGCGATGTGCGGGTGGTGATCCTGCGCAGCACCGGCAAGTACTTCTGCAGCGGCTTCGATATCGGCAAGCTGGCGGCTGGTCAGCGTGGTGCGGGTTTCGAGCCGCTCGTCAACGCGCTGGAAGATTGTCGCGCCGTGACCATCGCCGAAATCCAGGGCGGTATTTATGGTGGCGGTACCGACCTGTCGCTGGCCTGCGATTTCCGCCTTGGCACCGATGTGGTGGAGATGTTCATGCCGGCCGCGCGGCTGGGTTTGCATTTCTATGAACGCGGCATGCGCCGCTACGTCACCCGCCTGGGGCTGAATCAAGCCAAGCGCCTCTTTCTGACCGCAGAAAAGATCCAGGCGCCCGAGATGCTGGCGTGCGGCTTCCTAACCGAGTTGCTGCCGGCTGAGCGGTTGCGTGTGCGAAGCGGGCAACTGGCCGAGACTATCGCGGGCCTCGCGCCCATTGCGGTGCAAGGCATGAAGCGACATCTCAATGCGATTGCACGGGGCGACTTGGACACAGCGGCACTGGCAGACGACATTCGGCGCGCGACGCAGTCCGAGGATATCCGAGAGGGCGCGATGGCTTGGAAGGAGAAGCGTCGTCCCGCATTCACGGGCCGTTGAGCAGCAGGGTACGGCACGCATTGCGTGACCTTTCAGAACGAGACAATAAAGGGAGCAGGCATGGCACAGAGGGCAATGTCGCGGCGGCAATGGTTGAAGTCGGCTGCCGCCCTGGCGGCGGGCAGTGCCGTCGCAGGGGGCGCACGCGCGATGACGGAAGATCCGGTGTTCTCGGTCGTCGAGACGGCCAATGGCAAGGTGCGCGGGCTCAAATCGGGCGGTGTGCATGTGTTCAAGGGCCTGCGCTATGGCGCCGATACCAGCGGCGCCAACCGCTTCATGCCGCCGCAGTCGGTGCAGAAGTGGAGCGGTGTGCGAGACGCCACCGCCTACGGAAACTATGCGCCGCAGCTACCGGCCGACCGGCGGCGTGCATATGCGGACCTGATTGCTTACGACCTGCAGCCGGGCGGCATGGGAGAAGATTGCCTGGCGCTGAACCTGTGGACGCCGTCGCCCGCTAAGGGCGCAAAACGGCCGGTGCTGGTGCACCTGCACGGTGGCGGGTTTTACGCGGGGTCAGGCAATTCGCCGCAGTTTGATGGCGAGATGATGGCGCGTTTTGGCGACGTCGTGTTCATCACCGTCAACCATCGGTTGGGATCGTTCGGCTTCCTCAACCTCGCCGAATATGGCGGCGATCGCTATGTGCAATCGGGTGCAGTGGGCATGCTCGACATCGTCGCGGCGCTGCGCTGGGTGCGCGAGAACGTCGAGTCGTTTGGCGGCGATCCGTCGCGCGTGCTGGTATTCGGCCAGTCAGGCGGGGGACTGAAGACCAGCACGCTGATGGCGATGCCGGCGGCGCAAGGACTGTTCCATCGCGCCGGTGTGATGAGCGGCTCCGGCATTCGGGCCACCTCTCTGGCACATTCCACCGAGGTGGCCGGAAAATACCTCGCGGCGCTGCAGGTTGGCAAGGGTTCGCTGGACCGACTGCACACGCTGCCGTTCGAGCAACTGCTGGCGGTGCAGATGCGGTTTGAGTACGCCGATCGCGTCAAGGGAGAGGCCCCGCGCGCGTTCGCGCCGGTAGTGGACGGTGTAGCGATTCCGCGCCATCCGTTCGATCCCGATGCGCCGGCTGTATCGGCGCAAGTGCCAATGATCATCAGCACCACGCTTGACGAGCGTGCCTATCGTCAGGTCAATTTCGATCTCGACGAGGCGGGGCTGCAACGCTTTGTCCGGGAGCGGGTGGGCGACGATGCCACGAGAGTGGTCGCGATGTATCGTGAGGAAGATCCGCGCGCCACCCCTTTCGTGCTTCAGGCGCGCATCGACACGGACATGACGTTCAGGCGCGGCGCGCAATTGCAGGCCGACCGCAAGGTGGCTGCGCAGGCCAGCGGCCATGGCGCGCCGGTCTGGACCTACCTATGGAAGACGCCCAGTCCGGCGTATGGAGGGCGCTATGGCGCGCCGCATGGGGTCGACATCGGGCCGAGCCTGCACGATATCCGCATGGGATTGAACGGGCCCAGCGACGCCAGTCTGCAGCTTGCCGACCAGTTGGCGAGTGCATGGGTCAGCTTCGCCGCGACCGGAGATCCCGCAAATGGACAAACACCGGCGTGGCCGGCCTACACGTCCACCCGCCGTACCACCTTGGTGTTCGATGGCGATGCGGCTGCCACGCGCGCCCAGGACGATCCACGCCGGGCGTTCCGTGAGTACTGGTCGGGTCGGTGACGTCGTGATTGGCCCATCTTCCGGGCGGACTGCCCGCGAGGGCGGCGAATAGCTCGCGGCCGCCTTCATGTGACGGATGCTATTGCCGCTGCAATCCGTAAAACCTACTGACCACCTCTGCGGGTGGGCCGCAGCGCAATGCCTGATCGGCGGATCGTCGGGCGGACTGGATGCGTGAAAATCCATCGATAAAAATTGAAACGAGATCGCCGTCGAAATGCGTGCCAATCCCGTGTTCCAGAACCGCGCATGCTGCCTCTTCGGTCATACCCGGGCGATAGCACCGGTCCTCGGTCATGGCATCGAAGGCGTCGGCGATGGACACCACGCGCACGGCCAAAGGAAGCTCGTCGCCGGCCAGTCCCTGCGGATACCCCATGCCGTCATATCGCTCGTGATGGCAGCGCGCCATTAGCGCCGCGAACTGCAGAAGTTCGTCGGTGCTTCCCGAAAGGATGTCGGCGCCGATGCTGGAGTGCCGCTCAATTTCTACGCGTTCTTGCACGTCCAGACGGCCAGGCTTCAGGAGAACGGAGTCGGGAACCGCCAGCTTGCCGACGTCGTGAACGGGCGTGGCGAGGCGGATCTTCTCCTGTTCATGCGATCCCAACCCTGCCAGTGCGGCCAGGCATTCGGCCACTAGCGCAGTGCGAATGACGTGAGATACGGCACCGTCGTAGCGTACTGCGCTGGCCGTGGCAAGACTTGCTAGGGTGAGTACTGCGTTGCTGCTCATATTACGGTGGGGGCGAAAAAAACGAGGGATTTTGCCATTACCGCCGCATGCGGTCGATGAATCCCTGCAATCGTCAACGCGCTGCCGCCTGATTGAGGTTTCGAACGCTACGCACCGAGATGGACAGCGAAGGTACGCCGTTATGCTGGAATGATGCCTATATTGAGCCCGAGATCGACCAGCGAATTTCCCCTCTTGTTCCCAACGGCGCCGGTCTGCTCAGTCAATTATAGAGCAGACCGTGGGTGTCACTGTCGGGGATATCAAGCAGACCATCGGCGCCACAACCATTAGGGGCGACATGGCGCGCCGGTTACTGGTTGAGCCCGGAGTCGCGGGCTTGAAGATCAACCGAACCTATCTTGATGACGCGAAGAAACCGTTACTCATCACGGCGAATACCTATCCCGCGGACAAGGTTCGATTCACGTTTTGGATGCATCGAGCGCCGAAATCTGGGTGACGCGTTGTCGGGTGGCGCCAATCCGACCGCAATTGCCGCTTGGAGCCAGGGCGATAACCTCCGAACTTCGGAAGCAGAAAAAGCCCCTCACTTGTTGCTGGGCTTGCTACAGCATTCGTCCAGTAAGTCGTACGCTGGGACTGAAATGACTTCGATTAACGCGAGGGCCTTGGCATTACAAGTGGCATTGGGGATGCCCACAAACTATAGGCGGATAGCAATGCGTAACGAGGCCGAGGCGTTCGGCAGGAGTTTTACTTCCCGCGCCCGCGTGACGTACAACAGTATTGTCATCGAGCGCTGGCAGCGGCGACGACGCACACTCGATCAGCCCTCGGCCTGCGCCACAGCTTTCGACAGACCTCTTTGACGCGGACCATATGTGTGCCAATAAGCAGGCTTCGCGAAGTCTGGTCAGCACTACGCTCGCGGCAACTGGCATTCCTCGCGACGCGTAGGGCCGGCGCGTACCGGGGCTCGCCTTGTGCGCCCGTTTTGTCGGCCGGGGGATTGCGAGCAAGCTCAGTTGCACACCGGACTGGTCGGCGGCGAGGAAGAGGGGGGTACGTCGAATGAACTCAATCAGCGACGAGGCTTTCGGATGGGCACCCCCAGTGCCCATCGCGATTGACGTTACTCAGTCATACAGGACTTTAGGATCTCGAACTGTCGGAGTATCCATCACGGTTGGTGACCCGCGCAGCCTCGGTGAACACATCGTACCCCCTTATTACTGCGGCGCTCGCTCCATCGGCGTAGACGTCAAATTTGGTGGCTTTTCCTCCGTCAGTATAGGGATCGCGCGGCCCCATCGTGCTGGCGCCATCAGTGTAGACATCCCGAATGCCCGTGCCTGCGTATGTCACACCGGCGCCAAGCACGGTACCAACTACAGTGAACAGTAAGATGTTCTTTAGCATGTTCCACCTCTTTCTCAGGCCCTGATTCATCGGCTAGTAGGAATTACTAGGAGGATTGAAGCACCAGCGCCGCAAGTGGAAAATCCCTTGCGGTCGGTCATCCACTAGAACGATCCCATTCGCCGGATATCGACTGAATCGATCGTACGTCGTCGTTGGCGATCTTTGTGGGGCGGGGCGGAGGTCGCCGCGTGGCGTCTTCCAGATACTTTTAGGAATCCCAGTGAATGACTTCGGGAGCCACCGATCCAATGACGCTGTCTAGGGGGAGTGCCCGGGAAACGAGTGGGAGTCTAGACACTCGAAGCTTGAGGAACACTGCAGATAGAAGTATAGAGATCCGTTGCATTGCCTCCTAGCCCCCTTACAAATGGCCCGACGAGCGTTGTGCAACGTGCTCGCTGTAGCCGCGGCCCTCACCGATCCTCCCCGTGGAGAGGTCCAAAAGATTGGCAATCCGGCATACGAGGGCTATCGTTCCAGAAGCCACGAAAGGGCCCGTGTCCAGAAGTGTGAGCGTCACGAGATGAGCCATAACTTCTCGCCCCGGCTGACTACCGGGCGATCAACGCTTTTTGACTGGGCTTGGGTAGGCAATTTGGTACGCCAGCGCGTACGCTATCGGACCGTTCTCGAGCCCATTCCCATCTATTCTTAATACAGATGAGGCGCGCTCAGTTTCCCCAAACAGAAATGAAGAGGCGGGCGATTACCCCATCGTGAAAGAACAGTGGAGTGCCTGTCGCCCAGCGACGAGGAGGACATCATGTCTCTCGGAATCCCACTACTAATTGTCTTGGTCGTTATGTTGGTTGGGGCGTTCCCCGAGGGGTCCTATAGCAACGGTTGGGGCTGCGTACCCAGCGGTGTGCTTAGCGTGGATCCACTCATCGTTCTCGTGCTGTTTCCTTTTGGGGCGATTTTAAAGCTCTCGCTTGGATATGCTAAAGGAGGCTGAAGCGGTGCCCGATGGCTTCGACGTGTCCTCCGTCGGGTATTTGCTGCTCGTGCAGATTTGGTAGCCGAACTGTCACCGTATGGGGCAAGAGACGTTAGCGTCTACGACAGGCCAATGAGCCCGGAACGGACCACCGATTCTGAGGACGACGTCCTGTCACATGTCTTCGGAATCAGTAGGGGATCAGGTGTATCGCTCCCGAAGAGCCTGATCGTTTGGTCAGAGGTTGCAGCTTCACTCACTCGCGAGTTTCTATATGAATCCCATCACCGCATTCTTGGTTGCTCTTCTCTTGTTTTTGGGCGCTGCGACAGGCATGTTCGTCTCTGTTCTACTGGCACCACTGTTTGCCATCGCCGCAATCCTGCTCGCAGCAACACTAAAAATGGCCAAAGCATGGGAGAAGTTTGTCATCTTGCGCGCTGGAAAGCTACAGAGCGTCAAGGGACCTGGGCTGTTTCTGATCTTGCCAATTGTCGATAGCGTTACAGCGATCATTGACGCACGCATCCAGACCACTGGGTTCAACGCGGAGCAGGCATTGACCAAGGATACCGTGCCCGTTAATGTTGACGCGATTGTTTTCTGGCACGTCCACGACGCGCAGAAAGCCGCATTAGCCATTACCGACTATCGCCAGGCGATCGACCGCGTCGCGCAGACGTCGTTACGGGAAATGATCGGTGCTTCGATGCTGTCGGCGCTCCTATCCGATCGTAAAGCGGCGGATGAGCAGTTGCGCGCCGAGATCGGCGAGAAGACTGCAGCGTGGGGCGTGACCGTATCCTCTGTGGAGGTGCGCGACGTCGCCATCCCCGTAGCGCTTCAGGACGCCATGTCCAGGCAAGCGCAGGCGGAACGAGAAAAGCAAGCCCGCGTCATTTTGGGCTCGGCAGAAGCGGCCATTGCGGCCAAGTTTGTCGAAGCTGCAGGCGTATATGAGGGTCATCCACAGGCGCTCCAGTTGCGCGCTATGAACATCATCTACGAGACCACAAAAGAGCGGGGAGCTACTATCCTGATGCCGACCTCGATGGTCGATAGTATGAACCCCGTTGCAGTTGCATTCGGGGTCTCCAACAGCACAGAACCGGCGAACGCTGTCCTACAGGTCAAGACAGCGGCAGTTGCAGCGTAGCTATATGGGGCAGGGCATTCCGTTGGGTGCAGGAATGCCATTGCTCGCTTCCATTGCGGCAGCTATTTAACTACTTGCCTTCCCACTGCCCACTGCTCCGCCCACGACTACGCCGCCTGTGCGTGGTTGCCATTAGCGCTCATCAAAGAGTTGAGCTGCGCGTCTGTTACTGGAGGCAGATTTTCACTTCCGGCAGCGAGTATCCAGTCTGTCCCATCGCGAGGGGTACTGACGCGCAAGGTCGTGTACAAAGCAGCGCTTGGCGCGATGGGATCGCTCGCCGGAAATGTCATCTCCAGTGATGCGTCCACAGCAGACTGATAAGTGCGGCATTCCTCCAGATCAAGCATTGGCGCGCGGCCAGCGGGTGCCAACTTGCGATGCTTGGCGGAGGCAATGATCCTATGCATGTTTACTCCAGTGTGGCGGCGATCTCCCAGGACATGGCCATGGCAGGAGGATTCGCTCCGGACGCCACTTAGGTTAGTGAGCATGATGCGAAAAGACTCCGTCATCATCCTCCCCCGACGAATACAGACTGGCCACCATTCACGAAGAAGTCGGTACGCTGGCGGACAGGTCCGCGTCAAAAAAAGCGCGCAGGTGTATCTCAGATGTCGCTGATAGTGGTTCCGAGCGCTCTGCTGCACTTATTCACTGCATTGGCTGAACGAGTCGTCATCTCGTACGACACCGTACCGACATGCGGCACTGCCATTCCTATACTTAATGCCAATCTCAAGGGAACTGAATCTTGTAGGTTCCTTTTCCCTGAGGCGGGGAGCCATTGGCACCGTCCGATGACGAGCGCTAATGACACTTGGAAGTGAGGAGCGGGTGGGGCAACATCGAAAGCCAGTCATGTGTGGTGCCGGGAAAAAAATCGCGGCTTGTACTACTAGCCAACAGGTCATTTTTCACGCCCTCGGTCAGCCGACTGAGGGCCTCTTTTTTTGCGCGTCCTCTTAGTTTGCAGTTACCGCGCGGTAAACCTCTTCAAGCGACCCGTTGGCGCCGCACTTTTTACCGAAAAAACTTACCGTCTTCCAAAAAACTTTGTCGATGTGAGGCGCAACTCGAAAAGCCATCGCAAGAGGATCGAGGAGTTCACATATCGACTTGCCAATTGACAGTCTTCCTTGCAAAACCCGAGGAACGGTGTGCGGGTTGGCAACGCCAGGCTTCTGCGTTACGACGAAATGGTGTATGAGTTGCGCGACCCCGCCGCATAAATATCTAGCGCCAGAAGCACTATCTGGTCTCGATGTCGGTCAAAGCTGGCCAAAAAATCAGCCTCTCCGGGCGAAGGACTCTCTTCGTCGAAATGCATCAACACGTTTTCCGAGACCTGGAAAGCGACTTCGCGGGTATTGTCGTAGCCCCAGAAGCATACACAGTGGCGCGAAG
Source organism: Cupriavidus pauculus (assembly GCF_002858765.1). Taxonomy (GTDB): domain Bacteria; phylum Pseudomonadota; class Gammaproteobacteria; order Burkholderiales; family Burkholderiaceae; genus Cupriavidus; species Cupriavidus pauculus_B. The sequence goes on from NZ_PJRP01000004.1 coordinate 163,514, forward strand.
CGTCGTAGCTGCGACTGGGATTGGGGAAACTGAGTGCCATGATGCTCCTTACGATCGGGAACGCGAGCACGATGCTCAAGTGTTTGGGCATATGCGCGCCAGTGCGGTGGATACCCCAGTATGCGCGTGTTTAACGGAATAGTCCGCGTATACACGATCGAGTGCGGTATGGCGTAGGTGTCAGCTGGAGAGTGACGCGTCTGGGGTACCACACGACAGGAAGAGATACGTGGCACCGGGCTAGGCGAGGGAAAAACAGCGAAAGAAGCAGTCTTCCCCGGCATCGACACAGGTATAGTCGCGGTGAATAGAGAGGGGCTGTGTAGCCGACACGTCGACCTTTGAGCGATTGAATTCAGTGCAATTTGATGAAGTTATTTTCTTTTCCATCGCGCACGCGATGAAGCGAGAGAGGATTCTCAGAGAATTCGCGACCCGCGATCGACGTTATTGCTATTGCCCGACGCGGCAGTTGGGAGGCGGCCGTCGAAATCAATATATTCTCCTCCTTGTCCGCTATCGTACCGACCGCAGTTTGGATTGGTGTCAGTCTCTGTTAGTAGATATCGATCGTGGCGAAGGAGAGTGTCAAAAAGCTTGGTATCCAGGAGCGCGTTGGACTTCCGTCGCTTCCACACGACGATTCAGTTCAGCCTGACCGCACGCCAGCAGAACGCGTGCATGATGCATGGCAACGGCATGAAGTTGATGCGCGAGTTCTTCAAAGAATATCGTCAACCTCATGTGCGGCAACACGAACGCCCATCAGGAGGATGTTCATGAATCCCTACAACCTCAACGCCGACAGTGCTAATCCACGCGCAGTGATTCTCGGCGCTATCGATTCGGAGAATACCGGGCCAGGACCATTTGTGATGGCCTCGGATACGTTGGAGCACAATTCTGTCATCGGTCCTGACGGCGACAAGCTTGGTACGGTCAATCACATTATGCTCGACGTGGTTAACGGACGCATCGCGTATGCGGTGCTGTCCTTCGGTGGATTCCTCGGGTTCGGCGGCAAGCTGTTCGCAGTGCCCTGGTCCGCGCTTACGCTCGATACGGAGCGCAAGAGTTTCGTATTGGGTATCGATAGGGCGAAGCTTGAGGCCGCACCGGGCTTTGATAAGGCGCGCTGGCCTAGCATGGCGGACCCACAATGGGGCGCCCACATCCACGAGTACTACGGTAGGTCACCGTATTGGAAAGATTATCGGTACGAACGCGAGTCTCGTCCCTGATGCCTTGATGGATCTACGTGCGTTCATTCGACAGGGAACCTATGAGATCAGTTTCTGCACTATCAATCCAGAGGAAACGTCTGCCAACGCTAGAGAATCGCCCGCCGGAACAACCAGGTGAGGCCCGCAAGAGCACCCAACCAGGTCAGACTGATCCGAAGAGCAAACAAGTTGCCGATCTGAACTGCGACGATGCAGGGGAAAAGCGCGAGCTGCGACGCCGTTAGCGTCGGTCCATTTTAAGGAACTCCGTGCCACCAGCGCTTGAACTCAGATAGGTAGACTCCGAATCGGGGTACTGTAGTGGGATTGCCGTAGGGATTGCGGGACAGCGTGCATCTCATGGGCCACGGGGGGCAGTTCCGTTTCTGGTGGCGGCTGACACAAGCCTCCGTAGCGTACGGATCCCGTGGTCATTCCGCAGAACACAATCGCCTGTTACAACGCGGTCCAGGCGCTGCAGGGTTCACAGTAGGAAAAGAAGGGAATGGACAGCTTCTTCCGCCTGTTTCTGGTCCCGCGTATGGGTTAATACGGTAGGGGTAGCAGTGATTCCGCTAACTTTGCCTGCGGCTAACCATACCAATCAGTCGAACATATCAGGCAAGCATCTACAGCGGAGTAGCAACCCGCCCATCGACTCACAGGGGCGCAGCAACGTCTCGCACGGCGCCGCCCCCGATTCCGTCTGAGTTCGTATAAGCCCCCTCGCGAGTTTACCGGCGGCGGTAAGAGATGAAGCGACCGGCTCAACGGGAAAGAGTTGAGCAACTCCGGTTCGCTGCTTGCCTATAAAAGACGCTGTAGCGGGGTTCCCACTGCGAGTCCTGCCTATCGACGCAACTCGCGCCGGACGTTGTGCCGAAAGACGTGTCCGTAATGCTGACGTTGCGTTGTGTTGATGGGGCTCGGGAAATTGGCGATCCTGCGCGCCAGAGTTGGCGAATTCGTCTGTACGGGTCAGGAATCGAGGCAACTGGCCATCCAGATTGCGCTGTCCTCCGATTGCCGCTCTTGGAGTTCCGTCGGCTTGCGCTGGGCTCCACAATCGGCAATCTCGCGGTGGATTTCGGTCTCCTCGCGCACCTCACTAGAGGCGTGGGGTGTCATGCGAATGTAGATGACGCGCGAGGCAACGGCCGCCAAGACCACTAGCATGATGGCAAGAAGCGCTTGGGCGAGGACCCTGGTCCAGTTCTGCACTGTCAATAGAGGTGAGGGCTGCGGTGAAGGATACGCGAACCGCGAGGTCGGCATGTTGCGCCCACGGCTTGGCGGGCTCAGAGTGGGTCGTTCGAGGCAGGACCGTTGCGATAGCGACCTCATCTCGAACCTGTATGGATATACAGTATGGTCGAGGCGGGAAAAAAAGAAGCCCGCGGCAGATGGCGCACGGGCTGGGACAGTGTCATGGGGTCAATCACGACACCGACATTTTCGTGTGCGCCAAACGCCATGTCTTCCCCCCTGAAGGGTGGGTTATGTCGCTGCGCTCCCTTAACCGGATTACCGATCTGCCGGCTTCACGGGACGAGCTGTCAGTCCGTTGCTATAGCAGGAACCGGGAAAGCACTGTTGTGCGCATAAGCGCGTGGAGGCCGGTAGTTCAAGCCACCGCCGCCCAGTTGCCGCCCTTTTGCACCGGATTGACGTTGAGCGCGAGGTTGCCCAGGTCGACGCCAACGATCTTGTTGTTGTTGAAGGCGGCAACGTTCACCTGCTGGAACTGCTGCACGCTCTGGTTGATGTTGACGTTGACCAGCGGGCCGGCAGCGGCAATCCTGCCGAACCAGTCCGTGCCGCCGCGGATGGCGCACAGCGATTGGTGGTCGAGGTCCTTGCTGACGGCAAGGTCGCGGACGATGATCGATGACATGGTGGACTCCTTGATGCGAATTCAGCGGGTTCGGTGCGCGGCCGGCGGCTGGCTCGAAGCCTGCGCCCGCCGCTGGCGACGGACTCAGGCGTTGTTCTGCGCGTGCTGGTTCGTCGTCACGTTGTTCGTCATGTGGTCCTGGAAGGCCGAACCGTTGCCGAAGTAGTTGGCCACGTCCTGCAGTTGCTGGTTCGACTGCGTGATCTTCGTGTGCGAGTCGAACGACAGCTTCACGGGGGCGTAGACGCTGGTCCACGGGGCGATCAGGCCCAGGCCGCCGCGTACCGACTTCATGCGGGTGGCTTCGAGGGTGGTGGTGCTGGACAGGTCGAGGATGGTCAGGGTGCTCATGGCAGTCTCCTAATGGGCGAATGTGCGGGTGCGATGCGTGGATGCGAGGGGTGATGCTCAGACCGGGTGGTACACGTTGTTCTGCGCGGACTGGTTCGTCGTGACGTTGTTCGTCATGTGGTCCTGGAAGGCCGAGCCATTGCCGAAGTAGTTCTCCACCGACTGCATTTGCTGGTTCGACTGGTTCACGTTGAACACCTTGTCGACCGACAGCTTGAACGGGCTGTAGACGGTGGTGATCGGCATGATGGCGATGCCGCCGCGTACGGCCTGCAGCGCCTTGGCGTCGAGGGTTTCGGTCGAGGACAGGTCCTTGATGGTCAGCTTGGTCATGATG
>NZ_PJRP01000004.1:167328-169333 GCF_002858765.1 Cupriavidus pauculus
CAGCTTGAACGGGCTGTAGACGGTGGTGATCGGCATGATGGCGATGCCGCCGCGTACGGCCTGCAGCGCCTTGGCGTCGAGGGTTTCGGTCGAGGACAGGTCCTTGATGGTCAGCTTGGTCATGATGGTCTCCTGGATGAGGAAGGTGCTACGTTGGGTCTCGGTGATGAGCATCGGGTTGGTGTCGCGCTCGGACCAGATATCGCAGCAAGCGTGCCAGCGCGTGCCACGGACCCGAAAAAAGTTGGCGGATCGTTGTGGGGAAAGGGCTGGCGGGGAACGGTGCGATGCGCGCCGGTAGGGCGGGGGATGCCTGGGGCCTGCGGAGTGGTGGGCTGGCGCCAACAGAAAGGTGTCGGGTGTCGGGCGGGCGGCAACGTCCCGGGCGGCGCCGGACCATAGGACGGCATTGCGGATGGCGGGAGTGCGCACTAAGCGCGCCGAAGGTCGGCGCGCTTATCAAGCATGCGGTAGATTGAGTACCCCCAAGATCAGTAGGAGCGGTATCAGGGGCTCAGCGCTTCCGTCAAGCGGCACGAAGCCCAGCTACGCCGGGCGCAGCGGGCGATGAGTCGCAAGCAGAAATTCAGCAACAACTGGCAGAAGGCGAAAGCCCGCGTCCGGCGCATTCACGCACGCATCGGGAACGCCCGCCGCGACTACCTGCACAAGGCCACGACCACGATCAGCCAAAACCATGCGCTCGTGTGTATCGAAGACCTGCAGGTACGAAATATGTCCAGGTCGGCGGCGGGCAGTGCCGAGAAGCCGGGCAGGCACGTTCGGGCCAAGTCCGGCCTGAACAAAGCGATTTTGGACCAGGGCTGGTTCGAATTCTGCCGCCAACTGGAGTACAAGTTGGCGTGGAACGACGGCTGGCTTATCAGAGTGCCACCTGAGAACACGAACCGAACATGTCCGGCATGCACTAGCGTGAGTGCGGACAACCGGCTTACGCAAGCGTGGTTCGCCTGCATCGAATGCGGTTTCGAAGGAAACGCCGACGTCGTCGGCGCGATCAATGTTCTGGCGCGGGGACGCCGCGTTGCAGCCTGTGGAGAGCCGGTGCAGTCAGGCCGCTCTGCGAAGCAGGGACCTACCGAAGTGGCTGCGCAGTTCACCGCGAAGCGCCGTCGGAATCCCCTTCCTTTCTGCCGACAGGCAGCGATCGAAGGTCGAGGAAGGGGGGATGTTGTCAACGCCAATCGAAATTTGCACGTTTGGGGCGGCCGAAACTTGCAGAGAGCCAAGCCAATGTTCCTGCACTCATTGTGCGGCACAGCATTGACGGATACCCCTGTAGGGCGGTGGTGCTGGCCTGAAGCGCCAGACTTTTGAGCAGCGTGTTGCCGGTCAAAAGCCTTACAACGGTCATTGAAGATCCGGCGTCGGGATCCGGCCAGTTTCCGCCGTTCGCCAAGGCCCTGCGAATTGCTGGCGAGCGGACGGTCGACTCGCTAACATTGCGTTCTGCCTGCTGCGAAGACACAACATGCTCTCGATCAATCGGTTAACTGTCCTTCCACCACAAATAGATGATCTGGAGCGCGAGGCTTCAGCGCAAGGGTTCAATTTTGTTGGGCGCTTGATCGACGAGTGGCGCGCCGGAACCAACAGGTTCGACAAGCCTGGCGAGTGTCTCTTCGGGATCATTGACAACGAAACCCTCGTAGGAATCGGAGGTTTGAACGTTGACCCGTACGTCATGGACGGCTTTACAGCGCGACTGCGTCGTCTCTATGTTGCAAAGGTCTTTCGGCGTCGCGGCATAGGTGAAGCCCTCGTTCTTGAGCTTCTTCAGCATGCATCGCTACATTTCCGTCAAGTCCGGCTTTCAACCGATACTGAATCCGCCGCTGCCTTCTATTCTCGACTGGGTTTTAGGGCGATCGAAGATGAAACGGCCACCCATGTCAAAGTGCTGTGCTGCTGATGACCGGATGGCTCTTATGGGTCGATCAGGGACGACCGCCGTTGCAGACCTGGTATCCGACTGAGAACGGCC
>NZ_PJRP01000004.1:169343-172647 GCF_002858765.1 Cupriavidus pauculus
CGGCCATGAGCGGTCAATCGACATCCAGGCTCACTTTGTAGACAATCCCGGTCAGGTCTTTTTAACCACTTAATCACTCGGAGGATTTGCAAAAAATCTGCGCCATCGCCTGCGAATGGATCGGATACAGCAAAGTGAATACCATGAAACTTCTTTCTCTGATCATCATTGCTGGCAGCATGTGCGCGGGATGCAGCAATATCACACACCAAGCACGGGACGTGGACTCGCTCGCCTCATTGCCTGCGGATCAGACACAGATGGCGAAGCCGCAATGGAAGCCTGTCACTGCGCCATACCCACTCAGGATTTTCACGAAGGTCGAAATCGACGTCAACTCAATTCATCGGACGAGCGATGGTGGCATCACTGCCTGGAATCGACAGACATACGTTGAAGAACAGGTAGTGTCGTCGACGGAGAGCTACAGAATTGGGGAATCAAGGTATTGGTTCGATTGTGATCGCAGGCTGTTCAACATCGAACATATCCATACGAGAAAGACAGATGGAACTATGGTTAGATCACGTTCGATAGAGATCGCAACTCGTCAGACTGACAACGCGATTCCACCGAAGTCATTGATTAGTGCGGAAGCGGACCTTGCATGCAGTCACGCTAAACCTTCGTAGCTCGACACAACTTGCATGTACCGCCCAATGACCGAAAAGATCGGCCAGAGAGGGTCGCAGTTTCGCGTTGAATCCAAAGCCACTTTCGGCCGTTCGACATACCTATGCGAATCGCCGACAATCGGGTGAGCAATCTTCATTTGCGATGAAAAGCAGGCTGATGGAACCTTGCAAGATTCAATTTACGTTGGATAACCTTTGCCATTGGGCAGGCATGGGGGACTACGTGCTGATTCCGCCCGATGGTAGCTATGAGATCACACTGCGATATGCAGGTGAGCCTCCTCACGGAGATTCATACCACGTCGTTGATTTAGCCGGGCGCCGGCTTCCCGGCTATGCGTGGGGCAGCATTTTCGCAATGTCAGAATGTTCGAACTTCATTGCCTTCAGTTGGATGGAAAAGAAATTCGAAAGGCTGACGACGATTATCGACGTGAGACATTCCAGATACTTCGTTTTGCCGCGATACATCTACGATCCCCGTATCGAGTGGCCGTCAATTCAAGATGCGATGGGCGAACAAGAAGGGTATGCGTTCAACGGTTCGGAGGCTTGGGCAAATTATTGACGAGTTCCGGGCATTGTCGCCGGTTCAAGCTACCCCTCCGCGCGGCTGCCGAAACGAGCGCGCGAATTGATCTTCGCGACTGTCCGCTAACGAGAAAGCTGAAGGACCCTTCAGGGTCGGGAACCGCCGATTGGAGGCGATAGCAGTTCAAGCGAACTCGGGAACTATGCGGTGCCCGTTATTTCCGCGCGTGTGCGTCGAGCGCGTGACTCACGGTTAAGCTCCCGCGAGAGCTCTGCGTGCTCACGCATGCGATAGCTGTTCCCCTTGATGTTCACGAGATGGCAGTGATGGAGCACTCGGTCGATGAGCGCGGCAGCCATCACTTCATCCCCGAAGACAGCTCCCCATTCTTCGAATCCTTTGTTGGAAGTCAGTACGGTAGAAGCGTGTTCATAGCGTCGACTAATGAGCTGGAAGAACAGCACAGCGCCGCCGTGCGTGATCGGCAGGTAGCCAATCTCATCGACGACCAGCAACGCCGGATGGGTTAGTACCGTGAGACGACGAAGCAGTTGTCCCGTCGCCTGCGCTTCCTCAAGTGACGAGATCAAGTCGATCAAGGTCCCATAGTAGACGCGGCGGCCCCGCTTGGCCGCCGCGACGGCCAGGCTGATTGCGAGGTGGCTTTTTCCGACGCCAGGCGGGCCGAGCAGGACGACGTTCTCCTTGCGCTCGACAAAGCCGAGCTCGTGCAAGCTCTCGATTTGTTCGCGCTTGATCGATGGCTGAAAGGCGAAATCGAAATCCTCCAGGGTCTTGATAGCAGGGAGCCGGGAAGAGTGCATTGCCGCCATCAGACGGCGGTTGTTTCGCAGCTTTATCTGCGCTCCCAGGAGGCGCTGAATTGCTTCAGACGCTGTTAGTTGGCCGCTGTCGACCGCGCTGAGGATCTGGTCGATCGCCTCGAGCGAACCTGGCATCTTAAGATCCGCCAGCATATCGCGGATGGCCTCGCGGGGTGACCGGGCGGCGCTCATCGTTGGTCTCCCGCCAGCCTGCCGTATTCGCTCAGGGAGCGCCTCTCCACCCTGGGCAAGGCCGCGGCCGGTATCCGGCAAGTCGGGCGGTCTGACAGGGTTGCCAGTCCTCTATATGGTGCTCGTGCCAACGGCTGAAGTAAGGCCAACTCGTCGCGTAGAAAGCGGGCATCGGGTGCCTCTGCAGTGGTCCGATGTTTCCGCTGGTTGGCCTTGCGCATTACCCACGACAACGCCTGGGTATTCAGATCTGCATCATTGAGGAATTCCCGACCGTAGAAGAAGCTCTGTCGGACATATCTGATGGGTCGCTCCACCTTGCCTTTGGTCTGAGCCCGGTACGGGCGACAAGCGCGGATGCGAAAGCCCCAATGGCGAGCAAAGCGCGAAAACTCGACGTTCTCCAACACCCTGCCGCCGGCGCCACGCTGATCGTCGACCACAACGGCTTTCATTTGGTCGAACAGTAGCTCCAAGGGAACGCCACCATGGAAGGCAAAGGCCTCTTCCAGGCCTTGCATGAGCACCTCCATGCTTTGGCGCGGGTAAAACTGAAGCCACATGCGTCGCGAATAGCTCAGCACTACGAACAAGGCGTACCGTTTGCCCCATGGCAGCCGAAACTCGGCGAAATCAACTTGCGCCTGCCGTCCGGGCGGCGTCTCGAAACGCACGACTGGCTCTGGGACCGCACCTGGGCGAATTTGTCGCACGAACTCCTTGACCTGCGAATAGCCGCCCTTGTAACCGGCAGCGCAGATCTCCTCGAACAGCCGCATCGCGGTCAGCCTCGGGTATTCCGCCAGGCGTGCCGTGATAATGCCGCGGAACTTATCAATCTTGTGTGGGACCGGTGGACGACACCGGTACCGCAGTGACTCGTTATCCCGTGAGCGATCGAGTTGCCCTGTGTCGATCCAGTAGTACAGGGTGCGCAGGCTCACGCCCAATTGCCGCGCGATCTCCGTTTTGGACAGGCCTTGCTCCAGATAGTGACGTAGCAACACGCGTTGTTCCCTCCCGTACATAGGCGGCTCCAAAGGCTCTTTCGGAGCTGCCACCTTGCCCGAGCGTGCAAATTTCGTCCGCCAGTTCTGTGCAATTTACGTCCGCCGCCCACA
>NZ_PJRP01000004.1:172657-193404 GCF_002858765.1 Cupriavidus pauculus
GACGTAGCAACACGCGTTGTTCCCTCCCGTACATAGGCGGCTCCAAAGGCTCTTTCGGAGCTGCCACCTTGCCCGAGCGTGCAAATTTCGTCCGCCAGTTCTGTGCAATTTACGTCCGCCGCCCACAGGGATGTCAACAAACTCTCAAAGCGCGCTGCGCAGGTTGGTCCAATACGGATCGCGATCGTAGTACTGATGGACCGCCGTGGCCCATTGCGGGTCTGCCATAAGGGGCCAGTTGTCTTTGTTGAAGCCCGGCGCGTCTTTGATGCGCTGTGCGGTCACACCAATGCGGAAGCACTCCACGTCCGTATCCATGACCAGCGCGCCCCACGGAATGGCGTGAAGTGTGTCGCCGATGCCAAGGAAGCCGCCGGTCGTCAACACTGCATAGGCGACGCGCCCACTCTGGACGTCGATCATGATCTCCTTGATCTCGCCTACGTGCTCGTCGTCAGATGAGTAGACCTTGGTGCCATCGAGGCTCGAGGCGGCCATCACCTCCGGCCCCGGCCCGTCGCCGATTCCGCTGCCGACAATGGCGGCGCCTTGGCTTGAAGAACTCATGTCGTCGTTGCTTTGCATTGCTGTCTCCTTGGAGTTAGGGTGCAATCCATCATCCGCAACAAGCGTGCCGGTTCATGGCACAAGGACAGCGGCCGGCATGGCGTTGTGCCTCGCCAAGCGTGTAGGGTTCGCGCGTACATGTGGGGGGCGGCTGCGCATTTTTACCTGATGACGCGAAGATGCGAAGGATGCGCGACGAAGTAATGGCACATAAAATCTCGTGCTCATATCGATCCTGGTGACAATCCGTCTGACTCCACAGTAGCGCCGGCGCCGTGCGCCCCGTCGCCAGATTGTGCATTGGCCTGATTAGCTGTGCAGGTTGTACTGACCGGTCGAGCAAGTGCTATCAGATCGCTAAATGACGAAACCGCAAGGGCCACGGTTCCACTATGTTCCTGGGTATCCGGGGGCGTGTCGGGCATAAAACCGAGAATTATCTTGGCCTTTGGAGCGCGCTCGTTTATGCGTCGGAGGAGAATGCGTAGGTGCGTACTCGATTGTCCGGCGTCCAGCGAAACAACGCAGATTGTCGTTGCGCCAGAGAGGTCCACTTCTGGAAGTCTTCTGCGGGAAAACTGCGAATAGTCAGCGAGATCCGCCTGGATGCTCTCCCGCGCCAGGAGTTGAGCGGTAGCCGTCGCCAGAAGTTCATCCAGGCCGCCACGACCAGCTATGCAAACAACCGCGTTGCTGGTTTGCGCGATAGACATGGTAGCGGACCCGAGGCGCGATCGCAGGGGGGGGGGCGTCATGCCCGGTCGCCACTAGTTTCTCGATTTTTACCGGCTCATCGATATCCTCCAATCCATCGATGATATCTAGCAGGGCTTCTTTGATCCGCAGGAGTTGCTCTGGTGGGATCACCCCTCGCGTTATGTCGTGCTGTGCGAGCTGCAATCCTCTTAGCATCACACTATCGTAATACTCCACCAGCAGCATGTCTTTCAGCAGCGTTTCCGCCTGTTCTAGTCCTCCTTCCGGATCGTCCGCCAATATTCGTTGGTAGAAGTTGGCCGCAGGGGATAGCGGCGGTCGATCGCCGAGTAGCACTTCGAGAAACCCGAGCTTCTCGACATGTCGTCCTAAGATGACAAGACACAGCGTAAGGGGGGTGGAAAGAACGAGGCCAACCGGGCCCCAGATCCAACTCCAGAATATCGCGGCAACAATCACCGCGACCGGTGACAAGCCCGTACTATTGCCGTACAGCAAAGGCTCAATAACTTGCGCTGTGATCAGATCCACCGCGGCAAAGAGTGCGATCGTCCATATCAGCATTGACCAGTCGGGTCCCGCGGCGGCTAGCGTAAGCGCGAGAAGTGCTCCGATCCAGGTGCCGATATAGGGGACGAAGCGGAGAAGCGCAGTCAAAACGCCAAATAGTACCGCGCCCGGGACACCGATGATTGCAAGGCCGATCGAGATGACGATTCCGACGCCAACGTTAACGCCGAGCTGTGCCAGAAAATAGCGGCTCAGGCGGTGAGCCGCTTCGTCCATCGCGATCGTGGCGCGATGTAGATCACCCGACCCAAACAGTCTGATCAGGCGATCGCGTAGATCCTCTCGCTGCAAGAGAATAAATATCGCAACAACCAGCACGATGCCCGTAGTTTCGAGTGGGCTGATTACTGGTGAAAGAAAGCGCTGCGCGAGCGCAAACGGAGTGGGGGGTGGCTCCTGTATCAACACGGGTACCGGTGAATTCTCTTGTTGCTTTTGCGACGGTGAACCTGCCGTTGGTGCATGTTTTGGTGCCGGAGTCGCGCGTCTGAACAGGTTTGACGCACTCCCGAGCAGACCCTCCGCGCGCTCCAGCGTAGCGCCCTGCACGCGCTGAATCTTTGCCTCGATCGCGGCTTGATAGCGCGGCAAACCTTCGCCAAGTTGAGCGACCTGCGCACCGATGAGGGTCCCAATGCCTCCCATCACGGCCAAGGACAGGACCGCAGAGATGAGAACCGAGGGGAGCTTTCCTAACCGCAGTCGTCGTAGCTGGTCTACGAGTGGCGCGACAAGGAAACTCAACAGAACAGCGAGTGTGACCGGTATCAGTACCTCTCGCCCCAAGTAAAGCCCACAGATCACGACAACAGAAGTGATCAGGGATGAAAGTTGACGAAGGGTGGAGGCCTCCTGAGCCGCAACCCTGATGGCGGGCCAGTCGGGTCGGTTCGAGGCCATTGTGATTCCTTAGAGAATGAATAAAGGGTACAGCGTAAATTCAGACATTGCGAACGAGGTGGGAGCCTACTCTCACAACTCCTGAGTGTTCGATAGTCGGGTCGTAGGACCGGCAGACATGGCGACCGAGAGTGAGTCATGTCCAGGCCGATCGAATTCATACGGAATACTGAGGGCGGCGGCTTGGCTCGTGACGAGTTCCTCGCATCGCTGGATATGGCCGACTACCTCAGACTGGATGCGAGTAGGAAGCCAGGAACACGAACGATTTGAGTTTGCACAGCATTAACTGTGCCGGTCGCAGACCGGCGTTCAAGTCAGCCACGGGTGTAAGACGCTGAGTTCGGGTTCGGAATAGGGCGGACGGTTTGGCGTCCTCGCAGGACATAGTCGCGCAGCTAACCTGGCTATCATCAGTACCGGCATTGTTGGGCCTGACACCGAAGACAATCTGGTCATCGCTTACACATTGACACGGCTCCGCTTGCCGATACTTGTCACGATGGCGACGACGTTCTCGGGTGTGTTGCCGATGGTGTTGACTAACTCCGGGTGAATATTCGGATGGGACCCTTGCGGACCAGGACTTCGACCACCACACGGTCGCGGGAGCGGCGTACTGCTACATCGGCACTGGCCCCTGCTACAGCTAGGTTGCGAAGGATGACTTCATCAAGAAATGGTGGCAGCGAAGGCGCGTCGAAGACAATTGCGGGCTCTTGCGGCGCGAACTCTAGTCCAAGGCATGCCTGCAATAGCAGCAGCGGTGATGTCGCCGCCCACGCCTGTGGAGAGCAGGCTACCGGATAGAACGTCGGGCCCTGACTTCTCAGTCTCGGGAAGCCGCAGAACAACTCAGGCAAGCGACGCTGATCGATGTAGTTGGAGGCCGCGAATAAGCCTTCGAATATTCGGCCGGCTTCCACACAGTGTCCGTAGCGAGCCATGCCCGCGGCGATCAATGCATTGTCATGTGGCCACACGGAGCCGTTGTGGTAGCTCATCGGATTGAAGCGCACTGCTTCGGACGATACCGTCCGGATGCCCCACCCGCAGAATGCACTACTATCCATCAAGGCTGCCACTACCGAGCGTACCCGCTCCCGTCGAGCAATACCCGTAAAGAGCGCATGGCCGGCGTTGGACGTGCGCACTCGGCACGGCTGCTTGTCGCCGTCCAAAGCCAGCACATAGGTTCCCAGCGCGGAATCGTAGAACTGCGCGTCGAAAGCGTCGCGCAACTTTTCGGCTTTTGACGCGTATGACACGGCCCCTTTAGAGTCGCCCAGAGCTGCGCAGATTGATGCCGCGGCCTGCCAGGCGCCATAGGCGTAAGCCTGCACCTCCACCAACGCAATCGGACCGGGCGCGAGTTGTCCACTTGCATGAAAGATGGAGTCGCGGCTGTCTTTCCACCCCTGATTTATAAGTCCGCCTGGAGACCGTCGGCCGTACTCGACAAACAGGTCACCGTCACTATCGCCGTAGTCACTGATCCAGTTCAAGGCGGCCAAGATGTTAGCCCACAGATTACGGATAGTCTCGATATCACCTGTACGCTGCAGATATGCTCCGGCAAGCATCACAAACAATGGCGTGGCATCCACGCTGCCATAGTAGAGTCCGAAAGGGACCTCTCCGAGCGCGGCCATTTCGCCGTGCCGAGTTTCGTGAAGTATCTTTCCAGGCTCAGCGTCCGACAATGCATCAACCGATTTTGCCTGCCTCGATGCAAGGTATTGGAGGACACCGCGCGCAATCTCTGGGTCCATCCATAGCGTTTGCAGCGCAGTTATGAGCGCATCGCGCCCGAAAACAGTGCTGAACCATGGAATTCCGGCATATGGGTAGGGCCCGTATGGTGTGTTTGTGAGCAGCATGTTGATGTCCGATACGCTGCGCCTTGTCACCTCGTTAAAGAGTTCGTTCGAGGTGGTAACTGATGCCGCCCGACGAGACGAATGCTGCAACTCACGTCGCGAACGTCTTAAGCTGCCAAAGAAGGTCGTAGATTGGTACGGGACATCGGGCAAGGAATGACAGCGGAACTCCATGCACAGTCTGCGCGAAGAGAACGGACCAAGCTTCAGTGAAAAACTGGCACTATTGCCGCTCAGACTATCAGGAGGCGGGTTGAATCTCAGTTGTGTCGAACGCAGCGTACCGTCCAGCCCCGTATAGCTCAATGTGACAGAGTCTGTGGTTTGCGTTGGCGCGTGCAGTGTGCCACGTCGGGCGCGCACTGCTCCCCTGACTTCGAACAGATCGACAAAATCGGCGGCAAATGCAATCTCTAACCGGACGGTTCGCGCTACATCATCGAAGCTACGCACAATCAAGCGCTCGAAGCAGGTGCAGTTCCATAGGAAGCGAGTCCGGCGCAGATGAATAAGATCGCGCTCGAGCCGTAGATGTCCTTCCTCATCGAAAAGGTCGGGATTGGTCAAGTCGCAGTTCAGCGCGGCGTTGTCGTCGCTCAACGTCGAGGACAACAGCATCGGCTGCGCCCCGTCTATCGTCAAACGGAGAAAGGAGAGATGTCGAGTGTCAAAATGGTACAAGCCTTCAGGGCCACCCAAGGCGCCCATTGCATCGCCATTGTGGTCAAACAACCCAAAGGTGTCGGCATGTTTGAGGGTGCGGGGACGCCGCTCTTGCAACGATGCGGCGGTAGGAATATAGAATTGCGCAACTTGATTGGCGCCTCGGACCAGCGATGCGTCGTTGGTCTTCTTTGCCGGGTCCGATTGCATCTTAGGTCTCCGCAGCTTAGGCGATTGCAGGCTCATTGGATTCGCCCCTTGGCGCGTCCTTGACGTCCGGCTCAGCTAGGCTTTCGTAAATGCTGACGTAATCATGGGCCATGCGCTCCGCTGTGAATCGGGCTTCAAAGGCTGCGCGCACTCCGGGCCGCGACAGCGTTGAAAGGTGTTTCACTGCGACCACAGCTTCTGCAACGTTCTGCACGATAAAGCCACTAACACCTGGTTCGATCACTTCGCAGACTGAGCCACACGCGAACGCGATCACTGGAGTGCCGCATGCCATGGCTTCGATCATCACTAACCCAAAGGGCTCAGGCCACGCGATGGGGAACAGTAGTGCACGTGCATTGCCGAGAAACTCTGCCTTTTCGTGCTCGCTGATCTCACCGATGTATTCGGCAAGCGGATAGGCTGCCAGCAATGGGCGGATTGTCTCTTCCCAATAAGCGCGGTCGACGTCGTCGACCTTCGCTGCAATTTTTAGTGGCAATCCGGAACGTGACGCAATGTCGATTGCGTAGTCTGGCCGCTTCTCCGGCGAAATCCGGCCAAGGAATGCAAGGTAGCCTCCTTTTGGCTTAGCATGGTAGGGCAGCAGATCCTTGGGTAGTCCATGCAATACTGTGCCTGCCCAATTCACAGATGGCATGGGACGACGCTGAGCGGTGGATACGGATACTAATGGGAAGTGTGGAAAGCGTGAATAGAACGGTTGGAGATCCGCAAGATCCAGACGACCATGCAAAGTGGTTACCGCTCGCGATGGAAGATTTTTTAGCAAAGGGTAATGCAGCATGTCGATGTGAAAATGCAGTACGTCGAATTCGCTGGCACGCGCCCGGATGTCGTCGAGCATCATCATGTAGTAAGGCAGGGGGTCGCGCATTTTCGTGCCCAGGCGAAGCGCGACGTCACAGCAAGAAATGAGTTTGGCGCGAGTGGTGGAGTCGCCGCTAGCGAACAACGTCACCTCATGCCCTTGTCGAACAAGTTCCTCTGTGAGGTAAGAGACAATGCGCTCCGTGCCGCCGTAAAGACGTGGGGGGCAGCGCTCGGCAAGTGGCGATATCTGAGCAATTCTCATTGTTCCACCTAGTTTGGTAGCAGTACTGCAGGCTAGGTGGTCGCAACGGAGCCTGGATGACGAAACACAAGAACGTGACGCGCGTCGCGCGTATGTTTCTTGTTAGATGTTAGAGCAGTGCGTCATAAAGTTCGCCTTGCATTACGCGGAATCGATCGCCGGCGTCATCGGTCCGTTTTTCTGGGTTCACACGCCGATGTGTTCAGCTGCGTTCGATACGGGGCAGCAGCGATCGACAACCGCAGCCGGTCTGTTCTACCAAGTTGAAATCGCTCTTGCCGTGGCCAGCGGCATATCAATTCCGGCGACTGTATCGGTCAACGCCAGAATTTCGATAAAGGGCTTTTTTGAATCCACCTTACCGAAGATCGCGGCAAAGGGGATATCTGCTGCGTCCCGTCCCGTGCCTATGCGCAACAGCCCGGTCGGAATGGAGACACCTGAAGGGTCAAACAGGTACCAGTTACCGGACAGGTACACCTCGACCACAGCATGAAAATCCGGCTGCCCGAGAGCGGGATCGGCGCCGTAATCTAAGCTACTGGACATGCGGGCTGGTATGCTCAATGCGCGACAGATGGCGATCATGAGGTGAGCGAAGTCACGACACACGCCCGTCCGCTCCACGACAGTGTCGACTGCGGACGTGCGTTCATTCGTCGACCGAGATAAAAAGCGTACATGGTTGCGAACCCACTCACGGATCGCGAACACACGAAAATATCCCGGCCTCATGTTGCCGAACTCCCGCATCGCGAACTCCATCAGTCGGTCCGATTCGCAGTATCGGCTTGGAGCGAGGTAGGGCAAGACTTCCGAGGGGATATCGGGGAGCGGCATCTCTAACAGGAGCGCTTCGTCGTCCAGACGATGATTGATTTCGACAACGGCTTCATAGCACAAGGAGAGACTGCCCTCCTGCGCGCGTATTCGCAGAAAGCGGTTGTGCAGCGTTTCTTCCGTATATCGGGCAATGGGGACTGACGGCTGCAAGGTCAACTGCTCGTCAACCACCCGCTGGCGCGAGGTCCGGGCAGCCTCGATGTTCAGGATAAAGTCGGCAGTGGAATCCTTGATGTCGTAGGAAAGCCGTACTGAGTATCTAAGTCGGTTCATTTCCATGCCTTCGTGTGCACTGATTTGGGGGATCTCGGGATGCGCCGGTTGAGGAGAAGTGCCGCTTCGAGCGTAGTGGGACCAACTGCTGTCGGTATGAGGAGGCTGGTCTCCTTTGGGGAGGCGAAGGGAGGGGGGTAAATCGAATCATGCGCCTTCTCCTAGTACCATGTCCATGAAGTTCTCCAAAGGAGAAATTGCGTCATGCTGAGGAGTTAGGCTGGACACAGTGTTCGCAACCATCAGCGCTGTTTGCGACTTTTCAATCGTTTCCTCGTCGTCAAGGCATCGGTCCGGGCCGCCATCATCTGCTTTGTGCTCTTCGTCATCGCTGCGGAAGCCACACGCGTGGTCTCCGACGTCATTCGGCAGCGCCGCACCGGCGATGCGGCTTGCGTTACTGAACCACATGCTCATGAAGGGATTTTTCCTGTTCCAGGAATTTTCCATGGGATTTGCGATGTCGTTGCGATGAGGTCCTCAGCCGCCGTGCAACTTTGGTGGTTGCGGTGATTGAGATCATTGAGAAGCCACGATTGCAGCGCTTTTCCCGACGTCTTGCTCGTAGGCTGCCGATGACTGAGGGATTGGTGCTGACTTCGTCCTGATTTGGGTTGCCGTGTCATGTCGGCTCCTACCGCCGCTGAATTGCCTCCTCTGCTGAATTGCCTCCTCTCATTGAAGCGCAAGGGGCATGCCAGAGCGGCGAACAAGACCTAGAACGGGTGCTTTGGCTAAGGAGCAACGGCTTGTGAGACGCCGCCACGGCCCGGGGGGGGCGCGTTCGTCTGAGGGGAGAAGAGACTAGGAAATTTCTCTTTGAATGGCTCGCCGCACTTCTTGTCAGACTCCGTTGGTGCGCCGTTTCTACAAACGTGCCCAACTTACCGAGCCTTACTTACTTAGTTGAGCCGGCGAACGGTAGCTAAGACGTTGGGGGGGGCGTACCTCGCGATTCTGTCGTCGCAAAGGGGAAGCATTGGCCGTGGGGGGGGCTATGCAAATGGAATCGGATGGTGCGAACAGACTCTGGAGTCGAGCCCCATGTGCGAGTAGTCGAGACGCATGGCCGCAAACCTCGCGCACTGTTGCGGTTCGCCCGCGTTGACAATCGAAAGACTTCCAGTGGATCAGCTTGCTGAGTACTGAAGGAGATGCATCTGCTGATCTTGTGTTAGTTTGGTGGGATTCAGGGTGACACCAGAATCGGACAACCCATAGGGCAGAGATTCCCGAGGGTCAGTGATCGTGAAGTTGCCAAGCGAATTTGTAAGGGGTGTAGGATACTGTGCATCTCGCCCTTATACTTATATAGGTAGCGTCTCAAAAGCTTGGTGCTTCTGCTGTGCCTACCACTCGTTTCCGGGCCTTCCCCACCTCGTTGACGTCTTAGGACTGGTGACTTCTGAAGTCACTCACGGGGTTTCTGGAAAATCCATGCAACATGCCACGGGGCGCCCGCGGCCCGCCCAGTAGCCAATTGAGTAATCTTTCATTAGGCGATGTTCAATGAGGAAGACTTTTCTCCTCATGGCCTGGAAAGGTTAGCTTCCAATTTTCTTTTTTCACCTACGAATTTCACGCTGATAGAGCAGCGCGCTCATGGTGATGAAGATGCTGTAACGATTCTCGGTAGACGTTTGATTTCGGATTGAAGGGCCATGATGTCGCCAGGAGGCCGCAGTCGATGAACGAATCAAAGACCTTGGTGAGTCTCGTCTTGGTCGTTGAGCCAACCTCGTGGTGTTGATCGCGTTCCAAGGCCGGTGAGCGTTATTCGTGAAATAGGAGAAGGGTCAGCACTGCGAGTGGAGATCTATTATGCAAAGACTAATTGCGATAGGCGGATGTGAAGTGTTGATCGAAGTTGAGCAAAGTTTCGACCCCGATCAGTCAGCTGGATTGACTAACTACGTTGTGCGCTACTCGATTTCTCGACACGATTGCCAGCCGATCAGAGATAACCTTTTCAGCGTACATTCCTATGATCTCATCGACGGCACCGACTACTTTCACAACGTCGAAGCTGCGCTCGGATATGGAGAGGAAAAGGCCGGCAATGACATTGCTATCTTGTCGCAAGAAAAAACTCGATCTCGTCCAGATAAATCAACGTATTCTTGATATTAAAAGGAGACCGACGTGTCTCAAAACAATGCGATCTACAAAGGATTTCGGGTGTCCGCGAGGGTGAGTCACGCACCAGATTCTACCCCCAGGGGCGACGTTATCCAGCCGCGCTTTCTAGCCATTGCAACGATCACACAAGTGAGTACAGGAATGGGCTCCCGCCGACGGCTGCCAACCATGATCCAGCATTTTGCCAGCGAGCCACATGCTGCAATCGCACTGGCCTTGTCGTCCGCCTGGGCTGCGATCGATGGCATGTCCACCTTCGTCAAGGCGCGGTAGCGGTGTCCATGCTGCAGGCTTAATCAAGGAGGAGCGGGTAGGTATCCTATCATGACAGCTCAAGCACTAAGCCGGACTTCGTGGCTTAAAGTTGGAGATTCGCCCCCATAAACTCTTGGCTCTTCAGTCATGCACAGTGCAAGCTCACCTTCTAGTTTTCTCTGCACGCTGGTCGCCGATGGAAAAGGCCTTGCCTACCATGTGTCCGTCAGCTACCGCGATACCACACACGGTGCGGGCATTCAGTTCACAAGCTTTGTTGGCGCAGGAAGACGTTCTTTTACCGTACGAAGTGTGGAGGGCAATCTGCAGTCGGCAATCAACCAGACGTCAGAATTGCTGTGCAGAATTGCAATCGGCCAAGTCGTAAGGGATCATCTATATGACAAGGCCGCCGAAGGGGATCATCTGTTGGATGCTGATGCATTGCCCTGGGATGGGGAGCTCCGACCCGTGGGGGGCGGCAATAGTGCAAAGCCGCCGCGACAGCACTGGGCCTGGTAGAGCAACTAACGCGTTAGTGCAACCAATTCAACGTAGCAGGCCGATGGGCTTAGACGCCTAAGATGGCGATTCTGGGATCAATCCATCGAATACACGGGACTCCAGGCAGAAGATTAAGGTCCAAGGTGCCGAACTGACGCAGTTGAATAGCCTTATCTCCGCGGCAATAAAACGTCCCGAATCGCACGTGCCGAGCGAACAGACAAACAGTGCATGGGACAGCGCAGCGACACGCGCCGCGACTGCGGCGGCCGCCCTAGCGCGGACACTCCGGTCGCCGGTGTATCGCTTCAGTCCATCGCCCCGAGCATCCTTTTGCTTCGTCCCGCCAGTCCGAGAACGTGCAAACGTTGGTGACGTTGCTTGCACCGCTGCCATCATGGATGGGTGCGCGAACATGCTCCTGCACAGGACCTAAAAGTCGGGCTGCAAGGAAAGTGCGCCAAATTATCGTGTGGCGAGTGAAACTGACCAATGTGGCACGATAGATGCGACTCCTCAATACCCCAAGGTTCGAATAAGGGGTATTGGTAGAGCCGACATGGTCTACGGACGCAAATTTTGGCTGCGGCGTGTTCACGAGCACGGGCGTTGGTCAGGAAGGTAAAGAGACCGGAGTGACATACTGTGAAAGGGCCGAGCAGCACTGATGTGTGCAAACGATGGTCAGACAGGCGGATTGCTGTCACGACGCCAAGCATCAGGATCTTGGTGGTGGACGATCATATTGAGTCAGGCGAAGCCCTCACGTTGTACCTTCGCACGCAGGGTGTTGATGCACAAAGCGTGGACAGTGGAGACGCGGCCATTGGGCTGATCGACGATTGGCTACCTGATGTCGTGATCCTTGACATTAATATGCCCGACCGCGACGGGTTCTCTACGGCGGCTGAATTGAGACGCTCTAAGCGCGGCTCGGATTTTGTCATCGTCGCGCTGACGGCGCTGGACGAAGCGCTTGTTCGAAGGCACGCGAAGGAATTCGATGGGTACTGCAGGAAGGGTACGAGGCCATCCTCCTTGCTCACATTGCTGGCTAGCTTCGTAGTTGGTTAGGGAATAGTTCCTCCGTACCTACATCTTTGAGCCACCCTCGCCCTCAGCAACCCAGCTTTCACCGCTCGGCGGCTCAGTGGATCGGCTAATGGTCGCGGCGAACTATCTTTCGAGGAGCGGGGGCCTTATTCCGATTCCGATGCCGCCGCGTATCTGATTCGAAGTCCTAGGGGATGCTGTGTCGCATAGATCCTGTCGTCGCAGAAGCAACCGCCACACGACCTGCGTTGGCGCACAATCCCAACCACGTGGCGGATTACTTTCGGTATTCGGCGAGGGAGGCTCCATGCAAGCTGAGCACTACAGGGGCTACACCGTGCGAGGAGTCGGGTGGCCAAAGGCAAACGGCCAATGCGAGGCGTCTGGCGGCATAGAGCATGGCAACCGACTCATTTATCATTCCGAAGAGATCGGCGAATTCCCGTCGTTGCGAGCCGCCGCGCAAGGCGGACTTGATTGGGCGAAGGCTTGGGTGGACGCTCACCGCGGTCCATAGGGCCGGCCGTCACCTTTCGGACGCGACCCGTATCGGAAGCTGTCAGCCTTTATCTTCAGGGCTTTACGGGTTTCCGCCGCGTGCACGCCACCACTGCGCAACGTCGCTGCTCGCATTTCCATAGCTTCTAACGTGACGCGAAGGTTCGCCGTAGTCAGCGCCTCCATGTCGGCGCGACGACCTTGCGGGAGGCACTGCACAGCCTTCTCTTTGCTGGTTAGCAACTCGGCGATTTCAGAGATGTAACGCTCCAGGTTCTTCAGAGCGCGTTGCGAATTTTTTATCATCATTCCCTCCTATTAACAGCCTACTCGGAAACGGAGTGTGCCGGTGTCAGTTCCAGTCCTAAACGGTCCGGATTCAAGCACTACGAAATCTCGCTCAATGAGACCCTGCATCAAAATCTGGTACGGACCTTCTTGGCCTATCATCAAGAAGACACACAATGAATCTATTCATCGACAGGGTACTTATGAGATCTTTTTCTTTCCCATCAAGCCGAGCGACGTTTCGTCAAACACAAGAAGATCGCCCGCCCGAGCAGCCCGGTGAAGGCAGAAGAACTGCCCAGCAAGGCCAGGATGAGCCGAAAAGCAAACAAGTTGCGGATGTGGAAGACGATCCGGAGCAATGCTCCTCGCTGCGTCGCCGTTAGGAATTTCCCATGACGAGAAGCGTCGGTGCCGGCGCCTCGTGACGTCGAACGGCGATTTGCCGAGTATTGCGATCCTTGCCGCATGGCACCTGCGAAAATGCCCCGTTGGCGAGCTCGATCTTCGTTCTCAGAATCATTGCGCATTCTGCGTGGTGCGATTTCAGGGCGATGTGACGAATGGCGCGTCGGAAAGCTGAGGGTGTTCCACAGGCCCGATGCGATGCCTTCTGCCGCCCTGGCTGCATGTCTCAGCGAACAAACTTCCCTTTTGTGAGCCTTATGCGCGTATGCTGAGACTGCCAATCGGCAGACAATTTTCGAGGAGCACGCCATGGCCAAGGGCCAGTTACGCGGTAACCGGGAAGCCAAGAAACCCAAACAACCTCCCAAGCCGGCACTACCGGCCAATCCGTTCGCCACGCGGCCATCATCTGTCCGAAGTGGGGGAGTGGGCAAGACGAAATCTTAAGCCGGATAGCCAGCGGATGCGCGATGGTGCCGCTGCCATAGCGTGATGCTTTCCGTTTGGGATTGGGATAACGATTGGAGTAGCTAGTGGTCGACGCAGATCCAAGGAGACGCATCATGATCAATCGCGAAAACAGACGGGCGCGCATGGGTAAGCAGCGGAATACTCCGGGGCTCAAAGGGATGCTCGACGACATGCTGCTGCCACCGCACGTCCCAGATGACCGTCAGAGCGATCGCCAAGTTATAGCGTGGCCACGACGTTGAGATCGCCTGGGTAGTAACTGCATGCAACTGTCACTGGAGTCGCCCTCAACGCCAGCGTTACAACGACGGGGCCTTTTAGTTCTGCGGCGCCAACGACCACAGAAAAGGGATATCTGCGGCGTCTCGCGCGATTCCGATGCGCAACTGCCCAGTCGGAACGGAGACACCGGAAGGGTCAAATAGATATCAATGACATGAAATGTACAAGTTCTTGTCACCGAGTCTACTCATCGAGAACTCCATAAGCGGGTCAGAGTCGGGGGAGGGCAGTTCGGCGCGAGGTAGGGCGCTTCATCGAAGACGAGAGGGGCGCAAGCCGATTTCCTTCAATCAAAGGTCTAGATTGAAGTCTCGGTGTTGTAAGCATTCTGGTATTGGGAAGTGCCAACATCTAAACTGGTAGATGCAACGACATCCCTGCATGCGCGTGCGCTTGGCGGCCAGTCAAATCGACGCATCCCTCCGTAACGTACCAGAGCTTTGTGTCATGAGATCGCCCGTCGGGCGAGGGAATTCTCGCGGCAGAAATTAATGTAGTGTCTGTTTGTCGCAGTATCACTGAACCGTTCGGATTTTTCGGTACAGGACCTGTGACACATTCTGAACGTCCCCAATTACACCAACTACGGGTGATTAGTAGCGGGCGATCGTGCCAAGCGAGGTACTCCAATGCGTACTCTTCTTTATTTCACATTGAATGATGTGGCCACTGCGAGATTGACGCTATCTCGGCTTGATAACCTTTTCGACGAATCCGACCTTCGTGAAGGACCGTGGTTTTCCCAACGCGACAATTATCCGGTTGAAGGCTTGCCAAAAACTGAAATTGGTCAGACCACGTACCGAGAGCGGACCGCCATCGGCGGATTCATATTTGGCGCCCTGGCGGTCGTCATTGTGATGGTGGCGTATGGAGAATTCCATGGACCTGTCGCAAGCGCGGTGGCCACGCTTGGCGGAATCATGCTGGGCGGTATGATGGGCTGGTGGATCGGCGGCATGCTTGGCGTACGAGTCCAGCGTCGCCGACTGACTGCGCGCCGGCTTCCGGTGCTACCTGGACAGATCCTGATGATCGCAAACTGCGAAGCGAAGTCGCGCGACTTGCTGATGCGGACCGTTCATGATTTGGGAGGTGTCAGGGTGGATGAGCGCAGCGAAGTTTTCTCGAGTTTGGGATGGGTGTCGGCGCCGCTGTAAGTGATTTCACTCGTTGGGTAGATGAGGAGAACAGGATGCATCGACGGACTGAGTATCGAGGTTATGCGATTCGTGTTGATCTTGTGAATACCGAAAAAGACATGTTTGACACGTGGTTTCAGGTCGAACGACCAGAGGTGCGCGGGGATGTGTCGTTTGGCAAACGAATGAAGGTGGTGGGTTCCCCGTTTTCGCGGCGGTGGGCGCATTTGGTGGGCGAGATTGCTGGTCGCGATGCCGTGGACCTGATGATCGAAGATGACTAGTATGGCTGTCGATTGGCTACGCAGTGCGATATACGATTGCCCGAACAGATGGGGCGTCTTTCATGTCGACCTTTCCGACCGCCGAGTCCACTGTCGTTAAGAAGAGGGAAAGGCGCGCGACGATATCTGGGCGTTTTGAGCTCGGCCTCCACAGCGAATACTCGCGATCATCCTTCGATCGCGATGCCTTTGGAGACTGACGCATCGTGGATTTCGACGTCGTCATGCGAGATCTGATCTTCGCCGACCAAATATACTTGGCCGAAGCTCCTGCTATCAGGCAATGCCGATGTCTCGATCGAGTAGGTCATCGATGATCTCTTGACCCGCTGTGAGCGCCGCCCGCTGCGCCTCAGCAGCGCTCTTCCAGTTTTTTGTTCTCAATTGAACGACGCGCGCGAACTCGGTCGTAGGTTCCAGGCCTTCCCTGCATATCAGTACCGAGGCGGTAAAGGTATTATCGTGGTGTCGGCGGCGCTCGCACCATTTGCGCGGTGGATCGAACCGGTAAACCAACGGATAAATGTCGAACCCCTTGTAGTTCGAATTCGGGAGCTTCTCCACGATAGCCTCCATCAAGGGGTTGACTACTACTGTACGCGCTTTCAGGCGTGTCGACTCAATGTTCCGGACCCGCGTGCCCGCTACGGTCATCACTTATCTGCAACAGAAAAAGAAAAAGCCCCGCTGGTTTCTGGCGGAGACTCTCAAGCGGTGAGATGTGGCTCGGATCGGCTCTAACTTAGTTGCGTCAACTCCTACGCGTTAGTTCAGATGGCCACGAGCGATTCACCGATGATTTGGCCATCAATGATGTGCTCGCCGTGTTGTACGGCTGCACGCCTTGCGACGCCTAAGTCCGTCCAGTGCACGTCTGGGACGTGGAACACGCGCGCGGTCTGCCCACTAGGTGAATCACCCTCGCGACAAATGACGACGGACGCGCTGTATGAGCGGTCCGGGCGACGCTTGTGCCATTCGCGAGGCTGTTCAAACTTATAGACCAATGGGTAGATATCAAAGCCTTTGCAGTTTGCTGCAGGACGGGTTTCCATCATCGTTACTCCACGTATGGTAGGTTCCTGGACGTGCAATTTGTGATGGCGTTCAGGCGTTCAACTAGCGTTTTAGAGTTTCCGTTGGTGCCATATTTTTGGCCTCAAGCCATTCCATGAATGACGTCGACAGCGAATTTTCCATAGTAGAGCGCTGCCTGTTCCGCCGCCGGGCACGTGTAGTAGTCATTCTCGTGGTCGAAAGATTCACAGAAAATTCGATCGTCCCTGTCTGCTGTATAGCGGATGGCCATCATATAATTCCACTTCGGTCCCGGCGCTCCTGCGCAAGTAGGTGCGCTGGAAGCCTGAAATGCCACGACATGTATGAACATGCCTCGATATCCTTGGCACAGCCAACTCATTCGCTCGTGCATAGTAGGGACTCGTCAATCAGCGCATGACTTAGTCTGCCATGACCATCGTTGCAGCGGCACATACCATCACTAGTAGTGAAGTGGAGTAGGTGAAAGTGCTAAGCAAATAAAGAGTTTTACTCGGTGTTTTGTGTCGTCGATGGTGCCACTCAAATATCTGCGAAAGGACAAGCAACGTGAAGCTGGAAGAGTAAATTGCGAGCACACGCCTCTCTCCAAAAATTCATGGCATTTCTTCTAAGGGTCGGCGGTTCGGCCTACCGAAGGAGCGGTGCGGAATGGAAAACAAGCAGGCTCTGACCAACCACGCTGGCGCTTAGGATACGCGTATATCGCGCTCCAAACATGGAGGTCAGGGGATGCTAAGTCTCCGTCGTTGTCTCACAGTAATCTGCGCCCGACTAAGTGTGGCGCAGCGAGAAGATCAAGGAGACTGCATTGAGGAGGGGCGCCCCGTAGAAGATGCGGACGAGCAATCCAGGTGGCGTGGCTACTTGAAGATCCTGCTGTATTAGTTATACGGGGCTTTCCCGTCATAGTCAATGGAACTCTTCCACTCGCATCTTGGAGCAGACTAACGCGTTGAGCCGACGTCTGCTCGATCGTGACCGAGCCACGTCAAGCGCCACGCCATGTTTGGGGTCTTCTCCACGAGTCCATGATCCTGCAGGAGTAGAAGGTGATGGGTCAGTCTGGACGGATCTATGTTGCCGAGTGTTTTACCGAGCTGAAGGTCGGTCATCGAGGCTTGGCTCTCGGTTCGTAGCGTCAAGAGGATTCTGTCCAACAGGGATTTGTCTCGTTGCATTTTGTCCTCGGATCATGTTGACGTGTAGGAGCATTGTGACACTCGGACGGACCTTTGTGGGCACTATACTTAAGTTGCATCGTGCGAAATCAGTCATCTTGATATGTAGGAATGCTGTCGCTGAAGGCGTTGATCTCCGCAAGGTAGGAGGTCGCGGTTGTTGAGTTGTGTTGGGGCCTCATCTGGTATGGGAGCGAAACGTTGAGTCGATCATTGACAACTTCAGACTCCGAGTTCGAATGCGATGCAGGTTGAAGGATATCGGGCGAGGAGGTGTCAGTATGCTACGCGTCACGGATTATCGAGGCTTTGCAATACGTGTCCATTTGCAGAAGACAGCGGATGGGATGTTTGAGACGTGGTTCCAGATCAAAGGCGACATTGGTGCCGGTGATACTGTCTACGGTGTCCCTTTCAAGGTCTTCGGGTCGCCATTTTCACGTCGGTGGGCGTATCTGGTTGGAGAACTTGCAGGTCGGGCGTCTGTCGATGAGATTTTGGGGGTGGACGAACTGTAAGGCTATAAGTCAGCCTTGTTGCTGAAGAACCATCAACGAGATCGTTGTGCAAGTTCAGTCGGGCGTGCTCCCGTGAGGAGGGGTGATGGAAAGAACGATCAAAAACAAGGCCGAGGTACGTGCAATGGTACGCGCGGCACAGGACCGCATTGCGGTGTGCACCGGAACGTGCTTCGGAGACGTTTGTTGGCATCCGGAAGATTCGGATGGTTGCAATTGGTCCATTTCTAAAATGGAAGGCGAAGCTGGGGCAGCGTGCCTGAAGGCGCTGAAGCCGTTTATCGACGATTTGCGCCAGCGTATCAATATCCGCCAAGACGCCGAGCGATAGTGACAATCTGTGCCGCTCCTCCCACGGGGCGGTCGCAAAGCGCCCGGTGGGAGGAGGGCACTAGAGCAGGCCATGACGTCGTTCCCACACGGGTAAATAGAAGGGCGGATGTAGTGAGTAATCTGCAAATGGATGAGAGGGCTTACCGTAGGCTCCGCTCGTACGACGTCAGAAAAATCACCGTCGGGCAATACCTTGGCAAGCGCAGTCTTTCCGATAACTGCTGGTAACCAGACTGACATCAAACTGCGTGGTTCCCGTTCGTTCCCGAGGGCGCGTAGTGTGCTGCTACGAAACTCGTGCGGCCCATCGCCAGGGAGAGTAGCGAATCACATCTTATGGCTATCGTATGCTCACGGCTCCGCCGCCTGGAAAATGCGCTACAGATGCAGAGCAGACGCACGTCGATTCGAAGGGGTGAAGATCGAGTGGCCGGATCAGGACTCTTCTCTATTCTGATGCGGGGGTACTCGGTTGTGCCATTGGCGTTGCTGAGGCCCATGGTCATTTCATGAATGGGGGCTGGGCGCCATTGCAGTCAAGTACTCAACCGCCGCCGCTGTTAGTGGCGGCGGCGCTCATAGTGACGCCTTTGACGCTAAGGGTTATCGGCGCTCTTGCCCGCCCTGTTGACCTTGCTGGCCGCTCTTCTGACTGTCTTGCCCACCGTGCTGTTGGCCACTCTGGCCACCCTGTTGTTCACGTTGACCGCTGCGTTGATCCTGGTCGCCAGACTGACCACCTTGGCGGCTACCTTGATCGCCCTGCTGTCCCCCTTGCTGGCCACCTTGTTGAGGCTGTTGTTCACTGGGCTTTTGCTGCTGGCCCTGTCCTGATTGCGGTTGCTGTGCCATGTTCGCTCCGATCGCGGCTAGATTGCCACCTTTTCGTAGCGCAAACGCTGTACCAGGAACCCGCGTCACCTAGTTCCGACGCGCAAAGAGAATGGCCCGCTGACCCGAAATGCACTACCTGGGCGGGAACGAGTCATTTCATCTGCTGAGGGGGGACCTGAGGGGGAGCCTGCCATAGACCTCTGCCCGCACACGACCCTGCCTCCCTAGTGCGCCGGATTCTACAAATACCTTCCAACTTACCCGGGCAATTATGCAGGATTGAACTGGCGGGCTATGGCAAGCGTGGCCCTCGGCGCCCGGCCGGCCGGTAAGCGATCTCCCGGCAACGATTGTCCGTGGATACTCCGCGTTGAACTCCGTCAAGGACGCGCGCAACACAGGCGGGGTTTACCTCAACCCTGCTTGGGATTCGGTAGGACGCCGCGCGCGCACCTGCAATGCTCGCGGCTGCCATCATCAAGTCAGGAGCGACCCGAACAACCAGGTCGACAACGAGTCGTCGATATAGGGCGATGTGGTGAAGTGCGCCCGCCGTTGCGTGGCCCTCAATGGAGAGGTGATTGTCGTATTCCGAATCGCGAGCCTCACGTGGTGCCCCAAGCCGGTGATGCATTTGAGCGCCCGGTATGGCGTGCCTTAGGCGATGGAGACCTCCAGTAGCCCCTCGACAAACGTAAATTTGCGGATTGGCGTAGGTCCCCTACTGGGTGAATACCCGCAAGACAATACAACTGAAAGCAAGCTGAAAGTTCCGGCATCTAGCTTTGAATTGATCCAGTGTGTCCGTCAGTACCAGTGAGCACGAAGCCGAGTGCGGCTAAAGCACGATAGCAGGTGGGGGGGAAGGTCATGCTTCGCGTACGCAGCCAAAAGGACTTTGCCTCCGGTCTGATGTTCATCCTGGTTGGTTTGAGCTTTTCCTTCGTCGCCCGTGGCTATTCCATGGGCACAGCCGCCAAGATGGGACCGGGATACTTCCCGTTCTGGCTCGGCATCGTGCTCGCCATTCTGGGCGCGCTCGTACTGTGGGGTTCGCTGTCGTCCAAGGCGGAAGAAGATCACCTGGCCCGCTGGGACCTGAAGATCCTGCTGTGGATCCTGGGCTCCGTAGTGCTGTTCGGCCTGCTGCTCAAGCCGCTGGGCATGGTGCTGTCGGTGGTGGTACTGGTGCTGGTCTCCTCGATGGCCAGCCATGAATTCAACTGGAAGGGCGCTGTCCTCAACGCAATCATCCTGGTGGTGATCAGCATGGGCGCGTTCGTCTACGGCATCAACCTGCAGATGCCGGTGTGGCCGGCTTTCCTGGCAAGCTAAGGAGACGGCCATCATGGAACTGTTAGCCAACCTCGGACTGGGCTTTTCGACCGCCTTGTCCTTCCAGAACATCTTCTACGCGTTCCTTGGCTGCGTGCTCGGTACGCTGATCGGCGTGCTGCCGGGCCTGGGCCCGCTGGCCACCATCGCGATGCTGCTGCCCGTGACCTACACGCTGCCCCCGGTGGCCGCGCTGATCATGCTGGCCGGTATCTACTACGGCGCCCAGTACGGTGGTTCCACCACCGCCATCCTGGTGAACCTGCCCGGTGAATCGTCGTCCGTGGTGACCACCATCGACGGCTACCAGATGGCACGGCGCGGCCGTGCCG
The DNA here is from genome assembly GCF_002858765.1 of Cupriavidus pauculus. Lineage (GTDB taxonomy): Bacteria > Pseudomonadota > Gammaproteobacteria > Burkholderiales > Burkholderiaceae > Cupriavidus > Cupriavidus pauculus_B. The sequence continues at coordinate 193,293 of NZ_PJRP01000004.1, forward strand.
GCGTGGCGCTGGCCACGGCCGGTATCGGCTCGTTCTTTGCCGGCTGCGTGGCCACGCTGATCCTGGCCGCCTTCGCAGCACCGCTGTCGGAACTGGCGTTCAAGTTCGGCCC
>NZ_PJRP01000004.1:193414-356635 GCF_002858765.1 Cupriavidus pauculus
GGCGCGGCCGTGCCGGCGTGGCGCTGGCCACGGCCGGTATCGGCTCGTTCTTTGCCGGCTGCGTGGCCACGCTGATCCTGGCCGCCTTCGCAGCACCGCTGTCGGAACTGGCGTTCAAGTTCGGCCCCGCCGAGTACTTCTCGCTGATGGTGCTGGGCCTGATCGGCGCCGTGGTGCTGGCCTCGGGTTCGCTGGTCAAGGCTATTTCGATGATCGTGCTGGGCCTGCTGCTGGGTCTGGTCGGTACCGATGTGAACTCGGGCGCTGCGCGCTTCTCGTTCGACGTGCCCGAGCTGACCGATGGCCTGAACTTCGTTTCGGTGGCAATGGGTGTGTTCGGCTTCGCGGAAATCATTGCGAACCTGGAACAGAAGGAAGCCCGCGAGACCTTCACGGACCATGTGACGAACCTGTTCCCGACCAAGGAGGACTTCAAGCGCATGATCCCTGCCATACTACGTGGCACGCTGCTGGGTTCGGCGCTTGGTATCCTGCCAGGCGGCGGTGCGGCGCTGGCGTCGTTTGCAGCCTACTCGCTGGAAAAGAAGACGTCGAAGTACGCACACGAGTTCGGCAAAGGCGCCATCGAAGGCGTGGCAGGTCCGGAGTCGGCTAACAACGCTGCGGCACAGACCTCGTTCATCCCGCTGCTGACCCTGGGTATTCCGCCGAACGCCGTGATGGCGCTGATGGTGGGCGCGATGACCATCCACAACATTCAGCCCGGTCCGCAGGTCATGACCAGCAACCCGGCGCTGTTCTGGGGCCTGATTGCCTCGATGTGGATCGGCAACCTGATGCTGATTGTGCTGAACCTGCCGATGATCGGTATCTGGGTGAAGCTGCTGAAGGTGCCGTATCGCTACCTGTACCCGGCCATCTTGGTGTTCTGCTGCATCGGCGTGTACTCTGTCCAGAACACCACGTTCGACGTGTTCCAGACCGCCGCCTTCGGCCTCATCGGCTACCTGTTCATCAAGCTGAAGTGCGAGCCCGCACCGCTGCTGTTGGGCTTCGTGCTGGGACCGATGATGGAAGAAAACTTCCGCCGCTCGCTGCTGCTGTCGCGTGGTGCCTTCAGCGTGTTCGTGACGCGTCCGCTGTCGCTGGGCCTGCTGATCGCCGCTGCGATCCTGGTGTTGATCGTGGCCATGCCATCGATCAAGGCGAAGCGCGAGGTGGCATTTCAAGAGGAATAGCTTTCGAGGCCACTGCGGGCGGGCATCAATCCGTGTATGAAACCCCAAACGCTCAAGCGCGTCCTGTCGCGCTTGTACATTCTGAAGCTCGTTCAGGCGGGCCCCGCGACTGTCCTCAACCTGGCAGAGAGTTTGCGCGAGCGGGGATTCAACGAGAACATTCGCTCGTTGCGGCCGATTCTGCGCAGCCTCATGATGGCGCGTGCGATTACGGCCCAACTTGTTGAAGGCAGCGGAAGGGTCTACAGCATTACGGACGAAGGACGAAAGGAGCTGAATACCTACTTAGTTCATCTCGAAATACTGCAGGACAGTGGGCGGGAGGTGGACTCCGATCAGAGCGAGAATTCCGCTACTTGATGGCCTTGTCACGTACATTTGCACGTTTGGTGAGATGGAGCGGAATATAGCAATGCAGCTTGCGCAGATCGGCCTCGCAAGTGACCTTCTAGGTTTGTCTACATCAGTGAAGCTTGGCCTGGAAGGTCATCCCTCCGTGTTGTGCGCTTCCATGATACGAGAGATCACCCGATTCCGTCCAAGTGCCTTGGCGCTATAGAGTGCCGCGTCCGCTGCCTGGAAGAACCCACGAAGGTCAGTGAAATCGGTTGGGACAGTCATGGTTGCGGCGCCAATGCTAACCGTAAGGTGTTGGCGTTGTGACGCTACATGGGGAATACGCGACGCAAGCACCGCCGTCCGGATAGCTTCTGCGACGCCAACTGCGCCGCTTGCATTGGTATTGGGCAGAATGACGGAGAATTCTTCCCCGCCATAGCGAGCAGCAATATCGCCAGGGCGCCGGATTGCGCCCCCGATGCATGCTGAAACGGAAGCCAGCGCATCGTCGCCAGCGATGTGCCCGTAGTGGTCGTTGTAGGCCTTAAACTCATCCACATCAATCATTAGCACCGAAAGCGGCATGCCATGGCGAAGAGCTCTTCGCCATTCCATGTCCGCGCGATCGTCCAGCGCTCGACGGCTAGCAAGGCCTGTGAGACCGTCGGTGCCGACCATTTTCTGAAGTTGGCGCTCAGAAGCAACGCGTTGCTCCCACTCCCGCGCAAGTAGCAGGGAGAGCGCAACGATGACAAGGTCCACTGCGACAATCAGTATTGAAAAGGCTGCCGCGCGCTTGCGCCAGGCAAGCAGCACATCGTCTAGGGAGCGACCGACGATAATTTTCAGCGGATAGCTGCCAATCTTACGGAAGCTGTACAGGCGCTCGACCGGATCGATTGCGCCAGTACCAAAACGTGTGCCCTGATCTAGATCCTTAAAAGTCGAAAAGACGGGGGACAACGAGATGTCGCGGCCAATGACGTCCGCTTCGAATGGTCGACGCATAATGACGATGCCGTCGTCGCGAACCAGTGTCAGGACGCCACCATCACCCAGTTCGACGCCTTCGAAGAGTCTACGAAAGAAGTTCAATCGCAGCGTACCGACGACGACGCCCCCGAAACTTCCGTCGGGATTGGCAATGCGGCTGCTAATGCCAATGGATGGCGCATCCGTCGTTAGCCGGGGCTGGAAAGGGCGGCTGACGAAGATCCCCATTTTCGGATCCTGCTTGTGGACGATGAAATAATCGCGATCACTGACGCTAACCGGGCGTGGTGGTGTTGAGCGCGAATCCAGCACGAGATTGCCCTTGTCGTCGGTGGCGAGCATAGACCCCAAATCCTCCGCACTGATGGAACGGTCGAAAAGCACCAGATTTCTTAGCGCGGGAGACAGCGACATGATTTCCGGATCCTTCATGCCGTCGATGACAGCGTGCATTGAGAGTTCGTACGTTTGCAGATTTCTCGCAATGGCTCGCTCAAGTGTCAATGACAGGTTCTCCGAAGCCTGTCGCGCGTTGTCAATGGCATCCCGCCGCATCTGGTACAGCGCGACGCTTCCAATGGTCGCAATGATGAGAGAGAGTGCGATGCCCGTGCCGACAATCAATATGGGCACAGCGCGTGAGGTGCGATCTCCCTTCGTGCCCGTTTGTACAGATTCATGCATGTGGCGTCATAGAAGCTTGGCTGTGCCCCGATAGACGTCACTAGTAGTCGCGGGGGCCGTGGATAGCTAGTTATGGTAGCCGATACGGCAAGACGGGGACTGCGTGGTGGATCGACGCCCGATGTCGTCAGCGCCATCGAGGACTTCTTTCATCGTTGTGAAGAGTCTCTGTCTTGCACATAAAGAAGATCATCCGACTGGCGCGCTCAAGATAGAAGCTCGCCTCTCACTTGATCGAGACCGTTCTCGCACGAGTTCAGCGTATATCGCCGTTACTGCCGCAGTACGAACGCGGAGCCGGGCTTTGCCAGGAAAACCGTCGATTCGCTGATCGGTTTGCCGGCGCCGGATTCAAGTTCTCGCGCCAGGTTCAGAAGAGCGCCAATGGTCGGATGAGTTCCCCCTTTCGTTATGGGAACCCTACGATAACGACAACCAGCAAGTGTGTCCGTCTCGCTGGCGAGAGAAGTAACTTCCGGAAAGATAGCGGGTTGTCCACTACTCAACTGTTCGTCCACGGGACTTGCCAAATGCCATTCGCGTTTAGCGAGAAGGGGTGTTCGGGCGGTTGAAGATGCGAACACACTTCTTCGGAGGCGGGAACCCGCTTTCCGTCGCGCACCGGCCGGATGAAATTCAGCACTTTTTTCTTCCCGCGCTTCAGGAAGAAGGGGCAAAGCGACAGCTTTCGCTACCCGGATCCGAAGCAGATTATGATCTCCTACGCCGTAGGTGCGTGATCTCCTCTTAACATTTTCACCAGCGCGTGTGCAGCGGGGTTGCCGCAGCTATGCGACCAGACGCAATGCAATATCGCCTCAATCGGGGCGGCTCGCGTGTGCTTCATGGGCGCGATGGGCCGATAGGCGACCTGGGATGCGCGCATCTCCGCTGCCGAGGCTGGTACCAAGGCCACGCCGATTCCGGCCTCGACGAGGGCAAGCATCGTGGGTAAAACACTTTCTTGCTCGATGCGAGGCTGCACCCCGGCTCCCAAAAATACGCGTGAGCACAAATTCCGAAAGTAAGGCGAGAGGCGCGGGCTAAATCCGACCATGCTGAGTCCATCAAGCTCGCGCATCGGAACCGCATCGAATCGCACGAGGGGATGCTCGCGCCCCATTGCCAACAGCATCGGTTCGCGCTCCAGCTCGAAGCTTTCTAGCGCGGGTTCGGCGATTTTCTGATCAGCGCGCACTATGGCCACATCGAGCTTGCCCGATCGAAGGTCAGCCAACTGGATGTCCGTGGTCAACTCGCGAAGAACCGTCTCGACTTCGGGGAATTCTCGGCGGTAGTTCGCCAGGATGCGTGGCAATACGCGATACGCGGCACTACTTGTGAAGCCTAGGGCGATGGCACCCACCTTACCCTCAGCGACCTGCCGGATCGCTCTTTCGGCCGCCTGCGCATCTGCCAGAAGTTGAGCGGCTCGCTCCAATAGCACTCGACCTGCCAACGTCAGCTCGACAGTTCGCGTTGTCCGCGTGAACAGGCGGGTACCCAAGAATTGCTCCAATTGCCGGATTTGTTGGCTAAGTGGCGGCTGTGCCATATTCAGCCGGGCCGCCGCACGGCCGAAGTGCAGTTCTTCGGCGACGACTACAAACAGGCGCAGCGCGTGGAGCGAGAGCATATTGATATGCGATATGTATGAATTCGCGTGAATTTTATATTGGATCGTTCTAATCGGTGGACCTAATCTGTGAGCATTCTCAACGTCTGGAGCAACGTCGTGCGCCTGATAAGCCTTCTACTCGCTGGTGGTATAGCTGCGTCTTTATTCTCGATTTCCGTGGGCGCACAAGCGCAGACGACGTATCCCACTAAGCCGATTCGCCTCGTTGTGCCCTTCGGCGCGGGAAGCGTCACCGACACGTTGGCACGCATTGTGGGCAACAAGCTGGGCGAGGCGTGGTCCCAGCCGGTCATCGTGGATAACCGTGCCGGTGCGGATGGGAACATCGGCACTGGTTATGTCGCTTCAGCCGAGCGCGACGGATACACGTTGCTCTTCGGCGCAGCCAGCACGAATGCCGTTAACCCCAGCCTGCACCGTAACTTGAAGTTCGACGCCATGCGGGACTTTGTGCCGGTCATTAACGTGGCAAGCGTGCCCAATGTGCTGGTCGTCCATCCCAGTGTGCCGGCTAAGTCGGTGAAGGGTTTGATTGAAATCCTTCACAAGCAGCGCTACGCCTTTGCTTCGGGCGGCGCCGGTGGTAGCCAGCACTTGTCAGCGGAACTATTTATGTCCATGACGAAGACTGAGATGCTGCATGTTCCATATAAGGGCGGCTCGCCTGCATTGACGGATCTATTGGCAGGCCGAGTGCAAATGATGTTCTGCAACTTGCCACTGTGCCTGCCGCAAATCCGGGCCGGAAAGCTGGTTGCCCTGGGCGTCACGTCTGCGCAGCGTACGCCTTTGCTGCCGGATGTGCCGACGATTGCGGAGGCCGGGGTGCCAGGATACGTCGTGGACGGCTGGTTCGGACTATTTGCTCCGACCGGTACCCCGGACGCTATCGTGCGGAAATTGAACGCCGAAGTCGCGCGCATCCTGCAAGAACCCGAGGTCCGTAAGCAGCTGCTCGATCAGGGTGCGGTTCCGGTCGCCGGTTCGCCTGACGCTTTCGCGAAGTTCGTGCGTTCAGAGCACGATCGCTGGGCCGAGGTCATTCGGCGGGCGAACATCACAGTGAATTGACGACATGACACAACTGAATCAGCTTGGCGCGCGGGAGGCTGTGCGACGTATGGCCGAAGGCTCATTAACGTCGGAAGCCTTGGTCAGGGCGTGTCTGGAGCGGATCGCCGAACGTGATGCCGCCGTCGGAGCGTTTGTTGACCTTGACCCTGAAAAGGCGCTTGCTTCAGCACGCACCGCCGATCGTTCCCGGGCCGGAACACTGTGTGGGTTGCCTTTCGCCGTTAAGGACATCATTGAAACAGCGGATCTCGGGACCGCTTATGGCTCGCCCATATATCGGGGGCATCGTGCCGTCGCCGATGCCGGATGTGTAGCGTCGGCGCGGGAAGAGGGCGCGATCCTGCTTGGGAAAGTGGCAACAAGTGAGTTCGCGACACAAACGCCCGCCAAGACGCGTAATCCATTGGACCTGGAACGAACGCCAGGGGGGTCATCCAGTGGGTCTGCTGCTGCCGTGGCTGACTTAATGGTGCCAGTGGCTTTTGGCACGCAGACCACGGGCTCCATTACACGTCCGGCATCATATTGTGGGGTGGTCGGGTACAAGCCAACATACGGGTTGATCAACAGCGCGGGAGTAAAGCATCTAAGCCATTCGCAAGACACGGTGGGTTTGCTGACCCGCTCGGTCGAGGATGCACTCTTCTTTGTCTTCGGTGAGCCGGCCGTCAATCGATTGGTGCGCGATGACCGGCTCCCCCGTATCGGGCTAGTGCGTTCATCGCAATGGGGTCACGCAAGCGCGGCGGCCATCAGCGAGATCGAAGCCTTTATCACCCGGATGGCCGCCCTCGGCGCGCAGGTTCACAACATCACCTTGCCGCAGGAGCTGGAGTTGCTTGCTGAAGAGCAGGGGCGTCTATTTGCCTACGAAGCGAGGCAATCGCTTAAGCATGAGTGGCTCACGGCGAGGGACCAGATGAGTCCACGTCTTATCCAGCGCTTGGCAGGGGGCGAAGGCATCACGGCGGAGGAATATCTCGAGATGCGTCGGCGAGTCGAAGAGGGGAAGCGGAAGACTGCCTTGCTTTTTGCGGATGCAGATGTGTTGCTGTATCCCGCCGCAGATGGTGAGGCGGAGAGAAGCATGATCGATTCCGGTTCGCCAAGGTTTGGCGCGCTGTGGACTGTTTTGCAACTTCCGACGCTCGCACTCCGGGTCGGAACGGGGGCAGACGGGCTGCCAATTGGTGCGCAGGTGATTGGCCGGCACGCAGATGACGTGTCGCTGCTGCACGCTGCGCATCTGCTGGCGTCGAAGGCGGGCTTCGGTCAATAGGGATCACAAGGAAATGGGGTCGAGGGAGGCGCTCGTCACCTCTCCCCATTCCGAGATCGAGTTCGCGTAGCGGACACGCCGTTGGCTGCAAAGTCTTCCATGACCGAAGTCGCGATCGGCTCTAGTCAAAGGGGCCGGGCGCCGCCCGTTCCACGCTCTCCGGGGCCTGGACGTCTTACGCGGCCAGTTTCAGCGCTTGCGAGAAATCTGCGATCAGGTCATCGATATCCTCAATGCCAGCCGACAGTCGCAGCATGCCATCGGAAATTCCCATTGCCTTGCGGGTCTCGGGGCCGGCTTCGAAGAAGATCGTAGGTGCTACGGGAATGATGAGCGTGCGCGTGTCGCCGAGGCCGGTTGCCTTGATCGGCAGCTCAAGCGCGTTGACGATGTCAATCATGCGCTCCGCTTTCTGCAGTTCGAACGACAGGAGCCACGATGCGCCAGAAAAAAGCGCTTGCGCGATTTCGTACTGCGGATGGCTCTTCAGGCCAGGGTAGTACACGTTTCCGATAGCCTTATGCCCCTCCAGAAACTGCGCGAGCGCGAGCGCGTTGTCGCTGCTTTGCTTCACGCGGAGCGCGAGCGTTTCGGCCCCAAGGGCAATCGTGTGCGCCTGCTCGGACGACAATGCCGCGCCCATGTCGCGCAGGCCCTTCTTGCGGATCTGCAGGAGCCCCTGTTCCTTGGCCGCTGAACGCCGATATTCCTCGGCAATGTTGGGATATGTGCTCCAGTCGAACAAGCCGGTATCGGTGACGGCGCCTCCAAGCGCAGTGCCATGACCGGCAATCGTCTTCGTCAGCGAGTTAATGACGAGGCTTGCCCCGACTGCCTTCGGCTTGAACAAGGCGGGCGAGGTGATCGTGTTATCGACGACATACGCGATACCGCGCTCGCGACACACGTTGCCGATGCCTTGCAGATCAGGAATTTGTGTGCCCGGATTCGCGATGGTTTCGACGAAAACCATGCGGGTGTTCGGGCGGATTGCTTGCTTCACATCCTCGACGTTGCACGCATCAACAGTCGTCACGTCTATGCCGAGCGTACGCAGCGTACCGAACAGACTGTTGGTGTTCCCGAACACGTAACGGCTCGCAACGAGATGATCTCCAGCACGCAAGAGCGTGAGAAACGTTGCTGTGATTGCGGCCATGCCGGTGCTGAAGCAGATCGTACCGACGCCTTCTTCCAGGCTCGTGATCTTGCGCTCAAGCGCCGCGGTCGTAGGCGTGCCCTGGCGCGCGTAGTTGAAACCACCCTTCTTTGTGCCTTGGAATACGCCGATCAGATCCTCGACGCGATCGAAACCATACTGCACAGAGGTATGAATCGGCTGGTGAACGCCACCATGCTCGGTGCCTGTGTTTCTGTCGCCGTGAACAATGGCGGTGGTGAAGCCCTGCTTTTCCATTCCTTGTGCCTCTTAATTCGATCAGTTGAGCCTCATTATCGCTGCTAACCCTTACTCTGCGAAAGCCTTATGCATCGTGGATCGGACGAGGCAGCTGTCGGGTGAACACGGGGCCGTCAGCGGACTATCTTGGTCATGAATACGCTATGTGGGTCCTCCGTGTATACCCCAAAAGGGCCACTGACTACGTAGCCACACCTCGCGTATAAAGCGATGGCATCCCGCTGCAGATAACCCGTCTCGAGCACGAATTTGCCGCATTCGCGAATCTGAGCCTCCTGCTCAAGGAACTGAAGCAGTCGTTTGGCTACGCCCTTTCCACGATGGGTCGGTTTGATGAACATTCGCTTGAGTTCACCGTAGGTGGATTCCAATACCATTGCGCCGCAACCCACTGCGCTTCCATCATTGTCCCGCACCACCGCGAAGATAACGTTCGACTTCGACAGGACGGCAATGTCGACGCCGTGATGGCTTGCGGCTGGATAAAGCGGCACCTGATACGCGTCCAACTCTTGAATGAGGGCATGTACTTCGGGCTGGGCGGCGGATTCTAGAGCGATGTGCATGGATAGCGTGAGGACTCTACGGAATGGGCGTGAACTGTAGTTCGTTCGATAAAGGTACGACTGAGGCCGGTGAGCCGGTTTGCACACGCGTCGCAATGCGCGACTGAGAGCGGCAACAAGGTGGAGGCCGTGCGGGGCACGTGCCCCTGTTTAGCCCCAATTTTAGCGATCTCGGAGAACCGCCGGTCAACGTCCAGGGCGTTACCTACGGTCGCTAGTTGAGTTGCCCCGGGGTATCATGCTGCGAGATTGCCACGGCTTCCACCTCTACCTTCAGCCCGAAGTGAAGCGGGCCGGTTGGTACCACCGCTCTTGCAGGCCTTGCCGCGCCTGCCCATGCCGCATAAATATTGTTAAAGGCGGGCCAGTTCTCGATGTTGTCAATGTAGACGCGAACCTGGGCCAGTTCCGATATGCCGCTGCCAGCGGCAACCAACGCCGCCTCCACGTTTGCCAGCACCTGCTGTGCCTGGGCCTCGAACGATGCGTCGACGAGCTTGTGGCCGTCGGGATTGATTGGGAGTTGTCCGGACACAAAGACCAAGCCGTTGGCGACGGTAGCGTGACTGTAATGGCCGCCCGGTGCGGCCACATTTGATGGTTCAATGGTGCGCACCAAGTTATTCGGTTCCTCGTGATTACCAACCATGCAAACGGCTCCATTCGGTGATCCCACCTTCTTCGTCAAGAGCCTGGTACGCAGGGAACTGCGCGCCGGTGGCGCACGCGTGGTTGGGCAGGATGCGCAGTAGCGTGCCGATCGGGAAGCGCGCGGCTATGTCTGTGTCCGGGGCATCTTCGCGCGAAAGGATGCCATGCTCTTGGTTCGCGCCGCTAAGGATGTACCCCGGAATCACCGCGCCATCGATCCCGCACACCTGACCGTAGCCGAAGTCGCGTTGTTGCTTCTGCGTGCCACGGTCGCGGCTCATGGCCATCCATCCGGCGTCGACGATAGCCCACCCTTTTTCGGCCTGGTGTCCGATCACGGTGGTCAGCACACTGAGCGCGACGTCCTCGGTAGAACACACACCGACATTGTGCATCACGAGGTCGAAGAAGACATAGACTCCCGCGCGCACTTCGGTCACGCCCTGCAGGTGCTCTGCACGGAGGGCCGTCGGTGTCGATCCCACGCTGACTACCGGGCATGGCAGTCCGGCTTCCCGCAGGCGTTCGGCCGCCCGCACGCAGCCGGATCGCTCCTGTTCGGCCATTGCGGCGAGCGCTTCGCGGGTATTAAGTTCATAGCTCGAACCGGCGTGCGTCATCACGCCACCCAGGCGTGCGCCGCCTTCATGCAGTACGGTCGCAACATCGAGCAATGCCGATTCATCCGGTCGGATGCCGGAGCGATGACCGTCGGTGTCGATTTCGATCCAGACTTCGAACACTTCGCCGTGCTCCGCTCCGAACGAGACAATGGCGCGAGCGGAATCCACACTGTCAGTCAGGATCTTGAGATCACAGCCCCTGCGGCGCAGCGCCAATGCTTGCAGTAGTTTGTTGGCCACCATACCCACGCCATATAGAATATCCGTGATGCCGTCGTCAAAAAAATGCGCGGCTTCCTTAAGTGTGGAAACGGTGATGCCGTTGGCGCCAGCCGAAATTTGCGCCTTAACGACAGGGGAACACTTGGTCGTTTTGACGTGCGGGCGGAAGCGTACGCCAAGCGCATCCATGCGTGCTTGCATGCGCTGGATGTTGTGTTGCATGCGATGCATGTCGATGATCGCTGCAGGCGTGTCGACGCCCGTTAGAGATTTGGGGTGGTTGGTCATATCGTCCCTGTTGTTCTTCAGTCCAGCAACTGACGCTTGGACTTAAGCGCCGGCACATCGTCGCGCAGGCCGCGCGTAATAAGTTCGGATACCACAGCGGGCACGGTCTCGCCAGCGGCAGGCAGGTCTACGCCAACCGCCTGCATCTGATGGCGAAACTGTGGATCCGCTGCTGCGCCCGCCATCGCTGTGTTTAATCGGGCCACGATGGCATCTGGCGTGCCCTTTGGCACAAACAGCGCGTTCCATGACCGTAGGTCGAGGGGGTAGCCGGCCTCCTTGGCGGTGGAGAGATTCGGCAATTGCTTCACGCGCTCCCCCGATAGAACGGCCAGTGCTTTGATCTTGCCCCCAGCCAGTTGCGGAAGCGCCGTGGTGGTCTGGTCGCACATGAAATCGATCTGACCGCCCATCAGATCGCTGATGGCGGGGGCGACGCCGCGGTAGGGCACATGGGTGACGTTTTGCCTCATGGCCGCCAGTAGCATGACACAGCCATAGTGCGAAACCGAGCCTACACCGGCACTGCCGTACGTTGCCTTGCTGGCGTTCTGTTGTAGCCAGGCATTGAAGTCCTTCAGATTGTTGGCGGGCATATCGGCCCGCACGAGCAGCAGCAATGGTGCGGAACCCGCCAGGCCGATTGGTCTAAAGTTCATCACCGGATCGTAGGGCAGTTTCTTGTACAGGGCCACGTTAGCTACATGCGTGCCGATGGTGCCCAGGCCAAGCACATAGCCATTGGGCTCGGCTTTGGCGACCTTACCCAAGCCAATGGTTCCGCCGGCGCCGGCAAGATTTTCGATCACGACCGGTTGGCCAAGCGTGTCGCTCATCTGTTTGGCGTAGCCTCTGCCCAGCGCGTCGCTGGGGCCACCGGCGGGGAACGGTACCACGAGCGTAATGGGACGTATCGGGAAGGCGGGGCTTTGTGCCATTGCCTGCGTTGCCACTGCGAACGCGGCTAGCGTCATCATTTGCGAAAGGCGAAATGCTAGGGAGGGCATACGGATCATGGCGGATCGCTCCTAGCGAGTTGCGGCGTGGAATGACCGCAGCCAAGGCAACGCCGTTTCCAGCGTCGCCGACTGGGCTTCCGGCATCGGTGCACCGGAAGGCATAGCGAGACCGACGCGGTTGTGCCAGTACGTGCGTAACCCCACTGCCGATGTGCCGAACATGTCGTAGCCCGAGCCGGCGACGAAGGCGGCCTCCGCAGCCTCGGTGCCGAGCTCTGTTAAGGCTAGCTTGTAGGGGCGGGGATCCGGCTTGTAGTAGCCGGCGGCTTCGGACGTGATAACGACATCCCAGTCGATCCCGAGCAAGGCTGCCGCCCGCCGGCCCAGGCGCTCCGAGCAGTTGGTCACGACCGCCAGTTGGCAATGCGGCCGCAGCGCATGCAGCAGTTTGCGCGCGCCGTTCCACGGCGGCAATTCGTCCCAATGCGCTTCTAGCGCCTCGGGCGCGGTTCTCGGCAGGCCGACCTGCTCGGCCGCTTCCCGCACCAATTGCTCATAGGGCACATAGCTGCCGCAGCCGTATGTTCGACGCAGGTACTCGGCGCGCCAGGCGCGGCCCGCGGCCTCGGAGCCGGCGGCCGCATTCCAAACGGTCCACGAATCCAGTAGCGCAGTGAGCAGGTCGAACAGTACGGCACGGGGCCAGGCGGGCGACGGGAGAGGGGCGAGCGAGTCCATAGGATCCCTTTTGCTAGTCGATTTGCGCCGAGGCGCACGGTTGTCTGAGGTTCTCAATGTAGAAACGATAAGGCGGCTTGTGGTTAAATTTGAGAACATCAATCGTTAAGCTGAAGTGAATGATCCAGATCGAGGACCTCCGGCTGGTCGAAGCGTTGGCGCAATCGCCTTCGCTTAGCGCGGCGGCACGCGCCCTGAATGTGACGCCTCCGGCCTTGTCGGCGCGTCTTCGTAAGTTGGAATCGACCCTGGGACTCGCGCTTGCCACCCGTACGGCTCGGCGGCTGAGCCTGACGGCCGAGGGTGAACGCTTTGCACGCGAGGGTTCGGCGCTACTGGCGCAACTTGAGGCACTGCCCGAATCGTTCCGGCGGGAGGACAGCCGACTAACGGGAACGTTGCGTATCGCCGCGCCCTTTGGCTATGGACGACACCATATTGCACCGCTGCTGGCTCGCTTCGCCCAGATCCACCCGGATTTGCGTCTGCAACTCGATCTGCGCGAGACACCCTGGCCGGATCGGCATGATTCGGATGCCGTGATCCACATCGGCACCGTGCGGGACTCATCGTGGATCGCCCGTACGCTCGCGCCTAATGCACGCTGGTTATGTGCAAGTCCGGCCTATTTGCGCAAGCACGGCACGCCTACCGAGCCGCGTGACTTGCTCGCGCACGCCTGCATCTGCATTCGTGAAAACGATGAGGATGTGACCCTATGGCGCTTTCGGCGGGCCCAAGGCGGTACAGGGCGACGACAATCTACGCGCGAGACCGTGCGTGTGATTTCGACCTACACCAGCAACGACGGCAGTATTGCGCGTCAGTGGGCGGAGCAGGGATTGGGCCTCGTGCTGCGTTCGGAGTGGGACACGGCCGAAGCGGTTTCGCGTGGTCGGCTAGTGCGGATAATGGCCGACTGGGAGTTCGACAGCGCGCCGGTGACCTTGCTCGTGCCGACGCGGCGTGGACGGACTGCCCGCGTGCAGGCGCTCATGCAGTTTTTCGAAGAGGCGCTCGGAGGACAAAGATAGGAAAGGGGATAGGGCAGGTGAGAAACAGTATGAGGCGGTCGAACTAAACTACACCGTCCTCGATTGACTTGGGGAGTCGTTTCCCCTGTCAGATTCTCGCGTACCGGCGAGCCATTGACGGTTTTTCCGACCCCGTTGATCTTCCTGGTTCGGCAAGACCGGTGGCATAGACGATACCACCCGGCGCGGACGTCTGGTGGAAACCTCCTTCTGCGCTTGCGACTTGGACCTACATGGTAAGGTGATCGGGTGCAGTTATTTTTGCATCAAGCGTTGGCCGAGGAGGAGACCACCCATCGGCTACGTAAACTCACCAAAGAAGAAAATGAAGATCCATCACGCTATCACTGCGGCAGCCCTTTCTGCCTTTGTCTGTAATGTATTTGGTGCGGATGACCGTATGCCGCCGATACCTGCAGAGAAGCTCACCGAAGCACAAAAAAAATCCATTGAACTGCTATCGGAAGGGACTCCTGCCGGAGGTGCTCCGAGGAACGTCAGTGCCGGTCCGTGGGTGCCGTTGCTGAGGAGTCCGGAATTGCTGAACCGTCTGCAACGCATGGGCGCTTATCTCCGCTATGAGAGTGCCTTCGAGCCTCGATTGAGTGAGTTTGTGATTCTTCTGACGGCGCGGCAGTGGAGCAACCAGTATGAGTGGCTCGCACATCAAAAGCTGGCATTGAAGGCGGGCGTCTCGCAGCCAGTGGCGCAAGCTATTGCCGAAGGGCGGCGGCCGACGGGGATGAGCGCTGACGAGGAGGCGCTCTATGACTTCATTGATGAACTGGACCGCAACAAGAGCATTAGCGATCCGACTTATGCGCGTATCAAGGACAAGTTCGGTGAGCGCGGTGTGATTGACCTCATTGCCATCAATGGCTACTACAGCATGCTCGCGGCCGTTCTCAACGTCGCGCAGTCGCCGTTGCCAGGAAACGCGCCGCAGCAGATTCCGACACTGCCCCGATAGCATATTCAGGCAACCCAAGAAGCGGACCTTGCCGATTCTGAATGCAAGACTATGCGAGTAGGTGGGATCGATGTCGGTGGAATGCGGAAAGGATGCCATCTCGTCGTCCTGGACGGCCGCAACGTCATCTTGTCGACTAGAAGTACGGACCCTGAAGTCCTGGTGCAACATTGCGTTCACTATCAGGTCGGTATTGTTGGTGTTGATGCCCCATGTCGATGGAGTGTTGAGGGGCGAGGGCGGAAAGCGGAGAGGGAGCTTGCCAGGGAGCGAATTTTTTGCTTTTCGACGCCGACGGCTGAGCGCGCGACAGCTAATCCAAATGGCTTCTACGGTTGGATGCTGAACGGCCAGAGAATATACGAGGCGTTATCCGATCAATACCCGCTAATGGTTGACGGGAAATACGCCGGCATGCCGGCGAGTTTTGAAACCTTCCCTCACGCGATCGTTTGCGCGCTTCTTGGCAAGCACGTCGCTTCGGCAAAGCAGAAGCGTTTGCAGCGTCGCGCATTGCTGGAGGATGTTGGAATCGAGACGACGACCTTGGGCTCCATCGACGCTCTTGACGCGGCGCTATGCGCTCTAGCCGCGCGATTGCTCCTGCTAAGCGAGGCGCGAACGTTTGGCGATGCCGCTAGCGGGCACATCGTCATACCAAAAGTCGATTTAGCGGGTGTTCAGAAGCTGTTTGACGTGACCTAACTCTGAGTTGCCGCCCGCAGGCGCGATTCACCCGGGCGGCGTGTTCTATTTTTCTCGATCGTTGGGGTGCGAACCGGCGGGAAATCGCCGGTATCGACGTCTTGAATTTAGGCGAAACAGCAGTCTTCGAGCCGCAGAAGTTTTCCGGAGGGCGCGCGACTCAATTTGGGGCTCGCTCCAGCGATGGCGTAATGCCTGATGGGAAGAGGGTGTGCGCTGGCCCCGGGGTCGGCCGACGAATGCTGGCGCTGACGCGTTGCAAAGAGTTCACGTACACGTGGCATGCCTATTTTCCACCGCTGTTATCACTTTGCGTCGAGAATGGGACGTATTATCATTTTGCGGAGGCGAGCAGGTCAAGCTCGCGAGAGTCCCGTGATTTCAGGCGGGCACACGGTAAGCGAGGCAAGGAGAACAGAATGCAACCCTTATCTGAACTTCAGGGAGCTGGTCTTCGACGTACGACGCCTAGGCTTCGAATACTGGCGATATTCCAGGCGAACCGGCACCGGCATATGAGTGCCGAAGAGGTCTATCGAATCCTCTTGGAGGAGAACACCGAAATTGGCTTGTCGACCGTTTACCGCGTACTGAGCCAATTGGAGCAGGCGCATCTCCTTGCTAGCCGACAGTTCGGTCCTGGCCCGGCCCTGTATGAACTCAACGAGGGGGATCACCACGACCACCTGGTTTGCGTGGAGTGTGGGCAGGTCGATGAATTCAGTGACGAAGGTATAGAGGCCCGGCAGCAAGAGGTAGCACAGGATAAGGGTTTTGTATTACGCGACCATTCGTTGGTGCTTTACGGGCGCTGCGCCCGCTGCCAAGCAGAGCGAGCTAGCTCGGGAAGCCTCTAGCGCGCCCTGCTCGTCGTGATCGGGGGAGGCGGGCGTCGCGCGCAAGCGTACCGAACCGCTATTCCGACACGCTGGCGCCGCGTAACAGGTCGAAACAACCTGTGAGCAAGTGGGACTGCACATACGCACAAATCTCCGCTATGCTGCGCGGAATCCGGCAATTGTGCTGGTAGTTCTGCGATAGGAGCCATATGGCAACGAAGAAGACGGCCGCCCCGAAGACTGCGGCAAAGAAAGCGGCAGCACCGGCGAAGAAGGCTGCTCCCGTAGCGAAGAAGGCCGCACCGGCGGCCAAGAAGGCGGCAGCAGCGCCGGTGGCCAAGCCGCTAAAGGACACGTTCAACAAGTCGAGCCTGCTGGCCCATCTGGTTGCCCAGACTGAGCTGGACAAGAAAACGGTGCAAACGGTGCTGTCGCACTTGGAGAACACCATCGTGAGTTCGATCCACAAGAAGGGCGCTGGCGAATTCACGCTGCCTGGCCTCTTCAAGGTTTCGGCGATCCAGGTTCCGGCCACGAAAAAGCGCTTCGGCAAGAATCCTTTCACGGGCCAGGATCAATGGTTTGCTGCAAAGCCGGCTTCCGTGAAGGTCAAGGTTCGTCCGCTGAAGAAGCTGAAGGACGCTGCCCTGTAAGTTTGGGGCTTGCAAGACGGAAAATGGGAAGCGCGGAGCTTCCCATTTTTTATTGGACTTGAGGATGTATTTGCCTCGTCGGCGTAGTTAATTCGGGCGGCCGTCCGCCCAGCACGAGATTGAGGGTGGCGGGGCGCCCCGTAACCAAGCAAGCGGGTGCGGAATCAGTGGAGCACTGACATCCGGTTCCGTGGGTGCACGTTACATTGGGGCGGCGCGTTTCTCCAGGGCCGTGCCTTCTTCAACTCTGTGGTTTGAGCAAAGCCTGTCATCACATTTGATGGGCTTCTTTAAATGAAGTCTCGGATCAGCCCGCAGCACCGGCCATTACGGCTGGAAGAACGAAACCGGCGACATCAGCCGGTTCTCCTGGCTGACGAGATAGCCGGCCTCGGCACTCATCTTGAGATAGTCGGCCCAGGCGGGGTCTTTCTGCAGTGCCTGGCGCCTGGCTTCGCGATCGGCTGCACTGTCGTAGACCCAGATGTGCATGTAGCTGTTCACGTTGCCGGTCTCGGTTTGCATGTAAGCCAGCGGCTTGCCCAGATGCTGGCTCTGGATCGCAAAGCCGTACTCGGCATACAGCGCCAGGTGTTTCTTGATCGTGCCGGGGCGGCAGGTGTAGGTGCGGACGTCATACAGCATGGGTATTCCTTAAACGATGCAGAGGGGAATCAATCGACGGTGGCGCCGGACTGCTTGACCAGCACGGCCCAGCGCGTCACTTCCTGGTTTACGTATTTCTGAAAGGCGGCCTGGTCGTCGCCCACGGGATCGGCGCCGAGTCCCTTCAGCCGTTCCTTGACGGCGGGGTCGGCCACGCTCTGGACGATGGCCTGCGAGAGCTTTTGGACAGCCGCTGGCGGCGTGCCGGCCGGCACGAACAGGCCGAACCACGAACGCGCGGTCATGCCCGGAAACGGCGTCTCCGAGAAGGCCGGTACGTCCGGCAGGGCGGCGTGGCGCTTGTTGCCGGTCACCGCCAGCGCCTTGAGTTTGCCGGTCTGTACCTGCGAGAGGACTTCGGGCAGGTTGGCGAACATGACTTGCACCTGGCCGCCCATCACATCGTTGAGCGCCTGCGATCCACCCTTGTAGGCCACGTGCGTCATCTTCGTGCCGGCCAGCGTGCTGAATTGCTCACCAGCCAGGTGGGACGCGGTGCCGGTGCCGCCCGACGCATAGTTGACGCGCCCGGCATTGGCCTTGGCGTAGGCCGCGAGTTCGCTGGCCGAATTGGCCGGTACCGACGGATTCACCACCAGCAGCAAGGGCACCGACGCCAGGTTCGACAGCCCGACAAAATCGCGCGTGAGGCTGTAGTTGAGCTTCTGGTAGAGCGACGCATTGATCGCGTGGCTGGAAGTGGCCATCAACAGCGTGTAACCGTCGGGGTCCGAGCGCGCTGCCGAGACGGCGCCGATGTTGCCGTTGGCGCCAGCCTTGTTCTCCACCACGACCGACTGGCCGAGCCGGGCCGACATGGCCTGGGCCACGGTGCGCGCGATCACGTCGGTGGCGCCGCCGGCGGCAAATGGGACGATGACGCGCAAGGGGCGATCCGGATAGTCGGCCATGGCATGGAAGGTTGTGACGGCCAAGGCGGTGGCCACGGCAAGGCCGCGCAATCGGGCGATTGCTTTGTGCATGTCTGTCTCCTGTATTTTTTTCTATTCTTCGGGCATGCCGGCGGCATTCCGGCAAGACCGGGCCTGGCAACACCATTCAGGAGCACTCTACGCAGAGGCGTGGCCGTGGCGTTAGGACGGATCAGACGTTGTATTGGACTTTTTCGCGCGTCATTCCAGCGGACGGCAATGCTTGCGACGGAAGTCGCCCGGCGTCAGCCCGGTCTGCTTCTTGAAGAAGCGCGCAAAGTACGCTGGGTCCTCGATATTGAGGCGAAATGCAATCTCCGCGATGCCGGTTTCGGTATTGCTGAGCCAGCGCTTGGCTTCCAGGATTACGCGCTCCTGTACCACCTGGCTGGCCGTGCGTGCCACGGTACGCTTGACGGCGTCGTTGAGCTGACGCTCGCTGACGCAGAGCGCCTCAGCATACTGCCCGATCGTCCCGAAGCGCAGGTAGTGCGTTTCCACAAGCATCGTGAAGCGACGCATCAGGGCCTGTTGTGGACCGACGCCGCTGGCGGGCTCGTTGTCGGGGCATAGGCGCCGCAGTCGAGTAAGCAGGATCAGCAGGCAGGCCTGCACCACTTCGGGATAGCCCGGCTGGCGGTCGTGGGCCTCGTGCTCCATCTCGCGTAGCAGCGGCAGCATGTCGTCATGCTGGCTCTGCGTGAGATAGAGCGCGCTATTACCGCGCGAGGGATGGAAGAACGGAAACCTGGCAACATCTTCGGCGCGCGGAAACATCCGGGCGAAGAAGTCGGTGCTGAAGTTCAGCACGTAGCCGTGCGGCTTGATCGATGACGTCCAGGCATGCACCTGACCCGGCGAGAGGAAGAACACCGAGTGGTCGCGCACATCGAAATGCGCGAAGTCGAGCATGTGCGTGCCGCGCGCCCGGGTCATCCAGAGCAGGTGGTAGTAATTGTGCCGGTGCAGGAAGCCGCGCGGGATGTCGTCGCGATCCTGCAGGCGCACGAGGTCGAAGTAGAACGACCCCTCGCTCGCGAAATCCGACGTCTCGAAGGTGGGGAACTCGCCGGCTAGGCTGGAATGGAGGGCTTCGGGCAAGCGCAGGTTCCTTGCGATTCAGGTTCTGGTGACCAGCGCCATGCTATCTCAAAACGATCGGACGACCATCCGGACTGCCTGATCCATGACGGTGCCGGTGCGACAGGTGGCAAGGTGCTTCGACTCTCGGGGCAGGACCCAATTTCACGGCAGCGGCGAAGCTCGCTACTACCTGCGCTCAACGGGCGGGATTCGCCGCATCAGCGGACGACTCGTCTACGAAGCCCAGAATCACACACTTGTCAGTAGCGCCGCTCCGCCTCCCAACCAGAGCCCACCAGGTGACCTTAATGTCGTGCAAGGCTGCCTCCAATGCATGTCGAAGCTTCGAGTCCCGTTGAGTTTCCACAGGGTCTAGAAGTCGGCGCCTGAAAGGCACTCTGCTTACCGACGCCGATCCCGGCAATTCGCGGTTTTCGAAAACAGGGCGGTCATGCACCGAAAACGCCGGTCATGCACCGATATGCATCCGGGCCGTGGCGGCTTCTGGGCCATTGTCATGGCCCAGCCCTTCTCCTCCCCCCAAAAGACCTACGGGTTAATGCTCGTTGCTCCCTGGCATGTCTGTTGCATAGCATTCAAGTGACTTGAATTTGGTGCAGAGAACTTTCACCGATGCTCTCGGGCGCGCGGTCGGCGCCTTGCACCCGTTCGGTCCGGACGCCGGGCCTGCCGCCCGTTGGACATCTCTATTAAGGGGAACAGAGTGCTGAAGAAGAGAACTGTGGCCACGGCCGCGATTGCCGCCGCTGCCACTGGTGTGGTGCTGATGTCCGCGCCGGCGCAGGCAAAGGACGTCGTCAAGATCGCGTTTGTGGGCCCCCTGACCGGTGGGGTCTCGTCGATCGGTTTGGGCGGACGCAACTCGGCAGACTTGGCTGTGCGCCTGCGCAATGCCGATCCGAAGGCCAAATACACGTATGAACTGGTCGTCCAGGATGACGAGTGCCGGCCCAATGTAGGCGTACAGGTTGCCACCAAGATTGCCGCGGACAAGTCAATTGTGGCCGGTGTCACGCACTTCTGTTCGGCTGTGGCGATGGGCACGGTCGGTGTCTACAGTCGCTTTGGTATGCCGGCAGTCGTGTGGGGCGCGGTGCTGCCTGAAGTCACGTATGGCAACAATTTCAAGGAGATTCATCGTGTCAACGGCACGATGATCAACCAGAGTGAAGTGGCCGCAAAGTTCATGACCGGCCTGGGCTACAAGAAGTGGGCGATCATTCATGACACCACCGATTACGGCAAGGGTCATAACAAATACTTTAGTGAATACCTGAAGAAGGACGGCGGCACCATCGTCGGCACGTTTGGCGTCACGGCCGACCAGCAGGACTTCACGACCGAGTTGACCAAGATCCGCGAACTCAAGCCCGACGTGGTCTATTTCGGTGGTCTCACACCACTTGGCGTACGCATCCGCACCCAGATGGAAAAGCTGGGTATCAAGGCCCAGTTCGAAGGCACCTCGGGAATCAAGTCAGATGCCTATATCGAAGGCGTAGGCAAGTCGCTCTCCGAGGGCTCGCTCGCCTTTATCGAGGGCGCGCCAGTCGAAAAACTGGCCGGTGGCCAGTTCTTCATGGAGCGCTATACGCAGCAAAAGTATGGCGAGCCGCCTGAAGCATACGGCCCATTTGCCTTTGCTGCTGCCAACCTCATCATGGACGCCGTCGAAAAGGTCGGCCCGGATCGCAAGAAGGTACGAGACGTGCTGAATGGCACGAAGAACGTCGACACCGTCATTGGCAAGGTCACCTTCGACGAGCACGGTCAGAACGTCGTGCCACTGATCACCAAGTACGTCGTCGAGGACGGTAAATGGGTGATCTGGGAAGACAGCGCCTACGGCAAGGGCACGAAGAAGCTGAGTGGACTGTAAGCGTAGAGCTGGCGACCTGGCGGGGCGAACGGTTCGCGCTCCCGGGCGCCAGCGCTGCTAGACGGTCTAATCAGGCCATTCTGGGGATACCGATGAGTGTATTGGGACAGTACGTCTTCAACGGGCTGATGCTCGGCATGATCTACGCCATGGTGGCAGTCGGCTTCACGCTGTTCTTCGGCGTGCTGGACGTCATTAAGTTTTCTCACGGCGATGTATTGATGGTAGGAGCATTCGCAGGGCTTGCCGCATCGGCTGGCGTGCTGGCGCTGCACGTAGATTCGCCGTGGCTGCAGTTGCTGGCCATCGTGGTATGCGCGGTGATCGTGACGGGTTTGCTGGGTGCCGTGATTGCGCGACTGCTGATCTTGCCTCTGCGCAAGGCGCCACCGCTCAACACACTGCTGGCAACGCTGATGCTGGGTACGGTATTGCGCGAAGCCGTGCGCCTTTTTTATCCGGATGGCTCGAACCCAAAGCCATTTCCGGCGCTGCTCCCAAGCACGGAGTTCACGCTCGGTGCGTTCACGTTGCGCGCGGACAACCTGATCTTGCTGGCCGCGGGTGTGGCCATCATTATCGGCGTCCATTTGTTGATCACACGCACGCGGTTCGGCATGGCCATCCGAGCTGTGGCGCAGGACGGTGAGACTGCGCGCCTGATGGGCATCAACTTCGAGGTAGTGGTGCTGGCCACGTTCGCGCTTGGCTCGGCCATGGCCGCATTGGCCGGCGTGATGAACGGTCTCTACTACAACGAGATCAATTTCAACGTTGGCCTGCTCCTTGGTGTCATTGGGTTTGCTGCAGCCATTCTTGGCGGCCTGGGCAACCTCTATGGTGCCATCCTCGGCGGCTTTCTGTTTGCTGCCCTGCAAGTACTGGGCAGCGCGACGCTGCCGGCGCTGGTGCCCGATATTCCAAGTGCTTACAAGGATGTCTTTGCATTTTCCGTGGTCATCGTGCTGATGGCCTTCAAGCCGACCGGACTCATTGCGGAGAAAACCAGTGAACGTGTCTGAGAACGTCTCGAATCCGCTGCCCCCGACGACCGCCGGTGCTGGCGGCAAACCGCGCAGCCCGGCGTGGGTGCTAGGTATTGCGGCTATCGCCATCGTGGCCTATCTCTATCTGTTCCTGCATGCGGAATCGCAAGTCGCCGTGGGCGTGCTGCTGGCGGTGGCCGTGGTTGCTTTGGTGATTGCCAGCAGGTTTAAGGTCACGCAGGCCGTGGAGCAAGCCGCGGCCCGGCGGCCCGGCATGTCTCGACTTTGGTCGATCATGGGCACGCTTGTCCTGATCGTATTGTTCCACGAAAGCCATTTTGTGTTGCTGATGCTGTGCGCGGTGCTGCTCTATACCACCGCCTGTCTGGGCCTCACGGTGCAGTTTGGCTATTCCGGTGTGTCGAATTTTGCGGGGGCAGCGTTTTTTGGCATTGGGGCATACGCTACGGCCGTTCTCGGCGCGCATACGCCGATTCCGTCGATCCTCGTGATCGTGCTGTCTGGCATCGCGGCAGCCGTCATCGGCTCGCTGCTGATTGCGCCGGTACTGCGTACACGAGGTCACTATGCGGCGTTAGTGACCATTGCGTTTGGCATCCTGTTCAAGACCTTTCTCGAAGTCAATGACGTGCTCGGTGGTCCGCAAGGTCTGCAAGTGCCCGGTATGACGCTGTTTGGCTTCCAGTTCAATGAGGGTGTGACGCTGTTCGGCATCGACGTGTCATTTTATGCCAGTTACGCGCTCTTGAGCCTCGCCCTGTGCGCGGGTACGTTCGCGGTGGTCAAGGCGCTGGAGCGCTCATGGGTAGGGCTGGCGATGGATGTAGTGCGAACCGATGAGACTGCCGCGGCGACGTTTGGCCTGCATATTGCGCGCTGGAAGGTTATCGCTTTCATGCTGGGTAACTTCTTCGCAGGCGTGGCCGGGAGCGTCTACGGCATGGTGACGGCGTTTGTGGCGCCGAATAACTTTACCTTCGCGGACTCGCTGCTGTTGCTGTCGATTGTGATTCTGGGCGGGCTGGGCAATGTCGTGGGCCTGATCCCGGCCGCCATCATTGTGTTGGTGCTCCCGGAGAAGCTGCAGTTCATTCAGGAATACCGCTTCCTCTTCTACGCGGCGCTGGTTATCGCGATCCTGCTGTTTCGCCCGGAGGGACTGTTGCCGCGCAAGATCCGTTTGTTCTTCCCGACCAAGGACGCCCAATGAGCGATGCGATGATCGAGGTGCGCAATCTCACAATGCGCTTTGGTGGCCTGACAGCGCTGGACAATCTCCAACTCGACATCCGTCGCGGAGAGGTTCTCGGGTTGCTCGGCCCGAATGGCTCCGGAAAGACCACGTTCTTCAACGTACTGACGGGCCTATATAAGGCCAGCGCGGGCACCATCACGTATAACGGCGAGAACGTCATTGGGAAAACGCCGCAGGACATCTATCGCAGCGGCGTGGCACGGACCTTCCAGCGCTCGCGACTGTCGCTGCCTCTGACGGTGTTTGACAACATTGTCATCGGCGATTACCAGCACATGCAGCACGGGCTCGTGTTCAACCTGTTTCGACGCCAGGCCTTCCGCGCGGAGTACGAGCGTTATGTGGCGTCCGTACGCGAGTTGCTGGGTATCTTTAGTCCCCCGCTGGTAAATCGGCTATTTGAGCCAGTCGAGTCGTTCACGATGATCGACCGTCGCCGGATCGAGGTCTGCCGCGCGCTGATGAGCAGTCCCCGACTGTTGCTGCTCGACGAACCGTCGGCGGGGATGACGCACGACGAAACTCACGAATTGATGGACGACATTCTGCAGGTGCGCGGCAAGCTGCAAGACCTGTCGGTCGTGCTTATCGAGCACGAGATGAACGTGATCGAACGCATCACGGACCGGTGCGTGGTGCTGAACTATGGCAAGAAGATCGCCGAAGGCACGTACGCCGAGATCACGGCCGATCCCGATGTGCAGACCGCCTATCTCGGGGAGGAAGCGGCATGAGCGCGAATACACTGCGGGTAGAGGGCCTGAGCACGGGCTATGACAAGGTCAACGTGCTGCATGACGTCTCCCTCGATGTGCCGCCAGGCAAGATTACCTGCATCCTTGGCGCCAATGGCGCAGGCAAGAGCACGCTGATTCGCGCGATTCTGGGGCTCACGCCAGCGCGCAAGGGACGCATCCTGTGGGATGGCGTCGATATTGCGGCGGAGAAAACGCACAATATCACCGCGCGCGGTATCTCTTGCATTCCAGAAGGGCGCAAGGTCTTCCCGCGCATGACCGTCGCCGAGAACCTGGCGCTCGGAGCCTTTCTCGAGGCCGACCCGGACAAGGTACGAGAGCGCATCGCCCGAGTCTACGAAATCTTCCCACGTCTGCGGGAGCGGTCTGCGCAATTGGCCGGGACGATGTCGGGCGGTGAACAGGCCATGGTGTCGATTGGTCGTGGATTGATGGCGCAACCACGGTTGCTGGTCATCGATGAGCCATCGCTGGGATTGTCGCCGCTGTACGTAAAGGAAAACTTCAAGGTTATCCAGCAGATCAACGAACTTGGCATGACCGTGCTGTTGGTCGAACAGAACGCGCGGCAGACACTGGCGATCGCGCACCAGGGCTATGTCCTGACGCAGGGGCGGGTAGTGGCGCAAGGTTCGGCTCAGGCATTGCGCGAGAACGATGAAGTGCGTGCGGCGTATTTTGGCTAAGTCGAGTTGGTAAATCCATTCCGGAGACCCTAGTTTTGGACCCATTTCTCGATCTACCCGTGCGCGAACTGGTCGCGCGTATGTCCCGTCGCGAATTGCGCGCCGAAACCATCGTGCGGGCGACGCTTGATCGCATCCAGGCGCAGGACGCTGTCATCCGTGCTTGGCAGCATGTCGGGCGGGACGCTGCCATCGAGCTGGCGCGTCGGCTGGATGCCGGGGCAGTATCCACGCCTTTGCACGGCATTCCGCTGGGTGTGAAGGACCTGATGGATACCGCCGACTTGCCAACCACCTATGGTTCGCCAATCTACGCGGCGCATCGCCCTGGCTTGGATGCCGCCGCCGTCGCGTTGGCGCGTAGTGCCGGTGCGGTCGTGGTGGGGAAGACCGTGACCACAGAGTTCGCGACGTTCCAGCCGGGGCCTACCGGCAACCCGCGAGCCCCGGTGAACGCGCCTCGCACACCGGGCGGCTCCTCCAGTGGCTCGGCAGCCGCCGTGGCGGCCGGCATGGTGCCGCTTGCATTTGGCACCCAGACTGCAGGCTCAATTATCCGTCCCGCAGCTTACTGCGGCGTCGTGGGCTACAAGCCCACCCACGCCACACTGCCGCTGGCAGGAATCAAGCCGTTGTCGCCCACTTTGGATACCGTCGGTGTACTCGCTCGACGAGTGGATGATGCGGCGCTTTTCATCGGCACCCTGGCACGTGATGTGTCAATGGCAGAGGCGTGTGCCCGGACGCCTGCCTCGCCACGCGTTGGGATCGTCCGGACACCGCACTGGGATCGCGCCAGTGCTGGGGCGCGTGACGCGCTGGAGACCGCCGCGCGAGCATTGGAAGGCCTTGGCGCAGTGGTGCAGGAAATCGAGTTGCCCGCCATTTGCAATGGATTGACCGAGGCGCAGATGGACATCATGGCTTTCGAAGCAGTTGCGGCGTTCGCCCCAGAGGCGCGTGAAGCGGCAGCGAGCTTTAGTCCGGCGTTTGCCCGCCAACTCGAAGCGGGGCGCGCGGTAACGGGAGAGCGTTTTCGCGCCGCACTTGTGCTGGCCGAAGCGGCACGGATGTCCGTGGCGATGACGCTCGAAGGGTTCGATGTTGTGCTGGCACCTAGCGCCGAAGGCGAAGCACCTGAGGGCTTGGCGGCCACCGGCGATCCCATTTTCTGCCGGATGTGGACGCTGCTCGGTACGCCTTGCGTTCATGTCCCGACAGGTTTGGGTGCCGCAGGCATGCCCTTGGGCGTGACAGTCACCGCGCCACGCCACGCCGACGTGCGCGTGCTGGCCGTGGCGCATCGTTTGCAGCAGGCGTTGGCAGACCTGGTCTGACTTGAGGAGAAGACGTTGAACCAGAAATTTCAGGCCGAGAATTTCAACCGCGCGGATCAGGCTGATCACGCAGCGCAAGCCACGGCGGAACGGGCACAGGATCATGTAGACGCCGGGCGCCTTTCCGCATCGCTCGCTGCCTTGGCGCAATTCGGCGGCAGGGACGACGGCGGGGTATCACGCGAAACGCTGACCGAAATCGATCTGGCGGCACGCCGTCACCTAGTGGATCAGGCGCGAGCCTTGGGCTGCGAGGTTAGCATCGATGATTGCGCCAATCTGTTCTTCCGGCGCCCAGGGCGGGTGGACTTGCCCCCCGTGCTGACCGGGAGTCACGCCGATACGCAGCCGGTGGGCGGCAAGTACGACGGCGCATACGGCGTACTGGCGGGCCTGGAAGTGATTGCGGCGCTCAACGCGGCGGGTATCGAAACGCTGCGTCCGATCGAGGTCGTGTCGTGGACCAACGAAGAGGGCAGCCGCTTTGGGCCGGGAGCGATGGGCTCCAGCGCGTTTGTCGAGGCAGCGCGACTGGCCGGGTATCGTGATGCCACCGACTCGGCTGGCATTCGGTTTGGAGATGCGTTGGATGCCGCGCTGGCTGCCTGTCACGACGTGACCCGGGTGCCAATGGGGCGAACCATGGCCGCTTGCGTTGAGCTCCATATCGAGCAAGGTCCCGTCCTGGAAAGCGCTGGGCTGCCGCTCGGGGTGGTGACCGGCATTCAAGCCGTGCGCTGGTTCCGTGTCGAATGCACGGGCACCATGGCGCATGCGGGGACCACGCCCATGGCCGTGCGTCGCGATGCGATGGCCGTGGCCGTCGCCATCGCGCAGGATCTCTATGCGTTGGCCCCGCGTGCGTCTCGCGATCCGAACGCGGCAAGCGAGCCGGAACTGCGCCTGACGCTAGGCCAATGGACGGTGACGCCGAACTCTGTCAACACCATCCCGGGCAAGGTTACGTTTACGGTCGATATGCGCTGCTTGGATGATAATGTCCTGGACGGTGCCGAAGACGAACTGCGGCTTGCCTGCATGCGGCATGCGCCGGCTACAGACGTGGCGGTGACGCGCTTCTTTCACCGGGGGCCGACGTATTTTCCTGAATCCATGCTGGGCGGTATCGAACGCGCCTGCGCGCGGGCCAGCCACGGTGCGGGCCGTGGACAGCCCATGCGGCTGACATCGGGCGCCTTCCACGACGCCATGTACGTGGCCGATCATTGCCCTACGGCGATGATCTTCGTGCCGAGCAAGGGGGGCATCAGCCATAACGCCGCCGAGGACACCGATGCCGCGGACCTGTTTCTTGGCACGCAGGCACTGGCGTACACTGTCGCCGAACTCGCCTGCCGCCAGCCGTGAGTGAGCAGAATACGTGGCGGCAGCTCCTTTGAACGACTAACGATAAGCCCGCATGGCGAAGACCGCGAGCCCAATCCCGCAAGAGCCCGTCGACAGCAAGTCGGCCACCCTGACGCTTGGTCTCAAGCTGCGCCATGCGCGGCTGGTGGCCGGCTATACCTTGCTGCAACTGGCGAACAAGGCGGGCTGCTCCGAAAGCCTGATCTCCAAGGTCGAGCGTGGCCTGGCCACACCGTCCTTCACCACCCTCCATCGGCTGGCCGTGGCGCTCGATACGAACATCGGAGCGCTTACCAGCGATGACGATACGCATCAGTCTCCCATCTTGCGCCATGGCGAACGTCCAGTCATCCGCGTAGGTGGGGTGGCGCTCGAACGCGTGGTGTTGCCCAAACGCGGCGGCTTGCTGCAGGCCAACATCCATATCGTCTGGCCAGGAGAGGCCAGTGATGGCCAGATCGAGCATCAGGGCGAAGAAGTCGGCTACGTGCTGGAAGGCAAGCTCGAGTTGATGCTTGGCGACGACATCTACCTGATTGGCCCGGGGGATGCCTTTACGTTCTCCAGCCAGGTACCGCATGGCTACCGCAACGTCGGGAATGTCGTGGCGAAGGTGCTTTGGGTGAATTCGCCGGCGACGTTCTAGGAAACGTTGGGTCACGCCCATCCCGGTTTGCGCGTCATCGCTCGATCGCTGGAAAGCTGCTCCCGCTGCCCCCCTGAGGCGTGGGGAAACGACGTAGAAGTGCCGATTTCATGATGGCGTTGCACACTGGTTAAAAAGCGGTTAAAAATGCACCTGTCGTCGCCGTGGTCTGGCGAGGCCTCTGCGCATATCCGATGACCCTCTATCAGATCAAACCAAGATTCCAGGGGTGGTTGCGGCCGTTCGTACAACGGCTGGCCGACCGTGGGGTGACGGCGAACCAGGTGACCACCTTCGCGGCGCTAGGATCGATTGTGGTGGGCGGCCTGGTCGGGGCACTGGTTTGGCTGCCGGGCATTTTTCTATTGATGCCATTGTGGTTGTTTGCCCGGATGGCGCTGAACGCCATCGACGGCATGCTGGCGCGCGAGCACGGCCAGCAAAGCGCGCTTGGCGCCTATCTCAATGAACTGGGCGACATCCTGTCGGATCTTGCCCTCGTGATTCCATTTGTCCTGCCATACGGAAGTGTCGTCGTGCCGTTCGCAGTGCTCGCCGTGGTGGTGGAGTGCGCAGGTCTGATCGGGCCGCTAGCGGGCGCCAGCCGCCGCTACGACGGCCCGCTGGGCAAGAGCGATCGCGCACTGGTGCTGGGTGCGCTGGGCCTGTGGCTGGGCCTGGGATTCGGCCCTGGCCACTACGGCGGCTGGATATGGGGAGGGTTGTGCCTGCTGTCGATCGTGACCATCGTGCGGCGGGTGCAGCGTGGCGTGCAGGAAGCTCGTGCCACCCAATCTGCCTAAGCTGCCCAAGCAGCTGGAGGCGGCCAACAGAAGCCAAACATGGAGTGAACTCACGTGGTCCGTACCCCGATCGAGTCGCAGTTCCAGACCCACGATGGCCAGACACTGTTTTATCGATTCTGGCCGGCTTCGACCTCACTTCCCAATCCCACCCCGATGCCCACTTCAAACCTGGCGTCGGGTGTCACTTCCCGCGGCGCCGTGTTGTTGTTTCACCGGGGACACGAGCATTCCGGACGCGTTGCCCATCTGGTCGACGAGCTCAATTTGCCTGACCACGCGTTTTTCGCGTGGGATGCGCGCGGCCACGGCCGCTCGCCCGGTGAGCGCGGCTACAGCCCAAGCTTGGCCACGTCCGTGCGCGATATTCAGACCTTTGTCGACCATATCGCCGCCACTCATGGCATCGCGGTGCGCGACATGGCCGTGGTGGCGCAAAGTGTCGGAGCGGTGCTCGCCACTACCTGGGTTCACGACTACGCGCCACCCATCCGCTGCCTGATCGCGGCGTCGCCGGCGTTCAAGGTAAAACTTTACGTGCCCTTCGCGCGTCCCGGTCTCAAGCTGATGCACAAGGTGCGTGGCAAGTTCTTCGTGAACAGCTATGTGAAGCCGAAGTTTTTGACGCACGATCCCGAGCGGATCGCCAGCTACGAGCGCGATGCGCTGATCACGCGCCCAATCGCCGTCAACATACTGCTTGACCTCTATGAGACCGCAGAGCGCATCGTGGCCGATGCCGCTGCAATCACGGTGCCGACGCAATTGCTGATCTCGGGCGCGGACTGGGTTGTGCATCGAGCCCCGCAGGACACGTTCTTCGAACGCCTTGGCGCGCGCGTCAAGGAAAAGGTCGTGCTTGAGGGTTTCTATCACGATACGCTGGGCGAGCGGGACCGTGCGAAGGCCGTCGCCGCGGCGCGTCGCTTTATCGTGCGCGAATTCGATGCGCCGTCGGCGCCGGTGTCGCTGCGCCATGCGGATCATGAGGGTCCGTTCAAGGAAGAGTCGGACCGCCTTGCGCAGCCCTTGCCCGCCGGTAGCCCCGCCGCGATTTACTGGGCGCTCACGCGTGCCGGCCTGCGCTTGGGCGGCAGGCTGTCCGAGGGCTTGCGGCTCGGGCATGCCACCGGCTTCGATTCCGGTTCGACCCTGGACTACGTGTACCGAAACCAAGCCACTGGCAATCTTGGCGTCGGAAAGTTTGTGGACCGGAACTACCTGGACGCGATTGGCTGGCGCGGCATCCGACAGCGCAAGCTGCATGTCGAGGAGCTCATCGGCGAGGCTGTGGCGCGACTTCATGCGGCCGGCGCGCCAGTGCGGATCGTCGATATTGCGGCGGGCCATGGCCGATATGTGCTGGAGGC
Organism: Cupriavidus pauculus; assembly: GCF_002858765.1. Classification (GTDB taxonomy): domain Bacteria; phylum Pseudomonadota; class Gammaproteobacteria; order Burkholderiales; family Burkholderiaceae; genus Cupriavidus; species Cupriavidus pauculus_B. The sequence goes on from NZ_PJRP01000004.1 coordinate 224,101, forward strand.
ACTGGCGTCGCAGAAAGGGCGGTTCAATGGCGCGGCCGTCGCGTCGATCCTGCTGCGTGACTACAGCGATATCAATGTGGAGCAGGGCCGTGCGCTGATCGCGGCAAAGGGTCTTGGCGCCGTGGCGCGTTTCGAAAAAGGCGACGCGTTTGACGCCGACAGCCTCGCCACGCTTGCGCCGCAGCCGACGCTGGCCATCGTCTCCGGGCTCTATGAACTGTTTGGCGACAACGATATGGTGTCGCGCTCGCTCGGTGGGCTGTCGCGCGCTGTACCACCGGGCGGCTTTCTGGTCTACACGGGGCAGCCGTGGCACCCGCAGCTCGAGTTCATTGCGCGGGCGCTGACGAGCCATCGTGCCGGCTCTGCGTGGGTGATGCGTCGCCGTTCTCAGGCCGAAATGGACCAGCTCGTGCGTGAGGCCGGATTCGAGAAGATTGTCCAGCGCATCGATCCGTGGGGTATCTTCACTGTCAGCCTGGCCCGCCGCGTCGAGGGCGCCACATGACGCCCGTGGATCGCGCTGCCGCGACGGCGTCAGCCGACGATGTCGCCGACGATGGACCAGTCGGGCGTCCATGGTGGCTCGCCGCGCTGCTGTTGGCGGGCATGGGCACGCTGTTCTTCAGCTCCTACGGCTTGGCAAACTGGCTTGCCAGTCTGCGCACGGACGTGCCGTATTTCCACTATGGGTGGGAGCACCGGATTCCGTTCGTGCCTTGGACCATCATCCCCTATTGGTCGATCGACCTCCTGTATGGCATCTCGTTCTTTCTCTGGCGCACGCGCGCCGGATTGCTCACGCACGTCAAGCGTCTGTTGGCGGCGCAGCTCATTTCGGTGGCCTGTTTCATTGCTTTTCCGCTGCGGTTTGCGTTCGAGCGCCCGGTGGCTGATGGATTACCGTGCCAACCGGTTGGCTGGTTGGCTGGCTCTGTGTCTTCGCGTTTCCGCTGTCCGCCGCGCTGGCGCGTCCCGAGCATGCGCAAGTCGTGGTCGGGGTGACATCGCCTTTGCGGGACCCGCGCACACGCGCGCTGGCGCTGCGCTACGGCATCGGTGCCGGCGTGGCATGGCTGTTTTCACTTGCCGTGCTGACGTGGTCCGTCACCGCATGGCTTGTGCTTACCTGGATCGCCTTGGCACTGCTTTGTGTGGCGCTGGTGTATCGCGCCGGACGCCCGGCATTATTCGGGAAAGCTGACGATGGATCGCTACCAATGGCCGCGTGGTGGCTCCTGGCGCCATACCTTGGCGGAGCGTTCCTGAATTCGCGCTGGTGGACGCGTCACCACGATGCGGTGAGCCATGTCGTGGATGGCGTATGGATTGGGCGCCTGCCCGGACGCGATGAAGTGCGATTGACGGGCGCCGATGCGCTGCTCGACCTTACCGCCGAGTTGCCGCGGCTAGTCCATGTGCGCGACTATCGCTGTATCCCGGTGCTTGACCTCACTGTTCCAACGCAGTCCCAACTGCGGGCGGCGGTTGGCCAGATCGCTGCCTGGCATGCCGATGGTCGGACAGTGCTGGTCTGTTGCGCGCTGGGCTACTCGCGTAGCGCGCTTGTGATTGCCTGCTGGCTCGCCACACATCGCAGGATCACGGATCCTGGTGTGGTACTCGCGCAGCTACGTGCCGCACGGCCAGTGGTGCTGGCCCCTGCTAGCATTGCCGCGCTCGAGCAGTTTATCGCGGAGGGGGCGGTATGACCGGTGCGAATTTTATTGGTACCGGGTGGCTTGCGCATGCCACGGCGGCATCGCTGCGCGCGGCGGCGCGGTTGAATCTGGCTGGACTTGTGTTGGCACTAGTCAATACCGGGCTGGCGGGCATCATGGCGCCAGCCGGCAAGGTGTGGTTGGTGATCGGTATCGTTGGCGCGCTTGCCGGCGCTGTGCAGTTATGGCTGCTGGTGCGGATAGAAATAGATCGAAGACTGTTCGACGTATTGTCCACGGCGAGCACGTCCGATGAACTGGCCGCGCTCGATACTGCACTGATTTCTCTGGGCTGGATGCCACACGAGCGTGCGGGACGGGCAATGCCCGAGCGCGCGCGGGGAGCCGGCCGGTTCCTGGTAATAGCAGGGGCGCTGGTCGCGCTGCAATGGCTGGTGGCCGTCGTGATTCTTTTCCTGAGATAAAACGGATTCCCATGCACTGGATGGCAAGCGTTGTGGCCCGCGCGATCGTCGGATTCGCGCGTTTGCTGACCGGCATGCAGGCGCGCTGGAACGGCTGCCTGCCGCTGGCCAGGCAACGGGTCTACTACGCCAACCACAGCAGCCACGGCGATTTCGTGCTGATCTGGGGCAGCCTGCCGCCCGACCTGCGCCCGCTCACGCGGCCCGTGGCCGGCGCGGACTACTGGCTCAAGTCTGGAGTGCGGCGTTTTATTGGCCGTGACGTGTTCAACGCCCTCCTGATCGACCGCACCGGCGGGCGCGACGGCGTCGTGCAGGACCCCGTGTCGCAGATGGCCGACGTGCTCGCGGCCGGCTCGTCACTGATCATCTTTCCGGAAGGTACGCGCAACACCACGGACGAACGGCTGCTGCCATTCAAGAGCGGCATCTATCACCTGGCGCGCAGTTGCCCGGTGGAGGCCGACGTCGAATTCGTGCCTGTCTGGATCGATAACCTCAATCGTGTAATGCCAAAAGGGGAGATCGTGCCGGTGCCACTGCTCTGTACGGTGACATTTGGGCCACCACTGCGGCTGGAAGCCGAGGAGTCCAAGGAGTCGTTTCTGGCCCGCGCGCGCGACGGGCTGCTTTCTGTTGCCCCGCAACTGGATTGAAGAAAGGACAGATGCGCATGCCTGAGGTGCACATGATTCGTGAATCGCAACTGCTGTTTGCTGGCGCCTTTGCCGTGCTGGTCTTCGCGTCGCTGCTCGCTGCGCTGCTGCGCTGGCGCGTAGCAAAGGGGGAACCGCATAGCGTGATCGACAACCTGTCGTCGCGCATCACCGCGTGGTGGTGGATGATTGGCATTCTTGGGGTGGTGTTCGCGATGGGGCGCGGCGCCATTGTGGTCCTGTTTGCGTTGCTGTCGTTCTACGCGCTGCGCGAGTTTGTGACGATCACCACCACACGACGAGGCGATCATCGCGCGATCGTCGCCGCCTTCTTTTTCTTCCTGCCGTGCCAGTACATTCTGGTCTACATCGGCTGGTATGGATTGTTCTCGATCTTCATCCCGGTCTACGCGTTCCTGTTCCTGCCGATCTTGTCTGCGTTGTCCTCAGAGACCACGCGTTTTCTCGAGCGGTGCGCAGGCGTGCAATGGGCGGTGATGGTCTGCGTGTTCTGCATCTCGCATGTCCCGGCACTGCTGACGCTGCCGATCCCGGGTTTCGCCGAGCGGAACTTGCTTCTGATCGCGTATCTGGTCATCGTCGTCCAGGGCAGCGACGTATTGCAGTATGTCTGGGGCAAGTTGATCGGCAAGCGGAAGATTGCGCCTCTGCTGTCGCCATCGAAGACGGTGGAGGGATTTGTTGGCGGCGTATTGAGTGCCACGGCGCTCGGGGCGTCGCTCTGGTGGATCACACCTTATGGATCCCCGCTCAAGGCCGGCGCGGTGGCGCTGGTTATCGCACTGATGGGGTTTCTGGGCGGGCTCGTGATGTCGGCCATTAAGCGCGACCGGGGTATCAAGGACTGGGGCCATATGATTGAAGGGCATGGGGGCATGCTCGACCGACTGGACTCGGTGGTCTTTGCCGCGCCCGTGTTCTTCCATATGACGCGCTACTGGTGGGTACCTTAGCTTGCCGCCCTCCGCCCTCCGCCACTTCCAGAATGCGTCTCGTGAAGTCCCTACGTCGGCATGCCACCATGGCGGCGGCGGTTGTCTACGTAGGATCGTGACGGGTTGACCGTCGACGGCTTCCGTCAGTAGCTGGGAAGAAAAGTCTTCTTTAAGGCATTTATAAAGTCACGTTATAGTGATGTTATAGGGCGAATGATCCATAATGTCGCGATAGCGGGACATTATGTGACCGCTGTCGGCAACTATTCCTTGACGCGTCATAACGTCACGCTATAGTGACATCAGACTGAAATTTGGACTTTATGTCCCTAATGCGTGACATATGGATCTCATTGAGCTCGGTGTGGCTTTCAAGGCGGCTCGCATACATTCCAGGAAAACCCAACAAGAGGTAGCTGATCTGACCGGCGTTTCACGGGCTCGGATCAGTGCGTTCGAGAATGGGGCATTGCCGGAGCTTGGTGTGGTCAAGGTCCTGGCACTTTTCGAGGTTGTTGGCCTCGAAATTCTTGCGCGCCCCGCAGGGCAAGGACGAACACTTGATGACCTTGTGGCAGAACAGACGTCTGCGGCGCACAGCTCGAACTTGGAGCCCACTGGAAAGCGGGTCCGACATATCAAAGGCGTCCAGGGGAAGAGGGCAGGGGCGATCGCCTGGCTGGCCGGTACAAGCGCGTCAGGCAAAGGCGGGCCCACCAAATGAAGCTCGATGTATATGTTGCAGGTCAGTTGGTTGGCGCCTTGGGGGAGGAGCCGGCCTCCATGGGTGTATTTACATACGCCCCACATGTCGCCCCGGAACAGTTGGTATCGCTCACGATGCCGGTGCGAAACCGGTCGTATGAATATGGACGAGGTCCGCATCCGGTCTTCCAGATGAATTTGCCGGAAGGCTACAGGAAGGACTTGTTGCGCCAGACAGTCGGTCCCCATGCGGATACCAGTGATCTCGGGCTCTTGGCGCTCACAGGCGTCAATGGCATTGGGCGCATCCAGGCGGTCCCGCATGGGCACGCACTGTCGTCCGTTGATGCTCAGGAGGACATGGCCAGCGTGCTGGCGTCCACCGACTCGCGTGAAAGCTTGCTGAAGTTGCTACGGTCTGATCTCTATGAAGGGGTCTCAGGCGTCATGCCGAAGTCGTTCGCAGCAGAGAAACCGGCCAAGCCTGACAGCAAAATCACGACACAGACCCCGGGCTGGATCCTCAAGACGGGTTCTGAGAATCTGCCATGGATCGCGATCAACGAGTACTTGTGCCTGGAGGTGGCGCGGGCAGCGAAATTGACCGTGCCGGAGACACAATTGTCTGACGATGGTCAGGTCCTGGCGGTGAAGCGCTTCGACCGGCAGGATGGCGGCCGAATGCTTGCGTTCGAGGACTTCTGCTCGCTCGCCGGCTTGCTACCCGCGGACAAATACAACGGCTTTGGGCATCGCAAGGCATCGATGGAGTCGATGCCCGTGATCCTCAAGGAGCGCGTCGCGCTGGATAACCGCAGTGAAGACATGGCGCGACTCTTTACGCTGCATCTGATTAACTATGCACTGCGCAACGGGGATGCCCATCTCAAGAATTTTGGACTGCTTTACACGAATCAGCGTGATGTACGGCTGTCGCCAGCATTTGACATCGTCACTGTCACGGTCTACCCCCACTTGCTTCGAGATACACCGGCACTGACGCTGGCGGGAAAAAAGACGTGGCGTTGTGGAAAGGACCTCCATGACATGGCAGCGAGGACCATGCAACTGACGCCGATAGTGAGGAATGGCTGCCTGGAGATAGTTCAACAGGCGGTCCAGGCGGTGTTGCCTGAAGTGCAGCGGAGAGTTGAACAGTTTCCGGGTTTCCGGGAGACGGCAAAGCTGATGCTCGCCGAATGGGCGAAGGGCTTGGATGACATCAAACCGACGGCGAAACCTGGCACGACCGAGGCGCCGGTGTCGTTCGTCGAGCAGCTTGGTCTCTCAGGGCCGAAAGGTAGCGCGCGCAAGGTCGCCAACCCCTATAAAAACCAAGACGGGGCCTTTAGTCACAAAGCGCGGTGAGCGCTACAAAGGCGCAACGTCTTGATGCTGCTGAGGTGACAGGTGTCGATCCAGTGCCGCGCCGCATCGGCAGGGCCGGAGGCCAGCGCCTATTCAGAAAGCGGGGCGTCCACAAGAAGATTCGCGCTTAGTCGTCGAATGCGCGGATCGACGAAGTAGCCACCGCCCTCGACGTAGCGCAAATACGCGCGTTGGCAAAGCTTGCAAGTTGAGACGGTACAGCGATTGGCCGGAAAGTAGCGGGGGGCAATCGGTGCCTCAACGGACCAGAATGTCGTGCCTTGCGGGTGATATTCTTCGAAGGTTGCCTCGGCGTAGATGTCGCGAACTAGTGTGCCGATGACGCCAAGCTGTTCTTCGGGAAAGGAAACAGGCACGGAGGACCACCCCTTGAGATCTGGGGCGTTACACGCGCAAACGGCAGTGACGGCATCCGAGCAACGGGCGAGGGTTTGCAAGGCGTCAAACTGCAGGTAGGTTTCGTTTTCCACGGGCGAAATTCTCAGGGCCAAGCCCCACATCATACAGTCGTGGCGAATATCGAGTGGCCCACGGTGCCTCGAAGATTGCGACGCTGCAGCGGCACTCATTTTGCCGGCATTGGGACTGCTACACTACTTGCTATCGTCAGTTGCCAGCGAGTGTGCGCCGTGAACCTATCTAGCCTGGAACACCAACTTTCCTTCCTCCGCGAGATAGACCGGCTGAAGAGTGTTGTGCGGATGTCGCCGCTCCTCGATCAATCTCGCCGAGAGAATAGTGCAGAACACTCCTGGCATCTCGCCATGTACGCATTGGTACTCGCGGAGCATGCGGCAGCGCCAGTCGACGTGTTGCGCGTCGTGAAGATGCTGCTTATTCACGACATCGTGGAGATTGATGCCGGCGACGTGCCTTTTCATGTCCCCTCGACCCACGTGGGGCAAGCCGAAAAGGAGCAACTTGCGGCTGAGCGGATCTTTTCGCTGCTACCTGGCGCACAGGCTGCCGAGTTTCGCAGCCTGTGGTTCGAGTTCGAGGCGGGACAGAGCGATGACGCCAGGTTTGCCAAGGCGCTCGACCGATTCCAGCCGATGCTGCATAACGCCGCCACGGAAGGCGGCACGTGGGTGGAGCTTCAGGTGACCGAGGAACAGGTCATTGCACGGTGCCAACCGCCAATCGAGCGCGGCGCCCCCGCCCTGTGGGACGCCGCTGCCAAGCTCATGCGGGAGCACTATCACAAGGCTCAGTCCGACTGATAGGACGGAGGAGTGAGGGCGCTTCCCTGGCCAGGCTCAATCGAGCTTGATACCGGCGTGCGCCACGATTTCCTTGGACTTGAGGTTGTCGCCTTTGACCATGGCGGCGAATGCCGAGCGCGATTCGACCCGAGGGTCTTGGCCTTGGGCGATGAGCGCATTGCGCACCTCCGCTTTTTGCAGCACCTTGTTGATTTCCGCATTCAGACGCTCTGCAATGGCGGGCGGCAGGTTCGGCGGCGCAAATACCCCGTACCACTCCACCATATGGAAGTTGGCATACCCGAGTTCGGCCAGCGTGGGCACGGCAGGCAAGGCTTGACTGCGTTTCTGGGATGTAACGGCAAGGGCGCGCACTTTGCCGGACTGGACGAGGCTCAGGGCAGACGCCACGGATGTGCCAGCGAGTTCGACGTGGCCGCCCATGAGATCAGCGATGGCAGGGCTCGAACCTTTGTATGGCACGTGCTGAAACTTGATGCCGGCGGCGTCCTGTAGCATGACGCCCGCCACATGAGCCACGCTGCCCGTGCCGGATGTCCCAAAGGAAATCGGCTTGCCACTGGCTTTTGCCGCGTTCACAAAGTTAGCCCAGGTCTTGTGGGGCGAGGACTCATTGACCAGCAGCACCATCGGAGCTTCAACGGCTGAGGCGATCGGCGTCAGATCCTTGATGGGATCGAACGACAGAGACATCAACCACGGCGCCAATGCGACGTTCGCCGTCTGGCCGATGACCAGCTCGTACCCGTCCGGTCGTGCCCGTGCGGCTTCCGACAACCCAAGCGTGCCGGCTGCTCCGGGGCGATTTTCGGGTACCACCCGCCAGCCAGGCAACTCGGATAGCTTGCTGCTGAGGATGCGGCCAATAAAGTCCGTGCCGCCGCCAGGGGTGGACGGAATCACCATCCGGATGGGTTTGGTGGGTTGCCATTCCTGGGCGGCAACGTCAGGAACAAGTTTGACGAATGCCGCGACGACAAGCAGTGCGGGAACGATGAGTTTTTTCATACGTTGTCTCCTCAGTCGGTGGGGCTTCAGCCCTCGATGAAGCGGGCCTCTTGTGCGACGGCCTCGCGCAGGCCCACGAAGTCGTTGTATTTCTCAAATGGTGTGAGCATGTGGGTGATGGAGCGGATGTCGCCGCCGCTGCCCAGGAAGGTTTCCATCATTTCCTTGACCGCCTTGTGCATGGCAAGAAGCGGCTCCACTGGGCACAGGGCGAAATCGAATCCGAGTTCGCCGAGTTGTGCGAGCGTGAGTTGAGGGCTCTTGCCCGACGTGACCATATTAAAAAGCAGCGGCTTGCCGAGCGGCTTCAGATGGCGGCTGATCTCCCGCATCTGCTCCGTATTTTCGACCGCGTCTGCGTAAAGACCATCGGCCCCGGCCTCGGCATAGGCAATCAGGCGTGTGATGGCGTCATCCAGGCCGTTCACGGCAATCGCATCGGTGCGGCCAACGATAAAGAAGTCGGGATCCTGCCGCGCCTCGACCATGGCACGGAGCTTTTGCACCATCTCTTGGCGGCTCACGAGTTGCTTGCCTGCGAAGTGGCCGCACTTCTTTGGAAGCGACTGGTCTTCCAGGTGCAGGCACGAAGCTCCGGCTTCTTCCCACAGCCGGATAGTGCGCTGCACATCCAGCATGCCACCGTAGCCCGTATCGGCATCCGCGAAAACGGGCAGGGTGGTGGCGCGACACACGCGCCGAATGTGCTCGAACATGTCTCGTTGCGAGAGAGCCCCCATATCCGGCTCGCCGGCCTCGACGCCGCAGGCGACAAAGCCGCTCACGAACAGCGCCTGTGCGCCAGCGGCTTCAGCCAGTTTCGCGGTGATGGCGTCGAAGGCTCCCATGCATACAAAGGGAGCGCCTGGTTGGAACAGGGCTCGAAAGCGCTGGTTGCGGGTCACGGCGTGTTTCTCCAAGACGGTGGATGGTATCGATATCATAGGAAATCATGGTATCGATACCATATTAGTGATATTACTGATGTGTGCTGCTACACTGGCTCCATATCGCGGGGTCCATTCGTCACTATTTCTATGCCCGATTCGCTCGGCACCAAGCCGCCACCGTTCGTGGGTCAAGTCTCAATGAAGGAGGTCGCGCGCCTGGCTGGTGTGTCGCCTATGACTGTCTCGCGGGCGCTAAGTACGCCCCATCTGGTCAAGCCCGAGACCCTTGAGCAAGTTCAATCCGTGATCCGCGCGGTGGGTTATGTCCCCAACCGCGTGGCGGGCAGCCTGTCCTCCCGGCGCACCAGCCTGGTCGGACTCATCGTTCCCAGCCTTCGAAACGCGTTGTACGCCGAGACCATCCAGGGCATCTCTGACGTATTGCAACGGCACGGTCTGCACCTGATGATTTCAGACAGTGGCTATTGCCTGGAGCGCGAAGAAGCCTTGATCTCCGCCTACCTCGCGCAGCGGCCCTGCGGCCTCATCTTGCACAACACGGTGCACACGGAGGCGGCACGGCAGATGCTCCAAGGCGCCGGAGTGCCATGCGTGGAGACAGGTAACCTCGCGCCACACCCGGTTGACATGACAGTCAGCTACTCCAATCGTGCGGCAGGGCGCGCCATGGCCGAACATCTGGTATCGCGCGGTTATCAACGTTTTGGGTTCGCCAGTCTTCGCATCGGAGACAATGAGCGCCTGCGCGAGCGGCGTGACGGTTTCTTCGAAGGACTGCGCGCTGCGGGCATCGCGATCGATCCAGCAATGGTGCTGGAGGTTGGGGAAGGACTCGAGAGCGGCAGCCAGGCGTTCGCCGAGCTGATTGGCCGGGATGCCTCTGTGCAAGCCCTTTTCCTCGCCGGAGATGTACTCGCGGCTGGCGCGATCTTCGAGTGCGCACGTCGGGGGTTGCGCGTGCCGCAGGACATTGCCATCGCTGGATCCGACGACAATGACCTCATGCAACAGATGATTCCCCCCATCACCACGGTGCGCTTTCCGCGCTATCGCATCGGGGTCCGGAGCGCCGAACTAATCGTCGGTCGGCTCGGGGACGAAACCCTGCAACCGGCGTCGGAAGATCTTGGTTTTGAGGTGGTGCCGCGTGGCAGCACCTGACCGGACGTTCTAATTTACGCCGTTGCCCCCTTTGCGGCTTACGCCAGCCAAACCCGATCCAGCGCGCCCAGGGCTTCCACGATCACGGCCTCTTCCAGTCTGGACGCGAGACAGACGCATTGCAGTTCGCATCCAAGGCTGACCCGATCCGCCACGGCGAGCCCGGAAATCTGGCTTTCCCGTATGGCGATAGCATCGCGCACAAGGCTGAGCCCGACGCCCGACTTGATCAGGTCCAGCATCGAAGACTCCTGATCCACCAAGGCGGTGTGTCGAGGGGCTAGTCCCCGTGGGCCGAATACGCGCGCAAGCAGCCGGGAATGCACGGATTCCGGTGGGGTAGCCAGCCACGGCAAGGTCGCCAGCGCCTCCCAGTCACAACCTGTCACCTGCGGGCCCCAGCCAGCCGGTGCGACGACCCGGTATTCAAAGCGCGTCAGCGTGCGCACCATCAGATCCGGTTGCAGCAGGTGCGTGGCCTCCCGATCGGGACTTAGATAAAAGCAGACATCGAGACTACCGTGTTGCAGCTGGCCCATCACGCTACCACTCATGCCATGGCGCAGTTCGGTCTCGATCTCGGGCGCTGACTGGACAAGTTGCCCAAGCCAATTGCCCAAGCGCAGGAACGATGGCTCTAGGATGGTGCCGACACGGAGCTTGCCGCGCACGGTACCGTGCAGCCTGCTGACGGCATTGGCGAAGTCCTGGGCGGCGTGCAATGCCCGCTCGGCTTGGGAAAGCAGCGCCGCGCCATCGGCGCTCAGTATCAGGCCGTGGGCGGAGCGATGAAATAGCGTGAGGCCGGTCATCTCTGCCAGGCGTTTGAGTTGGAGGCTGACGGCAGGCTGAGACCGATGCATCTGCTCGGCCGCCCTGGAGACACTGCCTTCTCGCGCGACCGCAACAAATACCCGAAGCGTTTGCAGATCAAGGTTGGCTGGGTTCATATTTGCCTAGCTTATATCTCGGATTGTGCAAACTCAATGGATTGAGGTCGGTTTCGGAGGGACACTGCGCGCACACACCATACAGATGAGCACCCAACGCTCACCTTGGAGACGCCGCATTGTGACCGAGAGCACTGCCACAGTTTTCGACTACATCGTCATCGGTGCCGGCACGGCCGGCGCGTTAATGGCCAACAGGCTCAGCGCAGACAACAACCGACGCGTACTGCTCATCGAGGCCGGCGGCAAGGACAACTATCACTGGATTCACATTCCGGTCGGGTACCTCTACTGCATAGGAAATCCACGCACCGACTGGCTCTACCAGACCGAGCCCGATGCGGGCCTGAATGGCAGGCAATTGCGTTATCCACGCGGGAAGACCCTCGGTGGTTGCTCGAGTATCAATGGCATGATCTACATGCGTGGCCAGTCGCGAGACTACGAGCAGTGGGCGGCGCTTACCGGCGATGACACCTGGAGTTGGGCCAATACCCTGCCTGCCTTTCGGCAGCACGAAGACCACTACCTTGGAGACGGTCCGGATTCCGACCCTGACTTCGCCGCGTTCCATGGTCATGGCGGAGAGTGGCGGGTGGAGAAGCAGCGCCTGCGCTGGGATATCCTCGACGCTTTTGCAGAAGCCGCTGTGCAGGCCGGCGTTCCGCATACGGGCGACTTCAATCGGGGCAACAATGAGGGCGTGGGGTACTTTCAGGTCAACCAGAAGGCAGGCTGGCGCTGGAACACTGCCAAGGCCTTTCTGCGTTCTTGCTATCGTCGGCGAAACTTTACGCTGTGGACCGGCGCCCAAGTATCGCGTCTGCTGGTTGAGCGCCAACCTGACGGCACGATGCGTTGCACTGGCGTGGAGGTTTGGGATGGGCACCAGTTCATCACTATACGCGCCACGCACGAGGTGATACTGAGCGCGGGCAGTATTGGCACGCCGCAGATCCTGCAATTGTCGGGCCTCGGTCCCGGTGCGTTGCTGCAAAGGCACGGCATCAAGGTCCTGGCCGACCTGCCTGGCGTGGGCGGAAATTTGCAGGATCATCTGCAAATTCGTGCCGTCTACCAGATCGAGGGCGCACCGACCCTCAATGTGCTGGCATCCAGTCCTTGGGGGAAGGCGCGCATTGGGCTGCAATACCTGCTCTCACGCAGCGGTCCGATGAGCATGGCTCCGTCGCAACTGGGCGCCTTCACGCGTAGTTCGCCGAACCAAACCTGGCCGAACATTCAATACCACGTCCAGCCGCTCTCCTTGGAGGCATTCGGTGATCCGTTGCACGCTTTCCCGGCCTTCACCGCGAGCGTCTGCAACTTGAACCCAACGAGTCGCGGCGCTGTGAGTATCCGCAGTACCGACTTTCGGCACGCGCCGTCCATCGTGCCTAACTACTTGTCCACAGAAGCGGATCGGCAGGTCGCGGCGGACTCGCTGCGGGTGACCCGCCGTATTGTCGAGCAGCCGGCGCTGGCCCGATTTCGCCCGCAAGAATACAAGCCCGGGCGACAATACCAGACAGACGAAGATTTGGCGCGGCTCGCCGGTGATATCGCCACCACCATCTTCCACCCAGTGGGTACCGCTGCGATGGGGCGCGACGACAACCCCATGGCCGTACTCGACAGTCGGATGCGGGTGCGTGATGGCCTTGGTGGCCGCATCGGCGGCTTGCGCGTGGTTGATGCCAGCGCGATGCCGACGATCACCAGTGGCAACACCAACAGTCCCACCCTGATGATGGCCGAGAAGGCAGCGAACTGGGTGCGATCCGAGACCGTCCGCTCGCGGTAGATCGGTGGCCTAACTTTCGTTGCCCTTTGCCCCGGGAGAATCGCCGCAAGGATCCAGGCTCCTTGCACGGGAAGACGTGCCGGTATGCCGCGTGTTGCTGTTCAACTAACCCAATTGACCGCAGGAAACGCGGTGGCAAAACTCTCCGGCATAGGCACGACGCACTTACGCTCGTAGTCGAAGAAAACGAATCCTGATTTGGCCATGGCGATCAGCGCGTCATCGGCCGGTCGCGTGATCCGGAAGATGATGTCGCCGCCGTACTTGTTGAAGTCCATCACCCCCACTTCGAACAGAAGGTGGTCGCGCGCGTGGGCTTCCTTGCAATACGTGGTGGCCAAATCCGTCACGATGATGCGGGCGCTGCCAATCAGTTCCCCGCCGCCGTGCTCGAACAGGAAGCGGGCACGCGCCTCCGAGATCATGGAGATCATCGAATCGTTGGCCAGATGATTCGCCGAGTTAATGTCGGTGACACGGACCGTGAGGTGGGTCGAGTAACAAAGTTGGCTGAGCGGGAGATCGAGCTTTAGACGGGCCATGACAGAAATTAAGCATTGCGATGTGTTGGAAAGAGGACCGCAATCTTAGTGGATCTGGCTCTGCGCATAAAGGCACCTTGCGGCGTGCCCGAACGCAGTGTAACGACCCTGGTAGTCACCTTGCACACGATGGAATTGACTACGGACGTGGCGCCTCTTCCGAGTAATCGTACAGATGGGTATTGTCTGGTGTCTCACCGATGCTTTTGCCAAGTGGTCGAAACAACGTATGTCGGCGAAAGTTATCACTGTCCGATTTGGCGCTACCTTTCGCAAGCTTAGCGGCGGCAGGATAGTCCATGGGTTCCTTGTCTCTCTCGATCTCAAGCAACCGGGTGCGGCCGTCAAGGCGCACGCTGTAACGCCCCAGGTTGTAGAGCAGGTACATGGCGAAAAGATTATCGAAATCTCGGTAGGCCCCTTGTTCCCTCCGAAAATCCAGAGAGAGCACCGAAGGGAATCGATTGGGTAAGTCCTTGAAAGCGATCTTTGGATCCTCGCGAGGCTCCACGTAGGAGGAGTCGCCGTACTTCTTGTAGAGGACGACATCCATGCGATACCCGCGCGCATTCCATGCAGACATCAGCTGCAACGCCATCTCGGTCGGTATATTTGCGGTAGCGGCCGCCACGACCCGCCGTCCCTGGAGCGCTCGTGGGCTCTTAACCTTCAGATCCTGGTAGCCCGCGCCGTATTTGAAAGCTGCTCCGATCGCTTTTGCGCAGTTCAACCGAAAATAGTCGTACTTGACTTCACCCCGGTGGTACGCGACGTCCGTCGCACGCCGGTGGTAGTCGGCATTGACGCGCTGGAAAAAGGCAACGAGTGACTGCCTATCCTGGGCGGGGACGCCGAATACCCGCACCCCGATGACCGATCGCTTGTAGATTTCGCCAAAGTCCAGACCAAATACGGTCGTTTCTGACAAAGACGAGGTTGTCTCGAATAGGTACTCTCGTTTGGGAATCGCCAGAATCAGATCCGAGGTATCGAAACGGGTCTCATGCCCGACGGTGCGATCTGCATAGAAATTTGCGGAATACACCGTGTCGTCATCGGATGCGCCATCACCACGCACGGCAAGAGCGATATGTCCTGCCGAGCCGCCCTTGGAAGTCCCGAAGCTGATCAGCAACTCCAGATCATTGGAATCCTGGTGAAGGACGGCAGCGATCTGGTTGATATTCGCAGGCGGGGGACCGCCTTTGCTGCCAAATTCAGCAGCGAGTGCGCTGCCTGAGATGCATGCAATGACGAGAGCAAGGTAACCCAGAAGTCGTGATGTCATGGCTGTTTGCGAACCGCTGAGACGTACACACTGAAATCAGGTGATTTCTGCAACCTTAGCGTGTCGATGGGGCCAACGACATATGGGCAAGGCAAGTAGTCTAGTGCTGAAAGGCAATAAACCGAACCCACAGAGCTCTTGAAGTGATGTATGGGGCGCAATGCGGGGCAGCAAACGGCGGCCAAAGGCCTTTGCAATGTCTGGGGGGGCGGGCTGCGAATCACGGGTCACCGAGCGGCCACCATGCAGCCCCAACCTCGCGATCTTCGAGGTTGGGGTTCGGTCACGGTCTCGTCGACCGTGGTCAGCGGCGCCGTCTTACCGGCCAGAGGCCGGCACCAAATTCTGTTACTTGGCCGTCGGCATGGCAAATTCCGGGCCGCGAGCGGTGTCATTGGGCCAGCGCTGCATGATGCTCTTCTGCCGGGTGTAGAAGCGCACCCCTTCTTCACCATAGGCATGCATGTCCCCGAACAGGGAACGCTTCCAGCCGCCGAAGCCGTGCCATGCCATCGGCACCGGGATGGGCACATTGATGCCGACCATGCCCACTTCGATGCGACGCGAGAACTCGCGTGCGATTTGACCATCTCGCGTATAGCAGGCCACGCCGTTGCCGAATTCATGATCGTTGACCAGCTTGACCGCCTGGGCAAAGTCTTCGACACGTACGCAGGCAAGGACGGGGCCGAAGATTTCTTCCTTATAGATCCGCATGTCCGGGGTCACGTGATCGAACAAAGTGCCGCCAGTGAAGAAACCTTGCTCATGACCCGGGACCTTGTAGTTCCGACCGTCGACCAGCAGCGTCGCGCCTTCCTCTACACCGATGGCAATATAGTTCTCGATGCGTTCCAGAGCTTGCTTCGTGACGACCGGGCCCATTTCCGCATCGGCTTCCATGCCATTCTTGATGACGAGTTCCAACGCACGCGCCTGCAGCTTCGGGATGATCGTGTCGGCGACATCGCCGACGAGAACCGCCACCGAAATGGCCATGCAACGCTCGCCGGCCGAGCCATAGGCCGCACCGATCAGACCGTCCACGGCCTGGTCAATATCCGCATCCGGCATGATGACCATGTGGTTCTTGGCGCCGCCGAGTGCCTGGACGCGCTTACCCAGCTTCGCGCCCGTTTCGTAGATATAGTTGGCGATAGGGGTCGAACCAACGAAGCTTACCGCCTTGACGTCTTCGTGGTGCAGCAGGGCATCGACCACCGTCTTGTCGCCCTGAATAACGTTAAAGACGCCGTCGGGCAGACCCGCTTGCTTGAGCAGTTTCGCCATGAAGAGCGAAGCCGACGGGTCGCGTTCGCTGGGCTTCAGGATGAAGCAGTTGCCTGCGGCGATGGCGACAGGGAACATCCAGCACGGCACCATGCATGGGAAGTTGAAAGGGGTGATGCCTGCGACCACGCCCAGGGGCTGGCGCAGCGTCCAGTTGTCCATGCCCGTGGAGACCTGGTCAGTGAAGTCGCCCTTGAGCAGTTGGGGAATACCGCAAGCAAACTCGATGATGTCGATGCCGCGGCTGACTTCGCCGGCCGCGTCGCTCAAGACCTTGCCGTGTTCGGCCGTGATGATCGCCGCCAAGTCGTCCTTATGCTGGTTCATCAGTTCGAGGAACTTCAGCATGACGCGCCCACGCCGGATCGGCGGCGTATCGGCCCAGTTCGGAAAGGCGGCCTTCGCGCTTTCTACCGCGGCCGCCACATCCTCCACGGTACCCAGACGAACCTGGCGTGCAACAGCACCGGTGGCCGGATTGAACACATCCTGGGAGCGTGTGCCGGAGCCGCTGAATTGCTTACCAGAAATGTAGTGGATGACTTCGGCGGAATCGTTGAAAGGCACGGTCACGGGCATCTCCTGTTCGTTGTGCGGTTATACGGTCAACGCAGTATATGAACGCCCACCCCGCCGAGGTAGCCGTCCTTTTCTAAACATATTGTTCACGTTTTTGTACTGGTACCATACTATTTTTACGAAAGATGGCTTAAGGGTGGGGGCGTGCAGCATGCGGCAAGGTGGCGTCGAAGAGCTTTGGGAGCATCTCCACTGGCTTGTGGTGTTGGAGCAGCAAGGTAGTTTCAGCAAAGCGGCAGCGCGTCTGGGCGTCAGCAAGGCGTCCATGAGCCAGCACATTTCGGCGCTGGAAACGGCCGCTGGCGTGATGCTTGTCCAGCGCACGACAAGAAGTGCGATGCTGACCGCGGCGGGGCGCGAACTGGTCGATTCGGTGCAGGGCGCCTTCGACCAGATTGCGACAAGCTTCGCCAACGTCCGCGATTTGGCGGGGGCACCCCGAGGACGGTTGCGCGTCACTGCCCCCGTTGCGTTTGCTCGCCAGCAACTTGTTCCGCTGTTGCCGGCGTTCCTGCGACGGTTTCCGGACATTCAGGTCGAGTTGGATATGTCGGACAGAATCAGGCCGCTGGCCCAGGAAGGCTTCGACCTGGCCGTGCGACACACGGCGGCGCCTCCCGAGACGCACGTCGCATGGACGCTGGCTTCCACGCGGACGGTGCTTGCGGCTAGCCGCTCCTATCTCCGCGCCAACGGGTTGCCGGAATCACCGATGGAGCTCGCAGGGCACGCGTGTCTGCACTACCCCCGTGCGCAAGGCGCGTCGACGTGGACCTTTGTTTCGTCGGATGCCAAGTACGCTGACCCCGTGACGGTTCCGGTGGCAGGGCAGTTAGCCGTCAACAACAGTGAAGCGTTGCGCGATGCTGCCATCGCGGGCCTCGGCATTGCGCTGCTACCAGATTTCAGCGCACAGTCTGCGCTTCAAAGTGGTCGCCTGGTAGAGGTCTTGCCCGATTGGCGATCCACTGGAGCGTTCGGCGAATGGCTGTATGCCATTCGGCCCTACGCGGCCCACGCGTCGCGCGTATCTCAGGTCTTCGTCGAATTCTTGCGAGAGGCATACGCCGAGGGGTTTGCACCGCGAAAGCCGGACTAATGTGTTGAAAATCTCGCCGATGTGAGATCAAGCGACAGACATAAGGCAACCGGAAGGCCGCAACAAGCGTGCAAAGAAATTTGCCGACGATTGCCGACGTTGCTCGGCGGGTCCTTTCGAGTGAGAGCGCTCCAAATGCGCCGATTTCGACATCGTCTTCGGATTTTTGCGGGATGCTGGCACAACGCGTTCCTTGTCGATGCAGGGCGCACGTTTTTTGCGCTGGCGCAAATCCGTCGCAATGCGATGGGTGGCTGCAAGCATGTGATGGGCTTACCATTCAGCCCAAGCACTAAGCGCATTGCATATGAACAAGATGTTCCATGTTTTCCGGGCGGGTGAGCATAGTGGCACCGTCTATGCATCTGACCATGCAGAGGCAGAGCGGCAAATCCGCGATCTCTACGGCCCTGCGAAATGGGTGGTTGCTGTGCCAGACAGCGCAGGGCCAAAAGGCCGCGAACTTGCCCGGATCCGCAGCGCCGCCCTTGCCGATGCCTACCACCGAACTGCCGGGCGTGGCGTTGCAGATTTCCGCAAAGAACATGTCTGTCTCAGCTTTGACCCGTACGTGCTGGAGTATTTCCGTCGCGCTGGCGTAGGCTGGCAGCGACGCATTCACGAGGCACTCGCCGAACATGTGGCGCAGGCCAAATTGAAGGGCGTAGAGACCAGCGTCCCAAAGGAACCGTAGCCCCTTCTCATTGGGCCGGCATCCATTTCAGGGAGTATTCCCCTTGGCACGTCATTGTTGTCACTGTAGCGGGCTACGCTATGGTGCTTGCCATCGATTGCGAGGCACGGCGTCTCAGGGGCATGATGTCCCTGGTGAGCATCGACACCGACACAATCCAAACCGACACGTCTGAGCCCGTGGACGATGGGACGTTACCGCTGCCAATTTACCCAGCAATGGCCATCAGAGGTGGGCTGGAAAATCAATGACGCCTACCAAGGCTGGCGCGTCGGGAGAGGGAAGCTGTGCGTCGGTGGCTGGGCTATGTGGGAAGTGCGACGCTCGGGCTAATCCTGTTGGAGCAGGACCGCCCTCGGCAGCGCGAACTCATGAAACCTTGAAATGTTCCGCAGACTGGCCGGCATTTACCGCACGTTGGAGCCACGCTGGGAGGTTTCCATTGCCATTCCAGGTATGACCCTCCGCATCTCGATACAGCGCAGGATTTTGGGTTGACGATGAACCCGGCTCGGTGGATGTCTCGAAACAGCCGGCTGCCAAGAGGTCGCCCGCGGAAATTCCATGCTTTGCCATTTCTGTGCGCACCCATACGATGGCTGAAGCGCGTTCACGCAATCGCTGCGTTTCAGAAGCCTCCGCGTTCCCTGGCAAATTTTGCTCGTGCAAAGGATACATTGAAAATCTTTCTCATAAATGGGGATGACCAGCACGTGTCGAGACTGCGCGTTGTGGTCTTGTCTATTGTTGGACTGGCGCAGCAATAAAGAACGCCGCCTTCAAACAGGCTGTCAGGCAAACCATTGTCCCATAGCAAGCTGTCGCAAGAGACGTGCCACGCAGCAGGATTGTCATGGATCAAGGCGCCACCGGGAACCGGTATCTTCTGCGAACGCCATCGCAACTTCGCGTCTTCGTTGGAGCTTCCCGTCGCGGTGAGTCGAATTCCTTGTGTCATGCCAATGCATGGTCAGGTCCGGATACCGGGACGTGTCGCCTACCTTTGCATGTGATTATGAGGAGCGCATTTGTCTGCGCCGGGTACTGGCGAAGTCAGCATTGTGCACTATGGCCTCAATGCTCGACATGGCGCAGCCGTCGTTGGCTGGAAGTAACAGAGCAAGAATAGCGCAACTTCCGGGGCAATCCATAAAGTGCCGTCACACAATCCGCCGGTCTGATTGTTCTGCAAGGTATCGATGGGCGGTGGCATTAGGTGCGGGGAGGTGAGGCTGCCCGTGAACGCTTAACTCTGCCGGCCCGAGCACCACGCGTTTCGCCACTGTCGCTCGATATTGCGCAGACGCTGTTGCCCCCGCGCCTGTAAGCCATAGTCGATTGGGCGAATGTGTGGGCCAGAACAGCCTCCTAAGTGCCAGGAGCGCCAGCAACGAGAGTTGCTGACGTTTTCACCATGCTGCGAATAGGGATGATCTTGTGCATTGAAAAACGGTTCTTTCAATTGGCTTTCTTGAGGGCTAGTGCGAGCGGTTCGTCGCCATTAAATAATAGAAACTTCGATGAAGAGGAAGTAACATTGAAGGGCAACAACACCAAAAAAGGAATCTCATGGCAACCTACAAGCAACTGCTGGCCCAGAAAGAATCGTTGGAAGCGCAACTCGCGGAAGCGCGATCGAATGAGGTAGCGGGCGTCATCCAGAGGATCCAAGCGTTGATGGCGGAATATGGTTTGTCCGTGGAAGATGTTGTTGGCAAGCGCCGCCGGGGGCGTCCCGCAGGAAGCGGTGCTCCAAAGCCCGTAAAGGAGGCGCTGCTTCCCAAGTATCGCGACCCGAAATCCGGCAAGACTTGGTCCGGTCGGGGGCGCGCGCCGGCATGGCTGGGCAAGAATCGCAATCGATTCTTGATCGCGCAAGAGTAATTTATCCAGAGAGAGACGTAGGGCTATCGCGCGTCGATGTGTCGGTGGCCCGCGGACTTTTTCGCTCGGAGTACCTTGTTTCGGAACTGTCTCGATCTGCGTGGCGCTTTCAATAGCGTTGCCGTTGCAATTTGTCAGGCACGGCGGGACGTCGGAGCCCACGCAGAGCGCGCGTAGTCAGCGCGTGTATCTTAGTGCCGATGAAGAATGTTTCGGAGCAGTGCGATGGTCTATCCGATTGGACCCAAGGTCGCTGATGTCGGCGATGATGTTGGTGTGCAGTTTGACTATTTGATTGCCGGCAGCAGCCAGGCTTTCGTAGTGACACGGCAGGCGTTGGAAGAGCATTTCAAGCTTAATGTGGCCGGGCTTGGCGAGGACCTGCGCGACGCGGCGCTATATGAGGCATTTCTCCAGGGGTGGCAGCGGATACGAAACGTGGCTGCCCGGCGAAGCGCAATGCCGAATGATGGCCGCATTATTCTGGACACAGGCGACTTTTGAGGGAAGCGCGGCGCGCAACCCTAATACTTGCCTGGGCATCCGGAAATGATGCGCTCCGTGCCAGCATCTGTTCCGTAAATTCAAAAAGAACGCGCCACAGTGGGGCAGTGGCGGGCTGGTAGACGTTCTGAGCGGGCGCCCAACGAGGATTTCTATCGCGACGCCCACGCCAAAGGTAGTGACCTGCCCACGTTTTGCCCAGCCGGCAAACGGATCATTTGTTGGGATGGTGGCGGTTTGCGCGCATGCGCCAGCAACGCAGTTAACCTGACTGGACAAGTGCACAAGGCAGTCCGCAAGCCCAACCCTCCGCCCGGACCGTATCTCACTGAACCTGGCAGGGCAGACAACACCTGCGCCCACCAAGGCATGGCCACGTTCCGTCTTCGCGATTGCAACGGTTTCGTCGGTGGTCGCGCCACAATGCGCTGCTGGCCGCTCCTAGCTACCGTCGGCAGAAAACGCGTCATTATCCCCACAAAAGTGAATGTTTAGGATTCCAAACCACGTGCTTTAAGGCCTGCGGACAGGCAGATGCAAGCGAGGTTCAGGTGTCCGATGTGGCATCGGATGTCACGGCACCCTAACGTCAGGGAACTGCGTGCAGTCACGTAGCCGTCGATCTCAATGGCCGACGACTTGTCGCGCGTTCGCCATCCCAGCAGTGTCGCGCATCGTAGATGCAAATCAAGGCAGCGGGGCGGTTCTTCCCTCACAGTGGGCGCGATACACGCGCAGCTTCTGGACTCGCTCTGCCTGAGAGGGCGAAACACGCGAAGTCGACATGTGCGCGTGCGCGGCAATATTGCCCAGCCTTCCTGACGTGCCGATGTCTGCCACTCCGCTACCCCCCAGCCATTCCGAGATCCATCTTCTGCGACACCACCAACGCTGGCTATTGGTCGCCGGCGGCGGCTTGCTCACGCTGGCCCTGGCCGTGGCGATGGGGATCGCCATCTGGACTGACATCCGCGATTACATCGGGGAAGGGCGCACCGCCTACAGCGCCAGCAAGGCGATGCTTGTGCAGGAGATGCACAGGCGCCAGGCCGCCATGCACAGCAACGTCGTCCGGGCCGAGTTGGTCTGGGCAGCCACCGACCAGACGCGGCGGACCGACGATTTCAAGCAGGGTCTGTTGCTGTCGCGTCGTGACCCGGCGTTGGTAGAGCAACTCGTGCTCGGCGTCGTTTCGCCGACGCAACCCGCCGACCGTTTCGCGCGGTATCTCGCATTTAGCGAAAGGCTGGCGTACACGATGACGGCAAACGCGCGGGAGTACGGCATGCCGTTTGCGGGGTACTTTATCAACCCGCAGCATTCTTTTGTGTCCATGGCCTGGCCGCAGTCGGGGTGGGCACAGTCCGGATTGCCGTCAACTGCCCCAGCACGGGCGGGCGATATCGTTGCCGTCATGCGCCGGCTATCCGTTGATATGCAAGGGTTGCACCGGCGCGCGGCTGAGGCGCGATCGCGGGGAGACCGTCCGATAGTTTGGGATGGGCCGTTTGACGATCTCCTCAGCGGCCAGCGTGCCGTCAAACTGGTGGCACCCGCTTTCGATCGCGGGCAGATGTTTGGCATTTTCGTAAGCAGTGTTCCCGTAGCACAGATTGCGGGCTGGCTTCACGCAGGCAGCCACGACGGCAGCTTCATGGTGTTCGACGCGTCAGGCGGTCTGCTGGGTAGCGCCGCAGGCCGTCATGGCGTCGATGCCGGATTGCCGACGCGGGTGTGGATGTCCGGTGTCTGGAAGGAGCGTCTGGAGTCTTCCGATTATGTCTTTCGCGACGGGGTATTCAGCATCAGCGAGTCGCTGCCCAACACGGATTGGTCTGTCGTCTATGCCTTCTCATGGAAGACAATACTCCTCGCACGCGCAGGTTTTCTCGCCAGTCATATCGCCGGGGCTGCGCTGCTGCTGGCATTGCTATGGATACTGATCTTTGCGTATCTGCGCAATGTCATGAATCCCCTTTTGCTTCGGTCCCAGGAGGTGTTTGACAGGGAGGCGCTCAATCGCACGATCGTCGACGCGGCCCCAAGTGGCTTGTGCCTGATCTCCAAGGAAAGCGGCCAAGTGCTGCTGGGCAACCGCGCGCTTGCCGTCTACGCCTGCAAGGATCGGCCGATAGAGCGCAAACTCCTGGACCTGGGCGGCGGCGCGTCATGCGA
Source organism: Cupriavidus pauculus (assembly GCF_002858765.1). Classification (GTDB taxonomy): domain Bacteria; phylum Pseudomonadota; class Gammaproteobacteria; order Burkholderiales; family Burkholderiaceae; genus Cupriavidus; species Cupriavidus pauculus_B. The sequence continues at coordinate 247,065 of NZ_PJRP01000004.1, forward strand.
ACGCCAGTCCGATGCTGGGCGAGTTGGCCAGGCGCAAGAATTGACGGTCACAACCGTAACGGGCGAAGTGCGACATCTACTAGTCAACGCGGTCCACACGCGTTTTTTGTCTGAAGCGGCATTGCTTTGCAGTGTGACGGACATTACCGAGCACAAGCAATTGGAAGAGAGTCTGGTGCAGGCGCGCCGCACCGCCGAGATGGCCAGCCGCGCGACATCGACATTCCTGGCGACAATGAGCCACGAAATCAGAACGCCGTTGAACGGTATGCTGGGCAATCTCGAGTTGCTGGGTCACTCTTCACTCGATGCGTTGCAGCGAGATCGGCTCGCTACCATTGATCGCTCTTCGCGGGTGCTGCTCGAACTCGTGGGCGATATTCTCGATTACTCGAAGATCGCTGCAGGACAACTGCAACTCGAGCGCGTGCGCTTCGACCTTATCGAACTGCTTGAAGAGACCCTCTCCATGCTGCTGCCGGCTGCACGTGAGAAAGCGCTCAAGGTGGACTACGAGATTGGGCGACATGTGGCCCGGCACTACATCGGGGATCCTGTGCGCGTGCGACAGATCCTTGCGAACCTGCTGAGTAACGCTGTGAAATTCACGGAGGCAGGCCATGTCATGGTCGGCTTGCGCGTGGATTCTCCCCACCCTTCAGGTCTGCCGGTGGTTGTCCTGAACGTATCGGATACCGGTATCGGTATTCCGGCTTCCTTGCAGACAAAGCTATTTCATCCGTTCGAGCAGGGTGACCCCTCAATGACCCGGCGGTATGGCGGCACGGGCCTGGGTTTGGCGTTGTGCCACCGGCTTTGTCAGGCGATGGGTGGGTCCATTGAGCTGGAAAGTCAACCGGATCACGGTACGTCTATCGTTGTATCGCTGCCGCTTGACGTGGCAGGCGACGGGGAACTCGTAGAGCGGTTGCCGTCGATCGACATTGGCATCGCCTGCGAGGATCCGCTGTGGCGCGCCCATCTGCAGGGTCATATCAATTCGTGGGGGCCTATATGCCGTGCCCTCCCTGCAATGCAGGCAGCGCACGCCCACGGGCCAGCCCTGATGGTGATCGATCGTGGCTCGCTCAACATCAGCGAAGCCGAATCCAGTCCGGAGCATCCAACGTCTCGAATATTGCTGTTGGACAACGGACCGCGTGAGCCGCTCGTTCAGGGCGGAGACATTCTGGTCTCGCGTTATGCCCTGGCTGGGTTGTATCAGGCCATACGGCTTGCGCAGGCGTCGACGACGCAGTTGGAGGCTCCGGATGTGTCGCGGGCACCCGATATTCCGGCCGCGCTTCGGCGCTTCGATGCGCCATCCAACCCGGAAGACATCCGCGTGTTGGTCGTCGAGGATCACCCCGTGAATCGTGTGTTGCTTGGGAATCAGCTTGAAATGCTTGGTGTCACGCCCGTACTCGCCGCAGACGCCCGTGAAGCGTTGCAGTATTTCGCCCAAGGGGCGTTCGACGTGATGCTGACCGACCTTTCCATGCCGGACATAGACGGCTACATGTTGGCGAAGATGCTGCGCGCACAGGGCGCGACGTTGCCCATCATCGCTGTGACGGCGCACGCGTCCCGGGAGCACACAGCGCAGTGCAAAGACGTGGGGATCGATGATGTGTTGGTGAAACCCGTCGCGTTGCAATTGCTCGCGCGCGCCATTGAGCGCTGCACGGGCGGCCAAAGCAAAGCGCTGCGAAGACGCCCGACTTCGGACGGGCAGGACACGTCGGGACGTGTCTTGCCGCTGCTAAAGGCAACGACAGAAGCCTCTTTGTCAAAACTGCGATCGAGTTCGTTGCCTCGGGACCTGGAGCGTGTCCTAAGTGAGTTGCATTCCATCAAGGGGGCTTTCGCGATGCAAGGGCAAGAGGACGTTGTTCGCGCGTGCCAGGATCTGGAGAACGCGTGCCGGGCGCGAACGATGGTTGGGTTTGACCAGCGTATCGCTGCCTTGCAATCACTCGTGGCGAACGCTATGGAGCGACTTCGCCAACAGTCACACGAAAATCCGTCGTGCTGCTGACGCGCGGGGAGATGTCTCCTTTTTAAAAGTGATGTATAAATAACATAAATGCGAGGTCTTTGTGTCTTTCCAATAGAAACCCTGTAAAAACAGCGGGTTAGTCTAATGCTCGGGCTGTTTGAATCGAGTCTGGATCATCCTTAGAAGGGGGTTGGGCTAGGTATTTGAGTGCTATCAGCTTTCCGGATTTCGTATAAAAGACAATTAACCGCCGGCGCTTTGGTGCATCATTCTTGATGTTTGTGCCTAACGATGCACGTTGATGTGCCAGTCAGCTTGCAGAGCATTGTCCGGATACGGGGTGCAATCCGTCCTGCGTACCTATCCGCCTTTTGGAGGGCATCCGAGCCGACGCCTTTGTGCGTTAAGAGGGCGCAGCCTCATCATTGCTTTCGCCATGCCCAAAATAATGCTCTCGGCCGAGCAGGCCTCCAGACTGCTTCCACGTCGCAGGAAGATCCACACCTTTGTCCGAGTTTTTGGTTGGCTGGGCGGCTATGTTGAGCGCGAGCGTCTACTCAAGGTGTTCAGCGCTGCGAGTAGCGTGGAGCTTTGTCTTGAGGCCGCGTGTTTCGATCATCTTCTGGTTGTGCAGCTCGATGGCGCAAGAACATACATCGAGACGAATCCCAAAGCCGTAGCCAAACTTGGCGTATTGCCAGGCGCAACAGCCTAGGTCTGCCTGATCTCGTCCTGGGATCATTGCGCACCCCTCCCGCCGCGGCAGTCATCGCCATTTCCTAACAACAGGCAATCATGCCGGGTGGGCCGACAAGGGTTGCGTTTGCAGTGCGCACGATTACGCAAATCTGCTAACAGGTTCTGCCATGTTGCCCTCAGGATAGGCGCTGGCATGACTTTCTCATGCCAGATGCGGTCGATTTTGGGTATCTGGCAATAGCGCGGGCGTTCCGTATCAGCGTCGAATAGAGGTCGCAAACGCTCATGCATGGCAGTGCCGTTCTGCGAACGAGGTCGGAGGAGTGCAGGCATGCCGGTGCCGTCAGCGCAAACGCATGGCGCGCGAGTTTTTGGCGTTCGCGACAGGCTTTGGCTTAGCCTACGGTTGTCGTGTCCCTGCAATCCAATGCGGGCGGCGTCCCGCTGCACCGCTCAAGCTTTCGAGTCATTCCCTTTTTTGATTTTGGCGCTCATTTCTTTGGAGGAAAACCGATGTCGCCCGCCAATCTTCATTCCCAACCGACAAAATCTGTCAGTCGCATTCAGTCTGCGCCGTTACCGGCCTGGATCTCGGATCGGATGGCGACCCATTTCGTCGACAGAATGGAAAACCTTTGGGGAGGCGATCACCTGCTGCACGGTCGCGTCCCGGGGCCCGATGCCTTGCACCTGAGCAGTAACGACTATCTATGCCTGTTGGGGGAGTCGGCGCTGGTCCAGGCGCAGGCGCGGGCGCTACTCAACGAGGCGCCAGAACTGCTGATGTCGTCGGTGTTTCGGCATGGTGACACGCCCCAACAGCAGCTCGAACGCAAGCTCGCCACGCTCATGCAGGCAGAAGATGGCCTGATCGCCCAGTCAGGATGGGCGGCGAACGTCGGGTTGGTGCAATGTATTGCAGGGCCGGGGGTGCCTGTCTACATCGACATGAACGGTCATGCCTCCCTGTGGGAAGGCATCAGCGCGGCGGGGGCACAGGCCGTGCCAGTCCGCCACAACGACTTCGCTCACGCCGCACGTCAGATCGAGCGGATAGGTCCGGGCGTCATCCTCGTGGATTCTGTCTATAGCACCACGGGCAGCGTGGCGCCGCTGGAAGCGTACGTCCAGATGGCGGAATCGACGGGCAGCGTTTTGGTGGTGGATGAGTCACATTCACTGGGCACGCATGGCCCGGCGGGCGGTGGGCTTGTCCCGGCGCTCGGGCTCTCCGAACGGGTGCATTTCCGGACGGCGTCGCTGGCCAAGGCATTCGCCGGCCGCGCCGGGTTCGTGGCCTGTTCGACCAGATTCAAGGAATTCTTTGCGGTGGAGGCGCGTCCGGCCATTTTCAGCTCCGGTCTGCTGCGCCATGAAATCGCCTGGTTCGATGCCGCGACGGATTTCATTGCGCGCGCAGACGATCGCAGGGAGCGCCTGCATGCCATCACCCGGACCACGCGCGCGGCCATCGCAGAGCTTGGCTACAACATCAGCGACGGGAGTGAGCAGATTATCGGGTTGGAGGCCGGCACGGAACCCCAGGTCATGGTTCTGCGCAACGCACTGCAGCGGCATGGCATCTTCGGTGCCGTTTTTTGCTCGCCTGCTACCCCCAAGAATAGGGCATTGATGCGCCTTACGCTGCATGCGAAACTCACTCCCTCCGACATAGACCGGCTGATCGACGTTCTCGCGAAGATTCGGGACGAAGTCAGGCTGGCGGAGTGGTCATCGACGCGCCGCGCGCATCGCGGCCATACCCGTTCACCAGGCGACACAGCGCCATAATCTTGCAGGGGTCAGACGCTCAGATGGAAGCCACGCAAGAGCAATCAGGGGGCGAATCGTTGTGGATTCGACTCGTCAAGGATGCCCGGCGTGCCGTATTTGAGACGGCCTCCAGGACTACCTTGCTCGACGAGGAAAGCGTCGTGCGCCTGCGTCGCATCCAGATGGTGGGCGCGCTCGGGGTCATTGGCCATCCGCTTTACTACGTCATCTGGTCCTATGTCTTTCCCCAGGCTTACGAAAACCTGTGGCTGCGACTGATTTGCACGGCGCTGTTCGTGCCGCTGTTGTTCGCTTCTGCACTGTCGCACAAGCGATGGCTGCCGACCTATGCGCTATTTGCCATCACCGTCGGGATGCCATTCGCTTTTATCTTCTTTTACCTGGAGAACCACGGCTCTCTGGTGTGGGCAGAGTCGGTCATCATCGCCGTAGTGGTCCTCTACCACTTTAGTTCGGCGTTTGCGACGATTGCCTTACTCTCGGGAGCGGCCGGCGCATTTGCCTTGTTTGTGGTCGCCGGTCATTCCATTGCAGGCATTCCCTGGCAGTCGTTGCTTTTGCAGTTGCCGATCATTGCCTTCGTCATCGCCGTGCTCGTCGTGATCAAGTTGGATCGCCAGTTGCTGGTCGAAGAAAAGCGACGAGGGATGGCCGTCGCCCTGGCAACGGTCGCCCACGAATTGCGTACGCCCCTGACGAGTCTGACGATGACCGCTGCGGGACTCAAAAGCAGGTTGCCGGCGGCGCTGGACCCACAGGCCACGCATCGTGAGGGGATTCTGCAGGCCATTGGCCGTTTGCAGGCCGATCTCGCGCATGTCAGCAGCAGCATCGATTTGCTGGTGGCGAACTCCAAGGACCCCGCGGCGGCCAAGCAGGAGGTGTTCGACCTGGTGCACGCTGTCCGCGAAAGTATTGACCGGTTTCCGTTCGACCCTGCGCATCAGGATATCGTCACGATCGACGCGTCGGCACCGCTGCACGTGCTAGGTAACGCCCAACTGTTCGAGTTGGTCATCACCAATCTGACCAAGAATGCGCTCGAGGCGATCAAGCGCGCAGGCAAGGGCAAGATTCTGATCCGATGTGAGATGCGAGGCAGCGACGTTTATGTCTTGTTCCGGGACACGGGGCCAGGGGTCCCTGCGCACGTTTTGGCCCGGATGTTCCAGCCGTTTTTTTCCTATCCCGCGCATCGGGGAACGGGTATCGGCCTGGCGTTTTGCCGGGACGTCTTGCGCAGTTGGGGGGCTTCGATTTCCTGCCAGTCCGTGGAACACGAGTTCACCGAATTCGAGCTTCAGTTCCCGAAACACAAGGCTTGATCTCAGCGGCAATGCGCGGCACGACCCCGACGGCTGCCAAGACTGATGCGGCGGATGTCCAATAGATTGTCTTGGCGTAACGTTCGCGTCAAACACTGCGTCCCCGAATGCAAGTCCAAAAGAGCGCTGACGTCTCGAGGGCCAATGGCTGTGTTTGGCTCTGAGAAAGATGGCCAATGCAGCGGCCGAGGGACGTGATATCGACCATGCGCGCCCAGCAGAAGCTGTAGTGTCTCGTCCGGTAGAGACACTACCCATGCAAACACACAAGTCAGGTCAGTCCGTTGCTATCCGCACCAGTGCAACAAAAACCGCCACTGGTTAGGTGAGCATAAAGCGCTTTTATAGGCACATTCACGGCTGGCAGTGCTTGCTTCCCAGGCTCCGAATCCCCACAACAGTCTTGAGCGCCTGGGGCCAGTGATTGGTCGTTACCCGAAAACTTCGGGTAACGACGCCGGAACAACGCGCTTCGCAAGCCGGTGCAGCCACTGCTCGTGCCGAGCACGCGGGCGGTCGGCCGTCAGAAAACCGGTATCAGCTGCGGAGCAGACCGGCCGAGCGGGTTCCGAGGCAGGCGTGACACAAATCGAGCAAGTTATGGTGGAAACAAAAGTTATTGTGATAAGAAGGCTTATCTTCATAGCATTCATTTTTGCGTGAATCTGCAAGGGCTGGCGCCGCCGTGGCACCAGCCCCCGTGTCGCCGGGATTGCATATCAGGGAGAGAAAGGGAGAGAAAGGGAGAGAAAGGGAGAGAAAGGGAGAGAACGCGCCCGGCGGAACGTTTGCGGTCCGGGCTGTCAGCGTAGACGGGCGCTTACGCGAATACCACGCGCAGCGGGGGAGGGGAGGTCGCCCCTGGGGCTTTGGCTTGACTGTGTCGATGCCGAGCGCTAGCGCGTCGCCGAATTACAGCCGTCAGAGGGCCGAGGCGGGTGCCTTAACGATAGTCACCCAGCACGGTGGCGCGGGTGAATTCCTCAATGTTGTCGAGCAGCGCGTCCAATGCGGCGCCGGCAGCGTCGATATCACCGCGCGCAATGGCCGAAGCGACTGCCGCATGCAGCTTCGACATGGTGGGCAGGTCCGCGGCCTCCTTGTAGTGCAGATACCAGAAGCGGCGCGACAGGCCGTGCATCAGTCGCATCGCGCCTTCCGCGAATTCGTTACGGGCCGCCACCAGGCATAGCTCGTTGAATTCGCGATCCGACCGGACGAACGCTACGTCGTCGCCGTTGCGCGACGATTGCTCGAATTCCTTGGCCAGACGTTTGAAATGGTCGCGCTGCTCGGGCGTGGCCCGGCGCGCTGCGCTTCGGCAGATCAGCCGTTCCACCTCGCGGCGCGTTTCCAACAGCCGCAACTGCCGCGCGACATCCATCGGTGCAATCAGCAGGCCCCGCTGCGGTAGCACCATCAACAGATGTTCCCGCGCCAGCCGCTGGATCGCCTCACGGATCGGCGTGCGCCCGATACCCGTCATGTCGCTCAGTTGCAGCTCCGAGATCGAACTGCCAGGGGCCAGCTTCAGGGTAACGATGGCTTCCTCGATCTGCTCATAGGCGAGGTCGGTCAACTTGCCGCGCTGGACCGCGGTCTCTTCGGTTTCCTGTACGGCCGCGGGACGGGGTCGGGTAGCGGATTTTGCAGGCATGGCCACGGTTTGAGTGCACGGAATCCCATTGTATATGAGCTGTAGGCAGCTTCTGTGCATGTCGCATTCCGTCCTTGCACCCTGAGGCAATTCTGCTACTATCCATGTAATATATTAGATGTGTACGGAGATGCAGATGGCCGACGACGTGCTGGTCTCGGGGCAGGGCCCATTGACGGTGGTCGCAGTGCACGGCATCCAGGGCACTCGCGCAGTGTGGCAGCCGTTGGCCGAACAATTGGGCGGTCTGTGCACATTTGTCCTCCCCAACTTGCCCGGGCGCGCTAGCGCGCCGACGCCTGCCGGCCCGCACGAATGCACGCTGCAGGCCTACGCCGACGTACTGCGCCGGGTCATCTGCACGCAAGTGCGAGGCCCGTTCGTGTTGGCAGGGTGGAGCCTGGGTGTGTCGGTCGCGCTTGCCTATCTGGCGCAAGCCCGCGCGACGTCGCAGCCCATGCCCGCCGAACTGGTGCTGGTGTCCGGCACGCCGCAGCTCAATCAAGTGGCTTGGTTTCCGGCGGTGTCATCCGAGACGGCGCTGCGCGACGCCATAGCTGCGCGTGAACGGCGGTTGGGTCTGCGCGAGGCGGCCGACCATCAGACCGTCGCATGGACATGGATGTCGATCCGTGACACCGATCAGCGTGCCGAACTGCGCCACGTTACCTGTCCCACACGGGTCATTCACGGCAGCGCGGACGACGATTGCCCTTTACATCATGGCGCTGCCCTGGCCGAAGGCATCCCGGATGCCGCGCTGCACGTGCTGCATGGCGCCGGACATAACGTGTTCACGCAGCAGACCGACGAGATTGCCGACGCGCTGCGCTTGTACTGGCGCGAGCGCAATGCCACGTCGAACAAGACCTACCCCCGGGAGACAGCATGAGAGTGGAAGACCTGGTGTACTTTTGCGCGCCCGCGCGGCTGATTGTCGGCCCCGGTAGCCGGGCGCAATTGCCTGCGCTGCTGAACCGGCTGAACTACCGACGCGGACTGATCGTGACCGATACGTTCTTTACGCAGGCGACGTCGTGGGTCGAAGAACTGGTCAGCGGTGCGCAGGAACAGGGCGTGGAATTGCTGGTGTATGACGGCGGTATGCCGGACCCCACCACAACACGTTGCGATGCGGCCACGCTATCGGTGCGCCAGTGGGCCGGCGACCGGCCGTTCGATCTGGTGATTGCACTGGGTGGCGGTAGCAACATCGATCTGGCCAAGGCGCTGTGTCTGACGTTGCCCGATGGCAAGCCGGTGCGCACGTTCATGGGCCGTATCGATGCGCAAACACCGATTCTGCCAGTGGTAGCCCTGCCGACCACTGCGGGAACGGGCTCGGAGGCCACGCCCGGCGCCATCCTGGTGGACCCGGAAAGCGCAACGAAGGTCGCCGTGATGGACAACCGGCTACGGCCAGCCATCGCACTCATTGATCCCGAGTTCACCTATACGTGTCCGCCGCGCGTCACCGCCGACGCGGGTATTGATGCGTTGACCCACGCGATCGAGTCATACCTGACGCGCGACGCCGCGGACTTTGATCGCGCGGGCGACCCCGATCCGGGCTATAGCGGACGCAACGCACTCACCATGTTGTTCGCGCAGGAGTCGGTCAGGCTGTGCAGCCAGTTCCTGATGCGCAGCTACCGCGATGGCAATGACGAGGTGGCGCGCTGCGGTATGAGCTACGCGAGCCTGTATGCGGCGCTGTCTTATGGCAGCGCGGGGTTGAACGCCGTGCATGGCATCGCCTATGCGGTGGCAGGGTTCACCCATCTGTCGCACGGCACAACCAATGCCGTGATGCTGCCGTACGTGCTTGATGCGCTGCGCGATGTTCGGCGTGATGAACTGATAACGATCGCCCGGCTTTTCGGGATCGACACGCCCGATCCAGAGGATGCCGCGGCCCAACTGCCTGTCGTCATGCGCGATCTGGTGCAGGCGCTCGGCATCCCCACCACGCTCAAGGCTTGCGGGATTGCCCAAGGCGATCTCGACGCGCTCACACGCGATGCCTTGGCGGTGACCCGACTGGCCAAGGCGTTGCCGGCACCCGACGTGGCCGCGCGATATGCCGCCATCGTGCGCCATGCCTGGGCAGGAACGCTGACCGCCGAAGCGAAATTGAAGGCGCCACGCCGCGCGGCATAGCGCCATCCCATCTCCCCGTCACCCCTAAACCGCACCCCAAACACGACCGGCATACGGTAAACCATTACTTGAACATCAGATATGTACAACTAATATATTACGCAAGATGTTCCCCAAAAACGCGCCGCGAATGAGCGCGTTCACCGATACAGGAGACAACCATGGATATGTCAGGCGCCCTCAAGCTGGAAGCGGGTATTGCCGCCCGGCTGGAACGATTGCCGATGACCGGCTATCAACGTTCGCTGTTCGGCATCATTGCCACGGCGTGGTTTTTTGATTCGATGGACCTTGGGCTGATGACGTTCGTCCTGGGATCGATCAAGGCCGAATTCGGCCTGACGGCCGCACAGGCCGGCATGCTGGCCAGTTCCAGTTTCCTGGGCATGTTCCTGGGCGCCGCTGTGGCGGGTCTGCTGGCTGATCGTTTTGGTCGTAAGCCGGTGTTCCAGGTCAGCATGATCTTCTGGGGTGTGGGTAGCCTGATGTGCGGGCTGGCTGACAACGTGACCACGCTGATGCTGTATCGAGTGCTGCTCGGTTTCGGCATGGGCATGGAATTTCCGATCGGATTGTCGATGGTCTCGGAGATCGTGCCGGCCAAGAGTCGTGGCAAGTATGTCGCGGTCCTGGAAGGCTTCTGGCCGATTGGCTTCATTGCGGCGGGCGCGCTGACCTATACCCTGCTGCCGGTGATTGGCTGGCGCGGCATCTTTATGGCGCTGGCTGTGCCCGCGGTGTTCGTGTTCGTGGTGCGCCGTATCGTGCCCGAGTCGCCACGCTGGCTGGAGGATGTCGGCCGCAAGCGCGAAGCCGACGCGGTCATGGCCGGCATCGAGCAACGCGTGGAACGCGCGTGGGGCCGCGCGCTGCCACCGGTGGCGGCCGTGTATCAGGGCGCCGCGCCATCGAACCGCAAGGCGCGTTTTATGGAACTGTGGGCAGGGCCTTACGCACGCCGCACCATCATGCTCTGGTCGGTCTGGTTCTTTGCGCTACTGGGCTATTACGGGCTGACCACCTGGCTGGGTGCGCTGCTGCAGCAGGCGGGCTACGCCGTGACCAAATCGGTGCTCTACACGGTCTACATCTCGCTGGCGGGCATTCCGGGCTTCATGTTCTCGGCCTGGCTACTCGAAAAATGGGGCCGCAAGCCCACCTGCGCGTTGATGCTGGTCGGCAGCGCGATAGCGGCGTACGCCTACGGCCAGGCGGCCGTGCACAAGGTGCCCGTGGAGCAATTGATTGCCGCAGGGCTGTGCATGCAGTTCTTCCTGTTTGGCATGTGGTCCGTGCTGTATGCCTACACGCCAGAGCTGTATCCCACGCGGTCGCGTGCCACGGGTTCGGGCTTTGCCTCCTCGATTGGCCGCATCGGGTCGCTGGCGGGCCCCTATCTGGTGGGCGTGCTGCTGCCGGTGACAGGGCAGGGTGGGGTGTTTACGCTTGGCGCGCTGTCATTTGCGCTGGCCGCTGGCGTCGTGCTGCTGCTAGGGGTGGAAACACGCGGCAAGGCGCTCGAAGAGGTGTCGCGTTAGCCGATTGGACGCGGCCCACGTGCCGCGATGAAGGAACGAGAAGGCGCCCCTGTCGGCACAGGGGCTTTTTTTGAACCGCCGCGCATTTATATCCAACTGATATGTTAGTGCGGCGATCCGAATGCAAAGCATCGATTGTTGGAGACGCATCATGATGACTGAACGTCAACGCAAGTTCAGGGAGCAATACAAGGCCGATATCAGTCCCCTGTACAACGGCCTGCTGCATATCACGGTGATTTACGGCGTGGGTATCACCGCGTTGTACTGGGCGACTCACCAACTGTACAACGTGACGTGGGAATGGGCGCTGATACTGCCCGTCTTTCTGGCTGGCAATTTCGTGGAATGGGCGATGCACCGCTTCGTCATGCATCGGCGTATCGACGTGTTCGCGTTGCGCGCCATCTATGAGCGGCACACGCGCCAGCATCATCAGTACTTCACTGATCAGGAAGCCACGATCGACACCACGCGCGAATTCCGGATCGTGTTCTTTCCCTGGCGCGTGCTGGCCACGCTGGGCATTGGCGGCGGGGTGCTGGGCTATGTCGCTGCACAGCTCTTCAATATCAACGCGGGTTACGTCGTGTTCATGACGATGGTGGCCCAGTACCTGATTTACGAGACGTTTCACTACTGCTGCCACGTGCACGACAACTGGTTCGTACGCAACATGCCGTTCATCAATACGATCCGTCGCCACCATACCGCCCATCACAACATGGGCATCATGATGAAATACAACATGAACCTGACCTTCCCGATTGCGGACTACCTCATGGGCACGTCGGACCTGCGCCGTGGCCTGATCGGACATCTCTTCAATGGCTACAGCGAAGCACACGTCAAGGAAGAACTGAAGCCGATCATCCACAAATTCCGAACCGACCATTCCAACGTGACGCTCGATGGTCCGGTGCTGGACGAAGATGAACGACGCGCGATGGCGTTATAGCCCGGGATCCCGGGAGCCTCGAGCCTCGAGCCCCGGGGCTCCCCGGGACGGGCAGCTCAGGCACTAGCTGGCGAGGGCTTCCACCCGTAGGAAGAGAAGCGATTCCCCACGCTAACGATTGGCGCTTGTGAAGAAAATCCACTTCGATTAATCTGGAATGCTGTGCTCCGAAAGCGTCATGCACAGCGGTCCTTGTGGCCCTCGACGCTTTTTGAGCAAGGTGCCACGATGCATGATGGTTTGGTTCTTTCCCCGGGCGGGAAGCTTGAGTTCTCTCACTGGGTGTACGACGACGAGAAGGAAGAGGGCGCATACGTGCGCGAAGACCTCTCCGACAAGGCGCTCCTCTACCTCATGGAGCCCGTCACCCTTGAAGGTGATGTGCGGCTGATGGACGTTTTTCGGGTCGCCGCGTCCACTGCCTCTGTCGCCCAAGTGTTCCGCCGCGATTTTTCCTTCGAGCTGCTCCAAGAGGCGGCCAAGGTCAAGGTTACCCCCTACAGCACCGAGTATTCCCCGACCGGCCTGGAATACCTTGAGCTCTACCAATCGTGGGAGCGCAACGAAAAAGGGGAGTGCGAGGGGAGTAGCCGCTGGTCCTTCCACGGCGTTGGCTTTGTACTTCGCGAGGACATGGTCAAAAGTGGCTACATCATTAGGCGAGCGGGGAACCGGGTGGATTGGGCGATTGATCTGACGCCTCTGGCCGACCTTCTGGACATTCCCTTGCGCATTAACAAGAAGGTGCTCATCCACGGCCGCGACATGGACTCGCCGACGTTTGACGAGAGCGTCGGCGCAATCGTCCTTACCGGGGTAATCGTACTTTTCGTGCTAAATCTGGCGGTTTGGTCTGAATTTCTCTTATAGATCAATGCCTTGTGCGACAGTGCATTTCCCGGTTGCTGTTCCTTCCGGTGCAAAATCTGGCGCATTTCAGGCCAGCGCTGCCATCTCCTCGCGTCTCGTACTCACGGCACCCCTAAGTGAGATTCAGGCAGCGAATGCCTCGCCGAACTGCCGGGCCCGCTTGACATCATCGGTATGTAAGTAGATGGACGTGGTCGAAATTGAGGCGTGGCGGAGGTTGTCGCGCACTGCGCTCAGTTCGACGCCCTTGGCCAGCGCGTGGGTCGCGTGGGTGTGCCGCATCCAGTGTGGCGTGGCCCGTCGGAGCTTCTCTGCCAATGCTGGATGGTCGCCTTCGATGATGTCCGCTGCGAGCCTGAAGAATCGGCGCATGACTTCCCACAGGCGCAGGGGCGTGATGCCCATCTCGCCACCGTCCAAGTTGCCGATCAAGGGCGTAGCGGGTTTCCAGCGGGCGCGGCTGACAGGTAGCCCGCGCTCCAGCAGGTAGCGTTCCAGCGCCGCGCGGGCCAAAGGCGTCAAGGTGACCTTGGCGGGCTTGCCGCCTTTGCCTACCAAGTGCAGCCACTGATCGCCGGCGGCATCGACTTCGAGATTAGGCAGGGCGGCATTGGCCAGTTCGCTGACCCGCAGTCCCGTGGCGTAACCGAAATCCAGCAGAAAGCGAAGCCGTTGTGCCGCCGCGGCTTGCCAGCGGTATGACCACTCGAGGCCGTTGGCGATGGTGCGCACCAGCAGCCATTCTCCCTCGGTGAAAGCGTGTGTGGTTTCCACGGCCATGGCACGCTGGCTGCCGCGCACCTTGATGCCCGCAAAAGGGTTGGCCAGTACATAGTGCTGTTCCATCAGCCAGCGGAATAGCGCGTTGAGCACGGCCAGCGCATGGGCGACCGAGCGGGCCGAGAGGTTATCGACAAACGGGCGCCAGTCCGGCGACGTACGTGGCCGCGGGGGTCCGACCCAGCGCTCGCGCGGCGTCGGTCTGCGCAGAAAGGCCCGATAGTCGGTCGCATCCTTGGTAGTCAAGGAAGACAAGGCCTTGCCGCGCGCGACGATGGCCCACAGGATTAGACGCTCGGCTTCCTTGCGATACGCACGCTGCGTGGCCGGGGATTCGTGTAATCCCAGCCAGGCTTGGATAGCCTCGTAGTCGTTGTCCACGCCAAGAATGCAAGTTGATGGCGGCGCGCGGAAGGCGCCGGACGAACCATCAACTTCGTGTGGTAACTGCAGCCGTTCCCACGGCGTCACGATGGACGCGCGGTCAGAAACGATCAGGGCGCGGGCACGCTCGGTGAGCGCGGGGTGCGCGGCGAAGAAGGCTTCGATCTGGCGGGCGCTGGCGGGCCCAAGTCCTGGGACAGCAGTCCACCATCGGCGCCGGCGCGGGATACGGACGGTGAGATCGGCGAGCGTAGCGATGCCAGCGGCCTGCAGGGCGCGCACTGCGCGCGCCGGTAGCCACTGATCCACTGCATCGCTGATCTGCGGTGCAGGCGCGGAGGCTATGCGCAACTGCTCAATGGCCGCGGCGGCAGCCCGGGCGTAGCCCATGCGCCCAGCTGCGGCACAAGCGAAGATCTCCGCCAGGTCGGGGCGCTGGCGTTGCCGGGCGTACTCAACGAGTTGACGCCGGATCGCGCCGATGAGGCCGCGCGCCGACTGGCCATGGCCAAGCCGATCGCGCAGGAAGCGGTCGGCGGTTTCGCGGGAGGAGGCGCCCTCGTACCAGGCGCGCAGCGCTGCAAGGGCAGCGGTGTCCGGTAAGGCGTCAGGGATTGGCAGGGCTCGGGGCATTTTGCGGAAAGGCAGTTTTGTACCACGATGATGGCACAGAGATAATAACTCTTATCTCTGCGGATACGTTTTTGATCGTTGCGATGCTCAGGCACAACGCAGGATATGCGCCGACCGGGGCAGTGGGCATGGGCTAGAATCGGCTGCCATCGGACTCCGAATCCTCCACGCAATCCTTGCCGCGGCCGAGTACGCGATCGAGCATTTCCGCGTCCAGCCAAAGGATCAGGTCGAGCCGAAGGCCGTTCCCGCCCCGAAGCGGTGCCTTACCCGTTCAATGTCACCGGCTCCTAGTCGAACAACAACGGACGCTGAACCGCGCAGCCGGGGCCAAGTCAGATGGTTCGTTTGGCGCATGCAACAGCCCGCGCTTTCAGGGGCTCGCCGGGAGGACACGACCCTCCCGCCATTAGCTCTCCTTACCGAGTCGTTCTCGTAGGAATTCAATAAAGCGCTGGGTTTTTGCCGGGAGCAATCGTGTTTCGGTCAGCGCATAGACTGGCGTCGACCTCGTCTGCCATTCGGGGAGAATTCTCCGCAGGCGCCCTGCAACCAGATCGTCTTCGGCCATCTCCACCGGCAGCAAGGCCACACCCAGATCCAGTGTCGCCAATCGCCGGAACATTCCCACGCTATTCACCTGGAATCTTCCGCCGACTTCTACCTCGATCCGCTCTTCACCACGCTGGAGCGCCCACTTCCCTGCTTTGGGAAAGCCGATGCACTCGTGACGAGCCAGGTCCGCAGGATGAGACGGCTCGCCAGAAAGCTCTAGGTAGCGCGGTGAAGCATATACCTGCACGGAAAGTCGAGCCAACAGCCGAGCAATTAGATTGGATTCTGTCGGCTCGCCCATGCGAATCGCCACGTCGAATGGCTCGCTGACCAGGTCCACCCGTCGGGGGGTCAGGTCGAAGTCAAAGGTAATGCCCGGATAGCGGCTCGCAAACTCGGCGATCAAGGGTGCCATGTAGATCGTCGCAAAGTCGACTGGAAGCGATGCCCGCAATGTGCCGCTCGGCTGGGCAAGCATCTCGCCCAGTTGTTCATGGGCGATCTTCGCTTCGTCGACGATCCGCTTGCACCGGTCGTAGTAGAGCTGACCGGCCTCGGTCAGCTCCACTCTTCGCGTGGTCCGGTGCAAAAGCCGCAGCCCGATCGCCTTCTCCAGTGCGTTGATCCGCCTCGATATGGTCGAGTTGGGTATGCCAGTCACCTCGGCCGCACCCCGAAAGCTCCGTACTTGGGCGACCTCTACGAACAACGCCATGTCATTCAGCAGTTCCATTCTAATTGCGCCATTTATGGATCAATTATCTCCAATTTACCACCTTTATCTCCTCAGGGAAGCAATCCAGAATAGGTACATCGCCTCAGCGCCTTGAGGCGGGCCGGCAAACAAGCGGTTCAGAAACCTGCGTTTGCGCACCTACTTACACGTTCAAGGAATTACCTATGAGCAAGCTTCTTACCCCCGTCCGCATCGGTCGCTATGTCGCGCCAAACCGCCTCGTGATGGCCCCGATGACTCGGTCCCGCGCTGGGGAAGACGGTGTCCCGAGCGAAATGACAGTGACGTATTACGCACAGCGAGCCAGCGCTGGCCTCATCATCTCAGAAGGCGTGTTCCCATCTGCAATGGGCAAGGGCTACGTGCATACGCCCGGTATTGAGACCGACACTCAGGTCGCAGCGTGGAAGAAAGTGACCGAAGCGGTTCACGCTCGCGGTGGTCGCATCTTCATGCAACTCATGCACTGCGGCCGGGTTTCGCACCCGTCGTTGCTGGATGGTGCTACGCCAGTCGCCCCATCGGCAATCAAGCCCGAAGGCAAGGCGTGGACCCCTGTCGGCCAGGTCGACTTCGTCACGCCACGCGCGTTGGGCCTCGGTGAAATCGCCGGCATCGTGGATCAGTATCGTCAAGCCACTCGCCGTGCAATCGCTGCAGGCTTTGACGGTGTCGAACTGCACGGTGCGTCGGGCTATCTCCCCGAGCAATTCTTGTCGTCGGGCAGCAATCAGCGCGACGATCAATACGGGGGTTCTGTCGAGGCCCGTGCTCGCTTCGTGCTCGAGGTGCTGGACGCAATGATCGCCGAAGCCGGCGCCGACCGTGTCGGCATCAAGCTCTCTCCTGAGATGAACTACAACAGCATCACGGATGCCGCACCGCAGGAAACCTACAGCTATCTCGTCAGCAAGCTTCGCGGAAAGGGCCTGGCCTATCTGCATGTCGCCCTGTTCGGAACGAAGGTCGACTATCACGCATTGCTGCGCCCGCTGTTCGACGGCGCCTACCTGATCGGTAGCGGCTTGACGCAGGACAGCGCCGAAACGGTGCTGAACGAAGACAAAGCCGATGCCACGGTCTTCGGCAGCGCGTTCCTTGCGAATCCGGACCTGCCGGAACGCTTCCGCCAGGGAGCCGCGCTCAACGCACCCGACCGCGATACGTTCTTTGCACCGCCCACTGCCAAGGGATATATCGACTATCCCACGCTGGCTGCTGAAGCAGCCTGAGGAGCCACTCATGACCACCACCGCCCGCATGCAGCGCGCCAACCGCGGAAGCCATTTCCGGGCCTACCGCCTGCATGGCGCCGATCCGGCCCTGCTTGATCCCTTCATGGGGGTCGACCATGCGTGGATGAGCGCACCGACGTTTCCGCCGCACCCTCATGCCGGCTTCTCCGCGGTCACCTATCTGTTCCTCGATTCAGAGACGGGAATTGCCAATCGCGACTCGCTGGGCAACAGTGTGCTCATCGAGCCGGGCGGCTTGCATTGGACGGCAGCCGGGCGTGGGGTGGTCCATGAGGAGAATCCTGCCGTGTTGGGCAGTACAACCCATCTCCTGCAGATTTTCGTAAATCTCCCGCAAGAACGACAGGAAGCCGAGCCGTTCGCACTGACGTTGTCGGCGCGGGATGTGCCGGTGGTACAGCGGCCTGGCGTACGGATGCGCATTCCGCTGGGCAACTTCGCGGGCATGCAATCACCCCTGATGCCGCCGACCGACGTCACGTTGCTCGACATCTCGCTCGATGCCGGCGCCGCCTTGGATCTGCCGTTGCCCGCAGGGCACCAGGCCTTCGTCATGCCGATCTTCGGTAGCGCGGAACTCGATGGAGAGACTTTCGGACTCGACAACCTCGGGGTCCCCATTCTCCCTGTCGCGAGCGAAGCGACCACATTCAGGCTCGTCGGAAAGGCTGGAGGTGCCAAGGTCGCCGTATTCATCGGCCGCCCGTTGCATCAACCCATTCTTTCAAACGGTCCCATGGCATTCGCGAGCCAGGAAAGTCTGTCCGCTGCAACCGCTGCGTATCACCGTGGCGATATGGGAAGCCTGTGAGCGCTTCCCAAACTTCCGGGGCGGATGCCCCACTTACCACGAAGGAGTCATCATGAAAGCTGAACGATTCACTGCCGAAAATAGTGCATTGCTGCTCATCGACCATCAGGTTGGCACGATGCAACTGATCAAGAACATCGATCGTGGGCTTGCGGCCAAGCAGTCCATCGCACTGGCCAAGATGGCGAAGATTCTAAACCTGCCCGTTGTCATTACGTCGAGCCAGGAAGATCGTGCCCAAGGTCCGATTCTTCCGGAGATCGCCGAGATTCTGCCGCAAGCGCACGCGGCCCGAATCAAGCGCCCTGGCGTGGTAAATGCGTGGGCCTACCCGGACTTCCGTGATGCCGTGCTCGCCACGGGGCGCAAGAACCTGATCATGGCGGGTGTGACCACCGATGTCTGCCTGATTTTCCCTTCGATCGACGCTGCACTTGAGGGCTTTAACGTTCAGGCCGTAATGGACGCCTCGGGCTCCCCCAGCGATCTTTCCGAAGAGTTCTCGCGGCAGCGGATGCATGACGCAGGCGTCGTTCTCACGGCAACCAACACGCTCATGGCTGAAATCGCTCAGGACTGGTCTACGCCTGCCGGCCAACAGTTGATCGGGTTGTTATTCAGCGACGTATTTCCCGCGCTCGGCGCCAGCATCTCCTGACGCTGAAACCAGTACTCTTCCGCGGAACGAGTCCCGCATCCAAGCGGGCTCGTTCATCGGTCGATGAACTCTTCCCCTACATGAGTTCTCTGCCTGCCCATCCGGCCAACAACCAAGTCTCATGAAGGCCAAGGCCATGAATGCACCTGACGCGCGAATCCTCATCGTTGGTGGCTCTCTCGCTGGTCTCACGCTTGCCTTGGCCTGTGCATCCAGGGGTGTGCAGGTTCATGTTGTCGAGCGATCTGCCCGCCGCCGACAAGGTGGCGACAGTCTGAGCGTTGATCTTTCAGCGATGGCAGCGGCAGTCGGTCATGATCCGCGCTTGCAACCTATATTGCCCGTCGTTCACGCCTATCGTGATCGCCACCTGACGACATGGCCAGCGTTGCATTCGTGGCTGCGAGATCGTACCGCCGAAACGCCTGGAGTATTCGTTGACGAGGGACGGGCGGTCGCGTCGATTACCGACCAGGGTAACCGCGTGCAGGTCCACTATTCCGACGGGGCAGAAATGATTGCCGATGCGGTAATCGGCGCCGACGGATACCACAGCATCGTCCGCCGAGCCGTTGCACCCGAGGCACCGCTTGCACGTTTCGCAGGCTACGTCGTCTGGCGAGGACTGGTTGAAGAGAGGGCGCTCAAAACCCCTATTCCATTGCCCGTCACCCGAGGCCTATGGATTGATTTCGTGGAGGGATACCGGCTCGTCGCCGCTGTGCTTCCGGGTCGCAATGGTTCTCTCGAAATCGGCGAGCGGCAAGTTACCTTTGCATGGTTCGACACGCACCGAGAGGAGTTACTTCGCCGCACCGCTCGCTTGACTCCGGACGGGTGCTTGGTTGGGACACTCGGACGCGGAGCGATTGATGCAAAGGTCCGGGAAGAGCTCTTCGGACTTGTACCAAGGATTTGGCCCGCGACCTGGGCAGAGGCCGTAGCTGTAGGGATCCAGTCGACAGATGCACTCAGCGGCGCGCCGATTGCCGAATATGAGCCGACGCGGCTTGCGTCCGGGCCGTTGGCAATCATCGGCGATGCCGCGCATGTCGTTTCACCGATGACCGGGCGGGGCTTTGCGACCGGTGTCGAAGACGCAGCCGTCCTTTCAAATATGCTTGCGGACCGGAATGTCAACGAGCCAATCTCTATGGCTCTGGCGCGTTACAACGCGGCGAGACTTCCGTATGTGCGCGCACTGGTAAGGCAGTCCCGGCAGATAAGCGCGGAGTATCTTCGCTATGCTGCCGATCCTGATCGTTACTGATGGCAGGTGCGGACGCCATCATCGCCGCCATCGCAACTACCCGGTGCTACGCGGGAAGATCTCGACCATGGTTTCACCTCATAAGTTTCTACGGGTCTTGCGGGTCAGAAGGCCACACGTGCAACGTCGCCGTGCTATGGCGATTCAAGCGTCTGCTGAATCAGCACGGGCCGGGGAGGTTGGATATAAGTGTGGCGTAAAGCGGTCCCTGGGATCGCGGAAGGTGTCGACATCTCAAGACTACGAGGACGCTGCGCGTGTGCAATAGAGCTTCCCGAGATTGCGAGCGCGACTGTCCGCTTGCGGCTCCGCTCTCCGAAGAGCCGCCGGTTGCATTGGACGCGTCCGATGGGTGATCTCATCTTGAGGCTCGCAGTGGTGGCGGCCCGCGGATGCAGGCACTGCGCGGGATCACCTCGATGATCAGCATGGGTGCGCCACAGTGTCGGCAGCGCAAGGGCGTCGGGGCAGCGCGATCGGTGTCGTCCGGTGAAGGGACGACATTGGGTACGACGCTCAATAGCTCGCGCGCTCTGGCCAGGTTTGCGCGACGCACCGGGTTGGCAAACAGACCGTAGTGCCGGATGCGGTGAAAAACACCGGGTAGCACGTGCAGCAGGAAGCGTCGCATGAACTCACCGACGTCCAAGGTCATGGTCTTGTAGCGGGTGCGGCCCCGGGCACGGTAATCCTTCCAGCGGAAGGTCACGCCCCGCTCGTCCATCGGCAGCAGGCGCTGGTTGGAGATCGCCACGCAATGGGTAGAGCGCGATAGATAAGCCAGCACCGCCTCGGGTGCGGCGAACGGCCGCTTGGCATACACGACCCATTCGGAGGTGCGAAGTGGCGCGATCCACGGTGCAAAGGCGGTCGGATCGGCGAGCGCAGCGTAGTCGCCGAAGAACCGCAACCCGGGGACGATGCCGTGCACGTGCGGATGATGCGTGAGTGCCGATCCCCAGGTGTGCAGCACCAGGGTCGCGCCAATTTGCGCCCGAGGTGCTTCGGGTCGGCGGCAATGGTGCGCAGGGTGTCGGCGGCGACATCGAACAAGAGGCCATAGATCACGGCCTTGTTGTACAGGCGATGGCGCTGATGGGCGCGGACAGTGTGAAGACGACGTGGTAGTACTTCACGGGGAGCAGGTCCTCACTGCGCGCTTCGAGCCAGCGATGCGCAGCGCTGGCCTGACACTTGTGGCAATGCCGGTTGCGGCAGGCAATTGTAGGTGACGCTACCCATGTCGTCTCACCCATGACAGGAAGTGGCTTTGCGAGCGGCGTAGAGGATGCGGCAGTCCTCTCGCGACTACTTGCCGATCGGCGCGTGAACGAACCGTTCTCCGCTCCTTTGGCACCCTACGAAGCAGCGAGACTGCCTTTCGTCCGCGCGCTGGTCAGGCATTCGAGACGAATCAGCAGCGACTACCCTCTTTACGCAACAACAGTTTGACTGGGCGCCAGTATTCCCGCGCGTTGTCAATCAACCATTGAGCGCATGGGTCCTCAGCGAAGGATGCCTGCTTGCATTTGCCTTCCTCGACAAGTCTAGGAAACGACCAATTGCTCAGTCGGTATCAGTGGCAAAAACTTCTGTGACCACGGAGCGCAGCCATTTCGATTTGGGGTCTTTGGCAAAGCGCCGATGCCAGTACACCTTCAGATCGTAATGCGGAATTTCAACTGGAGGCGTCACAATGCGCACCCTTTTGGAGTCGGCAAACACATTGGCTACCGTGCGCGGAAGCACAACCACCAGGTCGGACTCGGCAATGATGGTGGGGATGCTCATATAGTGCGCAGTATGCAACACGATATTGCGCTGGATGCCCTGCTTGGCGAGAACCTCTTCAAACATCTCCTGGCTACGACTTCCATCCTTGACGAAAGCATGTTCTGCAGCCTGGAACTGCGCCAAGGTCATGCGCAGTCCTTTGATTCGGTGCCCCGTGCGCACCAGACAGACAAGGTCATGCGAGAACAGGCGCCGCTGGAAGAATTCGGCCTTGCGTAGATCCGGGAAATAGCCCAGCGCCAGATCGACCTCACCGGCTCGCAAAGCTTCCTCCAACTGTGCGGGAGCGAGGCTGACGCCACGAATGCGCGCCGACGGGGCTGTAGCACGGATGTGTTGCACCAGCTTTGGCAGAAACACGATCTCTCCGATCGCGCTCAGGGAAAAGACGAATTCATCGCTGCATACCAGTGGGTCAAATTCCGGTGCTCGTAGGATGTCGTGATCGATGGCGTCCAGGACTTCCCTTGCCTTGCCCGCAAGGCGTTGCGCGCGAGGCGTGGGCGACATGCCATCGACCTGCCGGATAAACAGGGCATCTCCCAATGACTCCCGCAACCGGGCGAGAGCGGCGCTGGCCGCCGGCTGGCTCATCTTCAAGCGCTTGGCCGCTGCAGTCACGCTGCCGGTGTCGTAGATCGCCAGCAAAACCCGCAGCAAATTCAGATCGAGTCGCATGTATATCTGAAAATCAAATAATCTGAATTATAACAATTTGCTTTGTTTATGGGATCGGCGCCGCTACATTTTTCAAAAACCAGCCGGCAGGATGCGCAGCATCGATGCCTGCGGGGCAGGAGACAAATGTAGCCAGACCGGTTCACTGTGACCGGAAGCGCGTACCTGACTCCTCCTGCCTCGTGGTCTGCCGGCGGCGATCAACAGGAGACCCGATGATTCACCTTTCCGATATCCGTTATGTGCGTCTTGGGACGCGCGACCTGCAGGGTTGCGAGCAGTACGCTACGCAGATGCTGGGCCTGGAGGTCGCGCATCGCGAGAAGGGCGCCCTCTACTTCCGCTCGGACAGCCGCGACCACACGCTGTGCTATTTCGAGGGCGATCCCAAAGACCACACTTCCGCCTTCGAGGTGGCGTCTGCCGCCGAGCTTACCGCGGCCGCGGACTTGCTCGATCGCAACGACGTGCGTGTCGTCACCGGCTCGAAAGAGCAGTGCGAGTTACGACGGGTCGGTGCCTTCATCAACTTTCGTGATCCGTCTGGCAACAGTATCGATCTCGTTGTCGCACCCGATCACAGCGGTCGCCGCTATTTTCCATCGCGCGATGCCGGCATCAGCGGCTTCAGCCACATCGGCTTGCGCTCGACCAATCCGGCGCGCGACGAAACGTTCTGGACGGGGCTTTGCAATGCAAAGGTAAGTGACTGGATCGGCGAAGCGCCGTTGCTGCGAATCGACGAAATCCACCACAAGATCGCGCTGTTCCCTTCCACATTCGCCGGCGTTCAGCATATCAACCACCAGGTGGAGAGTGTCGACGACCTGATGCGGTCTTACTACCTGTTGCGCGAACGCGGCGTCCGCATCCTCTTCGGTCCGGGACGGCATCCCACCTCAGGCGCCGTGTTCCTCTATTTCGAAGGTCCGGACGACATGATCTACGAGTACTCGACTGGCGTCAGGACCATCACGGAGGAAGATGAGAAGACCTACCGCCCTCGTCATTTTCCCACCGGTACCTCGTCATCCTTCTGCATGTGGGGCGCCACGCCGGACATTGCCGAGTTCCGCTCATGAGCACGACCTCCACTCTCTGGGATGCGCAACAACGCCTCTTGCGGGTAGCGGCGCGGGCGATCGGCCGCGCTCATCTCGCCCACGCCTATGGACATTGCAGTGTCCGCCTCAGCCCGAGCGAATTTCTGGTGTGTGCGGCCAAACCGATGGGGCTGATCGGTGAAAGCGACATCGGCACCGTGGTGAACGTCAATGGCGCGCTTCCTGAAGGCGTGCTGGGCGAAGTCCGCATTCACCAGGAGATCTACCGACAGCATCCGCACATTGGCGGCGTCGTGCGCAGCATGCCACCGGCAGTGATGGCGTTGTCGGCAGCGCGCCTGACACCGCGTTGCCTGCACGGCATTGGCACGTACTTCTCTGCCGGGGTGCCACTGTGGGACGACCCGCAACTGGTCCGCACGCCTGAGCAGGCGGCAGCGGTGGTCGAAACACTGGGTACGGCCAGCGCGGTGGTGATGCGGGGAAATGGCGCCGTGATCGCCGGCGCTTCACTGGAGGATGCGGTGGTACTGACGTGGTACCTGGAGGACGCGGCGCGCATGGATCTCGCGCTGCGAGGTGCCGGTCTGAGCGACCACGCCGCGGTCATCTCGCAGGAGGACGCCGAATTGCGAGCGACACGCGTTGGTCGGATCTTCGAACGGATGTGGGAATACCTGACAGCCGGTGATTCGGAGGGAACGGCGATCGGATCGCCTTAGCGTTCCAGGCGAACGCTTCCGATTTACAGATGAGGCAGCACGAGCTGCCCGAGGGGTGAGACATGAAGGAAGACAAGGTAGTCGATATCGAAGACATAGTGGACCAGAGCCATTTGTCTCGATTCCAGGTCGTCGTGCTGGCCCTATGCGGGTTGATCGTCGCGATGGATGGATTCGACACTGCCGCAATTGGATACATCGCGCCGGCCCTACGGCAGGAATGGGGCCTGGCCGTTTCGGCCATGGCACCGGCGTTCAGTGCTGGCCTCTTCGGCCTGCTGGTAGGCGCCTTGTTAATCGGGCCACTGGCGGACAGGATCGGCCGCAAGCGAGTGATGCTGCTCTCCGTGGCGATCTTCGGTCTTGGCACCGTGGTATCAGCCGCATCGACCTCGCTGGAGATGCTGGTCGCCCTCCGTTTCCTGACGGGGCTGGGATTGGGTGGTGCCATGCCGACGTCAATCGCGTTGACATCCGAATACGCGCCCAGGCGGCACCGGATGTTCCTCGTCACCCTCAGTTTTTGCGGCTTCACGGGGGGCTTTGCCCTTGGCGGTGAGCTTGCGGCGCAGCTTATCGTGGCCTACGGGTGGCGTAGTGTACTGGTGCTGGGCGGCGTGATGCCTCTGGTGTTGCTGCCGTTCCTCGCGGTTGCCTTGCCGGAGTCGGTGCGCTATCTGGCGGCACGGTCGGAACACCAGCGGCAGTTGCATCGATTCGTGGAAAAAATCTGTGGCGACACTCGCTGGCGCGATCACACCATCGTCGCCTCCCATGATGGAGCGGTGGCAAAGGCGTCCGTCAGCCAGTTGCTTGCAGCCGGGTTGCTGCGGCGTACGGTCTTGCTCTGGGTCGCCTACTTCTGCTCGCTATTCGTGTTCTATCTCCTTTCCAGCTGGCTGCCCACCATCATGCGGGAGGCCGGCCATCCTATCAGCACCGCGGCGCGGATTGCGGCCATGGCGCCGCTTGGCGGCACCATTGGCGCGCTGGTCCTGGCGCGCTTGATGGACAGGCTCAACCCATATTACGTACTGGCGGCATCGTATGTGGGCTCCAGCCTCGCCCTGGGTGCGATTGGATTGACGATTGACTCGCCAAGCCGGTTGGCAGTCGCAGTGTTCGGTGCCGGTTTCGGTGTGGTCGGTGGGCAGACCGGCATGAACGCGCTGGCCGCAACGTTGTACTCAACGTCAATACGCGCCACCGGTGTCAGCTGGGCACTGGCCATGGGGCGCATCGGGTCCATCGTCGGTGCCATCAGTGGTGGCATGTTGATGACGCTGTTCGCAGATACCCGGATGCTATTCCAGCTAATCGCGCTTCCTCCCGTGCTTGGGGCGATTGCCTTGGCTTGCTTGTCCGCTGCGCAAAAACGACAGACCACCGCAGCTGCGGTGCTGCTCGGGTCCGACGCGCCCTAGACGGTGCGGATCCAATCCCTTTTCAAAATCAGTCACCGAGGCAATTGCATGAAACAGTTCCACAACTTCATTAACGGCGAATGGGTCAGCACCGGACGGACCTTCGAGGACCGCAATCCGGTCGACAACAGCCTGATTGGGCACGTCCACGAGGCCGGCCAGGCAGAGGTTGACGCTGCCGTCGCGGCCGCGCGCCGCGCGTTGCACGGCGAGTGGGGGCGCATGACGGTGGCCCGGCGCGTCGAACTGTTGCACGCCGTGGCCGACGGCATCAACCGCCGCTTTGACGAGTTCCTGCAGGCCGAGATTGCCGACACCGGTAAGCCGCTGTCGCTCGCCAGCCACGTCGACATTCCACGCGGCGCAGCCAACTTCAAGGTGTTCGCCGACCTGATCAAGAACGTCCCGGCGGAGAGTTTCTCCATGGCCACGCCCGATGGCGGCGAGGCCATCAACTACGCGGTGCGCTCCCCGCGCGGCGTGATCGGCGTGGTGTGCCCGTGGAACCTGCCGCTGCTGCTGATGACCTGGAAGGTTGGCCCGGCGCTGGCCTGCGGCAATACGGTAGTGGTCAAGCCGTCCGAGGAAACACCGGCTACCGCCACCTTGCTTGGCGAAGTGATGAACGAGGCTGGCGTGCCGCCCGGCGTGTACAACGTGGTCCACGGTTTTGGCCCGGATTCCGCCGGCGCCTTCCTGACCGCGCACCCGGGTGTGAACGGCATCACCTTCACGGGCGAAACCCGTACTGGTGAGGCCATCATGAGGGCCGCTGCCAATGGCGTGCGTCCGGTCTCGTTGGAGCTGGGCGGCAAGAACGCCGGCATCGTGTTCGCTGACGCGGATTTCGACAAGGCCGTCGCCGGCATTGCGCGCGCGGCCTTCGAGAACAGCGGCCAGGTCTGCCTGGGCACCGAGCGCGTCTACGTGCAGGGGCCGATCTTCGAGCGCTTCGTCGCGGCGCTCAAGGCAAAGGCTGAAGGCTTGCGGCTGGGCTCTCCGTACGGAGACGGCGTGAACCTGGGCCCGCTGGTTTCGCTGGAGCACCAGGCCAAGGTGCTGTCGTACTACAGGAAGGCGGCTGACGCGGGGGCCACCGTGGTCACCGGCGGCGGCGCGCCCGAAATGCCCGAAGCGCTGGCCGAAGGCGCCTGGGTGCAGCCCACCATCTGGACAGGTCTGCCCGAGGACTCGGCCGTGATCCGCGAGGAGATCTTCGGCCCTTGCTGTCATATCGCGCCATTCGATACCGAGGAAGAAGCCATCCGGCTCGCCAACGACACCCCCTACGGCCTGGCCGCGACGGTGTGGACATCCGATCTCGGCACGGCACACCGCATGGGTAGCGCGCTGGAGGTGGGCATCTGCTGGATCAACTCGTGGTTCCTGCGCGACCTGCGCACTGCCTTCGGCGGCGCCAAGCAATCCGGCATTGGCCGCGAGGGCGGGGTGCATTCGCTGGAGTTCTATACCGAGCTGCGCAATGTATGCGTGAAACTGTGAGCCGTACCATGAAACCAGAACAGATCCTTGATATCGCTGCTGGCCTTCACCATGCGCTGGCCGCGCGCGAGGCCATCGCCCCCCTGACTGAAAGCTATCCGAATCTGTCCATCGAGGACGCCTACGGGATCCAGCTTGCCATGGTGCAGCATCGGCTGGATGCCGGCGAGCGCGTGATCGGTAAGAAGATCGGCGTGACCAGTCGGGTGGTGATGGACATGCTCAATGTGCGCCAGCCAGACTTCGGGCATCTGCTGTCCGGCATGGTCTACGGCGATGGCGCCGCCATTGCCGTAGACACGCTGATCGCGCCCAAGGCCGAGGGCGAGATTGCCTTCGTGCTCAAAGAAGACTTGGAAGGCCCAGGCGTCACCAATGCCGATGTGCTGCGCGCCACCGCCTACGTGCTGCCGTGCTTCGAGATCGTCGACTCGCGCATTCGCGACTGGAAGATCCGCATCCAGGACACGGTGGCGGACAACGCGTCGTCCGGCGTGTTCGTGCTCGGCGACGCCGCCGTGGACCCGCGCGGGCTCGATCTCAGTACCGTCGGCATGACGCTGGAGAAGAACGGCGAGATCGTCGCCACCGGTGCCGGTGCCGCTGCGCTCGGCCATCCCGCCAACGCCGTGGCGTGGCTGGCCAATACGCTGGGCCGTCTCGGCATGGGGCTGAAGAAGGGCGAGGTGATCCTGTCCGGCTCGCTGGCCGCGATGGTGCCGGTCAAGGCCGGCGACCAGCTTCGCATCAGTCTGGGCGGCATCGGCTCGGCTGGCGTGCGCTTCATCTGAACGGATTCCACTTAGCAGCCCACGACAACGCCATGAATCTCACCCAAGACACCATCCAGCAGCTCGCCGAGCACCTGGAGAACGCCGAACTCAACCGTGAGCCGGTGCGAAAAATCACCGACAAGCATCCCGACATGGACTGGGATGATGCCTACGCCATCCAGGACGCGATCCGGGCACGCAAGGAGGCGCGCGGCACGCGCATTGCCGGCCTCAAGATGGGGCTGACGTCGTTCGCCAAGATGCGCCAGATGGGCGTGACCGATCCGGTTTACGGCTTCCTGACCGACTATGGCGCGTGCATGGACGGCGGCGTCATTGATACCGTATCGCTGATCCATCCCAAGGTGGAGGCCGAGATCGCCTTCGTCCTCAAGCGCCCGCTCAAGGGGCCCGGCTGCCATATCGGCGACGTGCTGGCCGCCACCGATTTCGTGCTGCCCGCGGTGGAGGTGATCGACTCTCGCTACGAGAACTTCCGCTTCGACTTGAAGAGCGTGATCGCGGATAACACCTCCTCGGCCCGCTTCGTGGTGGGTGGCACGCATCGCAGCGCCGATGGCATCGATTTGAAGAACCTCGGCGTGGTGATGGAAAAGAACGGCGAAGTGGTTGCCACCGCCGCCGGCGCTGCCGTGCTCGGCCACCCAGCCAGCAGCGTGGCCATGTTGGCCAACATGCTGGGTGCACGCGGGCGCGAGCTGCCGGCCGGCACCTTCATCATGACCGGCGGCGTGACCGAGGCGGTGGCGGTGCAGGCGGGCGACAACGTCACCGTGCGCTACCAGCACTTGGGGACGGTATCGATGCGTTTTGTCTGATAACAGCGCACAGGCCAGCGGGAGCAAGACTGTGTGCTCCCACTGACAAATGACAGGAGCAAGGCAATGCCCATCATGCAAGTCTTCCTCATGGAAGGAAGGACTGAAGAACAGAAAGCGGGCCTGATCGGTGCCCTCACTGACGCGGCGGTGGAGTCGATCGGCGTCCCGCGCGAATCAGTGCGCGTGCTGATCACCGAAATGCCCAAGGCGCATTTCGGCATCGGCGGAAAATCAGCCAAAGAATTGGGCCGCTAATGGACAGCGGCGGCAACGGAGAATCAGCATGGACATGAAAGCAGGCAAGCACAAGGTTGCCATCATTGGTTCGGGCAATATTGGCACCGACCTAATGATCAAGGTGATGCGGCACGGCCGAAATCTGGAGATGGGCGCGATGGTCGGCATCGATCCCGCCTCCGACGGCCTGGCGCGCGCTGCTCGCCTGGGCGTTCCGACTACCGCCGGGGGTATCGAAGGCCTGCTGGCAATGGAGAGCTTTGGCGATATCCGCATCGCTTTCGATGCCACTTCGGCCGGCGCGCACGCGCACCATAATCAGTTGCTGCAGCAGCATGGCGTGCGAGTGATCGACCTGACGCCGGCGGCGATCGGCCCCTATGTGGTGCCAGTGGTCAACCTGGACCAGCACCTCGAGGCCAGCAATCTAAATATGGTCACCTGCGGCGGCCAGGCCACCATACCGATGGTGGCCGCGGTATCGCGCGTGGCGAAGGTGCACTACGCCGAGATCGTGGCGTCGATCTCCAGCAAGTCGGCCGGGCCGGGTACGCGCGCCAACATTGACGAGTTCACCGAGACCACCAGCAAGGCGATCTGCTCGGTAGGCGGCGCCGCGCACGGCAAGGCCATCATCGTGCTGAACCCCGCCGAGCCGCCGCTGATCATGCGCGATACGGTGTTCACGCTGTCCGATCTTGCCGACGAGGCGGCGATCGAGGCGAGCATCGCGGAGATGGCGCAGGCCGTGCAGGCCTATGTGCCCGGCTACCGGCTCAAGCAGCGCGTGCAGTTTGAGCGCATTCCTGCTTCTGCGCCGCAGAACGTGCCGGGCATCGGGCTCGCAAGCGGACTGAAAACCACTGTGTTCCTCGAAGTGGAGGGTGCCGCTCACTATCTGCCGGCCTATGCCGGCAATCTCGACATCATGACCAGTGCCGCGCTGGCCTGCGCCGAACGCCTGGCCGAGACCAGTCTGGCAGCCGCCTGACCGTGCAGAAGGAGATAGAAATGGATCTAAACAAGAAGCTTTATATCTCGGATGTCACTCTGCGCGACGGCAGCCACGCAATCCGCCACCAGTACAGCCTGGAGCATGTGCGCCGTATTGCCGCCGCGCTGGACGCAGCGGGCGTGGACTCGATCGAGGTCGCGCACGGTGATGGGCTCTCGGGCTCGAGCTTCAACTATGGTTTCGGCGCTCATACCGATGTTGAGTGGATCGCTGCTGTAGCCGAGACCGTACGTCGCGCCAAGGTGGCGACGCTGCTGCTGCCCGGAGTGGGCACGGTGCACGACCTGCGCGCAGCCTACGATGCCGGCGCGAGAGTCGTGCGCGTAGCGACGCACTGCACCGAGGCGGACGTCTCGCGCCAGCACATTGATTTTGCGCGCGAACTCGGCATGGATGCCGTTGGCTTTCTGATGATGAGCCATATGACCGATGCCGCCGCGCTGGCGCAGCAGGCGAAGCTGATGGAAAGCTATGGTGCGCAGTGCGTCTACGTGGTTGATTCCGGTGGGGCGCTGAACATGAACGATGTGCGCGATCGTTTCCGCGCCTTTAAGGACGTGCTTAAGTCCGAGACCCAAACTGGCATTCACGCACACCACAACCTGAGCCTGGGCGTCGCCAACTCCATCGTCGCGGTGGAAGAAGGCTGCGACCGTGTGGATGCGAGCCTGGCCGGCATGGGTGCGGGCGCAGGGAACGCGCCGCTGGAGGTGTTCATCGCAGCCGCAAGCCGGCTGGGTTGGAAGCACGGTTGCGACCTCTACACCCTGATGGATGCCGCCGATGACATCGTACGCCCGTTGCAGGACAGGCCAGTACGCGTGGATCGGGAAACCCTTGCGCTGGGCTACGCCGGCGTCTACTCGAGCTTCCTGCGCCACGCCGAGGCCGCAGCAGCACGCTACAAGCTGAAAACCGTCGACATCCTGGTCGAGCTGGGGAAGCGTCGCATGGTTGGCGGCCAGGAGGACATGATCGTCGATGTGGCGCTCGACCTGGTTACGCAGCGAGGCGGGGAACCGGCCGAGGCCTAGCGAGAACCTTCGCCGTGGATTGACAGCCCCGGTGAATTTCAGGCGAGCCGGTCATGCAGAGACTGCAGGCCGGTGCAACCGCCGAACGGGCTAGGCCCGAATCGCGTCAGGAGGCAAAAAAGGAAAGCGTCGCGCTTGCCGCGGGGCTCTCTATTCTCACGCCAAGTGACAGAAATTGCAGGCACGTATGGCGGGGCATTTACCACCTTGACGGAGGCTCGGTGGCGCTCCTGCAACGTCAACCAATAACTATATGACGGTAATGGAGGAGACATGAAAATTCGTAAGATGGCCACTATGCTGCTGATGGCAACCCCCGGACTGGCCGCAGCGCAGAACGTTACGTTGTATGGAGTCGTCGACACCGGCATCGCCTTCGTCAACGGCATTGGCCAGGCACGCGACACCGTAGCTTTCATGCCTAGCCTGACGAGTACCGTGCCGTCCCGTTGGGGCTTGCGCGGGAGCGAAGACATCGGTGGCGGCAATAAGGCGATCTTCTGGTTGGAGTCTGGCTTCCTGCCAGACAGCGGTGCGTCTAGCCAGGGAGGGCGTTTATTCGGCCGCCAGGCGCTGGTAGGCATCTCGGGGGGCTGGGGACAGGTGGCACTCGGGCGCCAGTACACGATGCTGTTCTGGGCCATGGCCGAGCCCGACATGCTCGGCCCGAATCTCTTCGGTTCTGGATCGCTCGACAGTTACATACCAAATACGCGAACGGACAACGCCGTGTCCTATAAAGGCACCTTTGGTGGTGTGACGGTCGGCGCTACCTACAGTTTTGGTCGCGACACCGTCAATGCCGGCCCGAGTCCGGCCGGCACCAACTGCGCGGGGGAGAACCCCGCAGACCAGCGAGCATGTCGTGAGTGGTCGGTGCTCCTGAAATATGATGCGGCGCGCTGGAGCGTAGCGGCGGCCTACGATTCGTTACGAGGAGGGCCTGGTGCTTTTTCTGGCCTGACAAGCAGTGCCCTGACCGACGACCGGCTTTCCCTCAATGGGTATTTCATGGTGGGAGAGGCGAAGATCGGAGGCGGGTGGCTGCGCCGCGACAACCGGGCAAGCGCGACACCGCGCAGTGATCTCTACTACCTTGGGACGTCCTACCCGATCACGCCGACGATCAGCGTCGATGCAGAGGCCTTTCACCTTCGCTTTCACAACAGCCCGAACAAGGCATGGCTGTTCGCAGGCCGCGGCACCTATGCGTTCTCGAAACGGACATCCGTGTATGCGACGGCCGGCTTTATCGACAATCTCGGAAACCTCGCCTTGTCAGTCAACAGTGGTCAGGCCGGCACCAACCCGGCGCCAGGTGGCAACCAGTTTGGCGCTATGGTCGGCATGAAGCACATATTTTAGACGAGTGGCTTTTGCACGGCGCCGGGGAGCGGCGCCCGTGAGAATCCAGGCGCCTTCATGCCGCGTCGGGCACCCACAGAATCATTCGGCATGCATTCCGTACTGCCGCCGCAATGAGCTTTTCACAAGCAAAGCGCCGTGGCGGCCATGACTGCCCGGAATAGCCGCATCACACGCGCACAAAGAGGAGACGAACATGCTTCAAGCAAAGAGATGGATTGCCTTCATGGCCATCGCCCTATCCTGTACGCCGGGAGCACAGGCCGCTGACCCAATCAGGATTGGTTTCATCGGCTCCCTCACCGGACCACTGTCGACGTTGTCAACCGACATGAAAGACGGATTCAATCTCGCGCTCAAGCACAAGGGGGGCAAGCTGGGCGGTGCCGACACTGTCGTTGCGTACGGCGACGACCAGGCCAACCCGGATACCGGCAAGCAGGTCTACGAGCGCATGGCCAAAAGCGAGAATGTCGACATCATCACCGGCATGGCATTTACCAACGTAATGCTGGCCGTGGCACCGACGGCGTTCAAGGACAAGATCTTCTTTGTCAATTCAAACGCAGGCCCTAAGGAGCTCGCGGGGGCTTCATGCAATTACTATTACTTCAATCCTACCTGGCATACCAGCGCACTGTCCGAGGCCGCTGGCCGCTTCGCCACCCAGAAGGGATACAAGCGGATATTCGTGATTGCGCCGAATTATCAGGCGGGTCGCGAGCATGCTGAGGGCTTCGAGAAAGAATACAAGGGCGAGATCATAGGTCGCGCCCGCAACAAAGTGGGCCAACTGGATTTCTCAGTGGAGATCGGCCAGATCCGCGCCGCCCAACCCGACGCGGTCTTCTTTGCATTGTGGGGGCCGATGGCGATTAATTTTGTCAAGCAGTTCAATCAGGCCGGCCTGAACAAGAAGATCGACCTGGTCACGGCCGGCTTCGCCGTCGACGCCGACACCCTGCCTGCACTCGGTGATGCTGCCGTCGGCATCTACAACACCAGTCAGTGGAGCCCGGACCTTCCTAACGCGGTTAACAGGAAATTCGTCGAGGATTTCGAGAAGGAATTCAAGCGTCCGGCCTCGAGCTACGCCTCGCAGGGCTACGAGGTTGGACTGCTTCTGGACGCTGCGATACGCGACAGCAAGGGTAAGTACAAGGACGACAAGGTGCTGCACGATGCAATCATGTCGGCAAAATTCGAATCGGTGCGCAGCTATTTCAAGTTCTCCTCAAACCAGAACGCGACTCAGCACATCTACTTGCGCCAGGTGGTGAGGAACGAGAAGGGCCAGCTGACCAACAAGACCGTCAGCAGCACGCCGGTATATGCCGACCAGAGCGATCCCTACGTGGGCGAATGCAAGCTCGCGGCGAAATAGGGTAACTGTTGGAAGGAGTACATCATGCTGGTTTTTCTGTTTGAACAGCTCCTCAACGGCGTGCAGTTCGGGCTCATGCTGTTTCTGCTGTCGGCGGGCCTGACGCTCGTGTTCGGCATCATGAACATGATCAATCTGGCGCATGGGTCGCTGTACATGATCGGCGCCTATCTGGTCGCCACGCTGACCCTGAAGACGGACAGCTTCCTGTTAGGGCTGGTCGGCGGCGTGGCGCTGACCGCGGCGATTGGCATCTTGCTCGAAATGAGTCTGTTGCGCCGGCTCTATGACAAGGACCATCTTACGCAGGTACTTGTCACCTTCGGCATCATCCTGATCGCCAACCAGGCGGTGCAGGAGATCTGGGGGGCTCAGCCGATCATGACCAGCATGCCGGCCTCGTTGAGTGCGTCCGTGCCGCTCGTCGGTAGCTTCGAGTATCCAGTCTTTCGGCTGTTCATTATCGTCGTCGGCCTGCTGATGGCCGCATTGCTGGCGCTGCTCATCAAGAAGACGCGGGTGGGCATGTGGATCCGGGCGGGCGCGTCCGACCGTGAGATGGCCTGTGCCATGGGGGCGAACATCAACCTTGTGTTCTCGCTCGTCTTTGGTCTTGGCGCGGCGCTGTGCGCCATCGCCGGAGGCCTGCTTGGTCCTTTGCTGTCGATCAATGTCGGCATGGGCGAGAGCATCCTGATCCTGGCCTTCGTGGTGGTGGTGATCGGTGGCATCGGTTCCGTCCAGGGTGCGCTTGCCGGCGCCGTGCTCGTCGGCATTGTCGATGCGCTGGGCCGAGCAATGATTCCGATGGCGCTGCGCAGCTTGCCGGACCAGGCACTGGCCGAATCGCTGGCATCTACGCTATCCGCCGTTTCGATCTATCTACTGATGGCGCTGGTCTTGTACTGGCGGCCGCAAGGTTTATTCTCGCGCTGAGGCTGTAATGAAATCTCATTCTCACATTGCCTGGGTACTGCTTGCCATCCTGCTGATCGGCTTCCCCGCGATCGCACAAGCGTTGGGCGGCAGCTTCTACGTTGGCTTCGCCACGCGGGTGCTGATCCTGGCCTTGGCCGCATCCAGCCTGCGACTGCTGGTCGGCGAACTGGCCCTCGTATCTTTCGGACACGCCGCCTTCTTTGGCACGGGCGCCTTCGTGGTCGCCATCTTGTCAAAGGAACTGACGGCACCGGTCGGCTTGCTGCCTGGTACGGATTCCGCATGGATCGCCTGGCCGATTGCCGTCATGGTGTCGGCGTTGCTGGCCGTGGTGATCGGCATGATCTCGCTGCGCACGAAGGGCGCTTACTTCATCATGATCACGCTTGCGTTCGCTCAGATGACGTTCTATTTGTTCGAATCACTGAAGATGTACGGTGGCGACGAGGGCATCAACATGGCGCACCGCTCCAGGCTTGGCTTCGGACTCGATACGAGTGACAACGTCACGTTCTATTACGTGATCCTTGCTACCGTTCTCCTGGCGAACCTGTTCTTCCTCTTCCTGATCCGGTCGCCGCTGGGGCGCGTGATGAAAGGCATCAAGGAAAACGAAACCCGGATGCAGGCGCTCGGCTACCGCACCTACAGGTACAAGCTGATGGTGTTCGCGATCGCCGGCGCCGTGGCGGGGCTGTCCGGTGCACTCCTGGCCAACCAGAACAGTTATGCAAGCCCCAACCTGTTCAGCTGGCTGCAGTCCGGCAACCTGCTCATCATGGTAATTCTCGGAGGCAGCGTGAACTTCTGGGGTGGCGCTGTAGGTGCCATCGTTTTTTGTGTGCTGGAAGAGTTGCTACCACACCTGACCGGGTACTGGCAGATGGCCATGGGCGTTTTTGTGATTCTGGTTGTCATGCGTGCGCCGGAAGGATTGACCGGCCTGCGGTTGCGCGTCCGGGTCCCGCATGCGGCGCAAGGCCGTTCGTCGAGCGAGGTGGGAAATGGCTGACAAAGTGTTGTCGGTACGGGGCCTCGTCAAGCGCTTTGGCGGACTGGTGGCCACCGATCATGTCGACTTCGACATCATGGACAATCAAATCCACGCGCTGATCGGGCCAAACGGAGCAGGCAAGACCACGTTTATATCTCAGCTCGCGGGCGGTCTGCATCCGGATAGCGGGTCCATTGCATTCCACGGAACCGACATAACCCGCCTGAGCATGGCCGAGCGCGCCGACATCGGCCTGGTGCGCTCTTACCAGATCACCAGCATTTTTCGCAATCTCTCGGTATTCGAGAATCTCGCGATCAGCGTTCAGTCGCGGCTGAAGGCAAGCTTCCGCTTCTTTGGCAAGGCATTGGTTGAACAGTTGCGCGAGGAAGTGGTTTCGGTTGCAAGCCGCATCCAGTTGGCGGACGACCTTCACACCCTGGCCTGCCACTTGTCGTATGGCCAGCAGCGCCAACTGGAAATCGGGCTCGCGCTGGCGCTCAGACCGCGCCTGCTGCTGCTTGATGAGCCGATGGCCGGGCTGTCCCCGAACCAGGTGCCCTGGTTTGTCGACTTCATCAAGAGCCTGAAGGGCAAGGACCTGTCCATCCTGCTAATTGAGCACGACATGGACGCGGTCTTCAGACTGTCCGACCGGATCTCAGTGTTTGTGTCGGGGAAGCGGATCTTTAATGGGTCACCCGACGAAGTCAAGAATAGCGCGGAAGTAAAGCGCGCCTATCTGGGAGAGTGATATGAGCCTGCTGGAGCTGACATCTGTTGAGGCCGGCTACGGTGCGAGCCAAGTGCTGTTCGGTGTTGACCTCTTCGTCAAAGAAGGTGAAGTCGTGACGCTGCTTGGCCGCAACGGCATGGGGAAGAGCACGACCGTTAAGGCTATCTCCGGGCTGCTACGCCCAAGGCGCGGCAGTGTGCGCTTCAACGGATGCGAGGTGGCCCGGATGGCGCCGGAACGCATCAGTCGAAATGGGATCGGGCTGGTGCCGGAAGGCCGCCGGATTTTTTCCAACCTCACGGTATACGAGAACCTCGTTGCGTTCGCACGCCAAGGTCAGTGGAGCTTGCAGCGAATATACAAGCTGTTTCCGGTCCTGGAAAGGCGTAAGGACAACATGGGCTCCCAGCTTTCCGGCGGCGAGCAGCAGATGCTGGCCATTTCGCGGGCACTGCTGACCAACGCCAGGCTGCTGCTGATCGACGAGGCGACCGAAGGGCTGGCGCCGCTGATCCGGCAGGACATCTGGCGCTGCCTGCACGAGGTGAAGAAGGAAGGCCAATCGATCCTGGTTATTGACAAGTATGTCCAGAACCTGCTTGACCTCGCGGACCGTCACTACTTCATCGAAAATGGAAGGATCGGATGGACGGGAAGCAGCGCACAGCTGAGTGAACAACCGGAGATCTGGGAGCGATTTCTTGGCGTTTGATCGCTCACCAGTGGGAGCCGCGTGAAAGAGGAAAGGCCGGAAGAATTGAACTGCACCCCAAAAGTTGGACACCAACTTTTGGGGTGTTTTCATGTATAGGTACACCGAGCAGTTCAGACTGTCGGTCATCAAGGAGTATCTGACCGGGCACGCAGGGGCCGGCGCGCTCGCCAAGCGCTATGGGATTGACGAGGGGACGGTGCGGCGGTGGGTTGCAGCCTATCGGCTGCATGGCCAAGCCAGTCTCAAGCGCAGGTACAAGACCTACAGCGCAGAGTTCAAGCTCTCCGTGCTTGAGCGGATGCGCCGCCAAGGCTTGTCGCATCGGGAAGTGGCGGCGCTGTTCGACATCCGCGGTAGCGGCGCCATTGGCGTGTGGGAACGCCAGTATGATGCTGGGGGTTTAGAAGCTCTGACGCCTCGCCCCAGGGGACGACGGCCCAGCAAGATGCCACAACGGACTCCCAAGACAAAGCCATCGCGGTCATCAGGCGACCTGACGCGCACGCGCGAAGAACTCCTTGAAGAGTTGGACTACCTGCGCATGGAGAACGCGTACCTAAAAAAGCTCGACGCCTTGGTTCAAGCGAGCAAGACATCTGCGCAACCCAAAAAGCGCAAATAGTGCTTGAGCTGAGGCAGCAGTACCCGTTGGCCGGCTTGCTGAGGGTGGCAGGACTGGCGCGCAGCACGTTCTACTACCAGCAGGCCGTGCTGCAGGCCCACGACAAATATACGGAGCTGAAAGCGCGCATTCGCGAACTCTTTGCCCGGCACATGGGCCGTTATGGCTACCGCCGCATCACGGCGGTAATCCGGCAAACCGGCACGATCGTCAACCACAAGACGGTTCAGCGCCTCATGAGAGAGATGGGACTGAAGTCGTTGGTCCGGCCGAAGAAATACCGCTCCTACAAGGGCACGGTAGGCCGTGTCGCACCCAATGTTCTGCAACGGCAATTCCAGGCCAGGCGTCCGAATCGGAAGTGGGTAACCGACGTGACCGAATTCAACGTGGCCGGCGAGAAGCTGTACCTCTCCCCGGTGCTGGACCTGTACAACGGCGAGATCATCGCCTACGAGACTGCCCGTAGGCCCACCTTCGAGATGGTGAGCAATATGCTGAAGAAGGCGTTCCGCCGCCTCAGCCCGAAGGACCGACCGCTGCTGCATTCCGATCAGGGTTGGCAGTACCAGATGCCGGCCTATCAGCGGATGCTCAAACAGCGCAGAATCCGTCCCAGCATGTCCCGCAAGGGCAATTGCCTCGACAACGCCACCATGGAAAGCTTCTTCGGCACCCTGAAGTCCGAGTTCTTCTACCTGAACAAGTTCGCCAGCGTCGAGGAGCTACAGCAAGGCCTGCGCCAATACATTCACTATTACAATCACGACCGCATCAAGCTCAAACTTAAAGGGCTGAGTCCCGTGAAGTACAGGACTCAGCCCTCTCTAGCCTAGCAAATCAACTGTCCAACTTTCTGGGGTCAGTTCAGAATTTCCGGCTCTTTCATGTCGAAACGCGTGTACGCAAACCGCTTTCACTCTGGCGACGTCGAGAAGCCATTGCGTTACCCGCGGTTGATCTGCAGGATTTCCACGTCGTTATCTGCATCGACGCTCGCCACGCGGGCCAACCTAGCTGCCCGCGCGGACGGGCTATGCGAGAGCCGCGATGCCAGCGTGCGCGATTTCGGCATCTTCGTTGGAGCGGACGCCGCTCACACCGATCGCTCCGGCGCAGCTACCGTTGACCATGATCGGAACGCCGCCTTCCAGGAGGCAGTCCAGGCCTGGCGCAGACAAGAACGCATGCCTGCCGGCGTTGACCATGTCTTCATAGAACTTGCTTTCACGCTGGCCCATTGCCGCCGTGCGGGCCTTGGCGGCTGCGATGTAGGCGCTTGCCGGCGAAGCACCGTCGGCCCGCTGCAGCCATTGCAGATGGCCTCCATCGTCGACGATGGCGATCGTCACGACCCACTGTTTTGTGCTGGCATAGGCCTGGGCAGCGTCGGCTACCTTCTTCAGTTCCGCCATGCCGAGACTGATCTTCTGATACATCTTAAGTCCTCTCCAATAATGGGAGCGCCGGCGTTAGGGTACACCGGCGCAGCCCGCTAATCTCTATGCCTTTATGCGATCGTGAACTCGAACTCGCCGATGTTCTCGATCCATTGCTTGACGACATCGCCCGACTTCAGAAAGTCGCTGTTCGGCATGCCAACACCGGCCGGCGTACCCGTCAGGACAACGTCGCCAGGGAGGAGCGTCACGCGCGAGGACAGATGGGAGATCTGGTCGGCAATGTCGAACAGCATCTGGTTGGTGTTGGAATCCTGCTTAAGCTTGCCGTTGACCCACAGTTTCATGCTCAGGTTCATCGGGTCGCCGATGAATTGCGCAGGCGTGATTGCAGGACCCATTGGGCAGGAACCGTCGAATGACTTCTGGCCGATCCAGTCATAGCGAAAGGGCGAGGTCTCTTCCACTTCAGGCCGGGAGATGTGGTCTCGAGCGGACAGGTCGTTGGCAACGGTATAGCCAGCTACATAATCAAGTGCTTTGTCCCGCGGCACATCCTTTGCGGGCTTTCCGATGACGACCGCCAGTTCCACCTCCCAGTCGAGCATCGTCGACCCGCCGGGCAGCGCCACCTTGGTGCCGGGACCCACCACGCTCGAGCCGGTCGCCTTGAGCGAGTGCCATGGCTTCTCACCGCTGCCCTTCGGATCGGCGTTGATATCGAGCTTGAGGCGCTCCCTCATTTCCTCTACATGGTCCTTGTAGTTCGCGCCGGCGAAATAGATGTTCCGCGGCGCCGGAAGCGGCGCAACCAGTTCGGCATTCTTCACGTCGTCTCGCTCGGCCAGTTTGGAGCCAAGCGTCGCGAGTTTTGCGGAAGCGTTTGGCCAGTCTGCGAGCACTTCGAGCATGTCGTTGTAGGCGCCGGACTGGTAAATCTTGCCGTTGGTCATCGTGCCGGTGCGCACACCCTCGGGCACCTTGAAGGTAACGAGCTGGATCATTTAGTCTGCCTTTCCGAAGATATTGAGTTCAGGGAGCGCGTTGAGGTCGACTTTTTCGTCGTCGGAGAAGCGGTCCCCAAAATCGAAGAAGTCGTCATGCTGGAACCCGTTCGGGTAGTACTGAATCTCCCACCAGTTATGGTCGAGGTCTTCCAGGTAGAACGAGTACACGCTGTGCTGCTCATTCGGTTCCAGCACCTGGCGGATTTTGTATTGGTCCTTGTACTTGAGCGCCGCCTGGTAGGCATCGTCCACACTTTCGCGTGACTTGACGTCCAGCCCCCAGTGGTTAAGCACATTGCAAGGGTGGACCGCGTCGCCGACTTCCACGCACACGATGTGGAAGCGCATACCCAGGCGAACCGACATTGACGGTTTGGCGTGGCGGCGGCACTCCAGGCCGAGGAACTCCTCGTAGAACTTACGGGACGCCTTCAGGCTGTAGCACTCCAGAGTGCCATGTCCAAGGCAGAAGGGCTTCACGAGCGAATTGCGCTCTGGGACAGGCGCGGTGAAGTCCGTGGGAATGGCATCTTCGATGTTGATTTCCATCGTGTTGTCTCCTCAGTATTGCCGGTCAGCTCAAGCCGCGGCCCTCTGCCGGTCTGCTTCGTTGATAAAAGAATCGGCGTAGAACTCGTCTTCTGGAAGGCCACATCGCGCCGTAAAGTCGCGGCGGGCGGATTCGACGACGACCGGCGCGCCGCAGGCATACACCTGATAGGCGGACATGTCGGGGAAGTCCTTCATGACCGCCTCGTGCACGAATCCGCTGCGACCAGTCCAGTTGCATTCGGGGGTCGCGTCACTCACGACCGGAATGAACTTGATGTGGTCGTGTTCTGCAACCAATTTTTCGACAAGCGAAGCCATGTAGATGCATGCACGCGTGCGGCCGCCCCAGTAAAGGGTGATGGGACGCGTGTTTCCGCACGCGATGCTGTAGTCGATGATGGACTTGATCGGTGCGTAGCCCGTGCCTGAAGCAAGCATGATCATCGGCTTGTCGCTGCTCGCTCGCCAGTAGAAGGACCCGAGCGGCATTTCCAGCATCATTGTTTCGCGCAGCTTCATCGCGTTGAACACGTGTTCCGTGAAGCGGCCACCGGGAACGAGGCGGACATGCAGGTCGAACTGCCTTACACCTTCGCTGGCGGGGGCGGTTGCGATTGAGTAGCTGCGGCGTGTGCCGTCTTTGAGCACGAAGTCAACGTATTGGCCCGCCTTGAAGACGGTGGGCTCGTTGGGCGGCAGGCCGATGGTGATCAGCATGACGTCTGGCGCTACCCTTTCGAGATGCAGTACGCGGCACGGCAAACGGCGCACCGGGAAGGCTTCCGCGGGGTCCAACTCACGGACTTCGATGCTGCAGTCGCCGATGGCTTTGGCCGAGCACAGCAACGCCTTGCCGGCGCGCTTGTCGTCGTCGCTCAGATAGGTCGGGTGGACATTGCCGAAATCAACCTTGCCTTGCTTGACGGTGCCGCGGCAGGTATTGCAGACACCAGAACGGCAGCTGTAAGGCATGAGGAGGCCGGCAGCCAGGCCGGCCTTCAGGATAGTCTCGCCGTCGTCGCACTGGAACTGGTTGCCACTGGGCAGCAGGGTGATCGTGTGCCTGGTCATTACGAAACCCCCCAAGCCATTGCGAGCGGGGGATTAGGTGATGCCGTAACACGCGCTGACGGCCGCGGGTGAGATATCTTCATTGCGTCTCCTCCTTCTTCGGGAATGTGAAAGGAGGTTAGGGCGCGACCTGCGGTGCGTCCATGCGGTAGCGTCAATATCAACTATTGGCGCAATGAATGTCAGGGGAAGAAGTAGTAAGGGACGAGGAAGATATCGCCTGAATCAGGCCGCTCGCGTGTGAAATGTGCTCTGCAAGCGTCGGCAGGGCATTGAGCGTGCCAATGTTGCCCGCTGTGTTAGGCAGGAAACATGTTCTTGAACTGCGCGCGCAGCCACTGATTGGCAGGGTCGTGGTGATAGCGTGCGTGCCAGTACTGGAATATCTCGATATCCGGAATATCGAATGGCAGGTCGAAGACCTGGACCGCAGCCGTTTCGCAGAACGCCTGCGCCAGCACAGACGGTACGGTCATGATCAGGTCGGTGCTGGAAATGATCTTCGGGATGCCGAGCGAATTCGCTACGCGCAAGGCGACGCGACGCCGCACGCCGTGTTTCATGAATGCTTCCGCAAGGAGCGCTTCCAGCGCGGCGTGGTTGCCGAGGGCAGGCACGTAGGAGATGTGCGAGGCGTTCAGGTAGGCGGGCAGGGTCAGGGTCCCGTCAATATCGGGATGCTCCTTACGCGCAACGGCGACGTAATGACCTGTCGTCACGCGCTGGCGGAAAAAATTCGGCCCGAAATCTGAAAAATAGCCGATGACAAGGTCCACGTCGCCATTGGGCATCGCCGCCTGCGCCTGCTGCGATGTCATTTCGATA
Organism: Cupriavidus pauculus; assembly: GCF_002858765.1. GTDB lineage: Bacteria > Pseudomonadota > Gammaproteobacteria > Burkholderiales > Burkholderiaceae > Cupriavidus > Cupriavidus pauculus_B. The sequence continues at coordinate 289,844 of NZ_PJRP01000004.1, forward strand.
GCCTCGAGGTCTACCCCGGGCGCGATTTCGGCGAAGCGGGTGACGAGCTTTGGTAAAAAGACGCGTTGTCCCATTTCGTTCATGCAGATGGAAAAACGCCGACATGAGGCCATCGGGTCGAAGTGGCGCTTGTCCTCGATCGCCCGGCGGAGTTGTCCCAGCGCCTCCTGGACTTGTTCCGCCATTTGCAAGGCCAGCGGCGTCGGCCTCATGGCACCGTCAGACCGCACGAACAGCGGGTCGCCAAAAAATTTCCGCAGGCGGGCGAGCGCGTTACTCGTGGAGGGCTGGGTCAGCCCCATCTCCTCTGCGGTCCTGGACACGCTGCCGACGCGCAGCATCGCATCAAAAACCAGCAGGAGATTCAGGTCCAGTGAGTAGAGCTTGTTCATCGTCGCGTGGGGATAGGCGAATTGATTGTATCAATAGTAGGGCGCTGCCAGCAGAACAGGACGAGCCACGGAAGCGTCGCTCAAAACTCCAGAATCGTGGGGGCCCACTGCGCCTCCCGGGAGACCTATCAGTGCTCCAAGCGCTCCCGCAGGAACTCGATAAAGCGCTGCGTCTTCGCCGGCAACAGGCGCGTCTCGGTGATGGCATAGACGGGGATGGGCGTGGCCTGCCACTGTGGCAGCACTCGACGCAGTAGCCCATTGGCCACATCGTCACCTATGATTGTTTCCGCCAATACGGCGATGCCCAGGTCGAGCGTCGCCAGGCGGCGGATCATGCCGACACTGTTGAGCAAAAACCGGCCGCCGACTGCGACATCAACCGTTTTCGTCGCGTCATTCAGAGTCCATGTGTTGGCCTCCGTCGTGCGGAGCCGCAGACACTCATGCCGTACGAGGTCGGCCGGCTGGCTTGGTTCGCCGAAGCGTTCGATATATTGCGGCGAAGCGTAAAGATAGCGGGGCAGGCTGGCAAGGCGGCGCGCGATCAGGTTCGAACTTGGTGGTTCTCCCATGCGGATCGCGACATCGAACGGCTCGGTGACCAGATCGACGCGCCGTGGCGTGAGGTCGAATTCGAAGCTGATGCCGGGATAGAGGTTCGCGAATTCCGCGATCAGCGGCGCCAGGAAGATATTGGCGAGATCCACCGGTAGCGAGGCGTGCAGCACGCCGCTGGGCTGAGCCAGCAACTCGCCGAGTTGCTCGTGCGCAAGCCGTGCCTCGTCGACGATACGATTGCAGCGATCGAAATAGAGCTGGCCGGCCTCGGTTAGCTCAATCTTGCGCGTGGTGCGATGCAGCAGGCGCAGCCCGATCGCCTTCTCCAGGGAGCTGATGCGGCGCGACAGCGTCGAGTTCGGCATGCCGATTGCCTCCGCCGCTCGGCGAAAGCTCCGGGCCTTGACGACTTCCACGAACAAGGCCATGTCGTTCAACAGTTCCATCTTGATTGCTCCATGGGCGGATCAATCAATTCAATTTTGCCATATTTATCCCGAGAGCGGTTTGCAGGATGATCTCTACATCAACCAACACTTCGGAGCTCAGTACAAGGACAGCAAAGCAGAACCAGCCTACTTATCCCGTTCGCATCGGCCACCAATCCCTGCCCAACCGCCGGGACATAGCCCCGACCGTTTTGCCTTCGAAAGTCCGCAGTCGCACGGACGTGATCACCAACGGTAGAAGTTGAACGTGCTATGCCGGTCGCATGCGAGCTGATCGATTTGCTATCGCGACCCGCTGGCAGACTTAGTTTGGCCGTGAGCAAGCGTACGGCGTCTTCCGCAGCAAGAGAAAACTTTATGAATAGCCCGTCGATTCAAAGCATGAAACGCGCAACTGGGTACGGCTCAGTACACGATGTTCCCCAACTGGCAGCAGGCTTTACGGATGTCTTCGAAAGCTATCTGGTGCCGGCTGGCGGTCTTACCCTGCATGCCGTCGTCGGCGGCCGGGGCGCGCCGCTGCTATTGCTCGGCGGGTGGCCGCAGAACTGGTTCGCATGGCGGTACTTGATGCTCCCGCTGGCGCGATCCTATACGGTTATTGCCGTCGATCCCCGAGGCGTGGGACTCTCGGACAAGCCGGCTACCGGTTACGACTCCAAGACGCTCGCCGCCGACATGTTCGCGCTGATGGATGCGCTAGGTTTTGAGCGTTTTGCTATGGTCGGCCACGACATCGGAATGTGGACTGGCTTCGCGATGGCGTACGACCAACGTGGTCGGATCGACCGTATCGCGCTCGGTGAAGCGCTTGTTCCCGGCGTGTCGGACTCGCCACCACTTCTCTCCGACGAACGTTGGTTGAGCGATTTCCTTTGGCACTTCAACTTCAATCGTGCGCGCGAGGTCAATGAGCGCCTTGTCGAGGGACGCGAGTCGATCTATTTCGGCCACCAGTTTGCGACGAAGGCCGGCTCTCCCGACGCTGTTCCGGCCTACGCGAGAGAGTTCTACATCGAGCAACTCAGGCGCGATCCAAACGCACTGCGCGCGAGCTTCGACTATTACCGGGCGATAGACGAATCGATCCCTCAGAATCGCGAACGCGCGCGCAGTGCGAAGCTAACGCTGCCAGTGCTGGCGTTTGCCGGCGAACTGGCCTGTGGTGGCAGCGTGGAAGCGGAACTGAGGACGGTGGCGAACAACGTGCAGTCGGTGATCATCGCGGGCAGTGGCCATTATCCGGCGGAAGAGAAAGCGGCGGCCACGCTTGAGGCGCTCCAGGCGTTCCTAGCGCCTTACGCGGGTGCGGCCAAGGATGCGAAGATCATCTGAGGCTCCAGTCGAGGAATCCTTTTGCAGCCCCCTCAGCTCGGTCAACCGGGGTGCGTGCGCCGGCCCTAGCCCACAGCGCGCACCAGTGGACCGCCTATGCGCCGGTGCCGGCCGAGATGGTCACGCGCACGCCGGCTGGCACGGTCAAGGCGGGGACGCCGCTGATCCAGCTTCGCCAGCCCGAACTCGCCAGCGAGACCATCGTCGCCCGTGCCAGCGTGGCGGGCAAAACGCGCGGCTTACCGGGCTGCGGGACTTGCGCCGAGGCATCGAGCAGCAGGCCGCCACGCTGGAAGCCCTGCAGAAAAGCCTGCCACGCGTGCGTGCCGTCCAGGCGGAAGAACGCCGCCTGTTGCTGGTGGCGTCCCTCGACTGAGCCTGTGTCGATGTGCCGGACGACGTACGCGAGGGCACGTGGGTGGGACAGCAGCAGGTGCTCGGCCGGCTGGTCAACCCGTCGCACTGCAGGTGGATGCCTACGTGGGCGAGGCCGACATCCAGTACCTGCGCCTTGGCGCACGCGCCTGCCTCTACGCCGAGACCCATCCGTATCGCTACTGCGGAGTGATTCGCGCGATTTCCCCATCGCGCAGTGCGCACATCCCGTCTCCCCAGCTCACCACGCCGCACGGCTGACCGGAGGCGGCGCTCTATCTGGTGCAGATCGACTTGTCCGGTCCATTGCCGTCGCTGTCCGAACTGCGCGGGCGCGTCCACTTTGCCGGAGAGTCGCGCAGCCGGCTTGGCGACTGGCTGCGAAACGTGCTGAGTGTCGGCATTCGCGAGGTGGGGTTTTAGCCAAGCAGCCCCGATCTACGGAATAGTGCGTGTCGATGCGGATGGCCGCCATCAGTTCCAATTTGGCCGGTCAGGATCCGGCCTCGGATGGCCGATCTTGACTCGTCGGGGCTTGGCGACAAACTGGGCCCCGGCGTCTTGATAATCCCTTGAAACGTCCACTGCCACTTTCTCGAGCTTGAAGTAAAGGAAGCAGACGTTCCGGGAGTGCAACATGCGGGCGCTTTCGCCGTATCAAAAGCTTATTGCGTTCCTCATGAACCTGTCGTGCGCTGCCAGGGTGCAGTGTCCAGCAGCATCTCCTGATACAGATGGAGCGGAAAACGCAGCGTGCCCCGGAAGTTGATATGTCCGAAATGCGCGGGCCCCATTCTCCGTAGCCAGTCATCGTCGATCTTCTGCCCCTTCTGGCGCCAGGCGTCCACTGTCACCTGCATGCGCTGCGTGTTCCATGCAATCACCAGATTGGTGAGCAAGGTCAGTGAGCCCGAGATCGCGATCATCTCGTCACGCCGACGGCCCCGCTCTGGCGCGATCTTGCCGGTGTAGACCGCACGCTGGAGCTGATGGACTGACTCCCCGCGATTGAGCAGCGTATGCAACTCCCGCCGGAATTCAGGATTGCCAAAATAGTCGCATAGGAACAGCGTTCGCAGCAGCTTGCCGAGCTGATCAGCGGCACGATAGACGGCATCACCCTGCGCGGCGCTGCCGAAGCGCTGGAGGGCGACCACGGCGCTGACGCGTCCGGACTTGATAGATGCCACTAGCCGCAGCAGGCCATCCCAGCCATCACGAATAGCCTTGAGAGAGATTTCATTGGCGACGACCGATGTCAGCTTGTCGGGGGCGGCCAATCCCCGGGGCAGGTAGAGCTTGCGCTCCGCCAGGTTGCGCAGACGCGGACACAGATCGAATCCAAGCAGCTTCGCAACCGCCATGCCGACGCTCGTATATCCATGCGTGTCGACGGAAAGCCGGAGCAAGCCGCCATCATCGCGGGTGTCATTGTGGCGTACGACGCCTTCGATCGCGACGCCAGCTTGCCGCTCGTTGAGCACGATCGGCTGGTTGTACACGATTCCGTGCTGGTCCAGCACGTGCGTATAGATCCCGACAGCATGGGTGCGCCGCCGGGGATCAGCTCGGGCATAGAACAGGTGGGGTGAGGTGTCGAGGCTCATAGAGTCACTCGATGCTCGTTGCCCGTCTCCCCAGAGCTCGGTGATCGCGTGAGTCCGCTGGAACTCAATCACCCGATCATTGGCACGCGCCAGCCGGCCTGGCATCTCCAGCGCGCGCATCTGTGTCGAAATATGCGCCGCGTCCAGTTGGGGAATCATCGCTGCGACACCCTTGGCATCGATCTCGGTGCCGTGTGCGATCAGCGCGCCGTACAGCGCCACGAGTTCGTTCGCGTCACGCGCTCTTCGGGCGAGGAGGACCGCGCTGAAGCCGGTGTGGGCGTCCATCTCCATGATCAGATCTGCGAACTGGGCCGTACCGATGGCCTTGAACAGCGTGTCGCGTGTCTTGCGAGGTAGATCGTCCGTCGGCAGCGCCTCCAACGCCGACAGGTGCAGCGCCCCGTCTGAGCCGATCGTGACCCGGCAGGCCTCGCGCGCTTCATCCAAGGCCGCAAGACTCACCTTGAGGTGCTCGATCAGGTTGTTGACAAACGCATTGGCCGTCGATGGCAAGGCCAGCGACGACAGATGTCGGTCGCGTTCGTTTTCCCATTGCCCAGATGGAATCAGGAGTTGATCCCGTTCCCGGAAGGATAGACTGTGATGGATCCACACGGAGCCACGCCGCAGGCCTTTGCGCAGGCCGGTGAGCGCGGAGGCGTCCAATGCACGCAGCGCACGCTTGCGATCGTCATTTTCGATAAGGTCACGCCAACTGGCGCTGGCTGGCACCTCACAGCCGCGGGGTAGCTCACTCGCACCGCTATCGCGCAATTTGCCAATGAGCGCCAATTGGCGCAGGCTCGGCTCTGCTTCCTGGCCAGCAAAATCCAGCTCCCGCAGCGATGTGAGTAGAGCTCGGATCCGTTGATTGTCCTCAGTCAGTGTCTCGCGCACACTGGCTGCATGGCTCATGGCGGGCTTGCCAGATAAATCCTCCAGCAGCTTGCCGATCTCCGAGAGCCGCTCCTCGGCCGAGCGTTCGGGGTCGCCGACGAGCATCTTGATCGCTAGCAGGCGATCGCGGTAATCGGCGGCAGAGCGGGCCTGCTTGGTCGTGGTTTTTTCGTAGGCCCGTCGAACCAGATCGGAGACCCGGCGCCCAGTCTGGTAAAGCAGGGAGTCCGTCAATTCCAGCAAGGTCACTCGGAGGAAGAAAGTCAGCTCCAGCGTGCGCGTCGGCGCCTTCAGTTCTCTGATCTTGACGGGGCGGCGCGTCTCAATGCGCTTGGCCCAGGCCCGCTGCTTCTCCATAGGCACCGCGTCTAATTGCCAGGTATGCGCACCGAGTTCCTTCAGAAATCGTATCTTCTCGAGCGTTTCAGTAATGGTCGTCGGACTGTGACGGGCCGGCGGGGTCTTCAGCCACTCAAGAACGGTCACTTCCGAAGTACCGTGTCGCGTCGACAGAACCGCGTCCGCGCGTGCAAGCTGAGATTCCGGGATGACGGCCTCGATCATAGCTACCACAGCTCGCTCGATTTCCGCCCAGATCGAGCGGCCGAGATCGCGCAGCGCCCGCTCGGCCGGGATGAGGATCCGCCGCTCGTATAGCCAGGAGCGCGCGTGCTGTAGCAGGTCCTCGGGCGTCAGCGATTCCTTCGCATCCTGGCGCATCCACGCCCCAAGCCCTGCCCAATGGTCTGGCCCAATCCGTGTTAGCCCGAGATAATCGCAGGCCCAGACTTGGTGGTCATAGAGCGTCTTGTAGCGGTGATACATGGTCCGAAGCGACGCGATGGTTGGCGTCGGCAGCCCAAGGCGCTCACCGATGTAACGCAGCAACTGACGCGGCAGGGTGCCGACGTGATCCAGCGTATGGCCGCTCGCCCGAAGAAAGACCAGCTGGATTGCCGCGCCGGCGCGCCGGTCTCGTCGAAACCGCTCATTCACCTCCACCATGTCGCGGTCGGCGAGCGCAAAGTATCGCTCCACTTCGAACTCCGACATCCGGGCGGGCAAGCGATCGATTCCCACATAGCCAAATTCCATGCCTGGCATTTCCCTACCTCCTTGCGGCGGCGCGATGCGCGGGCAGCTATGTTACCGCGGGATCTCTCAGAGTCTGCCGACAATCGTCGGAGTCAACCGGCAAGCCTTGCCAGTAAAGGCTTTCAGGGATAGCGCCAGATTTAGCACGGAAAGTACGATGTACGATTACCCCCAGATGGCCCGCCTCGAGCTAACGTACGAGCACCTTCTGGCGATAGGATGTTTTGACGCGCTTGACGTCGCCGGCGACACTGCCTCAGGCGTGATCCGTTTCCGCGACGCCAATGGCCACGCCTGGACCGGCCTTGGCGATTTGCCGAATTGGCTGCAGCGCGCCGTCAATGCAGGACAGTCGATCGAGCACTTCCGCGTCCGGCGAAAGGCATAGCTTGAGCCGAAGGCCGGTCCCGACCAAGGCCGTGTGGAACCGTCTCCCCTCGCACACAAGCGCCTAGCTGGAGCGGCCTAGGGAAACCCCGATTTGCCTACAAATTTGCCTACAGAATTAATGAGATGTTGTAGGCACACAGGGGCTTGCAGCCAGCAGAAATTCTACAGCAGCCGAGCACGAGCGATACTTGACCAAGCCGTTAAAAGTGCTAACTTCGCAAAAATGCCCGACCGATGGTGGAGGTAAAAAAATGTCTCGGATGCGCTTTTTGCTGCTCCTTGCACTCTGCGTTTTATCCTCGCTCAGTTATGGTTGGGAAGTGAAGACGAAAACGGACTCTATGACCGATGAAGTGCGACGGTCTGCCGTGACACGTAATGCACAAGGCTTCGAACTTTCGTTCTATCGCATCAGTCCCGACGGCGCCGTGTGGGCAAATTTCTCGCTGCCGGACAATTCTGATGTCCTCGGCACCCAGTCCCCGATGTACCGAATTGACCAATTGAAGCCGGTTGACTTGAATGTGGGCCGGAACTCAAAAATCGCCGGGCTTCCCGATATGGTGAGGCGCGAACCGAAGTGGATCAATTTCTTGGTGTGGCATGGTAAGGGCCAACTGCTGACCGGAACGCTGCGAGACTTTATGGATGGGAAGAGCGTGACATTCCGCTATTACCTAGCTACAGGTGGCAGCAAGGAGACGACATTCGATTTGCGAGGTGGAAAGGAGGCCATTGCGCAGGCCGTTGGCGTGGAGGCAAATCCGGACCCTGCCGCCGTTGACCAGGAAAAGGCTCGCAAGGCCGCCATGAACGAGGCGATGGAAAAGTGCAGCCATGAGTTTAATGGTTCCGACAGACAGACAATTCTGAATCGCATGAACTGCATGCAGCAGGCAGCGAAGGCAGCAGCAGAAGCTGAGAAGGCGGCGCGGTAGTCCGACGTATCTGGAATAAATATTCCTTGCCATAGTGCTTGCTGCGGTCACAAGTGCACCGAGCGTTTGCGCCCAACGCTGCTATATCGATGTCGGGTTCCATGTACGTACCTCCTATGGAACGCAATTCATCCGCCACCACCTATTCGGAGTATTCGATTTCTTCACACGAATGACGGCAAGGGGTGCTAGCCGAAAAGGCCCTGGATTTTTGCGCCCAATCTCACTGCGCTGAAACGGCTAGCCGACGTATCCAAGCGTCCACATAAGTCGTGAATCGTCAATCACATAGAGGACTCGTTCAGTTAAATGAGCGTGTGGATTTGATCTGCCGCAAATAGCGGCGAGACTCACCGCTCAAAATAGTGCCTGTCGCGGACGGCAATCGTGTCGTCGCGTAAGTCTTAAAGTAGGCAACGACGTACCATGAAAGCCCCAGCAACTACCCTTATGCTTGCCGCAGCCATTCTGGCCGGCTGTGCCGGTTCGCCGGCACGTATTTCGATGATGGATGAGGCCGAGCTTGCTCAGCAATCAAGCGACAATCTTTGCTTGGCGTACAACTTCGGCAGTAACAAAGAACGAGTTATGACCGAGCTACAGAGACGCAACGCTCTCAACGTTCGTGACCTCGATAACGTCGCCGGCAGAACCGTCCAAATCGGGATGTCCCGGACGGGACTCTATTGCTCTTGGGGTCGTCCTGCCCGGATCAACAGCACAACAACGCGCTACGGTACTCGCGAGCAGTGGGTATATGAGCGTTCAAGCGCCTCCCGGCAATACGTGTACGTGGAAAATGGCGTGGTGTCTGCATATCAGAACTAGTGGGAAAAGCGTTCCCCAGGCCGGCGAGTGACGAACTGCATTTGCGTATTGCCGTGCCGCTTCGTGTCCCACTTGCCGTAGCAGCACCCTTTCTTTAGAGAAAGGGGTGCTACGCTACGACGCAAATATGGGGTACGTAGCAGCCTCGTAGCAGGTGCTACGCAGCAGCCAAGATCGGTTTGCAATAAGGCGCTCCAGGTGCTACGCAAGGCGTGGGCGTAGCACCCCTCGTGCCAGACTGAAGGACGTGGCGGCGCGGTGCGCGGGCAACTATGGTACCGCGGGATCTCTCAGAGTCTGCCGACGGTCGCCGGGGTGGACCGGCAATCCTTGCCAGTAAAGGCTTTCAGGGAAAGCGCCAGATTTAGCACGAAAAGTACGATTACCCCTTACCGAAATCACCCTCGCTGAATTGATTCACGGCATTCTTTGGGAGCTTTCCTTCTACGGAACGCCAGAAGAGAGCGCAGCCATAGCCCATAATCTGCGGGAAATGAAAGACAGCCTAGACGACACCGACACGCTCAAGCAAGCCTAGTCCCTCAACCGCATCGCCTGGTCTGATCGCGGCTACGGGGAGTGTGCGCACGGATGTCGATGTCGAGCGCCGACGGGAGCGAACGCGCGGGTACGGCACTCACGACGCAGCGTTCAGCGTCGGGCAGCATCATCCAAATATGAGGACGCCGCAGCGGCTTCGGCTACGCTTGGGTAGTGTCGGTGTTGGATCGTGAGACTGGCCGGCTGCCTCGCCCCTAAATCACCCGGCCGAGAGCGATGCGTGCCACATCAGCGATGGCACGCCGGCCCGCCAGTCGAAACACACGGTACATGCAGCTATAAACTGCGAGAAAGCGCTTTGCCCTTATTTCCCGTGGCACTTCTTGAACTTCTTGCCGCTGCCGCAAGGGCACGGGTCGTTGCGGCCGGGCTGGTCGCCCTTCACCACGGCCTCCACGCGCGGGCCCAGGCTCCTCCAGATCTGGCGCAGGTCGTAGACAGCCCAGATCGCCTCGCCGAAGGTTTCCAAGCGCGCCCGGCTGGTGCTGGGCGGGCCATCCTCGCTGTACATACAGACCTCGGGCTGGCCGGTGTCGTCCTCTGTCAGGGCGACGATGCTATCGAGCGCGTCGTCCAGCCACTGGGCGGCCTCCTTGTCGCGCGGGGCGGCCCATTCCTCGGGCCAGTTCTCCACCGCGAACATGAAGCCCAGCGCCCACACCTGGGCAAATGACGGGATTTCCCGCCCGTCCATCTCGGCGCGCTCTTCCTGGGGCAGGCTCAAGATGGCGCCGCGCATGTCCATGGCCTCGGGATAGAAGGCGCGTTCGTCCTCCAGCGTCTCCACGGGCTGGTCGAGCTGGTACTCCACTTCGTTCCATCGGCGCTGCCACAACTCCATGAAGCGGGTCTGCTGGGCCGGGTCATGGAACGCGGGCAGCAACGGCAGCGGGCTGCCCTCGGCCACGTCGAGCGCCTCGCCGTCGCCCAGTAGCATGGGCAGGTAGTCGGCAGCGGGGATGCGGCGGCGCGTGCAGACCAGGGCCGTGAGAAAGCCGTCGCAGAACTCCCATTGCGGGATTTCCTCGACGCGCTGGCGCAGGTCGTCCAGCAGATCGTCAAGCTCCTGGAGTTCGTCGGGCGTCAGGGCGGCGGCTTCGGTCATAGTGCAGGTTCTCGTGGTGCGGGGTGGGGATGCGCTGAATCACATCGCCGCGAAGTATAGCGCCGCAATAGCGCCACGTCTTTGCAGAAGTGCGTCGCACGACTTGCAAGACCATGACGTTTCGGTACCGCGCGCCAAGCCGGGAGCATCCCCGCAAGCCGTTCGCCGGAGCGGCGGCCACTTGAATCCACGGCCGAACCCCGACGTCCGATCGAAACAACCCACCGGCGCCGCAGCGCGGTCACTACCGAAAAACCTCCCCCACTGACGACTATCTGTCCGTCGCCGCATCGCAAGAGGCGGTCCCAGCCCGTGGACGGCGGGGCAGTCGATCCGTCTGGCGACCCTGCTCGACACCATCGCCGCGTCACCAGCCGCCGGCTGAGGTCGCCACCCCTGTGTCGCGCATCTGCGCGGTATCCCGGCATGCCTGCGACCGAATCGGAGTGCCGGTGCTCGTCGAGGTGGCTCAGGGTCTGGTGAACGCGTAGCCGTCCAGGGTTGCTCCGCCGAAGTAGGTGCCGGGGAACTCGCCGAACTCCGTGAAGCACTCGCCGTTGACCGGATCGAGGATCAGCAGCCCCTCGCCCTGGATGCCAGCGATCACGACGAAGTGGGTCCCACCGCTGAGCCAGGTGATCGAGGCGACAACAGGTCGCCCGGCGTCGATTTCGGCTCTGAGGTCGGCGAGAGTCAGATCCGGTCCGTGATAGCTGGCGTAGTTGCCGACCTTCTTCAACGCGTCGGTCACCCCGCCGGACTTCAGATAGCGGGTGTCGATTCCCAGGAGGGGGTCGTCGAGCACGTAGCGGGCGCCGATGGCGTAGGGGTTGGCGTAGCGAGCGGCCAGGCCAGGATTCTGGATCAGTGCCTGCGCCGACGGGCAGGCACTGGTGTTCGTCGGGAACCCGTTGATCTCCTGTCCGATCTTCGTCATCACCTCGCATTGCTTCCAGGTGCTTGCTGGGTCGTAGAAGTGGTCGACGGTGGCGCCGCAGGCGATCCAGCACCACTGGCCACTCTGCTGGTACTGCAACCGCACCCCGAGACGGTTGGTCACGTCCGGTACGTACGTCTGCACCTCGATCGGCTTGGTGTCGAGGACGGTGATGTCGGTGACGACGTTCAGCGGCGAGTTCCAGCCCACGTTGACGACGAAGGTGACGCCGTGGTTGGGGTCGTAGGGTGGTCCGTGGGGGCAGACGTTGTCGGCGGAGATCGTCGCCGCACCGATGAACCGGACCTTGTTGTCGGCGTACTCCGATGCCGTGACGATGACCGTCGAGTCGTGGTCGATGGCGTCCCAGTTGAAGTTGAGGGTCGTGCGGCCCTGGAACTTCCCCCAATACTTGCGGATGGTCAGCGGCATGATCCCGGCCTCAGTACTGGATCTCGATCGGCGCGTCGTCGAGAACGGTGATGTCCGTGACGATGTTCAGCGGCGCCCCCCAGTTGACGTTGACGACGAAGGTGACGCCGTGGTTGGGGTCGTAGGGTGGTCCGTGGGGGCAGACGTTGTCGACGGTGATGGTGGCCGCGCCGATGAAACGGTGCTCGCCGTCGGCGGGCGTCGTCACCTTGTACTCGGCGGCTGTGACGATGACCGTTGAGTCGTGGTTGATGGCGTCCCAGTTGAAATTGAGCGTCGTGCGCCCCTGGAACGGGCCCCAGTACTTTCGGACGGTTTGCGGCATGCCGGCACTCCTGTCGCGTTGGAGAGTCGTAACTTCAGGCGCCTTCTGGGTCGACCTGTGGCGGTCCTGCGGCGGTCTGAGGCGCATGGATATGGCAACCGTGACGTCGCGCAATCCTCGTTTCGGCAGGTCCTCGCGTGTTCCCTGAGGGGGGAGAGGTGTAGTCGCCTATGCGACTGGCCTACAGCAGCCGCGCTGCCGTGTCGTAGAACCCGCGCCAGCCCACGATCTTTCCCTCGCGCAGGGTAAAGATATGGACCCACGGTGACACGTATTCCCTGCCACAGTGTCTTCCACTGCACTTGACCTTGCCTTTGATCTCGCCGATGACAACTAGCCGGTCGCCGCATTCGATGATGTCCTCTGTGGGCCCGAACGCATGGACCTCCTCGTCCTCGCCCATCTGCAGCAGGACATCGCGTATCTCCGCCTTCGTGCGGCGGGGGCCGGCATAGCGAAGCTCGGACTGTGGTCCGACGAACTCCCATTCGACTTCGTCGGCGAACAGCATCAACACGCCTTCCACATTGCCGGCGTTATACGCTTCGTATGAAGCCATGACGATTTCAGCGGGTGTCGGCATGATGTTCCTCCCTTGTCCCGGGCCGTTTGCTAAGTGCCCTGCGTGCAAGTAAAGGCGAGCAGCGCAGGGCTTGCAAGGTATCTCGCACGCGAGTCATGGTGCTAATCAGAACCAAGTTCATGCATAGTGGAAGGATGTAGAGCATGAAAGCCGCGAAGTACAGCATCCTTTGGGCTAACCCAACGCCCGGACCGGACCCGAAAGCCGCTTTTCAGGCGTGGGATCCTCTTCAATCAGGCCCGTCGCGAAACGCTTGACATCATCATGTTTGATGATGCGAAAAGCCCCCGACACGCCTTTAATGACGTCAAGGGGCCAGCCGCTGCACGGAAAGGGCGAGCCCGGTCTCGTTGGGGGGCAGACAGATGCGTGGACTCGACACTCGGGCGGCATATGCAATCGCCAAGGTCCTGCTTCTGACCGAGCGGGTCAAGGCAGAAGGCACGATCTTCGGACTTGTCAGTGTTGCGGCATGCGGCGAAGGGCGGGCGGATTTCGAGGCAGGCATCCACGAGCCGCCAATCATGTTCCGGGATGAGCCGAGTCTGCGCGCCGGTTGGCAGCGCGGACACGATTTGGCGGAGTCAGCGCACGCGCAGCGTCCATTGCGCTGCCGCCACTCCATCTAGTGCGTCTGGGCCAGGTTTGCGATTCACGTCGTCGCGATTCAGACGCCTTAGAAACTCGGCTTGATGCGCCACAGGCTGTGGCGACACTTGCTTTATCCCAATGGCCAGGGGCGCTGCACACCGGATCGCAGGCTTCTGCAGCTGCTCGATATCGCTAACCATACCCGACATAGTGGAACGCTTCGGCGGGCCGGGTGCAGAACGGGATTGAAGCAAGGTCCTGTTGCCCGGTGAGTAAGCCGACTAATTGGTGCCCCGGCCGTATATCTCGGGCGTCGGATTGGGCCATCGCGGTGTACGTTTGGCGCGTCGCACACAATCAGGTTTGGATTTCGAAGGATGTTCTTGGCCGACCTCGGCCGGCTGTTGCGTTGACAGGTCGAATCCGCAGCGCAGAGCGGTCATCGGCGCACGAGCATATGCGGTTGTCTTAGGGCCGAATGCGGCATCGGGCCCGCCTTCGCACCGCTATGCGCGTCGGCTACCGACGCTCATCGGCGTACATATTGTTTGGCTTGCTATCCGGGTACGTGCCAAAGCGGCGGAGGATAGCCATGCGTTTTCTGGCCTTCCACGCCCAACGGATATGCTGAAGCGCCAGCAGTCCAAAGATGGTCGGAAGCGTCCAAAACCACCATTGTTCTGATGGCCATTCGCCAACACCAAAGAACGGCATCACGTAGAACGGCAGGAACGCGAAGGGAAGAACGCACGTCAGTGCCGTCCAGAGATGCCACGCTGGCGAGCCGGTACCGGCGATCCTTCCGGTCTCGTGATCGATCCAGCCTCGCAGCGTATGCCAGTTGTCTGGCTCTTCAAGCAGTGCCGTGACCGTCATGCCATCTCGAAGGCTGACGCGGTCAGCGATACTGACGGCATACTCGCGCTTGCCATTGGCACTAAAATTGAACGATGTCACCTCTCCGCCTCGCGTGGCGGAATAGCTGACATGCGCAAAGTCTTCTAATGTGGCGGTTTTGAGCTGCATTCCTGTTCGTTGGTCTAATGTGTGCATGGCAGCATGCTGTTGCTGCGCGACTCAAACACCATGTGCTCGCGAGCTCAAGGCTCGGGAACCAGGACATTGGCCGTGTCCCGTTCGACGATGGCCATTGCTTGCTGGAACAATGCCTCCACGCTTTCGGCAGCGCTGTAACCCTTAAGCCGGCCCAACAGCGATAGCTCGGCGACGACCATGCAGGACCAAACCGTTTCACCGTCAATCGGCGTTGAGGCGCCGGTCTGTTCTGCAGCGATATCCTGAACACTGCCGCAACCGATCCAGAGCAAATACGGCTTACGCTGGACGATCGAGCACCATCCCCAATCCTCGGGGACGATCTCTTCGACAATCCGGCCTTCTGAAACCAGGCGATCGTGCAGCCACCGGGCAACCTGCTGCCCGGAGACGAATGGGTTCGTGGCTTTGGCCTCACTGGCCTCGCGGCCGAACAACGTTGAGCGGAACCAGAATTGCGGTGGATTCTTGGATGTCATAGGCGCGCCATGTCCTTTTCCGGTGTGTCGGGCGGTTCGATGATCACTGGCACTTGCTAAGCAGTTCTTCGCTTAACACATTCTCGACCGAGCCAATTTTGGCTGCCCGGTGAACGCACGCAGGCTGCCGATGAACTTCGTGATGCAACTTCCGGGTACCAAACTCAGCAGTCGAGCGCGTGTGTTGACATGGACAAGCCGACCCCCAATGTGTCGTGGTACGTGCCATCAGGTTGACGGTGACGCGGAGATTAGCAAACCAGCGTTCGTGGTTGGCAGCGCTGGAGTGGGGTGTCGTCGTGGCGCGACATCGTCGCGTCAATCGTGAGGAGGACTCGGCATGGGGGCGCCGACCGGCTGAATCCACGGTCTGTCGCTGACACCAACATAGGTGTCCTCGATCTCGATCGCATGGATCAAGGGAGGCCATGCCGTAGTCAGTACGATTTTACATAATATAGATTCTAACCAAAGTGGTTGATAAGTATCTTGTGCAATCGCCGCCGAACGTTAGGCGTCTGATCAACCACGAACGGCAACTTGTCAGTCTGAAGTGGGAAGCGCTGTCTTGCCATAGCGATGCAGCGACGATGGATGGACGCAGGCAGTCCGCAAGAAGGCATGACGGGGCTGTCCTTCATCTTCAACTCTTGACTGGCTCAACCCTGAGCTGGCAGAAGCCGAAATCTCGGGAATTGTTCTCATTGTCTGCACGCGGCCTTTGCTTTAGGCTGTGCCGTCGCCAGGTTGACCCCGTTTCCCGTGGAGGAGCCCAGGATGCGCGCAGTGCAAAGCCCATTGCAGTCTCCAGTGTCCCTGAGCGCGGCGAGCTTCGCCGAATGGGGCGAAGCGATCAGCACCAATTTTCTGCCCCTCGATTGTTCCCGCCCGGCGGGTGGCCGTTTTTATGGCCGTGCGAATCTCGCCCATTTCGCGCAAAGCGTGGTGGGTGACATCGAGGTGGGCGCGCATCGCGTTACGCGCCGCTGCCAACATGCCGAGGCGTCCGACGCCGGCTACTTCAAGATATTCTGGCAATTGAGTGGCCGCAGCGTGATCGCACAGCGCGGGCGCGAGGCGGCGTTGCTCCCCGGGCACTGGTCCATCTACGATACCGCCCAACCTTACAGCGTTGACATGGACGAAGGCTGCCGGGCGCTTGTACTACTCGTGCCGCAAATGCGCGGCTTTGGCTGGGAGGCTGCAACGCGTGAACTGTGCGGAAGCGCCCTCCCCGGTATGGGCGCCGCACGAATCGCCGCGTCTGCGCTCAGGGGGTTACTGCACGATACCATCGCCGGACATCAACTTGACCATCGTGCCCAGGCCGTCCTGGAGGATTCGATGGTGGCGCTGCTGGAAACGGCACTGCATGGGGCAATGGTGCCTGACGGGGTGGCCACGCACCAGCGCCTGGGCAAAAACCGCGTGCGGTCCATGGTCGAATATATCGACGCACAATTGCACGATCCCGAGCTGTCCGCACAACATCTGGCGGCGATATTCCATGTGTCGCGGCGCACGTTGTACAACCTGTTCCGGGAGTTCGGTCAAACGCCCCATGCCTACATCCAGTCGCGTCGGCTGGATCGCGCGGCGCAACGTCTTTCCGACCCTGTTGAGTCGAACTGCAGCATTACGCAGATCGCATTCGGGTTGGGCTTTGCCGATGCAGCCCATTTCAGTCGGGTGTTTCATGAACGGTTTGGCGTGACACCGTCGCAATGGCGCATGGATAAAAACGCGGGAAATATTGCGATGCAGCACGCATAGCGGCGTGGGCGTGCACTGCGCGACAAGCACTGTGCACCCACAGACAAGCTGCGTGGCCGGGCCGTTGCTAACTTCTGTCGATTCCCATGACGACAGGAGACAAGCATGAATGCACCGCATGAGACGCGCGCCGAGATCCGCAGCGCGATGCTGATCGATGGGCAATGGCGTCAAGCCGCATCGGGCGAGACATTCGCGGTGTTTGATCCCGCCACCGGTCAAGAGATCGCCCATGTACCGACTGGCGCCGCCGCCGACGTCGATGCCGCCGTTGCAAGTGCCCGGCGGGCGTTTGGCAGTGCTGACTGGCGCGACATGATGCCGGCGCAACGCGAGCGGCTGCTGCTCAAGTTGGCCGATCTGATCGAACAGCACGCTGACGAACTCGCACGACTGGAGACGCTGAACAACGGCAAGCTGCTGGCTTTCGCGCACGGCCTTGATGTGGGCGGCAGTGCCCAATGGTTGCGATACATGGCCGGCTGGGCCACCAAGATCGACGGCCAGACCTTCCAGATCTCCATGCCCTTCCCGCCCGGCACCCGCTACAACGCTTCCACGCGGCGCGCCCCCGTGGGGGTGGTCGCCGCGGTCGTACCGTGGAATTTCCCACTGCTGATGGCTGTCTGGAAGATCGCGCCTGCCCTCGCTTGCGGCTGCACGGTGGTGCTCAAGCCCGCCGAGGAGACGCCACTGACCGCCATCCGGCTCGGCGAACTGGCACTCGAAGCGGGCTTCCCGCCGGGAGTTCTCAATATCCTCACGGGCGACGGTGTCGCCGGGGCGGCCCTGGTCGCCCATCCGGATGTGGACAAGGTGACTTTCACGGGATCCACCGAGGTCGGGCGCCTGATCGGCGCGCGGTGCGGCCAGGATATCCGGCGGGTCTCACTCGAGCTGGGCGGGAAGAGCCCGGTTGTCGTCCTGGACGATTGCGACCCGGCCACGGCTATCCAGGGGGCGTCCGCGGCGATCTTCTTCAATCAGGGGCAAGTCTGCACGGCCGGCTCCCGGCTGTATGTGTCGCGTCGCCACTATGACCATGTCGTCGAAGGCATCGCGAAGGTGGCCGAAGCGATGGTGTTGGGGCCCGGGCTCGATCCCGCCAGCCAGATGGGGCCGCTCGTCTCCGCGCGCCATCGCGACAAGGTGGTGGGCATGATTGCCACGAGCCGCCGGGAAGGCGCAGAAATCGTGGCGGGCGGTGCCGGTGTCGAGCGCGACGGCTACTTCGTGCGACCCACTGTCGTCGCCAATAGTGCCAGCCGTGACCTCGAAATCGTGCGCGAGGAGGTCTTCGGACCGGTGGTTGTCGCGATGCCCTTTGACGATCTCGATGCCGTGCTGGAGGCAGCCAATCGGTCCGAATATGGGCTGGGCGCCAGTGTCTGGAGCAACAACCTGGGTGCCGTGCATCGGCTGGTCGACGGGATCGAGGCCGGCACGGTCTGGGTAAATTGCCACAACGTCGTCGATCCGAACATGCCGTTTGGCGGGTACAAGGCATCGGGCGTCGGCCGCGAACACGGCCGTTCGGCCATCGAGGCCTATACAGAGTTGAAGTCGGTTTGCATGGCGTATTGAGTCGCACGGAGTGCATGGGAGCACGCAGGGAACGGCGTCTGGGCCATTCCCTGCGCAACAACAAGACGCACAGCACAAGAAGAACTTTGAGGAGAGAGACAAGATGACGCAACGCGCGAAGCGGCCCCGTTTGCATTTCTGCGCCGCAGCGGTAACCGCGGGCATGCTGGCCACATCCGTGGCTTATGGCGCCCCCGCCACCCCTACCCCCTCGGCCACCAAGTCAACCCCCACCCCGGTGGCGCGGATCCGCACGGCAACCGCGAAGGTCGACGGCAACTTTATCCAGGCCAATGCCAGCAAGACCCCCGACTGGCCCAGCTACGGCCTGGACTACGCGGAAACGCGGTTCAGTCGCCTGAGCCAGATCGACAGTCACAACGTCAAGGATCTGGGGCTCGTCTGGTCCTATAACCTCGATTCCACGCGCGGCGTCGAATCGACGCCTCTCGTCGTGGATGGCGTGATGTATGTCACGGCCTCCTGGAGCGTGGTCCATGCGGTAGATGTGCGCACCGGCAAGCGGCTGTGGTCGTTCGACCCGAAGGTGGACCGGGCGCTGGGCTATCGAGGGTGTTGCGATGTGGTCAACCGTGGCGTGGCGCTCTATCAGGGAAAAGTATTCGTGGCCGCCTACGATGGCCGCCTGATTGCACTGGATGCGGCCACCGGGCGCAAGCTCTGGGAGAAGGACACCATCATTGACCGCAAGTTCTCGTACACGATCACCGGCGCGCCGCGTGTCTTCAAGGGCAAGGTCATCATCGGCAATGGTGGCGCCGAGTATGGCGTGCGCGGGTACGTCACGGCCTACGATGCCAACACGGGGGACCAGAAGTGGCGTTGGTTCACCGTGCCGGGGGATCCCGCGAAACCGTTCGAGGACGAATCGATGGCGCGGGCCGCCAAGACGTGGGACCCGGCGGGTAAATGGTGGCAGGCCGGTGGCGGGGGTACGGCCTGGGATTCCATGACCTTCGATCCACAACTGAATCTTATGTACATCGGCACGGGCAACGGCTCGCCCTGGTCGCGCAGCAAGCGCAGTCCGGCCGGTGGCGACAACCTGTACCTGGCATCGATCGTGGCACTCGATCCCGACACAGGCAAATATCAGTGGCACTACCAGGAGACGCCGGGCGACAACTGGGACTACACGTCGACACAGCCCATGATTCTGGCGGACCTGACCATCGACGGCCAGCCGCGCAAGGTCATCCTCCACGCGCCGAAGAACGGTTTCTTCTTCGTGATCGACCGGACCAATGGGCAGTTTATCTCGGCGAAGAACTTTGTCGATGTGAACTGGGCCAGCGGTTACGACAAGAACGGACGGCCGATAGAGATCGCCGAGGCGCGCTCGCCCGACAAGCCCTATGACGCGATTCCGGGACCATATGGCGCCCACAACTGGCATCCCATGTCCTTCAATCCGGTCACCGGCCTGGTCTACCTGCCCGCCCAGCATGTGCCGATCAACCTGATGGACGACAAGGCGTGGACCTTCAATGGCGCACAACCGATGCAGCCGGGCGGCAACACGGGCTGGAATACGGCCAAGTTCCTGAACGCCGAGCCGCCCAAGAGCCAGCCCTTCGGCCGGCTGATGGCGTGGGACCCGGTGCAGCAAAAGGTGGCCTGGTCGCAGGAGCAGGTGTCGCCCTGGAATGGCGGCACGCTGACTACGGCAGGTAATCTCGTCTTCCAGGGCTCAGCAGATGGACGTTTCGCGGCCTACGACGCGAAGAGCGGCGACAAACTCTGGGAAACCCCGACCGGTACGGGCGTCATTGCAGCGCCGGTCAGCTATGAGGTCGACGGCAAGCAATACGTCTCCATCGCCGTAGGATGGGGCGGCGTGTACGGTCTTGCCCAGCGCGCCACAGATCGCCAGGGCCCCGGGACTGTCTACACGTTTGCGCTCGGCGCCAGGGCGAAGCTTCCTGACTTCGTCCAATATCGTAGCGATGGGCTGCTGCAGGGGGTGAAGTACGATCCGGCCAAGGTCAACGATGGCGCGGGCCTCTACGTCAGCAGCTGTGTCATGTGTCACGGTGTGCCGGGCGTGGACCGCGGTGGCAATATCCCGAATCTGGGTTTTGTGAGTACCGGGATGATTGAAAATCTCGACAAGATTGTCTTCAAGGGACCATTCATGGCGCGCGGCATGCCCGATTTCACTGGCAAGCTGACCCCCGAGGACGTCGAGAAGATCAAGGCGTTTATCCAGGGAACGGCGGATTCGGTCAGACCCAAGACGCAGGCCGGGCTCAAGTAGGCCTGGCCGGGTAGCAGATATTAAGCGAGGGCCGGTTGCGCTGCCGTATGTGGGGGTAGAGGCGGCTAATGGATGAAGCGCGACCGTCCGCTCGCTAGATCAGCTCTCGGTAAAGCACCGAGAGCGCTTCGCTGCCCCCAGCGCCGTCGCGCCACATGCGCGCGGCAAACGCGTCTTCGAACTCCTCGCTGCCCTCCTCGAACATTTCGTAGACGCTGTCGTGTGACAGCCCGCCTTCGAGCACTTTGAGTGCCGCCTCGACCGCCTGTTGTGCGCGCTGCGGAAGGCGTGGCTGGAGCGCTTTCAAGGCCGCGATCTCGGCGTGTACCTGTTCGTCTGTTTTCTTGGCCATGTCGTTCTCCCTTGAGTCGCCCTCACCTAGTTAAGGCTTGGCATCACCACGGCTTGTGCCGGTCCTGTCGACAAAGACTACCACTTTCAAAGTGCCGAATCATCAACTCGGCGTTTGGTGCGCAGAAAGCTCCGAATCGAAAACTGGATGTCTCGCCGTGAATCCTCGCGATCTGCCTGAGGGGGCTGCGCTGATTGTTGAGCTTACCAACTGGCAAATGCCTGGGACACGGGTTCTTTGTTGGGCAAGATGCTGCGCATTGACGTGCGGGGCAGCGGCTTCGGGGTGCCCTCGGATAATCCCTTTGCCTCCGGCAACGGGTAGCCGCTCAGAAATCTGGGCGCGCGTCGAAGGATCCGTATGTGTGGGGGCTTCAATGTGCGAAACGACCGGGCTCACACCGCCCGCGTTCGAGAACGACCATGCTGACGGAAGTTGCGCCATCTTGGGAGGCTTCGTCTACGGTGGAAATACCGTCCCGGAGATCAATGGCCGCTGTTTCCTCATGGACCTCGCGTGGGGCGGTTGAAGAGCATTGCGTATCGAGACGGGGCCGTGAAGGAATCGTGTGACTGGTCCCTGCTGCTGCCTGGGACGATGTATTCGTTCGGCAGGGATGCTGCGGGCGAGCGCTATGTGCTGGCCGAAACCGGCGCCGGGGGCAGGTACTGCGTGTGCAGCGCAGTCAATGGGTGCGGGAACACGAGGAGCCATCCACAGTTGCGCTGGAGTGCGAGACATTCAGCGGCCGAATTGTTTTCGCACTGCTCCCGCTTGGCACGCCCATCGCGAATCGCGCGGTGTTGTCTGAGCTGATCGGCCTGCTAATGTGAAAGTCGTTGTTGTCTTTTGGCAAGGAAATCTGCCGCGCGCATGGCCTCCGGAAGTTTTCGCTGATACACTCCGCCCCCGTCGAAAACCAATTTTACGGAGTTTGCCAACATGGCCATCAAGAAAGTCGCAGCAACTGCAGTGAAACGCGTAACCAAGAAAGCTGTTGCAACGCCCGCGAAGAAGGCAAGCGTCATCGATCGCGAAGTGAAGGCTGCCGAAAAGCAACTGGCTAAGTTCCGCGCAGATCTGGCCAAGCAAGTTGCGGCTGGCAAGAAGGCCATCGTCAAGGCAGCCGCCGACCTGAAGAAGCTGAAGGAATCGGCACGCGCCGCACACGCAGCAGAAAAGGCCGCCGCCAAGGAAAAGCTCGCTGCCGCCAAGGAAAAGGCCGCAGCAGCCAAGGCAAAAGCAAAGGCCAAGGCCAAGCCCGCAGTAAAGGGTTCCCCGGCCAAGAAGGCCGCTAAGCCGCAAGCTGAGAAGGTAGTGAAGGCCGTCAAGACGGCAAATGCCGCCAAGCCGGCTAAGACCGTCAAGGCGGTTAAGGCTGTGAAGGCTGTGAAGGCTGTGAAGGCTGTGAAGGCTGTGAAGGCTGTGAAGGCTGTGAAGGCTGTGAAGGCGCCCAAGGCTGCCGCACAAAAGCCCGCGGCGAAGCCGGCTGCGAAAGTCCGTCGCGCTAAGGCTGCCAGCGTGAAGCCGTCGGCAGCGCCCGCTACGCAAGCAGCGGCCGCACCGGCACAAGTGGCTACCCCTGCATCGGCTTAAGCGCGCGACCGCCTGCGCATTACGCAGGGCAAAAGACTGAGGCCTTGCGCCTCTCGCATGAGGTGTGAGTCTGACCGAAACAGCCCGATCGGCTTAAGTTGATCGGGCTGTTTTCTTTTGCCCCGCCGATCACTATGCGCATCGAAATGGATCTGCACTTGGCTTGCACGAGCCGGCCCGTACAACGTGGTTTATTCTCGTAAATATTCAATTTATCCGGGGATGAAAGCATGCAATCCACGAATATAATGCCGCATGGGTAAAGAAAATCTGCAACGGTTGATGGAACTGGCGCCGCGTGGCCAGCCACTGGATCCTGATCTACTTCGGGATATGCGTGTCTCCTCACGCGCAACGAGCTATTTGCTGGAAGCGGGCTGGCTACAGCGCCTGTCGAAGGGCGCATACCTGCTCAGAGGTGACAAGCCGACGCGCGAAGGCATGGTGGCATTCGTATCTCGCAAAATGCCGGGATTGCATATTGGCGGCAAGTCGGCGTTGACGTGGCACGCCACGCAAAAGGTGTCAGCCACCACCGAGCGCATTGGGTTGTGGGGGCCACGGCCTTACCGATTTCCTTCCTGGCTCGCCGAGCATCTGGATTTCATGTACCAGACCACCGATCTGTTTGACGGGCACCTTCCGTACGCGCAGGGTTTGATATCCGCGCCGCATGATCCCGGTGTGATGGTGTCTGTTCCCGAACGTGCGTTGCTAGAGCTCGCCAGCGACGCCGGAAAAACGTTGACAGTCCAAGCGCTGGAAAACGCGATGAGCCTGGCGAGCGATCTGCGCCCGTCCGTGCTCGATCAGCTGTTGTCTCACTGCACACGCGTGAAGGTCATCAAACTGGTTCGCGACATCGGACGGCGCGGGAGCTTTTCCTGGGCCGACACAGCGGAGCAGCATGTCGATCGTCTCGGAGCGGACAAGCGTTGGTCCTACGCGTCAAAAAATGGGGAACGACTGACGCTGGACTGAGGCCGAAGGCAGCTCGCCAAGCACTCACTTTCGCAAGAGTTTCCCTTGCGCCGTTGTGGCCTGCCATCTGACTGCAATGAATGATGGAAGCGGCCACACCTTGGCCTGCCGATGAGGACAGCAACACGCGTCCAACCGCGGATCTGCTAGAAACCCCTCAGAAAAGTGTCATAACTACTGACACTGATGGGGCGCTTTCGGCTACCCCGCCATCGATTGCGGCAGATCAATCAAGGGCCGGCGGCGAGCGACGAACATGGTCGCCAGCAACAGCGTTCCGGGGCTCACTGCAAAGTGCATGGTTCAACGATTGCCACACGCCCGTCTTGCGGGTTGGTCGCACGTGCCACTGCCATGGGGTATTCCTAAACCGATACCTCCAGTACTTCGCGATCGCTATCGAACCACCGCGCGGGAAGTGACACACCTGCGTGCTCATCGTCGACATGCAGGTTCCTCAGACCTCCGCGCTTGCGTGTTGTCGGTGAAATTGTGGCGGGTCTGGCGGGCGGCCGTGTACATGGCCAATGCAGCCGCGCATCGAACAACGCTCGGGATTCTCCGCCCCGACGTCGCCGCGTTGTTCCCGACTGCGCAGCCGTCTGACACCAGGCGCACAAGCGAGGTCCAAGCCTCCTCGCACTTCACAGGCGGCGCGTTACCCTGTCACGCGCCGCCTTTTTCTCGTTATGGGTATCTTGCCCGGACGCCGGCTCAACCCGTGACGGGTCCCACAGTTCGTCCCCCCGAGTCGTAGCGACCTGGATGCGTCGCCGGAAGGCTATGCATCGCCCAATGGACGATGTGCGCGCTGATTGAGGCGGCCAATGGCTCCCTGGTGTCGGGGCCCGATCATCGACAGCTGATGCGTCTTGTGATGCAAATCAAGTACCCGATGCTTTGCACTGCGCAAAATGACTCCAGGAACCAGACAGTCAGTTCCTTCGCTTCGTTGATGATCGCCAGGAGGCAACATGTTCCCCGAATACCGCGCCAAGATTTCCCGCCTCAGAATTGAGGACGCGCACTTTGGCAAACTGTTCGCACGCCACAACGAGCTCGACCACCAGATCAAGAACATGGAGTCCGGTGCCGTGCCGGCTTCGTGGCACGAAATAGAAGCTCGGAAAAAGCAAAAGCTAAAGCTCAAGGACCAACTCTACGCGGTCCTCAAAAGCCACGCACCTTGATCGATCACGACCGCTCGCGACCGCTCACCAATCGAACATGGCGACGCCAGGAAGGCTTCGGCCGGTTTCCGACGACTTCCCCACATTCTCAAGATTCCCGATTCCCCCCAAGAACTTGTCATGTACAAGCACATCCTTCTCCCTATCGATGGCTCCGACCTGTCACGCAAGGCGGTGTCGGCGGCAATCACCTTTGCCCGGAACACCGGGGCGAGACTTACGCCGTACTTCTGTATCGATGAGTATCCCTTCTCGTGGCGATCGGACTCATCCCACGAAACCAAACATACATATAGCGGGCGTATGGAAGCCTATGCCCGACATCATTTGGCTTTCGTCGAGTCAAACGCATCACTGGCGGGCGTGCCTTGCATTGGCCGGACCTCCACCGCGTCTTCACCATATCTAGGCATCATCGCCGCCGCGGAGGAATTCAATTGCGATGTCATCTTCATGGCATCGCACGGGCGAAGCGGCTTGTCTGGTCTTCTGATCGGCAGCGAAACGCAGAAAGTTCTGACGCATACAACGATTCCGGTTCTCGTGTTTCGCTAGCGCTACAGCGAGGCGCTGAAACAGCGGATAGCAACTCGTGCTTTCGGTGGCGGCGCAAACCACAGGTTCGTCACCGAAGCTCAACGCCCACGCTTGTCGCCCGCCCCGCCCCATCATTGCGCACTCCCGCCTACGCAACGATTCCACGCCTCTTTGTCCGATATCTCCAGCACTCCTTAGCTGAGCGCACTGCAGCATCCCACGACTGCCGTCGAACAAGTCCATTGAGAAGTTCCCCGCCGCGCATCGTCACGCGAAAACAACTTGATCTCGCACAACCGCAAGGCAATAAGACGAGATCCTATGCCATATCGGTCAGTTCCACATATCAACATTCCTAGCAGTCTTGGGTATCGTACGAACTCGAAAATGATCACTTTATAGGGTTTCGTACGATGGGATATGAGCAACTCGCAGAACTACGCAGCATGCTCGCAGAGAAAGCTCGGAGGCAGGCAGAAGAGAAGGCGTCACAGGATAGATCGCAAAAAAATGTCGTGGACGGCGACGCAAGCGTTCGCGCTATTGACATCCTCCAACGTCGTTTTCCGAAGGCCTTTCCAAGAAGTCCCGCCTCCAAAGTCCCATTGCAACTCGCCATACTCTCCAACCTCCTCGCAAACGCGGAAGATCTTTCCCTTAGCGAAGGAGACATTCGCGCCGCAGTCGCCACGTGGTGCCGTGAACCACGTTACTGGGCTGCGCTCACCGCAGGCGCCCTTCGACGGGACTTGGCTGGCAACCTAGTCGGCATCGTCACCGAAACGGAAGCAAGGCGAGCTCGATACTGGTTGCGCAAACATGCGTCGCCGACACCGAAGCCGGCGCTGACGTTGACGCCTGTCGGGATCCTTCAACTCCGTTACTGGATCTCTGATGACTGGTGAGGGCGAAGCCTCCAGGACGAGTGTGGATAGCGCAAAGCCTGATGGCGCTTGATGCTCAGGTGCAGGACCTGCAGAGAGGCCCCCGTTCTACAAGCTGACAACGAAAAAAACCCGGACTGCGAGGTCGCAGTCCGGGGTGCGGGAAGAAGCCGGATCGGGGAGTCAGGATCCGGCTTGAGCGAGGGCTCCAAGCATGTCGAAGCCAACTACAGTCTACTGGGACGTCGATGTTGAAGATATCGAGCCAGTACGAATGCAGGCCTCGGAGCGCTAGGATCCGTTCGGATCGTAGACAACGTATGTCGACGGACCATTTGATGACCCAACGGGGGCGTCCGGTATCAGGCCTGCGGCGGGCCGAGTACTGATGCCGGTGCCAATCCCACCTCGAGTGCATATTTGATGAGCTCGGCGTCGTTCGAAACGCCAATGCGCTTCATCGCATTGCTTTTCTGGGTGCTCACCGTTTGTTTGCTCCGGCGTAGATAGGTGGCAATGGCCCCCACGCTCATACCGGAGACGAATAGACGAACAACTTCAGACTCGCGCCGGGAAAGTTCAGCGATCGGCCTATTCTCTGGCACGCCATACTCGAAACCTCTCACAACCGCCGCCACGGCCGGTGAATGGTAGTGCCCTCCCGAACTCGCAATGTGAATCGCCGGCAGGAGGTGACTCGTATGGTCCGACTTACTGACAATGCAACGGATCCCAATCTTGATGAGATTGTGGATGACACCTGGATTGTCCAGCATCGTCAGGAGCACGATCCTCAAGTTCGGATACTTCCGAATGATGAAATTCAGCAATTGCATGCCGTCTCCGAATTCGCCACCCGGCATCGCATAGTCGGTAACGAGCACGTCCACCGCCTTGTCATCGAGGCACCGGATAATCTCCGTTGAGTTCGTCGCCGTGGCAACCACGTCGACCGTGTTCCCGGCGACCGACAACCTGACACCTTCGAGAACTGCGGGATGGTCGTCGGCGAGGACGACCTTAAGTCGGTAAAGCTCCATTCGATCACCTGCTTGTCTTACGTCGTTACCATTGCGTAGGCTTCGTGCGGTGGCAACTTTCCGGAAGCCACATCGGAGACGCCCATCGCTAGGCCTGCCAGACGCGAACACTCCCTGTCGAAATCGGCGGCGAACGCCGGTGACTAGCCCACGAGCGCTGGCGCTTATGAGCTGAATCCAGACAGGACGGTTGCCGATCTCTGGCAAATGGGGTCAATGGCGTACCACCGGCGTACCACCGCACGAAATGTGTGGTCGAACGAAAGTCTATGGGACGAGCGCATAGCCGGAGAATCGGACGCTCTCCAATTACGCTGATGGCCAGTCTGACTTATTCGAGAACAGGGAATCTCACGCAGATCCGATTCGAGCGTCTGGCGCTACAGAAAGCTCGGTCTGCAAAGGGCCCTGCAAGGGCCGCATGGGCGCAGCAAACAGTGTGCGGCGGAAGCGTTTTCGCCAGCATTCCACGACGCTGACTGGCGTTCGACTGTCTGGACTCGGGTCTCGAGACGTCTTGGAGCCAGTACCCATTCTAACGACGGCGTCGGATACGAAACAGGCCATCACGCATGGAAAGTTGCCGAACATCAAATCGCAAGTCGGACAGATGTCTTCTGCCCGAGGCATCGGATCATCTTCTCGACAGGTCGACAAGAACAACTCAGGGAAGTGATACGGCGACGGTACGCCCGAACCGCCAATGAAGGCGCTTCAACTGTGCGAACCACCTCGGCTCGATCTATCAGTCGTTGTCTCGCGCCGTGAGCGAGCTCATCGCCTCTGGGCGGCGTGGTAACGGGACATTCATCGTGATTGCCGATCGACGTGCGACGAAACAGCGACGATCCGCCTTTCCCAGGCCGGAAGACGTGACAAAGCAGACGTCATTGGGGCCGTCATCTGCTCAATGTCTTACACGTTGTGCAATCTCAACGACGCGCGACCATGACTGTGGCATCAATGTTTGTGTCGTTGACACCCTTACGGATGCTTCCATGTTCCCTCGTCTTCTTGATGCGCTTCGGTATCTATATGGACGGCTTTTCGACCCCGATAGGCCGGCAGGCAAAGCGTCTGCAACAGGCACCTCGCCAGTCGCTGCCCCGAGTCGCAGAGATCGGCGCCGACAGCGAATGGAGTCGAAGGCCGCGCAAGCAAAGATTCAAGCTTTCCTAACGTCGGTCAATCTTCGGCGTGGGCTGAACGAGAAACAGCGTCAGAAGAACGATGGGGTCGTCGCATACCGTTGGCGAACGGCCGGCGATAGATATGTCTGCGAGTACTGCGCCGCCAATGACGGCAAAGTCTTCCAATGGGACGATCCGCCGCCACTGACAGGCCATCCGGCATCTGGCTGCTGTTGCGCCAACGGCGTCTGTCGTTGTACTGCTGAGCCAATGCCTGGTGAAACCCGGCGAGACCTCGCCGGTTGAAACGAATCGCGCGCTGGAAAACAAGATGTCAATGTACTAATTTGTAAAAACAAATTGATACGTCTTTCCCTAAAATATGCGAGATATGCCAACGCGCAAAATAAGCTTATCAAAAATTTAAGTTAATTTGTTTGAAATCAAAGGGCGTGGAGAAGTGAATCACCAATCATGATGGCATCATTTTCATGGAGGCCCCGTCCCAATGCTCAATTCACTGACCAGCGATCAACTGAACGGTATGTTGCTCGCCCAGAGTGTTCTCATCTACGCCATTCTCCGAAGTCTGCCCCCGTCCGAGAGAGAAGCGATCAAGATCGCTTACGCCGCCGAGTCAGAGCGGTCGACTGAGGAGGTTGAGCACTGGCCGACTAGCCGAGCGTTTCGGCGCGGTTTCGAAGAACAGACCAGCGTCCAACTTGCGCGACTCTATTCGTTTCGGTCTCCCACGACCGTATAGGACATCACGGCCCGCATCAGCCTATTCCATGGAGTCCTTGTTCAAATGGAGTCTTACTCGGTCCTCGTCGACTACGATTTGGCATCTTGGCCAGCGCTTGGGTTGTTCGAGCAATATGGAAAGAACCCTGGATGGGCTCGGTCGGCGTGGACGCGCCCTCGAGGAAGGCATCTCGTCTTTCATTGCAACGCCATCCTTCCTCTGGGACAACGGCTCGTGCAACTCGAACTGCCTCTTGTCGATGACGCCAAAGGCAAGGAACCACATCGCCTCCTCGCCATCCCCTCATCGTTGATCATATGGATCGGTCACGGCGTCGCCGGATATCAGGCGCTTGGCATGTCGCCTCGCGGCCACTACTGGTGGCCGCCCTCGCTCTCCGAATCGATCCAAGCGTAGGCGAGTAAGGAAGCCAGGCTTGGTCAGTGCGCTTCACGCGCCCAAGCCGGGCTGCCTTGTCAAGTTCGTGCCGCCAGGAAGACGGGGTTCGACTTTCCCGTCCCTGCCAGCGCAATCGGATAGTCCGGACCCGAGAGACGACCCATTGCGCATTGATCAGCTGCCTGGCTCACGCGGGACAAAGCTTCGTTCCGTATGTTGGCACCTCGATCGATACCTTCCCTCGCTGCGCCACCCGAAACGACAGCCCGTAAAACGCTGACCAGCATCTCGCTGCCTCACCGAGCCGCCCTCTCTTCGCACGGGAAGATGACGTTCCTGCCGGCGCGGAAGAGTGCCCCCTCCCCTGGCGCACGGTGGTCGTTCCAGGCCCTAATTCTGAGCATGCTCATACATGTACAGCGGAAAGCTACGTTGTAGACGTGAGCTTTCTCCACAAAATCGATCGGCACTTGGAGAAACCTACGTTATAAACATGAGCTTTCTCGGAAGACATTCATAAAATCTAAGGCAAAATATGGGGATTGGATCTCGCCATTGGCGAGATCTGATGGATGCCGGTTCATCCGGTATTTCGTGTCTTGCGCACGCCGATATCCACCGGGAAGGTTGCCGGCTTCGCCCCCCTCTGCGCATTTTTACCACGTCGTTCGCACCCCGTTAGCTTGACTTATGTCAGGGCGACGACGAGTTTCATGTGTAGGAGAGTGTCTTGGGGAATCCAGCCAACAAAAAACCAGCTTCCGCAACGGTCTCGAAAGGCCGCCGCCGTCGGCCCACGGAAACGACGTCGGCGACTGCCGAGCCGCCGGAGGTGGCGTCAACAACAAGCCAGAGCGAGGCGCATCAGCGCCAGCTGCGTGCACTGTTCGCACTTGGCCGAGAGCGCGGGTATCTGACCCACGCCGACATCAACGACCACCTCCCAGACAACGTGAACCAGGCGGCGGCGATGGAGACCATCACCAGCGTCTGCAGCGATATGGGTGTGGCCGTGCATGAGCACGCGCCGGCTGCGCAGACACTTCTGCTCAATGACGCTGCGTCCGCGACGACATCTGATGATCAAGGCGACGAGGAGGCGGAAGCCGTCCTCTCTATCGCGGTCGCTGAATTCGGCCGCTCGACCGATCCCATTCGGATGTACTTGCGCGACATGGGCGCACGTCCACTCCTATCACGCGCTGGGGAGATCGAGATCGCGAAACGTATTGAAGGCGGACTCCAGGCGATGGTTCAGGCGATCGCCGTGAGCCCGTCAGTGGTACAGACCATCCTTGCCGATGTGGACCGCCTCAACGCCGGTGAGTTGTCGATCGATGAACTGGTTGACGGCTTCACCACTGCCGATGAACACAGCGAAGTGGTCGCCGAACCCGAGGATGCACACGCAACCGCTACTGGCAACACCGATGCTGTCGACGATGATCCGCAGGACGACGACACGGCGATCGCCCTAGCCGAGCCGGACAAGGACGACGCCGCTCGCCTTGCCCAACGTAAGCTCGATAGCCTTCTCATTTTCGGGCGCGTACGCGCGCTCTTCCAGTTGTTGCCGGCTGCGCCCATCACTGACGACGCACGAATGGCCGCAGCCGTTGCAACATTGCGTCGTGCCATCCAGCGCGAACTGGGCATCGTGAGGTTCGGCGCAAAAACAATTGACCGGCTATGCGCAACGGTGCGCAGCCAGGTCGCCGAGGTCCAGGCGATCGAGCGCAGCATTCTGGAGGTTGCCGTCGAACGCTGCAGCATGCCACGCGAGTCGTTTGTGGCCAGCTTCCCGGGTCACGAGACCGACCTTGCCTGGACCGAGCGTATCGCAGCAGCGTCACCGTCGTTCGGGTCGGCACTTCTCAGGCATCGACCAATCATTCAGGATTGGCAAGGCAAACTTGTCGCTCTAGAGGCCGATGCCGGGATGCCCCTCCGGCAACTCAAGCAGATCTATCGTGAGATGGGTGTCGCAGAGTCGACAATGCGACGGGCTAAGCGAGAATTGACTGAGGCGAATCTTCGGCTTGTCATTGCCATGGCGAAAAAATACGTCAACCGCGGCTTGCCGCTGTCGGATCTGATCCAGGAGGGCAATATCGGCTTGATGCGCGCCGTGGACAAATTCGAGTACCGACGGGGCTGGAAGTTTTCGACGTATGCCACCTGGTGGATACGCCAAGCGATCACGCGCGCACTTGCCGATCAGGCACGAACCATTCGTGTGCCGGTCCACATGACAGAGAACATTAACAAGCTTCACCGGATAACTGGCGAGATCCTTCAAAAAACCGGACGCGAGCCGTCTGTGGCTGTCCTCGCCGAGCGCATGGAAATGACGGAGAAAAAGGTGCGCTACCTGATCGAGATCGCACGCAAGCCTCTATCGCTTGAGCATCAGATGGGCGAGGCTGGGGATATGACGCTTGCCGACACGATCGAGGATGACGTGGCAAACTCACCGGAAGAGATCGCGAACCGGACGCATCTGCGCAAGGAGATCGAAGCCGCACTGGCAGAACTGTCGCCACGAGATGCCAACGTGCTTCGCATGCGATACGGCCTCGATACGAACGTCGAACTCACGCTTGATCAACTCGGTAAACAGTTCAACGTGACCCGCGAGCGCATCCGTCAGATTGAAGCGAGGGCGGTGCGCAAACTCGCACATCCCTGCCGCGCTGCCAGGCTGAAGGCCTTCCTCGACAAGTAAAGACTCGGCGAACTACCCTCGCCCTTTCGCCAGCCGGACTGTGCCAGCGTTCGCCGCAGCGATTCGGCCAGAAGAAGGATCGTTGTCGCTATCCATGGCGCGCTGCCAGCGCGCCATGGATAGCGCATCCGCGCTGCGCGGGCTTCGCCCGTCGAGAAGACTGTCTATATGGTTCCAGCCGTGGCGTGACGGCGAACCAGGAAAAACCTTGCGTTCATCCGCTGGACAGCCGGGGCCGTTTTCCGCATCCCTGCCTGTCGAATGCATGATGAACGTTAGACTGCGAAAACCCACCTAGTAGTACTCCACCGTGACGAGCATGGTCGCGCTGAACACACCAGCTGCCAACGTACCCAACCGGCGAGTCAGGCGAGCCCGATAAGCCTTGCTGGCGGAGGCGGTGTTCAGCAGGTCCACAAACGCCACGTAGGTACCGTCGAGCGGAACGGGTGTGCCAAGGGCGGCGTCCAGAATACTGATGCCGACACCATTATCAAGCGCATACATCGTCGCGTTTGAAACGACACCGTTAGGCGTGCTCGTCGTCGGCACGAAGGCGATATGAAGAGCGTAAGGGGACTCGCACGCTCGTGCTGCAGTGATCATGAACTCCCGCTCTACCGCGACGTTTCCCGCGGTCCCGACGGCTGGGATGCTCCCGAAATCGACCAGATTGCTTGGCTGAAAATTGAGATTTGCCAGACACTCAACAAAACGAACACTTCCGTTCAGTACATAATTAATATTGTAGCCTGGCGTAATATTTAGACCACTGCGCCCATCCATCTGGAAGACACGGAAATTATTGAATGTCGACAGCCCCCCCGTCGGTGAAGAACCATTTTTCAATACGACCACAGAAAATGTAAAGGGAAATGTCACCGTCTCCCCCATGCCGGCGGGGATTCTCTCATTGAGATGAATAGTGCCGCTCGTCTGGGTGTAAAGATAGCCTGCCCAACGGATTCCCACCGTTGTTCCGGCTGCGGGGCCACTGCCAGTCGGATTGACGTAAAGAAAGACATCTTCGGCGACGCTGGTCCAGTCGTGACTACACGTCACTGTAATCGTACGGGGGGTCGACTCCCATATCACCGCACCGTCGACAGCGTCGGCTGGCACCGGGATGTTGGTCGAGATGGTGCCCGCCACGACTGCCGAACCATTGGCTGCGTTCACACACCTCAGCGCCAGTGCTTCCTGCGACGCGATGAGTAGCGCCAGGCCAAATATTATCGAGATAACTCGTCGATTCATGTCAACACCTTCCGGTTCATTCCGCTGTGGAAGCATATTTCTGGGATTCAGCGAGACGATCGCCGTCGCGCCCATTTGAATCCGCAGAACCGATCGCACTCAGCTATCCCGGGCACAAACGGCATTTGCCTCTTGATACCCTGTCGCATCAGACAGAGGCGCGGCAGCAGGAAGATTCAAAGACAACGCACACATCGAGGCGGTGTCGTCTCCCCACTTGACGATCAGATCGGCTGCGCCGTTGGGCAGGTTAGCCAGGATTTTGCTTCCTTGACTGACCACCCCAATTCGCTGCCCGCCGGCATCCAGCACGGTGGCACCAAAGGGAAGTGGCTTGCCGTCGGTTAGTTTCGCGCGAATCAACACGACCGCGCCAAGGTCCTCGGTTTCGAATCTCGCGACAGTGACAGCGCCAGCCGTCGGACTGGTCAGCGTTGTCGTTGACCGCATGCCTACACTCAGGGGCAGACCCTTGGGATCAATTTCTATTTGGTTGCGCGCAAACGGAATCATGTTCGCTGCCACTGCCCGCCCCCACGGATCCAGCCGCAGGCCAGCGGCAGTCAGGACCTTGGCGCCTCCGGCGTCCTTTGCCTCGACGATCGTCATGGTCTCACCCATGATTGGCGTCAACACAATGCCACCGGAATATCCCACCACACCCCCTGCGATCCCAACACTGGATTGCGTATAGTTCGTGCCTTTGCTGACGCTTGCATTTACGGTGGTGAATGGCGACACATAGGTCGCACTGGCACCCACGGAGGTCGTCGTTGGGTGACCCTCGCCAGTGCTGTGAGCCGCATTGAGGGCATAGCTGACGCGATTGTCTTCACCTAGCGTTCCCGAAACGGACTCACGCAGATTCGTTCCCCCCGAAGAGATGCGCTCGATGGAGGTCACCGATTGCGGAGCGTGGGCGCGCGTGCCAAGCGGAATCCCGGCCGTCAGCATGACGCGATTCACCCATCGGTTCCGTGAGACGTCCAACTCGCGGGATGCCACGACGCCGTAACTGATACGCCGGTACGCGTTGCTGTATCCCAGCGTGAATTGCGTATCGCGTCCGTTCCGATTCCAGTAGTGCTGCGTCGACCCGGCAACAAAGAAGCGGCCCCAATCCCGGGGCAACGCTTGGTTGAGCGTAATCTGGACACGCCCGCGCTGGATACCGCCCATCCCATGGGCTACGTGACGCGCGTCCAGATCGCGGAGTGCCATGGCATCAGCCAGCCCAAGATAGCCCTGGGTGGAGTAGCGATATGCAGCCAACGTCAAATTGGTACTCGTTGGCGCGACCAACTTTGTATAGCTGATCCGGTAGCTCTGCCCGCTGCGGCCGGGTTGGTGTGCGAGCTGGGTCCGTGCATGCGTGACGTCCGCACCCAGAGCGCCAAGGTCGGTGTTCATCGCCACGCCCACCAACCCGGCGGTGTAATCCTCCGCCAAGGTTGCGCCGGCATAGCCGGTGAACAGATTGGAGAAGCCGTGCTGAACCGTCGCCTGTATCAAAAAAGGGTTGCCGTCGGTTTCCGTACTGCGGTACCAGCCGCCCGTGACGCTATAGCGCGTCCTGCCCGGCCGAAGCGCGTTGACGGCCGCGGCATACGGCACCTTCGAGGCATGCACACTGCCATCCGCTTCTGTGACCACAACCTCGAGGTCGCCCCCGTAACCTGTCGCGTACAGATCATTGATCTCGAAAGCGCCGGGCTGGACAGTCGTCTCGTAGATGATATTGCCGTTCTGGCGGATCTGAACGCGTGCCGTCGTCGAGGCGATGCCGCGAACCGTGGGGGCGAAACCTCGCAGGGACTCGGGATACATCCGATCATCGCTTGCCAGTTGCACACCCCGAAAACCGACTGCGTCGAACAACTGGCCGTCGGTGAAGCCATCTCCAAGCGTCAACTGACTCTTGAGCGGCGTGATTGCGCGCTTGAGGTTGGTCTGCATCGCTTGATACCTGCCGCCGGTCCCGTGAGCCTGACTATAGCTACCCATATGATTGAACCGCCAGGGCCCGATGTTCATGCCGCCATTCACGCCCACATAACTCTGGGAATATCGGCTGCCAACGCTCTCGGCGTGATAAACGTTGGCGTTGTACTGCAACTTGGCCGCATAGACACCATCATCCCAGAACCTCGGGTCGATATAGCCGCGGGGGTTCCGAAGCAAGGCGGCCTGCGGAACAGTAATGTTCAGACGTTGCTCGCCGTGGTCAAACTGCGCTGTAGCATTGGGTATCAGATCCTGAAGCGCCAGACAGTCACCGGATGTCAGCGCCGACAGTGCCTCGACGTCCAACGTGGTGAAATCCACGCCGATTCGCTCGAGCAGGCCCCGGTTCATGCAAGGCAGTACGTTCACCTCGTCTTCGCCAAACTGACGCATGGAAACGTCGGTGCGCCCCAGCCACATCTCATTGACAAACAGTTCGGCGCGGTACTGCCCTGGGGGCGTGACATTGCCTTTGTTAAACCGACTGATGTCGAGATTCCCCACCAATCCTTTGTGCATAAAGCCGTCGTTGAACTGCACCTCGGCAATCACAGATTTGTTGTCGTCGGAAGGCAGGGTGGCGGCGAATGCGGAGGTCGCGCCGAGAATCATCATCGCAGCTGTGCTGATGGGGCACAAATTCGGCTGCAACGATCGAGGCCGGGTACGCTTATGCATGGTCGTCAAAGAATTCTATCTACGCGTCCAATCCTGCGACCTGGCGGCCGCATCCTGAGGGTTCGATGTTGTGTTGCCGGGCGTAAGCGGGATCGCGCCAAATCGGACGCCGTTTGTGTCAATTACTGCTTCAATGACATTGCATTGCGGTGGGCGCCACCATAGTCATTGATTGCATGGAATCGGACCGTCTTGCCTGCACCGCCAGACAGTTCACCGCTAAGCGTGAATACTTTCGACGCGCCGGGATCTACCATGCCGACGGTTTCCGCTTTCACGTTCCGCCCGCCGGCAGTAACTTCAATCGACGCGAAGGAAACGTGATATGCCGTCGGGTTGCGCGCCTCGATGCCACCCGGCACCAGCGTCCACTGGATCTGATCCGGTGCATCGACAGCGCTGCCCTGAATCCCGGTCGGGCGGAAGAACAACTTGATACGGGAACGGAAGGCCAACTGCAGTTTGTTCGCTTCTGTGCCGTCGCTCGTCTTGGGAGGAATGTCCAGGACGTTGAGCCAGAACACCAATTCTTTATCCTCGGCAAGCGGCTCGCCGGTATACACGATGCGAAGCGTCTGTGCCTTGCCAGGGTCGATACGAGAGACAGGTGGAGACACCGTGAACGGCGCGTCGATCAAGGATGGATCATCATTGACCTCTCCTCTATCAATCCAGACTTGAGTGAGACTCGGTGTCTTGCCTTCGTTGGTCAACTTGATGGTCGTCTCGCTCTCCTTGGCGTTGTACACCACACGCGTACCTGAAATCACCACCGACGCGTGCGCCTGCATCTGCGCTGCAGCGCCAGTGAAAAGCATCGCGGCGCACAGGACTGTGCGACCAAATCCCGTCGTGTTCATCGCTTATTCCCGGAAGGATTCTGTGGCTACTGGCGCGGAGATGGCGCGAGGCACCATCTCCGCGTGACCTGGCTGGTCATTCGTAGGCCATCGAATACGTGACGTAGGTGTTGACAGTACCGGCGGTAGCTGAGGCAGTCGCGTAGTAACGACCAAAGTACGGCAGCGTGGCGGAACCTGACGCAATGGTGGTCGGATTCGAGTTCTGCGAAGCAACCGAATCGCCAACCTTGATGACGGACTGATCGCCGTTAAGCAATTGAATTTCGACGTTGGTCGCCGTACCGGTCTGCTGCAACAGACGACCGTCAGCATTGACGGTCGAACCCGCTTCGAAGTGTGTACGGACGGGGCCGCTATCCGGCGTACACCTACTCAGCAAGATCGAAAATGCCGTGTCGCCAGTGGTGGCACCACTGGTTCCCAGTGTGGACGCAGCCACTGTCGGGAGCACCACGGTAAAGTTGTTACCGCCCCCGGTACTATTGACCGTACAGGTCTGCGCGGTGATTTCGCCAGTAAATGTAATGGTCCCATCCGAAGCCCATACCTCTGATGCCCATACCCCTGATGCAATGACGAATGCGCCGGCAGAAATAATGGCCGACATGCGTTTCTTTTCCATGTGATTTGTCTCCAGGACGTAGCAAGAAATGTTCGAATTGGCCACTCGGCACGAGAGATGGCTTGCCTTACAACGGCGAGGCAAGTCAGCCGGCGTGGCTGGTTCAGGCAGGATTCTGGAGTCGTCGACGCTGGATTTGAATCGGACGCGTACGATTTTTGATGCCATGCTTCCGGATACTGCGGTTTGCGCTGCGCTATCGGAGCTGCGCGTGCGATTCGTTCACGTCGGCGGTCCTATAGGGGCGAAAAATCCTGGCGCTGTCGTTGCTTCGAGACCTGACGCGCTTGATGACGATGGCAAGCGATGCGTAGACCGCGCTACAGTGCCCGTCCAGTGGGACAGGCAATCGTGAGAAATGCGCGCGAGACCGGCGAGTGCGTTGCGCGCGCTTGCATGCCCGCTTGCATGCCCGCTTGCAAGGGACTGTCGTGAATATCTGTCGAGCCGGGCGAACGTGTCGGCGCCCCCACGCCACCATAGATCAGCGTGCGCTCGATTCCCTTACTGCGCGCTGGAGTACCTGAGTGCGCTTTGGCGTCTGGCGGGCAATGAGCCGGGTTGTGTGTCGTCGCTGCCGACATCCAGCCAAGGACCGCCGGCCCGCTGTGCTGCAGCGTTCATTCACACTGCTGGCTACATAAGCGCGGCCTCAGCAGCGCGCGCTGTCTCAGCGATCATTTCGCGGAGCCAGGCGTGCCCTGCGTCATCGTCTTCGCGGCCATGCCATACCGCGCGCAGGACCTCTCCTGCCGACGGGTAGGGCAAATCGCGGCGGATCAGATCTCCGCTCTTTGCGAGAGCCACGGCCAGGGACGCTGGGACGATGGACAGCATGTTGGTCTCGTGAAGCAAGGCTGGAATGGCCAGCGAATGTGGGACAGTGACCCGAATCCTGGGCGCCTCGTTCAAATTCAGGAGCGCTGCTTCCAAGGCCCGCCGATCAAACATCTCTGACTGACGGGCAAGGCCGCGCTCGACGATGAATCCCCCTACCGCCCCTTCCTCTTGCCCGCCGACGGACAAGGTAACAAGCGGATACTTCGCCAGATCCTGTAACTTGAGCTTTCTGCGCGACGCCGGATGCCCCTTTCGCATCAGGATAGACTCTCCTTGCGACATCAGCGTTTGGGAATGCAGGCGCGGCGGCACCTCGGAGAAAATACCGATCGCCAGATCGATACGTCCAAGGTCAATCTGCTCGGCGAGGTCCAGCCGGGTTGACGGCCGGATGATGAGATCAACGTGTGGCGCAACCTTCTGAAGGGTGCGGGACAACGGTGCCAGAATCACGGCCGTGATGTGGTCATTTGCCGCGATTACGAATCGTCGTCGGGAGATGTCGGGCGAGAACGGCTCGACGCCCAGGGCATATTCGATACGGCGCAGCGCATCAAGCAGGATAGGCGCCATGGCCGTCGCCCGTCCGGTCGGCACCATGCCTTTGCCCATGCGTATGAACAACTCGTCGCCGACGAGTTCACGCAGTCTTCGGAGTGCGTGGCTTACGGCGGACTGGGTGAGATGCAGGCGTTTGCCTGCAAGCACCAGATTCCGATCCTCGTAGACAGCCTCGAATACCCTGAGAAGGTTCAGGTCCGTGCGACCGATGCTCATGATGGCACCTCATTCATTGAATGGCGTTCATTATGCCGTTGCACAACCATCAATTCCATTCAATTCACACCCAGCGCATCATGGTGTCCAACCATCCCTCAGGACACGACACCATGCACCCCGAAACATCGAACCACGACAGGGAAGCGCTGATCACCCAGTGCATTCCCTTCCTCGAAGACGTCAAGGACCTGACAACTAGCGCCAACG
Source organism: Cupriavidus pauculus (assembly GCF_002858765.1). Classification (GTDB taxonomy): domain Bacteria; phylum Pseudomonadota; class Gammaproteobacteria; order Burkholderiales; family Burkholderiaceae; genus Cupriavidus; species Cupriavidus pauculus_B. The sequence goes on from NZ_PJRP01000004.1 coordinate 329,248, forward strand.
TCGAACGCTGGCTCAACGAAAAGTACGGGCCTGACAGCGCATTTTACGAGACGCTGTCCTCCTTGGTGACGAAGGGCGTAGAGGACGGGTGGGCAGCGAACATCGAAATCGAGGGTCCGGGCTATCGCCGTAGCCGAATTGCGGAGCCATCCGAACGAACGCTTCATTTCAGCATCACCGCTGTGTACATGGATAGCACTGGCAATCGTCAGGGGCATGCCGATCACCGCTTCCGGGGCCAATACCACGGTCATCCGTATGGCGAGTTCAACATGGTCGTCCCGCTCAATCCCGGCGCGGCGCTGAACGGGCCGAACGGATGGTGCACGGGCGGGTGGACGGCGCCTGCCCCGGGCAGTCATCACTATCCGGAAGCAAAGGGTGGCGCCGTTATCGCGCTGTTCTTCCTGCCTTCGGGGCGCATCTCGTATCACAAATCCCCGCAGGAGCCACAGTCATGACGCCCACGTCCAACGAATGGTCGCAAGACGCCATCGCGCAATGCGTCGCGTCGGTCGTCAGTTCACGCCGGTCGGTACGGGCCTTCACACCTGAGTCATTGGGACGACACACCGTGGAAGCGATCCTGGCGGACGCCGCCAGTGCGCCAAGCGGGGCGAACATTCAGCCCTGGCGAGTCTACGTCGTTACCGGCCACGTCAAGGACGAACTGACCCGCACGCTCGTCGCGGCCTATCGCGACGGGATCGCCCCGGCGCCAGCGCACTTTCCGGAGCCGTTGCCCTCCACGTTTCGCACGAGGTTGATGGACTTTGGGGCGCGTTACTACGCGTCGCTCGGGATCGACCGTAACGACACCCCGGCACGTATGCGGCAGACCGAGCAGAACTTCTCGTTCTTTGGCGCTCCGGTGGGTCTGATCCTCAGCATCGACCGAAGGTTGATGCCACATAGCTGGATCGATCTTGGCCTGTTCGCGCAGAACCTGATGATTGCCGCGAAAGCACGGGGTATCGACACCTGCCCTCAGGTTGCCTTCGCGCCCTTTCACGAACAGATCGCGTCGCACCTGCATATGCCCGCCGATGAAGTGACGGCGTTCGGTATCGCCATGGGTTACGCGGATCCGCAAGCCAAGGTGAACCAGTTGGAGATGCCACGCGAACGCGTGCAGAGCTTCGCCCGCCTGATGGGGTTTCCAACCGCGCCTTCGGCGTGACCACCTACCCCAACCTGCTGCGGGGCCGACACGCCACGCGCTTATCTGCCCCTTATTTCGCCCTTACTTCCCCCAACTCCCCGCTCCCTACCGCACCACCTAAAGGTAAAGCTAGAGGTAAAGATGTTCCCACGCTTGCATTTCCAGACGCCCGGGCGCAATACCAGGCTGATTCTCCAACTGTCCATGGTATGGATCAATGTCACCGCTGGTGCACTGCCATCCTTTGCTGCGTCGACTTCCATTGCCGTAGAACCGCCTGCGGCCGACCGTCGCATCTCGGCGGATGACTATTTTCATACCGGTGCGGGCGCAAGATATCTACGCCGCGCCGACGCCGACCTCGTAACCACCCCTCTACGTGACAATCTCGTCGTGCTGATGGGTTCAGGCGGAAACATTACCGTGCTATCGAGTACGGAGGGAAAATTCCTGGTCGACGCAGGCATCAGCAAATCGAAGGAAAAGCTACGGGCGGCGCTCGACGGCATGGGACCGGGGCCGCTCCGATACGTAGTCAACACCCATTGGCATTGGGACCACACGGATGGAAACGCCTGGATGCACGAGGCGGGCGCCACGCTCATTGCGCAAACGCATACGTTCAGGCATTTGACCGAGACGACCCATGTGAATGCATGGAACTGGACGTTCGCGCCGGTGCCCCCCGCGGCACGCCCTGGTCTTCTGATCGATGACCGACAGACATTCCAATTCGGGGGCACCACCATTGATGTCGAGAACTTCGGTCATGGCCATACCGATGGCGATCTGTGGGTCTACTTCCGGGACGCAGACGTACTAGTGCTCGGCGACACCTTCTGGAATGGTTTTTACCCCTACATCGACAACGAAGACGGCGGCAGCATCGATGGAGCGATTAAATGGGCGAACCTGGCGGTAGCGCGGACGACGGACCACACGATTGTTGTCCCCGGCCATGGTGCGGTGGGTACACGCACCCAACTGATTGCGTTTCGCGACATGCTGGTGAGCGTTCGAAACGCCGTGGCTGCCTTGAAGCATGAAGGAAAATCACTGGACGAGGTCATTGCCGCCAAGCCGACCGCCTCCTTTGACCACGTATGGGGAAATTTTGTGTTCAACGGCGATCAGTTTACGAAGATGGTCTATGTCGGTCTGTAGGTCGATCGGGGCGACGCCGCGATGCCGATGCAACTTTGGACTACGCATTCTTGCTTGCCCGCTTTCCCTCGCGGGCATTCTCCGGGGCCGCACCTGTTTGCAACGCGACACGGTCAATATGAAGTGGTGGGAGCTTCCTGGCGGCTAATTGCATTTTATCGCCTCGCGCAGCCGTTATGGACCGTATATACGTTGGCGACTGGCGCTCGGCGCTGGCGGGCACTCCTCCCGCCTTGCGCCCTCCGGATCGGTAACAGTGGCAAACCCACGGATGCGCCTAACCATCGTGTCAGACAACGTCTGGTGCCGGATCAAATCGCGCCCCGCTAAGCTGTCCGCAAAGCAAGACGAGAGGCCGGGAGTTGGTATGTCACTCATCCGCATCAGGCGCAGCACCGCCTGGGTCGCCGTCATCGTGTTCCTCATGACGGGTGTTGGTGCGGTCGTTGCCTATAACTTCGTTGGCAGCGAGAAGCGTATCGAGCACCGGCTCACCCGCGAGTATTCCCTTGATGACCCGCGCTTTGCTCGCGAACTGGGCGTCCTCCTTGGCCCGCCCATTCTCGAAGGAAATCGCTATCGCGTCTTGCTCAATGGCGACGAAATCTTCCCGTCTATGCTGGCTGCCATTCGCAGTGCAAAAAGCACCATTAACTTCGAGTCGTACATCTATTGGTCTGGCGCGATCGGCGAGGAATTTGCCCGCGCGCTGTCAGACCGGGCGGAGAATGGGGTGGCAGTGAAGGTCCTGCTGGACTGGGTAGGCAGCGCGAAAATCGACCCAGCCATCCTGGACCAGATGAAGCGCGCCGGCGTTCTGGTCGAGCGATACCACCCGATTCGCTGGTATACGATCGGCAAGCTCAACAATCGCACCCATCGCAAGCTCCTCATCGTAGACGGGATGGTGGGTTTTACCGGCGGGGTCGGTATTGCCCCGGAGTGGACCGGGCATGCCCAGGATCCGCAGCACTGGCGCGACACGCATTTTCGAATCGAAGGACCGGTCGTCGGGCAAATGCAGTCCGTCTTTCTAGACAACTGGATCAAGGTGACCGGAGACGTGCCGCATGGGGAACGGTATTTCCCTGCCCTGGCCCCGGTCGGTGAGGGGCGCGCCCAGATGTTCAGTAGTTCGCCCACTGGCGGCAGTGAAAGTATGGCGCTCATGTATCTGCTCGCCATCACCGCGGCAAGCCACACCATCGACCTGTCGGCGGCGTATTTCGTGCCAGATGACCTGACCCGCAAGGCCTTGCTCGCCGCTCTTGAACGCGGCGTGCGCCTGAGAATCATCGTTCCCGGCACGCACATCGACTCCGAAACGTCTCGTTCGGCGTCTCGCAGTACGTGGGGCCCGCTATTGGCAGCTGGCGCGATCATCGCCGAGTACGGCCCCACCATGTATCACTGCAAGGTCCTCATCGTGGACGGATTGCTGGTGTCCGTAGGCTCGACAAACTTCGACAATCGCTCGTTCCGCCTCAATGATGAAGCGACCCTCAACATTCTGGACCGAGCGTTTGCCGCCCAACAGACAAAGATCTTCGAAGACGACCTTGCCCGTTCACGTCAGGTCTCGTTCGCCGCCTGGAAGAACCGCCCGTGGCGCGAGAAGCTGTCGGACCGCCTGACCGCTTTGCTAAGTTCTCAGCTATGACTTCGATCTTGGACAAAGATCAGAGATGTTACCGCCGCCCGGCCGCCCATCAATGCATCTGCATGTCAGCCCTGTAGGCAAGCACGTCCCCCAAGGCTTCACAGTCCACGAGATTGCCATAGTCGTCGGTCACGCACACGTCGCACTGGGCAAGGAATGGCGTACGGATGATGGTCAGGCCGAGCATGTGCAGCGGCTCGACGAACGTCAAGGCATGGATCTTCATGCGTCGCGGATGGAAGCCTGGCTGTCTTACGTTAAGGGCGTTAAGGGGCCGGTGGCTTGCTGGATCGGGCGTTTTTCAAGCATGGGCCGAAATGCACAGGCGTTCGGTGCGCTACCCCTCCAGAAGGACAGACCACGATGGCGCGTCGCATCCGTGCCGGGGGGGCATCCCTCCAGGGCACACATCGGCCAATGACCGGCCAATAAAACGCCAAAAATGGTCAATGAAACGGCCTATCCGACAAGGCGGGGCGAAGCCGTGCGCGCCGAGTGCGTTGGCGTACGCCAGCAGTTCTTTCGGGGCGCCGCAGGCGCGTCAAATGCAATGCATTCGGGTAGTGCCGCGCGGCGCCGTTCAGCCTGCACCCAGTACGCTGACGAGTTGGTCAAACACCAGCCGGACGCGCGGCGCGACGGGGCCCCGTTGCGGGCGGTACACATAGAGGTCCCATGGGTGTGGCGCAAATTTCTCCAGAACAGGTATGAGTCTGCCTGCGGCGATATGTTCATCCGCAAGAAAGCCGGCAATCTGGCCGAAGGCGAGTCCCCCTAATACGGCATCGCGCTCGGCCTCGGAATCGTTGCTGGCAAAGGTCGGGAGCGACGGCGTGTACTGGCCTTGCACGAACCACCAGGGCCATGGGCGGCCGGTGGTCACGTCGTTCATGACAGTCGTCGGGAGCCCCTCCAGGTCCTGAATCTGTGTCGGCTCTCCAACCCGCGCGATCAGTGCCGGCGTACCGACGACATGGAACGCGTAGGTCGCCACTTTGCGGGCAATGAACCGACTGTCGCGAATGGCGCCGAATCGGACGCCGATATCGATCCGTTCGTCCACCACATCGGCGGGCGTATCGCTCAGGCCCAAGTCGATGCGTAGCCCTGGATGCGCAATCGCCAGATCGGCAAGCAACGGCAGAATCCCAAGCCGGCCGAGCGCCTTGGGCGCAGTCAGACGAACGATGCCCCGGAACTCTTCACTCGGCAGCCCTTTGCGCGGCACAAACAGTGCATCGATTTGCGAGAGGCGGTCGCGCGCGCGTTCGGCAAGTTCCTCGCCAAATGCCGTAATGCGCACCTGGCGCGTGTTGCGATGGAACAGCAGGTCTGCCTGGATGCGTTCGAGCTCCTGCACCGCCCGCGTCACGGCCTGGGGCGAAATGCCCAGGCGAACCGCTGCGTCCTTGAAGCTGCCCGTGTCGGCGGCGGCGAGGAAAATGCGCAGCATTTCCAGTCGGTTGAGCATACCAATACTTCCGATATTTGGAATTGTTAAATCTTAACATTTCCATTTTATGAAACTGATGGACCGCCCATACTTGCCCCATCGCATCAGTTTTCATCACAAAGGAGATGGTCATGAGCGCAAATATCGAAGGCAAGGTTGTTGTGATCACCGGTGCCAGCAGCGGTCTGGGAGAAACCACCGCGCGCCACCTGGCTGCCCGTGGGGCCGCAGTCGTACTGGCAGCTCGCCGGGTCGAACGACTGAACACGATCGCCACCGAGATTCGTGCTGCCGGGGGCAAGGTCGAGGTGGTTCAGACCGATGTCACCCGCCAGGACGAGGTCCGCGCGCTGATCGACACCGCCGTGCGAACGTTCGGCAAAGTGGACGTCCTAGTGAACAACGCCGGCCTGATGTCCATCGCGCCCATGAGCGAGACCAAAGTCGACGAGTGGGACCGGATGATCGACATCAACATCAAGGGCGTGTTGTACGGTATCGCCGCGGCGCTCCCGGTGTTCCAGCAACAGGGCAGCGGGCACTTCATCAACATTGCCTCGGTGGCCGGCATCAAGGTCTTCAGCCCGGGCGGCACGGTCTATAGCGGCACGAAGTTCGCGGTGCGCGCGATCTCCGAGGGTCTGCGCCACGAAGTCGGCGGCGCCATCCGGACGACGACCATTGAGCCGGGTGCAGTCGATTCCGAACTGAAGCTGGGCAGCAGTCATGAAGCCAGCGCGGCCTTCGTCAAGGACTTCTACAAGATCGCGATCCCGTCCGAGGCCGTCGCACGCGCCATTGCCTACGCCATCGAGCAGCCGGCTGACGTCGACATCAATGAAATCGTGCTCCGCCCGACGCAGCAGGAATTCTGATTCCCCGCAGGTCTGCACGATGGCTCGACGCGATCCGGTATCGTCCGGATCGCGTCGTTGTGCGTTTGGCCGATGAGGGCAAAACGGCGGCAGGGCTCGCCTGGCATGACAGCCCCCTTCCACCTTCTCCACGGTTTCCACCTTCCCCCCCCGTTTCTGCCTTTTTCCCCTTGCCGCGTTTCCCTGCACAGCCACTCCGCCCGTCCCGATGTGGGGCGCTGAGCTGTCGAACGTGCGGCCGGCATGCCGGTCGCCTACAGTGGGGAGCAGGTGCGAACAAATAAGGAGCGAACAGTATGGCGAGCCTGACCCTGTCCAGCGGATCGACGATCGACGAGATTGCAAGCCGGATCTATCGCATCGCCACCCCGGTTGCGCTCCCGGATGGGGGCGCATTCTCATTCAACCAATACCTCATCGATGACGACGAGCCGCTACTGTTCCATACCGGCTTGCGCCAGTTGTTTCCTGTCGTCAGCCAGGCCATCGCGCGGGTGATGCCGATCGATCGCCTTCGCTACATTGGTTTCTCCCATTTCGAGGCCGACGAATGCGGTGCACTCAACGCGCTGCTCGCCGTGGCGCCTCGCGCAGAGCCACTGTGCGGTCAGATCGCGGCCATGGTGTCGGTGAACGACTTTGCCGATCGCGCACCGCGGGCGCTGGCGGACGGCGAGACGGTTTCCCTCGGACAGCACAGCGTGCGCTGGTTCGACACCCCGCATCTTCCCCACGCGTGGGAATGTGGCTTCCTGATGGAGACGACATCGGCCACCTTGCTTTGTGGCGACTTGTTCACGCAACCCGGCTCGCATCATCCCCCGCTCACCGAGCACGATATCCTCGGCCCCAGCGAGGCCTTTCGCCGCGAGATGGACTACTTCTCGCACACCAAGCATGCCCGGGCGATGTTGGAGCGCCTTGCGGCGCTACAGCCCACCACGCTTGCCTGCATGCACGGCAGTGCGTGGCAGGGCGACGGTGCAGCATTGCTACGCGCGCTCGCAGACAACGTCGAGCGTGGCTAGGCACGTGACTGGCCCAAACTGCTGGGCGCCCGTGCGGCGCACCCATTGCTTGGTGACGCCCTAGCATGACATTCCTGCAAGACCTACCATGGCAGGTATACGTCGCGACAAGGTCGGAGGCGATACCATGCACACGCGATCTCTTTGCACGATAGCCTGCACTGGCGTCGTCCTCTGGTCCATCGGCGCCTTGGGCGGCGTTGCTAATGCCCAGTCCACCCAGTCCAGCCCGGGAGACGGGCCTCCCGCCGTTACCCATGCCGCATTGATCCAGGAATTGCAGGCACTCAAATCCGTCGGATTCGACGTCAATGACGAAAACTATCCCAATTCACTGCAGCAATCCTTGATCCAGCTGGCGGCGAAACAGCAAGCCGGCGCCGGCATGGTCGCTCCCGGTCTGTCGACCGCACCATCCCTGCCACCCCCACAATTCCGGCCATCCACGCCCCCAGCACATTGACTGGCGGCGTCCCCCGCCCCTCCTCCCTACCCATCGACGATGGCGTCGTACCGCGCATGTGAGCCGGATCGCGAGTTGTTGCATACTCTGCCCATCCGACCATATAGGGATCGCGCCATGTCAAATGTAGGGCGGCTCGTCCGCAGCGCTACGCTCAACGGCTACATCGAGCTGGTGCAGTCGCTCGGCCGCGATCCCGCGGCCCTGCTGCGTGCGGCCGGCCTGTCGGCTCGGCTACTGAAAGATCCCGAAACCCTCATTCCGAGCAGTGCCCTGCGCGAATTGCTCGAAGCCACCGTCCATGCGACCGGCATGGAGGATTTTGCGCTACAGATGGCCGCACGCCGGACGTTCTCCAATCTGGGGCCGATCAGCCTGGTGTTGAAAGAAGCGCCCTCGCCGCGCCAGGCACTCGACACACTATGCCGATATCTGAAGTTACTGAGCACGTCGCTCGTCACGCATGTCGAGGACGTCGGTCAGACGGTGATCATTCGTGAGGATTTGCTGCCAAGTCCCGGCCATGCGACACGCCAGGCCATGGAATTGGCCGTCGGGATGATGTTTCGCATCCTGCGCGAACTGATCGGACCACAGTGGCGCCCATTGCAAGTGTGCTTCACCCACCGACCGCCAGCCAGCCTGACCGCTCACCAGGCGTTCTTTGGCCGCCAGCCGATGTTCAATCAGCCGTTCAATGGCCTGGTGTGTGCCAGTGCCGATCTGCAGACGCCCCGCACGCCCGACCGATCGGGTGCCGCGCAACTCGCGCGCGACTATCTGGAAATGGCACTACGGAATCGCGGTGACGGCACGCGCGAATCCTGCCGGGAGCTGATCATGGCGCTGCTCCCGGGCGGGCGTTGCACAGCCCAGCAGGTCGCGCGCCATCTGCGCGTCGATCGTCGCACGCTGCATCGATATCTGAGTGCCGATGGACAGACGTTCTCGGACCTGCTCGATGAGGTGCGCGCAGAGTTGGTGATGCGCCACCTGGCGGAGAGCGACCAGCCGATTGGCGAAATCGCCAGCCTGCTGGGGTTCTCGAACCAGAGTAGTTTCAGCCATTGGTTCCGCGCCCAGTTTGGCTGCAGCGTGACCCAATGGCGCCGGCAGCAGCCAGTGGACGCGGGATCGCCCACTGCCGCGACCGGTCTTCGTCGCCGCCGCCCCATCCCCGACACTGCCGCCACCCCCGGCACTGCCGCCAGCCCCAGCACTACCGCCACGCCCGCCGTCAGTCGGCCGTAAGCACAATCTTCCCCATATGCTGGCTGCTGGCGATATACGCGTAGGCGTCCGCGATGGCATCCAGGGGGAAGGTCCTGTCGATGGGCAGGCGCAGCCTGGCCGCGCGAAAGTGCGACAACAGATCTCGCGCGCACGCCTGGATACACGCGAGCCGTTCCGACTCGGTACGCGTGCGAAACGTAGCGCCCATTAGTTTGAGCCGATTGAGCCAAAGCAGGTTGATATCGGTTCGCCCGAACTGGCCGCCGCCGAGTCGCGCAAGGTTGACCAGCCGTCCTTTCACCGCGAGGCAACTGACATTCTCCTCGAACACCGTGCCACCGATCATGTCAATGATGACATCGACGCCCCGCCCCTCCGTGGCCGCCATGATGACCTCGCGCTGAGCTTCACGCGACGCGTCGATGCCCACGTCCGCCCCAAACCCGGCCAGGCGCTCGAGCTTCTGCGCTGAGCGCGACGACACGATGACAAGCCGGGCGCCCAGCGCTTTCGCTGTCATCGTCGCTGCCATGCCCACACCGCCCGATGCGCCGTTGATAAATACTGTTTCGCCCGCTTTCAGTTCGCCATTGCTGACCAGCGCATCGTGGGCCGTGATGAACACGTTGGGGAACGCTGCCGCATCGACCCAGGAGACGTCCTCAGGCACTGACATGAGCGCTAGCGGGGATGCCACGACATACTGTGCATGGCAACCACGGCCATGACCCATCACCCGGTCTCCTGCTCGCCAACCGTCAACCTGATCGCCGACATCCACCACTTCGCCGGCGAACTCGACACCGGCGGTCATCGGGTCGCCCGTCCGGTGCTCCCGCAGATACTTGATCTCCCCCAGGTTGATGCCCGACGCGCGTACCCGAATCAATACCTCGTGGTCGCCCGGGATGGGCATGGCGATGTCCTGGATGGCCAGCCGGCCGCCATCGGCGCCCGGCCATACACGTGCTGCTTTCATTTGTTTCCTCTCCTGGTCTGCCATCATTGCGCGGTGAAATGCATGGAACGCAGCAGCTTGCCCTGACGCTCGTGGGACGCGCGAACATCCGCGGCAAGCTCGTCCGGCGTGGCGGTGGTGCCAATCTCCATGCCCAGATCCTGAATCCTGCGTCGCAACTCGGGCGATTGCAGTGCGCTGAGTGTCACTTCACGCATCTTGGCGGCCACCGCGGGTGGGACGCCCGGCGCCGACCAGAGCCCCATCCAACCCACCTCATTGAGCTCGGCGTAACCCAGTTCGGCGAAGGTCGGCACGTTGGGGAGCGCAGAGATTCGGCTCGGAAAAGCGACCGCATAGGCGCGCAACTTCCCCGACTGGATGAACGGCAACGATGTGGCCGGACCATCGAACATCAGGGGAACCTGCCCACCCATCACGTCCTGCAGCGCGGGGGGCGACCCCTTGTAGCTCACAGCCCCCGTCTCCAGCCCAGCGAGCCGATTGAACTGCACCCCAATCGTCTGACCACGCAGGCCGATACCGAAGTTCGCGTAGTCCAGCTTTCCCGGATTCGCCTTGATATAGCTGACCAGGTCCGCAAGGTTCTTGGCAGGCAGCGTGGGATTGCCAACCAGTATCAGTCCCTGGCGCGTGAGTTGCGCGATGGGCACGACATCCCGAAACGGGTCGTAGGACACCTTGATGGCCAGTGGCACTTCCGAGGCAATCCCCTTCTGGATGAGCAGGAAGGTGTATCCATCACGCGGCGCGGACAGCATGCTCTGAACCGCGATGGTGCCCGCGGCGCCCGACTTGTAGTCGACAATCACCGGTTGCCCGAGGGGGCGCTGCAATGCATGGGCGAGCAGGCGGGCGACGATGTCCGCGGTCCCCCCGGGCGGCGCGCCGACAAGAATGCGGACCGGCTTCGTTGGCCAGTCGGCGGCATGGACGGCGCTCGCGGCAAGCAGCGCCGCACCCAGCATTGCCGCACGCTTGAGAATGCGGCGCACGTGGATAATCGTGTCTGTCATGACGGTCTCCTTGTCATCGGCTGCGTCAGTTCACTGCGTTTTGTGCAGGAAGCCCTGGTTGCCGCCCTTGCGGTTAGGTGCAAAGCCATTGGCCCGCAAGGATTCCTCGACGGAGTCATGGAAGACGCCAATCTGGCAGATTTCACGTGCCTGCCTGGCCGTGGCGATCTCTCTGCCCATTTCGCGCGCGATACGCACTAGTTGCTCGATTTGGCTGACAGTGCCCTGCTTGGCCGTACGTCGTGGGTTCCAGAGGACATCCTCGGTGCCGCAGCGCACGTGCAGCCCCATGGCGATCCCCATGACATTGACCGGCAACACGTTGCGCACGTTGCTCTCCACCGTGACCACCGCACCATCTGGCATGGCGCGCAAAAAGTTGGCAAGGCTATAGATGCTCGGCGTATCCATCCCGCCGCCAATGGCAACCCAGTTCAGGACCAGCGGCCCCTTGTAAAAGCCCCGGCGCATCAGTCGCTCGACCGATTCGAAGCTGTTGATGTTGTAGCACTGGAACTGGCTCTGAATCCCGGCGGCGGTCAGGCGCCGTACGTGCTCCTCCACCCAGCCCGGATTGGCAGGGACAGTCATGTTCTTGTAGGCATTGAACAACGCCATGTCCTCGCGCGAGGTGCCCCGGAAATCGGCATCCTCGGCGTGGTCGGTGACGTTCATCTGCGCCGTGTTGACGGTCACTGTCACTTGATCTGGCTTGGGATCCAGGTCCGCGAGCATATGGCGGGTATCGTCAGACAGCCACTTGGCAGCCTGCCCTTCGTCTTCCGGGGCGAACGAAATAGAGCCCCCCACCTGGATGATCATCTCCGGCACCGCCTCGCGTACGCCGGCGATGAGTTCGTTGAACTTGGACAACCGCTTGCTGCCCTTGCCGTCGAGTTCACGCACGTGCAAGTGCAGCACGGTTGCGCCGGCGTTATAGCAATCCACGGCTTTCTGGATCTGTTGCTCCATCGTTAGCGGGATGTCCTCGGGAAAGTCCGAGGGCGTCCAGCCAGGGGCATAGGGCGCGGCGGTGATGATCAGGGGCGGCTGGTTTTCGGGAAAGAGGTGACCGTCGAGAAAATGCATGTCGATGCTCCAGGTAAGCGCGTCGGGGTGCGTGAGGGCCCGCGTCAGGGCCGTCAGGGCGCGTGAGGGGCGCGCCAGCGCTCAGTCGATTCAGTAGGGAATGTCGCCCACGATGCCAGCGCGTTCCATCTTGCGTGGTGCGGGCCAGTAGTCGTTCAGGGCATAGTGCTGCGTGCAGCGGTTGTCCCACACCGCCACATCGCCCTGCTGCCAGGACCAGCGCACCTGATACTCGGGGATGGTGGCGCGGCTGATCAGGTAGTTGAGCAGCAAGGACGCACCCGGCGCCTTGTCGATGCCATGACGCACATTGGCCGGGGTGCTGTAGTTGGTGAAATGCGTGCTGAAGCCCGCCCCGACAAACAGGATCTTCTCGCCGGTTTCGGGATGGGTGCGCACCACTGGATGCTCGACTGAAGGATGCTCCTGCGCCAGTTTCGCCCGCGCCTCCGCAGTCATGACGGCGCCAAAACTGTGCTCGATGCTCGCCCTGGCACGCAGGCCAACGATCTTCTGCCGGATATCCTCGGACAGCTCCTCGTAGGCCTTGACCATGTTGACCCAGATGGTGTCGCCGCCGATCTCGGGGCATTCGATGCACCGCAGTACCGCACCCATGGCCGGATTGGGACGCCACAAGCCATCGCAGTGATAATTGTTCTCGTAGCTGTGGGGGTTGTCGCTCCGGTAGATGCGCACGAGGCCCGGGTGCTCCGGGTCGCTACCCGCCACCGGGTGGTCTTCCAGCTTGCCAAAGCGCCCGGCGAGCGCCACATGCTCGGCGCGCGTGATGTCCTGGCGACGAAAGAACAGCACCTTGTGCGCGAGGAGCGCGGCCTTGATCGCGGCGAACAACGACGGATCGCGCGACGCCTCGCCCAGATGGACCCCAGAAATTTCGGCCCCGATGGCCGGGGTGATTTGCCTGATCTTCATTATCTTGTCTCCTGCACAGTCCGATGAATCCGCGGGTTGGTTCACCGTGTTCTGTGCATCCAGTATCTGCCGCGCCAGGCCATCTGACTTGCTTATCTGGGACATTCATTTGCTAATTTGGGACACAGGTAAAATGCTGGCTACCGGACCAAAACGGACCGGAAAGGTCCAGGGAGGCTCGAGCGTCTGACGCCACCGGCGCACCGCCTGGAAACGTCTGGCGCATGAGATCGGCCCCGTATCATGCGTAGGTGTCAACGATCAGCATGGGTGACGCCTTCCACAACTCACCACAGTTGGCGCAAAATGTGGGGCTTAGCGTGCAAAGCACATCCTGCCCTCAAGGAGAATCCTATGAACACCGCCGTCCAACCCACCCTATCCATTGAACAGAGTGGGAATCCCGTATCCTCGACCGAGCGCGAACGCTTGCTCGAGAACCCGGCGTTTGGCCGCGTGTTCACCGATCACATGGCCACCATCCGCTACACCGAGGGCCAGGGATGGCACGACGCCAAGATCGGTCCGCACGGCCCCATCCAATGTGATCCGTCCACGTTGGTGTTCCATTACGCGCAGGAGATTTTCGAGGGACTGAAGGCCTACCGGCTCCCGGACGGTGGCGGGGCACTGTTCCGCCCGGATGCCAATGCGCGCCGGTTCCAGAATTCCGCGCGGCGCCTGGCGATGCCCGCGCTGCCTGAGGAACTGTTCCTCGAGTCCGTGCGCGAGCTGGTCAAGCTGGATCGCGCCTGGATCCCGTCCGGCCAAGGCTCGGCGCTTTACCTGCGCCCGTTCATGATCGCCACGGAAGTGGTGCTCGGCGTGAAGCCTGCCGCGGAATATCTGTACTGCGTGGTAGCGTGTCCGGTCGGTGCGTATTTCAAGGGCGGCGCCTCGGCAGCGGTCACGCTGTGGGTGTCCGACGCCTACACGCGCGCCGCGCCCGGCGGCACGGGCGAGGCCAAGTGCGGCGGCAACTACGCGGCCAGCCTGCTCGCCCAGGCCGAAGCCACGCGCGAGGGCTGCGACCAGGTGGTGTTCCTCGATGCGGTAGAGCGCCGCTGGATCGAGGAATTGGGCGGCATGAACGTCTTCTTCGTGTTCGATGACGGCACTCTGCAGACACCTCCGCTCACCGGCACGATCCTGCCCGGCATTACCCGCGATTCGCTGATTACCCTGGCCCGTGACCTCGGCCTGACCGTGCGAGAAGAACCGTACGCGATCGACCAGTGGCAGGCCGATGCCCAGAGCGGCCGCCTGCGTGAAGCCTTTGCCTGCGGCACTGCTGCGGTGGTGACGCCCATTGGGAAGGTGAAAGGACGCGAGTACAACTTCACCATCGGCGACGGCACCGCGGGCGAGACCACCACGCGTCTGAAGGCGGCTCTGGTCGACTTGCAGCAAGGTCGTGCAGCGGACCCGCATGGCTGGTTGAACCGCTTGTTCTGACTGACTGGTATTGCGAGGATGCCGACCCAGTCGGCTCACCGGGCATAGCGTCAGATCAAGGCACGACGTGCCGTGGCGGAGGGTTGAAGGACTCCGCCCGGCTCGGTCTGCATCTCGGCCCCGACACAACCGTGAGAGCTGACACGCGTCTTACGGCATTCCTGGACCAGACGAAAAGAAGGTGGAACTGCTCGATGAGATCGGCCGCCCTATCATCGATAGCCGCGCAACAAGGACGGCGACGCACAAGTTACGGCGAATAGCTGATCCTCCGTCTCTCCACCGACTCGATCGCTCTATACGAGCACGGCTTTAGCTGTCGCGCCGACGCTCCGGCGCATCTGCCAGGTAAGCTTCAAAAACGTCCAAGTAACGAGGAGTCCGATGTCCATTCCTTCGAGCATATTCACGATGTCCGGCGACATCGTGGAATCCACCGTGCTGTCGCGCGGGCCGTGGAATCCCGACGCTCAGCATGGTGGTGCGCCAGGTGGGTTGCTCGCGACGCTCGCCGACCGCGCCATGGCGAAAGAGCCAGGCTGGGCGATGGTGCGCCTCACATTGGAGTTCGTCCGCCCCGTTCCCGTCGCACCATTGCGCGCCGTGGTCACGCCGCAGGCGGGTGGGTCCGTTCGACGCGTGCGGTTAGAATTGCTACATGAGGACGTACCTGTTCTGCAAGGCACGGCGGTCTACATTCGACAGCAAGATCTCGACCTCCAGTCCACGACGCAGCCCGCCACGCTCCCCCCACCGGACGCATGCCACACGCCTATTCTGATTCCGGGCATGCGCCCGCAAACATCGTTTCACTACACGGCGATGGAGAGTCGGGTCGCAACGGGAACGGTCACCGAGCCTGGGCCGGCCGCCGTATGGTTCCGCGTGGCGGTGCCGTTCCTTGACGATGGCCCGATTTCTGCCGCATCGCGCGCCATAGCTGCAGCGGATTTCGGCAACGGGATCAGTTGGGCTGTCCCCCTGAATCGCTTTGCGTTTGCGAATGCCGACCTGACCGTCTATCTGCACCGCCTTCCCCAAGGCGAGTGGGTGGCAGCAGAATCTACAACAATCGTGGAGCAGAACGGGATCGGGCTCACACGGACCACATTGCATGACGAGCACGGGCCGATTGGCGTGGCGCAGCAAGGCTTGATCTTCAAACCCGTGCGGGCATAGCACGCATACGCACGCGTCACTGCCCTCCAGGCAGCCGCTGAGGCGCGATTCATCTGACCCGCGCCTAGCCTGGGCGCGCGTTTTGCCATCTTGATCGCGACATATTGCGGACTATAGAGCACTTCAGCCACACTAGTTGGACGATGGCCTACAGACGCCGGCAGGCCTCTCGCTGCGTAAGCGGCGAGAGTGTTCGTGCGTGTTTCTTCACGAACGTTTGGACCCATACCGGATCCTGACGGGCGTAGTCGCGCAGCGCCCAGCCGATCGCCTTTCTGATAAAGAACTCCTGTTCGGGGGCGAGGTGGAGCGCGTATCGGCGCAACCGGTCCAGGTCGGTATCCGTCCGCCACCCAAGTTGGTGCAGCATTGCCGCGCGCCTGACCCAAAAATCGGGATGCTCGAGCCAATGGTCCATCGATGCTTGAGCGATGCCTCCCTGTTTTCGGTCGCTCAGGACGATCTTCCCGATCACGGCATTGAGGCTGTCTACCGTTTCCCACCACGCATCCCGCCGCATCCAGCCCTGCAACATGTCGAGATGGGAGGCGTCGAGTGCCTTGTGATGGTGCCGAAGCAAGTCGATGGCGGTATATCGCAGTTCCCGCTCTGGTTGGTCCCACAGCGCAGCGGCGGTCTCGATGAGTGCTTCCGCTTCACGGGGATGCCTCAAGATCAGGTCTCGTACCGCCGCGCGACGAACGGGTGCCGGCAGGCCAAGAAAAAGGAACTGATCGCGTAAGTAGGCGCGCATCGATGCCGCGACTTGCGCGTTCGCCAGGGCGCGAAGACGGTCCGCCAGAAGCGCAGCCGCCGCCGGCGCGGCCGTTGAAGAGGAGGCAGATGTGCGTGCTGGCATGAGATCGTTTTGTTGGGACGCCTTCATCCGTCAAAGCCAGTAAACACCGGGCGCCCTGTGGCATTGCCTGCCGCATCCAGCATTTCCAGCGAATTCGAGATAGCCTCGAGCACTACGCGCCTCCGACGGATACCTTCCCGTTCTTGTTTATGACAGAGGCGGCAGGCCACCAAGGTCGGTTTGGACGGCCGTCCCTCACCCGCCAGACTGAAGATCTTCGAAGATCTGCTCCGCAAGAAAATCGCAAGGGGGACGCCTGGACTTAGTACTTCGGGCCAGAATCAACTCCAGGGGCGGCAAGTCTGGTAATCCGTGCGACCGCCCGAGAAGCGTGAGGTGCGCAGGAATGGCGCATTTAGCAAGCGCGGCAATCGCCAGGCCCGCATCCACCATGCTCAACAGCCCCAGCAAGCTCGGGCTTTCATACGACGTCCGATGGGGAATCTTGGCACGGTCGAGGCTGCGGATGGTGTTTTCCCGGGCGACACTTCCCGGCATGAACACCGCGATCGGCAATGGCCGGTCCTCCCAGATCTTTGGCCCGTTCGCCTTGGCCGCCCAGGCCATCGGCTCGTGTCGCAAGAAATCACCCGATAGCCCCTTGACCCGTGTGCCGCAGGCCAGGTCAACCGTTCCGTCTTTGACCAACGGCCCCAGGGCACTACTCGGCAACCCCATGACCTGGATTTCTACCTTCGGGTAGGAAGCCGAGAATTTCTTCAGCACCGAGGGCAACAGCGAGGACGCGTAGTCGTCGGGGACCCCGATGACGACTTTGCCGGTCACCTCGGGGCGCACCACCGCCGCCCAAGCTTCGTCGCGTAGCGACAACATCCGCCTGGCAAACCCCAGCAGGACCTCGCCCTCGTGGGTCAACGCAACACTACGTGCCCGCCTCACGAAAAGTTGCCGACCCAGGGATTCCTCCAGGGCCTTGATCTGCATGCTGACGGCCGACTGAGAGCGGTTGACCGCCTCCGCAGCCCGGCTCATGTTGCCGGTCTCTGCAATGGCGACCACGGTGGCGAGCACATCATGATCCAGCGACTTCATAGGTATCAGGAAAACTGAACGTAACGATCAATATTATGCGTTTTTATTGTCGAAATGCCCATGCGATATTGCTCGCACGGATGCGTGGACAGGAAGACGCGACCCAGCCCTTCCGCTCCGCCCATTTGTTCGACGCTTTCGCTCAACATCAAGCGCAACCCGCATGGATACTTCTGGCAAACCGGCCACCCTACTCGATCATCCCCTGCGCGCCTCGCTGGCCGCGGAGTTGCACGCCCGTCCATTCCTGCGCCTGACTGGCAGCGCCTCGGTCACGCACTACGCCATCTACACCGAGAGCGACCCAGCGGTGCATGAGCGCCTGCTACGCGCGCTATGCATCGAGACTGGCATGGCGTCGCCGACGCCAGGCGCCCGGCACTACGCTGCAGAGTCTGCCTTCGGATGGCACCTGAAGTGGGAGCGACACACCGAATTCTCTACGTTCACGTTCGCTGCGCCGCGCAGCGACCGAGCGTACTTCGACGATCTCGCCATCCGGGGCGTGCCGCCGCAATGGCTAGAAATGCTTGGCGGCATACGCTTTCATGCCTTGCGCATGGAATTGCTATCGGCCGGCGCAGGCGAAGCCGTCTGCGCCCATCTTCGGGACTGGCTAGCAGGACCTACCCTCGTCGGCAGCCGCGTACTGGATGGCGGCAAGGTGTTCAGCGACTGGCGTATTGGTGCGGATGGTCATATGCGCATACTTGCCATTGATGACGACTTCCGGGAAGAGCAAGGTGGCAGGCTCCTGCAACGGCTTTACGAGATTGAGACCTACCGGATGATGGCGCTGCTCGCCCTGCCGGTTGCTCGAAGCATGGGCGGTGAACTTGACGAGATCCATGCCGCGCTCCAAGCGCTCATGCGTAACATGAACACGCAACGCGCAGGGGACAACGACGCAGAACTCCTGGTCCAATTGACGGACTTGGCGGCGCGCGTGGAGTCCCTCGCGGAGCATGGCGGGCGTTTCAGCGCCTCATGGGCCTATGAACGGCTCGTTCTGGCGCGCATTCAGGAGTTACGAGAGCAGCGGATCGAAGGCATGCCGATGATCTCCGAATTCATGGAGCGACGCTTCGCGCCCGCGATGGAAACATGCAAGAGCGTCTGGATGCGGCATGAACAGCTTGCCGCGCGCATTGCACGCGCCGTCGATTTGCTGCGCACCCGGGTCAATCTGACCCAGGAGCGCGACGTCACCCGATTGCTCGCCGGACTGGATCAGACCTCCCGCAATCAACTGCACCTGCAGCACGCGGTCGAGGGCCTGTCCGTGGCGGCCATCTCTTATTACGTCCTGTCGCTTGCGGCGGCCGGCTTCAAGGCGTTGCACGTCATGCACCTGCCGATCGAGCCCGAACTGGCAGAGGGGCTGCTGATCGCGCCGGTGGTTTTGGCCGTCTTCTTCATTACCAAGCGCAGCCGGACGCGGCATGCCCAAGGCGGCCGATTATCCCATGCCGGCGGCGCCGTCCGAGCAACGGCCATTCAATCGGCACCTACCCAAATTCTCTAATACCATCCAATCGCTTTGGCACACCTGAGATCATGTTCACTGCCCAATTCCCCGCCAGCGCCGCCACCAGCACCGCCACCAATCCGTTCGCCAGCACTATCCCTTTCCCGGTGCGCCCGCAGACGTCGGGCTTTCGCCCGCCCTTGTCCCTGTCTCCCAGAACACATCGGACGCCGACCGAGGTGTTGATTGACAACTCAAATGATCGACCCGATATCTCGTCTATTGCCGTCCTGGGCTACAACTGATGGCCGACTGACGCAAGGCCGTGCTCGGCGCGGGGGCGCGCCGTAGCACTCCATCGGCATCCAGTAGTCAATCCTGATCGGTCTGCAGGAAAAACTCGACCCGCTCATCGCTGGCGCCGGCTGCCTCACCAAATGTCAACCACCCGTGGCGCTGCAATGCCACCTCGTCACGACGCAGGACGAACGGCGCCTCACCGTCGACGCTGACATGGGTGCCGTTCGAGCTTCTGTCGACCAGCACATACCGCCCCGCGCGCGGTTCGACGACGGCCTGGAAGCGCGAGGCGCGGCGATCCGACACGACAATGGTCATGCTACCGTCGCGCCCGACGGTTACAGGCGCCGACTCGGGGGTCATTTCGACCAACGTGTCGCGATAGCGCAGCGTGAGAAAGCCGCATGCGACGATTCCCTGGCTCGGACCGGCGACCAGAGTGAGGTCAGTCCCCTCTTGCCATATCGCTTCAAACAGTTCCACGGGCTGATCCCGCCCGCGCACCCGGATTGGATAGAGACTGCGGGTGCGCTGTTGCACACTGGTGGACAACTGTCCCACCGTCTCCTTGCTGGTGATGACCTGCCCTCGCGACGCCAGGGTGGTGAGTCTAGCGGCCAGGTTAACCGTGTCGCCGAACACGTCTCCCGACGCCTCCCGCAGGAGCGGCCCATGGTGCAGCCCGATATGGACGGCCATCACCACCCCCGAAACGGGTGCCAGCTCCGAGACGGCCAGTTGCATGTCAATGGCTGCGAGCAGCGCCTTGTCTGCCGAGGGAAACATGAGCATGAGCTCGTCGCCGATGGTCTTGATGACCTGCCCCTGCCAGGCGTCTGCACAAGACGTCATCGCCCGGAAGCAGCGGCCGATCGCCGCGAGGGCCGCCGCGTCGCCTGCCAGTTCGTACAGCCGGGTACTCCCGCTGACATCGGCAAACATGACCGACCCCAACGAGGCATCGCCTTGCGCTTGTTGATCTATTCCCGCCTGGTCCATGCCGGATCTCGTTCTGGTCCACGTCGTTCGACATCCATGCCGCGCCGTTATGCGCCGCAAGGGGCCCGCGCCAACCTATGCGACCCTGTACGAGAATTTTGGCACTGCGATTCAGCTAGCTCAACCAAAAAACGCCTGTCGCCTTGCTCGCGACGCGGATCCCGCGTCTAATGAATGGATGCGGAGCATGCTGGTGGGAGGCAATATGCACTGCGCCGAATGCGACTTCGATAACCTTGCAGGCGCGAAGTTTTGCGAGGCATGCGGGGCGCCGCTTGGACGGCGATGTCCGCACTGTGGCGAAAGCGCCAGCCCCACCGCGAAATTCTGCCGGGCCTGTGGTACCCCGCTGACCAACGCGCAGGCCACCGCGCAAACCACCGCAGCCCATACCAGAGATTCCCCCGACACCGTTGCCGCCAGCGCCGCAGTCGAGGTCCCCGCCACGGGGAGAGACAAGGCTGACAGTACCGGCGATCTCGCCCCGGTTCACTACACGCCACCCCATTTGGCGCAGCGCATCCTTGCCGAGCAGGCGGCTATGGAGGCCAGAGGCGGCATTGGCGGCGAGCGCAAGACCATCACAGCGCTCTTTGCGGACATGGCGGGTTCCACGGCACTGATCCAGGATCTGGACCCGGAAGAGGCGCGGCGCCTCATTGATCCGGTGATCACGTTGATGATGGAAGCGGTGCATCACTACGAAGGTTACGTGGCCAAATTCCTGGGTGACGGCATCCTGGCGTTGTTCGGCGCACCCATCGCCCATGAGGACCATGCGCTGCGCGCCTTGTACGCCGCGCTCAGCATGCAGGAGGCGATGCGCCGCCACAGCGACCGCGTACGCCTCGAGCAAGGCATACCGTTGCAGATTCGAGTCGGCATTCACACCGGTGAGGTGGTCGTGCGCTCGATCCGCAAAGACAATCTGCATACCGACTACGATCCGGTGGGGCATACGATCCACATCGCGTCCCGGATGGAGGGGATCGCTACACCCGCGTCGATCCTGGTGAGCCCCTCCACACACAAGCTCGCCGAGGGATATTTCCAGTTCAAGGCGCTTGGCACCACGCAGGTCAAAGGCGTCCGGGATCCGCTGGGGGTCTACGAGGTCCAGGGGCTCGGCCCCATGCGTACGCGGCTGCAAATCGCGGCGCACCGCGGTCTGGCACGGTTCGTCGGCCGCGAAGTCGAGATGCAGCACCTGAACGACGCCCTGACACGAGCCAGGTCTGGGCAGGGGCAGATTGTCAGCGTGCGCGGCGAGGCCGGGGTAGGAAAGTCTCGCCTCTTCTATGAGTTCAAGGCGCGCTCGCAACAAGGCTGCCGGGTGCTGGAGACCTTCTCTGTCTCGCACGGCAAGGCCTTTGCCTATCTTCCCCTGATCGAGCTTTTGAAGAACTACTTCCAGATGACCCCGCAGGACAGCGAGCGCAGCTGCCGTGAAAAGGTGACCGGCAGACTGCTCACGCTGGACCGTTCGCTGGAACCGCACCTCCCCTACCTGCTCTATCTGCTCGGTGCGAGCGACCCGGACGCGACGCTGGCCACCATGGATCCGGTCCTGCGTCGCCAGCGCACCTTCGAAGCCATTGCGTACCTACTGGTCCGGGAAAGCGTCAATGCACCGTTGCTGGTGCTCTTCGAAGATCTTCAGTGGCTGGACGGTGAAACCGAGACGTTTCTCAATCTGCTCATCGAGCATGTACCGGCGGCGCAGATTCTGCTCCTGGTTAACTACCGCCCGGAGTACGTGCATGACTGGGGCACCCAGCCTTGCTACACCCAACTGGCTCTGGAACCGCTGGGCCCAGCGGAAGCCGAGGGACTGCTCACCGCGCTGCTAGGCGATGACCGTAGCCTCGTGCCGCTCAAGCGCCTGGTGCTGGAGAAGACTGAAGGCAACCCGTTTTTCATGGAAGAGATGGTGCAGACGCTCGTCGAGGAAGGCACGCTGCTCGGCCAGGCCGGCGGCTACCGCATCGCGCAGGCCCCGGGGCTCTTGCATATGCCGACCACAGTCCAGGGCGTCCTCGCCGCCCGGATCGACAGGCTTCCCCTCCCCCAAAAGGCGCTCCTGCAAACGCTCGCGATCATCGGCAAGGAATTCCCGCTGAGCCTGGTCCGGCTCGTGAGCGCCACGGACGAGCGCCAGTTGCGTCCGCTCCTCGCCGACTTGCAGGCCGCAGACTTCATCCACGAGCGCCCCGCCTTTCCCGAGGTCGAGTACGCCTTCAAGCACGCCCTCACGCAGGAGGTTGCCGCCAACTCATTGCTGATCGAGCGACGTAGTGCCTTGCACGAGCGCACCGCCCAAGCGATCGAAACCCTGTTCCCGGAGCAACTGAAAGACCACTGTGGCGAACTGGCCCATCACTACAGCCTCAGCGGCAATGCACCCAAGGCGATCGAGTATCTGCACGCTTCGGCCCAGCAAGCGCTGCAACGGTCTGCCCAACCTGAAGCCATCCACCATCTCAACACGGCGCTCGACTTGCTCAAACGCTTGCCTGATACGCCGGCGCGCGCCCGCCAGGAGCTCACGCTGTTGCTGACGCTTGGGCCGACCCTTATGGGCATCCGTGGCCAGGCTTCCCCTGAGGTTGAAGCCACCTACCGGCGGGCGCTGGCCTTGTGCGAGCAGGGCGAGCAAAGTACGTACTTCTTTTCCGCACAACTTGGGTTGTGGGCCTTCTATCAGCTACGGGCCCAATACAACGTCTCGTCCCCACTGGCAAAACGGCTCATCGGGATGGCGTTACGATCACAAAATCCCAATCAGCTGGCAGAAGGTCATCGCGTTGTCGGCGCGACGGCCTTTCGGCTCGGCCAGTTGGAGCAAGCGCGTTCGCACATGGAACAGGTGTTGGCCCTGCAGCGACCCGAGCCGCCGCAGTACGACTACATGATGGGATATGGCCGGGATCCGGCGGTCCATGCCACGAGTACGCTTGGCTGGATCCTGTGGCACCTGGGCTTGCCAGACCAGGCACGCGACCGCTGCCACGAGGCGCTCGCGATGGCGCGTCAGCGACCCGACACCGTCAATCTCGCGCTCTGCCTGATATTTGCTGCAGAAGTTCATCGGCGCCGCGGCGAGCCCCCACAAACCCGCGACTATGCGAACGCGGCGATCGCTGTGGCCTGCGAACAGGGGTTTCCCATTTACCTGGCCTGGGGGACGGTGCTGCAAGGCTGGGAGATGGCGATGCTTGGCCACCCCCAAGATGGCGTTGCCCAAATCCACCAGGGCCTGGCCGCGTACGCCGCCACCGGCGCGTCGCTCGGCCGCCCGAATCTGCTGGCCATGCTGGCTGAAGCCTGCGGCAAGGCCGGAGAGCCTGAGGTTGGCCTCGCAACGCTCGCCGAAGCCCTGGAGTTTGTCCAAGAGACGGGGGAGCACATCGATGAAGCCATGTTGCACCGCCTGCGAGGGGAAATGATGCTCCAGTTGCTCAACCATGAAGCAGAAGCCGAGGCTTCGTTCCGGCAGGCCGTGGCGGTGGCACGCCACCAGGGCGCCAAATCACTGGCGCTGCAGGCCGCCCTGCGCCTGGCCCAGTTGTTGCAAAAACAAGGCAAGCCGGACGCGGCGCGAGAGGTCTTGACCCCGATCCACAGCAGCTTCACCGAGGGCTTCGATCTCACCGACTGGCAGCAAGGCAAAGTCCTGCTCGATCTATCGCACGCGTAGCAACATGGCACCCCCCCCTCCGCCCGCCATGGCACCCCAGACAGCGAATGCGCTACGCACGCGGTTCCTGGCGCTGTGGTCGCGCGCTGGCGGCAGGCAGGCCGAGGCGGTCTATGCCGCGCTCGCCGACCGCTATGCGGAACCCGATCGGCACTATCACACGCTGCAACATGTCCGCCGCTGCCTGCGCGACCTGGACTGGGCACGCAGCGCAATCGCCGACCGCGACGCCGAGGCCGTGGAGTTGGCGCTCTGGTGTCATGACGTGGTCTATACCGCTGGTGCCTCCGACAACGAAGCGCGCAGCGCGGAATGGCTCCGGCAATGGTCAAGCGCTGGGGCTGAAGCCCAGACCAACGGTAAACAGGGGGGCGCGAACGGCATGACAGAGATCGAGCGCGTTGCGCGCCTCATCCTCGACACGTCGCATACCCACACGCCGTCGGACACTGCGGGCTGCTTTGTTGTCGACATTGACCTGGCGGTGCTGGGTTATCCGCGCAGATGGTTCTGCGGCGATGCGGTGCATCTGCGCGCGGAGCGCCCAGATCTCGATGCCATGAGCTACGACCGCGGCGAACGGGCGTTTCTCGGTACATTGCTCACCCGCCCGCGCATCTTTCTGACTGAGCCGTTTCACACGCGCTACGAAGCCCGCGCCCGGCGCAATCTGGCTTGGCGTCTGGACCAGCCGTCACCGCCGGGCCTGTCATCGCCGCTCAGAGGAACTCTGCCTTGATATCGATACTCGAGCGCTGGCCAATGCTTTCATAGTTCCGGGCAAGCCATGCTTCGGCCTGCGCCCGGCCCTGGTCGCGCAACTGAGTCAGGAAGGACCAGTCCCCGTTGTACTTGCTCGACACGTGCAGCGCGGCCATGGTCTCGTCGGAACGAATCGAGTGGATCAACATCTCCTTCATGTCGTTCCCTTCCACGCGGCCCTGCTGGATCAGGGCTGTCACAAACGCAATCGCGCGCATTTCGCGCATCAGCGACGAATTGAAGCTGACCTCATTGAGCCGATTGAGGATGTCGGCAGCCGTGGTCGGCACGCCCCGGCGAATGATTGGATTGATGTGGACGATCACCACGTCCCGCGTCTGGCATTCGTAGATCAGCGGAAATATCGCTGGATTACCGACATAGCCGCCATCCCAGTAATACTCACCATCGATCGTCACTGCCTGAAAAAGCGTTGGCAGGCAGGCGGAAGCCAGCACGGCCTCCACACACACATCCGCGCCGGAAAAGAGGCGAATCCTGCCGGTCTCGACGTTCGTCGCGCACAAAAACAATCGAATCGGACATTCCTGGCGCAACCCGTCGAAATCCACCTGTTGCTCAAGCACGTCGCGCAGCGGGTTCATGTTGTAAGGGTTGAACTGGTAAGGGGACAACACGCGCAGTGCCATGTCGGCCACGGCATATAGTGGCGAATAGTTCAACCCGAAACTATGGCTGTTCTTCAGCCACGGAATCCATCGAAGTGGACTATACCGCTGCGCCGACTCGGCAATGGCCTGCCAGAACGTATGCAAGGCCTCACGCGCGGCCGCCTCGCCACCCCGCCGCAACCCGTTGGCCAGCACGACAGCGTTCATGGCCCCAGCGCTCGTGGCGCTCACGCCCTCGATGGCGAGTCGGCCATCCTCCAGCAGGCGGTCGATGACGCCCCACGTGAAGGCGCCATGCATACCACCGCCCTGCAACGCCAGGGCTACCGGCTTTGCGTTCTTGCCGTCCATTGCTGCCCCTCCCGCCCTAGCGGCGTGCCACCGCCCGCCTTCGGCGGCGTCTCCGCTTTGCGTTTTGTGTTCAGCGTTTTGCGTTTTGGATGTTGTACAGCACTTGTGCGGGCTGCACCGACCACTGACCCCGATGGCCGCTATCCTGAAAGTGTAGTGAAGAAGTACCGCCTGCTGGCGCTCATCGTGCCCACTTGACCGCCGCGGGAACCCCGTCGGGACATATTGCACCGCAACACCGCAACCAGTATCATGCGCGATTCGAAAATTTTGCGCACACTGGTGACTGCGGGAGGCTAGTCTCGACAGTCCAGGTGCCGGTCTGTGTGCCCTCCACGATTGGTCCGCACCCGAACCCGCACCCGTAGGCACAACGCCAGTGTTATGGCCGCGGCAATTGTCGGCCATCTGCCCAGGAGCACGTATTGACTCATCCGGATCGCGACCTTGAACCCTCCAGCTTGACCCCGGCCGGCGCGAAGCCCTCCCGCCGCCGCCCCGCGGGCAAGAACCAGGCTGCGGGCCCGCTGTCGGACAAGGCGTCCATCGCCCGACAGGACGCAGAGCGTCAGGGCCAGATGCGCGCACTGATCACGCTCGGCCGTGAACGCGGTTACCTCACGCATGCGGATATCAACGACCACCTGCCGGATAACGTGACGCCGGCAGCCATGGACATCATCGTCAGCACGTTCAGCGACATGGGCGTGGCCGTGTACGAGCAGGCACCGGACGCCGAGACGCTCCTGTTAAACGATGCCGCTACCACGACCTCCGACGATCAGTCTGACGAAGAAGCGGAAGCAACGCTCTCGACCGTCGATTCGGAGTTTGGTCGCACCACGGATCCCGTTCGACTGTATATGCGCGAAATGGGCGGCAGCGAATTGCTGACGCGTGCCGGCGAGATCGCCGTCGCCAAACGCATCGAGAGCGGCCTGCAGGACATGATCCAGGCCATCGCTGCGTGTCCGTCGGTCGTCTCGATGATCCTGGCCGATGTGGACCGCATCGTCGCCGGTGAACTGCGCATCGACGAACTAGTCGAGGGCATTACCGAACCCGCGGAGGGCGACGCCGCGGACGATGGTGACATGTCCGATGACGCCGCGGCCGTTGCCGACGATGCGGACACCGACACCCCGGACGACGCCGACGAGGCGTCGGACGATGAAGACGAGGACGCTGGCGGCGGGGATTCTGAAAAAGCGAACGCTGCCCGCCTCGAACAGCTTACGACCGACAGCCTGGCAATTTTTGCACGCGTCCGCGCTCTGTTCGAACAGCTTCCCGAGGGCCCCGTCACGGGCCAGGCCCGCACCGCCGCCATTGCGCGCATGCGCGAGGACATCCAGCGCGAACTGGCACCAATCCGCTTCACGGCCAAAATGATCGACAGCCTGTGTGCCAGCGTGCACAACCAGGTGGCCGAGGTACGGACCCTCGAACGCAGCATTCTGGACATTGCCGTCGAACGCTGCGGGATGCCGCGCGAGGCCTTTATCAAGTCCTTTCCTGGCAACGAAACCGATCTGGATTGGACGCACCGCACTGCGGCGACGTCGCAACAATTTG
>NZ_PJRP01000005.1:0-66076 GCF_002858765.1 Cupriavidus pauculus
CCACCGACTGGCTTGGAGTGTATAAGTTGCGATTACGCAACTTATAGGTAGGTTGGTGCGAGGGAGGGGACTCGAACCCCTACACCATTGCTGGCGTCAGGACCTAAACCTGGTGCGTCTACCAATTTCGCCACCCTCGCAGTCCTGGAACCGGGCATTCACAAAAGCAAAAAAGGCGGCTGGACTGCCCGCCTTTTCCTGCTTGTGGCTTGCTGTGGCGCGTTGCGCGCCGGGATCCGGTTCGTGCCGCCGGCGTAACTTCAGCCTGCGGCGCAATAAGGAAGCGGATTGTATCGCAAGGCGTCAGGGGAATCCAGTCCCCTGCCCGCCCGGCGCGCAACGCCGCGCAGAATCACTGGCGGGCGCGGATGAACGCGATCACCAGGACCGTTGCGCAGGCCTCCAGGGCGGCCACGAAGTACAGGCCGGACGCCAGCTTGCCGGTGGTCGTCTTGAACCAGCCGATCATGTACGGCGCCACAAAGCCGGCCAGGTTGCCGATCGAGTTGATCAGCGCGATGCCGCCGGCGGCGGCCGTGCCGGCCAGGAAGGCCGAGGGCAGCGACCAGAACACCGGGAATGCGGCCAGGATGCCGACGGATGCGACGGTCAGCGCGATCAGGGCCAGCACGGCGCTGTGCAGCCACATGCCCGTCAGGGTCAGGCCCACGGCGGCCAGCAGCGTAGCCAGCGCGCAGTGCATGCGGCGCTCGCCGGTGCGGTCCGAGTGGATGCCGTTGAGCACCATGGCAATGGTGCCGGCCACGAACGGGATGGCTGATACCAGGCCAATCTGCAGGTTGCCCTGTACCCCCAGCTCCTTGATGATCGACGGCGACCAGAACGCGATCGTCGCGTTGCCGCTCACCACGCAGAAGTAGATGGCCGCGCAGATCCAGACGCGTGCATTGGCAAGGGCGTCCTTCAGCGACGAATGCTTGGCCGGGTCGCCTGCCTCCTGGTCGATGTCATGGGTGACGATGGCCTGCTCCTGCTGCGACAGCCACTTGGCGTTGACGGGCTTTTCCGGCAGATACAGCAGCACGGCGATGCCGGCCAGCACCGACGGAATGCCTTCGATCACGAACAGCCATTGCCAGTTGGCCAGGCCGTCCACACCATCCATCGCGCTCATGATGAAGCCAGCCAGCGGGCCGCCGACCACGCCGGCGATGGCGAACGACGTCATGAACAGGCCGTTGATGCGCGCGCGTCGCGCGGCCGGGAACCAGTAGGTCAGATACAGCACCACGCCCGGGAAGAAGCCGGCCTCGAAGATACCCAGCATGAAGCGCAGCGTGTAGAACTGCATCGGCGTCTTCACGAAGATCATCGCCATCGAGGCCAGGCCCCACAGGATGGTGATGCGCGCCAGCGTCTTGCGTGCGCCGATCTTTTCCAGCAGCAGGTTGCTCGGCACCTCGAACAGGAAGTAGCCGATGAAGAAAATCCCCGCGCCCAGCCCGTACACGGCTTCGCTGAACTGCAGGTCCTGCAGCATCTGCAGCTTGGCAAAGCCCACGTTGACGCGGTCGATCCAGGCCAGGATGAACAGGAATACGAGGAAGGGAATCAGGCGCACGGTGATCTTGCGGTACGCCTCGTTGCGTTGCTGCGCCAGTTGTGCTGGCGGCAGGCTCTCCAGGGCGCCGGGGGCGCCGCTCATCACGGAAGACATCGGTGACTACTCCTTGGGTGTGGTTGGCGGGGCGCCGCTACGTTGGCGGCGCCCTCTCGCATTGCGCTGTGCTGGCGCTTGCTGCGGCGGCCGTGGGAATCCGGCCGGTATGACGGGAAAATGCGTCAGGCCAGGGCCTGTTCGATGGCCGCGGCCACCTGCAGCACCCGGGCATCGCTGCCGTGCAGGCCGCAGACGCCCAGACCCATGCCCTCGCCCATCGGCAGCGACGCCGCGCAGCCATCGAGGAAATTGATCACGCTCGGGTTGCGCAGCACCAGGCCGTTGATCGCGAAAAAGTCTTCATCGCGTTGCAGGGCATCCAGGCGCGGCGGGCGCACGGCCACGCTCGGCATCAGCCAGGCATCGGCATCGCGAAGCAGTTCGGTGGCGCGCTGCTGCATGGCGCGGCGTTCGGCCAGCAGGACGATGTAGTCGGTGGCCGTCAGCTTTTCGCCGCGGCGGATGCGCTGGGCCACACGCTGGTCGTACTGGTCGCCCTTCGTTTGCAGCAGTTCGCGATGCCAGGTCCACGCTTCGGCGGCGGTCAGGCCGCCGGCGGCGTTGATCTCGGGCAGGCGGCGCAATTCGGGGAAGCTGAATTCCACGATCTGCGCACCTTGGGCCGACAGCTTTGCCAGCGTGGCCTCGAATGCCTGCGCCACTTCGGCATCGAGGCCGTCGGCCACGAAATCGCGCGTCACGTAGCAGCGCAGGCCGCGCAGGTCGGCGGCGCGCGTGTCCAGCGTTTCGCCGCTGAGCACGGCATCCATCGCCACGCAGCAGGCCACCGAGCGGGCCAGCGGGCCGGCCGAGTCGAGCGACGTGGACAGCGGCACGGCGCCATCCAGCGGCACGCGGCGCGCGGTGGGCTTGAAGCCGGTGAGGCCGCAGAACGCCGACGGAATGCGGATCGAGCCGCCGGTATCGGTGCCCAGCGTGGCCACGGCCATCTGCTCGGCCACGCTCACGGCGCCACCCGATGTGGACCCGCCGCTGATGCGGTCGGGATCGAACGGCGTGCGCGGGGTGCCGTAGTGCGGGTTCAGACCAAGGCCCGAAAACGCAAACTCGCTCATATTGGTGCGACCGATCAACACCGCGCCGGCGGCGCGCAGTCGCGCCACGGCCGGGGCGTCGGCCTGGGCCGGCGCGCGGCCGTCCAGCGCCTTGGAACCGGCGCGCGTCACCTGGCCGCGCACATCGAACAGGTCCTTGATCGAGACCGGCAGCCCGGCCAGCGGCGACGCCACATAGCCGGCTGCGCGCGCCTGGTCGGCGGCATGGGCCTGCGCCAGCGCCCCTTTGGCATCGACGCTCATGAACGCCACGCCGCCGGCCTGCACATGGCGGTCGATGCGCGCCAGCGCGTCTTCGGTCAGCGCGACGCTGGTGGTCTGGCCGGCCGCCAGCGCGGCGGCCAGTTCCGCAATGGTAGGTGCAGTCATGGCATTGCTCACTCGGCGACGGCCAGCGTTTCCACGCGATAGGCGTGGCGCAGGCTGCGGTTGCGCACGGGGTCGTGCAATTCCACCTCGAACGATTCGCCGTGGCCCATCTCGCCGATCACGGCCTGGGTGCCGCAGAACATCGCGGTGCCGGCCGGCAGCTGCGATTCGCCGGTCAGGCGCTCGATCAGGTCGCGCGGGTCCAGCAGGCGCGTGACCTTGCCTTCCTGATACAGCGCGCGCTGGCCGTCGCGCACGCGCCAGCAGCGCATTTCCAGTGCGTCCCAGTGATCGGCCACCTCGTCGAAGCGCCACACGTCACGGCCCATCGGCTTGGCGCACATCTGCTTGGACACGGTCACGTCATACGCCTCGACCTTGCGGTCGGTGTGGTCCGAGCCGATGCCGATATAGAGCGCATCGGCGCCCTGCAGCAGCACGAATTCGGTCTCGCCCGACGAATCGTCGCGCGGCACTTCCAGCACGTCGTCGGTGGTCAGCAGCTGGGCTGCCAGCGGATAGAACGTGGGCACGGTGGCGGGCGGCTTCACGCCAATGGCCTTCAGTTCGTCGATATGGTGCTGAACGGCTTCCATGTCGCGGCCGGTCCAGCCGGCGATGATCAGTCGTTCGATGTCGAGGGCGAGCGCGCCCCCGCCGGCTACCTGGAGTTGCAGTGTCGGCATTGCGTACTACCTTTGTTACGAGGGGAAAGTTTGGGTCAGAGTGTCCGGATGATGTTCTTCCGGAATTCGTCAATGTGTTCGCGGATGGCCTCGCGCACGGCCGGCACGTCGCGGCGTTCCAGCGCGTCGACGATTTCCAGATGCTCCTGGTAGACGTTCTCCAGGTGCTGCGGATCGGACAGCGACAGGAACCAGAAGCGCGCCTGCTTCTCGTGCAGGCCGCGCAGAAGATCGGCCAGCACGCGGTTGCGCGAGGCGGCGGACATCGCCGTGTGGAACTTCAGATCCAGGGCCGCCAGTGACGGGATGTCGCGACGGGCGATCAGTTCGGGCGAGCGGTCGACGATGTCACGCATCGCCTTGAAATCGCTGTCGTGACCGCGCTCGCAGGCCAGCGTGGCGCACAGCACCTCGTTGGTGGCGCGCACTTCGATCATGTCCAGCACTTCGTTGAGCGACAGCGGCGTCACCAGCACGCCCTTGCGCGGCAGGATCGATACCAGCCCTTCCACTTCCAGCCGATGCAGCGCCTGGTGCACGGGCGTGCGGCCCAGGCCCAGCAGCGCAGCCACCTGGGCCTCGTTCAGCGGTTCGCCCGGCCGGAATTCGCACGCGATGATGCGGCGCTTGATTTCGGTATAGGCCTGCTCGCGCATTGCCGCACCGCTCTGGGCGGGGGTGGGCACTGCGGGCGCCGGGTCGGCGGCGCCAACCAGTCGAATGGGATTCACCACGGCAGGATCACGATCTGTGCGTTGAAGTTGTTGTGATACTAGTGTGATATTTCACTGGACACAACCCGGAATTCCCTAGGGGTAAACACCAGACATCGCCCGGCAACGCGCCATGTGACTGTGGTTGCGCCTATTATGAGCCGTTCGCATAGAATCGATAATCGATACATCAATATCTTGGTGCAATACGCAACCATCGTGGTGCAGCGGATCACGACGATGGTGCCGAATCCGGAACCACCTCTCATGGCCATCACCGACGGCGACCGCCCCGACCCGCTTTTCAACCAGTCCCTGGAAAAAGGTCTCGAAGTGCTGCGCGCGTTCAGCGCCGTGCATCGCACGCTGACTCTGGTGGAACTGGCCGCGCTGACCGGCATGACCAAAAGCTCGGCCCAGCGCACCGTCCATACGCTGGAACGGCTCGGTTACGTCGACAAGCACCCGCAGACGCGGCGCTTCCGGCTGACGCCCAAGGTGATGGAGATCGGCTACAACTATCTGGCGGCCGACGCGCTGATCCCGATTGCCAGTCCCTACCTGTCGCAACTGGCCAATACCAGCGGCGAGACGGCCAACCTGACGGAGCCCGTGGGGCTCGACATGGTCTACGTGGCGCAGCTCATGACCGCCAAGCACATGCCCGTGCTGACGCCCGTGGGCATGCGGATTCCGATGTACTGCACGAGTTCGGGCCGGGCCTACCTGAGCCGGCTACCCGACGATCAGGTGCGCGCGATGCTCGAAGCCTCCGCGCGGCAGGCGCGCACGCCGGCCACGCTGACCGATGTGGACGCGATGTTCGAGCAGGTGGTGGCGTGCCGCCGCCTGGGCTATGCGTGCAATGAAGAAGAGCTGTTCCTGGGCGACATGGGGGTGGGCGCGCCCATCGTGAACAGCCGTGGCGAGGCCGTGGGCGCGGTGCATGTGTCCCCGCCGGCCAGCCGCTGGACCATGGCCGACGCGCAGAAAAAGCTGGGGCCGCTGGTGATCGAATGTGCGTGGGCGATCTCGCGCTCGATCGCCCACTGAACCTTCAGGCGATCATTACCGCGCGTGCTCCAGCATCGCCTGCAGCAGCACGTTGGCGCCGGCCTCGATATGCTCGGGCAGCGCGTCTTCCAGCTCGTTATGGCTGATGCCGTCCTTGCACGGCACGAAGATCATGCCCGTGGGCGCGCGCTGGGCCACGTACACGGCATCGTGCCCCGCCCCGCTCACCACATCCATATGCGGCAGGCCCAGTGACGCCGCCGCGCGCCGCACGCTGTCCACGCACGCGGGCGCGAAGATGCAGGGCTCGAACTTGACCACCTGACGCACCTCCACCGTGACGGCGGCCACGTCGGCGATGCCGGCGAACGCCGCGCGCATCGCCGCGTCCATGCGGTCGAGCCCGGCCTGCGACAGGTTGCGGAAGTCCACCGAAAAATCCACGCGCCCCGGAATCACGTTGCGCGAGTTCGGCTTGACCTCGACAAAGCCCACGGTGCCACGGCCATGCGGCGCCTCGTCGCGTGCAATCCGGTTGACGGCCTCGATCATGCGCGCCGATGCCAGCAGCGCGTCGTGGCGCAGCGCCAGCGGCGTGGGGCCCGCGTGGGCGTCCTGCCCGCTCACGGTTACGTCGTACCACTGCTGGCCCAGCGCGCCGCTGACCACGCCAATCGGCAGGCCGGCGGCTTCCAGCACCGGCCCCTGCTCGATATGCGCCTCGAAATAGGCCGCATACATGCCGCCCGGCACCTGGCCGGCAGGCTGCGCGCCCAGGTAGCCGATGGCGTCGAGCGCATCGCCTACGCTGACGCCGTCGCGGTCCTGCTGCGCGCGCGCGAAGTCACCGTCGAACACCCCGGCGAACACGCCCGATCCCATCATCACAGGGGTAAAGCGCGTGCCTTCCTCGTTGGTCCAGAACGCCACCTCCAGCGGCGCGCGCGTGGCCACGCCCAGGTCATTGAGCGTGCGCATGACCTCCAGCCCGGCCAGCACCCCGAAGTTGCCGTCGAACTTGCCGCCCGATGGCTGGGTGTCGATATGGCTGCCGGTGGCCACGGCCGGCGCAGTGGGGTCGGTGCCGGCGCGGCGCGCAAAGACGTTGCCGATCTCGTCCACGCGCACGTCGAGCCCGGCCTCGCGGCACCACTGCACCACCAGGTCGCGACCCTTGCGGTCTTCGTCGGTCAGGGCGATGCGGCACACGCCGCCCAGGGGGGTGGCGCCGATCGCGCCCAGGTCCATCAGCGATTGCCACAAGCGGGCGCCATTGATGCGGGGAGTGAATTGCGAATCCATGTCTGTGTTGTCTGCGGTGGGTGAACGTCGATCGTCGATCCAGCAAGAAGCAGACCACCGGCACCGGAGATCCATCGATGGTGCATGCGCACTGGCACATCACTTGCTAGATCGAGATCGAACACAGCGTTCAACCATCCCCCAATCTGGAGCCCTGCCTGTGACCCTCTCCACGTATCCCCGCGCAAAAGGTTTCTCCGCTGTCATCCGGACGGCTTCGGCTGCCGTCGCCCTGTCGCTGCTGGCCCTGCCCGGCGCGGCCATGGCCGACAAGGTTTTGCGCATCGGCATGACCGCCGCCGATATCCCGCGCACGCTGGGCCAGCCCGACCAGGGTTTTGAAGGCAACCGCTTCACCGGCATTCCGATGTACGACGCCCTGACCGCCTGGGACCTGTCCAAGAGCAACGGCCCAAGCCTGCTGGTGCCGGGCCTGGCCACCGAGTGGAAGGTCGACGACAAGGACAAGACCAGGTGGACGTTCAAGCTGCGGCCCGGCGTGAAGTTCCACGACGGCTCGCCGTTCAACGCCGACGCCGTGGTCTGGAACGTGAACAAGGTGCTCGACAAGACCGCCAGGCAGTTCGATCCGAGCCAGGTGGGGGTCACGGCATCGCGCATGCCCACGCTGCGCAGCGCTAAGAAGATCGACGACCTGACCGTGGAACTGGTGACGTCCGAGCCCGATTCGTTCGTGCCCTACAACGTGTCGAACCTGTTCATGGCATCGCCCACGCAGTGGGAGAAGAAGCTGGCCGCCGTGCCGGCGTCGGTGACCGACCCGGCCGAGCGCAGCAAGCAGGCGTGGGTGGCGTTCGCCGCCGACGCATCGGGCACCGGCCCCTTCAAGATGACGCGCTTCGTGCCGCGCGAGCGCCTGGAACTGGCGAAGAACGCCAGCTACTGGGACCCGAAGCGCACGCCGAAGATCGACAAGGTGGTGATGGTGCCGATGCCCGAGGCCAACGCGCGCACGGCGGCGCTGCTGTCCGGCCAGGTGGACTGGATCGAGGCCCCCGCACCGGACGCCATCGCGCAGATCAAGAGCCGTGGTTTCGAGGTCTACGCCAACGCCCAGCCGCACATGTGGCCTTGGCAGCTGTCGTTCGCGCCGAACTCGCCGTGGCTGGACAAGCGCGTGCGCCAGGCCGCCAACCTCTGCGTGAACCGCGCCGGCCTGAAGACGCTGCTGGGCGGCTACATGGCCGAGGCCAAGGGCATTGTCGAAGCCGGCAACCCTTGGTGGGGCAATCCGAAGTTCGACATCAAGTATGACCCGGCCGCCGCGCGCAAGCTGATGACCGAGGCGGGCTTTTCGGCCGCCAAGCCGGTCAAGGTCAAGGTGCAGGTATCGGCGTCCGGCTCGGGCCAGATGCAGCCGCTGCCGATGAACGAGTACGTGCAGCAGAACCTCAAGGAGTGCTTCTTCGAGGTGGACTTCGATGTGGTCGAGTGGAACACGCTGTTCACGAACTGGCGCATCGGCGCCAAGGATGCGAGCGCGCACGGCACCAACGCCATCAACGTCAGCTTTGCCGCGATGGATCCGTTCTTCGCCATGGTCCGCTTCGTCAGCACCAAGACCCAGCCGCCGGTCTCGAACAACTGGGGCTACTTCGGCAATGCCGAGTTCGACAAGCTGATCGAAACCGCGCGCACGTCGTTCGGCGAGAAGGACCGCGACGCCGCGCTGGCCAAGCTGCACGCGCGCATCGTCGAGGAATCGCCGTTCGTGCTGATCGCCCACGACGTGGGCCCGCGCGCGATCTCGAAGAAGGTCAAGGGCGTGGTGCAGCCGCAAAGCTGGTTCATCGACATCGCGACGATGTCGATGGATTGAGCGTCTGTTCGCCCCCCTCTCCCGTGCAACGGGAGAGGGGGGCCCGCTTCAAACGCATCCGACGCTTCAAACGCTTCCGCAATCCCCACAAGCCGGCCACAGACCATGACTTACCTGCTCCGCCGCATCGTGTATGCGCTGCCGATCCTGCTTGGGGTCGCCCTGCTCTGCTTCTCGCTGGTTCATATCGCGCCCGGTGATCCGCTCGTGTCGGTGCTGCCGCCCGATGCATCCGAAGACCTGCGGCGCCAGCTGACCGCGCTGTACGGCTTCGACAAGCCGTTCCTGGAGCAGTTTCTCCACTGGCTCGTACGCGCGCTGCACGGCGACCTGGGAACGTCCATCGCGACCAACCGGCCCGTGATGGCCGAGGTGTCGAACGCGGTCGTCAACTCGATCCGCCTGGCGGCAGTGGCCACGCTGATCGGCTTCACGCTCGGCAGCCTGTTCGGCTTCGTGGCCGGCTACCTGCGCGATTCGGTCCCGGACCGCGTGGCGTCGTTCCTGTCGGTGCTGGGCGTCAGCATCCCGCACTACTGGCTGGGCATGGTGCTGGTCATTGCGTTTTCGGTGCTGCTGGGCTGGCTGCCGGCCACCGGCGCCGGCCCCGATGGCTCCGGTTCCTGGACGTGGAACTGGGAACACATCCAGTACATGCTGCTGCCGGCCGTCACGATGTCGGTGATCCCGATGGGCATCGTCGCCCGCACGATCCGGGCGCTGGTGGCCGAAATCCTGTCCAACGAGTTCATCGTCGGGCTGCGCGCCCGGGGGCTGTCGGAGTTCGCCGTGTTCCGGCACGTGGTCAAGAACGTGGCGCCCACCGCGCTGTCGGTCATGGGCCTGCAACTCGGCTACCTGCTGGGCGGCTCGATCCTGATCGAGACGGTCTTCTCGTGGCCCGGCACCGGCTTCCTGCTGAACTCGGCAATCTTCCAGCGCGACTTTCCGCTGCTGCAGGGCACGATCCTGGTCCTGGCCGTGTTCTTCGTGCTGCTGAACCTGCTGGTCGACGCGTTGCAGACGCTGTTCGACCCACGGATCCAACGGAACTGAGGAGCCGGCCATGGAAATGACACTGAACAAGGCCAAGGCCATCCAGCCGCTGCCGGTGGAACGCTCGCCCGGCTACTGGACCACCGTGGGCCGGCGCCTGCTGCGCAACAGGCTGGCCATGCTGGCCGCGCTGATCCTGCTGGCGCTGATCGTGATGGCCGTCTTCGCGCCGGTGCTGATGCCGGCCGACCCCTACGCATCGTCGATCCTCAAGCGGCTCAAGCCGATCGGCTTCGAGGGCTATCTGCTGGGCACCGACGAGCTGGGCCGCGACATGCTGTCGCGCCTGATGCTCGGCGCGCGGCTGTCGCTGTTCATGGGCATCACGCCCGTACTGCTGGCGTTCGTGATCGGCAGCGCCATCGGCATCGTGGCCGGCTATGCCGGTGGCTGGACCAACACGATCATCATGCGGCTGACCGACATCCTGTACGCCTTCCCGTCGGTGCTGCTGGCCATCGCGCTGTCCGGCACGCTGGGCGCCGGCGTGGGCAACGCGCTGCTGTCGCTGACCATCGTCTTCGTGCCCCAGATCGTGCGCGTGGCCGAGAGCGTGACCACCCAGGTGCGCAACCGCGAGTTTGTCGATGCGGCGCGGGCATCGGGTGCCTCGTCGCTGACCATCGTCCGGGCGCACGTGCTCAACAACGTGCTGGGGCCGATCTTCGTCTACGCCACCAGCCTGATCTCGGTGTCGATGATCCTGGCGTCCGGCCTGTCTTTCCTGGGCCTTGGCGTCAAGCCGCCCGAGCCCGAATGGGGCCTGATGCTCAACACGCTGCGCACGGCCATCTACACCCAGCCGTGGGTGGCGGCGCTGCCCGGCGCGATGATCTTCCTGACTTCGATCTCGTTCAACCTGCTGGCCGACGGCATCCGCTCGGCCATGGAAATCAAGGAGTGAGCATGGCCGAGACGCTGGCAACCCTCAATCCCGCAGCGCCCGGCGCTGCCGCCGCCGACGTGGGCGGCCCGGCCCAGCCGCTGGTGATCGCACGCGACCTGATCAAGCACTTCCCGCTGAAGTCGGCCGTCCCGTTCCGCCCCGGTGGCGTGGTGCGGGCCGTCGACGGCGTCAGCTTCGACGTGCTCAAGGGCGAAACGCTGGGCGTGGTGGGCGAATCGGGCTGCGGCAAGTCCACCACGGCGCGGCTGCTGATGCAGCTGACGCCGCACGACAGCGGCGAACTGATCTTCGACGCCCAGGGCGTGGGGTCGCCACAGTTGCCGATGATAGCTTTCCGCAGCCAGGTGCAGATGGTGTTCCAGGACAGCTATTCGTCGCTGAACCCGCGCCTGACCATCGAGGAATCGGTGGCCTTTACGCCGCGCGTGCATGGGGTGCCGGCCCGGGAAGCCACCGAGCGCGCGCGCTACCTGCTGGAACGCGTGGGCCTGGAGCCGAAGCGCTTTGCCGGCCGCTATCCGCACGAACTGTCGGGCGGCCAGCGCCAGCGCGTGAATATCGCCCGTGCCCTGGCCCTGCGGCCGCGCCTGGTGATCCTGGACGAAGCGGTGTCCGCGCTGGACAAGTCCGTCGAGGCCCAGGTGCTGAACCTGCTGCTGG
Source organism: Cupriavidus pauculus (assembly GCF_002858765.1). Taxonomy (GTDB): domain Bacteria; phylum Pseudomonadota; class Gammaproteobacteria; order Burkholderiales; family Burkholderiaceae; genus Cupriavidus; species Cupriavidus pauculus_B. The sequence continues at coordinate 11,305 of NZ_PJRP01000005.1, forward strand.
AACTCAAGGCCGAGTTCGACCTGACCTACGTCTTCATCAGCCATGACCTCAACGTGATCCGCTACCTGTGCGACCGGGTGATGGTCATGTACCTGGGCAAGGTCGTGGAGATCGGCGACACCGAATCGGTCTATGCCAATCCCGCGCACCCGTACACGCGCGCGCTGCTGGCGTCGATGCCGTCGATGGACCCCGACCACCGCACGCTGGCCGCGCCGCTGGCCGGCGATCCGCCCAACCCGATCAATCCGCCGCCGGGCTGCAGCTTCCATCCGCGCTGCGCCCGCGCCGAGCCAGTCTGCGAACGCCGCGCGCCGGTACTGTCCGATGCGCTGGCCGGCCATCCGGTGTCGTGCCTGATGGCGATGCCCGACGGCGGCCACTCGCTGCCGCTGCGCCGCATGACGCCCGGCCTGCACGCCGCCACGCCCTGAATTGCGGGAGATTTCGATGTCCAAAGACGCAACCGACTTCACAACCTCCACCACCTCCACGACGCCCACGAGCCCCACCCCACCGGCCGTGTCGGTAAGCGACCTGCGCGTGACGTTCTCGGGCGGCGGCAAGACCATCCAGGCCGTGAACGGCGTGTCGCTCGACGTCGCGCCGGGCGAAGCGGTTGCCCTGATCGGCGAATCGGGCTCCGGCAAGAGCGTGACGCTGCGGGCCCTGATGCGCCTGCATCCGCCACGCCGCACGACGATGCAGGGCGACATCCGCGTCGACGGGCAGGACGTGCTCAAGCTCGACAAGCGCGCGCTGGCCCGCCTGCGCGGCGGCACCGTCGCCATGGTGTTCCAGGAGCCGCTGCTGGCGCTCGACCCGGTCTACACCGTGGGCCAGCAGATCGTCGAATGCATCCGCACCCATCGCAAGGTATCGAAGGCCGAAGCCCAGGCGCTGGCGCTCAAGGCGCTGGAATCGGTACGGATTCCCAGCCCCGAGCGCCGCCTGGCCGCCTATCCGCACGAGATGTCCGGCGGCATGCGGCAGCGCGCGATGATCGCCCTGGCGCTGTCCGCGCAGCCGAAAATCCTGCTGGCCGACGAGCCCACCACGGCGCTGGACGCCACGGTGCAGATCCAGGTGCTGATCCTGCTGCGCGAGCTGCAGCGCGAACTGGGCCTGTCGATCGTCTTTGTCACCCACGACATTGGCGCGGCGGTGGAGATTGCCGACCGCGTGGCCGTGATGTACGGCGGCCGCATCGTCGAGGAAGGCCCGATCCGCACGCTGATGCGCGAGGCGCGCCATCCCTACACCATCGCGCTGCTGCAAAGCCGCCAGCACGGCATGGACCGTGGCCAGCGCCTGCAGACGATTGGCGGCGCACCGCCCGACCTGGCCAACCTGCCGCCGGGCTGCACGTTCGCCCCGCGCTGTGCGCAGGCGCGGCCCGAGTGCCTGGCTGCGGTGCCGCCGGCGGTATCGCTGGGCAGCGGCCACCGCGTGAGCTGCGTGCTGGTATCCGAACCCGCGTCCAGCGAATGCGCGGCATGACCTCTTACCTTCTCGACCAAGGAAACCGAACCCCATGAGCCTGGCCACCCATCCCGCCCGCGCGTTCCTGCCCTACCCCGATGCCCCCGTGCCGAACGCGGCCTCCGGCCCGCTGCGTGGCCTGACCTTCGCGGTCAAGGACCTGTTCGACGTGGCCGGCTACCCCACGGGCGGCGGCAATCCGCATGTGCTGGCACGCTCGGGCATCAAGACCGCCACGGCGCCCACCGTGCAGAAGCTGCTCGACGCCGGCGCCACGTTCGTTGGCAAGGTCCACACCGACGAACTGGCGTTTTCGATGAACGGGCAGAACTACCACTACGGCGGCCCGTACAACGGCGCGGCGCCTGATCGCATCACCGGCGGGTCGTCGTCGGGTTCGGCGTCGGCCGTCTCGCACCAGCTCTGCGACTTCGCGCTGGGCACCGACACGGGCGGATCGGTGCGCGCGCCGGCCAGCCATTGCGGGCTGTTCGGCATCCGGCCGTCGCATGGCCGCATTTCGCTGCAGGACTGCCTGCCGCTCTGCGAGTCGCTCGATACCTGCGGTTTCTTCGCCCGCGATATCGCCACGTTCGCCAGGGTGGCCGACGTGCTGTTTGGCGCCGATGGCGATCCGCTGCCGGCCCGGCCCCGCCTGCTGCTGGCGGCCGACCTGTTCGAGCTGCCCACGCCGGCCGCCCGTGCCGCGCTGGCGCCCACCGTGGCGCGCATCGAAGCCATCCTTGGCAAGGCCACCCCGGTGGACGTGGCCGACCGCCCGCTGTCGGACCTGTACTGGGCATTCCGCTATGTGCAGGGCTGGGAAGCCTGGCAGGCCGACGGCGCGCTGATCGAGCACTACGGGCTGCAACTGGGGCCCGATGTGGCCGGCCGCTTTGCCTTCAGCAAGGGCGTGACGCAGGCCCAGTTCGAGCAGTCGAGCGCCGTGCGCCGCGAATTCACCGCGTACCTGGGCCGCCTGCTGGGCCATGACGGCATCCTGGTGCTGCCGACCATGCCGGACATCGCCCCGCTGCGCGCCACGCCGATGGAAGCGCTGGAGGACTACCGCACGGCGGCGGCCCATACGCTGTGCTTGACGCCGCTGTCGGGCTTTCCGCAGTTGAGCCTGCCGCTGTCGGGCCGCGACGGCGCGCCGCTGGGCATCTCGCTGCTGGGCCCGAAGGGCAGCGACCGCAGCCTGATCGCCGTGGCCGAGACGCTGATGACGGCACTGGTCTGACGGGCCGGTATAGGCTAGGCTCAACTGGGCCCCGCCGCCGCGTGCCGGCGGGGACAGACACGCAACAGGACAGGACAATTTCATGACCCGACTCCGCATCACCGCCGCCGGCCACACGTTCATCGCCGAGACAAACCCGGCCGCCCCCGACACCGTGGCCGCCTTCATGAAGCTGCTGCCGTACCGGCAGAAGCTGATCCACGTGCGCTGGAGCGGCGAAGGCTGCTGGATTCCGCTGGGCGAATTCAAGCTCGGCGTGGGCTTCGAGAACCACACGAGCCATCCGTCCGTGGGCGACATCCTGTTCTATCCGGGCGGCTACAGCGAGACCGAAATCATCCTGGCCTACGGCAGTTGCTGCTTTGCCAGCAAGATGGGCCAACTGGCCGGCAACCACTTCCTGACCATCGTCGAAGGCAAGGAAAACCTGCGCGCGCTGGGCACCAAGGTGCTGTGGGACGGCGCGCAGGACGTGGTGTTCGAGCTGGCCGAGTAACGCGGGTAGCGCGAATAACGCGGGTAACGCGAATCAGGCGAAAACGGCCCGCGGCCTCAGCCACCGCGGCCGGTCAGGCCTTCCAGCACCGCCCGCAGGGGCAGGCTGCCCTTGCGCGCCTGCCCTTCAAAGCGGATCCAGCCCGCATTGAACCCGTCCAGCATCTGCGCACGCGGTGCCGGATTGCGCATGCCCTGGGCCCGGAACAGGTCTTCCCAGCGCTGGCGCGGCACCTCGCGCGCCCGCACCGGCTTGCCCAGCAAGGCCGACAGCGCCGCTGCGATATCCAGCGGGCTGACGCGCACGGGGCCTTCCAGTTCCACCACCCGGATGCCCTGCCAGTCCTCCTGCAGCAACGCGGCGGCGGTACGGCCGACATCGGCTGTGGCCACCATCGGCACGGGCTTGTCCAGCGGCTGCAGATAGCTGTCGATCATCCCGGTGACCTGCGCCGGCTCGATATCCCAGAGCGTGTTTTCCATGAACCAGCCCGCGCGCAGGAAGGCCACCGGCATCGGCAGCGAGCCCAGTTCGGCCTCCAGCATCGACAGCTGGCGCAGCAGGTTGGGCTGCTCGGCCTGCGCGCCGATCGTCGACAGGCACACCACCCGGCGCGGCCGGGCCGCCAGCAGCGCCTGCCGGATCGCGGCGATCATTGCGCGCGACTCGGGAAACCCTTCCGAAGGGTCGAAGTTCGGCGGCAGCAGGACAAAGACGCCTTCCGTGTCCGAAAACGCGCGCGTCAATGCCTGGGCGTCATGCATCTCGGCCAGCGCCACGTCGCACCCCTGGCCCGCCCAGGTTTGCGCCTTCTGTTCGCTGCGCACCACCGCACGCACGTCAAGGCCGGCCGCCAGCAGGGCCAAAGCCACCACACCACCCACCTGCCCAGTAATTCCGGTTACCGCGTACATTGCATTCTCCTGTGTGTTGCGGCACGACCGGTGCCGCGGTGACCGAATTCTGGTCAATGGATGGCATTTCCGCGATAACATGCCAGTCACTTGATTGATGACTGCGAGGCATCAACGATGCAATTCGACGCGCGGCTGCTGGACGGAATCGGGGTGGTGATGGCGATCGTGGACAACGGCAGCTTCGTGCGGGCCGCCGAAACGCTGGACATGACGCAATCGGGCGTCAGCCGCGCCGTGGCCCGGCTGGAGGCGCGCCTTGGCGTGCGCCTGTTCGACCGCACCACGCGTTCCGTGACGCTGACCGACGAAGGCCGGCGCTTCTGCGAGGAAGTCACGCCGCTGCTGGCGCAACTGGAGGAAGTCACCAGCGCGGCGTCGCGCGGGGTCAGCGCCGTGCGCGGCAGGCTGCGCGTCAATATCGACCCCTACTTCTCGCGGCTGGTGCTGGGGCCGCGCCTGGGCCAGTTCGTGGAGGATCACCCCAACCTGACGCTCGACCTGGTCACCCGCGACACGCTGGGCGACATGGTGGCCGACGGCTTCGACGTGGCCTTCCGCTTCGGTCATCCGCGCAATTCCACACTGGTCGCCCGCAAGCTGATGGATGTGCGCGTGGTCACGCTGGCCGCGCCGTCCTATCTGAAGCGCCACGGCCGGCCGCGCGTGCCGGCGGACCTGGAATCGCCCGACCACACCTGCATCCATTTCCGCGATCCGGAGACCGGCCGGCCGTTTCCGTGGGAATTCTGGCGAAACGACGAGCACCTGACCGTCCAGGCCCACGGCCGGCTGGTGGTCAATGAAGGCGGCACCATGCACAGCGTGTGCATGGCCGGGCACGGGATATGCCAGACGTTTGAATATGGCGCCGAGACGCTGATCGCCGAGGGCCGGCTTGTCAACATCCTGACCGACTGGGGCGACGAGACGTTTCCACTCTACGCGCTCTACCCGTCGCGCCAGCACCTGCCGGCCAAGGTGCGCGCCTTCGTCGATTTCGTGGTCGGCATCTGCGACGGCCGCCCCAACTGAACGCAAGAAAGCATGGACGCACGGAAGCACGACCGCACGGGAGACATCACATGTACATGATCTACTGGACCGAGGCCACTACCGAAGGCATGGCCCCGCACGCCCAATCGTTCCCGGGCGACGCGCTCCGGGACGCGCTGCAGTTTGCGGAATCGCTGCGCCGGCGGCAGTTCGCGGGCGAGCCGGTGAGCTTTGTCACGCTCTGCTCGGAAAACCCGAACTCGGTGGGCAAGCCCGGGGCGGCAGACCCGCCGCCGGACTACGAATGGAAGAAGCGCCGGCCCTGAGACCGGCGCCGTGAACCAGGTTCGCCCGGTCAGGTTCACCCCGCCAGGTTCAGCCCGCCATCACGCCGCGCTCGTCCTCGGGCGGCTTCACGCGGAACCACGTGGCGTAGAGCGCCGGCAGGAACAGCAGCGTCAGCACCGTGGCCACCACCAGCCCGCCCATGATGGCCACGGCCATCGGCCCCCAGAACGTGGAGCGGGACAGCGGGATCATGGCCAGTACCGCCGCCGCCGCGGTCAGGATGATGGGTCGGAAACGGCGCACAGCCGATTCCACGATGGCGTTCCACGGCGGCAGCCCGGACTGGATGTCCTGCTCGATCTGGTCCACCAGGATCACCGAGTTGCGGATGATCATGCCCAGCAGCGCCGTGATACCCAGCTGCGCGACAAACCCCATTGGCGAATGCAGCAGCAGCAGCGTCGCGGCGGCGCCGATCAGGCCCAGCGGGCCCGTCAGGAACACCATCACCGCGCGCGAGAAGCTGTGCAACTGCAGCATCAGCAGCGTGAAGATCAGGAAGATGCACAGCGGCAGCTGGGCCGCAATCGACGCCCCGGCCTTGCCGCTTTCCTCCTGGGCACCGGCAATCGTGATCCGGTAGCCCGCCGGCAGCGACGCCCGGATCGGGTCGAGCTTCGGGTTGATCTGCGCGGTGACGGTGGGCCCCTGGATGCCATCGACGATATCGGACTGCACGGTGATGCCGAAATCGCGGTTCTCGCGCCAGATCACGCCGGGCTCCGACTTCAGCGTGACGCGGGCGATCTGCGTCAGCGGCACGGCCCGGCCGGTGCTGGTGGGCACCAGCACGTTGTTCAGGTCCGACATCGTGTCGCGCTCGCTGCGCGGCGTGCGCATGATGATGTCGATCAGCTTGTCGGCGTCGCGGTACTGCCCCACCGGCACGCCCGTCAGCACGGCCTGTGTGGCCCGCGCGATGGCGTTGGTCGTCACGCCCAGCGCCCGTGCCTTGTCCTGGTCCAGTTCCAGGCGCAGCATCTTGACGTTCTCGTTCCAGTTGTCATTGACGCCCACCGTATTGGGGTTGGCCGTCATGATCGCGCGCACCTGGTCGGCCACCTTGCGCACGCCGCCGGCATCGGGCCCGATCACGCGGAACTGCACGGGATACTGCACCGGCGGCCCGTTCGGCAGCAGCTTCACGCGGCCACGCAACTGCGGAAACTCCGTCGCCAGCACGCGCTCGATGCGCTTGCGCAGGGCATCGCGCGTTTCCACTGTCACCGGCATCACGATGGCCTGGGCCACGTTCGACTGCGGAAAGATCTGGTCCAGCGGCAGGTAGAAGCGCGGCGCGCCGGTGCCGACGAACGAGGTCACGCTTTCCACGCCCTTGTCGCGGCGCATGGCGGCCTCGAAGCGCTTGGTCATCGCCTCGGTCTCGGCGATGGCGGTGCCTTCCGGCATCCAGAGTTCCACCATCAGCTCCGGGCGGCTCGAATCGGGGAAGAACTGCTTTTCGACGTACTTGAATGCCAGCAAACCCAGCGCGAACGCCACCAGCGTGATCACGATCACCGTCTTGCGCCACGTGACGCACCAGTTCACCAACTGCCGGAAGCGCGCGTAGAACGGCGTGTCGAAGACCTCGTGATGCCCGCCGTCATGCGCGCGGGTCTTGAGAATCAGGTAGCCCAGGTACGGCGTGAAATAGACGGCCGCCAGCCATGACAGCACCAGCGCCAGCGACGTCACCGCAAAGATCGCGAACGTGTATTCACCCACCGTGGAGCGCGCCAGACCCACCGGCAGGAAGCCCGCCGCCGTGATCAGGGTGCCGGTCAGCATCGGCATGGCGGTGGACGTGTAGGCGAAGGTGGCCGCCTCCATCTTCGAGAAGCCTTCCTCCAGCTTGCGGACCATCATCTCCACGGCAATGATGGCGTCATCCACCAGCAGCCCGAGCGCGATGATCAGCGCACCCAGCGATATCTTGTGCAGCCCGATGCCGAAGATGTTCATGAACAGGAACGTCACCGCCAGCACCAGCGGAATGGTCAGCGCCACCACCAGCCCGGGCCGCACGTCCAGGCGCAGCGGCCGGGTATGCAGGCCCAGCGCCACGAAGCTCACGCCCAGCACGATCACCACGGCCTCGATCAGCACGTGCACGAACTCGCCCACGCTGCGCTTGACGGCCTGCGGCTGGTCCTGCACCTGATCCATCTCGATGCCCACCGGCAGTTGCCCCCGCAGGCCATCGGTCACGCGGCGCAGTTCCTGGCCCAGCGCAATGATGTCGCCGCCCTTTTCCATCGAGATGCCCAGCCCGATCACGTCCTTGCCGTTGAAGCGCATCTTGCTGACGGGCGGGTCGACATAGGCGCGGTACACGTGCGCGATGTCGCCCAGGCGGATATTGGCGATGCCGTTGGGCCCGCGCAGCACCAGGTTCTGCAGGTCTTCCACGTCGCCCAGCTGGCCGGTGACCCGCACCTGCAGGTTGTCGGTGGGCGTGACCAGCACACCGCTGCCGGTGGGGTTGTTCTGCTCCGAGATCTGGTTGGCGATGGCATTGATGTCCAGCCCCAGCTGGGCAAAGCGCGCCTGGTTGAACTCGATGAAGATTTTCTCGTCCTGCAGCCCCAGCAGCGTGACCTTGGCCACGGCCGGAATGCGCAGCAGTTCCTGCCGCACCAGGTCGGCGTATTCGCGCAGTTCCTTGTAGTTGAAGCCGTCGGCGGACAACGCGTAGATGGAGCCGTAGACGTCGCCAAACTCGTCATTGAAGAACGGCCCGCGCACGCCTTGCGGCAGCGTCTGCTGGATATCGCCGATCTTCTTGCGCACCGTGTACCAGATCTGCGCGGTGTCCTTGGCCGGCGAATTGTCGGCCAGCTGGAAGATCACCGTGGTTTCGCCGGGCTTGGAGAAACTACGAATCTTGTCGGCATACGGCACTTCCTGCAGCTGCCGTTCGATCTTGTCGGTCACCTGCACGGCAATCTGCTCGGCCGTGGCGCCGGGCCAGAAAGCCTGCACCACCATCACGCGGAAGGTGAACGGCGGGTCTTCGTCCTGGCCAAGCTGGAAGAACGCCAGCAGGCCGCCCAGCAGCAGCACGACCAGCAGGTAACGCGTGAGCGGCTGGTGTTCCAGCGCCCAGCGCGACAGGTTGAAGCGGGAATGTTCCATGCGCCGCCCTCAGCCCAGGCGGCGGTCAAGGGCGCTCAGCTGCGCGCCAGGATTCGACGCCGGCTGGGCCGGCGCCACGCTCTGCATCGGCTTGACCTTCTGCCCCGGCTTGAGCAGATGCACGCCAGCCGTGACGATGGTCTGGCCAGGCGTCAGCCCCTGGCGCACCTCGATCAGGTTGCCCTGGGCCTCGCCCAGCGTCACCGGCACCGGTTTGACCGTGCCGCTGCCGCCGCCCTGGCCCGGCTGGTAGATCCACACCTGGTTGGCGCCCTTGTCCTGCAGAAGCGCGGTCAGCGGCACGCGGATGGTGGCGGCGTCGCCGGTCCGTGTGAACGACACCACGGCCGTCATGCCGATACGCAGGTCCGCCGGCGGGTTGGGAATGCTGACGCGCGTGGGATAGGTTCGCGTGACCGGATCGGCTGCCGCCGAAATCTCGCGCACCCGGCCCGGCAACGTGCGGTCGGGGTCCGACCACGTATGGATCGACACATCGGTGATGCCGCGCAGCATGTCGACCTGATCCTCGGGCAGGCCGATGGCCACTTCCTTTTCGGCGGTCTGCGCCACGCGGATCACCGGCTGGCCCGGCGTGACCACCTGGCCCACTTCGGTATCGATGGCGGTCACGACGCCGTCTGCATCGGCCGTCAGTACCGCGTAGCCGGTCTGGTTCGACTGGTTGCGCAGGCTGGCCTGCGCCTGGTCCAGCCGCGAGGCCGCCGAATCGAAGGTGGCCTGGCGGCGGTTCAGTTCGGCTGCGCTGATGAAGTTCTTGGCGGCCAGTTCCTTGTAGCGTTTCAGGTCGGCGGCGGCCAGGTCGCGGTCGGTCTTCGCTGCATCGTACTGGGCCCGCGCGCCGGACTCGGCCAGCGCCAGATCGGTGGGATCGAGCCGTGCCAGCGGCTGTCCCTTGCGCACGCTGGCCCCGACATCGACGAGACGGGCCGAAATCTTGCCGCCGACCCGGAATCCCAGACGCGACTCGATGCGCGGGCGCACTTCGCCCGAAAACTCGTACTCGGTCTTGCCGGCTGCCGGGCTCAGTTGCATCACACGCACGGGCCGCACGTCTTCCACGGGCTCGGCCTGCTTGCCGCATCCGCCCAGTGCCAGCAGCCCCGCCACGGCCAGCAGCCCGGCGGCCATGCGGGCCGTCCGCGCACGACGCCGCGCCGCGCGCCCGGTCTGACGCGACGTGGAAAGGTCATCAACTTCAGCGGCCGCAACTTCCGGCCTGGCAAAGGGCACTGGCATGGACAAGCGTCTTTGAGTCGGTGGACAAGAATGAAGCAGGTGAAGCTGAAACCGGGGCTGAAACCCGGCGGCGGTACTGCGTGGCACGGTGGCCGGATGGTGTCTCGCTGGCGCCTCGGTTCGGGCGCCTTGCTGCCGCTCTGGCCGATCCTCGGAAATTTCGGAAATCGGCCACGGGGCGTTAATAACTTTGCGGTCAGTAATATAGCGACCGCCCATGAGTGCGTCAAACGCCGGATGACGAACGGCTGTATTTCGCGACAAAACGTCGCGTTGCCGGCGCGGCGGGCGTATTGAGTCTTATAGATCACATGATTGCAAGGGCCTTGCCCCGGTGGCCGATGTTACAATTCGCCGCTTTGGCGCCGCCCCCGCCGCCCCACCAGAAAGAGATTGGCGTGACGCCCGATCAGTATTGCCAGGACAAGGCCGCCAAGAGCGGCTCCAGCTTCTATTACAGCAGCCTGCTCCTTTCCCCCGAACGCCGCCGCGCGCTGACTGCCCTGCAGGCCTGGCGCCTGGAGCTCGATGCCATCGTTCACGAGAACCATGACGCCGGCGTGGCCCTGCAACGGCTGGACTGGTGGCGCGCCGAACTGCGCCGCCTGTATGAAGGCAGCCCGAATCACCCCGTCAGCCATGCGCTGCTGCCGTTTCTGGCCAGCCTGCCCCAGGCAGAGATGACCCAGGTGCTTGATGGCACCGAAATGGATCTGGCCCAGTCGCGCTATTTCGACGAGGGTGCGCTTGGCCGGTATTGCCGGCTGGTGGGCGGCACGCTCGGCAAGCTGTCGGCGCGGCTGCTGGGTGCCACCGATGAACGTACGCTGGAATCGGCCGAAAAGCTCGGCCTGTCGCAGATGCGCATCCGCATCGTGCGCGAGGTGGGCCACGACGCCCGCCAGGGCCGCGTCTATATTCCCGTGGATACCCTGCAGCGCTTCGAGGTGCCGGTGGCCGACGTCATGCAGTCGCGCCATTCGCCGCAGTTTGTCACGATGATGCGCGACCAGGCTGCGCTGGCCCGCACGCTGCGCCAGGAAGCGCTGGCGCTGCTGCCCCGCGCCGACCGCCGCGCCCAGCGCGCCGCGCTGGCGCTGGCGGCCATCCACCATGCCTTGCTCGACGAGATCGAAACCAGCGATTTCCAGGTGCTGACCCAGCGCATTGCGCTGACGCCAATGCGCAAGCTGTGGCTGGCCTGGAAGACCTGGCTCAGGAATGGCTGAAAGCGGGCGCCTTGCCGGATCGGTCCGCCGGTCCGCTACCGCCCTTCCCCGTTAGTTGTTAGTGTTGCGAGTCGTTCGTTGTTCCGACGTGTGAATGCCATGACCACTGCCACGCCCTCTCTTGGCCAATTGATCCTCGATCGCGCCGACGCCCTTGCCCGGCATTCCGACATGGAAGGCGGCCTGACCTGCGCCTTCCTGACGCCCGCCCACACCCAGGCGCAGGCACTGCTGGCGCGCTGGATGGAAGACGCCGGCATGACCGTGCGCATCGACGCCATCGGCAACGTGATCGGCCGCTATGCCGCCGATCCGGCCGAGCCGAACCCCAAGGTGCTGATGACCGGGTCGCACTTCGACACGGTGCGCAACGGCGGCCGCTACGACGGACGGCTGGGCATCCTGCTGCCCGTCGCCGTGGTGGGCGCGCTGCGCGATGCGGGCATCCGCCTGCCCTATCACTTCGAGGTCGTGGCTTTCGCCGAAGAGGAAGGCCTGCGCTTCAAGACCAGCTTCCTGGCCAGCAGCGTGCTGGCGGACCGCTTCGATCCGGCTTTGCTGGACCGCACGGACACCGACGGGGTGTCGATGCGCGACGCGCTGGCGCAGTCCGCCTTCCCCGGCGCGGGCAGTCTGGACGCGCTGCGGGCTGCGGCGGTGGATCCGGCTACCCTGGCCGGCTTTGTCGAGGTCCATATCGAACAGGGGCCCGTGCTGCTGAACCGCGGCCTGCCGCTGGGCATCGTGACCCAGATCGCCGGCAGCAGCCGCTTCCAGGTGCGCGTGGAGGGTCTGGCCAGCCATGCCGGCACCACGCCGATGGATATGCGTCGTGATGCGGCGACCGGCGCCGCGGAGATGATTTTGCTGGTGGAACAGCGCTGCGGCCAGGTGCCGGCGCTGGTCGGCACGGTGGGCCAGTTGCAGGTGCCCAACGGATCTAGCAACGTGATTCCGGCCGCATGCGTGTTCTCGATGGACATCCGCGCGGGCGAGGACGGCATCCGCGAAGCGGCCATCGCGGACATCGTCGCGGGCATCGAGGCCATTGCGGCCCGTCGCGCGCTTCAGGTCACCGTGGAACGGGTCACGCCGGTCAACAACGCGCCGTGCGCGCGCTGGCTGATGGACCAGTTCGCGGCGGTATTGAGAAAGCGGGGGCTGGAGGCGTTCGAGTTGCCCTCAGGCGCAGGGCATGACGCGATGATGATGCAGCGCATCACCGATGTGGCGATGCTGTTCGTGCGCTGCGGCAATGGCGGCATCAGCCACAACCCGGCAGAGACGATCACGGTGGAAGATGCCCAGCAGGCCGCCGAGGTGTTCGTGGACTTCCTGCGGCACTTCCGGACAGCGGGCTGATCGGGCCGATCAGCCGCCCTGGTACATTTCCTTGCCGATGTCGTAAAGATTCTTGCGCAGGGTCTTGCGCTCGTCGGGCGACAGGCGCTGGCTGCCGCCCCGCTGGCCCTGACGCGCCGCGCGCTCGGCCATGTCGCGCTCGGTCTCGGCACGATCATTGCGGCGAGGTTGCTGACGGTTGCGTTCGGGCGCTGACGGGCTGCTGCCCGGTCCGCCGGGCGGCTGGCCCTTGGGGTGAAGCAAATGCGCCATGCCCGCCGACTGGGCGAGTGCCGGGGCGGGTGCCGCGGCCATCAGCAGGGTCATGCCGGCCAGCCAGACCACTCGCGCGCAAATTGTGCGACGCAGGGTTTGCCCGTGCCGGTTATGCTTCACTTTCATTGGATAATGGCGGTTTCGACTGTGGCCTCCGGATCGATTTCAGGATTTCCGAAGGCAACGCACCGGCATCGCCCCGACGACAGCAAGGCGAATGCCAGTGTCGCGGCCGGGAACAGTACGATGCCCGTGGTGACCGTTAATTTCCCCCGGCCAAAAACGGCCTTGGGAAAACGGTTTGCGGAGTGTAAATGCACAAAAGGTGCATGCCGCCATACCACGGGGTAAAGTATGTAACGTTTTGTTAAGCCATTTTGAGCGAAAGCGATAGTCGCTAAGATACCGCCATGGAAAATACCAGCCACAAGATTCTCGTCGTGGATGACGACCCTCGCTTGCGCGACCTGCTGCGCCGCTACCTTGGCGAGCAGGGCTTCACGGTTCTCGTCGCGGAAAACGCCACGGCCATGAACAAGCTCTGGCTGCGCGAGCGTTTCGATCTGCTGGTGCTGGACCTGATGATGCCCGGCGAAGACGGGCTTTCCATCTGCCGTCGCCTGCGCGGCGCCAACGACCAGACCCCGATCATCATGCTCACCGCCAAGGGCGAGGACGTGGATCGTATCGTCGGCCTGGAAATGGGTGCCGACGATTATCTGCCCAAGCCTTTCAATCCGCGCGAACTGATTGCGCGGATTCACGCCGTGCTGCGCCGCAAGGGGCCCGCCGAAGTACCGGGCGCCCCGTCCGAAACGCCTGAAACGTTTGCGTTCGGCGATTTCGTTCTGAACCTGGCCACGCGTACGCTGACCAAGAACGACGAGGAAATCACGCTGACCACGGGCGAATTCTCGGTGCTCAAGGTTTTCGCGCGCCATCCGCGCCAGCCGCTGTCGCGCGAAAAGCTCATGGAAATGGCGCGGGGCCGCGAATACGAAGTCTTCGACCGCAGCCTGGACGTGCAGATCTCGCGCCTGCGCAAGCTCATCGAGCCTGACCCGAGCAACCCGCGCTTCATCCAGACAGTCTGGGGCCTGGGTTACGTCTTCATCCCCGATGGCGTGAAGTAAATCCGGTCGACCGCAGCCAGTATCGTGGCGACTGCCCTCGGCCGTACCGCAACGCGGTTCTTCGGTTCGCTTTTCTGGCGAACCTTCATGCTGATCGCCCTTTTGCTGGCGATCTCGCTGGGTATCTGGTTCCAGAGCTATCGGCTCTTTGAACGCGCGCCGCGCGCCCAGCAGATCGCCATGCAGGTGGTCAGCGTGGTCAAGCTCACCCGCGCAGCCCTGCTCTATTCGGACCCGGCCCGGCGCCGGTTCCTGCTGCTCGACCTCGTCCAGAACGAGGGCATCAAGGTCTATCCGCGCGAAAAGGACGACGACTTTGCCGCGCCCAAGGCCAACCCGTTCCTGACCCAGCTCGTGCAGCAGGAAATCCGCGGCCGCCTGGGCGAAGACACGGTGCTGGCCACCACGGTCAACGATATCCCGGGCGTGTGGGTCAGTTTCGAGATCGAAGGCGATGACTACTGGGTGGCCATCAGCCCCGAACGCTTCGAGCGCGTGCCCGGCATTCAGTGGCTCTGGTGGAGTATTGCCGCGCTGCTGCTGTCGATCATTGGCGCGGCCTTCATCACGGCGCGCGTCAACTACCCGCTCAAGCGGCTGGCCAATGCCGCGCGGCTGATCGGCACCGGGGGCGAGGCCCCGCCGCTGCGCGAACAGGGCGCCAGCGAAGTGGCCCAGGCCAACCGCAGCTTCAACCAGATGGTGCGCGATCTGCGCCAGCTCGACGACGATCGCGTAGTCATGCTGGCCGGCATCTCGCACGACCTGCGCACCCCGCTCACCCGGCTGCGGCTGGAAACCGAGATGTCGCCCGTGGACACCACCACGCGCGACGCCATGATTGCCGACATCGAACAGATGGATGCCATCATCGGCCAGTTCCTGAACTACGCCCGCCCCGGCCAGGAGGTGGTGGAGCCGGTGGACCTGTCCACGCTGGTGCAGGAATCGGTTGGCGTCTATGCCGCGCACGACGACGTGCGCGTGCACGTGCGCTCGAATGGCCCGGTCATGGCCGTGGCCAACCGCATGGAAATCCAGCGCATTCTGGACAACCTCGTCGAGAACGCGCGCCGCTATGCCAAGGACGAGGAATCCGGCATGGCCGACGTGGAGATTTCCACGCGCGTGGAAGACAAGGAAGCCGTGCTGGTGGTGGCCGACAACGGCCCCGGCGTGCCGAACGAACAGCTGTCGCTGCTGACCCGGCCGTTCTACCGGCTCGACAGTGCGCGCAGCGAGGCCAAGGGCGCGGGCCTGGGCATGTCGATCGTCAACCGTATCCTGCAGCGCAACGGCGGCCGCCTGATTCTGGCCAACCGCCCCGCCCCCAAGACGGGCCTCGTGGTCAGCGCGCGTTTCAGGCGCGCCTGATCGATCGCGGGCCTCGCGGAGCCTCGCCTGGCACCGCCGCAGTGCCCGCATGTCCCGCATGCGGCGCATTGACAGGTTTTCTTCAGCATTTGATATGGATTTGAAAGGTCGCTGACAGGCGAATGACAGCGTCATTGCGCACACTTCACGCCATCGACAGGCCGATGCATACAACGGCATCCGCAGTCATGGCGCCGCCTGCCGCAGTACTCCTTTTCCGCCATGGCTGACAACGATCGACAACATGCCGCACGACCCCACGTGCGGCGACCGAGAGACAGCCATGTCAAGCTCCAGCGCCACACCTCAGCACGGTTTTCGTACCGTGTTCCGCGTCGTCAGCGGAAACTTCCTCGAAATGTACGATTTCATGGTGTACGGCTTCTATGCCGCCGCCATCGCACATACGTTCTTTCCCTCCGGCGATGAGTTCGCGTCGCTGATGCTGTCGCTGGCCACGTTCGGCGCGGGCTTCCTGATGCGCCCGCTCGGTGCGATCGTGCTGGGTGCCTACATCGACCACCATGGCCGCCGCAAGGGCCTGATCGTCACGCTGGTGCTGATGGCGCTGGGCACGCTGCTGATCGCCGTGGTGCCCGGCTACGCATCGATCGGCATAGCCGCCCCGCTGCTGGTGCTGTTCGGGCGCCTGCTGCAGGGCTTCTCGGCCGGCGTGGAACTGGGCGGGGTGTCGGTGTACCTGTCCGAGATCGCCAAGCCCGGCCAGAAGGGCTTCTATGTGGCGTGGCAATCGGCCAGCCAGCAGGTGGCCGTGATCTTCGCGGGCCTGCTCGGCGTGATCCTGCACGCCACGCTGGCGCCCGCGCAGATGGATAGCTGGGGCTGGCGCGTGCCGTTCCTGATCGGCTGCCTGATCGTGCCGTTCCTGTTCCTGATCCGCCGCTCGCTGGAGGAAACGGAAGAATTCCGCACGCGCAAGCATCGCCCGTCGATCAACGAGATCTACCGTTCGATGCTCGAAAACTGGCGCATCATCATCGCCGGCTGCCTGCTGGTGGTGATGACCACGGTGTCGTTCTACATGATCACCGCGTACACGCCGACGTTTGGCAAGACCGTGCTCAAGCTCGACGACGTGGACAACCTGATCGTCACGATGTGCGTGGGTCTGTCGAACTTCATCTGGCTGCCGCTGATGGGCGCCGTATCCGACCGTGTCGGCCGCAAGCCGCTGCTGGTGTTCTTCACGATCGCCACGCTGGTCACGGCCTATCCCGCCGTGTCGTGGCTGGTAGCGGCGCCGTCGTTCGAGCGCCTGCTGATGGTGGAACTGTGGCTGTCGTTCCTGTATGGCAGCTATAACGGTGCCATGGTCGTCACCTTGACCGAAGTCATGCCTCCCGCCGTGCGTACCGCTGGCTTCTCGCTGGCCTACAGCCTGGCCACGGCCTTGTTCGGCGGCTTCACTCCGGCCATCTCCACGTACCTGATCCACAGCACCGGCAACAAGGCTGCTCCGGGTCTCTGGCTGATGTTTGCCGCGGCCTGCGGCCTGGCGGCCACCCTGATGATCTTCCGCGCCCGACGCGAGCAGACGACGCTAAGCGCCGCCTGATCCTTCCTGGCCTGCACGCCACGCGCGTGCGGCGTCGCGCCGCCTTCATGTGCCTGACACGTTCGCGTGGCAAGTATGTGATGGCGGCGCGATTGCTTTTCGGACAGCCGTCACAATCTGGTGCACATGGCATACTTGCGGCTCGTTTTTTGTATCGTGCGAGACGCTGCCTATCGGGCCGGTTAAGAAAACCAATTGGCCTTGGTGCGCGCAAATACGCATACTCACAGTTTTCGTGCAAATACGATTGACATCCCCGGCTGCCGAGGGAACCGAATTGTAGATTGCAAGCCTCAATCTGTTCAACCGTATCAGGAGAAGTCAATGAAGACCGTTGGTGACAAGCTCGAAGCCTTCAGCATCGTTGGTGTCAAGCCGGGTTTCAACAACCACGAAGAGAATGGCCAGTCGGCTTTCGAAGACATCACTGAAAAGTCGTTCCAAGGCAAGTGGAAGATCATTTACTTCTACCCGAAGGACTTCACGTTCGTGTGCCCGACCGAAATCGTGGCATTCGCCAAGCTGAACGACGACTTCGCCGACCGCGACGCGATCGTGCTGGGCGGCTCGACCGACAACGAATTCGTGAAGCTGGCATGGCGCCGCGAACACAAGGACCTGAACAAGCTGAACCAGTGGCAATTCGCCGACGTGACCGGCTCGCTGGTCGACCAGCTGGGCGTGCGTGACCAGGCCGCTGGCGTGGCCCTGCGCGCGACGTTCATCGTCGATCCGGACAATGTGATCCAGCACGTTTCGGTGAACAACCTGAACGTCGGCCGCAACCCGGAAGAAGTCCTGCGTATTCTGGACGGTCTGCAAACGGACGAACTGTGCCCGTGCAACCGCGCTGTCGGCGGCGCCACGCTGTAATTGGCCCTGCCTGCCAGGCACCTTGCGTGACCCGGCACATCACATGGAAGGGCCCGGTGCCCTTTCATGTCGAAACCCGCTACGTGCGGGTTTTTTGAGCCCTCGTCGATAGGAGAAATAAATGGAATTCCTTAGTGCGATTAAAAGCGCAATCCCCGACTACGCCAAGGACATCCGTCTGAACGTGGATGGCACCATCGCCCGATCGTCGCTGGAAGGCAACGACGCCGTCGGCGTGGCGCTGGCTGCGTCCTTCGCGGCCAAGAGCAAGCTCATTGTCGATGCGATTCGCAACGCGAACGTGCTGTCGCCCGAGGAAGTCAACGCCGCGCAAACGGCCGCCGCGCTGATGGGCATGAACAACATCTGGTATCCGTACGTCGAGATGGCGGAAGATCCGGACCTGGCCAGCCAGCCGGCAGGCCTGCGCATGAACGCGTACGCTACCCATGGTGGTGTGGACAAGCGCCGCTTCGAGATGTACGCACTGGCCGCCTCGATCATCGGCAAGTGCCACTTCTGCGTGAAGTCGCACTACCAGTTGCTGAAGAACGAACAGGGCATGAGCGCCCAGCAGTTGCGTGACGTCGGCCGCATCGCGGCCGTGATCGGCGCCGCCGCGAACGTGATCGTGGCGGAATAAGCCTCGAAATCACGGCCAAAGCACGCCAATCAGGCGTGGATCGCGGGCAAAACGGCCCTCGACGCATCGCCAGGCATCCACACGGGCGAACACTGAAGCGTGTTCGCCCGTGTGCATTTTTGCCCTTTTGCCATCGGTCAATCGGTATTGTCCGACATTGGGTACAGCCAATCGACCCGATGCATTTGTGCATGGCGCGGCCTACAATCGACGAAAGGTCACGAACTTCGCCGTTGCCATGAGCACCTTGCCTTCACCCAATTCGCCGCGATTCAGGTTCCGCCTGGCCGCCGTACACGACTGGGGCGATATCGCCGCCGTCACGCAGCAGGCCTACGGGCAATATGAGCTGGAAATCATGGAAGATTGCCGCGCATCGTTCCAGCGCGGCATGAAGTCCGTGATGGCCGCCAAGGACAATCCCGACATGGAATGGTGGGTCGCGGAAACCGATCACGGCATCAGCGGTGCCGTGCTGTTCTGCCATCCGGGCGCCACCCTGCCGGCGCTGGACGACTCCACGATCACGCTGACGCTGCCCGAAGCGCGGCTGCTTTCGGTCAGCCCGCAGGCGCGCGGGCTTGGGCTGGGCAAGCGGCTGATGCAGATCTGCATCCAGCGCGCCCGCGACATTGGCGCCAGCGCGCTGATCTGCCGCACCATGCCCGAGATGGACTCGGCCATCAAACTCTGCGAGCAGATGGGCTTCCAGAAGCGTACGGAAGCTGGATCGCGCCACGGTGCCATGGCACGGCTGATCGACTACGTCTACCCGATCACGGCCGAAAACGCGGCGGCGACGCCGGCGCCGCCTGCCTGAGCCGTCGGCGTCGGGTTCCCGCTTCGGCCCGTCTCAGTCCTGCACGTCAGCCGTGCGGCGGTAGATCAGCACCGCCGCCTGCGCGACGATGCCCTCTTCCTTCCCTTCAAACCCGAGCTTCTCGTTGGTCTTGGCCTTCACGTTGCAGTGCGTGACGGCCAGACCCAGGTCTTCGGCCAGGTTGGCCACCATGCCCGCGATATGCGGTGCCAGCTTCGGCTTCTGCGCGATCACCGTGGCGTCGACGTTGCCGATCTCGAATCCGGCGGCACGCACGCGGCGCGCCGCTTCGCGCAGCAGCACGCGGCTGTCGGCGCCCTTGAAGTCGGGATCGGTGTCCGGAAAGTGGCGGCCGATGTCGCCCAGCGCAGCCGCGCCGAACAGCGCGTCGGTCACGGCATGCAGCAGCGCATCGGCATCCGAGTGGCCCAGCAGGCCGCGGTCGTGCGGGATATCGACGCCACCGAGAATCAGCTTGCGGCCCGGCACCAGGGCGTGCACGTCATAGCCCTGTCCTACGCGAAAATCGAACGGATTCAAAACGACTCCTTGCAAAAATGGTTCACGACGCCGATTGGCCCGTGCGCAGCAGCACATCGGCCAGCGCAAAGTCCTCGGGGTAGGTCACCTTGAAGTTGCGCAGCGAGCCGTTGACCAGCCGCGGATGCAGACCCAGCCGCTCGATGGCGCTGGCCTCGTCGGTGACCACGGCACCGGCGGCCATGGCGTCTTCCAGTGCATGGCGCAGTACGCCGATGCGGAACATTTGTGGTGTTTGCGCCTGCCACAGGCCCTCGCGCGGCACGGTACCGCCGATGCGCGCTCCGGCGTCGGCACGCTTGAGGGTGTCAGGCACCGGCACGGCCAGGATGCCGCCAATCGGTTCGCTGGCCGCATCATCGGACTCCACCGCCCGCACCAGCGTGTCGATCATCGCGGCGGTCAGACCCGGCCGCGCGGCATCATGAACCAGTACCCAGTCGGTATCCACCGCCCCCAGCGTGGCCAGGTGGTGCAGACCGGCCAGCACCGAGGCATGGCGCGAATCGCCGCCCACGAACGCGGTATCGAAGCGCAGGCCCGCAAAGGCCTGGGCGCCGAACCGTGACTCCAGCGGCATGTCGTCGGGCGCCAGCACCAGCGCGGTGGCGCTGATGGCTTCGCTGGCGGAAAAGGCCGCCAGCGCGTACCAGAGCATCGGCCGGCCGGCCACGGTCTGGTATTGCTTCTGCACGGCGCCGCCGGCACGGCTGCCGGTACCGGCACAGGGAATCAGGGCGAATCGACGATCGGACACAGGTTTCTGAGGGCCTTTGAATATTTGGCGCGGCCAGCGGGCCGGCCGGTGCGCATTCTATAATACGGCCCTCGCCCGCCGCCATGAGTCTTGGCATGGCACGGCTGGCATGACAGATACCCCTGCCCGTGGCATGCCTTTCGCATGTGCCGGCGGGGTGTTGCCGTTTTTGCGCTCACTGCTGCCAATGCCTGACATCGCTACTGCATTTCCTTTCGCCACCCTGCCGCTGGTCAAGGCTGGTATGCGCCATACCGTGACCGGCCTGACCGGCTCCGCCGACGCCCTGGCGGTTGCCGCCTACGCACGCCAGCATCGCGCCAGCGTGCCGATGGTGGCCGTAGTCTGCGCCAATGCCATGGACGCGCAACGGCTGGCAGAGGAAATCCCGTGGTTCGCACCCGAACTGCGCGTACGGCTGCTGCCGGACTGGGAAACACTGCCGTACGACAGCTTTTCACCGCACCAGGACCTGGTATCGGAGCGCCTGGCCACGCTGCACGACATCCAGGGCGGCCAGTGCGACGTGATGATCGTGCCCGCGTCGACGGCGCTCTACCGCCTGGCGCCCCCCTCCTTCCTGGCCGCCTACACGTTCTTCTTCAAGCAGGGCGAAAAGCTGGACGAAGCCGCGCTCAAGGCCCAGTTCACGCTGGCCGGCTACGAGCACGTGAGCGCGGTCATGCGGCCGGGCGAATACAGCGTGCGCGGCGGCCTGATCGATTTGTATCCAATGGGCTCGGCGCTGCCGTACCGGATCGACCTGTTCGGCGACGAAATCGAGACCATCCGTGCGTTCGACCCAGATTCGCAGCGCAGCCTCTATCCGGTCAAGGAAGTGCGCCTGCTGCCGGGCCGCGAGTTTCCGCTGGACGAAGCCGCCCGCACCGCCTTCCGCGGCCGCTGGCGCGAAGTCTTCGAGGGTGACCCGACCAAGTCCCCGATCTACAAGGACATCGGCAACGGCGTGCCGTCCGCGGGCATCGAGTACTACCTGCCGCTGTTCTTCGAGCAGAGCGCCACGCTGTTCGACTACCTGCCCGCCGGCACGCAACTGGCATTCGCAGGCCAGGTCGATGAAGCCATCCGCCGCTTCTGGGCCGACACCACGCAGCGCTACACGTTCATGCGCCACGACCGCGAACGCCCTCTGCTGCCGCCCGCAGACCTGTTCCTGTCCGAGGAGCAGTTCTTCATCGGCGCCAAGCCGCTGGCCCGGCTGGTGCTGCAGCGTGAAGGGGCCGCGGGCGAGCTGCCGGCTTTCGCGGCCAGCCTGCCCGATGTATCGGTCAACCGCCGCGCCGAAGACCCGCTGGTCAATCTGGAAGCACTGCTGCTGAACAAGGCCACCCGCGTGCTGATGTGCGCCGACTCGGCGGGCCGCCGCGAAACGCTGATGCAGCTGTTCGCGGAAAGCGGCCTGCGTCCGATGGTGGTCGACGACTTTGCAGCCTTCCTGGCCGGCGAATCGCATTTCTCGATCGTGGTGGCGCCGCTGCAGAGCGGCTTTGCGCTGCCCACCGCGCAGTTCGCCTTCGTCACCGAGAACGAGCTGTACGCCGGCACCACGCGCCGCGCGGGCCGCCGCAAGCAGGAGCAGGCCAGCACCGTCGACGCGATGGTGCGGGATCTGGCCGAACTCAAGATCGGCGACCCTGTGGTGCACAGCGAGCACGGCATCGGCCGCTATCAGGGGCTGGTCACGCTGGACATGGGCCAGGGCGACGAGGAATTCCTGCATCTGGACTACGACAAGGCCAGCAAGCTGTACGTGCCCGTGCATCAGCTGCATGTGATCTCGCGCTATTCGGGCGCCGATCCGGACACCGCGCCGCTGCATTCGCTGGGCACCGGCCAGTGGGACAAGGCCAAGCGCCGCGCCGCGCAGCAGATCCGCGATACGGCTGCCGAACTGCTGAACCTGTACGCGCGCCGCGCGCTGCGCCAGGGCTTTGCCTTCCCGCTGCAGCCGAAGGACTACGAGACCTTCGCCGAGAGCTTCGGCTTCGAGGAAACGCCGGACCAGGCCGCCGCCATTTCGGCCGTGATCGCCGACATGACGTCGGGCAAGCCGATGGACCGGCTGGTCTGCGGCGACGTGGGCTTCGGCAAGACCGAGGTCGCGCTGCGGGCGGCATTCGTGGCCGTGCTGGGCGGCAAGCAGGTGGCGATGCTGGCGCCCACCACGCTGCTGGCCGAGCAGCATTTCCAGACGCTGTCCGACCGCTTCGCAGAGTGGCCGGTGCGCATCGTGGAACTGTCGCGCTTCAAGACCAAGAAGGAAATAGACGTCGCGATCAAGCAGATCAACGAAGGCACGGTAGACATCGTCATCGGCACCCACAAGCTGCTGTCCGACGAGGTGAAGTTCCAGCGCCTGGGCCTGGTCATCATCGACGAGGAACACCGCTTTGGCGTACGCCAGAAGGAAGCGCTGAAGACGCTGCGCGCCGAGGTGGACGTGCTGACGCTGACCGCCACGCCGATCCCGCGTACGCTGGGCATGGCACTGGAAGGCCTGCGCGACTTCTCGGTCATCGCCACCGCGCCGCAAAAGCGGCTGGCCATCAAGACCTTCGTGCGGCGCGAAGAAGACGGCGTGATCCGCGAGGCCATCCTGCGCGAGCTCAAGCGCGGCGGCCAGGTCTACTTCCTGCACAACGAAGTCGAGACCATCGAGAACAAGCGCGCCAAGCTGGTCGAACTGGTGCCGGAGGCGCGCATCGCCGTGGCGCACGGGCAGATGCACGAGCGCGAGCTGGAACGCGTGATGCGCGACTTCGTGGCCCGCCGCGACAACATCCTGCTCTGCACGACGATTATCGAAACCGGCATCGACGTGCCCACGGCCAACACGATCCTGATCCATCGCGCCGACCGCTTCGGCCTGGCCCAGCTGCACCAGCTGCGCGGCCGCGTGGGCCGCAGCCACCACCAGGCCTACGCCTACCTGCTGGTGCATGATGTGGACGGCCTGACCAAGCAGGCGCAGCGCCGGCTCGAGGCCATCCAGCAGATGGAGGAACTGGGCGCGGGCTTTTACCTGGCCATGCACGACCTGGAAATCCGCGGTGCCGGCGAGGTACTGGGCGACAAGCAGTCGGGCGAAATCCACGAAATCGGCTTCCAGTTGTACACGGACATGCTCAACGCGGCGGTGAAGTCGCTCAAGGCGGGCAAGGAGCCGGACCTGATGGCGCCGCTGGCGGCCACTACCGAAATCAACCTCGGCACGCCGGCGCTGCTGCCGAACGACTACTGCGCCGACGTGCACGAGCGCCTGTCGCTCTACAAGCGGCTGGCCAACTGCGAAACCGGCGAGCGCGTGGACGACATCCAGGAAGAGCTGATCGACCGCTTCGGCCGGCTGCCCGCCCAGGCGCAGGCGCTGATCGAAACGCACCGGCTGCGGATTGCCGCCGCACCGCTGGGCGTGCGCAAGATCGACGCCGGCGAGGCCATCGTAAGCATGCAGTTCGTGCCGAATCCGCCGATCGACGCCATCCGGATCATCGACCTCGTGCAGAAGAACAAGCACATCAAGCTGGCCGGGCAGGACAAGCTGCGCATCGAGGCCAAGATGCCCGACGTGGGCGCGCGTGCCCAGACCATCAAGCACACGCTGCGCCAACTGGCCTGACCGCACCGACAGGTGTACGATCACATCCTTGACGAATCAACTGTTTCACCTTCCCATGCAAGCTGCCGCCGACACCCGAAACGCCAACACCGAAACCCCGCAACGCGGCAGCGCCCTGGACTGGACCCAGCGCCTGGTGTCGTTCGACACCACGTCGCGTCACTCGAACCTGGGGCTGATCGAATCCGTGCGCGACCACTTTCTGGCCAAGGGTCTGCGCCCGCATCTGAGCTACAACCCACAGGGCGACAAGGCCAACCTGTTCGTGACGATTCCGGCCGCGAACGGCGCCACCGACGGCGGCATCGTGCTGTCCGGCCACACCGACGTGGTGCCCGTGGACGGCCAGAACTGGACCACCGACCCGTTCAAGCCCGTGATTCGCGACGGCAAGCTCTACGGCCGCGGCACCTGCGACATGAAGGGCTTCATCGGCACCAGCCTGGCACTGCTGCCCACCATCCTGGACGCGAAGCTGCGCGAGCCGGTGCACTACGCGCTGTCGTTCGACGAGGAGATCGGCTGCATGGGCGCGCCCTACCTGCTGGCCGAACTGCGTGACCGGGGCGTGAGGCCGGCGGGCTGCATCGTGGGCGAACCGACCAGCATGCGCGTGATCGTGGCGCACAAGGGCATCAACGCCTATCGCTGCTGCGTGAAGGGCCAGGCGGCCCATTCGTCGCTGACGCCGAAGGGGGTCAACGCCATCGAGTACGCGGCGCGCCTGATCTGCTACATCCGCGACATCGCCGACGAGTTCAAGGCCAACGGCCCGTACGACCAGGCCTTCGACGTGCCGTTTTCGACGGCATCCACCGGCACGATCCACGGCGGCATCGCGCTGAACACGATCCCGGCCGAATGCGAGTTCGTGTTCGAGTTCCGCAACCTGCCCGGCGTGGACCCTGAAGCGATCCTGGCCCGCATCCAGCAGTACGTGGCCGATGTGCTGGTGCCAAAAATGCGTGCCGAGAACGTGGACGCCGGCATGGCGATCAGCAAGATTGCCGCAGCCCCGTCGCTGGACGCCGCCGAATCGGATGCCATCACCCAGCTCGTGCGCGCGCTGA
This sequence comes from Cupriavidus pauculus, assembly GCF_002858765.1. Lineage (GTDB taxonomy): Bacteria > Pseudomonadota > Gammaproteobacteria > Burkholderiales > Burkholderiaceae > Cupriavidus > Cupriavidus pauculus_B. The sequence continues at coordinate 36,454 of NZ_PJRP01000005.1, forward strand.
CCGCCGACCGCGACACGAACAAGGTGGCCTACGGCACCGAGGCCGGCCTGTTCCAGCGCGCCGGCATTCCGGCCGTGGTGTGCGGCCCCGGCGATATCCAGCAGGCCCACAAGCCCGACGAATTCGTCGCGCTGGACCAACTGGCCGCATGCGAGGCGTTTCTGCACAAGGTGGTGGATAGCCTGCGCGTGGCCTGATCGCCCGCGACCAGGCGCAGCCAGGGGGCAAGGGCACAGTACAATACGGCCCTTGCCCTATCGCGTCTGCGGCGCCCTTCCGTACGCGTTGGCACGCCTACGCACGCTTTCGCACTTTTTCGCACCGTTCCCCGCATCGCCCGGATTCCTGCTGTCATGCCCCTGATTCTCCAAAGCCTGTCCCCGCTGTCCGCCGCCGACCTCGACGCCGTACGCACGGTGGCCAATGCCTCTGATTTGGCGCTGCGCGCCGACAACGTGGCGGCCGCCGAACACTGCAACCCGCTGACCCCGGCGCTGCGCGATGCCCTGGATGACGTGTGCGGTGAACGTGGCATCGACTGGGCCGTGGTGCCGGCGGGCCGCAAGCTGTCGGACTTCCGACTGGTGGCGATGGACATGGATTCCACGTTGATCACGATCGAGTGCATCGACGAAATCGCCGACTTCTGCGGGCTCAAGGCCGAGGTTTCGGCCATTACCGAAGCCGCCATGCGAGGCGAGATCACCGATTTCAATGAAAGCCTGCGCCGCCGCGTGGCCCTGCTGAAGGGGCTGGACGCCAGCGTGCTCGATCGCGTCTATGCCGAGCGCCTGAAGCTGTCGCCGGGCGCGGAACGCATGCTGCAGACGGTCCAGGCGCTGGGCATGAAGACGTTGCTGGTATCGGGCGGCTTCGTGCACTTCACCGACCAGCTCAAGCCGCGCCTGAAGCTTGATTTCACGCGCGCCAATACGCTGGAAATCGTCGACGGCAAGCTGACCGGCAACGTGGTGGGCGAAATCGTCAATGCCGACGTCAAGGCACGCACGGTGCGGGAAGTCTGCGAGCAGATTGGCGCAGATCCGTCGCAGGCCATCGTCATGGGCGACGGGTCCAACGACCTCAAGATGATGGCCGTGGCGGGCCTGTCGTTGGCTTTCCGGGCCAAACCCGTGGTACGGGCGCAAGCCAGCGTCGCGTTCAACCACGTGGGACTGGACGGCCTGCTGAACCTGTTCCCGCACTGATCGGCTCCCCGCCGGGCACCCGTTCGCGGTGCCCGCTATTGCCCCCGGCGCTGCCGGGAGGTCTTTCGCGCACATTTCACCGCGACTGTCACATTACATTTCCGTCATTCGCATTTCGGTCACAGCTGTACCGAATAGTCCGTTAACGCCTTGATTTCCTTGTGAAATCAAATGCGAATCATTATTATTATTCCTTTCCCGTAACATCGTCCCCTCGGTCGCCCGACGCATGCAAGCGTTAGCCGTTTTTCTATCCCTGGCCGCCGCCGCGTGCCTTTACCTGTCCGCGCCCAACCAGGTGCTGTGCGTGGATGCCGACAACAACGGCCGCGCACCGCTGCCGCCCCGGCTGCTGTTCTGGCTGGGCGTCGTCCTCGCCATCGGTGGCACGTGGGTCATGAGCATCCCCGAAGGCTGGCCCGTGGCGATCGCCGCAACGCTGGTCACCCTGACCTGCTGCCTGTCCGCCTGGCCGTTCTTCGGCACCTGGATCCACCACAAGCGCTACGACGACATGCCGGGCGAAGGGAGCCCATCATGATCGGTACCAAGTGGCTCGCCGGCGCCTTGCTGGGCCTGCCGCTGGCTGTCGCGCTGTGCACGCTCGGCGTGTTGTGGCTGCCGGCCGGCTGGGAAAGCGGCATCCTGCTGGCCGTCGTCCTGAGCTTCGTGCTGTGGGTGACCATCATCAGCCTGAGCCTGCTGTTCCAGACCAGCCGCGCCGCCTGGCTGTGGCTGATCGGGGGCAACCTGGTTTGCTACGGCATCCTGTGGGCGGTCCGCCTGATGCACGCGATGCCGCCGGCATCGACGCTGTCGACCCTGTCTGGGCACTGATCCGGCCACCGAGGCATTCGCATGAAACCCAATACCCTGCGCGTTTTCAATACGCTCCATACCTGGGTCGGCCTGATGGCCGGCTGGGCGCTGTTCATCGCCTTCTTCGCAGGCGCGATCACCGTCTTCCACCATGAACTGCACGTCTGGCAGAACCCGGCACGCCTGGAGGGCCATCACGGCACCGAAGTCCAGGTGGACGGCCCTGCCATCGACGCCTTCGTGCAAAAGCTGGTCGCGGTGCATCCGGACGCAGCCAACAGCGTCTACGTTGGCCTGCCCAGCAAGGAAGAGCCGGATTTCAACGCCTACTGGCAGGACAAGGCCGGTGCATGGCACACGATGAACGGCGAGCGCCTGAGCGGCGACAAGGCGGCGCAGAACAACACGTCGCTCGACCACGTGACTGGCGAGCTGTCGGCGTTCCTGAACGCGCTGCACTACTCGCTCGGCCTTGGCATCAATGGCATGTACTTCATGGGGATCATCTCCGTGCTGTACGGCCTCGCCCTCGTATCGGGCGTGATCCTGCACCTGCCCCGTCTGAAGAAAGACCTGTTCGCGGTGCGGCCGGGCCGTAACCTGAAGCGCTTCTGGATGGACACGCACAATGTGCTGGGCCTGTTCAGCCTGCCCTTCCACCTGATCTTTGCCATCACCGGGGCCTTCTTCTGCCTGTCGCTGGTCATGGTCATGGTGTTCAACATGCTGACCTTCGACGGCAAGCTGTTCGAGGCGGTGCCGCGCGTCACGGGCGCCGCACCCGAAGTCACGGCCTCGGGCCGCGCATCGCCGACGATGTCGTCGGCCCAGTTGCTGGCCATTGCACGGGAACACGGCGGCGAGCGATTCACCCCCAGCGCCATCCGGTTTCAGCGCTATGGCGATGCCAACGCCGTGGCCGAAGTACGAGGCGATAGCACCCGCGCGCTGGGCAACGGCGGCGCGGTGGGTATCCACGCGGCGGCCAATGAGCCCAATGCAGGCCAGTTGATCGCCAACCAGACGGCCGGCGCGCGCGACACCAATCACATGATCTACAGCGCCATGTTCGCGCTGCACTATGGCACCTATGGCGACCTGGCTGTGCGGTTCGTCTATCTTGTTGCCGGGCTGGCCGGTGCGTTCCTGTTCTACTCCGGCAACCTGCTGTGGATCGAGACGCGCCGCAAGTCTCGCCAGGCCGAACAGCCGCGCGTGCACAAGCTGCTTGCCCAGGCCACGGTAGGCGTTTGCATCGGCACCTGCATTGGTGTGGCACTGTGCTTTCCGGCCGCCCTGCTGTGGCCGGACCGCGCCGTCAGCTATGTCTTCTGGCCGGTGTTCGCACTCGCCGCGGCGTGGGCGCTGGCCCGGCCGCCGATTCGTGCCGCCGTGGAGCTGCTTTACGTGGCCGCACTCGCAACATTGGCCGTGCCGCTTTCCAATTGGGTTCTGACGGGCGACCATCTCTTTGCCGCCGCGCTTCATGGCCGCTGGGTCATCGCCGGCTTCGATATTGGCGCTATTGCCATGGCAGTCGGCTACGTCGCGCTGGCCCGTGTCACCCAGCGCCGTGCGCAGAATGGCCCGGCGGAATCGGTTTGGGCAACGCGTGGCACCACGGCACAGGCTGCGCCGCAGGCGACAATGCGTAAGGCCGACGCAGCCTGATTGGCTTGCAAGGGCGGTTCCAACGCCTGGCCCACAAATAAAAAGCCCCGCCATAGCGGGGCTTTTTGCTGCACGGCGCCGGCGGCTAGCGCAGGCAGGCTTCCATCGCCTGCTTCAGATCGCCGATCAAGTCGCGCGTGTCTTCCAGGCCAATGTACAGCCGCACCAGTTCCCCGGCGTTCGTCCAGCCTTCCGGCGGCCAGGTGTCCGCCGGCCGCATCGTGTCAATGTGATACGGCAGCGCCAAGCTATGCGCGCCGCCCCAGGACCAGCCAATCGCATAAAGCCTCAGGGCCTCGATGAACGCATCCACCTGCTCGCGCGAATAACGGTCATGCAGAATGATCGAGAACAGCCCGCTGGCGCCGGAAAAATCGCGCAGCCACTCCGCGTGGCCCGGGCAATCGGGCAAGGCCGGGTGCAATACGCGGGTCACCTCCGGACGCTGCTTGAGCCACTCGGCAACTTCGCGCGCCGCGCGGTCGTGCGCGGCCAGGCGCACCGGCATGCTGGCCAGTCCGCGCAGCACCAGGAAGCAATCGTCCGCCGACACGCCCCAGCCCATGATCATGCGGGTGCGCTTGAGGCGGTCATGCACCTTGTCGTCCTGCGTGATGACGGCGCCCATCAGGACGTCGCTGCCCCCGGACTGGTACTTCGTCAGTGCCTGCACCGAGATATCGATACCTTTCTCGAATGGCTTGAAATACACCCCGGCAGACCACGTATTGTCGATGGCGGTCAGCACGCCACGCGCCCGTGCGGCAGAGACGATGGCCTCGCTGTCAGGCACTTCCATCGTCACGGAGCCCGGCGCTTCCATCCAGATCAGTCGCGTATTGGGCTGGATCAGTGAAGCGATACCGGCACCTATCGACGGATGGTAGTAGCGCACCGTGACGCCGAATTCGCGCGCCAGCCATTCGCCGTGGTCGCGGTTCGGGCCATAAACATTGTCCGGGACAAGCACATCGTCGCCAGTCCGCAGCAAGGCGAAGTACACCAGCGAGATTGCGCCCATGCCCGATGGCAGCAGCAACGTGTGTCGGCCACCTTCGATCTGCGCCAGTTGCTGGCACAGCGCCTCGCTGGTAGGCGTGGCGTGCAGGCCGTAGCGCCAGTACGTCTTGCTGCGATCACCATAAGCGCGCAGTTCAGCAAGATTCCGGAAGACGATTGTCGAGCCGCGATACGTGGGCGTGGAAAAAGAGTCGAAACCCGGCGCGATATCCAGTTCGGGCTGGACCGCGGTGGTCTGGATATAGCGAGGGGGGTTGCGGGACGAGTCGGAAGCAGACACGGCGTATTCCCTGAAAAATTCGGATCAGGCGTCCGAGCTTACCAGTAAATGCCGCGCGCGCCACGCGATGTGGCGCAGTCGTGCTAGCGGGTCTTGTCCGTCGAGATAGAAGACTTCGGCGGCGGCGGCGCGTAGGTAATGCCGCTGCCGGGGGTCATATCGAACGGGGGAATCACCAGATGTCCGCCAAACGGGCGAATGAAAAAAGGCAGGACGATCGCCGGATTGTAAGCATCGGTCCACGTGCCGCGCACCGCACCGTTCCGGTCGATCTGCCCTTCCCAGTTGCCGGACACACGCGTGCCATCGTCCGACTCTTCCATCAGGAAGGTACCGCTATCCCACTCCCCGGACAGCAAGCGAACACCCTTGGCGTCGCCGATCTGATACTCGCCCTGCAGGCTGTCCCGCGTATCGGTCTTTGGTGCGATACGCATCCGCACCTGCTTGTCGCCCACGGTGCCAACGTAGGTCGGATAGTGCGCGTATTCCTGTCGCGGAGGGAGCATGCGCACCGGCCCCGTCGACAGCGACGCCCCGCGCTTGGCTTCGCCCGCGCGGATGGCGTCGTTGATGCCGAAACTGCCGCCGCCCTGCCCGTCCCCTGTCGACAAATCGTCTCCGGCAGCCATGGCAGCTGCCGGAAGCGCCAGCGTTGTGGCAACGATCATCGAATGCAACAGGTGGGACAGGACAAAACGAGGCAAGACAGCTTCCTGGGCAATGGCGCGCAATGTGACGTTAAACGCGCTCGAAAATCGCGGCGATCCCCTGACCGCCGCCGATGCACATCGTCACCAGTGCGTATCGACCCTGAACGCGCTGCAGTTCGTGCAGTGCCTTCACGGTGATCAGCGCGCCCGTGGCGCCAATCGGATGGCCCAGCGAAATGCCCGAACCGTTCGGATTCACCTTGGCCGGATCCAGGCCCAGGGCCTTGGTCACGGCACAGGCCTGCGCGGCGAACGCTTCATTGGCCTCGATCACGTCCAGATCCTTGACCGACAGGCCGGCACGCTCCAGCGCGATCTTGGTGGCGGGTACGGGACCGATCCCCATCGTCTTCGGATCCACGCCGGCATGACCGTAGGACACCAGACGCGCCAGCGGCTTCAATCCGCGGCGCTCCGCTTCTGCCCGCTCCATCAGCACCACCGCTGCTGCGGCGTCGTTGAGGCCCGAGGCATTGCCAGCCGTGACCGTGCCGTTTTCCTTGACGAAGACGGGCTTCAGCTTTGTCATGTCGTCCATGGTTGCTTCATGGCGCACATGCTCGTCGGTATCAAAAACGACATCGCCCTTGCGCGACTTCAGCGTGACCGGAACGATCTGGTCCTTGAAATGGCCAGCCTTGATGGCGGCCGACGCCCGGCGGTGCGATTCCAGCGCGGTTTCGTCCTGCTGCTGGCGGGAAATATCGTATTCCTTCGCGACATTCTCGGCCGTCACACCCATGTGGATCGAGTGGAACGGATCGTGCAGCGCGCCCAGCATCATGTCGACCAGCTTGGCGTCGCCCATGCGCGCGCCCCAGCGGGCCATCGGCGCCAGATACGGCGCGCGGCTCATGCTTTCGGCCCCGCCGCCAATCGCGACATCGGCATCGCCCAGCAGGATTGACTGTGCGGCGCTGACGATCGCCTGCAGGCCCGAGCCGCACAGGCGGTTCACGGTCAGCGCCGGCGCATTGATCGAAACACCGCCGTTCACGGCCGCCACGCGGCCCAGATACATGTCCTTCGGCTCAGTCTGGATCACGTTGCCGAACACGACGTGACCGACGTCGTCGCCGGAAACGTTGGCGCGAGCCAATGCCTCGCGCACCACCAGCGCACCCAGTTCGGTCGGGGCCAGGTCCTTCAGGCTGCCGCCAAAGGTACCAATTGCGGTGCGCACACCGCTGACAACCACCACTTCACGCGTCATGTCTCGTCTCCATGCGTTATGTTGCGGCGCACAGTATAGTCGTCGCCAAGCAAAAGCGAACGACCGTACTTTTACCTAATTGTCTGGACAGGCACACTTGCAGCCCGCCCGTCCGGCCCCGACGCCGATTCAGTCGGTCAGGCGATTTCACCCCACAGATCGTGGCCGTCGGCGCCCGTAATCTTCACATTAACGAAGTCACCGGTCTTGAAGCGCTGCGACGGCTTGGCGGCCGGGTCGATATAGACCAGTCCATCGATCTCCGGAGCGTCAGCGGACGAACGGCCAATGCCGCCGTCCTGATTCACCTCGTCGACGAGCACCCGCAGCGTCTGCCCCACCTTACGCTGGAGCCTGCGCGCCGAAACGGCCTCGGCCACCTCCATGAACCGCGCACGGCGCTCTTCGCGCACCTCGTCGGGCAGCGCGCCGGCCAGGTCGTTGGCGGTTGCGCCTTCCACCGGCGAATAGGCGAAACAACCCACGCGATCGAGCTCGGCTTCAGCGATGAAATCGAGCAGCGTCTGGAATTCGGCTTCCGTTTCGCCCGGAAAACCGGCGATAAACGTGCTACGGATAGTCAGTTCGGGGCAGATTTCGCGCCACGCACGGATGCGATCCAGGGTCTTTTCGGCGTTGGCCGGACGCTTCATACGCTTGAGCACATCGGGATGCGCGTGCTGGAGCGGCACATCCAGATACGGCAGCACATTGCCCTGATTCATCAGCGGAATGATCTCGTCGACGTGCGGATACGGGTAGACATAGTGCAGCCGTACCCAGCCGCCATACTGGCTGGCCAGTTCGCCAAGAGCCGCCACTAGTTCGGTCATGCGGGTCTTCAGCGGCCGGCCGTCCCAGAAGCCCGTGCGGTATTTGACATCCACGCCGTAGGCGCTGGTGTCCTGCGAAATCACGAGCAGTTCCTTGACGCCGGCCTTGAACAGGTTCTCGGCTTCCAGCATCACTTCGGCCACCGGGCGCGACACCAGGTCGCCTCGCATGGACGGGATGATGCAGAACGAGCAGCGATGATTGCAGCCTTCCGAAATCTTCAGATAGGCGTAGTGCTTGGGAGTGAGCTTGATGCCTGCAGCCGGCACCAGATCGGTAAAGGGATCGTGCGGCTTCGGCAAGTGCGCGTGTACGGCCTGCATCACTTCGCCCAACGCATGCGGGCCCGTGACCGCCAGTACCTTCGGATGCACCGACGACACGATATCCTGTCCCGCCGCATCCTTCTTGGCGCCCAGGCAGCCGGTCACGATGACCTTGCCGTTCTCGGTGAGCGCCTCGCCAATGGCATCCAGGCTTTCCTGCACCGCCTCGTCAATGAAGCCGCAGGTGTTCACGACCACCAGGTCGGCACCGTCGTAGGTGCCGCTGATGGCATAGCCTTCAGCACGCAGCTGCGTGATGATCTGCTCGGAATCGACCAGGGCCTTGGGGCAGCCAAGTGAAACAAAGCCGACTTTCGGCGCAGGATTGGAGAGATTGGTTTCAGACGACATGGGGCACCGCGAATGTGGGATCTGGGCGCGCCCTACCGTCCCCGGTGGTGCGCCGCGCTGGTCTAGTGGCAGGCGGCGAGCCTGCCGGGCGCCGTCATATGCCATGAAAGGCGGAGATTTTACCCCGATCGGCAGGTGTTGGCGCATGGCCTGACCAAATGGCATGCAAACCACGCCCTCACAGGCCAGCCAGGCCGCCCATCCGCTCGATGATCGGCTTCCAGCCCACTGCCAGACCGAGGACGATGCCCCCACCTGACGCCACCCAGAACACCTTGTTGAGCCGGTCTTTCAAGGCTGAAATCCTGTCGTTGGTGGACTGGATGCGTTCGCCAAGGTTTTCTTCCAGCCTGGCCACCCGCGCATAAGATTTATCGAACCGGTCGTCGACCTTGTCGAACCGGTCGTCCATCTTGTCCATTCTGGCGTCCATCTGGTCGAATCTGGCGTCGATGGCATCGAATTTGGCGTCCACGATCTCGAATTTCGCGTCGATCGTGTCGAATCGGGCTTCCATCCGGCTGAAACGCGCCTCGGAACGGGCATCAATCTCCTGTAGCACCCTGGCGATCATCGATTCGCCTCTGGCCTCCGACGTCTCCAGTGCCCGAGTCATGCGGGATTCCGACTCGCGGATCCGGTCGCCCAGTCTTGCTTCGGTGTCGAGGATCTGCGCGCCCAAACGGGTTTCGGCTGCGCCGACCAGCACCTGAGTGGCATCGATCCGCTCCCCGATACCCGGCTGGGCCGCCGACAGCGCACCGACTTCGCGCTGGATATGAGCCATCTGGCCGTAAAGACCGAGTGCGAACTCCAGGACATTGGTGATTTGCGGCGATTCGCCATGGTCGGGCGCTAGGCCCCACGTAGCGGCTTGGCTTGACATGGATGTGCCTCCAGTTCGGCCCGACGGCAGCCCGCACAGCGCTTGCGCATGCGTTTGTGGTGCCATCGTGCAGCGAAAAATAAGGATCAGCGAGTACCCCGTGCTAAGGGCTTGGCCGATTGGACCACACAAGCCTTGCAGAGGTTATCGCCATTCAGGGAGTGCATCACCAATGTGGCAATTTGCCAGACATCCACAACATCTCGTCGCTGTCGCACAACGAAAAAGGCCCTGCATCTTGCAGGGCCTGTCGTCGAAGCGCGATCAGATCGCTTACTTCTTGTCCGGCTGGTTGAACGGGAACGTGCCGAACATGCTCTTGGCCTGGTTCTGCATCTGTTCCTGCATCTGTACGAACAGGTTCTTGCTCTGTTCGATGTAGTTGCTCATCATCCCCTGCATCATCGGGCCTTGCAGGTTCATGAACTGCGACCACATGTCAGGGCTGAACGCCTCGCCCGAATACAGACCCTTCGAGTTCTCGGCGAGCTTGCCCTGGATGTCAATGAAGGCCTGGATGTTCTTTTCCAGGTAGGTGCCCATCATGCCCTGCATGGCATGGCCATAGAAACGGATGATCTGCGACAGCATGGCGCTCGAAAACATCGGCACGCCGCCCGTTTCTTCTTCCAGAATGATCTGCAGCAGAATGCTGCGGGTGAGTTCCTCGCCCGACTTTGCGTCGACGACCTTGAAGTCCTCGGTATCCATGACCAGCTGCTTGACGTCCGCGAGCGTGATATAGGTGCTGGTCTGCGTATCGTAGAGCCGGCGATTGGGATACTTCTTGATCAGTCGCTCTGCGCCTTTTTTGGTCGTGGCCATCGGTGCTCTATCCTTTTGTCGTCGCTGATGCCGGCGGTTGGCATCCGCTGCTGCGCCTGGTCGCAACGCTGCTGCACCGCATGCGGTGCAGTGCGCAATGGACGCGTCGTCCCGGCGGGATCGACGCCGCAGGCGCGCAAGATACAACCGGACCAGACCCGTGAAGAGCGCTCTTCTTTGGTGCCGGTTGCGCCATTGCCCTGATTCTATGCTCAAGAAAGCACTATGGAAAGACGGCAGGTTTAAGGAAAACCCGCAGCAAACCGCCCTCGCACACCGAAAAGGCCTGAAAAAAAGGCCGCCCGCGCGCCAAGTGGCATGCGGGCGGCCTTTTCCTGGCGCCGATCAATCGGCCCGGAATATCCGCTTGTGCACTGCGCTGGATGCGCCGCATCAACGCGGCACCCCAGCGCAGCGCCGCCGGCGTCAGCCCATGTGCAGACCGCCATTCAGCGAGAAGTCGGCGCCGGTCGAAAAGCCCGATTCCTCCGATGACAGCCAGGCGCAGATCGACGCGATTTCAGCCGGCTCGCCCAGGCGCTTGACCGGGATCGTGCCGATGATCTTGTCCAGCACGTCCTGGCGGATGGACTTGACCATGTCCGTGGCGATATAGCCGGGCGACACGGTGTTCACGGTCACGCCCTTGGTGGCCATTTCCTGCGCCAGCGCCATCGTGAAGCCGTGCAGACCAGCCTTGGCCGTCGAATAGTTCGTCTGGCCGAACTGGCCCTTCTGGCCGTTCACCGACGAAATATTGACGATCCGGCCCCAGCCACGGTCGGCCATGCCGTCGATCACCTGCTTGGTCACGTTGAACAGCGACGTCAGGTTGGTATCGATCACGGCGTCCCAGTCGGACCGCGTCATCTTGCGGAAGACCACGTCGCGCGTGATGCCGGCGTTGTTGATCAGCACGTCCACCTCGCCGACTTCGGCCTTGACCTTGTCGAAAGCGGTCTTGGTCGAATCCCAGTCGGCCACGTTGCCCTCGGACGCCACGAACTCGTAACCGAGTGCGCGCTGTTGTTCGAGCCATTTCTCCCGGCGCGGCGAGTTCGGGCCGCAACCCGCCACCACCTTGAATCCGTCCTTGGCCAGGCGCTGGCAAATCGCGGTTCCGATGCCACCCATGCCGCCGGTCACATATGCAATGCGCTGAGTCATATCCACTCCTAGTTGGCTCGCTCGATCGTTGTTATCGATGCTCAGGTCTGTGTCGATACCGGCGGCCAGACGTTCCTCGGCACGCGCCGCCGGCATACCCCTCCTGCAATCAGCGCTCGACTGCCAGCGCCACGCCCATGCCGCCGCCGATACACAGCGAGGCCAGGCCCTTCTTCGCGTCACGACGCTTCATTTCGTGCAGCAGGGTCACCAGAATGCGGCAGCCCGACGCACCGATCGGATGGCCGATGGCGATGGCGCCACCGTTCACGTTGATCTTCGACTGGTCCCAGCCCATTTCCTTGTGCACGGCCAGCGCCTGGGCGGCGAAGGCCTCGTTGATTTCCATGAGATCCAGGTCCTTCACGCCCCAGCCGGCGCGCGACAGGCAGCGCTTGCTGGCCGGCACAGGGCCCATGCCCATCACGGCCGGATCCACGCCGGCGTTGGCGTACGCCTTGATCGTGGCCAGCGGCGTCAGGCCCAGTTCCTTGGCCTTGGCGGCCGACATCACCACCACGGCGGCAGCGCCGTCGTTCAGGCCCGAGGCATTCGCGGCCGTCACCGTGCCGGCCTTGTCGAAAGCAGGCTTCAGGCCAGCCAAGCTGTCCAGCGTAGCGCCCTGGCGCACGAACTCGTCGGTCTTGAAGGCCACCGGGTCGCCCTTGCGCTGCGGAATCAGCACCGGGACGATTTCCTCGTCGAACTTGCCCGCCTTCTGGGCGGCCTCGGCCTTGTTCTGCGACGCCACCGCGAACTCATCCTGGGCTTCGCGCGTGATGCCGTACTCCTTGGCCACGTTTTCGGCCGTGATACCCATGTGGTACTGGTTGTAGACGTCCCACAGGCCGTCGACGATCATCGAGTCCACCAGCTTGGTGTCGCCCATGCGGAAACCGTCGCGCGAACCCGGCAGCACATGCGGGGCGGCGCTCATGTTCTCCATGCCGCCGGCCACCACGATTTCGGCTTCGCCGGCGATGATGGCGTTGGCAGCCAGCATCACGGCCTTCAGGCCCGAGCCGCACACCTTGTTGATGGTCATGGCGGGCACCATGTCCGGCAGGCCGGCCTTGCGCGATGCCTGGCGCGCCGGATTCTGGCCCGAAGCCGCCGTCAGCACCTGGCCCATGATCACTTCACTGACCTGGTCCGGCTTCACACCAGCGCGCTCGAGCGCGGCCTTGATCACGAGGGCGCCCAGTTCCGGCGCCGGAATCTTTGCCAGGGAGCCACCGAACTTGCCAACTGCGGTACGAGCTGCGGAAACAATGACGATATCGGTCATTTGAGGTCCTTTCGAGAAAGCGAATCGCGGATCGGTTCAAAACCGGGCCGGCCGCCACGGCCAGCCCGCATGGAAATCAGGCGCGCTGCTGGACGTAGCGGCCAGGTGCCGGCTCTACCGGCTGGTAATGGGCGTTGCCCAGCGTGTTGGACGCCGCGCGCTTCGGGCCTGCCTGCTTGCCCAGCCAGGCCATCCAGTCGGGCCACCAGCTGCCCGGTTGCTCCTGCGCGCCGGCCAGCCACTCGCGGGCCGATTCCGGCAACGCGTCGTTGGTCCAGTGACTGCGTTTCTTCTTGGCCGGCGGATTGATCACGCCGGCGATATGGCCAGAGGCACCCAGCACGAAGCGGAGCTTGTTCTTCAGCAGCGCGGTGGATGCATAGGCAGCCGTCCACGGCACGATATGGTCTTCGCGCGACCCATAGATGTAGGTCGGCACGTCGATCGATGCCAGGTCCACCGGGGCATTGCAGACGGTCAGCTTGCCCGGCACCTTGAGTTCGTCCTGCAGATAGGTGTGACGCAGATACCAGCAGTACCAGGGCCCCGGCAGGTTGGTGGCGTCGCCGTTCCAGAACAGCAAATCGAACGGCACCGGCGAATTGCCCTTCAGGTAGTTGTCCACCACGTAGTTCCAGACCAGGTCGTTCGGCCGCAGGAACGAGAACGTGTTGGCCAGTTCGACACCGCGCAGCAGCCCGCACGGCGCACCGGCCGCGCCGCCCAGCGTGGCCTCGCGCAGCTGCACATGCGCCTCGTCGACGAATACATCGAGGATGCCGGTATCGGCGAAATCGAGCAGCGTGGTCAGCAGTGTCAGGCTGGCGGCCGGTCGTTCACCGCGCGCGGCCAGCACGGACAGCGCCGTCGAGATGATGGTGCCGCCCACGCAGAAGCCCAGCACGTTGATCTGGTCCTGGCCGCTGATATCGCGCGCCACCTCGATCGCACGAATGGCCGCATGCTCGATGTAGTCATCCCAGGTGCGCTCGGCCATCGAGGCATCGGGATTGCGCCACGACACCAGGAAGACCGTATGGCCGTTTTCCACGGCGTGTCGCACCAGCGAGCTTTCGGGCTGCAGGTCAAGGATGTAGTACTTGTTGATGCACGGCGGCACCAGCAGCAGCGCGCGCGCGTAGACCTTGTCGGTCAACGGCTTGTACTGCAGCAGCTGGAAGTATTCGTTCTCGTAGACCACGGCGCCTTCGGTGACGGCCACGTTGCGGCCCACTTCAAAGGCCTTGTCATCGGTCTGCGAAATCTTGCCGCGCCCCAGGTCTTCCAGCATGTTGCGCACGCCGTTGCGCAGCGATTCGCCGCCCGACTCGATCAGGCGTTGCTGGGCATCGGGATTGGTGGCCAGGAAGTTGGCCGGCGACATGGCGTCGACCCATTGCGAGACCGCGAAGCGGATGCGCTGGCGCATCTTCGGGTCGGCTTCCACGGCATCGGCCAGTTCGATCATGGCGCGCGCCGTCAGCAGGTAGAACGCGGCGGTATAGCGGTACGGCGCGTTGTTGCGCCAGGCAGGACTGGCGAAACGGCGATCCGACAGGCGTTCGCTGGCGCCGGCATTGCCGTTGCCGGCCGGATCGCCGTTGGCGGTCATGGCGCCCTCGCCCATTTCGCGCCAAAGCTCGGCAAAGTCCTTCAGATAGCGCTGCTGGATGCCGGCAAGCTGGTCCGGCGCGATCTTCACGGGCGCGCCGTTCGCTCCGCCAGTCGGAAATGCCTGCTGGAACGCCTTGGCGAAAGCATCGCCGCCAGGAAAGCCGCCGGGGAATGCGCCGGCCAGGCCCGCCGGGAAACCGGCCGGCATCTCGCCGTTGCTTTCAGGTGTCCACTGACGGGACCATTCCAGCCATGCAGCTGGATCGAATGGCCCCGGCGCAAATTGAAACGGTTGGGACTTGTCTTCCTTGCCGGAAGCTGCCGCACCTTTGCCGGTCGCCATGATGTCGTCGTCTCTCTGCCTGTCGTAGTGGATGACGGGCTCGGGGTAACTGTCTCCCGACCCGCCCCGTATCCGGGTTGCGTCCGCAAGCTGCACAGGGCTGCTTGGCTCTTACGCTATGCTTGCCGGCGAAACCCTGGAATCGTTCCTCGGTTTCGATACATTTCGAGGCATTGTTGCCTTGCAATGGAGAGACTGTCAATGCGGAAATCGGCATTGCCGTGCAGGGGCCAAAGAAGTGAAGTCCGACCTACCGGACGGTAATGCTGGCGCGGGTTGCCGGGCCGGTCCACCCCTCTATTCGAGAAAGATGAAAGCCTGATGTATATCGTGGCAATTGGCTGGCTCTACGTCGCCCTGATGATGGCCATCACCGAGACCAGCGTCCTCGCGGGCGTGGCCACGTTCCTGCTGTACGGATTGGCTCCGGTGTCGATCGTGATGTACATCATGGGAACGCCGGGCCGGCGACGCCGGCGCAAGGCGGAGGAGGCCCGCGAAACCTCGGAAGCCGCGACAGCACAGCCGGCGCGGCTTCCGGACGACGGCGGCGTCGGGTCCTAGTCGGCCAGCCAGACCAGCGTGGCCATGCGGCCCGTGGTGCGGTCGCGGCGGTAGGAGTAGAAACGGTCGGCATCGCTGACTGTGCAGGCATTGCCGCCGAATACGTGGGTGCAGCCGGCGCGCGCCAAACGAATGCGTGCCAGTGCATACAGATCGGCCAGGAATTTGCCTGGCGCCCCCGCGACGAATGCCGCCGCCACCGACGCGTGCTCATCGGGCAACGCCTGCTGCAGAAACGCGTCGCGTACCTCGGCACCCACCTCGAAGGCATCGGGCCCGATCGCCGGCCCGAGCCAGGCCAGCCACTGCGCCGGGGCGCCGGCACGGGCGGCCATGCGCGCCAACGTGGCCTCGATCACGCCATCGCACAGCCCACGCCAGCCGGCGTGCGCGGCCCCGACCACTGTCCCCGCCGTGTTGCAAAGCAGCACGGGCAGGCAGTCGGCCGTCATGATGGCGCAAACGTGTCCGGGTGCGGTACTCACGCTGGCATCGGCGCGCGGCACATCGTCGCCCTCGCCAGCGTCGTCGGCGGTGACCACACCGCATCCGTGCACCTGTTCGAGCCAGCGCGGCATGGCTGGCAAGTGGGTGGCCAGCCGGGCGCGATTGGCGGCCACGGCGGACGGATCGTCGCCAACGTGGGTGCCCAGGTTGAGCCCCCCGGCACTGCCATCCGCCAGGCCATACGGCCCTGCGCTCACGCCGCCAGGCCGCGTGGTGGACAGCGCGCGCACCCGGGTGGGTGCCGGCCAATCGGGGACGATCCAGGCCGACATATCGGCGTCGGCATCGGCTTTCGGGCCAGCAGTTATCGGGTCAATCGTCATCGTCGTCTGCCTCCCCTTCGTACCACTCGGGCTCGCCCTCGTCCTCGTCGTCTTCCTGGGCATACTGATCGAAGTCGAGCGCATCGATCAGCGCCTGCAGGTCTTCGGGAGGTTCTGCCTCCCACGACTTCTTGCGACCCGTGACCGGATGCAGCAGCCCCAGCCGGTATGCGTGCAGCGCCTGGCGCGTGAACGGTACGGGCAGCTGTACGCGGACGGCCGGGCGCTGACCGCGCTGCGTCGCCTTGTGGTAGACCGGATCCCCCACCAGCGGGTGGCCAATCGACTCGAAATGCACGCGGATCTGGTGCGTGCGCCCGGTTTCGAGCTGGCACATCACCATCGATACCTTCGAGCGGCCAAGCGGCACCGTGCCGAGCGTTTCAAAGTGGGTACGCGACGGCTTGCCGCTGGCGGTATGCACGATGGCCATGCGCGTGCGCTCGCGCGGATCGCGGCCGATCGGCGCGTCGATCGTGCCTTCGTCGGGGGTTTCTCCCCAGACCAGGGCAAGGTACGTGCGCTTGACCGTGCGGGCCTGCAACTGCCGCACCAGGTCGGTCTGCGCGGTCAGCGTGCGCGCCACCACCATCAGGCCGGACGTTTCCTTGTCGAGCCGATGCACGATGCCCGCACGCGGCAGGCGCGCAGCGGGCGCGTCGCGATGCAGCAATCCATTGAGGACGGTGCCGCTCCAGTTGCCGGCAGCCGGATGCACCACCAGGCCGGCCGGCTTGTTGATGACCAGCAGCGCGTCGTCCTCGTACACCACGTCCAGCGGCACGTCCTCCGCAGTGAATGCCATCGATTCCGGCGCGGCCTGGGGGTGAATCTCGATCTGCTGCCCCATCTGCACCGACGCCTTGGCGCGGCTGGGCTCGCCGTCTACGCGTACGGCGCCGTCCTCGATCCACTGCTGGATACGGCTGCGCGAAAACTCGTTGAAGTGCCGCGCGAGCAATTTGTCGAGGCGCTCGCCATGGGCGGCACTATCGACTTCCAGATACAGTGGCACCAGATCAGGCGCCGCAGGCGCCGTAGCAGGCACCTCGTCATTGAATTCGCTACTGGCCTCTGCGTCGTCGTCGCCATCGTCAAAATGGTCGTCGAAGACTTCGGATTCCTCGTCCGTCACGTCGGCTTTTTCGGTGTGGCGTTCCAGACCGGCTTCGGTCTTGGGGCTTCGGCTATAATGCTTGGCGCTATTTTTTTTCATCCGGAACAGGTTGCCCATGCAATTGCAGAGCATCAAACGCGCGAACTGGCGCGCGAAAATTGGAGCGGTTTTGCTCGCAGGCGGATGCGTCATGCTATCGGCATGCGGCCTGCTGGGAGACCAGCCTGACGAAACGGCTGGCTGGTCGGCCAACAAATTATATTCGGAAGCCAAGGATGCCCTCGATGGCGGCGACTATACGCGCGCCGTCAAGCTGTACGAAAAGCTCGAGGGCCGCTATCCGTTTGGCCGCTATGCCCAGCAGGCGCAGATCGATACCGCCTACGCCAGCTACAAGGATGGCGAGACCGCCGCCGCACTGGCTGCGGTGGATCGCTTCATCCAGCTCCACCCGAGCCATCCGAACATCGATTACGCCTACTACCTGAAGGGCCTGATCAATTTCAACGACAACCTTGGGTGGCTGGGCCGATTCTCGGGCCAGGATCTCAGCGAACGCGACCCGAAGGCAGCCCGTGCGGCCTACGATGCGTTCCAGACCCTGGTCACGCGCTATCCGGAGAGCAAGTACACGCCTGACGCCACGCTGCGCATGCAGTACATCGTCAATGCGCTGGCCCAGCACGAAGTCCACGCCGCGCGCTATTACTACCGCCGCGGCGCCTACCTGGCCGCCGTCAACCGCGCGCAGCAGGCACTGAAGGACTACGATGGCGCGCCGGCCAACGAGGAGGCGCTGTATATCATGGTGCGGTCGTACGATGCGCTGGGCATGAAGGATCTGCGTGACGACGCGGCCCGCGTGATGGAACGCAACTACCCGAACAGCGATTTCATCAAGTACGGAGAGCGCCGCAAGGACAAGTCCTGGTGGGAAGTGTTCTGAGGTTGCCCAACCGGTCCGCGCCGGACATCCGGCGCCATCCGCAAAAAAGCCGCACGAATTGTGCGGCTTTTTTTGTTGGCCGTGACTCGTCCTGAATAAGGTTGACACTTTTCTTGCAGTGATGAGGAGAGTGCCTTGGAGGCGGATCGGAAGCGAACCCAACGTGACTACACGCTGGCTTTTAAGCTGGCGGTGGTGGAGGCAGTAGAAAAAGGCGAACTGACGTACAAGCAGGCGCAACACAAGTACGGAATCCAGGGGCGGTCCACAGTGCTGGTATGGTTGCGCAAGTACGGATTGCAGGACTGGAGCGGCTCGTTGCCACAGGGCGCCCGGTACGCCACGATGAAAAATCAAGACAAGACCAAGCCGGGCACGCCGGAGCAGCGTATCAAGGAACTGGAGGTCCAGTTGCGCGAGGCGCAGGAGAAAGCGCGGTTGTTCGAAGCGGTGATCGACGTGATCCAGAAGGAGCACGGGGTTCGCATGGTAAAAAAGCCTTCGGGCAAGTCCTCGCGCAAGAGCTCGTCCAAGGGCTAAGCGTTAGCAGGGCTTGCCGTTACATTGGCATCAGCCGGCAGGCGTACTACAAGCGTCGCCACAGCGAACTCAAGCAGACCGCTCGGGATGCCAGTATTTGCGCCTTGGTCACCGAGGTGCGGCTGCGCCAGCCACGCATGGGCACTCGCAAGCTGCAGCAGGTCTTGCGAACTCCGCTGGAGAAGGCGGATATCCGGGTGGGCCGTGACGGGCTGTTCGACGTTCTGCGTGCGGCCAGGCTGCTGGTGAAGCCGCTTCGGGCCTATCACAAGACCACACACAGCCATCACCGCTTCCGGCGCCACCCGAACCTGCTCAAGGATGGGCCGCAGAAGGTAGTGCCCAATGCGGCCGAACAAGTCTGGGTTGCCGACATTACGTACCTTCCCACCGCCCGGCAGACGGTCTATCTGAGCCTGGTCACGGACGCCTACTCGCGAAAGATCGTGGGCTACCACGTCCATGACAGCCTGCAGACCGAGCAGGTGAGCCAAGCGCTGAAGATGGCACTGCGCTCGCGCCAGACGCGGCAACCACTGATACACCATTCGGACCGTGGAATTCAATACTGCTCCACTTACTACCAGGCCATCCACGAGCGGCATGGCCTGACCTGCTCGATGACCGACGGCTACGACTGCTACCAGAACGCTTTGGCCGAACGCATCAACGGCATTCTCAAGGGCGAATTCCTGCTGAACCGACCAAATGACCTGCAGCAAGCGACCCGCATGGTGAGGGAGTCTGTCCGGATCTATAACCGGGAACGGCCGCATCAGGCCCTGAAATACAAAACGCCCGATGAGATCCATCGGGCGTCGGTTGCCTTGGCCCAATAGGGGCCGGCCGCAGCCAAAAAAGCTGTCAACCTATGTCAGGACTTGACACCGGGCTCCAGCCTCTGCGTCCGTGCAAATCAGCGGGCGCTTCAGCTCCCCCTCTCGGCGCGATAGCCGCCATATGTGCAATAGGTCGCGCCGTAGCGACCCAGCCGCTGCACCACGCCGTTCAGGATGACGGCCGTCGGCGCCAGCCCGCAGACTCTCAGCCGCTTGCAGGATTCGCGCAGGTCGCCCAGGCGCGACTGTCCGGCACGGGCAACCAGCCACAGCACATTCGCATGCCGAGTCAGCATCGTTGTGTCGGCCACCGCCAGAATCGGAGGCGTATCGACGATGATCCAGGCATAGTCCGCCCGGCATGCATCGAGCACGGGCGCAAGCCCGGCACCGATGAAATAGTCGTCCGCCTGCGCCCGCATGGTGCCGCCCGTGATCAAATCCACGCCTGGCGCCGGCCCGGCATGGACGATGTCATCGAGCTTGACCTCGCCAGCCAGAAAATCCGAAAGCCCCGGCGACTGCGGCACCCCGAAGCTCTCATGGAGATACCCGCGATGCACATCGGCGTCTACCAGCAGCACACGCTGCCCGCTCGCACCCAGTACAGCCGCGAGATTGGCCGCCAGAAAGGACTTCCCCGCACTGGGTTCCGCTGCGGTGATCATCAGAACATTCTTGTCCCGGCTGGCGTTCGAGAGCATCAGTGCGGTACGCAGGCTGCGCAGGCTTTCGATAGCCGGATCGGATGGCGCTGCCAGTGCCAGCAATCGCTGCTGCCCCTTTTCGGCTGTCGCGACCAGCCGGCTTTGCTGCGCTGACTGCGGCATCGTGCCCAGCACGCCGATGCCCAGGGCACCCTCGATGTCGTCGGCCTCGGAGACCGCGCCCAGCAGCCAGCTCATGACATAGGCAAAGCCCGTTCCGCAGATCAGACCGCCCAGCAACGCGACGACCATCATGACCACCCGGTTGCGCCGCACGGGCGTATCCGGCGTCATGGCCACGTCGACGATCCGCGCGCTGGCAACACGCCCCGCCTTCAGCAGCTGAAGTTGCTGCGTGCTACCGAGCAGCACGGTGTAGAGGTCGGTCGCCACGCGCATGTCCAGCTTCAACTCCGCGGCCCGTTGCTGCAGCGCCGGGAGCCGCTTCACTGTATGGTCCAGGCCCTGCTTTTGCTCGCGCACGGCGGCGATCTGCCGCGCGATGGCGACCATGGCCGGATGGGCACTGGTGAATCGGGTGGCCAGTTCGTCGCGCTTTTGAAGCAGCAGCATCAGCTTGGTCTGGGCATCGGCCGCCGACTTGAGCGACAGCTTGACCTCCTCTGGCAGATCGATGATGCCGTAATCGACGTTCATCGTCGTGTACCGATCCTGTACCAGTTCGAGCTGCTGCTTCAGCTTGGGTAGTTGAACGTCCAGAAAATCGAGCGATTGCGCGGCTTCCGCCGCCTTGCGCTCCACGTTCTGCCGGATGTATTGCGCCCCGATCTCGCGCAGCAAGGCGCCAACCTGCCCGGGATCGTGCCCCTTCAACGTGGCAACGATCATGCCCGACTGCTTGACCCGCTCCTGTACCGCCAGCAGGCTGCGCACTTCGTCGACAACCTTCTGACGCGACCTGCGGTACAGCGTGAACGGGGTGCCCGGTGCCGCATCCAGCGCCGACACCAGCAGCCGAATGTCTCCCGCGCTGGATGCGACCACCCGTTCGACGCCGATCTCTCCTTGCACGGGAACGGCCAGGCCAGGGCCGGAAAACTGCCACGTCCGCGCCGAGATCCGAATCAGCCTGAAGGGGCGCCCTTCCAGGACCGACGGCACCTCGAAGCTCGCCACCTTCGCTGTCGCACTACCCCATGCGTAGCCCGACAGCCCAAGCCAGCCCGGCCACCCGCTTGCACCGTCCACGCTGGTCGCCAGTTCACCGATCAGCGGCAGGCGCCTGGGTGCGATGTCGACATGGCGTTGCAGAACGTCCACGGCGCGCGTCACCACCAGCCGCGAGGCAATGATCTGCGCTTCCGCGGAGGCTGACGACTTGATGTCGAACAAGGCCGCCACATCGCCCAGCCAGCCTCGCGCCGACGACGACGTGGCCCCGTCATCGAGCTGGATCAGCATGTCAGCCTTGTACACGGGCTGCGCCAGGAAGGCGAAGCGTGCGCCAGCCATGAGCCATGCGAGCACGATGGCGGCAACGGCCCAGCGATACCGGCCCATTGCGTCGAGCAAACCTGCCAGGGTGATTGGGCCGCGCGGGTCCGGCAACCCCGTCTGCGTTGACGGCATCATCTTTCTCCTGGACCCGTCAGGCGCACGCGCGAATGCGCGGCACCCAGTTTTGCACGCTGTCGCGGATCAGGTCGAAGACCCGCTCGAACTCGGCATAGGGGGCGCCGAAAGGATCGGGAACATCGCGGCCCGATCGATCATCGATGTGGAAAATCTTGCCCGAGGCCGGCGGGCAGAGCCATTTCGTCGCACGCCTTTGCCGGTCATTCATCACCAACACCAGATCGGCCCACGCAAAATGTTCGGCATCGAGTTGCCGGGACCGGTGTGCACTGATGTCGATGCCGGCAGCCGAACTGACCGCGATGGCATGGGCATCGGCCGGCGCGCCCGCCACCGCTTCTAGACCCGCCGACCTCACGGACCGCTCGGGCATGGCGTGCCGCAACAGCCCCTGGGCCATCGGGCTTCGGCAGATGTTGCCGACGCATAAAACAAGGATTTTACGAATCATTTGAGGATGTCAGCGGTGGAATTGATGTATTGCGCGCTGGGAATGAGCTGGTTGACGACGCGTGCCCAGCGGGTCAGGTCTCCCGCATCGACGTAGACCACATCGCGCGGCCTGAGCGGGAATCCTTCGGCCAGCGCGAGCGCCACGGGCGAACGTGCGTCCAGGTGAAAGACCTGCGGCCGGTGGGATTCCAGCCTGCGCACCACGTAGATCTGGCGGGGATCGCTGGTCATGGGGTTGACGCCTCCGGCCTCTCCGAGTGCCTCGTTGAGGGTGAGCCGCCCATTGCGTGGCAGCACGACCGATGGCCGGTTGACTTCGCCCAGCACGAACACCTTGCTGTCTTCGCGCTGCTCCACGCGCACGATGTCGCCCGCGCGAAGCCGGATCGCCGCCGGGTCATGGCCCGCGTGCAGCAGCGCAGGAAGGTTGATGATCCAGCGCCTGCCTTTGCGGTCCAGAATGATGCGGCTGCTGTCTCCGGCGTTGCCGTTCACGCCGCCTGCCCGATTGAGCGCCTCGACCAGCGTCATCGGCACATCGTCGATGTACTGCGGCCCCGGCACCTTGACCTCGCCATCGAGGTAGATCCGCTGACTGCGGTAAGCCAGGATCCGGACCGTGATCTGCGGCGACTGGATGACCCGTGCCAGCACTGTCGTCAATTGATCGTGCAGTTCCCGCGCGGTCATGCCTGCCACCGTCAGGTTGCCGGCATACGGGAACTGGATCTCCCCGGCCTGGCTGACGACGTAGCCCGGCACGCTGGAAGCGCCGCTATAGCTGGGAATTTCGTAGCCGGCGCCGATCGAATAGGTCTGGTGGGGGAAGACCAGCTCGGGGTGGTCCCAGACGATGATCGAGAGAATGTCGGCGGGGCCGATGCGATACGGTTCCGGGCCGCCCTCCAGCGCCTGGATGTCCTGGTTGCCTGGCGCCGGTTCGCCGCGTAGCGATTCGACGAGTTCCCAGGATATGGGGATGACATCGGCGGCATTGACACGGCCGCCCGCCGCGGCGTCCGGCGGCATATCGGCACGCATTCCGGGCGCCAACACGCAGCCCGCCAACAGGCAGCCCGCAAGCATCGACTCCGAGAGCGTTGCCGCCAGTTTGCCAGCCACGCGCGTGCGGTATGGCACGTACATGCCCTTGATCCACTGGATGCTCATCGTCACTCGTCTGCCTACGCTCAAAACAAAGCGTCAGCCTAGCGGCGAGACATAGCCCTTTTGAATCAGATTTTTCTTAATTCAGCTGAGCCTTGCATCAACGGATCATCAAGTTGGCGGGGCGAGCGCCAGCGCGCTCAACGCGCGTGAGGACAGCCTCTCGGTGGACAGATGCAGACCAACACAGTTACTCGGCGTCGGTGTCGGTATTGATGTCGGACACCGGCGCTTCGTTCAGGCGCAGCCCTTCCAGGAACCGAATGACGGTGTCGGCTTCGCGGGTGCGCGTAAAGGGCGGGAGACTCTGCCAGATCTGGCGGCCGTATGGCTTTTCCACGAGCCGTGTGTCGCAGATGGCCAGCACGCCGCGATCCGATTCCGAACGGATCAGGCGCCCCGCGCCCTGCTTCAGCGTAATGACCGCGTGCGGCAGCTGGTGTACCGCAAACGGGCTCAGGCCCTTTTTCTGCAGCACCTCCATGCGCGCGGCCAGTACCGGGTCGTCGGGAGGCGCGAATGGCAGCTTGTCGATGATGACCAGGGAAAGCGCCTCACCGCGCACATCCACGCCTTCCCAGAAGCTCTGGCTGCCGACCAGCACCGCGTTACCCAGTTGACGGAAGCGGTCCAGCAGTTCCGTGCGGCTGGCCTGCCCCTGTACCAGCAGTGGCAAGTTGATGCCGCGCGCGGCGAACAGGTCGTACAGCATGTCCGACGCCTTCTGCACCGCGCGCAGCGTGGTACAGAGCAGGAAGGTGCGGCCGCCAGCCGCCTCGATCAGCGGCAACGCCTTTTCCACCACGGCTTCCGTGAACTGGGGCGAATTCGGCGGCGGCATGTCGCGCGGCACGTAGAGCAGGCCCTGCTTTGCGTAGTCGAACGGGCTGGGCAGCGTCAGCGATTGATCCTTGTTCAACCCGAGCTGGGCCGCGTAATGCGCAAAATTTCCCTTTACCGACAGCGTGGCCGAGGTAAAGACCCATGCGCGCGGCTGGCCTTCGCGTTGCCGCGTGAAGATCGGGGCGATCGACAACGGGGTGCGGTGCAGTTGCACGGTTTGCGAGAACACTTCCACCCAGCGCACGGTGTCCGGCCCGAGTTGGGCAGGTGCGGGCGGGGGCGGCGTTTCCTGGCTGCTCTCGGTGGATGCCCCTTCGGCCGTGGCCGTCTCCGGAGCCGGCGGCGGCGCGGCAACGCGGTCGTCGCGCCAGACCTCCAGCTTGTTGGCCAGCTCCACGGCCCGGCGATGGCATTGCTCCAGCGTTTCGGCGCGCTCGGCCTGCGATTCCAGCGCCTCGACAAACCCCGACAGCGCCTCTTCCAGCGCATCGAGCGTTTCGTAGAACGGTTCGGCGGTACGCGGATCGGCGTCGATCTGGCCCATCGCCATGCGCACGTTGTCGCGGCCAAATGCCAGGCGCAGGTCGCGTGCAGCGCGTTCCAGCGGCGCGCCCAGCGCCACCCAGTCCACGGCGTCGCGGGCGTGTGACAGCCCTTCGGCCACGGTATCGCGCGCCAGTTCGAGCAACTGGCTGGTGGATAGCGTTTCGCCGAAGAACAGCGTGGCCGTTTCCGGCAACTGATGGGCTTCGTCGAAGATCACGGTGTTGGCGGCTGGCAGCAGTTCGGCCATGCCGGTATCGCGCAGCACCACGTCGGCAAAGAACAGGTGATGGTTCACCACCACCACGTCGGCCTGCTGCGCCTCCTTGCGGGCGCGCATCACAAAGCACTCCTTGTAATGCGGGCATTCGCTGCCCAGGCAGTTGTCCCGCGTGGACGTCACCAGTTGCCAGACGGGCGCGTTCTCCGGCACGGCCGCCAGTTCGGCCTTGTCGCCGGTGGCCGTGGTCTTGGCAAAGTTCCCGATGTCGCGCAACCACGCGGCATCCTGCTTCGACGCCAGCCTGCCGTTGGCCTGCGCGCGCTCCAGGTGGTAGTGGCACAGGTAGTTGGCGCGGCCCTTGAGCAGCGACACCGACACCGGCACGTTCAGCGCATGGCGCACCGTCGGAATATCGCGCAGGAACAACTGGTCCTGCAGGTTCTTGGTGCCGGTGGACAGGATGACCTTGCCGCCCCAGAGCATGGCCGGCACCAGATAGGCAAAGGTCTTGCCGGTGCCGGTGCCCGCCTCGACGATGACCGTGTCGTTCTGCCCGATGGCATTGGCCACGGCTTCGGCCATCTTCAACTGCGACGCCCGCGGACGGTACCCGGGGATCGCCGTGGCCAGCGTGCCGGTTTCGGCGAACATCGTCGACAGTTGTGCGGCTTGCGAGGCGGTCTGGCTGGCCGATGCCGCGGCAACGGCGTCGCCCAGCGATGCAGCGGATTCGTGTGCGTCTGGCGCCTCGGCGGCATCGGACAGGAGGTCGTCGGTGGGATCTGGCAAGGTGGGGCTTTCTTCGATACCCGTGGCCGGCTGGCCTGCCACGGGAAATATGGGGTGCGTGGGCGCTTCAGTTGGCCGGGTGGTCAGGCCAGCGCCCCATCGGATGGACCGTCGGATGAACCGTCAGGCTGGTACATCGGGTTCCAGGTGCAGCTGCAGCAAGGTGATCGCGTCCTTGAGCTTGAGGCGGCGCTTCTTCAGACGGCGTAGCTGCAATTCGTCGTGAGCGGGATCGGCGGATAACCGGTCGATCAGGAAATCGAGGTCGCGGTGTTCGATCTGCAACTCGATGATCTGCCGCTCCAGCGTGTTGAGATTTTCATCCATGGTGCGCCTTCGTACTCCAGGGCGGCCGCCTGCGGCACCGCCCGACCCTGCCACCCTGCCAACCTGGCAACGAATTAGAAACCGAACGGGCTCGGCGCAGCATTCTGGCCGCCCTGCTTCTGCTTCTCCTCGGCTTTTGCGCGCCGCTCCTCCAGGTCCTTCTGGCGCTGCGCGGCGTCTGCCTGCTTCTGCTCGTACGTCTTGACGTTTTCCTGCCGCTGACGCGCGCTTTCGGCCCCCTTTTGCTGGGCTTCCTGCATGCGGGTGCTGAAATCGTCCTGCTTCTTCTGGTACGACTGGGCATTGGCCGCGCGCTGAGGCGCCTGCCCGTTGGCCTGCGCGTCGCGCAATGCCTGTTCCTGCTGCTTGCGGTCGAATGCGTCGCGGCTGGCCTGTTCGTTGGCCGCCCGGCCCGGCTGGCCGGCCTCGTACTCGGCGCGGCGCAGGGCCTGTTCGCGATCCCGCGTGGCCGCCTTGTAGGCCCGCTCGGCATCGCCAATTTCCAGGTCCTTGGCGCGCAGCACGTGCAGTTCCTCGCGCTGCACGTCCTTGGCGTTCTCGATGCAGTTGGTGACCAGGAACTTGCTGTAGCACGCCCGCTCGGCCACCGCGAAGCGGTAGTTGGTCCAGGCGCGCGAATCGCCGATGGCCTTGCGCTCGGCCTCGAAATCGCGGGGCTTGCCTGGGTCCGGCGGGATGGGCGCGGACGTCGGCGCAGGCGTGGTTGCGGCGGCAGGTGCCGACGCCTGCGCGTGCGCGGCGCCCAGCGGCGCCGCCAGCAGCAGCGCGGCCAGCGCCAGCGTGGCAACCGGGGAGACGGAATGGGAAACCGGGCGAGCCATGACGGCCGAAAGGGGCTTGACGATCATGCCGCGATTCTAGCATCCGGGGCCACCCCGGACAGCGGCGCGAACCGCCCCGCGGGTGCCGTGCGGGCACCACCCGCGCAAGCCGTCGAAAAGACAGTGTAAAAGGTGTCTTCCCGTCACCGGAAGCGCGCCGCGCTTGTGGCACAATGCCCCGCTTTCGACTGACTCGTTTTCTCGATGTCCAATCTGCCTGCTTCCGTCCTGCAAAAGATTGTGTCGCTGATCGCGGCCGAACTGTCCGTGCAACCGCGCCAGGTAGCGGCTGCCGTCGACCTGTTGGACGAAGGTGCCACGGTGCCGTTTATCGCCCGCTACCGCAAGGAAGTGACGGGCAACCTCGACGATACGCATCTGCGTACGCTGGAAGAACGCCTGCTGTACCTGCGCGACATGGAAGACCGCCGCGCCACGATCCTGGCGTCGATCGAGGAACAGGGCAAGATGACCGACGAGCTGCGCGCTGCCATCGAGGCCGCCGAGACCAAGCAGACGCTCGAAGACCTCTACCTGCCCTACAAGCCCCGCCGCCGCACGCGTGCCCAGATCGCCCGCGAATGCGGCCTGGAGCCGCTGGCCCAGGCGCTGCTGGCCGACCCGACGCTCGATCCGCAGGCCGAGGCCGCCAAGTACGTCAACGGCAACCCCACCGCCGACGGTGGCGTGCCCGACGTGAAGGCCGCGCTGGACGGTGCGCGCGACATCCTGTCCGAGCAATTTGGCGAAACCGCGGACCTGCTGGGCAAGCTGCGCGACCACCTGTGGAACAACGGCGTGGTGTCGTCCACGGTCATGGAAGGCAAGGAAACCGCCGAGGAAGAGAAATTCCGCGACTACTACCAGTACAGCGAAACGCTCCGCACCGTGCCGTCGCACCGTGCGCTGGCGCTGTTCCGCGGCCGCAACGCAGGCGTGCTGCTGGTCAAGCTGGGCCTGGGCGAGGAACAGGACGCCATGGTGCCGCACCCGTGCGAAGGCATGATCGCGCGCCATGTCGGCATCGAGAACCGCAACCGTCCGGCCGACAAATGGCTGGCCGACGTGTGCCGCTGGTGCTGGCGCGTCAAGGTGCAACCGCACCTGGAAACCGAACTGCTGACCCAGCTGCGCGAAACCGCCGAAGGCGAGGCCATCAAGGTGTTCGGCCGCAACCTGCACGAACTGCTGCTGGCCGCCCCGGCGGGCCCGAAGTCCGTGATGGGCGTCGACCCGGGCATCCGCACCGGCTGCAAGATCGCCGTGGTGGACAGCACGGGCAAGCTGCTGGACACCGCCACGATCTACCCGCACGAACCGCGCCGTGACTGGGCCGGTTCGCTGGCCACGCTGGCCCGCCTGGCCAGGCAGCACAACGTGGCGCTCTGCTCGATCGGCAACGGCACGGCCAGCCGCGAGACCGACAAGCTCGTGCAGGACCTGATGAAGGGCGCCCCGGAACTGAAGCTGACCAAGATCGTGGTGAGCGAAGCCGGCGCGTCGGTGTACTCGGCGTCGGAACTGGCCGCCAAGGAATTTCCGGATCTGGACGTATCGCTGCGCGGCGCCGTGTCGATTGCCCGCCGCCTGCAGGACCCGCTGGCCGAACTGGTCAAGATCGATCCGAAGTCGATCGGCGTGGGCCAGTACCAGCACGACGTGAACCAGCGCGAGCTGGCGCGTGCGCTGGACGCCGTGGTGGAAGACTGCGTGAACGCCGTGGGCGTGGACGTGAACACGGCCTCCGCCCCGCTGCTGGCGCGCGTGTCGGGTCTGAACTCGGTGCTGGCGCGCAATATCGTCGATTTCCGAGACGCCAACGGCGCATTCAACAATCGCGAATCGCTGAAGAAAGTGCCGCGCCTGGGCGACAAGACGTTCGAGCAGGCCGCCGGCTTCCTGCGCGTCAACACCGGCGACAACCCGCTGGACCGTTCGTCGGTGCACCCGGAAGCCTACCCCGTGGTGCAGAAGATCCTGGACCACATCAAGAAGGGTCTGTCCGACGTGATGGGCAACCGCGAAAGCCTGCGTGGCCTGTCGCCGCAGCAGTTCGCCGACGACAAGTTCGGCCTGCCGACCGTGCGCGACATCCTGACCGAACTCGAAAAGCCGGGCCGCGACCCGCGCCCCGAGTTCAAGACCGCCACCTTCCAGGAAGGCGTGGAAGACGTGAAGGACCTGCAGCCGGGCATGATCCTGGAAGGCGTGGTCACGAACGTGGCGGCCTTCGGTGCGTTCGTCGACATCGGCGTGCATCAGGACGGGCTGGTCCACATCTCGGCGCTCTCCTCCAAGTTCGTCAAGGACGCGCACGAGGTGGTCAAGGCCGGCCAGATCGTCAAGGTCAAGGTCATGGAAGTGGACGTCAAGCGCAACCGTATCGGCCTGACGATGCGCCTGGATGACGAGCCCGGCCAGCAGGCTGCCCGCGCGGGCGGCGGCGACCGCCCGGCCGATCGTGGCCAGCGCAGCGGTGGTGGCAACCGGGGCGCCGGTGGTAACAACCGCCGCGAGCCGGACACGCAAGGCGCCATGGCCGCGGCCTTTGCCAAGCTGAAGCGCTAAGCCACCCCGGCAATACAAGCCAGAACGAAAACGCCCCGTTTGCGTGAACTGCACCCCAAAAGTTGGACATAGATCCAACCTTTGGGGTGTTTTTCATGACGAAGTACGACGAGGCGCTCAAGCGTCAGGTGGTTAGGGAACATTTGTCGGGGACGATATCGACCACGGCTT
>NZ_PJRP01000005.1:66086-194291 GCF_002858765.1 Cupriavidus pauculus
TGAACTGCACCCCAAAAGTTGGACATAGATCCAACCTTTGGGGTGTTTTTCATGACGAAGTACGACGAGGCGCTCAAGCGTCAGGTGGTTAGGGAACATTTGTCGGGGACGATATCGACCACGGCTTTGAGCGAGAAGCATGGGATAGACAGGTCTATAGTTCGTCGCTGGATCAGTGCCTGGGAGCATCATGGAGAAGCCGGGCTGCGCAAGAAGCATGAAGCCTTTGGTGCCGAGTTCAAGCTAGCGGTGCTGCATCATATGTGGCGCCACGAGTTGTCTTATGCGCAGACCAGTGCTGTCTTCGACTTGCGCGATACCGGCGGAGTCAGCCGGTGGGAACGCCAGTATCATGAGGGCGGTATCGATGCCCTCAAGCCGCGCCGCAAAGGCCGGCCACCCAACATGTCCCAGCCCAAGCAGGATCCCCAACTCACTCCGGAGCCGGCTCAAAACGAGCGCTCGCGCGAGGATTTGCTCAAGGAGAATGAGTATCTGCGCGCGGAGGTGGCGTACCTAAAAAAGTTGGATGCCCTGCTCCGGGCCAAGGAGCAAGCGGCGCCAAAGAAAAAGCGCAAGTCGTGAACGCCTTGCGCGAGCATCACCCGCTGCCAATCCTGCTCAAGATCGCCGCTCTGGCGCGCAGCACGTTCTACTACCAACTCACGGCAAGCAAGGCCGGAGATCGTCACGGGGAACTCAAGGAGCGCATCCAACGTGTGTATGCCGAGCACAAGGGCCGATATGGCTACCGCCGGATTACGGCAACGCTGCGTCAGACGGGGACGTTGATCAATCACAAAACCGTGCAACGGCTGATGTCGGTGTTGTGGTTGAAGTCGCTCGTGCGGCCCAAGAAGTACCGCTCGTACCGAGGTCAGGTGGGGCGAGTCGCCCCTAATCTGCTTCAGCGCGAGTTCGAGGCGAGCAAACCGAATGAGAAATGGGTGACGGACGTGACCGAGTTCAACGTAGGCGGCAAGAAGCTGTATCTCTCGCCCGTCCTGGACCTATACAACGGGGAGATCATCGCTTGGCAAACCAGTGAGCGGCCCGACTTCGCATTGATCCGGGAGATGCTCGACAAGGCATTGCGGAAGCTGCGACCCGGCGAAGCCCCTTTGCTCCATTCGGATCAGGGCTGGGCCTATCAAATGGCGGCGTATCGCCGAAAGCTGGCCGCACGAGGCTTGCAACAGAGCATGTCTCGCAAGGGAAACTGCCTGGACAACGCGGCCATGGAAAGCTTCTTCGGCACGCTCAAGTCAGAATGCTTCCGGCTTGAGCGTTTCGCCGATATCGACCAACTGCGCAAAGGCATAGCCGAATACATCCGGTACTACAATCACGACCGCATCAAGCTCAAACTAAAAGGGCTGAGCCCCGTGCAATACAGGACTCAGCCCTTCGCGGCCTAACTTACCCGTCCAACTTTACGGGGTCAGTTCAGATATCGCGGGCGTTTTGCCGTTCTGGCCCTGGTCGGGGCCACGCTACGTTCAATACTTGCGGATGAAGTCGCGCAGTTCCGGGTAGATGTTCTCGCGCCAGCGACGGCCCGAGAAGATCCCGTAGTGGCCGCACTTCGGCGCGGTGATGTGTTGCTTGCGCGCTTTCGGAATGCCGGCGCACAGGTCGTGCGCGGCGGCCGTCTGGCCCGCGCCCGAGATGTCGTCGAGCTCGCCTTCGATCGTCAGCAGCGCGGTGCCCTTGATGTCCTGCGGACGCACCGGGTCGCCATCGATCTCCCACGTGCCGTTGGCCAGGCGGAATTCCTGGAACACTTCGCGGATCGTATCGAGGTAGTAGTCGGCCGCCATGTCCAGCACGGCGTTGTATTCGTCGTAGAAGCGCACGTGGGCTTCGGCGTCGTCGGCGTCGCCCTCGATCAGGCTCAGGTAATAGTCATAGTGCGACGACAGGTGGCGGTCCGGATTCATCGCCACGAAGCCGGCGTGCTGCAGGAAGCCCGGATAGACCTTGCGGCCATGGCCCGGATAGTTCGCCGGCACGGTGTAGATGACGTTGTTCTCGAACCACTCGTACGACTTGTTCGTCGCCAGGGAATTGACCGACGTCGGGCTCTTGCGGGCGTCGATCGGGCCACCCATCATCGTCATCGTGCGCGGCGTCTTTTCGCCGGCCGACGCCATCAGCGAGATCGCGGCCAGCACCGGGACAGTGGGCTGGCAGACCGAGACCACGTGCAGCTTGTCGGCGCCGATATGGCGGATGAATTCCTGGATGTAGTAGATGTAGTCGGCCAGGTGGAACGCGCCGTCCTCGGCCGGCACCATGCGAGCGTCGATCCAGTCGGTCACGTAGACCTTGTGGTCCTGCAGCAGCGTGCGCACGGTATCGCGCAGCAGCGTGGCATGGTGGCCCGACAGCGGCGCGCAGACCAGTACTACCGGCTCGTCCTTGAGCAGCTTGATGGTCTCGGGGTCGTCGGCGTAGCGCTTGAACCGCACCAGCTTGCAGAACGGCTTTTCCAGCACGGTCTGTTCGACGATGGGGATCTCGCGGCCATTCGAGCGCACGCTCTTGATGCCGAACTCCGGCTTCTCGTATTCCTTGCCGAGCCGGTACAGCAGCTCATATCCGGCCGCCATCCGGGGCGCGCCCGGAATCAGCGAGAGCGGGCTGAGGGGGTTCGTAAATGTCTTGGCGGTCGCCTGGGCCCACGCGGTCAGCGGGTTCAGCATCGAGCGCTGGAATTCATGCAGTTGGTAAAGCATGCCGGTACCTGTCTAGCCTTTCTTGTCGCGAGTGCTTGTCGCGCAACTGATTATGCCCGCAATCGAACTATCGTGCTTTGCAGCATACCCTTCCAAATTACGCCGGCAAGCGGGGAAGACAATAGGACATTGGCGCTAAATCTGGATGACACCGGCCGACAATGGCAAAAAAGGCGACCGGAGTGGCCTCCAGGTCGCCTTTTCTTGCTGACGCAGGGTCAGGTGTTGCTTTTTAGTACACGGCGGCGATGGCGTTGACCACGGCGTCGATGTTGCGGCTGTTCAACGCTGCCACGCAGATCCGGCCGGTGCCGACGGCGTAGATGCCGTGCTCGGTGCGCAGGAGGTCCACCTGGGCCGACGTCAGGCCCGAGTACGAGAACATGCCGCGCTGGGACTTCACGAACGAGAAGTCGCCCGGCACGCCCTTGGCGGCCAGCTTGTCGACCAGCGCGTTACGCATCAGCTTGATGCGGTCGCGCATTTCGCCCAGTTCCTGTTCCCACATGGCGCGCAGTTCCGGGCTGTTCAGCACGGTGGCCACGACGGTGCCGCCATGGGTCGGCGGGTTGGAGTAGTTCGTGCGGATCACACGCTTGATCTGCGACATCACGCGCAGGCCTTCTTCCTTGCCCGTGGTGACGATCGACAGGGCGCCCACGCGCTCGCCGTACAGCGAGAAGCTCTTCGAGAACGAGCTCGACACGAAGAACGGCAAGCCCGATTCGGCGAACAGGCGGACGGCGGCGCCGTCCGGCTCGATGCCTTCGGCAAAGCCCTGGTAGGCCATGTCCAGGAACGGGATCAGGTTGCGTTCCTTGACCAGTTCCACCACCTGCTTCCACTGGGCGTCATTCAGGTCCACGCCGGTCGGGTTGTGGCAGCAGGCGTGCAGCACGACGATCGTATTGGCCGGATACGACTTCAGCGATTCCACCATGCCGGCGAAGTTCAGGCCATGCGACGGGGCATCGTAGTAGGTGTAGTTGATCACCGGGAAACCGGCGGCCTCGAACAGCGCGCGGTGGTTTTCCCAGCTCGGGTCGCTGATGGCGACCGATGCGTTCGGGTACAGGCGCTTCAGGAAGTCGGCGCCGATCTTCAGGGCGCCCGTGCCGCCAAGTGCCTGAGCCGTCACGACGCGGCCTTCGGCGATCAGGGCCGAATCCTTGCCGAACAGCAGCGTCTGCACGGCCTGGTCGTAGGCGGCGATGCCTTCGATGGGAAGGTAGCCGCGCGGCGTGGCGGTGGCCAGGCGGGCCTTCTCGGCTTCCTGGACAGCGCGCAGTAGCGGAATTTTCCCTTCGTCGGTGAAGTACACGCCAACGCCCAGATTCACCTTGGTGGCGCGGGTATCGGCATTGAATGCTTCATTCAGGCCCAGGATCGGGTCGCGCGGGGCCATCTCGACGGCAGAAAACAAACTCATTTGGGATCTCGTGGTCAGCTGTGTAACAAAACGGAGGGCGTAGAATGCTTGGAACTGCGCTGTGGCTGCGGCGGCACCGGCGTCGGGATCCTGGCATTCTTTCCTGTCACTACTGACAGAACCTGACAGCATCCCTGCGGCAAACTACCAGGTCAAACCGGGCTTGAACCGATCCGCGCAACCCCCAGATTCTAGCGTATCCCGCCAGTATTCCTCAGGTTTTTCCCTACGTTTATGACGAATCTAGCCGAAGTCGCCCCGCCCCTGGACGAAGACAAATTCGTCACGTTCCCGGGGTCTCCGTTCCAGTTGTACCAGCCGTATCTGCCCGCGGGCGACCAGCCCGAGGCCATCCGGCAATTGATGGAGGGGGTGGATGACGGCCTGTCGTTCCAGACGCTGCTGGGCGTGACCGGTTCGGGCAAGACTTTCACGATGGCCAATGTGATCGCCCGGATGGGGCGGCCGGCCATCGTATTTGCGCCAAACAAGACGCTGGCGGCCCAGCTTTACTCGGAATTCCGCGAGTTTTTCCCGCGTAATGCGGTGGAATACTTCGTCAGCTATTACGACTACTACCAGCCCGAGGCCTATGTGCCGCAGCGCGACCTGTTCATCGAAAAGGACTCGTCGATCAACGAGCACATCGAGCAGATGCGGCTGTCGGCCACCAAGAGCCTGCTGGAGCGGCGCGACACGATCATCGTGGCGACGGTGTCGGCGATCTACGGTATCGGCAATCCAAGCGAATACCACAAGATGATCCTGACGCTGCGCACCGGCGACAAGCTGAGCCAGCGCGACGTGATCGCACGGCTGATCGCCATGCAGTACACGCGCAACGAGACCGATTTCCAGCGGGGCACGTTCCGCGTGCGCGGCGACACGCTCGATATCTTCCCGGCCGAGCATGCCGAGATGGCCGTGCGCGTGGAGCTGTTTGACGACGAGGTCGATTCGCTGCAGTTCTTCGACCCGCTCACCGGCCGCGTGCGCCAGAAGATTCCGCGCTTCACGGTCTACCCGTCCAGCCACTATGTGACGCCGCGCGAAACCGTTCTGCGCGCCATCGAGGACATCAAGGTGGAGCTGCGCGAGCGGCTCGACTTCTTCTACAAGGAAAACCGGCTGGTCGAGGCGCAGCGGCTGGAGCAGCGCACGCGGTTCGACCTGGAAATGCTGTCCGAGCTGGGATTCTGCAAGGGCATCGAGAACTATTCGCGGCACCTGTCGGGTGCCAAGCCGGGCGAGCCGCCGCCGACACTGGTGGACTACCTGCCGCCCGACGCGCTGATGTTCCTGGACGAATCGCACGTGCTGATCGGCCAGTTGAACGGCATGTACAACGGCGACCGGGCGCGCAAGACCACGCTGGTGGAATTTGGCTTCCGGCTGCCGTCGGCTCTGGACAACCGGCCGCTGAAATTCGAGGAATACGAGCGCAAGATGCGCCAGGCGGTCTTCGTGACCGCCACGCCGGCGAACTACGAGAAGGAGCACGCGGGGCAGGTGGTGGAGCAGGTGGTGCGGCCGACCGGCCTGGTCGATCCGATCATCCACGTGCGGCCGGCCACCACGCAGGTGGACGACCTGCTCAGCGAGATCCACCTGCGGCTGCAGGTCGGCGAGCGCGTGCTGGTGACCACGCTGACCAAGCGCATGGCCGAGCAACTGACAGAGTTCCTGTCGGAAAACGGCATCAAGGTGCGCTACCTGCATTCGGACATCGATACGGTCGAGCGCGTGGAAATCATTCGCGACCTGCGGCTGGGCACGTTTGACGTGCTGGTGGGGATCAACCTGCTGCGCGAGGGCCTGGATATTCCGGAGGTATCGCTGGTGGCCATCCTCGACGCCGACAAGGAGGGTTTCCTGCGTGCGGAGCGGTCGCTGATCCAGACCATCGGGCGGGCCGCGCGTAACGTCAATGGCACGGCGATTCTCTACGGCGACCGCATGACCGATTCGATGAAGGTGGCGATCCAGGAAACCGAGCGCCGCCGCGCCAAGCAGATGGCGCACAACGAAGCCCACGGCATTACGCCGCGCGGCGTGGTCAAGCGGATCAAGGACATCATCGATGGCGTCTACAACGCCGACGACGTCAAGGCGGAACTGACGGCCGCTGCGGAGCGCGCTAGGTACGAGGACATGAGCGAGAAGCAGGTGGCCAAGGAAATCAAGCGCCTGGAAAAGCAGATGCTCGATCACGCCAAGAACCTGGAGTTCGAGAAGGCCGCCCAGGTGCGCGACCAATTGGCCAAGCTGCGCGCCCAGGTGTTCGGGGCCGGCGCCGAAGGCGACCATCTGCTGCCGCCGTCAAGCTGAGGGAAGACCTGATCGGCGCCCGATGGGCATGGTGCGCCACGGCATCCTATAGTGATTAGGCAATCCGCCCAGCGCGGGACGCCGGATCACGAACCAGGGAGTGTGCCATGGTGACACAGTTCGAATATGGTGGTTATACGGTCGTTGCCCGTGCCATTGCGCATGCGGGCGGCGGCTTCGCCGGGGTGCTGACCATTTCCGATGCGTTTGGCGAGCCCGGCGGGCCGACGTTTGAAACGGAAACCGGCTCGGCCGATACGCCAGAGGCAGCGCTAGCGCTGGCGGAGGCCGAAGCCATGCGGACGATAGATGCCGGCGAGGTAAGCTGAACCCCGAATCTGCGCCCAAAGAAGACCGGCACGCCAGGAGACACTGATGTCCTATAGCAGTGAATGGAAAAAGAGGGTTTACGAAACGCACGAGATCCAGGTGCTGGTGAAACCCCGATCGCCCATCGAATGGGACTACACGGTCCGTGTGTGCCGCAAGGGCACCAACATCCGCGCGGCCGATACGCTGGTCGAAACGTCGCCTCCGACAGAGCACTACAAGTCGCCTGCGGACGCCGAAACGGCCGGGTTCGCGCGCGGCAAAGCGCTCGCCGAGCGGCTCTAGCGCCTGACGCTGGTTTTCAACGGCGTGGGGGCGGGTAAAATCGCGCCGATGGAAAAATATGCCATTCTAATGTGTTGCATGGGCAACATCTGCCGTTCCCCGACGGCGGAGGGCGTGCTGCGCGCCAAGCTTCAGGCCGCTGGTCTGGCCGATCGCGTGGAGCTGGACTCCGCCGGAACCCATGACTATCACGTAGGCCGCGCCCCCGACACCCGCAGCCAGCGCCACGCGCTGCAGCGTGGCTACGATCTGTCCGCGCTACGCGCCCGTCAGGTCGAAGTGGCGGACTTTGATCGATTCGATCTGGTGCTGGCGATGGACCTCGCCAACATGGACGGCCTGCGCCGGCTGCACCCAGAAGTCAGCCCCGACAAGCTGCGCCTGCTGATGAGCTTTGCCTCGCGTTATCAGGTCGAGGAAGTGCCTGATCCGTACTATGGCGAGGGCAACGGCTTCGAGCGCGTGCTGGACTACATCGAGGACGCCTGCGACGGTGTGGTCGCCATGCTGCGGCGCGAACTTGCCTGAGCCGGACAATCCAAATCGTCCCATGTCCATGCCGGAAATCAAGCCGGCGTGCTTTGCATGGCTGTTTTCCGAAGCGGCGGCGGGTGGATCGTTATGGGACGTGGAATAGTGCGTTGCGGGATGGGGTACTTGACTGATTTAGTCGGGATATCTTAAACTCGACCGAAATTCTCAAGTATTCCCTCTCCCCGAGCATCATGAGACTGACCACCAAAGGCCGCTTTGCGGTAACCGCCATGATTGACTTGGCCATGCGCCAGGATCAGGGTCCTGTCACGCTGGCAGGCATCAGTCAGCGTCAGAAGATCTCGCTGTCGTACCTGGAGCAGCTGTTTGGCAAGCTGCGCCGTCACGAGATCGTCGAAAGCGTGCGCGGTCCGGGCGGTGGTTACAGCCTCGCGCGCAAGGCCGAGGACGTTACCGTGGCAGACATCATCATTGCCGTGGACGAGCCGCTCGATGCCACCCAGTGCGGTGGAAAGGGCAATTGTAACGGAGATGACGGATCCGGACGCTGCATGACCCACGAGCTGTGGGCCACGCTGAACCAGAAGATGGTCGAGTACCTGGACTCCGTATCGCTGAAGAATCTCGTTGACCAGCAACGCGCCCGCCAGCCGGCGGTCCTGCACGACATGCGCGAAGACGCCGCGCAGCAGCCTGTGACCGTTTCGCGCGGCAAGGCCGAGAAGCAGGAAAAGCCGGCGCGGGCTCGCGTGGTCAACTCGGTGTTCAGCCTCGCGCAGTCGTAAGCAAGGTTGCAGCACCCGCATTAAACTATCGGTAGGCAGTACGCGATTAGCGATCCCTATAAGGCAGTCATAAGATGAGCACCACCCCACATTTCCCGATCTACATGGATTACTCGGCCACCACGCCGGTGGACCCGCGCGTGGCGGACAAGATGATTCCGTACCTGCGCGAGCAGTTTGGCAATCCGGCGTCGCGCAGCCATGCGTACGGCTGGGATGCCGAGCGCGCCGTGGAAGAGGCGCGCGAGCAGGTGGCGGCGCTGGTGGGGGCCGATCCGCGCGAGATCGTGTGGACGTCGGGGGCCACCGAGTCGGACAACCTCGGCATCAAGGGCGCGGCCAATTTCTACTCGGGCAAGGGCAAGCACATCATCACCGTGAAGACCGAGCACAAGGCCGTGCTGGACACCACGCGTGAACTGGAACGCCAGGGCTTCGAGGTGACGTACCTCGACGTCAAGGACGACGGCCTGATCGACATGGACGTGTTCAAGCAGGCGATCCGCCCGGACACGATCGTGGTGTCGGTGATGCTGGTGAATAACGAGATCGGCGTGATCCAGGACGTCGAGCAGATCGGCGAGATCTGCCGCGAGAAGGGCATCATTTTCCACTGCGATGCCGCGCAGGCCACCGGCAAGGTTGCGATCAACCTGGCCACGCTGAAGTGCGACCTGATGTCGTTCTCCGCCCACAAGACCTACGGCCCGAAGGGCATCGGCGCGCTGTACGTACGCCGCAAGCCGCGCGTGCGTATCGAAGCGCAGATGCACGGCGGTGGCCACGAGCGCGGCATGCGTTCGGGCACGCTGGCCACGCACCAGATCGTCGGCATGGGCGAGGCATTCCGCCTGGCCCGCGAGGAAATGGCCACCGAGAACGAGCGTATCCGCATGCTGCGTGACCGCCTGTGGAACGGCCTGTCGTCGATGGAAGAGGTGTACCTGAACGGTTCGATGGAACACCGCGTGCCGCACAACCTGAACGTCAGCTTCAACTTCGTCGAAGGCGAATCGCTGATCATGGCCATCAAGGACGTGGCCGTGTCGTCGGGTTCGGCGTGCACGTCGGCGTCGCTGGAGCCTTCGTACGTGCTGCGTGCCCTGGGCCGCAACGACGAACTGGCCCATAGCTCGATCCGCTTCACGGTTGGCCGTTTTACGACCGAAGCCGAGATCGACTATACCGTCGAGCTGCTCAAGAACAAGATCGGCAAGCTGCGCGACCTGTCGCCGCTGTGGGAGATGTTCAAGGACGGCGTCGACCTGAATTCGATCCAGTGGGCCGCGCACTGATTGCGACCCACGGTAAAAACAAGAACCCCATAAAGATTCGTCAGAGGTAACCAAAATGTCTTACAGCAACCAGGTTCTCGACCACTATGAAAATCCGCGCAACGTCGGTTCGTTCGACAAGAACGACGACGCGGTGGGTACCGGCATGGTCGGCGCCCCGGCCTGCGGCGACGTGATGAAGCTGCAGATCAAGGTGAACGAGGCGGGCGTGATCGAAGACGCCAAGTTCAAGACCTACGGCTGCGGCTCGGCCATCGCGTCGTCGTCGCTGGTGACCGAATGGGTCAAGGGCAAGACCGTGGATCAGGCACTGGAGATCAAGAACACCCAGATCGCCGAAGAACTGGCGCTGCCGCCGGTGAAGATCCACTGCTCGATCCTGGCGGAAGACGCCATCAAGGCGGCCGTCGAGGATTACAAGAAGAAGCACGGCGGCGCCGAGCAGAAGGCTGCCTGAGCGGCGTCGTCCGCTTCAGACGGGATGGTGTGGCCGCGCGCGGTGCGGTATCGCGCGTGGCGTTCGACAGCAAGGCAAAGATGATCACGATGACCGAAAAGGCGGCGAAACACGTTTCCCGCTACCTGGAACGCCGCGGCAAGGGCCTGGGCCTGCGCGTGGGCGTGAAGACCACCGGCTGCTCGGGCCTGGCGTACAAGCTCGAGTACGTGGACGAACTGCATCCGGAAGACCAGGTATTCGAGACGCATGGCATCAAGGTGATCGTGGATCCGAAGAGCCTGCCGTACATCGACGGTACCGAACTGGACTTCGCGCGCGAGGGCTTGAACGAAGGCTTCAAGTTCAATAACCCGAACGTCAAGGACGAGTGCGGCTGCGGCGAGTCGTTCCGGGTCTGATGGCCGGTGCCGCGCCCGGATCGGCAACCGATGCGAGGGCGGCAACACGACAAGGGGCGGCATGACCGCTCCTTTTTGTTGTGATGTTTTGGAAAGACGCGCTTTGAAAGACGATTTTTTCTCGCTGTTCGGGCTGCCCGCCCAATACGAAGTGGACGAAGCCGCGCTGGACGCGGCGTATCGCACCGTCCAGTCGCAAGCGCACCCTGACCGCTTTGCCAATGCCGGCGATGCCGAGCGGCGCGTGGCCATGCAGTGGGCCGCGCACGCCAACGAGGCGTACCGCACGCTGCGCCAGCCGCTGAAGCGGGCCATCTATCTGCTGCACCTGCGGGGCGTGGACATCCAGGCCGAAAGCAATACGGCGATGGCGCCGGCCTTCCTGATGCAGCAGATGGAATGGCGCGAGGCGCTGCAGGACGCGACGCAGGCGCGTGACGTCGACCAGCTCGACGCCGTA
The DNA here is from genome assembly GCF_002858765.1 of Cupriavidus pauculus. Lineage (GTDB taxonomy): Bacteria > Pseudomonadota > Gammaproteobacteria > Burkholderiales > Burkholderiaceae > Cupriavidus > Cupriavidus pauculus_B. The sequence continues at coordinate 77,090 of NZ_PJRP01000005.1, forward strand.
CTGCGCGACCTGCGCCAGGAAAAACGCGAACGCCACGCCGCACTCGGCGCGCTGCTCGATGCCGGTGACAACGAAGCCGCCGGCGCCGCCGCGCGCCAGCTGATGTTTATCGAGAAGATCGAACACGACGCCAGCGAGGCGATCGATCGGCTCGAAGATTAGAAGATTCTCATGGCACTGCTCCAGATTTCCGAACCAGGCATGTCGCCAGCGCCTCACCAGCGCCGGCTCGCCGTTGGCATCGACCTTGGCACCACCAACTCACTGGTGGCCGCCGTGCGCAACAGCATTCCCGAAGTCCTGCCCGACGACGATGGCCGCGCGCTGTTGCCGTCGGTCGTGCGCTACCTGCCGAACGGCAACCCGCATATCGGCTACAAGGCCCAGGACGAAGCGGTGCGCGATCCCAAGAACACGATCGTTTCCGTGAAGCGGTTCATGGGGCGTGGCCTGCGTGACGTGGCTAACATCGAACACAGCCCGTACGACTTTGTCGATGCACCGGGCATGGTGCAGTTGAAGACCGCTGCCGGCATCAAGAGCCCGGTGGAAGTCTCGGCCGAGATCCTGGCCACGCTGCGCCAGCGTGCCGAGGATTCGCTCGGCGACGAACTGGTGGGCGCCGTGATCACGGTGCCCGCGTATTTTGACGACGCGCAGCGTCAGGCCACCAAGGACGCCGCGCAACTGGCGGGCCTGGACGTGATGCGGTTGCTCAACGAGCCGACCGCCGCGGCCATCGCCTACGGCCTGGACAATGCCGCCGAAGGCATCTACGCAGTGTACGACCTCGGTGGCGGCACGTTCGATATTTCGGTGCTCAAGCTGACAAAGGGCGTGTTCGAGGTGATGTCCACCGGCGGCGATTCGGCCCTGGGCGGCGACGACTTCGACCAGCGCCTGCTGTGCTGGGTCGTGGAGCAGGCCAGCCTGCAGCCGCTGTCGGCCGAGGATACGCGCCTGCTGATGATGCGCGCGCGCGCCGCCAAGGAAGCCCTGTCCGCAAGCGACAGCACCGTGATCGACGCGGTGCTGACGACCGGCGAGATCGTGCATCTGCCGCTGGACGCCCAGTCGTTCATCGCCATCACCGCCAACCTGGTGCAGAAGACCCTGACGCCGGTGCGCAAGGCGCTGCGCGATGCCGGTGTCACGCCCGACGACGTCAAGGGCGTGGTGCTGGTGGGCGGCGCGACGCGCATGCCGGCGATCCGCAAGGCCGTCGGCGAGTATTTTGGCCAGCAGCCGCTGACCAACCTGGACCCGGACAAGGTGGTGGCACTGGGTGCCGCCATGCAGGCGAACCTGCTGGCCGGCAACCATGCGCCGGGCGAAGACTGGCTGCTGCTCGACGTGATCCCGCTGTCGCTGGGCGTGGAAACGATGGGCGGCCTGGTCGAGAAGATCATCCCGCGCAACAGCACGATTCCGGTGGCGCGCGCGCAGGAATTCACCACCTTCAAGGATGGCCAGACGGCCATGGCCATTCACGTGCTGCAGGGCGAGCGCGAACTGGCCAGCGATTGCCGGTCGCTGGCGCGCTTCGAGCTGCGTGGCATTCCGCCGATGGTGGCGGGCGCGGCACGCATCCGCGTGACCTATCAGGTGGATGCGGACGGGCTGCTGTCGGTGTCGGCGCGCGAGACCAATTCGGGCGTGGAAGCGTCGGTGTCGGTCAAGCCGTCGTACGGGCTGGCCGACGACGATATCGCGCGCATGCTGCAGGAGAGCTTCCGCGAGGCCGAGCACGACATGAAGAGCCGTGCGCTGGCTGAGGAACGTGTGGAGGCCGAGCGGCTGGTGGAGGCCACCGGACGTGCGCTGGAAGTCGACGGCGATCTGCTGTCGGCTGACGAACGCGCGGCCGTGGATGCGCTGATGGTCAAGGTGAGCGAGATCGCGCGCGGTGACGACCACCACGCGATCAAGGCGGCTGTCGAGCAGCTGTCGCATGGCACCGACGAATTTGCCGCCCGCCGCATGGATCGCTCGATCAAGAGCGCGCTGGCCGGAAAGAAGGTGCAGGAACTCGGCTGAGCCGTCGCAGTTGCCTGCCAGGAAAGAGAGAACAGGAATCACATGCCACAGATCATCGTTTTGCCCCACGTCGAGTTGTGTCCGGAGGGCGCTGTCTTCGAGGCCGGCGCCGGCACCAGCATCTGCGACGCGCTGCTGAACAACGGTATCAACATTGAGCACGCCTGCGAGAAGTCGTGTGCCTGCACCACGTGCCACGTGGTGGTGCGCGAAGGTTTCAACTCGCTGGAAGATGCCGAGGAAAAAGAGGAAGACCTGCTGGACAAGGCGTGGGGGCTGGAACCCAATTCGCGCCTGTCGTGCCAGGCCCTCGTCGCGGACACGGACCTGACCGTCGAAATTCCGAAGTACACGATCAACCACGCCAAGGAAGGCCACTAAGGCCCGCGCGAGGAGTTTCCCCATGAAATGGACAGATACCTACGACATCGCCGCGGCGCTGTATGACAAGTTTCCTGACGTCGACCCCGTTACGGTGCGATTCACGCAATTGCGCCAGTGGGTGCTGGAACTGGATGGTTTCAGCGACCTGCCGGAGCGCTCGGGCGAGAAGATCCTGGAGGCAATCCAGCAGGCGTGGATCGAGGAAGCGGAGTAAGCCCGGCTGACCCCAGGCGAACCAAGCAAAAAAGCACGGCTGTCACGCCGTGCTTTTTTATTGGTGGTCGGGGCCGAACTCGTCTGACCCGAGCGGCATCTTGAATAACGTCAGCCCGTCACCAGAACGCCACGCTCCAGATGGACGCGCTGGCCCACATCGACCCCCGGCGGGTTCTGATAGGTAAAAGTGCGGCGCGAGCCGTCGTCCATCTTCACGCTGACGCGGTACGACTTGTTGGTGTTCAGCTTCTTTTCGGCGTAGTTGCCGCCGAAGCCGCCCGCTGCCGCGCCGGCCACCGTGCCCAGGATCCGGCCATTGCCGGAGCCGATCTGGTTACCCAGCAGGCCGCCGACTACGGCACCCCCCACGGCGCCCAGACCACTGGTCGGCTTTTCCGCTTCCATCACCTGCACACCAGTCACATGGCCAGCCGTATGACTCGGCCGGGCGGCGGGCTTCTCTTCCGCCTGGGCCTGCTGCGTCGGCTGGGCCGGCGGCGGTGCCGTCGCGTTCTGTGCCTGGCGCGTGTCATAGGCGGGCGGGCGCGTGGTCGATCCCGGTGCCGGCTGGCTCGTCAGCGGCGGTGGCTCGGTCATGACCGGCTGTGCGGATGTGTTGCTGCTGCCGTTGCCATATGCGCCGCTATATGACGCCTCGGTCGTCGGCCCCTGGGTGGCCTTGGTAATCGGCAACACACCCGTCACGGCTGCTACCACCGTCAGGCTGGCCACCACGAGTGCGATGGCGGTTGCGCCCACCAACGGGTTCAGGCGGCGTTGCGACGGCAGGGCGGGGAGGGTTTCCGGACCAGACATTTCTTGTTCTCCAAGTCATCCGCAAGGATGGATACCTAGAGTCTGGCCGAATTACGATCCGGTTTCCGTTTGATTTTGTAAGGATGTGTAGCTGGGAATTGGCTTGAAAATCAGGGGGTTACAGCGGATGCGAGGGGAAGGTGCGCGGGTGTCTGTAACAGCGCGAAGGCGGGGAGGTGGCGGGGGCTCCCCACGCCCAGGCAGGCGTGGGGAACAAGACATGACAACAGGCAGGCGCCTGCCGATCAGTCTTCGCGGCGAAGGTGCGGGAACAGGATCACGTCGCGGATGTTCGGGCTGTCAGTCAGCAGCATGACCAGGCGGTCGATGCCGATGCCGCAGCCGCCGGTCGGGGGCATGCCGTATTCGAGCGCGCGAATATAGTCGGCGTCGAAGTACATGGCTTCCTCGTCGCCGGCGTCCTTCTGCTCCACCTGCTTGCGGAAGCGGTCGGCCTGGTCTTCCGGATCGTTAAGCTCCGAAAAGCCGTTGGCGATCTCGCGGCCCGTGATGAAGAGCTCGAACCGCTCGGTGATGCCCGGCTTCGTGTCCGACGCGCGCGCCAGCGGCGACACTTCCACGGGGTAGTCGACGATATAGGTCGGCTCCCACAGCTGCGACTCTGCCGTTTCCTCGAACAGCACCAGTTGCAGCGTGCCCAGGCCGGCGTTCAGGAACTGCGGCGCGCTGGTGTTGATCTTGAACTTGCTCTTCAGCTCGGCACGCAGGAAGTCGGCGTCGGCCAGCTGTGCATCGGTATATTCCGGCGCGTACTTCTGGATCGCCTGGCAGATGGTCAGGCGATGGAACGGCTTCGACAGATCCAGTTCGCGGCCCTGGTAGTTCAGTACGGCGCTGCCGCTGGCGTCAATGGCGGCCTGGCGGATCAGGTTTTCGGTGAAGTCCATCAGCCAGCGGTAGTCCGTGTAGGCCGCGTAGAACTCCATCATCGTGAACTCGGGGTTGTGGCGCGGGCTCACCCCTTCGTTACGGAAGTTGCGGTTGATCTCGAACACGCGCTCGAAGCCGCCGACGATCAGGCGCTTCAGGTACAGCTCGGGGGCGATACGCATGAACATCTGCATGTCCAGCGCGTTGTGGTGCGTGATGAACGGCTTGGCCGCCGCGCCGCCCGGAATCGGGTGCAGCATCGGCGTTTCCACTTCCATGAAGCCGGCGTCGGACATATGGCGACGCAGCGACGACATCGCCTTGGTGCGGGCGCGGAACGTGTCGCGCGTTTCCGGCGAGACGATCAGGTCCACATAGCGCTGGCGGTATTTCATTTCCTGGTCGGCCAGGCCGTGGAACTTGTCCGGCAGCGGGCGCAGGCTCTTCGACAGCAGGCGCAGTTCGCGCACCTGTACCGACAGCTCGCCCTTGTTGGTGCGGAACAGCTCGCCGCGCGCGCTGATGATGTCGCCCAGGTCCCAGTGCTTGAACGCCGCGTAGACGTCCTCGCCCACCTTGTCGCGCGTGATGTAGAACTGGATCTGGCCGCTGCCGTCCTGCACGGTGGCAAAGCTGGCCTTGCCCATCACGCGCTTGAGCATCATGCGGCCGGCGATCGACACTTCCACCGGGCTGGCTTCCAGCGTTGCCTGGTCGGTCTCGCCATACTGCGCATGCAGCGCGCCGGCCTGGTGCGTCGGGCGGAAATCGTTCGGGAAGGGCACGCCTTGCTCGCGCAGGGCCTGCAGCTTCTCGCGCCGTTCGGCAATGATCTTGTTCTCGTCTACGGCAGGCGCGTCGGCAGGTGCGGCGGCGGGCGTGCGGGTCGGTTCGGTCATGGTGTCAGCTTCGGTCGTGCAAGGCGCGGGGCCTTGCGCGATGGTTCAGTTCAATAGTTGCGGATGTCGTCGAGTTCGGTCTTGCCGAAGTCGGCGCGCTCCAGATAGGCGGCGATGCGTTGCGCGACGTCGTCCGGCGACGCCAGTTGGTCATTCGCCTTCAGGTCGCGGAAGCGCTGCACCTGGGCAAAATCGGCGCCGCGGATGGTCTCCTGCATGCCCGTGTCCACCACGCCCGGTGCCAGCGCCACGGCGCGTACCGAACGATCGTCGGCCAGGCCGGCATACTCGGCGTTGACCGAGCGGATGAACATGTCCAGGCCTGCCTTGCCGGCGCAGTAGGCGCTCCAGCCCGGCACCGGGTTGCGTGCCGCACCCGACGAGATGGCCAGCACCTTGCGCGGGCAGTCCAGGCGCGCGGTGGCGTCGATGAACGCGCCGGTCATCGTCATCGGCGTGACCAGGTTGGTCTGCAGATGCGGTACCAGCGTGTTGTCGTGCAACTCGGTGATCGGGCCGATGGGTTCCACCACACCTGCGTTCAGGATCAGCGTCACGCTGGCCGGGGCATCGTCCACGGCTTCGAGCACGCTGGCCAGCCAGCCGGCCGACGGGCCGGGCTGCGACAGGTCCTGCAGGTGCCAGGCCACCGGCACGCCGCTGGCCGAGGCTTCGCGTTCCAGGTCGGTGTTGCGGCTGCGCGCCACGCCGATGATGCGGTTGCCCGGCTTGAGCAGCGCGCGCACAAGCGACGCGCCCAGGCCGCGCGAGGCGCCGGTGACGATATAGAGATGGGTGGAGCGGGGCGTTCCGGTGGTCATGACGTGGACCTTGTTCGATGAAACGGCGACTCCGGGATGGAGACTCTTGGTATTTGTCGCGCCGCCATGCCGGCACGGGGCAGGCATGGCGGCGCGGCTGCGGCTGCAGGTCCGGCTGATGTTACAGGCCCTGTTTCAGGCTGGCCTCGATGAACGGGTCGAGATCGCCGTCGAGTACCTTCTGCGTGTTGGACATTTCCACGTTGGTGCGCAGGTCCTTGATGCGGCTCTGGTCCAGCACGTACGAGCGGATCTGGTGGCCCCAGCCCACATCGGTCTTGCCGGCTTCGAGCTTGTCGGCCTCGGCCTGGCGCTTGCGCATCTCGTGCTCGTACAGGCGCGATTTCAGCATCGACATGGCTTCGGCGCGGTTGCGGTGCTGCGAACGGTCGTTCTGGCACTGCACGACGATGCCGGTCGGGATGTGCGTGATCCGCACGGCCGAATCGGTCTTGTTGATGTGCTGGCCGCCCGCGCCCGATGCGCGGTACGTATCCACGCGCAGGTCGGCCGGGTTGACCTCCACCTCGAACGAATCGTCCACCTCGGGGTAGACGAACACCGACGAGAACGACGTATGGCGACCGCCCGACGAATCGAACGGCGACTTGCGTACCAGGCGGTGCACGCCGGTTTCGGTGCGCAGGTAGCCAAACGCGTATTCGCCCTCGATCTTGATCGTGGCGCTCTTGATGCCGGCCACGTCGCCCTCGGACTCTTCCAGCACCTCGGCCTTGAAGCCCTTGCGCTCGCAGTACTTCAGGTACTGGCGCAGCAGCATCGATGCCCAGTCGCACGCCTCGGTACCGCCGGCGCCGGCCTGGATGTCGATGAAGGCGTTGGCCTGGTCCATCTCGCCCGAGAACATGCGGCGGAATTCCATGTCGGCGACGATCGCCTCGAATCCCTGCACGTCGGCGTCGATCGATTCCAGCGTCTCGTCGTCACCTTCCTCGCGCGCCAGCTCGAACAGCTCGTCCGTGCCGGAGAGGTCGTCGGTGAGCTTGCCCAGCGTCTGCACGACGGCTTCGAGCGCCTTCTTTTCCTTGCCCAGGTCCTGGGCACGCTTGGGGTTGTTCCAGACGTCCGGGTCTTCCAGGAGTCCGTTGACTTCGTCTAGGCGGTTTTCTTTGACATCGTAGTCAAAGATACCCCCGTAGATCTTCCGTTCGCGAACGGAGATCGGAGATGGCACCGGAGATGGCGTTGAGGCGTTCTGCTTCCATTGATATTCCTAGTAATTCTGCGCTTGCAAAACGTGGAATTATAGCGGATTGGCGACGCGAATCCGGTCTGCATGCCACCCGGATTGCAGTCAGGGCGCCGCGCTGGCGGGGGAATCTGCTGAACTGTTCGCAGTGCGAACGGTCTATTGCGTGACTTTCCCCTCTTTTCGCCGCAAGGTTTCGTTCCAACTTCGGCGACAATAGCGGCCACGATCAGGAGTTTCCCCGTACGCATGACAGGAATCCACGCAGTCCATCACGACGTGACGCGCCCGCAGGGTGCGCGCCGGCGCACGCTGGGGCGTCTGGCCGCGATCTCGCTGGCCGCCATGCTGGCCGCCTGCGGCACCACGCCCAGCGAGCCCGCGCCCGAAGGTTATTACCGCGTCGAGCGCGGCGACACGCTGTACTCGATCGCCCGGCGCCACAACCGCTCGGTGGCCGATCTGGCGCGCTGGAGCAACATTTCCGATTCGAGCCAGATCGAAGTCGGCCAGCTGATTCGCGTCAAGCCACCGGCCGGCGCCGGCATCTCGGCCGCCAAGGCCGCCGACAAGCCTGCCGTCACATCCGCCCCGCGTGCCGCCGCCCCCGACACCACGCCGTCGAAGCCGCCCGCCAGCGCCATCCGCCTGCAATGGCCGGCTGACGGCCGCGTGACAGGCAGCTTCGCGCCGCCGGCGGAGAAAGGGTTGCGTATCGAGGTGCCCGCGGGTGGCAAGGTGCGCGCCGCGGCGCCCGGCTGGGCGATCCACGTGGGTACGCTGCGCGGTTACGGCCAACTGGTCATCATCAAGCACAACGACGACTGGCTGACCGTGTACGGCAATCTGGACCGCCCGCTGGTCAAGGAAAACGACCGGATTTCGGCCGGCCAGGACATCGGCAGCATGAACAACGCCAACGAACTGCACTTTGAAGTGCGCGGCAACGGCAAGCCGGTGAACCCGGCCAGCTACCTGCCGTCGCGCGGATAACATCCCGGGCCCGGCGCCGCCGGGCGGCCGGGTGACGCTGGCCTACTGTGCGTGTTCCACCACCAGCTGCACGCGCGTCACGCCGTTGAACGTGTTGTTGTCGAGCCGGTAGGCCACCAGCGCGCTGGCACCGTCCAGCGCGTCGGCGTGGTTGAACCAGATCGCGTCGAAGCGCTGGCTGCCACGGCCCAGTTGCAGTTTGAGGTGCTTGCCTTTCAACACGGTCTGGCGCAGCACCTCGAACTCGCCCGAGAACGTGGGCGGCGGAAAGCCCTGGCCCCACACCTGGCCCTCAAGCATGGTCACAAATTCGGGGCTGAAGCAGCCGTCGTCGATATCGCCGTCAGTCTCGATCACGCGGGCCAGCTGCTCTTCACTGAGCCATTCGCGGCCCACGGCCTCGAAGGCCGCCACGAAGGTGTCGAAATCCTTCGTGCGCACGGTCAGGCCGGCCGCCATGGCGTGACCGCCAAATTTCACCAGCAGGCCGGGATGGCGCTTGGACACCAGGTCCAGCGCATCGCGCAGGTGAAAGCCCGGAATCGACCGGCCAGACCCCTTGACGTGCTCGTCGTCGCCGGGCGCAAAGGTGATGGTCGGACGGTGGAATTTTTCCTTGAGCCGTGAAGCGACGATGCCGATCACGCCCTGGTGCCAGGTCTCATGGAACACGCTCACCGTATAGCGTGACGCCGGATCGAGCCCGGCCAGCGGCTGCTCCAGGATCTGCAGCGCTTCCTGCTGCATGCCGGCCTCGATATCGCGGCGCTCGCGGTTCATGCCGTCCAGTTCCTGGGCGATTTCCCAGGCGCGGTTGGCGTCGTCGGTCAGCAGGCACTCGATGCCCAGCGACATGTCGGCCAGGCGGCCCGCCGCATTCAGGCGCGGTCCTACCCCAAATCCCAGGTCGAACGTATTGGCGCGCGGGGCTTCGCGGCCAGCTGCCCGGAACAGGGCGGCCACGCCGGCATGCATCCGGCCCATGCGCATGCGCTTCAGGCCCTGCGCCACCAGGATGCGGTTGTTGGCGTCGAGCTTGACCACGTCGGCCACGGTGCCCAGCGCCACCAGGTCCAGCAGCGTCTGCAACGGCGGCTGGGTGTCCTTGGTGTACACCCCGCGCTGGCGCAGTTCGGCCCGCAGCGCCAGCAGCACGTAGAACATCACCCCCACGCCTGCCAGGTTCTTGCTCGGGAATTCGCACCCGGGCTGGTTCGGATTCACGATCACGGCGGCGTCGGGCAGCACGGCACCCGGCAGGTGGTGATCGGTCACCACCACGTCGATGCCGCGCGCGTTGGCGGCCGCCACGCCGTCGACGCTGGCGATGCCGTTGTCGACCGTGACAATCACGTCGGGCCGCTGCTGCGCGGCCAGTTCGACGATCTCGGGCGTCAGGCCATAGCCGTACTCGAAACGGTTCGGCACGATGTAGTCCACCTGTGCCCCCAGCATGCGCAGCCCGCGCACGCCCACGGCGCAGGCCGTGGCGCCGTCGCAGTCGTAGTCGGCCACGATCAGCAGCTTGCGTTGCGCGGCGATAGCGTCGGCCAGGTACGCGGCGGCGTGGTCGATCCCCTTCATGGCGGAAGGCGGCAACAGTCCGGGCAGTTCGGTGGCCAGTTCGGCCGGGTCCAGCACGCCGCGCGCGGACAGGATGCGCGCCAGCGTGGGGTGCAGGCCGGCGGCGGCCAGCACGTTGGCGTGGTCGTCGGAATAGGAGCGGATGGCAATCCGGGTCATGATCTTTGTTCCGGTAGCGTTCAGGCGTTCGGGCGCATCCAGGCGTCTAGGCGGCCATGGCCAGGTTCGACAGCAGCGCGCGCCAGTCGCCGCGCGCGCCCAGGCCGCGCCAGAACTTGCGCAGGTCGGCCCGCGTGACCGTGAATTCGGCAAAGTGGTTCTCGCCACCCAGCACCAGCGTGATGGCTTGCACCTGGCCGGTGGTCAGCGCATCGAGCACAGGCTGGAACCATTCGGCGTCCAGCGCATGCATCCGTTCCAGCCACAGGCCCCAATCGGATGCGATATGGGCCTCGGTGGCGCTGTCCAGCAGGCACATGACGCTGCCGTCGGTATTCGCCACGTCGGCAAAACGGGTCGGCTGCGGGCCGAGCCGGCTGCCGGCGGCCAGCGCCAGGCCGGCCATGAACGGGTCGCCGGTCAGAACGGTGTCAGCCAGCTTGCGGGCGGTGCCCGCCTTGCCGCCGCCATGCAGCCAGACCGAATTGACCGGCAGGCGGCCTTCGGCCTCGCGGGCGTCGTTCACCGGATGGCCGTGCCAGGTCATCTGGATCTCGTTCTGGAACCGGCGCCAGTCGCGGGCGCGCGGCCCGGCCTGCATCCAGATATCGATATTGCGGCCGGTGGCGCGCACCGGCGTGGTGGCCGTCAGCTCGCCGAAGGTGCCCTCGGGAACATACCAGCGGGCCGGGTGGGGCGCTTCGAGCGGGATACCGGTTTCATCGAACAGTTCGGCGATGGCGGCACGCAGCGTGTCGGCTTCGTCGGCGCGGATGTCGAGCTGGTCGGGGTGCATCAGCACCAGGTGGTCGCGCGCGGCGTGGATATGCACCGGCTGCAGGCAGGCCCAGCCGGCGCCGGCGTCAGGACTGGCTTCGGCAGGCAGGCCAGCGGCGGCGCGGTCGGCCAGCCGCATAAAGGGCGCAGTCGGCACCTGGGTGGTATCCAGGCCGGCACGGCCGGCCAGCCAGCGTTCCTGCGGCAGCGTACGCAGGTAGGGATCGTCGTGCGCTTCGCGGGGTCCCGGGGTGGCACGCGTCAGCAACTTTCCAAGCGCGGGCAACTCCAACTGGCGCAGCAGCGCGCCAGGGACGACATCGTCCGTGGCGTCGTCGCCGGCGCCAGGCGGGACGGAAAAAGGCACAATCAGGGTCAGGTGCGTCATCATGGTTGCCGAGATTGTAAACTTCCGGCTGGCCGGCGCCAGTCTTCCGTCACCCCCGGGTGGCAAAATTGGCGCCGACGCGTTTCCAGAACAACAGGACTCCTCTTGAACTTTCCTTACGAGTGGCAGATCGGCTGGCGATATACCCGCGCAAGCAAGCGCGCCAGCCGCAACACGTTCATTTCGTTCATCTCGATGATCTCGATGCTCGGCATCGCGCTGGGCGTGGCCGCCCTGATCGTCGTGCTGTCGGTCATGAACGGTTTCCAGAAGGAGGTGCGCGACCGCATGCTGTCGGTGCTGTCGCACATCGAGGTCATCGGGGCAGGGCCGCTGCAGGACTGGCAGAAGACCGCCGCCGAAGCCGAGCGCAACAAGGAAGTGATCGGCGCCGCGCCCTATGTGGCGGCGCAGGCCATGCTCACGCGCGACGACGCCGTACGCGGCGTGCTGCTGCGCGGCGTGGACCCGAGCCAGGAACCCAAGGTGTCGGAAATCGGCAGCCAGTTTCGCGCCGGCAGCATGAACGCGCTGGTGCCGGGCGGCTTCGATATTGCGCTGGGCGGCGAACTGGCCAACGCCCTGGGCGTACGCGTGGGCGACAAGGTCACGCTGGTGGCGCCGCAGGGCACCATCACGCCGGCCGGCATCCTGCCGCGCCTGAAGCAGTTCACCGTGGTCGGCATCTTCTCGTCCGGCCACTATGAGTTCGACAGCGCGCTGGCGCTGATCAACATGGAAGACGCCGAACTGCTGTTCCGCCAGAACGGCCCGACCGGCGTGCGGCTCAAGCTGCAGGATATGCAGCGCGCGCCGCAGGTGGCGCAGGAGTTGTCCACCACCATGTCCGGCGACCTGTACCTGCGCGACTGGTCGCGCCAGAACCGCAACTGGTTTGCCGCCGTGCAGACCGAAAAGCGCATGATGTTCATCATCCTGACGCTGATCATCGCCGTGGCGGCCTTCAACCTGGTGTCGACGCTGGTCATGACCGTGACCGACAAGCAGGCCGACATCGCCATCCTGCGCACGATGGGGGCCCAGCCGCGCTCGATCATGAAGATCTTCATCGTCCAGGGTGTGGCCATCGGCTTCATCGGCACGGTGCTCGGCGTGCTGGGCGGCACGCTGATCGCGACCAATATCGACGTGATCGTGCCGTTTATCGAGCGCGTGCTGCACGTGCAGTTCCTGCCCAAGGACATCTATTTCATCAGCGAATTGCCTTCGGACCCCCGCGTGAACGACATCGCCACGATCGGCATCATCTCCTTCGTACTGGCCACGCTGGCCACGCTCTACCCCAGCTGGCGTGCCGCCCGCGTGAATCCGGCGGAGGCCCTGCGCTATGAGTGACACGACGCTGATTCCGGACGCGGCGGCCGTGCCCGCCGCATCGATCCAGACCGGCGGCTCGCCGGTGCTGGTGGCCGAGGGGCTGACCAAGCGCTTCCAGCAGGGCGGGCTCGATGTGGAGGTGCTGCGCGGCGTGGATGTGCGCGTCAATGCCGGCGAGAAGGTGGCCATCGTGGGGGCGTCGGGGTCGGGCAAGTCGACGCTGCTGCATGTGCTGGGCGGTCTCGACAACCCCGACGCCGGTCGCGTGGCGCTGCTGGGCAAGCCGTTCACGTCGCTGCGCGAGAAGGAGCGCAACATCGTGCGCAACCGCTCGCTGGGCTTTGTCTACCAGTTCCACCATCTGCTGCCGGAATTCACGGCGCTCGACAACGTGGCGATGCCGATGCGCATCCGCGGCCAGACCGAGCGCCAGGCGCGCGAGGCGGCCCAGGCCGTGCTGGACCGCGTGGGCCTGGGTGGCCGCGCGAAACACCGCCCCGGCGAGCTGTCGGGCGGCGAGCGCCAGCGCGTGGCCATTGCGCGGGCCCTGGTGGGTCAGCCAGCCTGCGTGCTGGCCGACGAGCCCACCGGCAACCTGGACGATCACACCGCCGGCGGCGTCTACGACCTGATGCTTGACCTGTCGCGTACGCTGGGCACGAGCTTCGTGATCGTGACGCATGACATGGACCTGGCAGGCCGCTGCGACCTCGTGTTCAGGCTGCGCGACGGGCACCTGCACCAGGAACGCTGACCCGCGACGCCATCCCATGTGGATCGATACCCATTGTCATCTGGACGCCCGCGAGTTCGATGCCGACCGCCAGGGCGTGATCGAGGCCGCCGTGGCCGCAGGCATCTCGGGCATCGTGCTGCCGGCCGTGGCGGTGTCGAACTTCGACGCCGTGCGCGCGCTGGCCGGCGAGGGATCCCGCTGTGTCTACGCGCTGGGCATCCATCCGCTCTGCACGTCGGGTGCCGGGCAGGCCGATCTCGACGCCCTGCGGCAACAGGTGGCGGCGTCGATCGACGATCCGCGCCTGGTTGCCATCGGCGAGATCGGGCTCGATTTCTTCGTGCCCGGCCTGGACGCCCAGCACCAGACCTGGCTTTACACCGAGCAACTCAAGATTGCCCGCGAATTCGACCTTCCGGTGCTGCTGCACGTGCGCAAGTCGCAGGATCAGGTCTATGCCGGCCTGCGCCGCGTGGGCGTGCGGCAGGGTATCGCGCATGCCTTCAACGGCAGCCACGAGCAGGCGCGCCGCTATGTCGAGCACGGCATGAAGCTTGGCTTCGGCGGCAACGTGACGTTCTCGCGGGCGAAGCAGATCCGGCGCCTGGCCACGGAGCTGCCCATCGAGGCCATCGTGCTAGAAACCGATGCCCCCGATATCGCCCCGGCCTGGCTGTCCGACGACCAGTTCGGCGAACAGCACAAGGCGCGCAACACCCCGGGCGAAGTGGCCGGCGTGGCGCGCGTAATGGCCGAATTGCGAGGTCTGCCGGAGCGCGCACTGGCGGACGTCATGTGGCGAAATTCCGTGGCGGCGTTGCCCCGCCTGGGCGCGTTCGCGGACATCATGGCGCCGCGGTAGGCATCGTTTTTTCGCCATTTATGGTGCCGTTCTGGTGCCAGGCCGCCCGGGTCGATGCAGATTTAACGTATTGACACAACGGCGCATCATTCGGACACGTTTTTCCCTTCCTTTGCACGGTACAAAGCCCCCTTCGTGACATCGATCGAGGGCTTTATGCGCTTGCTGTTGCTGGCGTTCGTGGCGGGGTGCTGGCTGCTGCAACAGCAGGGCGCGCTGCCGGGGCGCGCCGAATGGCTTGCCGGGTCGGCGGTTGCGGTGGGGCTGACTGGCGTGACATGGGCATCGGCGCGCTTGCCTGGCCGATGGGCGCGGCGCGGGCGGCTGGTACTGGGCGCCGCATTGGCGCTGCTGGTCGGCCTGGGCTGGGCCGCCTGGCGCGCGGATTCGCGCATCGACCGCTGGCTGCCATCGGATATGGCGGGCAAGGATCTGGTGGTGGAAGGCATCGTCGCGGGGCTGCCCGATGCCGCGCCGCACGGCACGCGTTTCCTGTTCCGCGTCGAGCGCTAGCCGGACGGCCCGGCGGGACACGGGCTACCGGAGCGGCTGCTGCTGACTTGGCGCGACGAGGTGTCCGGCGACGCCGTTGCATCCAGCGAGTCTGTTGAGGCGGGTCGGCTGCGGCCGGGCCAGCGCTACCGCCTTGCCGTGCGCCTGCGCCTGCGCCGTCCGCGCGGGCTGGCAAATCCGCACGGCCTCGACTATGCGTACTGGTTGCTGGCCGGCGGCGTGCATGCCACCGGATACGTGCGGGGCGGCGGCTGCGCCGTCCGTTGCCGCTGGTGTGGCCGGCGCAGAAGGCCGCGCTGGTGGTGACCGTGCTGGCCGCGCTCGGCTATGGCAGGATCGCCGGCATGCAGATTCCGGCGCTGCGCACCGTGGCGATGCTGGTCGTGGCGGCGTTGGCGCTGTGGAGCGGGCGGGCCACGCCGCTGTCGGTGGTGCTGGCGTGGGCGGCCGGCATTGCGGTGGCGATCGATCCTTGGGCGGTCATGTCGCCGGGCTTCTGGCTGTCCTTCGGTGCGGTAGCGGTGATCTTTCTCCATGCGCGCGATCCGGAGGATCAACAAGCGGCGCACGGCACGCGAGGTGAGCGGGGGCGAATGGCGCGGCTGCGCGCGGGTGTCGTCGACGCGGCGCGTACCCAGTGGGCGGTGACCATCGGCCTTGTGCCGCTGACGCTGCTGCTGTTCGGCCAGGTGTCATTGGTGTCCTGCGTGGCCAACGCGGTGGCGATCCCGGTGGTGAGCCTTCTCGTGACGCCGATGGCGCTGGCGGGGGGGGCGCGCTGCCGACGACGCTTGCCACACCGTTGCTGGCCGTGGCGCACGCCGTGCTGGGCTGGCTGGTGAGCGGGTTGGCGTGGATGGCCGCACCAGCGTGGGCCGTGTTGCCGCGTATCAAGTGGCCGCGCATCGGATGGTCTCAAATCGAACGGCTGCAAACCACTGGCCCAAGGACGACGAGTCCGCGAACCGGATGGCCAATCCCGCGCTGGGCTGGCGCCGGCCTGATGCTGCCGATACTGATGACGGGGCGCGCCGCAGTGGCCGAAGGCGAGATGCGCGTGACGGCGCTCGATGTGGGGCAGGGCACGGCGGTGCTGGTGGAAACGCGGCGGCACGCGCTGCTGTACGACGCCGGTCCCGCCTACGTGTCAGGGACCAGTGCCGGAGGGCAGGTTGTCGTGCCGTTCCTGCGTGCGTCGGGGGTTCGCAGGCTGGACATGCTGATGGTCAGTCACGAAGACGCCGACCATGCCGGGGGCGTGAGCGATGGCATGCAGGCGGTGCCGATCGGGTCGCGGCTGACTGCCGCGCCGCCTGGGCATCGGCTGTTGGCGGGCGGGGTGGGTGCCGACTGGGACCCGTGCGTGAGCGGCGCAGGCTGGCAATGGGATGGGGTGCGGTTCGATATCCTGCATCCCACGACGGAAGAACTGGCCGCCGGCAGGCTCCAGAGCAATGCACGCAGTTGCGTGCTGCGTGTGGCCACGGCGCGGCGCAGCGTGCTGCTGACCGGGGATATTGGTGTGCGCGAGGAACTGGGACTGATCGGCCGACATACGCCGGACGCGTTGCGTGCCGACATCCTGCTGGTGCCGAATCACGGTAGTGGCACGTCATCGCATGTGGCGTTCCTGCGCGCTGTACGGCCGGAATTGGCGATTTTCCAGCTCGGGTTTGTAAACCGCTACCGCCATCCGCGCGAAGACGTCTGGCGGCACTACGAGCGGGCGGGGGTCGCCCGCTATCGGACGGACGAGACTGGTGCGGTATCGATCGTGACGTCGGGCGACGCGCGTGAGGCCGTGCCGTATCGGCAGCGCTATCGGCGCTACTGGCGCGATGGGCCGCCCGCGCCGCGTTGATACGCGTCAGTCAGCGCGTGCGGGCGCCTTTTTGCTCGGCTTGGTCGGCTTGACCGTGGGGCCGGTGCGGGATTTGGTGCTGGCCTTCGCGCTCGTACTTGCGCTGGGCTTGGCTGCGGCTTGGCGGACCTTGGCTGGCTTCCGGGCTGCTGGTCGGGTGGCGACTGGCTCGGTGCCGTCGCCGGTGTCGTCCACCTGGTCCGCCAACGCGGCCGGTTCCGCGCCGGCAATGCGCCGCTCGCGCAGATGGGCCTTGGCGCGCTGCAGGCCGCCTGCCACGGCATCGGCGCGTTCCAGTGCCACGCCGGCGGCCAGCACATCGCCCAGCACCAGATGGCAGATGCGCGACGTCATCGGCGTATAGACCTCGCTGTCCTCTTCGACATCGGAGAAGACGCAGACGTCGGCCAGCTTGGCCAGTGGGGATCCGCTGTGGGTCAGCGCCAGGACGCCGGCGCCGCTGCCCCGGGCCAGCGTGGCGGCGGCCAGCATGTCCCAGGTGCGGCCGCTGTTCGATACCAGTACGGCGACATCGCCCGGCCGCAGCAACGCGGCGGACATGCTGAACACGTGCGAATCGGAGTAGGCCGTGGTGGGAATGCCCAGGCGGAAGAACTTGTGCTGGATGTCGAGCGCGACGATGCCCGAGTTGCCGCAGCCGTAGAACTCGATGCGCCGCGCGCTGGCCAGCAGGCGGATGGCGTGTTCGATCTGGTCGGCGGACAGCGCGTTGCGCACGGACATCAGCGTGGCGATGGTGCGGTCGAACACCTTGCCGGCGATGTCGGCGGGGCGGTCGTTGGCTTCCACGTCCTGGTGCACGAACGGCGTGCCGCCGCCCACGTTCTGGGCGAACTGGAGCTTGAACTCCTTGAAGCCGTCGTAGCCAAGCGCGGCGCAGAAGCGCGCGATGGTCGGCTGCGAAACGCCGGCACGTTCGGCCAGTTCCGGCATGGTCAGCCGGATGACGCTGGCGCCGTGGCGGGCCACATAGTCGGCCAGCCGGCGTTCGGACGGGCGTAGCGTGTCGTAGACGGCAAGGATTCTGTCGCGCATGGTGAAGGTCGTGCGGGAAACGGTGCGTGGGAGTTGTGACGCGGGCCGTGGGTGGCCGCGCCTTTGAATTATGTAGAGATTCTACACATTCACCTGTCAGATTCGCAGCCCCCGAAACTGGGTTTTCATCCTAGGATTTACCCGGATTTGCGCGCATAACGCCATTTCTACGCGATGACAAGGCTTCCGGCTGTGTGTTGGCCGTGGCTATAATGTAGAAAATCTACAGATTCGGTGGCCTGCAATGACATGTTCTAACCTGTCGCGCGGTTGTCCGGATCGCCCCACGAGGATCCATTCCGCCATGACCCAAGCCGCCAAGGGCCACGTCCGCGCCGAAGTTTCGGCCGTCACCGACCGCATCGTCGAACGCAGCCGCGCCAGCCGCGCCGCCTATCTGGCACGATGCGAGCGCGCCCAGCAAGACCTGGGGCCGCTGCGCGGCATGTCGTGCGCCAACCTGGCCCACGGTTACGCGGCACTGCCCACCGACGACAAGCTCAAGCTGCGCGTGGAACATGCTCCCAACCTGGGCATCGTCACGGCTTACAACGACATGCTGTCGGCCCACCAGCCCTACGAGCGCTATCCGGCCGTGATCCGCGAGGCCGCGCGTGCGGTCGGCGCCGTGGCGCAGGTAGCGGGCGGCGTGCCGGCGATGTGCGACGGCATCACGCAGGGCAATGCCGGCATGGAGCTGTCGCTGTTCTCGCGCGATGCCATCGCCATGAGCACTGCCGTGGCGCTGTCGCACAACACGTTCGATGCCGCGCTGATGCTGGGCGTCTGCGACAAGATCGTGCCGGGCCTGTTGATGGGCGCGCTGCAGTTCGGCCACCTGCCGGTGGTGTTCGTGCCGGCCGGCCCGATGGCCTCGGGGCTGTCGAACAAGGAAAAGGCGCGCGTGCGCCAGCTTTATGCCACAGGGCAGATCGGGCGCGATGCGCTGCTCGAAGCCGAATGCGCGGCCTACCATGGCGCCGGCACCTGCACGTTCTACGGCACCGCCAACAGCAACCAGTTCCTGATGGAAATCATGGGCCTGCACATGCCGGGCGCAGCGTTTGTGCATCCGGACAGCGGCCTGCGCGATGCGCTGACCACGGCGGCGGCGCAGCGGGCGCTGGCGCTGATCGCGCGGGGCCGCGAGTACACGCCGCTGGCGCAGATCGTCGATGAGCGGGCCGTCGTCAACGCCATGGTCGGGCTGCTGGCCACGGGCGGCTCCACCAACCACACGATCCACCTGGTGGCCATGGCACGTGCCGCGGGCATCGTGATCGACTGGAACGATTTCGACCGCCTGTCGGGCGTGACGCCGCTGCTGGCGCGCGTCTATCCGAACGGCTCGGCCGACGTGAACCACTTCCATGCCGCGGGCGGCGTGGCCTACGTGATCGGCCAACTGCTCAAAGCGGGCCTGCTGCACGAGGATGTGAACACCGTGGTGGGCCGCGGCCTGGCGCGCTACACCGAAGAGCCGGTCATGACCGATGGCGCGCTGCGCTGGCGCGACGGCCCGGCTACCAGCGGCGACGCCGCCGTGCTGGCGCCGGCATCGGCGCCGTTCTCGGCCGAAGGAGGCCTGCGGTTGATGGCCGGCAACCTGGGGCGTGGCGTGATCAAGGTCTCGGCCGTGACCAGCGAGCATCGGGTCGTGGAGGCACCGGCGCGCGTGTTCGATTCGCAGGAGGCGCTGCAGGCCGCGTTCGAGGCCGACGAACTCAATCGCGACGTGGTGGCCGTGGTGCGCTTCCAGGGGCCGAATGCCAACGGGATGCCCGAATTACACCGGCTGACCCCGGCGCTGGGCGCGCTGCAGGACGCCGGCCACAAGGTGGCGCTGGTCACTGATGGCCGCATGTCGGGCGCGTCGGGCAAGGTGCCGGCCGTGATCCATGTGGGCCCGGAGGCGCTCGTGGGTGGCCCGCTGGCCCGCGTGCGTGACGGCGACGTCATTCGCGTCGACGCCATGGCCGGTACGCTTGAACTGGTAGGCGATGCCGGCGTCCAGGCAGATTTCGCCGCACGGACGCCGGCACCGGCGCCGGCCGACGATTTCGCGGACTTCAGCATGGGCCGTGGCCTGTTCGGACTGTTCCGGCGCCATGCCCGCATTGCCGAGGAGGGTGGCAGCGCGCTCGACCTGTCCGAGGCCGATGCCCCGGCGATTGCCACGTCGGCCACGTCCGGTGCGGCTGTCAAAACCGCGTCCGCCGTCGCACAATAGGCGGACGTCCAGGCCCGACTCGCTTTCAGACATCCCGTATTCCCCGCGGCGCTGGTGCCCCGGGGCACTGCCGGGCCACGCCGACGCGTGGCCGGCGGCTACCGACAAGGGTGGCAATACCACCCGACACCATGTTCGATGGAGCAGACATGATCTATATCCTGATGGGCGTTTCCGGCAGCGGCAAGACCACCGTGGGCCAGTTGCTGGCGCAGCAGTTGCACTGCGGCTTCCATGATGCCGACACCTTTCACAGCGAGGCCAACAAGGCCAAGATGCACGACGGCGTGCCGCTGACCGACGAAGACCGCTGGCCGTGGCTGGCCGCCATGCGCGCGGCCATCGATACGGCCCGCGCCGAGGGGCGCACCCATGTGTTCACCTGCTCGGCGTTGCGCCAGACCTACCGCGACCGCCTGACCCCCCCCGATGGCGGCGTGACGTTCGTGTTCATGAAGGGCGACGCCGCGACGATCGGCGGCCGGCTGTCGGCCCGCGCCGACCACTTCTTCAATCCGGCGCTGCTGCAGAGCCAGTTCGATACCCTGGAAGAGCCCCAGGACGCGCTGGTGCTCGATATCCGCCGCGCGCCCGAGGTGCTGGTCGAGGACATCTTGACCAAATGCCCGCCGGAGTCGGTTTCTTGCACCGGCCAGGCGAAGACCGCGCACTGACCCCTGCACCATGGCCGGCCACGCGTGGCTGGCAAGCATCTTGCTAAACCGTTTTGCGTACCGGCGCATGTCTTGTGCATGCAACCCCTTGCGGGATTTGCCGGTGCGGATATGCTGGAAGCGTCGACTCGACGAGGCATCGATAAACGGGTGGCCGGCGGTATTGCCGTGCAGCAAGGCCGAGGAGTAGTCAGGCGGCACGGACCGCGGCAGGCGCCCATTTCCACGAAGGAGCGGCCATCATGGCGGCGCGGTTTTTCGACGAGATGCTGGAAGGGCGAGAGGACGGCACGGTGACGGCCGTCGAGGCCGGGCAGGTGTTGCCGCCAGGGGCGGTCCGGTCCCACTACCGAAGTTTTGCGGACTGGCTGGGCCGGCAGTCCGTGTCCACCATGGACAACAAGCGCGCGGAGGCGGACCTGATCTTCCGGCGCGTGGGCATCACCTTCGCCGTCTACGGCGACAAGGACGAGTCCAACAGCGGCACCGAGCGGACCATTCCGTTCGACGTGATCCCGCGCGTGTTCCCGGCGAGCGAGTGGGCCACGCTGGAGCGCGGCCTGCGCCAGCGGGTGGCGGCGCTGAACCGGTTCATCCACGACATCTACCACGGGCAGGACATCATCCGCGCCGGCGTGATTCCGCCCGACCAGATCTACAACAACGCCCAGTACCGGCCCGAGATGCTCGGCATCGACGTGCCGCGCGACATCTACGCCCACGTGGCCGGCATCGACGTGGTGCGCGCGGGCCAAGGCGAGTTCTACGTGCTGGAAGACAACCTGCGCGTGCCGTCGGGCGTGTCGTACATGCTGGAAAACCGCAAGATGATGATGCGGTTGTTCCCCGACCTGTTCGCGCGCAACCGCGTGGCGCCGGTGGCCCACTATCCCGACCTGCTGCTGGACATGCTGCGCAGCGTCTCGCCGCAGAACATCGCCGATCCCACCGTGGTCGTGCTCACGCCGGGCATGTACAACTCGGCGTACTTCGAGCACGCGTTCCTGGCCCAGCAGATGGGCGTGGAACTGGTGGAAGGCAGCGACCTGTTCGTCGAGGACGACCACCTCTACATGCGCACCACGCAGGGGCCGCAGCGGATCGACGTGATCTACCGCCGCGTGGACGACGACTTCCTCGATCCGCTCGTGTTCCGGCCCGATTCGGCGCTGGGCGCGGCGGGGCTGCTGTCGGTCTATCGCGCCGGCAACGTGACGATCTCCAATGCCATTGGCACCGGCGTGGCCGACGACAAGTCGATCTATCCGTACGTGCCCGACATGATCCGGTTCTACCTGGGCGAAGAGGCCATCCTGTCGAACGTGCCCACCTACATGTGCCGGCGGCCCGACGACCTGCAATACGTGCTAGACCACATGGCCGACCTCGTCGTGAAGGAAACCCACGGCGCCGGCGGCTACGGCATGCTGGTGGGCCCGGCCGCGACAAAGGCCGAGATCGACCAGTTCCGCGAGGTGGTCAAGGCGCGGCCCGAGCAGTACATCGCCCAGCCCACGCTGGCGCTGTCCACGTGCCCGACCTATGTGGAATCGGGCATCGCGCCGCGCCATATCGACCTGCGGCCGTTCGTGCTGTCGGGCAAGGAGGTACGTATGGTGCCGGGCGGGCTGACGCGCGTGGCGCTGCGCGAGGGGTCGCTGGTGGTGAATTCCTCGCAGGGCGGCGGCACCAAGGACACCTGGGTGCTGGAACGCTGAAGCCGAACACACTGATCGCCGGGAGAACCCATCATGCTGAGCCGAACCGCCGACCACCTGTTCTGGATGGCCCGCTATACCGAGCGCGCGGAAAACACCGCGCGCATGCTCGACGTCAACTACCAGACCTCGCTGCTGCCGCAATCGGCCGAAGTGGCCGAGCAGGGCTGGTGGGCGATGCTCGACATCTCCGAGCTGACCCAGGCCTACGACCACAAGTACGGCCTGTTGCACCGTGACGACGTGATCGACTTCATGGTGCGCGACATGACCAACCCGTCGTCGATCATGAGCTGCCTGCGCGCGGCGCGCGAGAACGCGCGGGCGGTGCGGGGGTCGCTGACCACCGAGGTCTGGGAAACCATCAACACCACGTGGCTGGACGTGCAGCGCCTGATTGCCGATGGCGACCTGCACGACGATCCATCGCGCTTCTTCGAGTGGGTCAAGTTCCGTTCGCACCTGGCGCGCGGCGTGCAGTTCGGCACCATGCTCAAGGACGACGCGTTCCACTTCATGCGCCTGGGCACGTTCCTGGAGCGCGCGGACAACACGGCGCGGATCCTGGACGTCAAGTTCCAGGCGTCGGGCCGCGACGACAGCGATCCGAACCGCGAGCAGAACGATTTTTACCATTGGGCGGCCGTGCTGCGGTCGGTGTCGGGCTTCGAGGTCTACCGCAAGATCTACCGTGCCGTGATCACGCCCCAGCGCGTGGCCGAACTGCTGATCCTGCGGCCGGACATGCCGCGCTCGCTGGTGTCGAGCCTGGACGAAGTGGTGGCGATCCTGGCGCTGGTGGCCAACCAGCAATCGTCGGAGACCGAGCGCCAGGCTGGTAAACTCCACGCTGACCTCAAATACGCGCGCATCGACGATATCTTCGCCGTCGGCCTGCACGCCTACCTGACCAGCTTCCTGGAGCGCATCGGCGATCTCGGCAATGGCATCAGCCGGGATTTCCTCGTGCCGTTGCTGGCCGCCTGAATCGTCATGGATGTGCCCGGCGCATCACGCGTCGGGCGAGGAAAGCACCGGCAGGTGCCGTGCCGGGCGCGCGATACGCATCGTGAAATACAGGATCCACCACAAGACCGTCTATCAATACACCGAACCGGTGCGCCGCAGCGTGCACGAGCTGCGGCTGGCGCCGCGCTCGGGGCCGCTGCAATCGGTGCAGGACTGGCAGCTTTCGGCGCCGGGCAACCTGACCGAGGCGCGTGACGGCTTCGGCAATATCGTTCACAACTTCACCATGGCCGGACCGGCCCGTACGATCGCCATCACCGCCACCGGCGAGGTGGAAGTGCAGGGTGGGGTTGGCGAGCACGCCGCGCACCATGCGTTCGTCGATCTGCCGGACTCTGGCGAGTCGCGCGTGTCGCCGCTTTATTTTGTGTCGACTACGCCTCTTACGCAGGCTCCCAGCGGTATGCAGGCGTTTGCCGCGCCTTACGTGGCGGCCGGCCACGATGTGCCGGCGTTGCTGGCCCTGGCGGGCGGCATTGCCGATCGCGTCCGCTACCAGGCCAATACGACGGATGTTGGCACGTCGGCGGCCCAGGCCTTCCAGATGGGCAGCGGCGTTTGCCAGGACCAGGCGCAGGTGATGGTGGCCGCGTGCCGGGCGCTGGGCATTCCAGCGCGCTATGTCAGCGGTTACTTCTACGATCCGGCCGCTACCGCGCTGGCCAGCCATGCCTGGGCCGACGTCTGCCTGGATGCCAGCCGGGGCCTCTGGTGCAGCATCGACGTGACGCACCGATGTGTGACGGACGCCCGCCACGTGCGGCTCGCCGTGGGGCGCGACTATGCGTCGGCTGCACCAATTCGGGGCATTCTGGAGGGTGGCGCGGGCGAAACGCTCGACGTCGATATCGCGATCACGCCCGCTGCCTGAGCGACCGCCCGGGCATTCAAACGGCGTGGCGTTTTGCCGAGCGGCTAGAATGCAAATTTGCCGTCTCGCCGGAGTCGCGGCGCCCCAACAAGACACCTGTTCATGACGTACTGCGTAGCGATGCGGCTGGATGCCGGTCTGGTTTTCCTGTCCGATTCCCGAACCAATGCCGGGGTGGATGCCATTTCCACCGCGCGCAAGATGACCGTTTTCGAAGAGCCGGGCGACCGCGTGCTGGTGCTGATGACCGCCGGCAACCTGGCGATCAGCCAGTCTGTGCGGCAACTGCTGGCCGAGGCGCGCGACGAAAAGCGTTCGCTGTGGACCGCCCGCGACATGTTCGAGGCCGCCACCATCGTCGGCGATGCCGTGCGCGCCGTGCACAAGCGCGATGCCCACGCGCTGCGCGAGGCCGGCATTGACTTCAACGTCAGCATGATCTTCGGCGGCCAGATCCGCGGCGAGCGCACGCGGCTGTTCAATATCTATGCGGCCGGAAATTTCGTCGAGGCGTCGCCCGAGAACTGCTACTTCCAGATTGGCGAGGCCAAGTATGGCAAGCCGATCGTCGACCGCGTGGTGTCGCCGTCGCTGCCGCTGGGCGAAGCCGCCAAGTGCGCGCTGATCTCGATGGACTCCACGCTCAAGTCGAATATCTCGGTGGGCCTGCCGCTGGACCTGCTGGTGTACGAAGCCGATTCGCTGCGCGTGACGCGCTTCGTCAACATCGACGAGAAGAACGCGTACTTCCGCATGATCCGTGACACCTGGGGCCAGCGCCTGCGCCAGGTGTTCGGCGAGATCAGCAATCCCGAATGGGATGCCGCCGAGCCGGCCGAGTTTCCGCTGGCACGCGACGAAGCGGATCGCTGGGGCCAGCCCGTGCGCGCACGCCGCGACCGGTAGAGGGAAACGTCTACCGGGTTCGCGCCGGCGCGGGCGTCGAATGTCGGGCGTCGCAGTACACTCTGCTGCGACTGCCACATTCCCATTGCACTTGTCTCATGCGCGACATCCTGCTGTTCTCCCACGCCAACGGCTTTCCCGTCTCCACGTACCGCAAGCTGTTCGGCGCGCTGGAAGATACCTTCGAGATCCGCGCCGTCGAACGCTACGGCCACGATCCGAAGTACCCGGTCACGCGCGAATGGCCCAATCTGGTGGACGAACTGCTACGTGAAATCGAGCGCGCCCGCCGCGTGGGTGCCGATAGCCGAAAGGTCTGGCTGGTCGGGCATTCGCTGGGCGGCTTCCTGTCGCTGATGGCCGCGCTGCGCGAACCGCAGCGCGTGCGCGGCGTGGTGATGCTCGATTCGCCGATCATCGCCGGCTGGCGGGCTTCGCTGCTGCGGGCGTCTCAGGTGCTGGGCCTGGACGAAAAGCCAAGCCCGGCCGCCGTGACCAAGAACCGCCGCACGCACTGGCCCGACACCGAATCCGTCTGGACCCACTTCCAGGCCAAGCGCAATTTCCAGGTCTGGGACCCCGATGTGCTGCGCGACTACGCCGAGCATGGCACCGAGCCGACCGGCCGCGCCGCCGAGCGCCGCCTGCGCTTCGATCGGGACGTGGAATACCGCATCTATCGCACGCTGCCCACCAGCCTGGGCCGGCGCGTCGCACATGGCGCGCCGGTGCCGGTGGGCTTCATTGCCGGCACGAAGTCGCGCGAGGTCCGGCAGGTGGGGCTGGGCGCCACGCGCAAGCTGGTGGGGGACCGTCTGCGCTTCATTGAGGGCGGGCATCTCTATCCGATGGAGCGGCCGCTGGAAACGGCTGGGACCGTGAGCGAGCTGATCGGGCAGATGCGCCAGAGCGGCCACTGAAGACGGGCAAGGGGCGGAGCGGCGCATGCGCCGCAGCGGCGGGGCGGGGCATCACGGACACTGCCCTGTCACAAAATCCGGGTCGGCGGCGGACGGGCTCTCATGTATAATCCCGATTTCCCCGGCAAGCTCGGTTTATGACCAAATTCGTCTTCGTCACCGGTGGCGTCGTCTCTTCTCTCGGCAAGGGCATCGCTGCTGCTTCGCTCGCGGCCATTCTCGAGTCGCGCGGCCTCAAAGTCACCCTCCTCAAGCTCGATCCCTACATCAATGTCGACCCCGGCACGATGAGCCCTTTCCAGCATGGCGAGGTGTTCGTGACCGAGGATGGCGCCGAAACTGACCTGGATCTGGGTCACTACGAGCGCTTCGTGTCGGCCAAGATGCGCAAGTCGAACAACTTCACGACTGGCCAGATCTATGAGTCGGTGATCCGCAAGGAGCGCCGCGGCGAGTATCTCGGCAAGACCGTGCAGGTGATTCCGCATATCACCAACGAGATCCAGGCATTCGTGGAACGCGGCGCGGCCGCTTCGCACGACGGCAAGGCCGACGTGGCCCTGGTGGAAATCGGCGGTACGGTGGGCGATATCGAATCGCTGCCGTTCCTGGAAGCCGCCCGCCAGATGAGCCTGCGCATGGGCCGCAACCATTGCGCGTTCGTTCACCTGACGCTGGTGCCGTTCATCGCCAGCGCCGGCGAGCTGAAGACCAAGCCGACCCAGCACTCGGTGCAGAAGCTGCGCGAAATCGGCATTTCGCCGACGGCGCTGCTGTGCCGCGCCGACCGTCCGATCCCGGACGACGAGCGCGCCAAGATTTCGCTGTTCGCCAATATCCCGCAGGACGCCGTGATTTCGGTGTGGGATGCCGACAGCATCTACAAGATCCCGCAGATGCTCAACGAGCAGGGCCTGGACCGCCTGATCTGCGAGGAACTGCGCCTGGATCCGAAGCCGGCCGACCTGTCGATGTGGCAGAAGCTGGTCAACGCGCAGGAAAACCCGCAGCACGAGATCAAGATCGGCATGGTCGGCAAGTATGTGGACCTGACCGAGTCGTACAAGTCGCTGATCGAGGCCCTGCGCCACGCCGGCATGCATACCGCCACGCGCGTCAACATCGAGTACATCGATTCCGAGGAACTGGAATCGGGGCACCTCGAAGTGCTGCAGCCGCTGGACGCCATCCTGGTGCCGGGCGGTTTCGGCAAGCGCGGCACGGAAGGCAAGATCCGCGCGATCCAGTACGCCCGCGAGAACAAGGTTCCGTACCTGGGCATCTGCCTGGGCATGCAGCTGGCCGTGATCGAGTTCGCGCGCCACGTGGCGAGCATGAACGACGCCAACTCGACCGAATTCAACGTCGAGACCGAACATCCGGTGGTGGCACTGATCACCGAATGGGTTGACCGCGAGGGCAAGGTGGAACAGCGTTCGGCCGAATCCGACCTGGGTGGCACGATGCGCCTTGGCGCGCAACGGGTGCCGATCGAGCCGGGTACCAAGGCCTCGCAGATCTACGGCGCCGAAGTCAACGAGCGTCACCGCCATCGCTACGAGGTCAACAATCACTACGTGCCCCAGCTCGAAAAGGCCGGCATGGTGATTTCGGCCCGTACCCCGACCGAAAACCTGCCGGAAATGATGGAGCTGCCCGCGTCGATGCACCCGTGGTTCGTGGGCGTGCAGTTCCACCCGGAATTCACGTCGACCCCGCGTGACGGCCATCCGCTGTTCAAGGCCTACGTGGAAGCCGCGCTGGCCTCGCAGCAGCGCAAGGGCGTCTGACGCGTCGCGACGAAGGAGACAAGCCATGAAACTGTGTGGATTCGACGTCGGCCTCGACAAGCCGTTCTTCCTGATCGCCGGCCCGTGTGTCATCGAGTCCGAACAGATGGCACTGGACACCGCCGGCGAACTGAAGCAGATCACCGGTGAACTGGGCATCCCGTTCATCTACAAGTCGTCGTTCGACAAGGCCAACCGGTCGTCGGGCAAGTCGTTCCGTGGTCTCGGCATGGAGAAGGGTCTGGAAATCCTGGCCACCGTGAAGCGCGAAATCGGCGTGCCCGTCCTGACGGACATTCACGAGATCGACGAGATCAAGCCCGTTGCCGCCGTGGTGGACGTGCTGCAGACGCCGGCCTTCCTGTGCCGCCAGACTGATTTCATCCGTGCATGCGCCCAGAGCGGACGCCCGGTGAACATCAAGAAGGGCCAGTTCCTGGCGCCGCACGACATGAAGAACGTGATCGACAAGGCGCGTGACGCGGCCCGCGAGGCCGGTCTGCCCGATGACGTGTTCATGGCCTGCGAGCGTGGCGTTTCCTTCGGCTACAACAACCTGGTGTCGGACATGCGCTCGCTGGCGATCATGCGCGAGACCGGTGCCCCGGTGGTGTTCGATGCCACCCACTCGGTGCAACTGCCAGGTGGCCAGGGCACCAGCTCGGGCGGCCAGCGCGAGTTCGTGCCGGTGCTGTCGCGTGCCGCGGTGGCCACAGGCGTGGCGGGTTTGTTCATGGAAACCCATCCGGACCCGAGTAAGGCCATGTCCGACGGCCCGAACGCGGTGCCGCTGTCGCGCATGAAGGAACTGTTGGCCGTGCTGAAGGACCTGGATACCCTGGTCAAGCGCGCCGGCTTCCTCGAAGACAACTTCGGCTGGCCGGCCTGCGCCTGATCCAGCCAGCAGTACCCGCCGCCCGCGCCCGTCGCGGGCGGTGTCGCTTCCGGACGTGTCAATTCGGGTGTGAGCGTGAATCGACCCTGACGCACCGGTATCGAAAGACAATACAAAAGATTCGGAGATAGCGTATGGCCGCCGGCCTTATCATCGCGTACGTCGACGTGACGGATCCCCAGCAATACGAGCAGTACAAGGTGCTTTCCACGCGGGCCATGCGGGCCCACGGCGCGGAAGTGCTGGTGCGGGGCGGCAAGACCGAGCCGCTCGAGGGGCAATGGGCGCCGACGCGCGTGGTGGTGCTGAAATTCCCGAGCTACGAGGCTGCCAAGGCCTTCTACGCCAGCGAGGAATACCTGGCGGCCCGCCAATCCCGCGAGCATGCTGCAAAGATGAACATGATCGTCGTGGAAGGCGTCTGAGACTTCCACCCGTCATCTGGCACGTAGAAGATTCACGAAGATTCAACAGTCCTGAGAGGAAATATGAGTGCAATCGTAGATATCATCGGTCGCGAGGTGCTGGATTCGCGCGGCAATCCCACGGTCGAGTGCGACGTGCTGCTGGAATCCGGCGTGATGGGCCGTGCCGCCGTGCCGTCGGGTGCATCGACGGGCTCGCGCGAAGCCATCGAACTGCGTGACGGCGACAAGTCGCGCTACCTGGGCAAGGGCGTGCTGAAGGCCGTCGAGCACATCAACACCGAAATCTCCGAAGCCATCATGGGCCTGGACGCTTCCGAGCAGGCGTTCCTGGACCGCACGCTGATCGAACTGGACGGCACCGAGAACAAGGGCCGCCTGGGCGCCAACGCCATGCTGGCCGTGTCGATGGCCGTGGCCAAGGCCGCTGCCGAAGAGGCTGGCCTGCCGCTGTACCGTTACTTCGGCGGTTCGGGCGCGATGCAGATGCCGGTGCCGATGATGAATATCGTCAACGGTGGCGCGCACGCCAACAACAGCCTGGACATCCAGGAATTCATGATCATGCCCGTGTCGCAGACCAGCTTCCGTGAAGCCCTGCGTTGCGGCGCCGAGGTGTTCCACGCGCTGAAGAAGATCCTGGCCGACAAGGGCATGTCGACGGCCGTGGGCGACGAAGGCGGCTTCGCACCGAACTTCTCGTCGAACGAGGAGTGCCTGAACACCATCGTGCAGGCCGTCGAAAAGGCTGGCTACAAGGTGGGTGAAGACGTGCTGCTGGCGCTGGACTGCGCCGCCAGCGAGTTCTACCACGAGGCCGAAGACGTCTACGCGCTGGAAGGCGAAGGCCTGAAGCTGTCGTCGACGCAATTCGCCGACTACCTGGCCAACCTGTGCGACAAGTTCCCGATCGTGTCGATCGAGGACGGCATGGCCGAAGGCGACTGGGAAGGCTGGAAGACGCTGACCGACAAGCTCGGCAAGCGCGTGCAGCTGGTGGGTGACGACCTGTTCGTGACCAACACCAAGATCCTGAAGGAAGGCATCGACAAGGGCATCGGCAACTCGATCCTGATCAAGATCAACCAGATCGGTACGCTGACCGAGACGTTCGCCGCCATCGAAATGGCCAAGCGTGCCGGCTACACGGCCGTGATCTCGCACCGTTCGGGCGAGACCGAGGACAGCACGATTGCCGACATCGCCGTGGGCACCAACGCTGGCCAGATCAAGACCGGCTCGCTGTCGCGTTCGGACCGTATCGCCAAGTACAACCAGCTGATCCGTATCGAGGAAGATCTGGGCGATATCGCTACGTACCCGGGCAAGAGCGCGTTCTACAACCTGCGCTGATACCCTGAGCCTGCCGTCGGCCCACGCTGTCGGCAAGCCAACGAAAAACGCCGCCTCCGGTTCGCCGGGGCGGCGTTTTTTGCTATCTGGTGTGGCGATTGTGCCGATATTGGCTGCCGGACGCACCGTTGTTGCGCTTTGTAGCGTCTTTTGTTTTGCAATCTGCCGCCGCATGATGGATCATTGGTGCCCATCGGAAACCTCCGACCACGCCATCTTCCCGTTGCGCCTTTTGCCCCAATGCGCCTGATTTCCCTGCTGTTGTTCGTGCTGTTGCTGGCCATTCAGTACCCGCTCTGGCTGGGCAAGGGCGGCTGGCTGCGCGTCTGGGACCTGAATCGCCACGTGGGTGAGCAGGTGACGCACAACCAGGCGCTGAAACTGCGCAATGCCAAGCTCGAAGGGGAAGTGAAGGATCTGCAGGATGGCACGGGTGCCATCGAGGAACGCGCCCGCTACGAGCTGGGCATGGTCAAGGACGACGAGGTGTTCGTCCAGTTCGTGGCCCCGGCCCCGAAGGTCAGCGCCACGCCGCCGCTGCCGCCGCCCGCCAATTCCGTCGCCGGACGCGGCGGTCACTAGACGTCATCCAGCAGGCGTCATCAGGCATTTTGTCCGGCCGCGCAACGCGGCCGGTATCGTTTTTGAAGCCGCACGCCGCAAGTATCACCACCAGCCGCCGTACGGATAACCCCCGTAGCCGTACCCCGGGAAGCCGAAGCCTACGCCGGCTCCCCAGCCACCTCCGCCGCCGCCCCAACCGTTGTAGAACATGTTGACGCTCGTGTTCGGGTAGTACGACGCGCGGCTCCAAGCGGCCGCCGACTGCTGGTTGGCCATCACCGTGGCCTGTTCCTGAAGGATCTGCTGGTTCAGCGCGCCCAGCCTCTGGCGTTCGGCGTCGTTAAGCGGGGCGGGAGGAATGGCGTGGTCCGGCAACCGTGCCGTAGCCGGCACGCCGTCGGGGCTGCGCGGCACGGGCGCCGCGCAGCCGGCAATCAGGCTGGCAAGTGCCAGTACGCCGGCCAAGGCAAGGGACGGTCTGGATCGAATGGTCGCTGTCATATCGGACTCCGTTCGAGCAGCTGAAGAACAAGCATGCCTTTGGACCCGACCACCCGTGTGTGTGGTTCCGCACGGTAGGCGGACCGATGGTTTTTCCGTCCCCGATCTTCCGAAAAGGGGCGGGTGGTGCCTCAATGCTGCTGATTCGCACCCTCGCCGGCGCCGGTAGCCACTGGCGCGGTGAACAGCTGCGCCGCGTCCACGGGGTCGAACGCGTAGCGCTGGCCGCAGAAATCACAGTGGATTTCCACTTCGCCGCGCTCGGCGATGATGCCTTCGATCTCCTCCTGGCCCAGCGTCTGCAGCATGCCCGCCACTTTTTCGCGCGAGCACGAGCACTGGAAGTGCGGTGTCATCGGCTCGAACACGCGCAGGCCGGCATTCTGGAGTTCTTCCCAGAACAGGCGGCGCAGCAGGGTTTCCGGCGATTCGGCCAGCAGTTCGTCTTCCTTCAGCGTGGCGCCCAGTTGGCAGGCACGATCCCAGGTATCCAGGTCCTGGCCTTCGCCTTCGTCGGTCAGCGCCCCGCCGGTCTCGCCGATCTGCGCCCCGGCCGTGCCGCCATACGACGGCAGCTTCTGCAGCAGCATGCCGGCCGCCACCTGATCGTTCGACGCCAGCCACAGGCGTGTGTCGAGCTGTTCGGAAGCCTGCATGTAGTGTTCGAGCACCTCGGTCATGGTAGCCAGCGGGCCGTGTTCGTCGGCCAGCGGCACGATGCCCTGGTAGGCCTGCTGGCCCGGCAGCTTGTCCTGCGGATCGAGCGTGATGGCGAAGCGGCCCTTGCCGTGCACGTTCACGAGCTGCTTGAGCGTGGCGTCGTCGGCAATCTCGGCGCCTTCGGCAATCTTGGCCGTGGCGCGCAGCGACAGGTCGGAGAGGCATTCCACCACCAGCATGCGCACCGGCCCGTCGCCGTGTACCTGCATGACCAGCGCGCCATTGAACTTGAGATTGGCCGACAGGAGCGCCGCGGCCGCGATCATCTCGCCCAGCACGCGCCGCACCGGCTCCGGATAGGCATGGCGGTTCAACACCTCTTGCCAGGTGGATTCGATGCGGACCAGTTCGCCACGCACGGGGGCGGCATCGAACAGGAATTTCTGAAGCGTATCGGGATTCGAGG
Organism: Cupriavidus pauculus; assembly: GCF_002858765.1. Taxonomy (GTDB): domain Bacteria; phylum Pseudomonadota; class Gammaproteobacteria; order Burkholderiales; family Burkholderiaceae; genus Cupriavidus; species Cupriavidus pauculus_B. The sequence continues at coordinate 109,633 of NZ_PJRP01000005.1, forward strand.
AAGCGGTCACGGTTCTGTCTAGCGGTTAAGTCGGCGGATCGGCGGGACGGGGCGGTCAGCCGATACGCTTGAGTTCGGTCTTGTACACGGCCTGCCGCTTCGCATACGTTTCGGCGTTGCGATAGAGGTTGGCCACGTCGGCATCGGTCAGTTCGCGCACCACCTTGGCGGGCGCGCCCAGGATCAGCGACCGGTCCGGAAACACCTTGTTCTCGGTGATGACGGCGCCGGCGCCAACCAGGCATTCCTTGCCGATCACGGCGCCATTGAGCACCACGGCCTGGATGCCGATCAGCGAGCCTTCACCCACGGTGCAGCCATGCAGCATGGCCTGGTGGCCCACGGACACCTTGTCGCCCAGCGTCAGCGGACGGCCCGGATCGGTGTGCAGCACCGAGCCCTCCTGGATGTTGGTGTCTTCGCCCACCACGATCGGCTCGTTGTCGCCGCGAATCACCACACCCGGCCAGGCGCTGGCACGCGCCTTGAGCGTCACGTTGCCGATGATGGTGGCTTCCGCCGCCACGTAGGCATCTTCGTGGATTTTCGGGGCGGTATCGCCGAGCTGGTAAAGCGCCATGGGGTCTCCTGCTGAATGTGCGTAATTGGGGATGGCCGCGCGGATTAAAAGAGCCCGCTGAACGGGCCGGCCCGGGACAAGCCTTGGGGCGGGCGGGGCTCTACAATGGCGGCTTCCCGAATTTTACGCCTATGCCAGTGATCGCACCCGCCGACATCGCGCCCTCGCCACTTGTCGAGCCCACGCCAGGGTCAACTGCCGCGCCCGTTTCCGCACGCCAGCGCGCGCTGGCCATGCTGTGCATGACCGATGCCCGGGCCAAGGCCGCGGCGGCACGCGCCCTGTATGCCGCGCTGCTGACCGGTACGGATACCGTAGTCGATCCCGATGAAAGCCTTGTGGCGGTGCCGGGCGCGGTGCCCGGCCGTCCCGCGCGCCCCGAACTGGTGCCGCCGATGCGCGTGGAGCGGCGCCGGTCGATCCATACCACCGCCGGCCGCGCCAACATGATCCACGCGCTGTGCCATATCGAGTTCAACGCGATCAACCTGGCGCTGGATGCCGCCTGGCGCTTTTCCGGCATGCCGGCCGAGTACTATCGCGACTGGCTGCGCGTGGCCGACGAAGAGGCCTATCACTTCACATTGCTGGCCGATCACCTGGCAACGCTGGGTGCCACCTATGGCGATTTTCCGGCCCACAACAGCCTGTGGGAGATGACCGACAAGACGGCGGGCGACGTGCTGGCGCGCATGGCGCTGGTGCCGCGCACGCTGGAAGCGCGCGGGCTCGATGCCTCGCCGCCGGTGCGCGCCAAGCTGGCCGATGCCGGCGACGAAGCCGCCGCGGCGATCATCGATATCATCCTGCGCGACGAAGTGGGCCACGTGGCCATCGGCAACCACTGGTATCGCTGGCTCTGCACCCAGCGCGGGCTGGAGCCCGTGGCCACCTATGCGCAGCTGGCCGAACAGTACAAGGCGCCGAAGCTGCGCGGCCCGTTCAACCTCGACGCCCGCCGGGCGGCAGGGTTCGACGAGGATGAACTGGCCTGGCTGGAGGCCTCGGCCGGCTGATCGTCTGATCGTCAGGTCGGCGTACCTGATTGCCGCCTAGCCTGCCTGGCTGTCCGACTGCTGCGCGCGTTCCTGCTCCATCAGCCGCAGTACACGGCGCTGGATCTTGCCCGTGGTGGTCATCGGCAACTGGTCGATGAATTCAATGGCCTTCGGGTATTCGTACGGCGCCAGCTGGCCGCGCACATGCCGCTGCAGTTCGGCCACCAGCGCCGCATCGTTGTCGAACGACCGCGCCACGGCGGGCGTCAGCACGATGAACGCCTTGACGATGGCCCCGCGCTCGGGGTCCGGCGACGGCACCACGGCGCAGTTCGACACCGCCGGATGCTTGAGCAGGCAGTTCTCGATCTCGCTCGGCCCGATCCGATAGCCCGATGACTTGAACACGTCGTCGGCCCGGCCCTGATACCAGAGATAGCCCTCGGCATCCATGCGTGCCAGGTCGCCGGTGCGGCACCAGCGCAAGCCGTCGGATTCCGAATATTTGCCGGCCGTGGCGGCTTCGTTCTTCCAGTAGCCCAGGAAGAACACGGGGTCGGGGTGGCCATGGATGTCGGTGGCACAGACGGCCACCTCGCCATCTTCGCCCGGTGCGCACGGGCGCCCCTCATCGTCGATCACGGCCACGCGGTGGCCCGGATAGGGGCGGCCCATCGACCCCGGCCGCGCCGGCCAGCCCAGATGGTCGTCGTCGTACTGCGCCGTGCAGTTGCCGACGATGTAGTTGATCTCGGTCTGGCCGAACATTTCGTTGACGATCACGCCCAGCGCGTCGCGGCACCACGTGAACACGGTCTCGCCCACGGCCTCGCCCGCGCTCATGATGGCGCGCAGCTTCAGATCGTATTTTTCCGATGGCGCCGGGCAGGCCTTCATCATCTGCTTGAGCGCGGTCGGGAACAGGAAGGTGTTGGTCACCCCGTAGCGTTCCAGCAATTCAAAGGCGCGATCCGCCGTAAAACGGCCCTGGTAGCCGACGATCGGGTGGCCGAAGTACAAGGCCGGCATCAGCGCATCCCACAGCCCGCCGGTCCAGGCCCAGTCGGCGGGGCTCCAGAACACGTCGCCATCCTGCGGATACCAGTTCTGCGAGCAGACAAAGCCGGTCAGGTTGCCGATCAGCGCGCGGTGCGGAATCAGCGCGCCCTTGGGCGGCCCCGTGGTGCCGCTGGTGTAGATCAGCACCGCGGCTTCATCGGCCTTGGTCTGCTCGGCCGTGAAATCGGGCAGTTGCGCCGCCAGCAGGGTGTCCCAGTCCAGGTCGCCACGGCCCGTGGCCTCGCCGGCGCCGATCACTGTCTTGAGCGTCGGACATTCGGGGCGGGCGGCCAGCAGGTTGTCGATCGAGGTTTCGTCGGCAATGGCCACGCGTGTTTCGCTGTGATCGATCCGGTAGGAAAGCGCCTCGGGGCCGAACAGCATCGACAGCGGCATGGCGATGGCGCCAAGCTGGTAGACGGCCATGCCGGCGATGACCGTTTCGATGCGCTGGGGCATCACGATGGCCACGCGGTCGCCGCGCTGCACGCCAAGCTCGCGCAGCGCCCGCGACAGCCGGTTGGCCTCGGCCTGGATATGCGCGTAGGTGTACGACGCGCGCCGGCCATCCTCGTGTTCGGTGTGCACGGCGATGCGGCTGGCCGTGGCCGGGTCGCGGGCCCAGCGGCCACAGCAGACCTCGGCCAGGTTGAAGAACGCGGGGACGTTCCAGTGGAACGATTCGTGCAGCGCGTGATAGTCGTCACGGCGCGTGGCCGGCAAGGCGGTCATGCAATTGTCTCCAATGTTCCCGCTCGCTTCGACTGGCCGTTTGGCTATAATCCGACAAGCGAACGATCGTTCTATTTTTATCCGGGCCGCCGCGTGGCCGTGGGCTGCGCGCGCATCAGAAGACCCGGGCACAGAGGGTAGACACCATGACCATCACGGAAACTTCGCGTTCCGAATTTATCACGCTGCGCGGCCTGCGCACGCACGTGCGCCACTGGGGACAACCCGGCGCGCCCAAGCTGTTCATGTTGCATGGCTGGATGGACGTGGCGGCGTCGTTCCAGTTCCTGGTCAACGCGTTCCAGCGCGACTGGCATGTGATTGCCATGGACTGGCGCGGCTTTGGCGAGAGCGATTACCCGACCCAGTACCCGGGCACGCGCTCGTACTGGTTCCCCGATTACGTGGCCGATCTGGAAGCGCTGCTCGACCATTACCAGCCCGACGGGCAGGTGGACCTGGTGGGCCACAGCATGGGCGCCAATGTGGTGTGCATCTACGCCGGGGTGCGTCCGGAGCGCGTGCGCCGCGTGGTGGACCTGGAAGGCTTCGGCCTGGCGCGTACCCGGCCAGACCAGGCGCCAGCCCGCCTGGCGCGCTGGCTCGACGAACTGCGCACGCCGCCCGAACTGAAAACCTACGACAGCGAGGCCGCCGTGGCCGCGCGGCTGCAGAAGACCAATCCGCGCCTGCCCGACGACCGCGCTGCCTTCCTGGCCGCGCACTGGTCGCGCCGTAATGCAGACGGGCGCTGGGAGATTCTGGGTGACGGCGCGCACAAGATGACCAATCCGACGTTGTACCGCATCGACGAGATCATGGCGATCTGGGAAAAGGTGGTGGCGCCGGTGCTGCACGTGGAAGCGCGCGACTCGGCCACGCTGAAGCACATCGCGCACAAGCAGAGCGTGGAGGAGTTCAAGGAGCGCTTCCGCGCCTTCCCGGACTTCCGCGAGGTGTTCGTCGACGATGCCGGACACATGCTTCACCACGACCAGCCGCAGGTGGTGGCCGGCCTGATCGAGGACTTCCTGGGTTGAGTCCGGGGTTCGGCGATGGTTGCTCCCCTCTGCCATTTCATGGGAGGGGGCGAAACGCCCAGCCGCTCAAGCGTGCGTGAGCTTTTCCTTCAGCGCGGGGTTGTTGCTGGTGTGCATATGCACCAGCTTCTTGTCCGGGAAGGCGTAGTGATACGCCTTGCGCAGGGCCAGCGCGGCTTCGTGAAAGCCCGACAGGATCAGCTTCTGCTTGTTTGGATAAACGGCGATGTCACCGGCCGCAAAGATGCCGCGGCGCGAGGTTTCGTAGGTGGTGGTGTTTTCGATGTGGATGCGGCCGGCGTGCATGTCCAGGTCCCACTGGGCGATCGGACCCGGTTCCGACACCAGGCCGTACAGCGCGACGAGTTCGTCGGCGTCGAGGGTGCGGTCGCCGTCGCGCGTCTTGATGCCGGCGTGGGTGAGGGCGCCGCCGTCATCGGTTTGCAGGCTGCCGAGCATGCCGACCAGGAAATCCATCTCGCCGGCGTCGACGGCCGCGCGCATGGCGGCCACCGAGTGATCGGCGGCGCGAAAGCCTTCGCGCCGGTGCAGCAGCGTCACGCGCGCCGCTACCTTGCGCAAGGCCAGCGCCCAGTCCAGCGCGGAATCGCCGCCGCCGGCCACGATCACGCGCTTGCCGGCGAAGCGCGACACGTCGCGCACGGCGTAGTGGACGTGCCGGTCTTCCAGCGCTGCGGCCTCGGGCAGCGACACGCGTTGCGGGGCGAACGCGCCGGCACCGGCGCAGATCAGCACGGCCGCCACGTCGAAGCGCTTGCCGCCATCGGTGGTCACCAGCAGGCGCGGATGGCCGTCGGCGCTGGCGGTGTCGCTGACCGACTGCGCGCGCTGGCTGAAGTGCATCGGGAATGCGAACGGCGCGCACTGTTCGAGCAGGCGATCCACCAGTTCCTGCGCCAGGCAGCCCGGCACGGCCGGAATGTCGTAGATCGGCTTTTCAGGATACAGCTCGGTGCATTGGCCGCCGGCGCGGTCCAGCACGTCGATCAGCTCGCATTTGAGGCCCAGCACGCCGGCCTGGAACGCCGCGAACAGGCCCACCGGGCCGGCGCCGACGATCAGCACGTCGGTCTGGATGGTTTTCGGGGTCTGGGAGGCGAGCATGGAGGTCATGGCTGGAAGCTGAAAAATGCGGTCTGGACAGGCCCCATCATACCTTGCGTGCCGCGGCAATCCGGGCACGCCACCTTTGGCGGCAGGGCTAAAAAACCCTGCCGGGAGTAGAATATGACCATGCAAAATGCCCATGCTATCAACGCCGACCTGCACTGCCATTCCACTGTGTCCGACGGGATGCTGTCTCCGTCCCAGGTGGCCGCACGTGCGCACGCGGGTGGCGTGGCGTTCTGGGCCCTGACCGATCACGACGAGGTGGCCGGCCAGACCGAAGCCCGCGCCGCGGCGGAAGCGCTGGGCATGCGCTATGTGCCGGGCGTGGAGATTTCGGTGACATGGGCCGGGCAGACCGTGCATATCGTCGGCCTGCAGATCGATCCGTCCAACGCCGACCTGATCGATGGCCTGGCCCGGACCCGCGACGGCCGGGCCCGCCGCGCGCAGGACATTGGCGAGGCGCTGGCGAAGATCGGCATCCACGGCGCCTACGAAGGCGCGCTGCGCCACGTCGGCAATCCCGACCTGATCTCGCGCACGCACTTTGCGCGCTGGCTGGTGGACGAGGGCCGCTGCAAGACGATTGGCGATGTGTTCAGCGAATACCTGTCTGAAGGCCGTCCGGGCTTCGTGCCGCACCGGTGGTCCGCCTTGAAGGAAGCCGTGGGCTGGATTCGCGGCGCCGGCGGCATTGCGGTGATGGCGCACCCGGGTCGGTACAACTACACCGATTTGCAACACGATGCGCTGTTCGACGAATTCACGCAGTTGGGCGGTCGCGGGGTCGAGGTCGTGACCGGCAGCCATACGCCGGACCAGTTCCGCCGCTACGCCGACGTGGCGCGGCACTATGGCCTGCTGGCGTCGCGCGGATCGGATTTCCACGGTCCCGGCGAGGGCCGGGTGGAAATCGGCACGCTGCCGCCGCTGCCGTCCGACGTTACGCCGGTCTGGTACGACTGGTAAGCTGCCCGCCCCGGAAACCCGCCTGCGCCCTCTATGTCCCAGTACTTCGATATCCATCCCGACAATCCGCAGGCGCGGCTGATGAAACAGGCCGCGCAGATCGTGCAGAAGGGCGGCCTGATCGCGCTACCCACCGATTCCAGCTACGCGCTGGCCTGCCAGCTGGACGACAAATCCGCCGTGGAGCGCCTGCGCCGGCTGCGCGGCATCGACGAAAAGCACCATCTGACGCTGATGTGCAGCGACTTGTCGGAACTCGGCAACTTTGCGCGGGTCGATAACCGCCAGTACCGCTGGATTAAGGGCGCCACGCCAGGGCCATACGTGTTCATCCTGGAGGCGACCAAGGAAGTGCCCAGACGGCTGTCGCACCCGGCGCGCAAGACCATCGGCGTGCGCGTGCCCGATCATGCGATTCCGCTGGCGCTGGTGGCCGAACTTGGGCAGCCGCTGATTTCGGCCACGCTGCAGCTGCCCGACGACGAGGCGCCGATGAACGACCCGGCGGAGATCCGGGCGCGGCTGGAAAGACAGCTCGACCTGGTGATCTGCGGCGGCCCTGCGCCGGCCCAGCCGACCACCGTGATCGACCTGACCAGCGGCGAACCGGAGCTGGTTCGCGCCGGGCGGGGCGACGTGGAGCGCTTTGGACTGACCGCCACCACCTGAACCCGCCAGCCTTTGTTTCATCTGGCATGGCGTTTCTGATACATACCGCACATCCGCGGACATACCGGACAGCCGCGGGTGCCGGCGTCCCGATAGAATAGTTTGCATGGATTCCTCGATCATCCAGACCATCGCCGTGTACGCACTGCCCGTGCTGCTCGCCATCACGCTGCACGAGGCGGCGCATGGCTTTGTGGCCAAGTACTTCGGCGACGACACGGCCTGGCTGCTCGGGCGCGTCAGCCTGAACCCGATTCGCCATATCGATCCGATCGGCACCGTGGCCGTGCCGCTGCTGCTGTATTTCCTGACCGCCGGGCAGTTCGTATTCGGGTTTGCCAAGCCCGTACCGGTGGTGTTCAGCCACCTGCGCAACCCGCGCTGGCATGGCATGTGGGTGGCGCTGGCCGGCCCCGGCAGCAACATCGTGCAGGCGTTCCTGTGGGCGCTGATCGTCGTGGGCCTGGCCGTGGCGCAGGTTCGGGAGCCGTTCTGGGACCAGATGGCCCGCGCCGGCGTACTCGTCAATACCGTGGTGGCCGCGTTCAACCTGTTTCCGATCCCGCCGCTCGATGGCGGCCGCGTGTTGACGGCGTTCCTGCCGCGCCGCATGGCCGAGGCGATTGGCCGGGTCGAGCCGTATGGCATCTTCATCGTGCTGGCGCTGGTAGCGGCCGGCGTCATCACGCGGATCTGGATGCAGCCGGTCATGACGGTGCTGCTGTCGATCGTCGAATTCATGCTGCACCCCGTGCTGATGGTGCTGCAATAGCGCCGCGGCCGTCCCTCCGTTCCGGCTTCCCGGTTTCCCCCCCTTTTTTCACGTTTTCTGCGATGCACTCCCAGCTTGCCGCGCCTTCCATCTGGCTGACCCGATGGGCCCACCTGATCCGGCCCGGTGGCCGCGTTCTCGACCTGGCTTGCGGCAGCGGGCGCCACGCCGCCTGGCTGGCCGGGCAGGGGTTTGCCGTGCTGGCCGTGGATCGCGATGCCGAGGCCATCTCCGGTCTGCCGGCCGGTATCGAGGGCCGGGTGGCCGATCTGGAGCAGGGCGCCTGGCCGCTGGCGGACGCCGGACGGTTCGATGCCGTGGTGGTCACCAACTACCTGCACCGGCCGCTGTGGCCGCACCTTATGGACGCCCTAGCGCCGGGCGGCGTGCTGATCTACGAGACCTTCGCGGCCGGCAACGAGACCGTCGGCAAGCCGTCGCGGCCTGATTTCCTGCTGCGTCCGGGCGAATTGCTGGAAGTGGCGCGCGGGACGTTGCGGGTGACGGGTTACGAGGACGGCACGCTGGCAGTGCCGCGCGAGGCCTTCGTGCAGCGGATCTGTGCCGTCCGCGAGGTGCCTCGGGGTGAACCGGAGGCCGCGCCGCCGCGCTATCCGCTGCCCGGATGGTCGCAGCCGTGAGGCCCCGGGGGCGCAGCGGAGGGTGTCAGCGAGACCGGCGCGCCACACGTTACGCCCGCTAACGTTTTCCCTCATTGATAGGGGGGGCGGAGCCCCTGACGGTTCCGGTACAATCCCGTTTGTTAGAATTTCCCGAATTCCCTGAGATATGACACAGATTACCGGCAGCATCGTGGCCATCGTCACCCCGATGCATGAGGATGGCAGCCTGGATTACCCGGCCCTGCGCGCCCTCATCGACTGGCATGCGGCGGAAGGCACCGATGGCATCGTGATCGTGGGTACCACGGGCGAGTCGCCGACGGTCAACGTCGAGGAACATTGCGAACTGATCCGCGTGGCGGTCCAGCAGTCGGCTGGCCGCGTGCCCATCATCGCCGGGACCGGCGGCAATTCCACGAACGAAGCCATCGAGCTGACCGCCTTCGCGAAGAAGGTGGGCGCCGATGCGTCGCTGCAGGTCGTGCCGTACTACAACAAGCCGACGCAGGAAGGGATGTACCGCCATTTCCGCACCATCGCGGAAGCCGTGGACCTGCCGGTGCTGCTCTACAATGTGCCCGGCCGTACCGTGGCGGACATGAACAACGAGACGATCCTGCGCCTGGCGCAGGTGCCGGGCATCGTGGGCGTGAAGGAAGCCACCGGCAATATCGACCGTGCCGCGCAGCTGATCAAGGACGCACCCGATACCTTCGCCATCTACAGTGGCGACGATCCCACCGCGGTGGCGCTGATTCTGCTGGGTGGCAAGGGCAATATCTCGGTCACCGCCAACGTGGCGCCGCGCAAGATGCACGAAATGTGCGTCGCGGCCCTGAAGGGCGATGTGGTGACGGCCCGTCGCCTGCACATGGAACTGATCGACCTCAACCGTGCGATGTTCGTCGAGGCCAATCCGATTCCGGTCAAGTGGGCGCTCCAGCAGATGGGCAAGATGGAAGGCGGTATCCGCCTGCCGTTGACCCCGCTGGCGGAAGGCCAGCACGAAACCGTGCGCCGCGCGCTGGCAGCGGCCGGCCTGCTGGGCTGAGATTCGCCGGCTGAACGTTCGGCTATTCGCCGATTCTTGAAACCAGGATTACGTGTCAATGAAACAGAAGCTTAACCGTCGCGGCGCGACGCAGATCCGCCGTGTCGCCGTGGTTGCGCCCGTGCTGGCGCTGACGCTGATTGCCGGCTGCAGCAGCATCAATGAAGCCATGCAGCCCGACAAGATCGACTACAAGTCCCAGGGCAAGAAGACCGCGTCGCTGGACATTCCGCCGGACCTGACCAAGCTCGAAGGCGACCGCCGCTATACGGTGCCCGACGCTGCGGGCACGTCGACGCTGTCGAACTACCAGCAGGCCACCAAGACGCGCGAGGCCGAGCCGGCCACCAGCGTGCTGCCGTCCTCGCAGGGCATCCGCATGGAGCGTGATGGCAACCAGCGCTGGCTGGTGATCAGCAACGGCATGCGTGCAGATCAGCTGTGGGAGTCGCTGCGCGGCTTCTGGCAGGAGAGCGGTTTCCTGTTGACGCAGGACTCGCCGCAGACCGGCATCATGGAAACGGACTGGGCCGAAAACCGCGCCAAGATTCCGCAGGACATCATCCGCAACACGATCGGCAAGGTGTTCGACGGCCTGTACTCGACGTCCGAGCGCGACAAGTTCCGTACCCGCGTGGAGCGTGCCCAGAACGGCCAGCTCGAAGTGTTCATCAGCCATCGTGGCGCGCAGGAGCAACTGACCGGGGTGGACAAGTCGACCACGGTCTGGACGCCGCGTCCGGCTGACCCGGAACTGGAAGCCGAATTCCTGTCGCGCCTGGCGCAACGCCTGGGCGTGCAGAAGGAGCAGGCCAACCAGATGGCCAAGAACCCGACGCCAGTGGGCAATGCTGCGGCCGCCACAGCCGCCGCATCCCCGGCACCGTCGGGTGACGCCGCGGGTATCGGTGCCGCTGCGGCTACCGGTGCTGCGTCCAGCGCTGTCGACAGCAAGTCGTTCCTGGCGCAGGTCAATGGTGCGCCGGCACTGCAACTGCCGGAGCCGTTCGATCGCGCATGGCGGTCGGTCGGTCTGTCGCTGGATCGCGTGAACTTCACGGTGGAAGACCGCGACCGCGCGCAAGGCCTGTACTACGTGCGCTATGTGGACCCGAAGCAGTCGGTGGATGACCGTGGCTTCTTCTCGAAGATCTTCACCAAGGCCAACGACGGCAAGACCGCGAAGAAGTATCGCGTGTCGCTGAAGGGCAATGGCACCGGTACGACCGTCACCGTGCAGAACGATGCCGGCCAGCCGGAAAACACCGAGATCAGCAAGCGTATCCTGTCGCTGCTGGACGAACAGCTGCACTGATGTTCGTCTGTAGTCTGTCGATGCCGACGGCGCCCGCCGTCGGGTATCTCCCCAAGCGAGCGCATCGATGATGCGCTTTGCTTTTTTGGGAAGTGGCAGCGAAGGCAATTCGCTGCTGATCGAAGCCGGCGAGGGCGCGTCCGTGACGCGTGTCCTGCTCGACTGCGGCTTCGGCATAAAGGAAACGGCGCGTCGTCTCGAACGGCTGGGCGTGCTGCCCGGGCAACTCGATGCGTTGCTGGTCACCCACGAGCATGGCGATCACGTGGGTTCGGCCTACGCGTTTGCCGCGAAACACAAGCTTCCGGTGCACACAAGCCACGGAACCTGGCTCGCCACTTCGCACATGCGCGGTGCGGACCAGGCCGACGTGCGCGTATGTTGCGCCGATCACGTATTCGCTGTGGGCGGCCTGCAGATTCATCCCTACACGGTGCCGCACGATGCACGCGAGCCGTTGCAGTTCGTGCTGACCGATGGCGATGCGCGACTCGGCGTGCTGACCGACGCAGGCATGGAAACGCCCTACGTCACCGCGCGGCTGGCTGGCGTGCATGCGCTGGTGCTGGAATGCAACCACGATCGCGACATGCTGGCCAACTCGGTGTATCCGTGGTCGCTGAAGCGGCGTATCGGTGGTGACTTCGGCCATCTGGCCAACGATATCGCGGCCAGCATCCTGTCGCAGGTGACCCATCAGGGCTTGTCACGCGTGGTGGCGGCGCACCTGAGCAAGCAGAACAATACGCGTGAGCTGGCGGCGGGCGCACTGGCCACCGTACTGGGTGTGCTGCCCGAGGAAATTCTGATCGCGGATCAGGAGGAAGGGTTGGGCTGGCAGCCCGTGCGGGCATAATCGGCGAGCGCCGATCCCGCTAATGGAGGGGTGTCAGATAATCGCAAAAACAAAAAGCCGACCTTCGGGTCGGCTTTTTGTTTCTCGGAAAGATCCGATTACTGCTTGGCAGCCGGAGCCGAAGCGTCAGCAGCCGGAGCCGAAGCGTCGGCAGCCGGAGCCGAAGCGTCAGCAACCGGAGCAGCAGCTGCGGGAGCCGAAGCGTCAGCAGCCGGAGCAGCAGCGGCCGGAGCCGAAGCAGCGGTATCAGCAGCGGGGGCAGCGGCTTCTTCCTTCTTGCCGCAGGCGGCCAGAGCAACAGCAGCCAGCAGGGATGCGATCAGGAGAGACTTCTTCATTGTTCGTCCTTTAACTTTTAATAAAACGAAAACAGGCGATGAATAATTACCGGTAATTATCGCTCTTGTACTGCAAATATGAGGCTCTCCCGGGTGCCGACAGTGCAGTGGTCCACAGTACTAGCCAGCGGGCGATTATATCCGCGTTTTCCCGCCTTGTGTATAGGCGAAATATGTCGGTTCATTCTGTTACGTAAAATTACACACGTGCCGGCGCAATCTGCAACCAGCCTTCCATGGCCCAGTCGTGAAACGTGTCCATGAGATCCGGAAGCGCAGCGCACGCCGTCACTTCCTCGGCGGTGAGCTGACGCAGGTCTGCCAGGCGGCGCAGCCATTTAGCCAACGCTGGCGGCGGTTCGTACGCTTCGCCGTTCAGGAAGAAGTTCGTGCGGTCGTAGAGCGCAATAGAGCCGGGAGCAAGGACCACGCCATGCGCCTTGGCAAGCTTTGTGTACTGCTTCAGGCTGATTTCGGCGATTTCGTCAAACTGGACCGATTGCTTGGGCTCCGACAGGTACGACCCGAGGAATTCGGACACCATGCCGCTATTCCATTTCAGCGCCTGCAGCCGCTCGGCCACGGCACGCGCCAGCCCGGCGGGCAACTGGGCCGGGGTAGCGGTAGCGGACTCGCCGGCATCGGCGTAGCGGCCGTCCAGATCTTCATTGCCTTCGACCGTTTCAGACAGCCAAGCCAGGAAGTGGCCCGCCAGTTCCCGGTAGGCGGGCGCACGGAAGCCGATCGAGGCGGTCATGCACTCGCCCTCCGACACGCCATCGTGCGCGTATTGCGGCGGCAGGTAGAGCATGTCGCCGGGCTCCAGCACCCATTCCTCCTCGGTGCTAAAGTCAGACAGGATCTTGAGTGGCATGTCGGGAATCAGGTCGAGTTTCGTCTGTGACGAAATACGCCAGCGGCGTCGGCCCGATACTTGCAGCAGGAACACATCGTAGGAGTCGAAATGCGGGCCCACGCCGCCGCCGTCGGTGGCGTAGCTGATCATCACATCGTCGAGCCGCGCGTCCGGGACGAAGCGGAACTGGCTCATCAACTCGGCGGCCGCGCGGTTGTGCAGGTTCACCCCCTGCACCAGCAGCGTCCACTTGCCAGACTTGCGTGACGGCAGGTTGTCCTCGGCGAAAGGACCATGTTCGAGCTTCCAGCGGTTGCGAAAGTACGACACCAGGCGCGATTCCACATCGTCCCGATCGGCCAGTTCAAAAAGCGCTTCGCGCGACACAGGGGGCACAATTCCGGGCACGGCCTGTCGAATCAGCAACGGTTTGCGGTGCCAGATGTCACGCATGAATGCCGCGGGCGTCATGCCCCCGAGCAGCGTGAGCGGTGCGTCGGGATCAATGGGGCCCGCAGGCAGGGCCTGCGCGTATAATGCGGAATCGCTCATGGAGTCAAGAATTGAAAATCGCTAAGAACACGGTGGTGTCCGTTGTGTACAAGCTGTCGGACGCGCAGGGCAATCTCATCGAGGAATCCGATGAGCCCATGGTCTATTTGCACGGCGGGTATGATGGCACGTTCCCCAAGATCGAGGAAGCGCTTGACGGCCACGATGCCAGCTTCGAGACCGAGCTCCAGCTGGAGCCCGAAGACGCGTTCGGCGACTACGATGCCGACCTGGTAAAGGTCGAGCCGCGTGACCGCTTCCCCGAGCCGCTGGAAGTCGGCATGCAGTTCGAGGGTGTGCCCGAAGACGGTGATGACGAGGATTCGATCATCTACACGGTGACCGACGTTGCCGAAGACAAGGTTGTGCTGGACGGCAACCACCCGCTGGCCGGCATGGCGCTGCGCTTCTGGCTGAAGGTGTCCGAGGTGCGCGAAGCCACCGCCGAGGAAGTCGAACACGGTCACGCGCACGGCGCTTCGGGCATCGAAGTCGTCGACGAAGACGAGGATGAAGGCGGCGAGGGCAACAGCCCGCGCACGCTGCACTGATTCGATACCGGATCCCTGCCAGTCGAGCGATACGCGACAGGTCATCGCGAACATGAAAGAGCCGGCAATTTGCCGGCTTTTTTCTATTTTGGGCTGACCTGGGCAGGCGGGAGCAGGGGGATGGAGGCGCAGCAAATGCATGACGGATGCATGACACACGTCAATTTTCCCTAGTTGGGCTTCGGTCCGTCCTGCAGCTCCACCTGGAACACCGACCGCGTGCCGGGTGTGATGGTCAATTCGACCCAGCGCGACGGATTGCCGATGGGCAGCGCCACGCGTGTGAAATTTCCCACCACCTTGCCTGCCGCATCGCGCAAGGGCTTGTCGACGCTGAAGCCGCTGTCGCTGGCATGTACGAGCAACACCTGACCGGTAAACTTGGCTGTCAGGTCACGCAGTTGCCGCTTGAATTCCAGATAGCCGTCGCGCGTGCCGCGTCGCAAGAATCCATCGAGCAGTGAAGGCTTGCCGCGTTTTTCCCACCCGTTGCCGAACATCGGGTCGGCGTGCACCACCACGAGGATGCCTGGCAGGTCGCGCTGGGTGGCTACCGAGAATGCCCTGCCCAGCCATTGGCGATTGGCTTCGCGCCGATCCTCGAATTCGCCATTGCGGCCGCCTTCGCTGCGATAGTGATTGTTGTCCCCGGGCAGGTTCAGCCCGACCACCATCACATTGCCGGCCACCAGCCGCACGTTCTCGCGAAAGCTGCGGAACATGGCCTGGTCAGATTGGCGTACCACGGGAATTGTGCGTCGGCCGAGCGTGGCGTCGACCGGAAAGAACAGCTCCCGCAAACGATTGAGCCGCTCGACCGCGTCAAATCGGCCGTTGACGGCCTTCTGGCATTCCGCCCAGTCAGTTTCCCCCGGGACGTACAGCACGGGTGCGGGCGAGTAGTCGAGGGCCTGTTGCCGGGCGCCCAGCACGGCATCGCCGCAGGATTCTGTGTCGCCCTTGATGCCGCCAGCGTGAATGATGAGCGCTACCTGTTGCGCGTTCATCTGCTCGAACAGCGTGGCCATGTCGGCTTCCGCAGCGGGCCATTGCGGCACGTCGGCGATCAGCGCCATGCGCGTCGACGGTACGGCCGGCACCGGTGGTGGCGTCACCTTGCTGGTGCGAGCTGCCTGGACGGCGGCAGGCGCCGTCAGGCAGACGCAGCCCGCCAGCATGGCCGCTGCCAGGGCTACGCGTCCGGAGCCATGCCAAGTGTTCATGCTTTACCGGCCGATTCCGCAATGGCCTTGAGCCGGTACAGTGCCTCCAGCGCGTCGCGCGGCGACAGATTGTCCGGCTCGATGTCGGTCAGCGCCTCCAGGGCCTCGCGCGCGGCTGCCTGTTCTGCCGAAGCGGGCACTGCGTCAGCTACTTCATCGTCATCCGGCGGCGTGGCCGGTGCTGCGAACAGGTCCATCTGCGGCGTGGGCGTGGCGTCGGCCGATTGCTGTTCCAGCCAGGCCAGGTGCTTGCGTGCGGCGCGAATCACCGGTTGGGGCACGCCAGCCAGTTGCGCGACTTGCAGGCCGTAGCTCTGGCTGGCCGGGCCGTCCTGCACGGCGTGCAGGAAGACGATGCCGTCGCCGTGCTCCACGGCAGAGAGGTGGACGTTCGCCGCCTGCGTAAACTCCTGTGGCAGCTGCGTGAGCTCAAAATAGTGCGTGGCGAACAGCGTGTGACTGCGGTTGTGCGACAGCAGGTGGCGCGCAATCGCCCATGCCAGCGCCAGGCCGTCGAAGGTCGACGTGCCCCGGCCGATTTCGTCCATCAGCACCAAGCTGGAAGGCGTGGCGTTATGGAGGATGCCGGCCGCCTCGGTCATTTCCACCATGAAGGTGGACCGTCCGCCGGCAAGGTCGTCTGCAGCCCCGATCCGCGTAAAGATGCGGTCGATCGGCCCAATCCTGGCTTGCCGCGCTGGCACCCACGCGCCTACGCAGGCCAGCAGCACGATCAGTGCCGTCTGACGCATGAACGTCGACTTGCCGCCCATGTTCGGGCCGGTAATCAGCAGCAGCTTGCGCGCCTCGTTGAGCTGGCAGTCATTGGCGATGAAAGCGATCGATTCCGCCGCCAGTTGGCCTTCCACCACCGCATGCCGGCCCTGCGCGATGTCGACCACGTTTTCGCTGACCCGCTCCGGCTGGGTCCAGTCGAGCGTGCGGGCGCGTTCGGCCAGCGTGGTCAGCACGTCAAGCCGCGCGAGCGCACCCGCCACGCGTTGCAGGCCACTGATGTGCGGGAGCAGCGCCTGCAGCAGGGCTTCGTAGAGCTGCTTCTCGCGTGCCAGCGCACGGTCCTGCGCGGACAGGGCCTTGTCCTCGAAGGCCTTCAGTTCCGGCGTGATGTAGCGCTCGGCATTCTTCAACGTCTGGCGGCGACGATAGTCGTCAGGAACCTTGTCGGCCTGGCCGTTCGTCACCTCGATATAGAAGCCATGCACGCGGTTGTACTCGACACGCAGGTTCGAGATACCGGTGCGTTGGCGCTCTCGCGTTTCGAGTTCGATCAGGAACTGGCCGCAGTTTTCCGAAATGTCTCGCAGTTCGTCGAGTTCGGCGTCGTAGCCGCGTGCCATCACGCCGCCATCGCGGATCACCGTCGAAGGCTCCTCGGCCACGGCGCGCACCAGCAGCGACAGGCAGTCAGTTGGGACTTCGAGTTCGTCGATCGTCTGGGCCAGCAACGGAGACTCGTGTGCGGCGCTGACGCTGGCCCGCACGGCGGGCAGTGCCTTGAGCGTGTCGCGCAGCGACGACAGGTCTCGAGGCCGTGCGGACAGCAGCGCCAGCCGCGCCGTCACGCGTTCGACATCGCACAGCCTGCGCAGCGTGGTGCGCACGATTTCCGGATCCTGCGCGATCAGTATGCCGATGGCCTGCTGGCGCGCACGCGGCAGCGCGGGGTCGCGCAGCGGGTGATGCAGCCAGTGGCGCAGCGCGCGGCTGCCCATCGTGGTCGAACAGGTATCGAGCAGCGAAAACAGCGTTGGCGATTCGCCGCCACGGAGCGTTTCGGTCAGTTCGAGATTGCGCCGTGTGGCGGAATCCAGCCCGACGAACTCGGATTCGCGCTCGACGGTCACGCCCTGCACGTGGCGCAGCGATTGCCCTTGCGTGGTGGCGGCGTAGTTGAGCAGCGCACCGGCCGCGCCAAGGGCGGCACCCAGTCCGGCGCAGCCAAACGGTTCCAGACTGGCTACGCCAATTTGCTCGCGCAGCCGGCGCGTGCCGGCGTCCTGGTCGAAGTGCCATTCGGGCAGGCGGGTGCGGGCACACGCCAGCACCGGCAGATCGATCCCGTCCGCATACAGCAGCTCCGCCGGACGAATGCGTTCGAGTTCGCGCGACAACTGGGCGGCATCGCATTCCATCAGGCGCAGCTCGCCACTGGCCAGGTTCAGCCACGCGAGGCCCGTCTTGCTGACACCGCGCCGCGTGGTCTGCTGGTGCACGGCCATCAGGTAGCTGTCGGTCTTGTCGGGCAGCAGCGCAGCATCGGTCAGGGTACCCGGCGTCACGATGCGTACTACCTTGCGCTCCACCGGGCCCTTGCTCGTGGCCGGATCGCCAATCTGCTCGCAGATCGCCACCGATTCGCCAAGCTTGACCAGGCGCGCCAGATACTGATCGACGGAATGGAACGGAATGCCGGCCATGCGAATCGGCACGCCGCCGGACTGGCCGCGCGATGTCAGCGTGATGTCGAGCAGGCGTGCGGCCTTCTCGGCGTCGTCGTGGAACAGTTCGTAGAAGTCGCCCATCCGGTAGAAGAGCAACGTATCCGGATGATCCGCCTTGATGCGCAGGTACTGCATCATCATGGGGGTGTGCTTTTCGGCCTTCTCGGCCTTGCCCGACTTGCCGGCTGTTCCGTTGCGCGCGCTCCGGCCTTCGGCAGCAGCCAGTGCATCGGCCGACAGGCCGTCGTCGTCGGCTGGGCGGATGGCATCCTCGCGCGGGGTCTCGTCGGGCGAGGTCGTGGACAGGTTGGAAAGGGCTTCGGCGGACATGCATTCCTCTCGGGTGGCGCCACAACGGGGCCACCGGTATATCGGTTGCCGCGGGTCAGGCAAGTTGTCTGGCAGGCGCTCGGGGTTTCCCCGGCGTCACCGGCCTGTCCTGGGCTGCGGCGCAAACCGGCATTTTACTGCCAGCCCATCCCGGAACCTTGTCCCGAATTCTCATTTTTGCTCGGGAGTTTGGCGCCTTGGTGCCAGCTCATGCTTCACTGGCCATGGCTTCCAGCGCGGCGCGGGCCAGAAAGCCGCTGCGGGTCTCGTGGCGGGCGCCGACAAAGGTGTCGATCCTGTGCAGCACGAAGCGGGGCAGGCTGATGTTGATGCGCTCGGGCCGGTTATCGAGCTTGGTCAAGTCGACGTCAGCCAGTGCCCAGACCGCCTCGGCAAATTCGGGCCGCGCCGCCAGTTCGGCAATCGGTGTCGCCGAGAGCGTGATTTCCTCGCCCAGTGACAACAGCACCTCGAAGTGGCTGATGATCGCCTCGCGTGCATTGCGAATGGCGTCCTCAATGGTGTCGCCGGACGAATAGCAACCCGGTACGTCGGGCACGGTCACGCCGTAGATGCTCTCGGGGTCCTTGTGAATGGCAATCGGAAATTCCATGTCGTTGCTCTCCATGCGTTGCGCGGCGGTCATATCAGCCGCGCCGTCCTCATGATGCTGCGTACCGTGCCGGTCGGCAGGTCCTTCTTCGGGTGCGGGACCGTGACGATCTGTACGCGCGACGGATGCTTGTAAGTGAGATGGCTGCCCTTGCTGCGCACCAGGCGCCATCCCTCATGTTCCAGCAGGCGGATCAAGGCCGATGAATGCAAAAGTGCCTCCTTCAGGCGATCCGTGTGTAAAGATACACACGATAGTGAAGGGGGCGCAAGCGGTTTGTGTATGGAGGGAGACTCTACGTGGCGCAGATCAAGAAGTCGTGGGCCGGATTCTCAAAATGCAGGCAGGCGACGGGATTTGTCACCAAGCCATGCGGCGCGCTGCAAACTTGTCAGTCATCACAGTCTGTAACCAGATGTTTCCGACAAAAACTGTCACCTGCGACGTCAGATCGGCCTGGCACGATCCTTGGATAGGTCAGGTGAGCCAGCACGCAGAGGCCGGCAACCAGACGGGTCGCAAAAATGAAAAAAGCACGGACGGGAAGATGGCCGGGGAGGGCCGCGGCAGGCGTCCCGGTGCAGTGCATGGCCTGGCGGCCATCACTAAACCGCGGATTCACGCTGATCGAGGTGATGATCGTGGTGGCGATCGTGGGCATTCTGGCCGCGATCGCCATTCCGACATATCAGAACTTCTTGGTGAAGGCCGAAATAGGCCGCGCGCTATGGGAAGCGTCGGCCTACAAGATTCCGGTCGAAGAGCGACTGGATAATGGGGTGCACGAGTTTGCGAACCCGACCGATTCGCTTGGCTACGTCAAGTCGTCGTCGACGGCGACCGCGAACCGGTTCACGTTCAATGCGGACGGCTCGGGCAGCATCGTCGTCACGCTCGACGGCAATGTGCATCCGGCAGTCAAGGGTACTCGCATTACGGTAGGGCGCCTGTCAGACGGTACGTGGAACTGCGCGGTGCGGGGCGGCACGGATGCCATCACCGCCGTGCACCTGCCGCTGTCATGCTCCCTCGACACTTCGAGCTGAACTGTTGCGCCCGGCGGCTCAGTCCGCGATCGGCTTCAGCTTGGGCTTGACGTTGTCCAGCGAGAACGGCGACAGCAGGCGCACCATCTGCGCGAACGCCTTCGGGTTGCCCGCCAGCACTTCGCCCTGTTCCATCTGGCGCGATTCGCCGTTGTAGTTGCCCACCAGGCCGCCCGCTTCGGTGATCAGCAGCATGCCGGCAGCCATGTCCCACGGCTTCAGGCCACGCTCGAAGAAGCCATCCAGGCGGCCGCATGCTACATAGGCCAGGTCCAGTGCGGCAGCACCCGGGCGACGCAGGCCGGCGCAGCTGCGCGTCATCAGCGCGAAGATTTCCAGGTATTCGTCCATCCCTTCCAGGTCGCGGAACGGGAAACCCGTGCCGATCAGGCAGTCGGCCAGCTTGTCGCGGCGCGTGACGCGGATGCGGCGGTTGTTCAGGAATGCACCGGCGCCCTTGCTGGCCGTGAACAGTTCGTCGCGCGTGGGATCGTAGACCACGGCTTGCGACGGCACGCCCTTGTGCAGCAGGCCGATGGACACTGCGTATTGCGGAAAGCCGTGGATGAAGTTGGTGGTGCCGTCCAGCGGATCGATCACCCAGGTGAATTCGTGCTGGTCGTCGCCCTCGGCCCAGGATTGGCCGGACTCTTCCGCTAGAATGGCGTGCTCGGGGTACGCCGTGCGGATGATCTCGATGATGGCGGCTTCGGCCGCGCGGTCGACTTCGGTCACGAAATCGTTGTGCTGTTTGCGCGAAACGCGGACCAGATCGACGTCGATCGACGCACGGTTGATGATGGATCCCGCCTTGCGGGCCGCCTTGACGGCGATATTGAGCATCGGATGCATGAATCTCTCCAGGGGCCGCACGGACGTGATTCGCGACAGCAGCATCCACCGGCAGTGGGTGGTTGGCGCGCGAACCGCCCGGCATTGGCCGAACAGCACAACAGATTGTAGAAGAACGAGGGGCGTCGCCCTGTTGGGCGCCGCACCGCAATTGGAAGGCGCCATTGTATAGGAACCCGGCCCGCTGTACGAGCCGACGACGGCAAAGGCCGTGGCAAGGGCATCCCAGATGACTGAAGCATTGAATTCCCAGGTGGGACCCATTTCCGCAGACGTCGTGAGTGGCGTTTCGAGCATTTTTGACCGTGTGCGCGTGGTGCTGGTGGAAACCAGCCACCCAGGCAACGTGGGCTCGGTGGCGCGGGCGATGAAGACCATGGGCTTCGGCGACCAGCCTGGCAGCCTGGTACTGGTATCGCCTCGCGAGCCGGGCGTGCTGACGCACCCGGATGCCGTGGCGATGGCCAGCGGCGCCGATGACGTGCTGGCCGGCGCCCGCATCGTCGACAACGTGGAAACCGCGCTGGCAGGCACGGCCTTTACCGTGGCGATGACCGCGCGGCAGCGCGAATTTGGCCCGCCGCGGCTGTTGCCGCGTGCCGCCGCCGCGCGGGCCCACGCCGTGCTGGCGGCCGATGGCGGGGGCGCCATTGCCTTCGTGTTCGGCAACGAGCGCTACGGGCTGCCCAACGAGGCGGTGCTGCGCTGTTCGGCCGTGACCCATATTCCCGCCAACCCTGCGTACGCGTCGCTGAACCTTGCGCAAGCGGTGCAACTGATCGCCTACGAGATGCGGCTGGCACTGCTGGAAGGGCAGCCGATGCCGGGCGAGGCGCCGGACGGCGTACCGAATATCGGCTATGCTGGGGAGCCCGCCACGGCGGAGCAGGTCGAATCGATGTTCGGCCATCTGCAAGCCGGGCTGGTCGCCATCGGATTCCTCGATCCGGACAACCCGCGCAAGCTGATGCCGCGTCTGCGGCGGATGTTCGCCCGGGCCGGGCTCGAACGCGAAGAGGTCAACATCCTGCGCGGCATCGCCAAACGCATGCTGCTGACGGGCGATGACGACGGCAAGGGCCCACAGGGCGGCCAGACAGACGGCAACAAGGAAAGCTGAACCGTGATTTCCATCCCGGCATACGACATGCGCAACGATTCCACTGGCCTGCCCCCCGGCCAGATCGGTCTTCGCGCGTGCGTGAGTCAGCCGGCGCGATGTTGAAGCCGTCGCGACCCGAAAAGCCCTGATGGCCTCAGGGCCCGGCGGCGGGCGCACAAATCTCTTACACTCCCTGCTCGCACGCGCCCAGGCCGTCCCCCACGCAATCAAGAAGCACAATACCGGCTCCTGACCGCGCCGGCGACCGTTCGCACGTTGGGCGAATGGCGCATCGGCGCGGCAACACGACACGACGAAGATGTTCACTCGCCTGAAGGAAGATATCGATGCCATCATGCGGCGCGACCCCGCCGCACGCAGCCGCCTGGAAGTGCTGACCTGCTACCCGGGTCTGCATGCGGTGATATTCCATCGCGTGGCCCACGCTTGCTGGGGCGGCGGATTTCACTGGCTCGGCCGCTGGATTTCGCACTGGTCGCGCTGGCTGACCGGGATCGAGATCCATCCGGCGGTCAAGCTGGGCCGCCGCGTATTCATCGACCACGGCATGGGTGTGGTGATCGGGGAGACGGCCGAAATTGGCGACGACTGCACGATCTATCAGGGCGTCACGCTGGGTGGTACGTCGCTCTACAAGGGTCAGAAGCGCCATCCGACGCTGGGCGCTGGCGTGGTGGTCAGTGCCGGCGCCAAGGTACTCGGCGGATTCGAGGTGGGCGACGGCGCCCGCGTCGGCTCGAACGCCGTGGTGCTCAAGCCGGTGCCGCCGGGCGCCACCGCGGTGGGTATTCCGGCCCGCATCATCATGCCGGACGCGCCGCCGCAGCAGCAGGGCGCCAGGCAGGAATTCTCGGCCTACGGCATCACGCCGAACGCCGACGATCCGGTATCGCTGGCGCTCAAGAGCCTGATCGACAACGCGGCCAAGCAACATGACCGCATCGAGGCCGTGCTGGCCGCGCTCGACCGCCTCGGCGAACATCTCGAGAACACGCCGAACGACCGCTTCGACGCGAGCGAACTGCGCAAGCTGATGAAATAGGCGTACGGGCGACAGACTGGCACGCCGTGCGGTGTGGCACGGCTCGCGGGGTGGATGGCATCGTCAATCCACCTGCGGCAATAACGTGAAACCGCCAGTATCCAGTTGCAGCACGGCCGCCCGTGGATGGCGGCCATCGAGATCCCAGTCGGTGAGCACCCAGCGGTCGCCGCGTGCGTGCGCGTGGCGGGCCGGCCGGTGCGTGTGGCCGTGGATCAGCGTAGGCGCGCCGCTGGACGCCAGCAGCGCATCGACGGCTGCGGGTGTGGCATCGCCGTAGTCTGGTGGCGCAGCGCCTTCGGCCTGGCGTGCCCGGCCTGCCTCGCTGTCGGCCCGCAGCCGGCGCGCGATCTTCATCCGCGTGGACATCGGCAGTGCCAGGAACAGTCGCTGCACCCAGCGCTTGCGGGTCCAGTTGCGGAAGCGGATGTAGCGCGGATCGTCGGTGCAGAGCATGTCGCCGTGGCTCAGCACCACGCGCTGACCGGCGCAATGGATGACCGAAGGGTCCGGCAGCAATGCGGCGCCGGCCGCATCGGCAAAGCGTCGGCCAATCAGAAAATCGCGATTGCCGTGCATCAGGTAGACCGGCACGCCGGCATGGGCCAGCCGGCGCAAGGCGGCCGCCACCTCCGCCGCGAACGGTGTCCCGGTTTCCTCGTCGCCCACCCAGAACTCGAAAAAATCACCCAGGATGAACAGCGTTCCTGCCTGCCGGGCGGCCTGGTCCAGCACGCGCTGGAACGCGGCCAGCGTGCGCGGCATGCCGGGCGTCAGGTGCAGGTCGGAAATGAACCACGCCGGCGCCTGCACCTGGATCGGTGCGGCCGCCGGCGTGCGGTCGGATGCGGTCATGCGTTTCGAAAGAGGTGTGTTCACCACGAGCGGCATGCCGCCATCGACAGGAACGTTGCCGTCGGATTACTCGACGATCGTGGCCTTCTGGATCACCACGTCGTCCATCGGCACGTCCTGGTGGAAGCCCGAGCTGGCGGTGCGCACGCCCTTGATGGCGTCCACGACGTCGGTGCCTTCCACGATCTTGCCGAACACGGCGTAGCCGAAGCCTTGCGGCGTGGGCGAGCTGAAGTTCAGGAAGTCGTTGTCCACCACGTTGATGAAGAACTGGGCCGTGGCCGAATGCGGCGCGTTGGTGCGGGCCATGGCAACCGTGTAGCGGTCGTTCTTCAGGCCATTGCCGGCCTCGTTTTCGATCGGGGCATCGGTGTCCTTCTGCTTCATGCCCGGCTCGAAGCCGCCGCCCTGGATCATGAAGTTCTTGATCACGCGATGGAAGATCGTGTTGTCATAGTGGCCCTTGCGCACGTACGACAGGAAGTTCTCCACCGTCTTCGGGGCCTTTTCGGCATCCAGTTCGATCGTGATGACGCCTTGCGTCGTTTGGAGTTGTACCTTGCTCATGGGTTACCTCTGTTCTGTGACGGTTATGGCCACGCGCGATGCGCGCGGTATTACTTGGTGACGACGGTGGCGGACTCGATCACGATCGGTGCGGCCGGCACGTTGCGCATGGCGCCGTAAGCCGTGGTCGGAGTGGTCTTGATCTTGTCGATCGTGTCCATGCCCTCCACCACCTTGCCGAATACGGCATATCCGTTGCCATCGGGCTGCGGGTAGTCGAGGCTCGGATTATCCACCACATTGACGAAGAACTGCGCAGTGGCCGAATTGGGATTCGACGTGCGCGCCATGGCAAGCGTGCCGGCCTTGTTCTTCAGGCCATTCTGCGCTTCCAGCGGAATCGGGGCGCGCGTGGCCTTTTCCTTCATGTCGCGGTCGAAGCCGCCACCCTGCACCATGAAGCCATTGATCACGCGGTGGAAGATCGTGCCGCCGTAGAAGCCGCTCTTCACGTATTCCATGAAGTTGGCGACGGTCTTCGGGGCGGCGTCGGGGTACACCTCGACCGTGAACTTGCCTGCGCTGGTGACGAACTGCACACGCTCGGTCTTCGGCGCGGCGGCGGCCGGGCTGGCGCCCTGGGCCATGGCGGCCAGCGGAGACAGTGCGGTGGCGGCGGCCACCAGGCCAGCCAGGACGATGCGGCGGGAAAGGTTCATCTGTGGAACTCCGTCTTGCAATACAGGTAAGCGGATCGGGCAGGCGGCCGGCGCCAATGACGCCGGCACGGCTGCCTGGGTGTCTAGCGGGCCGCCGGCGCGCTGGCCGGTGCCTTGCGCGATCTTGGGGCGGCGGCCGGGGAAGCAGCTGGTGCCGGAGCCGGGGCTGCGGCCGGGGTCCCGCCTACTTGGCGCAAGCCTGCCGCGGCGCGTGCGTCGGCCGGATTGCGGCGTACCGCATCGCCGTATGCCTTTTCGGCCAGGCGGCGATAGACATCGCCCAGGTTGCTGTAGGCGATGGCGTAATCGGGCTTGGCATCGATGGCCAGCAGCAGTTCGGCCTCGGCGCGCTTCAGGTCGCCGCGCTTGGCGTAGAGCAGGGCGAGGTTGTTGTGCGGCTCGGGCAACTCGGGAAAGTCCTGTGCCATTTCGGCAAACGCCTGGATGGCCTGGTCGTCATGGCCTGCCTGCGCCATGGCCCATGCGCGCTGGAAGCGGGCCTGGGCGTTGCGCGGGTTGCTGGCAAGCACCTTGTCGAAGCCCTTGATGGCGTCCTCGTAGCGCTTGTCGTTGACGGCCTTCTGCGCCGGCACCATGCCGGAGTCCGTGGACGCCACGCCGCTGGTGGGTGCCGGCGGGGCCGGCACGGACACCGGCCCGTTCTGCGCCAGGGCCGGCGCGGCAGCCAGGGTCGCCGCCATCGCCAGCGCGCCGCCGGCGGCACGAAGGGCGGAGCGGCCGGACAGGCCGGCGCCGCGGCGGGCCGTTGCAAGAATGGTGAGAGGCAGAAGCAGGCTCATGTAAGGGCGGTCCGTTATACTCCGCGGCATTCTAGCAAAGCGGCAGGGCGTGCAGGACAGGGCGCAATGCCGAGGCCCGCCTCAGGTCGTCCCGACAAGCTTCCGGTAAGATATGGGGCCCGTGCGCCATCGCGCGCACCGCATCGTCACCCAATCACATCGCTCCATGCAGCAACTGAACATCTACAACACGCTTGCGCGTGAAAAGCAGCCTTTCGTGCCTATCGAACCCGGCAAGGTCCGCATGTACGTGTGCGGCATGACCGTGTACGACTACTGCCACGTGGGCCACGCACGCGTGATGGTGGTGTTCGACATGGTGCATCGCTGGCTGCGCGCCGCGGGCTACGATGTGACGTACGTGCAGAACATCACCGATATCGACGACAAGATCATCCGCCGTGCCGCCGAAAATGGCGAGACCATCGGCCAACTGACCACGCGTTTCATCCAGTTCATGCATGAGGATGCTGCCGCGCTGGGCGTGATCCGGCCCGACTACGAGCCTCGCGCCACGGAATTCGTGCCGCAGATGCTCAACATCATCGAAAAGCTCGAGGCGAAGGGCCTGGCCTACCACGCGGCCGACGGCGACGTGAACTACTCGGTGCGCAAGTTCCCGGGCTACGGCAAGCTTTCCGGCAAGTCGCTGGAAGACTTGCGGGCCGGCGAGCGCGTCAGCGCCAACGACGCCAAGCAGGACCCGCTGGACTTTGTACTCTGGAAGTCGGCCAAGGAAAGCGAGCCGCCCGAGAGCAAGTGGGACTCGAAGTGGGGCAGCGGCCGGCCGGGCTGGCACATTGAGTGCTCCGCCATGAGCTGCACGCTGCTGGGCGAGCACTTCGACATCCACGGTGGCGGCGCCGATCTGCAGTTCCCGCACCACGAGAACGAGATCGCGCAGTCGGAAGGCGCCAGCGGCAAGCCGTTCGTGAACATGTGGATGCACAACGGCTTCGTGCGCATCAATGACGAGAAAATGTCGAAATCGCTTGGCAATTTCTTCACGATCCGCGAAGTCCTGAAGCAGTACGACCCGGAAGTCGTGCGCTTCTTCATCCTGCGCGCGCACTACCGCAGCCCGCTGAACTACAGCGACGCCCATCTGGATGATGCGCGGCACGCGCTGACGCGCCTGTACACGGCGCTCAAGGAAACGCAGCCCGGCGGCTGCGCGGTGGATTGGGCCGAACCGCACGCCCAGCGCTTTGCCGACGCCATGAATGACGACTTCAACACGCCGATCGCCATGTCGGTGCTGTTCGATCTGGCCAGCGAAGTCAATCGCACGGGATCAGTCCAGGCCGCCCACCAGCTCAAGGCCCTGGCCGGCACGCTGGGCCTGCTGGAGCGCGACCCGCATACCTTCCTGCAGGGCGGCGCGGCAGCCGATGGCCTGAGTGCCGAGCAGATCGAAGCGCAGATCGCTGCACGCCGTACGGCCAAGGCCGAGCGCAATTTCGCCGAGGCTGACCGCATTCGCGCGGAGCTGCTGGCGGCCGGCGTGGTGCTGGAAGACAAGCCGGGTGGCGCCACCGAGTGGAGGCGTGCTTGAACGCTGCCGTGCGCAAGCCGAAGTCCGCTGCCGTGGCGCCGAAGCCTGCCGGCAAGACTGCGGCCAGGCAGGCGCCCAAGGTGCCGGCGAAAGGGCTGGCCAAGGACGTCGCCAAGGTATCCGCGACGGCCAGGGGCAAGGCGCGCAAGCCTGACATGCCCGAGGCGCAGGCCGTTCCGCTACCCGTGGAGACGGTGGTGGACGCTGTGCGGCCCGCCTACTGGGACGAAGCCTGCGCGGACCTGATGAAGCGGGACCGCATCCTGCGCAAGATGATTCCGACGTACGGGCCCGCGCACCTGGTGTCGCGCGGCGATCCGTTCATTACGCTGGCCCGCTCGATCGTCGGCCAGCAGATTTCGGTCAAGGCCGCCCAGTCTGTCTGGGAGCGCCTGGTGACGCTGTGCCCGCGCGTGACGCCGGCCCAGTTCCTGAAGGCCGGCACCGAACAACTGGCCGGCTGCGGCCTGTCGAAGCGCAAGGCCGAGTACATCACCGATCTGGCCGAACATTTCAAGGCTGGCACTGTCCATGTCAAGGAATGGGCCGGCATGGATGACGAAGCCGTGATCGCTGAGTTGACGCAGATCCGTGGCATCGGCCGCTGGACGGCGGAGATGTTCCTGATGTTCAATCTGATGCGGCCCAACGTGCTGCCGCTTGATGACGTCGGTCTGATCAATGCGATCTCGACCAACTATTTCAGCGGCGAACCCGTCACGCGGAGCGAGGCGCGCGAGGTGGCGGCGAACTGGGAGCCCTGGCGCACCGTGGCCACCTGGTATATGTGGCGCAGTCTGGACCCGTTGCCAGTGACGTATTAGGTACTGGATCGGGTGCATTGCAGCAGTGACAGCGTTGATTCTTGCTAAATATGCATAAGAATCAACATATTGGGCGGCGGATTTCCGGATTTTTTCCGGTAGAATGCGCCCCTTCACAGACAGGTCCGCGTTTTTATGAAAACCACCTTCCTGGATTTCGAGCAGCCAATTGCCGAGCTCGAGGCAAAGATCGAAGAACTGCGTTTTGTGCAGGACGATTCGGCTGTCGATATTTCCGAAGAGATTTCGCGGCTGGCCGGCAAGAGCCAGCAGCTGACCAAGGATATCTATGCCAACCTGACCCCGTGGCAGGTTGCGCAGATTGCGCGTCACCCCCAGCGTCCGTACACGCTGGATTACGTGCGCGAGATCTTTACCGACTTCCATGAACTGCACGGCGACCGTGCGTTTGCCGACGATCTGTCGATCGTGGGTGGTCTGGCGCGCTTCAATGGCCAGGCCTGCATGATCATCGGTCACCAGAAGGGCCGCGACACGAAGGAACGCGCGCTGCGCAACTTCGGCATGTCGAAGCCCGAGGGCTACCGCAAGGCCAAGCGCCTGATGGAACTGGCCGACAAGTTCGGTCTGCCGATCTTCACGTTCGTCGACACGCCGGGTGCGTTCCCGGGGATCGATGCCGAGGAGCGTGGCCAGTCGGAAGCCATCGGTCATAACCTATATGTGATGGCTGGCCTGAAGGTGCCCCTGATCGCCACGATCATCGGCGAAGGCGGTTCGGGCGGCGCACTGGCGATTGCCGTGGGCGATGTCGTGCAGATGCTGCAGTTCGCCACGTACGCGGTGATCTCGCCGGAAGGCTGTGCGTCGATCCTGTGGAAGACCGCCGAGAAGGCGCCGGAAGCCGCCGAGGCCCTGGGCCTGACCGCGCATCGCCTGAAGGCGCTGGGCCTGATCGACAAGATCATCAACGAGCCGCTGGGCGGCGCCCATCGCGATCCGAAGGGCATGGCCACGATGCTCAAGCGCACGCTGGCCGAATCGCTGCGCCAGTTCCAGGGCATGAGCGTCAAGGAACTGCAGGCCCGTCGCCACGAGCGCCTGATGGCCTATGGCAAATTCAAGGAAACCGGCGCCCAGGAGTAATGTGAGCGCTGAAGACTCGACGCACCTTACCGCGCGTCTGACCGACAAGGTCGCACAGGCTGTCCAGGCCAGTGCGGCCTTTGTTGTTTCTGAGGACGGCCGGCCCTTCACCGTTGCCGTGGCGCTGTCCGGTGGCCGCGATTCGGTGGCGCTGCTGCACGCGACACGCGATGCGCTGGCCGCGGCATGGCCGCTGGCGCGCGTGGTGGCGCTGCACGTGCATCACGGCCTGCAGGCGCAGGCCGACGACTGGGATCGCTTCTGCGCCGTGCTTTGTACCGACCTGCGGGTGCCGCTGGCGAGCACGCGCGTGACGGTGCAGGCCACGACGGGCGAGGGCATCGAAGCTGCGGCACGGCGTGCCCGGCATGCGGCGCTGGGACGCATGTGCCGCGAGCAGGGCGCCCGGCTGCTGCTGTTTGCCCATCATCGCGACGATCAGGTTGAAACCGTGCTGCTGCGGCTGTTTCGTGGCACTGGCGTGGCGGGCATGGCCGGCATGCCCGCCAGCCGGCCGCTCGATGCCTTGGGAGATGCCAACGGCGAGGTCCGGCTGCTGCGACCGTGGCTGGACGTGCCGCGCGCCGACATCGATGCCTACTGCGCGGCACACAGCCTGCGCTGGATCGACGATCCCTCGAACACCGACACGCGCTTTGCGCGCAATGCCTTGCGCGCCCAGTTGCCGGCGCTGCTGCAGGCGTTTCCTGCCCTCTACGACAACGTTACCCAGGCGGCCACGCACTTTGCGCAGGCCGCCGGCATGCTGGACGCACTGGCCGCGCAATCGCTGGCCACGCTGGTCTGCAGCGGCCGCGATGCCGATACCCTTTCCGAACTGGACCTCGCTGGCCTGCGCGCGTTGCCTCCAGAGCATGCCGATGCGGTGCTGCGGCACTGGCTGCGCGATCTCGGCGCCCAGCCGCCATCGACGGCCCGGCTGGCTGCGATGCGTAGCCAGCTGATCGCCCATACAGGCGGCGAGCCGGCCATTGCGCATGATGGGCTGGTGCTGCGCCGCTTTCGAGACCGCGTACTGGCCTGCCACGCCGTGCCGGCCGGGGTGCCGGCGCCGTTCGCCTTCGCGTGGCGTGGTGAGGCGCGCTTCGTGGTGCCGGCCTGGCGAGGCGAACTGCGCTTCGACCGGGATGACACCTTTGGCGTGCCTGAGGCCGTCCTGCGGGCGCCGCTGCACCTGGCGGCGCGGGCAGGGGGCGAGCGCATCGTGTTGCGTCCGGGCGGGCCGGCTCGCGCGCTGAAGCAGGCTTACCAGGAGGCGGACATCCCCGCCTGGCGGCGCGCCCATCTGCCGCTACTGTGGAGCGGCGACACGCTCGTGCTGGCCGCGGGGGTGGGCATGCACCGCCGCTGGCCGGCCGCTGCGCCGCACGCGCCCCGCTGGCGGGTGGAGTGGGTAGGGCAGCCCGAGCGGCACGGATAGCGCGGCCTCTCGCTTATAAGTGGGGACAGATCGAATTTTCTATGTGAATATTATTCACATAAAAATCGCGTCAAATGTGCGACGTTTTTGCGGGATTTTCGCCCTTCGGCCTTTACGGGTAGCCACTCTTGGTGTAATTTCATCGGCTTTGCACAATCGCTGGCATCGACAAGAAGATGGCTCTCATCGTTCACAAATACGGCGGCACTTCGATGGGTTCCACGGAACGCATCAAGAATGTCGCCAAGCGCGTGGCCAAGTGGCACCGCGCTGGTCACCGCGTTGTCGTGGTGCCTTCGGCCATGTCGGGCGAAACCAATCGCCTGCTGGGCCTTGCCAAGGAAATCTCCGCGCAGCCTGACCCGCGTGAACTGGACATGCTGGCCTCCACGGGCGAGCAGGCCAGTGTGGCGCTGCTGGCCATCGCGATGCACGGCGAAGGCATCGACGCGGTCAGCTATACCGGCTGGCAAGTGCCGGTGAAGACCGACTCGGCCTTCACCAAGGCCCGTATCGAGTCGATCGACGACGAGCGCATCCTGGGCGACCTGGATGCCGGCAAGGTGGTGGTGGTCACTGGCTTCCAGGGCATCGACACCGAAGGCAACATCACGACGCTGGGTCGCGGTGGTTCGGACACCTCGGCCGTGGCCATCGCCGCCGCCATCGAGGCGGACGAGTGCCTGATCTATACCGACGTGGATGGCGTGTACACGACCGATCCGCGCGTGGTCGAGGACGCCCGCCGGCTGGACCAGATCACCTTCGAGGAAATGCTGGAAATGGCCAGCCTGGGCTCGAAGGTGCTGCAGATCCGCTCGGTGGAATTCGCCGGCAAGTACCGCGTGAAGACCCGCGTGCTGTCGTCGCTGACCGACCCCCTGATGCCGCTCGAACAGGAAATGCATTCGGGCACGCTGATTACTTTTGAGGAAGAGTCTGAAATGGAAGCAGCCGTCATCTCCGGCATCGCCTTTGCCCGTGACGAGGCCAAGATCACCGTGCTGGGCGTGCCGGACAAGCCGGGCATCGCCTACCAGATCCTGGGCCCGATCGCCGACGCCAACATCGACGTCGACATGATCATCCAGAACCAGTCGGTGGACGGCAAGACCGACTTCACGTTCACCGTGCCGCGCGGCGACTACCAGCGCGCGCTGACCATCCTGAACGACAGCGTGAAGGCCCATATCGGTGCCGCCAGCGTGTCGGGCGACCCGAAGGTGTCGAAGGTGTCGGTGGTGGGCGTGGGCATGCGCTCGCACGTGGGCATCGCCAGCAAGATGTTCCGCACGCTGTCGGAAGAGGGTATCAACATCCAGATGATCTCCACCTCGGAAATCAAGATCTCGGTGCTGATCGACGAGAAGTACATGGAGCTCGCCGTACGCGCGCTGCACAAGGTGTTCGAGCTGGATCAGGCGTGATCCGCTTCTGAAAATTCTGGCGCGGTGGGATTGCCGTGATTTTTGTCACAGGTCATCGAAAATTCATTGACCAGTTGAGACTGTCTCGCTAGAATACGCGCTCTGTTGTGCAGCCTCCCTTGCACAACAAAAGTTTGGGAGACGTGGCCGAGAGGTCGAAGGCACTCCCCTGCTAAGGGAGCATCTGGGCCAAAACCTGGATCGAGGGTTCGAATCCCTCCGTCTCCGCCAGTAATGGCGGCGAACCCCGGAAGATCGCGGTCTTCCGGGGTTTTGTTTTTTTGGGGCAGCGTTCAGGCGGTACACGATGCTGCGCAGGTATTTCTCCAGTACCTGCGAGAACCCGATTGGCGACCGACATCCCGCTTCGCGCCAGTATTTAAAAACTCCATCGCAAAATCCCTCTGGAAGTCATCGAGCAACGCAGCCGCAAGCGCGCGAGCTTGTCCGCAGCTTGGGCTTGAAGAGCCGGGCTGGAGTTTGTGGCATGGACCTGCGCAACTGGCGCAGCGGACGTTGCCGGGGCATCGCGCTGACTAGATGAAGAGGATGGGGCGCGTACTGCCGCCTGCTTCGTCGCTACGGTGGATGCACAGGGACCGTAGGCTCCCTGGCTGGCACGGACGTTGTTGGCACGTTCGGAGCGGTCTTATCCTGTATTAGGGTTTTCACCTACAATTTGCACCGCCTGCGTTACAATCCCGCGCTTTCTCGTATCGCCCGGCTTGTGGAATCGCTTGCGACCCGCCGTGCATAGACAAGACAGCGCCCCCCCAGTCTGAATCAACGTCGGCAAGGCCCGGCTTGGTCAGTCTGTCGACGCTGCACGCAAACTTGAAGTGACACCCATGACTCAAACGGACAACAAGACCGCAGCAGGCCGCGGCCGCAAGCCTTTCACCCGTCGTAAATTCCTTGCAACCGCTGTCGGCGCCGCAGCCGTATGGGGCGGATATTCGTACTTTTTCGGCAGTCAGTATCGTGCCGCGAAGGCGGACCGCAAGGTCGATGTGCTGCTGATTGGCGGCGGCATCATGAGCGCAACGCTGGGCGTCTACCTCAAAGAGTTGGAACCGAACTGGACGTGCGAGGTTTTCGAGCGCCTGGACAAGGTCGCGGAGGAAAGCTCGAACGGCTGGAACAACGCCGGCACCGGACACTCGGCGCTGTGCGAGCTGAACTACACGCCGATGGACGACAAGGGCAACGTCCATATCGCCCAGGCCATCAATATCAACGAGAACTTCCAGATCTCCCGCCAATTCTGGGCGCATCAGGTGCGCAAGGGCGTTCTGGGCAATCCGCGTGAGTTCATCAACTCGACACCGCACATGAATCTTGTCTTCGGGCAGGAGAATCGGGCGTTCATTCGCAAGCGCGTCGAGGCGCTGAAGGCTTCGCCCCTGTTCGCTGGCATGGAAATGACGACCGACCCGGCGAAGATTGCCGAGTGGATCCCGATCATGATGGAGGGTCGCAAGCCTGACGAGGTGGTCACCGCCACGCGTTCGCCGCTGGGTACGGATGTGAATCTGGGCGAAATCACGCGTCAGTTCTACAAGCACCTGTCCGGCAATTCGGGGGTGAAGGTCACTACCGGGTATGAAGTGCGTTCGATCACGCGCAACGAGGATGGCACCTGGCGCGTGTCCGCGTTCGACACGCAGGACGGCACCCAGATCCAGACGGTAGACGCGCGCAACGTGTTCATTGGCGCCGGTGGTGCTGCATTGCCGCTGCTGCAACTGTCAGGCATTCCCGAGGCGAAGCAGTACGGTGGCTTCCCCGTTGGCGGCGAATTCCTGGTCACCGAGAAGCCTGAGATTGCCTCGCGCCATTTGGCAAAGGTCTACGGCCTCGCGGATACCGGCTCGCCCCCGATGTCGGTCCCTCACCTGGATACCCGCGTGCTCGATGGCAAGCGGGTGATTCTGTTCGGGCCGTTCGCCACGTGGTCCAGCAAGTTCCTCAAGAACGGCTCGTACTTCGACCTGGTCAAGGCAACGACGCCGTCGAACGTCATTCCTCAGTTGCAGGTCGGCGGTCACGAATTCGCGCTCGTGAAGTATCTGGCGCAGCAATTGGCGCTCTCCCGCGAAGAGAAGATGGCCGCGCTGCGCCACTACATGCCCGATGCGAAGGACGAGGACTGGCGTCTGTGGGAGGCGGGCCAGCGCGTGCAGATCATCAAGAACGACCCGGAGAAGGGTGGGGTGCTGAAGCTGGGGACGGAGGTCGTGGTGTCTGGCGACCGTTCGGTATCGGCACTGTTGGGCGCCTCGCCGGGAGGCTCGACGTCGCCGGCGATCATGCTGTCGCTGCTTGAGCGCGTGTTCCCCGAGCAGATGAAGACGCCGGCCTGGCAGCAGAAGATTCGCGAGATCGTGCCCAGCTACGGAAAGAAGCTCAACGAGAATCCGCAGCTTCTGGCAAAGGAATGGGCAACCACGGCCGAAACGCTGCAACTGGCGATCGCGCCGCCAAGCCTCGATGGCGTCGTGCCGGCCACCGGCCCG
This sequence comes from Cupriavidus pauculus, assembly GCF_002858765.1. GTDB lineage: Bacteria > Pseudomonadota > Gammaproteobacteria > Burkholderiales > Burkholderiaceae > Cupriavidus > Cupriavidus pauculus_B. The sequence goes on from NZ_PJRP01000005.1 coordinate 144,167, forward strand.
ATGACGAATCCGGGTGTAGTGAAGAAGGTGCCGGATATGGCCTTGTAAGGCCTGCGTTGCGCGTTGGGAGGGCACGTCATCGCAAGCAACCCGTACAGGGCTTTCGGCGTGCGACGCGATGCGTGACCTACCGAGCCGCGTTACTTGACAATCGTCACGCCGCATTCCTGCGCGACCCCTAGCAAGGTCTGCAGGTCTGCGGTGCCAGGGGGGACTGCCTCGTCGATCTGCGCAAACAGGCGTGACGCGTTTCCACCTTGGCTGGTCACGGAGATCATTTCGCCGCCGCCTGAGCCGAACCGGAAGTAGTGAATGGTCTGGGCCGGGACATGGACAAACGTCCCAGCGCTGGCGGTCAGCACCTGTTCGCCGTATCCAATCTCTATCACCCCTTTGGTGACGTAGAACGATTCATCCCAATCGTGGCAGTGCGGCGGCGGCCCGCTGCCTTCCTGACCTTGCTGCAGGAAGACTTCGTAACCCTGCGTGGCGGCACTGGACGCCAGGACCGTAATTTTCTCGCCCACGACATCGAAGGCGCGTGGATACCCGGCAGGGGTGACCGCAAATGGCTCTGGCTTCATACTCGGCTCCAGTCAGGTTTCAATGCCCCGGTCAGTGCGAGTGCGCTTGGGAACCTGTGCCAGGTGATGCAAGCAGGCATCCTGCTATTGCGGCGGACACAAGGTCGCTACCGATCCATCCCGGTCTTCCTGAGGATGCTGGTGCGCACGGTCAATGGTCTAGGCTGAGTGTAGGCGACGCTCATGCCCATGGACAGGAGCGAACGCCGCTCGCGCCCGCACTGGTCCGTCAGCTCTCCGGGTCATATCCGAATTCGCGGAGTTCCTGCGAGCACCGGCAAGCCTTGGCAATTTTTGCGGCCCACAGGATGGCGGCTTCGCGCGACGGCAGTTCCAGGACACAGAAGCCGCCGTCGAACGCCTTCGTCTGGGGATAGGTTTCGCTTGTGACCGCGCCGTCTGATGCGACCATGAGCGGCGCGGCATCTTCGCGGATACCACCACCGAACACGTACACGCCTGCCGCCTTTGCCTCGCGTATGACCTCGCGCGCAGCTTCCCCGACGGCGGCAAAGTCATCGGCGGGGACATCCATCGCCGCTGCAGGAAATGAAACAAGGAACTTCGTCATCGTTCGGTCCTTGGGTTGAGGTCGGTGCTGTTTGAGAAGCCTGACCTGTCTTCGGGTGAAAGATAACGCCCGGGCGTACCTGCCATGTCACGTCAAGTCGACTTCAGCACGCCACGGGGCGCACTTGCCCAGTGCAGGACGGACGCGGCGACGCCGAGGGCGATACCAAAGACGACGATGCCGGTCCAGCCAAAGCGCGTCATGAGCCAACCGCTGATCATCACGCCGACGGCACCGCCAAGGAAGGTCGCCGTCATGTACAGGCTATTGATCCGGCCCTGCGCTTTAGGGTCCACGGCGAAGGCGCGTGTCTGGTTGGACACGAGCCCTGCCTGTACGCCAATATCGAGCACGACGACGCCGATCACAAGAAGTATCAGCGACGACTCCGCGCCCGCCAGCAGCAGATAGGAAAGCGTAACGAAGCCGATGCTCGCGGCGATGACGGTCCGTGGGCCCAGCCGGTCGGTAGCGCGGCCGCCCAGCGAGGCGGCAAGTGCGCCAGCAGCGCCGATGATGCCAAAGCCACCCGCCCAGGCACTGCTGAGATGCAGCGGGCCGTCGGCGAGCAGGGCAGCCAGGTTGACCCAGAAGGCGTTGAAGCAAGCCCACAACAGCGCCTGGATGATCATCGACTGGCGAATGGGAGCGTTGTCCCGAGCCAGCGGCCAGAGCGAGGCAAGCAACCGTCCATACGAAAGGTTCGTACTCGGCAAGCCGCGAGGAAGCAGCGAGGCGGCGGCGATCCAGACGGGGACCATGAACATCGCAGCCAGGCCGTACACGGCGCGCCAACCATAGGCAGCGCCGACCACACCGCTGATCGTCCGACCCAGCAGGATGCCAACCATGATGCCGCTCACGACCGTCCCGACGGAGCGCCCGCGCTCGCTTGGCGACGACATGACGGCCGCAAAGGGCACCAGTTGCTGGGGCACGCAGCTCACCACGCCGAGGCCGAAGGACGCAAGGATCAGGGGCCAGATGCTTGGCGCGAGTGCTGCGGCCAACGCGAAACAGAACGCAAGCGCGATCTGGATCAGCACGAGTTTGCGGCGGTCGAACCGGTCACCGAGCGGTAACAGCAACGCCAGGCCGGTGGCAAAGCCGAGCAGGGCCGCGCCAGCAACGAGATCGACGGTGGTCACGTCGACCTTCATGCCGGAAGCGATCAACGGCAGGATCGGTTGGGTGCAGTAGATATTCGTAATCACCGCGCCCGCAATGATCGCCATCATGACAATCTTGGCGCGGGAGGCGACCGGCGGAGCGCTCGCGGCGGACGAGGTGTCGGGGAGCGCGCTCATGGCAGTCTCCTCGTCAAGGCGGCGTGGCGCACCATGCGCGCCGGCGCGTGGGCGATTGGACCGTGGTTGCAGTGTCGAAGCATGTGGTTCTCCAGGCGGCTAACGCAGACCCGCTTGTGGGTGCCGCGTTCTGTCCTGAAGGCTACGCTCGTGCACTGGCAAAGAGAATGCCGCAGTAGCGGGAATCTCTATTTCATGGTTTGAGAGGGTGACGTCGCGCGCCGTCGCCAGTGGGCTGTCATTGGTCGCCCGCACGTAGAAACGCGCCCAGTTGCGCGCGCTGTTGGCCGATGCCACCCGACGTTTCGCTCGCGAAGGGCAGCGCTTCCGGATAGAGCGCCGAAAGCATCGCCCGCATGACGCGCCGGGACTCGGCGCCGCCAGCGAGAAGGGCCTTTCCGATCTCGCGTGGCCATGCTGCGTGCACGTTGAACTGACGGAGGTCCGCCAGCATTTCATCCGCGCGGGCAACGGTCATGCGTCTGTTGTACGGTGCGATAACGATATCGGGCGACAAGAATCCATGCTCCGCAGAAAGAATCATGACGCTCGGCGGTGCGTCGGCGCTCTTGTGCTTGGCGAACGTGCTGTACATGACGCCTTTGTACAGCGCAATGGCCTTTGCCGGCCGATCGAGTTTCGTTCCCGAGCACGCCAGGAGCAGCAGCGGGCGTGCGGAAGGCGAGTATGCGAAGAAGGGGCGCATCAGACAGTTGGCATAAGCACGAATAGGCTGGCAAGTGAACCTGCCTTGCAGAGGTGACCGGCGGCAAGCATACCGAGGCCACCTCCGGGAATTTGTCTCGATCCCTGGAAGAATGCTTCTCAGATACTTCCTCTAATCTCTCTGGGCGAAAGCGCATACCATCCCTCTCAACGGGGCGGCCCGCCTCGCGAATTGGCGTCGTTAGTGACGTAGAAGCGGATGAAAGTAGCTCTTGTTGTGTTCGATGGTGTCCAATCGCTGGATGTGGCCGGCCCGATGGACGTGTTTGCGGAAGCCAATGCACTGCTGCCGCACCACAAGCGATATGAGGTCACGCTGGTTGGCGTCAGGCCGCATAGCGTGACCTGTTCCAACGGCATGCACGTTGGGGTGCATGTCGACTATCGACACTATGCCGATGAATGCGACCTGCTTCTCATGGCAGGAGGTCCGAAGGCGCCGGGCATGCAGCCCGACCCCGATTTCCTTTCCTGGCTGCATGACAAGGCGTTGACCGCAAACCGGTTCGGCGCCGTCTGCAATGGCGTATTCCTGCTGGCCCACGCGGGATTGCTGGATGGGCGTGAAGTCACCGCGCATTGGTCGGATACGAAACGACTGCAGGATCATTTCCCGCGGGCCCAGGTCCGCCCGGACAAGATTTTCGTGCGCGACGGCAACCTCTTCACCAGCGGCGGCGTCACGGCAGGCATCGACCTGTGTCTGGCGCTTGTTGCCGAGGACTTCGGGCATGCGATTGCGGTGAAAGTCGCAAAACGTCTGATCGTGTATATCCGTCGCGACGGCGGGCAGTCCCAGTACAGCCCCTACCTTGCCGTTGGACCGGAAGAGGACTCCATCGTCAGTCGGGCCATGCGCTACGTCAACGACCATATTGCGGAGGCCTTTTCGATCGAAGAACTGGCTGATGCGGTGGGGGTGAGCCGTCGAACCTTCAGTCGCACCTTCGCCAAGCACGCGAAGGTCTCGCCGTCGGTATTCGTGGAGCAAGTACGGGTCGACTTCGCGCGCAAGCTGCTCGAACAAACCGACGTGCCGCTGAAAACCATTGCGTTTCGGAGTGGGTTCCATAGCTCGACGCATATGCGGATGATATTTTCCCGGCGTCTCGATATCACGCCGAAGGATTATCGCCAGCGTTTCCAGGATACCGAGGGCAGTGCGCAGACCACGCCGGAAAGACCTGGCACCGGTGCGCAGATCGTGTTGCCATCCTCGACGAGGCGGGAGCATCCCCAGCATCGACCTGTCGCTGCGACTGCGCATTAGCCTGCCGGACACGGTTCCACGTCTCCCACGGCTGCCAGGCGAAACTCGCGATAGGCTTCGACCAGTTCGGCGAGCGAGAAGCCGCGGTTGCGTCCACTCGGGTTCGGAAGCAACCAGACCTTCGCGGTGCCCAGCGGCTCGTGCTGCAGGCCCCAGGTGACGTGCTTCCGCTGGCTCATGGTGGCGTAAGCGTCCTTGCCCAGGAAGGCGATGTAGGTTGGCCGGAAGCGATTCAGTCGACAAAGCAGCCCCTCCGCAGCCGCGACGTACTCGTCCTTCGATAGCTCGGAGGCGCTGGCGGTTGGCCGACAGACCACGGTTGCGAGACCAAATCCATACTTCAAAAGCTGCACGTCTTCGGCGGGCTTCAGTTCGCGTTCGGTAAATCCGGCAAGGTGAACCGCTCGCCAGAATCGATTGCCGCGCCCTTCAAAGTGGTGGCCGACAGCAGCGGCCGCCAAGCCGGGATTCAGTCCGCAGAAGACCCCCGACAAGCCCGGCACGATCAGGTCGGGTAACGCGGTTCGTGCTTCCCGTGCAGCGATAACGTTCTGATCCGTCATTTCATTTCCACAGTACGGGTTCGATATAGACCCTGAGCACTGACCCGCCGGCATCCGAAGCGCCGCACGTGGGTTCATCCTGCCGGAGTTCGATCACGCCTGCCGTTCGTCGCGCGAAGCAATCGCTTGCCGCGCGTGCCAGAAGATCTTCAGCCTGCGGGTTGTCGACGCGGCCTGCGAGCAAAGCGCCGTCCGTAGAAAAGACGGCGATGTCCTCGGAACCCTCGCAGGTCCGGTCCGTTTGGTTAGCCGTCGGGCCCAGCGTCAGCGCCACGACGAAAGGCTTTCTGATCTCAATTAGCGCCGCAGCCATGCCGATCGGGTCGTCGGATACCGCGCCGGTCCATTCACGACGCTCGCCGCCCCCACAGGCACCGCCAATGGGGCGATGTCCTGGACTACCGCATTCTTCGCGTTTCATCGGACCCTCCTGCTGCTCGCGAGTACATCTGGCCGTTACCGTGACTATAGAGATCGTCGTGCTTCGCAGCGTCAGAGGATCGGTCGGATTTCGGCCAACATCGAGCGTTTCCCGGCCACGGGTTCTCGTCACGGAGACATCTGGCGGCTGGAAGCAGGCCGTCCTGGCCCCACGTGACCACAGCCGAATCGCCGGACGTTGCAGTTTCGGGCCAAGTTGTCGCGCGTATCTGCCGCGATGCCGCTCCCGTCCCTGTCGCTACCTAGAATGGCCTTCAACGGTGGCGCGCTTTCGCGAACCCACCCGCAACCTACGCATGACGCAGGAGGTGCCAAATGGCTGCAGTACCCAATGACGGATCGATGGACGTGACGAAGTTTGGCCAGGACCCGCGCGACGATGATGATCCTCAGGAAACCGCCGAGTGGCTCGATGCGTTGGACGGTGTCGCGTCCCACGTTGGCATGGACCGCGCACGCTTCCTGATTCAACGGCAAATCGAGTTCGTGCGGACGAGTGGCGAGTATGCTCCGTTCTCTACCGCGACACCCTATGTCAATACGATTCCGCCGGGCAAGCAGGTTGCCATCCCCGGCGATCAGGCCACGGAGCACAAGATCCGGTCGTACATGCGCTGGAACGCGATCGCGATGGTGCTCCGCGCGGGCCGCGAAACCAATGTGGGCGGGCACATTGCCTCTTTCGCTTCGGCCGCTACGCTTTACGACGTCGGCTTCAATCACTTCTGGCACGGCGCCACTGCAGATCATGGGGGCGATCTGGTCTTCTTTCAGGGGCATTCCTCGCCGGGCATCTACTCGCGTGCCTTCCTGGAAGGTCGGCTGACCAGCGCGCAACTGGACAACTTCCGTCAGGAAACGGGTGGGCAGGGCATGCCGTCTTATCCGCATCCCTGGCTGATGCGGGACTTCTGGCAGTTCCCCACGGTGTCGATGGGACTCGGCCCTCTCATGGCGATCTATCAAGCCCGCTTCATGAAGTACATCGAATCCAGGGGTGTCGTGACGACGCAAGGTCGCAAGGTCTGGGCGTTCCTTGGCGACGGCGAGATGGACGAACCCGAATCGCTGGGTGCCATCGGCATGGCGGCCCGCGAGCGGCTGGACAACCTGATCTTTGTGGTCAACTGCAATCTCCAGCGCCTGGACGGGCCAGTGCGCGGCAATGGCAAGATCATCCAGGAATTGGAGCGCCTCTTCAGCGGCGCCGGATGGAACGTCATCAAGGTGATCTGGGGAAGTCGCTGGGATGCGCTGCTGGCGCGAGATCACCATGGCGCCCTGATGCGCCGGATGATGGAAGTGGTGGACGGGGAGTATCAGACCTACAAGTCCAAGTCGGGGGCACACGTGCGCGAGAAGTTCTTCAACACGCCCGAACTCAAGGCCATGGTGGCGGACTGGACTGACGACGACATCTGGGCGCTGAACCGTGGCGGACACGATCCGCACAAGATCCATGCGGCTTACGCGCAGGCCTCGACTCCCAATGGTCGACCAACGGTAATCCTGGCCAAGACCATCAAGGGATACGGGATGGGCGAGGCCGGCCAGGCCATGAACAACACGCATCAGCAGAAGAAGATGCAGGTAGAGCAACTGAAGGCGTTCCGCGACCAGTTCAAGCTCCCGATCACTGACGAGGCCATTGCAGACGTTCCCTATCTGAAGTTCGACGAAGGGTCCGATGAATGGGCCTATCTGCAGGCACGCCGGCAGGCGCTTGGCGGCTATGTGCCGGCGCGCCGCCAAAAAGCGGCGTCACTGCCAACGCCGGACCTGGGTGCCTTTGAAGCGCTGCTCAAGGGCACGGGCGAGGGCAGGAAGATGTCGACGACCATGGCCTTCGTGCGCTTTCTTGGCGTGCTGCTCAAGGACAAGGCGCTTGGCAAGCGCGTCGTGCCGATCGTGCCCGATGAGTCGCGGACGTTTGGCATGGAGGGCCTGTTCCGGCAGATCGGTATCTGGAATCAGGACGGTCAGCGCTATGAGCCGGAGGATTCGGGGCAACTCATGTTCTACCGGGAATCCGAAACCGGGCAGATCCTTCAGGAAGGCATCAACGAGGCGGGTGGCATGTCAGACTGGATCGCTGCAGCGACGTCGTATTCGACGCACGGCGAAACGATGATTCCGTTCTTCGTGTTCTATTCCATGTTCGGATTCCAGCGTGTCGGCGATCTGGTATGGGCAGCCGGGGACATGCGCTCACGCGGCTTCCTGCTGGGCGGGACGGCGGGCCGGACCACGCTGAACGGCGAAGGGCTGCAGCATCAGGACGGTCACTCTCTGCTGTGGGCATCGAGCGTGGCAAATTGCATCAGCTACGACCCGACGTTCAGCTACGAACTCGCAGTGATCATGCAGGATGGCTTGCGGCGCATGGTGACGGAACAGGAGGATGTCTTCTACTACGTCACCGTGATGAACGAAAACTACGAGCACCCGCCGATGCCTGACCGCGAGGATGTGGCGCAGGACATCATTCGCGGCCTCTACCTGTTCAGGAAGTCGACGGCCGACAGCGCAATGCCCCGCGTGCAACTGATGGGCGCCGGCACCATCTTCAACGAGGTCATCGCCGCCGCCAGCCTGCTGGAAGCGGACTGGTCGGTGGCGGCGGACTTGTGGAGTGCCCCGGGCATCACCGAGTTGGCCCGCGAAGGCCGCGAAGTCAAGCGCTGGAACTTGCTCCATCCCACGGAAGTTCAGCGCGTCTCGCACGTCGAGCGGCTGCTGTCCGGCGCCCAAGGTCCGGTGATCGCCTCGACCGACTACGTACGGACACTGACCGAGCAACTCCGGGAGTTCATCCCGCAGCGCTTCGTCGTGCTTGGCACCGATGGATTCGGGCGGTCCGACACGCGGGAAAAGCTGCGGGACTTCTTTGAAATCGATCGCTACTGGATTACGGTTTCCGCGCTCAAGGGCCTTGCTGACGACGGCAAGATCGCGGCCAGCGTCGTGGCGGATGCCATCAGGAAGTACGGACTGGATCCGTCAAAGCCCAATCCGATGGGCGTATAGGCCAGCCTGCAGGCCAGCGTGTCGGCAACGTCCGCGCGCCTGACTGGCCCCCGTCGCCGTTGTGGCGTCGGGGGCCAGTTTTCGGATGGGCCCACCCAGGCCGGTAACCGCCCCGAAACGACTGGCCGGGAATCGGTAGCAGATGTCCCAAAACCAGCATCACCAGGGCGTCGTCGGAAGCGGCAAATTTCTAGACTTTAAGCAACGGGCAATCGCCCAGTCTTGCGACAGGTCTAGTCATCATGATGATCGAGAATCGGAACGCCTCCTTCCTGTTTGGCGGCAACGCTCCCTACGTTGAGGAGCAGTACGACGCGTACCTGGCAGACAGGTCCGCGGTGTCTGAAGAGTGGCGCGGGTACTTTGACGCGCTCCAGGCGGTGCCCGCGGTGGATGGGTCGAGCAGCGCCGACGTAGCGCACAGCCGCGTCGTTTCGCGCTTCGTCGAACTGGCGAAGCAGGCGCGGCCGGGAGAGCGGCCGGTGCGCGAGCGTCCAGGATTCATCCGCAAGCAACTCGCCGTCCAGGCAATGATCCTGGCTTACCGCATGGTCGGCACCCGCCATGCGCGTTTTGACCCGCTGCGCTGGATGGAACCCGTCCCGGTTCCAGACCTGATCCCGACCTACTACGGACTCTCGCAGGCCGATCTGAAGACGAAGTTCGACCCATCGGACACAAACTTCTCCGATGAAGACATGACGCTCGAGGACATGGTCGAGGCCCTGTCCGAGACGTACTGCGGGACCCTGGGCGCGGAATTCATGTACCTCGCGGACCCGGGCCAACGAAACTGGTGGCAGATGCGACTGGAGTCCACCCGATCGAAGGCTGCCCTGACCGCCAGCGACAAGCGCCATATCCTGGAAAAGCTCACGGCGGCGGAAGGTCTCGAAAAGTACCTTCATTCCCGTTACGTCGGGCAGAAGCGCTTCTCGCTTGAAGGTGGCGAGTCGCTGATCGTTCTGCTGGACGAGCTGGTCTCCTACGGTGCGTCGCAGGGCATCCGGCACGCCATACTGGGTATGGCGCACCGGGGTCGACTCAACGTGCTGGTGAACATCGCGGGAAAGCCCGCCGCGGCGCTCTTCGACGAGTTCGACGGCAAGAAATCCGTGGATCTGCTCGCGGGCGACGTCAAGTACCACAAGGGATTCACTGGCACGATCGCTACGGAAGCGGGGCCGGCCGAGGTCACGGTCGCCTTTAACCCTTCCCACCTCGAGATCGTGAATCCGGTGGTGCAGGGCATGGCCCGGGCGCGCGCCGAAGCGCTGGGACTGGGGTCTGGCGCGGTGCTGCCCATCGAGATCCACGGTGACGCGTCGATGTCCGGGCAGGGCATCGTCATGGAGACGATGAACCTGTCCAACACGCGCGGATACGGCACCGGTGGCACGATTCATATCGTGGTCAACAACCAGGTTGGGTTCACCACATCCCGGCCTCAAGATGCACGGTCGTCCTTCTACTGCACGGATATCGCCAAGATGATCGAGGCGCCTGTGCTCCACGTGAACGGTGACGATCCGGAGGCCGTGGTTGCCGCCACGCGCATGGCTATCGATTTTCGCGCGGTGTTCGGCCGCAGCGTGGTGATCGAACTGGTTTGCTTCCGCCGCCACGGGCATCAGGAGCAGGACACGCCGAGCATCACGCAGCCGCTGATGTATCGCTCCATCTCCGGTCATCCTGGTGTGCGGTCCCTCTATGCCTCGAAGCTTGTCGATGAACAGGTGGTGAGCGCCGAGGACGTCGAGCGCCTTGGCATGGACTATCGCGCTCGGCTGGACGCAGCCCAAGGCGACGCGGTTCATCAGGCATCCGATGACGGGCAGGGTGTGGCGGCGTCGCTGCAGGTACTCCTTGCGGAAACGCCGGCCGCCGTGCCACTGACGCAGCTCCAGGCACTCGGGCAGCGCATCACGCACGTTCCGGATCATTTCTCGTTGCACCCGCTGGTCGAGAAGGTGATCGCCGCCCGTCGCGAGATGGCCGCGGGAACGCGCGCGCTTGACTGGGGCATGGCCGAGCACCTGGCCTACGCGTCGCTGCTGTCCGCGGGGGTGAACGTACGTCTCAGCGGGCAGGATAGCGAACGCGGAACATTCAGCCATCGACACGCCGTTCTCCATGACCAGAAGCGCGTGGCACGGGATCAAGGCTTCCATACGCCGCTAGCGCATGTCGCCGATGGCCAAGGCACTTTCGCGATCGCCAACTCGACGCTGTCCGAAGCTGGCGTTCTGGGTTTCGAGTATGGCTATTCGCTGGAGCGGCAGGACTCCCTGGTGCTGTGGGAAGCGCAGTTTGGTGATTTCGCGAATGGCGCCCAGGTGGTGATCGACAACTTCCTGTCCGCTGGCGAGGCCAAGTGGGGGCAGCGCAGCGGCATCACGTTGCTGCTGCCGCATGGCCAGGAGGGGCAGGGCCCCGAGCACGCCTCCGCGCGGCTCGAACGTTATCTTCAGCTTTGCGCACAGGGCAACATGCGAGTTGCCCAGCCCACCACCCCGGCGCAGATCTATCACCTGCTGCGCGAACAGGCATTGGGCCAAGACCACGTTCCGCTGATCGTCATGACGCCGAAGTCGTTGCTTCGTCATCCGGACGCGGTCAGCAGTCTCGACGCGCTGGCCAATGGCAAGTTCGAGCCGGTACTGACCGAGCCGCGCACCCAGGCTGAGGCCGAGAAGGTGGACACGCTGATCCTGTGCTCGGGAAAGGTCTACTTCGAGCTGCTCGCGCGTCGTCGCAAGGCAGGCAAGGACAACATCGCGCTGCTTCGGGTGGAACAGCTGTATCCGTTCCCGGACCTGGAGATCGCAAATGAGCTGGCGCGCTACCCAAACCTCAAGCACGTGGTGTGGTGCCAGGAAGAATCGAAGAACCAGGGCGCATGGACCTTTGTGATGGAGCGGATGCTGGACATCGTGAAGGTGCCGGGCATGCTGCGCTACATCGGGCCCGAAGCCGCGGCGTCGACAGCGCCAGGCTACGCATCGATGCATACCGCGCGGCTGGATAGCTTTCTGCAGGCCGCCATTGGGGATGCTCGCGAGTAAGGGGAGATGGGGCGACAAGGCATTGCCGACGTGCCCCATCCAGTTTTCGTCTTCAGTCAGCAAGAAGGAGTCGGCGCCGATGGCGCCGATTTTGTTTGCCTCCACGCACCCGTGGCCGCTTGCTGGAACAGTCAAAACGCGATCTGTCGAGATCGCGGGCAATCAAAATGGATAAAGCCATGTCGCAAACCTACCCGCCGACGTCCGCGCCGACGTCGTGCTCGAAACCCGAGAGCCCCCAAGAGGACATCCGATTGATTGGGCGTGCGCTCGATATCGTGGGCGACGCCTGGACACTACTGATAGTCCGCGAGGCGCTGGCGGGCACGACCCGCTTTGGCCAGTTTCAGCGTCACCTCGGGCTTGGCCCGAACATCCTTGCCGCGCGGCTGCGCGCGCTGATCGAGCACGGTGTGCTAACGACACAGGCGAGCTGCCAGCGGGCGGATTGGAGCGATTACGTTCTTACGGAGAAGGGCGCGCGCTTGCAAACCGTCCTGGCGGCGCTACGCGAATGGGGTGGCGATCATTGTGTTGCCGCCGGGGACCATGGCGCGCCGATGCGGGAGGCGCAGTAGCTCGGCCGCTTTGACCGGCCATCAAGCACTGCGGCACCTTCCGGCATGACGCCGGAAGGTGCCGCCCGAGCCTGGAATCGTCATCCAGGCCAGTGATGCGCGCTGTCAGTTGACGACGGTGGTCTTGCCGTAGGTCGATTCCCAACCCCCGCCCAGCACCTTGCAGAGCACGATCAGATTCGTGGCGGCCGCGGCGCGGCTCTCCTCGAGATTGCGCTGGGACTGCAGGAGTTGGCGCTGAACATTGAGCACGTCAAGATAGTCGACGGCGCCCGCCTTGTATCGCTGTTGGGCGATGGAAAGTGCCCGCTGGTTTTCTGAGACTACCGTCACGAGCTTGTCGCGCCGCCGTTGCTCGGCATCGTATGCAACCAGGGCGTCGTCAACCTCGCGCCATGCCTTGAGTACGGTATGCCGATATTCGATGGCTGCCTCTTGCTGCTGCGCTTCGCGCAGATGCAACGTGCCCTTGAGTCGGCCGCCCTCGAAAATCGGAATGGAGATCGACGGGCCGATGACAAACTGCCGCGAGGCCCAATCGGCCAGGTTGGAAAGCTGCAAGCTCTGGAACCCCGCGCTGCCATTCAGGATGATGCGCGGATAGAAATCGGCTTTCGCCATGCCGATGGACGCTGTCGCGGCGTGAAGGTGCGCCTCGGCACGCCGGATATCGGGTCGACGCTGCACGATTTCGGACGGCAGGCCAACCGGGACACTTGCGGGCAGCGCTGGCATGTCGCGCGCCTCGCCCAGCTTCTGCCGAAGGGCGCCGGGCTCCTCGGCCAGCAACAGGCCAATCGCGTTGATCATGGCATCACGCCGCGCCTCGAGCGTCGGAATCAGGCTCTCGATCGACGCCACCTGCGCAGAGGCGTTGGCGACATCAAGGTCGGTCGTCACCCCTTCGCGGGACCGCACCTGCGTCAGCTTTGCGGTGTCGCGGGCGATGGCCAGGTTCTGCTTTGCGATCTCCAGTAGCGACTGGATGTCGCGCAATTCGACATAGTCGCGCGCCAGTTCCGCGCGGACAGACAACAGGACGGCATTGCGGTCCTCGAAGGACGCCTCGGTGAGCGCGCCGGCAGCTTCGACACTGCGTCGCACACGGCCCCAGACATCAATTTCCCAGGAAGCGTCGAAGCCGAACTGGTAGACATCGAACGGCGGCGAGCCGCTTGATCCCGGCATCGGCGCGACGCCGGTCGGGGAGCCGCCAGACGCCGACTGCGTCTGACTTGCGTTGGGCGCGACGCCGAGCAGCGAGAGAATCCCGTTGGGACTGCCGCGCTCACGGTAGTAGGAAGCGGCACCATCCAGCTTTGGAAGCTGGGCGGCCCCGACCACCTGCTGCGTCGCCCGGCTCTGTCCCAGGCGTGCCGAGGCCGCCGCCACGTCCAGGTTTGCCTGTGCCAGGCGACCCTCGAGTTCGTTCAGCAGGGGATCATTGAGCAACGTCCACCAGTCTGCATTGAACTGGGTGTCAACCGGCCGGCTTTCGGACTGCGCGGACTGGAGTCGCTGGAAGACATCCGGCGTGGACGATTCCGGACGCTTGAAGTCCGGGCCAACTGCACAGCCGGCCAAGGCGAGCGATGCGAGTAACGCGAGCGCGGTGGTGCGCAGGGGGAAGGCATTGGTGTTCATGGCTTGGTGCCCCCCTGGCTGGGCGCTTCACTACGTTGTCCGATATCCACGTCGGCCACCACAGAGAGGCCCACGCCCAACTCGGTGGCTGCTTTCTGGTCATGGTCGATCGTGATCTTCACCGGCACGCGCTGGACGATCTTGGTGAAGTTGCCGGTCGCGTTGTCGGGGGCGATCGCTGCAAAGCTGACGCCGGTGGCGGGAGCCAGGCTGTCGATATGCCCCTGGATCTCGACGCCGGGAAGGCTGTCGACCCGGATACGGGCACTTTGGCCGGGCCGCATGTGCGTGATCTGGTTCTCCTGGAAGTTCGCGACGACGTACGCATCGGAGACGGGAACAATCGCGAGCACCGGGCTGCCGGTCGTGACGTACGCACCGACGCGTGCCGAGCGTCGCCCGATCTTGCCGTCGACGGGTGCATGGATCTCGGTGTAGGACAGATTCAGCCTGGACTGTTCCAGCGCTGCCTCGGCGCGCGCCTGGGCGCCCAGCGCCTTGTCCCGCTGCGTGCGCAACACGTCCAGATTCTGTTCGGCGGCACTCAACGCCGCGCGATCATGGGCTTGCAGCGCGAGCTGCTCCGCGAGGGCACTGGACGCGCGCTGTTGCTCCTGTGCCGTGCCGGCGCCGGCCTCCGAGAGATTCTGGTACCGGGAGGCATTGGCGCGCGCGAACGAGATGGACGCGTCGTCGGACTGAAGCTTTGCCTTGGCCTGCAGGACGAGTGCGGGGTGCCTGGCGATCTCCGCATCGAAGTTGGCGACGAGCGCCTTGGCGGCCAGTACGTCGGCCTGGGCGCTTTGCCACGCGGCCCGGAAATCGCGGTCATCAAGGCGGACCAGCAGTTGACCTGCCTTGACCCACTGGTTGTCCTCCACCAGCACTTCGGAGATCTGGCCAGCCACCCGCGGGGCGACCAGCGTGAAGTCGGCGGCGACATAGGCATCGTTGGTGGACTCGCTGTTCGATCGGAACATCAGGCCGGTGCAGGCCCAGACAACGACGCCAGCGGCAACGATGGCCGCGGCAAGGCGGACATTCTTGAGGGGGGGACGTTTTGCGGAAGACATGATTGACCTCTACTCAGTGTTTGGAAGGCGGAGTGGTGCACCAGGGCGGATAGATCCGCACGGGAAGAAGGGGGACGAGGGCCAGAAGTCCAATGGCAAGGCAAGCCATCAGGCGGTACAGGTCTGCCGACGTGAGCACGAGCGCCTGCTCGTGAACGCGATGGGCGAGCTGTCCGAGGTGCTGCGCCGTGTCGAGACTGCGCCCCGTCATGCCGAGATGGTTGCCAACGTGATCCACGAGCATGTTCGAGTGGAAGCGCTCGCGTCCCGTGCCGATTCCTTCAATCAGCGCCGTCGCGGCAGCCGCCGAGAAGGTCTTGAGGGAGTTGAACATCGCGGATGCGAACGGGCCCTCGGTAGGCGGCAAGCCAGTGGTGACCCCCATCAGGATCGCGAGGATCAACATCGGTTGCGCGACGATCTGCAGCGACTGAAGCCAGAAGAAGTTGTCGCGGATCCATTCCGACGTCACGTAGCTGCCAAGCAGGCACGTCGCGACCATCAAGCACAGTCCCGTCGCCATGACCCATCGGGAGTCGACTCTGCGGACGTTCAGAATCGCTGCCGTCAGCGGGAGCGTCAGCAGCAGCGGCAGTGCAACGAGCAATGACAGCGGTGCCGTCTGGAGCGGTCGGTAGGCGTGCAGCCTGGCCAGATGCTGGCCGGGAATGGCGGCCACGCCGACCAGCAGGATCACCGCGCCGGCAAGGGTCATCAGCCCGTGAGCGAAATTCCTGCGCGCAAGCAACTGGAGCTTGAAGAACGGCAGCGGGTGAAACCACTCGTTGAAGAGGAACACGACCAGCAGCAGGGTGCCGCCGCCAAACATCACGCGGATGAAGTGCGAGTGCAACCAGTCCAGACGGTCGCCTTGCATCAGACCGATGACCAGCATGGCCACGGCGGGGAAGCCGGTCAGGAATCCGGTCCAGTTGAATGCGGCAAGCCGTTCCAGCTTGCTCGGATCGTCCGGAAGCCCCCATCGCACGGCGAAGCAACTCACCACGCCAAGCGGCACGATTTGCCAGAAGACCATGTGCCAGCCGACGTACTCGGTCCACAGCGCCGCGAGCGGTGTGCCAAGCGCAGGACCGAACGTTGCGGTCATGGCGTAGCCTGCGAGCCCATACAGCTTGACCTTTGGCGGCAGATAGCGGAGTGCCACGATGATCAGCATGGGCGGGAGGCAGCCGCCGGCCACGCCCTGTAGGATGCGCAGCACATACAACGCATCGAGGTTCGGGGCGAAGGGGCAGAGCACCCCCAGGCACATCGTCGCCAGCACCGCACCAATCGTGAACCGCTTCAGCGTGAAGGTGATGCCAAACCATGGCGCAAAGACCATCGTCGCAACGTTGGCTGCCTCAAACAGCGTAGTGATCCACGTGCCGTCATCGCGCCCCACCAGGAATGCGCCTTGGACATCGGCAAGAGCCAGGGCGGTGACCTGTTCGTTGAGGATGGCCAGCAACGATGCCAGCAGGACCCCGACCAGGCCCGTGGCGACCCGCAGCGAAAGCGTCGCCTGGGCGGCGGCAGGTTGAGCGGGAGGCGATGCGGGCGGCGGGGCAGGGGGAGGGGACTGCTGCCCGGCCGGCAGCATCTCGTCGGCCGGCTTGGAATTGGAGGCGGTATTCATGAAAATTCCCTGACAATCGATGGGTCTTGGATGTGGGCGATCGAATCGTGCTTCCGACTTGAGGCGACTTGAGGCGACTTGAGGCGACTTAAGGCATGGCATTCGGCGCCGTCGCGAAGGCGTCAGGCTTCGCGGCGTACCTCGTCGAAGTACTGCGGTGCCTCGCGGCGGTCGAACATGCCGTACTCGCGGACGATGCGGATCGTGCGCTGGCGCACGTCGTTCGGCACGCGGGCACTCATCTCGTAGGCCAGCGCCGCGGATTCGTCGCGCCAGGTGGCCACCGCGATGACTTCGTCAGGCGCCTGCAACGCCCTGAACACATCCCACGAGATAAGGCCCGGCGATTTGGGATTCAGACCCACGGAAATGGCGACTTCATCGGCGCTTGCGCCATCGAGCCAGCCGGGGGAGCTTTTGGCGTCCAGCAAGATCACGGCCTTGCCGGCGCCGGATGCGGTCACATCAAGGCGCTGCGTTGTCAGGGCCTGGCCAGGTGGGAGCCGCGTATCGCGGGCGGTCTCGCCAATCCGCAGGCGATAGTCCGAGAACACCCGGTCGCGCGCCGCCTGCTGGACCTTGTGGTGGCTGGCTGTGGTCCGCCACCGTACCAGCGCTTTTTCGTCGCGCCAGCTCGACAGGGAGAGGAGCCAGCCATCACGGGTCAGGCTTGCATAGCGGGTGTTGTCAATGAAGCCGTCTATCTTGTCGAGCTCGGGGCGCAGTACCCTGGCCATGCCAAGATACGCATCGGACTGCTCGGGAAAAGGACTGACTTCAAGCATTGCATTGAACACGACCGACTCCTGTTTCTGGCGGCATAAGGCGCGTCTTGCTGTGGTGGGGCTTCCACGCCTTGCAGCACGAATGTTGGTGCGTTCAATGTACGAGATCGAAAGTATTTCTTGCGACCGAAGCGCGTCGGTATCGGGCCAACTTGTACGCGCTTTTTGCCAAGCGGCGTCGGCAGTCCTTCCTTCACATCCTCATGCGAATTACTCTTGTTCTCCGCATGAAAAAGTCGCAAGGTCGCGCGCTGTGTATTGGCCCGGAGCGGCCAAATGTTGCTTGAGTCATGGCGAGGGCCTCGTGGCCAGGAACTGCTCATGTTTGGCCTGCAAGGCGCGCATCGTGGCGAGCAGGGCGAGCGAATCGTTGACAGAATTCGACGTAGCCCCCTCACGATTTCCCGGAAGCACACTGAACCGGTGTGCGTTGGACCGCAAGGCGCGGAGAACCCGTCAATGCGCGTCCACGGCCTGGCGCTGAACATACGCTGTTCTCAAGTTGGAAGGGAGAGATTGCCCATACACCCCGGTGGCTGCAGATGCGGTGCCGATCTCCTTGTCAATGACCCGTGCTCCAACCTACACAATCCCCTTCTTCTCCTACCGAAACATCGACGGCCACCGCCGAAGTGATGTCCGGTGCCGACATCATCCTTCGCGTGCTCAGCGAGCAAGGCGTCGATACGGTGTTCGGGTATAGCGGTGGCGCGATTCTGCCGACCTACGACGCCGTGTTCCGCTTCAACGCCAGGCACGAGGCCACCCCGGAGCGTCAGATCAACCTGGTGGTGCCGGCGAACGAGCAGGCCGCCGGATTCATGGCTGCAGGCTATGCCAGGGCAAGCGGCAAGGTCGGCGTGTTCATGGTGACGTCCGGCCCGGGCGCAACGAATGCGGTGACGCCGATTGCCGATTGCAATGGCGACTCGGTGCCCGTGGTGCTGATATGTGGCCAGGTGCCGCGTGCTGCCATCGGCAGCGATGCCTTCCAGGAGGCGCCCGTCTTCAACATCATGTCGGCCTGTGCAAAACAGGTGTTTCTCGTGACGGACCCTGAAAAGCTTGAGCACACGCTCCGGACCGCGTTTGAAGTGGCCCGCACGGGGCGACCGGGTCCGGTAGTCGTGGACGTGCCCAAGGATGTGCAGAACTGGATTGGCCGCTATCACGGGCACGGCACGCTACAGTTCCGCGGTTACTCGGAGCGCCTCAAGCGGGTGGCTCACGGCGACAAGCTCGAAGGAAAGAAGCGCGAAAGATTCTTTGAACTGCTGCGCCAAAGCCGGCGCCCGCTGCTGTACGTCGGCGGCGGCGTCATCGCCGCAGGGGCAACGGCCGCGTTGCGTCAATTCTGCGAGCGCTATGGAATTCCCGTGGTCTCGACGCTCATGGGGCTCGGCGTCATGCCCCCAGAACATGAGCGGTATCTGGGCATGCTGGGGATGCACGGCGCGGCATCCGCAAACTATGCGGTCGAGGATTGCGACTTCCTGATTGCCATTGGTGCGCGTTTCGATGACCGCGTGGCCGGTGGGCGGCCCGACGCCTTCGCGCCGAATGCACGCTACGTCGCGCATATTGACATCGACGCCGCCGAGATCAACAAGGTGAAGCGGTCGCACTGGAACCATGTTGGCGACGCGAAACGTGCGCTGGGATCGCTCATGGAGCACGGGGAGATCCATCTGGCACATGCGCCATGGTTACAGCACGTGGGCGAACTGAAGTCACGCTATCGCATGAACTACGATCGCGCCAATCCCAGGATTCAGCCCCATTTTGTCGTGGAACTGCTGGGTGAAATCACGGGCGGCCGGGCGATTATCAGCACCGGCGTTGGACAGCACCAGATGTGGGCGGCCCAGTACTTTCCGTTTGGCGAAGCCCGGAGCTTTCTGACGTCGGGCAGCATGGGAACCATGGGCTTCGGATTGCCCGCCGCCATCGGTGCGCAGATTGCGCGCCCGGACGCGCTTGTCATCGATATTGACGGCGACGGCAGTATCCGGATGAACCTGGGCGAGATGGAGACCGCGACGACCTATGGCGTGCCGGTGAAGGTGCTGCTGCTGAACAATCGCGGCGACGGCATGATCCGGCAATGGCAACGCCTGTTCTTTGACGGACGCATGTGCGTGAGCGACAAGGCGTTGCATCGGAAGGATTTTCTCCTGGCGGCGCAGGCGGATGGCTTCGCGTTCGCGCGGCGGGTGGAACATGTGGACGCGCTTGAAGACACCCTGAAGGCCTTTGTTGAATTCAAGGGGCCGGCGTTCCTGGAGGTGATGATCGATGAAGATGCCGACGTGTTTCCGATGGTCGGCCCAGGCCAGAGCTATGGCGGGATGATCACAGGTCCGTTTATTCCATCCCGTTCGCAACCGGTAGCAGTCGACCACCCGCCAATTGGTCAATCTGCCGCTGACATGTTCTAGTCTGGTCACCGCGGGTACGCAGCCGTCATGCGCCCGCGGTGGCGGCCAGCAGGGACGCGGTGCGTGATCGCAGACGTGGCGTGACGAAATCGAGAAACGCTCTGAGTTTCAGCGGGAGCGGTCCCTTTCCCTTGTGCACCAGGCTCACCGGCAGCGGGGCAGACTCGAATGCTTCGAGCACAACGGCAAGGCTGCCACTGCGTACGGCATCGTTGACCTGGTAGGACAGGACTCTGATGAGTCCAACACCCAGCGTTGCCGCTGCGATAGCGGCTTCCGCCGTGTTGACGGTAAGCCGCGATTGCACGGGGACGGCGATCTCCCGTCGTCCCGTGCCAAACACCCAGGCGCGCATGGACGCCATAACGTCGAATGTCACGCACTGATGCGTCGCAAGGTCGCGTGGTGCGGCGGGGGCGCCGTGCGCTTTCAGGTAAGCGGGGCTACCGCATACCACCCGGCGGACGCTCCCGACGCGCGTCGCGATCAGCGTGCTGTCGGGCAATTCCCCGATACGAACCGCCACGTCGGCGTGCTCCTCCATGAGATGGACCACACGGTCCGTGAGCACGAGGTTGATGTTGATCTCGGGGTACTCGGCCAGGAATTCGGCAACCACCGGCACGACATGCAGCCGCCCGAAGTTCACGGGGGCGGTGATGACAAGTTCTCCGCGTGGGGATGCATGCTCGCCTGCGGCAGCGCGCTCTGCCTCGCCCACCTGCTCCAGGATGCGTCGACAGGCTTCAACGTAAGCGACGCCGGCCTCCGTCAAGGACAACTTTCGCGTTGTGCGATGCAGCAGTCGTGTGCTGAGGTAGGACTCAAGGTCTGCCACCTTGCGGCTGACGGTCGGCAGTGGCACGCCCAGTTTGCGCGCAGCGGAGGAAAAGCTGCCCGCATCGACAACCGCTACCAGGAGAGACATCGATTCAAACTGGTTCATCTCATTGTCTCGCCGGACGGGAGGAAGTTCTCTGATTTTCTGGAAATATCTCGTGGCACGCAAGTGCCTGGGAATCCATGGGCGGCAGCCAGGAAAAGGGCGTGGTGCCAAACGGGCCACCACGCCAATCGGAGGAAAGTGTTTCACCACCGAATGAAGAAACCTGTCGTCAGGTCGTCCGGGGCGGGTCAGCCCAGGTTTGTCCTAGAACCGATGTCGGACCCCCATCACCGCGCCGAACTGGTCTTTGCCCGGCTGCACGTTGTAGACCGCAGCCGTTCCGCTGCCGCTGTTGAAGCCGTTCACGCCGAGCTGCGAATTCGCCTTGTTGAGCGCATACGACATCGATGCATACACGTCGGTGCGCTTGGACAGGGCGTAGTCGCCTGTCACGACGAACTGCCACGGATCGGACCCGGTCTTGCTGTAGTCCTGGTAGTACGCGGTACCCATCAGCGAGAGCGCCGGCGTCAGCTTGTAGGTCATGCCGACCCAGTAGAAGCTGGATCCCGCATCCGGCGCCTGGGCACCTGTCAGCTTCGCGCCGTCGTACGCTTTCGCCAGGCGGTATCCCGCGAACACTTTGGCAGCCCCCAGCGCATACGTACCCCCAACGGAAACACGTCGGATGACTGGCGCCTGGTTTGCCGGTGTCCCCGCATGGATGTCGTCATAGGCCAGACCTACCGAGTACGGACCCGTTGCATAGTTGACGAAGGCGCCGAACTCCCGCCCGAACACGTTGCTGCCGGCCACTTCCGCGCCGTTGGACTGGAACGCGTAAAAGGCCTGTGCGGTCAAACCGCCAAATGCGGCAAGGTACTTGATGGCATTGTCGGCCCGCGCGCCAAACTCCGGCACCATCGCCAGAACGCCATAGCGATCGGCAATGACAGAGGGATCGTAGGCAGTGCCGAACTCGCGCATGGACGTTTGCTGCCGGCCGAGGCGCACCGCACCGTACTGGCTCTCGAGACCCACGTATGCATCACGGCCAAACAGGCGTCCGCTCTGCCCGGAATTCCCGGTGTCGATGTCAAAGCCACTTTCCAGTTGCAGGACGGCCTTCGTGCCGCCCCCCAGGTCCTCGACGCCCCTCAATCCCCAGCGCGACCCGGACTGGTTTCCGGATGTCACGCGAGCGAGACCATTCCCATTCTTTCCTGAATGATTGATGTACTCGACGCCGGCGTCGGCCACGCCATAGAGCGTGACGTTCGTCTGCGCATACACCACATTGGCGGCGACGGATGTGGCAATCACCGCAACAACCTTCTTCATCGAAACTCCTCCTGCTTCTATTGGAAATAACAAAATGCAACGACTCGACCAGCTCCAGGTCTGGGATTCCATCCCTGAACGACTTTCCATTGGCCGGCCCACGCCACTTCCCGGACGAGCGGCGTGGATACCGGAGACCTACTTGCTTGTCGCGGCGCCGACGACCTGGTTGACCCGGCGTCCCTGCGTCAGCCCCGAGACCACGAGCGACACCACGATATTCAGCGCGAGCGCGATCACGCCGACATAGGTGGGATACACGCCATCGCCAATGTGCAGTGCATAAACGGGCTTCAGACCGAGCGAGATGGCCATGCCGGTGCCGACGACGATGCCAACCGTCCAACCCGCCAACAGACCGGGGGCCGTGAGGCGTCGGGTGTAAAGGGTGAACACGACGGCGGGGAAGATCTGGAGAATCCAGACGCCGCCCAGCAACTGCAGGTCGATGGCGTATTGCGTGGGCAGCACGACGATGAAGAGCAGGGCGCCGAACTTGACCACGAGCGAGAACAGCTTGGCGGTCTTTGCTTCCTTCTCCGGCGTGACGTCGGGCGAGACCAACGGCTTGTACAGATTGCGCGTGAAGAGATTCGCTGCGCCGATCGACATGATGGCGGCCGGGACAAGTGCGCTGATCGCGATGGCCGCCGCGGAGAAACCGACGAACCAGGACGGGAACAGCTTCAGGAACAGCGCGGGCACCACGTCGGATGCGGAGGTGACATGCACCCCGGCGGCGATCGCCATGTAGCCGAGTACGGCAATCAGGCCCAGTAACAACGTATAGGCCGGGAGGGCGATGGCGTTCTTGCGCACCGTATTTGCCGAGCTCGACGACAGCACGCCAGTCATGGTGTGGGGATACATGAACCCGGCGAGCGCAGAGCCAAGCGCCAGCGTCGCATACGCCGTGAACTGCGACGGCTTGAGAATGATGCCGGTCGCGCCGCCCTTCGCCTGGAAGAAGGTGTCCGCGGCATGGAACAGCGCCCCATATCCACCGAGCTTGCTCGGGATGATGGAGATCGCCGCGATGACCACGATATAGATCATGATGTCCTTGACGAAGGCGATCATGGCGGGGGCTCGCAGTCCGCTCGAATAGGTGTACACGGCCAGGATGACAAAGGCCACGATCAACGGCAGCTCTCCATCCACGCCGAGACCCTTGATCACGACCTGCATGCCAATGAGTTGCAGCGCGATATACGGAAGCGTTGCAACGATGCCCGTCACGGCGACCACCGCCGGCAACCACTTGCCGCCGATTTCACCCTGTACGTAGTCAGCGGCGGTGATGTGGTTCTTTCGATGACACACTTCCCACAGCTTCGGCATGACCGCGAATACGAACGGGTAGACGATGATCGTGTACGGCATCGCGAAGAAGCCATACGCGCCGACGGAATACACCAGGGCGGGCACCGCAATGACGGTATAGGCGGTATAGAAGTCGCCACCGACGAGGAACCAGGAGATGACGGTTCCGAATTGCCGGCCACCGAGTCCCCATTCGTGGAGTTGTGACAAGTCTCCGCGCTTCCATCGGGCTGCGACAAAGCCCAGCACGGTCACCAGGGCAAAGAAGGCAATGAACACTGCCATCGCCACGCTATCGATCTCTGCGATATGGATCATTTCATGCTCCGGTACGCGATGTAGAGCAACAGCGAGGTAACGGGCACCCACAGGAACTGATACCAGTAGAAGAACGGAAATCCAAACCACGCTGGCTGGGCGCTGCTATAGAACGGCGGCCACAACAGACCGATGTAGGGGGCGAGGAGGAGGACCCACAGCCATCTGCGGCCTCCGTTGTCGGGCGATTTCACGATAGTTCTCCTGCTGTGCTTGGGGCGGATACCGGTATTCGCCCATCGAGGGGATGGCGTGTGGAAACACTGCGCCCCCGTGAGAAGGATGGTAGTGAAACGTGCGCCCACGGTGCCGAACAAGAATCGCGATATCTGGCCAAAGTTGGCGAACATCCGGCCAGCGACGCCGTCGTCTCATGTCGGTGTCCATGGCACTGGTCTGGGAAATAAATCACGGTGTGATGCAATAGGCGAATCGAAGGGCCTTGCATTGCGGGTTGGCGTGATTCGTGAACAGACTGGCCAGGTAGTGCTATGGATGATTCTCTGAAGAAGGCCCCGGCTTCGTACCATTCATCAGGTGCCGAACAGGAACAATCCTCGGCGGTGAGTCAACGAATGGGGCGGCAGCGGTGCCGTACAAATTGATGCTGCAAAAAAGATCTGACGAGGCTGCGTACTGGAACGACTGGGAGAATTTCTGCTGGGTTGTCGAGGCCGGCAGCTTTACCGGCGCCAGCGATATGACCGGCGTTCCAAAGTCATCAATCAGTCTTTCGCTTTCCCGCCTGGAAGATCGACTGGGCAACAGGCTGCTGGACCGGACAACCCGAAAGATCCGGGTCACCGATTTCGGCCAGACGTTGTACGACCGCATCAAGCCGTTGCTGGATGAACTGCGGGAAGCGGACAACGATGCGAGATCCAACCAACAGAAGGTATCGGGGACGCTACGGCTGGCGGCGCCGTACGAGACCGGATGGCTGCACTTGGCGCCGGCGCTGGGAAAGCTGCTCAAGGCGCATCCAGAGCTGCGGGTCGAAATCGACGATACGCGGAAGATCCCCAACCTTCTCGAGCAACGCTATGACATCGCTTTCGTGAAGACTGACGCGCGCCTGCCTGACAGCTCGTTGGTCAGCAAGCGTGTTGTGGCGATGGAACGCGCATTCTTCGCGGCGCCGGAGATGATCTCGAGGCGAGGCCTGCCTCGGAAGCTTCAGGATATTGCGTCGTGGCCGACCATCGTTGACATGGACGACGAGTACTGGGACCTCATGGAGGATGGCCAGGAGGTGGAGCGTATCGCGCTTTCGCCAACCATCCGTACGTACAACGTGGAGATGCGCGTGCGGGCCGCGGTGGATGGCCTCGGCGTCGTGCGGTTGCTACCCGCCTATATCGAGGACCAGCTCAACAGCGGAAAGCTTGTTCGACTGTTCCCACACCATCTTTCGTCGCCTCTCAAGGTGTACGCCCTGACACCGGCACGCCGACTCGTGCCGGCGAAGGTTCGCGCGCTGCTGGAAACATTCGATGCCGCCGGGACGGATCGGTGAGTGCGGCGGCGCGCGCAGGGAAGGGCTGAGATGGGCTGGATGAGCTGGGATGGGTGCTTCGACGGTTCGTTCACCACGATGGACGGTCTGTCAATCGTCGGCCGTTGTTGCGTGCTCGGTGGCGACATAGAGTGGCTTCACGGCTGCGGCCCTGCAGCTTCCTTCAATTCTATGGAGATCATCATGTTCAGACTTCTACTGGTCGGCGTTGCACTCACTGCTCTCTTTGGTTTCGCATCGGGCGCCAACGCGTCGTCGCTGATGACGGATCGCGATCGGCTCGACGGCAGCCAGGGATGCGTGACCACGCAGTCCGTCGTGGTGGATGCCTTCAATCGTTCTGCCACAGAGCCGCGGGATCCGTACACCGAAGGGGCGTGAGCCACGCGTATCGGTGAGGGCGGCGTTCGGTGGCCGCGAACGGCAGGGCTGCACGCCGGTCCTTCGTGCACCCGCAGCCCCCTTGTCTCATTTCGGAAACATTCAGCAATCTGTCATATAAATACGAATCATTCGTATTTATAATACGGCGCTTTCGTCTCTTTTGACTTGCTCGCGGCAAGTCGCGCCTTGTCGGATTGCATTGAATGTCTCCTCGCTGTCTTCTCACCCCCGCGGCCATTGCCTGCCTGTCCCTGTTTGCAACCGCTGCCCACGCCAACGATGCCGGGGCGGTTCTGCCCGCCGTCACCGTCAGTGCGGCTAACAACGCCGCTGACGACATTGGCTTCGCCACGCGGCGCCCAGCGGGCGTCACCAAGTCGAACGAATCGGCGGCGGACAGCGCCCAGTCGATTACGGTCGTGACGAGAGACCTGATGGACAGCCAGCAGTCCCAGACCCTGAGCGACGTGCTGTGGAATGCGGCGGGGGTGTCGGCCAACACCTATGGCCGCCGGGGTTGGGACGACTTCATCATTCGCGGCCAGCGCGCGTCGGAGTCGATCTTTGCCGATGGTCTGCTCGTGGATACGAACAACCGCGTGGCCCAGGAAGTGTTTGGCGCAGAGCGCGTGGAGATCCTCAAAGGCCCGGCCTCCGTGCTGTTTGGCCAGGTGCAGCCGGGTGGCCTGGTCAATATCGTGACCAAACGACCGCGTCCCGAGCTGTTCGGAGAGTTGGGCCTTACCGTCGGCAACTATGGATTGCGCCAGGTGACGGCCGACGTGGGCACGCCCCTGAAGCCGGACAGCAAGGCGGCATTCCGGTTGACCGCACTGGCGATGAACAGCGACGACGCCACCGACCACGTCTGGTTCCGCAACCGCTATGTCGCGCCGTCGCTGACGCTGGATTTCGGACATCGGACCGACTTCACGATCCTGACCAGCCACAATGAACGCCACTATGTACGCCAGCAAGGCTTGCCCGTGAATGGCACGCTGGTATCGAACATCAATGGCGTGGTGCCCAACTCGCGGTTTATCGGCGAGCCGAACGCCGCCCCCTATGACGGCGAGCAGAACCGCATCGGCTACGCCTTGACGCACCGGTTCGATTCCGGCTGGACCGTCAATCAAAACCTGCGCTACCAGACTTCGTCGTTGACCGGCATGTTCGTCACGGCCGGGACCATGGCCGTCAACAGCCAGACTTTGAATCGCAGCGCCACCCAGCAGGATTTCTCCGGCGACTCGTTCGGCGTCGACACGAACGTGCAGAAGACCTTCGCCTTCACCGGCCACCAGCACGCGCTGACGTTCGGCGTCGACTATCGCCGCACCAACGAAGACCGGCTCCAGAAGACATGCCGGGTGGCCGCCCTGAACGTCTACAGCCCGGTGTATGGTGCAGCGATCAACTGCCCGACGAACTTCAGCACCGACAGCACCGACACGCTCAACGCACTGGGCCTCTACCTGCGCGACCAGATCCGCATTGCCGAGCGCTGGACGGTCACCGGCGGCGTGCGCTACGAATCCGCGCGCACGGGCAGCACCAACCGGCTCAACGCTTCGCGCACCGACAGCGACGACAATGCCGTCACCGGCAGCGCGGCGGTGATGTATGACCTGACGCACTGGGCCCGTCCCTACGTCAGCTATTCCACGTCGTTCCTGCCGAACGCTGGCACCGACGTCAACAACGCACCGTTCAAGCCGGAGAAAGGTCGTCAGGTGGAAGTGGGCGTGAAATTCGATACACCGAACAAGAATGGCCTGCTGACGCTTGCGGCCTTCGACCTGGTCCGCAAGAACGTGCTTTCGTCCGATCCGGTCAATACGGGCTTCAGCGTGGCAGTGGGCGAGCAGCGATCCCGGGGCCTGGAAGCCGAGCTGACCCAGGATCTGGGCAATGGCCTGAGCGTCATGGCGGCCTATGCCTACATCGACAGCGAAGTGACTGACGACACGGTTGCCGCCAACGTCGGCAAGCCGTTGAATGCGGTGCCGCGCCACAGCCTTTCGTTGTGGACGCAGTATCGTTTCCGCGGCCCCCTCGCGGGCTGGTGGGCAGGCGTCGGCGCACGCGGCGAGAGCGCCAAGCGCGGCTATAGCTTCAACTACACCGTGCCGGGCTATGCCGTGGCGGATCTGGGGTTTGGCTATACCGCCAATCACTGGCGCGCAGCGTTCAACGTGAAGAACGTGTTCGACAAGTCGTACTACGCCGGTGGACTCAACAACAACGTTTTGCCGGTGGGCAATCCGCGCGTGGCGATGCTGAACGTTGTCGTGAACTACTGAGGCGTCAAGCGTTCAGGCCGCACCACGCAGCGCAAGATTCAATTGATCGACGGCGGGCGCCCAGTCGGCGTCGTCGATGAACTCGTCCCGCAGCAGGGCGGCTTGAGACGGCGTCCAGAATGGCGCCTCGCACAAATCGACGCTGCGCGGCAAGGGCGAGTGGTCGGCGATGAACTGCGCGATGGCGGCTTCGTCATCGGGTAGCCCGAGTTGGGCGAACAGGTCGGCGAAGGTCGGAAACTGCTGGGTCATGATGGATTTCTCTTTGGTACGCGTACCGCGACGTGGGTCGTCATGCCTGGGCGATCAACGCCAGGCCCGCTGTCTGTGGGCGCTTGTTGAACGTGCTGCGTGCGACGAGGGCGCAAACCGCCAGCGTTCCAGCCAACATGCCGAGGGACGACGAGGTATGCCCGTGCGATGAAAATCCCGTCGCGAAGGCGACGGCGGCCATTTCCAGCTTACGACCAAGTTTGTGATTGCGTGTCATAGCGGTTGCCGCCTTTCTCTTTTCGCCTGTGTTCATTCAGGGTGGCCCGACATTTGATGTCGCGCCACCGGCCGTGGATATCAGGACTCGATCACCGGCGCATGCACCGGGGCAATCGACGGGTGCGCGGTCTGCGTGCGCTGGGCGGCCTTGTGCACCATCGTGTAGGCGTAGTCGATGCCCATGCCGTAGGCGCCCGAGTGTTCCTTCGCCAGACCGGTCACGGCGTCATACGTTTCCTTGTTCTTCCAGTCGCGCTGCCATTCCAGCAGTACCTGCTGCCACGTCACCGGCACCACGCCGGCCTGGATCATGCGCTGCATGGCGTAGTCGTGCGCTTCCTTGGTGGTGCCACCCGAGGCGTCGGCCACCATGTAGATCTCGTAGTCGCCTTCGAGCATCGCGCTCAGGGCGAACGTGGTGTTACAGACTTCGGTCCACAGGCCGGCCACGACGATCTTCTTGCGGCCGTTGGCGGCCAGCGCGTCGCGCACCTTCTGGTCGTCCCACGAGTTCATCGACGTGCGTTCGAGCGTTTCCTTGCCCGGGAAGACGTCGAGCAGTTCGGGGTAGGTGTAGCCGGAGAACGATTCGCTTTCCACCGTGGTGATGGTGGTCGGCACGTCGAAGATCTTGGCTGCCTTGGCCAGGCCCACCGCGTTGTTCTTCATGGTCTGGCGGTCCATCGACTGCACGCCGAAGGCCATCTGGGGCTGGTGGTCGATGAAGATCAGCTGGCTGTTGCGCGGGGTCAGGACTTGCAGTTTGGCGTTCGACATGGTGTTGCTCCGGAATGAAAGATGATTCAATAAGTTTGAGGTTTTGTCGGGCGGCGCTGGCTTCGCTTCGTTTGTTTCGCTGCGTTGCTGCGCTGTCCATGTGCAGAACTATAGCGACCGCCACCTCGGAGAAAGTGGGCTATCGTCGTCATAGTTATTCAAAATAATTGAATATAGAGTGGGCCCGAAATGCGGGCCGCATGGTCGACCTGATGGTTTTGCTGCAGAAAGGCGCGGCGAGGCCGCGCCATCGGTGATGTCGGCGCCGTGCCTACCGCCGGCCGCCCCGGCCGCCGCCCCCGCCGAACCCACGGCCGCCGCCCCCGCCTCCACGGAAGCCTCCCGCGCCGCCGGCGGCATTGCCGCGCTGCGAGCCTGAGCCAAGGCTCGAATTGCCGCGGTTCATGTCGCGTTGCATCTCGCCACGGCCATTGCCGACGCCGTTGAAGCCGCTGTCCCGGCCCGAACCGCCGTCGCGGCCGCGGAATCCGTTACGTGTGTCCGCGCCAGGCGAGCTACGGCCGAATTTCTCCCGCGATGCGTTATCGCGGTAGGCCACGCCCTGGCGATGGCGGGCGTCATGCTGCCAGCGGTCTCCGCTCAGTTTGCTGGCGTCGAAGTTGCGGTCGATGTTGCGGGCCTTGTGGTGCTCGACGTGTACGTTGTTGTTATTCCAGTCGCAGTTGCCGAAGATCGCCGCCGCCGTGATCAGCCCCACGCCGAACGCGATGCCCGAGCCGTAGCCGGGATAGTAGGCGGGGTAGGGCGGCCAGTAGTAATACGGGTAGGCGGGATAGGCCCACGGGCCGTACACGACGCCGGGGTCGTACGCCGGAACGTAGATCGTTTGCGGGTTCGCGGGCTCGATGATCACCACGCTCTGGCCCGCCGCGGTCGTTTGGGTGGTCACCGTCTGCTGGGCATTGGACTGCAGGTTGCCGGCCTGCCGCGCCTTCGCGCGCAGCCGCTGGATGGCGTCGAAGACGTCCTTCTGCTGCGCCAGGAAGGCGTCGCCGAGATTCTGCGTCCAGTCGATCTTGTCGTTCATCGGCTCCAGCACCTGCGGAAAGGCCAGCATCGACTTGACACTGGCGTCCCACGGCTCGTTCTTTGCGGCCTGGATGGCGGCGTCGCCTTTCAGGTCCGGGTGGGCCTTCAGCCAGCGGGCGGCCAGGACGATTTCCATCGGGTACGTGGAAGCCATCAGCACCTGCGAGAGCAGGGTGTCCGGATACAGGGCGATCGGCGCGACCAGTGCCTCGATCTCCTCGGGCTTGTACGCGACGCCGGCCGGCTTCTGCACGGCGGCCAGCCGCGCCTGATCGAGCGCCTGTGCCTGAGCGGCGGCCTGGGATGGCGCGGAGGCATCGGCGGCGCCGGTCGATGGCGGATTCGTCTGACACCCCGCCAGCATCAGGGCGATACAGCCCGTCACGGTTGCCAGGCGCTTCATGGCGATACCCGCCTCCAGCCCGGGGCTGGATCGAATGTCTGGGTGCCGGA
Organism: Cupriavidus pauculus; assembly: GCF_002858765.1. GTDB lineage: Bacteria > Pseudomonadota > Gammaproteobacteria > Burkholderiales > Burkholderiaceae > Cupriavidus > Cupriavidus pauculus_B. The sequence continues at coordinate 174,721 of NZ_PJRP01000005.1, forward strand.
TGCCTGCGTTGCCGTCTGCGGACCGAGATTGCGCTCGTAGACAACGCCAAGGTGGTTGACCATGAACGTCATCACGCCGGTGTCGCCATAGCGGACGGGCCAGGCGATCACCGCGAATCCGCCGAAGAGCTTGCCGTCCACCACGTAGTTCATTGCGCCGGACTGTGCATGCTTGCCCTGTGCGGTGAGCAGCTTGAAGCGGTATCCGTTGTAGCCGTCCGCGCTCTGGTTGGGCCCGCTGGCGTCGCTGAAGGCCTCGCCAAGCGGGCTCGGGGGCTCGTTGGGCCCGGTCGGCCAGTACAGGCCGTCTTGCTTGCCCGGCGAACTTGCCAGCTTGCTCGCATAGACGTGGAGCTTTTCGCCGTCGTGCGCGGTCTCGGCGTAGTCGTCCTGGGCGTCGCGAATGGCCAGCAGGGTCTGTATCGCGGCGAGTTCGTTCCGTCCGATCCGGCGAACCCGCATTTCCTGCAGGCCGGCGTGGGTGTCGAACTGCCAGCCCGTCGCGCGTTTCACCAGCGGGACGGGCAGGGTCCATCCGTTGTCACCCACCACGATGAAGGCCTGGCCATTGGTGGTCCGAACCGTGTGGGACACATTCCACGCGCGCACGAACGTCTCGCGGGCCGCGTCGCCGACCGGCGGGACGATAGTCCGGAAGTCAGTGCCAAGCATCTGCGTGAGCGCGGCCTGATCGTCGGTCAGCACCGCCTGGCCGAAGGCGCGCATGCCGTCCTGGGCCGTGTCGAAATGCTGCTGGGCAAACGCCACCTGGGCCAGCAGGGAGAACACCGTCGCCAGGCCCCATGATCGTGGCGAGGCAAGGCGCATTCGGAACAGACCCGGCCGCATTGTCATGACATGGGTTCCTTTGCGCGCGGACGTCATCGTCCCATGCGTCGGTTGTAGGCGTTGTAGATGCGCTGCAACAGATCGTTGGCTTTCGGATCCGGCGAGGCGAACTGAACGTTGAGGGTGCCATCGGCCTGCCTGCGGAACGCGGCGCTGATGGGTGTCGACCCTGCACGGCCGGTGATGGACCCCGCTTGCCGGTCTGCATTGATGTCGCCCACGCCTTCATCGCGGAACGCGCGCAGGGCGGCACTGAAAGACCGATCGAACGTGGTGAGCGGGGCGCTGGAGAACGTCGCCGGAATGATGCCGGCGGTGGCCGCCAACGCTTCGCCGCCGCCTAGCACGAGTGCCAGGAGCGAAAGCCCGATGAGGGGCCGGCACTGCCATGATCGTCCGAGCGTGTTCATGACGGCGTGGATGACGCGATTCAGTTGGTGCGATGCGGTTGGCGCGGCGCTTGCCGCCGATTCGACCTCGGAAAGCGGTCTACCCGGCACAAGTGCCAGGCATCGGCGGGAGCGGGCGGCGGCAGTCCGGGCGGACCTGCTGGACCGCCCACGACTTCATTTTATGAGCCGGCGAACGGGCCGCAATGGCACTTTGGGGTAACAGCACACCGTCTCGGGGCGGTGCCGGTTACTCCGGACGTCATTCGACCTTGATATTTGCCGTCTTGACGACCTCGCCGTATCGCTTCAGGTCGGCCTGAATCTGCTTGCCGAAGGCCTCGGGCGAGTTGCCGATCGGCACGATGCCCAGCGTTGCCAGCCGTTCGCGCGTGTCAGGCTGGTTGACCACCGCGTTCAGTTCCCTGGAAAGCCGGTCGACGATCTCTTTCGGCGTCTTGGCGGGGGCCAGCAGCCCGACCCAGGATTCGCTGACCAGGCCCGGAACACCCGATTCCTCCAGCGTCGGCACCTCCGGCAGCGCCGGCACGCGGCTGGCGCCGGACACCGCAATGGCCGTGGCCTTGCCGGACTTCACGTACTGCTGGGCCCCGGCCACGGCGGTGTAGAGCACGGGCAGCGTGCCGCCCACCAGGTCGCCCATGGCCTGTCCGCCGCCCTTGTAGGGAACGTGCATCATCTTCAGGCCCGTGCGGGCCTTGAGCAGTTCGCCGGCCAGGTGGGGCGTGCTGCCGGTCCCCGCGCTGCCATACGACAGGCCTTCCGGCCGCGTCTGCGAGTAGGCCACAAGTTCCTTCAGGTTCTTGGCCGGCACGGAGGGATGGGTAATCAGGATCAGGGCCGCGTCGCCGATCTTGCCGATCGGCGCGAAGTCCTTCAGCGGATCGAATGGCACCTTCGGGAAGACATGCGGATTGATGACGATGGTGCCATCGAACCCCAGCAGCAGCGTGTAGCCGTCCGGCGCGGACTGGGCCGCCATCGCCGAGCCGATATTGCCCGATGCGCCGGGCTTGTTGTCGACTACGACCTGCTGGCCCAGCCGCTGGCCGAGCTTGTCTGCGATCACGCGCGCGCTGGTGTCCGATACGCCACCGGGGGCGAACGGCACGATCAGGCGGATCGGACGCGAAGGGTAGTCTTGCGCAAACGCGCCGGTGCCGAATGCGCCCGAACTGGCGACGGCCATGGCGCATAGCGCCCTGGCGAAGGTACGACGATGCATGTTGTCTCCTCCTGCTGCAGCAGTGATGGTTGGCGTGATCGCCTTCTTTTGGAACAGCTTGACGACGGGTATGGCGTTGGCGCGATCAGACGACGATGGGCGTGGTGGCGCCATCGATCGACAGGATGGCGCCGGAGATATACGCCGCCCGGGCCGAGGCCAGGAACAGCACCGCATCGGCGATTTCCTCGGGCGCGGCAAGGCGCCCCAGCCCGGTACGCTCGCCGGCCCTGTGCAGCGCCTCGTCGACGGTCGTGCCGGCCAGCCGGGCTTCCGCCGCCAGGCCTTGCTGAAGGCGTTCGGTACGCGTGGCCGACGGATTCACCGCGTTCACGCGCACCCCGAAGCGGCCATAGGCACTGGCGAGCCCCGCCGTGGCCAGCATCAAGGCGGCATTGGCCGCGCCGCCGGGCAGATGCGTCGGGCTGGCAACCTTGCCGCCCATGCCGATGACATTGACGATCGTCCCGCTGCCGGCCTGGGCCATCCGCTTGATGACGGGATCGATGACATGGATGTAGCTGAAGTACTTCGCGTCCATGGCATCGCGCCACGCCTGCGGCGTCAGTTCCGCCGGCGGCGTGCGGCGGGCGCCGCCAGCGCACGTCACCAGGATGTCGATGCCGCCGAGCGCGGCCGCAACCGTTTCGACCGCTTGGGCGGCCTGTGCCGCATCGGTGAGATCGACCGCGACGGTGAAGGGGGAGGGGGCCGCATCGGGCGCATCGGCCGCCAGCGTCGTGGCCGCGGCGGCCAGGTTGTGTGCGCTGCGTCCGAAGATGGCCACCCTGGCCCCTTCGCGCTGGAATGCCCCGGCGCAAGCCAGGCCGATGCCGCGACTGCCGCCGGTGATCAATACGCGTTTGCCGCTGAGTTCAAGGTCCATGTTGCGCTGTGTCCCAGGTCGGAATCGATGGGTGTTGCCGCAAGGCGGCGCCGGGTGGATGCTTCTGGCTTATTCCGGCTGGATGCCGCCGCGCTTCGCCACGTCGGCCCATTTCTGGGTTTCCGCGCCAAGGAAGGCACGGAATTCCGCCGGCGGCGTCAGGACGATGGTGGCGCCCTGGTCCTTCATCTGCTTGGCCAGCGCAGGGTCCTGCGTGACTTGCTGCAGGTCGCGATGGATCTGGTCGACGATGGCCGGCGACATGCCCGCCGGCCCGAACAGGCCGTACCAGTTCAGCGATTCCACGCCATCCAGCCCGGCCTCCTTGAACGTCATCGCGTCAGGGAAGAGGGCCATGCGCTCGTCGGCGGCCACGCCGATCACACGCAAATTGCCGCTCTGCACGTGGGGCAGCGCCGTCAGCACGCTGGTGAAGCCCGCGCCGACGTGGCCGCCAATGACATCGACCATGATCTGCGCGCCCCCCTTGTACGACACCGGAATGGTCTTGAGATTGCCCGCCTGGCGCAGCAGCTCGCCGGTCAGCCGCGTCTGGCCTTCGGAGTAGCCGATGCCAAGCGGCTGGCTGCGGGCGGCTCCGACGAGATCGGTCAGCGTCCGGGCCGGGTTGGACTTAGACACGACCAGCACCATCGGCGAGATGGCGAGCCGCGTGATCGGCGTGAAGCCACGTACCGTGTCATACGGCAGGTTCTTCATCAGCACCGGATTGATCGCGTGCGAGCCCACCACCATCAGCAGCGTATAGCCATCCGGCGCGGACTTCTGCACGTGGCTGGAGCCGATCACGCCATTGGCGCCCGGACGGTTTTCCACGATGACCGACTGCCCCCAGCGCTCGGACAGCTTCTGTGCAACCAGCCGGCTGACGATGTCAGTGCCGCCACCCGGCGCATAGGGCACGATCAGCGTGACGGGCTTTTCCGGCCATTTGGCTGCGGCATGGCCGGGTGCCAGCGCTGCGACGGTACAGGCCATGGCGCCTAGCGCCCCACGAATCCAGCGAACATTCCACATCTTGTGTCTCCTCCTGTGTATCGGTCTGTGCCGGATGCTCGTCGGCATCCGGGGCGGCATCGCCGCCTTGTATCGATTGCCTGGTTGCTACCCGTCACGCCGCCGCGCGCTGGCGCTCGCGTTGGCGCCGCAGCCACGCACTGGAACGGCCGCCAAGCGGACGTCCCAGCAGCGATTCGGCGTACGCGACCGCATCGAGCAGGCCATCGAGCGAAATCCCGGTATCGAGCCCGCATTGCCCCGCCATCAGCACCAGGTCTTCGGTGGCCAGGTTGCCGGCCGCGCCGGGGGCGAACGGACAGCCGCCGATGCCGCCCACGCTGGCATCGAAGCGCCGAACGCCGGCCTCCAGCGCGGCCCATGCATTGGCGGCGCCCAGGCCCCGTGTGTCGTGCAGATGTACCGCCAGCGTGTCGATATCGAGCACCTGCGCCAGCGCGGACAAGCGGGTCTTGACGGCGGCGGGGGCGGCGGCACCGATGGTGTCGGCGATGACGATTTCTCCGGCCCCTGCGTCGCGCATGCGGCAGGCCAGCCGCAGCACGGTGTCGAGGTCGACCGTCCCCTCGAACGGGCAGTCGAAGGCAACCGCCACATAGGCGCGCGTGCGCAGCCCCAGTTCGCGCGCCCGTATCAGCGTCTGTTCACTGACTTCGGTGGCCGCATCCAGCCCCATGTTGATGTTGCGCTGGTTCATCGTTTCGGTCGCGGACAGCACCACGGCGATCTCGGTGGCGCCGGCACCGTGCGCCCGCTCCAGCCCCTTGAGGTTCGGAACGAGCGTGGACAGCCGCAGGTCAGGGCACGCTGCCGATGCGCGCTGTACCACGTCCGCCGCGTCGGCCATCTGCGGGACCGCTTTCGGCGAGACGAAACTGGTGGCTTCCACGCTGCGCAGTCCGGCACGCGCCAGCAGGCGGATCAGTTCGACCTTGGCATCGGTGGAAATGGCGACGGCCTGGTTCTGCAGCCCGTCGCGTGGCGCGACGTCGGTGATCGTGATGGCCGGCACGGTGGACGCGTCGGGTTGGGTGTGTCCGGCGGCGATGCTCATGCCACCGCTCCGGCTTCGCGCAGTCGCGTGACCTGTTCGTCGTCGTAGCCGAGCACGTCGCGCAGCACCGACGCCGTATGCTCGCCCAGCGCGGGCGGGCAGGTATAGGCCGGCGACGTGACGCCGGAGAGCTTCACCGGATTGCCGGGCATCCGCACCGTCTCGCCGGTCTTCAGGGGCACCTCGACGATCATGTCGCGGGCCTCCACCTGCGGCTCGCGCAAGGCGTGCGCAAAATCGTTGACGGGGCCGCAGGGGATGCGGGCCTGCCGCAGGCGCGCCAGCCAGTAGGCGGACGATTCCCGGCGCAGTTCTTCGCCGATGATCGCATCGATGCGCCCCTTCTCCGCGTAGCGGCCAGGCTGCTTCAGGAACTCGGGCGCGCGCAGCTCGGGATGGTCGATCACGCTCAGGAATCGCTCGAAGAATGCGTCGCCGATGCAGGCAATGATGATGTGGCCGTCGCTGGTCGGGTAGGTGTTGTAGGGCACATGGACAAAATGACTGTTGCCGATGCGCTCCGGCACCAGGCCCGACATCAGGTGCATCGTCGCCATGTAGTTCAGCAGCGAGATCTGCGCGTCGAGCATCGAGATGTCCACGTGCTGGCCCACGCCGGTCTGCTCGCGTGCCGTCAGCGCGGCCAGCACGCCGATGGCGCCGAACACGCCGCCGCCCAGATCGCCCACCGGAATGCCGCTGCGCACCGGGGGGCCGTCGTGCATGCCGGTGATCGACATGCCGCCGCCCATGGCCTGCACGACCTGGTCGAACGCCGGTTGCTGGCGGTCGGGGCCGGTCTGCCCGAAGCCGGTGACCGAGCACGTGATGATGCGCGGATTGACCTTGGACAGCGACGCATGGTCGATGCCCAGCCGCTCGGTCACGCCCGCGCTGAAGTTGTCGAAGACCACGTCGGCATGGCGCACCAGATCCAGGAACACGGCCTTGCCGGCCTCGGACTTCAGGTCGACGCACACGCTTTCCTTGTTGCGGTTCAGCGTCAGGAAGTACGCACCCATGCCGTCGCGGGCGTAGTCCTCGCTCTCCGCCAGCAGCTTGCGCGTGCCTTCGCCGGTGCCGGGCGGCTCCACCTTGATCGTGCGCGCGCCCAGGTCGGCCAGCAGCATGGTGCCGTACGGGCCCGAGAGCATATGGGTCAGGTCCAGCACGGTGATGTGTCCGAGCGCCTGCATGAGTTCCTCCGTGGTTCGTATGGAGGGATCAGCGCAATCGCTGTGCCAGCCGCGCTGGCAGGCGCAAGTGGTTGATTCCTATGGGGCGCAGGGTTTTCGGGTGACGCGCGTCACGTTTCATGAAACACTGGTGAAACATTCATGCGACACGCGTGAAACGCTCGTGCAACGCGCACGGCGGCAATAAAAGCGCCGGATGAGGCGCAGTCGGCGATGCCGGCAAGGAGACCCATGCGCAGCACCAACCCCGAACGCGGCAGCCTGCCGCGCATCTGCTTCATCAGCTACAGGCACCTGAGCCGCTTCGCCATGACGGTGCTGGACGAGTTCGCCGACCGGGCAACCATCGAGGTCGTCAATGGCACGTTCGAGGCCGCGCTGGACGCCGCGCAAGATCGCCTGCGCGACGGCGCGGCAGATGTCTTTGTCAGCGCCGGCGCGAACGCCACGATTCTGCGCAATGCGCTCGATGCACCGGTGGCGACGATCAAGCTCAGCGGCTTCGACATCCTGCTGGCCCTCTACAATGCGCGGCGCATTTCGGGCCGGGTGGGCGTGGTGATGTACGGGGAGTGCATTCCCGAGCTGGATGCCGTCCGCGAACTGCTCAATATCGAGGTGGCCCAGTACGCCTACCGCACGCCCGACGAAGCCAGGCAGTGCTTCGAGCTGCTGGTGCGGGATGGCTACGAAGTGGTGGTCGGCTCCAGCATCGTCATGGAGTTGGCCGAGCAGTACGGCATCCAGGGCCGGCTGGCCTATTCGATCAATGCGGTACGCCAGGGCGTCGAGGACGCCATCGAGCTGGCGCGCGTGGCCCGGCTGGAAGCGGGCCGCTATGACCAGCTGAACGGTGTGCTGCACAACCTGCAGGAGGCGGTGCTGGCGGTCAATCGCGACAATCGCGTGATTGCCGTCAACCCGCCGATGGAAATACTGCTGGGCCGCGTCAAGGCGCGGATGATCGGCCAGCATCTGGACGACATCGAGCCAGCGCTGTCGCTGCAATCCACGCTGGCCAGCGGCGTGCAGGAGCGGGGCAGCGTGTTCCGCTTTGCGCAACGCGACTGGATCGCCAATCGCACCCCGATCCGCGAGCATGGCGACACCGTGGGCGCTGCCATCACGCTGTACGACTCACGCAATATCCAGGACGCCGATGCCAGCCTGCGCAGCCAGCAGCGCAAGCATCCGCGCAGCGCGCGCAACCGCTTCGACAACCTGATCGGCGTCAGCCCGGCCTTCGGGCGCGCCTGTGCGACGGCGCGGCGCTTTGCGAGGACCGACCTCACCGTGCTGCTGGCCGGCGAAAGCGGGGTCGGCAAGGAGCAGTTTGCCCAGGCCATTCATAACGAGAGCAAGCGGGCGGCCAAGCCCTTCGTCGCGATCAATTGCGCGGCCTTTCCCGAGGCGCTGCTGGAGAGCGAGCTGTTTGGCTACGACGAAGGCGCCTTTACCGGGTCGCGCCGTGGCGGCAAGCGCGGGCTGTTTGAATCGGCCCATACCGGCACGCTGTTCCTCGACGAGATCGGCGACATGCCGGTGTCGCTGCAGACCCGCCTGCTGCGCGTGCTGCAGGAACGTGAAATCCTGCGCCTCGGTGGTGCGATACCGATTCCGGTCGATGTACGGATCATCGCGGCGACGCATCAGGCGCTGCCCCAGCTGATTGCGGCGAGGCAGTTCCGTCAGGATCTGTACTACCGCATCAACACGCTCCAGTTGGCGTTGCCGGCGCTGCGCGAGCGCCGGGAGGACATCGAGCCGCTGGCCGCATTCCTGCTGCGCCGCTCGCTGGATCGGCTCGACTCGCATCTCGACGCCCTGGCGCTGGTCGATCACGTGCTGCCACGGCTGCAGGCCTACGCCTGGCCGGGCAATATCCGCGAGCTGGAGAATATCTGCGAGCGGATGGCCGTCTTCTTCTCGCAATGGGAAAACGTGCGCGATATTGCGTTCGACGAGTTGCATCACGATTGCCCGGAGCTGTTCGGGGCGGCGGCGATCGGTGGCGGGCGCGCCCACGCCCGGGCGTTGCCGGGCGACGGGCATTCCGCGCCGTCATCGGCTGCGCCGCGCGAACGGGTGCTGGAGGTGCTGGCGGAATGCGGCGGCAACCGGCAGCTTGCCGCCCAGCGGCTGGGCGTCAGCCGCGCGACGTTGTGGCGTTGGGAGAAGGCAGCGGCGGCCGCGACGTAGCGGCGCGCGAGAGGGCCCCGATAAAGACGGCGCGGTCACCCTCGGGCGATGCCAGCAGGGCTCCCGGCGGAGCCGGTCCAGCCCGTCAGGCCTGGATGCGCTGCGCCACCCATCGCCGATATTTGCGCACGCGGCAGGCATCGGACACTTGTTGCAGGATCAGCGCGCGCAGCGGCGACACCCCGGGATGCGTGGCCTTGCCGCGGCTCAGGTTGCGCAGCTGAAACTTGACCGCCGCCATGTTCGCCAGCGACGCCAGCACCTTGTTCTTCCACGTGATCGGCGGCAGCGCAGGCGCACTGTCCTTGCCCGCCAGCCAGTCGCGCGGCAGGTTGGGATTGATGGCCAGGGCCGTACCGATGCCAACCATGTCCACGCCGCTCTGGATCACGTGCTCGGCCACGGGCTGGCGGCGGATGCCGCCCGTAACCATCACGGGCATCGCCGCCACGGCACGGATGTCGCGCGCGAACGCGACGAAGTAGGCCTCCCGGTCAAGCGTGCGGCCGTCGCGGGCCTGGCCTTGCATGGCTGGGGCCTCGTAGCTGCCGCCTGACAACTCGACCAGATCGACGCCCAGGTCGTTGAGCATCTTCACCACCTCGCGTGCGTCCTCGACACTGAACCCGCCCCGCTGGAAGTCGGCCGAATTCAGCTTGACCGCGACCGCGAACCCCGGCGAGACCGCAGCCCGTACCGCTTTGACGACGTCGACCAGCAGGCGGGCGCGGTTTTCCAGCGGGCCACCCCACGCATCATTGCGCCGATTGGTCAGCGGGGACAGGAACTGGCTCAGCAGATAGCCGTGTGCCGCGTGAATCTGAACGCCCGTGAAGCCGGCCTGTTCGCCCAGTTGTGCCGTGCGGGCAAAGCGTCGGACGACATCTGCGATCCCGTCCTGCGTCATCGCCTTCGGCGGGCTGAAGTGCCTGGACATGCTGCCCAGATCCATCGGCACGGCAGAGGGCGCCCAGGTGGGCTGCCGCAGGTTGGCGGGCATCTGGCGGCCGGGATGGTTGATCTGCAGCCAGAACTGCGCCCCGTTGGCGCGGCCTGCGCTGGCCCAGCGCTGGAATTTGTCGAGGTGCGTGGCGTCTTCCAGTACCACGCCGCCTGGCCCCGTCATGGCACGGCCGTCCACCATCACGTTGCCGGTCAGCAGCAGGCCGGCGCCGCCGCCTGCCCACGCCTGGTACAGGCGGATCAGCGCGTCGGACGGCGCATGGTCGGCGTCAGCCATGTTCTCTTCCATCGCGGCTTTGGCAATCCGGTTTGGAATGCTGGAACCGTTGCGAAGGACGAGCTTGTCGAACACGTTCATGAAGTCACCTCGTTGGATCGAGGCTCGACTCTAAGCTTAAAGCTAACTTTAAGGTCAAGGGCTTTTTGCGCGCACCGATCCGGCCGCGCCATGCAAAAGGCCCGCCCCAGGATCGGGGCGGGCCTGTCGGATGAACGCGTGCCGGGGGTGGCTAGCTGCGCACAAATGCCAGCAGATCGGCATTGATCGTGTCGGCGTGGGTCGTCGGCATGCCGTGCGGGAAGCCGGGGTAGGTCTTCAGGGTGCCGTTTTTCAGCAGCTTGGCCGAGAGCGGCGCCGAGTCGGCATAGGGAACGATCTGGTCGTCGTCGCCGTGCATGACGAGGACGGGAATCGTGGCGGCCTTCAGATCCTCGGTGAAGTCGGTCTGCGAGAACGCCACGATGCCGTCGTAATGCGCCTTGGCGCTGCCCATCATGCCCTGGCGCCACCAGTTGCGGATGACCCCCTCAGACGGCTTCGCACCGGTCCGGTTGTAGCCGTAGAAGGGCCCGGTGGGAATGTCGAGGTAGAACTGCGCCCGATTGGCCGCAAGCTGCGTCTGGAAGCCGTCGAAGACATCCTTGGGAAGGCCGCCCGGGTTGCTTGCCGTCTTGACCATCAACGGCGGCACGGCGCTGACGAGCACGGCCTTGGCGACGCGGTCTTCCCCATGGCGGGCAACGTAATGGATCACCTCGCCGCCGCCCGTGGAATGGCCAACGTGGACGGCCTTCTGCACGCCCAGGTGTTGCACCACCGCCGCCACATCGTCGGCGTAGTGGTCCATGTCGTGGCCGTCCCAGACCTGGCTGGACCGCCCATGGCCGCGCCGGTCATGGGCCACGACCCGATAGCCCTGCGCCAGGAAGAACAGCATCTGGGTATCCCAGTCATCGGCGCTAAGCGGCCAGCCGTGATGAAAGAAGATCACCTGTGCGTCGCGCGGCCCCCAGTCCTTGTAGAAGATATCAACACCGTCCTTCGTTGTGACGAATCCCATGTTCACTCCTGTTTGGTGCACCCATGTAGCATCGATCGACGAATCCGGCGGACGGCGCTGGCATGCCGTGCCGGGCGGGGCCCGTCGCACCATGTCGATCCGATGCGGCGTCCGGGCCAGAAACCACTGTAGGATTGAAGCTCACGACAAGGTCAATCTTTTTCAGCTTATGAGAATTGGGGAACTGGCACGGCTCAGCGGGCTGACGGCCTCACGGATCCGCTTCTACGAGTCGGCCGGACTGATTGCTGCCGTCGAACGGTCGGCCAACGGGTATCGCGACTACGCGCCCGAGGCCGTCTGGATGCTGGAAATCATCGCCAGCGCGCAGGCGGCGGGCTTTTCGCTGGACCAGATCCGTCATCTGCTGCCGATCGGCTCGGAAAACTGGCAGCACGACGAGCTTCTGGACGCCCTGCGGCGCAAGATCACCGAAATCGAGGACATGCAGCAGCGCCTGCAGCAGAACAAGGACCACCTGCTCGCCGTCATCCGGACGGTCGAGAGCCGGCCGGAGACGCTGGACTGTTCCGACCGGGTGCAGTGGGTCCTGGACCGCCTGCGCCAGGACGGGGCGGCCGCTAAAGGCAAGCGCCGGCGCACCGTCGCCAACTGAGCCGGGGTCGTCCGCATCGTTGGGTACGCGACCGCCTTTTTACCTACACTTAGTCCGGGCAGGCTCAGGCGGGTGCGACGATGCGGGCCGATTCAGGTGGTCAGGGCTTCGAGGGCAGCGACCGAACCTTGCAGTATTTCGGCTGGCTGACCCTGTTCGTCTATCTGGCGACGCCGGCCGGCGCGCTGGTCGATATCCAGACGTCGTACGTACTCAAGAACGAGCTGCACGCGACAGCCACGCAGATCTCCACGTTCCGGCTGGTGACAGGCATCCCCGTCTATGTCGCATTCGTGTTCGGACTGGCGCGCGACCAGTGGAGCCCGTTCGGCCTGCGGGATCGCGGCTATTTCCTGGTCTTCGCACCGATGACGGCGCTGGCATGCGTCTGGATGGCGTATGCCGGTTTCTCGTATGCGGGCCTGCTGGCGGGCACGCTGCTGGCCATGCTGGCATTCCGGTTCGTGGCGGCCGCGTATCAGGGGCTGATCGCCCTGGTCGGCCAGGAAAAGCTCATGTCCGGCCGGCTGAGCGCACTGTGGAATGTCATCAGTTCCGTCCCGGTGGTAGCGGGCGCGTTCGCTTCGGGCTACGTTTCCGACCATCTGGCCGCCAGGCAAGCCATCTATCTGGTGGCCATCTTCAACCTGCTGATCGTGGGCCTGGCGCTCTGGAAGCCGCCGTCGGTCTTCGGACATATCTATGACCGGAAGCAGGCCCGCGCCACGGATTTTGTCGGGAACATCAAACGGCTGGTCAGGCACAAGGCTGTCTACCCGGCGGTGCTGATCTGTTTTCTCTGGAACTTTGCCCCGGGCTCGGCCACGCCGTTGCAGTTCTATCTGACCAATGAGCTGCACGCGTCGGATTCCGTGTATTCGTACTACAACGGCATCTTTGCCGCCGCGTTCGTGCCGACCTTCCTGCTCTACGGCTACCTGTGCAAGCGGGTCGCGCTCGGCAAGCTGCTGTGGTGGGGCACGATCATCGCCGTGCCGCAGATGATCCCGCTCGCATTCATCCATTCCCCGTATCTCGCGCTGGTGCTGGCGGCGCCCACAGGGCTGATGGGTGGCATTGCCACGGCTGCCTACCTGGACCTTGCGATGCGGTCGTGTCCGCCCGGCCTGCAGGGCACGCTGATGATGCTGGTGGATGGCGTGCTGGCGCTGTCCGGGCGCGCCGGCGACCTGCTGGGGTCATGGATCTACAACAGCGCGCCGTCGCACGGATTCGTGTACTGCGTGATCGCCACCACGGCCGTGTACGCGCTGATCCTGGCCTTGATCCCGCTCACGCCCAAGGCGTTGATTGCGACGCGCGATGGCGAGTCCGTCGCGGATGTCCCGGCGCCCGCGTCGCCAGAGAGCCGGAAGCCCGCCTGAACTGCGATCCGCAAGGTGCCGCGTCTATAATCGGCCGACCCGTAACCGGCCATCCATCGCGCATCGATCCGCACTGCCGTTCCGGCCGTGCCGACCCACCCCTTACCCGCGGAGACAAAGATGATTGATCACACCGGCGTGACAGTGAGCGACTATTCAAACAGCCTGGCGTTCTATGCGGCGGCGCTCGGTGCCATCGGCATGGCCAAGCTGATGGAGATCCCCGCGAGCGTCACGGGGCATACGGATGTGGCAGGCTTCGGGCCGCCGGGCAAGCCGGAATTCTGGATCAGCCGGGGGACGCCGAACCAGCCTCCCGTTCACATTGCCTTTCGGGTGGACACCCGGGAGGCCGTCGATGCCTTCTACCGCGCAGCCATCGCGGCGGGCGGCCGTGACAACGGCAGCCCGGGAATCCGCGCGCACTATCACCCGGACTACTACGGCGCCTTCGTGCTGGACCCGGACGGCCACAATATCGAGGCCGTCTGTCGCCTGCCGGCCTGATGGCCGCGTGAATGTTGTCGGTGCAGGACGTCAACTCCGGACGTCAACTCAGGCTGTGCCGCTTCCCGCCTTGGGTGACCTGGCCCGCGCCTTGCGCGGTGCCGGTGCGCGCGGCGTCTCGCGGTCGGGCACCAGCGAGATGGCGTGCATGCCCTCCAGCCACGACAGCGCATCGACATACGACAGAAACTGCTCCAGGTAGCCGGGCGACACCTCGCGCATCAAAGACAGCGAGCGATGCACGAGATGGTTCGTGTTCAGCGGCCCGGCGTTCTCCGGCACGCCCGCCTGCGAATCGCGCAACTGGCGGTCGACGCTGACGCGCGCCCACGTGTCGCGGAAATAGTCGGCCAGCGCCGGCTCGGCGTGGCGCGCGAGGCGTTCGTTGGCGGCAGCCGACGTGTGCGGTGTCCGGGGCGCCTGGGGTGCGGGCAGGGCGGCAGGGTGTGAGGCCGGGTTGGCCTCCGGGTTTGCGTCCGAATGTGCGTCCGGATGTGCGTCCGGATGTGCCGCCTGGCCAAGCCGGGCCGTGACGGCGGCCAGGTCGGAGCGCGTGTCGGGCCGCTGCAGCGGCGCACCCGACGCAGGCGCCTCGACCTGGACGCGTGACAGTCCGTCTCCAAAATCCGCCACCAATCCCGCCAGCCGTTGCTCCAGCCGCCGCCGCGCCTCGCCATCGTAGGCGGACGCGCGTCGGGCCAGCGCCTCGATAAAGCGGAAGCGCACCGGGTCGGCGCGGTCGGCGCCGCTATCGCGCCAGCCGTCGAGCAGGGCGCGGGGGTCGCGCGGTGCGTCGTTATGCATCGGGTTTGAACGTGCCCGTCGTGGTCCCAGCCCCGGCCCCGGTTCCGGTTCCGGCCGACATGCGTGGCACCGGCGCAATTTCCACGCGGCGGTTCTTCGCCCGGCTTTCTTCCGTGGCATTGGGCGCCACCGGCTGCTGCGCGCCGAACGCCGCCGAGAAGATCGAGCCAGGCGGCACGCCTGCGTCGATCAGCGCGCGGGTCACGGTCAGTGCCCGCTGGGCCGACAGTTCCAGATTGTCGGCAAACCGCCGGTTGCCTTCCCTGACCTGCTGGTCGTCGGTGAAGCCGCTCACCATCAGGATTTCGTCGCGTGCGCCCAGGTAGGCCGACAGCGGTGCGGCCAGGCTCTTGAGCAGGGTGCGGCCCTCGGGCTGCAACTGGTCGGAGTTCAGCGCGAACAGCACATTGCCGCTGATGCCGATGCGGCCATCCTTGAGCGTGACCCGGCCGGCTGCCAGCGGCCCGGCCAGTGCCTGTTCCAGCGTCTGGCGCCGCTTCAGCTCCGCCTGTCGCTGCTTGACCTCGTTCTCAAGCCGCGCCGACAGCTCCATCTGCACGCCGATGACGCCCAGCAGCACCAGCACAAAGGCGCCCAGCATCACCGACATCAGGTCGCCGAACACCGCCCAGGCCGGGACGGTCGGCTCCACGCCAGCGTCGATATCGTCCGTCATGCCGCCTCGACGCCAGGCTGTTGGGCAGAGAACTGCTGCAGGTTCTCCAGGATCTGCTTTTGCGACAGCATGCTGAGGTCGACCACCTCACGGGCCTGCGCCACGTAGTAGGCCAGTTGTTCGTCGCTGCGGGTCATCGACTTGTCGAGCGCGGCCTCGATGCGGGCCAGGTGCTCGGCCAGCTTGTCGTTCGAGGCGCCGAACAGCTGCACCGCCGCACCGAACGCTTCGCCCAGGCTCGCCACTTCCACGGCGCTGCCCGTGATCTGCGCCGCGATGCCGTCCAGCTTGCCGGTCTCCTGCGCCACCTGCTCGGTGAAGCGCGTGCCGACGCGCTCCAGCAGGTCTGCCGTGGTCGTGACCAGCCCATCCACCGCGGTGCGCTGCTCGGTGGACGCGTGGTTCACGGCATCGAGCAGGGTCCCCAGGGTCTCCAGCAGGCGGCCACGTTCCTCCAGCATCGCGTTGTCGCGCGCCATGCCGTCGGTCAGCTTCTGGCGCAGTTCGGCGATGACATCGGCGGCGGCCTTGGGCGCCTCGGTTGCCACCTGCGCCAGCCGGGCCACTTCGGCGATGGTGCCGCTGGCCTGCTCCTGCGTGTGCGTGGCGATGTCGCGCGCGGTCTGGGACAGGGCGTCGCGGATCTCGCGTTGGTGCTCGGCCGATTGCGCGCTCGCTTGCTGCCATTCGTCGCCCATCGTGGCGGCCATGGTGGCCAAGGTATCGCGCCAGGCGGCCTGGCGGGCCTCGTCGCGCGCGGCCAGTTCGGCTTGCAGCGAGGACGCGGCCTGCAGCAGGCGGTCGATCTCGGCAACGGTGCCGGTGGCGTGGGTCTGGGCGTGCGTGGCGATGTCGCGGGCGCTTTGCGACAGCGTGTCATGAACGTCCTGCTGGCGGGCCGCCGATGCGGTGCTCGCTTGCTGCCATTCGTCGCGCATCGTGGCGGCCATGGTGGCCAAGGTATCGCGCCAGGCGGCCTGGCGGGCCTCGTCACGCGCGGCCAGTTCGGCTTGCAGCGAGGACGCGGCCTGCAGCAGGCGGTCGATCTCGGCAACGGTGCCGGTGGCGTGGGTCTGGGCGTGCGTGGCGATGTCGCGGGCGCTTTGCGACAGGACGTCATGAACGTCCTGCTGGCGGGCGGCCGATGCGGTGCTCGCTTGCTGCCATTCGTCGCGCATCGTCGCGGCCATGGTGGCCAAGGTATCGCGCCAGGCGGTCAGGCGGGCCGCGTCGCTGGCGGCAAGTGTCGACTGGCGATCCGACTCCTGCGCGGCCAGTTGCGATTGCAGGTCGGCGTGCGACTGGCTGACCGTGCCGGCGATGCCGGCGGCGTGCTGCGCAAAGGCGGCCGAAGCGTCGGCCATGGCCTGGTGATTGGCGCTGGTGAGCGCTGCGCCCGATTGCTCCAGGCGCGACAGCGCGGCGTCCCACGTATGGGCGGCGCCTGCGTTGGCCGTGTCGAGACGCGTACCGACCGCGTCGACCATGGCCGACGCGCGTGCCGAGAAAGCTTCCCCGAAGCCGTCGAGCGATGCACGCAGGTCCGATGTCAGCGCGGTGTTCGCCTGCTGGTGCTGCGCCAGGGCCTGCTGCCAGGTATCGGTCACGGCGGCGGTGGTGGCCTCGAAGCGTGCGGACAGGCCGTCCAGATGCTGCTGCACGGTCTGCGTGACGGTGTCGCGCACGGTGGCGGCTTCGTTGGCCAGACCGGCCATCGTGGTGTCCACGGCGGGCTGGATGGCGGCGCTGGCCGCGCGGGCGCTGTCGGCAATGCCTTCCTTCAGCGACTGCCCGACGGTATCGGCCAGCCGCGCGTAGACGGCATCAGTGCGCGCGTGGAAGGCGTCCTGGTTGGCCGACAGGCGCTCGCCCAGTGCTTCGTTCTGGCGGGCCATGGCCGTAGTCATGGTTTCCAGCCGATCGACCAATGCGGGCATCAGGTCGGCCTGCCGCTGCAGCAGCGCGAACACGGCGTCATGCTGGTGATGGCGCGAATGCACGCGCAGCGTGGTGGCGATGCGTTCATCGAGCATCTGGGCTGCCTGGACGCGCTCGCGGCGGACCAGCGTGGAAAGCAGCCCGAGCATGGCGGACGTGGCCACGCCGGCCACCGACGTCCCGAACGCAAAGCCCAGGCCCTTGACCGGCGCCGCCAGCGACGCGCGGATGGCTTGCAGGTCAGCGGCGCTTTCCAGCGCCACGCCGGTGGTGCGCAGCGTGCCGACCATGCCGAGGAACGTGCCGAGCATGCCCAGCAGCACCAGCAGGCCCACCAGATACGGGGTCATGGCCGGGCCGGGCAGTGCCACGCGTTCGCCTTCCACGCGCAGGCGCACGGCATTGCGCAGGCTGGGGTGCAGGCGGTCGAGCCACGCGCCGAGGCTGGCCGGCGGCGTGGCCAGGTCGGCCAGCGCGGCAGTCAGCGTGGGCGTGGCCTCGCGG
The DNA here is from genome assembly GCF_002858765.1 of Cupriavidus pauculus. Classification (GTDB taxonomy): domain Bacteria; phylum Pseudomonadota; class Gammaproteobacteria; order Burkholderiales; family Burkholderiaceae; genus Cupriavidus; species Cupriavidus pauculus_B. The sequence continues at coordinate 192,311 of NZ_PJRP01000005.1, forward strand.
TAGCGGTGCAGTTCGAGCGCACCGCCCACGTAGAACCCGCCGATGATCAGCGTGACAGCCAGCGCCAGTGCATTCGTGCCCGCGTAGCCGGCGCCAACCCAGCCGACGACGGCCAGGCCCGCGAGGAAGACGACGAGTGGTGCGGCAACGGTTGTGAGAGGTCTCTTCATGTCGATTCAGCTTTCACGCAGGGCCGCGAGCAGTGCATCCACCGGCTGGAAGCGGATCTCCAGCTCGGCCAGCAGCACGCTCTGCATGTCCCTGCGAAATTCGTTGAGCCACGCGCCCTCAGCGCCGCGCAGCCGTGTGAAATGGGGTTCCAGCATGCCCGGCACGGCCGCCAGCACGGCCTGCTCGCGCGGGCCAAGCACCTGCTCCATGACGGTATCCAGCATGGCCAGGCGCCCCGCCTGCGCGGTACGCGCCGCCAGGGCGGTACGCAGCCGCGCCCGCAGGCCGGCGATCTCGTGTTCCATCTGCTGTTGCAGCGCCACGTAGCGCTGGCGATGGACGGCGAAATCGGCTTCCGCCGGGTCCGGTGCTGTCGACTGGCGTGCCGGCATGCGGCGTCGGGTATCGCCCGACGTGGCCTGCCCGGTGATCGCGGCGGTGAGCATGGCGCGTACATGGGTGCCGGCGGCGTCGCCAATGGCCCCAGGCTTGCCACTGCCCCCGCGCACCGGTGCACTGGACGGCACTTCCGGCGGATTGCCGTTGAGCGCGGCGGACAGCGCGATGGCGTCGGTCCAGCCAAGCCACCGGCTCATCACGCCAGACAGCGACGGCGCGGCGCCCGAGGCACCCGCATCCGTCAGGCGAGCCAGCAGGCGTAGCAGTTTCGGGCCGCTGAGACCCGTGCGCTGTGGCACTTGCATCATGTCGCCGTGATGAAAAAACGGGGAGTTTACACGGTCAGGGCCGGGTAGCGCCGTCAAATCAGGGAAGACGATAAAGATCGCCGGCTATCTGGCGGGTTCGCCACCTCGGGCGCGGTCCCGGAGAAAGTCGACCAGCAGTTTGCCAACGGGCGACAGGGCGTCGAAGTCGCGTGAGCAGATGGCAAACCGGCGGTGCGCCCAGTCGTCGCGTAACGGGATGGCGCGAATGCCAAGCGCCTGGGCTACTGGCGCCGCGATTTCCTGCGGGATGATGGCCAGCCCCAGATCGGCACGCACGCACCGCAGCGCGGCGTCGAATGTCGAGACGACGGCCCGATAGTCGATGCGGCGGCCAAGGATGGCGGCGTGCCGGTTCAGCATCGTCTGCACGGCGGTTTGCGCCGGCATGCCGATATGCCGGTGTTCCAGGGTCTGGGCGAACGTGCAGTCGTCGGCCCGTGCCAACGCATGCGAGCCATGCACGATGGCCGCCAGATGGTCGGCCCGGTAGGGGCGCGTCTGAAATCCCTCCAGGTCGGCCGCGTCCCAGCAGATGGCCAGCGGGGCGGAGCCCTCGCGCAGCGATCGCACCACGTCGATGCTCAGACTTTCCTCGATCGTGATGCCCACGTCCTGGTGGCCCGGAATCTGGAGAAACGCGGCGATATCGTCGGGCAACGATTCGGCCATCGACGAAACGGTGGCCAGCAGCCGCACCTGCCCGCGAATGCCGGCGCCAAAGTCGGCCATGTCGCGCGTCACCCGGTCAGCGGCCGCCAGCATGGCCCGCGCGTGCGTCAGCACGATTTCCCCGGCCGCGGTGGGCACCACGCCACGGCGGCGGCGGTCCAGCAGGCTGCCGCCCACGGTCTCTTCCAACTGCGCCAGTCGCTTGCTGATGGCCGAGGCCACGATGTGCTGCTGCTCGCCGGCCCGGGCGATGTTCTGGGTTTCGCACACGGTGACGAACAGCCGAAGGGTGGTCAGGTCGAGATCTCTCATGCCCGGATTGTAGGGCTAGGCATTCCGATATGGAACGATGGCGATGTCAAAAGACCGCTTCTTGTTGTTCTTGGAACGACATAGAGTCACGGGTATCGCGT
>NZ_PJRP01000005.1:194301-195649 GCF_002858765.1 Cupriavidus pauculus
AGGGTGGTCAGGTCGAGATCTCTCATGCCCGGATTGTAGGGCTAGGCATTCCGATATGGAACGATGGCGATGTCAAAAGACCGCTTCTTGTTGTTCTTGGAACGACATAGAGTCACGGGTATCGCGTGTCCTTTTCAGGCGCCCCCCGCCGCAAACTATGACTCCTGCCTCGCCCCATCCCCAACTGGCCATGTGGCCACCGCACGCCGTGATCCGAGAAGTCGGATTGCGTGACGGGCTGCAAAGCATCAAGACCGTCGTTCCGACGGAGCAGAAGAAGGCGTGGATCCGCGCGGCGCATGCCGCCGGCCAGCGCGAGATCGAGGTGGGCTCGTTCGTGCCGGCGAAGCTGCTGCCACAACTGGCAGATACCGCCGAACTGGTGGCGTTTGCCCGGACGCTGCCGGGGTTGTTCGTCTCGGTGCTGGTGCCCAACCTGCGCGGGGCGGAGGCCGCCATCGACAGCGGCGCCAACCTGATGATCGTGCCGCTGTCCGCCAGCAATGCGCACAGCCTGGCCAACCTGCGCAAGACCCCCGACGACGTGGTGGCCGAGGTGGCGCGCATCCGCGCGGCGCGCGATGCCGCCGGCGCCCGGACGCTGATCGAATGCGGCGTGGGCACGGCTTTCGGTTGCACGTTGCAGGGCCACGTGGCGCCCGATGAAGTGCTGCGGTTGATGCAGGCGCTGCTCGACGCGGGCGCCGATCGCGTGAGCCTGGCCGACACGGTGGGTTACGCCGATCCGCGCATGGTGCGCGAGCTGTTCGAGCGCGCCATTGCATTAGCGGGGGACCGTTTCTGGTGCGGCCATTTCCACGATACGCGTGGCCTGGGTCTGGCCAACGTGCTGGCAGCCCTGCAAACCGGCGTCACGCGATTCGATGCCTGCCTGGCCGGTATCGGCGGCTGCCCGCATGCACCCGGCGCCAGCGGCAACGTCACGACCGAGGATCTTGCCTACATGCTGGGCAGCATGGGCGTCGAGACCGGCCTCGACATCGACGCGCTGCTGGCGTTGCGCCAGCAGGTGCAAGGCTGGCTGGCCGGAGAAACGCTGCACGGCACGCTCTGGCGCGCCGGGTTGCCCAGAACCTTTGCCGGCGCCCGCCACGCGGCCGCCTGATCGACACCATGAGCCAAACCATGCAACAAGAGAACACATCGCTGCCGCTGGCCGGCATCCGCGTCGTCGAGTTCACCCATATGGTGATGGGGCCCACCTGCGGCATGATCCTGGCCGACCTGGGCGCCGAGGTCATCAAGGTGGAGCCGCCGGGCGGCGACAAGACCCGCAACCTGCCCGGCCTGGGCATCGGCTTCTTCCGCGCCTTCAACCGCAACAAGA
>NZ_PJRP01000005.1:195659-196852 GCF_002858765.1 Cupriavidus pauculus
ACCTGCGGCATGATCCTGGCCGACCTGGGCGCCGAGGTCATCAAGGTGGAGCCGCCGGGCGGCGACAAGACCCGCAACCTGCCCGGCCTGGGCATCGGCTTCTTCCGCGCCTTCAACCGCAACAAGAAGAGCGTGGTGCTGGACATCACGACCGAGGAGGGGCGTACCGCGGCCGCCGACCTGGCTGGCCAGTGCGACGTGCTGCTGGAGAACTTCCGGCCCGGCCTGATGGAAAAGCTCGGCCTCGACTACGCAACCCTGTCGGAAAAGTACCCGCACCTGATCTATGTCTCGCACAAGGGCTTCCTGCCCGGGCCGTACGAAAAGCGCCTGGCACTGGATGAAGTGGTGCAGATGATGGGCGGGCTGTCGTACATGACCGGACCCAAGGGGCGCCCGCTGCGCGCGGGCACGTCGGTCAACGACATCATGGGCGGCATGTTCGGCGCCATCGGCGTGCTGGCCGCGCTTCGCGAACGCGACCATACGGGCCGCGGACAGGAAATCCAGAGCGCGCTGTTCGAGAACTGCGTGTTCCTGGCGTCGCAGCATATGCAGCAGTTTGCGATGACCGGCGAGGCGCCGCCGCCGATGCCGTCGCGCGTGTCGGCGTGGAGCGTCTACGACGTGTTCTCGCTGGCCGACGGCGAGCAGCTGTTTATCGGAGCGGTCAGCGACAAGCAGTTCGTCACGCTGTGCCAGGTGCTGGGCCATCCGCAAATGACCCAGCGGCCCGAATACCGCGATAACGCCGCGCGGGTGGCGGTGCGGCCGCTGTTGCTGGAAGAATTGGGCGCCATCCTTCAGCACCATCGCGCTGATGCCCTGATGCCCCAGCTCGAAGGCGCCGGCATTCCCTACGCACCGATCGTCCGCCCGGACCAGTTGCTTGACGATCCGCACCTGAAGGAAAGCGGCGGCCTGGTGCCGATGCAGGTGGAAGACGGCTCGATCGCGCCCACCGTCCTGCTGCCGCTGCTGATGGGTGGCAGGCGTCCCGGCGTCCGGCATCCGTTGCCGAAGCCTGGCGAGCATAACGAAGAGGTGTTCGGGCGCAGGACAAGGCCCGACTGACTGCATCTGGCTGGGCCCTCAGTACCGTAGTTCCATAACAAAGCATGACGGAGACAACCATGATTTCACGCCCCCACTGGCGGGTCGCGGCGGCTGCCACGGCCTTCCTGCTCTCTACC
>NZ_PJRP01000005.1:196862-352750 GCF_002858765.1 Cupriavidus pauculus
CCGACTGACTGCATCTGGCTGGGCCCTCAGTACCGTAGTTCCATAACAAAGCATGACGGAGACAACCATGATTTCACGCCCCCACTGGCGGGTCGCGGCGGCTGCCACGGCCTTCCTGCTCTCTACCGCGCTGCCAGTGCTGCCCGCGCTGGCCCAGGGCGGCAAGCCGGTACGGCTGATCCTGCCAATCAGCGCGGGTTCCGGCGTCGATGCCATCGCCCGCACCGCCGGCCCGGCCCTGGGCAAGGCCATGGGCCAGCCCGTGGTGATCGAGAACCTGCCCGGCGCAGGGGGCATCACCGGTGCGGCCGCCGTGGTCAAGGCCCAGCCTGACGGCACAACGCTGGGGCTGGTCTCGAACAACCACGTGATCAACCCGAGCGTGTTCAAGTCCATGCCCTTCGATCCGATCAAGGACGTGACCCCCATCAGCGTGCTTGGCGCCACGCAGCTTGTGCTCGTGGTCAATCCGAAAGTCCCGGCGAAGAACGTCAAGGAACTGGTGGCGCTGCTCAAGGCGAAGCCCGACGGCTACAACTACGCGTCGTCCGGCAACGGCACGATCATCCATCTGGCCGGCGAGATGTTCCTGAGCGAAGCCGGCGTCAAGGCCAATCAAATCCCCTACAAGGGCACCGGCCCGATGGTGACCGACCTGCTGGGCGGACAGGTGGACATGGGCGTGGTCGCGCTCAACGCCGCGTTGCCATACCTGAAGGCCGGCACCTTGCGCGCCATCGGCCTGTGTGGCGATGCGCGCTCGCCCGTGGCGCCCGAGGTGCCCACCATCGCCGAACAGGGCCTGCCGGGCTACCACGTCGAGGGTTGGTTCGCCGTGATCGGTCCCGCCAACATGAAACCGGCCGACGTGAAGCGCATACACGACGCCTTTGCCACGGCGTTTTCCAGCCCCGAGGTGGTGGAAGCGCTGAAGAAGCAGGCCACCGTCATCAAGCCCGGCTCGCCCGAGGCCGCCGCACAGTTCTTCCGTGCCGAAGCCGACCGTTACGCAGGCCTGGTGAAGAAGGCCAACGTGAAGGTCGAATGATCCCCTCAATCCATCCCATCGAGAACATGCCCGTTTATCAGCTCGCCGAACACACGCCATCCCTTGCCGAAAGCGCCTTCGTGGCCGCCGAGGCCACCGTTATTGGCCGCGCCGAACTGGCCGATGGCGTCAGTGTCTGGCCGGGCGCGGTCATCCGTGCCGACAACGAGCCGATCCGGATTGGCGCGGGCAGCAATGTCCAGGAGGGCGCGGTGCTGCATACCGATCCCGGCTATCCGCTGCGGATTGGCGCGCACGTCAGCGTGGGCCATCAGGCCATGCTGCATGGCTGCACGGTAGGCGACGGTGCGCTGATCGGCATCCAGGCCATCGTGCTGAATCACGCGAACATCGGCGCCGAGTCACTGGTTGCCGCAGGCGCCCTGGTGACCGAAGGCAAGGCCTTTCCGCCGCGCTCGCTCATCCTGGGCGCCCCGGCCAAGGCCGTGCGCGAGCTGACACAGGAAGAGGTCAACAACCTGCGCGCCAATGCCGACGACTATGCCCGGCGCGCGGCGTTTTACAAGACCGCGCTGAAGCGCATCGCCTGAGCGCGAGCCCTGTTTTCCCGCAGCCGGCAACCAGACCGGCGTGGGCCATTTCCCATTCAGACGGAGGAGACATGCATTACAAGAGACTGGCAACAGCCGGTGTGGCGGCGCTCGCCTGTGCGATTGGCACCGGCGCTGCCTGCGCCCAATCATCGACATCGGTGACGCTGTACGGGCTGGTTGATACGGGGATCGAATTCCTGAACCACGCGGGGGCCAATGGATCGGGCTCCGTGTATCGGATGTCGCCGGGTAACGTGACCGGGTCGCGCTGGGGGCTGCGCGGCAAGGAAGACCTGGGCGGCGGCCTGAGCGCGGTGTTCGTGCTGGAAAGCGGCTTCAACAGCGACACCGGCACGTCGGGGCAGGGCGGCCGCCTGTTCGGACGGCAGGGCTATGTCGGCCTGCAGAATCCATGGGGGCTGATTTCGCTGGGACGGCAGATCAACACGCTGTACGACCTGTTCGTGCCACTCGATCCCGTGCGCTACACCAGTTATGGCCTGCTGGCCCAGGATGCGCAGTTTGCCAACCGTGCAGACAACGCCATCAAGTACACCGGCAACTTCGGCAACCTGACCATCACCGGCATGTACAGCGCCGGCTACGACGCCACGGTGGTCAACGGCAGCGAAGTGCCGGGCAATCCGCGCATCGGGCAGGAGATTGGCGCGGGTACGTCGTACACGGTCGGCAAGCTCGGCATGGTATTGGCCTACGACCAGCGGCGCGGCACGTCGGCCGCGTCGTCCGAAATGATCGAACGACGCTACGCGACCGGGCTGCTGTGGACCGATGGGCCCTTCACGGCGACGGCCGGCTACCGCTTCCTGCAGGGGACTATCGCCACGCCGTCGCTGCGCGCCCATCTGTACTGGATCGGCGGTTCGTACAACTTCACGCCGGCCTTCGTGGTGCGCGCCGGTGTCTATCGCACCGACCGGCGCGATTCGCCCAACGATGCCATGAGCTACGCCATGGCGATGGCCTATACGCTGTCGAAACGCACGGACCTGTACCTCAACGCATCATTCATGGACAACAAGGGCGCGTCCACGCTGGGGGTGGTGAATGGTGGCACGGTGGCGCCAGGCGTGAACCAGACCGGCGTGGTGGCCGGGATCAGGCACATCTTCTGATCGCTTGATCCGGCGAGGTGCGGTGGAAGGGCGGGCGGCGAGGGGCGGGCGTCGATGGCGCGGCGCCGGCTTCAGTCGTGCGTGAAGCTGCCTGTGCTGTAGACCTTCTCGCACCACGCCGGGCTCGCACCGAGCAGCCTTGACAGTTTGGCTGCAGCCACCAGTTGCACGCGTGCGATCTCGGTGCGGTCGGCTGCCTGCAGGCGCGAGGCCGGGCCGGAAAGCGTGAGCGATGCCATGAACTTGTCGCCGGCGCCGAACAGCGGCGTGGCGAAGGCGGCGGTGTAAATGTCGCGCACGCCTGCGGTGAACCATGGCAACGGTTCGTCGCGGCGGGCCGATTCATCGTCCTTTCCCCAGTACTTGAGCACCGACCCGATTGCCGTGTCATCCAGCGGCAGGATCGTGCCGGGCAGGCGTGTCTCGCGCAGGCCTTCGCTCGGTTCGGCGCGGTACAGGCACATGCGCTGCTCGTCGCCGTGCAGCACGTAGTACGACGCGCTTTCACGGGTGGCCAGCGCCAGTTCCTGCAGCACGGGTTCGATGAGCGACCCCAGCTGGAACGACTGCTCGTAGAGCTTGCCCAGGTAGAGCACGCGCGGCCCCAGCGCATACCGCCCATCGGCGGTGCGTACTACATAGCTCATCCGCTCCAGCGAATTCAGCAGACGGAACACCGTCGTCTTGTGCATGCCGGAGGTGCTGGACAGTTGCGCAAGCGACTGGATCTCCGCGCCAAGGCGGAAGCAGTCCAGCAAACCAAGCGCCTTTTCGACGGCGGCTACCCCGTGGTTACTCATCTTTTGTTCCGGTACGTGATTCTGGTCATTGTACTGTGTACAACGCCATTTTGTACTGTACACGGGTAAACGCCAAGTGGAGCGACGACTTTAACGGACTATAGTTGTCTCAAATTTATGAAACGCTGTTGTACACAGTACAACGCAACAAAAAACGGAGACAACCAATGCGTCAAGTCCGATTCCTTCTCGTTGCGGCATGTGCGATGGCGGCGATGTCCGCGCACGCAGCCTGGCCCGATGACCGGCCCATCGAGGTCTACGTCGGCTTTGCCGCCGGGGGAGGCACGGACCTGCTGGCGCGCGCCATGACGCCGTTCCTGCAGAAGCACCTGGGCGGCAAGGCGCGCATCGTGGTGGTGAACAAGCCGGGCGCGTCGGGCGAGATCGCTTATTCGGCGCTGTCGCGGGCGGCGGCCGATGGCTACACCATCGGCATCGTGTCCACGCCGTCGCTGCTGACGATTCCCATCCAGCGCAAGCCCAAGTACGACCCGGCCAGCATCGTGCCGCTGGCGCGCGTGATCGACGATCCGGCCATGTTCGTGGTGGCCGGCGACAGCAAGCTCGGGTCGCTGGCCGACCTGGTCCGGCAGCTCAAGGGCAACCCCGAGGGCGTGTCGATGGGGAGCAACGGCATCGGCACCAATGGGCACATGGCTGCCCTGGCGCTGCAGCAGGTCACTGGCGCCCGCGTCAATCACATTCCTTTTGCCGGGACGTCGCAGACCAAGACCAGCCTGCTGGGCCACCACATCGACGTGATGGCCATGAGCACCACCGAATTCACAGAGGCCGATCGCGCCTCGAAGGATGTGAAGGTGCTGGCGCAACTGGGCAACGAGCGCCGGCCGGGGCTGGTGGCGGACGTGCCGACGGCCCGCGAGCAGAAGCTCGACATCACGATTTCGTCCGAGCGTGGCTTCGCGGTGCCGCGCGGCCTGCCGCCGGAGATCGCCAAACGCCTGCAGGACGCCATCGAGGCCACGACGAAAGATCCCGAATTCCTGGCCCGCGCCGTCAACGAGGCGCGCGGCATTTCCTATCTGTCCGGTGCGGCGTGGACCCAGCACATGGCCACGCAGCGCGGCAAGTTTGAAAGCCTGTGGAAGCTCGCTTCCACCAGGTAAGCCTCTCTGGCAGATCCCCTTGTTTGTCCGTCATATCTGGAGTCGTACATGAGCACCCAAGCCAAAGCATCCCCCGCAATCCGTCGCGATTTTGAGCGCGTTTCGCCCGAACTGGTGGCGCGCGCGTCGAAGTTCCAGGCCGCCATCCTGGCCGATGTGGTGGGCCGTCGCGGCACGCTGAACGCCCGCGTGCAGGGCCTGTCGCCGGCCATGAAGGTGTGCGGCCCGGCGCTGACCGTCGAGGTGCGACCCGGCGACAACCTGATGTTCCACGTGGGCCTGGCCCTGGCCAAGCCCGGCGACGTGATCGTGGTCGACGGCAAGGGCGACCAGACCGCCGCGCTGTGCGGCGAGATCATGGCCACCCAGGCGCAGGCCTCGGGCCTTGCCGGCTTCGTGATCGATGCCGCCGTGCGCGATTCGCACGAGCTGGCGCATGGCGCGTTCCCGATTTTCTCGGCCGGCACCAATCCGTGCGGCCCCACCAAGGCCATTGGCGGCCTGGTGAACTGGCCCGCGTCGGTGGCCGGCGTGGCCGTCAATCCGGGCGACCTGATCGTGGGCGATGCCGATGGCGTGGTCGTGATCCCGCGCGAGGATGTGCCGGCCATCCTGGAACTGGCGCAGAAGAAGGTGGATGCCGAAGCCAAACGCATTGCCGCCATCAAGGCCGGCGACCTGCGCCCGGGCTGGCTCGACAAGGAACTGCGCGCCGCCGGCGTGCTGGCCGAGGGTGAATCGCTGTGAGCATCGTGAAGACCCCCGTTCTGCTGGTCACGGGCAATGACCTGGCGCCTCAGGCGCTTGAACTGCTCAAGGATTTCGAGGTTGTCTTCGCCGGCAAGCAATGCAGCGAGGAAACCGTGCTGGCGCTGGCCAAAGAGAAGGACCCGGTGGCCATCATCGTGCGCTACGGCAAGGTAGGAGCGACGATCATGGACGCCGCCCCGTCGCTGAAGGTGATCTCCAAGCACGGCAGCGGCATCGACGTGATCGACCAGAACGCCGCCGCCCAGCGTGGCATCGCGGTGAAGGCGGCGGTAGGCGCCAATGCCGCGGCCGTGGCCGAGCACGCGTGGGCGCTGATCCTGGCCTGCGCCAAAGCCGTGCCGCACCTGAACGCGCGCATGCGCGACGGCCACTGGGACAAGTCGACCCACAAGACCATCGAGCTGAACGGCCGTACGCTGGGCATCGTGGGCCTGGGCGAGATCGGCCGCCGCGCCGCGGTGACCGGCGTGGCGCTGGGCATGCGCGTGATCGCGTTCGATCCTTATGCGAAGACCGTGCCCCAGGGCGTGACGCGGGTGGACAACCTGCCGCAGCTCTATCGCGAGGCCGATGTGGTGTCGCTGCATTGCCCGCTGACGGACGACAACCGCGGCATGCTGAACCGCGAGACGCTGGCCCAGTTCAAGGACGGGGCCATTCTGGTCAACACGGCGCGTGGCGGCCTGATCGACGAACCGGCGCTGGCCGACGCGCTGGCCAGCGGCAAGCTGTATGCGGCCGGGCTGGACAGCTTCGCGGTCGAGCCGATGACCGTGCCGCACCCGTTCCAGCAGACGCCGAACCTGATCCTGTCGCCGCACATCGGCGGTGTCAGCGATGCGGCCTACGTGAACATGGGCGTGGGCGCGGCGAAGAACGTGCTGGCCGTGCTGCAGGACGCCGCCACGGCGGTGTAGTCGAGTAAGGGCGTAACGCTGCAAGGGAAGCCGCCCGGTTTCCCCAGATAGAAACAGGCATCGCGGTGGGTTTGGCGGCAGCCAGACCCGCCGCAGGTGCCAGGAGACAACGATGTTGCATCGCGCATTTTTCCGCTCATTTTCCCGTCTGGCGGCGCCGCTGGCCGCTGCCGCGACACTGGCCGGCCTGGGCACCCCCGCACTGGCGGCGTATCCCGACAAGCCCGTGCGGATCGTCGTGCCCAACCCGCCGGGCGGGGCCGTCGACGTGGTGACCCGCAAGGTGGCTCAGAAGCTGACCCAGCAGACGGGCCAGAGCTTCGTGGTCGAGAACAAGCCGGGTGCCTCGGGCACGATCGGCACCACGCAGGTCGTGAACGCGCCGGCAGACGGCTACACGCTGCTGGCCAACGACAATTCGTACACCACGCTGCCGTACGTCTTCAAGAAGCTGAACTGGGACCATCAGACCGCGCTGGTGCCCATCGCGCCGTTTGCGTTCTCGCCGGTGGTGGTGGGTGTGAAGGCCGATTCGCGCTTCAAGGATCTGCAGTCGCTGGTCAGCTACGCCAAGGCGCATCCGGGCGAAGTCACGTTTGGCACCGGCGGCCCCGGCAGCTCGCCGCACTTTGCCGCCGAGGCGTTCCAGCAGGCGGCCGGCATCAAGCTGATGCACGTGCCGTACAAAGGGGCCGGGGAGGCCATGGTGGGCCTGCTGGGTGGTAGCGTCGATCTGCTGGTGGTGTCCACGCCCACCGCGCTGGCGCCGGTCAAGGGCAATCAGATGCGCCTGCTTGGTATCAGCGGCAAGAGCCGTGTCGACGTATTCCCGAATGTGCCGACGTTTGCCGAAGCCGGCCTGCCGGCCTTCAGCCTGTTCAACTGGTCGGGCCTGGCCGCGCCGAAGGGCACGCCGAAGGCAGTCATCGCCCGCCTGCAGGCCGAAATCCAGAAGGCCTTGCAGGCGCCCGACATGCAGGACTTCCTGGCAAAGATGGGCTCGCAGCCGGGCAACCTGGACAGCCCCGCGTTTGCGCAACTGATCCAGCGCGAAACGGCGCAATGGGCCACGGTCGCGCAGAAAGCCAATATCGAAAAGCAATAGACGCCATGATGCTGCTGCAGCCCCCCAACGTGCGTGACGCCACGGTGCTTACCCGGTTGCCGGACGCGTTTCGCCGGCAGGATCGGGACAACGCCTGGTCGCTGGCCAATCGCGGCGGCGCGGTCACCGATTCCTTCCTGGAAGGCCCCGTCTGGGCGGACGGCCATCTGTGGGTCACCGACATTCCCCATGGCCGGATCTTCCGGGTGTCGTTGCAGGGCGACTGGGAGCAGGTGGCCGAGTACGACGGCGAGCCCAACGGCATGAAGCGCCTGGCCAGTGGCGATTTCCTGATCACCGACTACCGCAACGGGCTGATGCGGCTCGATGCCCGCACCGGCACCGTCACGCCGTTTCTGGAGCGGCGGAATTCCGAGCGCTTCCGGGGCGTCAACGATCTGACCTTCGATGCGGCCGGCAACCTGTATTTCACGGACCAGGGCCAGACCGGCATGCACGATCCCACGGGTCGCGTGTATCGGCTGGCACCCGATGGCCGGCTCGATGTGCTGCTGGCCAACGCGCCCAGCCCGAACGGCCTGGTGCTGTCGCCGGACGAGAAGGTGCTGTACGTGGCCATGACACGCGGCAACTGCGTGTGGCGCGTGCCGCTGCAGGCCGATGGCTCGGTCAGCAAGGTCGGCCAGTTCTTTACGTCGTACGGACCGAGCGGCCCCGACGGGCTGGCCATGCGCGCCGACGGCTTCCTGCTGGTGGCCAATCCGGGGCTGGGCTATGTCTGGGTGCTCAACCATCGCGCCGAGCCGGTCGAGGTGATTCGCACGCCCGTTGGGGCGTCGCTGACCAACCTGTGCTTTGGCGGGGCCGATGGCAGCACGCTGCTGATGACCGAGTCGACGACCGGCTCGATCCTGTGCGCGGCGATGCCCGAGGGCGGCGCCCCGGTGCATGGCGGGCGTCTGGCATGAGCGCCGGACCGAATCCCGTCGTCGCATTCCCGGGCGCCTGCGACTGCCATATGCACGTCTACGACAGCCGCTATCCGGTGGCGCCGGGCGCGACGCTGCGGCCGGCCGATGCCTCGGTCGACGACTACCGCCAGGTCCAGCACGTGCTGGGCACGCAGCGGGTGATCGTGGTCACCCCGTCGACCTACGGCACCGACAACGCCAGCACCACCGACGCCATCGCGGCGCTGGGCGCATGCGCACGCGGCGTGGCCGTGGTGGCGCCCCAAGTCACCGACGACGAACTGGCACGGCTGCACCGGGCAGGCATTCGCGGCATCCGGTTGAACCTGACGCTGCCCGCACCGGTATCGCTGGACGACCTGCCCACGCTGGCCGCGCGGATCGCTGGATTCGGATGGCATGTGCAGCTCAATCTGCCGCCTGCGTGGCTGCCCGACGCGGCCGGCATGCTGGCCGGGCTGCCGGTGCCGGTGGTGTTCGATCACTACGGCCACCTGCCGCTCGGCAAGCCGGAGGCGGAGCCGGCGTACCGCGTGATTGCCGGTCTGGTGTCGGCCGGCAAGGCCTGGGTGAAGTTGTCGGGGCCCTATATCGAATCGCTCCAAGGGGCGCCGCATTACGGCGACATGCGGCCGCTGGCGGCGCGCTACCTGGATCTGGCGCCGGAGCGCATGCTGTGGGGATCGGACTGGCCACACCCCTCGGCGCAGGCCAGAGCCGTGCCGCCGGTTGACGATGCCGCCGTGCTGCGCGCGTTCCTGGGCTGGTGTGGATCGTCCGACACGGCGCAGCAGGTGCTGGTTGGCAATCCGCAATCACTTTACGGGTTCGGGGACATTGCCCCGGCCTGAGTCGTACCGCAAAGAAGAACTGGAGACATGATGTTTGCATCGCTTCACCTCGCGGCCCGCATGCGCAAGCTGGGCATGTCGGCCTGTCTGGCCGCCGCATCGTTTGCCATCGGCAGCGTCCACGCGCAGACGGACTGGCCCGCCGGCAAGGTCATCAACTACATCGTGCCTTACCCGGCGGGCGGCACGACCGACATTCTGGCGCGCCTGGTCGCGCAAAAGGTTGGCCAGGCGCTGCACACCACGATCGTGGTCGAGAACCGGCCCGGTGCCACCGGCGCCATTGGCTCGGCCTTCGTGGCCCGCGCCGCGCCGGACGGCTACACGTTGCTCGGGGCGTCGACGGCCTCGCACGCCATCAACCCCGCGCTGAATCCCAAACTGCCGTATGACGCGGTCAAGTCGTTCGCGCCGGTGGCGCTGCTGGGCACCATCCCCAGCGTGCTGATCGTCGGGCCGAACAGCCCGTACAAGAGCGTCAAGGATCTGGTGGCCGCCGCCAAGGCCAAGCCGGGCACCGTGAGCTATGCGTCGGGCGGCAACGGCACGATCCTGCAGATGTCGGCGGAGCTGCTGCAGCAGCAGGAAAACATGCGCATGAACCATGTGCCGTACAAGGGCGATGTCCCGGCCATCCAGGACGTGATGGCCGGCCACGTCGACTTCATGTTCGCGCCCACGGCGCCGATCCTGCCGCACGTGCAGGCCGGCAAGCTGCGCGCGCTGGCCGTGGCCACCGCGGCGCGGGTGCCCAGCCTGCCGAATGTGCCGACGATGGCCGAAGCCGGCGTGGCGAACTTCGAGGCCGAGCAGTGGCAGGGCATTTTCGCGCCCGCCGGCACGCCGCCCGCCATCGTCCAGCGGCTCAACGCCGAGATCAACCGCGCGCTGCAGGACCCCGAGGTCAAGGCGCAACTGGCCAAGCTGGGCATCAAGGTAGTGGGCGGCGCGCCCGAGCGGCTGGCGGAGATCCAGAAGACCGATATCGCCAAGTGGAGCCGTGTGGGCAAGGCGGCGAACATCACACTGGAGTAACCCTGCGCTGGATTCACCCGGCCTGGCCGTACCTGTTTGCATCACAACCGGAGAGAAGACGTTGTACACCGCAGTTGCCGAACGCCAAGAGCGCAATCTGGAAGCCGACACGATCAGGAGGATTGCCTGGCGCATCGTTCCGTTCCTGATGGTCTGCTACTTCTTCAATCTGCTGGACCGGGTCAATCTTGGCTTCGCGGCGCTGGAGATGAACAAGGACCTGGGCTTCAATGCCGCCGTCTACGGCCTGGGTGGCAGCATCTTCTTCGTGTCGTACTTCCTGTGCGAGGTGCCCAGCAACCTGGCGCTGCAGAAGGTGGGGGCGCGCCGCTGGATCGCCCGCATCATGATCTCGTGGGGCCTGGTCTCGGGCGCCATGGCGTTCGTCTCGGGCGAGACCTCGTTCTATACGGTGCGCTTCCTGCTGGGTGCGGCCGAGGCAGGCTTCTTTCCGGGCGTCATCCTGTACCTGACCTACTGGTTTCCGTCGGCCTACCGGGCGCGGATCGTGGCTACGTTCATGGTGTCGATTCCGCTGGCCAGTTTCCTGGGCTCGCCGTTGTCGGCCGCGTTGCTGCACGTGCATGGCTTCCTGGGCCTGAACGGCTGGCAATGGCTGTTCCTGCTCGAAGCCTTGCCCACGGTGCTGCTCGGGATCGCCTGCCTGTTCGTGCTGACGGACCGTCCGCAGGTTGCCAGATGGCTCGACGACGACCAGAAGGTCTGGCTCTCGAACCGGCTGGAGAGCGAACGCGGCGGCAAGAAGCTGGTGGGCAAGGCATCGATCTGGAAGCTGCTGTCGAACCGCCATTTCCTGGTGATGGCGCTGGTGTGCTCGGGCGCGTCGGCCGCCGGCACCACCTTGTCGCTTTGGCAACCGCAGCTGCTGAAATCGTTCGGACTGACCACTTTCGAGACGGGCCTTGTGAATGCGGTGCCGTATGGCCTGGCGTGCGTGGCGATGGTGCTGTGGGGCCGCCATTCGGACAAGACGGGCGAACGCCGCTGGCATACGGCCATTCCGCTGGCCTGCATCTCGGTCGGCCTGCTGGCAACGCTGGTGGCCCCGACCCTGGCTGCCACGCTGCTGGGCCTGTGCCTGGCGCTGTGCGGCGCATACTCGTTCAAGGGGCCGTTCTGGACGCTGTCTTCAGGCTGGCTCGATTCGGAATCGGCCGCGGCAGGGCTCGCGGGCATCAATGCCGCCTCGAACCTGATGGGCGGCGGCATGGTGTCGCTGGTCGGACTGATCAAGGCATCGACGGGCAGCTATGGCCTGGCGTTGCTGCCGCTGGTCGCGCTGGCGCTGCTGGGCAGCGCCCTGCTGCTGTGGATCAGTAGCAGGGCGGGGGCTGCCGCGGCGCATGCCGATTGACCGATCGAACGATCGACCGATTGACCGACCGATTGACGGCGGCACGGCTTGTGGTGTCAGATGTGCCACGGCGGGCACTTGCCGGCTTCCAATCCGCTTCTCACAGGTGAACGACTGATGCTGCTGACTTCCGATGCCAAGGGCGTGTTTCCGATTGCGCCGACTCCGTTTCTTGACGATGGCGCCATCGATACGGCCTCCATCGATCGCATGATGGATTTCTACGTCGGCTGCGGTTCGACCGGCGTCACGGTGCTTGGCCAGCTTGGCGAGGCGTCCAAGCTGGAACATGCCGAGTCGCTCGACGTGGCGTCGCGCGTCATTGCCCGCGCGGGCAAGCTGCCGGTGGTGGTGGGCGTGTCGGCGCCAGGCTTCGCCGCCATGCGCGCGCTGACCCGCGATGTCATGGACCGGGGCGCAGCCGGCGTCATGATCGCCCCGCCCAACACGCTGCGGACCGACGACCAGATTGTGGGCTACTACCGCCAGGCGGTGGAGGCCATCGGTGCCGACGTACCGTTCGTGCTGCAGGACTACCCGCTGACCTTCTCGGTGCAGATGACGCCCGGCGTGATTCGCCGCATCGTGCAGGAACTGCCCTCGTGCGTGATGCTGAAGCACGAGGACTGGCCCGGCCTGGAGAAGATCTCCACGCTGCGCGGCTTCGAGGCCGATGGGTCCATGCGGCATATCTCCATCCTGTGCGGCAACAACGGGCTGTTCCTGGACTACGAGATGGAGCGGGGCGCCGACGGCGCCAATACGGGCTACGCGTTCCCCGACATGCTTTGCGATGTGGTGCGCCTGAGCCAGGAGGGTCAGCGCGAGGCCGCGCACGACCTGTTCGACGCGCACCTGCCGCTGCTGCGCTACGAGCAGCAGCCGGGCGCCGGCCTGGCCGTCCGCAAGTATGTGCTGAAGCGGCGCGGCATCCTGGCATCGGCCGCACAGCGCAAGCCGTCCGCACCGCTGACGGAAAAGGCCAGGCTCGAGGTGGAACATCTGCTGGCCCGGCTGGCGCGCTTCGACGCCCGCGCGGGGCGACTTGTGCCGTGAGGGCTGCCGTTGGCGCGTGGCGCTAGCGCGTAAACACCCCCAGGCCCTCGTGGTCGTAGTACTCCAGCCACACCCGGTCGCTCGCAAAGACTGCCTGCGAGATCGTGCCGGGTGTGGCGTTTTCGTTGTGGAGGGTGAACGTGAAAACGTCGCCGTCCCAGTGCGTCAGTGGCAGGGTCAGCGGGCGGGCGCCCAGCGTCATGACCAGTGCGCCGCCTTGCTCGGTGACCTGCAGCGGCCCGTAGTAGTCGTTGCGATAGGTGCCGGCGTAGGTCGACAGGGCCCGTGGCGGCAGCGGGCTGGCCGGCGGCGGCTGGCCGACCAGGCGGCCCTCGGGCAGTAGCAGCGGGGCCAGGCCGTCGGCGAAGATGGCGCCCCAGTCCCGGCGGAAGGCGCCGTATTGCACCAGGTCGAAGAACTGCGCGTTCAGGGTTTCGGGGATGCCGATGGGGTAGCCGTTGGTCAGCGTGACGATGGCCAGGTTCAGCGACGGTACGACGGTAAAGCTGGTGGCCGCGCCGACAGCAAAGGCGCCGGAATGGCTGTACGAGGTCAGCCCCAGCTCCGTGGTGCCGACATTGAACCCATAGCCGTACCAGCTGGCCGGGCGGCCGTTGACGGGCGGGCCGTTCTGCATCTGTTGGTCCAGCGCGGGTGCCAGGGCAGCGGCATCGACGATGCGCTGGCCGGCGAACTCACCCTTGGCCAGCAGCATGATGAGCCATTTCGCCAGATCGTTGACGGACGAACTGACGCCGCCGGCCGGCGATTGTGCATCGGGCATGGTGCCCAGGCCCTGCACCCAGACGCCGTTCACCTTCACATGGCCAAGCGCACGGTTGTCCCGGGCGGCAAAGTCGGCGTAGCGCGAACTGGTGCGCGTCATGCCCAGTGGCTGGTAGATGGCCTGCTCGGACAGCGTTGCCCAATCGATGCCCGACGCGGTCGCCACGGCCTCGGCCCCGGCCGTCATGCCGAAGTTGGTGTACGCGTAGGCGGCGCGCAGCGGGTGCACGGGCAGGAAGCGCAGGCGCGTGAGCACCTCGCGGCGATCGTAGCCCATGTCTTCGAGCCGGTCGCCGGCATGATCTGGCAGGCCGGTGCGATGCGCATAGCAGTCGCCGATGGTCACGGCCGGGGTGGAATCGGCATCGGAGAGCGCAAACCACGGCAATTGCGCGATGACGGGCGTGTCCCACTGGACGCTGCCACGCCCCACCTGCCGGGCCACTACGGTGGCGCCGATGGGCTTGGAGACCGATGCCAGCTGGAACACGGTGTCGGCATCGACGGCAGCGGGGTCGGTCACCAGCCTGCGGCCGAATCCCCTGGCATACACGATCTGATTACCGCGGACCACGGCGATGGCCATGCCGGGCACGCCCGAACTGCTCATCAGGTTGGTGGCCAGGGTATCGACCTGGGCGATGGCCTGAGTTATCTGGGCTTCCGGCACGGGGGCGGGGGCCGGAGCGGGCGCCGGTGCCGGTGCCGGGGCAGGATCGTCGCTGCCGCCGCCGCAGGCGGGCAGGGTAGGCGCCAGCACGCCGCCCAGTGCGGCCCCCAGAAAGCGACGTCGATCTTGCAGTTTGCCCACGGCGGTTCTCCTGGCTGGGAATGCTGAGCGTGCTGGAAATGCTGGGATCGCGCGGATCGCGCAGACAGATAAACATCACTGTAGGCGACGCAGGCCGGTGCCGAATGTGCCGCGTCCAACTTAGGCGCCCGCCTGCGGTGCCGATCTGTTTCATTCTCGTTACGAATCGTTGCAAAGGCGGGTGCGCGAACCGGGTTGCCAACCCTATGCTTCAGGCACCAGATCATTCGCCCCGACACACCATGAAAGCCATCCTGGTCATCATCGTTGCCAGCGCGACGCTGCTCGGCGGCTGCGCCTACTACGCGCCAGACAGCGGTCCGGCAGCCCGGCCGCAAGGCGGCCCCGGCAATGGGTACTGCCCACCGGGCCAGGCCAAGAAAGGCAATTGCTGACCCTGGCCGATAGCCAGACGCAAAAAAGGCCGGTCAGATTGAACTGCACCCCAAAAGTTGGACACCAACTTTTGGGGTGTTTTCATGTATAGGTACACCGAGCAGTTCAGACTGTCGGTCATCAAGGAGTATCTGACCGGGCACGCAGGGGCCGGCGCGCTCGCCAAGCGCTATGGGATTGACGAGGGGACGGTGCGGCGGTGGGTTGCAGCCTATCGGCTGCATGGCCAAGCCAGTCTCAAGCGCAGGTACAAGACCTACAGCGCAGAGTTCAAGCTCTCCGTGCTTGAGCGGATGCGCCGCCAAGGCTTGTCGCATCGGGAAGTGGCGGCGCTGTTCGACATCCGCGGTAGCGGCGCCATTGGCGTGTGGGAACGCCAGTAT
Organism: Cupriavidus pauculus; assembly: GCF_002858765.1. Taxonomy (GTDB): domain Bacteria; phylum Pseudomonadota; class Gammaproteobacteria; order Burkholderiales; family Burkholderiaceae; genus Cupriavidus; species Cupriavidus pauculus_B. The sequence goes on from NZ_PJRP01000005.1 coordinate 211,949, forward strand.
GATGCTGGGGGTTTAGAAGCTCTGACGCCTCGCCCCAGGGGACGACGGCCCAGCAAGATGCCACAACGGACTCCCAAGACAAAGCCATCGCGGTCATCAGGCGACCTGACGCGCACGCGCGAAGAACTCCTTGAAGAGTTGGACTACCTGCGCATGGAGAACGCGTACCTAAAAAAGCTCGACGCCTTGGTTCAAGCGAGCAAGACATCTGCGCAACCCAAAAAGCGCAAATAGTGCTTGAGCTGAGGCAGCAGTACCCGTTGGCCGGCTTGCTGAGGGTGGCAGGACTGGCGCGCAGCACGTTCTACTACCAGCAGGCCGTGCTGCAGGCCCACGACAAATATACGGAGCTGAAAGCGCGCATTCGCGAACTCTTTGCCCGGCACATGGGCCGTTATGGCTACCGCCGCATCACGGCGGTAATCCGGCAAACCGGCACGATCGTCAACCACAAGACGGTTCAGCGCCTCATGAGAGAGATGGGACTGAAGTCGTTGGTCCGGCCGAAGAAATACCGCTCCTACAAGGGCACGGTAGGCCGTGTCGCACCCAATGTTCTGCAACGGCAATTCCAGGCCAGGCGTCCGAATCGGAAGTGGGTAACCGACGTGACCGAATTCAACGTGGCCGGCGAGAAGCTGTACCTCTCCCCGGTGCTGGACCTGTACAACGGCGAGATCATCGCCTACGAGACTGCCCGTAGGCCCACCTTCGAGATGGTGAGCAATATGCTGAAGAAGGCGTTCCGCCGCCTCAGCCCGAAGGACCGACCGCTGCTGCATTCCGATCAGGGTTGGCAGTACCAGATGCCGGCCTATCAGCGGATGCTCAAACAGCGCAGAATCCGTCCCAGCATGTCCCGCAAGGGCAATTGCCTCGACAACGCCACCATGGAAAGCTTCTTCGGCACCCTGAAGTCCGAGTTCTTCTACCTGAACAAGTTCGCCAGCGTCGAGGAGCTACAGCAAGGCCTGCGCCAATACATTCACTATTACAATCACGACCGCATCAAGCTCAAACTTAAAGGGCTGAGTCCCGTGAAGTACAGGACTCAGCCCTCTCTAGCCTAGCAAATCAACTGTCCAACTTTCTGGGGTCAGTTCAAGATGACCGGCCTTTTCCGTTTTTGGCGCGTAGCAGCGTAGTGCAAATGGGAAGCGGCGATTCCAGTGCAACCATACGTAACCGCCGCCAGGGCCGGCCACCCCAGCGGCCGGCCAGTCGCTTATCGCCAGGTCAGGCGCGACGAGCCGTCAGCCACTTGTCGGCGGTCAGCGGTTCGGGGCAGATGCGCACCTCGCCGATCTGGCCCAGGAAGCCGTTGGACGGCGCGTTGTTGTAGACGCCGCCGCCGATGAACATGCGGCTTGCGGCGGTGACGAAGGCGATCCCGCGCGTGTTCGACGCGTTGCGCAGCACGGGGGCGCCTTCCACGTACATCACCGTCTCGTTGGTCGCGGGGTCGTTCACCACGGCCACGTGCACCCATTTGCCGGCAATGATCTCGCCGGACCAGTTGGCGGCGGGGTTCTTGGTGCCCGAGGTGCTGGGGGTGACTTCCCACTGCACTTCGCGCAGGCTCGAGATCGCGAAGATCAGCGGGCTTTCATTGCCATCGCCGCTGCCAATGCCCGTGACGTTGCCGCGCCGGCCTTCGCGCTCCATGATGTTCATCCACGCGTTGTTGGCGGCTGTCCAGGTTGCCGGCAGCTTGATGAACGCCTCGACCGTATAGCCGGTGTCGAACGTCAGCGCGTTCAGCGCCGCCGTGGTCTGCGTGGCGAAATAGCTCATGCGCGTGGGCGAATTGGTCGAATTCGAGAACATCACGCTGCCCGGCGCGGCCGACAGGTAGTGGTGGTCGTTCGACCAGGTCATGTCGTTGAGCTGCGCGGTGCCGCCATTGGCCAGCGCTTCGCGGGCCACCGGGTTGGCGCCTGTCACGTCGTTGATGACCTGGCCCACCGGCACGGCGGCGCCGTCGGTGCCGCCGAAGAAACGCCAGTGCGCCACGGTGGAGGCCACCAGCGGGTAGTCGTTCACATCGGCCGCAGGCTTCTTGTCGGTGATGGTCGGCTCGTTGTAGTTGGCCAGGATGGCCGCCTTGGCGCGGACGTTGATCGGGTCGTTGCCGGCGGCGGGGATGACGAAGCTCGGGTTGAAGCGGGCAAAGCGCTTGCGGAAATCGAAATCGATCTCGAACTGCTGGTTGCCTTCGGTCAGCACCGCCACGTCGAATTCGTTCAGCGTGCTCGTCGGCTTCTGCGGCACCCACGGCGAGAACGACAGGATCTTGATCTTGTTGTTGGTCAGGTCGAACTCGTACAGGCGCATCAGGCCGTTGCCGCCCATATAGGCCATCTGGTAGTCGACGACCATTTCCTCCACCGGATTGCCGAAGTTGTTCACCTTGGTCAGGTGCGCGGCGCCGTGGTAGTGGCCGTTCAACGTCATGAAGATCTGGTCGTTGTCCTTGATCAGCTTCTCCCACAGCATCAGGCCGTACGGCACTTCCAGCGGCGTGACGCCGTCCGGGCCGATATTGAGCAGCTGGTGGGTAGACAGGATCACCGGCACCTTCGGATGATCGGCCAGTACCTGGCGCGCCCACGTGATGGCGGCGTCAGACGCGCGCCACGACATCGACAGCACCATGAACTGGTTGCCGTCGACGTCGAACAGGTGGTACTCGTGGAAGCCTGAAGGGTCGCGCCCGCCGAACGTGGTCTGGCGCTGGGCGCGCGTGGTGGGGAAGGTCTTCAGGTACGGTTCGGTGGCCAGGTTGCGCTGGGCATCGGTGTTCGACGCCTGGCTGCTGGCGTCGACGTAGTCCACATCCGAGACCACGTCATGGTTGCCGGCCAGGATCGAGTAGGGCGCGTTGGCGCGCTCCAGGACGTTCATTGCCTCGTCGGCGATCTGCCACTGCAGCGCCTTGCCCTGCTGGTCCACCACGTCGCCCAGGTGGATCGTGAACGGAATGCGGAAGTTGGCGGCGTTCTGCGTGATCCACTTGGTCTGGGCCAGGAATGGCGTGGAACCATACTTGCGCTGGAACTGCAGGTTTTCGTCCGTGGTGGCGTAGCGCGAGTAGAACTGCGTATCGGGCAGCACGGCCAGTGCAAAGCTCGATACCTTGCCGGTGGGCGTGTTGGCACCGGGGGTGGTGGCGCCCGGTGTGGCCGATCCGGCCGGCGCATCGTCGCCACCGCCGCAGGCGGCCAGCAGTGCCGCCGAGCCCCCCAGCGACATGCCCAGGCCGGCCCGCAGCAACAGCCGGCGCTGACGGTCGGGAATCCCCTCGAGCGCTCGGGTGTCGAGCGGCATTGCAGGGGTGTTCGGCTTCTTGCTGGTCATGGCGGTGTTCCTCAACGTCTTGCGTTCTCGAAAAGCGGCAAGTGTCTGGAATCCACATGACAAGGCGTTGATGAATATGTGACGAACCCGTTGCAAGCCCATGCCGCGGCCGTTCACGACGTGGCAGCCTCACAGGCCCCAATGTGTCTGCGTGTCTCATACAACTTCCCCCGGAGCCGCTTGTCTCCCAATGCAGGGATAACACCGAGAAAACCGCGCGCAAAGGCAGATACATCACAACGTGATGCAAAATGTAAGGTAGCTGGAAGCTCCGTGAAAGGCCCTTGGAAGACATCGTTTGTAGATTTCCGCTTGACCCGCAAGCGCGGGCGTTGAAGGAGACAAACGATGTTCGATCGCCGTACCCAGCCCCCGCAGCACGACCGCAGGAGGGCCGACCAATGAGCCAGGCTCATCGCTTCAAGAAAGACTACTACGGTGGCGCGCTGATGGTGCTCGTCGGTCTGGCGGCGGTTGCCGCCGGCCTGCAGTACCACACGGGCACGCTCAGCCGCATGGGTCCCGGCTTCTTTCCCGTGGCCGTGGGCGCGCTGCTGGCGTTCGTCGGCGTACTGATCGCCAGTTCGGCGCGCGGCCAGTCAGCGCCGCAGGCGGAGCAACCGGCAGGGCATGGGCACAGCCATGCGGCGCCCGATCTGCGTGGCACGGTCTGCATCGTGCTGGGCACGCTGGCCTTCCTACTGTTCGGCGTGTACGGCGGCATGATTCCGGCGACGTTTGCCATCGTCTTCATTTCCGCGCTCGGTGATCGCAACAACAGCGTCAAGCAGGCTGCGTGCCTGGCCGTGGCGATGTGCGTGATTGCCGCAGTGGTGTTCTCGTGGCTGCTGCAAATCCAGTTGCCGTTGTTTACCTGGGGGGGCTGAGCCATGGTTTCCAATGCGTTGCATGATCTCTGGTTTGGCTTCGGCGTGGCCTTCCAGGGCACCAACCTGATGTGGTCGTTCTTCGGCGTGCTGGTTGGCAACCTGATCGGCGTGTTGCCCGGCATGGGCGCGCTGTCGGCCATTTCCATCCTGTTGCCGCTGACGTACGTGATGCATCCCGTGCCTGCCATCCTGATGCTGGCCGGTATCTTCTACGGTTCGCAGTACGGCGGCGCCATCGGCGCCATCCTGCTCAACCTGCCTTCGCATCCGCCGCACGCGGTCACGTGCCTGGACGGCTATCCGATGACGCGCGCAGGCAAGGGTGGTACGGCGCTGGGCATCACGATGATCTGCTCGTTCTTTGCGGCGTCGGTGGGCATCCTGGTGATGATCTTCGCGTCGCCGCTGCTGACCGCCATCGCTTTCAAGTTCGGCCCGGCCGAGATCTTCTCGATCATGCTGCTGGGGCTGCTGGCGGGCTCGACAATGTCGCGCGGTTCGCCGCTCAAGGGCGTGGCGATGACGCTGTTCGGCCTGCTGTGCGGCGTGGTGGGTACCGACGTGAACACCGGTACGTTCCGCTTTGCGCTGGGAATCCCGGAACTGAGCGACGGCCTGGAACTGGTGGCCATCGCCATGGGCCTCTTCGGTGTGGCCGACTTCATCCTCAACGTCAACCGCATGACCGCGGTTACCAGCAACGCCAAGCTGCGCATCCGCGACATGCGCCCGAGCATGGCCGAGCTGAAGCAGGCGTTCTGGCCGATGGTGCGTGGCACTGGCGTGGGCACGCTGTTCGGCGCCATGCCGGGCACGGGGCCGACGATCACGACGTTCGTCGCCTACGCGCTGGAACGCAAGATCTCGAAGACGCCCGAGAAGTTCGGCACGGGCATGATCGCCGGCGTGGCGGCACCCGAAGCGTCGTCGCACTCGAAGACGCAGGTCGACTTCATCCCGACGATGAGCCTGGGCATCCCCGGCGACGCGGTGATGGCGCTGATCCTGGGCGCGCTGATGATCCAGGGCATCGCCCCGGGGCCGCAGCTGATCAGCGATCACCCGGACATCTTCTGGGGCCTGATCGCCAGCTTCTGGATCGGCAACGTGATCCTGATGATCCTGAACGTGCCGATGATCGGCGTGTGGGTCAAGCTGCTGCAGGTGCCGTATCGCTACCTGTTCCCGTCGGCCATGTTCTTTATCGCCGTGGGCGTTTTCAGTACGCAGAGCAGCCTGTTCCAGATCTGGGAAGTGCTGGCCTTCGGCCTGATCGGCGCGTTGCTGATGTACCTGGAGTTCTCGGTGGCCCCGATCCTGCTGGGCTTCGTGCTCGGGCCGATGGTCGAGGAGAACTTCCGCCGCGCGCTGCTGCTGTCGCGCGGTGACCTGACGGTCTTTGTCCAGCGCCCCATCAGCTGCACGTTCGTGGTGATCTCCGCGCTGCTGGTGACGGCGGTAACGTGGTCGGCATGGCGCGGTCGGGGCGGCAGGAAGGCGCCGGTCGTGGAAGTGCCCGACTCCGGGCTGGCCGTGAACGAATAAGAAGGCAGGGGTCTGAAGACGGTGCCGGGCGCTGCGCGAGCAGCGCCCGTTTTCTTTGGTGGGCCCGCAAGCGGCGCCTTGCCCTCGCTTAACAATCCGTAAAACTCCCTGCATTGAGCGTCTTGGGCGGCAGGTCTAGAATGTCGCGATCGCCTGCCGGACGATGCGTCACTTTGCCGTCGCATCCCGTAGTCCGGGGGCACACAAGGTACAAGCGGGACGCGCGCCAGCCGACGGCGCGGCATGACCATGATCGATCCCGCCGACCAGGAGACTGTCTATGGAAAATGCTGCGGCCGGCAGGCCCACGCGCACCGCGAATCCCAATGCGGCACCGACCACGGTGCCCAAGGTGCGGCTCTATGTGGAGCGTCCCGAAGAGAAGCAGGAAGACTGGTTCGTCAACGTTGGCCACGTGACCGAGCGCGGTCGCTGGAAAACCGAGCCGCACGCGCATCCGGCGTATGGGCAGGTGATCTTCGTACGCAGCGGCAAGGGCGTGATGAACCTGGAAGGCTGCAGCGTGCCGTTCGAGGGCCCGTGCGCACTGTTGTTACCCACCGAGTGCGTACACGGGCTGGACTACGAGATCGATGTCGATCGCTGGGTGGTGACCGTCGACGTCACCTATCTGGTGCAGCTCAACGCCAAGCTGCAGGCATTCGTGCAACTCTGGTCGTCGCCGCGGATGATTTCACTGGCCTGTTCTGCCGATGCAGAGATCGAGTTCTACCGGCTGATCCGCAGCCTGGAGCAGGAAATCCAGTCGCAGTCGGTGGGCCACGTGGTGGGCACCGAGGCGCTGCTGACCACGCTGTTGCTGGTGCTGGTGCGCGGTACCACGCTGGACGTGGCGGGCGGCGACGGCACCGCGCGGCACGATATCCGGCTCGCCGAGCGCTTCCGCGAACTGATCGACCGACATTACCGCGACAACCTGTCGCTGCAGGACTATGCCTCGAAATTGGCGGTGTCGCCGGTGCAGTTGCGCGCCGCGTGCGCATCGGCCACGGGGCAGAGCCCCACCAAGCTGATCCATGCGCGGATCGTCACGGAGGCCAAGCGCAGCCTGATCTTCGGTGACATGTCGGTGGAACAGATCGCGTTCTGGCTCGGTTTTGCCGATGCCGCCTACTTCACACGGTTTTTCCGCAAGGAGGTGGGGCAGGCGCCCAGCCAGTTCCGGATTGCCGCGCGCCAGCAGCCTACCTCACAAAAGTCAGGCTGACGGGCGAGGGGATATCGGCGCCATGGCCAGTATCGATCAGCTTGCCCGATACGGGGTCGACGGCGAACACGCTGACCCGGCCGCTGCGCTGGTTGGCCACCAGCATCCACTTGCCCGCGTCATGAATGGCGAAGTGCCACGGCCTTTCTCCGCCCGATGGCACGCGCTGTGCCAGCGACAACTCTCCCGAACCGGCGGCGACACGATAGACCACCATCGTGTTTTCGCCGCGATCCGCCACGTAGACAAAGCGGCCGTCGCGGCTGACCGCCAGCTCCGCGCCGCTCCTGACCCCCTCGAACGCGGCACTGCTGACCGGCTGCGCCTGCACCGGCGTGAGCACGCCATGCGCAGTGTCCCAGCGCAAGGTGACGATTTCGGCGGTCAACTCGCTGAGCAGATAGACGAAGCGGCCGTCGGGCCCGAACGCCATATGGCGCGGGCCGCTGCCGGGCGTGGCGACGAACGGTGCCGGATTGGCAGAGTCGTCGCCCGAGAGCTGGCGCGTGGCCCGGTCGAAGCCGTACACGAACACGCGGTCGGCGCCCAGATCGGACACCAGTGCGTAGTGGCCGGTCGGATCGATGACGATTCCGTGTGCATGCGCGCTGGTCTGGCGCCGATGCGGCCCGGAGCCGGTTTCCTTGATGGTGGAGACACGCGCGCCCAGGCTGCCGTTTGGCTGCAGGGCGATGCTGGACGACGATCCGCCGCCGAAGTTGGCGGCGAGCAGCGTCATTGACGGCACGTCCAGCGACAGGTACGTGGTGCCGCTGCCGCCGCTGGCTACCTCGTTGAGCCGGGTCAGCGCGCCAGTCTGGCGGTGTACCGAAAACGCGGTGACGCTGCCTTCGCGCGTGTTGTCGTCATCCACCGCATAGAGCACCGGCAGCTTCGGATGCGCCAGCGTCCAGGTGGAGCGCAATCCTTCGGCCACCGTGCCCAGCGCGGTCAGGGTGCCGGCGGCGGGGTCGAAGCGCAGCGCACGGATCTGGCGCTCCTGCATGCCGACGTAGACCAGTTCGCCCTGGGGACTGCCCTGTGGTGGCGTCGCCTGCGAGGCGGCCAGCAGCGGCGCCACGGGAATGCCCGATACGGCCAGCGCCGCCAGCGCGCCGCACCGCTTCAAAGTCTGCCTCCGGGAAATCTGCGTCATGGTTGTCGTCGTGTGGCTCAGGGGGATGCCAGCGCGCAAGCGTAGGCGACGCCGCGCCGCGCGTCCTTGCACAAAACACAGCTTTGCTGGCATTTTCCGCGCGGCTCAGGGATGACCCCTAGCCGCGTGCAAGGCCCCGTGCCGGCCATTGTGCCCGGACTTCGCACCCCTTCAAAAAAATCCCAGTGAATCTTCGTTTTGTGTAGGGACGCGGCGCGGCCTGCTCAATATTCTTGCTCTCCATCGAGACGACGCGTCCGGTGCCAGCCCCGTGATCTGGCGCGACGGACGCGAGATACCCAAAGGAGAAGCAGTTGGCAAAGAAAGTCCCGCTCAAGATCGCGATTGCCGAGCACCCGCATACCTCGGCCATCCGCAACGGCACCATTCCCATCGAAGGCGTGGATGCCGAATTCGTCACGGTGCAGCCGCAGATCGGCGCGTTCCGCCGCATGGTGCGCGATGTCGAGTTCGATGTCTGCGAACTGGCACCCACCACGTACATCATCGCCCGTGCCTACGGCGCCCCGTTCGTGGCGCTGCCGATCTTCGTGGTGCGCCGCTTCCACCACGGCGGCCTGCTGGTGCGGCCCGACGCCGGCATCCGGCATCCGAAAGACCTTGAAGGCAAGCAGGTGGGTGTGCGCGCCTATTCGGTGACGACCGGCGTATGGACGCGCCAGGTGCTGATCGACGAATTCGGGCTCGATGCGTCGAAGGTGACCTGGGTGGTCGACGACGAAGAGCACGTCACGCAACTGAAGCTGCCGTCGAACGTGATCCACGCACCGGCTGGCACCTCGCTGGCCGACATGATGGCCAGCGGCGAACTGGTGGCCGGCTTTGCGGCGGCGGCGGGTATCGGCCGCACCGGCGCGCCGACCGGCGGCTGGAAGGAGGTCGAGGCCGACTACCCGGACCTGCTGCCCAACGCCGCCGAGCTGGAATCCGAGTACTACGCGCGTACCGGTGTCTATCCGATGCACGGGGCCATCGTGGTCAAGGACTCGGTGCTGGCCGAGCACCCGTGGATTGCCAAATCGATCTACGACGCCTTCGCCCAGGCCAAGCAGGAATGGCTGGCCCGGCTCGATGCCGGCGAAGCCACCAGCGCCAGCGACAGGAAGTACCTGGAACTGCGCATGATCGTCGGCCACGATCCGCTGCCATACGGCCTGGCGGAGAACCTCAAGACCATCGAAACGCTGGAAGCCACGGCCTTCAGGCAGGGCCTGACCCCGCGCCGCATGGCGATCCACGAACTGTTCGTGGACCCGCTGGGCCGCTGAATTCACACGGAAACGCATCATGATCATCGACTGCCACGGTCATTTCACGACCGTCCCCGCATCGTTCCGCGCCTGGCGCGCCAAACAGGTGGAAAGCGCCGACGACATCGCCAACGCGCCGCCGCTGTCGGGCGCGCATGTGTCCGACGACGAGATCCGCGAAGGGGTTGGCAACGGCCAGCTTCGTCTGCAGCAGGAGCGCGGCAGCGACCTCACGCTGTTCTCGCCGATTGCCGGCCTGATGAGCCACCACCTGGGCAATGAGCGCACCAGCCTGGAATGGGCCGAGATCTCGAACGACCTGGTCTACCGCGTCACCGAGATGTATCCCGACAACTTCGCGCCGGTGTGCCAGCTGCCGCAGTCGCCCGGTGCCGATCCGGCCAACTGCGTGCCCGAGCTGCGCCGCTGCGTGGAGCAGCTTGGCTTTGTTGGCTGCAACCTGAACCCCGACCCGTCGGGCGGCTACTGGACCGGCAAGCCGATGACGGATCGCTCCTGGTATCCGCTGTACGAGGCGCTGGTAGACCTGGACGTGCCGGCGATGATCCATGTGGCGGCGTCATGCAACCCATGTGCCCACGGCACCGGCGCGCACTACCTGAACGCCGATACGTCGGTCTTCATGCAGCTGCTGCAGGGCGATCTGTTCAAGGATTTCCCCACGCTGCGCCTGGTGATTCCACACGGCGGCGGTGCGGTGCCTTACCACTGGGGCCGCTATCGCGGCATGTCGCTGGAAATGCGCGAACGTCCGCTGGAAGGGCTGCTCGACAATGTGTTCTTCGATTCCTGCGTCTATCACCATCCCGGCGTGGAACTGCTGACCAAGGTGATTCCGTCCAGCAACGTGCTGTTCGGCTCGGAAATGATCGGCGCCGTGCGCGGCAAGGACCCGGACACCGGCCACAACTTCGATGACACCAAGCGCTATCTGGATGCCTGCCCGGCCCTGAGCGACGCCGACCGCTGCAAGATCTTTGAAGGCAATGCCCGGCGCGTCTACCCGCGTCTGGATGCCCGCCTGAAGGCACGCGCCCAGCAAGGAGCCCTGGCATGACATCGCCACAGATCATCGACATCCACCCGCACATCATCGCCGACGACGAGACGCGCTATCCGCCGGCCCCGCTGTTCGGCAAGCGCTCGGAATGGTCCAAGGAGCGGCCCACCACGGTCGAGACGCTGATTGCGGCGATGGATGCGGCCGGCGTGGCCAAGGCCGCGGTGGTGCATTCGTCCACCACGTACGGCTTTGACAACAGCTACGTGGTGGACGGCTGCAACCAGTACGCGGATCGGCTCGTCGCGGTGGGCTCGGTCGACGTGCTGCAGCCCGATGCGCCGCTGCGCATCCGCGAGTGGGTGGCGCGCGGCGTGGCCGGGCTGCGCCTGTTCACCGGCGGCAGCACCAAGGATTTCGATCCGAGCGAACTGGACGACCCGCGTGCGTTTCCGGCCTGGGAGCTGTGCGGCGAACTGGGTCTGACCATGTGCATCCAGACCGGCCCGATCGGCCTGCCGCAGGTGACGGCGCTGGCCAGGCGCTTTCCCAGGGTGCGCATCCTGCTCGATCACCTGGGACGCCCCGAGGTGGCCGATGGCCCACCGTACGCGAAGGCACAAAGCCTGTTCGACCTTGCCGCGCTGGAGAACATCTACCTGAAGCTCACGCCACGGATTTTTGGCGACGTGAAGCAGGAGCGCGCCAGCGCCGAGACGTTCTTTCCGCGCGTGGCGGAGGTCTTTGGCGCGGGACGGCTGGCCTGGGGGTCGAACTTCCCGACCTCGCCGGGCACGTTGGCCGAGATCCTGGCCACGGCCCACGAAGGGCTGGCTTGCCTGAACGAGGTGGAGCGCGCGTGGATCTTCGGCAAGACCGCGCAAAAGCTCTATCCGGGCCTGGCCTGAGGCGCAGGCCGCCGGGGTAACGGCGGCCTGCAATGAAGCATCGCAGTGCATTCCAAATAGAAGACGCAAATGGAGACATCCCAACCAACGCGGTCGCCCGCCGCATCGCCACCGCAGCAGGCGCTGGGCCGCTGGGCCATCCTGGCGCTGCTGGCTACCGGCGTGCTGATCTCGTTCGTCGATCGCACCAGTATTGCTTCGGCGCTGGCCGATGTTGCGTTTGTCAGGGAGTTCTCGCTGTCGAACGTCGATCGCGGCTGGATCAACTCGGCCTTCTTCTGGTCGTACGGGCTGTTCCAGGTGCCGATGGGCTGGGTGGCCGACCGCTATGGCGTGAAGTGGCCGTACGCGATCTGCTTTGCCGCCTGGTGCGTGGCGACGGCGCTGATGGGCGCGGTCACGGCGCTGGCGGGCCTGGTGGTGATGCGGTTGGTGATCGGCATGGCCGAGGCCATCGTCATTCCCGCCAGCTACCGCTGGATCCGCAACCACTTCGACGAAAGCCAGAACGGCCTGGCCGTGGGCATCCTGGCCATGGGCAACAAGTTTGGCCCGGCCATCGGCGCGCCGGTGGGCGCGTGGCTGATCGTCAACTATTCGTGGCAGTTCATGTTCGTGGCCACCGGCGTGGTGGGCCTGATCTGGCTGGCGCCCTGGCTGCTGCTGGTTCGCAACGACTTTCCGTCGAAGGTCGAACTGGCGGTGGCTCATCGCAAGGCCAGCGCGGTGTCGCTGGGCAGCATCCTGGCCAGCCCGGTGGTGTGGGGCGGCCTGATCACGAACTTCTGCTACGGCTACTTCACGTTCTACTGCATGAGCTGGATGCCGGCCTACCTGGTGGAGCAGCGTGGGCTGTCGCTCAAGGAATCGGGCCTCTACACGTTCGTCAGCTTCGCGGGCATTGCCATCGTGGCCGCCGTGGCGGGCTGGGCGGCGGATCGCATCATCGCCCGGGGGCACGACGCGGTGCGGGTGCGCAAGCTCTTCATCATCGGCGGCTTTATCGGCGGATGCACGGTGCTGCTGGGCGCCCATGCGAAGTCGCTCGACATGGCGCTGTTCTGGAACGTGCTGTCGCTGTCGCTGCTGGGCCTGACCACCGCCAACAACCTGGCGCTGTCGCGTCTGACGCTGATTCCCAAGCCGGCCATCGGCCTGGTTACCGGCGTGCAGCAGGTGGCCACCAGCCTGGCCGGCGGCGTGGCGGCAAGCCTGTCGGGCTGGCTGCTGCATGTAAGCGGCAGCTTCGACCTGCCGATGCTCGTGATCCTGGTCTTCCTGGTGATCGGCGCGCTGGCCACCGCCGTGCTGTTTCGACCGGAATGGGCGCCGCGGCTGGCCGATGCACCGGAGCACACGCGTCCGGCTGAAGCCTGAACACGCCCCTGAACACCCCTGAACCCATCAATCTTCTGAAGAATCGTTATGGCGAAAATCGTATTCGGGATGGCCGTGCCGCACAGCGGCATGCTCGGTCAGGCTCCCGAGGACTGGCTCAAGAACGGCGAGCGCGACCGCGCCAACCCGGAGCTGTGGTTCCGCAACCGTACCTGGACGTACCTCGAACTGGAGGCACACCGCGAGGCCGCCTTCGAGAAATACCTGACGCTCGAGGAGCGCACCGCGCGTGCCGCGCGCTGCCGCGTGGCGCTGGACAAGATGGCTGCCGCGTACCGCGAGGCCGAGATCGATGTGGCGATCATCCTGGGCAAGGACCAGAAGGAGATCTTCACGGACTTCTCGCCGTCGATTGCGATCTACAGCGGCAAGGAAGTCCACAACGGGCCGCCGCAGCGCGCCGTCTACGCGCCCGATCACCATGTGGTGCATCCCTGCCATCCGAAACTGGCCACCTACCTGATCGAGTACTTCCAGCGCGAGAACTTCGACCTGACCGACCTGTTCGCGTGGCCTGACAACGTCTGGATGAAGCCGCTGCCCGACTACCCGGTGGTGCCGCATGCGTACAGCTTCGTCTACCACCAGATCATGGGCGACAACCCGCCGCCGCATGTGCCGGTGATCATGAACTGCTTCTACCCGCCGACGCAGCCCTCGATGTCGCGCTGCATCGAGTTTGGCCGCGTGCTGCGCGATGCCGTCGCGGCGTGGCCCGAAGACGTGCGGGTGGGCATCTTCGCGTCGGGCGGGCTGTCGCACTTCGTCAACGACGAGGAATTCGACCACCGCATCATGACGATGCTGGCCGACTACGACTACGACGGCCTGGCCGCCGTCGACAACCGCTCGTACCAGTCGGGCACCTCCGAAATCAAGCTCTACGTCAGCGTGATGAAGGCGCTGCAGGAAACCGGCGCGGCCATGACGCTGGTGGACTACGTGCCGTGCTGGCGTACGCCCGCCGGCACCGGCGAGGGCATGGGCTTCATGTACTGGAAGGCCTGACCGGCCTGGTTCACACATTCGTCAAGGAAAAGACACCATGAGCGACAACCGCCTGAACGGCATCATCCGCGCCTTCGAGTCGGGCAAGCCCGCCTACGCGGCATTCTCCAAGCTCGACAAGCAGACCGCCATCGAGATGAGCGATGCGCCCTATGACGGCGTCGTGTTCGAGATGGAGCACAACCCGTACGACGTATCCGCGCTGGGCGACGCGCTGCAGTACATGCTGAACCGCAAGGCCATTGCCGAACGCGGGTCGATGGCGCCCGCCGTCACCCCGATCGCGCGCATCCCCGCCAACGGCGCGGAGATGAACCAGTCGTTCGCCAAGCAGGTGCTCGACCGGGGCTGCTATGGCGTGATCTGGCCGCACGTGTCGACGGTGGAGCAGGCCTACAACGCCGTGGCCGCCTGCCGCTACGCGCGGCCCAGCCATGCGCCGCTGTACGAGCCCAAGGGCATCCGTGGCGATGGGCCGGCCAATGCCGCACGCTACTGGGGCCTGTCGATGCCCGAGTACTACCGCCGTGCCGATGTCTGGCCGCTGGCGCCCGAGGGCGAGATCCTGGTCGGCCTGATGTGCGAGAGCACCGAGGCCATCGAGAACCTGGACGACATCCTGGCCAACGTGCCAGGTATCGGCTTCATTCTGATTGGCGAAGGCGACCTGAGCCAGCAACTGGGCTTTCCGCGCCAGTACGACCACCCCGAGGTGGCTGACGCCATGCGCCAGATCGTGGAGACCTGCCGCAAGCACAACGTGGTGGTGGGCAATCCGCACGTCAACGCCAAGAACCACAAGCGGCTGCTGGAAGAGGGCTACCGGATGCTGATGTCGGCCCCGCTCAAGAGCTACGGTGTGGCCGGCGCGGCGCGCGAGATGGCGGGCTACTGATGGAGGCCGCGATGAATTCGGCACCTCATCCCGCCGTGCCTGCCGCGCTGGACGGCGTGCCGACGCTGCGCACCAACCTGGCCGAGTACAAGGTCACGCAGGCGCTGCGCGATGGCCGCGTGTCGTCCGATCTGGTCAAGCTCGATTTTTGCGGCCCCACGCCCGCGCACAACGGCTTCAAGGCGATGGTGCGCGAGAGCGCGTTCGATGCGGGCGAGCTGGCTATCGTGACGTTCCTGCAGGCCAGGGCCTACGGCAAGCCGTACGTGCTGCTGCCCGCGCCGATCTCGGGCCGCTTCCAGCACCACTGCGCCGGCGTCAACATCGATTTCGGCCATCTCGACCCCAAGGACATCGAAGGGAAGAAGGTTGGCGTGCGCACCTACACCCAGACCACCGCGCTGTGGATCCGGGGCATCCTGCGCCACGAATACGGGGTGGACCTGGACCGCGTCATCTGGATGACGCTCAACGACGGCCACCTGGCCGAGTACACCGATCCGGCCAATTGCCAGCGCCTGCCGAAGGGTTCGTCGATCCCCGACATGATGCTGAGCGGTGAACTGGCCGCTGCGCTGCTGGGCGAGGACATGCCCAAGGACGCCCGCGTGCGCACGCTGGTGCCGAACGCGCAGGACGCGGCGAAAGACTGGTTTGCACGCGAAGGCGTGGTGCCGATCAACCATATGTTCGTGGTGCATCAGGACATCTCCAGGCAGCGGCCGGACATCGTGCGCGAGCTGTACCGGATGATCGTCGACAGCCGGGCGCAGGCCGAAGGCGGCGTGCCTGCCGTCTTCCCGCCGATCGGGCTCGAAGCCAACCGCAAGGGCATCCAGCTGGCCATCGACTGGGCGCTGGACCAGCGGATCATTCCGCGCCGCCTGTCGGTCGACGAACTGTTCGACGACGTGACCGGCAGCCTGGGCTGACGACGCCAGCGGGAACACAAGCGCAAGGGGAGGGGGAAACCGCACCGGAACAGGAGCGGATGGCGCGCCGGCGGGCCAGTCGGCGCGCAACAATCATTCACATAACAAAACAGAGGAGACAGAGAATGAAGCAAGGGATCGCCGCATGCATATGCGGCGCGGCGCTGGTGGCCACGCCTGCATGGGCGCAGGTTGGGCAGTCGCCGCAGAACGTGCCGCAGCCGACGTCCATCACGCTGTATGGACTGGTGGACGTTGGCGTCGAGTACATCCACGGTGCGCAGACCGGGCCCAATACCACCGGCAGCCAGATGCGCATGGGCTACGGCGGGGCGCCGTCGCGCTGGGGCATCAAGGGGGTCGAGGACCTGGGTGGCGGGCTCAAGGCACTGTTCACGCTGGAGGGCGGCATCATGGTCGATACGGGCGGCCAGAGCCAGTCGCGCATGTTCGGCCGCCAGGCCTGGGTGGGGTTGCAGAACGACTGGGGCACGCTCAGCTTCGGCCGCCAGTACACGATGCGCTACTACGGCATGCTCGATGCCGACATCTTCGCGGCGGCATCGCAGGGCCTGGGTGTGATGGACGCCGGCATTCCCAACGCGCGTGCCGACAACTCGATTTCCTACCGCGGTGCCTACGGGCCGATCAGCGGCGGCCTGAACTACAGCTTCGGGCGCGACACGGCCTCCGCCAACAACCCGGCCGCCACCAATTGCGCGGGCGAGGTGCCGGGCGACGCCAAGCAGTGCCGCGAGTATTCCGCCTACCTGAAGTACAACGGCGGCAACTGGGGCATCGTCAGCGCGTGGGAGCGCATCTACGGCGGCACGGCCGCCACGTACGGCGGCCTGGTCAACTCGAATCTGACCGACAGCCGCCTGACCGTCAACGGCTACCTGCAGCTGGGCGAAACGCAGTTGGGCGCCGGCTGGCTCAAGCGCACCAATGAAGGCAGCACGACGCCCCGGAGCAACCTGTACTGGATCGTCGCGTCGCAGCCGGTGGCCAAGGCGTTCACGATCGACGGCATGGTGGCGATGAACAAGTTCGAGGATTCGCCCAACAAGGCGGTGCTGGTGACGCTGCGCGGCAGCTACGCGTTCTCGAAGCGCACGCTGGCGTACCTGTCGGCGTCGATGATCAAGAACAGCGGCACGCTGGCCGCCCCGGTCAGTTCAAATCCGCCGGGCACGCCGCCGCTGCCGGGCGGCTCCGAGCAATCCGTCATGGCCGGCATCCGGCACGTGTTCTAAAGCAACGCGGGAGACAACACGATGAAGAAGACCAATAACATCCTGACAGCCATCGCGGTGGCGGCGGCGCTGTCCGTGCTGGCTGCCTCGCCTGCGCAGGCCGGCGCAGGCACCAGGGGCGAGCTGCTGCTGAACCGCATCGGCCCGGTCAGTTCCGAACTTTACGTATCCAATGCCGACGGCACCGGCGAGCACAAGCTGCTGGGCACCACGGGCTTCGACTATCACGCCTCGTTTTCCAGGGATGGCCAGTGGGTGGTCTTCACGTCGGAGCGCGATGGCCTGGGTCAGTCGAACCTGTTCCGCGTCAAGATCGATGGCACGCACCTGCAGCGGCTGACCGACCATATCGCCGTGGACGACCAGGCGGTGTTCTCGCCGACCGACGCCAACGTCATTGCCTTCGTGTCGTCGCGCAAGGGCGCGGACGGCTGGGCCACGGCGAATATCTGGACGCTGAACATCGCCACGGGCGCGCTGAAGAACGTCACCGGATCGGTGCCATTCGACCCCAGCAAGCCCCATGGCTACTTCCGGCCATCGTGGTCGCCGGACGGCCAGTGGCTGGCCTTTTCGTCCGACGTGGGTACCGACTGGCGCGGCCATGACCTGCCCAACGGCTGGGAACGTACCCAGGAAAGCGCCATCTACGTGATCCGGCCCGATGGCTCGGGCTTCAGGAAGATTGCCAGCAACCCCGGTTATGCCGACGGATCGCCCACCTGGTCGCCCGACGGTGCAAGCCTGGTGTTCTACGAGTCGACGCAGGAAGCCACCTGGGGCGCGCACCGTCCCGAGCTGATCAACGCGGTCAGTTCGCAGGTGGTGTCGGTGAACGTGTCGACGCTGGAGAAGACGACGCTGACCGCCGGGCCGGGCTACAAGGTGTTCCCCCAGTACCTGGCGGCCGGCACGATTGCGTACCACGTGAAGGGCGGGGCGACTGAAGGCATCTACACCACGGCCGGCGCGTTCCGGTCTACCGCCGGCAGCGGCCTGCGGTCGCCGCACTATTCGGCCGATGGCCTGCGCATGGTCTACGAGAAGGTGGCGTTCCAGCCGGCGCGAACCAACGGCACGACGCTGTACAGCTTCGACCGCAACTGGGAATACAGGTACACCGATGTGTTCCCGCAGCTGTCGCGCGACCGCCAGAAGCTGGTCTACACGGAGAAGGCGATCAATGGCTCCATCGCCACCATCAACCCCGATTTCACGGGCTATGCGCGCATCTATGACCCCGCCACCAGCGGCGTGGATCCGGCGCTGATCGCCAAGGGGCTGGCCGGGGCATTCCAGCCCACCTGGTCGCCCGACCGCAAGTGGGTGGCGTTCGGCGTGGGCCAATGGTTCCTGACGCGTGCCGCGGGCCCGGGGCGCATCGCGCGGATCAGGACCGATGGCAGTACGAACGGTGTGCCGGAATTCCTGACCGACGGCACCATCAACTCGGGCTTCCCGAGCTATTCGCCGGACGGCTCGAAGCTGGTCTACCGCGTCTGGAGCCCCACCGAAGCGGGCCTGCGCATCATCGACGTCAACACGCGCGCCATCACCACGCTGACCACCGAGCCCGACAACACGCCCGGCTGGTCACCGGACGGCAGCCGGATCGTCTTCACGCGCAAGCTGGTGGATCCGTCGAACCCGAACCGGTACAACTACGACGTGTTCACGATCCGCCCCGATGGCACCCAGCTGGCCCGCCTGACCACGCACGGCGCCAACGACGGCCACGCGGTGTGGACCTGGGATGGCCGCATCCTCTACAACTCGGGTGTCTACGGCTATCGCGACGAAGTGGGGCTCTACGACTTCACGTTCCAGCCGGACGGCCAGAACTGGCTGATGAACGCCGATGGGTCGGACAAGAAGCCGCTGACCGATACGGTCTGGGAAGAGGCCATGCCGCTGTTCGTCCCCAGCCATTGAATCCTGTCGATGTAGCGATAGTGCTTTGGGCGCCGTGCTTGCACGGCGTTTTTTTTCGCTCAAGACGACGGTTGCGATGGACGTGGCGTCATTTCGCGCTTCGCAGCACCTGCTGCCATGAAAAACGCCCGCCGGAGCGGGCGTTGCCGTTTGGGCGTCGGATGGCCCTCAGAAATGCACCTCCGTGATCAGCATCACCTGTGACCGCCTGGTGCCCGGCGCCTCGCTCGATGGCGTGCCGAACATGTTGTGCCAATACTCGTAGCCGGGCCCGGCGTAGACCACGCGCGGGTGGTCGGCCAGGGCGCCCACGTCGAGCAGCAGCGACGTGCGCATCAGCAGTTCGGTCTTGGTCTCGGTATGGAAGCCGTCCTTGCCCTTGGGGCCGGTCAGGCTGACGAAGCCCTTGAAGACCAGCGGCGCCGATGCCACGTGGAACGGCACGTTCCAGGTGCTCTCGGCGTGGAAGGCCGTGGCGTAGGTGACGTCGGTGTGCGAGATGCCGTTGTGGTTGGATTCGGTCCGCATGCCCAGCATCACGTTCCAGAAGCCGCGCGGTACGGCGAAGTCGATCGACGGCCCCAGGATGAACATCCGCGCCCGGTTGCCGAACGCGTCGTTCTTGGCGCTGAAATCGAAGCCCGTGACCAGACCGGCGTCGTGGATCACGCCGTAGTCCAGCGGGCGGCCCAGGATCTTGCTGGCGCTCCATTCCACGCGCCCGACACTGTAGATCTCCTGCGCACCGCCGGTGCCATTGGCCTCGGGGTTGTACTTGTCCGACACCAGGTACTCGACGTTGAAGAAGTAGCTGCCGTACTTGAAGCCGCCCACCGTGTTCAGAAAGCCGATGTTCTGCACGACCTTGTGGTCGCTGCCCGGAAAGTACGAGTTCGGCGCCCAGCGGTAGCCCAGGTAGGTATCGTTCCAGTTGACCGGCTGGATGTAACCAGGGGGCGGCGCGTTCGGGGCGGGTGCGGGAATATCCTCGGCGTGGCCGGGGGTGGTGAGGCAGCAGGCCAGGGCAAGGCCAAGCGCGGCGCTGTGCGCCGTTCTGATGGTGAGTGTCATGTCTCCGTCCGTTGGACTGGTATGGGTATCGACGGCCGGGGTCGTGATCGACTCTTGTACCGGCCGGCACACGTGGCGCGATGCCTGTGTGCCACCGCATGGTAGGGAAGGGGTGCGCGCGTGCCTCTACACAAAACGCAGATTCGCTGGCACTTTTCGCGCAAGCCGGAAACCGTGGGGGATAATGCGTGACCGAGTGCCTATCTCCCTTTACAGCCGAACATGCCCGCATCGACATCGTCCGCGACCTCTGCCAAGGTGGCCGGCACCGCCGCCTTTTCCAAGTTCATGGAAGTCCTGCAGCTTGTAGCCGACACGGAAGAACCGATGACGGTGGCCGGGCTGGCGCGCGTGTCGGGCTATCCGCGTCCCACGGTCTACCGCATCGTGGCGGCCCTGGTGGCGGAGGGCATGCTGCAGGAGCATCCGGCCACGGGTGCGCTGGCGCTGGGCACGCGGCTCATGCAGCTGGCCAGCCGCAGCTGGTCGCGCTCCGACCTGCGCCTGGCCGCGATGGATGCGCTGAAGGCGCTGCGCGACCTGACCGGCGAGACCGTGCATCTGGCCGTGCCGAACGACACCACGATGATCTATATCGAGAAGCTGGAGAGCACCAGCGCGGTACGCATGGCGTCGCGCATCGGTACGTCGGTCTCGATGCATTCGACGGCGGTTGGCAAGGCCTACCTGAGCGCGCTGGCACCCGCCGCCCGCGACGCCCTGATCGCACGGCTGACCTTTACGCGCTACATGCCCGACACGATCATGACGCCCGATTCGCTGCGGACCCAGGTGGAGCAGTTCCGGCTGCAGGGATGGTCGGTCGATGCCGAGGAAAACGAGGCGGGCATCTATTGCTTTGGCGCGCCCGTGGTTGATCCGCAGGGGCAGCCGGTGGCGGCCGTCAGCGTCAGCACGCTGCGCTTCCGCCAGAAGCCCGACCCCGAGGCGGCCTATGTGACGCCGCTGATCGAAGCGTGCCGCGAGATCTCGCGTCGCGTGGCCGAAGCGCCGGCCCTGGCGGCTTCGCGGAACATGTGAGGGGATGGGTTGCTCCTCTCCCCCGCATGCGGGAGAGGGGCAGGGGAGAGGGCGGGGGGCTCAAGCTGCGAGGGTCGCCCACCTGAACTCAAGCCACCAGATACCCCCCATCCACCGGCAGGATCACGCCCGTGAGGAATGCCGCGGCAGGCGAGCAGAGGAAGGCCACCACGTCGGCGACATCGCCCGGCGTGCCCCAGCGGCCCAGCGGCGTGCGGGCGAGGATGGGTTCGGCGCGTGCCGGATCGTCCTGCAGCGCCTGGGTCAGCGGGGTGGCGATCCAGCCCGGCGCCACCGCATTCACGCGGATGCCTTCCTGCGCATAAGCCAGCGCCAGCGACTTGGTCAGTTGCGCCACGCCACCCTTGCTGGCGGCATAGCCCGGCACCAGCGATCCGCCAAAAAAGCTCAGCATCGACGCCGTATTGACGATGGTGCCGCCCCGCTGCGCCAGCAGCGGGCGCGCGGCACTGCAGATGCGCATGGTGCCGGTCAGGTTCACGGCCAGCACCTGCGCGAAGACGTCCGGCTCGTGTTCCGCGCCGCGCCGGATGATGCCGGCGCAGTTCACGACGATGTCCAGCGCGTCGAAGTTGCCGACCAGGTCAGCCACGTCGCCTTCCTTGCTGACGTCGGCGATCTTCACGTCGATGCCCGGGGCCAGCGAGCCATCGCCACGGTCGATGCCGCTGGCGGTGACCCGCGCGCCCAGTTCGGCCAGCCGGTTGGCCACACCCGCGCCGATACCCTGCGTCGCGCCCGTGACCAGCGCGTGCCGGCCTTCAAAGAGTCGTGAATCAAAGGTCATTGGCGCATGCCGAACTTGGCGATCAGTGATTTGAAGTACGCGTCGTCCTTGGCAATGGCGGCCTTGAACTCGTCCTGGTCGGCATAGGCGTAGCCCAGGTTCTGCTTGTCGAGCGTTTCGCGCAGCGCGGGTTCCTTGGCCGTGGCCGCTGCGGCCGTGCGCAGCGCCTTGATGACGTCAGGCGGCGTATTGGCCGGCGCCGCGATGCCGCGCCAGGTGCCGATCGACAGGTCGATGTGGCGTTCCTTGAGCGTGGGCACCGACTCAAAGCCCTTGACCCGCGCGTCGGCCATCACGGCCAGCGTCTTGAGCTTGCCGGCGGTGACATAGGCAGAGACCTCGGCCGGACTGACCGCCACGGCGTCGATATGGCCGCCCAGCAGCGCCAGCACGGCAGGATTGCCGCCCTGGAACGGAATGTGGTTGAACTTGGTGCTTGTCTTGTCTTCCAGCGCGGCGGCCGCCAGGTGCCAGATCGACCCGTTGCCGGCGTTGCCCACGCGCATGCCGCCCGGGTTCTTGCGGGCCGCATCCAGGAACTGCTCGATGGTGGTGTACGGCGAATCGCTGCGTACGGTGATGGCCGACGGGTCGGCGTTGAAGCGCGCGATCGGCGTGAAGTTCTCGTAGGTCAGCTTGGTCAGGCCCAGGTGCGGCACGATGGCCAGGTCAGCCGTGATCAGCGACAGCTTGTAGCCGTCGGGCTTGGCGTTGGCCACATCGGCCCAGCCGATGGCGCCGCTGGCACCGGGCTTGTTGGTCACCACCACGCTTTGCGGCAGGTGCTTGCGCGACGATTCGGCAAACGCCCGCGCCAGTGCATCGGTGCCGCCGCCGGCCTGGAAGGGCACCACCAGTTCGATGCTGTGGCTCGGATAGCTGGACTGGGCTTGCGCCGGCGCGGTGGCCACGCACGCCAGCGAGGTCAGCAGCGTCAGGGCGCATCCAAGGCGGAACGCACCGGTCTTGGCGAAGTTCATGGGCTTGTCTCCAAATCTCGTTATTGGTGTGGGTGTGGCGCTGGTACGGCGGGGAAAGTCAGTAGGTGGCGCGGCCTCCGGAGAGATCGAATACGGCGCCGGTGTTGAACGTGCATGACGCGGAACATAGCCATGCCACCATCTCCGCAACCTCCGCGGGCTCGCCCAGGCGTTGCATCGGACTCTTGTCGATCATGGTCTGCACGTGGGCCGGCGACATTTGCGCCAGCAGCCGCGTGCGGACGGCGGCCGGGGCCACGGCATTGACCAGGACGCCGGCCGTCGCCAGTTCCTTGCCCAGTGATTTGGTCAGGCTCAGTACGCCGGCCTTGGCGGCGCTGTAGGCCGACGCGTTGGGCGTGCCTTCCTTGCCCGCCAGTGACGCGATGTTGACGATGCGACCGGCGCCCGCCGCGCGCATGGCCGGTACCACGGCCTGGCAGGCATGGAATACGCCGGTGAGGTTGACGTCGATGATGCGTTGCCAGATGGCCGGGTCGTAGGCATCGAGCGGCATCGTCGGGCCGGCAAAGCCGGCGTTATTGACCAGGCAGTCGATGTGGCCGAACCGGCCAAGCGTGGCGGAGGTGGCCGCGCGCAGCGTCGCCGGGTCGGTCACGTCGACGCGATGAAAGTCCGACACTTCGGCATCGCCGGGCACGAGGTCCCACACCACCACGGTGGCGCCATCGGCCTGCAGCCGCGCGGCAATCGCCGCACCAATGCCGGCCGCGCCGCCGGTGACCACGGCCACGGTGCCGTGGAAGTCGTAACGGGCGTGGCTCATCGGATGAACTGGTTCACGAAGTCCGCACCGAGCCCTACCTCCTCGAAATGCTTGCGGCACATGTCGATCTTGGTGAAGACGTCCTCGTAGCCCATGCCGTTGCCATGCGGGTCGGTGTAGTACATCACGCCGTTGACCTGGAAGTACGTGATCATCTCCTCGACATCGGGCGGCACGTAGAGCGTATGGGTTTCGCCCGGCGGCTCGAATACGTAGCTGCCTTCGGTGGCCTCCCAGTCGTGTTCCAGATAACGCCAGCGGCCCTTGAGCACAAAGCCATGCACGGCCTGTGGATGGCGGTGGCGGCTCAGCACGCCCGACTTGCGCACGCGCAGCAGGTTCATCCAGTAGCCCTGGCTGCGGTTCAGGCAGAGCGGGCGGAACCACACGTTGGGCGCTTGTGGCACCCACAGGCGCTCATCGGTGGGAATCGCGTGCGGCACGACGATTTCCGGCAGCGCGTCGGGCGGGTTGGGGTACTGGTAGGGGGTGAGCGGTTCGGCGTCGGTCTTGTCGAGGGGCATGGGCTTTTGTGTCCAATATATGGACATCATGACTACGATATGGACGTATGAGGCCATCGTAGTTGCCGCGCAAAGTCGCCTGAAAGTGGGAGTTTCCCTATCGCGCCCCCTGTGTTGCGCTGCAAAAGCGAATGATTGCTGTTGCGTATTGGGCACGGCAGGGCACGTCGCAGCCCGGTCGATGGGTACAAAGTATTGCAATCGCTACATGTACTATGGTTACAATCTAAACGTTTGCTTACAATGTGCTGCTGTAGCAAAACGAATAAAAACTAAACAAAACTTCGGGGTGGTCGTTTCATGCGCGTTTTTGCTCCCTTGGTATTTATGGCAGTTCTTGGCCTGGCCGCCTGTGCCCAGTCGCCGGAATCGCAATTGTCGCGGTCACCGACCGTGCGCCTGTGCAACGGCAACGCCTGTGGCGAGCAGGACAGGCGCGTAGCCACCTTCACCCCGGCAGGCCCCACCGAATCCGATCGCCGCATGCAGGCGCTGGCGGAAAAGGCGGAAGGCAATCCGAACGCCGCCTATGACCTGGGCCTGCGCCTGCTGCGCGGCGATGGCGTGGAGCGCAACACCTACCAGGCGCTGGAATGGATGCGCAAGGCCGGCGACAACGGCCATGTGCAGGCGCAACTGGCGCTGGGCCGTCTCTATCTGATGGGCTTCGAGGAAATGGGCGCCGACCCGGCCGAAGCCGAGGCATGGCTGACCCGCGCCGCCGCCAAGGGCAACAAGGAAGCCGCGGCGCTGATTCCGCAGGCGCAGGCTGCCAAGAAGGATGAACAGGCCCTGTACCGGGTGCGCGAGGCCTACCGCACGTCCTGGTCCGCGTGGTACAGCGGCTATCCGTATTACTGGGTCTGGGGCCCCTCCGGCTGGTACCAGCGCTAAGCGCCGGGCACCACTTCTTCCCTCCCTGGCTTTTCCTTTCACTTCCGTCTACAGGAACGCGATTTCATGTCCAAGAAGAACTCTCTGCGCGCGGCAGCACTGGCCACGTCTTTGGTGCTGGCCGGCTGTGCCAACATGGGTGGTGGCTCGATCAGCACCGGCACGGCGCCCACGGCTGCCACCGGCGCAGCAGGCGGCGCAACCAGCGTGAACGCCAACCCGATGCTGGAGCGTTGCGACACGCCGCTGGGCACGCTGGCCGTTGACGATGGCCGTGGCAAGGAATGGTATGCAAGCTTCGGCGCCACCACGAAGATCACGACCATCGAGCCGCTGATCCGCCTGGCGGTGCAGCAGTCGAACTGCTTCGTGATCACGTCCGTGGGCAACAACCGCACGGAAAGCAAGCTGTCGAACATCACCGACAAGCAGCGCAATTCGGGCGAATTCCGCGCCGGTTCCAAGCAGCAGAAGGGCCAGCGCGTGGCAGCCGACTACTACATGGAGCCGGCCATCATCATCGACAACGATCCCACGGGTCAGCTCGCCGCCGGCGTGGGCAGCCTGTTCGGCAGCGTTGGCGCGCTGGTGGGCGGTGCCATGGCCAGCAAGGCATCGGTCGTGACGCTGACCATGTTCGACATCCGCTCGGGCGTGCAGCTGTCCATCTCGGAAGGCAACGCGACGGCCACGAACTTTGGCGCGGCACTGGGCGCGTTCGGCGGCGGTGCGGCTGGCGGCCTGGGCGGTTTCTCGCGCACGCCGGAAGGCAAGGCCACCGTGGCGGCGTTCATGGACGCCTACAACAACATGGTGGTGTCGCTGCGCAACTACAAGGCGCAGGAAGTCAAGGGCGGCCTGGGTCGTGGCGGCCAACTGAAGGTCGGCTCGTAAGCCAGCCGGACAATCTCCCGCGCCGGCCCCGCTTGTCAGCAACCGGGGCGCTGGGGCGGGAGATCTGCCAGGGCCATGCCCTGGCTTGCCGCATCCCCCGCATCCTCCGCACCCATCTCCCGCAGTCGTTTCAGCCTTCCGCCGGTGCCACGTTGGCGCCCTGGATGTTGTGCTTCTGCAAGGCAGCGGCCACCTGGCCCGATGCCTTCATCTCCTCGACGAATGTCGCCAGATAAGCCGCTGCGGCCTCGCCGCGCGACTTGTGCACGCCCATCGCCTGGCGGATCACCATGAAGCGCTCGCCCAGCAGGCGCAGGCCGCTCATGCCGGCGGTGTCGGCTTCAAGCTGCTGCTTCACGCCGGCGGCCACGTCGAGCTTCTCTTCCAGAAAGGTCTTCACCACCGTCTGCGACGACGGCGCGCGCACGATCTCGGCGTGCTGCAGTTCGCGCGTCAGGTAGAGGTCGTAGGCGCTGCCCTTGCCAACCACCACGCGCGTACCGGCGCGGTCCACGTCGGCGTTGGCGCGCACCGGCGAATCGTCGCGCACCATGTAGTAGCCCTCGATCAGCACGTACGGCGCCGTGAACGCAATCGTGGCGCCGCGCTTCGGGTCGATGGCAAAGAACCCGATGTCGGCTTCCTCGTTAGACACCACGTCGACCGACTTTCCGGCCGTTTCCACCACCACCAGTTCCAGCTTCACGCCAAGCCGCGCGGCCAGCGCCGTGGCCAGGTCCACGGAGACGCCGCCGGCACCGTCGCCATCCTTGCGGTGCGCCAGCACAGGGTTGCCCAGGTTGATCGATGCACGCAGCACGCCGGTTGGGGCGAAGGCATCGAGAATGGCCTTGTCAGCAGTCATGTCGTTCCTCTCGGTTGTCACTTTCACTTTCGGTCACTACGGTTCCAGGATATCGGTGATGCGCGCCAGGGCGGTCAGCGTGTGGCCCAAATGGTCGCGCATGGCCTGCGACGCGTCTTCGTTGCGCCCGCGTTCCAACAGGTCCAGCAGGTGCAGATGCTGCCGGGCGTGGTCCGCATAGCGCGAACGCTCGCGCATCGACCGGTACGACAGCAGCCGCCGCACGCGATTGACGCGGCGGATCGCATCGATGAAAAAGGGATTGCCCGACGCCTCGACCAGCGCTTCGTGAAACCGCACGCCGCGGTCGTGCAGCTGGTCGGCGGTATCGGTCTCGATGCCTCCTTCGAGCAGGTGGACTTCGGCGGCACGCAGCTGCGCGATGGTGCGCGGGTCCAGCCGGTAGCCCGGCTCCAGCAGCGCGGCCGGCTCCAGCGCCAGGCGCATGCGGTACGACTGCAGCAGCGAATCGGGCGTGGTCAGCATGGTCGAGAACTGCCAGCCGTAGCCGGGCTTGCGCTCGCCCCAGCCTTCCTGCGCGATGCGCGCGAGTACGGCGCCCAGTTGCGTGGCGGTCAGCGCGTAACGGGTGCGGATAGCCTGCTCCGACACCTCGGTGGGCAGCGCGCCCTTGAGCAGGTCGTCGGCAATCTGGAAGTAGGCGGTGCCCACCACGTCAGGCTCGGACAGCCCCAGCGCGGCGGCCAGTTCGGCGGCCGGCGCCGACACGGGTTGCGCCAGGAAGAAGCCCCGGTTCTTCTCGCGCGTGACGATGCCTTTTTCGTGCAGCAGCCCCAGCGCGTCGTTCACGGGGGTGCGCGACACGCGCAGCTGATCGGCCAGCATCTGGGCGCGCAGGTGGGTGCCCACGGGCAGTTGCTCGCGCTGGATCAGCTCGACGATCTGTATCGCGATGGATCGGTCGTGGTTCATGGTCTTTGGCCGCAGGCACAGGTCAGGCAGGTCGGGCGGGGCGGTCACGCAGGGCGTCCGTGCCGTGCTGCGCCAGCGTCCTTTGCAGGATCGAGGGAATCACGCCGCCGCGCCGCAGCAACTCGACTTCGAGCCGGGTTTCCACGGCGGCGGTGGCATCGAAGGCCTCCACCGAACCGTCCTTGCGCACGATGCGCACCGGCACCTTGCAGCGGGGCGCCAGTGCCTGGGCATCGGCGCTGACATGTACCGTGTCGCCGGGCGCGATGGCCAGCGTTTGCGGATGCACGCCGGCCGGCATGCGCAGCGGCAGGATACCCATGCCGATCAGGTTGGAACGGTGAATTCGCTCGAAGCTTACCGCAATCACGGCCCGGATCCCCAGCAGGCGCTGCCCCTTGGCAGCCCAGTCGCGCGACGACCCCGTGCCATAGCGCTCGCCGGCGATCAGCACCACTGACTGGCCATCGTCGCGATAGCGCTGCGCCACCTCGAAGATCGGGGCTACGTCACCGCTGGGGCCATGCACGGTGTGCGCGGTGGGTGCATCGGGCCGCAGCAGGTTGACCAGCGTCCGGCTGTAGAACGCCGCCCGCAGCATCACCTCCCAGTTGCCGCGCCGCGAGGCAAACACGTTGAGGTCGTCGCGGTCGTCGCCACGGCTGACCAGAAAGTCGGCCACGAAGCTGTCTGGCGGGATGGCGCTGGCCGGCGAGATATGGTCGGTGGTGATGTCGTCGCCCAGCACCAGCAACGGCCAGGCGGTGTACGCCCCCAGCTGTGAGCCCTGATCCAGCGCCGCGAACGGCGGGCGCCGCAGCGCCGTGCTGCGGTCGTCCCACGGATAGCGCGCCGAATCGGCAGACGGCAGCGCGGCCCAGACCGGGTTGGCCGATGCCAGGGCAAAGTCGCGGCGATAGTCGGCGGGGTCGGCCCCGACGGCCAATGCTGCCGTGATGTCATCGCGCGTGGGCCACAGATCGCCGAGGAAGACCGGCGTCCCGTCGGGGGCAATCTGCACGGGGTCGCGGCTCAGGTCGCGCTCGGCGTCGCCGGCCAGCGCGAATGCCACCACCAGCGGCGGCGACATGATGAAACCCAGCGACAGGTCCGGATGGATGCGGCCCGGGAAATTGCGGTTGCCCGACAGCATGGCCACGGGCCACGCCGCGCCGGCCGCGGCAGCGTCGCGAATCGCCGGCGTCAGCGGGCCCGAATTGCCAATGCACGTGGTGCAGCCGAAGCCGACGATGTCGAAGCCCACGGCCGACAGGTCATCGCGCAGTCCGCTACGGGCCAGATAGCTGGCAGCGGCCGGCGATCCCGGTGCCAGCGAAGTCTTGATCCACGGCGCCACGGTCAGGCCCCGCGTGCGGGCCTTGCGCGCGACGATGCCGGCGGCCATCAGCAGGGCCGGGTCCGAGGTATTGGTGCAGCTGGTGATGGCGGCGATGGCCACCGGGTAGCGCGGCATGCCGTGGTGCCTGGCCCTGGCCTCGAACGGAAACGGCGCCAGCGCGGCGGCCGTGTCGCTGTAGGCGAGCAGGTCTTGTGGACGGCGTGGGCCGGCGACATGCATGCCGACGGCTGACAGGTCGATGTCGATCGTGCGGGTGTAGCGCGGGGTGCTGGCGGGATCGAACCAGAGGCCGGCGCGACGGGCGTAGGTGCCGGTCAGCGCGATGCTGGCCTCGCTGCGCCCGGTGGCGCGCAGATAGGCCAGGGTTTGGTCGTCGATCGGAAAGTAGCCGGTGGTCGCGCCGTATTCGGGCGCCATGTTGGCGACGACGGCACGGTCGCCGGCCGTCAACGTGGCCACGCCGGGGCCGAAGAACTCGACAAATTCGCCGGATACCCCGATGGCACGCAGCCGCTGCGTGACGGTCAGCGCCAGGTCGGTGGCCAGCACGCCGGGCTGCAGCGCGTTGGCCAGTCGCACGCCGACAACGTCGGGGATACGCTGCATCACGGGCATACCGAACATGACGGTCTGGGCTTCGAGCCCGCCCACACCCCAGCCCAGCACGCCGATGCCGTTGATCATCGGGGTATGGCTGTCGGTGCCGATCAGCGTGTCGGGCACCGCCCACAGCGCGCCATCGCGCGGCTGCGTGGTGACGACGGTGGCCAGTTGCTCCAGGTTGATCGTATGCATGATGCCGGTGCCGGGCGGATGGATACGCACCCCCTTGAGCGCCTTCGACGCCCAGCGCAGGAAGCTGTAGCGCTCGGCGTTGCGCCGGGCCTCGATGCGAAGGTTCTCGGTGGCCGCATTGGGCCGCGCGAACGCCTCCACGGCCAGCGAGTGGTCGACCGATGCATCCACGGGCAGCACCGGGTTGAGCGCGGCGGGGTCGGCGCCGGCCTCGGCCAGGGCATCGCGCATCGCGGCAATATCGACCAGTGCCGGGGTGCTGGTGGTGTCGTGCATCAGCACGCGGCCAGGCTGGAAGGCGATTTCCGCCTCGCTCGTGCCGCTGTCCAGCCACGCCACGATGGCCGCGATGGCCGCCGCGCGCTCGTCGCCCTCCATATTGCGCGCCACGTTTTCCAGCAGCAGGCGCAGCACCACGGGCAGCCGCGCCAGTGACGGTCCCAGCATCGCGGGCAGGTCCACGTATCGATAAGTGATGTCGCCAGCGCAAAACTGGCCCTCAAGCGATGTCATGTCGGCGTCCGGCGTTGTCCTTTTCTTATTTTGCATATGTACGCAGAAAAATGCAAAAAAAGTCGGTCTTCCACAGCTTGCCAGCGGGTGTCATTGGACCAAGGTCCCGCAGTCGTGGCGTCCGCTGCGCACGATAATCAACACGCTGGCAGCGTCTGGCCGTACCTGTCCCAGTTCCAGACCCGGTTCCAGTGAAAGCGAGGGTTCCCGATATTGGAGAGAAGGCAATGGGCAGCAGCAATCTGCGTGGCGTGCTTTTCCGTTGGCTGGCATTTGCCGGGCTGATTGCCGCCACGGGCCTTGCCCATGCATGGACCGCTGGTGCCGATGGTGGCGGCAGCGTCGGCTCGGCCAGTCCCGACAGCAGCTCCGGCCCCTATCGCGGGATCGTCGGCCCGGTCGGTACGTCGGACGCCGCGCCCGCCGAGCCCAAGCAATGGGACAGGGCATTGCCATTCTTCGCCCAGCGCGTCATCGACAAGGGCTACAACCTGCCGAATCCGTACTTCATCGGCTATTCCTACTACAACGGATACCAGCGCTACCAGCTCAGCGACCTGGCGATATCGGCGGGCGCGAACCCGTTGCGCTCGGCCGATTTCGTGCAGTTCCAGCAATCGAAGCTTCATAACGTGTCCAACCAGGTGCAGCTTGGCGCCTGGATCTTCCCGTTCATGAATGTCTACGGCATGGTCGGCAACGTCGAGGGCAGCGGGGCGATCGATATCTCGTTCTCGTCGAAGACGGCACTGCAGCAGTTCTTCGGGATAAACATCGGCTGTGCCGGCAACCGGCCCCGGCCCGATTGCTCCCAGCCCATCAAGTTGCCGACGCAGCAGGCGAACTACAGCGGGCACACCTATGGCGGCGGTTTCACGCTGGTGGGGACGTACAAGCAGCTTTTCTTCGCGCTGCCGGTCACCTATACGGTGTCGGACATCACGATGTCGGAGACCCCGGTGAAGTCGCTGAACATCGGCCCGCGGATCGGCTGGAACTTCCGGCTCGGACCCGGCCTGGGTCTGCTGACCCCATTTATCGGTGGCACCTATTTCAAGACCCGGGCCACGATCACCGGCCACTTCGACATTCCCATCGAGGAGGCCGGTGGCCAGACGGCCCGCCTGAACTACCAGATCGGCCAGCGCGTGGTGGGCTACTGGAGCGGCTCGGCCGGCGTGAGCTGGGCCGTCAACCGTAGCCTCGGATTCATCGTGGAATTCGGCTACGGCTACAACCGGAACAACATCATCGCCACCGGCTTCTTCCGGTTCTAGGGCACGCCATGAACCGCCATCGTCTGATCGCCGTCGCAGCCACGCTTGCCATGAGGGCGGCGACGGCGGGCGCCGAGGAGCCCGCGCAGCCCGTGCAGCCCGTGGAGGGCGAAAAGCAGGCCTGGATCGACAGGTTGCTCACCAAGCTGGGGGCGTCGAAGGAAGTCGACCTGAGCAAGGGCATCGACTGGGGCGTCCTGCCCGGGCCGTTCTACAACCCGGAAATGGGGTTCGGGATCGGCGCGGCCGCCATTGGCCTCTACAAGCCCAAGGGGGCCGAAGCGGACACCCAGCTGTCCACGCTCTCGATCCGCGGCTTTGGCACCGTCAAGGGTGCGTACGGCGTGTCGATCGAGAACAACACCTTCTTTGCCGACGACAGCTACCGCGTGCTGCTGGAGCTGGACCTGATCAACATGCCGACCGCGTACTGGGGCGTTGGCTACGACAACGCCATCAACAGCGCGAACAAGGAAACCTACACGCGCCAGACGGTCGCGTTCCAGCCGAAGATCATGTTCCGGGTGCGCCCGAATATCTATATCGGGGCGGGCTACAGCTTTCAGTATGACAACGCCACCAAATTGGAACGCGGCGCCGACAGCAAGCTGGCGACCGATCCGAACGGGCCAAGGGTGATGAGTTCCGGGGTGAGCGGGCATTTTTCGTACGACACGCGCGACTTCATTCCCAATCCGTACAAGGGCGAGTCGCTGCTCGTCAACGCAACGGTCTATCGCCGGTATCTGGGCAGCGACACCGATCTGGAGAACCTGGAGATCACGGCCAACAAGTACTTCAGGATGCGCGAACGCGACGTGCTGGCGCTGGATATCTACGGCAACTTCAATTGGGGCGATGTGCCGTGGGACATGATGGCCACGCTTGGCAACAACAAGCGGATGCGCGGCTATTTCCTGGGCCAGTACCGCGACCGCGCGATGGCAAGCATCCAGGCCGAGTACCGCTGGCATATCGTGGGCCGGCAGGGCATGGTGTTCTGGATCGGCACCGGCGCGATCGCGCCAAATCCCGGGGCGCTGACGTCGGCCCACTGGCTGCCCAATGCGGGGATCGGGTATCGCTTCGAGTTCAAGCCCCGGGTGAATGTCCGCTTCGACGCGGGCGTGGGCAGGAATACGAAAGGGGTGTACTTCCAGATCAACGAGGCGTTCTGATGGCGCTGTACCGTCGCCGGAGGCAGCCCCCGATCGCCGTGGTGCGTTGGCCTTTGGGCCAATGGAGCCGGTGCGGGCCGCCGGATAGAGTGGTCGCATGGACGGCACCCGCCGTGCAGGAGACGCCATGACCCCGCCCTTGCGCCTGCCCATGCGTTACCTTGTTCCCGCAATGCTCGTGCCCGTGCTGTTGTCCGCCTGCAATACCGCTCCGATTCCGCCTGGCAAGTCGGTATCCGTGCAGGCGGCGCTGGACAACATTACGCGCGACATGTGCGCATTCCGCCAGAAGTTCGCGCAGTCGCCACAGGGCGCCGCGGTGGACAGTTATACCGTCGAACTGGTCCTGACCGTCGATGCCGAACGGCAGCCGCCGGTGGCCGTGGCCCCTGACATCGCGTTCATGCCGACCGTCACCTATGGCAACACGCTGATGATGGCCAAGGACAGCCGGCTGGTGGTGACTTTCCGCAACACCGACACCGGTGGGGCGGCGAACTGCCCGACTCAGTGAGGCGGCACGTCGGACCGCGCGACGACAGGTACGACCACAGGCACGACAACTGGCACGGCGACCGACGTCACGCGCCACGCATCGGCATGGGCTGACAGCGTGGTGAGCGTCAGCGGCGCGATGTCGAGCTGCATGACGGCCCGCGCCGGGGCGCCCAGTGCATGCACGACGATGGCCCGGATCACGCTGGCGTGGGTCACGGCCAGCGTATGGCCGGGCTCGCGGCCGGACAGCCACAGGCCGGCGCGGTCGCTGACCGCCGCCAGCGACTCGCCACCATGGGCGTTCATGCCCGGATCGGACAGCCAGGCCGCCAGCGCCTCGGGCTCGGCAGCGCCGACATCCTTGAGCGACTGGCCGCGCCAGCGCCCGTAATCCACTTCCCGCAAGGCGTCTTCCACACTGACGGGCAGCCCCAGCGCCCGCGCGGTATCGCATGCGCATGCCATCGGGCTGGACAGCACGCGGTCTGGCCGTCCGAGCTTGCCTGCCCATGTGGCCGTGTGAACGCCGTCGTCGTCATTCAGCGCGTTGTCGGCCGGAAAGCGCCCGGCGCGCAGGGCGGCCGTGGCGGGTACGCAGAGCAGGGTGAGGCGGCGGGTCATGGGGCGGCGGGGTGGATGGCGACGGTGTGACGATACGAAGGCACGAAGGCACGATGGCGATTAGGTGGATCGGCGGACCCTCGACTAGAATGCACGGATTCCGAAGAGAAGAAGCCGGTGAGATGCCGGCACGGTCGCGCCACTGTATGCCGGGCTGCCCACGTGTTATCGCGGGTGGCGCTGGCAAGTCAGACCTTCTCCTCGGGCACATCCATTCGTCTCGGGACGCGTCATCCTCAAGGAGAATCCTCATGCACGCAAGCGCTACGGCAAGCGCCACCTTTGCGCCGGCCCTCTCGCCGGCTATTGCGCCGGCCACGATCCCCGTTCGCGAACTGCTCCCCTGGGCCATCTTCGGCGGCATGCTGCTGCTCCTGGCCATCTATTTCGTGGGCGTGGAAGAGGGCGCCGCCGCCATCTTCAACACCATGTACGTGCATGAGTTCGTGCACGACGGTCGCCATCTGCTTGGCTTTCCCTGCCACTGACAAGGCCGATTCATGGTGAGAAGTCTGCTGGTCCGCGGCATGATCGCGGGCTTTCTGGCCAGCCTGCTGGCCTTTGCGTTCGCGCGCGTGGTGGGTGAGCCGCAGGTGGAGGCGGCCATCGCCTTCGAGGAACAGGCAACCCACGCGATGGGCGGCAGCCATGCGCACGAGATGCCGGAACTGGTCAGCCGCGACACGCAGTCGGGCGTCGGCCTGTTTGTCGGGCTGGGCGTGTTCGGCGCCGCGCTGGGCGGCCTGTTCGCGCTGGTCTTCGCCTTCGTCCATGGCCGCATCGGTGCCTTGGGCGGGCTGGGCACAAGGGCAACGTCGGGCCTGCTGGCGCTGCTGGGCTATATCGCGATCGTGCTGGTGCCGTTCTTCAAGTACCCGCCGAATCCGCCGGCCATTGGCGATCCGTCCACCATCGGCCTGCGTACCGCGCTGTTCTTCACGATGATCGCCGTGTCGCTGGCGGCCATGGTGGTGGCGGTGGTGGTGGCACGCCGGCTGGCCGCGCGCCGCGATGGCTGGACGATGGGGCTTGCCGCCGCCGCGATCTTCGTGGTGCTGGGGGCGCTGGCGCATGCGCTGCTGCCCGGGATCAACGAGGTGCCCGAGCACTTTCCGGCCACGCTGCTGTGGCAGTACCGCGTGGCGGCGTTCGGCATCCAGGCGGTGCTGTGGGCGGCGCTGGGCATCGTGTTTGCCTATCTGGCCGAGCCGGTGATGGCGCCGGGGCGTCGCGCATCGCGCGCCTGACGCCCGTCACACCCCAACCCCGCGCGGGCCGCCGGCTGGCTGGCCCGCGTGCTACATCGACGCGATCTGCGTCTCCTCGGCCGCGGACACAAAGCGCCGCTGCCGCATCCACTTCGTAGCCACCCATTTTTCGCCCTGCGCCACCGGCGCGGCGGCGTGCAGCGTCTTGCCGTCCAGCGTGCCGTTGCTGTCGCAATACTCGAAATAGACCGCGTTGCCCTTGCGTGGCACCACCATCAGGCCGATTTCCGGAAACACCGTTTCGCCGCCCTCGGCCACATCGTTCAGGTAGATCACCATGGTGCTCACGCGCTGGCCGCTGCGTGCGATCGACGCCTGGTTGGCCGGGTTGTTCGGCATCAGGAAGTCGAAATGGGGCTGGCTCTGCGCGCCGGGCCGGTACTGCAGCACCTGCAGGCCCTCGCCGTGCTCCATGGGCAGCTGCATCAGCGCCGACACGCGTGCGTCGATAGTGGCCAGCAGCGCGGACTCCGCCAGGCGGAAGAACATGCCCTGGCTGCTGCGGTCCGGGCTGACCACGTGCTCGCCCGTACGCGGGTCGACGATGGTGGACGGCGCCAGGCGCGGGCGGGCCGCCGCCACCAGCGCATCGCATTCCGCATGACTGAGCACGCCTTCGAGTACGGCCACCACGGGTTTGTCCGTGCGCGACAGGACGTGCACTTCACGATCGCCGCCGCGCAGCACCGACGCATAGGGCAGCCTGGGCACGGCCGGGGCCGTCGGCATCCGTTCCACCGTGATCTGGCCTTCGGGCAGCGGGCCGCCGTCGCGCAGCACGCGCACAAAGGCGTCGACCAGCGCGCGGGCCACGGCCGGATCGAACTGCCGCGACACCAGCGCGTCGGCAATTTCCGGCGCGGTGCGGCCGCGCTGCAAGGCGCCCACGATCCAGTCGCGCAGTTCGGGTGAGAAATGGAGCGTGGCCGTCTGGCGGGGCGCGTTGGCGGGGTGCGGGGCAGAAGGGGCGTGCATGAGCGGGAATCCACGGAAAGCCAAGGACATGACGCGCGCAAGTATCACGCCAGCCCGGCGGCCGTGGCAACCATGTGTCCGCTTTGTATCGAGGTTCGTCGCCTCGAAATCGTCTGTAACTTGACGCGTCAAGGGTTCCACGAAATCGTCACATTGAGTTCCTAGCATCGGGCCCGCTGCACAAAGGTTGGGGATGGCTTTCGCGCCGTCACCGGCCCGGAGACTTCCTGCGCAGGCGGCCCACCCGCCAGAACCACCGCGACGGGGCAGGCTTTGGTGCGGCGCCCCAAGAGACTCTTCTCGAGACCCCTCGAGTCCCACTCATAACAATCGCGCGAATTCCGGCGAGCCAGAACCATGCACCCAAACAAATCCACCTACGTCCCCTTGCTGACCGCCCTGGCAGCCGCCGCGCTGCTGGCGGCCTGCGGCGGCGATGACACCCCCGCCTCCACGTCCTCGGGCACCAGCGGCGCCGCGCAGACCGTGAGCGGCGTCGTCGCCGGCGCGGCTGTCAAGAACCCGACCGGCGTCGCCAACTCGTCGGCCACTGGCGTGGACTACGCCAAGAGCACCACCGGCGATGCCGTCGACCAGACGTTCGTCCCCGTGACCTACGCCAACGCCACCGTCTGTGCCGACAACAACGGCAACGGCGTGTGCGATACCGGCGAGGCTGCCACGCGTACCGACGCCAACGGCCGCTTCACGCTGGCCACGCCGGCCGCGAGCCTGGTGGCCGTGGTGGGCACCGATGCGTCGTACATCGACCCCGTGGCGGGCAATACCAAGGTGGCCAGCAAGATGATCCTGCGCAGCGCGGCCGATCAGGCCGCCGCCGGCACGGACGTGGTCATCAGCCCGCTCTCCACCGAGGTGGTGCGCCTGACCGAAGCGGAATCGATGAAGTACGCCGACGCCAGGGCGGCCATCGCCGGGCGCCTGAGCTTCACGGGTGGCACGGCCGATGTCACGGTCAACGCCGACGATGTGGTGGCCCTGCCGGGCACGCTGTCCAGCGCGGCCGCTACCCGGGCGCTGCTGGTCGAGGACAACACGCTGGCCGCCCGCTACACGCAGGCCGCCACGATCCTGGATCGCGGCTACGCCAGCGACAGCGCCGCCGACCCGGTGACCTCGCTGAAGGCCGCGCAGGACGCCGCGTTCAACCCCGAAGGCATTCCGCGCTACGACCACCTGTTCGTGGTGATCTTCGAGAACCACAGCAACCAGACCATCGACAACGCGGCCTACCCGAACTTCTACAAGTACCTGCACACGGAAGGCAACAAGGCGGCCAACTACTTCTCGACCGGCAACCCCAGCGAGCCGAACTACATCTCGCTGGCCAGCGCCGACGACTGGGGCGTGGCCGACGACAACGCGTGGAACTGCCTGCCGGCCGGCGACACGGCCAACCAGCCGACCGACACCTACGTGCCGGTCACGGCGTGCAATGCCGACACCAAGGTGCACAACCTCAAGGGTCGCCGCAACATGTTCACGGCGCTGTACAAGGCCGGCATGTCGGCGCGCGTCTACAGCGAATCGATGAATCCGGGCCAGGACCCGCGCAAGGACGGCGTGGCCAACGCCGCCATCACGGGTGTGAACCCGACGTCGGGCGCCACCGAGACGATGCCGGCCGGCCTGTACAAGACCAAGCACCACCCGGCCGTCAACTTCGACGATGTGCGCAACCGCCCGGACTTCTTCAAGAACCTGAACCGCACGGTGAGTGGCGGCCAGTGGGATACGTCGATCGCCAGCTACGCGGCGACCAACAGCATCACGTGGAACACGCACCAGTTCGAGGATGACCTCAAGAGCGGCGACATCGGCGCGCTGAACTACATCGTGCCGGACCAGTGCGACGACATCCACGGCGTGTCCACCTGCCTGTCGACCAACATCGCGCGCGGCGACGCGTACGCCAAGTACCTGGTAGACCAGATCCAGGCGTCGCCGGCCTGGAAGAACACCAGCCGCCGTTCGGCCATCGTCATGCTGTTCGACGAAGGCTCCAGCTTCTTCGGCAGCTCGTCGTGCTGCGGCTGGAACGTGGGCGGTGCCGCCACCAGCGGCGCGCCGCTGGGCGAGGGCATCACCACGGCGGTGCCGCGCTACAACGGCGGCAACAAGGGCGACGGCCCGACCATCTTCGCGCTGCTGACCAACCAGCCTGGCGCGCCGAAGCAGATCATCGATTCGGATGCCTACAGCCACTTCTCGTTCGTGCGCACGATGCAGGACATGTTCGGCCTGTCTGATCCGGCCGTGGCGACGTCGTACATGAACCGCTCGAAGTACACCGAGAAGTACATCGCCGACAACCTGACCAACCTGGCCGAGTACTCGGGCAGCGCCAACACGCACTTCGACTCGGTCCGCCCGATGAACCACAAGTACGTGGTCAAGGCCGGCGACCTGCAGTCTGGCGGCAGCGTGGCTGGCGGCAGCGGTAGCGGTTCGGTTGGCAGCGGCAACAACACGGCCACCGGCCCGGACACCACCCAGACCAACATCTGGGCGATCAAGTCGTAAGCCTCAACGCCCAGGCAGTCGCCCGGGCATGGCCCGCGGACCCCGCATGTCGCGGTGGTTCGCCGGCTGTGTCCGGCGGCCTGCCGTGTTCAATCCGACAACGGATGGCGGCTGCCACCGCCCACCTTCATCATGCGTGTTTTCCCATTCGCCGCGCGCTGTAGCGCGGCACTGCTTGCCGTTGCGCTGGCCGCCTGCCAGCCCGCGACGGATACCGGCAAGCCGGCCCGCGCGGCCGCATCCGGCAACCAGGCCACTGCGCAGTCCGGCGCCGTCCAGCCCGTGCCGACCAAGGTGGCCGCCGTGGCCGCCGCGCCGGCATCGTCCCTCTCGGCCGCCGCGCAAGTGGGCGCCAAACTGTTCTTCGATCCCTCGCTCTCGGGATCGGGCAAGATGTCCTGCGCCACCTGCCACGACCCCGGCCACGCCTACGCGCCGGCCAACGACCTGTCGGTGCAGCTGGGTGGCCCCGATGGCCGCCAGCCCGGCACGCGCGCCGTGCCGACCCTGATGTACAAGGAGTACACCAACGCGTATTCCGACACGTTCGAGAACCCCGACATGATCAGCCCGCCCGGGCCCGGCGGCGGCCTGACCTGGGACGGCCGCGCCAACACCATCGCGGAGCAGGCCGCGATTCCGCTGCTGGCGCCCAACGAGATGGCGGCGGCTGGCAAGTCCGCCGTGGTGGATGCCGTGCGCAACGGCGCGCACGCCGACGCATTCCGCCAGGCCTATGGCCCGAACGTGTTCGACGATGCCGACAAGGCGTTTGCGCTGGTGGGCGCGGCGCTGCAGGCGTTCCAGGTGGAGGACCGCAGCTTCCATCCGTACAGCAGCAAGTTCGACCGCTACCGCACCAACAAGGTGGGCGGCGCGCTGAACGACGCCGAGATCCGCGGCCTGCGCGTGTTCATGGACCCCACCAAGGGCAACTGCATGGCCTGTCACCTGCTGGGCGGCGGCAACGACGGCAGCCAGGACATGACGAGCGACTACTCGTTCGCCGCGATTGGTGTGCCGCGCAATAGGGACATCCCGGCCAACGCCGATCCGAAGTACTTCGACCTGGGCCTGTGCGGGCCGCTGCGCACCGACCATCGCCCCGGCAAGGACAAGGGTGCGGCGGCCACCTGCGGCATGTTCAAGACGCCGGTGCTGCGCAACGCCGCCACGCGCCATGCGTTCATGCACAACGGCGTGTTCCGGTCGCTGGAAGAGGTGGTCCGCTTCTACAACACGCGCGATACGGCGCCGGAGAAGTGGTATCCGCGCGATGCACGCGGCAAGGTCGCCAAGTTCAACGACCTGCCGGCGAAGTACCGCGCCAACCTGGACGAACAGATGCCGCTGGACCAGCGCCGCGCCGGCAGCCCGCCGCCGATGACCGACCAGGAGATGCAGGACCTGATCGCCTTCCTGAACACGCTGACCGACGGCTACGTGGCACCGGCCACGGCCGCCGGCGATGCCCATGGCCATACGGTGGCGAATGCGTATGCCGATCCCGAGACGCACAAGTCCGCCGAGACCCACTGATACCCGTTACCGAATCCAACGATGAAACCGATCCTGCTGACCGCCGCGCTGACGGCGGCCACGAGCCTGCTGCTGGCGGGCTGCACCGCGCCCGATGCCGCGACCGAAGCCAACTTCAGCGCGGCGCTGGACAAGCACCTGACCGCGCATGGCGACCTCTGCATCGGCCGCCACCAATGGCCGGTGGATGTGCCCGACCTGCCCGTTGCCGCGCAGATGCGCGACGGCATCCAGATGCCGGCCCTGGAACACGCGGGGCTGGTCTCGCATGTCAGCGCCGAGATGACGCTGCATCATCAGAACGGGGAGGACGAGAAGGTCAAGGCACGGCGCTATGACCTGACCGACAAGGGGCGCCAGTATGTCAACGCCAGCCCGCACACGGCGGCGCACGGCACCGACGCCAGCCAGCCGGACCTTTGCTATGGCCGCGTGCACCTGGAGAAGGTCACGGGCTGGGACAAGCCGCAGAAGTCCGACGAAACGCCGGCGCGCCTGACCACCACCGTGCGCTACACCTACACGCTGGAGCCGGCGCCGTGGGCCAGCGATGC
This sequence comes from Cupriavidus pauculus, assembly GCF_002858765.1. Lineage (GTDB taxonomy): Bacteria > Pseudomonadota > Gammaproteobacteria > Burkholderiales > Burkholderiaceae > Cupriavidus > Cupriavidus pauculus_B. Next base: position 252,665 of record NZ_PJRP01000005.1, read on the forward strand.
ATCGGTGCAGGGCGCGTTTCCGGTGCTGACGCGGGTGCTCAAGGGCAGCGGCATGCTGGAGCTGAAGCAGGCGATGGTGGCCACCGGCGGCGGTTGGCAGCCGCTCTAGGCCGGACCCGGGCCCGTTTCGGGCCCGGGGGGCGGTTCATCCTGGCCGGGCCATCGCCCAAGCCATCGCTGATACACACGGTCCGCTCAGCCCGCGCTGTAGACCTCGCTCGGTGCCACGTGGATGTAGACGCCGCTGGCCTGTTGCGTGCCGGGCATCAGCACGCGCAGCGGCATCGTGGCGCCGTTCAGCGCCTCAAGGAAGGTCCAGTTGACGGTCTGGTCGCCGGCACGGATGGCCACCGATTCACCCGATGCCACGGTGACGAAGCGCGTATCCGGCGCGATCGTGATGGTGCGCCCCACGGTCTGCGCGGGCGCCGGACTGCCAAACAACGCGGCCTCATGGCTGACGGGGGTGGGGGCGGGGGCGCTCCAGGCCAGCATGGGGGCGAGAAGCAGGGCAGGGATCAGGAGAGTCTTCGAGGTCATGATGGTGTTGTTGTGATCGGCTCCGTTCGAGCCGTACAGAAAGCCTACGCTCCCCCTCGTAATTCCCAAAATGACTTGCGTTCACAAAATGCAGTCGAAAAACGAATAACTAGCCTCGACATGGTGCGCCGCACCCCCCGCGAAAGACGGGTGTGGGTGCGATACAACCCGGGTGCAAGACATCTTCGATACATTTGGCATTTTCCAGGCGTGCACGTATGACTGGACGGGACCGGTCGGACGCCTCGGACACCTTCAAAAACAAAAAAGAGGTGGGTCAATGGTTCGAGGGATGGGCACACAGGCGGGCACGCAGGCGGCCGCGCCGTCAGCGCGGCAATGGGGCCGGCATTCGATTATCGGCACGCTGGTCGAGGCGCCATGGTGGATGACGGTGCTGCTGGGCGCCGCCGGCTTTTTTACGCTCTACGTGGTCATGCCGGGTGTGATCGGCCTTCTGGTCTTCTCCCGTGCGCTTCCCCAGGCCGCGTCGAGCCTGGTCGAAATACTCCGTCTTTTGTCGTCCGTGGTGGCGGCGATCACCGCCATCCTCGCGCTGCTGTCGCACCGCCACGCCAGGGAACGCCGCCAGCAGGAAGAACGCCAGCGCATGGCGCCGCGTCGCCGACCCGTGGCGTCGCCTCCCGGGCCGCCGCCGTATGCAGATACGATCCGGACGGTGCCTCCGGCCAACGGCGGAGCCGCCGCTGCAGCCGTGGTATCGCTCCCGGCGGCAACGCCCCGTCCGGCGCCCGCACCCGTCCGCGAATGGTCGCTCGACGCGCTTCGGCAACTCGAATGGAAGCGTTTCGAGCTGCTGTGCGTGGCCTATTACGAGGCCATGGGCTTCAAGGTGAAGACCGTGCCGAATGGCCCGGACGGCGGTGTCGATGCCACCCTGTACAAGCGCGGCCAGCGCGCACCGCTGGCGGTCGTGCAATGCAAGGCGTGGAACCGGCCCGTCAAGGTGGAGCAGGTGCGGGCGCTGGGCGGCGCGATGCTGGAACGCCAGGTGGGCCGCGGCGTGTTCTGGTCGTTGTCCGGCTACGTGGGCCAGCCCGTGCAGGCGTCGGCCGAACGCGCCGGCATCCAGTTGCTCGATGGCGAGGCCATCGTCGCCCGCATCCGGGCGCTGCCGGCCGAGACGCAAGCCATGCTGATGGCGTCGGCCTTCGAGGGCGATTTCCGCACGCCCAGCTGCGCGGCGTGCGGCGTCAAGCTGGTGGCGCGCCACGGCAAGGCCGGCCCGTTCTGGGGCTGCGCCAATTTCCCGCGTTGCCGGGTGATCCTGCCGCGCGCCGCGTAATATCGATCTGCATCCAGTGGCACCCGGGTTTGCGGGCAACGGTGTAGTATCCGGGGCCAAACCTGTTTCAAGCTGGAGAGCCAACATGATCGTATTTGTCACCGGTGCCACTGCTGGATTCGGCGCCGCCATCGCCCGTCGTTTCGTCAATGCCGGCCATCGCGTCGTCGCCGCCGGCCGCCGTGAAGACCGGCTGCAGGCCCTGGTCGACGAACTGGGCCGTGACAACGTGCTGCCGCTGGTGCTGGACGTGCGCGACCGCGATGCCGTGTTCGCCGCCGTGGCGGGCCTGCCGGCCGACTACGCCGAGATCGACCTGCTGGTGAACAACGCGGGCCTGGCCCTGGGCCTGGAGCCCGCGCAACGGGCCGACCTGGACCAGTGGGAAACGATGATCGATACCAACGTCACGGGCCTGGTGACGATGACCCGTGCGGTGCTGCCGGGCATGGTCGAGCGCAATCGTGGCCACGTGGTCAATATCGGCTCGGTGGCCGGTGCCTACGCCTACCCGGGTGGCAACGTCTATGGGGCCACCAAGGCGTTCGTGCACCAGTTCTCGCTGAACCTGCGCGCCGACCTGACCGGCACCCGCGTGCGCGTGACCGATGTGGCGCCGGGGCTGGTGGGTGGCACGGAGTTTTCCAATGTGCGCTTCAGCGGCGACCAGTCGCGCGTGGACAAGGTCTACGAAGGCGCCGACGCGCTGACCCCCGACGATATCGCCGAGACCGTGTTCTGGGCCGCCACGCTGCCGGCGCGCGTGAATATCAACTACCTCGAAGTGATGCCGGTGACACAGTCGTTCAGCGCGCTGTCGATTACCCGCGAGAAACCGTAAGCGGTTTCCGATTCGCCCGGAGCCGTCTGGCTTCCGGGCAAATTTTTCTCGGGCCGAGGGAATAGCCCCCCTGCGTTGCGCGTATACCGGAGGAGTCCTCACTCATCGGGAGTACGCATTGACCGACAACACCCCCACATCACAATCGGGCGCGCGCATCTGCGTGCCATGTCGCCTGGGCGCCATTGGCGCCGTGGTGCTCGTCCTGGCCGGCGGCTTTGCCTATACGGGCGGATGGATCGCGCCGCACCGGCTGTCCACCCAGACCATCATCAACCAGTTCCAGCGCAACGACGGGCTGCACGAAGGCTATCGGCGCAATCACGCCAAGGGCGTCTGCGTCGAGGGCTATTTCGAGAGCACCGGCGCGGCCGCGCAGTGGTCGAAGGCCGGCGTGTTTGCCCAGGGCCGTACGCCCGTGATCGGGCGCCTGGCGATTCCGGGCGGCAATCCGCAGGCCCCGGACGGCAGCGTGCCAATCCGCAGTTTCGCGCTGATGTTCAAGCAGGCGGACGGCCAGCAGTGGCGCACCGGCATGAATTCGGTGCCGCTGTTCCCGGTGCATACGCCGGAGCAGTTCTACCAGCTGCTGCAGGCCAGCCAGCCCGATCCGGCCACGCACAAGCCCGATCCCGCCAAAATCAAGGCCTTCGCCGAGGCCAATCCCGCGCTTGGCGCGTTCCAGGGCTGGGTCAAGGGCCATGCCCCGTCATCGAGCTTTGCCAACGCGGCCTATTACAGCGTCAACGCGTTCTACCTGGTCGACGGGGCCGGCAAGCGCCAGGCCGTGCGCTGGTCGGTGCAGCCGGAGCTGCCCTACGCGCCAGTCAGCAACGCCGAGAAGGGCGAGGCATCGTTCCTGGCTGCCGACCTCACGCAGAAGCTGGCCGCCGGCCCATTGCGCTGGCGCCTGATGCTGACGCTGGGCGCGCCCGGCGACCCCACCGACGACGCCACGCAGGCGTGGCCCGATGACCGCCAGCAGGTGGACGCCGGCACGCTCGTGATCGAGCGCGCGAGTTCGCAGGCCGATGGCGGCGTCTGCCGCGACGTCAACTTCGATCCGACCGTGCTGCCTTCGGGCATCGCCGCGTCGAACGACCCGCTGCTGGCTGCCCGTTCGGCGGCCTATGCGCTGTCCTACCAGCGCCGCACGCGCGAGGAAGCCCTCGACGCGCACGGGCAGCAGGCATCCCGATAAAAGGAACCAGGCATGATGGCTACGCATACACAATTCAGCGGCTTGCAGAAGCTGCTGCACTGGCTGATGGCCGTGCTGATCCTGTCGATGCTGTTTGTCGGGGTCGGGATGGTCTTTACCGTTTCGCGTGCGCACGACACGCTGGTGGCGCTGCACCGGCCGCTGGGCGTCGCCTTGCTGCTGCTGGTGATCGTCCGCCTGGCCGTGCGCCTGCGGCGCGGGGCACCACCGCTGCCGGACAGCATGCCCGCCGTGCAACGGGTCATCGCCAAGGCATCGCACTACGTGCTCTACGCGCTGATGCTGGCGATGCCGCTGATCGGCTGGGGCATGCTGTCGGCCGGCGGCTATCCGGTGACGATGGCCGGCGGCTTCCACCTGCCGCCGATCCTGCCCGCCAGCGTGACCTTGTTCGCGTTGCTGCGGACATTGCACACGTGGCTGGGGCTGACGCTGTTCGCGGTGGTGCTGCTGCACCTGGCCGCCGCGCTGCTGCACGCGCTGGTGCTGCGCGACGGGGTGTTTCAGGCGATGGCGCCGGGTGCGCGCCGGTAGTAAGAACTCAACTCCACTTGCTATGCGCACCCCTCTCCCACGCGTGGGAGAGGGGTGCAAACCGTCAACCGTCGACCATCAACCCGGCACAGCCTCGTCCCCAAACGCGGCCAGTTCCTTGACCAGGCTGCGGGCCGCCAGCTCCACCAGGGCGCGGCCTTTTTCCGGCGTGGCCTGGTTCGGATCCGATCCCATGCGGCCGTCGGGGAAGCGGGCGCGGAAGTCCAGCGCCTCGCGGATCGGGCCAGACGGCGCGATGCGTGGCGAGTAGTCGGCGTGCTTGATCGCATGCGCGTACGCGTACTGCGTGACGGCGATCTCCGACGGCGTGGCATGGGCGCCATGGCCGGTCGGGAACATCTCCTTGGCCAGCTCGTTCACGCCTTCCAGATCCCACCAGTTGGTGAGCTTCATCGCAAAGCCGGCGCGGCGCCCGGCGAAGCTCGATTCGGCATAGATCTCCGAGAACGCCGCCTCGACCGACGCGACATTGCCGCCGTGGCCGTTCAGGAACAGGATCTTCTCGAAGCCGTGGCGGGCCAGCGAGCGCGTCCAGTCCACGATGGCCGCGATGAACGTCGTGGGGCGCAGCGAGATGGTGCCGGCAAAGCCCAGATGGTGCTGCGCCATGCCGATATTGAAGGTGGGCGCCACCAGGATGTCGCCCTGCTGCTCGGCCGCGCGGCAGATGATCTCCGGGCACATCCAGTCGGTGCCCAGCAGGCCCGTGGGGCCGTGCTGCTCGTTGGAGCCGATCGGGATGACGATGGTCCGGCTGCGCTTCAGGTACTGCTCGATTTCAGACCAGGTTGACAGGTACAGCAGCATGGTTGACTCCTTGTTTTACGTGGGGTGTTGCGGGGAGAGCTACGGATTGGATGGGAGGGGATGCGGTTCGCTGTGCCGCGCGGGGAGCCGCGCGGCCAGGATGATCAGCGCGGCGGCCAGCGGCATGGCAGCGATGATCAGCACGCCCGGATGCAGGCTGCCGCTGGCCGACTTGGCCCAGCCGATGATGGCGGGGCCCCAGAAGCCGCCGGACAGGCCGATGGTATTGATCAGTGCGATGCCACCGGCGGCGGCGGGCCCCTTGATGTATTCGGACGGCATGGCCCAGAACACCGTGTAGGTCATCCACAGCGTGGTGGTGCCCAGCGTCAGCAGCGCGATGGTGGCGGCCAGGTGGCCGTCGGCCAGCGTCGAGCCGGCCAGCAGCGCGGCGCCCGCCAGTGCCGGCACCGCGGCGTGATAGCGACGCTCGCGCTTGCGGTCCGAGCGGCGGCCCATGTAGATCATGCCGATGGCACCGCCCACATAGGGCAGGGCCGTGTACCAGCCCAGCTGCACGGTGTCGTTGACGCCCTGTGCCTTGATCAGCGTCGGCAGCCAGAAGCTCAGCGCGTAGATGGCGGCGATCACGCAGAAGTACGCAAACGCCAGCACGTAGATCTTGGGATCGCGCGCCACGGCGCCGAACGAATGCTTGTGCGCGGCAGGCACGGCCAGTTCCTGATCGAGCAGGCGCTTTTCGTCGGCGGTGAGCCAGTTTGCGTCAGCGGGACGATCGGGCACCAGCTTCCAGGCCAGCACGCCCAGCACCAGGCAGGGCAGGCCCTCGATCAGGAACATCCATTGCCAGCCGGCCAGGCCGGCATGGCCAGCCAGCGAGGTCATCAGCCAGGCCGACAGCGGGCCGCCAATGATGCCGCCGATCGGGCCGGCCAGGAACACGATGGCGATGGCGCGTGCCATGCGCTGCGGGCCGTACCAGCACGACAGGTAATAGATCATGCCCGGCGCAAAGCCGGCCTCGAACACGCCCAGCAGGAAGCGCATGGCGTAGAACGTGGGCACGTCGCGCACGAACAGCATGCAGGCCGACGTGATGCCCCAGAGCACCAGGATGCGGCTGAACGTCTTGCGCGCGCCGATGCGCGGCAGCATCAGGTTGCTGGGGATCTCGAACAGCACGTAGCCGATGAAGAAGATGCCGGCGCCCACGCCATAGGCCGCATCGGAAAAGCCCAGGTCGCCCTGCATCTGGAGCTTGGCAAAGCCGACGTTGACGCGGTCCAGGTACGCAAACAGGTAGCAGACCAGCAGGAACGGCAGCAGCCGCAGGTTGATCTTCTGGTACAGCGCGGCGGTGCCGTCTACGGCGGCGGGGTTCGACATCACTAACATTTGCCAGTCTCCAGAGCGTTGTGATGGTTGTGGGATTGGCTTCGATAGTGGCAGCCGCGTAGACTGACACCAACAGCAACAAAGTCCACACTTCGTTCTTCTGAAAGCAACGCAGCGGCGCTCCGCGCACTGAAAGTGGCTTTTGGGTAACAAAAAGGCAAGCGATGCGCGAAATCAATCAGCAGCGGCTGCGCTATTTCCGGGAAGTGCTGGCGCACGGCACGATCCGGGGCGCGGCCGAGAGCCTCAATACGTCGCCGTCGGTCATCACGCGCCAGATCCGGCTGCTGGAAGAAGAACTGGGCACCACGCTGTTCGAGCGGCAGGCGCGCGGCGTGCGGCCTACCGAGGCGGCGGCGCATCTGCTGGAGTTCTGGCGCGGCTACCGCTCGCACCAGGAAAAGCTCGAAGACCAGCTGCACGCGCTGACGGGGCTGCAGCAGGGCATGGTGCAGATCGTGCTGAGCGAGGGGTATGTCGATGCGCTGGTCAACGAGGTGGTGGCGCCGTTCTGCGCGCAATACCCGATGGTCGATATCCGCATGGAGATCCTGCCCGTGGACGACGTGCTCAACGAGGTGGCCGAAAGCCGTGCCCATATCGGCCTGGCCTACAACCCGCCGCTGCACCCGCGCATCGAATACCGGGCCAGTTCGGCGCAGCCCATCGTGCTGCTGACGCGCCACGACCACCCGCTGACGCTGCGGGGCGGGCCGGTCACCATCCACGACGTGATGGCCTATCCGCTGGCGCTGATGCCCGAGTCCTACGGCATCGGGCACGCGGCCAGGATGCTGGAATTCGCCGAGAACATCCGCATCCGGCCCACGTTGGTCACCAATTCGCTGTCGGCGCTCAAGCAGTTCGTGGCCTGCGACGACTTCGTGACGCTGATCGGCCAGTTCGCCGCCTACCGCGAGGTGGCCGCCGGCAGCCTGGCCACGGTGCCGATCGACCATCCGCTGTTCCGTGGCACGCAGGCCCGGCTGCTGGTCAAGGCAGGGCGCCCGTTGCCGGCGGCGGCGCTGGAGGTGCTGGCCTTCATCCAGCATCGCATGGGCATCTTTGCCGAGAACGGCGGAGCGGGGCAGCACCGGCAGCCTCAGAGCACGTAGCCGCCGTCGATGGTCAGGCTGGCGCCGGTCATGTAGGCCGACGCGGGGCTGGCCAGCCAGCTTGCCAGTCCGGCGATCTCCTCGGGCCGGCCCACGCGGCCCAGCGGGATCTTCGGGATCAGGTGCTCGACCATTTCGGCCGTCATGTCGGTCACGGTCGGGCCGGGCTGGATGTTGTTGATCGTGATGCCGCGCGGCGCCAGTTCCAGCGCCACGTTCTTGACCAGCGCGGCCACGGCCGCCTTGGTCATGGCGTAGACCGCGCCACCGGGCGCGCCGGTGCGGATGGCCGTGTTGCTGCCGATCGTGATCAGGTGCCCGCCGTCGCGCACTTGCGCCGCAGCGGCCTGGATGGCCACGAACACGCCGCGGATATTCACATCGAGCATCAGGCCAAGATCGGCGTCGGCAACCGTGTCGATGGTGCCCAGCCGCAGGACCCCGGCATTGACCACGGCGGCATCGAGCGGGCCGAAGCGCGCCACGGCCTGCCGCACGGCGGCGCGGATGGCGGCCGGATCGGCGCTGTCGGCGGCGATGGCCAGGCCCTGGCCACCGGCAGCCTCGATGCGCGCCACCACCTCGGCGGCCTTGTCGGGCCGCGTGGCATAGGTCAGCGCGACGTGGAAGCCGTCCTGCGCCAGCCGCGTGGCAATGGCCGCGCCAATGCCGCGCGAGCCGCCGAACACCAGGGCGGCCCGGGCCGCCTTTGCTGTGGGGGAGTTCATGTCGTTGTCCTGATTGGCTTGATCGTGGGGACCATGGTGCGACGGCTGCGTATCCGGTTTGTGTGCGGGCCGGGGCGGTTTTGTATGCGCATGTAGCGCCGCGCCCGGCCGGAGGCGCAGCCAGCGACTACACTGGCTGGATGGCGCACGGGCCGGCCTGGCCGGGAGGACGCATGTTCGGCAACCTGATTCGTATCGAGACGGGACCAGACGGACAGGAACTCTTCGTCCATACCGACAGCATGGCCGTGGCCATCGCCCTGGTGGCGCTGCTGCTGGTGGCCATCGTGCTGGCGAGCGTGGTCTGCTACTACCTGACGCGCACGCTGATGCTGTGGATCGTGGGCCGGCTGGCACGCGGCGAGCGCCGCAAGTGGCTGCGCGCGGCCGAACGGCGCAGGGTCTTTCACCGGCTGGCGCCGATCGTGCCGGCGCTGATCGTCTACCTGGCCGCGCCGCTGGTCAGCAGCCTGACATTTCCGATGATCGCGATGCTCGGCGCCCCGCTGGGGGTGGCCGCCGCCTGTTTCATGGTCTACACCGGGCTGCGCGCGGGCTTTGCCTTCCTGGGCAGCATCGAGGACCGCTACAGCCATCTGCCGCACGCCAGCGAACGGCCGATCAAGAGCTTTCTCCAGGTGGCCACGCTGGTGCTGTACCTGGTGGCGTTCATCGCCATCGTCTCGCTGCTGCTGGGCCGTCCGCCCACTTACTTCCTGACCGGCGTCAGCGCCATGACGGCGCTGCTAATTATCGTGTTCCGCGATTCGCTGCTGGGTTTCGTCGCCAGCATCCAGCTGGCCGCCTACGACATGCTGCGCATCGGCGACTGGATCGAGGTGCCGGGCTACGTGGCCGACGGCGTGGTCACCGACATCGCGCTCAACACCATCAAGGTGCGCAATTTCGACAATACGATCGTGACGCTGCCCAGCTACGTGCTGCTGACCAATGGCGTGCGGAACTGGCGTGGCATGGTGGAATCGGGCGGCCGGCGCGTGAAGCACAGCATCCCCGTGGATGCGGACAGCGTGCGCTTCTGCGACGACGCGCTGCTGGGCGGGCTGACCGCCTGCCGCGAGCTGAAGCTGCCCGTCGCCCCGCATGCCGACGGCCAGCCGCTGACCAACCTGGGCATGCTGCGCCGCTACATGCTGGGCTATTTCCGCCAGCATCCGGCCGTGCGGCAGGACCTGCCGCTGGTGGTGCGCCACGTGCAATCGGAAAGCCAGGGCCTGCCGCTGGAAGTCTTCCTGTACCTCAGCGACACGCGCTGGGAGACCTACGAACAGACCCAGTCGGACCTGTTCGACCACGTGTACGGCGTGCTGCCGGTGTTCGGCCTGCGGGTCTGGCAGAAGCGCTAGCCCGCCCGCAGGCCGCCGCACCGGCGACGGCTGCCATTACACGTGAACGAAGCCGTCGGTCACCGAGTTGACCAGCACGCCGTCAACGTAGACCGATACCGGCTCGCCGTCGGGCGACATCAGCAGGTTGCCCGGCGGGCGCTGGCCCGGCAGTTTCATGCGGCCGCCCTGGACATCGCGCATCTGCTTGTCGTCGAGGGCCTGTTCGGCGGATAGGTCTTTCAGGGTCAGGGTGCTCATGGCAGTCTCCGGTGGTGGTGGATGGCGAGCGTTGGCGAACACTCGCCCATTGCCATGCAGCTTGCGTGCCTGCGGCCTGGGCCGGCGAAAGGTGGCGCGAGGGCGTCTGGGACAGGCGAAAACGGTAGCCGGTGTTGGTCGGCAGCCGTCACCGGCAGGGGAGGTGGTGGTGAGGGACGGACACGACGACGTCCGTCCCCCCGGCTGCGGTCTCAGGCGCCGGCGCGGTCGGCCGTCGGGTCGGCCACGACCTTTCTCGCTGCCGACCATCGCGCAATCCACGCATACAGCAGCGGGATGACCAGCGTGCCCAGCAGGGTGGCGCCCAGCATGCCGCCCAGCACCCCGGTGCCCACCGCGCGCTGTGCACCGGCGCCGGGGCCGGTGCTGATGGCCAGCGGCACCACGCCCAGGATGAACGCCAGCGACGTCATGACCACGGGCCGCAGCCGCTGACGGGCCGCCTGGGTAGCGGCCTCCACGCGTTCCATGCCCCCGCGCCGCAACTGCTCGGCATATTCCACCACCAGGATCGCATTCTTGGCCGCCAGCCCCATGATGACGACCACGCCCACCTTGAAGTAGACGTCGTTGGGCAGCCCGCGCAGCCATACGGCGGCTGCCGCGCCCATCAGCCCCGTGGGCACGATGGCCAGCACGGCCAGCGGCAGCGTCCAGCTTTCATAGAGCGCCACCAGGCACAGGAAGATGAACAGCAGCGACAGCGCAAACAGCCACGGCGCCTGCGTGCCGCTTTGCTGCTGCTCGAACGCGCGGCCATTCCAGCGCACCTCGTAATCGGGGCCCAGTTCCCGGACCATGGCTTCGAGCCTGGCCATCGCCGCGCCCGTGCTGACGCCGGGCGCCGTATCGGCATTGATCCGCACCGAGGTCAGGCCGTTGTAGCGTTCCAGCGTCGATTCGCTGTTGCCCCATTCCAGCGTGGCGAACGCGCCCAGCGACACCATCTGGCCGCTGGCGTTGCGCACGTGCACGCGCGCCAGGTGGGCGGCCTGCATGCGGAATGGCGCATCGGCCTGCAGGATCACGCGGCGCACGCGGCCTTCGCGGGCCAGTTCGTCGATATAGCGCGAGCCGATGGTGGCCGACAACGCGTGATGGATCGCCTCGGCGTCCACGCCGAAGCTCTCCGCCTTGCGATAGTCGATGGCCAGGTCCAGCGCCGGCGTGGGCTGGCCGGCCGTGGCGCGCACTTCGGCAAACAGCGGATCGGCCTTGGCACGCGCGATCAGCGTGTCGCGGGCGGCGTACAGGTCCTGCCGGCCGCCCTCGCGGCGCGTGACCAGGCGCATGTCCAGGCCGCTGGTGCTGCCCAGTTCGGGCAGGGCGGTGCCGTTGTACGGGTAGAGCTGGGCCTCGCCGCGGCCGGGCCACGTTTCCAGGCCCTTGCCCAGGCGCGCCAGTACCGCGTCGGCGGCGTTGGCGCGGCCACGCTGCTGCCAGTCGTCGAGCGACAGGAACACGCTGGCGCGCTGCTCGCCGGAGCCGCCGTTGTTCCAGCCCAGCAGCGAGAACGTGGTCTTGATCGGGAATTTTTCCTGCGTCATCCACTGTTCCAGCCGGGCGATGGTCTCGCGCGTCTGGGCCTGGGTGCTGCCCGGCGGCAGTTCCACGTCGATCACCAGTTCGCCGGTGTCTTCCTCGGGCAGGAAGCCGCCCGGCAGTTGCCAGAGCAGCAGCGCGCAGGCCGCCGTCATGGCCAGATAGACGGCCAGCCAGCGCAGGCGCCGTTGCTGCAGCCGGTGGATCCAGCCGGCATAGCGGCGGGTGAAGGCGGCAAAGCGGGCCTCGAACCACGCCAGCGGGCCGCGCGCCGGGGCCGCGCCGTGGCGCAGCAGCGTGGCGCACATGGCGGGCGCGAGCGTCAGCGCAAAGAACAGCGAAAACGCGATGGAGATCGCCAGCGTCATGGCGAAGTGGCGATAGATCACGCCCACGGCGCTGTCCATGAACGTCATCGGCACGAACACGGCGCACAGCACCAGCGTGACCGCCAGCAGCGCGCCCGAGACCTCGCGCATCGATCGCGACGCGGCCGTGAAGGCATCGACGTGGTCCTCGCGCATGATGCGCTCGACGTTTTCCACGACCACGATGGCGTCGTCCACCAGGATGCCGATGGCCAGCACCACGCCAAACAGCGTGATCACGTTCAGCGACAGCCCTAACGCCTGCAGGCAGGCCACCGTGCCCAGCAGCGACACCGGCACCACGACGCACGGGATCAGCGTGGCGCGCAGGTTGCCCAGGAACAGCCACAGGATCAGAAAGACCAGCACCGTGGCCTCGCCCAGCGTCACCAGTACGCGCGTGATCGAGTTCTTCACGAAGTGCGCGGTGTCGTACGAAATGTCGTACGACACGCCGGCCGGAAACCCCCTGGCGGCCTCGTCCAGCGCCGCGCGCACGGCGCGCGAGGTGGCCAGCACGTTGGCGCCGTCGGCCAGCTTCAGGCCCATCGACGCCGCTTCGCGGCCGTTGAGCGACGAGGTGTAGCGGAAGTCGGCGGCGGCCATTTCCACGCGCGCCACGTCGCGCAGCAGCACTGCCGAGCCGTCCTTGCCCGGGCGCAGCACGATGCGCTCGAACGATTCCGCGTTGGCCAGCGGCGCCGGCGGCCGCACGATGGCCTGGAACGATTGCCCGGGCGCGGCCGGCGCGCCGCCAAGCTGGCCGGGCGTGACGCTGCCGTTGCGGGCACGGATGGCCGCTTCCACGTCGGCCGTGGTCAGGCCGTAGGCGTGCAGCTGGTCGGGGTTGAACCAGACCCGCAGCGCGTATTCGGCGCTGTACGGTTCCACCTTGCCGATGCCGGGCGTGCGCCGCAGCATGGGCAGCACCGTGCCGGCCGCATAGTCGGCCAGCGCGGTCTCGGACATCGTGCCGGTCTTCGAGATCAGCGACACGTACATGAACGGGCTGGCGCTGGCCTGGTCGACGTAGACGCCGCCCCGGCGCACCACCTCGGGCAGCAGCGGCTCGGCCTGCGCCACGCGGTTGCGCACGTTCACCTGCGCCAGCTGCGGATCGGTGCCCTGCTTGAAGCCGATGGTCACCGTGGCCGTGCCGGCCTCGCTGTTCGCGTCGATATAGAGCAGGCCGGGAATGCCATGCATCTGCTGCTCCAGCACGGCGGTCACGCGGTCTTCCACGGTGCGTGCGGTGGCGCCGGGGTAGTCGGCGTAAAGAATCACCATCGGCGGGGCCACCGCCGGGTATTGCGCCACCGGGATGCGGTTGAGTGCGACCAGGCCCGCGACCATGGTCAGGATGGCCAGCACCCACGCAAACGCGGGGCGGCGGAGGAAGAAATGCGCCATAGATGACGAACGACTGCTAACACCGTGCATCGCGCCCGGCCATGCGGCGGCGCGCCGAGGCTCGGCGTGGGTTGAGTGGGTATCGCAATGTCGGCCGCCGCCGGGCGGATGCGTGCCGGGCGGGCGGTGGGCCGTCGAGGCCCGGTGGCACGGTCAGCGCGGCCCGATGGCTCGGTCGGGTGGCGCAGCGCGCGCTTTTGGGTATGACGCTCCGGCCGCGTCGGGCCGGTGGCGAGTGTGGCGGATTATAAACATCGCCCCTTGTTGGTGCAATCAAAGGAAATGCCATGCGCCGCGAGTGGGCGAGATCGCCGTTTCCGGATTTGCCCATGGCACCCCCGCGACCTATCGTTACACGTGCAGACCTCGGCGCAGGACTTCCATACGGCCGCCCCCAAAGGAGACGTCATGAGCAAGAAGTCAAATATCACGACCTGGATCCTGATCGCGATGATCCTGGGTGCCGTGGTCGGCTATGCCTGCAACACGGCGTTCCCTGATCCGAAGGTGGCCAAGGACATTGCCGGGTATATCTCGATCATTACCGACGTCTTCCTGCGGCTGATCAAGATGATCATCGCGCCACTGGTGTTCTCCACACTGGTGATGGGTATCGCGCACATGGGCGATGCCAGCACGGTAGGGCGCGTCGGGGTCAAGGCACTGGGCTGGTTCATCACGGCGTCGCTGGTATCGCTGACGCTAGGCCTGATCATGGCCACGCTGCTGCACCCGGGCGTGAACATCGGCCTGCCGCTGCCCGATGTGGGCGCCGCCACCAACCTGAAGACCAACGCCTTTACCCTCAAGGATTTCGTGGCGCACCTGGTACCCAAATCGGTGGCCGAGGCCATGGCCAACAACGAGATCCTGCAGATCGTGGTGTTCTCGATCTTCTTCGGCACGGCCCTTGCCACGCTGGGCGAGCGCGGTGCGCGCATGGCCGGTGTGATCGAGGATCTGGCGCAGATCATGCTGAAGATCACCGGCGCGGTGATGTGGCTGGCGCCGATCGCGGTGTTCGCGGCGATTGCGTCGACGGTGACCACGCAGGGGCTGGGCATCCTGATCACGTTTGCCAAGTTCATGGGCAGCTTCTACCTGGCGCTGTTCGTGCTCTGGGGGCTGCTGACACTGGCGGGCTTCGTGTTCCTGGGCCGGCGCGTATTCGATCTGGTCCGGCTGATCCGCGAGCCGTTCCTGCTGTCGTTCTCGACGGCCAGTTCCGAGGCGGCCTATCCGAAGCTGCTCGACTCGCTCGACCGGTTCGGTGTGAATCGGAAAATCTCCAGTTTTGTGCTGCCGCTGGGTTACTCGTTCAACCTGGACGGCTCGATGATGTACTGCACGTTCGCGGTGCTGTTTATCGCCCAGGCCTATGACATCCACCTGCCGATGGGCACGCAGATCACGATGCTGCTGTTGCTGATGCTGACCTCGAAGGGCATGGCGGGCGTGCCACGGGCGTCGCTGGTGGTGATCGCGGCCACGCTGAACCAGTTCGGCATTCCAGAGGCCGGCCTGCTGCTGATCATGGGCGTGGACCAGTTCCTGGACATGGGCCGCTCGGCCACCAACGCCGTGGGCAATTCGATTGCCGCGGCCGTGGTGGCCAAGTGGGAAGGGCAACTGACCACGGGACCGGTGCCAGAGACCGAGAAGGACATACCGGGCGAGGAGCCCCGCGTGAAGCCCGGCACCGCGGAGGCCTGACGCCATGCGCGCATCCGTCTGGAAGCTGGCGGCAAGGGGCCTGGCCGCGCTGATGCTGCTGATGTCACTGGGTGGCGGCCCGATGCTGGCCCACGCGCAGGATGCCGTGGCGCTGAGCGGCACGCTGAAGAAGGCCAGGGACACCGGCGTGCTGATCATCGGCTACCGGGAGTCGTCGCTGCCGTTCTCGTACCTGAACCAGGCAAAACGGCCGATCGGCTATTCCATCGACGTCTGCCAGGCCATTGTCGAGGCAGCGGCCGCAGAAATTAGCCGCAACCTGACCGTGCAATGGGTGCCGGTGACGTCGGAGAACCGCTTCGACACCATCACGTCGGGCAAGGCCGACCTGGAGTGCGGATCGACCACGCGCAACGCCGAGCGCATGCGCACGGTAGCGTTTTCGCCAGTGATCTTCGTGGCTGGCACCAAGCTGATGGTGCCGCGCAATTCGCCCGTGAAGACGTTCCGCGACCTCAAGGGCAAGACCGTGGTGGCCACGGCGGGCACCACCAATGCCAGCGCCATCGAGGACTTGTCCACGCGGTTCAACCTGGGCATCAAGCTGATCCGCGCCCGCGACCATGCCGATGCCTTCGAGGTGATGCGCCACGGCGGCGCCGATGCCTACGCCGGCGACGACGTGCTGCTGTACGGCTTCCTGGCCCACTACAACGCGGGCAAGCAGTTCATCGTGACCAGCGAATTCCTGTCCTACGACCCCTACGGCATCATGCTGCGCCGGGGCGATCCGCAGTTCGCCGCGGTGGTCGACAAGGCCGTGCGCGACCTGATTACCTCCGGCGAACTGGGCCGGCTCTACAAGCAGTGGTTCCTGAACCGGCTACCCACCGGCGAGCGGCTCGGCATTCCGATGAGCGCGCAGCTGGAGGACATCATCGACGCGACGCCGCAGCAGCCGGAATAAGTGATCTATCGGTAATCTACTGGGCGACCCCGGATGGCATCGTCGGATGGCAGCATCAGGCCGGCGGGGCGCCTCAAGCGCTTCAAAATCGGCAATTCACAACATAAATCATGAGAAATATGACGCAATCTGGTGCAGTCATGCAAAACCGATAAGCACAGTTCCGCGTTTGTGCATTGCAATGGTGCCAACTGTACTCTTTCGGCTGTACCTGTTCTGTACGTCCCTCGGGTCACATTCCGGGCCTAGTCTGCAACCATCGCAGCGAGCGCCCGGATATCACACGGAAAACCGGGCCGGGCACTCGGGCATTTGTTCTGGAAGTCGCCCCCATGAGTACTCCCACGCCCGAAAAGGGGCATATCGCCCCCTATACGCACCCGGCCGCCGGCTGGGGTGCGCTCAAGCAGGTCGCCATCAACCTGGTGAAGGAAAAGGTTGCCGGCGGCAAGTACAAGACGCTGTTCAAGCAGAACCAGCCTGACGGTTTCGACTGCCCGGGCTGTGCCTGGCCAGACCGCCAGCACGCGTCGACGTTCGAGTTTTGCGAAAACGGCGTCAAGGCCGTGGCCGCCGAGGCCACCAGCAAGCGCGTGACCAACGAGTTCTTCGCGCAGTACACGGTCACCGAGCTGATGCAGCAGTCGGACTACGAACTGGAGCAGCACGGCCGCCTGACCTATCCGGTGCGGTACGACGCTGCCACCGACAAGTACGTGCCGGTGGAATGGGACGACGCGTTCCGCCTGATCGCCGATCACCTGCGCCGCCTGGACAACCCCGACGCCGCCACGTTCTACACCTCGGGCCGCGCCAGCAACGAAGCCGCGTTCCTGTTCCAGCTGTTCGTGCGCATGTACGGCACCAACAACTTCCCGGACTGCTCGAACATGTGCCACGAGGCCACCAGCCGCGGCCTGCCGGTGACGGTGGGCGTGGGCAAGGCCACGGTGCTGCTCGATGACTTCCAGCTGGCCGACACGATCATGGTGTGGGGCCAGAATCCGGCCACCAACCATCCGCGCATGCTCAACGAACTGCGCGATGCGTCGAAGCGCGGCGCCAGGATCGTGTCGATCAACCCGCTCAAGGAGCGCGGCCTGGAGCGTTTTGTCAGCCCGCAGCACGTGACGGAAATGCTCGGCGGCAGCGGCACGCAGATTGCGTCGATGTTCGTGCGGCCCAAGCTGGCCGGCGACTTTGCGCTGCTCAAGGGCATCGGCAAGCGCGTGATCGAGCTTGACGACGCGGCCGTGGCCACGGGCGGCACGCGCGTGGTGGACATCGCCTTCGTCAACGACCACACGGCCGGCTACGAAGCCTTTGCCGCCGACCTGCGCGTCGAGAGCTGGGCCGACATCGTGGCCGAATCGGGCGTGACGCGCGAGGATATCGACGCGCTGGCCGACGTCTACGTGAACAGCGAGCGCACCATCATGTGCTGGGGCATGGGCCTGACGCAGCACAAGGAGAGCGTGCGGACGATCCAGCTGCTGTCCAACGTGATGATGCTGCGCGGCAATATCGGCCGGCCCGGTGCGGGCCTGATGCCGGTGCGCGGCCACTCGAACGTGCAGGGCGACCGCACGATGGGTATCGAGGAGCAGCCCGACGACGCATTCCTGGATCGCCTGGGCGCCACGTTCGGCTTCGAGCCGCCGCGCCACCACGGCCAGGATGTGGTGGCCGCCATCAACGCGATGCTGGAAGGCAAGGTCAAGGTGTTCGTGGGCCTGGGCGGCAATTTCTCGATCGCCACGCCCGACACGCCGCGCACCTGGCAAGCGCTGCGCCAGTGCGACCTGACAGTCAATATCGCCACCAAGCTGAACCGCAGCCACCTGGTGATCGGCCGCGATTCGCTGCTGCTGCCGACGCTGGGCCGCACCGAGGTGGACGAGCAGGGCGGCGTGCCGCAGGGCGTGACCGTGGAAGATTCGGTCTGCATGGTGCATATCTCGTACGGCATGAACAAGCCGGCGTCGCCGCACCTGCTGTCGGAAACCATGATCGTGGCGAAGATGGCCGACGCCACGCTGGGCTCGAACAAGGTGGACTGGCAGTGGTTCGCGCAGGATTACGCGCGCATCCGCGATGCCATCGAAAAGGTGATTCCGGGCTTCGAGCGCTATAACGAGCGCGTGGCGCAGCCGGGCGGCTTCCACCTGACGCCGGCCTCGCGCAATCGCGTGTGGCGCACGGAATCGGGCAAGGCGCAGTTCCTGGTGCATGCCATCGACCGCGACACGCCGATCAAGCGCGCCCGCGACAAGTACGGCGACGACCTGCTGGTCATGATGACCACGCGCTCGCACGACCAGTACCACACCACGATCTACGGCCTGGACGACCGCTATCGCGGCGTGTTCGGCCTGCGCCGCGTGGTGTTCATCAACCGTGCCGACCGCGAGCGGCTGGGGTTTGCAGAGGGCGAACGCGTAAATATCACCAGTGTCTGGGAAGACGACGTGACGCGCCATGTGCAAGACTTCCTGCTCGTCGACTACGACATTCCGGCAGGCTGCCTGGGCGCCTACTATCCGGAGACGAACCCGCTGGTGCCGCTGGAAAGCATCGGCGACCGGTCGGGTACGCCCACGTCGAAGTCGATTCCGGTGCTGCTGCAACGCGTCGGGTAAGACAGGCAGGCGGCGTTTGCCGCCATCGTGGCAATCGTCGCTATCGTCGCAAGCAGGGAGCAGTACCATGGCCGAACGCGGTTACATCACGCGCGAGATTCGCCGCCACCAGGGCGACGCCGTCGCGCTGGAGATCGACAACGTGGCCGAGGAAGTGCCGGTCGCGCTGGTCTACAACGACATCTCCCACGCGGTGATGATGGCCACGCCGCTGGACCTGGAGGCGTTCGCGGTGGGCTTCTCGCTGACCGAGGGCATCGTCGACAGCGTGCGCGAGATCTACGACATGGAGGTGGCGCCGGGCTGCGATGGCATCGAGGTGCGCCTGCGCATCAGCCAGCGCGCGTTCATGGCCATGAAGGAACGCCGCCGCACGCTGGCCGGCCGTACCGGCTGCGGCGTCTGCGGCATCGAGAGCCTGGCCTTGCTCGACCTGGTGCCCGAGCCACTGGCCACGGCGCGCAACATCGCGCCGTCGGCGGCCATGATCCGGCAAGCCGCCGATGCCTTGCGCGCCCGCCAGCACCTGATGGCCGCCACTGGCGGCGTCCACGCCGCAGCGTGGTGCGGGCCCGACGGCCAGCTGCGCGCCGTGTTCGAGGACGTGGGGCGCCACAACGCGCTGGACAAGCTGATCGGGCACCTGGCCCGGGCCCGCGAGACCTTCGGCGACGGGTTCGTGTTCCTGTCCAGCCGGGCCAGCTACGAACTGGTGCGCAAGGCCGCCCGCATGCAGATTCCGATGCTGGCGACGATCTCGGCGCCGACCTCGCTGGCCATCCGCATCGCGGAACAGGCCGGCGTGCGGCTGCTGAGCTTTTGCCGCCAGGATGGCTTCGTCGAATACACTTCGCCTGAATCCGTATTAGCATCCGATTCGCTGGTGGCCGCAGGCTGACGCCTGGGTTGTCCGGCGCCCCCGGACCATCCAGAAAAAGGCGAAGACCCGTTGGCAACCGCAACCCTGTACGAAAAGCTCGCGGCCGATATCGAGGCGCTGGTGCAGCAGGGCGTGCTGCTGCCCGGCGAAAAGATCCCCTCGGTACGCCAGGCGGCCCAGCACCACCGGCTGAGCATCACCACGGTGATTCGCGCCTATCTGCTGCTGGAATCGCGCGGCATCCTGGAAAGCCGGCCCCAGTCCGGCTATTTCGTGCGCGCCCGGCCCGGCGAGCCGGCCATCGACCTGCAACCCACGCGCCCGGCGGCGCGGCCGTCGGCCGTCGACGTCAGTGCGCTGGTGCTGTCCACGCTCCGCTCGATCCGCGCCGACGACGCCGTGCCGCTGGGTTCGCCATATCCCGACCCGAAGCTGTATCCGTGGCAGCGCATCATCCAGTACGCCAACGCCATCGGCAAACGCTATGACACCTGGAACGTGCTCGACGACCTGCCGCCGGGGTCGCCGGAGCTGATCCGGCAGATCACGCGCCGCTACCTGGAAAACGGGTACACGGTGGATCCGAACGAGGTTGTCGTCACGATTGGCGCCACCGAGGCCATCAACCTGTGCCTGCAGGCCGTGGCCCGGCCGGGCGACACCATTGCCGTGGAATCGCCCACCTACTACGCGATGCTGCACGCCATCGAGCGGCTGGGCATGCGCGCCGTGGAGGTGGCCACCGATCCCGTGGAAGGCATCGACGTGCAGGCGCTGGCCCGGCTGCTCGACGAGCGGCCCGTGGCCGCCTGCATGGTCATGCCGAACTTCCAGAATCCGCTGGGGTTCCAGATGTCGGACGCGCGCAAGCAGGCGCTGGTGACCCTGCTGACCGAGCGCGACATCCCGGTCATCGAAAACGACGTCTATGGCGAGCTGTACTACGGCGACGTCCATCCAACTTCGCTGAAATCCTATGACACGGCCGGCATCGTGCTGCATTGCTCGTCGTTCTCGAAGACGCTGACCAATGCCTACCGCATCGGCTGGGCACTACCGGGGCGGTACAAGGAAAAGGTGGAGCGGCTCAAGTTCCTGAACACGCTGACCACGTCGACGATTCCGCAACTGGCCATTGCCGAGTTCCTGCGCCGCGATGGCTACGACTACCACCTGCGCCGCGTGCGCAAGGCCTACGCCCAGCAGGCCAACATCATGGCCGCCGCCGTGCGGCGCTTCTTTCCGGCCGGCACGCGCGTGTCGCGCCCGGCCGGCGGCTACGTGCTGTGGGTGGAGTTGCCCGAAGAGGTGGACGCCATGGCGCTGTACCATGCCGCGCTGGAGCGGCGCATCACGGTGGCGCCCGGGCACATCTTCTCGCCGGTGCCGACCTACACGAACTGTATCCGCCTGAACTACAGCGGCGCGTGGTCGGAAGAGATGGAAGCCGCCGTAGTCACGCTGGGCAAGCTCGTGGCGACATTACAAGAAAGGGAGACGACATGACCGAGGGCATTCCGGAAGACCAGGAAGACCAGGACGACCAGGACGATGACCTGGACCCCGTGGTGGGCGCGATCCTGCAGGCGCTGTGGGATCATGGCCAGAGCGGAGCGGACAAGGATCTAACGTTGGCCCGGCTGAGCAAGCGCGCCAGCGTGCAGATGAGCGTACTGCGGCGCGTGCTGACCCAGCTGGGCGCCGCCGATCTGGTCGACACGGTCGTCGAGGAAGACGGGCGCGGCACGGCGCGGCTGACCGAGGAAGGTCAGGCGATATGCGCGCAGTTGTTCGGCGAGCCGGATGGGAGTGAGGGCGACAAGCCGACCATGCACTAGCCGGCCTGCCGTCAGGCCAGCCTCAAACCACCTTGCCCGGATTCATCAGTTCCTGCGGGTCCAGCGCCTGCTTGATCGCGCGCATCATCGCCAGTTCCACGTCGCTCTTGTAGCGCCGGTTTTCCTCCAGCTTCAGCTGGCCCAGGCCGTGTTCGGCCGAGATCGAGCCGTTGTGGGCGTGCACGCTGTTGTGGACGATCAGGTTGATGGCGTCCTGGTGCTTCAGGAACTGGTCGTTGTCGACGCCGGCCGGCGGCGACACGTTGTAGTGCAGGTTGCCGTCGCCCAGGTGGCCGAACGTGACCATGCGCGATCCGGGGAAGGCGTCCTGCAGCAGCGTATCGGTGGTCTCGATGAAATCGGCCACGCGCGAGATCGGCACGGCGATGTCGTGCTTGACGTTCTTGCCTTCCTCCACCTGGGCCAGCGGAATGTGCTCGCGCAGGTTCCAGAAATCGCGCGACTGCTGCACCGATTCCGCCACGACGGCGTCGGTCACCACGCCGGCGTCGAAGGCGGCTTCCATCATGGTCTCGAAGATGCCACGGGCGTGGTCTTCGCTCTCGCTGTCGGACAGTTCCAGCAGCACCAATTGCGGATGGTGCTCGCTGAACGGATAGCGCAGTTGCGGAAAGTGCTTGGTCACCAGGTCGATGCACATTGCCGACATCAGTTCAAAGCCGGTGAGCATGGCACTGGCGTGCGACTGGGCGATGGCCAGCAGGGCCAGCGCGGCGCGCGGGTTCTTGACCGCGGCCAGCGCCGTCACGCGGGCGCGCGGCGCCGGGAACAGCTTCATCACGGCGGCGGTGATGATGCCAAGCGTGCCTTCGGCGCCGATGAACAGGTCGCGCAGGTCGTAGCCGGTATTGTCCTTGCGCAGGCCGCGCAGCCCATCCCAGACCTCGCCGCGCACGTTGACCACCTCCAGCCCCAGGCACAGTTCGCGCGTATTGCCATAGCGCAGCACGGCCGTGCCGCCGGCATTGGTGGACAGGTTGCCGCCGATCGTGCAGCTGCCCTCGGCCGCCAGCGACAGCGGAAACAGGCGCCCGTGCTCGCGCGCCACGTCCTGCAACTGCTGCAGGATCACGCCGGCTTCCACGGTGATCGTATTGTTGAGCGGGTCCACCTGACGCACGCGGTTCATGCGCTGCAGCGACAGCACCACCACGCCCCGCGCGGCGGATTCGCCGGCCCCGGGGGTGGCGCCGCCGCACAGGCCCGTGTTGCCGCCCTGCGGCACCACGGCCAGTTTGTGCGCGTGGCAGGCATGCATCACCGCGGCCACTTCCTCGGTGGTGCCGGGGCGCAGCACGGCCAGCGCGTCGCCGGTGTAGCGGCGGCGCCAGTCGGTCAGGTACGGCGCCTTGTCGGCCGCATCGGTCAGCACGTTTTGCGGACCGATGGCGGCGCGGCAGAGATCGAGGAACGAGTCGGAATGCACGGCGGTCATGGCAATCAGGAAGGTTGGGACGTTTTGGCGATGGCCTTGGCGCGGCGCTTGTAGGGCCGCAGGTACAGGATCGTGGCGACGAAGAACAGCACCGTCAGGGCCACCTCGCCCCATGCCAGCCACGACGACGGGGCGCGGTCGCTGGTGGCGCGCACGATGCCTTCGGTGAAATACAGCAGGATCAGCATCGACGACCACTGCATGGTGTAGCGATTGCGTGCCCAGACGCCGCGCAGCACCGGCAGCAGCAGTACAAACTTCACGACCAGCCACGATCCGCCCGGCCGCAGCGGCGCCAGGAACCATTCCCAGGCGATGCACAGCGCGATCAGCGCGATCAGGCTGGCCAGGCTCAGGCGCCAGAGCGTTGGGTTGTGCAGCGAACGATCGTCGGGCGTCTTCATCGTGCGGCGAGCTTCAGGGCCGTCTCTGCCAGCCGGCGGCCCATGGCCGTGGCCAGCGCGGCTTCCTGGTCGGTGACCGGGCCGTGGTTGTCCACGTGGGCGTGGTGGCTGGGGCCGTAGGGCGTGCCGCCGGCCGTGGTGGTCATCAGGCCAGCCTCGGAATAGGGCAGGCCGACGATGACCATGCCGTGGTGCAGCAGCGGCAGCATCATCGACAGCAGCGTGGTTTCCTGGCCGCCGTGCAGGCTGCCCGTCGACGTGAACACGCAGGCCGGCTTGCCCGTGAGCGCGCCGGACAGCCATTGGGCGACGGTGCCATCGAGAAAGTACTTCATCGGCGCGGCCATGTTGCCGAAGCGGGTGGGGCTGCCCAGCGCCAGCCCGGCACATTCCTCCAGGTCGCGCAGCTCCGCGTAGGGTGCGCCTTCGGGCGGGATGTCGGGTGCGGTGGCCTCGCAGACGGTGGAAACGGGCGGTACGGTGCGCAGTCGGGCCTGGGCGCCGGGCACGCTTTCGATGCCGGTGGCGATCAGTTCGGCGAGTCTGCGGGTGGCGCCGTGACGGCTGTAATAAAGGACGAGGATGTCGGTCATGAGCGGGACAGGCGCGCCGGGGCAGGGACAGAAAGGGTCCGGCGCCAGGGAAAAGGGAAAAGGCGCCGCGAGACGATCCGCGTATTATAGTTGGGGCGCTGCCGGAAGTGACGCCCCCGGTGCCGTGCCAGCCGTGCCGGTGCCCCGAATCCGGCGCGCCGCGACGGATCGGCGTCGCATCCCAGTTTGAATTACCCGGAGAAAGCCCCCGCATGTCCGTCGTCCGCATTGCCCGCCTGCGTAGGGAATGGAGCCTGCAGAAGGTGCGCGCACTGGCCCGCTACGCGCTGCGCCGCGCCGGCGAAAACCGGCTGCCCCAGGTGGCCGCCAGCCTGACGTTTACGACGTTCCTGTCCGTGGTGCCGGTGCTGACCGTGGCGTTCGCGCTGCTGGCTGCGTTTCCGGTGTTCCGCGAGTTTCGCGGCGAAATCGAGGGCTTCCTGTTCCAGAACCTGATTCCGGGCGGCAATATCAGCGATTCGGTGTCGCGCTACCTTGGGCAGTTTTCCAAGAGCGCACGCGGGCTGACCGCGCTGGGCCTGGGCGGCCTGATGGTGACGTCGGTGCTGACCATGCTGACCGTGGAAGACGCGCTCAATGCGATCTGGCGCGTCAAGCGGCGCCGGCCGCTGGCCCAGCGGGTACTCGTGTTCTGGGCCGTGCTGACGCTGGGGCCGGTGCTGATCGGCGGCAGCCTGTCGGTCAGTTCGTACCTGATCTCGATCTCGATGGGCTATGTCGGCAACCTGCCGTTCGGGATGGGGCTGGTGGTCGGCCTGATCCCGATTGGCCTGACGGCGCTGGCCTTCGCGTTCCTGTACATGGCCGTGCCGTATGCCTACGTGGACTGGCGCGACGCGATCTTCGCCGGCATCGTGGCCGCCGTGGCCTTCGAGGTGGCCAAGCGCGCCTTTGGCTATTTCATTACCCATATTCCGACCTACACGGCGGTCTACGGCGCCTTTGCCGTGCTGCCGCTGTTCCTGCTGTGGATGTATGTGAGCTGGCTGGTGACGCTGCTGGGTGCCACCATCGCGGCGAACCTGCCGGTGATCCGCGAGGGCCACTGGCGCCGCCGCACGTTCGCGGGCAGCGAGTTCTTCGACGCGCTGGGCGTGCTCTACGTGCTGTACCGCGCCCGCGAGGAAGTGCCGCGCAGTGTGGGCGAACTGGACATGGGGCGCAAGCTGCGGGTGGAGGCCGACTATCTGGCCGGGCTGCTGGCCAAGCTCAAGGCGCTGCACCTGGTGGGCAAGCTGCAGCAGGACCGGGGCCAGGCGCACTGGGCGCTGCTGTGCGACCCGTCGCAGGTCACGCTGCGCACGCTGCATGACCGGCTGGTGCTGAACATGGCGCGCCTGCCGCGCACGGCGCTGGCGCAACAGATGCAGGGGGTGGAGGTGCTGCGCGGCATCCTGGACAACCCGCAACTGGACCAGCCGCTGGAAGCCGTGTTTCGCCAGCAGACCGCCGAAGCGGCCGCCAACGAAGCGGTTGGAGCGGTGATCCAGGCGGTGCCGCCGGGCCGCCACGGGCAGGGCTGAGCGCGCCGCTCACGCCCCCCGCGCGCCGGCGCGGATTCAGAACGGGATCTTGCCGCGCAGGATATCGGCGTACATCACCCAGTCGCCCATCAGGCTGTAGAACGGATGCCGGAATGTGGCCGGGCGGTTTTTCTCGAAGCCGAAATGCCCGACCCAGGCAAAGGCATAGCCCGACACCAGCGCGGCCAGCAGCCACCAGGCGTTGCCGGTGACTACCAGCGTGACCAGGCAGGCCAGCGCCAGCGTGGAGCCCGCAAAATGCAGCCGCCGGCAGGTGCGGTCGCGGTGCTCGCTCAGGTAGTACGGATAGAAATCGGCAAAGCTGGCGAATTCCTTGGCATGGGCCTGGGCCATCGCAGTCTCCTGATTTTTGGTCTTTTTCCGGTCTTTCTACAGTGTAGACCTGGCAAACGCGGCCAGCGCGTCGAGCACCTCGTCGGGTTTTTCGCCCATCATCGCGTGGCCGCTCGGCACCGTCACCACCCGGGCCTTGGGCATCTTGGCCGACAGCGCCTGGGCCGCCTTCGGCGAGGTCATCATGTCCTTGCTGCCCACGATGAACAGGGCCGGGCAGGTTACCGCCGCGGCCGCTTCGTCGCCGTGGGCGTAGGCATTGCAGGCGGAGAAATCGGTGTGGAACACGTGGGCGCCCGGGTTGCGGGCGCTGACGCGTTCCATGAGCCGCTGGCTGCCACCGTGCATCCAGGCGCCCGGCCCGGGCGACGACGGCTTGCTGGCCAGGCTGGAAATCGACCACTGGCTGACCATGGCAATGGCATCGCTTTCGCGGTGCAGCGCGGCGTCGAGCAGGGCGTCGGATACCTTCATCGGATACGCGGTGGCCAGCAGCCCGATGCCGCGCACGGCCTGCGGATGCCGGGCCGCGCATTCGAGCGCGACCAGCGACCCCATGCTGTGGCCGAACACCAGCACCGGGGCCGTGACGCCGGCCGCCCTGGCCAGCGCCATGACCCAGTCGGCCATGTCTTCGACGGTGGTCAGCGGCGCGCCCGCGCTACGGTTGTGGCCGGGCAGGTCCACGGCCAGCACCGAAAACCCGTGGTTGGCGAACCAGCGCGTCTGCAGCCCCCAGACGCTGTGATCGTTCTGGGCGCCATGGACGAAGATGGCGCAGGGCAGGGTGGCGTCGAACGGCTTGCCGCCCGTGTAGGCATAGGCCGGATGGCCGGAAACGGTCAGTTTCATCACGCCTTGCCTCCCATGGCCTTTTCGGCGGCCTTGAGGCCGCGTTTCAGGTCGTCGAGCAGGTCGTCCGGATCTTCCAGGCCGATCGACAGCCGGATCGTGCCTTCGCCAATGCCGGCGGCCTTCAGCGCGGCGGCGTCCATGCGGAAATGCGTGGTCGAGGCCGGGTGGATCACCAGCGAGCGGGCATCGCCCACGTTGGCCAGGTGCGAGAACAGCGACAGGCTCTCGATAAAGCGCTGCCCGGCCTTGCGGTCGGCCTTCAGGTTGAAGCTGAACACGGCGCCGCAGCCGCGCGGCAGTAGCCGTTTCGCCAGTTCGTAGTCGGGGTGCGATTCCAGTTCGGGGTAGGCCACCGATTCCACCATCGGGTGTGCGGCCAGGAACTGCACCACGCGGCGCGTGTTGTCGACGTGGCGGCTCATGCGCAGCGGCAGCGTCTCGATGCCCTGCAGCAGTTGCCAGGCGGCCATCGGATTCATGCAGGCGCCAAAGTCGCGCAGGCCTTCGCGGCGGGCGCGCAGCAGGAACGGCGCCACCGTGCTTTCCTCGGTGAACACCATGTTGTGGAAGCCCTCGTACGGCTCGGACAGTTCCGGAAAGCGACCCGAGGCCTCGAAATCGAACGTGCCGCCTTCGGCCAGCACGCCACCGATGGTGGTGCCGTGGCCGCCCAGGAACTTGGTGGCCGAGTGGTAGAGCAGGCCGGCGCCGTGGTCGAACGGGCGCAGCAGGTACGGCGTGGTGAACGTGGAATCCACCAGCAGCGGAATGCGGTGCTCCTGGCCTAGCTGGGCGACGGTGGCGATGTCCAGCACGTCCAGGCCCGGATTGCCCAGCGTCTCGCCGAACAGCAGCTTCGTCTCCGGACGGATGGCGGCGCGCCAGGCGTCGATATCGCGCGGATTGACGAACGTGGTCTCGATGCCGAAGCGGCGCAGCGTGTAGTGCAACAGATTGTGCGAGCCACCATACAGGGCGGTGGACGCCACGATATGCGAGCCGGCGCCCATCAGCGTGGCCACGGCCAGGTGCAGCGCGGCCTGGCCCGAGGCCGTGCCGATGGCGCCGGCGCCGTTTTCCAGCGCGGCCACGCGTTCCTCGAACACGGCGACCGTGGGGTTGCTGATGCGCGAGTAGACGTGGCCGGCGCGCTCCATGTTGAACAGCGACGCCGCGTGCTCGCTGTCGCGGAATACGAACGACGTGGTCAGGTGGATCGGTGTGGCGCGGGCCCCGGTGGCGGGGTCGGGCGCGGCGCCGGCGTGCAGGGCCAGCGTGTCGAAGCGGCTGCCAGACGATGTGGACATGGCGGGAAGGGGCCCGGTTGGCCGGGCCGCGTGTGGTTGTCTCCGACCGGCATCCTAGCATCATGCGCCACACCGGACAGCCCGGGTTTTACCCGCCGGCTGGCGGCCCCGGGCCCGCCTGGCAGGCCTCTGGAGGCCGCGCCCGCTTTACTTGAGACGGCGGTTTGGGCTAGCATCGTCCATCAAACCTGAGCCACAGACCCTGCAATACAAGGCAGCCCCGGAGACACCATCATGAAAGTCAGCGACATCCTGCAGATCAAGGGCAACACGCTCTTCACCGTCACGCCGGATACGCCGCTGCAGCAGGCCATCCAGACCATGGCCGAGCACGACATCGGCTCGCTGGTGGTCATGGAATACGGCGACCTCGTCGGCATGCTGACCTTC
The DNA here is from genome assembly GCF_002858765.1 of Cupriavidus pauculus. Classification (GTDB taxonomy): domain Bacteria; phylum Pseudomonadota; class Gammaproteobacteria; order Burkholderiales; family Burkholderiaceae; genus Cupriavidus; species Cupriavidus pauculus_B. Next base: position 280,984 of record NZ_PJRP01000005.1, read on the forward strand.
CGCGAGATCATCGAGGTGCTGGCCGCCAACGGCGGCACGCTGGGCACCGTGGGCATCCGCAAGGTCATGGACGACGCGCCGCTGACCTGCACGCCGGAAACCGACGTCAACGAGGTGCGCCGCATGATGCTCGAGCGCCACACCCGCTACCTGCCGGTACTCGAAAAACGCACGCTGATGGGCGTGATCTCGTTCTACGACGTGGCCAAGGCCGTGGTGGAAGAGCAGAGCTTCGAGAACAAGATGCTCAAGGCGTACATCCGCGACTGGCCGGAAGAAAAGGAACAGCCGGCGCGCTGAGCCGCTGCGCCTCGTCCGGTGCCGCCACGGCGCCGGATTTCCCCGGCATCGGACTCCCACGAATCTGGGCCTCCCCTGTAGCCGATCCTGCCCGCTGCTGGCATGATGGCGGCGAACTGATGCCCCGGCGGGTCACCGGGGTCCACATCCTGTTTGCCATCGATGAGCCAACAAAGCCAGTTTCGCCTGCTTGGCGTGCGCCGTTTCGCCCCGTTTTTCTGGACGCAGTTCCTGGGGGCCATGAACGACAACGTCTTCAAGGTCGCCTTTACCTCGCTGGTCACCTATCACGCCGCGCTGTTCGACGGCGTCGATCCCCATAGCGCCGCCTTCCTGATCTCCGCCATCTTCATCGCGCCGTTCGTGCTGTTTTCGGCCACCAGCGGACAGATCGCGGACAAGATCGAGAAGTCGCGGCTGATCCGCCTGGTCAAGTCGCTGGAAATTGGCATCATGCTGCTGGGGCTGGCCGGCTTCTACCTGCACAGCGCCACGCTGCTCTACATGGGCACGTTCCTGATGGGGCTGCACTCCACGCTGTTCGGGCCGGTCAAGTTCGCCTATCTGCCCCAGCACCTGGACCAGACCGAACTGGTGGGCGGCAACGGGCTCGTGGAAATGGGCACCTTCGTCGCCATCCTGCTGGGTACGCTGCTGGGCGGCGAACTGGCCGGCCTGGCCGGGGCCGATGGCAAGGTCGTGGGGCCGCTCTACGTGGGCATGATCTGCGTGGTGATCGCGCTGGCCGGACGCACCGTATCGCAGGGCGTGCCGGTGTCCCCGGCGCCCCAGCCCGACCTGCGCATCAACTGGAATCCGTTTACCGAGACCTGGCGCAACCTGTTGCTGGCGGGCCAGAGCCGTGTCGTGTTCCAGAGCCTGCTCGGTATTTCGTGGCTGTGGTTCCTGGGCGCTACCTTCCTGACGTCGTTCTTCAGCTTCGCCAAGGATGTGCTGGGCGGCGACCAGAACGTGGTCACGCTGCTGCTGGCCGTGTTCTCGGTCGGCATCGGCATCGGCTCGCTGCTGTGCGAGCGGCTGTCGGGGCGTCATGTGGAAATCGGTCTGGTGCCGTTCGGGTCGATCGGCATGACGGTGTTCGCGGTGGATCTCTATTTCGCCACGCACGGCCATGCCACGAGCGGCACGCTCAGCGGCGTGGGCGGCTTCCTGGCGCAGTCGGGCCACTGGCGCGTGCTGATTGACCTGTTTTGCGTGGCGATGTTTGGCGGTTTCTATAGCGTGCCGCTCTATGCGCTGATCCAGAGCCGCTCGGCGCCGACGCACCGGGCACGCATCATCGCCGCCAACAACATCCTGAACAGTTTCTTCATGATCGCCGCGTCGCTGCTGGGCGTGTACATGACCCAGGCCGGCTATTCGATTCCGCAGCTGTTCCTGGTGGTGGGGCTACTCAATGCCGTGGTGGCGGTCTATATCTATACGCTGGTGCCCGAGTTCCTGCTGCGCTTCATCGCCTGGCTGCTCGTGCATACGATCTACCGGCTGCGCCGCGTGAACGCCGAGCGGATTCCGGAAGAGGGCGCGGCCGTGCTGGTCTGCAACCATGTGAGCTTTGCCGATGCCGTGGTGCTGATGGCGGCCAGCCCGCGTCCGGTGCGATTCGTGATGGATCACAATATCTTCAAGGTGCCGGGGCTATCGTGGTTCTTCCGCCAAGCCAAGGCCATTCCGATTGCGCCGGCGCGCGAGAATCCCGAACTGCTGGCGCGGGCCTACGACGCCGTGGCGGCCGCACTGGATGACGGCGAACTGGTCTGCATCTTCCCGGAGGGCAAGATCACCGCCAGCGGCGAGATCAATCCGTTCAAGACCGGTGTCACGCAAATCATCCAGCGCACGCCGGTGCCGGTGGTGCCGATGGCGCTGCGCGGCCTGTGGGGCAGCTTTTTCTCGCGCAAGGGCGCGCCGGCCATGACCCGGCCGTTCCGGCGCGGCTTGCTGAGCAAGCTGGAACTGGTGGTGGGCGAGCCCGTGCCGCCCGAAGCGGCCACGCCCGAAAGTCTGCAACAGATGGTGCTTGCCCTGCGCGGCGACTGGAAATAACGATGATCACGCTGTTCACGTTTGGTCCCGCGTTCGGCCTGCCCGACGCCAGCCCGTTTGTCATCAAGGCCGAAATGCTGCTGAAGCTGGCCGGCCTGCCGTACCAGGTCAGACGCGGCAACGTGCGCCGGGCGCCCAAGGGCAAGCTGCCCTACCTGGACGACATGGGGCGGCTGGTGGCCGATTCGACGCTGATCCGCTGGCATATCGAGAAGACGTACCACGTGGATTTCGACGAGGGCCTGACGCCCGCCGAGCGCGGTGCGGCCTGGGCGGTGGAAAAGCTGCTCGAAGACAATCTCTACTGGGCCGTGGCGCGCGTGCGCTGGCTGGAAGGCGACAACTTCGAGCGCGGGCCGGCGCAATTCTTCAACGTGGTGCCGGGGCCGCTGCGTGGCATGGTCAAGGCGCTGGTCAAGCGCCGCGTGCGCCAGATGCTGTGGTCGCAGGGCCTGGGGCGCCATAGTGTCGACGACATGACCGCGATCGCGGTGCAGGGCGTACAGGCCGTGGCCAACATCCTGGGCGACAAGCCGTACCTGATGGGAGATCGGCCATGCGGCGCCGACGCCACCTTGTTTGCGTTTGCGTCCAGCCTGCAGTCGCCGGTATTCGAGACCCCGATCCGGGCGGCCGCCCAGTCGCACGCCAACCTGCAGGCCTACCTGGCGCGCATGCGGGCGCAGTTTTATCCCGATTTCGTGGGTAGCGGCGTGTTTGCACCGGATTTCGGCAAGCCGGCAGCCGGCGTGGGCGCCGCCGAGACGGCCGATGCGTGAGGCATCGGCAGGCGCCAACGCGTCTGCCGGGCGCTAATGGCCGTACAATGTAGCCCGTCCCCCAATTCCTGCGCATTTCAACCATGTCTGGCAATACCCTCGGCCTGCTTTTCACAGTCACCACGTTCGGCGAATCGCACGGACCGGCCATTGGCGCGGTTGTGGATGGCTGCCCGCCGGGCATGTCGCTGACCGAGGCCGACATCCAGATCGATCTGGACCGCCGCAAGCCCGGCACGTCGCGCCATGTGACGCAGCGCCAGGAGCCGGACCAGGTGGAAATCCTGTCGGGCGTGTTCGAGGGCAAGACCACGGGCACGCCGATCTGCCTGCTGATCCGCAATACCGATCAGCGCAGCAAGGACTACGGCAATATCGTCGAGACTTTCCGTCCGGGCCACGCCGACTACACCTATTGGCACAAGTACGGCATCCGCGACTATCGCGGCGGCGGCCGGTCGTCGGCACGCCTGACGGCGCCGGTGGTGGCTGCAGCGGCCATCGCCAGGAAGTGGCTGCGCGAGCAGTACGGCACCGAGATCCGGGGCTACATGTCGCAACTCGGTGAAGTCGAGGTGCCGTTCACGGACTGGAAGCATGTGCCGGAGAACCCGTTCTTCGCGCCGAACGCCGACATCGTGCCCGAGCTGGAAACCTATATGGATGCGCTGCGCCGCGATGGCGATTCCGTCGGCGCGCGCATCGAAGTCGTGGCCAGCGGCGTGCCGGTGGGCCTGGGCGAGCCGCTGTTCGACAAGCTGGATGCCGATATCGCGCACGCGATGATGGGCATCAACGCCGTCAAGGGCGTGGAGATCGGCGCCGGCTTCGACAGCGTGGCCCAGCGCGGCACCCAGCATGGCGACGAACTGACGCCCGAAGGATTCCGCACCAACAATTCCGGCGGCGTGCTGGGTGGTATCTCCACCGGGCAGGACGTGACCGTGTCGCTGGCGATCAAGCCGACATCGAGCATCCGCACCGCGCGGGAATCGATCGACAAGGCCGGGCATTCGGCCAGCGTCGAGACGTTTGGCCGGCACGACCCCTGCGTCGGCATTCGTGCCACGCCGATTGCCGAGGCCATGCTGGCGCTGGTGCTGATGGATCATGCGCTGCGCCACCGCGCCCAGTGCGGCGACGTGCACGTCGAGACCCCGCGCATCCCGGCGCAGGTCAAATCCTGAGTACCGCTTCCTACCGGCCGGGGTCGATCGACCCGGCCACCTATTTCCGTTTCGGACTTTTCTACCTCGGCTACTACGGCTACGTCGGCGTCATCTCGCCGTATGTAAGCCTGTTCTTTGCCGATCGCGGCTTCTCGCCGGTACAGATCGGCGTGCTGATGGCCTGCTTCCAGCTGAGCCGCATCGTCGGGCCCTATCTGTGGGGCTGGCTGTCAGATGTCACGCATACGCGCGTGAAGCTGCTGCGGCTGGCGGCCGTGGCGTCGCTGCTGGCGTTTCTGGTCGTGCCCGGCGTCCACAGCTATGGCGGCATGATGGCGATGATGATCGGGCTCAACCTGATTACCAGCGCCATGTCGCCATTGGGCGATGCGCTGACGATTTCCACGTTGCGGCGCCATGGCGCGTTCGATCATCGCTACGGCCGCGTGCGCATGTTCGGCTCGGTGGGCTTTATCGCGTCCGTGCTGTTGGGCGGTGCGCTGTTCGAGCACTTTGGCATGCCGGCCTTTCCATGGCTGGCCAGCGCGATGCTGGCGCAGTTTGCCGTGGTGGTTTTCGGGCTGCGCGACGCCGAAGACGAGGGCCCGCGCGTGAAGCCACCGCCGGCGCTGCCGCTGCTGCGCCGGCCCGACGTGGCCTGGTTCCTGGCGTCGGCCTTCCTGATGATGTTTGCCCACGCGGCGCTCTACGTGTTCTATTCGCTGTACCTGGAGCAGCTGGGCTATAGCAAGATCGCCATTGGCGTGATGTGGACCATCGGCGTGGTGGCCGAGATCGTGTTCTTTTTCTACCAGGGGCGGCTGTTCGGCGCGCTGGCGCTGCGAACCATCCTGGCGGGCACGTTCGTGCTGGCCGCGCTGCGCTTCGGGGTGACCGGGTACTTCGCCCAGTACGCGTGGCTGATGGCCGCCGTGCAGATCCTGCATGCGGCGACGTTCGCCGCGCACCACAGCGCCAGCCTCAAACGCCTGCAGCGGTGGTTCGCCGGCCCGCTGCAAGGGCGCGGCCAGGCGCTCTATACCGGCATTTCCTACGGTCTGGGCGGCACGCTCGGCGGGCTGGTCATGGGGTGGACGTGGAAGACGCTGGCGCCGATGCACACGTTCGGCCTGGCGGCGCTGGCGGCCACGCTCGGGGCCGGCTGCGCGGTGATGAGCTTCCGGGGCGAGCGCCCGGAAGCCCACCCGGAAGCGGCGTCGCAGGCCTAGGCCAGCAAGCCAGCCACGCGCTCGGCAATCGCCAGCGACGACGTCAGCCCCGGTGATTCGATTCCGAACAGGTTGACCAGCCCCGGTACGCCATGCACCTGCGGGCCGTCGATGCGGAAATCGGCGGCCGTTTCTCCCGGCCCGCTGATCTTCGGGCGGATACCGGCGTAGCCCGGCTGCAGGGCGCCATCGGCCAGACCCGGCCAGTAGCGGCGCACCTCGTCGTAGAAGCTGTCGGCGTCGTGCGGCGGCACGCTGTATTCCATCTCGTCGATCCAGCGCACATTGGGGCCGAAGCGCGCCTGGCCGCCCAGGTCCAGCGTCAGATGGACACCTAGCCCGGCGGCCTCAGGCACCGGGTAGATCAGCCGCGAGAACGGCGCGCGGCCGGCCAGCGTGAAATAGCAGCCCTTGGCGTAGTACTGGCCGGGAATGTGTTCGGGCGGGATGCCCTCGATGCGGCGCGCCAGTTCGGGGGCGGTCAGGCCCGCCGAATTCACCACCGTGCGGGCCAGCAGCGTCGTTTCGCCATCTTCGCCGGCCACTTCGAGTCGAATGCCATCGGGCGTGACGGCGCCGGATACCACTGGCGACTGCACGGCCAGCATCGCGCCGGCCTGTTCCGCATCGCCCAGCAGGGCGGTCATCAGGCCGTGGCTGTCGATGATGCCGGTGGATGGCGACAGCAGGGCGGCGTGGCATTCGAGCTGGGGCTCCAGCGCACGCGCTTCGTCGCGCGTGAGCAGACGCAGGTCATGCACGCCGTTGGCCTCGGCCTTGGCGCGAATGCCCGCCAGCGTGGCCACCTGGGCCTCGCTGGTGGCGACGATCAGCTTGCCGCAGCGCTGGTGCGTCACGTGGTGGCTGGCGCAATAGTCATAGAGCATGGCCTTGCCGCGCACGCACAGCTCGGCCTTGAGCGATCCGGCGGGATAGTAGATGCCGGCATGGATGACTTCGCTGTTGCGGGCGCTGGTGATCGTGCCGAACGCGTTTTCGGCTTCGAGGATGATGACCTCGCGGCCCTGCTGCGCCAGCGCGCGTGCCACGGCCAGGCCCACGACGCCAGCGCCAATCACGACGCAATCCACGTTTTCCATCTGTCTGCTCCTGTCCTGTTCGGTCTGTTTCGATGTCTGGTGTTCAGTCGGGACCCATCCCGAGTCCCATCCGCTGTGCGGCGGCGCTCAGGTGGGCCGATGCGGCGGCGCGCGCCGCTTCGGGGTTGCCGGCGGCGATGGCGTCGACCAGCGCAGCATGTTCGGCATCGGCGGCGCGTGGCGCGCCCTGGGCGGCGTGCAGCCGGGCGCTGTTTTCCCACGCATGCTGGCGGGCCACCAGCAGCTGCTGGCTGACGAAGTCGGTCAGGCCCGTGAAACACGGGTTATGCGCGGCTAGGGCGATGGCGTGATGGAACGCGATGTCGGCCGCCGCGGCGCTGGGGAAATCGGCGGCGTCGCGCTGCATGCTGGCCAGGGCGTCGCGGATCTGCTGCAGATCGGCTGCGGTCCGGCGCAGCGCGGCCATTTCGGCGCAGGCCGTTTCCACTACGCGCCGCAGCTCGAACAGTTGCGCCAGGGTCGGGCCGCCGTCTGGCGTGCTGGCCACGCGCCAGACCTGGCCGCCCGGCGTCTCCGACACGTAGGCGCCGGAGCCCTTGCGCGTGACCAGCACGCCATCAGCCTTGAGCAGGGCAATGGCCTCGCGCACGATGGGCCGGCTGACATCGAAGGTATCGGCCAGCGCCGACTCGGCCGGCAAGCGCGCCCCGGCGGCAAAGCGCCCGGCGGCAATATCGTCGCGCAAGGTCTGGGCAATGCGGCTGGCAAGCGTGGCGGGGCGGGAAAGGCGGTCCATGGCGATCGGCATGCTGTCAGGCTGTCTGACAGCTTTTCGTGGAGCACCGATTCTGCTCGGTCGATTGATAGCCGTCAAGCGTCGACGGAAAGGTCGGTGGCCGAATGGCGTAGACGCCACAAGGGGTTGTCCCGAATAGGGAACGCTACCAACGTGGGGTCAAGGTTCTGTCACATTGGTCGATAGCAGACGCATCAGGATCAATGTGTCCGCCATGGATCCGGGCGGGCAGCCATCCCTTACGATTTCCCGCGTGGGCGCGGTATGCGTCCACGCGCTTCATGGAAAGTCCCTTACGCCATGATTCCGCTTACGCCGCAAGACCTGCCCGTCGGGCAGCCGCTTCCCTGGTCCTTGCTGGACGGACAGGGCAACCTGATGCTTGGCAGCGGCAGCATCATCCCCGATGCACGCGATCTGGCGCTGATGTTCCGGCATGGCACGGTCTGCCGGCCAGACGACATGCCGGAAGCCGGCAACGAGCCCGACGCCCAGGCCGCCACGCGCCTGAGCGCCGGGCCGCTGGGCCTGCAAGTGGGGACGCTGCTGCACGTGAAGACCCCGGGCGACCAGTCGCGGGCTGCCGCAAGCCGCCTGATCGGCTTTATCGAACAGGGGCTGTTTGTCACCTGGCCGACGCTGGGCGGACGCGAGCTGGCCGTGCATGCCGGCGAAGACCTGCTGCTGCGCGGATTCTCCGGGCACGCCATCCACAGTTTCACGTCGACGGTCACGGCGGTGTGCCGCAGCCCGTTCCGATACCTGGTGCTGTCGGCACCCGCCCAGACCGAGCAGATGCCGGTGCGCCGCGCCGCGCGCGTACCCACGCGGCTGGCGGCGTATCTGGTCGACGCCGGTGACATGAGCGCCGAGGCCGAGGCTGGCGACGAAGGCAGCGGTGGCGGTGAGGGCGGGCAGGCGAGCGTCGAGCCCGGCATCGACCAGCGCATGGGCGAGGGCCTGGCGCGGCTGGGACTGCTGTCAGACCTCAGCACCGGCGGCGCGCTGGTGCAGACATCCACGCCCGCGCCGGCGGTGGGCCAGAAGGTACGGCTGCGCTTTCAGCTTCGCACCGGCGCGCTGGATGCCGAAGTCCTGATCGACGCCACGGTGCGCAGCGCGCCGGGGCAGGAAGATGACGAGTTTCCCGCGTTCGGCGTGGCCTTCGACGCGCTGGGCGAGCGCGAACTGACGCTGCTGCAGTGCTTCATCTACGAGCAACTGCTGGCCACGACCTGCATGCCGGTCTGAGTTTGCCGACGGCAATGAAAAACGCCGGCCATTGGCCGGCGTTCCGATTGCTGCGCCAGGCGCGGCTTACATGCCCACGTAGTTCGGGCCGCCGCCACCTTCCGGCGTGACCCACACGATGTTCTGCGTCGGGTCCTTGATGTCGCAGGTCTTGCAATGCACGCAGTTCTGCGCGTTGATCTGCAGGCGTTCCTTGCCGTCGTCGTTCTGCACGAACTCGTACACGCCAGCCGGGCAGTAGCGCGACTCGGGGCCGGCGAACTTTTCCCAGTTGACGTTCACCGGCACGCTGGCGTCCTTGAGCGTCAGGTGAGCGGGCTGGTTCTCTTCGTGGTTGGTGTTGCTGATGAACACCGACGACAGGCGGTCGAACGTGAGCTTGCCGTCCGGCTTCGGGTACTCGATCTTCTGGCAGTCGGCGGCCGGCTTCAGGTACACGTGGTCCGGCTTGGTGCGGTGGATGGTCCAGGGCGGGTTGCGGATGCCCAGCTTCGGCAGCAGCCACTGCTCGATGCCCGTCATCAGCGTGGCCGTGGTGCGGCCCTTCTTGAACCATTGCTTGAAGTTCTTGGCCTGCAGCAGTTCCTTGTGCAACCAGCTCTGCTCGAACGCTGCCGGGTAGGCAGTCAGTTCGTCGTGCTGGCGGCCAGCCTGCAGCGCGTCGTAGGCGGCTTCGGCGGCCATCATGCCGGTCTTGATTGCTGCGTGGCTGCCCTTGATGCGCGAGGCGTTCAGATAGCCAGCATCGCAGCCGACCAGCGCACCGCCCGGGAATACGGTCTTGGGCAGCGACAGCAGGCCGCCGGCCGTGATGGCGCGTGCGCCGTAACCGATGCGCTTGCCGCCCTCGAAATACTGACGGATTTCAGGGTGCGTCTTGAAACGCTGGAATTCCTCGAACGGCGACAGCCACGGGTTGGTGTAGTCCAGGCCGACCACGAAGCCAACTGCGACCTTGCCGTCTTCCATGTGATACAGGAACGAGCCGCCGTAGGTGGCCGGGTCCAGCGGCCAGCCGGCCGTATGCACCACCAGGCCAGGCTTGTGCTTGGCCGGGTCGATTTCCCACAGTTCCTTCAGGCCGATGCCGTAGCTTTGCGGATCCTTGCCTGCGTCGAGCTTGTACTGGGCGATGATCTGCTTGCCCAGATGGCCGCGCGCACCTTCGGCGAAGATCGTGTACTTGGCATGCAGTTCCATGCCGAGCTGGAAGTTCTCGGTGGGTTCGCCTTCCTTGTTGATGCCCATGTTGCCGGTGGCCACACCCTTGACCGAGCCGTCGTCGTTGTAGAGCACCTCGGCGGCCGGGAAGCCCGGGAAAATCTCCACGCCCAGCGCTTCGGCCTGCTGGCCCAGCCAGCGCACGAAGTTCGACAGGCTGACGATGTAGTTGCCTTCGTTATGGAAGCACTCGGGCAGCAGTGGGGCACCCTTGGCGCCGGACTCGTCCAGGAACAGGAACTTGTCTTCGGTGACGGGCTGGTTCAGCGGCGCGCCCAGTTCCTTCCAGTTCGGGATCAGCTCGTTCAGCGCGATCGGGTCCATGATGGCGCCCGACAGGATGTGCGCGCCGGGCTCGGAGCCCTTTTCCAGCACGCACACATTGACGTCGCCGCCTTTTTCCGCGGCAAGCTGCTTCAGGCGGATGGCGGTGGCCAGGCCGGCGGGACCGCCGCCGACGATGACCACGTCGTATTCCATGGCTTCGCGCGGGCCGTACTGCTCGACGAGCTGTTGCTGATCCATTGTCTCTTACCCTCAGTTTCTTCTGGGCGGCAATACTGCCGCATGTTGCAGCCCTCTCCAGGCGTGCGGATTGTGGGATGCGGTAATCGTGGCTCTGCGGAACCGGGGACCATGCGGGGTGCGAGGCGGGTTCGACGTGTGGCGGCACGCGCTTGCCCGGTGCGGGCGCGGCGCGGCATGCGCGCTGACCAGGCCATCGGTGGGTTACCGGGCCGGATCTAGGCGTTTTTCCTCTTTCCCTTTGGGGACCAAGTTCTTAGAATCTTCGGCATTGTCCGGGACTCGACACCCTCAGGCAAGACATTTTTTTGAACGACCGTTCTTTTTTTTGATAAGCTGCGCCCGCGCTGCGGCAGGTGCCGTACCCGGCGCCCGCGATGCGGAACAGCGGGCCGTGCCGGGCCGGCGCGGTTGCTCCCACACCGAGGTAACTATGGGTTTGTCGATCAATCTGGAAGGCAAGGTCGCGCTCGTGACCGGAGCGTCGAGTGGGCTGGGGACGCGATTCGCCAACGTGCTGTCGGCCGCCGGGGCCAAGGTGATACTGGCTTCGCGCCGCGTGGAGCGGCTCAAGGAACTGCGCGCCTCGATCGAGGCAGACGGCGGCAGCGCCCACGTGGTGCGGCTGGACGTGACCGACCCCGACAGCATCCGCGCCGCCGTGGCGCACGCCGAAACCGAGGCGGGCTCCATCGATATCCTGGTGAACAACTCGGGCGTGTCCACCACGCAAAAGCTCACCGACGTCACGGCCGACGACTTCGATTTCGTCTTCGATACGAACACGCGCGGCGCGTTCTTCGTCGCCCAGGAAGTGGCCAAGCGCATGATCGCCCGCGCCAAGGGCGCCGAGAAAATGGGCAACCCGTTGCCACAGGCACGCATTATCAATATTGCGTCGGTGGCCGGTCTCAAGGTACTGTCGCAGATTGGTGTCTACTGCATGAGCAAGGCCGCCGTGGTCCACATGACCAAGGCCATGGCCCTGGAGTGGGCGCGTCACGGCATCAACGTGAACGCGATCTGCCCCGGCTATATCGATACCGAAATCAACCACCACCACTGGGATACCGACGCGGGGCAGAAGCTGATCCAGATGCTGCCGCGCAAGCGCGTGGGCCAACCCGAAGACCTCGATGGCCTCTTGCTGCTGCTGGCGTCCGATGCATCGCGCTTTATCAACGGCGCGGTGGTCACTGCCGACGATGGCATGGTCTGACCGCTGACCCTTCGGGGAGGGGACGGGCCTAGAAAAACAAGCAACAGGAGAAACGCCCCAGACGGCCAGATGGCCAGGGGCGGCCCGGAACCGGAGGCCGGGTTTTGATGGCTCAAGAAGAACAGGCACGGCGCGACGCCGGGCCGCAGCACGTCGTCGATTCGGTGATCATTCCCGAAGCCGCCGACGAAGCGCGCGACAGCGAATTCCGCATTTCACCGCGTATCGAGGACTGGATTGGCGTGATTGTGATGGTGCTGCTGGTGGCCATCACGTTCGCCAACGTGGTGGTCCGCTATTTCACCGACGAATCGTTCGCCTGGACCGAGGAATTCTCGGTCTTCCTGATGATCGTGCTGGCACTGGTGGCCGGCAGCGCCGCCGTGGCGCGCGACCGCAATATCCGCATCGAGTATTTCTTCGATCGGGGCAGCGCGGCGCGGCAGAAGCGGTTGGCCATCCTGTCGGCCGTGGGCGTGGCGGTGATGTTCCTGGCGCTGGCGGTGCTCGGCGCGCGGGTTACCTGGGATGAATACGCGTTCGGCGAGACCTCGCCGGGCATCGGCGTGCCAAGCTGGTGGTATTCGATCTGGCTGCCGGTGCTGTCGGGGGCCATCGCACTGCGCGCGCTGGCCCTGGCCCTGCGCAATGTGCGGGCGCTGAAGGCCCTCCATGCCGCGAACAAGGATGGAGGCCAGCCGCAATGACACTGGTCGCCATCATTCTCTTCGTGGTGTTCATTGGCCTGATGCTACTGGGCGTGCCGATCGGCGTGTCGCTGGGGCTGGGCGGGTTGGTGGCCATCGGCCTGTCGAACCTGGACACGCAGATGTTCGGCCTGCTGGCCGTGCCGCAGAACTTCTACGCCGGGCTGGCCAAGTATCCGCTGCTGGCCATTCCGATGTTCGTGCTGGTCGGATCGATCTTCGACCGATCCGGCGTGGCGCAGCGGCTGGTGACCTTTGCCATCGCCATCGTCGGACGCGGGCCGGGCATGCTGCCGCTGGTGGCCATCCTGGTGGCGATGTTCCTGGGCGGCATCTCGGGTTCCGGGCCTGCCAATGCGGCGGCCGTGGGCGGCGTGATGATCGCGGCGATGTCGCGTGCCGGCTATCCGGGCTCGTACAGCGCGGCAGTGGTGGGCGCCGCGGCGGCCACGGACATCCTGATCCCGCCGTCGGTGGCCTTCATCATCTATAGCGTGCTGGTGCCGGGCGCGTCGGTGCCGGCGCTGTTCGCGGCCGGCATGATCCCGGGCATCCTGGCCGGCGTGGCGCTGATCGTGCCGGCCGTGTGGCTGGCGCGCAAGCACAACATGGGGCATATCGAGGCCGGACTGCCGCGCCCGCCGTTCTGGAAGAGCCTGCGCGAGGCCGCGTGGGGCCTGGTGGCGCCGTTCCTGATCCTGGGCGGCATGCGCGCGGGCTGGTTCACGCCGACCGAGGCTGCCGTGGTGGCCGTGGTCTACGGCCTGTTCGTCGGCATGGTGATCTACCGCAGCATCGGTATGCGCGACCTGTTCACGATCTTTCAGGAGGCCGCGGAAACGTCGGCCGTGATCCTGCTGGTGGTGGCGCTGGCCGGCATCTTTGCGTACGCGCTGTCCACGCTGGGCGTGATCGACCCCCTGGCCCACGCCATCGCGCATTCGGGCCTGGGCGAGTACGGCGTGCTGGCGCTGATCGTGCTGCTGCTGATGACGGTGGGCATGTTCCTGGACGGCATCTCGATCTTCCTGATCTTCGTGCCGCTGCTGCTGCCCATCGCCAACGCCTTCCACTGGAACCCGGTGTGGTTCGGCGTGGTGCTGACGCTGAAGGTGGCGCTGGGCCAGTTCACGCCGCCGCTGGCGGTGAACCTGATGGTGTCGTGCCGTATCGCCCGCGTGCGCATGGAAGAAACCGTGCCCTGGGTGATCTGGATGCTGCTGGCGATGTTCATCGCCATGCTGATGGTGCTGGCCTATCCGCCGCTGGCCACCTGGCTGCCCGACTACCTGGGCTACTGATTTGAACGACAAGACGAAAATGAAACGAGGAGATTCCCGAATGAAACGCCGTGCCCTGATGCTGTCCGTTGCCGCCTCGATTGCCGCCGCTGCGTTTGCCGCGCCGGCCGCGATGGCCCAGACCTACAAGTCCGAATACAAGATGTCGCTGGTGCTGGGCCCCGCGTTCCCGTGGGGCAAGGGCGGCGAGATCTGGGCAGACCTGGTGCGCCAGCGCACCAGCGGTCGCATCAACATCAAGCTGTATCCGGGTACGTCGCTGGTGGCTGGCGACCAGACGCGCGAGTTCTCGGCCATCCGCCAGGGTGTGATCGACATGGCCGTGGGTTCGACCATCAACTGGTCGCCGCAGGTCAAGGAACTGAACCTGTTCTCGCTGCCGTTCCTGATGCCCGACTACAAGGCGCTGGACGCGCTGACGCAGGGCGACGTCGGCAAGTCGATCTTCGGCACGCTGGAAAAGGCAGGCGTGGTGCCGCTGGCCTGGGGCGAAAACGGCTTCCGCGAAGTGTCGAATTCGAAACATGAAATCCGCAAGCCCGAAGACCTCAAGGGCCTGAAGCTGCGCGTGGTGGGCTCGCCGCTGTACATCGAGACCTTCAACGCGCTGGGCGCCAACCCGACGCAGATGAGCTGGGCCGATGCACAGCCGGCCATGGCCTCGGGCGCGGTGGATGGCCAGGAGAACCCGCAGAGCGTGTTCGCCGCCGCCAAGCTCTACACGGTCGGCCAGAAGTACGTGACGACCTGGGGCTATGTTGCCGATCCGCTGATCTTCGTGGTGAACAAGCAGATCTGGGAAAGCTGGACGCCGGCTGACCGCGAGATCGTGAAGCAGGCCGCCATCGACGCCGGCAAGCAGGAAATCGCGCTGGCCCGCAAGGGCCTGGTGGAACCGGGCGCGCCGGCCTGGAAGGACATGGAGCAGCACGGCGTGAAGGTGGTCTCGCTGTCGCCGGCCGAGCATGACGCGTTCAAGAAGGCCACGGCCAAGGTCTACGACAAGTGGAAGAAGCAGATTGGCGCCGACCTGGTGACCAAGGCCGAAGTGTCGATCGCCAAGCGCTGACTGGCCGATGAAACACGTCTTCACCTGCGTAATGCCGATCCGGTGGGGTGACATGGACGCCATGGGCCATGTCAACAACACCGTGTATTTCCGTTACCTGGAGCAGGCGCGGATCGAGTGGTTCGAGTCGATCGGCCGTAATGGCCGGGACGGCAACGGCCACGGGCCCGTGCTGATCAACGCCCACATGACGTTCCTGAAGCAGTTGCGCTACCCCGGCGACATCGAATGCCGGGTGTACGCGGGACAGCTGGGACGGTCGAGCTTCGAGACGAAGATCGAGATCCGCCGGACCGACCTGCCCGATGTGGTCTGGGCGGAAGGTGGGGCCAAGGTGGTGTGGTGCGACTACGCGGTGGAGAAGTCGGTGCCCGTGCCGGAGGCGATCCGGGGGCTGATCGAGGGGTAACGGATAACCTCGGGCAATGCCGAGGGTTGTTCGACGGCCACCGCCGCGAGCCGCACCCAGATGCAAACGGAGGGCAGGGTCCTGGCTCCCTCTCCCGCAATGCGGGAGGGGGGCAAATCCCCCCTCAGTGGTTCACCAGCCGCTGGACCAGGTCCACCGCCGTGTGGGCCCCATATTTCTTCATCAGCCGGGCCCGGTAGATATCTACCGTGCGCGGGCTGATCGCCAGCAGCTTGCCGATCTGCTTGCTGGTCTTGCCTTCCACCAGTTGCGCGGCGATGTCGCGTTCCCGGGCGGTCAACTCGGCCGTGACCGGCCGCTTCTGCGACAGATCCTCGAACGACCAGATGCCGGCGCCCAGCGGATCGTTGCGGTCCAGCGCGCGGCCCGTGACATGGCACCAGAACAGCTCGCCGCTGGCGCGCTTCATGATCCGTTCGTCGGAATACAGCCCTTTGGTGTTCATGACCGGCACGATGCGCGCGCCGGTGCGCTCGAATTCGTCGGCGGTGGGGTAGAGCACCTGGAACGACTGGCCCATCAGGGCGTCGCGGGTGGTGCCGAAGATCCGACAGACCTCGTCGTTGCAATCCTCGATCGTCCGGGCGCGCGAGAGCACCAGGCCGACCGGCGCCAGTTGGAATGCGGTCTGGTAGTCGATGGACGGCATTATCCCTTATGTACTTTTACGTAATGGCGTTCGCGGCATCCGTTGACGTATCCTTTGGGTCGTCAACGGCGGCGCCTGACCGCCGATTGTACCGTTACAATTTCCGCGTGTGGCCAACCGGCCGCGCAAGAGCGGGACTACCGAGGAAGGAGCGAACATGAACAAGGTCTACGCCAGCGCCGCCGAGGCGCTCGCGGGCGTCGTACGCGACGGCCAGACGATCGCCGTGGGCGGTTTCGGTCTGTGCGGCATCCCCGAAGCGCTGATCGCTGCACTGCGCGACAGCGGCGCCAAGCAACTCACCTGCATCTCCAACAACGCCGGCGTGGACGGCTTCGGCCTGGGCCAGCTGCTGGCCACCCGCCAGATCAAGAAGATGATCTCGTCATACGTCGGCGAGAACAAGGAGTTCGAGCGCCAGTACCTGGCCGGCGAACTCGAGCTCGAATTCACGCCGCAGGGCACGCTGGCCGAGAAGCTGCGCGCTGGCGGCTCGGGCATCCCGGCCTTCTTCACCAAGACCGGCGTGGGCACGATCGTCGCCGAGGGCAAGGAAACCCGCGAGTTCCATGGCGATACCTACGTGATGGAGCAATCGCTGGTGTCCGACGTGGCCATCGTCAAGGCCCAGAAGGCCGACAAGGCCGGCAACCTGGTGTTCCGCCGCACGGCCCGCAACTTCAATCCGGTGTGCGCCATGTCCGGCAAGATCACGATTGTCGAAGTGGAAGAGATCGTCGAAATCGGTGAAATCGACCCGGATGATGTTCACCTGGCCGGTATTTTCGTGCACCGCATCGTGCTGAACACCAACCCCGAAAAACGCATCGAACAGCGCACCGTGCGTGCCAAGTAAGGAGACAGATCATGGCATGGACACGTGATGAAATGGCCGCACGCGCGGCCGCCGAGCTGCAGGACGGCTTCTATGTGAACCTGGGCATCGGCCTGCCGACGCTGGTGGCCAACCATGTGCCGCAAGGCATGGAAGTGTGGCTGCAGTCGGAAAATGGCCTGCTCGGCATCGGCCCGTTCCCGACCGAGGAAGAAGTGGACGCCGACATGATCAACGCCGGCAAGCAGACCGTGACGACGCTGCCGGGCTCGTCGATCTTCTCGTCGGCCGATTCGTTCGCGATGATCCGCGGCGGCAAGATCAACCTGGCCATCCTGGGCGCAATGCAGGTCAGCCAGCGCGGCGACCTGGCCAACTGGATGATTCCGGGCAAGATGGTCAAGGGCATGGGCGGCGCCATGGACCTGGTGGCTGGCGTGGGCCGCGTGGTGGTGCTGATGGAACACACGGCCAAGAAGAAGGATGGCACCGAGGACGTCAAGATCCTCAAGGAGTGCAACCTGCCGCTGACCGGCCTGGGCGTGGTGAACCGCATCATCACCGACCTGGCCGTGATCGACGTGACGCCGCAAGGGCTGAAGCTCGTGGAAACGGCACCGGGTGTGTCGCGCGAGGAAGTCCAGGCGAAGACGGAAGCCGAACTGATCTGAGCGGCATCCCGCAGTCTGAAAAAAGCCCCCGCCGGTTTGCGCCGGCGGGGGCTTTTGCTTTGGACGGGAGCAGGGCGCTGGCCGGGTTCGCCGGCTCAGGCGCCCCAGGCTCAGGTCTTGGGCTTGTTGTAGCTTGAAAAGACCGACGCTGCGCCATCGGACTTCACCAGCAGCACGTCGAACGGGTCCTTTCGGGGGCCATATTCCATGCCCGGCGAGCCGACCGGCATGCCCGGTACGGCCAGCCCGGCCGCCTTCGGCCTGGCTGCCAGCAGTTTCCTGATGTCGGCGGCAGGCACGTGGCCCTCGACGCCGTAGCCCTGGATGACACCGGTGTGACACGAGCCGAAGCGCTCGGGAATCCCGTATTTCTTGCGATACACGCCGGTATCGTCCACGTCGTGCGTGGCCACCGTGAAGCCGTTGTCGCGCAGGTGCTTGACCCAGTCCTCGCAACAGCCGCAGGTCGGGCTCTTGTAGACGTCGATCGCCAGGGCCTTCGGCGCCTGGGCGACTGCCATCAGTGGCGACAAAAGCAGGGCGCCGGCGCCGAGCGTGCGCAGGGCATTGCGTCGCGACTGGTGTCGCGATTGACTACGCTGCATCGCTGCCTCCTTATTGCGCCACCCAGCCGCCATCCATGTTCCAGATCGCGCCGCGCACCTGCTTGGCCGCTTCGCTCGATAGGAATACGGCCAGGGCACCCAGTTCCTCGGGCGTGACGAACTGGCCCGACGGCTGCTTTTCCAGCACCAGCTCACGCTTGGCCTGTTCCACGGGAATGCCTTCCTTCTGCGCGCGGGCTTCCACCTGCTTCTGCACCAGCGGGGTCAGCACCCAGCCCGGGCAGATCGCATTGGCGGTGACGCCGGTCTGCGCGGTTTCCAGCGCGGTGACCTTGGTGAATCCGACAATGCCGTGCTTGGCGGCTACGTAAGCCGATTTTTCGGCCGAGGCCACCAGGCCATGGGTGGACGCCACGTTGATGACGCGGCCCCAGTTCTTGGCCTTCATCGACGGCAGGGCAAGACGGGTGGTATGGAAGGCGGAGGTCAGGTTGATGGCGATGATGGCATCCCACTTGTCCACCGGGAACTCCTCGATCTTGGCCACGAACTGGATGCCCGCGTTGTTGACCAGGATGTCCACGCCGCCGAAGTCCTTCTCGGCATAGCGCATCATGTCCTCGATCTCGACAGCCTTGCTCATGTCAGCGCCGTGGTAGCCCACCTGGATGCCGCTGCCGGCGCGGGCGATTTCCGCCTTTGCGCCGTCGGCATCACCGAATCCGTTGACAATGATGTTCGCGCCCTGCGCAGCCAGAGCCTGCGCGATGCCGAGTCCGATTCCGCTGGTCGAGCCCGTGACCAGTGCCGTCTTGCCTTTGAGCATGTAAGCCTCCGTCGGGAGTGTCAGGATGTGCTGTGGCATTGTACTCGCAGGGCGTACAATCCGGCTTTGGCCTGGCGCCGTATTTCGTCACGTTTTGTCCGGTGTTTCGCCGCGGACAAGAAATTCCGAAAAAACTCGCACGCCGCAGGGGATGCGGTGGCACAGCAGGGGAGCTCCAGATGTCTTCCAGTCCGCGCCTCGGATTCGTCCAGTGCATCAGCCCGGTGGGCCTGCATCGCATGGCCTATCACGAATGGGGCGATCCCCTGAATCCGCGCGTGCTGATGTGCGTGCATGGGCTGACACGTACCGGGCGCGACTTCGATGCGCTGGCGCGGGCGATGTCGGACGAGTATCGCGTGGTGTGTCCCGACGTGGCCGGCCGCGGACGCTCGGAATGGCTGGCTGATCCGCATCACTACGTCGTGCCGCAGTATGTGTCGGACATGGTGACGCTGATCGCGCGGCTGAACGTGGAGCAGGTGGACTGGTTCGGGACGTCGATGGGCGGGCTGATCGGCATGGGCCTGGCTGGCCTGCCGAAGTCGCCAGTGCGCAAGCTGCTGCTCAACGATGTGGGGCCGCGCATTACCGCGCAGGCGCTGGAGCGCATCGGCGCCTACCTGGGCCTGCCGGTGCGGTTCAAGACCTTCGAGGAAGGGCTGGCGTACCTGCAGACGATCAGCACATCGTTCGGTCGTCATACGCCCGAGCAATGGCGGGAACTCAACGGCGCCATCCTCAAGCCCGTGCAGGGTGCCGAGGGGTTGGAGTGGGGGCTGCACTATGACCCCGCGCTGGCCGTGCCGTTCAAGGAGACGCCGCCCGAGGCGATACAGGCCGGCGAACTGGCGCTGTGGCGCATGTTCGAGGCGGCGCCGGGGCCGACGCTGATCGTGCGCGGCGCCCAGTCCGACCTGCTGCTGCGCGAGACGGTGGCGGAGATGGTGGCGCGCGGCAAGCAGGTATCGACCGTCGAAATCCCCGATGTGGGGCACGCGCCCACGTTTATCGATCCGGCCCAGATTGCCATCGCCCGGGATTTCTTCCTGGGTACGTAACGAATTTTTGCTGAGAAGAATCTGATATGAGCACCAACACCCTCAAGCGCGCCCACGTGGGCAAGCGTCTGTCCGAATACGCGGTCTACAACGGCGTGGTCTACCTGGCTGGCCAGGTGCCCGAGGTCGATCCCAAGGCCGACCTGCGCGGCCAGACCCGCGAGGTGCTCGGTCATATCGACCGCCTGCTGGCCGAGGCCGGCAGCGACAAGACGCGCATCCTGATGTGCCAGATCTTTCTGACCGACGTCACCCGCATCGGCGAGATGAACGAGGTGTGGGATGAATGGGTGGCCCAAGGCAACACGCCCCCGCGCGCCACGGTGGAAGCCAAGCTAGCCAACCCCGACTACCTGATCGAAGTGGTGGTGACGGCCGCCCTCAATTAATGCAGGCGTTGTGACATGGTGACGTCAACGGAGCTGACGGGCCAGACCGCAGGCATTCCGGATGCCGGGCTCGTCGAACGTGCATTGGCCTTTGTGCGCGACGTGGCGGATGGCGATACCCCGGTGCTGCTGCCGACCGGCGAAAGCGTGCTGTCGCATGCCGAAGGGATGCTGCGCATCCTGGACGGCCTGCGCGTGGACGATGCCGCGCGAGCCGCGGCCTGCCTGTTCGCGGCGGCGGCCTTCGTGCCCGACGCCGAGGCCCAGATCGAACCCAGGTTTGGCGAGGAGGTGGTGCGCCTTGTGAAGGGCGTGCGGCAGCTGCTGCGCATTGGCGCCATCGCGGTGACGCAGACCGATGTGTCGGAAGCGTCGAAGTCGCAGGTGGCCGCGCGCCACGAGCAGGTCGAGGCCTTGCGCAAGATGCTGCTGGCATTTGCGCAGGATATCCGCGTGGTGCTGGTGCGCCTGGCGTCGCGCCTGCAGACCCTGCGCTGGCTGGCGCAGACCAAGACCCCGCCGCTGTCCGGCGTGGCCCGCGAGACGCTGGACATCTACGCGCCGTTGGCCAACCGGCTGGGAATCTGGCAGGTGAAGTGGGAGCTGGAAGACCTGGCGTTCCGCTTCGAGCAGCCCGATACCTACAAGCGCATCGCGAAGCTGCTGGACGAGAAGCGCATCGAGCGCGAGGGCTACATCGCGCAGGCCATCGCGCGCCTGCAGTCCGAACTGGCCTCGGCCGGTATCCGTGCGGAGGTGTCGGGCCGGCCCAAGCACATCTACAGCATCTGGAAGAAGATGCGCGGCAAGGAACTGGACTTTGCCGACCTGTACGACGTGCGCGCGTTCCGCGTGATCGTCGACGACATCAAGGACTGCTATACCGTCCTGGGAATCGTCCACCATATCTGGCAGCCGATTCCGCGAGAGTTCGACGACTATATCTCGCGGCCGAAGGCGAACGGCTACAAGTCGCTGCATACGGTGGTGATCGGCGACGACGGGCGCGCGTTCGAGGTGCAGATCCGCACGCAGGAGATGCACCACTTTGCCGAATACGGTGTGGCTGCCCACTGGCGCTACAAGGAGGCGGGCGGCAGGGGCTATAGCGGCCAGTTTGCGGCCGACAACACCTACGACGAGAAGATCGCGTGGCTACGGCAGTTGCTGGCCTGGAAGGACGAGGCCGACCACACCGTGGCGCACGAGGATTCGCCGTGGGAGCAGCTCAAGCATGCGGCCATCGACGACCATATCTATGTGTTGACGCCGCAGGCGCGCGTGGTGGCCTTGCCGCAAGGTGCCACGCCGGTGGATTTTGCCTACTACCTGCACAGCGATCTGGGTCATCGGTGTCGCGGGGCACGTGTGGACGGGTCGATGGTGCCGCTGAACACGCCGCTCAAGAACGGGCAGACCGTGGAGATCGTGGCGGTCAAGCAGGGCGGCCCTTCGCGCGACTGGCTGAACCCCGAGCTTGGCTATCTGGCAAGCAATCGTGCCCGCGCGAAGGTGCGGGCCTGGTTCAATGCGCTGGATTCGCAGGAAACGCTGGCGCAGGGGCGGGCACTGATCGAAAAGACGTTGCAGCGCGAGGGTAAGACGGCCGTCAACCTGGACGACCTGGCTACCCGGCTCAACTTCAAGTCGACCGACGATCTTTACGCGGCCGTGGCCAAGGAAGAGTTCAGTCTGCGTCATGTGGAGCATGCGTTACGTCACCCGGAGGGCGAGGCGCAGCCGCAGTTCAGCGAGGAAGAGGCCGTCACCAAGAAGAGCCGCGCGACCAGCGTGGCCCGGGGCGCCAAGAGCGGCGTGCTGGTGGTGGGCGTGGATTCGCTGATGACGCAGATGTCGCGTTGCTGCAAGCCGGCGCCGCCCGACGAAATCGTCGGGTTCGTCACGCGCGGGCGCGGGGTGTCGATCCATCGCCGCAGTTGCAGTACGTTCCTGCAGTTGTCGGCGCGGGCGCCAGAGCGCGTGATCCAGACGGAGTGGGGAAAGCGCAGCGACGCGGTCTATCCGGTCGACATCCAGGTGGAGGCGGTGGACCGTCAGGGCCTGTTGCGCGATATCTCCGAAGTGCTGTCGCGGGAGAAGATCAACGTGACGGGGGTGAAGACGCTGTCGAGCAAGGGCGTGGCGCGCATGCAGTTTACGGCGGAAGTGTCCGAGGCCACGCAGTTGCAGCGCGCGTTGCAGCTGATCGAGGAAGTGCAGGGGGTGTTGCACGCCCGGCGAAAATAAGGTTATACTCTGCGCTTCGCTAGGCTCGTAGCTCAGCTGGTTAGAGCACCACCTTGACATGGTGGGGGTCGTTGGTTCGAGTCCAATCGAGCCTACCAACGAACATGCAGTACAACGCCGGAAGCGCATCATGAATATGACAACTCGAACTACTACCGCTGGTTAGCGACAGTAGTCGAGGTGCGCCTTCGACCCGTGCAGGATGCGGGGAAACACAGAAAAACGCGGCCTTGGCCGCGTTTTTTTTCGTCTGTCGTTTGCCAGCGTGCTGCTAAGCTGCCGCGTCGCCCGATGTTGGGTGCAGGTCAGTCCCAGAGATTTCCGTTGCCGGTGTTGTCCGATGCGCGCGTTTGCCCCATCTGGCCTCACTGGCGCCACAAAAGTTGCTTTGTCCGCCCGCCCAGGCACCCAGAAGCCGGCGCGGTGGAATCCACAAGAGGTGCAATGATGATCGCAATCACGCTGCCGGACGGTTCCCGTCGCGAATACCCCGGCCCCGTCACGGTGGCTGAAGTGGCGCAGAGCATCGGCTCGGGCCTGGCCAAGGCGGCGCTCGCCGGCAAGGTCGACGGTCGCATGGTCGATACGAGCTTCACGATCGATCAGGATGCGTCGCTGGCCATCGTCACGGACAAGGACGCCGATGGCGTCGACGTGATCCGCCATTCGACGGCCCACTTGCTGGCCTACGCCGTCAAGGAACTGTTCCCTGATGCGCAGGTGACGATCGGTCCGGTCATCGAGAACGGCTTCTACTACGACTTTGCCTACAAGCGTCCTTTCACGCCCGAGGATCTGGCCGCCATCGAGAAGAAGATGACGGAACTGGCCCGCAAGGACGAGAAGGTAACGCGCGAAGTCTGGAACCGCGACGAAGCGGTGGCGCTGTTCGAGTCGATGGGCGAGAAGTACAAGGCCGAGATCATCGCGTCGATTCCTGCCGACCAGGAAATCGGCCTGTATCGCGAAGGCAGCTTTGTGGATCTGTGCCGCGGGCCGCACGTGCCGTCCACGGGCAAGCTCAAGGTCTTCAAGCTGATGAAGGTGGCCGGCGCCTATTGGCGCGGCGACTCGAACAACGAGATGCTCCAGCGCATCTACGGCACGGCCTGGGCCAAGAAGGAAGACCAGGAAGCGTACCTGACGATGCTGGAAGAGGCTGAAAAGCGCGACCACCGCCGTCTGGGCAAGACGCTGGACCTGTTCCACCTGCAGGAAGAAGCGCCTGGCATGGTGTTCTGGCACCCGAAGGGCTGGAGCGTCTGGCAGGCTGTCGAGCAGTACATGCGCGGCCGGCTGACGGAGGCTGGGTACCAGGAAGTGCGTACGCCGCAGGTGATGGATCGTACTCTCTGGGAAAAATCCGGTCACTGGGAGAACTACAAGGAAAACATGTTCGTCACGGAGTCGGAAAAGCGCGACTACGCGATCAAGCCGATGAACTGCCCGGGACATGTCCAGATCTTCAACCACGGTCTGCGTTCGTACCGCGACCTGCCGCTGCGCCTTGCCGAATTTGGCTCCTGCCACCGCAATGAGCCGTCGGGCGCGCTGCATGGCTTGATGCGCGTGCGCGGTTTTGTGCAGGATGATGCCCATATCTTCTGCACGGAAGAGCAGATCGTCGAGGAAGCAAAGGCTTTCAACGAACTCGCGTTCTCGGTGTACGACGACTTCGGCTTCAAGGACATCAAGGTCAAGCTGTCGCTGCGCCCGGAAAAACGGGCTGGCTCGGATGCCGTCTGGGATCACGCCGAAGACGGCCTGCGCCTGGCGCTGCGCGCCTGCGGCGTGGAGTGGGAGGAGCTGCCGGGTGAGGGTGCGTTCTACGGTCCGAAGGTGGAATACCACATCAAGGACGCGATCGGCCGCTCGTGGCAGTGCGGTACGCTGCAGCTCGATCTGGTGCTGCCGGAGCGCCTGGGCGCCGAATACGTCTCCGACGACAACGGCCGCAAGCGCCCCGTCATGTTGCATCGTGCCATCCTGGGATCGTTCGAGCGCTTCCTGGGCATCCTGCTGGAAAATCACGCGGGTGCGCTGCCCGCCTGGCTGGCCCCGGAGCAGGTGGTGGTCATGAATATCGCCGATTCGCAGTCGGAATATGCCGAAAGCGTCGTGCAACTCTTGCAAAAACAAGGGTTTAGGGCCAAGGCGGATTTGCGTAACGAGAAAATTACGTATAAAATCCGCGAGCACTCGCTCCAGAAGATTCCCTACCTGCTAGTGGTGGGCGACAAGGAGCGGGATGCCAATCAAGTGGCCGTGCGTGCCCGAGGCAATGTGGATCTGGGTGTCATGCCCGTTTCCGCGTTTGTGGAACGTCTTCAGAACGACGTTGCCAGCAAAGCCTGAGGGTGTGAAGCACGGCTTGTTTTTTTGTCTTCTTGAGGTAACGGAACATCGCTACAGACAAAGGTCACCGTATCAACCGGGAAATCAGCGCGCCTGAGTTGCGCCTGGTAGGGGTTGATAACGAGCAGCTCGGCATCGTCAAGTTCATGGACGCACTGCGCATGGCCGAGGAGAAGGACTTGGATCTGGTGGAGATCGCGCCTAACGCGGCTCCTCCCGTGGCCCGCATCATGGACTACGGCAAGTTCAAGTACGAGGAAGCCAAGCGCGCCCATGAGGCCAAGCTCAAGCAGAAGATCATCCAGGTCAAGGAAGTGAAATTCCGTCCTGGCACGGATGATGGCGACTACAACGTCAAGCTGCGCAACCTGCGTCGCTTCCTGGAAGAAGGGGATAAGACCAAGATCACGCTGCGTTTCCGCGGTCGTGAGATGGCCCACCAGGAAATCGGCGCGCGCGTGCTCGAGCGTCTGAAGGCTGATCTGGAAGACCTGGGTCAGGTCGAGCAGATGCCGAAGATGGAAGGTCGCCAGATGGTGATGGTGCTGTCTCCCAAGAAGAAGAAGTAATTCCTGCGTGGGGCGACGGTCGGGATGCCGGGGGTATCCTGGCGTTGTCCTGTGCGGAAGCAGTGCGTGGTTACGGGGTTTGCGCCCCGGTGCTGCGTACAAAAACAAGTGAGTGCGGGTCTTGCAAGCGATGGCGTGAGTCATCCACCTGCATGCATGTCATAGAGCTGGAGTTTTTCATGCCTAAGATGAAGACCAAGAAAAGCGCTTCCAAGCGCTTTACGGCGCGCCCGAACGGTTCGTTCAAGCGCGGCCAGGCCTTCAAGCGTCACATCCTGACGAAGAAGACCACCAAGAACAAGCGTCAACTGCGCGGCACCCAGGACGTCCATGAGACGAACCTGAAGTCCGTTCGCGCGATGATGCCTTACGCATAACCCCAAACGATAACGAAAGGAGTATTACATGCCTCGAGTAAAGCGTGGGGTCACTGCACGGGCCCGTCACAAGAAGGTTATCGACGCTGCCAAGGGTTACCGCGGCCGTCGCAATAATGTCTACCGTATCGCCAAGCAGGCGGTCATGCGTGCTGGCCAGTACGCGTACCGCGATCGTCGCAACAAGAAGCGCGTGTTCCGCGCTCTGTGGATTGCACGTATCAATGCCGCGACGCGTGAGCATGGCATGACCTACAGCGTGTTCATGAACGGCCTGAAGAAGGCTTCGATTGAACTGGACCGCAAGGTTCTGTCGGACATGGCCATCCATGACAAGCCTGCCTTTGCCGCCATCGTCAACCAGGTGAAAGCCACCGTTGCCTGATGCCGGCTGCGGAAGCGCGTAAAGCGCTTCCGGGCAAGCACCGACCGCAAGGTCTGCTGAAACGGGGCTCCTCACCGAGCCCCGTTTTCATTTCAAATGCCGTGCCGAATGCGGGCTGTTCCGACGCTGAGGACGGCATCTGAAATGACAATGCATCGCCCGGTGCGATACGTAACGCCACAGATCGCTACGTACCGCGCCCGGCGGCAGTGCCAATCCTTCCTATGCACCATCCACGTACCGTCCACGTATAGCCGTCATGTCCCTGGATCTGGATCAAATCGTCGCCGACGCACAGGCCGCCTTCGCCGCCGCCAACGACAACGCCACGCTGGAAAACGAAAAGGCCCGCTTCCTGGGCAAGACCGGCGCGCTGACCGAACTGCTCAAGGGCCTCGGCAAGCTGGACCCGGAGGCCCGCAAGACCGAGGGCGCCCGTATCAACCAGGTCAAGCAGCAGGTGGAGGGTGCGCTGCAGGCGCGCCGCCAGGCGCTGGCCGATGCACTGATGAACGCGCGCCTGGCCGCCGAGGCCATCGACGTGACGCTGCCCGGACGCGCCGTGGCGCGCGGCAGCGTGCATCCCGTCATGCGTACGTGGGAGCGCGTGGAGCAGATCTTCGGCTCGATCGGCTTCGACGTGGCTGACGGCCCCGAGATCGAAACCGACTGGATGAACTTCACCGCGCTGAACAACCCGGACAACCATCCGGCGCGTTCGATGCAGGACACGTTCTACGTGGACGGCCGCGACAGCGACGACAAGCTCCTGCTGCTGCGTACCCACACCAGCCCGATGCAGGTGCGCTACGCCCGCATGCACGTGCAGAAGTACGCCGGCAAGGCGATGCCGCCGATCAAGGTGATCTGCCCCGGCCGCACCTATCGCGTGGACAGCGATGCCACGCACTCGCCGATGTTCAACCAGGTGGAAGGTCTGTGGATTGGCGAGGATGTCAGCTTTGCCGACCTGAAGGGCGTCTATACCGATTTCCTGCGCAAGTTCTTCGAGCGCGACGATATCCAGGTGCGCTTCCGCCCGTCGTACTTCCCGTTCACCGAGCCGTCGGCAGAAATCGACATGGCCTTCGGCAACGGCAAGTGGCTGGAGATCTCCGGCTCGGGTCAGGTTCACCCGAACGTGCTGCGCAACATGGGCCTGGACCCCGAGCGCTACATCGGCTTCGCGTTCGGCTCCGGCCTGGAGCGCCTGACGATGCTGCGCTATGGCATCAATGACCTGCGCCTGTTCTTCGAGGGCGACGTGCGCTTCCTGCGCCAGTTCGCCTGATCGTCGCGGCCTGCTGCCCGCACATCGTCACTGACATTACAGAATACCTACCGGATCAGAAGCGCCATGCAATTCTCGGAATCCTGGCTTCGCACATTCGCCAATCCTGAAAAGATCTCGACCGACGCGCTGTCGCACAGCCTGACCATGGCCGGCCTCGAAGTGGAAGAGGTTGGCCCGGTTGCGCCGCCGTTCAACAAGATCGTGGTGGCCAGCGTGCTGGCGACCGAACGCCATCCCAATGCCGACCGACTGAACGTTTGCCAGGTGGACGTCGGCACTGGCGAGACGCTGCAGATCGTTTGCGGCGCGCCCAACGTGAAGCCGGGCATCAAGGTGCCTTGCGCGCTGGTGGGCGCCGTGCTGCCGCCGGCGGAAGAGGGCGGCAAGCCGTTCGAGATCAAGGTGGGCAAGCTCCGTGGCGTGGACAGCTTCGGCATGCTCTGCTCGGCCCGCGAACTCAAGTTGTCGGAAGATCAGGGCGGCCTGCTGGTGCTGCCGGACGATGCGCCGGTGGGGCAGGACATCCGCCAGTACCTGGATCTGGACGACCAGATCTTCACGATCAAGCTGACGCCGAACAAGGCAGACTGCCTGTCGATCCACGGCGTGGCGCGCGAAGTGTCGGCCCTGACCGGTGCCGCGCTGACGCTGCCGGACATGTCGCCGGTAGCCGTGACGCTGCAGGACAAGCTGCCGGTGAAGATCTCGGCGCCCGACCTGTGCGGCCGTTTCTCGGGCCGTATCATCCGCGGCGTGAACGCCCATGCGGCCACGCCGGCATGGATGGTCCAGCGCCTGGAGCGTTCGGGGCAGCGCAGCATCTCGGCGCTGGTCGATATCTCGAACTACGTGATGCTCGAACTGGGCCGACCGTCGCACGTGTTCGACCTGGACAAGATCCACGGTGGCCTGGACGTGCGCTGGGGCCGCAAGGGCGAACAGCTCAAGCTGCTGAACGGCAATACCGTCGAGGTGGACGAGCAGGTTGGCGTGATCTCCGACGACAAGGAAATCGAAAGCCTGGCGGGCATCATGGGCGGTGACAGCACCGCCGTGTCGCTCGACACCACGAATATCTATCTGGAAGCCGCGTTCTGGTGGCCCAATGCCATCCAGGGCCGCGCGCGTCGCTACAATTTTTCGACCGATGCAGCGCATCGCTTCGAGCGTGGCGTGGACTACGCCACCACGGTCGAGCACATCGAGCGCATCAGCGCGCTGATTCTGGAAATCTGCGGCGGGCAGGCTGGCCCGGTGGACGACCAGATCGTCAACCTGCCGCAGCGCAAGCCGGTGGCCCTGCGCGTGGCGCGCGCCGAGCGGGTGCTCGGTATCGAACTGTCGTCGGCGGAAATTGCCGATGTGTTCCAGCGCCTGAACCTGCCGTTCACGCGTTCGCAGGGCGCCGAAGGCGAAGTGTTTGAAGTGACGCCGCCGAGCTACCGCTTCGACATCGAGATCGAGGAAGACCTGATCGAGGAAGTGGCGCGGATCTACGGTTTCGAGCGCATCGTGGCCCGTCCGCCGATCGCCGAGAGCGAAATGCGTCCGACCAACGAAGGCCGTCGCTCGCAGCACGTGGTGCGCCACGCGCTGGCCGCGCGCGACTTCAACGAGGTGATCAACTTCGCCTTTGTGGAAGAGCAGTGGGAGCGCGACTTTGCGGCCAACGACAACCCGATCCGCCTGTTGAACCCGATTGCGAGCCAGCTGGCCGTGATGCGTTCCACGCTGATTGGTGGCCTGGTCGACAAGGTGCGATACAACCTCAACCGCAAGGCAGCGCGCGTGCGCTTGTTCGAGGTGGGCCGCGTGTTCCATCGCGACGCAAGCGTGGTCGATGGCGGCCTGACCGTGGCCGGCTACCGCCAGCCGATGATGGCAGCGGGCATCGCCTACGGCCCGGCATTCGAGGAGCAATGGGGCGTGGCGACGCGCCCGGTGGACTTCTTCGACATCAAGGGTGATGTGGAAGCGCTGTTCCACCCGCGTACGCTGCGCTTTGAGCCGGTGGCTCACCCCGCGCTGCACCCGGGCCGCGCTGCCCGCGTGATCATCGACGGCAAACCTGTCGGCGTAGTGGGTGAAATTCACCCGCGCTGGCTGCAGGAATACGAGCTGACCAACGCGCCGGTGGTGTTCGAGCTGGAGCTTGATGCGCTGCGCGACGTGGGCCTGCCGGTCTACACGGAAACCTCCAAGTTCCCGGCGGCCGTGCGTGACCTGGCTGTGGTGGTCAAGCAGCAGGTGCGCGTGCAGGACATGATCGATGCCATGCGCGCGGCGCTGGACAAGGCCGGCTCTGGCCACTTTGTTCAGAGCCTGGTGCTGTTCGACGAGTTCCGTCCCAAGGCGGCGTCGGCGTCAATTGGCGCCGATGAGAAAAGTCTTGCCTTCCGGGTAACGTTGCAAGATACTGGGGCGACCCTCCAGGACGAGACAGTCGACAGCGCGGTGCGTTGCATGGTCGACGCGCTGACGACGGGCTTTGAAGCCCGTCTGCGCGGTTAAGCCACCATCGCAGTTGGAGCGCCCGGGCACAGCTCCCGGGCGGATCGCCAGACAGATTCAAGAGAGCGATCAAGGATGAACGATCGAGACGCGATTTCCATGAATGCTGCAGACCTGGGCGAGGCAAGCGACCGGCACGCTGCCTCCTTCGATGATGCATCGCCGGAAGCCCGCGCTACCGAGGTGCCTACCCTGACCAAGGCCGAACTGGCAGAGATGCTGTTCGACCAGGTTGGCCTGAACAAGCGCGAATCCAAGGATATGGTCGAGGCTTTCTTCGACGTGATTCGCGAAGCCCTGGAAAAGGGCGATAGCGTGAAGCTGTCCGGCTTCGGCAACTTCCAGTTGCGCGACAAGGCGCAACGCCCCGGCCGCAATCCCAAGACGGGCGAGATCATTCCGATCACCGCGCGCCGTGTGGTGACGTTCCACGCCAGCCAGAAGCTCAAGAGCCTGGTCGAGGAACGCGCCGATCTGGCGCTTCCTGGCTGACGGCATAGCAGGGCCTGGCGCCACGCGCACAGCGTGAGCGTCAGCGGCCTGTTGATCGATGACCGTCGCGGCGCGCAGACATCTGTATCAAATTGCCACATCGGTTGGATTGCCCGAGGCGGTGGCTGTCTGTATCCTGCAATGCCGCGCGCGCGTCGCGCCAACCGAGTCTCGCCCCTGACAGGGCTGACATCAGCTTCCCCATCGCATGACGGAAAAATCCAGCGAGCGCGTCGCGCTGCCGCCGATTCCCGCGAAACGCTATTTCACGATTGGTGAAGTGAGCGAGCTTTGCGCCGTCAAGCCGCATGTGCTGCGCTACTGGGAGCAGGAGTTTACGCAGCTCAAGCCAGTGAAGCGCCGTGGCAACCGGCGCTACTACCAGCACCATGAAGTCCTGCTGATCCGGCGTATTCGCGAACTGCTCTACGAGCAGGGCTTCACCATCAATGGTGCGCGCAACCGGCTGGATGAAGGACGCCATCATGGCGTCGTCACCATGCCGGCAGAGACGATCGATGCGGAACCCGATGCCGCGGCGCAACCGGCGAAGTTGTCGGTCGACCTGAACACGCTGCGCGGCGACCTGGTGGAAGTTCAGCATCTGCTGGCCCAACTGAAGCAAATCGCGCAGCACGAATAAATTACCTGCCAACCACTAGCCATTGCGGTTGGCTCTGATATAATCTCTTTCTTCTTCGGGGCGTAGCGCAGCCTGGTAGCGTACCTGCATGGGGTGCAGGTGGTCGGAGGTTCAAATCCTCTCGCCCCGACCAGATATAAAACCCGCTTGGTGTATAGCCAAGCGGGTTTTTCATTTGTGGCGCGGGGTCGCGATTAAAGGAAAGTCGCCGGACCCGAACGCCACCGAGCCTCCAATGAATATCTCGGTTGTTCCCTCGGAACCATTCGCGGATAAGCGTGACGTGGTGGGCCAGGTTGCCGTGCTTCTCCTGTATCCATTCGCAAAATTTCCTTACATCTCAGACATTGTTCTGCGTGCTTGATGGTCTAGCCTTAACCCCATTCATCAAACTTCATCAAACTCATGAAATGCCGCACGACGGATTCGTATCGTGCGGCTGGATTTTACTGATGACCTGGCGTGACGTTTTATTGATTGGTTGTGGATGGGTAGGTGCCTGCGTGGCCGCGGGGTGGATTCTGACCGCGGCGGTCAGGGTGTTCGGGTGAACCGTCCCGAATCTCACTGCGCTTTTGATACCAGCACCGGATCGTTCCGGTAGAGGTCCGGGAACATCTTCTTCAGGTTGCCGATTTTCGGCAGGTCGTTGAAGACGATATACATGTCCCGCGGATTCCGTGCCAGATAGTCCTGGTGATAGCTCTCGGCGGCGTAAAACGGCTTGTTGGGCTCCACGCGCGTCACGATCGGTGACGGCCAGGCCTTGGTGCCGCCCAGCTGTGCAATATAGGCTTCGGCAATCGATTTCTGCTCCGGCGTGAGCGGGAAAATGGCGGAGCGATACTGCGTGCCGTGATCCGGCCCCTGATAGTTCAGTTGCGTCGGATTATGGGCCACCGAGAAAAAGACCTGCAGCAGCTTGCCGTAGGTGATTTGCGTGGGGTCGTAACGGACTTCCACAGATTCGGCGTGTCCGGTATTGCCGGTGCCCACCTTCTCGTATTGCGCCGTATTGGCCGCGCCCCCCGCGTAACCGGATGTGACCAGTGTTACGCCACGTACATGCTGGAACACGCCCTGCACGCCCCAGAAGCAGCCGCCCGCGAAAACCGCCGTAGCGGAATGGCTGGCCCCGGCTTTCTCGTCGACGGACGGGGCGGGGATTCTTACGGCATCCTCGGCTGACAGGGCGGGCACCCGATAGGTGGTGGCGATGGCCGCGACGAAGGCGAGCCCCATCATCTTGAGCGTGGTAGGGCGGGTCCAGCGTTGCAGCGTGGTAATGGCAGTCATGGTGTTGTTCCTTTCGCTGTCGAAATCAGGGTGAATCGCTTGGGGCGCGTTATTTGCGTGAGTTGGCCGGTCGCGTCGATCAGCCGAACGTGAATGCATAGGCCTGTACGCCGGGGTCGAGAAACTCGATGGCAAAGGTGCGGTCGCGGATATCGCCGTCCTGGCGCACTAACTGGTAGAGCCGTTGGTCGGTGACCCTGCCGGTGCCGTCGGCCGCCACGTCCGTACCGTGTGACGCGCCTGGCGACTGGCCGTCGATCGTCACGCGGAAGCGCACCGGCTTGCCGTCGCTGCCGGGGCCCAGCACCAGATGCAGATCGCGGGCGTGGAAGCGGTAGACGATGCGGCCGTCTGGCTTCACCAGCGATGCGTGCTCGTCTCCGACATTCCACTGGCCAGCCAGGCCCCACTGGTTCAGCGCGGGCTTGGCCGGTGCGCTGTAGTCCTTGGCGGCGTCTTGGCGGGCGCCGCCGGGCGAGGCGAAGTTCTCGGCCCGGGCGTAGCCGACGTAGGTTTCCGGCGACTGCACGGCCTTTGCGTCGGCGGCCATTTCCACGCCCTGGACCCCGTCCTGTGCCACGCCCTGCGCGGCCCCGGTGCTGGCAGCGGCCATCTTGCCCACATCGCCGTGGCCGGCTTCGGCCAGCAGTTCGCGGATGACCTGCTCAGACTTGTCGTATTCGCCTTCGCCGAAATGGTGGAAGCGCACGCGTCCCTGGGCGTCGATGAAGTAGTGCGCGGGCCAGTAGTTGTTGTTGAACGCGCGCCAGATGGCGTAGTTGTTGTCGATCGCAACCGGATACGTCACGCCAAGGTCCTTCGCGGCCTTGCGAACGTTGTCGATATTGCGCTCGAAGGCGAACTCGGGCGCATGCACGCCGATCACCACCAGCCCCTGGTCGCGATACTTCTCGGCCCACGCCTTCACGTACGGCAGCGAGCGCAGGCAGTTGATGCACGAGTACGTCCAGAAGTCGACCAGCACGACCTTGCCGCGCAGGGCCTCGGCCGTCAGCGGCGGCGAATTCAGCCACGCGACGGCGCCATCGACACCCGGAAACTTGCCTTCGACCGGCAGGTTCGACGCATGGTCGGCCACCGCACGCATCATCATCGACCCGCCCGAAGCCTCGGGCCTGGCCGACATCGCCATGGAGTTCTGGGCCATGGCCTGGGGCTTGGCCTGCATCATCATCGCGCCGCCAGCGCTGTTGCTGCTGTCCTTGCGGCCGGCGAACGCATCGACCAGCCGCTGTTCCAGGCCGCCGGTTGCCACGGTGGAAATGCGCGTGAGGATGCCGGTATCCAGCCCGAGCGCGATGGCGACCACGCCCAGCAGCATGGCGGCGCCGATGCCGCGCCGGATCCATTCGCCGGCGCCCAGCGACCGCTTCATGGCGGCAAACACGCGGCCGCCGACCAGCAGCGCCACGGCCAGCGAGGTAGCGGCCCCGGCGGCATAGGCCAACAGCAGCAGCGTTGTGCCGATGCTGGCGCCCTGCAGCGCGGCCCCCGTGAGCACGAGTCCGAGGATCGGGCCCGCGCACGGCGCCCAGAGCAGGCCGGTGGCAATCCCGAGCAGGAACGACGACGCCGGGCTCGCCGGGCGCCCGTCCGCCTGGGCGAAGTTCGTCAAACGGCTGCCGGCGCGTACCAGCGGCTGGGTCAGTCGTTCGGCCAGGCTTGGCAGCAGCAGCGTCACGCCGAACACGGCCAGCAACGCGATGGCCAGCCAGCGGCCGAATTCATTGGCCTGTGCCACCCAGCCGCCGCCCACGGCAGCCAGCGTGGCCACCCCGGCGAACGTGATGCCCATGCCGGCCAGCAGGGGCAGGCCGCTGCGTACGAACGGCTGGTCGGCCCGCGCGAAGACGAACGGGAGGACGGGCAGGATGCAGGGGCTCAGGATCGTCAGGACCCCGCCCAGGTAGGCAAGTATCAGCAGCAACATGGCGTGGTGCTCGTGGTCAGTGGTTGGGGGTGTCGCGGGGCCGGCGCGTCAACGTCAGGCTGCCGCCGGCCGGAAGGTCATCGCCACGCCGTTCATGCAGTAGCGCAGGCCGGTGGGCTTGGGGCCGTCATCGAAGACATGGCCCAGGTGACCGCCGCAACGGTGACAATGCACGGCCGTGCGGATCATGCCGAACGTCACGTCCTGGGTGGTGCCCACTGCATTGGTCAGCGGGGCCCAGAAGCTGGGCCAGCCGGTGCCGCTGTCGAACTTGGTATTCGACGAGAACAGGTCGAGCTGGCAGCCCGCGCAGGCAAAGACACCCTTGCGGTGCTCGTCGTTGAGCGGGCTGCTGAACGGCCGCTCCGTCCCCTCCTGCCGCAGCACGTTGTACTGGGCCGCCGAGAGCTTCTTGCGCCAATCGGCGTCGCTCATGGTGACCTCGAACTTCTCGGGCGCCTGGGGCGCCGTGCCGGCAGTGGCCGGGCCGGCCAGCAATCGCCAGCCGCCCATGGCGGCCACCGCGGCGGTCAGGGTGCCGCCGGACAGCAGAAAGCGTCGGGTGATGCGCATGGTGGACTCCGTGCTCAAGAAGGGGTGATCGGATGGTAGGCAACGGGGCGTATCGGAGTCCTCGCAGAACCTTAAACAATTCGTGATAACTGCCTCGGGTGGATTTCTGCACAATAGCGACACATTCAAGATTTCCCGATTTCCCTCAGTCCCTGCCAACCCGGTGCAACATGGAACACCCCAAACGGATCCTGCTGGTCGAAGACGATGCCGGCATTGCCAACGTGCTGGCCATGCATTTGCGCGACGAGCGCTACGAGGTGGTACATAGCGCCGACGGCGCCGAAGGGCTGCGCCTGCTGGAGCAGGGCGGCTGGGATGCGCTGGTGCTGGACCTGATGCTGCCGGGCGTGGACGGGCTGGAGATCTGCCGGCGGGCACGTGCCATGACGCGCTACACGCCGATCATCATCACCAGCGCGCGGTCCAGCGAAGTCCACCGCATCCTGGGGCTGGAACTGGGGGCCGACGATTACCTGGCCAAGCCGTTCTCGGTGCTGGAACTGGTGGCGCGCGTCAAGGCGCTGCTGCGGCGCGTGGAGGCGATGGCCCGCGACGTACGCACCGATGCGGGCAGCCTGGAACTGGCCGGCCTGGCCATCGACCCGCTGGCGCGCCAGGCGTCGGTCGATGGTCGGCGCCTTGACCTCACGCCGCGCGAGTTCGACCTGCTGTACTTCTTCGCGCGCCATCCGGACAAGGTTTTCTCGCGCATGGACCTGCTCAACGCGGTCTGGGGCTACCAGCACGAGGGTTACGAACACACCGTGAACACACATATCAACCGGCTGCGCACCAAGATCGAGGCCGATCCGGCGCGGCCGATGCGCATCCTGACGGTCTGGCGCCGGGGCTACCGGTTCGTGGCCGACCCCGCTGCCGCGCCATTGGGGGGCGAGGGCAATGAGGGTGACAAGGGCGACAAAGGCGACAAGCGCCAAGAGGGGGGCGCATCGTGAACCTGTCGCTGACCCAGCGTCTGTCCGCCGTATTCGCCGCGCTGCTGCTGGCCTGCTGCGGCGCGTCGGCCTGGCTGCAGGTGCGTGCCAACGCGATGCACGAGAAAGAGGTCGTCCAGAACCTGTCGCGCGGCCTCGCTGCCTACATCGCGCGCAATGCCTTGCTGGAGGACCAGAGCGCCATCGCGCCGCAGGCGCTGCGCCAGCTGTTCGGCCAGTTGATGGTGGTGAATCCGAGCGTCGAGGTTTACCTGCTCGACGACCAGGGCCATATCCGTGGCCACGATGCGCCGAGCGGCCACCTGATCCGCGATCAGGTGGATCTGACGCCGGTCAAGAAGCTGATCGACGGCGGCGCGCTGCCGATCCTGGGCGACGATCCGCGCAGCGCCTCCGGGCGCAAGGTGTTCAGCGCCGCGCCGTTGCGGCAGGGCGGCTATATCTACGTGGTGCTGATGGGCGAAGCGCACGACCGGCTGGCCGCGCGCGCGTCACAGGATTCCGTCATGCGTACGACGCTGTGGTCGATGGCGCTGGTGGCCGCGCTGGGCCTGATCGCCGGCCTGGTGGCGTTTGCGCTGATCACGCGGCCGCTGCGTCGGCTGACCAACGAGATCCGGCAGTTCGAGTCCGGCGATGCCTATACCACTGGCGACCCGCAAGCGACGCCGGCCGATCCCGTGCCGCGCGACGAAATGGCGGCGCTGGAATCGGCGTTTCGCCAGATGTCGGCTCGCATCGACAGCCAGTGGCGGGCGCTCAAGCAGCAGGACCAGGAGCGGCGCGAGATGGTGGCCAATATCTCGCACGACCTGCGCACCCCGCTGACGTCGTTGCACGGCTATCTGGAAACCTTGTCGGTCAAGGCCGACAGCCTGAGCGCGGACGAACGCCAGCGCTACCTGGCCATTGCGCTGGCGCAGAGCGCCAAGGTGGGCGGGCTGGCACAGGCGCTGTTCGAGCTGGCGCGGCTGGAGCATGGCATGGTGCAGGCCGTGCCCGAGGATTTTTCGATGGTTGACCTGACGCAGGATGTACTCGAAAAATTCGCCTTGCCCGCCGAGGCGAAGCACCTGCAACTGCGCGCCGGGGTGCCGCCGGCGTTGCCGGCCGTGTCGGCCGACCTCGGCATGATCGAACGCGTGCTGACCAATCTGCTGGACAACGCGATCCGGCACACGCCGGCCGGCGGTACGGTCGAGATCGACCTGGCCAGCCAGGATGGTCGGGTGGCGGTCACGGTCAGCGATACGGGGCCGGGTATTCCGCCGGCGCTGCGCGAATCGATCTTCCAGCGGCCGTTTCCGTCGGGTGGCGCACACCGGGGCGGCGGCCTGGGCTTGCTGATC
Source organism: Cupriavidus pauculus (assembly GCF_002858765.1). Lineage (GTDB taxonomy): Bacteria > Pseudomonadota > Gammaproteobacteria > Burkholderiales > Burkholderiaceae > Cupriavidus > Cupriavidus pauculus_B. Next base: position 318,106 of record NZ_PJRP01000005.1, read on the forward strand.
GTGCAGCGCATGCTGCAGCTGAACGGCAGCCAGGTGAAGCTGGTGGACCGGCAGGGCGGAACGACGCTGACGTTTGCGCTGCGGGCGGCGGGCCGCTAGGGCTTATGGTTGGGGTGTGATGGTTGGCATGCGCCGGCGGGCCTTTCCTTCGTCACGGAAGCCGGGCAGACTGTGGCCTCTCAGCTTTGAGATATCGCAAAAACGCCATACACGGAGAAAAACCATGCAAACCAGCGCGCGTAACCAGTTCTCGGGCGAAGTCGTGCAAGCCACGGCAGGTGCCGTCAATGACGAGATCGTGATCAAGCTGGCCGGTGGCCAGCAGATCGTGGCCACCGTCACCCACGACAGCGCGGCACGCCTGGGCCTGACGCAGGGCAAGAAGGCCGTGGCGTTGGTCAAGGCCACGTCGGTCATCGTGATGGTCGACGCCGACGCCAACAAGGTTTCGGCCCGCAACGTGGTACAGGGCAAGGTCACCGAGTTGACCAAGGGGGCCGTCAATGCCGACCTGACGATCACCGATGCCAGCGGCCTGGCCGTGTCCGCCATCATCACCAACAACAGCGTCGATCGCCTGGGCCTGGCCGTGGGCAAGGCCGCTGCGGCCATGTTCAAGGCGTCGAGCGTGATCGTCGGCATCGACGCCTGATCGCCTGATCGCCACCTCCGCCTTCCGCCCCTTTCCCGCACGCGGGCGAGGGGCGTGCCAGGGCTCGACCAGCGCAATCCGGACGATCCAGCCCGCGCCTTCTATCCCAGGCGCTCGCGCAGCCAGCCGACGAATGCCGCGATGTCGGCGTGCATGCCGGCGCAAGCCTGGCGCTCGGCCGGCACCGCCCTCAGTCCGCCGTCGAACGCCGTAAAGCCATACGGCGCCACCAGCGCGCCCGAATCCAGTTCGCCGCGAATCAGCCGCTGCTCCACCAGCGCCACCCCCAGCCCCGCCAGCGCGGCCTGAATGCACAGATGGGTATGCGGAAACGTCAGCCCGCCGTTGGGCGCGATGCGCTTGCCGGTCTTTGCCTCCCATTGATCCCACGCACTCGACGTGAAATCGTGGGTGATCCGTACCCCGTTGGCGATCCGTTTTGCGTGGTCCGGCGTGCAGACGGGCCCAAACAGGACGGGCGCCAGCGGCATGGCGCGCTGCTGGTCGGCGGCGGGGTAGGAAGACAGATCCCACGCGATCACCACGTCGGCGCCTTCGGTGCGCATCTCGCGGGCCGACGTCATCGATAGCCGAATCCGGATATCGGGGCGGACGCGATAGAAATCCGCCAGTTCCGGCACCAGCCAGCGCATCGCGAAGGTGGCGCTGCAGGCCACATGCAGCGTGGGGCCGCGCGCCTGATCGAGGACGCGGCCGTAGCCTTGTTCGAGCTGCTCGAACACCGCGCGCACCACATCGTAGAACGCATGGCCGTGGTCGTTGAGCCGGACGCCGGTGCCATCGCGCTCGAACAGCTCCACGCCGGCGTGGTCCTGCAACTGGCGCAACTGCCGGCTGACCGCGCCGTGGGTGCGGCACAGTTCCTCGGCAGCGCGCGTGACCGAACCGGTGCGGGCCGTGGCCTCGAACGCGCGCAGCGTGGACATCGGGGGCAGGATGCGCATGGTGATTTGTGAGAAAAGCTGACGAATTCAGGAAAATAACTCGATATTCGTCGGGCAGGAAGGTCTTTACGATCCATCCATCGATATTTTTCTCACGAAGTTCTCACAGGGGGATTTGGCATGGCGCGGATCGTGGCGGTGGCGGGACTGGAGGTGCTGGACAGCCGGGGCAACCCGACCGTCGAGGTGGAAGTGGTGCTGGACGATGGCGCCAGCGGCCGTGCCATCGTGCCGTCGGGGGCGTCCACCGGGGCGCGTGAAGCGCTGGAATTGCGCGATGGCGACCCGCGCCGCTTTCTGGGGCGGGGCGTGTCGCGTGCCGTGCGGGCGGTCGACTCCACGCTGCGCGATGCGCTGCTGGGGCGCGATGCCCGCGATCAGGCGCAGGTCGACACGATCATGATCGATATGGATGGCACGCCTGACAAAAGCAGGCTGGGCGCCAACGCCATGCTTGGCGTGTCGCTGGCCGTGGCACGGGCCGCAGCCGCCTCGAAGCAACTGCCGCTGTTCGCCAGCCTGGGCGGTGACCGCGCCACGCTGTTGCCGCTGCCGTTGATCAACGTCATCAACGGCGGTGCCCACGCCGACAACGCGCTCGATTTTCAGGAATTCATGATTGCCCCGGTGGGCGCGGCCACATTTGCCGATGCCGTGCGGGGTAGCGCCGAGGTCTTCCATACGCTGCGTGGCCTGCTCAAGGCCGAGGGTCACAACACGAACGTGGGTGACGAGGGCGGCTTCGCGCCCGCGCTGCGCACCGCGGAGTCGGCGCTGGACTTCCTGGTCGAAGCGATCGGCCGGGCCGGATACCGCGCAGGCCAGGACATCGCGCTGGCCCTGGACCCCGCCGCGAGCGAGCTGTATGCCGACGGCCAGTATCGCTATGCAGGGGAAGGCGTCACGCGTTCGCGCGTCGAGCAGGTGGACTATCTGGTCGGGCTTGCAACGCGCTATCCGATTGTGTCGATCGAAGATGGCATGACCGAGGACGATGCGGAAGGCTGGCAGTTGCTGACGCAGCGACTGGGCAAGCGTTGCCAGTTGGTGGGTGACGATGTGTTCTGCACCCATCCCACGCTGCTGCGCGAAGGCGTGGATCGGCATATCGCCAATGCGATCCTGGTCAAGCCCAACCAGATTGGCACGCTCAGCGAAATGCTGGAAACGGTACGAGTGGCCCATGGCCATGGCTATGCCGCAGTGATGTCGCATCGCTCCGGCGAGACCGAGGATGTCACGATTGCCGATTTGGCCGTGGCCACCCGCTGCGGGCAGATCAAGACCGGGTCGTTGTCGCGCGCGGATCGTACGGCCAAGTACAACCAGTTGCTGCGCATCGAGCGCATGCTCGGGGGGCGGGCCCTGTATGCGGGCGGGTCAGCGTTGCGGCGTTGATGCGCCAGGGTGGATAAACCGCCGCCGCGACCCGAAGCCCTGAACCCCGCGCCCCAGCCATCTATAGCAGCGCGAAGCGGGCGGCCTGCGGCCCCACCACCGCCGGGCGGCTGACGGGATACCGATGATGATCGCCGCCGGCCTCGAACGACAGGTAGTCCGGTGTCCAGCGCAGGCCGCGCAGGAAGCGGGTTTCCAGGCCATCGACGACAATCGCGCCGCCCTGCACGGTGACGCTGTCACAAGGCAGGCGCAGCAACTCGGCATCGTCACCGAAGTAATGGGCTTCCAGCAGGATCGAGGCGGCTTGGTAGGCGGGCATGAGGGTCCAGGTGCAGCGGTTCGGATACTGTATAAACATACAGTAGTATAGCGGCCTTGCCTCGCCGCTGCACGTGCCGAATTCTCAATTTTCCCCACCGGTCTTCGATTCAGAAAAGTCTCGCTTCGACGACATTGGGCCGCGCCGGCGGCACATCCATGCCCTCCCACCGCTGACCCTTCGCCAGATTGGTATAACCTGAAGTGCAGGAACCTCCGATCTTCCGGCGTCTCTCGACATCGGAGAGACGTCTCGAAGCGGGAGGCTGCGCATGCTGGAAAGGGATAGCAGGACGTGCTGGTTTGCTGCGGGGTTGCTGACGGGTGCCATCACGGCTGGCGTATGTGCATGGCTGGGCGTCGAACGGGCGCGACGCGACAGGTTGCCGGTCGGGACGTCGGGCGCGGCCGGCGCCAATGATGGCGATGAGGCCGATGAGGCAGAGGATCGTCCTGTCAGGCCGATGCGTTCGGTGGCCGCGTCGCACCAGACCGACGGCGGGTCCGACATGTTCGAGTACCGTGGGTTTGTCGTGCATCTGTTCTGGCAGGCCCTGGCGCCGGAGCGTTATCGCGCGTGGTGCGATATCTGGGAAGCCGGGGCGGTCGTGCAGGAAGCGGGCGGTCCGCCGGCCACGTTTCTGAGTGCGCCCGAAGCGCGGCTGGCGGCGGGCGCATGGGCACGTCACTGGGTACAGAACAATGGCTAGACAGTCACGCCATCCCGCCGACGTGGGGCGTGATTCATGCATGGGCGCGGTGTGACCCGCGATGCGTGCGTGATACGATGACTCGCTTCATTTGGAGTTCATGATGTTTGTCTGCCAGAACCAGCCTTGCGGTGCGCAATGGGCACCCGACGAGGTGGAGATCCGGAACGAAGGGCAGGGCCCGCTGTTTCGCTGCCCGCTATGTGGCGCGCGCAATCACCTGGAGGCCCGCAAAGGGCCGGACGGCGCGCCCAGATACCGCCAGGTTCCTCGCGCTCCCGCCGCTGCGGCGCCGGAGCGTCCGTCCAGGCCGGCGCCTCACCGTGGAAAACGGCACTGATCCCGCCGCGCAAGAGGGGCACCGTCAATCGCGATAGCGATGTCACCTCAAGGCGGCGCGGTCTTGGGCCGTTAAGACAATCATGGACATTAGCGATATCTCTCACGATGCCGCCTCCAATGCCGAAGTCATTGGATGGTCGGGTGCATCCCCACAGGTCATTGCCAGAGTGCTGAACACCGCGCTGGCCGCGCAGGATCTCTCGGGCTTTGCCGCGCTGCTGTCTGACATCGCACGAGACCGCGGCCTCAAGGGGGCGCGCGGCACGCATCAGTCGATCTACGACATGCCGTATGCGAGCCTGCTGCCGCGCCAGAAGCATTTGCTGGCCGATGCGTTCGATCTGTTCCTGCGCCTGGGGCTCGAGTTCCGCGCGCGCGGCGACGGGGCGAACGATGATCTGACCGACGATGGCGACGACGCGCCGCCCCTGCGCGATATGGACGACGACGACGTCATCGACGACGACTGAAGCCGCCACATCCCGAACCGTCGTACGCCGTGCTTCACCTCATACGACTGTTTGACCACCCCACCTGCCGGCCCGCCTGAGCGCGGGCCGTTTCCATTGGCGGTGCGATCGATGCGCGCGCCGGTGTCAGGCGCGTTCCAGCAGGCCGATTTCCCTGACGGCCACCGACAGCATCGACAACGCCGCCGCGCCGGACACTCCCGACGCGCGCTGGTCGGTCAGCATCTGCGCGTAGCGGTCCAGTGCTACCTGACGGCTGCCGCGCCAGCCGTGGATCATCGCCGCCGCATCGTCGCTGTCCTGCGCCTGCGCCAGCACGCTGGTGGTCAGCGCGCGCTTGAGGCGGCCCAGGTCTTCCAGCGTGGTGGTGCGCGCGAGCAAGTCCCAGTGCGTATCGGCCGGCAGTGACAGCGCGCGTTCGCGTAGCCAGCCGAAGTTCAGCTCGGTGTCGAGTGCGAAGTAGACCGCCGCCACCGCCCCCAGGCTGCGATGGCACGCCGCCGCCACCTCGGCAATGTCCAGCGCGGCTGCGGCGGTGTCGCTGGCCGCCACGCGCAGCGCGAGGTCGTCGTCGACACCGGCCTCGGTCAGCGACAGCGCCGCATCGGCCATGGCCTGCGAGGTCTCGGGTGGCAGCAGCGTGGCCAGTTGCGGCGTCAGCCACTGCGCGGCCTCCATGAAACGCGTTGCACCCGGCTCGACGGTGCCGCCGCCTCGCAGGTAGCGCACGAACCATAGTGTGGCGCGCTCCAGCAGCCGGCCCAGCGCGCCGAACATGCGCGCCTGGACGGCGTCGTCCACGCGATTGTCGAGTGCGTCGATGCGTTCCCACAGCGCGGTCAGCCCGAACACGTCGCGCGCCAGCAGGCAGGCGCGCACGATGTCGGCGGGCCGGGCATCGGTCTCTTCCATCAGCCGGTGGACGAACGTGGCGCCGATGCGGTTCACCAGCATGTTGGTCAGGTGCGTGGCCAGGATCTCGCGCCGCAGCGGATGCCGCTGCATGGCCGCCGCATGCTGCTGTTGCAGCGGCTTCGGGAAGTAGTCGATCAGCAGGCCCGCCACCAGTGCGTCCTCGGGCAGGTCAGACACCAGCAGTTCGTCGTAGAGCCACATCTTGCTGTAGGCCAGCAGCACCGCGCGCTCGGGCGATGTCAGGCCCTGGCCCAGCGACTTGCGTTCGGCGATGTCGGTGTCGGGCGGCAGGAATTCGAGCGGACGGTTGAGGCGGCCCGCGCGTTCCAGCCAGCGGATCAGCCGGCCTTCGGCATCCACCAGCGTCGGCGCCTCGCGCCCGGCCACCGACAGCGCCTGGGTCTGGTAGTAGTTGTCCTCCAGCACCAGCAGGCCCACTTCGTCGGTCATCTCGGCCAGCAGCTTGTTGCGCTGCTTCTCGGTCATCTCGCCATCGGCCACCACCAGGCCGAGCAGGATCTTGATGTTGACCTCGTGGTCCGAGCAATCGACGCCGGCCGAGTTGTCGATGGCGTCCGTATTGATGCGGCCGCCGTTGCGCGCGAACTCGATGCGGCCCAGCTGCGTGAAACCCAGGTTGCCACCTTCGCCCACCACCTTGCAGCGCAGTTCGTTACCGTTCACGCGAATCGCGTCGTTGGACCGGTCGCCGGCCTGCAGGTGCGTCTCGGTGCTGGCCTTGACGTACGTGCCGATGCCGCCGTTGTAGAGCAGATCCACCGGCGCGGTCAGGATCGCGTGCATCAGTTCGTTCGGCGACAGCGTCGTGGCCTGGATGCCCAGCACGGCCTGCACTTGCGGCGACAGCGGAATCGTCTTGGCCGTGCGCGGGAATATGCCGCCACCGGCCGAGATCAGCGCGGTGTCGTAGTCGGCCCAGCTGGAGCGCGGCAGGTCGAACAGGCGCTGGCGCTCGGCCAGCGTTCTGGCGCAATCGGGATCGGGGTCCAGGAAGATATGCCGATGGTCGAACGCGGCCAGCAGCTTGATATGGGGCGACAGCAGCATGCCGTTGCCGAACACGTCGCCCGACATGTCGCCCACGCCCACCACCGTGAACGGCGTGGTCTGGATGTTGACGCCCATTTCGCGGAAGTGCCGCTTGACGCTTTCCCACGCCCCGCGCGCCGTGATGGCCATCTTCTTGTGGTCGTAGCCGACCGAGCCGCCCGACGCGAAGGCGTCGTCGAGCCAGAAGCCGTACTCGGCCGAAATCGCATTGGCATAGTCCGAGAACGTGGCCGTGCCCTTGTCGGCTGCCACCACCAGGTAGGGGTCGTTCTCGTCGTGGCGCACCACGTCGGGCGGCGGCACCAGCTGGCCCGACACCAGGTTGTCGGTCAGGTCCAGCAGGCCGCGCAGGAAGGTCTGGTAGCAGGCGACGCCCTCGGCCAGGAAGGCGTCACGATCGGTGGCCGGCGGCGGGCGCTTGACCACGAAGCCCCCCTTGGAGCCCACGGGCACGATCACCGTGTTCTTGACCATCTGGGCCTTCATCAGGCCCAGCACCTCGGTGCGGAAGTCTTCGCGGCGGTCCGACCAGCGCAGGCCGCCGCGCGCCACGCGTCCGCCGCGCAGGTGCACGCCTTCCACGCGCGGCGAATAGACCCAGATCTCGAACATCGGGCGCGGTTCGGGCAGGCCCTGCACCAGCGCCGGATTAAACTTGAACGACACGTACGGGCGCGACTGCCCGTCCGTCCCGCGATGAAAATAGTTGGTGCGCACCGTGGCGTTGATCACGTTCAGGAACAGCCGCAGGATGCGGTCCTCGTCCAGGTTGGGCACCTGGTCGAGCGCGGCGTCGATATCGGCCAGCCATTTGTGGATGCGCGGGTCGCCGGTCTTTTCCGCGTTGTCGGAGGCCATGGCGGGGGCGGGCACGGTGGCGGTGGCCGGGTCGAAGCGCGCCAGGAACAGCGACACCAGCATCGCCGCGATATTGGGGTTGGCCGTCAGGGCCCGTTCGATATACGCGTTGCTGAACGTGGAGCCCACCTGGCGCAGGTACTTGGCGTAGGCGCGCAGGATGGTCACGTCGCGCGCCGCCAGGCCCGCGCGCAGCACCAGCCGGTTGAAGTCGTCGTTCTCGATCTCGCCGTTCCAGGCGCGGGCGAAGGCGTCCTCGAACAGCGGCTTGATCTTCTCGATATCGACGTCCAGCGGCTTGCCGTCGGGGTCGGCCGCGATCTCCAGGCCGAAGTCGTGGATCCACACGGGCTCGCAGCCGTCGGGCTCGATCAGGTAGGGCCGTTCCTCGTCCACGCGCACGCCCAGGTGTTCCAGCATCGGCAGGCTCAGCGACAGCGCGATGGGTTCGCCGGCGCGGTACACCTTGAAGCGGAAGGCGCCCGATGCGGCCTCGATCGGCCGGTACAGGTTCATCGCCAGCTTGCTGGGATGCTGGCGCGCGTGTTCCATCAGCTCGATATCGCGCACGGCGGTGCGGGCTGCGTAGTCTTCCCGAAAGCCGGCCGGGAACGAATCCCCGTAGCGGCGCAGCAGGCGGTTGCCTTGTTCCTCGCCGCGGCTGTCGTGCAGCGCCTGCGCCAGATCGTCCTGCCAGCGGCGCGTGGCCTGCACGATCTTCTCTTCGAGTTCGCGCGTGTCGACCTCGGGCATGGTGCCGGGCTGGCCGCGTACCGTCAGCTGGATGCGCGCCAGCGGCGATTCCGACAGTTGCGGCGTGAATTCGCAACTGGTGCCGTTGAACGACTGCACCAGCAGCTTCTGGATGCGCTGGCGCAGGTCGGTGTTGTACTTGTCGCGCGGCACGAAGACCAGGCACGAGATAAAGCGGTCGAAGCGGTCGCGCCGCACGAACAGCCGTGTGCGCTGGTGTTCCTGCAGGCGCAGGATGCCCAGCGTGATATCGAACAGCTCGTCCTCGTCGGCCTGGAACAGTTCGTCGCGCGGATACTGCTCCAGGATCGTCACCAGCGACTTGTACAGGTGGCCTTTGGTCAGGAAGCCAGCCCGCTGCAGGATGTTGGCGCACTTGCGGCGCACCAGCGGAATCTCGCTGGTGCTCACCATGTAGGCCGTGGACGTGTACAGGCCCACGTAGCGGCGCTCGCCGAACAGCTTGCCGTTGGCATCGAGCAGCTTCACGCCGACATAGTCGAGATAGCCCGGACGATGCACGGTGGATCGAGAGTTGGCCTTGGTGATGAAGATTGGCGACGCGCCTTCGATGATGGCGCGTGCGGCCGGCGGCAGGGGCGTGACGTCGTCGGTGCCCGGGTCGCGCAGGGCCTCGCGCAGGATGCCCGCGCCCGAGCCTGCCACGCCGCGCAGGAAGTACTGGCCGTCGCGCGATACCAGTTCGTAGTCGCGCTGGCCCAGGAACGTGAAATGGTCGTCCAGCATCCACTCCAGGAACGCCCGCGCCTCGGCCGATTCCGGCGTGCCGGCGTCGGCCGTGTGGGCCATGCCGGCCACGGTTTCCTGGGCGATCTGGCGCATGCGCGGCCAGTCTTCCACGGCCGCGCGCACGTCGCCAAGGGCTGCGCCAATGCCCATGCGCAGCGCGTCGAGCCGGGTGGCCTCGCCAGTGCGGTCTACTTCAAAATGGATGAACGATTCGAGCCGGCAGCTATCGGTGCTGGCCTCGGTGCCGCCCAGGCCGATGCTCTCGATCGCGCCGCGCGCGTCGCGGCAGACGCGGAACACCGGGTGGATGGCCGAATGCAGGGTCAGCCCGTGACGGTTGATTTCCATCGCCACGGAGTCCACCAGGAACGGCATGTCGTCGTTCACGATCTCGATGATCGTGTGGTCGGAATGCCAGCCATGTTCTTCCAGGTTCGGATTGTACACGCGCAGCCGCGCGGCGCCCGAAACGAATTTCTGTGCTGTCTGCCAGTGCGCCATCACGGCGCCATACAGGTCCGCCACGTCGCGCGCCAGCAGGTCTTCGGCATCGGCCAGGTCGTAGTAATGCCGGAACAATGGCTCGACGATGGCGAACGTGGCGGCGGGCAGGCGCTCACGGGCGAATGCAACCAGATCATCGAGCAGTTGCGCAACCTTTTCTTCGTTCTCCGGGGGCATGGCCTCTCCTCGGTGTTCTCGGTGGTGTGCCGGTGCATGCTCACACTGTAGGAAAGATTTACGAGGCCGGGGTGATAAAACGACGACGCCCCGCAGGGCGGGGCGTCAGGGCCGTAACGGCGGCGAAGGGGCCGAAGCCCGGGCCGGTCAGGCGGCCAGCGCGTGCTGGGCGGTGCGGCCAGCGTGCTCGGCGGCTACCACCAGCGATAACTCTGCCGTGTTGCGGGCAGCCTGGCGGCTGTGGCGTTCCGTGTGGTGGTCCAGCGTGGCGGTCATGCGATGCAGCAGGCTGGTCAACGCGGTGCGTTCCGCCGGGGCCAGGTGCGAAATCGAGACCGAATGCAGCGCACGCACGGCCAGCGCCGCGCGCTCCAGGCGCGAAAAGGCTTCAGGCGCGATCTGCGGCGTGCCATCGCTCGGAAACTCCAGCCAGCCATCGGCATGGAGTTCGCGCAGCAGCCGCTCGGTCTGGGGCACGTCGAGGAAGATCGCGCCCTGGCATGGCTCGCCGCGTGCGAATTCGCCGGCGCGGATGGCGCGCAACATCAGCCATTTGGGATAGGTCAGCCCGGAGACGCTCAGCGTCTGTTCCAGGGCGCTTTGCCACGCGGTGACCGCGTCGACAAGCGAGAGCACGACAGGCTCGTGGATTTCGAGTGCTTTGGGCTGCATTTGCTCAGGTCTCCCATACAAGGGGTTTCTTGCCGCCTGGACACTTCTTGGGCCGGTGCATTGGCCGGCCCGGGCGGCTGTGGCGCCTGCCTCTCTTTCGGGCGGGTCGCTCTTTCATTGAAAATCGGTAGGCCGAACACTATCAGTAATGTTGGGACATTTGCGTGACATGTCGGGTATGTCCTAGTCAATCTTTTGGCCGAGGCGGCGCGGTTGCCGCTTGGTGCTGCAGGGCGGGCCAGGTGTCTGACGTCTGATGTGCGGGCAGGGGGTGCGGGCTGTGCGCAAATGAAAAGCCCCTGCGCGATGGCAGGGGCCTGGAGACGGTGGCACTGGAAGTGCGGACCGGGGGTCCGCTGGCGCCGACTGTCGTGCTGCGTTGTCTTACTGCTTCTTGGCGCCGTCGGTGTACGGATCGGCCTTGCCGGACTTGGCGCCGTCCAGGTACGGATCGGGCTTGCCGCTCTTCGCGCCATCCAGATACGGGTCCGGCTTGCCGGACTTCGCGCCGTCGGTGTACGGGTCGGCCTTCTTGTTCGGGGCCAGATCGGCGCGCGTCGACTTCTTCGCGCCATCGGTGTACGGATCGAACTTGCCGGACTTGGCCGGATTCTGGTTCGGATTCGCCTTGTTCTTGGTGTGGCTGCCGCTGTAGAGATCGCCGCCGTCGGTGTAGTTCTTCTGCGCGTGGGCCAGCTGCACGGCGCCCAGGGCAGTCAGGGCGGCAACGATCAGCGTCGGTACGGTCTTCTTCAGCATCATTATCCTCTCGAGTGAGGGCCGGGCAGTGGGGCCGGCCAAAAACAGAAATTTGTAGAAAATGCCTGGATCGATAATGACACTGTACCGGGATTTGTGACGGCCTGCCGCCAGGAGTTGTAGTAACAATACTCGGGCGACGGGCGCGTCACGTTACTGCCACGCCATCATCAGGCTGTCATTCGAGCGTGATGTTCTGGTCGGTCGCAATCTTCTTGCGCAGTTCCAGTTCGCGCTTGATCTGCGCGGCATATTGCTGCTGCGTATTGCCGTCGGGGTAGGCGCCGGCGTCGTGCAGGCGCTTCTTCACGTTCGGGTCCTGCAGGGCCTTGATGGCGGCATCGTGCACCTTCGTGACGATCGCGGCCGGCGTGCCTGCCGGCGCCACCAGACCGTACCAGGCCATGTTGTTCATGTCCTTCATGCCTTCCTCGGCGAAGGTCGGCACGTTGGGCAGGCCTTCCACGCGCTTGGGCGCGGCCACGGCCAGCGCACGCAGCTTGTCGCTCTGGATGAACGGCATCGACGACGGCAGGTTGTCGAACTGGGCGTTCACCTGGCCAGCCAGCGTGTCATTCAGCGCCGGGCCCGATCCACGATAGGGGATGTGGACCATGTCGGTCTTGGTGATGTACTTGAACAGCTCGCCGTCCAGATGCGAGATGCTGCCCTTGCCGGCCGACGCATAGCTGTACTTGCCCGGATTCGACTTGAGCAGGGCCACGAATTCCTTGAGGTTCTTCGCGGGCACCTTCGGGTTCACCGTCAGCACGTTCGGCACGTTCACGAGGTTCGTGATCGGGGCGAAATCCTTGATCGGATCGTACGGGTTCTTGGCGTTCGTAGCCGGGTTGGTAGCCATCGTGCTCACGGTGGCGATGCCCAGCGTGTAGCCGTCCGGCGCGGACTTGGCCAGTGCGTCGGCGCCAATCGCGCCACCGCCGCCGCCACGGTTTTCCACCACCACCGGCTGGCCCAGTTCGCGGCCCAGCGCATCGGACACGGCGCGGCCAACGATATCGGTGGTGCCGCCCGCTGCGAACGGCACGATCAGGCGAATCGGCTTGTTCGGATACGACTGCGCTTGCGCGGCGGTTGCAACCAGACCCAATGCGGCAAGGGCGCCCGCAGCGCCCACTTTCAGAACAGCTTTCAAGAGATGCCTCCCAACATATTGCTTGTATTGCCCGGCTCCGGACTCGGGTTCCGCAATACGGAACTACGTTCCGTGATATGCGTCGGGGAGCATTCAACCGCGAAAGGCGAGGGGTGGGATATAGGGGGGAACCCGTGGAGATCAGACCACCGGGCGACGGCGTCGGGCGGGGGAGGAGGGGCGCGCGCCTGATGGCCCGAAATCAGGTGGCCGGAAAGCAAAAAGCCCGAAGCGGTTGAGGCTTCGGGCTTTTCTGGAATTCGCTGGTGGGGCGTGAGTGACTCGAACACTCGACCTACGGATTAAGAGTCCGCTGCTCTACCAACTGAGCTAACGCCCCAACGAAGAAAAAGATTTTAACAAGGGATTTTGTATCGCGCAAGCCCCTTCGGCTATTTTTTTGAAGAATTTGCTGCGCCGTACAATGCGCGGATTCCCGGCGGCCTGTCCGGCCGCTTTCTTCCATCTTCCTGTCCGCCCATGCACGCACGCGTTCTCCGCTATCTCGACGAGGTTGTTCGCCGTGGTTCGATCCGGCGGGCGGCGGAATCCCTGCACGTGGCGCCCACGGCGATCAATCGCCAGATCCTTGAACTGGAAGCCGATCTTGGCGCACCGCTGTTCGACCGCATCCGCAAGCGGCTGCACCTGACACCGCTTGGCGAGGCCGTGCTGGCGCATGTCCGGCAAACGCTGCGCGAGCACGAGGCGCTGCAGGCACGCGTGGCCGAGATCAAGGGGGCGCGGCGCGGCATGGTGACCGTTGCCACGACTTCGGGCCTGGCTGGCGCGCTGATGCCGTCGCTCGTGCATGACTTCCGCCAGCATCAGCCCGGTATCGTCGTGCGGGTGGCCGATCTGCCGGTCAGCGGCATCGTCACGGCGGTAGAGCAGGGCGATGCCGACCTGGGGCTCGGCTACGACCTGCCGGAAGTGGCGGCGTTTCGCGTGGTGGCCAGCCGCGACTGGTCGATCGGCGCCGTGGTGGCGCCGGGACATCCGCTGGCGGCCCAGACTTCGGCCACGCTGGGCGAATGCGCCGGCTATCCGCTGATCCTGCCCGCACCGTCGCTATCGATCCGCGCGCTGGTCGACGATGCCTTCGCCCGTCAGTCGATCGAGTTGATGCCGGTTGTCGAATCCACCTCGGTGGTGCTGATCCAGCGCCTGGTGGCGACGGGGGCCGGGGTGGCGCTGCTGAACCCGCTCGATGTGATGGAGGAGCGGGCGCGCGGCGCGGTGGTGTTCGTGCCGCTGCGGGACAGCGGCCTGCAGCGCCAGACGCTGCGGCTGGTGGCGCGTGGCCGCAGTCCGCTGTCGCCCGCCGCCGGCTTGATGGCCGACGCCATGGCCGACGCGCTGGCGGGCCTGTTTCGATAGCCGTCTGTCCACAAATTGTGGACACCCCGCGCGAAATTCTGCGCTTGGGGGTGCCGGCCGGCGATGCGTAGACTCCGGGGCATACCTAATCCGGACACACCCCTGCCATGACCCTGATCCTCCAGCACGCCGACGTACTGGTCACCATGGACGCTCAGCGCCGCGAGATCGCGGACGGCGCCTTGGTCGCGAACGGCCCTGCCATCGAATGGGTGGGTGCCACCGCCAATCTGCCCGAGACCTATCGCCGCATGGTCGACGACGGCACTGCCGAAGTCGTGAACATGCGCGGCCATGTGGTGATGCCCGGCCTGGTCAACACGCACCATCACATGTACCAGAGCCTGACGCGGGCCGTGCCGGCCGCGCAGGACGCCGAGCTGTTTGGCTGGCTGACCAACCTGTACATGATCTGGTCGCACCTGACGCCCGAGATGATTCGCGTGTCGACGCAGACTGCGATGGCAGAACTGATGCTGTCCGGCTGCACCACCACAAGCGACCACCTGTACCTGTACCCGAACGGCTCGAAGCTCGACGATTCGATCGATGCGGCGCGGCAGATCGGCATGCGCTTTCACGCGGCGCGCGGCTCGATGAGCGTGGGCTGCAGCCAGGGCGGGTTGCCGCCCGACGTGGTGGTGGAACGCGAGGCCGATATCCTGCGCGACAGCCAGCGGCTGGTGGAGCAGTACCACGATGCCTCGCGCCACGCGATGCTGCGTGTGGTGCTGGCGCCGTGCTCGCCGTTTTCGGTGTCGCGCGACCTGATGCGCGAATCGGCGACGATGGCGCGCCACTATGGCGTATCGCTGCACACGCACCTGGCCGAGAACGACAACGACATCGCCTACTCGCGCGAGAAATTCGGCATGACGCCGGCGCAATATGCCGAGGACCTGGGCTGGGTGGGACACGATGTCTGGCACGCACACTGCGTGAAGCTCGATGACGAAGGCCTGGCGCTGTTCGCGCGCACGGGCACGGGCGTGGCGCATTGCCCGTGCTCGAACATGCGGCTGGCATCGGGCATCGCGCCGATTCGCCGCATGCGCGATGCGGGCGTGCCGGTGGGGCTGGGCGTCGACGGCAGTGCGTCGAACGACGGCGCCCACATGCTGGGCGAGGCGCGCCAGGCCATGCTGCTGCAGCGCGTGGGATTTGGTCCGGCGGCCATGAGTGCGCGCGAGGCGCTGGAGATTGCCACGCTGGGCGGTGCGCGGGTGCTGAACCGCGACGATATTGGTGCGCTGGTGCCGGGCATGTCGGCCGACATCGTATCGTTTGACATGTCCGCCGTGGGTTTTGCTGGCGGTGGTCACGACCCGGTGGCGGCGCTGGTCTTCTGTACGCCGGCCAACGTGTCGACCAGCATCATCAACGGCCGCGTGGTGGTGCGAGATGGCCAGTTGCGCACGATCGATCTGCCGAACGTGCTGGCCGATCATCGCCGGCTGGCGCGCACGCTGTTCGAGAGCGCCAGGGTTTGATGCGGGGTTGAGGCGGCAGAGTTTGATGCTTTGATGAGCGGACCGCATGAGCGGTCCGGCTTTGCGTGGCGGAATCGCCAGAAGATGCCAACGATCGCGCCAGAAAGCCCAGAAAGCAAAAGGCCGGAAGCATTGCTGCTTCCGGCCTTTCTGTGTCTGGTGGGGCGTGAGTGACTCGAACACTCGACCTACGGATTAAGAGTCCGCTGCTCTACCAACTGAGCTAACGCCCCGACGAAGACCGAGATTCTAGCAGCATTTTCAGCTTTGTCAAACGCTAAATGCGTACCGCGAATAAATCGGCCAGGAGGCCTGCAGTGTGCGTGCTGCAAGCTGCCGCGTGATCGGATCGATCGGCTGAACAATCGGCACATCACGCTGACACACACGCATGGCACGCTGCGCGGTTGCGGTGGCGTCACGATGCAGAACAGGCGACGCGTCGCGGAACTTGCTGTACCCGCCACCGGTCATTGGGACGAATCTTATTCTGCTGAAGGTGCGCAGGGGATCGAAGACGATTTCCGCAAAGCCATGTTAGGATTCTTTTCCACTTGCATATGGAGGGCTGTGATGATGGAAATCAAATTCCAGGAGCAAGACCGCTACGACATCAACAACGAGGGTTTGCTGTTCCACGCGCTTGTCGATGGTGAGCAAGTGACATGCGTGGTAACACGCGAAGCACTCTGGGAAGGCTTCAGCGCCGACCAGGTGCTGTCGCTGGAAGAGGCGTTCCGCGCCGGTCGTGACACGATCGAACGCGCGGCCGTGGTGCTGATCGAGCAGGGCGTGCCCCAGCCGGTCGTGGTCAAGCGGGCGCACGTGGCGCCGGTCTGAAAGCCGACCGACGGTAGCAACCCTCCGCCCGCCGGCTTCGGCCCTGCTTCACCGCAGGCCGGCCGGCGCGCCAGACGCCTGAAGGTTCAGGGCGCTTTTCGAGAAGTTCTCAGCAGTTTTTTCAAAGTCTGGTTGTCTGCATTGCCACTCAGGCAGGATGCGTCGTGTCCAGTGTTGCGCCATGTCGTGACGCGGGCCGATCCGTGACGTCCTGTTCCTGCAGGCTTGCGGGGCTGCCTGGCCGTTGGGCGCATTCCTCGAAAATGCGCGCCTGGCATTGCGCGCAGATTTCGGGCGAGAGCGTCGCGATGATCGTGTGAAGTGCCTGCCGCTTGGTGGGGAAAATATGGTCGCGGCCCAGCTTGGCCGTGAAGCCGGTCTGCTCCCAGGTTTCCAGCACCTGCGTGCGGGGGCGATGGAAGTAGAGGTCACCGCCCGCCGCGCGCCGCTCGGCCAGTTCGGTTTCCCACATCTCGGCGCCCGCCATGTCGATGAAGTTCATGCTCTTGGTCATCGCCAGCAGGTGCTTCTGGTCGGCGTCGACCGTGCGCAGCCAGTGCAGGCGATCGGTCACGTACTGCACCGCGCCAAAGTAGATCGCGCCTTCCATGCGCAGCAGCTTCAGTTGCGGGCATTCGGGCTGGGGGCGTCGCAATTCGTCCAGCGGCGTGAAGCGCCGGCCGGGATCATCGGCATCGGGCACCAGGCTGCGTACGGCCGGGCGGGACGTGCGATAGAGGTAGGCTACCAGCGACAGGATCGTGCCGAGCAGCACCGCCATTTCCAGTCGGATCACCAGCGTGGCGGCGAACGTGCCCACCGCGATGGCGAATTCCGTGCGCGATAGCTGCGCAATGCGGCGCAGTCGCTGGAAATCGAACAGGCCCCAGGCCACCAGTATCAGCATGGCCGCGATGGCGGCCAGCGGAATCTGGGCCAGCAGCGGGGCGCTGACGGTGACCAGCACCACCAGCAGCAAGGCCGAGAACACGCTTGCCAGCGGCGTCTGGGCGCCGGCCTCGAAGTTCGGCATCGAGCGATTCAGCGAGCCACACGAGATGTATCCCGAAAACAGCCCTCCGGCGATATTCGACAGGCCCTGGCCGATGAACTCGCGGTTGGCGTCGACATGCTGGCCGGACCGCAGCGCGACGGCCTTGGCGATCGAGATCGATTGCCCCAGCGCCACGATGGTCAGCGCGGCGGCAATGCCGAGCAGGTCGGGCACCGTGCGCCAGTTGATATCAGGCACATGGAAGGGCGGAATGGCTGACGGAATCGGCCCCACCACGTTCACATGCTGGGCGCCGCCCCAGCCGCTATGGTTCAGCAGCATCGCCACGCTGTAGCCGGCCAGCAGGCCCAGCAGCATGAACGGCAGCCGCCGCGACACGCGCTTGACGGCGATGGTCGCCACCAGCGTCACCGCACCGACAATCAGCGCGCTGCCATTGACGGTATCCAGGTTCTCGAACAGGAATCGCACCACGCCGAACGCGCTGGTGCCCGTGGGCACTGCCAGGCCGAAGAGATCCTTGAGCGCGTACAGGCCGATCAGCGTGGCCGCGCCGCACGTGAAGCCGAGCAAGACTGATGGCGAGATGAAGTTGGCCAGCGAGCCCAGGCGCAGCGCCCCGACCGCCAGTTGCAGCAGCCCCACCAGCATCGTCACGGCCAGCGCCAGCGCGATATAGGCCGGACTGCCCGCAAAGGCCACCGGGCTCAGCATGGCGAACAGCGCGAGCGAATTGGCATTGGTCGGCCCGGACATCACGTGCCAGCTCGACCCGAACAGCGCCGCCACGATGCAGGGGATCACCGCCGTGTAGATGCCATATTGCGGTGGCAGCCCCGCCAGCGTGGCAAAGGCCACGCCCTGCGGCAAGACCAGCACCGCGCCAAGCAGGCCGGCGATCACGTCAGCGCGCAGCGTCAGCGGGGTGACGCGTCGCAGCCAGGGGAACCAGCGCTGCAGGGCCGGGGTGTTGGCGCGGGCGGCGGCGCTCATCGGCTCAGTCGAGCTGGAGCGAGGCCACGACCGGCGTGTGGTCGGACGGCTGGTCCCAGCGGCGCGGCTCCTTGTCGATCAGGCAGGTCGTGCAGCGCTGGGCCAGGTCGGGCGACAGCAGGATATGGTCGATGCGCAGGCCCGCGTTGCGGCGGAAGCCCATCATGCGGTAGTCCCACCACGAGAACATCTTCTCGGGCTGCTCGAACATGCGGAACGAATCGACCAGACCCATCGCCACCAGCGCCTTGAAGGCATCGCGTTCCTGCGGCGACACCAGGTTCTGGCCTTCCCACTTGGCCGGGTCGTGCACGTCGCGGTCTTCCGGGGCGATATTGAAATCGCCCAGCAGGGCCAGCTTCGGATATTTGATCATCTCGGCGCGCAGCCAGTCGGTCATGGCGCGGAGCCAGTCGAGCTTGTAGACGAACTTGTCCGAATCGAGCGCCTGGCCGTTCGGGAAGTACGCGCTGATCAGCCGTACGTCGCCGTAGGTGCCGGCCACCACGCGCTGCTGGGCGTCTTCATAGCCGGGGATGTTGCGCACCACGTCGGTCGGCGCCGGCATGGCGCCGTCGCGCGCCACGATCGCCACGCCGTTGTACGTCTTCTGGCCCGTGAAGATGCTGTGGAAGCCGGCGGCTTCCAGTTCGGCCAGCGGGTACTTGTCGTCGGGCAGCTTCAGTTCCTGCAGGCACAGCGCGTCGATGGGGGTGCCCGCGGCGTCCTGCGCGGCCAGCCATTGCAGCACCTGGGGCAGGCGGACCTTCAGGGAATTGACGTTCCAGCTCGCGATTCTCATGTGTCGTTATTCTTCGGGGTTGGCACTTTCGCCAAAAAGGTTGCGGCCACCGCCCAGCAGATCGCGCTGGTCGAGGATCTCGAACGCGATTTCGGGATGGGTTTCCATACTGCGCCGGATGGCGGCGGGAATCGCCTGCCGGGTCTTGCGGCACAGGCCAGGCTGGTCGACCAGTTCAATGCGGAAGCCGCGCGTGGTGCGCACCACGTTGTCACTGGGCGTGATCGTGATCGTAATGCCCAGCAGCGCGTGCATCCGTTCCTGCATCCGGTTCAGATCGGCCAGCGTGGCGATGTTTTCTAGTCTTTCTACGAGTTTCTTTTCTTCCTGCTGCGTGAGCTGCAGGATGCGCCGGTCGGCGTGCGGATTATCGAGCAGCGCCTCGCGGTTGCAGACGCAGGCGCCCGGCGGACATTCCTTGCGGATCGGGAAAGGAATGTCCATGAGCCGGGGCGTCTGGGCGGGGCGAGGCGATCAGGCTGCCGCCGCCGTTTCGGCCATGCCGCCGTGCCGCAGCAGCGCGTCGATCTGCGGGGTGCGGCCACGGAAGGCCACGAACGATTCCATGGCCGGGCGGCTGCCGCCCACCGACAGGATTTCCTGCCGATAGCGCTCGCCGGTTGCTGCATCCAGCACGCTGCCCGACAGCCTGGCGGCTTCCTCGAATGCCGCGTACACGTCGGCCGACAGCACTTCGGCCCACTTGTAGCTGTAGTAGCCCGCCGCGTAGCCGCCCGCGAAGATGTGGCTGAACGTGTTCGGCCAGCGCGACAGCGGCGACTGCGGCACCACGTGCCTGGCGTCGTTGATCTGGCGCGACAGCTCCAGCACCGACACGGCGCCCTGCGGGTCGTAGTCGGTATGCAGGTGCATGTCGAACGACGAGTACACGATCTGGCGCAGCGTCATCATGCCGTTCTGGAAGTTCTTCGCCGCCAGCATGCGGTCGAACAGCGCACGCGGCAGCGGGGCGCCGGTATCCACGTGGGCGGTCATCGTCGACAGCACCTCGTATTCCCAGCAGAAGTTCTCCATGAACTGCGACGGCAGTTCCACGGCATCCCACTCCACGCCGTTGATGCCCGATACGCCCAGGTCGCCCACCTGCGTGAGCATGTGGTGCAGGCCGTGGCCGAACTCGTGGAACAGCGTGATGACTTCGTCATGCGTGAACTGCGCGGGCTTGCCGCCCACCGGCGCCGTGAAATTGCAGGTCAGGTAGGCCACCGGCGTCTGGACCGTGCCGTTGTCGTGCTCCTTGCGGCCGCGGGCGTCGTCCATCCAGGCACCGCCGCGCTTGCCTTCGCGTGCGTAGAGGTCGATGTAGAACTGGGCCAGCAGCGCGCCCTGCGGCGACACCACGCGGAAGAAGCGCACATCCTTGTGCCAGGTCTGGGCGTCGTCCGGCTCGATCTTCACCGAGAACAGCTTCTCGACGACACCGAACAGGCCCTTCAGCACCTGGGGCTCCTGCAAGTACTGCTTGACCTCGTCGTCGGAGAACGCGTATCGCTTCTGGCGCAGCTTTTCCGAGGCATAGGCCACGTCCCACGGCTCGATCTTGTCCAGGCCCAGCTCGGCGGCGGCGAACTCGCGCTGCTCCTTCCAGTCAGCCTCGGCATAGCGGCGGGCCTTGACGGCCAGCTCGTCCAGGAACTTCAGCACGTCGGCTGGCGTTTCGGCCATCTTCGGCACCAGCGAGACTTCGCCGTAGTTGTTGTAGCCGAGCATCTGCGCCTCTTCCCGGCGCAGCGTCAGCTGCTCGCGCATGTTCGACGTGTTGTCCCAGTCGGCCTGGCCGTTGTTGTACTGCGGGCCCAGTTCCGAGGCGCGCGTGACGCTGGCTTCGTACATGGTCTGGCGCAGGGCGCGGTCGTCGGCATACTGGAGCACCGGGAAGTACGACGGGAAGTGCAGCGTGAATTTCCAGCCGGCCTTGCCATCCTTTTCGGCGGCCAGCTTCGCGGCTTCCTGCGCGTCGGCCGGGATGCCGGTCAGGCGCTTTTCGTCGTCGATGTAGAGTGCGTAGGCGTTGGTGGCGTCGAGTACGTGATCGGAGAACGCCTTCGACAGCTGGGCCTGCTGATCCTGGATCTCGGCAAAACGCGGCTTCTGGTCTTCGGGCAGCTCGGCGCCGCCCAGGCGGAAGCCGCGCAGCTCGTTTTCGAGCAGTTGCTTGCGGGCCGGCGACAGGCCGGCGAACTCGGGGCCGGCGGCCACCGCCTTGTATTTTTCGTACAAAGCCAGGCTCTGACCCAGCGACGACCAGAATTCGGTCATGCGCGGCAGGTTGTCCGAGTGAGCCTTGCGCAGCTCGGGGGTGTCGGCCACGGCGCTCAGGTGGCCCACCACGCCCCAGGCACGGCCCAGCGGCTCGGTGGCGGTTTCCAGCGCTTCGACGGCCGTCTTCCAGGAAGCTGGCGTCTCGGGCGCCTCGGCGCGCGAGACAGCGGTTTGGGCCTGGGCCAGCAGCACGTCCAGCGCCGGGCCGATGTGCTCGGGGCGGATCTCGGCAAAGCGCGGCAGGTCCGCGAAGTCGAGCAGCGGGTTGTTGGCGCGGTCGGTGGTATCAGTCATGACAATTCCCGGTTGGCGTGCCGCCGACGAAATGGCCACGGGGCCCGGCGGCACGATTACCTGTGCAAGATGAGGCCTTTGGGGCCAAATATCCAGTACGACTTTGCTATCAGGGTGATTGAGGCGCGGCAGGCGCGCCATCGGGACCCTTCGGGTCCGTTCCTCAGGCCAGGCCGGCGCGGCGCTCGGCTGCTTCCAGCGTGTTGATCAGCAGCATCGTGATCGTCATCGGGCCAACGCCGCCCGGCACCGGCGTGATATGGCCGGCTACCTCGCGCACGCCGGCAAAGTCGACATCGCCGCACAGCTTGCCGGCATCGTCACGGTTCATGCCCACGTCGATGACCACGGCGCCCGGCTTGATCATGTTGGCGGTGATGATGTTGCGACGGCCCACGGCGGCCACGATGATGTCGGCGTCACGGGTATGGGCGGTCAGGTCGCGCGTCTTGCTGTTGCAGATCGTCACGGTTGCGCCGGCCTGCAGCAGCAGCATCGCCATCGGCTTGCCCACGATGTTCGAGGCGCCCACCACCACGGCACGGGCGCCGCGCAGCGGGTACTGGATCGATTCCAGCATCTTCATGCAGCCGTAGGGGGTGCAGGGGCGGAACAGCGGGGCGCCCGTCATCAGCGCGCCGGCATTGGCCACGTGGAAGCCGTCGACGTCCTTTTCGGGGGCGATGGCTTCGAGCACCTTGTGGCTGTCGATGTGCTTGGGCAGCGGCAGCTGAACCAGGATGCCGTGGATCTTCGGGTCGTTGTTCAGCGCGTCGATACGGGCCAGCAGGTCGGCTTCGGACAGGTCGGCCGGATAGCGGTCCAGCGACGAGTAGAAACCGTTGTCCTCGCAGGCCTTGACCTTGTTGCGTACATAGACCTGGCTGGCGGGGTCCTCGCCCACCAGCACCACGGCGAGCCCGGGCTGGTGACCGGCGGCGGTCAGGCGGGCGGCGCGCTGGGCGGCTTCGGCACGGATTTGTTTGGCAAGGGCGTTACCGTCGATCAGTTGGGCGGTCATGGGCGTACGTGACTGGAAAGGCTGGAAGGAAGGCGCCGCGCGCCGCGCGGGGCGGCGGGCGCAAAACCCGGATTATAAAGGCTTGGCGCGATTCGGCGCCGCCTTGACCGGATGCAAGCGGAGATCGGCTGGCGGCTGCTAGCATCCGCCGATGGACATCGAAGAATCTTCAATTCCCGAATTACTGGCGACCTGGCCGCTGCCGACCCTGGCCGTGGCCGTGCTGGCCTGGGCGATCTCGCAGCGGCCGTGGCAGGTGTTGCGCCGCGAGCCGATCCAGCATGCCTGGCTGGGGACGCTGGTGTTCCTGGCCTTGCTCTGGACGGCGCGTGCCACGCTGGGCGGCGGGGTGGTGATCCAGTTGATGGGCGCGACACTGGCCGTGACGATGTTCGGCCTGCCGCTGGCATTGGTGTCGCTGGCGATCGCCAACGTGATCTCGCTGATCGGGCTTGCCTACCTGGCCGGGCTGGCGTGGCAGGACATCCACTGGATATCGCTGGCGCCACGGTTCATCTGGATGGCGGCCGTGCCCGCGCTGGTTACGGCTGGCCTGCAGGCCACGCTGCGGCAATGGCTGCCCCGGCACCTTTTTATCTTCATCCTGGGCCACGGCTATTTTGCCGCGCTGGTGGCGACCATCGTGTCGGGGGTGCTGCGGCTGGCGTGGCTCATGCTTGTGGGCCAGGCTGGCGATGCCGGACTGACCGTGGGCGACTGGCTGACCGGCGTGGTGATCATCGCCTTCGGCGAGGCATTCCTGACCGGCATGCTGGTGGCGATTTTCGTCATCTACCGCCCGCAATGGGTGGTGACGTTCGCCGACGCGGAATATCTGGAGGGAAAGTAGGGGGGACGGACCAGGCTGGCCCGGGAGGGGAACAGCGGGTCGCAAGGCCCGCGCCGGCCGCCCCGTGGCGATCCACGGGCAGCCGGCGCGTCGGGGATTCAGCGGATCAGCTGTTGCGCGACAGCGCCAGGCGCAGCAGGTCGGCCACCGTGTTGACGTTGAGCTTTTCCATGATGTTGGCGCGGTGCGCCTCCACGGTCTTGATGGAAATGCCCAGGTCGTCGGCGATCTGCTTGTTCAGGCGGCCAGCCACGATGCGTTCCAGCACCTGCTGCTCGCGCGTGGTCAGCTTGGACAGCAGGTCCTTGGCGGCGCGTTGCTCGCGGGCGGCGGAATGGTCGGTACGGGCCTTCTGCAGCATCCGTTCCACCAGCGCGCGCAGTTCCGACTCATCGAACGGCTTCTCGATGAAATCGATCGCGCCGCGCTTCATCGTCGACACCGCCATCGGCACGTCGCCATGGCCGGTGATGAAGACGATGGGGATGTCGATGTTCTCGGCGATCATCCGTTCCTGCAGCTCCGGGCCGCTCATGCCCGGCATGCGCACGTCAAGGATCAGGCAGGCCACCGAACTGGTGTCGTAGGCGGACAGGAACTGCTCGGCGCTGTTGAAGCTGCGCACCTGGTAGCCGTTGCCCTCTAGCAGCCAGGTCAGCGAGTCGCGCATCGCTTCATCGTCGTCGACGATGAAGACGGTCTCGCCACGATGCGGCGTTGGGCTGGGCGTTGCGGTCATGAAGTCTCCTGGGGCAAAGTCGTTTGCAACGAAGTGTAACTGCATGCGGCGGCGCGCAACACCCCCAGGCAAATCGTCCGGACGGCCTCCCGATGCCCCGCGGCAGAGGGTCGTCCGGCATGCCCGGGGGCGCTCCCGAGGTTATTGCTCGGGTAGCGCGGGCTGCAGCGGCAGGGTGATTTTAAACGTACAACCGATGCCGTCCACATTGTTTTCCACCCAGAGACGGCCCTGGTGGGATTCAATGATCGACCGGCAGATGTTCAGGCCCATGCCCATGCCGTCCGATTTGGTGCTGAAGAACGGCTCGAACAGGCGTTCCTTGGTGGCTTCGTCCACGCCCGGGCCCTGGTCGATCACGTCGATGCAGACCGATTGACCAAACTCAACGTTCTCGACCCGTGCGTGAAGCCGGACCACGCCGGCCGCGCGCATTGCCGGCAGGCCGGCCATGGCTTCCACGGCGTTCTTGAGCAGATTGACCAGCACCTGCTCGATCAGCACCGGGTCCACATAGAGCATCATCGGCGGGGCGGGCAGGCGCGTCAGGATGGTCACGCGACGGCGCGTGGCTTCCAGGTCGGCCAGGCCCACGGCGTCGGCCACGATGTCGTGCAGGGCGGCCTCGCGCCGTTGCGGCTGGCTGCGCTTCACGAAACCACGGATGCGGCTGATGATGGTGCCAGCCCGCACGGCCTGCGCCGATGTCTTTTCCAGGACCGGGATCAGGTCTTCGGGCGTGCTGCGGCCCGAATGCAGGCGCGCCACCGCACCCATGCAGTAGTTATTGATGGCGGCCAGCGGCTGGTTCAGCTCGTGCGCCAGCGACGACGCCATCTCGCCCATGGTGGTCAGGCGGCTGGTGAACTGCAGCCGTTCCTCGTGCTGGCGCGCCATTTCCTCGGCGGCCTTGCGCACGGTGATGTCGGTGGCGATCTGCATCTGCGCCAAGTGGCCGTCCACCCACTGGATATAGCGGCGGCGCACTTCAAACCATTTCTGCATGTCCGGCACGAACACCTCGCGGGCGTCGGACGCGTACGGCATCAGCTCCGAGGCGGGCAGGCCGGCATAGGCGTCGACGAAGTCGGTGTTGTCACTCGACATCTGCTCCTTGTCGAAATCGTCGCCGGCCAGCTTCAGGTGCCCCTCGGCCTCCCAGCCGAACAGCTGGCGGTAGTAGCGGTTGGCGAACAGCAGTTCCGCCTTGTCCGTGGCCAGCACCGACACTGCGGCGTCCAGGCTTTCCAGCACGGTGGTGAAGCGGTCGTGTGCGGCGGCCAGTTCCTCGCGGGCGCGCTTGGGCTCGGTGATGTCCGTCATCGAGCTCATCCAGCCCGTATGGCGGCCACGGCTGTCGACCAGCGGCGACACGTACATCCGGGCGAAAAAGCTGCTGCCGTCCCGGCGCATCACGCGCATCTCGTAGCCGGTAGCCGGCGACTTGCCCTGCAGCGTCAGGTCGATCTGCTTCTGCATTTCCTGCTGGTCGTTGGGCGGCCAGTAGGGGAAGGGCGGGATGCGGCCCACCAGTTCGGGCTCGGACCACCCCGTCATGCGGCAGAACGCCGGATTCACATAGGTGATGCGGCCGTTCAGGTCCAGCGCCCGCAGGCCGATCAGCATCGAGTTTTCCATCGCGCGCCGGAACGATGTCTCGGCCAGCAGCGCGCGCTGCGCCTCGGAGCGGCGGCTGGTGTGCCGCCACATGCTCCACAGGCTCCAGAGCAGGAAGCACGACAGCCCCACCACCAGCCACAGCAGCATGTTGTTGGGCAGGTTGGAAGGTGGCGGATAGGCGTCGGCGCGCAATGACAGCGAATGGCCCGGCGGGTCGAGCAATACCTCGTAGGACAGCGCATTGCCCGGCACCGGCCGGACCGACGTGCTGGCGCGCGTCTGATTGTTCTTGTCGATCAGCGAGAAGCGGTAGCGCTCGGTCAGCTCGGGCGGCAGCAGGTGGGTCAGGATGCCGTTGATCGAATAGAGCGCCCCGAGCGTGCCCAGGAACTCGTTGTCGCGCACGATCGGCACTTCCATCAGCATGAAGCTGTCGCCGCGATCGTTGATCAGCGGGCGGGAATAGACCACGCGCTGGGTCTCGCGGGCAGCGTCGAAGGTGTCCAGGACCTCGGGTTCCAGCGGCTGGTCCACGGTTTCGCGCAGGCGGCCGGCAAACTCGGACGTCGACGGCAGCGACCAGCGGCCACGCTTGGTGGCGTCGAGCCAGTTGATGAAGACGATCTCGGGGTTCTCGCGCAGGATTTCCTGGGCGGCGGTGCGGTAGGCGCCCTGGTCCAGTTGCGCGGCGGCGATGTCGCGCGCCAGCGAGGCCATCTGGTCCTGGTTGCTCAGCAGGGACAGCCGCACCCGCTGCTGCGCCCAGGCGGCGTCACGGTACAGCGAGTCGCGCTGCTGCTGGCGCTCGGTTTCGTGCAGCGACCACAGGATGACGCCCATCGCCACCGTGAACAGCACGATGGCCACCAGCGGAATGAACATGAACCAGCTGGTCGCCACCAGGTTGCGCCAGCGCATGATCCACAGGCGGCGCGGCGGCGCGGCCAGCGGCTCCATGACGTCGGCGTGATCGCCGTGTTCGGGGTGGTCATCGTGCCCGGCATGCGGGCCGCCATGGCCCGCGCGCGCCACGCCGGGCGCCGTGCCCTGGGCGGAATCGCTGACGGTACCGGCGGAATTCGGTGGCAGGATGGCCATTCGCAGGCCGGAGAGGATTCGGTTGAAGAACTGCATAAGGGATCGACGGTCAGCCGGCCAGTGTATCGGCTTTATTGCGGTGCGTCGCTTGGGGAAAGCGCCTATCCGGCACAGGCGGATTCGGAAATCCGCCAGGCCGGTTTCCGGCGTCGCCGGGCGGTTTCTGGTGCACTGCCGCAATATTTCACATTATAAGAAATGACTTCGTAATCTGAAAATTTAGCTTGTCAGCCGTTGCTGTGCTTCCATAGAATCGCTTCGACCGAACAATGCGGGCGGAGCCATGTGCTTGAGCCTATAAGGATCCGGGCGACGCGACCCGCTACGAAAGATCCCGGTCCTGGCCATTGAACCGATGCCAGGGCCACGAGGCAAGGCTTCGCTGCGACGTCAACACCGTCAGACCGGCCAACCGAGATCCGCCATACCGGGCGGGCGCCGGGGCAGGAATTTACCCAGGAGACAGTCATGTCCGCTGTACCAGAGCAGATCCTCGGCGCCAGCAGCGCCAACGACGCAGATCCCCAGGAAACGCATGAATGGCTTGACGCCCTGCAGGGCGTCCTGAGTGCCGAAGGCGCCGAACGCGCGGCCTTCCTGATCGACAAGCAGATCCAGTACGCCCGCGTGAACGGCGTGACGCAGCCGTTCCACGCCGAAACGCCGTACATCAACACCATTCCGGTGGAGCAGCAGGCACGCATTCCAGGCGACCAGGACATCGAGCACCGCATCCGCTCGTACACGCGCTGGAACGCGATGGCCATGGTGCTGCGCGCCAACAAGAACACCAACGTCGGCGGCCATATCTCGTCGTTCGCCTCGGCGGCCACGCTCTATGACGTGGGCTACAACCACTTCTGGCGCGCGCCGTCGGAACAGAGCGGCGGCGACCTGGTCTTCGTGCAGGGCCACTCGGCGCCGGGCGTGTACTCGCGCGCCTTCCTGCTGGGCCGTCTGACGGTCGAACAGCTCGACAACTTCCGCCAGGAAGTGGACGGCAAGGGCATCTCGTCGTACCCGCACCCGTGGCTGATGCCGGATTTCTGGCAGTTCCCGACCGTGTCGATGGGCCTGGGCCCGATCATGGCCATCTACCAGGCCCGCTTCATGAAGTACCTGGGCAGCCGCGGCCTGGTGAACGCCGAAGGCCGCAAGGTCTGGGCCTTCCTGGGCGACGGCGAGACCGACGAGCCGGAATCGCTGGGCGCGATCGGCATGGCCGGCCGCGAGAAGCTGGACAACCTGGTCTTCGTGATCAACTGCAACCTGCAACGCCTGGACGGCCCGGTGCGCGGCAACGGCAAGATCATCCAGGAACTGGAATCGGAATTCCGCGGTTCGGGCTGGAACGTGATCAAGGTGGTGTGGGGCAGCCGCTGGGACCAGCTGCTGCAGCGCGACACCAAGGGCCTGCTGATGAAGCGCATGATGGAGTGCGTGGACGGCGAGTACCAGACCTTCAAGGCCAAGGACGGCGCGTACGTGCGCGAGTTCTTCTTCAACACGCCGGAACTGAAGGCCATGGTGGCCGACTGGTCCGACGACGACATCTGGCGCCTGAACCGTGGCGGCCATGATCCGCACAAGGTGTACGCGGCCTACAAGGCGGCCAGCGAGCACAAGGGCCAGCCGACGCTGATCCTGGCCAAGACCATCAAGGGCTATGGCATGGGCGATGCCGGCCAGGCCATGAACGTGGCCCACCAGCAGAAGAAGATGCCGGTGGACGCCATCCGCGCGTTCCGCGACCAGTTCAACATCCCGGTGCCGGACGACAAGCTGGAAGAAGTCCCGTACCTGACCTTCGAGGAAGGCTCGAAGGAACTGGAATACATGCGCCAGGCGCGCATGAACCTGGGCGGCTACCTGCCGGCCCGCCGCCAGAAGGCCGACGCGCTGAAGGTGCCCGAGCTGTCGGCATTCGACGCGCTGCTGAAGGCCACCGGCGAAGGCCGCGAAGTGTCCACCACGATGGCCTTCGTGCGGATCCTGAACACGCTGCTCAAGGACAAGCAGATCGGCAAGCATGTGGTGCCCATCGTGCCGGACGAGTCGCGCACGTTCGGCATGGAAGGCCTGTTCCGCCAGGTGGGTATCTGGAACCAGGAAGGCCAGAAGTACGTGCCGGAAGACCATGACCAGCTGATGTTCTACAAGGAATCGCAGACGGGTCAGGTGCTGCAGGAAGGCATCAACGAAGCCGGCGCCATGTGCGACTGGATTGCCGCCGCCACGTCGTATTCGACGCATGGCGTGCAGATGATCCCGTTCTACATCTACTACTCGATGTTCGGTATCCAGCGTATCGGCGACCTGTGCTGGGCCGCTGCCGACATGCGCTCGCGCGGCTTCCTGCTGGGCGGCACGTCGGGCCGTACCACGCTGAACGGCGAAGGCCTGCAGCACGAGGATGGTCACTCGCACGTGTTCCACGCCGTGATCCCGAACTGCATCTCGTACGACCCGACGTTCCAGTACGAGCTGGCCGTGATCATGCAGGACGGCCTGCGCCGCATGTATGCCGAACAGGAAGACGTGTATTACTACCTGACGGTGATGAACGAGAACTACGAACATCCGGAAATGCCGGCTGGCGTGGAGAAGGACATCGTCAAGGGCATGTACCAGTTCCGCAAGGGCGTGGAAAACAGCAATGCGCCGCGCGTGCAGCTGCTGGGTTCGGGCACGATCTTCCGCGAGGTGATCGCCGCCGCCGACATGCTCAAGAAGGACTGGGGCGTGGAATCGGACATCTGGAGCTGCCCGAGCTTCACCGAGCTGGCCCGCGAAGGCCATGCCGCCGAGCGCCACAACCTGCTGCACCCGACGGAAGCGCCGCGTGAATCGTTCGTCGCCCAGAAGCTCAAGGGCGTGCGTGGCCCGGTCATCGCGTCGACCGACTACATCCGCGCGTTCGCCGAGCAGATCCGTTCGTTCGTGCCGCGCCGCTACGTGGTGCTGGGCACCGACGGCTTTGGCCGCTCGGATACCCGCGAGAAGCTGCGTCACTTCTTTGAAGTGGACCGCAACTGGGTGACGGTGGCTGCGCTGAAGGCGCTGGCTGACGAAGGTGCGATCGGTCGCGAAAAGGTGGCGGAAGCCATCAAGAAGTACAACCTCGACCCGAGCAAGCCGAACCCGATGTCGGTCTGATTCCCCGGACTTGCACGACTGAACCCCCGCAGCGCGGCAACCCGCCGCGCCGCGGGCGCCCCCGGCTGGCCCGGCGGTGCCCCGCGGCGCTGGTGATGCGCGGCAGCGTGACAGATGCGTGCGGCGAGAGTAACCTCGCCGATTGCGTTTGTCGTGTTGAGCGTAACGAACCAGGGTGCCGGCTGCCCAGGAGAGACACTGAATGAGTCAAGCGATTGAAATCAAGGTGCCGGACATCGGCGACTACGACGCCGTTCCCGTCATCGAAGTGCATGTGAAGCCGGGCGACCAGATCAACGCGGAAGACGCGCTGGTGACGCTGGAATCGGACAAGGCCACGATGGACGTGCCGTCGCCGCAGGCCGGCACGGTCAAGGAAGTCAAGATCAAGGTGGGCGACAACGTGGCCCAGGGCACTGTCCTGGTGATGCTGGAGCCTGCTGGCGGCGCCGCAGCTGCCCCGGCTCCGGCCGCAGCCCCGGCCGCCGCTCCGGCGCCTGCCGCCGCCGCGCCGGCCCCGGCACCCGCACCGGCGCCTGCTCCCGCAGCCGCACCGGCTGGCGGTGGCACGGTGGAAGTCAAGGTGCCGGACATCGGCGACTACGACGCCGTGCCGGTCATCGAAGTCCACGTGAAGCCGGGCGACCAGATCAACGCGGAAGACGCGCTGGTCACGCTGGAGTCCGACAAGGCCACGATGGATGTGCCGGCCCCGCAGGGCGGCATCGTCAAGGAAGTCAAGGTCAAGGTTGGCGACAACGTGGCCCAAGGCACGCTGATCCTGATCCTGGAAGCCGCCGGTGGCGCCGCCGCCGCGCCGGCTGCTGCCCCCGCTGCCGCCCCGGCACCGGCCGCTGCTGCAGCGCCGGCACCCGCGCCGGCAGCCGCCGCACCGGCTCCTGCCCCGGCCGCAGCACCTGCCCAGGGCGTGACCGGCAAGGCCGCCCACGCCAGCCCGTCCGTGCGCAAGTTCGCGCGTGAGCTGGGCGTGGACGTGACGCGCGTACCGGGCTCCGGTCCGAAGGGCCGTATCACCCAGCAGGACGTGCAGAACTTCGTCAAGGGCGTGATGTCCGGCAAGACCGCTGCGCCGGCCGCCGCTGCTGGCGGTGGCTCGGGCGTTGGCCTGGACCTGCTGCCGTGGCCGAAGGTTGATTTCACGCGTTTCGGCGAGGTGGAATCGAAGCCGCTGTCGCGCATCAAGAAAATCTCGGGCGCCAACCTGCACCGCAACTGGGTGATGATCCCGCACGTCACGAACTGCGACGAGGCGGATATCACCGAGCTCGAAGCGTTCCGCGTGCAGCTGAACAAGGAAAACGAGAAGGCCGGCATCAAGGTGACGATGCTCGCGTTCATGATCAAGGCCACCGTGGCGGCGCTGAAGAAGTTCCCGAACTTCAACGCATCGCTGGACGGCGACAACCTGGTGCTGAAGAAGTACTTCAACATCGGCTTCGCCGCCGACACGCCGAACGGCCTGGTCGTGCCGGTCATCAAGGACGCCGACAAGAAGGGCGTGCTCGAGATCAGCCAGGAAATGGGCGAGCTGGCCAAGCTGGCGCGCGACGGCAAGCTGAAGCCTGACCAGATGCAGGGCGGCTGCTTCTCGATCTCGTCGCTGGGTGGTCTTGGCGGCACGTACTTCACGCCGATCATCAACGCGCCGGAAGTGGCCATCATGGGCGTGTGCAAGTCGTACATGAAGCCGGTCTGGGACGGGAAGCAGTTCGAGCCGCGTCTGACGCTGCCGCTGTCGCTGTCGTGGGATCACCGCGTGATCGACGGCGCCGAGGCCGCGCGCTTCAATACGTACTTTGCAGCGCTGCTGGCAGATTTCCGCCGCATCCTTCTCTAAGCGGTCGCTTAAAGATGATTCTGGCGTCGTTGCGCGGCGTGGCCGTACCATTTGTACTGTCTGCGGCCGCGCGCCTGGCCAGAACCGCTACGCTTCATCTTGAAGCAACCGCAACGCACACCGGCCGTGCCGGTGTGCGAAATGCCGAGTAACAGGGGCGAGCCATGACTACCTGCGTTGTCGTACGCAAGGGTGACGAGGTGGCGATCGCGGCCGATGCGCTGGTGACGTTCGGCGATACGCGGCTGTCGCGTGCCTACGAGCGCAACCAGAAGGTGATTCCCGTTGGCGAGAGCTTTGTCGCGCTGGCGGGCACCACCGCGCATTTCCCGGTCATGCGCGCGCTGTTGACGGGCATGGGCGACGAATGCCGCCTGATGACCCGCGACGACGTGTTCCGGACCTTCCTCAAGGTGCATGAAAAGCTCAAGAACGAGTACTTCATCAACACCAAGGAAGACGAGGACGACCCCTACGAGTCCTCACAGATCGTTTGCCTGATCGCGAATTCGGGCGGCATCTTCGGCGTCTATTCCTACCGCGAGGTGTTTTCGTTCGACCGTTTCTGGGGCATTGGCTCGGGCCGCAACTATGCGCTCGGTGCCATGCACGCGGTGTACGACCGGCCCGAGATGGGCGCTGGCGACATTGCTCGGATCGGTGTCGACGCGGGGATCGAGTTCGACAAGAGCTCGGCGGGCCCGATCGATGTGCATACGGTCAAGATTCTTGCGGCACCCCATGAGACGCCCCAGCAGCCCGGCGGCGCGGCAACCAACAAAGACGACGCGGCCTGAGCCCAGGGCGGGCAGGGCGCGCATCCCAGGAGGAAAAGCATGAGTGTGATCGAAGTCAAGGTGCCGGATATCGGCGATTTCGACGCGGTGGAAGTGATCGAGGTGCTGGTCAAGGCCGGCGACGCGGTCGAGGAAGAACAGTCGCTGATCGTGCTGGAAAGCGACAAGGCCAGCATGGAAGTGCCGTCGTCGGCCACCGGCAAGGTGGTGGACGTGAAGGTGAAGGTTGGCGACAAGGTGGCCAAGGGTACGGTGATCTGCACGGTGGAAGGCGGCGCGGCCGCCGCCCCGGCACCGGCACCCGCTGCGGCCCCTGCGGCAGCGCCGGCACCGGCCGCTGCGCCGGCCGCGGCCCCCACGGCCGCCAAGCACGGCGGCAGCGCCGACATCCAGTGCGACATGCTGGTGCTGGGCGCCGGCCCCGGTGGCTACTCGGCCGCCTTCCGTTCGGCCGACCTGGGCATGAACACTGTGCTGGTGGAGCGCTATGGCTCGCTGGGCGGCGTCTGCCTGAACGTGGGCTGCATCCCGTCGAAGGCACTGCTGCACAACGCGGCCGTGATCGACGAGGCCAAGGCCCTGGCTGCGCACGGCATCCTGTTCGGCGAAGCCAAGATCGACCTGGACGGCCTGCGCCACTACAAGGAATCGGTCGTCAACAAGCTGACCGGCGGTCTGGCCGGCATGGCCAAGGCGCGCAAGGTGCAGGTGGTGCGCGGTATCGGCACGTTCCTGGACCCGAATCACCTCGAAGTGCAGGAAACCGAAGGTGATGCCAAGGCCACCACGGGCAAGAAGACCGTGATCCGCTTCGAGAAGGCGATCATCGCGGCCGGCAGCCAGGCTGTGAAGCTGCCGTTCATCCCCGAAGACCCGCGAATCTTTGATTCGACTGGCGCGCTGGAACTGCGCGACATCCCGAACAAGATGCTGGTGATTGGCGGCGGCATCATCGGCCTGGAAATGGCCACCGTCTACAGCACGCTGGGCGCACGCATCGACGTGGTGGAAATGCTCGACGGCCTGATGCAGGGCGCGGACCGCGACCTGGTCAAGGTCTGGGACAAGATGAACAAGCAGCGCTTCGACAACGTGATGCTGAAGACCAAGACGGTTGGCGTGGAAGCCAAGCCGGACGGCATCTACGTCAAGTTTGAAGGCGAGGGCGCGCCGGCCGAGCCGGTTCGCTACGACGCCGTGCTGGTGTCGGTGGGCCGTACGCCGAACGGCAAGAAGATTGGCGCCGAGAAGGCGGGCGTGGCCGTGACGGATCGTGGCTTCATCGACGTCGACAAGCAGCTGCGCACCAACGTGCCGCACATCTTCGCGATCGGTGACATCGTCGGCCAGCCGATGCTGGCCCACAAGGCCGTGCACGAGGCGCACGTGGCCGCCGAGGCTGCCCATGGCGAGAAGGCGTACTTCGACGTCAAGCAGATTCCGTCGGTGGCCTACACTGATCCGGAAGTGGCTTGGGCCGGCTTGACCGAAGACCAGTGCAAGGCGCAGGGCATCAAGTACGGCAAGGGAGTGTTCCCGTGGGCCGCTTCGGGCCGTGCCATCGCCAATGGCCGTGACGAAGGCTTCACCAAGCTGATCTTCGACGAGGAAACGCACCGCATCATCGGTGGTGGCATCGTCGGCACCCATGCGGGC
This sequence comes from Cupriavidus pauculus, assembly GCF_002858765.1. Taxonomy (GTDB): domain Bacteria; phylum Pseudomonadota; class Gammaproteobacteria; order Burkholderiales; family Burkholderiaceae; genus Cupriavidus; species Cupriavidus pauculus_B. The sequence goes on from NZ_PJRP01000005.1 coordinate 352,471, forward strand.
GACCTGATCAGCGAAGTGTGCCTGGCCATCGAGATGGGCGCCGATGCCGTGGATATCGGCAAGACGATCCACCCGCACCCGACGCTGGGCGAGTCCATCGGCATGGCCGCCGAGATCTACGAAGGCGTCTGCACGGACGTGCCGCCGCCGCGCAAGCGCTAATCGGCATCCGCTGCGATGAAGAAACCCGCCATCTGGCGGGTTTCTTTTTTGGCTTGATAATTCAATTAACCGCCAAGCGATTCCAACAGCATCAAGCGGGCGAAAAAATGCCCGACAA
>NZ_PJRP01000006.1:0-135376 GCF_002858765.1 Cupriavidus pauculus
ACCTCCAGCTTGAAGGCAGCGTCAAACTTGCGGCGTTGCTTTGTCATGTCGTCTTTCCTCGTCGATCGTGATTTTCCACCTATCGACCTGTCTGAGGAAATTGGACCACTACACTCCCCTCTCCCGCAAGCGGGAGAGGGGCTGGGGGAGAGGGCGGGCCTTTCAGGACGCGACGGTCAGCTTTTGAACCGCCGTGCCGTCTCCGCCGCCCCCTCCCGCAAGACGGGCGAGGGGCGGCAACAAATCATCATTCGGCATTCACCGCAGCCACCGCTGCCACAGCGCGAATCCGGCCACCAGCAGGCAGCCCGGCGCCACGATGGCCAGCAGGTTGGCACCGGCCAGCAGTACCGCCTGCTGGTCGATCTGTTGCGACAGGCCGATCAGTGCGGCGCCGTGCGGTAGCGGGGCGATGCCGAAGGGGTCCACCCGGGCCACCAGGTGGGTACGCGCCAGCGCCTCGCCGTATTGCAGGCATTGGGCGGCGGTGCCCGTGCCGGCGGCCGATGCCACCTGGCGCACGATGTTCTTGAACTGGTAGGTGTGCGAGAAGTCGTCGAGCGGCGTGTCCAGGAACGTCAGCTTGGCCACGACGATCAGGCTGAACGGCAGCGCCGCGCTCTGCAGCAGCAACGCCGGCACCACGCGCCCCAGCGACAGGTCCGTCATCAGGCGCGTGGCCAGCATCCACGCGGCGCCAGCCAGCATGACGTAGCCCAGCGCCAGCCAGCGGCGCGAGCCGGGCAGGCGGGCGCCATACAGCACGAACAGGATGCTCGCCACGACGCCCGCCGCGCCGGTCAGCGTGGACACCATGCCGGTGGTCTCGAACGAGAAGCCCAGGCCAAGCTGCAGCACGATCGGGATCAGGTAGTTCCAGAGTCCCGCCACGAACGAGTACGTGGCATAGAAACCCAGGCCGGTCAGGTAGCGCTTGCCGCCCAGCCGATGCGTGTTGAGCCACGGATCGGGACGCCGGTGCAGTCGCCAGAAGGCCAGCGCCATCAGCACGGCACCCGCCAGCGGGCGGGCGATCACGATGGGCGTGCTGGCCGCCGTATAGAGCCGCAGGTCGGCCAGGCCATGCACCAGTACCAGCGACCCCAGCCCGAGCAGCAGCACGGTGTACCAGTCCATCGCGGCGATGGCGTCGATGTCAGGCGGGCGGGGCGGGGTGACCCGGTGCGGATAGGTGACCGATACCAGCAACAGCGTGGCGGCGGCGCTGATGGCCTGCACCCCAAAGATCAGGCGCCAGCTGGCATCGAGAATCAGCGTGGCGGTGAGCCACGGCGCCGCCGCCAGCATGCCGATGGCGCCCAGCACGAACGGCCACAGCAGGCGCGGCCGTTCCTGCGGCGCGGCGATCATCTGGATCAGCGTGCGCGCGGCGGCGAACAGGCCGCCTGCGCCCAGCCCTTGTACGGCCAGCGCCAGCGAGAGTTGGACGATGTTGTTCGACACCGCGCACAAGAGGGCGCCGGCGATGGCCACCACCAGGCCCAGCATCGTGAAGCCGCGGTAGCTGATCAGGTCCGCAATGCGCCGCAACATCAGGTTGGCGACGATGGCTGCGGCGGCATAGGCGGTGAAGCACCAGAGGAAGTCGTCGGGCGTGGCGTAGATACCGGCGCGGATCTGCACCGCGCCGGTGGCCAGCATCGAGGTGGCCACGAAGTCGACCCCCGTGGCACACCCCAGTGCCAGCCCCATCAGCAGCACACCGCCACGCGTGACGCGCGGCAGCGCGCCTAGCGCGACGGATGGCATGCCGCCTTGCCATCGTGGCACCTGGCCGGGGCAGGTGCCGGCGCCTTGGCCACGGCCTTGGCGGCTGGCAGCACGCTGTAGTCGTAGCGGTCGGCGGCGAACGGGCTGGTGGCCGGGTCGGTGGCGTGGGCGGTCACGGCACCTAGCAGGCAGGTGGCGGCCAGGAGGGATCGAACCAGAATCGGACGCATGTCGGTTCTCCGGTTGGGGTGGCGATGGATCAGCGGTTCAGGAAGGCCAGCAGGTCGGCGTTGACCTCGTCGGCACGCGTGATGCACATGCCGTGCGGCGCGCCGGCGTAGACCTTGAGCGTGGCGCCCTTGACGATCTTCGCCGACAGGCGGCCGGCGTCGTCGATCGGCACGATCTGGTCGTCGTCGCCATGCAGGATCAGCGTCGGCACGTCGATCTTCTTGAGGTCTTCGGTGTAGTCGACCTCCGAGAACTCCTTCACGCACAGGTAGTGGCCCAGCACGCTGCCCGCCATGCCCTGCAGCCAGAAATTGTCGATGGTGCCCTGCGCCACCTTGGCGTCCGGCCGGTTGAAGCCGAAGAACGGCAGTGCCAGGTCCTTGTAGAACTGCGAGCGGTTGTCGGCCACGCCCTGGCGGATGCCGTCGAAGACCGCCATCGGCAGGCCGCCGGGATTGGCCTCGGTCTTGAGCATGATCGGCGGCACGGCGCCAATCAGCACGGCGCCGGCCACGCGTTTCGAGCCGTGCCGGCCGATGTAGTGCGCCACTTCGCCGCCGCCGGTGGAATGGCCCACCAGCGTGGCGCCCTGGATGTCGAGCGCGTCGAGCACGGCGGCCAGGTCATCGGCATAGGTGTCCATGTCGTTGCCGTGCGCGGGCTGGTCCGAGCGGCCGTGGCCGCGACGGTCGTGGGCAATCACGCGAAAGCCGTGCTGCGCCAGGAACAGCATCTGGGCGTCCCAGGCGTCGGCATGCAGCGGCCAGCCGTGCGAGAAGACCACGGGGCGGCCGGTGCCCCAGTCCTTGTAGAAGATGCGGGTGCCGTCCTGGGTGGTGATGTAGCTCATGTCGGTCTTCCTGAGGAGAATGAGACTTGAGACTACCGTTGGCGCACCGCCGGCCATTCCGGCGGACCGGCGCGGCTTTCGCATAAGCACGTCCGGGCAGGCCGGCCCCGATGCCGGCTTTCAAACCGCTTTCAACGGACTTTCGGGGCCGGGCCGGCGGGGGGGCTGGGGACGGCCGGCGCCGTGTCGCGGCCGGTGCACGCCTATACGAAGGCATAGTGTTGGCCACCCATGCGGGCCGCTACCATTGCGCCATAAGATTGTTGTGAGGTACGGGCCTTGGCCAAGAAACTGGTTGTCGCCATCATCGACGACGACGATTCCATCCGCGCGGCGACTTCCCGGCTGGTCCGATCGCTGGGTTGGGAGGCGCGCACTTACGCATCGGCTCAAGTCTTTCTGGAGGCTGGCGGGGCGGCGGAGGCGCATTGCATCCTGTCCGACGTCCAGATGCCCAAGATCAGCGGGCTGGAGATGCTGCGGACCCTGAACGCGCAGGGCAGCCAGGTTCCGGTAATATTCATCACCGCCTTCTGCACCGATGCCATTCGCCGCGAAGCCTTGCGTGCCGGCGCGCAGGCGTGTCTGTGCAAACCTGTCGATGGTGCGGCCGTCCAGCGATTTCTGGAAGACGTGGCGTCGGGGGCGCTTGCCCCACGCCCCGAGACCGCACCCGGAACGAAAGTGAATCCATGAATACAGCGATACCGTCCGGAGAAGGGTTGTCGATGGTCTACGTGGTGGACGACGACGAGTCCATGCGCCGCGCGGTGTCGATGCTGCTGCGCTCGGTTGGCTACCAGGTCGAGACCTTTGCCTCGGCCACCGACTTCCTGGCAGCGCCCAGGCCCGAGATCCCCAGCTGCCTGATCCTGGATGTGCGCCTGAAAGGCCAGAGCGGCCTGGCCGTGCAGGAGCAGTTTGCCGCCAGCCGGATGCCGATCCCGATCATCTTCATGACCGCCCACGGCGACATCGCCATGTCGGTCAAGGCCATGAAGGCCGGCGCGATGGATTTTCTGGCCAAGCCGTTCCGCGACCAGGACATGCTCGACGCCGTCGAAAGCGCCCTGACCCGCGACGCCTCCCGACGCCAGACCGACACGCGCGACGCGGACCTGCGCCAGCGCTACGAAGAACTGACCCCGCGCGAGAAGGAAGTCATGGCCTACGTGGTGCGCGGCCTGCTGAACAAGCAGATCGCCGCCGAACTGACGCTGAGCGAAATCACCATCAAGATCCACCGCGCCCAGGCCATGAAGAAAATGGGCGCCCGGTCCCTGGCCGATTTCGTGCTCAAGGCCGAGGCGCTGGGCATCATCGATTCGGCGCGGAACGGGGCGTAGGCGCCACGCTGGCACGGCGGGCCACCCGGGTCCGCCGCCGCGTGCCGGTGCCTGCGTCACCCTGCCTTTCCCTCTTTTCCCTCCTTTCCATCTTTTCCTACCTTCCCCTCCCACCCCCCACCCAGCGCCCGGAACAGCGACACGCTCGCCGTCAACTGCCTACGGTGTACGGCTTCCAGTGCGCGGGCATCGGTCAGGGCGGCGGCTTGCACGACGTTGACGTCGAGGTAGGCGGCGGCGCCCTTGCGGTAGCGCTCGGTGGCCTGTTGCAGGGCGCGGCTGGATGCGGTCACGGCGGCTTGCTGGCTGGCGGCTTCATGGTCCAGCAGCCGTAGCGCGGCGTAGTTGTCTTCCACGTCCTGTACGGCCTTGAGCACCGTTTCGCGGTAGTCGGCTGCGCTGGCGTCGAACTGGGCGCGGGCGCTGTCCACGCCGGCCTGGCGTTTGCCGCCGTCGAATATCGTCGCGGCCAGGGCCGGGCCCACGGCCCAGAAGCGGCTTGGCGCGGTCAGCCAGCCGGCCAGGCCCGAGCTTTCCAGTCCGCCGTTCAGGTTCAGCATCAGTGTCGGGAAGAAGGCCGCGCGTGCCACGCCGATCTGCGCGTTGGCGGCGGCCACCCGGCGCTCGGCCGCCGCAATGTCGGGACGGCGCTGCAGCAGCGTGGCGGGCACGGCAGCCGGGGTGGCGGGCAGGGAGGTACCGGCGGTGCTGGCCCTTGCGGTGCCGGCGATGTTGGCGGTATCGCCGGTGTTGGCTGGCAGCGCCGGCAGGGCGAACGTGCTGGCGGGTTCGCCCACCAGCGTAGCCAGCGCATGCAGCAGTTGGGTGCGGGCCAGTTGCAGGTCGGCCAGCTGCGCCCGTGTGCTTTCCACCTGTGCCTGCGCCTGCGCGACATCGCCTTCGGCGGCAATGCCGCCCTTGTAGCGGTTGGTCACCAGTTGCAGCACCGACGCGTAGGCGTCCACGGTCTGCTGCAGCAATGCAGCCTCGCGGTCCAGCGAGCGGATGCCGAAGTAGTCGATGGCGGCCTCGGCCTGCAGGCTGAGCCGGACAGCGGCCACGTCGTCGGCGCTGGCCTGTACGCGCGCCTGTGCGGCGTCGACGTTGTTGCCGATGCGCCCGAACAGGTCGGGCTCCCAGCTTGCGCCCAGGCCGAGCAGGTGGTCGGGTGTGGTCTTGCCCGCCAGCGAGTGACCCAGTACGTTGGCTGACAGGTGCGTGCTCGTGACGCTGGCCGTGGCGCCAACGGTCGGGAAGTAATCGGCGCGGGCGGCATCCACCTGGGCGCGGGCGTCGCGCAGCAGGGCCAGCGACTTCAGCAGGCTCTGGTTCGATACGTTGACGCGATCCAGCAGGGCGTCAAGGGTGGCGTCGTCGTATGCGTGCCACCAGTCCGGCGCGATGGCGTCCGGCTGTGCGCCTTGGGCGCCGCCGTCCTGGGCTTCGTGATAAGCGGCCGGCAGCGGCAGCGCCGGGACGTGATAGGGCACGCTGGCGCAACCGGCCAGCCATGCGCAGGCCAGCAGGACCGCCGAGCGCTTGAAGGTGCGCTTGAAGGTGCGCTTGATGACCGGTTTCATGGTGAGCGTCATGCCCGATCTCCCTTCGCCGGCGCGGCCACGCGCACCGTCATGCCGGCCACGATGCCGTCGCCGGGGTTGACCACGACGCGATCGCTATCCTGCAGGCCGCCCAGCACTTCCACATGGGCGCCGAAGTCGCGCCCCAGCGCCACGTGGCGGATCGTCAGCTTGTTGTCCTGGCCGACCACAGCCACGGTCGGGCCGCCGGCGGGAAACATCAGCGTATTGGCCGGAAGGTCCAGGCCGGCATGCGCGCTGCCGACTTCCAGGTGCACCTGGGCGTAGGCGCCGGGCAGGATGTGCCCGTCCTGGCTGTCGACGTCCAGTTCCACACGCAGGCTGCGCGTAACGGGGTCGATGGCCCCGGCCGTGCGGGCCACGGTGGCGGGGTAGCGCTGGCCCGGCGCTTGCGGCAGCGTCAGCCACGCCTGCGTGCCGGGCCCCATTGCCGCGCTGACGTCCTGCGGCACCTGCGCATAGACGCGCAGCCGGGTGCCCGCCGAAATATGAAACAGCTCGCGGCCCTGGCCCGGCGCGCTGCCGGCATCGATCAGCGCCCCCGTATCGACGTTGCGCGCGGTAATCACGCCATCGAACGGCGCGCGGATCTGCACGTAGCTGGCCAGCTGGGCCAGCCGCGACGTATTCGAGCGCGCTGCCGCCAGCAGGGCCGACTTGGCATTCATGTCGGCCACTTTCTGGTCGGTTTCCTGCTGGGCGACGGAGTTGGTTGCCTGCAGGTCCTGCCAGCGCTTGGCCGTGCTGCTGGCCAGCTGGTAGTTGGCCACGGCGGTGGCTTCGTCGGCGCGAGCCTGGCGCAGCTGGTCGGCCACTTCGGGGGCGTCGATCTCCGCCAGCAACTGGCCCGCTTTGACCGGGGTGCCGATGTCGACGTACCAGCGGCGCAGATAGCCGCTGACGCGCGCGTGGATGGCGGCGTCCTCGTAGGCGCGGACGTCGGCCGGCAGGGCGATGTCGTGCGCGGCTGCCGCGGCGCGCGGCTGCACCACGCTGACGATGGGCGTCTGCGCTGCCTGCGCGCGCTGCTGCAATACGGCGTGGCCCTGCCAGCGCGGCACGATGCCAGCCGTCAGGGCCAACGCCACGGCGGCGCCGGCCAGGGCCAGCAGGGCCAGGCGCGGCGCCTGGCGCCGGGATGGGTGTGCCGATTGCTGCAGGGACGGCTGCGAAGGCGGGTGCGAAGGCGGCTGCGGCGCGGCGGCCTGGGTATCGAGGTCGGTTCGGGTCATGCCAGGCCCTCTTGAAGGGGGGAGTTGTTATCGGAGTTGTTGTCGGCGTTGTTATCGGATCGCGTGCGCCGGGCCATCCAGCCATGCAGCACGGCGAAAAAGACCGGCACCAGCACCAGCGTGGCCACGGTGCCGAAGGCCAGGCCGCCGATCACGGTGCGGCCCAGCGGCGCGTTCTGTGCGCCGGCACCGCCCGAGCCCAGCGCCATCGGCACCATGCCGAACAGCATCGCCAGCGCGGTCATGGCCACCGGCCGGAAGCGGCTGAAGCCGGCGTCCCAGGCGGCGTCGATGGGGTTCTTGCCGGCCGCCAGGCTGTCGCGCGCATGGCTGATCACCAGGATGCTGTTGGCGGTGGCGATGCCCACGCAGATGATGGCGCCGGTCAGCGCCGGCACGCTGATCGTCGTGTCGGTGGCAAACAGCATCCACGCCATGCCCGCCAGCGCCATGGGCAGCGCGCCGACGATGGCCAGCGGATCGAGCCAGGACTGGAAGTTCACCACCATCAGCAGGTAGACCAGCACGATGGCGGCGGCCAGGCCCGTGAGCAGGCCCGTGAACGACGCATGCATGGTCTGCACCTGGCCGCGCACGACGATGTCCGAGCCGGCCGGCAGTTGCGCGCGGGCCTGGTCGACAATGCGCTGCACGTCGCCGGCCACGGCGCCCAGGTCGCGGCCACGCACCGCGCCGAACAGGTCCAGCACGGGTTGCACGTTGTAGTGCGACACCACGCCTTGCTGGCTGGTGCGTGCGATGGTGCCGAACTGGCCCAGTTGCCCGGCGCCGCCCTGTTGCACGGTATCGGCGCCCAGGCCCAGCGGGATGTTCGACAGCCGCTGCAGCGAGTCCATGGCGTACTGGGGCACCGACACGGCCAGCGGATAGCTGACGCCGTTCTTCGGATTGAGCCAGAAGTTGGGCGCGGTCTGGCCGCTGCCGGACAGCGCGATCAGCAGGTTCTGCGCCACTTCGCGCTGCGACAGCCCGGCCTGCAGTGCCCGCGTGCGGTCCACGTCGACGGTCAGCGCGGGCTGGTCCGCCGGCTGCTGCAGGTGCAGGTCCGTCAGGCCGGGCACGCCGGCCAGCTTGCGCAGCAGCTGGTCTGCCACCTTGCGGTTGCCGGCCAGGTCCTTGCCGACGATCTGGATGTCGATGGGCGCGGGCAGGCCGAAGTTGAGGATCTGGCTCACCATGTCGGCCGGCAGGAACGAGAAGCTGACGCCCGGAAAATCCTTCTGCAGCGCGGCATCGAGCTGGTCGACCAGCACGCCCGAACGCGCCGCATCGGGCTTCAGCGACACCAGGATCTCGGCGTCGCCCGTGCCGATCGGCAGCGACGAATCGTAGGTCAGGTTGATGCCGCTGACCGGCAGGCCGATGTTGTCGACGATACCCGCCACGTGCTGCGGGCCCACCACGCGCCGGATATCGGCCTCGACCTGATCGGTGATGCGTGCGGTTTCCTCGATGCGCGTGCCGGTGCGCACACGCATGTGCAGGCGGATCTCGCCGCTATCCACGGCCGGGAAGAAATCCTGGCCCAGGAACGGCACCAGCGTCATCGACCCCGCACAGACCAGCGCGAAGATCGTCATGGTGCGGCGCGGCCTGGCCAGCGCGGCGGCAAGCATGCCTGCGTACACAGCGCGCACCCGCTCGAAGCCGGCCTCGAAGCGGCGGTGTGCCGCGCCGAACCAGCGGGTCAGGCCGGCCAGGCGTCCGGTGGCGGGGCGGTGGCCCGTTTGACCGACCGACTCGCCGCGCAGCAGGTAGTGCGCCAGCGTGGGAATCAGGGTGCGGGACAGGAAGTACGAAGCCATCATCGCGAACACCACAGCTTCGGCCAGCGGCACGAACAGGTAGCGCGCCACGCCGCTAAGCAGGAACATCGGCAGGAACACGATGCAGATGCACATCGTGGACACCAGTGTGGGCAGCGCGATCTCGCCCGACCCGTCGAGAATAGCCTGCTCCAGCGGCTTGCCCGTTTCGCGGTGGTGGGCAATGTTTTCGATGGCCACGGTGGCGTCGTCCACCAGCACGCCCACGGCCAGCGCCAGTCCGCCCAGCGTCATGATGTTCAGCGTCTGTCCCAGTGCCGCCAGCCCGATCAGCGCGGCCAGGACCGACAGCGGGATGGTGATGGCGATGATCAGCGTGGCGCGCCAGCTGCCCAGGAACAGCAGGATCATCATGGCTGTCAGGCACGCGGCCACCAGCGCCTCGTGCAGCACGCCGTCGATGGCCGAAGTGACGAATACGGACTGGTCGGACAGCGGCTGCACCTGCAGCGACTTGGGCAGGCCGGACAGGATGTGCGGCAGCAGGGCGCGGATCTGCGCCACCACGGTCAGCGTGGACGCGCTGCCGGTCTTCTCGATTTCCAGCAGCGCGGCGCGCTTGCCGTCGTGCCGCACCACGTTGGTCTGGGGCGCGTAGCCGTCGTGCACCTGCGCCACATCGCGCACATAGACCGTGCCGTCCGGTCCGCTGCGCACCGGCAGGTCGTTCAGCGCGGCCACCGTCTGCGTGCTGCCGTTGAGGTCCACGCGGTATTCGAGCGCGCCGATCTTGGCCGTGCCGCCGGGCAGTACCAGGTTCTGGGCGTTGATGGCGTTGACCACGTCAAGCGGCGACAGCCCGCGCGCCTGCAGCGCGGGCACGTTCAGGTCCACCATCACCTGGCGCACCTTGCCGCCATAGGGCAGCGGCACCGACGCCCCCTGCACCGTGGCCAGCTGGGTGCGGATAAAGCTGTTGCCCAGGTCGTACAGTTCCTGCTCGGGCAGCGTGTCGCTGCCCAGCGCCAGGCGCAGGATCGGCACCGTCGACGCGTTGTAGCTCAGCACCAGCGGCGGTGTGGCGCCAGGCGGCATCTGCTTGAGAATCGATTGCGCGCCCGCCGTGGCTTGCGAAATCGCACGGTTGATGTCGGCGCCGGGGTGGAAGAAGACCTTGATGACGGCCACGCCAGGCAGCGACTGCGACTCGATATGCTCGATATTGTCGACGTCGGTCGTCAGCGACCGCTCGTAGCCGGTAACAATGCGCTGCGACATGTCCTGCGCGGACAGGCCGTTGTAGCTCCACACCACGCTGACCACCGGGATGTCGATCGACGGAAAGATGTCGGTCGGCATGCGCAGGATGGCCACCACGCCGCCCAGCAACAGCAGGATGGCGAGCACGATGAAGGTATAGGGGCGGCGCAGGGCGAGCCTGACAATCCACATGCTTTCTCTCCCGGCGCCCGATGGCGCGGCAATCGTAAGGAATGGAGCCGATTCTAGAAACCGGCCGCCCTGTGAATTCCGGTCAAAACGATTACAGTCTTGTCATCCAAACCGGCCGCGCCACTCGCTACCATCCTGCTGGCAGTGCGGCGGATTGGCGTCGCCGATGGTTGAGGACTGGACCGATGAAGATCCTGGTGGTCGAAGACGAACCGAAAACGGGGGAATACCTGCGCAAGGGGCTGGCCGAGTCGTCCTTTGTGGTGGACCTCGCGCGCACTGGCGCCGATGGCCTGCACCACGCAATGGAAGACGACTACGATCTGATCATCCTCGACGTGATGCTGCCGGGCATGAACGGCTGGGACGTACTGCGCCGGCTGCGGGAACACAAGGACACGCCGGTGCTGTTCCTGACGGCGCGCGACGAGGTGGAAGACCGCGTGCGCGGCCTGGAACTGGGCGGCGACGATTACCTGGCCAAGCCGTTCGCGTTCGTGGAGCTGCTGGCGCGCGTGCGTACGCTGCTGCGGCGCGGGCCGGTGCGCGAGGCCGACCGCATCGAGGTGGCCGACCTGGAGATCGACCTGATCCGGCATCGCGTGATGCGGGCGGGCCAGCGCATCGACCTGACGCCGCGCGAATTTGCGCTGCTGCATTTCCTGGCGCGCCGCAGCGGCGAGGTGCTGAGCCGCACGCAGATTGCATCGCACGTCTGGGACATGAATTTCGACAGCGACACCAACGTGGTGGACGTGGCCATCCGGCGCCTGCGCGCCAAGATGGACGACCCATTCGCGCCAAAGCTGATTCACAGCGTGCGCGGTATCGGCTACGTGCTGGAACTGCGCGCGTCGTGACGGCGCGCCCGGTTGTCCGCTCGCTTGTCCGCCCGCTTGTCCGTCTGCTGCCCCGCTCGCTGACCGCGCGGCTGGCGTTGGCGTTCGCGCTGATCGCCGGCTGCGCCTTTGCCGGCGTGGGCCTGTACCTGTATCGGGCGTTGGCCACCCAGATCATCGAACGCGACGATTCGGAACTGCTGCGCAAGGCCGTGCGGGCGCGCGCCGAGTTGGCCGAATTGCCGGCTGCCGACGCGCAGGCCGGGCGCTGGCAGGAGATACGCGGCATTGTCGCGGGCAACGAAGAGTTCGGCCTGCGGCTGCTGGCGTCGGATGGCACGCTGCTGACCCAGGCGGGCGCGCAGCCCGGCGCGATGCCGGCCGTGGCCGCGATTGGCGCCGACACGCCGCCATCGCCAGCGGCCATCCAGACATGGGAGACGCCCCGCGCGATACCGGTTCACGGCCTGGCCATGCAGTCGCGCGTGGGCACCGGTGCTGGCGCGCAAACCGTGCGGGCCGAAATCCATCAGGTGGCGGCGTCGCGCGTCGTGCTGTTGCGCGACTATCGGCTGAAGCTGTCCATCGCCGTATGCCTTGGGGCGCTGGGCGCGGGTTTGCTTGGCTATGCGGCGTTGCACGCGGGCATGGCGCCGCTGCGGCGCATTGCGGCCGGCACGGCCTCGGTGACGTTCGCCAGCGGCGTGCTGCCCGTCGATCCGTCGCGGCTACCGGCGGAACTGGACGAACTGGCCAGTGCGCTGCAACGGATGATCGACCGGCTGCGCGAGCGCTACGAGCGCCTGTCGCAGTTCTCGGCCGACCTGGCCCATGATTTCCGCACCCCGATCGGCAACCTGCTGGGCCAGACCCAGGTGGCGCTGTCGAGCGAGCGGTCGCTGGAGGAATACCAGGCGCTGCTGGCGTCCAACGTCGAGGAATACGAGCGGCTGTCGCGCATGATCGAGAACATGCTGTTCCTGGCGCGCGCCGACAATGCGCAGGTGGCCATGCACCGGGCGGAACTCGATCTGCGGACCGAACTGGCCCGTCAGGCCGACTATTTCGAGTTGCTGGCCGACGCGCGCGGCATCGTCATCCAGGTGCAGGCGCAGGGCACCCTTTACGCCGATGCCACGCTGTTCCGGCGCGCGCTGGGCAACCTGCTGTCGAACGCCGTGCACCATTCGCCCGAATCGGCGGTGATTGCGCTCAGGAGCCGGGACGAAGCCGGCACGGTGGTGATCGAGGTGGCCAATCCCGGGCCCGGCATCGCGCCCGAGCACCTGCCTCGGCTGTTCGACCGGTTTTTCCGTGGCGATCCGGCCCGCGCCAATTCCGGCGAATCGTCCGGCATCGGCCTGGCCATCGTGAAGACCATCATGGAGCTGCACCAGGGCGCGGTGCAGGTGGAATCCGTGCCCGATGGCGTGACCACGTTCCGGCTGGTGTTTCCTGGTCGCTGAGGGGGGCGACCCCGCTATACGCCCGGCTGGCGCAGGTGGGCCGGCATCCGCGCACTCATGGCCGACAGGTGTTCGCGCAGCGCGGCGTGCAGATACCTGACCGCGGGCGAAAACTGCCGGCGATGCGGACACACCAGGTTCAGCGGCACCGGCTCGCCGGGGTCGTCTGGCAGCAGCAGCTCCAGCCGGCCTTGCGCGACGTCGTCGCAGACATCGAGCCATGACTTGTAGGCGATGCCGCGCCCATCCAGCGCCCAGCGCCGCGCGATCTCGGCGTCATCGCACAGCAGCGACCCCTTGACGGTGATCTGCCGCCGGGTGCCGGCGGCCGGAAAGCTCCAGCGGTCGTGGACGCGCCCGCCCAGCACATAGGGCAGGCACTGGTGCGCGGGCAGGTCGTCGAGCGTGGCGGGCCGGCCGTGACGGGCGAGGTAATCCGGCGATGCCACCAGTACGCGGCGATTGTCAGGCGCGAGCGGCAGGGCCACGTAGGGCGCGCCTTCGTTGACGCCATAGCGGATGGCGATGTCCACGGGGTCTCGAAACACATCGGTCACCTGATCGGACAGCGACAGCTTCAGCACGAGCTTCGGATGGGATTCCCGGAACGCGGTCAGCAGCGGCAGCAGGACATTGCGACCCAGATCCGAAGGGGCGGCGATCTTCAGCGTGCCCTGCAGCGCGCGCTGCTCGCCGTGCAGGCGTTCCTGGCCCTCGGCCAGCATGGCCAGCACATCGGTCGCGCAGGGCAGGTACTGCTCGCCTTCGGCGGTGAGTCGCAGGCTGCGCGTCGACCGCGCAAACAGGCGGATATCGAGCGCTTTCTCCAGACGCTGGATGGCGGCGCTAACCTGCCCGGGCAGCAGGTCGGCCTCGCGGGCGGCATTCGAGAAGCTGCCCAGGGCGGCGGTGCGTACGAAAAGATGGAGGTCGTCGAGTCTGATCATTTTCACTCTGATAGTGAAAGTCCTGCCGGATTTTCCCAGTTTTTTGAAAATAACGCAGCGACGATAATGCGACGCATAGCCGATTTACTAAACGATGATCTGGAGCCCACCATGAATTTCACCGACGCCGTCCTGTCCCGCCATACCGTCAAGGCCTACGCAGGCGGCCAGACCCTGCCGCAGGAGCAGATCGACATGCTGCTGTCGTGGCTGCACAACAGCCCGTCGTCGGTCAACTCGCAGCCGTGGCATTTCGTGGTGGCGTCGACGTCCGAAGGGCGCGAGACGGTTGCCAAGGCGGCCACCGGCACGTTTGCGTACAACCATCCCAAGATCGTCGATGCGTCGCACGTGATCGCACTGTGCATGCGTGCCGATCTGGACGAAGCCCACCTGCGCGCCATTCTGGCGCAGGAGGAAAGCGACGGCCGGTTCAAGGCGGACGGTGCCCGCGAAGGCCAGGACAAGAGCCGCCGGTCGTACGTGGACCTGCACCGCTACGCGCTGCGCGACGTGCCGCAATGGATGGAAAAACAGGTCTACCTGGCGCTGGGCGGCCTGCTGCTGGGCGCCGCCATGCTGGGCATCGACGCGACGCCGATGGAGGGTTTCGACGCCGTCGCGCTGGACGCGGCGCTGAACCTGCGCGAGCGCGGTCTGACCAGCGTCGTGCTGGTGTCGCTGGGTCGCCGCAGTGAAAAGGACTTCAATGCCGGCCTGCCGAAGTCCCGCCTGCCGAAGGAAGCCGTGTTCACGCATATCTGAAACCGGCCAGGCCGGACGGGGCCTTGGCCGCGTCCGGCTTTTTCCTGCGGTGACATCAGGTCTGCGGGTCGGCCAGCAGCCATTGACCCGTGACCGGGCATACCCAGACTCTTTGCCCGTCGCGCCGCACCTGTTCGTCCTGGACCTTTGCGGCGGCTGCCCGGTCAGGGTCGAACGCAACGCGTAGCGCGCTGGCCACCCGGGCATCTTCGATGGGCAGTTCCCAGGTCAGGAACAGCTGCGTGTTGTCGAGTGCATCCGCATCCCGGTCGGTCGGGAAATCGGCCGGATCGAAGCGGGTTGCGCCGCGCGGCACCACGCCGTGCGGCTGGCAGGTGTCGAACAGCAGCACCGTGCCGCGACGCAGGGGAATGCGCAGGTCCAGCGCCGGAAAATACACATCCTGCCCGTTGTCGTCGCTCAGGAACAGATTGCAGAAGGCCGCGCCGCCATACTGGTCGCCGTCATGGTGATAGCGGGCGCCACGGCAGGCCATCAGCGCGACGTCGCTGTCGGCCAGCAGGCCGGGCAGGCCCAGCGATGCCGTCCAGTCGACCACGGCCTGCACACAGCGCGCGTAGTCGGGCCAGCGCATTCGCGCACGCGCCAGCGGCATGACTTCGACATCGCCGGGCTCCAGCGTCATCTGTGACGCAATCTCGCGCGCCCAGTCCGCCTGCAGCCGCGCCGGTGGGGCGGGAATGTCCACCCCATCCGATACGACCACTTCGCCCACGCGCCGGCTGCGCATGGCATCGCCGCTCCAGAAGCAGGAGGTCAGTGGCTGGGAAGCGGGCTGGCGGTCGTCGGGCATGGCCGGCAGTGTAATCCAGGCCACCCCCGTGCCAGCCCAACCCCCTGCCAGACCAACCCCTGGCCGGCCGCCCCTGGCAGGTCATGCCAGGGCGGCCACGCGGTGCGTCACGCCGCCAGCAATTGTCCGTGGAACGGATAGTCCGTGTAGCCGGCTGCCGTGCCGCCGAAGAACGTGTCGCGGTCGTAGGGGTTCAGCGGCAGCCCCTGGCGCAGCCGCTCGGGCAGGTCCGGGTTGGCGATGAAGTGGCGGCCGAAGGCCACCAGGTCGGCGTCGCCGTCGGCGATGATGGCTTCGGCGCTGTCGCCGTGGAAGCCGCCCGCCGCGATGATCGGGCCCTTGAAGACCTGGCGCAGCAGTTTTGCGGCCACCGGCTGCTGGTTGCGCGCGTCATCTTCGATATTGCCCGCGATGCGCGGCTCGATCAGGTGCAGGTAGGCCAGGTCGAGCTTGTCGAGTTCGGCTGCGACATAGGTGAACAAGCCCTCCGGGTCGCTGTCGGACATGTCGCCCCATGAACCGCTCGGCCCCAGGCGCACGGCCACCTTGTGGCTGCCCCAGACCGAGATCACGGCGCGCGTGGCGTCGAGCAGGAACCGGGCGCGATTCTCGAACGGGCCGCCGTACAGGTCGGTGCGCTTGTTGCTGCCGTCCTGCAGGAACTGGTCGAACAGGTAGCCGTTGGCGGCATGCAGTTCCACGCCGTCAAAGCCGGCCTGCACCCCGCGCAGGGCGGCTTGGCGGAAGCTTTCCACCAGCGCTTGGATCTCGTCGATTTCCAGCGCGCGGTTGGGCGTATTGGGCACCCATCCCGACTCGGTATAGGCGACGCCGCCGTGTGGAATGGCCGACGGACCCACCGGCTGGCTGCCGGCCGGCTGCACTTCGGCGTTCGACTGGCGACCCGCATGGTAGAGCTGCAGGAAAATCTTGCCGCCCTTGGCGTGCACGGCATCGGTCACCAGGCGCCAGCCGGCAATCTGGCTGTCGTCGTACAGGCCCGGCGCGCCCAGGTAGCCGTTGCCGTTGGCCGCCGCGATGGTGGCTTCGCCAATCAGCAAGGCACCGGGCGAGGTGCGCTGGGCATAGTACTCGGCCATCAGCTTGCCGGGGATGGCGCCAGCCTCGGCGCGCATACGTGTCAGCGGTGCGAGCACCACGCGGTGGGCAATGGCGTGGGGGCCGATCTGGATGGGGGTGAAGAGCTTGGACATGTTGACTCCGTAGGGTTCGTTGCTGCCGCGGCGGGATGCCGTTGGCGGGCGATGGCTGCCGCGCTGGCTGTGACAGAACTCTAGTCGGCCCGGACATCCGGAAAAACGGGTCCGGCGTTGGCTCACTTCGGACAGGAACGTCCGCAATCGGCGGGTGGATCGCGCCTATATTCGATCGGTCATCGATTCTCGAAAGCCGTCACTCTCATGTCTTCTCTCAATCACACGCGCGATGGCGCACCGATCCGCGTCGGGCTGGTCGGCATCGGCAACTGGGCGCTCCACGGTCACGTGCGGGTGCTGAACCTGTTGCCCCAGTACACGCTGCGCGCGCTATGGAGCACCCGTGCGGATGCCGCCCAGGCTGCAGCCCTGGCCCATGGCATCCAGGAAGTGGTGCCGACGCTCGACGACCTGATCCATCACCCCGAGGTGGATCTGGTGGTGGTGCTGAACACCGCGCCACAACATGCGGAAACCGTGCGCCGCGTGATTGCAGCGGGCAAGCACGTGTATTGCGAATGGCCGCTGACGGTGTCCACGGCGCAGTCGCGCGAACTCGTGCGGCTGGCCGAACAGGCCGGTGTGCGGCATCTGGTGGGGCTGCAGCGCCGGCTGGCGCCGCACAACCGTTACCTGCGCGACCTGCTGCACGACGGCCACGTGGGCCGCGTGCGCTCCGTACGCATCCACGTCAGCATGAATGCGTTCGGCGCCGAACGATCGGACGCGCTGCGCTGGACGGTGCCCGAGGAGAATTTTCTCCAGCGCCATCGCCATCTATGCCGGGCACTTCCTGGACATGCTGTTCACGGCCACCGGCTGGCCAGAGCGGATCTCCGCGCTGCTACTCAACCAGATTCGCGCGGTGACGATACGCGAGACCGGCGAGGTGCTGCCGTCCAAGGCGCCAGACCAGCTCATGATGCGGGGGCGCCTGGCCGGCGATGCGGTGGTGTCGGTGCATGTGGAAGCCGGCAAGCGCAGCGGTCGCGGCGTGACCATCGACATCACCGGCGATGAGGGCGATCTGCGTATCACCAATCGATCCGCGTTCGGTGGCGTGGGGGACGACTACGTGATCGAAGGCGCGCGCGGCCAGGACGTGCCGCTGCAGCCGATGGCGGTGCCGGTGGCCTATGACCGGCTGCCGCCGTCTGACCTGCCATCGGCCGTGCTGGAACTGGCCGAACTCTACGTGGCCGCCGCGCGGGACTTGCGCGAAGGCAGGCACGAGGCGCCCACCTTCGCCGATGCCGTGCGGCTGCACGAATTGCTCGATGCGGCCGCCGAATCGACGCGCCAAGGGCGAGAGGTGGCGCTGCGCTAGCCGGCTTCCGGCGTGCGGTCCGCGCTGTCGGGAAACAGGTGCCGGGCCATGAAATCGACGAACACCCGGATCTTGGGCGACATGTGCCGGCCCGACGGCCACACCGCGCGAAAGACCTTGCGGTCGGTGGCGTAGTGGGGCAGCACGGCCACCAGCCGACCGTCCGCCAGTTGCTGCCGCACCAGGAAGTTCGGGATATAGGCCAGGCCGTGCCCCTGCTCGGCCATGGCGATCAGCGGCTCCACGGTATTGGCCGTAAGCCGCGCGGGCAGGTCCATCTCGCGTACGTCGTCGCCCTCGCGCAGCAGCCAGCGGTCTACCTTGCCGGTGGACGGAAACCGATGCAGCAGGCACGCGTGGCGCAGCAGGTCGTCGGGCGAGGCCGGCACGCCGTTGCGGGCCAGATAGACGGGCGCCGCCACGATCTGCGGCGTGTAGTGGCCCAGCGCACGCGCCACCAGGCGCGAATCCACCGCTTCGCCGGTGCGCAGCACCACGTCGAAGCCTTCATCGATGATGTTGACGATGCGGTCGGAGAAATCGAGTTCGAGCCGGATGTCGGGGTACTCGCGGGCGAACGCGCTCAAGACCGGCAGCACCAGCGTGGCCACCAGCGGCAGGCTCACGCGCAACTGGCCCTTGGGCGACGAGGCGGCCGACAGTTCGGCCTCGGCGGCTTCAAGCTCTTCGACGATGCGCTGGCAGCGGCTCAGGAACAGTTGTCCTTCCGGTGTCAGCGTGACGCTGCGCGTGCTGCGGTGAAACAGTCGCACGCCAAGCCGCTCTTCGAGCCGTGAAATTGCCTTGCCTACGGCCGACGCGGAAATCCCGAGTTGCCGGCCCGCCTCGCTGAAATTGCGGACTTCAGCGGCTTTGACGAATGCATCGACGGAACCGAGCTTGTCCATGGCGGCATGGGGAAAGAGGCGCGGGGCGCTGGGGGATGGCGGCGACTATAGCACGCACCCCCGACGGCCGTGGCCGCTGCCGAGGGCGTCTTCATTGCGGAAATTTGGTCCGCAGTGTTGCGCCCGCCGGCCCGTTGATGGGGGCGCGGCGGCTCCCTACATTGCCCACGTGGACGGCGGCACGGTGCCGCCGCATGACGCAGCAAAGAAGGATTCAAGATGTCATCAGAGTCAACCATGTCGACGCCCGCAGGGCTCGCTCTCGACACACAAGGAACGCTGGCAGGCGCCAGCGACGTACCGGCGCCGCGCCGGCAACACTGGGCCGCCGTGCTGGCGGTCGCATTCAGCGCCGCGGTGTTCTGCACCACCGAGTTCATGCCGGTGGGCTTGCTGCGCTATATCGCACAGGGCCTGTCGGTCAGCGAAGGCGCGGCGGGCTGGATGGTCTCCGCGCCGGGTTTGCTGGCGGCACTGGCCGCGCCGCTGGTGACCGTGCTGGCGGGACGGCTCGATCGCCGCATCGTGCTGTGGGCGCTTGGCGTATTGCTGGTGCTGGCCAACCTGACGGCGGCGCTGGCGCCGTCGTTCGCCGTGCTGGTGCTGGGCCGCGTGCTGTTCGGCGTCGGACTGGGCGGATTCTGGGCCATCGGGGCGGGCATCGGTTCGCGGCTCGTCGAGCCGGCCGCCGCGCCCAAGGCCACGTCGGTGATTTTCGCTGGCGTGTCGGTGGGCATGCTGGTGGGCGGTGCGGCGGGGGCCTGGATTGGCGAGCACTGGGGCTGGCGCGCCGCGTTCGGCCTGACCACGGCGCTGTCCGTGGCCGCGTTGCTGGCCACGCTGGCGTGCCTGCCGCCGCTGCGCGTCACGCAACGCGTCAAGGTGGCGTCGCTGTGGCGCATCGTGGCCACCCCGGCCGGGCGCCTGGGGTTGCTGGTGATGATGATCGCGCTGATCGGGCAGTTCGCCGCGTACACCTACATCACGCCGTTCCTGGCCCATGAGGTCAAGCTGGCCGGCACGCTGATCCCGCTGGTGCTGTTCGGCTACACGCTGGTGGGTGCGGCTGGCAATTTCGTGGCGGGCGCCTTCGCCGGCCGCGCGGCCAGGGCCACGTTGATGGTGGCCATCGCGATGATCGCCTTGCCGCTGGGGGGCCTGCAGGCCGGGGTTGCCCATCTCGTGCCCGTGCTGTTGCTGCTGGCCGTGTGGGGGCTGGGATATGGGGCGATGCCGGTGGCGTTGCAGGTGTGGATCGACAAGGTGTCCGAGGGCGCCGGGGAAGCCGGCATGGCGCTGTTCGTGATGAACTTCCAGCTGTCGATCGCGCTGGGCGCGTGGGCCGGGGGCTGGCTGGTGGACAGCGCGGGCATCGCGCATACGCTGCGGGTGGCCAGCGGGCTGGTGCTGGCGGCGCTGCTGCTGCTGTGGCGCCTTGCGGGTCGCTCCGATGTCCCCACGCCGCAAGTCTAGAGACGGGGTGAGCAGTCGTACTGCGCGAACAGCTCGACCACCCAGTCCACGAACGCCCGCAGCCTTGCGCTCTGGTTCCTGGACGGGTGGAACACGATGTGCAACCGGTGCAGCGGGCGATGCCATTCGGGCAGCAGTTGGACCAGCGCGCCAGTTTCCAGATGGGGTCGGGCCATGAAGCCAAAGGTCTGCCCCACGCCCAGGCCGCTGACCAGCGCCGTCAGGTGCGCGGTGCTCTCGTTGACGAACACGCCGTGCCGGCTGCGCACGTCCACGTCGATACGCTCGCCTTCACGCTCGAACAGCAGGGGCATCACGCGGCCCGTGAGCGACGAGAAATAGCCCGCCACGTCGTGATCGGTCTGCAGCGCGGACGGGTGCGCTGGCCTGCCACGCGCGGCAACGTACTGCGCGGCGGCGTAGGTGCCCCAGTCCAGGCTGGCGATATGCCGGGCGATCAGGGACGTATCGGTCAGGTCGCCACCCCGGATCACGCAATCGACGGCGTCGCCGATCAGGTCGACATGGCGGTCGCCAACGCCCACTTCGAGCTGGATCTCAGGGTACTTCGCGCGGAAGGACGGCAGGTTCGGCAGCAGTATCAGGTTGGCCAGCGACGACCCGACGTCCACGCGCAGCCGCCCGCGCGGCGCGCCCCGGGCGTCGGCAAACAGCGTATCCATCTCGTCCACATCGGCCAGCACCTTGACCGCGCGGCGGTAGTACGCCTGCCCCTCGTCGGTGACCACCACCTTGCGGGTCGACCGCTGGAACAGCTTGATGCGCAGGTGCGATTCCAGATCCTGGATCAGCTTGGTGACGGTGGGGCGCGGAATGTTGAGCGTGTCGGCGGCCTTGCTGAAACCGCCGGACTCGGCGATGCGCACGAACACGCGCAGGGCTTGCAGTTGATCCATGGGCAGGGAAGGCGAAAAAGGGGTAGGGCGATGGCGCCGCACGCAGTATGCCTGATTATTCATGGTGATGAATAATGATTTAGTTTAGTCGCCATTTATTCGGAAAACATTAACGCATACAGTGACGTCATCCACTCTTCAACACGAAAGGAAAACATCATGAGCAAGCGACTGGAAGGCAAGATCGCCCTGGTAACTGGCGGCACGAGCGGCATCGGACTGGCTGCGGCGCAAGACCTGGCCCGCGAAGGCGCAAAGGTGTACGTGACCGGCCGCCGCGCCGCGGAACTCGACAAGGCCGTGGCAGCCATCGGTCATGGCGCGGTGGGCGTGCAGGGCGACGTGACCCGCGAAGCCGACCTGGATGTGCTGGTCAAGACGATCCGCGAGGCCGATGGACGCCTGGACGTGCTGTTCGCCAACGCCGGCGGCGGCACCATGGCGCCGCTGGGCGAGATCACCGCGCAGCATTTCGACGATACGTTCAATCGCAATGTCCGCGCCGTGGTGTTCACGGTGCAGAAGGCGCTGCCGCTGATGGGCGCTGGCGGTTCCATCATCCTGACCGGCTCGATCGCCGGATCGACGGGTACGCCGGCGTTCAGCATCTACAGCGCGTCGAAGGCAGCGGTGCGCGCCCTGGCCCGCAGCTGGGTGCTGGACCTCAAGGATCGCGGCATCCGGGTGAATGTGGTGAGCCCCGGTTCCACGCACACGGTGGGCCTGGCTGAACTGGGCGGCGACACCAAGGCCGGGCAGGACGGGCTGCTGGGCTACCTGGCGTCGCTGGTGCCGATGGGCCGGCTGGGCGCCCCCGAGGAAATCGCCCGCGTGGTGACATTCCTGGCGTCCAACGATTCGAGCTTTATCAACGGCGCCGAAATTACCGCCGATGGCGGGCAGGCGCAGGTCTGACCGGCGACACGCGTCCGGGCAAAAAAACAGCCACCCGAGGGTGGCTGTTTGCTTAAAACGCTTTGTCGCGCGAAGGGGGCGGTTCAGCCCCCAGCGCTCAGCCCTTCAGCACCTGGCCGATGGCATTCGCCACCACGCCGACGTTGCGCTCGTTCAGGCCGGCCACGCACATGCGGCCCGAGCGCAGCACATACACGCCGTGCTCGTTCTTCAGGCGGTCCACCTGGTCGGCCGACAGGCCGGTGTAGGTGAACATGCCGCGCTGCTTGACGTAGCGCGACAGCTTCTCGCCGCTGACGTGCGCGCGCAACTGGTCGTGGATGGCCTGGCGCATGCGCGTGATGCGCTGGCACATGGCCGCCAGTTCCGTCTCCCAGCTCTGGCGCAGGGCCGGCGTGGTCAGCACGCGGGCCACCACGCGGGCGCCGTGGGTGGGCGGGTTGCTGTAGTTGGCGCGCACGGCGCCGGTCAGCTGGCCCAGCACGCGGCTGGCTTCGTCCGTGCTCTGGCAGATCACGCTCAGGCCGCCGCATCGTTCGCCATACAGCGAGAAATTCTTCGAGAACGAGTTGGCCACCAGCGCGGGCACGTTCTGGCGGGCCAGTTCGCGCACGGCAAAGGCGTCGTCATCCAGGCCCGCGCCAAAGCCCTGGTAGGCCATGTCGACGAACGGCAGCAGCTTGCGGGCCTTCAGCACGCCAATCACCTGGCGCCACTGGTCTTCGTTCAGGTCCACGCCGGTCGGGTTGTGGCAGCAGGCGTGCAGCAGCACGATGCCGCCCTGCGGAATGGCGTCGATGGCCGCCAGCATGGCGTCGAACTTGAGGCCGCCGGTTTCGGCGTCGTAGTACGGATAGGTATTGACCTTGAACCCGGCGCGCTCGAACACCACGCGGTGGTTTTCCCAGCTCGGGTCGCTGATCCACATCTCCGTGGTCGGGAAATAGCGCTTCAGGAAGTCGGCACCCACGCGCAGCGCGCCCGAACCACCCAGCGTCTGCAGCGTGGCGATGCGGCCTTCGGCGCGTGCGGCGCAGTCCTCGCCGAACACCAGCGCCTGCACGGCCTGGCGGTAGGCGGCAATGCCGGCCATCGGCAGGTAGGGGCGCGGGCCCATGTCCGACAGCAGCGCGGCTTCGGCTTCGGCCACGGCCTGCATGACCGGCAGGCGGCCTTCGTCGTCAAAGTAGATGCCGATGCTCAGGTTGACCTTGTTGGTACGCGGGTCCTGCTGAAAATCCTCGTTGAGCGAGAGGATCGGGTCACCGGGAAAGGCTTCGATGTGTTCAAACATGGGAGGCGTCTGGCTTGCGGGTTCAGGGGGTGGCGGCCCGGGATACGCGCGGGCCGCACAGGCAGGTTACTGGATCTGGGCGCTCGCGGCGGGCAGGGCCGAACCGGCGTTCTTCTGCCGGAGGCGATAGCTTACGCCAAGAATGACCAGCCAGACCGGAATCAGGTAGACCGAGATGCGCAGGCCAGGCGTCAGGAACATGACCACCAGGATGCCGGCCAGGAAGATCAGCGTCACGTAGTTGGTCAGCGGATAGCCCAGGCTCTGGAACGCCGTGGACTTGCCTTCGGCGCGCTTGGCGCGGCGGAACATCAGGTGAATGATGCTGATCATGGCCCAGTTGATGATCAGGGCCGACACCACCAGACCCATCAGCAGCTCGAACGCTTCGCCGGGCATGAAGTAGTTGACCAGCACGCAGATGCCGGTGGCCAGGGCCGATACGCCCAGCGCGGCCAGCGGAATGCCGCGGCGGTTCACCTTCATCAGCGCGCGGGGCGCGTTGCCCTGTTGCGCCAGGCCCAGCAGCATGCGGCTGTTGCAATAGACGCCGCTGTTGTAGACCGACAGCGCCGCCGTCAGCACCACCACGTTCAGCACGGTGGCCACGATATCGCTGTTCATCGCATGGAAGATCAGCACGAACGGGCTGCCGCCGGTCACCACCTTCTGCCACGGGTACAGCGACAGCAGCACGGCCAGCGCGCCAACGTAGAAGATCAGGATGCGGTAGATCACCTGGTTGGTGGCCTTGGGGATGCTCTTGCCCGGGTTGTCGGCTTCGGCCGCGGTGATGCCCACCAGTTCCAGGCCGCCGAACGAGAACATGATCACGGCCATCGCCATCACCAGTCCGCCCAGCCCGTTCGGGAAGAAGCCGCCGTGTTGCCACAGGTTGGCCACGCTGGCCTCGGGGCCGGCGGTGCCGGTGCCCAGCATGTAGCCGCCAAAGCCGATCATGCCGACGATGGCTGCGACCTTGATGATCGAGAACCAGAATTCCATCTCGCCGAACGACTTCACGCTGGCCAGGTTGATGGCGTTGATGACCAGGAAGAACGCGAGCGCGGACATCCACGTGGGAATGCCCGGCCACCAGTACTGGACATAGATGCCCACGGCCGACAGCTCGGCCATGCTGACCAGGATGTACAGCACCCAGTAGTTCCAGCCGGACATGAAGCCGGCAAAGTGGCCGCAATACTTGTTGGCGAAGTAGCTGAACGAGCCGGCCACGGGTTCGTCGACGACCATCTCGCCCAGCTGGCGCATGATGAAGAACGCGACGACGCCGGCCAGGGCGTAGCCCAGCAGCACGGACGGGCCAGCCAGCTTGATGGTCTGGGCGATGCCCAGGAACAGGCCGGTGCCGATGGCGCCGCCCAGCGCAATCAGCTGGATATGGCGATTCTTCAGGCCACGCTGGAGCGTGCCTTGGCTATCTGAAGCATGCATTGGGGTTGTCTATCCTCTACCCATTCTTGTGGAATGGCGGCGCGCCTCTTTGGGATGGGCGCTTTGAAAAAAGCGCCGGCGCGGGTAACGCCGGACGCAGGGGTGCGCGCCGGCGAAAACCCGAGAGTTTACCGGCACACGCTTGGAAAAGCAGGGGAAATGGGCCAGCCCGGATCAGTGCCGGGCCGGATGCGTCACACCTTCAGCGTGCCGCGTTCGATCTGGTCGCGCTCGAGTGACTCGAACAGCGCCTTGAAGTTGCCTTCGCCAAAGCCGTCGTCGCCGGAGCGCTGGATGTATTCAAAGAACACCGGGCCGAGCACGGTCTTCGAGAAGATCTGCAGCAGCAGGCGCGGGCGGCCGTCTTCGGTGGTGCCGTCCAGCAGGATGCCGCGGGCCTTGAGCTGGTCCACCGGCTGGCCGTGGCCGGGCAGGCGGGTGTCCAGGGCCTGGTAGTAATAGTCGTTCGGCGCGGTCATCAGGTCGACGCCGGCCAGTTGCAGGCTATCGATGACGTCGAGCAGGTTGTCTACGGAAAAGGCGATGTGCTGGATGCCTTCGCCGTTGAACGCCATCAGGAATTCCTCGATCTGGCCGGCGCCCTTCGACGATTCCTCGTTCAGCGGAATGCGGATCTTGCCATCCGGCGCGGTCATGGCCTTCGAGGTCAGGCCGGTGTACTCGCCCTGGATGTCGAAATAGCGGATTTCACGGAAGTTGAACAGGCGTTCGTAGAAGTTAGCCCAATAAGCCATGCGGCCACGGTAGACGTTGTGCGTCAGGTGGTCGATCAGCTTCAGGCCGTGGCCCTTCGGGTGGCGGTCCACGCCCTCGATGTATTCAAAGTCGATGTCATAGATCGACTTGCCGTCCTCGAAACGGTCGATCAGGTACAGCGGCGCACCGCCAATGCCCTTGATGGCCGGCAGGCGCAGTTCCATCGGGCCCGTGGCGATCTCGATCGGCTGGGCGCCCAGCATCAGCGCGCGGTTGTAGGCCTTGTGCGAATCCTTGACACGGAAGGCCATGCCGCAGGCGCTGGGGCCGTGCTCGGCGGCGAAATAGGCGGCTTCGCTATGCGGCTCGTTGTTGATGATGAAATTGATGTCGCCCTGGCGATACAGCACCACGTCCTTGGAGCGGTGACGGGCCACCAGCGTGAAGCCCATTTTCTCGAACAGCGGTTCCAGCACGTTGGGCGTGGGCGAGGCGAATTCAACGAACTCGAAGCCCATCAGTTGCATCGGGTTTTCAAACAGGTCGGCCATGATCGGAGCGCTCGGGGGCGAGAGAGGGGATGGAAATAATATTTCGGTGAGGCAGCAGCGCGAGTGGCTTGGGGAACGCTTGGCGCGCTGCACAACGTGAGGAAATTGTAGAACCCGCCTCGCTAAATAGGATTTCGTAAGGCACGCAGGGAAACCCTGAGAGATGAGATAAAATTTCGTCAAACTGCCATGCGAGGAAATCAGCATGCAAAAAACCGACCTCGACCGCATTGATCGCCGCTTGCTGGCGGAACTGCAGGAACATGGGCGCGCGTCGAACCTGGAACTGTCCGAGGCGATCAACCTGTCACCGGCCCAGACATTGCGGCGCCACCGCCGCCTGGAGGAAGGCGGCATCATCAAGCGCTACGAGGCGCGGCTGGACAGCACGGCGCTGGGGTTTGGCGTGACGGCCTTCATCCACGTGACGATGGAACGCGGCCATATTCGCGATTTGTCCAAATTCAAGGGACTGGTGGCCGAACTGGCACAGATCCAGGAGTGCTTCTCGGTGACCGGCGACATCGACTACGTACTGAAGGTGGTGGCCAAGGACCTGAAGTCGCTGTCGGACTTCCTGCTCGACACCCTGATGCGCATCCCCGGCGTGAGCGGCGTGAAGTCGAGCGTGTGCCTGGACGAGATCAAGTGCACGAGCGCGATGCCGCTGGATTTGTAGGCGTCTGCATTTGTTTGCTCCCCTGTCCCATTGCATGGGAAAGGGGAGCCAATCATGCTGGCCCTACCGCACCTCCATCAAATCCTTCCCCACCACGATCCGGCCGCTGTAGTGCTTGCGGACATCGGCGGCCCACATCTCGTCGGTGATGCGGTCGTCGTCGCCTGGCACGAAGTGGCTGAGTACCAGCGTTTTCACGCCCGCCGCCGCGGCGATGCGGCCGACGTCTTCGGTCAGGGTGTGGCTTTCCAGGAAGTGCTTCTTGATGGTGGCGCCGTTGGCCACGCGCGCCACCAGGGCGTCGATGCCCGGACCGTACATGGCCTCGTGCACCAGCACGTCGGCGCCCTTGGCGAATTCGGCCAGTTTCGGGTTGTAGGCGGTGTCGCTGGAAAACACGATGGTGCGATCGGCCGTCTCGAACCTGTAGGCGAAGTTGTTGACGATGGGCGGGTGGGGCGTGCGGAAGGCCGTCACCTTGACGTCCGCGTTCTGCAGGACCACGCCGTTGTCGGTGATATCGGTGGCTTCCACGAGCTTGCGGATGTCGGGGCGGCCCTCGTCGGCGATGCGCGTGTCGATGTCGAAGCGGTTCAGCGCCCAGTAGGTGCGCGTCATCTCGGCGGTGCCGCTGGGCCCGTAGGCATGCACGGTCTGGTTCAGGCCGGTGGCCCAGGCGTTATAGATCAGGTTGCCGTATTCGAGATCGTGGTCCGAATGGTGGTGGCTGATGAACACGTAGCGCAGCGCCGATAGCGGCACGCCGGCGTTGACCATCTGGCGCGACACGCCCGTGCCGCAGTCGATCACATAGGGCACGCCGTTGATCAGCAGCAGGTTGGCCGGGTTGGAGCGCGACCCGCCTACGCGTGGCCCGCCTTTCGTCCCCAGCAGGATCAGGCGGGTGCCGCCGGGCCGGGCGGCCGGTTGTGCGAACGAAATCTGGGGCAGCAGGGCGGCGCCGGTGGCGGCCACGCCCAGGCCAAGC
The DNA here is from genome assembly GCF_002858765.1 of Cupriavidus pauculus. Lineage (GTDB taxonomy): Bacteria > Pseudomonadota > Gammaproteobacteria > Burkholderiales > Burkholderiaceae > Cupriavidus > Cupriavidus pauculus_B. The sequence continues at coordinate 27,503 of NZ_PJRP01000006.1, forward strand.
ACCTTGCGGCGTTGGGGCTGGAACACGTGTTGTCTCCTTGATGTTGTGATGGGCCGTCACACGATTGCAATCGGCAAACACTGCAATCGGAAAACGGCCAAAAAGGGCAGGCACAACCTTAGCGCCGCCCTTCGTCCATCATCAAGGCACGAATGGAACGTTCAGTGGGACAAAGCGAACCCGGGATGGGTGCTCAGGGCCATCACTGGTCGATCTTGCGCATGGCCTCCGTAATATCCCGGGTGTCGCTCGGGCGCACCAGGCGCGCCACTTCCTGGCCGTCGCGCAGGAACACCAGCGTTGGCCAGAGCTTGACGCGGAACGATCGGCCCAGCGGGCGGCCGCTGCCGTCCTCCACCTTGATATGGCCGATGGCCGGGTGCTGGCCGAAGGCCGACTCGATCAGCGGCTGTGCGCGCTGGCAGAAGCCGCACCAGGGGGTGCCGAACTCCAGGATGGTGGCGCCACGCAGCGCATTGATCTCGTCGCGCGACGGCTCTGTCGTGGCAAACGTGTGGGTCATGCTCATCGGTTGGGGCTCCGTCGATACATGGGGGTGATGGTTTGATGCCCTGACACGCGATTTTCGCGCCAGCGGCGTAGCCGTCATTCTGCCAGTGACAGCGGGCGCGCGTGCACTGGCGGCCCGGTAAGAATTTCCCACCATGCCGGCAAAAGCGCCTGCACTTCGGCGCGCGTGTAGCGGTCGTCGATCAGCCAGACCACGCCGCGGTCCTGCTGGGTGCGGATCACGCGGCCCGCGGCCTGCACCACCTTGCGCAGGCCGGGGTACAGGTAGGCGTAGTCGTAGCCCTGTCCGAATACCGTCTCCATGCGCTCGCGCAATTGCTCGTTGACCGGATTGATCTGCGGCAGGCCCAGCGTGGCCACGAAGGCACCGATCAGGCGATCGCCGGGCAAATCCACGCCTTCGGAAAACACCCCGCCGAGCACCGCGAAGCCGATGCCCTGGCCGCCAGGCGCGAAGGCGTCCAGAAAGGCCACCTGGCCCGCCTCGGTCATGCCGCGCGCCTGCGACCACGTGGGGATGTCGGGGTGCTGTCCGGCCAGCAGCGCAGCCGCCTGCTGCAGATAGTCGTGGCTGCTGAAGAACGCCAGATAGTTGCCCGGACGCCGCGCAAACTGGTCGGCCATCAGTTGCACGATGGCGGGCAGCGAGCGCTGCCGCTGGGTGTAGCGCGTGGAGATATGGCGCGCGACGTGGACGTCGAGCTGATCGGCCTGGAACGGGGAGGGCACTTCCACCCACACCGCGCTGGCAGGCAGCCCCAGTAGGTTGCGGTAGTAGTCGGCGGGCTGCAGCGTGGCCGAGAACAGCGTGGTCGAATGCGCGCCCGCGAAGCGCGGAGCCAGGTAGGGGGCGGGCAACAGGTTGCGCACGCACAGGTCTGCGTCGACGCCAGTCCGCTTGCGCGGCGTGCGCGTGATGTCGAACAGCGAATGCTTGCCGCCGTACTCGGTCATCTGCTCGGCCAGTCGCAGGAAATGCATGGCATCGAAATAGAAGCGCTCCAGCGCAGTGTCGTGCCGCTGCGGATGCGCGCTCATGTCGTCGATGATGGCCGTGCAAAGCTGCACCAGCGCCTCGACAAACGCGGCGGGTTCGTCGTCGCGTGTTTCGTACGTGGCATCGCCGGACTTGGCCAGCGTATTCCACTGCCGGTAGACGCGGTCCATCGGCCGCTTCAACGCGGCGGGCGCGGCCAGGCGCACGCCACGGAACGCCGCATGGTCGAGCGTGGACGTGTACATCGCGCGGCCCCGGTCCACCAGGTTGTGCGCTTCGTCCACCAGCACGCTGACGCGCCATTCGTTCATGGCGGTCAGCATATACAGCAGCGCGCTGCGGTCGAAGTAGTAGTTGTAGTCGCCCACCACCAGATCGCTCCAGCGGATCATCTCCTGGGCCAGGTAATACGGACAGACCTGGTGCGCGCGGGCGATGTCGCGCGTGGTGGCGCGGTCCAGCAGCGGCGCGCGGCTGGCCGCATCGCGGGCGGCGGGCAGGCGGTCGTAGAAGCCCTGCGCCAGCGGGCACGATTCACCGTGGCAGGCCAGGTCGGGATGTTCGCAGGCCTTGTCGCGCGCGGTCAGTTCCAGTACGCGCAGCGGCGTCTCGTCGGCGTTCTGCCTGAGCTGCCGTGTGGCATGCAGCGCCACGGCGCGGCCCGTGGATCGCGCCGACAGGAAGAACACCTTGTCGATGCGCTGGGTCGGCATGGCCTTGAGCGCCGGAAACACCGTCCCGATGGACTTGCCGATGCCGGTGGGCGCCTGCGCCAGCAGCGTGCGCGCGGACGCGTTGGCCTTGTAGACCGATTCGGCCAGCAGCCGCTGGCCGTCGCGGAACGTGCCGTGCGGAAAGGCCAGCGTAGCCAGGCCGGTGTCGCGGCCCGTGCGATGCGCGGCTTCGCGCTCGGCCCAGTGCATGAAGCGTCGGCAGCTATCCTCGAAGAACGCGCGCAGCGCCTGCGCGTCGAAGCGCTCCTTGAGTACGCGTTCCTGCTGGCTGACGATGTCGAAATACACCAGCGCCACGTCGATCTGCTTCAGTTCGCGCGACGCGCACAGCAGCCATCCATAGATCTTGGCCTGGGCCCAGTGCAGCGCCTGGTGGTTCAGCGGAATCTCCACCTTCTGGCCGCGCACTGTCTTGATTTCCTCCACCCGGTTGGTCACGGGGTTGTAGCCATCGGCCCGCCCGCGCACGCGCAGGCCTTCAAAATCGCCCGACAGGGCCACCTCGGCTTCATAGCCGGGCCCGCGCCGGCTTGTCACCACGCCATGCCCGGCCACGCCTTCCTGCCCGGTGGGCGACGGCGTGAAGCGCAGGTCGAGATCGCCCGCCTTGGCCGTGAACTCGCACAAGGTGCGCACGGCGACGGTATAGCGGGGCGGGTCTGTGGATGTGGCGGACAAGACGCAAAAAGGGCTGGGGGTTGCAGGACTGTATGAATATACAGTGATCGGACACCGACAGGAAATCCCGGCGCGGGAATCTAAGATGAAAACCGGCCTGAACCGGAGGACTTTCCGATGCATCCGCTCAAGATCGCCACCTTCAATATCAACGGCGTGCGCACGCGCCTGCAGGCGCTGCTGACCTGGCTGGAACGCGAGGCGCCCGACGTGGCCTGCCTGCAGGAACTGAAAACGGTGGACGAGGGGTTTCCGATCGACGAGATCCGCGCGGCCGGATACGGCGCGATCTGGCACGGGCAGAAGTCGTGGAATGGCGTGGCCATCCTGGCCAGGGGCGCCGATCCCGTGGAGGTGCGGCGCGGCCTGCCGGGCGGCGACGAAGACACGCAGAGCCGCTATCTGGAGGCTGCCGTCGAGGGCGTGCTGGTCGCGTGCCTGTACCTGCCCAACGGCAATCCGCAGCCCGGCCCGAAGTTCGACTACAAGCTGGCCTGGTTTGAACGGCTGATCCGCCACGCGCAGACGCTGCTGGATGCCGGCCACCCGGTGGTCATCGCCGGCGACTACAACGTGGTGCCCACCGACGACGACATCTACAACACGCGTTCATGGCTCAAGGATGCGCTGCTGCAGCCGGAAAGCCGCGCGTGCTACCGGCGCCTGCTGGCGCAGGGCTGGACCGATGCGCTGCGGGCGCGCTATCCCGACGAGAAAATCTACACGTTCTGGGACTATTTTCGCCAGCACTGGCAGACCAATTCAGGGCTGCGGATCGACCATCTGCTGCTGAGCCCCGGCTTGCGGATGCGCGATGCCGGCGTCGACAAATGGGTGCGCGGCGAGGAGAAGGCCAGCGATCATGCCCCGACGTGGGTGGTGATCGAGCGTGACGGCGGGGAGCCGGAAGGGAAGGTGACGACAAGGAAGGTCGCCGCAAAGAAGGTGGCCACAAGGAAGGTGGCCGCAAAGAAGGCGGCCACAAAGAAGGCGGCCACAAAGAAGGCCGCCCCGTAAACAAAAAAATCGCCGGGGGACCACCCCGGCGTCGGAGAAACGGGTGACGCCCGTCGTGAGAGCGGACGGCGGGCGTCGGGCGCCTGAACCGGGGCGCCCAGAAAACTGTTCAGGCCATCAGGCCATCGCCGGTTCGTGCTCGGTCACCGCGCACATCGAACCGCGCACGGCACCCAGCAGCATATCGGCCGCGGCATCCAGCCGGTCGCTCGAACCCGACATCCGCGCGGTGATGATGCCGTTCTGGATCGCGCCATACAGCACCTTGGCCAGCAACTGCGGCGGCACCGGGTACGGCTGGCCGCGTTCGGCTTCGGCGCGGCGCAGCAGGTTCGTGATCCAGGTTTCGTTCGCCTGGAAATGCGCCTGCAGGTAGCTGCGGATCGCATCGGGCAACGCCAGCACCTCGGCGGACAGCATGCCGGCCAGGCAGATCTGGTTCAGCTCGATGTCATTGCGCAGCGGGCCCACATATCGCTCGGCCTGCTCGATCAGCGGCAGCGAGGTGTCGATACCCGCCAGCCGGGCCTGCGAGCGTTCACGGTACAGGCGCACCACTTCCAGCACCAGATCGTCCTTGGCCGGGAAGTAGTAGTGGATGCTCGATGTCTTCACGCCAACCAGCTCCGCGAGGTCGCGGTAGCTGAAACCGTTGTAGCCCCGTTGCCGGATCAGCACGGAGGCGTGCTCGAGCAATTGATCGCGTACGGAATGCGTTTTCATGTCAATTGTCCGCGCCCTTTTTGGTGGCGGACCCTCCGGTTGTTCGCCCGTCCGTCTTCAGTCAGATGGACAGCGACTGCGCAACCAGCGAGAGGACTGCGCCGCTGGTGACGCAGAGCACCACCCAGCCGCCCAGGATCAGGGCTGTGTCACGCAAGGTCATGATGAAACTCCAGTATCTGTTCCGGCCGCTGCCCGGCATTTACCGGACCGCGGCCGTTGCGAGGGGCTCAGGCGAGTGCGCCGTCGGTGTACACGTCGAAGCTGCGCGACGGTTCGGACGAGACACCCGTGCGGTCCAGGCCGGCCACGGTGTGGGCGCCGCCGCTGTACGGGTCGAACGGGGCAGCCTTGGCGCCGTCGGTGTACGGGTCTACCGTACGGGCCGGCGCAGCCGACACACCCTTCAGGTCCAGACCGGCGACGGTGCGGGCACCATCGGTGTACGGGTCGAACTTGCCGATCTTGGCGCCGTCGGTGAACGGGTCGGCCTTGCCGACGCGGGCACCATCGGTGTAGGCGTCGCGGTTGCCGATGCTGGGCACCAGGCCGTCGCGGTTCGTCACGCGGGCACCGTCGGTGTAGACATCGCGGCTGCCGCTGACGCTGGCCACCAGGCCATCACGGTTCGTCACACGGGCGCCGTCGGTGAAGGCGTCGCGGTTACCGATGCGGGCACCTTCGCTGAAGGAATCGAACTTGCCTTGGCGGGCGCCATCGGTGAAGGCGCTGCGCTGGTCTTGTACGCGATAGCTGTAACCGTAGACTTCGCCAGCCTTTTGCGTGGCGGGAGCTGCCTGGACTGCGCCGGTAACAAAGGCGGCGGCGAGGGCGGCGGCGGTAACGATGGTCTTGGCGTTCATGATGCTCTCCTTTGCAAGGCCGGCGATCTCGGTTCGTGTGTGGATCGCTGGCCGATGTCTGTGCTGCGAATCAGGGTCTTTTCCGTTGCTGCTATCTACTGCTAGATAGAGACTTGGTGCTAAAAAAAAGACCGCTTCCGGTACTGACAAACAACCTTGTGATGCTTGGATTCTGCCGCGCTGCCTAGTTTGTTTGCTGCGTTGCGTCGTCCATGGCTCGAATATTATCTACTACTAGATAGATAAGCAAGGGGAATTTGAAGAAATTCCGATGTACGAAGTGGAGGGTTTGCTCTAGGAACGCCCCTTCGGAATCGTAATTTATTGAATTTAAAAGAGAAAACGATGGTGCCCCGTCGCCGGGACGCCACCGCTTCGAGGAGCCAGAAGCCCAGGCTTAGCGCTTGCCGATCGTGAAAGCGATCTCGCCGACACCTTCCACGCCAGCCGTTACCGCATCGCCGGGGTTCAGCGTGCCCACGCCGGCCGGGGTGCCGGTGAAGATCAGGTCGCCGGGCTGCAGCGTCATGGCCTCGGAGATATAGGCGATGACATCGGCCACCGACCAGATCAGTTCGGTCAGGTCGCCTTCCTGGCGCGTTTCTCCGTTGACCTTGAGCCAGATGGCGCCCTTGGCCGGATGGCCGATTGCCGAGGCCGGTTGCAGCGGGCCGCACGGACCCGACGCGTCGAACGACTTCGACCAGTCCCACGGGCGGCTCATCTTCTTGGCCACGTCCTGCAGGTCGCGGCGCGTCAGGTCGACGCCCACGCCGTAGCCCCACACCAGATCCAGCGCCTGCTCGGGCTTGACGTTGGCGCCGGCCTTGCCGATTGCCACCACCAGTTCGATCTCGTGATGCAGGTTTTCGGTCAGCGGCGGATACGGCACGGCGCCTTCGGCCGCCACCACGGCGTCAGCCGGCTTGGTGAAGAAGAACGGCGGTTCGCGGTCGGGGTCCTTGCCCATCTCGCGGGCGTGCGCGGCGTAGTTGCGACCCACGCAGAACACGCGGCGGATCGGAAAACGGGCCTGGCTGCCGGCAACGGCCACACTGGCCTGCGGCGCGGGTTGGATCACGAAATCGGTCATGTCTCGTTCTGTCTCTCTATATCAGTGGGGGAGGATTGCCCGGGGTTACTTCGCAAACACCTGGCTCAGGTCGCCAAACGCCTTGAATTCGAGCGCGTTGCCCGACGGGTCCAGGAAGAACATCGTGGCCTGTTCGCCAACCTGGCCCTTGAAGCGCACGTGCGGCTCGATCACGAACCGGGTGCCGGCGCCGCGCAGCTTGTCGGCCAGGCGTTCCCATTCGGCCATCGGCAGGATCGCGCCGAAATGGCGTACCGGTACGTCGTCGCCGTCCACGGCGCTGGTGGCACGGTGGCCGCATTCGTCCGGCGACAGATGCGCCACGACCTGGTGGCCGTAGAAGTTGAAATCGATCCAGGCGTCAGAACTGCGCCCTTCGGGGCAGCCCAGCAGGTCGCCATAAAACTGGCGTGCGGCGGCAAGGTCGTGAACCGGGAAGGCAAGGTGGAACAAGGGCGTGGCGCTCATCGCAGTGACTCTTTTGCAGGGCGGTTGTGGAGTGTGTCGTTGATTGTAATCAGCAGAACTCGTAATATGAAACGAATCATTCTTTGCCTAAGTATCGAAAATTTCGATGCTTGAATCGCCCCTTGCTACGCTATTTCAAGACCTTCCTCGTGGCCGCCGAGACCGGCTCCTTTTCCGCCGCCGGCACGCGACTTGGCCTGACGCAATCGGCCGTGAGCACCCAGATCCGCCGGCTGGAAGAGGATCTGGGCTGTACGCTGTTCGATCGCTCGGGTAAATCGGTGGCATTGAGCGACGAAGGCCAGCAGATGCTGGGCGATGCCGCGCGGATCGTCGGGCTTTACGAATCGATGAAAGGTGCGCGCGCCCAGCGCGACATGGCGCCGCTGGACCTGGGCGCTGTCTCCACCGTGCAATCGAGCCTGCTGCCGCAGGCGATGCAGCGCTTCCGGGTGGCGCATCCGGACACCCATGTGAACATCGTGCCGGGCATGTCGACCCAGTTGCTGACCCAGGTGGATGCCCGGGAGCTTGATATCGCCGTGCTGGTGAAACCACGTCTGGGCATTCCGCCGGAACTGAAATGGGTGCCGCTGATCCACGAACGCTTTGTGGCCGTGGCGCCGCCCGACGCGCCGGACACCCTGAAGACGCTGCTGGAGACCGTGCCCTTCATCCGCTACAACCGCCATTCCACGGGCGGGCAGCTGGTGGATCGCTACCTGCGGCGCCACCGGCTGTGGGTGCGCGAAGGGATGGAGCTGGACGAGCCCGCCGTGATCCTGCAGATGGTGAGCGAGGGGCTGGGCTGCGCGATCATTCCGTCGGCGCTGGTGCCGCTGCGGCAGACCCCGCACATCAAGGAAGTGCCGATGCCGGGCCAGCCCTTGTATCGCGAGATCGGGGTGCTGGTGCGGCAGTCGGCGCTCAAGCGCGCGTCGGCTGCCGCCCTGATCGACGCGTTCGTGGCCGCGAGCCACGAACGCTGAGAGACCAAAAGGAAGTGTCTCAGGCCTGCGCCGGTTGCGGCGCGGCCTGCGTGGCCTGGCGGCGCACCATCAGTGCCAGCAGGGCGGCCACCAGGCAGGCGCTGCCGGCGACGTAGAGCGCCGGCGAGTACGTCAGCCACAGCGTGCGTGACAGCCCGGCGCCGAACGCCGCCGCGGCCGCGCCGATCTGGTGCGCAGCGAAGATCCAGCCAAACACCATCGGGGCGCGCTCGCGGCCGAACGTGCTGCCGGCCAGCTTGATGGTGGGCGGCACCGTGGCGATCCAGTCGAGGCCATAGAACATGGCGAACACGGACAGGCCGTAGAGCGTGAACTCCGAGTGCGGCAGCCAGAACAGCGACAGGCCACGCAGCGCGTAGTACCAGAACAGGAGCTTGCGGCTGTCGTAGCGGTCCGACAGCCAGCCGGACATGATGGTGCCGACGAAGTCGAATGCGCCCATCATCGCCAGCGCCGAGGCGGCCGGTACGGCCGACATGCCGAAGTCCGCGCACAGCGAGATGAAGTGCGTCTGGATCAGCCCGTTGGTCGACAGCCCGCAGATAAAGAACGTGCCGGCCAGGATCCAGAACGTCTGCGTGCGTGCCGCGTCGCGCAGCACCACGAACGGACCCGCCCACGACATCGGGGCTGCCGGCACGGGCGCTGCGGCAACCGCCGTCGGCACCTCGCCATAGGGCGCCAGACCCACGTCGGATGGCCGGGCACGCATGAAGCCAAGCACCACCACCGCCAGCGCGCCGCATGCAGCCAGCACCGGCAGCACCGCCACGCGCCACCCCATATGCTCGATCAGCCAGGCCGCAACGGGCAGGAAGGCCAGTTGCCCAGTGGCCGAACTCGCGGTCAGCACGCCAATGACCAGCCCGCGCCGCGCGGTGAACCAGCGATTGGCCACCAGCGCGGCCAGCACCATGGCCGTCAGCCCGGAGCCGACGCCGAGCATCAGCCCCCAGGCCACGAACAGCTGCCAGATCTGCGTGGATACCGTGGCCAGTGCCATGCCGCCGGCAATCAGCGCCAGGGCCGCGCAGACCACATTGCGTACGCCGAAGCGCTCCATCAGGATGGCCGAGAACGGCGCCATCAGCCCGAACAGCGCAAAGCGGAACGCCAGGATCGACGACACCTGGTCGGTACTCCAGCCCATTTCGGCGGTCAGCGGTTTCAGGAAGGCGCCGGGCAGGCCGAGCGCGGCGGAAGTGGTCAGCATCACGCAGAACGTGATGGCCGCGACGATCCACGCGTAGTGGATGCCGCGCCGGTCCAGCCGGCTGGATAGGGCTTGCGCAAACATGGGGCTCCGTTGGGGGCGATGGTGTGTAAGAAGGGGCGGTGTTGGGGCGATTCGAGGCGTTGCGGGGCGATGTCCGGGCGATCAGGCCGGGGCTACCTCGCTGGTATCCAGCAGCCAGGCGCGGGCGGCGTCCAGGATCTCGTCGGACAAGGCATCGCCTGCCGTGGCGCGTGCCAGCGTGATGGCGCCGACCAGCGTGGCCATTTCCAGCAGGGCGGTGCGGTGGGCGCGGTCGGCGTCGGCGGCAGTGCCACTGGCTGTCGCGTCCGGGGCAAGTGACTTCCAGGCGGCCAGCAACTGCCCGATGCCATCCAGAAACGCGCCGCGCACGGGCTTGCCGGCCGGCTCGCGCGCCACGTCGCCCACCAGCGCCGACGCCGGGCAGCCGTGCTCGGGTGCATCACGATGCACTTCGCTCAGGTACTGGTCCACCAGAAAGCGCCGGGCGGCGTGGCGATCGCCGCCAGCCTGCGTGATCCGCTGCTGCCAGCGCGCCGCCGAATCCGCAAAGGCCCGCGCGCAGCCCACCGCCGCCAGTTCGTCCTTCGACGAAAAATGACCGTAGAAACCGCCATGGGTCAGTCCAGCACCCGCCATGACCTGCGCCACGGTCACGCCGTGCAGGCCGTGCTGGCGGAACAGGCGTGCCGACGCCGCCTCGATAGCTGTCCTATGCTGATCGGCGACTGCCCGTGATGCGCGTGCCATATCGATCTCCCTATCGCAATTTCTTGAAAAACCAGCTTGACCCGAGTTTAGATGATGTCCATACTTTATTCAATAGATGTCGTTCATCATCCAAGCAAGGATGCTGGCGGCATCCGTGGCAGACGTTGAAATCGTTGAATCGTTAGAAGTTGAAACCCTTTCCTCACGCAAAAGGAGAACCCGTCATGTTCAAGCTGTTCGATATGTCCGGCCGCGTCGCGGTCGTTACCGGCTCCACCAAGGGCATGGGCCTGGAAATGGCGCGCGCCCTGGGCCAGGCCGGTGCTCGCGTAGTGGTGTCGGGCCGCGATGCCGCCGTATCCGACAAGGTCGCAGCCGGCCTGCGCGAGCAGGGCATCGATGCCACCGGCATTGCCTGCGACATCGTCAGCGTCGACAGCGTGCGCGCCTTTGCCGATCAGGTGCTGGCCAGGTTCGGCCGCGTCGACGCACTGGTGCTGAACGCGGCAGGCAGCACGGCAGTGGGTTCGATGCTGGGGCAGGGGCCGGAGCAGTTCGACGAGGTGATGGCCGGCAACGTGCGCGGCAATCTGGTGCTGGTGAACGCGCTGGCACCGCAGATGATCGAGCGCAAGGACGGTTCGATCATCTTCATGTCGAGCATTGCCGCGCGGCGCGGCTCCGCCATGCTGGCGCTGTACAGCATCTCGAAGGGCGCCACCGACCTGGCCATGCGCAACCTGGCGCAGACGCTGGGCCAGTACAACATCAACGTCAACAGCATCAACCCGGGCCCGGTACGTACCGACTTCTCGCGCGACGCGCTGTGGGGCGACCCCGAGCGCGAGAAGGCGCTGTCGGCCAATATCCCGATGCGCCGCATTGCCGAGGCCAGCGACGTGGCCGGTCTGGCGGTACTGCTGGCATCGCCGGCAGGGCGCTATATCTCGGGTCAGACCATCGGCCTGGACGGCGGCGCCACGGCGTAAATTTGCATCTTCCGGGCAGCGCACCAGCGCGCGGCCGACTGCATGAAAAGTGCAGTCGGGCCGCGCGTTTTTTGTGCGCGCGGCACTGGCGTTGTGCGCCGATCGCACTGCATTTGTGCGACATCAAAAAGCCAGCGAAATAGCGGGAAAAATGGCTTTATTCCTACGAATTGAAGCCGTTACAGCGGGCAATGAGACCCTCGATAACTAGGACGATCGTGACCGCATTCCTGACCCCTGCCACCCGGTTGATGTCCCGCCTGACCATCACGCGCAAGCTGGTGCTGCTGTCCGTACTGTTCCTGATCCCGCTGTGCGGGGCGATGTTCGCGGTGCTGAACCAGTCTGTACAGTCGATCCGCGATACGCAGGACGAGCAGCGCGGCCTCAAGCTCGTGGGTATGGCGCTGGACTTCATGCGCGAAACACAGGTGCGCCGTGGCGCCGCCAATGGCGTGCTGCTTGGCAACACCAGTTTCCGGCCCACCTTCGAGGCTGCCGATGGCAAGGCCGCGCAGCATCTGGCCAGCCTGCTGGGCGAAACCGGCGCCATCGAATCGTTCGCCATCGTGCCCGATGTGCAGAAGCTGGACGAATCGTGGCAGCAGATCCGCAAGCTCGGCCTCGACACGCCGGCCGCGCCGCTGTTCGAGCGCCATACGGCGTTGGTCAAGCAGACGCGCCTGTTCATTGGCGACGTGGCCGACCATTCGTCGCTGGCCCTGGATCCGGAGGCCGGCTCCTACTACCTGATCAACCTGACCGTGGGTCCGATGCCCAAGCTGGCCGAAGTGAGCGCGCTGGCGCGTGGGCGCGGCGCCGGCATCATCGCGCAGGGCGGCTATTCCGACGCCGCGCAGCAGGCCGACCAGGCCGCGCTGGCCGACCAGATCCTGGACGGGTTGGAGGCTGCCCGCCGCGACATGGCGCGCGTGGAGCGCGCCGCGCCGCAGTATCAAGACCGGGTGGGCGCGGCGATGAAGCAGCTGGCAGCGGTGGACAACTTCTATCGCACGCTCAAGGTCAGCATGCTGGGATCGGCCGGCATCACGATCGATGCCAAGTCGTACTTTGCCGAGGGCACGGCCGCGATCGAGGCCGTGTCGGCGGTCAGCCGCGAATTCACGGCTCTGGCGGGCGCCATGCTGGCGCAGCGCGTGGCCGCCGAGCAGCGCAAGCTGGCCGCGCTGGCAGCCATTGCGCTGCTGACCGTGGGCGGCGCGCTTTACCTGTTCGCCGGTTTCAGCCGTGGCATGCGCGACGATGTGCGCGATGTGGCCGACCTGGTGGCGCGCATCAACGACGGCGACCTGGCCGTGCGGATCGAAGCGCGGGGGCGGGACGAACTCAGCGACGTCAAGCGCCACCTGATGACGCTGGTGGAGGCCTGGCGCGGCATCATCGGCGATACCCGCGACAGCGCGCAGAACGTGCTGGTGGCGGCCGGACAGATCGCGCAAGGCAATGCCGACCTGTCGCAACGGACCGAAGCGCAGGCGTCGTCGCTGGAGCAGACCGCGGCCAGCATGGAGGAACTGACGTCTATCGTGCAGCAGAACGCCGGCAACGCCAGCCAGGCCAGTTCGCTGGCGGCCGAGGCTGCCGGCATTGCCGTTGCGGGCGGCGAGTCGGTGGGCCGCATGCGCCAGACCATGAGCGAGATCGAGGCCGATTCGCGCCGGATCGTCGACATCATCGCCGTGATCGACAGCATTGCGTTCCAGACCAATATCCTGGCCCTCAACGCGGCCGTGGAGGCCGCGCGTGCCGGCGAGGCGGGACGGGGCTTTGCGGTGGTGGCGGGCGAAGTGCGCACGCTGGCCCAGCGCGCCGCCAATTCGGCCAAGGAAATCCGTACGCTGATTTCGCAATCGGCAGGCCGGGTCGCCGATGGCACGGCGCTGGCCGTCGACACCGCCACCACCATGAGCGAAGTGGTGACGGCGGTGCAGCGCGTGACGACGATGATGGACGAGATCAGCCGCGCATCGCACGAGCAAAGCGGCGGCATTGCGCAGGTGAATCAGGCGGTGACGCAGATGGACCAGGTCACCCAGCAGAACGCTGCGCTGGTGGAAGAGGCCGCCGCGGCGGCCCGGGCCCTGCAGGAGCAGGCCGAGCGGATGGAGCAGGCGGTGAGCGTGTTCCGGTTGGCGGCCTAGGCTGCAAGGACTGCGGCGGCGAAGGCTTAGGCGGTAAAGACCCAGGCGGTAAAGAAGCGCGCCCGCTTCGCAGCGGGCGCTTTCCTGCACGATCAGGTCGGACTTGCCGCCGGCCTTACGAGCCGTTGAAGCCTCCGGCGCCGGTCACGGCGGCATCCACATCCTGCCGTTGCACGCGGATATTATTTTCCACTTCGATCACGCCGAAGGTGTTGTCGGCCAGGTCCTCGATATCGTATTTCTGGCCGCGCGTGTGCACGGTGCCGCCCAGCGTGACCTTGCCCTTGTCGACGTCCACCGATACTTCGCGCACGTCGATGCCCGTGGTGAAGGTCAGCCGTTCGCAGATCTCGTCGCGGATGCGGTCGTCGGTGCGCGTGTAGCCGCGCGGGCCGGCGCGCTTTTCCATGGCGCCGGGGCCGAACCAGTCGCTGACCGCCTGGCCGATGCGGTGGCCAAGGTTGTAGAGCGCGCCATGTTCGTCTTCGCGGTTCTCGTCGTGCTCGCGCCAGTCTTCGTGCTGCCCTTCGCGCTGCCCGTCGCGCCAGCGGCCGCCCGACTCGCGTCCTGATGGCGAATAGCCCAACTCCTCGTCATAGCCGCTGAAGCCCTGGCCGCCGCCCATATAGTCGCGCCCGTAGCGCTGCGCGTGGTAGGGCGGACGGCTTTCGCCCCATTCGTCGCGCGGTTCCGTCCAGTAGCGGGTATCGCTGCGCAGATCGTTGAAGTAGGCGGTGTGGCCGCTGCCTTGACCGCCGCGCTGATTGTCGCCCTGACGACTGGCTTGACCCCGATATGCCGGGGCGCGCCGTTCCGCGTCGCGCAACCAGGCCTGGTCTGCGTTGCCAAAGCCGTGCTCGTCGCGATATCCGCCTGATCCTCTGTCGCCCATGCCGGTAGTGCCGGCGTAGCGGCCTTGCTGGCTACCCCGCCAGTCGTCGCGCTGGCCGTAGCCGCCCGATTCATCCCGGCCGCCATATCCGGTTGCCGAGCGATGCTGGCTGAAGTCGCGGCTGAACTCGCCCTGTCGGCGCTGCACGCCGTAGTCGGCGCGACGGCGTTCGTCGCCCGGGTCACCGTAGTCGCCATACTCGCTGGCGTACTGGCGGCTGCGATATTGCTCTCTCTGGCGCCAGTCCTGATCGTCGTCCGGAGACGTGCCATAGCCGCCGTTCAGCCCGTATTGCAGGTCGCTGCCCTGATCGTCGCTGCCGCGATAGCCCGATGGCGCGGGCCCGCCCTCGCTCAACTGACCCGGCGTCAGCCGCTGGCGGCGCCGCGCGTCGTCCCAACTGTCACCGAACGACTCGGGCTGCCAGTCCTGATCTTGCATGCGTGAGCCGCGCTCATCGTCCCAGGGATCGCCAAGGTCGTCATCGCGTCTGTTGTCGTCGGCGCGGTCGGCTCGCCAGGGGGTGTTCCGGCGATTGCGCTCGCTGTAGTAGTCGCCCATCTTGCGCTCCTGAAAGTTGCGGGATCGCCATGCGTGCAATGCGGCATGCCGCGTCGCGCCGCTGGCCATTCCAGGAGTCTGGCAAGTTTCGTACCGTCGCCCGTGAGCCTTGTGCAGGCTGGCGTGGCGGGCGTCAGCACCCGCTGTGGGCGGTGCCGTTCCCATGCAAGCGTTGCGAGGCTGCATGTAAAGACTGCACGCCGGGTCCGGGTGCGCAGCGGATCACCGCGCGTTCACTCGGCGGATGTTCGCGGCAGCCGGCGAAACAATTGCGGCGGCCGAGGCTGGTGTCTGGGGAGCGGGCGCCGGTTCGGCCGGTGCGGCACGGGGCTCCCGGACCGGCACGATGCCCTCTACCGCGTAGAACACGTGGCTGTTCGCGTAGTCGGTGGCCACGGCTTCCAGAAAATTGGGAGCCGGGCGCGGTGCGGCCGGCGCGGGCAGCGCCTTGTCGGCATGGGCGGCGGTATGGAAGCAGAGCAGCAGCACGCGCAGCAGCAGGATGAAGCCGCGAATCCGGTAGCGGATGACGCGGGCTTGGCTCGGGCGAGGCAGCGCGACGACGCCCGGCCGCAACAGTGGCGGAATCAACATGGCAGTTCTCCGGGAAAGGAGCAAATCGCTCCGGATCAGGGTCGAGACGCGGCGCCGCGCTCGATACGTCTGATTGCAGGGAACATGCCATCGGGATAGGCGAACCGGGCGCGTGGCGCCCGTCACATCTGGAGGATAAAACTGGACGAATTGCTATTTCTTCCCAACACCTTGGTTGGGATGCGTTGGGCAAATGCCAACTACCTCGATGCCAACTACCTTGGTTAGAGCCAGACGTCGTTCTGCGCCGTCCGGTCGCCGCCCTGGTCGCCAGTGTTGACCACACCGCGTGGCTCGATCAGCAGCATGCGGACTTCGGCGGCGGCCACTGGCCGGTGTTCGACCCCTTTGGGCACGACGTACATTTCGCCGGCGTTCACGATCACATGCCCGTCCCGAAACTCGATGCGCAACTGGCCATCGAGCACGATGAACGTCTCATCGGTATCGGCATGCTGGTGCCAGATGAACTCGCCCTCGATCCTGACGATCTTGAACTGGTAGTCGTTCATCTCGGCAATGACGCGCGGCTGCCAGCGATCGGTGAACAGGCTCAGCTTCTGGGCGAAATTGATGGCGTTGGCGTTGGCGGCGCGGTGGGTGGGTGCGGCGACTGGCGATGGCTGCATGACAGGGCTCCTTGTGGCGCAATGGACAGGCGGCCAAGTCTGCGCCGCTCGGCGGCGTACGGTCTTGTACGATCGTGCAGGCTCAGGTCGCGGCGCCGCGCAGGGCGCGCAGCCAGCGGCCGGGTGAATGTCCGAACGCGCGCGTGAAATGGCGGGTCATGTGGCTCTGGTCGGTGAACCCGGCGCACGCGGCGGCATCGGCCAGCGACTGCCCCGCCGCCGCCAGGCGCCTGACCAGGTCCAGTCGGCGCATCACCAGATAGCGATGCGGACTGGTGCCATAGAGCACCCGGAAGTCGCGCGACAGGCTCCAGCGGTCGCGGCCAGTGGCCTGCTCCAGCTCGTCGAGCGTCACCGGACGATCCAGATTGTCCCGCAGGCAGGTCCGGGCCAGTTCGGCGGCGCGATAGTCCACCGCCTGGCGTCCGCGCGCCACCCCGGCCGCTGCGGCCAGCGCGTGCGCGAGGTCGAAGATGGCGTCATCCTCCTCCAGGGGATCCATGGCACTGTCCATGGCCTGAAGCAAGGTGCCGGCCGCCGCGAACAGCCGCGGATCGTCGGACCGCCCACCGGCCACGAATGGCAGCGGCCTGCCGCCCAGCACGCGCTGGATCAACGCGGGCTCGATGTAGAGCATCCGGTAGTGGAATCCTGCGTCGGTGCCGGCATGGCCATCGTGCGGCTCGTCCGGATGCAGCACGATGGTGCCACCTGGCTGGCTATGAACGACGCCTCGTCGATAGGAAAAACTCTGGACGCCGGCCAGCGTGCGGCCGATGGCATAGGTGTCATGGCGGTGCATGTCGTAGCCATGGCCCCCGAAAAACGCCTCGATGCGCTCCATCTGGCGCGCGGACGCGTCGCGTTGCACCCAGTCGCGCTTGCCCGGCAGCACAATGCCCATGTCAGTGGACGCCGCCATGCGTGGTCGAGTGGTCGTGTGCGTGGTGGTGGACATGCGGGGCGCCGGCGGCAGGCAGGCTAATGTCGGCGCTGCAACTTGGGTTTTCGGCATCGTGCTCGTGGGGCTCGAGCGCGCCAGGCACCCGGCGGCTGGACAGCCCATCGGCGCGCAGCCAGGCCAGCGTCGCCGCCGCGGCGCGATCGATCAGCTCGCCACAACGGCTGTAGTCGTACGGCGAAACATCGAGCGGGCAGAGCGGGGGTACCACGGCAATGTGGGCTTGGTCGCCCCAGCGTTCCAGATCGTGCACCAGCTGCCGCGCCACCAGTAGCGACAGCGCATTGAACGCGTGCTCGATCGCGCCCTTGGGCGGACGCCGCTCGGCACAGGCGAAGCCGGCTGGCAGCACGATGATGCGGGTGGCGCCAAGCCGGATGGCTGTCGACACGGGCGTATTGTTGGCCACGCCACCGTCGATCAGCTTCTGGCCGTTGATTTCCACCGGCGGGAACACGCCGGGAATGGCCGCGCTGGCCAGCACGGCCTGGACCATATTGCCCGACGACAGCAGGACTTCGGCGCCGCTATGCATGTCGGTGGCGACGATGTGCAGCGGCAGAACCGCGTCCTCTATGCGCGCCTCGCCAAAATGGCGTTTCAGCAGCCGTTTCAGTGCCATCGACTCCACCAGATGGCCCCGATTGCCCATGATCATGCCCAGCATGCTGCGCCAAGACCATGGCAGCACCTCGGCCCGGGTGATGCTGCGCCACAATCCTTCCAGCTTCGCCGTGCCCTCCGCGTGCGGATTGGTAGCAAAGTAGGCGCTGTTGATGGCGCCGGCCGAAGCGCCGATTACCAGATCAGGCGTGATGCCCCAGTTCACCAGCTCGCGGAGCATGCCAACTTCAATGGCGCCCAGGCTGCCGCCGCCGGCGAACACGAATGCGGTCTTTTCCATGGTCGTTGTGGTCGGGGCAGCATCGCCCGTCGGGTCTTGAACAGGTTGTCGTGTGGAGAGGATAGGCCACTTCCCGTCCGGCAAAAAGGGCCGGGATGGTGGAAATGACCAGTCAGGCGACCAGCAACTCCAGCTGGTGCCGGATTTCCGGCACCAGCCGCGTCGCGCTGCGCGTCAGATTCACCTGCATCGTGACTTCCGCCACATCGATCAGCGCGGGGTCCAGGTCATAGCTGCCGCGCTGGGCCAGCCAGCGGAGCACGTCCGCCAGGTGCCAGACAGACGCTGACCCTTCGTGTACCGGCAGCGGAAACGACGCGGGGTAGCTGGTCATCAGCTTGCGCATGTTCTGCCGCGACACCCCGACGGCTTCGGCCACATCGGTCAGGCCGACGAAGTCTGGCGTCGCCTCGATCAGCCGCGCGTCGGGGACGGCGCGGCGCACATCGGCCAGCGCGCTGACGATGGCGCCATGTGCCGTGTCGGCTTCCCGGGCAAACATTAGCGCAATGCGCCCCGGGATGCCGATGCCGACCAGCGCGTCGTCACAGCCACTGGCGCCAAGGCGCTCTACCACGTCGTCGTGGTCGTTGTTCGAGTCGGACAGCTGGTATTTGAGGGTGAAGTTGTATTCCATGTTGTCCTGTCAGTGCGAGACACCAGGGGGCGCTTTACGGCTCTGATGGATGGCGCAGTGGTCAACCACGCGACGCAGGAACCGCGCATGCAGTTCCGCGTTGCGCGGCGTGCTCCAGATCGACACGATGCAGAATTCTCAGCAGCGGCAGGCGGCGCAGTGATAGGGGCAATACAGCTTGCCCCAGGCACGTGCCCCGCCCAGCTTGCAGCGCCAGAATTCACCTTCCGCGTACTGGACTGCGGCTTCGATTTCCTTTTTTGGATGTTTTTCCCGACCCATCAGGCCTCCCACGATATGCGGCTGCTTGCGAGTTGTCAACTGACAATTCACGAGGCGGTTGACGAAAAGCATTGAGCAGAGACGCTATCAGGACGCCGGGAAAAAATGGCGTTTTGGACACAAAAGACACAAACGCGCACGAACATGTGTCGGCGAGCGATTGTCGGAGGGGGGTGAAGTCAAACCGGCGAACGTCGGACACATTGCCGCAACGGCCGGTGTGCGACGCTGGCGCGGGCGCGCCGTCCATGTGAGCATTCAGTCCATTCCCCCGGACAGCCGAACCAGCCGAACCCATGCTTTCCTCCCAGTTCGCCAGCCGTATCACCTTGCTACGGGACAAGGTGCCCGATTTCGACCGTTACCCGTTCGGCCTGCCGGCGGTGCGCACGCTCGACCATATCGATCTGCACCCCCGGGTGACTTTCTTCGTAGGCGAGAACGGATCGGGTAAATCGACGCTGCTGGAAGCCATCGCCGTGGCGCTGGGCTTCAATGCGGAGGGAGGTAGTCGAAACTTCAATTTCGCCACTCGGGCCTCGCATTCCGAACTCCACGAATACCTGCGCATCGCCAAGGGCGTGCGCCGGCCGCGCAGTGGCTACTTCCTGCGAGCGGAGAGCTTTTTCAATGTGGCTACGGAAATCGAGCGGCTGGACGAGGCGCCCGGGCTAGGCCCGCCCGTGATCGAATCCTACGGCGGCAAGTCGCTGCACGAGCAGTCGCACGGCGAGGCGTTCCTGACCCTGCTGACCGAGCGGTTCCAGGGGCAGGGGCTATATATCCTCGACGAACCCGAGGCGGCGCTGTCGCCGGCCCGGCAACTCGCCGTGATCTCGCGGCTGCATGACCTGGTACGAGAGGGGTCGCAGTTCCTGATCGCGACCCATTCGCCAATCCTGATGGCTTATCCGGAGGCATGGATCTACCAGTGCTCGGCGAACGGCGTGGAGCGCATTGCCTACGAAGAGACCGAGCACTACCAGATCACGCGGGATTTCCTGGTGGACCCGCAACGCATGCTGCGGGTCCTGATGGAGGATTAGCGCGGGTCAGGCTGCCAGCGGTTCGTTGGCCGGCTTGCCGGCTGGCGTCAGCATGGTGCCGTGATCGCGATAGTGGGTGTGCCAGGCGAACGCCTCCTCCAGGACATGGGGCGTCTGCCCACCGCGCAGGCAGGCCCGGCGGTAGTAGTCGAGCAGGCTGTCGCGATAGGCCGGGTCGGTGCAGTTGTTGATGACCTGCAGCGCCCGCTCGCGTGGCGCCAGGCCGCGCAGGTCGGCCAGGCCGTGCTCGGTGACGAGGATGTCCACGTCGTGTTCGCTGTTGTCGACGTGCGTCACCATCGGCACGATGCTGGAAATCTTGCCGTCCTTTGCCACCGACTTCGTGACGAACACCGACAGGTAGGCATTGCGCGCGAAGTCGCCCGAGCCGCCGATGCCGTTCATCATGTGCGTGCCACCCACGTGCGTGGAGTTGACGTTGCCGTAGATGTCGCATTCCAGCGCGGTGTTGATGGTGATCAGGCCCAGGCGGCGCAGCACCTCGGGGTGGTTGCTGATCTCCTGCGGACGCAATACGAGCTTGCTCTTGTAGTGCTCGATGTTGTCCAGCACGCGGCGATACACGGGCGCGGACAGCGTCATCGACGCCGCCGAGGCAAAGCGCATCTTGCCGGCGTCGATCAGTGCGATGGTGCTGTCCTGCAGCACCTCGGAATACATCGTCAGATCGTGGAATGGCGAATCGGCCAGGCCGTGCAGCACGGCATTGGCGATGGTGCCGATGCCGGCCTGCAGTGGCTGCAGGGTCGGCGACAGGCGGCCCGCGCGCACTTCGCGTTCCAGCAGGGCGTTCAGGTGGCCGGCAATCTGGTTTGTCTCGGCGTCGGGCGGCAGCGCGTTGGACGGGCTGTCGTCGCGTTGCGTGATGACGATGGCCGCGATGCGCGACGGGTCGATGGGGATGTAGGGCAGGCCGATGCGCTGCTCCACGGCAATCAGCGGAATCGGCTGGCGATACGGCCGCTGCACCGGGAAGGCGATGTCGTGCAGGCCTTCCAGCCCGCTCGGCATGTTCAGGTTCAGTTCGATGATGACCTGTTTTGCCATCTTGGCGAAGCTGGCGGAGTTGCCGACCGAGGTGGTGGGGACGATGCCGCCCGTCTCGGTAATGGCGGTGGCCTCGATGACCGCGATGTCGACCGGACCGATCTGGCCGCTGCGCAGCAGTTCGGCGGTTTCGCCCAGATGCTGGTCGATGAACATGACCTCGCCGCCGTTGATCTTGCGGCGCAGCGTGGCGTCGGACTGGAAGGGCAGGCGGCGCGCCAGCACATTGCTTTCGGCCAGGATCTTGTCGGTGTCGTGTCCCAGCGAGGCGCCGGTGATCAGCGTGATCTGGAGCGGATCGGTGGCGGCGCGGCGCGCCAGCGCGACGGGAACGGCCTTGCAGTCGCCGGCACGCGTGAATCCGCTCATGCCGACAGTCATGCCGTCGCGGATCAGGCCTGCGGCTTCATCGGCCGACATGATCCTGTCCTGGAGGGCGGCCAGGCGAATGCGATCGCGGTACATCTAGTCTCCTTGCTGGGGGCTGTCTGATCTGCCGCCAGGGGCCTCGTGGGTCCGTGACGGACGGTGCGTCTTGGAGGCGCGTAGCACAGTGTAGCGACCGCTTAATATTCTCACCATGATTTAAAGCTCTGAAGATCAGTCGGATTTTTCATAGTCATGAAGATGGCACGCCAAGGTCGTAACGTGCGGCAAGGCGTTGCGGCGAGAACCATACATGCAGGCTCGCCGGCGCTTCATGATCCTGCGCAATGGTGGTGCAGGCAGGGCGCTTGTCGGTGGCCTGCAAACTCCGGGATGTGTTTCGGCGCTGGCGGGGCTACTATCCTTTCCAGCGCGGCCGGCATGACCGGCCAGGCAGTCTTCGCAGTCTTCGATCGATGCATCACGCGCCGGCGTGGCCGGCCGCTTCACAGCAACGGGGGAAAGCATGGAGATGACCCAGGCGACGTCGGAACTCGACGCCAATCCTGACACCGATGACGCACAGGCGGCGCAGCCGACGCTGACCGAGCTGGAGGCGCCGTTCTCGAACCTGGAAACGCGCCGGCACCAGATGTTCCCCACGTTGACGCACGCGGAAGTCGACCGCATCCGGCGTTTTGGCCAGGTGCGCGCATGGCAGGCCGGCGAGCTGATTTTCCAGGTGGGCGATGCGGGGCGCGGCATGCACGTGGTGCTGACCGGGCGCGTCCGGATCGATCGTCGCGACGGGTTTGGCCACCGCACCCCGATCACCGAGGAAGGGCCGGGCCAATTCCTGGCCGAGGTGGGGCAGTTGACCGGCAAGCCCGCGCTGGTGGATGCCGTGGCCCTTGAGGATGTGACGATCCTGGTGATTCCGCCGCCGAGCCTGCGCGCGCTGCTGGTGGCCGAGGCCGACCTGGGCGAGCGGATCATGCGGGCGCTGATCCTGCGCCGGGTGGGACTTATCGAGCAGGGGGGCGGGCCGGTGCTGGTAGGCAAGGGCACCGAGCCGCTGCTGCTGGCGTTGCAGGCATTCCTGCGCCGCAACGGGCATCCGCACCGGGTGATCGACATCGAGACCGACACCGATTCCACGTGCCTGCTCGATATCAGCAAGGCGCCCCAGAGCGATTTTCCGATGGTGATCTGCCCCGACGGCAGCGTGCTGCGCGCGCCGGACGAAGGCCAGCTCGCCAGTTGCCTGGGGCTGGTGCCTGAATTCGACCCGGACCACGTCTATGACGTGATCGTGGTCGGGGCCGGTCCGGCCGGGCTGGCAACGGCCGTGTACGCGGCGTCCGAAGGGCTGTCGGTGGCCGTGCTCGATTGCCGGTCGCCCGGCGGCCAGGCCGGCGCCAGCGCGCGCATCGAGAACTACCTGGGCTTTCCGACCGGCATTTCCGGCCAGGCGCTGGCCGGCCGCGCGTTCGTGCAGGCGCTCAAGTTCGGTGCCCACGTCGCCATTCCGCTAGAAGCCAAGGCGTTGCATTGTGGCGAAAATCCGATCGAACTCGAACTGGCCGACGGTCGCCGCATTCCCACGCGGACCGTGGTGATTGCCAGCGGCGCGCAATACCGGCGTGCCGAGATCGATTCGCTGGACCGCTACGAGGGGCGCGGCGTCTACTACTGGGCGTCGCCGGTGGAAGCCAAGCTGTGCAAGGACGAACACGCGATGCTGGTGGGTGGCGGCAATTCGGCGGGCCAGGCGGCGGTGTACCTGGCGTCGCACGCGGCCGAGGTGCACATGCTGGTGCGCGGCGAGGGGCTGGAGGCCACCATGTCGCGCTATCTGATCGACCGGCTCAAGGGCCTGCCGAACGTGCATCTGCATACCCATTCGCAGATCACGGCGATGGAGGGCGATGGCTGGCTTTCCACCGTCCGGTACAAGGAACGGGCGCAGGGGCCGGAATGCGTGGCGGTGTCGATGCGCCACGTGTTCCTGTTCATCGGCGCCGCGCCCAATACCGAATGGCTGCGGTCGTGCCACGTGGAAACCGACAACAAGGGCTTCATCCTGACTGGCTACGACGCGCATCATTCCTGCACCGAGCGGGCCGACTACACGCTCGAAACCAGCGTGCCCGGCGTGTTCGCGATTGGCGATGTCCGCTCGGGGTCCACCAAGCGCGTGGCTGCCGCAGTGGGCGAGGGCGCGGCCGTGGTGGCGCAGATCCATCACTACCTGGCCACGCTGGAACATGCCCGGGTCTGACCTTTCGATGGGTGTTGATTCGTGAGTTGAGGGCATCAATGTCGTTCTGAAGAGGATATCCCTGCGCTTTGTTTCATGGTTACACTGCCTGCGCCCTGTCCGGAGTCGTGCCGGACAGGGCCATTCAGGTATTCGACCGGGCTCAAGCCCGGCGCACCAACCAGGAGACAGAACCATGGGTATCCCCTTCGCCATCCTCGCGAAGCGTGCGGGCATTGCCATTGCGGCGATGGCTGCCACGCTTGCCGCCGTACCTTCCCTTGCCGCAGATAGCTTCCCCAACCGTCCGGTCCGCCTGATCGTGCCCTTCGCGCCCGGCGGCAGCGTCGACATTGCCGGCCGGCTGATCACCGAAGCCTGGGGCAAGCAACTGGGGCAGCCGATCGTGGCCGACAACCGCGCCGGGGCATCGGGCAATATCGGCATGGACCAACTGGCCAAGGCCCGGCCCGACGGCTACACGCTGGCCATCAACAACGTGGCGCTGGCGGTCAATCCGTCGCTGTTCGCCAAACTGCCATTCGATACGGCCAAGGATTTTGCGTCGGTCGGCACCATGGGGACGTCGCAGCACGTGCTGGTGGTCAACAACGCGCTGCCGGTGAAGAACGTGAAGGAACTGGTGGCCATGGCCAAGGCGCAGCCGGGCAAGCTGAGCTTCGGCTCGGCCGGATCGGGCAGCACGTTCCATATGGCGGCCGAACTGTTCAAGACCGAGTCTGGCGCCGACATCCTGCATGTGCCGTACAAAGGCGGCGGCCCGGCCCTGGTCGATACGATTGCCGGCCAGGTGCAGATGAGCTTTCCGGTGCTGTCCGCGGCGCTGCCTCACGTGCAGGCGGGCAAGCTGCGCGCGCTGGCCGTGACCGGGCCGAAGCGTTCGCCGCTGATGCCTGACGTGCCCACCATGGCCGAAGCCGGCCTGCCGAACTACGCGTTCGAGACGTGGTTCATCGTCAGCGCGCCCACCGGTACGCCCAAGGACGTGCTGGCGAAGCTGAACCAGACGCTCAACGCGGCGCTGGCCCAGCCCGAACTCAAGGCGCGGCTGCTCAAGGAAGGTTTCGAGCCGCTGACGATGAGCCCGGCCCAGGCCGATGCCATGCTGCGCAAGGAAATGGTTCGCTGGGCGGCACAGATCAAGCAGGCCGGGATCACCCCCGAGTAACGAAGTCCGGGCCAGCCGCCCGGTCCGTCCGGTCGTCGGGTGGGCAGATTGCCAGATTGCCGGGCCGCCAGATCGTCGAATCTCCAGACTGGCGGCCCGGCGCCTGGTTCAGGCTGCCATCGCGGGTTCCGGCGCGCCGGTGGCGGGTACCGCGTACATCAGCGGGGCCGCTCCGGCTTGGATGCGTGCCCGCTGCGCCTCGGTGGTCATCTCCTCCAGCAGCTTGCAGAAGCGCGGCTCGAACATGCCGGACACGATGTACGTCCAGCGGTACGCCTTGCGCACCACCGCTTCCACCTCGGGTGCATGCGGGGCGTCCTGCGCGCCACGGATCACGCGCATGAAGTAGGCCGTATCGGCCTGGGCCTGCGCCTGGATGATCGCGTCAAAGCCACCCACGATCGCCAGCATGTCGTCGATGGCCGCATCGCGCTCGGCGTCGCTCGCGCGGGCGTTCTCGCGGATCCACTCCAGCTCGTCCAGGATCGCGTGCTGCGATTCCTCGCGCCAGTGGTACAGGAACACGTCCTTGAACAGCTCGGAAAGGTCCGGTGCGGTGCCGATGCTGGCGCGATAGTGCGCCTGCGTGAACAGTTCCAGCTGGCAGATCACGCCCAGCACGGCCCACGTGCGCTTGCCCAGCACGAACGCGGCCACGTCGTTGGGCTGGGCGTCGAAGCGATAGCCATCGGGCATGCCCTGCGCGGCCAGCCGTTCGATGCGGCGAAACAGTTCCTGGTGCTTCAGTTCCTCGTCGGAAAAGCGGATCAGGGCCTCCAGCGCGACCTGGTCGCCCAGCGCGTGTTGCCCGGTCAACTCCAGCACCTTGGCGCTGACAAAGCGTTCCACCAGCCCGAACATGTTGGCGTAGGTACGGCCTTGCACCTGGCTCAGGAAGCGCTGTTCCGAGGCGCTCAGGAAGGGCAGTTCGTCGACGAGCGACAGGCCGTCGGGCATGAACTTGTGCGAAAGGTCGAACGTGCGGCCGCGAATCACGTCCTGGTCGATGTCCCAGCGGATGCGGCGTGAAGCGGCGATGCAGCGGGCGTAGCGTTGTGTGTCGGCGGAAAGGGATACAGCGTGCATTGCGAAACTCCTTGATACGTGAAATCCGTCCCATGGAGGACGTGGGCCGGATACTCGGACGTTTCGGGGGTATCGCGCGTGAGGCTGGTGTCCCGACTGGAATCGTTTTCATCGGAATCGGCACCGGAAAGCGGGACGTGCGTCCTTGGCGCGGGTTTACTCGGGGAATTACGATAGGACTACCTGCAATGCCATGCTGGGCGTGGCCTGCGGGCACGCGTTGCACACCACTGGCCCGGTCCTTTCGCCTGCACAGGACCGAAGTCCTACGCATTGGCACCGGGTTTTCCCGCGATGCGGGCAAAAACCGGGACACCTGTCACGTACGCGGTTGCAAACGATTTCCGACAATGACTCCACGGATCGGCCGATGCCATCCTGGCCAACGGCTGATCCGTGTTTGCCTTCTGATTGGAGTTCAAAAAGTTGGAGTCGTCGAGATGTGTACCAAAGTTGCAAAGACCCTGCTTGCCGTTTCAGCCGTTTCCGCATTGACCATCGGCATTGCCCAGACCGCCCACGCCGCGTGGAGCGAAGTATTCGTTCCGTCGAATGGATCGACGCTTCACGTGAGCAAGTCATCGTGCCTGCGTGGCACCTTCGATTCCTATTCGGACGGCGCCCGCATCGGGCCGCGCGATGCATTTAGCGATGGCGGCAACCACATCGGTCCGCGCGACGCGTACACCGACGGCGCGCGCAGCGTCGGCGCCCAGGGGGACTGCGCGATGCGCGCGGCCTGACGTCATCTGGCGCACCTGGCCCGGCCGCGGCAGACCACCTGCCGCACGCCCGGGCTTTTCAACTTCCGTCGCAAGGCACCGCCCTTGGTGTACATCATCCGGCGCACCCCCTACGCACCGCGTCTGGCCTTCCGCACATTGCGGGGCCGGCAGTCGGTGTTGATGTCGGCGCGCTGGGGATCGTTGTCTAAGATAGGTGAGTCGCCCGGCCCCGCCGGACGCGGTGAGCCATTGCCGGACGTTGCACGGCGGCACACCGCGTCGCCCGTATCCTGCCCCGTGCGCGACCCACCCATGCCGATGCTCAAGCAGCAGATTCGCCTATGCACCAGCCCGGACCGCGTACGCCTGGCCTATGCCGTCACGGGTAGCGGGCCGCCGCTGGTGAAGGCCGCCAACTGGATGAGCCACCTGGAGTTCGACGTCGGCAGCCCGGTCTGGAGCCATATGCTGTGTGCGCTGTCCGAGCAGCACACGCTGATCCGCTACGACGAACGCGGTTGCGGGCTGTCCGACCGCCACGTGGAAGACCTCTCGTTCGATGCCTGGCTGAGCGACCTGGAAACCATCGTCGACGCCATGGCCGTGGAGCCATTTGCGCTTCTGGGCATCTCGCAGGGGGCATCGATTGCCGTGGCCTATGCGGTGGCGCATCCCGAGCGCGTCAGCCATCTGGTGCTGCACGGCGGCTACGCGCGGGGGCGGCTCAAGCGCAACCAGGGCGACGTCATGCGCGACGAGGCCGAGTTGATGATCCGGCTGGCCGAGATCGGCTGGGGTCAGGAGAATCCGGCCTTCCGCCAGTTCTTCACCACGCAGTTCATCCCGGGCGGTACGGCGGAGCAGCACCGCTGGTTCAACGAGCTGGAGCGGGTGTCCACGTCGCCAGTCAATGCGGCGCGCTTCATGCGCATCTTCAACGAGATTGATGTGGTGGATCTGCTGCCGCTGGTCACCTGCCCGACGCTGGTGATGCATGCGGTGCGCGATGCGCGCGTGCCGTTCGACGAAGGGCGGCTGATCGCCAGCATGATTCCCAATGCCCGCTTTGTGCCGCTGGACAGCGGCAACCACCTGCTGCTGGAAACCGAACCGGCATGGGACCGCTGGATCGAGGAGGTGCGCGCCTTCCTGCCCGCCCCGGCGCCGTCCACCGACCCCGCCTTTGGCGCCCTGACGCGGCGCGAACGCGACATCGTCGTGCTGATCGCCCAGGGGCGCGATAACGCGCAGATCGCCGCCCACCTGGGCCTGTGCGAGAAGACCGTGCGCAACCACATCACCAGCATCTTCTCGAAACTCGAGGTCGAGAATCGCTCGCAGGCGATTGTCCTGGCGCGCGAGTCGGGGTTTGACCGGCAGCGCGTGTAGGGCGCCACGGGGGCGCAATCAGCCTGTGGCACTGAATTTCCGCTTGACATACAGATCTGTCTACTCAACACTATGAGACAGATCTGTCTACATGTGGATCTGGCGAATGCCGTCACCGATTTCCCATTGATTTCCAGGTTTTTCCGCTTCCCAAGGAGCCTCCCATGTCGAGCCAACCCGAAGTTCGCCCGCCGCTGCCCCCGTTCACGCTGGAGACCGCCGCTGCCAAGGTGCGCGCCGCCGAAGACGGCTGGAATACGCGCGACCCCCACCGCGTGGCGCTGGCCTATACGGTGGACAGTGCCTGGCGCAACCGCGCCGAATTCGTGAACGGACGCGACGACATCGTGGCCTTCCTGACGCGCAAATGGCAGAAGGAACTCGACTATCGGCTGATCAAGGAGCTGTGGGCGCACGACGGCAACCGCATCGCGGTGCGGTTTGCGTACGAGTGGCACGACGACTCGGGCAACTGGTTCCGGTCGTACGGTAACGAAAACTGGGAATTCGACGAAAACGGCCTGATGCGCCGCCGTTTCGCGTGCATCAACGACGCGCCGATCCGCGAGGCGGACCGCAAGTACCACTGGCCGCTGGGTCGCCGGCCCGATGACCATCCGGGCCTGAGCGATTTGGGGTTCTGAGGCATCGCCGCTGGCCGCCCCCCTTTCACGCAGGCGGGAGAGGGGAGTTGGCCGGCGGGATATCAGGCGCCCTGCATCACTGCATCTTCTGCAGGTTGCCCACGCGCACCAGCATCTCCGTGAACATCTGCATGTCCAGGTTCAGGTCGGAGACTTCCTTGTACTCCTTGGCGTTGTGCGCGGTGTACTTCTTGCCGGGCATGGCCGGGCCGAAGTTGATGGCGTTCGGCATCAGCTTGGCCGTCGTGCTGCCGGCTGTCGGCACCGGCTTGGCTTCGAGCCCGGTGGTGTCGCCGTAGATGTTCAGCAGCGTGGACAGCCACGCCCCCTTGGGGTCGCGGGCCATCCAGTCGCCCTGATCGTGCTGGATCTCCAGCGTGGTATGCGTCTGCGCGCCCCACGCCTGGATGCGCTCGGCGATCTTCGCGCGCAGCGCGTCGGGCGTGGACCCACGCGGCATGCGCACATTGGCCGTGACCTCCAGCTTGCCGTTGCGCTCGCGGATCAGCGTCGGCGACATCGTCAGCGGACCCATGAAGTCGTCGCGATAGCCCACATCCATCTTCTCGCCAAGGTAGCCCGTGCCGTAGAGATCGGTCAGGTAGCGCGTGGCGCGCGCGTACTGGTTGTCCGCGAACGGCACGCCCGACGCCTGCAGGAACATCGCCAGGCGCGGCACGGGGTTCACGCCTTCCTCGGGGCGCGAACCGTGGGCCGACGAGCCGGTGACCTTCACATCGATGGCGTCGCCGTTGCGTGCGATGTCGATGGCAAACTTGCCCTGCGCGGCTTGCTGGGCGATGAAGGCCGCCCGCGCCTGCTCCAGCGTCGTGGCCACGGCGTTGAGGTCGCCGCCGGCAATGCGTGCGGTGGCCGTCTGCGGAATCGCGTTTGCCGACGCGGCGCCAGCCATCGCGACGATGGCGGCCTGCTTGCCGTCGGCGGGCTGGTCAGGAAAGCGCACGGTCAGCGCGCCGGAGCCCTTTTCGGCCACCACGGCAGGGTACTTGCTGTCGAGCACGATGTTGTACTCGGGCAGGGCGGTCTTGTCGCGGTAGTACTTCATGCCGTCGCCGCCGGTTTCCTCTGTGGTCTCGATCATCAGGCGAATCGTGCGCGCCAGCGGCACGCCGCTTTCGCGCACGGTCTTCATGGCGAAGAGCGCTGCGGCAATCGATCCCTTGTCGTCGATGGTGCCCCGGCCGTAGAGGTAGTCGCCCACGCGCGTGACCTTGAACGGGTCGAGCTTCGTGCCGTCGTCGAGCACCCATTCGTCGGCCACCACGGGCACCACGTCTGCGTGCGTGAGGATGCCGAACGTCTCCTTGCCCTGGCCCGGCAGCGTGACCTCGAACACACGGTTGTCGACGTTGCGGAACTGCAGCCCGAAGTCCTTCGCCATGCGCTCGACGACCTTGCCGAACTCGACGATGGCCGGGTTTTCGTGCTGCGGCACCTTGTCGTCGCGCACGGTGCGCAGCGCCACCATCTCGGTGATGCTGTCGAGTACCGCCTGCTGGTTATGCACGCGGTTGTAGACGCCCAGCAGGCGCCCGATGTTGACCAGGTCGTCGCCCTTGAGCGGCCGCTTGGCCCGATAGGCGCGTACCGAGCCGGCCAGTTTCGGGTCGGCCTTGACGGCGGCGTCCAGGAACGCGTTGAAGCTGGCGGGCGGGGCGGCCGTGGTGCTGGCCACGAGCCGGTCGAGTTCGGGCTTGGCCAGCGGGGCCGCCGTGGCGCTGGTGGCGCCTAGGGCGAACAGGGTGGCGGCCAGCAGGGTCGCGGCGGGTAGCCGGATGGGCAGGCGAGTCATGGAGCGGTTGTCCCTTCATGGTTTTTGTGTGCCCGCATGATAGCGACGCCCATGTGCGAGCGGAAGCATTCAAAACCCTGCCCGATAGTCAAAAACAATCGGATTTTCCTGATTTATCATAGAAATTATCAATCAATCCGGTTGAGACAATGAATTTTACGGATCACATTCAGACCGCGACAATCCACTCCATCGCCACATCACGTGGCGCCCAAACCAACCCAAGGAGTGATTCCGATGCTGCAATCCCGTGAAGGCCAACGCGTTCCCAATGTGACGTTTCGTGTACGCGAACACAACGAATGGAAGGACGTGACCACGGCCGAACTGTTCAACGGCAAGACCGTCGCCGTGTTCTCGCTGCCGGGCGCCTTCACCCCGACGTGTTCGTCGACCCACCTGCCGCGGTACAACGAACTGGCCCCGGCGTTCCGGGCGGCTGGCGTGGACACGATCCTGTGCGTGTCGGTCAACGACACCTTCGTGATGAACGAGTGGGCCAAGGACCAGGAGTCCGAGAACATCGTGATGATCCCGGACGGCAACGGCGAATTCACCGACGGCATGGGCATGCTGGTGGACAAGGCCGACCTGGGCTTCGGCAAGCGCAGCTGGCGCTATTCGATGGTCGTGAAGAACGGGGTGGTGGACAAGATGTTCATCGAGCCGGAAGAGCCGGGCGACCCGTTCAAGGTGTCCGACGCCGACACGATGCTGAACTACATCCAGCCGGACGCCAAGCGTCCCGACCAGGTGGTGGTGTTCTCGAAAGTCGGCTGCTCGCACTGTGCCAAAGCCAAGCAACTGCTGCAGGACAAGGGCTACGAGTATATCGACGTGCCGCTGGACAACAAGATCCGCGGCAAGGTGCTGGGCGCCATGTCCGGTGAGATGACCGCCCCGCAGGTGTTCATCAACGGCAAGCTGGTGGGCGGCGCCGCCGCGCTGGAACAGTACCTGGCTGCCGCCTGATCCTCCCGCCCGGGCCCGGCTCCCCCGGCCGGTGTCCTGGGCACCTTTTTCTCCCCTGGCACTCGCCCCCCCAATCCGCCGCCGGCAACCGGCGGCGCGGGCCGGCAGTCGCCGGACCCGATGGCATCGCCTTGGCCGCGCCATGGCAAGGACGGTGCCATCCCATCCGCCGATTGAAGCAAAGCAGATTGACGAACAGGAAACGCACATGAAAACGATTCAGACCGACGTCGCAGTGATTGGCACAGGAACCGCCGGGCTGGCAGCGTATCGCGCCGCCATCGCCGCCGGCAAGCGTGCCGTGGTCATCGAAGGTGGCGCGTATGGCACCACTTGCGCCCGTGTGGGCTGCATGCCGTCGAAGCTGCTGATCGCCGCAGCCGAGGCCGCCCACGAGGCGCGCCACACCGCCGCGTTTGGCGTACACGTGGACGGGCCGGTCCGCATCGACGGCCGCCAGGTCATGGACCGCGTACGCAGCGAACGCGACCGCTTCGTGGGTTTCGTGGTGCGCGGCGTCGACAATATTCCCGAGGAAGACCGCCTGCGCGGCTATGCGCAGTTCATCGACAACACGGTGCTGCAGGTGGGCGCCAATACCGTGGTGCGGGCCAGCCGCGTGGTGATCGCCACCGGCTCGCGGCCGGCTGTGCCGCCGTCGTTCACTGTGTTCGGTGACCGCCTGATCATCAACGACGATGTATTTTCGTGGCAGGACCTGCCCGCCAGCGTGGCCGTGTTCGGGCCGGGCGTGATCGGGCTGGAACTGGGCCAGGCGTTGTCCCGGCTGGGCGTGCGCGTGCGCGTGTTTGGCGTCGGCGGGGGCGTGGGCCCGTTGTCCGATCCTGACATCCGGGCTTACGCGGCGAAGACGTTCCATGCGGAATTCCCGCTGTTGCCTGATGCCAGCGTGACCGATATGCGCCGCGAGGGCGATGAAGCGGTGATCACGTTCCAGGGCGAGGACGGCAAGCCGGTGACCGAGCGCTTTGCCTACGTGCTGGCTGCCACGGGGCGTCGTCCGAATGTCGACAACCTGGCGCTGGAAAACACGGCGCTGGCACTCGACGCCCGTGGGGTGCCGGTGTTCGATCCGGTCACGCTGCAGTGTGGCGATGCGCCAGTGTTCATTGCCGGTGACGCCAACAACGTGCTGCCACTGCTGCACGAAGCGGCCGACGAAGGCCGGATCGCCGGCGAAAACGCCGCGCACTGGCCGAAGCTGCGACTGCTGACGCGCCGCGCCCCGATTGCCGTGGTGTTCTCCGACCCGCAGATCGCCATGGTGGGCAAGCGCCATGCCGACCTGATCCAGGGCCGCTTCGTGACCGGCGAAGTCAGCTTCGAGGACCAGGGCCGCAGCCGCGTGATGCTGAAGAACCGGGGGCTGATGCACATCTATGCCGACCGGGCCACGGGCCGCTTCCTGGGCGCCGAATGGATCGGGCCGCGCGCAGAGAACATCGCGCACCTGCTGGCGTGGGCGTACCAGCAGAACCTGACGATCTCGCAGATGCTGGCCATGCCGTTCTACCATCCGGTGGTGGAAGAGGGCCTGCGTACCGCGCTGCGCGACGCGGAGGCCAAGCTGACGCAACTGAAGGTGGCGGCCTGACGATTGAAGATGAAACGTTGATGACGGAAGGGCAGGTGGCGCAGGCGCGCTGCCTGCCCTTTTTCTATTGGGCCTGTACCGGCTTGCCCCGCGCGCCGCGCAGTTCCGTCCACGCGTAGGCCGACGTGGCGAACACCATCGGCAGCAGGTAGTACAAGGCCCGATAGGCGATCAGGGCGGCCACCACCATGTGCTCGGGGGCCACCGGGCGCAGCAGCACCACGAATACGCTTTCGAGCACGCCGATGCCGGCCGGGATGTGCGCCAGCGCGCCCGCCACGGCGCCCACCAGCAGGGCGGCCAGCGCCTGGGGCAGGCTGACCTCTCTTGGCAGCAGCAGATCGATGATGCAGGCGAGCACGATCCAGTTGGTGATCGACAGCGCCGTCTGGAGCAGCGCGAAGCGGAAGCCCGGCAACCGGAACACGTGTCGGCCGAACCGCACGCTGTGCGTCCTGGCCCTGGCGCAGGCCAGCCAGTACGACAGGCCACATGCCAGCATCGCCACGCCCACGGCGCGCAGCATCCATGGCGTGATGCCCCAGTCCGCCGGCAGCGATGGCGGGGCAAGCGCCAGCACGCCGCCGGCCAGCAGCATGTAGCCCGTCCAGTTGGTGATGATGGCGATGGTGTAGATGCCCGCCACCTGCGATCCGCTGACGTTCGCGCGCGAATAGAGCCGCAGCCGCATGCCCAGCCCGCCTACCATCGCCCCGACGTTGAGGTTGAAGACATAGGCAATGAACGCGATCAGCATCACGCGCGGCGTGGACAGGTGATGCCCGGTGTAGCGGCGCCCCAGCAGGTCGAACGAGGCATGCAGCGAGAAGCTGACGCAGGCCAGCGCCAGCACCGGCAGCAGCGTCGCGGCGTCGTACCGCTTCAGCGCCTGCAGGACCTGCGTCCAGTCGACCCCGCTCAGGCTCCGGTAGATCAGGTAGATCACCAGTGCCACGAACACCAGCCCCGCCACGCGCTTGACGATGGACCATCGGATATGGCGCCGCAGGCCGCGGCGCAGGCTGGCGACGGTCATCCTGGACCGTCCTGCTGGGTGTGGCGCACGATCGGTTCCGGCGGTGTGGTGCTGGATGCCACCACCGGCGACACGATTTTCGGTGTGTGGGCCGGCAGCCATCCGGCCCAAGCCGGAAACTTGCGCAGGAAGTGGAAGATCAGCGGTGTGGCGATGCCACGCCACCAGGCCCCGCGCGCTGGCGACGCGGCGCAGACCTCGGTGCAGCGTCCGGACATCAGGTTGCGCAGGTTGTCTTGCAGCGATGCCACGAAGGCGGTGTCGCGGATCACGAGGTTGGCTTCGAGGTTCAGCGACAGGCTCAGCGGGTCGAGGTTGCTCGATCCCACCGTGGCCCAGTCGTCGTCCACCACGGCCACCTTGCTGTGGTTGGGCCGCTCGCAGTATTCAAAGATGCGCACGCCGGATTCGCGCAGGTGCGCGTAAAGCATGTCCACGGTGCGCTTGACCCACAGCATGTCCGGCCGGCCCTGCAGTACCAGGCGCACATCGACGCCCCGTTGCGCTGCATTGCAGATGGCCTGCAGCAGCCGGTAGCCCGGCAGGAAGTAGGCGTTGGCGATGACGATCTGGCGTCGTGCGGTGCGAATCGCCGCCAGGTACTGCTGTTCGATGTCATTGCGGTGGGCCTGATTGTCGCGCGTGACAAACAGCACGCTGCCGGGTGGAGCCGGGTCGGTGGGGTGGGGCGGTGGAATGCGCCGCACGGCTGCGCGTGGCTGCCTGGCGGGCGGGTCGCCGCTGGCTTCGAGCATGAACGCATGGATGACACGGGCGGCCGGGCCTTGCACCTCGACGGCATAGTCCTGCTTGGCCAACGGGCTGGCCTCCACGAGATGCTCGACAGACAGGTTGATGCCGCCCACGAAGGCCAGTTCGCCGTCGATGGCCACCAGTTTGCGGTGCAGCCGCCGGAAGAGATTGGTGCGCTTGCCCAGCAGCCGGCGCCCCGGTGCGAACACCCGCACCGCGACGCCGGCCGCGGCCAGCCTGGCGATGTAGTCGGGCGACAGGTCGGCCGTGCCGAAGCCGTCCACCGTCATGCCGACCGCGACACCACGGCGCGCCGCTGCCTCAAGCGCATCGCCAAGCTGCCTGCCCACGTCATCCTCGAACAGGATGAAGGTTTCCAGCAGCACGCTGCGGCGCGCTGCCCCGATGGCCGCGATCAGGCGCGGGAAGTATTCGTCGCCGTTCTCCAGCAGCCGTAGGCGGTTTCCGGTGGTCCATGCGTGCTCCATTTCGGGCAAGTAGCACGAATGGTGCCCGGCGGCGCGCGGCCGTTTTTGGCGCGCCAATGGCCGTCGAGGTGACCGATCCGGCGCATGTCGTGGCGGAAACGAAGCGCGCCCCCGGGCAGCCGATGTAGGAATTGCCACAGGTGTCCGCACCGAATTGCGCTGCAACAGCATCCTGGCGGGCCACTTGCTATGCTGAAGTGAAGATCCCGCACCCACAGACTGGAGGAGGCATCATGTGCCGCTGGCTGGCCTATTCGGGCCGTTCCGTTCCGATGGAGGCAGTGCTGTTTCAGCCCGAGCATTCGTTGATCGACCAGAGCCTGAATTCCCGGCTCGGGCATACCACGACCAACGGGGATGGCTTCGGCGTCGGCTGGTACGGGCGGCACTCCGAGTTGCCGTTCCGCTATCGATGCCTGCATCCGGCGTGGAGCGACACCAACCTGCGCGAGGCGGCGCGGGCGGTCCGGGCGCCGCTGTTCGTCGCGCATATCCGGGCCGCGACGGGTACGCCGACCCAGGAGACCAACTGCCATCCGTTCCGGTTCGGCCGCTGGCTGTTTGCCCACAACGGGCTTATCCGCGACTACCCGCTGGTGCGGCGCGACCTGATGATGTCCGTGGCGCCACATCTGTTTCGCTGGATCGAGGGCTCGACCGATTCCGAGGTGATGTTCTTCCTGGCGCTGACATTCGGGCTGGAACGCGATCCGCAGGGGGCGCTGGAGCAGATGGTGGGGCTGATCGAGTCGGTCGGGCACCGCCACGATATCGAGCACCCGATCAACATGACCGTCTGCGTGACCGACGGCCAGCAGATCGTGGCGGCGCGCTATTCGAGTGAACGCGACTCCCGCTCGCTGTTCCACAGCACGTCGTTTCGCCAGTTGCGGGCGCTCTATCCCGACGACCCGCGCATCATCGCCGCTGGCGACGATGCATTCCTGGTGTTGTCCGAGCCGCTGATCGACGTGCAGGGCGTCTGGGAAGAGATTCCGGAGTCCACCATGCTGGTGGCGCGGCGGGGCGATATCCAGCAGCGTTGCTTTACACCCCGGATGCCGGATCGGGATGGGGCGCGGTGAACGGCCGCGCAGCGGTCTCGCGCTGCGGCGGAGACAGACCTGTCTACTATAATGGCAGTGTTTTCCGCTGAAGCTTGTACCCCCGCCATGGCCACCCCCTCCGCTCGCGACCGCATTCTCGACACCGCCGCACGTCTGTTCTATCGCGATGGCTACCGCGCCACCGGCATCGATCGCATCATCGCGGAATCGGGCGTGGCAAAAATGTCGCTATATCGACACTTCGCGTCGAAGAACGATCTGATTTTTGAATACCTGCAGCGTCGCCACGACTTCTGGATGGACTGGTTTGAAACGGGTGTGCGACGCCGCCTGGCGGCTCGGCCCAATCTCGATGTGCTGGCCGATACCCTGGGCGAGTGGTTTGAAGGCGAGGACTTTCGGGGCTGCGCCTTTATCAACATGGTGGCGGAATCGGGTGGCGGCGCCGGCGATGACCCCCGGCTGCTGGAACAGGCCGTGTCGCACAAGGCATCGCTGCAGGATTTTGCCGCCGCGATCGCCGGCGAATTGGGGCTGGCCAGTCCAGCCGACGTGGCCCAAGAGGTCATCGTGTGCATCGAAGGCATGATCGTGCGTGCGCAAACGACACATGACGCGGCCGTGGTGGACGCCGGCCGCCGCACGCTGGCCCGGCTCCATGCCGCATACGCCACCTGAGTGACGTGTATTGGCATCGCGTAACTTGCTGAAACACTGCCATACAGAGTAAACCCTGAGGTCACGGTAAGATGCGACCCGTGATTGCCGCGTGGCGCCCCTGAGCCGCAGGCAAGCCTTGGGATGTACGCCTGTGAACGCAGTGAACAACAATCAGCGGCGCACCGAGATCGACCTGATTCGCGGCATCGCGCTGCTCTTCATCGTGGTCGATCACGTCAACGGCAGTGTGCTGGCCGACTACACGATCCGAAATTTCCAGCTTTTCGACGCCGCCGAGGTGTTCGTCTTCCTGGCCGGCTGCTCGGCCGGCGCGGCCTATCTGGCCATGGAAGCCCGTGACGGCGCCAGCGCCGCGGGCAAGCGTCTGCGCCGCCGCAGCTGGGAGATCTACAAGGCCTTCGTGCTGACCGGCGTGCTGATGCTGCTGTTCGGCTTTGTCCTGGCGATGTGCAAGATTCCCGCGCCGGCCGTGCGCGCCACGGAGGCCCCCGATTTCATGGCGCAGCCGGTGGCCACGCTGCTGCAGGTCATTGGCCTGGCGCGCCAGCCGTTCGTTTCCGATGTGCTGCCGATGTACGCCGTGTTCATCGGCCTGGCGCCGCTGGCCATCCGATGGGCCCGCGCGCAGCCGCTGGCGTTTATCTGTGGCAGCGTGGCGCTCTGGATCATGTCGCCTGCGCTTTTGCCGCTGCTGCCCAGCAGCGAGCCGCGCGGCTGGAGCTTCAACCCGTTTGCCTGGCAGCTGATGTTCGCCATGGGCTTGCTGGCGCGGCTGCGTCCCGATTTCGTCCTGCCGCAGCAGACCATTGTGCGCCGCGCCTTTACGACCGGTGCGGTGGTGGTGGCGCTGCTCTGCATGGCCGCGGCCTACCTGTGGATGCGGCCGCACCTGTACGAGTCGTGGTTGCCGGCATGGATTCCGACGATGGCTTTCCCGCTGCCCAAGCAAAGCCTGGCCGCGCTGCGCGTGGTCAGCTTCCTGGGCCTGGCGTGGCTGGTGTACCTGGCCGTGCGCGCCGGGTGGGTCGAGCAGCTGGCCCGCTTCATGGGGCCGGTGGTGCAGATCGGCCGCCACAGCCTGTTCTGCTTCGTGCTGGGCGCCGTGGTGTCGGTTGGCATCGAGGGCCTGACCTATGGTTTTGCGGGCGGGCGTCCCACGCGGCCCGTGGCCCTGACCGGCGACATCATCGCCGTGGCCGTGCTGCTGGTGGTGGGGGGCTGGTATGGCCGCCGCAAGGAAGCCAGGAAGGTGGCGGCCCGGTCGAAACTGGTGTCGGCTTAGGCCCCTTCAGCCCCTTCAGCCGACTACGGCCGACTACGGCCGCGCCTGGCGTGTCACCCACGCGATGGCACGCGCCAGGTGTGGCGACGTATCGCCGGCGCGGTAACTCATGATCACCGGCGAGATAAAGCCGGGGGCATCGATGGGCACGTAGCGCACGTCGTCGCGATGCAGCCGCTGCACCGACGACGGCACCAGCGTGATGCCCAGGCCCGCGGCCACCAGGCCCAGCGCCGTCTGCAGTTCGTTGGCCTCCTGTACCACGCGCGGCTGCAGGCCCTGCGAGCGGAACAGCGACAGCACGTGATCGGCGTAGCTGGGGCGCGGCCGGGCAGGGTAGAGAATCAGCGGCTGGCGCGCCAGCGCCGCGGCATCCAGCGGCGCCGCGGGTGGCGGGGCAGTGACCGGCATGGCCGCCACCAGGGTCTCGGCCATCACCACCTGCTGGACGATGGCGGCGTCATTGAACGTGAGCCGCCCGAAGGCCAGGTCGATGCGGCCGGACTTGAGCGCCTCAAGCTGCTGGACCGTGATCATCTCCGTCAGGCCGACTTCCACCTCGCTGTCATCGCCACGCAATTCGCGGATCAGCTCGGGCAGCACGCCATAGAGCACCGACGGCACGAAGCCGATGCCGAACCAGCGCTTTTCGTTGCGACCAATGCGGCGCGTGCCTTCCAGCGTTTCTTCCAGCCGCTGCGTCAGTTGCAGCGATTGCTCCAGCAGGAAGCGGCCCGCCTCGGTCAGCTTCAGGCCGCGGCCCACGCGGTCGAATAGCGCCACGCCCACTTCTTCCTCGAACTGCCGGATCTGCCGCGACAGCGGCGGCTGGGCCATATGCAGCTTTTCTGCCGCCCGCGTCACATTCAGTTCCTGGGCGACAGTCTGAAAATAGCGGAGATGGCGAAGTTCCATGGCAGGCGGGGTGGTATGCCGAAGCATACCCAGCAGGTATGAATCGAGACATCTTCGGTCTTGGACGCCAGCCAGGTCAAGGTCCATACTCAATCCAACGCGTGTTTTTGTATGGAAAAGGTATGACTACGACTATTTCTTCGATCGAGGCCATTCTGGTCGATCTGCCGACCATCCGGGCCCACCAACTGGCCATGACCACCATGCAGCAGCAGACGCTGGTGATCGTGCGCCTGCGTTGCAGCGACGGCGTGGAGGGTATCGGCGAGGCCACCACCATTGGCGGCCTGTCGTATGGCGACGAGAGCCCCGAGGGCATCAAGCTGACGATCGATACCTATCTGGCGCCTGCGCTGGCGGGGCAGGATGCCACCAACGTACACGGCGCCATGGCGCGCCTGAACAAGGTGGCGCGTGGCAACCGGTTCGCCAAGTCGGCGCTGGAGTCGGCCCTGCTCGACGCACAGGGCAAGCGCCTGGGCGTGCCGCTGGCCACGCTGCTGGGCGGCGCCGTGCGCGAAACGCTGCCGGTGCTCTGGACGCTGGCCAGCGGCGACACGGGCCGCGACATCGAGGAAGCCGAGCGTTTCCTGGAGGAACGCCGCCACAACACGTTCAAGCTCAAGATCGGCCGCCGCAGTGTGCGCGACGACGTGGCGCACGTGTCCGCCATCAAGCGCGCCCTGGGCGACCGTGCCCGCGTGACCGTGGACGTCAACCAGGCGTGGAACGAAGCCGAGGCGGCCACCGGCATCGCCCTGCTCGAAGCGGCCGGCATCGACCTGATCGAGCAGCCCACCCCGCGCGAGCACCGCGCCGCGCTGGCGCGGCTGGCGGCGCGCTTCGTGGTGCCGATCATGGCTGACGAGGCCGTGACCGGGCCCGAGGACGCGATGGAGCTGGCCCGCCTGGGCGCAGCCGACGTGTTTGCGCTGAAGATTGCCAAGTCGGGCGGCATCTTCGGCATGCTGCGCACGGCTGCCGTGGGCGACGCGGCGGGCATCGCGCTCTATGGCGGCACCATGCTCGAAGGCGCCGTGGGCACCATCGCCGCCGCGCACGGCTTCTGCACGCTGCCGCAACTGGCATGGGGCACCGAGCTGTTTGGCCCGCTGCTGGTGAAGGACGACATCGTGGTGGACCGCCCCGTGTTCAAGGACTTCGCGCTGCACCTGCCGCAGAGTCCGGGGCTGGGCCTGGCCATCGACGAAGACAAGCTCCGCCACTATCGCCGCAAGGCCGGCTGAGCCGATTACCCATTCAAACCGGAGACACATCCCATGTTGTTCCTCGTCAGGATGGACGTGCAGATTCCGCACGACCTGCCGGCCGATACGGCCGACGAGATCAAGGCCCGCGAGAAGGCCTATTCGCAGGACCTGCAGCGCCAGGGCAAGTGGCAGGCGCTGTACCGCGTGGTGGGCGAATACGCCAACTACAGCGTGTTCGATGTGGAATCGAACGACGAACTGCACACGCTGCTGGCCAGCCTGCCGCTGTTCCCGTACATGAAGATCCACGTCACGCCGCTGGCAAAGCACCCGTCGTCGATCCGCTGATCGGCAACCAGAAAAGAAGGAACGGAGACAATGAAGTCCTTGCTGCAACGGTCGGCGCGCATGCCCGCCGCATTCGCCATTTCCGCATCGCTGCTGTTTGCCGCAGCCGCGCCGGCGCACGCCGCCTATCC
Source organism: Cupriavidus pauculus (assembly GCF_002858765.1). GTDB lineage: Bacteria > Pseudomonadota > Gammaproteobacteria > Burkholderiales > Burkholderiaceae > Cupriavidus > Cupriavidus pauculus_B. The sequence goes on from NZ_PJRP01000006.1 coordinate 68,279, forward strand.
CGACCATCCGATCCGCTGGGTGGTGCCGTTCCCCGCGGGCGGTGCGATGGACAACATCGCGCGCACGCTGGGTGAAGACATGTCGAAGTCGCTGGGCCAGGCCATCGTGGTCGAGAACCGCCCCGGTGCGGGCGGCAATATCGGCGCCGAAATGGTGGCGCGCTCGCCAGCCGACGGCTACACCATCATCATCGTGGCCAACGGCATGGCCGTGAACCCGGCGCTGTACGGCAAGCTCAGCTACGACCCGATCAAGGACTTCGCGCCAGTGTCGCTGCTGGCCGTGGTGCCCAACGTGCTGGTCGCCAACAAGGCGAAGAATCCGCAGAAGACGGTGGCCGAGGTCATCGCCAGCGCCAAGGCCAAGCCCGGCAAGTACACCTATGCGTCGGCCGGCAACGGCACGTCGATCCATCTGGCCGGCGAGCTGTTCACGTCGATGGCGCACGTGGACCTGCTGCATATCCCGTACAAGGGATCGGGTCCGGCCATGACCGACCTGCTGGGCGGCCAGGTGGACTACATGTTCGACAGCATCACGTCGGCCAAGCCGCATATCGACAGCGGCAAGCTGACGGCGATTGCGGTGACCACCAGCAAGCGGTCGTCGGCGCTGCCCAATGTGCCGACCGTGGCAGAAGCGGGCGTGCCCGGCTATGAGCTGTCGCCGTGGTTTGCCGCGTTCGTGCCGGCGAAGACGCCGCAGGCGGTGATCGACACGTTGAACAAGGCCATGCTCGAATCGCTGAAGAAGCCGGCCGTGCAGCAGCGCCTGGCCGGTATCGGCGCGGAGCCGATCGGCAGTACCCCGGCGCAGTTGAAGGACCACCTGGCCAAGGAAACGGTCAAGTGGGGCGCGCTGATCCGCGAACGGGGCATCCATGCCGACTGAGCGGACGGTGGCCATGGCGCCGGCCCGCCCGCTGCACTACGTCATCGAGGGCGACGCCGGCAAGCCCGTGCTGGTGCTGTCGAACTCGCTCGGCACCACGCTGGAGATGTGGGACCCGCAGATGCCGGCGCTGACGCGGCACTATCGGGTGCTGCGGTATGACACGCGTGGCCATGGCCGTTCGGCGCTGCCGGCGGCGTTCGCATCGTTCGGGATGGCCGATCTGGCCGGCGACGTGGTGGCGATCCTGGACCATGCCGGCATCGACCGCGCGCACTTCTGCGGGCTGTCGATGGGCGGGATGACGGGGATGTACCTGGCGCGCCACCATGCGGCCCGTTTCGGGCGCTTCGTGCTGGCCAACACGGCCGCGCTGATCGGGCCGGAATCGGTCTGGAATACACGCATCGCCACGGTACATCGCGACGGCATGACTGCCATCGTCGATGGCGTGCTGGCGCGCTGGTTCACCGATCACTACCTGCTGACGCGCCGCGACGAGATGGCGCCGGTGCGGCGCATGCTGGAGAGCGCCAGCGCCGCCGGCTACACCGCCAACTGTGCGGCGGTGCGCGATGCCGACCTGCGTGGCCTGCTGGCCGCCATCGACGCGCCCGTGCTGGTGATTGCCGGAGAGCACGATCTGGCGACGACGGCGGCACAGGGCCGCGAGGTGGCCGAAGCCATTCCGGGCGCCCGGTACGTGGCGCTGCCGGCCGCGCATCTGTCCAACTGGGAACTGCCGGAAGCGTTCGGCAACGCGGTGATCGGCTTTCTGGGGCAGAACTAGCCTGATTTGTTTCCCCCCTCTCCCGCCTGTTCAGACCGGGGACATAGGTGACAGGTGTGCGAGGACATGGTTGACACATTCTAGGTCGGGGCCGTCGAGATCTGAGTGCCCTGCGGGGCGCTCAGGTCGATCTGTCCGATCCGGATGGCGCCAAACCAGAGGGCATAGATGCCATCGTGCCGTGTTTCGCGCAGGGCAATGCGTTGGCCAATGAAGGCCTTGCCAATCTTCACGCGTCGGTGCCCGATCATGATCCGGGCCGCGCTGTCTACCTTGTAGATCCGGTCGCCCGGCAGGTATTCGGGTTCGGGCAGGCTTTCGGGATACGGCACCGGACTGACCTGGTAGCGCGTAGCCGGCACCGCCATTCCCAGCGCCTCGTGCGGGCGCTCATGGTTGTAGATGGCCCGATACCGGTCAAATGCGCGTTGCGCGTCGGTGTTGTCCGCGAAGCGGCGGTACTGCAGCAATTCCGCATTGAGCGTGCGATGGAACCGCTCGTCCTTGCCCTGGGTCTGCGGGTGATAGGGCCGCGAGTGGCTGACCCGGATTCCCAGCCTGAGCAGCCATACCGTCAGCCGCGTATATCCCAGCCCCTCCTCGTCGCCACCCCATGGCGATCCGTTGTCCATGGTCATGCGCCGCGGCAAGCCATAGCGCCGAAAGACCGCTGCCAGGCACTGCTGGACCGTCGTCCCACGTTCGTCATCGCACGCATCCAGGCACAGGACATAGCGCGAATGGTCGTCGAGCAGCGTCAGCGGATGACACAGACCGCGCTCATTGCGCACATAGCCCTTGAAGTCCATCTGCAGCAGTTCGTTGGGGCCGGCATGTTCGAAGCGGTGCCACGCGCAGTGCTGGCCCGTGGCGTGTTCGGGGATCAATCCGTGGCGATGAAGGATGGAGGTAACCGTGCTCGGTGCCGGTGGATCGGCAAGGCCAAGATCGGCCAGGCGCCGGCTGATCTTGCGTCCGCCCCACGCAGGATGCTGCTCGCGCAGCTGGACCACCTGCCTCTCGATCCCGGCCCCCGTACGCTTTGCTGCGGACGCCTGGAGCGATCGCGCAGACCATCCGTGCCTTCACTCGAATGGCGTGCAAGCCATTTATAGGCAGTTTGCGGACTGACGTGAAAGCGCCGGCACAGCTCGCGACGATTGCAGCCGGGCTGGGTGGCCAACGCAATGAATTCCAGACGCAGGCTCATAGTGTCTCGTGTGTTCCAAGGCATGGTTTGAACCTCCGGACGGCAAACCGTCCGGAAGTGTCAACCATGTCCTCGCACACCTGTCACCTATGTGTCCGGTCTGAACACCGCCTTGCAGGAGAGGGGAGTCAGGCGACCACCCACTGCGACTACGGCACGATGGTCAGGAACAGGTACGCCGCGAAGATCACCATGTGGACCACCCCCTGAAGAATGGTCGTGCGGCCCATGCCGAGCGTCAGCGACGCCACGATCATCGTCAGGAACAGCAGCACCATTTCCTTGGCGCTCAGGCCCAGTTCCAGCGGCTGCCCGATGGTGATGAAAACGATGGCTACCGTGGGAATGGTCAGGCCGATGCTGGCCAGCGCTGAGCCCAGCGCCAGGTTCAGGCTGGTCTGGATGCGGTCCGACCGCGCGGCGCGCAGCGCGGCAAGCCCCTCGGGCAGCAGCACCAGCGCCGCGATCACCACCCCAACTACCGCTGCCGGCAAGCCGGCGTCCGCCACGGCCTTCTCTACCGAAGGCGACAGCAGCTTGGCCAGTGCCACCACGGCCACCAGGCATACGACCAGCAGCACGCTGCTGGTCACCGCCACGCGTGCGGGCGGCGGCGGCGCATGCACGTTTTCGTCGTGGCTGCCTTCCACCAGGAAGTAGTCGCGATGCCGCACGGTCTGCACGAAGACGAAGCAGCCGTAGAGCAGCAGCGACATCACGCCTGAAAACGCCAGCTGGGACGACGACAGCACCGGGCCCGGCGTGGTGCTGGTGAAGTTGGGCAGCACCATCGTCAACCCAAGCAGGGTGACCAGGATGGCCATGGCGGCATTGGCCCCAGGCGCCTGGAAGGCCTGCTCGCGGTGGTGCAGTGCACCCACGAACAGGCAGATGCCGACAATGCCGTTGCAGATGATCATGACCGCCGCGAAGACCGTATCGCGCGCCAGGCCGGCCTTTTCGGGGCCGGATGACAGCATGACCGACACGATCAGCGCCACTTCGATCACCGTGACCGCGATGGCCAGCACCAGGGTGCCGAACGGCTCGCCGACCTTGTGAGCCACCACCTCGGCATGGTGGACGGCGGCAAACACCGCGCCGGCCAATGCGAGCGACATCAGTGCGATCAGCCAGGCCTGACCCGTCATTGCAAGGCCCAGGCCAAAGGCGGCCCAGGCGGCCAGCGGGGACCAGATGGTCCAGGCCGGCAGTTTGTTGGAAGTTGCCATGTCTTGTTCCCTTTTTTCTTGTGGCTCACAGGCGCGAGCGTGCACGCCGCGTGGCGCGGGCGCAAGAGGTTCAGGCAACGATGAAGCGTGGCAGTTCCCCGACAGAGCGCGGATCAGTCGCGGGACGAGCCGCCGCGCGGCGGATGGGCGCCCCCTTCGCGGCGATCGGGAGGCACCGGATCGGCATCCCGCAGGGCAGGGTGATTTCGGTAGATCCAGCGGGCGGCGATGATGATCACCGCCAGAAACGCGAGCGCGTATCCGACAAATGAGACTGCATTCATGTTCTGACCCAGGTTGGTCCGGCTCTTCTGGCCGGTGGCTGGTCAGTATGGGTGCCCGCCCCTAAGGCGCACACCCTCAATCGGTAGGGCGCCGGGATCACCCAATTGCGGGGTGCAGCGATTGGAGATTGATGGTGCGAACTGGGTGTCTTGAGCGCTCAACATAGGGTAGTTGTCGACAAAATGTCGTGTATGGGCAACACATTGTCGTAGTCGAGATACATTTGGTGCTCCTCTCGTTAATCTAGCTACAAACGAGAACCGTTATCACTTACATTCATGGCCTTCGTCAGTTTCTTGATACAAGGGAAGACCATGAATTCGAGCCGTCGCGGCCTGCCATCTGCCGCGCCCCACTTTGCCCCGTGCGCCACGGCGCTTGCCGTCTCGATGCTGTGCCTGACGCCGCAATGGGCCGCGGCGCAGGACACCGCGGCTTCGCAGGGGGGAGTGGGAGGCCAGGTGCTCGAAACGGTCCAGGTTTCCGGTAACTGGCTGGGCACCGGGCTGCAGAACAGCGTGAAGACCTTCCCCGGCGCACGCACGGTGGTCAGCGAGCAGCAGATCGAACAAAGCGGCGCGCAGAGCATTGGCGATGTCATGCGCCGCATCCCCGGCGTGCAGGCGACCGACAACTCCGGCACGGCCGGCAGCGCCGTGTCGCTCAATATCGGCGTGCGGGGCCTGACTGGCCGCTACACGCCGCGTTCCACCGTGCTGCTGGATGGCATCCCGATGGCCGTGGCGCCGTACGGGCAGCCGCAGCTGTCGTTTGCTCCGGTCAGCCTGGGCAACATCGAGTCGATCGACGTGGTGCGCAGCGGCGGTGCGGTGCGCTATGGCCCGCAGAACGTGGGCGGCATCATCAATTTCAACACCAAGCCGATTCCGGGCGTGTTCAGCGGCGAAGCCTCGGTGCGCGAGAACATCTACACCCAGGGCGGTGGCAGCAACACCCAGTACAACGCGTTCGTGGGGACCACGCTCGACAGCGGCCTGGGCGTTGCGCTGCTGTACTCGGGCATGACCGGTCGCGAATGGCGCCAGGGCAGCGACGACAACGTCAACGACCTGGCCGTGAAGTTCGCGTACGACATCACGCCGACGTCGCAGGTCTACGGCAAGCTGTCGTACTACGACGTCAAGTCGAAGACGCCGGGCGGCCTGAGCGTGGCCCAGTACAACGCCGATCCGTTCCAGAACACGCGTCCCGACGACTACTGGAGCGGCAACCGCTACGGTTTCGACCTCGGCTACGTGAACACGATTTCCACGAGCCAGGAATTCGAGATCCGCACGTTCTTCAACGAGAGCTACCGGCAGAGCACGCTGCAGCAGAGCGCTACCGTGATTGCGCACCAGCCGCGCAACTACACCACGTTCGGCATCGAGCCGCGCTTTACGCAGCGTTTTGGCGTAGGCCCGACCACGCACGACGTGACGGTCGGCTACCGCTACATCCGCGAGCGCGGCGACGACAACCAGTTCAGCACGAACCGCCTGACCGGCGTGAACGGCCCGACCACCACGTTCGACAATGCCACCGATGCCCATGCCGTCTACATCGACGACCGCATCGCGTACGGCAACTGGCGCATCGTGCCGGGCGTGCGTTTCGAGCATATCGACACCACGCGCCAGCAGCGCAACACCGCGACGCAGTGGGACAGCCTGAACAACAAGGCGCTGCCGTCGGTCAACGTGTCGTACCTGGTGAACAGCGCGTGGACGGTCTTTGCCGACTACAGCACGTCGTTTGGCCCAGTGCAGAACACGCAGCTCAACTCGCAGACGCCGAACAATCCGCTGCAGCCGGAAGTGGCCAAGACGTTTGAAGTGGGTACGCGCTGGACCGACAACCACATCAAGGGTGAGCTGACCGCGTTCAAGATCAAGTTCGACAACCAGATCCTGCAGGTGCCGGGCCTGTTTCCGGCCACGTTCCAGAACATCGGCGCCACCGACCACGACGGCGTGGAAGCGGCCATCGACTACTCGTTCGACCGCGCCAGCCTGCTGGGCGGCCTGAACCTGTACGCCAACTACACGTACACGCGCGCCATCCAGAAGTCGGGCACCACGGCCGGCCTGGACGTGCCGTTCTACTCGCGTACGACCGACACGATTGGCGCGCGCTACGACTGGCGCAGCTGGACGTTCAACGTGTCCACCACGCACCAGAGCAAGCAGTACGCGGATCTGGCCAACACGGTGGCCGAAAGCGCGGACGGCAGCAACGGCCTGATCCCGGGCTTCCGTACGTGGAACATCCAGGCGATGTTCAAGCTGCCGCAGCGCAAGAACACCGACATCACCGTCGGCATCAACAACCTGTTCGACAAGCGCTACTACACGCGTACCACCGACAGCAATGCCGGCCGCCTGGTGGGCGCGCCGCGCATGGTCTACATCCAGGCCCGCGCCGCATTCTGATCGTCACCGGATGCGCTAGTCCGAGGGTGGCGGAGGCCCCTTTGTCGTCCCGCGCGGCGGCAACGGGGCCGGCTCCGCCACCAGTCTTTCGGCAGGCAGCAGGCGCAGCAGCGTCCTGGCTACCTCGGGATCGCGGCATACCAGCCATTCGTCCCAGTCTTCACGCGGCAGGATCACCACACCGCGTTTCTCGTCCCCCGGTTTGTGAAACCGCTGCATCAGCGGATGTTGGTCGGCGTTGACCGTCGGCATCGTGAACGACACGCCCCCGCCCGGCCAGGCTCGCCACAGCCCCGCGATGGCAAACGGCTCGCCCCCCGGCAGGCCGATCTTCCACCGTACCGCCTTGCCGCTTTCATAGTTCGGCTCGTAGAACGCCGTGGCGGGCACCAGCGCCAGCTGGCACGACTTCCAGAACCTGGCAAAGGACGACAGCTTCCCGATCGTCTCCACGCGCGCATTGGCGGTGGGGTAGTAGCGCGTGCCAGGCGGGATGGTGGCCTTTGGCACCATGCTGAACGATGCCAGCACGCTTTCCCAGGCCGCTTCAGAGGCGTTCTGGCGCACGATGGGCGCGGCATAGTCGGGCCAGGTCTCCTCGGGATACAGGCCCGGCGGCGGCTCCACGCCGAAGATCTCGCGCAGGATGCGTTTCTGGACGGGGGCGTAATTGACGCACATGGGGGCTCCGGGGCGTGGCAATGCCGACTATCGTCCGTGGGCCGCCACGGACGGTCAATAGGTAATGGTCGCCGTCACCGTGTCCGTGTACGCGCCGTGCTGCGGCGTGTTCTGCTGCGGCACACGGCCGTAGACGCTGATGGTGTTTGCGGTGCCGGTGCCCGTGCCGCCCACCGTTGAAGTACCGCGCGTGCCATCCCCCCAGGGCACCGTGCGGGCCGAATCCGAGTAAAGCTGGTAGTTCACGGTCTGCGAGCCGCCCGTGCGCGTCATCTTGCGGGACGACACGTTTGCGCCGTTGCCGATGCCCGCATTGAGGGCGATGGTATAGGCCGCGTTGCGTGTGCATTGCACGGTCAGCGTGCTGACGGCGTCGTGATTGCCCGACAGCACGCCGATGGACCCGAAATCGAGCGGCGTGGCCGTGATATTGCAATCGCTGGCCACGGTGGCGCTGGCCGTGAATGTGATCGGCAGGCTGTTGGTGGCCAGTGTGCTGCAGTCGGGCGGGGCCAGCAGGTATTCCACATAGGTAACTTCGGCATTCAGCCCCGTGAACTGCGACGCATAGGTTCCGGTGCCCGCACCGGTCTGGTTGGCCAGCACCCGGCCATAGTAGTTGACGGTGGCGCTGCCGTTGCCGAGCAGCGCACCGAAGTCGAGTGTCACAGGCGGAGCAGTGGCGCCCGTGGTGCGTGAGCCCCAGACCTGGGTGCGTCCGCTGTCCGAGTAGAGGTTGAAACTGAGCGTCTGCGTGCCGCTGGCCAGCACGCGCGGCGAGACCGACGTGCCGGCCGAGCCCGTGCCGATATTGACGCATGCCCGTACTCGGGCCGACAAGGCGATGCCCGAGCACGACACCGTGATCGATCCCTGGACGTCGGCCACGTTGCCGCTGACCGGGCTGTAGCTGCCGAATGCCAGCGACGGCGTGGTGACAGTGCAGACCGCCCAGGCGCCGCCGGAGGCTGTCAGCAGCAGGAGGGCGGCCAGCAGCCGCATCACGGGGCGCCGGCCTCGCATGGGATCGGGCCCAGCCTGGGCAGCGAGTCTGTCGTCTGCCGGTAGGTGAGCCGTGCGGTGCAGACGCCGGTGTCGGTTTCGGCGTGGAACGTGCTGTCGTCGCCGAGGGTGTCGAAGAACGCCAGGCCGTCATAGCCCACCACGGTGCGTGCGCCGCTTTCGAGGTGGATGACCGTGGTGCCGGCTGGTAACGGCTCGCCTTGTGCGTCGGTCAGCACGACCTGCGCGCCCCGGAACGATTCGATGCGGAACGTGGCCAGCGCGCCCGACTGCAGCGCCGGGGCAATCGACAGCCGCGTGGAGCTGAGCCGCGTGTTGACGGGCAGCGCCAGGGCATCGATCTCGATGCGGTTGGCATCGTAGGGCAGCAGGTTCGGCACCAGGATATGACCACTGCCGTTGGTGTTGCCGATGCGGCGGTTTTCCACCAGCACGGGCAGGTTGGCTACGCCGCCCGTCGACACCAGCGCGAAGCTCTGGTCGATTCGTCGGCCGGCCATGACCGTGCCGTCCATGGCCACCAGCGACCCGCTGGCGCCGAACTGCGTGGTCACGCGGCCCTGCAGGTCCTGCACCGCACCGTAGACGTCACCATAGCGCCCACGGAAATTGGCCTGCGCGGCGCCGCGCCACGTGTCGCCGCCTTGCTGGCCAACCACCTGCCATCCCCATCCGCCCTCGTACGGGATGGTGTGGCTCACGGCGCCGATCAGCGTCGGGCGGCCGTTGTCGCGGCCCACCGTGGCCGACGCCGTGGTGTCGCTGTCGAGCAGCCAGGTCAGCGTCAGCGACGCGCCGTACGACGACCCCGCCGCAAAGTCGCGGTAGGTGCTGGCCGTGACCGACGTGCGACGGCCCCATTGCGCCGTCCAGGCCAGCGAGCCGATGCGCGACGTGCCGTAGACAGGATCGGACAGGTCGACATAGCTGGCGGCGATGTTGCCGTTGCGCCGCACCGGCACCGACACCGTTGCGCGGTACAGCGCACGCGGCATCGGCGCCCCCGACCTCGCAGCCAGGTCCTCATAGTCGCCGAAAGTGCGCGTACCCTGCAGGTCGACGCTGAAGCGCGGCGTACGCCACTGGTAGCCAAGGCCAAGCTGCCCGCCGCCTGCTCCGCTGGCGCTTGCGGACAGGTTGAGCACGCCGGTCACCGGCAGCTTGAACAACACGCCGCCGCCGGCGATGCCCACGCCGCGCGATACTTCGCCGCGGCCTTCGAGCGTGACCCTGTCGCTGAGCCCGTACCGTATCGACCCATTGGCGGCGGGCGCCGATGCGTACCGGAATGAATCCACGCCGTACTGCGCGCGCAGGAAGCCGATTTCGAGCGAATAGTCGAACAGGCCCGGCGCCAGCATGCGCGCATCCACGTAGAGCGGCACCGTAGTGCTGACATCGCGCCCCAGCGCGTCGCGCACGATGATGGTGGCCTGGCCCGCGCCACTGAGCGCCGGGGCATTGTTGATGACGAAGGGGCCGGTCGGCACCTGGCCCGAGTACTGGCGCACATTGTTGATGTACAGGTCCACCGCGCCCGGCACGGCCGCCGAGCCGGCCAGTGCCGGCAGCGGATAGGTGATCAGGTCTGGCCGCAGGCCGAAATTGCGCCGAAGCTGGAAGCCGCCCAGCCGCACTGGACGCGACCAGGGCAGGGCGCCGGTGATGGTGTCGCCGATCAGCATCGATTGCATGCCGTTGGGGTCGGCGTGGGTCCAGTTGGTGTCCAGGCGCACGTAGCGCGTGGCGTTGTCGTAGACGGTGGCGACGCCGGTGTTGCCAAGCACGCCACCGGGGTGGAAGAACCGCTGCTCGCTGTACAGGCCGAGCTGCTGGCCGGTGTCGGGCTGGGCATAGGCGTCGTAGTTCAGCACGAAGCCGGTGCCCGGCGTGACTGCAGGCCGCGCACGATTGCGGGCGCCCAGTTGCGTGGGAATGCGCGAACTGTCGTCGACGGTAAGGTACACGCGCTGCATGGCGGGGTCATAGCGCCAGGTCACGCCCGGCAGGCGGTCCAGCGGCACCAGGCCCTGCGTATCGGCCAGCGACGGATCGGCCTGCAGGCCCAGGTCGCGCAACTCGTCGAGGGGCGTCAGCAGCATGCCGCCGCGGTCCGCGAAGCGGGCGACGCTGCCGGTTGACTCGCCGTTGACCATGACTTCGAGGTAGGCGGTGTGGCCGGGTACCTTGTCGATGGTCTGCGCAAGGAGCCTGGTGTTCTCCAGGGCGGCGGTCAGCATGCAGGCGGCCATCGCAAGCCGCCATGGCAGGGCGCGGCAAGGGGGCAATGGTGGTGGATTCCATGTCATTGGTCCGGTTCTGGCTGCCGCTGCGTCACGGGCAGCGACACCGGTTCGCCATTGACGGCTGCGTCCAGCCGCAGGTCGGCTGCCGGCGTGAAGCTGGCTGGCAGGCGGATGTCCCAGATGCGCGTGGCCCCTGGCAGGGCATAACCGAACAACCCCTCGGCCACGCGGATGCGCTGCCTGGCCGAGATCAGCGCCACATCGCTGAGCCGGGCATGGCTGGCGCCATCGTTGCGTGCCGACAGGCGCCACTGGCCCTGGTCGCGCCATAGCACCAGGGCAAGCCTCGCGGCGGGCGGCCCGGCGGGCGTGCCGGCAAAGACCGGCACCGAATAGCGCAGCTGCACCCGCACGCCCGAGGGGCTGGGCGGCGCATCGCGCTGGGGCAGTTCGTCGATCAGCAGGCGGTAGGCCGTTTCGCCGGCTGACGTGCCCGGCTGGGGGCGTACCACGCGGATCAGCTGCTCGCCGTTGCCGGCGATACGCACGATAGGCGGGCTGGCCAGCACTTCGTCGGTAGGCGCCAGCACATCGTCGCCATCGGCCTGGGTCCAGCGGAATACGCGCACCTGTGCGTGAATCGGCTTGCTGTCGGCATTGCGCAGGGTCAGCGCGGCCGCGCCGGCCCCGGCAGGCAGGTCGACCCGCACCGGTGTGATCTGCAGCGAAGTCGCGTGCGCCGGCGGACAAAGGCCGGGCATGGCCAGCGCAAGGGCTGTCCATGCGGCGGACGTCCGGCGCCGCCAGCGGGCGGCGCGTGGCATCAAAAGTTGACGGTGGCGGTGACGGTGGTCGTATAGGTGCCGGCGGCAGGCGTGGCCTGCGGCGGCACGCGGCCGTACATCGTGATGGCCTGGGCGGATCCGCTGCCGGTGCCGCCAACCGTATCGGTGCCCGGCGTGTTGCCCCAGATCTGCGTGCGGCTGCTGTCGCGGTAGATCTGGTACTGGACCGTCGCGGCGCCCGTGCCGGCCATCAGCCGGTTGGCGATGCTGCTGCCCGCCGCGGTGCCGCCGTCGAGCCCTACCTGGTACGGTGCGCTGTTGCTGCAGGTGACCGCCAGGCTCGACGTCTGGTCCACATTGGCGGCCAGCACGCCCTGCGAGCCGAAGTCGAGGTCACTGGCGCTGATCGTGCAGTCGGCCGTCAGCGTCAGCCGGACGGCGAACGTGGTGGTCTTGGTGGCTGCGCCCAGCCATGCGGGCGACGAGGCCAGCGTGGCAAAAACGGCCAGTCGAAGCGGAACGCCAAAGCGGCAAGACGGTGTCATGAGCATCTCCGTGGTAGCCGACGACTCGATGGTAGCGATGGCTGCATCACTTGGCATCCGCTTTTACGATGTTCAGCGACGCTTAATGCGCACGGCGTGTGATTTCAATGCCGCTGAACGCGCCCCGACTGCCCGAAACCCGCGCCGCTTCTGACTTTGCAGCCGATTGGCAGGGCCTTGCGCGCACCTGCGGCAGACACCGCCAGGCGCGCAACAGACGTTTGAAACGGCAACGTCGGGTCGGGGTCCGAAGCACGGCGACTTTGCCGGGGGCGCTTCCTATAATGCCTGTGTGGCGCGGCACCACGGGGCAGGTCAGCCGTACCGCGCCGCGCGTGCTTGCAGGCAGGGGCGCGCTTCCCACCCATCTCCACGTCAAATGGGGAGACACACATCATGCTGAGTAGCGAAGCAGTGCTGACGCAGGCGCGAGCCGCGTTGGCGCATGTGCCATATCAGGGCCACCAGATCCATCCCACCATTCACCTGCGACTATCCGACGGGGCCCTGATTCTGGAGGGCGAAGTGGCCGACGTCATGGACAAGACGCGCGCCACGGCCCAGTTGCGCCGTGTGGACGGCGTTTCCACAGTGATCGATCATCTGCGCATTGCCCATGCCGGCCCGATGGTGGGCGATGGCGACGTGCGCGCCGCCGTTTGCGAGCGGCTGCTCAATGCGATCGACTTTCGTAACTGCAAGCTCTGCGCGAAGGTGAAAGGACAGCTGGAGCCCGTGCGCGAAGCCGTGGGCGAGCGCAGCGGCTGGATCGAAGTGGCGGTCCACGACGGTGCCGTGATGCTGAGCGGCCAGGTGATCAGCCTGTCGCACATGCGCCTGGCCGGCGTGCTGGCATGGTGGTCACGCGGCTGTCGCAACGTCATCAACGACATCGTGGTGGCGCCGGCCGAGGCCGACAGCGACGAGGAACTGAGCGAAGCGCTGCAACTGGTGCTGGAAACCGACCCGTTCGTGGACGCCGCGCGCATCCGCGTGCGTACCGAGGGCCGGGTTGTGACGCTCGACGGCTATGCGTCCAGCGATGGGGCGCGCAAGCAGGTGGAGCGCGACGCGTGGTACGTGCAAGGCGTGGAGAACGTCATCAACCATATCGCCCTGAGTAGCTGAAACGGCTGAAGGAACGGAAACGGCTGGCACTCACCCACGGGTGCCAGCATCGACGCGCGCCGCCTGGTCTTCCACGCGCCAGTAGCGGCGCCGCGTGCGCAACGCAAAGCGCGAGCGGTATTCCGACATCGACATCTGCATGGTTCGCTGGAACAGGCGCCGGAAGGCGGCGGCATCGCTGTAGCCGCAGGCCTCGGCAATCGCCTGCGTGCCGTGCAGCGTGACTTCCAGCAGCACGCGGGCGCGCTCCACGCGCAGCCGGTGCAGGTAATCCAATGGCGTGCGCCCGGTCACCTGGCGGAAATGGCGCAGCAGTGTCCGTTCGCTGACCGCGGCGGCCCGCGCCACGGCGGCCAGCCGATAGGGTTCGCCGACATGGGCCTGCAACCAGCCGATGGCGCGATAGACCGGGCTGTCGGCGGTCTTGCCCAGCCACCGCTGCGAAACAAGCTCCGGCACCCACTGCTGGCGTTCGGGCTGGTAGAGCAGCAGGCGGGCCACCGTCTGGGCCAGATCGGGGTCATGCAGGTGGCCCAGCACGCGCAGCATGAATTCCGTCTGCAGGGCAGGCGCCACGCAATGGAAGACCTGCCCATGCAGCCCCATGGGTTCATCCGATGACAGGTCGCACGCCGGAAAGCGTTGCGCGAACCAGCTCTGGAACATCCACGGCGCCCCACAGCGCGCGCCATCGAGCAGCCCCAGCATCAGCGGGAAGGCCACGCCCGTGTAGATCGACGCCACCCAGCCACCGGCATCCACATGGCGTGCAAGCAGGCGCTGCGTGGCGGTATCGGCGGTGGCCAGTTCGCCCAGGTGCGGCGCGCTGGCGGCCATCAGGCCGGGCACCACGATCAGCGCCTGGGCCTGTCGCGGGGCACCCCGGCGCGACGTGGAAAGGCCGGGCAGCGGGTCGGGCAGCGGGCGCCCGTTGGCGCCGATGATCTCCCACGTCAGCCCGGACGGCGCGCCGGGCTGCTGCAGTTGCGCCACGCCTGCGGCCGTACGCAGGACATCGAGCGCGCCGAACAAGGTGCCGGGCATGGCATCGGGCAACCAGAGCAGCTTGACGTGCAGGGATGCGGCCGGCGGGGGCATGGGGATGTTGTGGCGGGATTGGCATGAGGATTGGCGATATTGAACCTCCCTCCCAGATAGCGCAAGCGATACATTGGAGCTCCTAAAACGAGAACTGAGAACAGGAGACACGCATGCTGCTTTCCCTTCGCCGCCTGGCCGGCGCCACCGCCATCGCCCTGGCCGCCGCAACGGCCTGCGGTGCCGCGCTGGCCGCCGGCCCCGACCAGGCGCTGCTCGACGCGGCACGCGCCGCGCAGCCCGCCGTGGTGCAGTCGCTCAAGGACATGGTGACGATCGAATCCGGCAGCGCCAACATGCAGGGGCTGGCGCGCATGGCCGACTACACGTCGCAGCGGCTGCAGGCCATGGGCGCGAAGATGGAACGGCTGTCGATGACCACCAGCGCCGCGCCGATGATCAAGGCCACGCTGACTGGCACCGGCAAGCGCCGGATCATGCTGATCGGCCATATGGACACGGTGTACCCGGCCGGCATCCTGGCCTCGCAGCCGATCCGCGAGGACGGCAACCGGCTCTACGGCCCCGGCATCGCCGACGACAAGGGTGGGCTGGCGGTGATCCTGCATTCGCTGGAAATCCTCAAGGCGCAGGGCTGGAAGGACTACGCGCAGATCACGGTGCTGCTCAACCCGGACGAGGAAATCGGCTCGCTGGGCTCGGGCGAGACCATTGCCACGCTGGCCGCGCAGCACGACGTGGTGCTGTCGTGCGAGCCCAACGTGGCCAAGGCCGTGGCGAAATCCGAATCGCTGCTGCTGGCCGCCGCCGGCACCGCTACGGCGACGATGCAGGTCAAGGGCCGGTCATCCCACGCGGGCGCCGCCCCCGAACTGGGCCGCAATGCCCTGCTGGAACTGGCCTACCAGATGCAGGAAACGCGTGACCTGGCCAAGACGATACCGGGCGCGCAGATGAACTGGACGCAGGCCAAGACCACCGGCCCGCTGAACCAGATCCCTGAGACGGCCAGCGCCGTGGGCGACGTGCGCGTGACCGCCAGCGGTGCCGCGCAGAAGCTGCAGACGGCGTTGCAGCAGAAGGTCGACGCAGGCCATCTGATCCCCGATACGAAGACCACGATTGCGATGGAAGAGGGGCGCCCGGCGTTCGTGGCCGATACGCGCTCGAAGGAACTGGCCGCGCGGGCCCAGCAGATCTATGCGGAGATGGACGGCCGGTCGCTGATCCTGATTCCCGGCACCGGTGGCGGCACCGATGCGGGCTTCGCAGGGCGTTCGGGCAAGGCGGTGGTGCTGGAAAGCTTTGGCCTGTCGGGCTTCGGCTATCACGCGCGCGACGAGTACGTGGAGCTGGATTCGATCGTGCCGCGCCTGTACCTGATGACGCGGATACTGCAGGAGATCGGGAAGAATTGAGGTCGGGAGGCGTAGGGTTTTCTCCCCTCTCCCGCGCGCGGGAGAGGGAGAAAACCATCGGCCAACCCTACGCCGCCAACTGCTGCGGCGCCGCGCCAAAGTGCGGATGCCGCGAGAAGATCTCGGCGGCCCAGTTCACGAACACGCGCACCTTGGCCGACAGGTGCCGGTTCTGCGGATACATCGCAGAAATCGGCAGTTCGTCGGTCTGCCAGTCGGCCATGACTTCCACGAGCCGCCCGCTGTGGATATACGGCTCGGCCATGGCGCGCGAGATGCGTGCAATGCCATGGCCTTCCACCGCGCAACCCAGGTACACGTCGGCATCGTTGGTCGAGATCGCCGAAGGCAGCAGCACTTCGGTACTTTCCCCGCCACGGATCAGCGTCCACGGCGTTTCGCGGCCGGTTCGGTTCGACAGGAAGTTGATGGCCTTGTGCTGCGACAGCTCGGTCAGGTCGTGTGGTGTGCCAAAACGCCGCAGGTAGATCGGCGACGCATAGAACGCCAGCTTCACCTGCCCGATGCGCCGTGCCACCATGGCCTCGTCGAGTGCACCCACACGCAGCACCACATCCACGCCTTCCTTGAGCAGGTCGATGGGCTTGCCGTTGATGGTCAGTTCCAGCTTCAGTTCGGGATAGGCATTGAAGAAGTCATGCAGTTGAGGCATCAACACCAGTTGCGCCAGCCCGCTGGTGGTATCCACGGCCAGCGTGCCGCGCGGCGAGTTGTTGTGGCGCGTCAGCGACTGTTCCGCTTCCTCCACATCCGCCAGGATGCGGACGCAGCGTTCGTAGTAGGCAGCGCCGTCGGTGGTTACGCTGATCCGGCGCGTGGTCCGGTGCAGCAACTTGACGCCAAGATGGGTTTCCAGGTTTTGTATCAGCCGGGTGAGCGTGGCCTTGGGCAGGTCTAGCGACTCCGCCGCGCGCGCAAAGCTGCCGACATCCACCACCCGCGTGAATGCCTGCATTGAGACAAGACGATCCATGATGTTGCTTTCGAAAGGAGTAAGACCGGGCTACGTTCCGAAGGATGTCTGGCGGGATCGGGTCCGCTGCATGTCAAGTGCGCGGCCTGGATTTGCTGCCGGCGGTCCGCCAGTGGCGGCCGGAGCGGGGACGGGTGGAGTGTTGGGGCGCCGGCGTTTGCGCTGTTTCCCCAAGTGCGCAGATGCCGAAGGACCGGAGTGAATCACATTTCAGGTATCCATTTCAAGCCATGTGGGTTCACTTCGGTGATTATTCCAACGCAGAAACAGTGCATTGGCAATAGCCAGCTTTATCCCATCGTTGTCAATCACCATAATTCGCTGCATCGCAATACAGTAATCGACGGCCTTTGCCGGCTGCCGTGCCAACCATGACCAAGACCACGACTCCCCGTAGTTCCGCCGTACAACCGGCCGCAGAACAGGGCGAGGCAATCGTGATCCAGCACGTGGTGGCCAGCGGCGATCGCGAAATGAAGGTCTGCGTGTGTTACCCCGCAGGTTATTGGCCCGTGAGCGCCGGTGCGCCATTGTTGCCATGGATGCTCTACCTGCATGCCGGCGGCTTTGTCGACGGCGGGGTCGAAGCCGCGAAGGAACTGGCGCGGGATCTGGCGGAGTCGGTCCCGGCCGTGGTGGTGACGCCCGATTACTCGCTGGCGCCCGCGAACCCGTTCCCGGCAGCACCCGAGGATGCCGTCAACACGGTGTCGTGGGTGCTCAAGCAGGCCCGGAAGCTCAAGGTCGACAAGCTGCGCTTTGCGCTGGTGGGCGAGGAAGCCGGTGGCAACCTGGCCATCGCCACGGCGCAGATGCTGCGTGACCGCGGCCTGCCGCAGCCGGCTGGCCAGTGGCTGATCCGGCCCGTGACCGATCCGTGCCTGCAGCACGCGTCGTCCGCCGGGCAGGTGCCGATGGAAATGCTGCGCAAGCTCGCGTGCAACTATCGTGACTACCTGCCGACGCCGGCCGCGAGCGTGCATCCGTATGCGGCCCCGGCCCTGGCATCGCGGCTGGCGGGATTGCCGCCGACGCTGGTGCAGGTGGCGGAAAAAGACGCTCTGCGTGCGGAAGGCGAGGCCTTCGCCACGAAATTGTCCAAGGCCGGCATCCCGGCCAGGGCCCTGATCATGCCCGGCGCCTGTGGCGACGGGGTGGAACAGTCCCATGAGATGTGTCAGGCATGGGTCAAAGAAGGTGCGCGGTTCCTGCGCGAAAGTTTCGCCAAGGCCGACGACGCCTCGTAATCCGGTCCGAACGCCGGCCGGCGCCGCGAATGCTGTAGCGGTGCCGGATTCTCCCGCTAGCGCCCTTTGAGGCTGGCCCCCAGTAGTGGCTTGCTTCTGTCCGATTCCGGACGGAGGACCCCTTGTTGTTCCCGTTTTTCCGGCCCCCTGGGCTGGCGGGCAGCGTTCGGCCTGAATTTTTGCTTTTCCAGTTGAAGAAATCCGACGAAAACACGGAGTGAAGAAAGATGAATAACAAGTCTCGACGCACGCTAATCGCCTTTGCCATCGTGGCAATTCTTGGGGCGGGCGTGGCAACCTCGGTACTGCGACCCTGGCACGGCGGGGAAGCACAGGCCAATACGCCGCCCCCGGCGCCTGCCGTGGAAGTGTCGGCAGCGGTGGGCCAGACCATCACCGAATGGGATGAATTCTCGGGCCGCATCGAGGCCGTGGACCGCGTGGAAATCCGCCCGCGCGTTTCCGGCACCATCGAAACGGTGCATTTCCGCGAAGGCTCCATCGTGAAGAAGGGCGACCCGCTGTTCACGATCGATCCGCGCCCGTACGCCGCCGAAGTGGCACGCGCCGAAGCGGCGCTGGCCGCGGCGCAGGTACGTGCCTCGCATGCGCAGACCGAGAAGGCCCGAGCGCAGCGCCTGCTGGACGACAACGCGATCTCGCGTCGCGAGTTCGACGAGCGTATCAATGCCGCCAGCGAGCTGTCGGCGGACGTGCGTGGCGCGCAGGCGGCGCTGGAAGTGGCGAAGCTGAACCTGAGCTACACGCGCATCGTTGCACCGGTCTCGGGCAAGGTGTCGCGTGCGGAAATCACCGTGGGCAACCTGGTGGCCGCGGGCGCCGCATCGCCGCCGCTGACTTCGGTGGTGTCGGTCTCGCCGGTGTACGCCAGCTTCGATGTCGACGAGCAGAGCTACCTGCGCTACACGGCGCCGGGCGCCAGCGGCGGCAAGAACGACCTGCCGGTGTTCCTGGGCCTGGCCAACGAGGACGGCAACCCGCACAAGGGCAAGATCCACTCGATCGACAATCGGCTCGATACGCGCAGCGGCACCATCCGCGTGCGCGCCGTGTTCGACAACGAGGATGGTCGCCTGCTGCCGGGTCTGTACGCCAAGGTCAAGCTCGGTGGCGGTTCGCCGCACCCAGCCGTGCTGGTCAACGACCGTGCCGTCGGCACCGACCAGGGCAAGAAGTTCGTGCTCGTGGTCGACAAGGCCAACAAGCTCGTGTATCGCGAAGTCGAGCTTGGACCGACGTACGAAGGGCTGCGCGTGATCCGCAAGGGGCTGCAACCGGGCGAGAGCATCGTCGTGAACGGCCTGATGCGCGTGCGCCCTGGCGACACCGTGGCACCGAAGCCCGTGGCCATGGCCTATCGCAGCGAGCTTGAGTCGCGCGGCAACACCCCCGACCGCAAGCAGGCCGCGGAAGAGGGTAAGGCCGACAAGGCCAAGGTGAGCTAAGCGCCCGCCGCCCCAAGCACACCGAACTGAAATTTCCCCCTGAAGTTTTACATGGCGTCCGCTCGGCGAGCGGACGGCCAGGGGGACTGTTTTCGCCGAGACCAAGATGAATCTCTCGAAATTCTTTATCGATCGCCCGATTTTCGCGGGCGTGCTGTCGGTGCTGATCTTCCTGATCGGCGCCATCTCGATGTTCAAGTTACCGATCTCGGAGTACCCGGAAGTGGTACCGCCGTCGGTGGTGGTGCGCGCGCAGTTCCCGGGCGCCAACCCGAAGGTGATTGCCGAGACCGTGGCCACGCCGCTGGAAGAACAGATCAACGGCGTCGAGGACATGCTCTACATGAACTCGCAGGCCAACAGCGACGGCAACCTGACGCTGACGGTGACCTTCAAGCTGGGCACCGACCCGGACAAGGCCCAGCAGCTGGTGCAGAACCGTGTCTCGCAGGCCGAACCGCGCCTGCCCGAGGACGTGCGCCGGCTGGGTATCACCACGGTCAAGAGCTCGCCTGACCTGACCATGGTGGTCCACCTGGTATCGCCGAACGACCGCTACGACATGACGTACCTGCGCAACTATGCGCTGATCAACGTGAAGGACCGCCTGGCGCGGATCCAGGGCGTTGGCCAGGTGCAGATGTTCGGCTCGGGCGACTACTCGATGCGTGTCTGGG
The DNA here is from genome assembly GCF_002858765.1 of Cupriavidus pauculus. Taxonomy (GTDB): domain Bacteria; phylum Pseudomonadota; class Gammaproteobacteria; order Burkholderiales; family Burkholderiaceae; genus Cupriavidus; species Cupriavidus pauculus_B. The sequence continues at coordinate 88,389 of NZ_PJRP01000006.1, forward strand.
TCAACCCGGAAAAGATCGCCGAGCGCGGCCTGGCCGCGTCTGACGTAGTGCGCGCCATCCGCGAGCAGAACGTGCAGGTGGCAGCCGGCGTGATCGGCCAGTCGCCGTCGCTGCCGGGCACCGACCTGCAACTGTCGGTGAACGCGCAGGGCCGTCTGCAGACCGTGGAGGAGTTTGGCGACATCATCGTCAAGACCTCGCCCGACGGTGTGGTGACGTACCTGAAGGACATCGCGCGCATCGAACTGGGTGCGTCGGAATACGCGCTGCGTTCGCTGCTGGACAACAAGTCCGCCGTGGCGCTGCCGATCTTCCAGTCGCCGGGTTCCAACGCGATCCAGATCTCGAACGACGTGCGCAAGACCATGGCCGAGCTGAAGGCCAACATGCCGGAAGGCGTGGACTACAGCATCGTCTATGACCCCACGCAGTTCGTGCGCCACTCGATCGAGGCGGTGGTCCACACGCTGTTCGAGGCCATCGCGCTGGTGGTGCTGGTGGTGATCCTGTTCCTGCAGACGTGGCGTGCGTCGATCATCCCGCTGCTGGCGGTGCCGGTGTCGATCGTCGGTACGTTCGGCCTGATGCATGCGTTCGGCTTCTCGATCAACGCGCTGAGCCTGTTCGGCCTGGTGCTGGCGATCGGTATCGTGGTGGACGATGCGATCGTGGTGGTCGAAAACGTCGAGCGGAACATCGAGGAAGGGCTGTCGCCGAAGGAGGCCACCTACAAGGCCATGCGCGAAGTGAGCGGCCCGATCATCGCCATCGCCCTGACGCTGATCGCCGTGTTCGTGCCGCTGGCCTTCATGACGGGCCTGACCGGCCAGTTCTACAAGCAGTTCGCGCTGACGATCTCGATCTCGACGATCATCTCGGCGTTCAACTCGCTGACGCTGTCGCCGGCCCTGTCCGCGCTGCTGCTCAAGGGCCACGATGCGCCCAAGGACTGGCTGACGCGCGGCATGGACCGTGTCTTCGGCGGCTTCTTTGCCCGCTTCAACCGCTTCTTCGGCCGCAGTTCGGACAGCTATGGCCGTGGCGTGAAGGGCGTGATCCGCCGCAAGGGTTCGGTGTTCGGCGTCTACGCCGTGATGCTGGTGGCGACCTGGGGCGTGTTCCAGATGGTGCCGAAGGGCTTTGTGCCGGCGCAGGACAAGCAGTACGTGGTGAGCTTTGCCAAGCTGCCTGACGGTGCCACGCTGGACCGTACCGAGGACGTGATCCGCCGCATGTCGGACATCGCGCTCAAGCATCCGGGCGTGGAATCGGCCGTGGCCTTCCCGGGCCTGTCGATCAACGGCTTCACCAACAGCCCAAGCGCCGGCATCGTGTTCGTCACGCTGGATCCGTTCGACAAGCGCAAGAGCGCTGAGCTGTCGGGCAATGCGATTGCCGCCGACCTGAACAAGCAGTACGGGTCGATCCAGGACGCGTTCATCGCCGTGTTCCCGCCGCCGCCGGTACAGGGCCTGGGCACGATCGGCGGGTTCAAGATGATGATCGAGGACCGTGCCGCGCTGGGTTACGACGAACTGTTCAGCGCCACCAACGCGTTCATGACCAAGGCCCGCGCAACCCCGGAACTGGCTGGCATTTTCAGCAACTACCAGGTGAACGTGCCGCAGCTGGACGTGCAGCTTGACCGTACCAAGGCCAAGCAGCTGGGCGTGCCGGTGACCGACGTGTTCGAGACGCTGCAGACCTATCTTGGCTCGTCGTACGTGAACGACTTCAACAAGTTCGGTCGTACGTATCAGGTCAAGGTGCAGGCCGACGCGCAGTTCCGTCAGCATGCCGAGGACATCCTGCAGCTGAAGGCACGCAGCAGCTCCGGCGAAATGGTGCCGCTGTCGTCGCTGGTGAGGGTCAAGCAGGGCTTCGGTCCGGATAGCGTCACGCGCTACAACGGCTTTACCGCCGCCGACATGAACGGTGGTCCGGCACCGGGCTTCTCGTCGGGCCAGGCCCAGGCCGCTGCCGAGCGCATTGCCGCCGAAACGCTGCCCAAGGGCATCGGCTTCGAGTGGACCGAGCTGACCTACCAGGACATCCTGGCTGGCAACGCGGGTGTGTGGATCTTCCCGCTGTGCGTGCTGCTGGTGTTCCTGGTGCTGGCTGCCCAGTACGAAAGCCTGACGCTGCCGCTGGCGGTGATCCTGATCGTGCCGATGAGCCTGCTGGCTGCCATGACCGGTGTCTGGCTGACCCGTGGCGACAACAACATCTTCACGCAGATCGGTTTCATCGTGCTGGTGGGGCTGTCCGCGAAGAACGCGATCCTGATCGTCGAGTTCGCCCGCGAGCTGGAGCACCAGGGCCGTACCGTGGTGCAGGCCGCGATCGAAGCCAGCCGCTTGCGTCTGCGCCCGATCCTGATGACGTCGTTCGCGTTCATCATGGGCGTGGTGCCGCTGGTGATCTCGACCGGCGCCGGCGCGGAAATGCGCCATGCCATGGGCGTGGCCGTGTTCGCGGGGATGCTGGGCGTGACGTTCTTCGGCCTGTTCCTGACGCCGGTGTTCTACGTGGCACTGCGTCTGCTGGCTACCCGCAAGCAGCGTCGTGAAGCGGTTGCGACGGATGTGTCGGCATCGCACGCCGTGCCGTCCGCAGAGTGATGGTGATAGACATGAACAACATCGTGATGAAGCAGTACCTGCCGAAGCTTGGCGTCCTGGCCGCCGCGCTGGTGCTGGCGGGCTGCTCGCTGGCACCGACCTACAAGGTGCCCGAGACGCCCACCGCCGCCACCTTCAAGGAAGCCGATGCTGCAGCCGCCGAGGGCGCGCAGTGGAAGACGGCGGCGCCGGCCGAAGGCCAGCAGCGTGGAGACTGGTGGAAGGTGTTCGGCGACGCCGAGCTGGATCGCCTGATCGACGCCGCCAACGCGCATAACCAAGACCTGGCCGCCGCGGCGGCCCGCCTGAAGCAGGCGCGGGCGTTCACCGGTGCCACCGAGGCGGACATGTACCCGCAGCTGAGCGCGGGCTTCGACCCCACGCGCACGCAGTCGTCGGCCGCGTCGCAGGGCCTGCCGGACGGCACGCGCATGTCGCCGCAGACCGTGTACAAGGCGCGCCTGTTCGCCAACTACGAGCTCGACCTGTTCGGTCGCGTGGCCAGCAGCGTGAACGCTGCCCGTGCTGAAGAGAAGGGCGCCGAGGATCTGTATCGCTCGGTACAGCTCGCGCTGCAGGCCGATACGGCGCAAGCCTACTTTGCACTGCGTACGCTCGACAGCGACCGTGAACTGCTGAACGCGACGATCAAGTTGCGCGAGGATTCGTTGTCGCTGCTGCGCAAGCGCTACGAAGCGGGCGAGACGACCGACCTGGACCCGGCCCGTGCCGAATCGGAACTGGGCACGGCGCGCGCCGACCTGGCCAGCATCGAACGTCGCCGCGCCAACCAGGAGCACGCGTTGGCGGTGCTGACCGGCGTAGCGCCGTCGCAGTTCGGGCTGGCCGCCAGGCCGTTCGATACGGCGCCGGTGGCGGTGCCGTCGGGGCTGCCGTCGGAACTGCTGGAGCGGCGTCCCGATATCGCGGCGGCCGAGCGCCAGATGGCGGCCGCCAACGCGCGCATCGGCATTGCCAAGGCAGCGTTCTTTCCGCGCATCTCGCTGACGGCGCTGTTCGGTTTCGAGTCGTCGGACCTGTCGAACCTGTTCAAGTGGTCGTCGCGCACGTGGATGCTTGGACCGCTCGTCGGCACGACGGTGGCGCAGACCATCTTTGATGGCGGCCGCAACAGCTCGAACCTGGCCGGTGCCCGCGCTGCCCACGAGGAAAGCGTGGCGCGCTACCAGCAGACCGTGCTGGTGGCGTTCCGCGAGGTCGAGGACAGCCTGGCCGATGTGCGCTGGCTCAGCCAGCAGGCCACGGCGCTCGACGGCGCGCTGTCAGGCGCCAGGCGGGCACAGCGCATCTCGCGCAGCCGCTACGACGCCGGCGCGGTGGACTACCTGACCGTGATCGACGCGGACCGCACCGTGCTGCAGTCGCAGCGCGATGCCAACGCGGTGGCCGGCCTGCGCGCGGCGGCGACGGTGTCGCTGGTGCGCAGCCTGGGCGGCGGCTGGGGTCCGTTGCCGGAGGCGGTGGCAAAGAACTGAGGGCAGTCGACATGGGCTCCCCTCGCCCATGAAAGACCCATGAAAGGGAGAGGGGCTGGGGTAGCGGGCATTGCGGTTCAAACGTCGATCCGTCGCAGATTCAGCCGCTCGCCCTCACCCCCGACCCCTTTCCCGCCGTGCGGGAGAGGGGAGCAAACAATCGGTTAACAAACATTCGGTCACCAAACTCCGCTGGCGCGATGTTTCCAGGTCACTACACTGGAAACATCGTGCCAGTTTTATTTTGGGGAGGGCCGATATGCGAAACCTTCGCCGGATGGCCGTGGCGGTTGTCCTGTTCGGCACCTTGCTGCCCGTCGTCTGCACTGCCCAGTCCGTCACCGGCTCCATCGCCGTGGGCGGCTCCGCCAGGGTAAAGGGGCCGGCCACGGTCAACGGCACGCTGAGCGTGGATGGCAGCGTCTATGCCAATGGCCCGCTGACTGCGGCGTGGTTCGCGTCGCCGGGACGTGGGTATCCGATGTCGCCGGAACGCGGCCTGCTCAAGGTCTTTCACGGCCCGCTGACAGTGAATGGGTCGATGGTGGTGCATGGCGATCTCTATGTCGACGGGCCGCTCACGGTCAACGGGCCGCTGGAAGCGGGCGGTGGCATCGATGCCAACGGACCGATGGTGGAGCGCCACGCACGTTGATGCTGCACAATGGCGACTTCGTCGACTTCAACATTTTTCGCCATGGCGCAAGTCAGCCAAGCAGTGGGCCTCAAGAGCATCGCGCTGTTCGAGGCCGCCAAGGGGGCACTGGTGATCCTGGCCGGACTGGGCGTGGTGGCGTTGCTGCATGCCGACGCGCAGGCGCTGGCCGAAGCCATTGTCGGCCGCTTTCACCTGAATCCCGCCAGCCATTATCCAAAGGTATTCCTGGCACTGCTGTCGAATCCCAGTGATGGCCGCCTGTGGGCGATCGGCGGGTCGGCCGCCGTGTACGCGCTGATGCGCTTTGCAGAGGCCTACGGGCTCTGGCACGGGCGTGCCTGGGGCAACTGGCTTGGCGTCTGGTCGGGCGGGATCTACATTCCGGTGGAGCTGTACGAGGCCGTGCGGCATCCCACGTGGATTCACGTGGGGCTGGCGGCGGCCAACGCGCTGGTGGTGGTCTACCTGATGCAAAGCCTGGCGCGCCACACGGTCAAGTAAGCCGGACGGCGCAAATCTGCTAAGGTAGACGCGATGCCGCGCGCCCGGCGTGCGGCCACCCTGCCACGCGGTGCTGTCAGACAGCCACCGATATCAACCGCCCTAGAGACCCATCATGATTCACGAAATTGCACAGATCACGATCAAGCCCGGCATGGAAGCCCAGTTCGAGGCCAACGTGGCCAAGGCCAAGCCGCTGTTCCTGCGGTCGAAGGGCTGCCACGGCCTGAATCTGCAGCGCTCGATCGAACAGCCGTCGCAGTACGCGCTGGTGGTGGCCTGGGAGACCGTGGAAGATCATATGGTCCATTTCCGTGAATCGGACGAATTCCAGGAATGGCGCAACCTGGTCAGCGACTGCTTTGCCGCGCCGCCGGCCGTCCACCACGTCAACACGGTGCTGTGAGCGGCCCCGATCGCCGCTGATCGTCCCACGCACCTGACGCAGGCGCCCACGCGCCAAAGGAGCCCGCCGCATGTCGACCCCTCAGCAGCGCCCCCGGCATTTTTCGATGCTGCGCGACTTGCAGCTGGCGGATTTCTTCACGCTGGCCAACGCGGCCTGCGGCATGGGCTCGGTGTTCTACGCGATGTATTTCGTCGCTGCACCGTCTCTCAGCTATTTCTATATCGCGGCGGCGCTGGCGCCGGCCGCGTTCATCTTCGACGTACTGGACGGGCGCATCGCCCGCTGGCGCCACGCCCATTCGGCGCTGGGCCGTGAACTGGATTCGCTGTCGGACATCATCTCGTTCGGCGTCGGCCCGGCCACGCTGGCGTTTGCGGCCGGCATGCGCGGCGGCTGGGACCTTGTCGCGCTGATCTATTTTGTCTGCTGCGGCGTCAGCCGACTGGCCCGCTTCAACGTCACGGCCGAGACCCTGGCCGAAGGCTCGGAGCAGGGCAAGGTCAAGTATTTCGAGGGCACGCCCATCCCCACCAGCGTGGTGCTGACCGGCATCCTGGCCTGGTGCGCCTCGCATGGCCTGATCGGCGATGCCCTGCCGGCCGGTGCGATGGCCATCGGCCCCGGCACGTTCCATCCAATGTCGCTGCTGTTCGTGCTGAGCGGCTCGCTGATGATCAGCAAGACGCTGCGGATTCCGAAGTTCTGACGGTGCTTTCCGGCGTCGAAATCTTTTAAGTCGGCCACGAAGACTTCGAATCGACGCAGTGAGACGGCTGCGCTATGTTCGGCGCCAGTATCCGAACTTGCGAGGTGCCGATTCCATGTCGAATTCCATTACAGTCAGGCTGGCCAGCCTGGCGCTGCTTGCCACGGGGCTTGCCGGCTGTGCGTCCCAAGCCCCGTCTTCCTACAAGATGACCACGCCGATCCCACCGGAGATTACCACGCCGGCGTCGGTCGATACCCGCATTGGCAGGCTGGAATTTTTCGATGGGGTGCCGACGGCCCCGACGGCGCAGAAGGTTTTCGACAACATCGATTTCGCGCGTGGCGTCGAGGCGTTCCTGAACGGCGTGCCCGGGGCGTCGATGGTGGCCATCCGCACCGGCTTGCGCAGCGTGGGCGCGGTGGGTAGCACGGTGGGCGTGTACGAGCAGTTGATGGACTCGAAGTCGATCTACCTGACGCCGAACAGCGAGACCATCTACTTCTGGAACTGGATGGATCTGAAGGACGGCCCCGTGGTGGTGGAAACCCCGCCGAACATCCTTGGCGTGGTCGACGATTTCTGGTTCCGCTATGTGACGGACATGGGCAACGCGGGGCCGGACAAGGGCAAGGGTGGCAAGTACCTGTTCGTGCCGCCCGGCTACACGGGCCAGTTGCCGTCCAGCGGCTACTACATCGTCAAGAGTCCTACCTACGGCAACCTGCTGTTTGGCCGGGCGTTCATGCAGCATGGCGATCCGCGCCCCGGCGTGGCCAGCCTGAAGGCCGGGCTCAAGGTCTACCGGCTGGCCGACGCGGCACGGCCGCCGGAGACGACGTTCATCAACCTGTCGGGCAAGGTCATGAACACCGTCCATGCCAACAACTTCAGATTCTATGAGGAGGTCAACCAGATCATCCAGGAAGAGCCGGCCGGCGCGTACGGGCCCGACATGACTGGCATCTTCACGGCTATCGGCATGCAGAAGGGCAAGCCGTTCGCGCCCGATGCACGCATGAAGCAGATCCTGACCGACAGCGTGGCGGTGGGCAACGCCACGGCCCGCGCCATCGACTTCCGCAATCGCGACCCGCGTACGCTGATCTTCCCGGACCGCCACTGGACCACGCCGTTCATCGGCGGCAGCTATGAATGGCTGGATAACGGCGCGCGCAACTTCGACGCGCGCACGCTGTTCTTCTACGCCGCCACCATCGACACGCCGGCGATGGCGGTGGCGATGCCCGGCATCAGCTCGCAGTACGCGGCATCGAACCTCGACGCCGCCGGCAACCCGCTGGATGGCGCCAAGACCTATCGCCTGCATGTGCCGCCCAACGTGCCGGTCAAGGACTTCTGGTCGGTGGTGGTCTACGACACCCAGACGCGCTCGATGCTGCAGACGGACCAGCAGTTCCCGAGCCTGTCCAGCGAGAAGTCGCTGGTAAAGAATGCCGACGGATCGGCCGACCTGTACTTCGGCCCGCAACCGCCGGCCGGCAAGCAGGCCAACTGGATCCAGACCATTCCGGGCAAGAGCTGGTTCACGATCTTCCGGCTCTACGGTCCATTGCAGCCGTGGTTCGACACGCAGTGGAAGCTCGACGACATCGTCGAGGCGTCTTGAGCCCGGGCTGCCGCTGACGGGCGGGAGATTCCACGACGGGGGCAGGGTCAGCAAGGTTCGCGGGCGGCGTCTACAATCCTCCGGGACGTTGCCCGCTCCCGCGCAGGGAGCCCCAGGACTCCAAGGAACTCCCCATGTCTCATCTCTTCGATCCGTACCAGATCGGCAATCTCGCGCTCGCCAACCGCATCGCCATTGCGCCCATGTGCCAGTACTCGGCGGAAGAGGGCTCGGCCACTGACTGGCACATGATCCACCTGGGCAGCTTGGCGCTGTCCGGCGCGGGCCTGATGATTGTCGAGGCCACTGCCGTGTCGCCGGAAGGCCGCATCTCGCCGGCCGACCTTGGCCTTTACAGCGATGCCAATGAAGCCGCGCTGGGCCGCGTGCTCGACGCGGTGCGCCGGTATTCGCCGATTGCCGTGGCGGTGCAACTGGGCCACGCGGGCCGCAAGGCGTCGAGCCAGGCCCCGTGGGAAGGCGGCGCGCAGATTCGCCCCGATGCCCTGAGCGGCTGGCAGACCGTGGCGCCGTCGGCCATACCCCATGCGGTCGACGAGGTGGCGCCCACGGCGCTCGACCGTGCTGGCATGCAGAAGATCCGCGACGATTTCGTGGCGGCGGCCAAGCGTGCGGCACGGATCGGCGTCGAGGGTATCGAGGTACACGGCGCGCACGGCTACCTGCTGCACCAGTTCCTGTCGCCGATTGCCAATCACCGCACCGACGAATACGGCGGCAGCCTGGAGAACCGTATGCGGTTCCCGCTGGAAGTGTTCGACGCCGTGCGTGAGGCGTTTCCGGCCGAGCGTCCGGTGTGGATGCGCGTGTCGGCGACGGACTGGGTGCCGAACGGCTGGGATATCGATGGCACGATCGCGTTGTCGCAGGCGCTCAAGGCGCGCGGCTGCGCGGCGGTGCACGTGAGCACCGGCGGGGTGTCGCCGCAGCAGGCCATCAAGCTGGGACCGGGCTACCAGGTGCCGTATGCCCAGCGCGTCAAGGCCGAAGTGGGGCTGCCGACGCTGGCCGTGGGGCTGATTACCGAGCCGGAGCAGGCCGAGGCGATCATCGCCAACAACGAGGCCGACATGATTTCGATTGCCCGGGCGATGCTGTATGACCCGCGCTGGCCGTGGCATGCCGCCGCCAAGCTCGGGGCCCAGGTCGATGCGCCGAAGCAGTACTGGCGCTCGCAGCCGCGCGGGCTGGAACACCTGTTCCGCAGCGCGCATTTCGGGCAGCGCTAAACGCCGAGCGGAGACGAACATGTTCACGCCTTGTCCCACCGAAAGAAGCCGCGACATCGCGGACCGCGTGGAGCGCTTCGTGCGCGACGTCGTGGCGCCGTACGAGCGGGATCCGCGCTGTGAATCGCATGGTCCGACCGCTGGGCTGGTCGATGAGTTGCGTGCCCTGGCGCGAGCTGCGGGCGTCATGACGCCGCACATTCTTGTCGACGGTTCGCATCTAAGTCAGCTGGAGACGGCTGCGGTGCTGAAGCGGTCGGGCCTGTCGCCGCTCGGTCCGGTCGCGGTCAACACCATGGCGCCCGACGAGGGCAACATGTTCCTGCTCGGCAAGGTAGCGACGCCCGCGCAGCAGGCGCGGTTTCTGGCGCCGCTGGTGCGCGGCGAGGCGCGTTCGGCATTTTTCATGACCGAGCCGGCCGAAGATGGCGGCGCTGGCTCGGACCCGTCGATGCTACAGACGAGGGCCGTGCGGGACGGCAACGACTGGGTGATCAACGGCCGCAAGAAGTTCATCACGGGGGCCGAAGGCGCCCGGGTGGGCATCGTGATGGCCCGAAGCGACGACGGCGGCGAGCGCGCACAGGCCACCATGTTTCTGGTGGACCTGCCGCACCCGGCGATTCGTACCGAGCGGGTGCTGGATACGATCGACAGTTCCATGCCGGGCGGCCACGCCCAGGTGCTGATCGACAACCTGCGGGTGCCGGCGGACCAGGTGCTGGGCGAAGTCAACGAGGGCTTCCGGTACGCGCAGGTGCGGCTGTCACCGGCGCGGCTATCGCACTGCATGCGCTGGTTTGGCACGGTGGCCCGCGCCGACGAGATTGCGCGCGGCTATGCCACCACGCGCAAGGCATTCGGCAAGCTGTTGATCGACCATGAGGGCGTTGGCTTCATGCTGGCCGACAACCTGATCGACCTGCAGCAGGCGGCGCTGATGATCGACTGGTGTGCGGGCGTGCTGGACGCGGGGTCGCTGGCCACCGCGGAAAGCTCGATGGCCAAGGTAGCGGTGTCGGAGGCGTTGTTTCGTGTGGCGGACCGATGCGTGCAGATTCTGGGCGGCGATGGTGTGTCACGCGACACCATCGTCGAACAGGCCTTCCGCGAGCTCCGGGCCTTCCGCATCTACGATGGCCCGACCGAAGTGCACAAGTGGTCGCTGGCCAAGAAGATCAAGCGCGACACGCTTGCGCCGCCGGGCAGTCATGGCTGAAGGCTGACGCGCAGCGCGGCACCCGCAGGGTCTGCCGGCCATCGCTCGGGCCGTGTGGCATAGTGTGCCGTCATTTCACTATCACGCCGGCCTGATCACGATGAGCGAAGCACGTTTCGACCCCACTATCCCCGCACGCCAACTGACGGCGGCATGCCGCGCCGGCGAGGCGCTGACAGAACTGGCCGAGGCCGAGCGTCCCACGACGCTGGCGCAAGGTTATGCGACGCAGGCTGCATTCGTCGCGCAGCTTGGCGAGGGCACAGTGGGCTGGAAGCTCGCCGGTGCCTCGCCGCGAGGCCTGCGCGGTGACCTGCCCAATCCGCCGGCCATCGGCACGTTGACGCCGAGCCGCGTGTTCAAATCCAACGCAGTCGTGACGCTGCCGCCGGGCCGTCAGGCGACGCTCGAGGTGGAAGCGGCGTTCACGTTTGCACGGGCGGTGGCGCCGGCCGACGAGGCCTTCGACGCCGCGTCGATGATCGATTGCGCGACCGTCGCGGTAGAGGTCGTGTGCAGCCGGTTCGTGGATCGCAAGGAGGTGGGGCAGCCGAGCTTCATTGCCGACAACGTGGGCTTTCATGCGCTGATTCGTGGCGACATGATCAACCACGCTGCCGATCCGCTGTTCGAGGCCGACGCAGGCATCTGGCGCGACGGCGAGCGCATCGCCGAATCGCTGGCGGGCGACGACCGGACCAAGCCTTTTCTGTCGCTGGGCCATCTGTGGGAAAGGCTGGCCGCCGAGGGCGCCAGGATTCCCGCTGGCGCGGTGGTGACCACCGGCACGCTCTCCGTGCCCGTGGATGTCGCGGCGGGCGGCGACTTCGTGGCCCGCGTGGGTGGCGCATCGCTGGCATTTTCGCTGGTCTGACCCAGGGGCGCAGGCCGACGGCAAGGTGTCCCTTTTGCGAGTGTCGACGCAGGAAACGCGAAAGCCAACGGCTTCGGCATCCGGCAGACTACGGCGTTCAGAAGACCAAAAATGAACCCGGGGGAGACACCCAATGAATACCGAGCTTTCGCCGACGTCGCCGGCTGAAAAAACCACCGAGGCACCACCCGCCACCCAGGCGCCACAGGCCGCCCAGGCGGCCATCGAGAACCACCCGTTGCGGGTGGTGCTGCTGCTCAATGTCGGCCACGCGCTGGACCACCTGTTCCTGCTGATCTTCGCCACTGCAGTGGGCACCATCGCGTCGGAGTTCGGGTTCGCCCGCTGGGAAGACCTGATGCCCTATGGCGTGGGGGCGTTCTTCCTGTTTGGCCTTGGCTCGGTGCCTTCGGGCCGCCTGGGCGATATGTGGGGCCGCCGGCAGATGATGCTGGTGTTCTTCTTCGGGCTGGGTTTGGCGGCGCTGGTGACCGCCGTGGCGCAAGGCCCCTGGCAACTGGCGGGCGGCCTCGCCCTGATCGGCCTGTTTGCGTCGATCTACCATCCGGTGGGGATTCCGATGCTCGTGCAGCGCGCGAGCCGGCCGGGTTCGGCCATCGGACTCAACGGACTGGCCGGCAATCTGGGCGTGGCCGGCGCCGCGCTGCTCACGGGGTTTCTTGTGCAGGCCTGGGGCTGGCGGGCGGCATTTGCCGTGCCCGGTGTCATCTCCATCGTCTGCGGATTTGCCTTTGCGTGGCTCTGCGCGCCACAAGGCCCGGCGCCGGGACGCAGCCGCAAGCCGCCGCAGGTGGTCTTGCCGCCCCGGCTGCTGGCGCGGGCGCTGGTCGTGATGACGGCGGCTGCCGTCACCGGCAGCCTGCTGTTCAACTTCACCACCAATGGCAACACGCAGTTCTTGGCCGAGCGGTTCAACGGGCGGATCGATGACCCGGTCATGATCGGCCTGCTGCTGGCCGTGATCTATACGCTGGCGTCGTTCACGCAGGTGATTGTTGGAAAACTGATCGACACGGTGCCGCTCAAGCGGCTGTACCTGTGCCTGGTCCTGGCGCAGATCCCCTGGCTGGTCCTTGCCGCGCATGCGCAGGGATGGTGGCTGTTCGTGGCGCTGCTGGGCGCCATGGTGTGCATCTTCGGCAGCATCCCGTTCACCGACGCGATGATCGTGCGCTACGTCGACGACAGCGTGAGATCGCGCGTCGCCGGCATGCGGCTGGCGGTTTCCTTCGGCATCAGTTCGCTGGCGGTCTGGCTGCTGGGGCCGGTCGTCAAGGCGTCGAGCTTTGCCTCGCTCTTTCTTGCGATGGCCTGCATTGCCGCCTGTACGGCGCTGGTGGTGCTGCTACTGCCTGGCGAAGCCGCCACAGGGCAGGGCGAGGCCCGCAATTGATCCGGGCCCGGCCCTGACCCGCGGTCAGGGCAGCAGGTGGGTATCGTTCGGCGCCTGCGGTGGCAGCTTGATGGCCAGCGACCTGAACTCGCCGCTGGCCGCGATCGAGCCCGCGTGGGCGGCTCCCTTCGGAATGATGATCAGGTCGCCAGGCCCCACCTGGTGCTGTTCATTGCCCAGCCAGAACGTGCCCTTGCCCGCGATCACGTACTGGATCTCGTCGGCGCTGGTGTGATAGTGCTTGGGCACATTGCCCGACTGCACGGCAACCGTGCCGCTTGGCGTCGTCACCAGCCCTTTGGTGCGCAGCGTGCCCATGTTGGGCACTTGCGGGCCGATGTCGTCGTTGCTCATCGCTGCCAGGTTGATGATCAGCGGCATCAGCGCGGACGGCGGCGTCTGCGCGTGAGCCAGCGGCAGATCCACATGAGCCGTGAGGAAGCCGGCGGCGAACGTCGCTACGAACGCGACAGGGACAGCGGCAAGAACGGCAAGTCGGTGCATGGTTGTCTCCCTTTTTGTGTATTGGCGGTCATGGCACTGCGGCAACACGGCCGGCCTGCCATCCCGCGCAGCATTGTCTCACCGCGATCGGCATCCGGCGCCAGCGTCCGAGGCTCGGGACTTTCCTCCTTGACATCCGCAACCGTGCAAGGCGGTGCCGAAAACGCCCGGCATCCCGCGCCGCAGCATCGTTCAAACGCCAATAACGAAGGGATTACCATGATTGCCGCGCCCCATCGATGGCGCGACCATCGGCGCAAATAGATTGCAGTGGGCAGTACCCGGGCGCCCCAAAAGCACGCCCGTCATCACAGAAGTAGTCGAAGAACGAACTCTGGGAGACACCAACCATGCAAGTCTATGACGGGCTCGTTTTTGCCTGCGCCATGATCCTTGTCTGCATGTACGCCTATCTGGGCGTACAGTCGCAGAGCCTTGCGCTGAAGTACGTGTCGCCGGCCATCGTGGGCGTGCTGACGCTCGCGTATGCGCTGCTGCCGATGCGCATGATCGGCTGACCGCCGCCGCGCAAATAAGAACCCCGCCTGGCCAGGGCGGGGTATGCGGAGTCGCGCCGGCCGCCGTAGCGGCCATGCCTGACGACGCCTAGCGCAACGACAACCAGATCGCCTTCGGCTCCGTGAAGTTCTCGATGGCGGCGTCGCCATGCTCGCGGCCCAGGCCGGAGTCACCCGAGCCGCCCCACGGCAGGCGCACGTCGGTATATCCATAGGTGTTGATCCAGACCGTGCCGGCGCGCAGTTCGCCGGCCACCTTGTGTACGCGCTGGATGTCCGCGCTCCACACGCCGGCGGCCAGGCTGAACGCGGTGCCGTTGGCAATGCGCACCGCGTCGGCCTCATCGTCGAATGGAATCACGCTGGCCACCGGGCCGAAGATTTCCTCCTGCGAAATCCGCATCTCGTGCGCCACGTTGGCAAACACGGTGGGCTCGACAAAGAAGCCGCGCTCGCCCACGCGTGCGCCGCCCGTCACCGCGCTGGCGCCTTCCTGCTTGCCGATGTCGACGTAGTCGAGCACCGTCTTCATCTGCGCGGCCGACACCACGGGGCCCATGGTGGTATCGGGCGCGGCCGGGTCGCCCACGCGGATCGCCCTGGCGCGCGCGGACAGCCGTTCCACCACTTCGTCATACACCTGGCGCTGCGCCAGGATGCGCGACCCGGCCGAGCACACCTGGCCCGCGTTGAAGAAGATGCCCGAGGCCGCCGCGCGCGTGGCGGCGTCCAGGTTGGCGTCGGCAAAGATCACGTTGGCCGACTTGCCGCCCAGTTCCAGCGTCACACGCTTGAAGTTGGCCGCCGCGCCCTGCATGATGCCGCGCCCGACGCCGGGCGATCCGGTAAAGGTCACCTTGTCGATGCCCGGGTGCGCCACCATGGCGTTGCCCACCACGCTGCCCTTGCCGGTCACCACGTTGAACACGCCGGGCGGCACGCCGGCTTCGAGCGCCAGTTCGGCCACGCGCAGGGCGGTCAGCGGGGTGATCTCGGCAGGCTTCACGATCAGCGTGCAGCCGCAGGCCAGGGCCGGGGCAATCTTCCACATGCCGATCATCAGCGGGAAATTCCACGGCACGATGGCCGCCACCACGCCCACGGGCTCACGCACCGTATAGGTCAGCGCGTCGGGGCGGGCCGGGATCACGCTGCCGTGGATCTTGTCGCACCAGCCCGCGTAGTAGCGCACCGTGTCGATCACGGCGGGCATGTCCTGGCGGCGCACGGACGCCAGCGGCTTGCCGGCGTCCTGGCTTTCCAGTGCTACCAGTTCCTCTGCATGGGCTTCGAGCAGGTCGGCAAAGCGGTTCAGGATGCGTGCGCGGTCCGCCGCGCGCATGCCGGCCCAGCCCTTCAGCGCGGTGCGCGCGGCCTTGACCGCCGTGTCCACGTCGGCGGCGCTGCCTTGCGCCACCAGTGCAATGGGCGCCTCAGTGGCGGGATTGATGTCGGTGGAGTATTCGCCGGTGCCAGGCGGCAGGCGCTTGCCGTCGATCAGCAGGTCATGCTTGGGCAGGTCGGAACGTGAGGCGGTCATGAAAGGCTCCTCGCTTGGGTCATGGTTCTGGAATGACGGGCGCGGTGGCCGAAGCATCACAACGATCAGGCCCGCTTTGTTTTGGAGTGTGGGCGGGCCTCAGACCTAAGTCCAATTAATAGGAATGATTCATTCATACTATTTATGCATGAATGGGGGCTGTGCTTATCATGCGGGCCGATGCCATTCAGGTGTGGCAGCGCAACGGCCGCCACGACGGCGGGCAGGGGCAGGTTTCAGTCGGCGCCGCGCAGCAGGTCGCCAATCGCGGCATGCAGCTCGCCCGGCACCACCGGCTTGTGCAGCAGGGCGGTGCCGCCGGCGTGGACGTTGCGCAGACGGTCGGCGGCGGTATCGCCCGTGATGACGATGGCGGGCAGGTCACGGCCCGTGTGTTCGCGGATGGCGGCAATGGCCTCCAGCCCGGTGCGGTGTCCGCGCAGGCGGTAGTCAGCCAGGATCAGGTCCGGCGCGAAGCCGGCAAGCAGCGCCAGGGCTTCGTCCTCGGTTTCGGCGGTGCGGTTCGGGCAGTTCCAGACCGTCAGCAGGCCCGACATGGCCTCCCGAATGGCCGGATCGTCGTCGATCACCAGCACGCGCAGCCCGTCCAGGCGCGTGGCGGCGCCGGGCAGGACCGATTCCTCGGGCGCGGTCCACGCCAGCGGCAGCTGCAGGCGGAACACCGAGCCCCGGTTCGGCGTCGACCCCAGCGTTACCGACGTCTGCATCGTCCGCGCCAGGCCGTCCACGATGGCCAGCCCCAGGCCCAGCCCCTTGCGCTGGTCGCGCTCGGGATTGCCCAGCTGATGGAACTCGCGGAAGATTGCCCGATGCTGGACGACCGGAATGCCGATGCCGGTATCCCAGACTTCCACCGACACATGGAACCGGCGCTTGCGGCAGGCCACCAGCACCCCGCCGGTGCGCGTGTAGCGGATGGCGTTGGCAATCAGGTTGCGCAGGATCAGTTCGGTCAGCGTGGGATCGCCAAAGGCGGTGACCATGGTATCGCGCGTGCGATAGACCAGCCCGCGCGCATTGGCCTGCGGGGCGAATTCGTTTTCGAGCTTGTGCAGCAGCGGCTGCAGCCGGAAGGGCCGCGGCCGCGACGTGACCACGCCGGCGTCGAGCTTGGAGAAATCGAGCAGCGTGTTCAGCATTTCGCGCGCCGCGCCGGACGACGCCTCGATGTGGTCCAGCAACTGGCGCTGCCGCGCGTCCAGCGGAGTACGGCCCAGCGACACCAGGAACAGCCCCAGCGCGTGCAGCGGCTGGCGCAGGTCGTGACTGGCCGACGCCAGGAACACCGACTTGGCCCGGTTGGCTTCCTCGGCCTCGCGCTGGGCGTGGCCGGCGCGGGCGGTCTGGTCGCGCAGCTGCGAGATCAGTTCCACATTTTCGAAGCGCAGCGCCAGCGAATGCCGCGCCATGTGCGAGTAGTTGCGCGCGAACACGATCAGCACGAACAGGTAGAGCGGCGTGCCCAGGAACATCGGTAGGTAGGCGATATCGCGCGTGACGATGAAGACCGCCCACACCGGCACGATGGCCGGGATGAAGAAGCCCACCGCCACGGGCAGGCAGGCCGAGAACACGGCCAGCGCTGCCGCGCTCATGCCGGCGATCAGCGACAGCACGCAGATCACCACGGCCGGCGACCGGATATCAAGGTAGAGCCAGCCTGCCAGCCCCCACAGGCTGCCGATCAGGACTAGCATTGCGGTCATGCCGCGCGCATACAGGCCGGAGCGCGCCTCGGTCAGCCGGTCGCGCACGGCGAGCCGGCCAAAATGGGCCACGGCACAGAGCACCGCCATCGTCGCCGCCCAGGGTAGCGCGCCGGGATGGCCGTCGGTCAGCGACAGGCCGGTGCCCAGGATGATCGCCGCCAGCGCGCAGCCCAGCATGGCCATGCCGAAACTCTGGTCGATCAGTTCCATCTGCGCGGACAGCAGCCGCGGCTCGTCGTAGTGCGGAAGGAAGGGCAACGCCATGGTCGCGCGGCGGGCGGGGCGGGTTGAGATGGCGCTCAGCGAAGCGTCTGTACCAGCCCGCGGCGCTGCGCTTCGAGGATGGCCTCCACGCGGCTGACCACGCCAAGATGGTCCAGGATGGCCGCCACGTGCACGCGCACGGTGTTTTCGGACAAGCCCAGGTGATAGGCGATGACCTTGTTCGATCGGCCCAGGCTCAGTTGCGTCAGTACCTCCAGCTGGCGCGGCGTGAGCTGGCTCGGTTCGTAGGCCGGGGCATTGCCGGAGGCAGGGTTGCTCGTGCCGGGGCCGTAGCCGCTGCCATCGGCCGGAAAATGCGTGCCGCCCGACAGGCAGCAGGCGATGGCGCGCTCGATGTCCACCGCATCGGCCGACTTGGGCAGGAATCCGGCGATCTCCCGACGCGATTCGGCCGGAATCGCATCGATATGCGAGGTGCCCGAGACGATCAGGATGCGCGCCGCGGCAAAGTGCCGGCGCAGCACCTTGATGCCTTCGATGCCGTTCAGGCCGGGCATCTGGATGTCCAGCAGCAGGATGTCCACGGGCTGGCTGGCGTGGGCCTGCACGGCCTCCATGACCGATCCGGCCTCGATGATCGACGCCACGCTGGGGCTGTCGGCCAGCAGCAGCTTCAGCCCCGTGCGAAACAGGGTGTGGTCATCGATCAGCAGAAGTCGGGCACGCGACATGGAAAGATGCACAAAGTGCAGGGGGCGACATTGGGATTGATTGGACTGGATTCGACGCGCGTTGTCCATCGCCAGCATTGGGGGCGCGCCGGGGATCGGCGGCGCCTGCCCATGCCATGGATATCGGCCTCTAGTCCGGAAAGATTATTGGCAGCGTAGTTGGGCGGTGCCAGCATTTTCCCGTGGACGAATTCCGCGACTTGTCCATACCACTTCTGATACCCGCTCCTCCCGGCTGCGGGTATTTTTTTGTCCCGACCCAGGCCAATCAGGCCAGCCAGGCCGGTGTGGTCAGACCGGAATCGACAGCGGGCCGGCCGTTACGTCCCAGGTGGTGGCGTCGAGGAACCAGCGCGCCGCGTGCGGGCCATGCAGCACGCAGCGGTCGTCCGACACGCGCAGCCAGTTGCCTTCCGGCAGGCCCAGTACCGGGGTGTCCGGCGACAGCGTGGTGAACTCGGCCAGTCGCTGGTCGCGCGTTTCGCCACGGAAACCTTCGATTTCCAGGTTGTAGTAGTGCGGGTTGATCTGGAACGGCACCAGGTTCAGCGCGTCGAAGCCGCCCGGGTCTACCACCGGCATGTCGTTGGTCGTGCGGATGGTCGGCGTGGCCAGGTTGGACCCGGCACTCCAGCCGATATAGCGCGCGGCGCCGCTGCGCACGCGGGCGGTCATGGGCGCCAGCAGGCCCTGCTGGCGCAGCACCTGCAGCAGGCGGAAGGTATTGCCGCCGCCCACCACGATCAGCGTGGCGGCGTTGACCGCGGCCAGGGTGTCGGCCTGCTCGTGCAGCGACTGCACCGCGATGCCGCCCTGCGCAAAGGCCTCGCGCACCTGGGCGGCGTAGCCGTCCCAGTCGCGTGTCACGCCCGCGTAGGGAACGAACAGGGCGTCTGTGCGGCCTTCGGCCAGTTCGGCGATGGCTTGGGCGGCGTGAACGAGGTAGCCCTCGTCCGAGGTCGAGTTGCTGAGCAGAAGCAGGTCCATGTCGGGGTGTCGCAGAGTTCCGCCTGGCGGAACATTGGTCCGTAAATCGATAGAAGCCGACAATGGTACGCCAATGGCACTGCAACGCGCACGGTGCGTGCGCCGCTGCTGTCAGTCGATCAGCTTGCCGTCCGCGTCAAAGAACGGGTGGCGCGCCCCGTGGTCGCCGATGGCGGCCAGATGCGTGACCAGGCCGTGCAGCGGATGCCACCAGTGCAGCAGGTAGCCCGGCGGCTCCATGCGGAAGCACGACGGCGCCTGCGGGTCCAGGTCCAGCGCCACCTGATGCGCGGGGCCGGGTGCTGTCATGGCGATAGTGCCGCCAAAGCGGCGCGTGATCTGCCGGTGCAGATGGCCGCAGATCACGCGTTCCACGTGCGGATGGCGGGCGATGACCGCTTCCAGCCCAGCCGCGTTGTCCAGCCCCTGCACGTCCATGTGGCCGATGCCGGTATGGAACGGCGGATGGTGCAGCATGACCAGCGTCGGCCGCTGCGGCGCGGCGGACAGCGCGGCATCGAGCCAGGCCAGCCCATCGGCGTCGACGCGGCCGCCCGGCTTGCCGGGCACGGTGCAGTCGAACGCCACCAGCCGCAGCGGGCCGGCATCGATGGCGTAGTGCACCGGCGCCTCGCCGTCGCCATTGGCGAACAGGTAGTCGTGATCGGCAAACACGCTGCGCAGCGACGAGCGGTGGTCGTGGTTGCCGGGCAGCAGCTTCACCGGCATCGGCAGGCGCTGCAGGATGTCGCGCAGGAAGCGATATTCGTGGACGTCGCCAAAGTCGACCAGGTCGCCGGTGACCACCACCATATCGGGCAGTTGCGGGGCGGCCAGCAGCGTGTCGATGGCGGTGTGCAGCGCGCCGGCGGTGTCCACCATGCGGTAGGACAGCTTGCCGCCGGCCTTGATGTGCAGATCGGTCAGTTGCGCCACCAGGTAGGGCGCCGGGTTTGCGAGGGTCATGCGGCTTGGCAAAGCGTAATCAGGTGTTGGGTATCGATGCGCAGGCCCACGCGGGTGCCGGCGGCCCAGGCATCGCGGCGGGCGGTGTCGACGATCAGCGGCGTGGTGGCGCCTACGTCCACCAGCAGCCGCGTGTGGTTGCCCAGGAACAGCGCGGTGACGACCGTGCCTTCCACATGGGCATCGTCGGCGTGCACCAGTGCTACGTCCTCGGGCCGGAACATTAGGCGCGCGGTCGACGTCGTCGGCGCATCGTCGGGCGGCCCCATCGGCACCGTGCCGCCCGGCACGCGCCAGCGGCCCGCCTCGGCCGTGCCCGGCAGGTGGTTCATGGTGCCGATGAAGTCGGCCACGAACGCGTTGGCCGGGGCGCGGTAGATTTCCTGCGGCGTGCCGGTCTGGGCAATGCGCCCCTTGTCCATCACGATGATGCGGTCGCCCAGCGCCATGGCTTCGGCCTGGTCATGCGTGACGTACACGGCGGTGATGTGCAGGCTGCGCAGCAACTGGTTGATGTCGGCGCGCAGCGCATCGCGCAGCTTGGCATCGAGCGCGGTCAGCGGTTCGTCCAGCAGCAGCACGCGCGGCTGCACGGCGATGGCGCGCGCCAGCGCCACGCGCTGGCGCTGGCCGCCCGACAACTGGTCGATGCGGCGGTCCGCAAACGGCTCCAGATGCATCATGGCCAGCATCTCGTCCACGCGGCGGCGGCACACGGCGCCGTCCACACGCCGCACGCGCAGGCCGTAGGCAATGTTCTCGGCCACGCTCATGTTCGGGAACAGCGCGTAGTTCTGGAACACCATGCCCACGCCGCGCTGCTCGATGGGCTGGTCGGTCACGCGCGTGTCGCCAAACAAGACGTCGCCACCGGCATCGGGCTGCTCCAGCCCGGCGATGATGCGCAGCGTGGTGGTCTTGCCGCAGCCCGACGGCCCCAGCAGCACCACGGTTTCGCCGGCGCCGATATCCAGGTCCAGCGGCTGCAGTGCCAGCGTGCCGTCTGCGAACGTCTTGGCGCACTGGCGCAGGCGGATGGGGGTGGGCTCATGCATGGCGGCTTTCGGCTACGGTGGGGGCGGTCTGGGGCAGGGCGACGGGTGCGTCCTGGACGGGTTCGGCAACGGTCGCGTGGCGGCGCGTGCGGGCCCCCAACGCGCTGACGGCCTGCATGAACACCAGCATCGGAATGATCATGACGAAGAACACGATGGTGTAGGCAGACCCGATTTCGAGGCGCATCGATGCGTAGCTGTCGGCCAGGCCCACGGGCAGTGTCTGCGTGGTGGGGGTATGCAGCATCCAGGTCAGGTTGAACTCGCCCACCGACAGCGTCACCACCATCAGCGCGCCGGCCAGGATGCCCTGGCGGCAGTTCGGCAGCACCACCGTGAAGAAGCGCTGCAGGCGCGTGGCGCCCAGGCTGGCGGCGGCGTCTTCGAGCGTGCGGATGTCGATGGCCGACAGGATGGCCAGCACGGCACGCACCATGAACGGCAGCGTGAACACCACGTGGCCGATCAGGATGAACACCCAGCTCGTGCGCAGGCCCTGCCAGCTGCCGTAGAGCAGGATCAGGCCCAGCGCTGTGGCCAGCCCGGGCAGCGCCACGGGCAGCATCAGCAGTTCCTCGATCAACCGGGTGACGCGGTTGCGCCGCAGCGCCATGTAGTACGCGGCGGGCACGCCGATCACCAGCGTGCAGGCCACGCAGGCCAGCGCGATGCCCAGCGACAGGAAGATGGTATTGCGATACAGCGACCAGACTTCCTCAAGCCAGCGCGTGGTCAGCCCGCTCGACAGGCCCACGAAGATGTTGTTGGTCAGTCCGGCCAGCACGGACAGCACCACGGGCACGGTCATGAAGGCGCAGACCAGCAGGGTCAGCGTGAGTTGCAGCCAGTAGCCGGCGCGGCGGGGTTGGGCGGTCATCGATAGTCCTCGGCAATGTGCGTTTGACCGGATGGCCTCTCAGGCGGTGGCGGCGACGGTATCGCCGGAGTACCAGCGGGCCAGCGCCAGCAGGGCCCAGGTCACCACGCCAAGCAGGATCGACAGCGCGGCGGCCATGCCGAAGTTGGCGTAGTTGGTGAATTCGTTGTAGATCGTCAGCGGCAGCACGTCGAGCTGCGTGGCCAGCGTGAAGGCCGTGCCGAACGCGCCCATGCTGGTGGCAAAGCAGATGGCGCCGCTGGACAGCATGGCTGGCATCAGCGCGGGCAGCATCACGTCGCGCACCACGCGCCAGGGGCTGGCGCCCAGCGAGCGCGCGGCTTCCTCCAGCGACGGGTCGAGCTTTTCCACGGCGGCCATCACGGTCAGGATCACGCGTGGAATCGAGAAATAGAGATAGCCGACGAACAGTCCGGCCAGCCCGTAGGCAAAGGTCCAGCGCTCGCCCGTGAGCAAATCGCCGATGCTGGCCAGCAGGCCGTTGCGGCCACCGAGCATGATGACCATGAAGCCGATCACCACGCCGGGGAAGGCCAGCGGGAAGGTCAGCATGGCCACCAGCACCGGCTTGCCCGGCACCGGGTGGCGCTGCAGGAAGGTGCCGGCGATGCCGGCGATCACCAGCGTGGCCAGCGTGACCAGCGCGGACAGCACCACGGTCACCATCAGGCTGTGCAGATAGCGGGCGCTGGTCAGCACGGTCCAGTAGACCCCCGCGCCGTCCCTGCCGGTCAGGCTGACTTCGATCAGCCGTGCCATCGGCAGGCAGAAGAACGCCAGGAACACGAGCAGCGCGGGCAGCGCGAACAGGAAGAGGGCGGGGGATCGCTGGGTCATGATGGGGGTGCGGGCCGGCTGGCTTAGCGCACTTCCTTCAGGTACTGGTCGCTGAAAGCCTTCTGCGACTGGGCCATCTTGCCGAAGTCCACCGGCTTGGCGCGGGCGTAGTCGGCGGCGGGCAGGAAGCGCGACTGCACTTCGGCCGGCATCGGCACATTGCGCACCGGACGCAGGTAGGCGTTGGCCCACAGCGCCTGGCCCTGGTCGGACAGCACGAAGTCCAGCACCTTGCGGCCATCGGCGGCGTGCGGGGCGTTGTTGACCAGGCTCATCACGTAGGGCACCACCAGCGTGCCTTCCTTCGGGATCACGAAGGCCACGTTGGCGCGGTCCTTGTACTTGGCCCGGTAGGCGTTGAAGTCATAGTCCAGCAGGATGGGGATCTCGCCAGACAGCACGCGCGCGTAGGCGGTCTGCTTCGGCACGATGGGCTGGTTCTTCTGCAGGTCGCGGAAGTACTTGAAGGCCGGGCCGAAGTTGTCGAGCGAACCGCCCATGGCCTGGTTCACGGCCACGGCGCCCACATAGCCGACAAAGGCGCTGGCCGGGTCGAGATAGCCCACCAGGCCCTTGTATTCGGGCTTGAGCAGGTCGGCCCACGACTGCGGCACGGGCTTGCCGCGCAGCGCGTCGACGTTGACCATGAAGCCCAGCGTGCCCGAGTGGATGGCGAACCAGTTGCCTTGCGGGTCTTTCAGGCCGTCGGGGATGTCGTTCCAGTGGGCCGGCTTGTACGGCTGCGTCACGCCATCAGCCTTGGCCTGGATGCCGAACGTCACGCCCAGGTAGGTCACGTCGGCCACCGGGGCGGCCTTTTCGGCCACCAGTTGCGCCAGCGACTGGCCCGAGTTCTTGTTGTCGAACGGCACGGTGACGCCGGTCTTTTCCTTGATCGCGCGGATCTGTGCGGCCCAGTCGGCCCATTCGGGCGGGCAGTTGTAGCAGATGGCCGTCTGCGCGGCGGCGCCCTGGCTGAAGGCGGCAAAAATGGTGGCGACAGCGGCGGCGGTGGCCAGCCAGCGCAGCGGACGGCGCCAGAAGGATTGCGTCGACATGTAAGGCTCCCTGGTTAGGTCAGTCGGTCAGTCGGTGGTCGGTCGGATCAGGCAGGAACTGCGGGCGCGCTGACGGTGCCCTCGATACGTAATGCGTGCGGCAGCAGCGTGGCGTTGCCATCGGCGCCGGCCGAGCCAACGTCCAGCCGGTGCAACAGCTGCGTGATGGCCTGCGTGCCGATATCGGCATTGGGCTGCACCACGGTGGCCAGCGGCGGCTCCACGAGCGCGCCCAGGGCGATACCGTCGTAGCCCAGTACCGAGACATCGCGCGGCACGCGCAGGCCCAGGCGCTTGAGATCGGAAATCACGCCGATGGCGAGCAGGTCGTTGGTGCAGAAGAATGCGGTGGGCGCGTCGGGCTGGGCCATCAGCGCCTGGATCTGCGGCGCGTTGCTGGCCGTGTGGGACGGCAGGTTGACCGGTTCGCGTATCGGCAGGCCGTGGTCGCGCATGGCATCGGCATAGCCGGCAAAGCGTTGCCGGGCGCGGTCGGATGCCGTAAAGGCGCCCGAAATCACGGCGATGCGCCGGTGGCCCGCAGCGATCAGCGCGTTCACACCCTCGCAGGCGCTGGTCTGGTTGTCCACCGAGACGGAATGCCGGCCATGCCCTGCGGCGTCGCGCGACACCTGGTTGTAGGCCAGCACATAAGGCACCGATTCTCGGTCGAGTTGGTCTAGTACGGTGCTGTTGCTGGCGTCGGCCACGGTCAGGACCATGCCGTCGACGCGGTGGCGCAACAGGTATTCGACGCGTTCGCGTTCGCGGGCCGGTTCGTAGTTGCTCGTGACCAGCATCAGGGAGTAGCCTGCCGCCATGGCCGATTCTTCAATTCCGCGCCAGCATTCGGCAAACACCGCGTTGTCCAGCGTGGGCAGCATGACACCGACGATGCGGGTGCGTTGCGCGCGCAGCTTGGCGCCCAGCAGGTTGGGGCGGAACGAGAGCCGCCGCGCGGCCTCATGCACGCGCTGGGCGGTGGCCTCGCGCACCAGTTGCGGATGGCTGAAGACGCGCGATGCGGTGGCCAGCGACACCTTTGCGGCCAGCGCCACGTCGGCGAGCGTCACCCCCTGGCCAGGTTCGGCGGATGCCAGGCGGGGCGGCAGGGCGGCGCGGCGGGGTGTTGGCATGCATTCCTCATCTGATGGCGCACTTCAGGATGAAAACGTTTTCATTGAAGTGCCGAAAAATCAGGCGTCAAGGAATATTTGCGCTGCGCTGCCGCAAAACGGGCCGCGCAGGCTCCCGCGCCTGTCATCGTGGCGCATTGTCACGGGGCTCTGTGACGGGACGATGACAGGGGCGATGGCTGGGACGGTAGCTGGGCGGACGGTGTCTTACTTCGTCTTGGGCGCGGCGCTGAACGTCTTGTTGGCGATCTTCCACACGCCGTCGATCTGCAGTAGGTTCATATAGTCGGTGAACGTCACCTCGGGGTAGTCCAGCACGATCTTGGCCGTGGCGGCGTTGCCCACCACGTCGAAGCTGGCGATATGGCGGCGGCGCTGGGCCTCGTCGGGCTGCGGCTGGCCCTGGAAGCGCTTCGAGAACTCTTCCACCGTCAGCGAATGCAGCGCGCCATCGCGGAACGAAATGATGCGGGCGTCGGCATGGAACGCCTGGAAGATGTACTCGGCCTTGCCCGTGCGATGGGCCTCCAGGTACTGCTCGAGCGGTGCCAGCGCGGGAATGTGCTGCGAGGTGGCGGCGTGTGCGGTCATGTCTGTTCCTCCGTGTTGAATCTGGTTGAGCCAGGCCAGGGGCGATCCTTCAGACCCGGTGGCTCCGTTCATTGTATCCGTGAATTGTATGCAAAATGGCTTTGCGGGTGGTCACGGGGCGCGGCGGGAAAATTTTGGTAACAGACTGGCGGGGTGGCGCGGTCAACCAACTGGCGCGCCGGACGTCAAACCGGCATTCCGGCACGCGATGTGCACGCACGACAAAGGGGACGGGCGCCTATGGAAGACCGACGGCGGGAAGACCGATGGGGGGCAAACCGGCAGCTTGTGGGCCGACAGCTTGTGGGCCGATCCTTCGGCAGCTTGCGGCAATGGCGGCTGCTGGGGTTGCTGGCGTCGCTTGCGATGACGGCGGCGCTGGCCGCCTGCGCGTCGACGGCTGCGAATGATGCAATGCAGCATGACAAGCTGTCTGCTGCCGACCTGCGCTGGCTCAACACTGTCAGCTTTGGCGCGGACCAGGCCAGCGTGCAGCGGCTGCAAGCCATCGGCCGGCAGCGTTATCTCGACGAGCAGATTAAGATGCCGCTGACCGATCCGCCGCAACTGGCCCAGGCCATTGCCGCGTTGCCGGTCAGCCAGGGCGATGCCCTGCAACGGACGCAGGCCCTGCGCGCCGAGCGGCAGCGCATCCAGGCGCTGTCCGACGAAACCGAAAAGCAGCAGGCCCGTGAGGCGCTGAACCGCCAGGGGCGCGACCTGGTGATCGACACTGGCCGTCGGCATCTGCTGCGCGCGCTCTATTCGCCCGCGCAGTTGCGCGAGCAGATGACCTGGTTCTGGCTGAACCATTTCAATGTCTACGCGGGCAAAGGGCAGGTCCGCTATGCGCTGGCCGATTTCGAGGCCCGTGCGATCCGCCCGCATGCGCTGGGCAAGTTTCGTGACCTGCTGATGGCCACGGTCACGTCGCCGGCCATGCTCGAATACCTGGACAACGCCCAGAGCGCGGCCAACCGCATCAACGAGAACTACGCGCGCGAGCTGATGGAACTGCATACGCTGGGCGTGGCGGGCGGCCCGAGCGGGTCGCGCTATACCCAGCAGGACGTACAGGAACTGGCGCGCGTGCTGACCGGGCTTGGCGTCAACGCGCGGGGCGAGCCGCCCCGGCTATCTGCCGAACGCGCAACCCTGTACCGCAGCGATGGCCTGTTCGAGTTCAATCCGAACCGCCACGACTTCGGCGCCAAGACGCTGCTGGGCCAGACTATCGCGCCGCGCGGGTTTGCCGAGGTGGAACAGGCCGTGTCGATCCTGGCGCGCGACCCGGCCACCGCGCGCTTCGTGTCGGCAAAGCTGGCCGCGTACTTCGTGTCCGACAATCCGACGCCGCAACTGGTGACGCAGATGGCCGCGACGTTTACGCGCACCGATGGCGATATTGGCGCGGTGCTGCGCACGATGTTCCTGTCGCACTGGTTCGACCAGTCGGCCGCCGAGGGCGCCCGCAAGTTCAAGGACCCGATGGTCTTTGTGGTGTCGTCGATGCGGCTGGCCTATGACGGCCGGCCGGTATCGAACCTGCGTCCGATGATCAACTGGCTGAACCAGCTTGGCGAGCCGCTGTATGGCCACGTGGCGCCCGACGGCTATCCGCTGACCGAAAGCGCGTGGGCCAGTTCGGGACAACTGGTCAAGCGCTTCGAGATTGCGCGCACGATCGGCAGCGGGCCGGCCGGGCTGTTCGCGGACGAAAGCGGGCAGCCGGCGGCGCAACGGGGCTTTCCAATGCCGAACAACCGCATGTTCTACGACACCATCGAAGGCACGCTCGGTGTGGCCACGCGCCAGGCGCTGGGCCAGGCGGGGTCGCAGCAGGAATGGAATGCCGTGCTGCTGAGTTCGCCGGAATGGATGCAGCGCTAGGGTAACCACAACGGCAACGCAACGATGGGGACAACCATGAACCGACGCCACTGGCTCAGGACGATGGGCTGCGCGGGCCTTGCGCTGACGCTGCCGACCGTGACATCGCGCGTGTTTGCGCTGCCGGCGCAGGCCGACGCGCGCTTTCTGCTGGTGTTCCTGCGCGGCGGTTATGACGCGG
Organism: Cupriavidus pauculus; assembly: GCF_002858765.1. Lineage (GTDB taxonomy): Bacteria > Pseudomonadota > Gammaproteobacteria > Burkholderiales > Burkholderiaceae > Cupriavidus > Cupriavidus pauculus_B. Next base: position 116,014 of record NZ_PJRP01000006.1, read on the forward strand.
CCAACGTGCTGGTGCCATCCGGCAGCGATTTCTATTACGCCTCGCGCCCCAACATCGCCATCCGGCCGCCGGTGGCGCCGGGGGCTGCGCCAGACCCCGCCGCCGCGCTGGCGCTGGCGGCGGATGGCTGGGCACTGCATCCCCGGCTGGGGGCCACGATGCTGCCGATGTGGCAGCGCCAGCAACTGGCCTTCGTGCCGTTCGCGGGCACCAGCGACATGTCGCGCAGTCACTTTGAAACCCAGGACGGCATCGAGGCGGGCCTGGCAGGCGACGGCCATGGTGGCTCGGGCGCCGCACCAAAAGGCAGCGGCTTCCTGAACCGCCTGACACAGGCCATGGGCGGACAGGCGGCGCCGGTGGCGTTTACGGACGGCTTGCCGATGGTGCTGTCCGGCGCGGCAAACGTGCCCAACGTGTCGCTCAAGGGCACCGGCCGCGCCCCGTTCGATGCGCGCCAGACAGAGACCCTGGCGCAGATGTACAAGGGCACGCGCTTCGAGTCCCTGATTGCGGAAGGCTTTGATCTGCGCCAGACCGTGGCGGAGCAGGCCGAGGCGATGCGCAGGCACGAGGCGGCCATGCGCGCGGCCAGCGACGGTGCGGCGGGCGACACCATGTCCGGGCGCATGCAGGAGATGCAGGCGGCCAACCGGCGTGCGCTGACGGCGCGTGGTTTCGAGCAAGAGGCCCGCCGCATGGCCGGGCTGATGCGCGAGAAATTCAACCTTGGCTTTATCGACGTGGGCGGCTGGGACACGCACGTCAACCAGGGCGGCGCGCAAGGGCAACTGGCCAACCTGCTGGACAACCTGGGGCGCGGCATTGCCGGTTTCTCGGAGGAAATGGGGCCGGCGTGGCGCAACACCACCGTGGTGGCGATCTCCGAGTTCGGGCGGACGTTCCGCGAGAACGGCACGCGCGGCACCGACCACGGCCACGGCACGGTCTACTGGGTGGCCGGCGGCAATGTGCGGGGCGGGCGCATGGTGGGCGAACAGGTTGCCGTTGCCCAGTCGACGCTGAACCAGAACCGCGACTATCCGGTGCTCAATGACTACCGGACGGTGCTGGGCGGCCTGTTCCGCAGGCTTTACGGGCTGGACGACAGCCGCCTGGCGCAGGTCTTTCCGGGCAGCCGGCCCCGCGATATCGGGCTGGTATAGGGCAGGGCGCGGGTCTGGGGTTCAGGCGCGTCGCCGCCTGAACCCGAGACCATTCCTCGTTTCCGTCCCACGCGTGTGAAAGCGGAAAAGCACAATCGACACGCCGGATGCTCGGAAAGGGGCGTGGCATCTTCAGTAGGCACGGCGCCGATCAAGGCCTGCGGCGGCTGAATCGCTGCTCGGTGACCTCGCCGCCCCATTGGGTGCCGGTCGCTTCGCTGGTCAGCACAAAGCCGAACGACTCATAGAGATGGCGTGCCGAATCCAGGCCCTTGAAGGTCCAGAGCCAGGTCTCGTCAAACGCGTGCGCGTCCACAAACTGCATGGCGCTGGCCATCAGTTGCCGGCCCACGCCGGAACCGCGCAACGCATCGTCGACGATGAACCAGCGCAGATGCGCCGTACCCGTCGCCGGGTCGCCGTCGATGGCCAGGGACGCCAGCGTGCGACCGTCTTCGTGATACAGCCACAGCGCCTTGCCCGGTGCCGGCAGCATGGCGGCAAACTCGGCCAGTTCGGTGGCCACACGCTTTTCAAAGAAGGCGCCAAATCCCCAGTGTTCGGCATAGAAGCGCCCGTGCAGGCTGGCGATATCGCCGATGCAGCCGGGCCGATAGCCTTCGGCGATGGGTAGGCGGTCCGGCTTGCCACCGGTCGTCCTGGCGGCGTTGTCCTGCGCCAGCGCGTCGGCATAGAGCGCCAGGGACCGCAGCAGGGCCTGCTGGTCGGACGGGAGCATGCGGCGCAACGCATGGGATACCTGGTCGGTGGCGAACTGGTCGATCTTCTCCCGCAGCTTTTTCCCCTTCGGCGTCAGGAACAGCTCGGTGGCACGCGCGTCCTCGCTGGAGATTCGACGATGCAGAAAGCCGGCTGATTCCAGCCGCGCCACCTGCCGGCTGGTGTTCGATTTGTCCAGCCGCAGGATCTGGCCCAGGTCCTTGGCACTGATGCCGGGCGCCATGCCGATCTCCAGCACCGCGTGAACGGCCGAAGGCGCCAGGTCACTGTCGGCCAGTGTCGCGCGCATGAAGCCCAGTTCACGCACGAGGCGGCGCGAAAAATCGCGCAGTTCGAGAATCGTCCCGTCGCGGGACTGGGCGGGTGCATCGATCAAGTCCATGGTGGCCTCTGACTGGCTGTTGGCTGGGGTGCGCATTGCGTTGCTGCACTGAGTTGCGGCATTTGGTTGCGGACCGCAAGCAATATTAGTTGCGATCCGCAACCTTGTCAAAGGCCTGTTTTGCCTGGTTCACCCTCCCAAAGCAGTACGTGCAATGCCTCAAGTCGGCTCGGGAAGTGCCGTTACCTCAACAGTGGGCGTGGCACCTGCCCACCGCATGATTCGTACAACACGATTCCTAGCCAGTTTGAGTGCAAGCCTTGTCGCGACCCCTGACGCCATCCATTGCCGATTGCCTCGAACAACAACTGCTGCGGCCGGTTTTCCAGCCGATCGGCTCGCTCGTCACGGGCGATGTGTTTGGATACGAGGCGCTGATCCGCGGCCCGGTGGGTACGCCACTGGAGAGCCCTATCGCCCTGTTTGCCGAGGCGGCACGCGCGGGCAAGCACGTGGCCCTGGAACGGCTGGCCGCGCGCATCTCGATCCGGGCGTTCATGGAATTCGACCTGCCCGGCAAGCTGTTCCTGAACTACAGCGCCGATTCGATCCGCGACATCGAGGACACCCGCGACGACGTCCGGACGTTTCTGCAGGCGCAGGGGCTGCCGTCTGACCGCATCGTGCTGGAACTGACCGAACAGGCGCCGCTGGGGCCGCTGGAAACGCTGGCCAAGGCCGTGTTTTCGATCCGCAGCCGCGGCGCGCAATTTGCGCTGGACGACTATGGCACGGGCCATGCCAGCCTGGGGCAGTGGATTGCCCTGCAGCCCGATTACGTGAAGATTGCGCGGGTCATCATCGATGGCGTGGCGTCGTCGCCGTTCCAGCGCGAGGCGCTGCAGGCGCTATGCAAGCTGGCCCGCACGGCCGGCACGCGGCTGATTGCCGAAGGGATCGAGCGCGAGGACGATTTGCTGGTATGCCGCGATCTGGGTATCGACCTGGCGCAGGGTTACCTGCTGGCGCGCCCGTCGCCTGAGCCGCCGCTGTCGCTGTCCGATGCTTCGCTGCGCGCGTTGCATCGCGGGCGGCTGAGGATCGCCAAGTAGGCGGATGTCGATTGTTTTCGCCCCTCGGCCACTTGTGGGAGAGGGGAGCAGGTCAGAGCGCCGCGGGCGCCGAGGCTGCCGCGGGCGCGGAGGACGGTGCCGGATAGGGGGCCGGATAAGGTGCCGGAGCTGGCGCCGCCGGCAGTGCCGAGGGTTCGCTCGATGCCTCCATCTCATGACCGCCCGGCGGCACGGCTTCCACAACTTCACCGGGATCCAGCGCCATGCCGTTGTCGGCCGATGCGGCCGTTGCCGGCGCCGAGGCCGGCGGCATGGCGTCGGCGTCCGTGGCCGGCAGGACCGGCCGGCGCGGTGCCGGACGCGGCAGCGACGCGTTGTCGTCCTTCTTGTTCGCGGCGAACAGCTTCTGATACCAGCCGCGTACGGTATCGGTCAGCCCCGAATACCAGGTCTTCTCGTCGACTTCGGCAAACCGCGAGCGCGGGTCGACGATGCGTGCGCGCAGGGCCCGCTGGTAGAAGTCGCCCACGATGGGCAGCGCGCTGTGCGCGCCCTGGCCCCAGTAGTCGCTGCGCAGCGTCACGCGGCTGTCGTTGAATCCCACCCACGCGCCGGCCACCAGTTGCGGATGCATCAGGATGAACCAGCCGTCGGCGTTGTCCTGGGTCGTGCCGGTCTTGCCGGCCACGTCGGCGCGAATGCCGTAGCGCGTGCGGATGGCCGTGCCGGTGCCGCGATCCACCACGTCGCGCATCACGTCGAGCAGGGTTTCGTTGGCGGTGGCGGACAGCGCGCGCTCCGGCGACGCGGGGCGGAAGCGGGCCAGTTCCTTGCCTTCGCGGTCTGTGATGGTCGTGATCATGGACGGGGCGATGTACTGACCGCCGTTGGCGATCGTGCCGTAGGCGCTGACCATCTCCTTGAGCGTGACGGGGCTGGTGCCCAGCGCCAGCGATGGCACTTCCTCCAGTTTGCTGTCGCGCACGCCCATGGCGCGGGCCAGCTTCGCCACGCGATCTGCGCCCAGGTTCTGCACCAGTTGCGCCGTGATGGTGTTCTTGGAATAGACCAGGCCGTCGCGCAGGCTCATCGCGCGGCCGGTGGCGGCCGATTCGTCGGTCGGCCGCCAGATCTCGCCGCCGGCAAGCTTGATTTCGACCGGCTGGTCGATGAACGTCTCGTCGGGGCTCTGGCCGCGTGCAAACGCGGCGCCATAGACGAACGGCTTGAAGGTGGAGCCGGGCTGGCGACGGGCCTGGGCCACGTGATCAAAGGCGTCCACGGTGAAGTCGCGGCTGCCTACCCAGGCGCGGATCTCGCCGGTAGCCGGGTCCAGCGCCATGAAGCCGGCCTGCACACGCGTCTTGTTCTGGCGCAGGGTCAGCATGAACGCGTTGTCGCGCATCAGGTGGTTCAGCGCGTCGGCATCGGTCTGGCCACCGGCCACGGAGGCGCGATATTCGGGCGTTTCGCGCACGAACTGCTGCACCAGGCCGCGGCTTTCGGCCCAGCCGGCGCGCGGCGCCCAGGCGGCATTCGCAATCGACTGAAGCTGGTTGGCCTGGCGCGCCAGCGCCTGGTTGGCCATGGCCTGCAGGCGCGCATCGATCGTCGTATGGACGACCAGACCGTCGGTGTACAGGTTGTAGTCGTTGCTGTCGGCCCACGAGATCAGCCACTTGCGCAGTTGCTGCGCGAAGTGGGCGGCCGGGCCCGGTTCCTCGATCTGGCGCTCGAAGTCGATGCGCAGCGGGCGCTTGGCCAGCACCTGGTAGCGGGCGGGGTCGAGCTTGCCGCGCTTGACCATCTGCGCCAGCACGATATTTCGGCGTTCCAGCGCGCGCTGCGGGTTCAGCACCGGGTTGTAGTAGCTGTTGCCCTTGAGCATGCCGATCAGCGTGGCGGCTTCCAGCACGTCAAGCTGGCGGGCGGACTTGTCGAAGTACGTGCGCGCGGCCATCTCGATGCCGAACGCGTTGTACAGGAACGGCACCGTGTTCAGGTACGTCTCGAGGATTTCATCCTTGGAGTACAGCGCCTCGATCTTCAGCGCCGTAATGGCTTCCTTCAGCTTGCGCGTCAGCGTGGGGGCGCGGCCGATGGCGTCCGGATAGCGGTTGCGTGCCAGCTGCTGGGTGATGGTCGACCCTCCCTGGCGGTCGCCCGAGAACGTGTGCAGCGCCGCCGACGCGGTGCGGCGCCAGTCCAGCCCGAAGTGCTGGTAGAAGCGGTGATCTTCGGTGGCGATCAGCGCGTTGACGACGTTGGGCGAGATATCGGCCAGCTTGACCCAGTCGCGGTTGGCCCAACGGTAGACGGCCAGTTCCTTGCCGTCCGCCGACAGTACCTGGGCCGGTTGCTCGGACTTGGCCTTGCGGATGTCGCTGATGCCGGGCGTGAACGGGATCAGCAGCAGCAGGTACAGCAGCAACAGCGCCGGAAGCGCGGCCAGGCCCATTAGGACGGTGCGTCGGCTTGGCCGGCGCAGATGTTGCCTGAACTGGGCAAGCCGTGGGGCGATATAAGTCTTGTATGAATCCAGGCGCATTGACGCAAGGCGAGGCAGGGCCGGTGCGCACCGTCACGGACCTGTCAAATGCCTTTCACGGAAAAGTGTGCATCCTACCTGAAGGCTGGTCGGGAAAACCCGCATTCTTCGCTGCCAACCGCCAAAATTCCCACCGAAGTAGGGGGTCCGAATTTGTTGCTGAGACGCAACAGACACATGGATTTCATATTCGGCTGAAACAATTCGCCTGCCACCTCAGGTCATCGTTTCGGAAAGCGGCAGTGCGAACTCGTAGCCCCGTTCTGAAAACGTGACGGGGAAGCATCTCAATGTCTTAACAAATACGAGAACTCACAGTGAAGAAAGCACTATTTGCTCTGGCGGCAGCGGGTACCTGCGCCATCTCCGGCGTTGCATCGGCACAGTCCAACACCTCCGTGACGCTGTACGGCATCGTCGACGCCGGCATCGAATTCGCCAACCACACGGGCTCCGCCGCATCGAATGGCAACCCGGCGATCAGTGGCAGCAAGGTGGCCGTGAGCTCGGGCAACATGTCCGGTTCGCGCTGGGGCCTGCGTGGCGCCGAAGACCTCGGTGGCGGCCTGAAGGCCATCTTTACCTTGGAATCGGGCTTCGATATCGACACCGGCGTGTCGGGCCAGTCCAACCGTCTGTTCGGTCGCCAGGCTTTCGTTGGCCTGCAAGGCAACTTCGGCGCCGTGACGCTGGGCCGTCAGCAGAATGCGCTGTATGACCTGTTCGGCGCCTACGACCCGATGGGCGTTGGCCCGAAGTACTCGCTGAACGCGGTTGACTCGGGCTTCAACGGCCGTGCCGACAACGCCATCAAGTACACGGGCAAGTTCGGTGGCCTGACCGGCACAGCCTTCTACAGCACCGGCCGTGATTCGACCGTGCCCAACAGCACGGAAGTGCCGGGCAACTACCGCATCGGCCGCAATTTCGGCGCCGGCCTGGCTTACACGCAAGGCGCGTTCTCGGTGGGCACGGCCTACGACCAGTACCAGGGCAACGCCGCCAACGTCGACGACCGCGCTGTCAAGCGTCTGGCCTTCGGTGGTTCGTACGATCTGGGCGTGGCCAAGGTGTTCGCCGGCTACCGCTGGATGCGCGACGACGGCATCGGCAGCCCGACGACCGCTGCCGTGCGCAACAACGTCTACTGGCTCGGCGGTCTGTACCGCGTGACGCCGGCCCTGTCGCTGACGGGCGCTGCCTACTACACCGACACCCACAACAGCAAGAACGATCCGTGGATGTTCGTGCTGTCGGCCGACTACTCGTTCTCGAAGCGTACCGACGCCTACCTGAACATCGGCTACGTGAAGAACAAGGGCACGTCGACGCTGGCGCTGAGCAGCACCAACCCGATCTTCCCGAACGGTTCCAACCAGACCGGCGCGATCGTCGGTATCCGTCACCGCTTCTAAGGCAGGGAGACAACCGGCAGACGGGGCCTTTCCCCCCGCACCTGCCGGATAACAAACGCCCCTCACCCGACTTGGCGGGAGGAGGGGCGTTCTGCATTGGGCGTGCCGGTGGGCGTCCTGTGCCGGGTGCGCGTATTGGCGCCCCAGGGGTATTCCTCAGGCCGCCTCTCCGTCTGCGGGACGGCCCGGCAGGCTGTCCTTGCCGGCTCGCGCATCGACCGATCTCAGCCGTTCCAGTGCCCGCGTCAGCAATGCGCCTTCCTCGGCGTCCGCCGTGGCGCGTAGCGTCTGCACGGCGTGGTGCAGTCGGTCACGGTCGGGGGCCACCAGTTTGTCGGTGTCCTCCATGACCTCGATTTCCTTGTCCACGCGCTTGCACAGCTTGCGTACGAACTCAGGGTCAAGCTGGCCCTGACTGGCGCCGTGAGCAATGTGGTAGATCAGGGCCGCAAGGCCCTCTGCGGTCGTCTCTGTTGCCACGCCTGAATCACGTTTCATGTCGGCTCCCCGGTGAGGTCGATTCATTCTAGTGATCGCCCTCCTGCCCGGAAGTTGCGGTTGTCTGCAGATTCGAACAATTGTGCGCCCGGCGACGCTCCACCTTCTTATTTCCGAAATATTTCATCGCCAGAATGTCATCTCGCTGGCCCCGCTGAACACGTTGGGAACGCATATGCGACCGGAGGGGTCGCCAGCGGGCTGGCAGCCATATCGTTCCGGCAGGTTTTCATGGTCGCCCGCAGAGGCACCAGTTATGGAGCGGTGGCGTTGCAACGAGTACGCGGGGATCCGAGCCGTCTTCAAGACGGCTCTATTTCTTTCCGGGCTCCCAACCTGCGCGCGGCCTGCGTCGGCCAACACCGCTCACAAGCCTTCGCCTTTCCCGAAGCCGTCCACGGCACCTCGTAGTATTCGCGTGATTCCGTAACAACGTCGATATTGATTATCGTCAATATCACAAGGATCTTTTCGGGCGAATAACCTTCTGTGCCATCTCGGTATCTGACGTCGTCAGCGCTTTTCTGCGATCCCGATTTATCCGAAATCCCCCTGTTTCAGCCGCTATATGCCAATGACGCGAATGACATCGCGTGACTACGGCAATTCCAATTGAGTTGGCTAATCAAGCCAATCGAAATAATTGAATTTTCCCAATGGGGTGTCGCACGTAGAGTGCGAAACACTTCCTTTCGGTCGCATACGGTTTTCTTGTTTCGAGATTCGAGATCGGGAATCGTGACGAAACTGGAACAGGAAGGGCACGTGAGAAGCCGATTTCTCGGCCTCAAGGTGCAGCGCACCGGACCGAGGCGTTTTCGCGCCAAAGCGCGCTGGCGGTTGCAAGGGATTTTCCAACAACGAATGGCTCGAATCCAAGGTCGATCGATCGACGTCCCCATTTTGCATTTGAATGCATTTGCATCACGGCAGCAGCTTTTGCAATCGACTACAAGGAGCATTGTTCCATGAATATCGGAAAAACCTTAAAACTTTCCGTTTTAACTGTTGCCGTGTCTGCCGCGCTTTACACCACGCCGCTGATGGCGAAACGGACGTGACGCCGAACAGCTTCTGGTGGCCGGCGCAACTGGATCTGCAGCCACTGCGATTCAATTCGGCGGAATCCGATCCCATGGGCAAGGCCTTCGATTATGCGGAGGCGTTCAAGACCCTGGACCTGGAGGCGGTCAAGCGCGATATCGCCGCGGTCATGAAGACCTCGCAGCCTTGGTGGCCGGTCCAATTTCGTGCCGGATGCGCACGATCCGAAGAAGAAACCCCAAGGAATTCGAGGACGCGTTCGCCAGGGCGTGGTTCAAGCTCATGCATCGCGACCTGGGCCCCAAGTCCCGCTACCTTGGTCCCGACGTGCCCAAGGAAGACCTGATCTGGCAGGACCCGGTCCCCAAGGTCGATCACAAGCTGGTGGACGACAAGGATGTTGCCAGCCTGAAGACCACCATCCTGGCGTCCGGCCTGACCATTCCCGAACTGGTGCGGGCCGCCTGGGCGTCGGCGGCAACCTTCCGGGTCACGGACATGCGCGGCGGCGCAAACGGCGCGCGCATTCGCCTGGCCCCGCAGAAGGATTGGGGCGTCAACCAACCCGCCGAGCTTGCCAGGGTGCTGGATCGTCTGGAGACCATCCAGAAGGACTTCAACGCGGCACAGAAGACCAGCGGCAAGAAGGTTTCGCTTGCCGACCTGATCGTGCTGGGCGGCACCGCTGCGGTGGAAGAAGCGGCCAGCAAGGGCGGTCACAAGGTGGACGTACCGTTCACGCCGGGCCGGATGGACGCGTCGGCGGAACAAACCAGTGTCCAGGCCTTCGCGGTGCTCGAACCGGTTGCGGACGGCTTCCGCAACTACTACGGCAAACAGAGTTCGCGGTCCCCGGCGGACATGCTGGTCGAACGTGCGCGCTACCGGAACCTGAGCATTCCCGAGATGACAGTCCTGCTCGGCGGCATGCGGGCGCTGGACGCCAACGCCGGCGGCACCCGCCACGGTGTGTTCACGGATCGCCCTGGCATCCTGAGCAACGACTTCTTCGTCAACCTGCTCGACATGTCGACGAAGTGGTCAAAGTCGTCCACCGATCAGGGGATGTACGAGGGCCGGGATCGTGCGACCGGCAAGGTCAAGTGGCAGGCAACCCCGGTCGACCTGGTCTTCGGCTCGAACGCGGAACTGCGTGCGGTGGCGGAAGTGTATGGCGCTGACGACAGCAAGGAGAAGTTCGTCCAGGACTTCGCCAAGGCATGGGTCAAGGTCATGAACCTGGATCGATTCGACCAGCGCTAATCTGCGGCGCAAGGGGCCCGATTCGGCACAGCCGGCCGAGTCGGGCCACAAACAGGCCGTTCCCGCGAGTCATCTGGCCGCCTGCCGGGCGCCTGACATGGCCGGGCTGGAGAACAGGCATTGTTGGCGGCAGGTGTCGCTATCTATACTGGGTTTGTCGCGTGCACGCCGCACGTGGGGGAGCCAGCCATGACACTGAGCCGAATCGCCCGGATCGCCGTTCTCCTGCTGTTGCCGGTCTGCCTTGCCGGCTGCATATCGATCAGCAGCAGCGATCCCAGTCCGCCGCAATCGTCCACTGTGGTCACGCCCGCTGGTAGCGCGACCACGGTCTGCAGCCCGGCCCCCTGCTAGGGCGCCGGGCTGTCCGCCTGCGGGGCGCCTTGCCGCGCGGCCGCCAGATCCCGCACCTGCCGCATGACGCCCTCCGCGAACAGCACGGGGCCGTGCATCGGGATGCCCGCCTCGCGCAGGCCGTCGGCCGTCCACGTATTGCAGGTATAGAAGCCGTTGTAGCGTGCCGTGGCGCCGAAATAGAGTCCGCCGGGATAGGGGCCGTTGCCCAGCCCCTGCGGCTCGCCGGCGTCGTTCTCCTGGACCGTCCGGTTCAGGAAGGCGCGCAGGCGCCCGATGCCGGCCTCGTCCAGTTCCAGATCCACCACATTGCCCGCGCCAAACGCGGCGGCCGGCGTGTCGCGCAGGATCGTCAGCAGGATGGCGCCGTCGCCCGGCAGCAGGGCCGACAGCAGCGTCATCGGGCCGCGCTCGCCGGTGATCAGGTAGTGGCGGTCGCCAAAGCCGAAGCAAAGGTACGTGGAGCCGTCGTAGCCCCGGGCCACGCGCATGAGCCGCGCATCGGCGTCGACGGTGCGGATGCAGATGTCGGTGTGCCAGTCGCGCTCGACCACCGAGATCGTGGTGACCCGCGGCGCTGCTACCGCGGCCGGTGCCGTGGCGCAGCCGGACATGACCAGCGTCATCGCCAGCATCGTGGCCGCGCAGGTCGGGGCGATGCGCGGGCGCGCTGGCATGGTCAATCCGCCGCCACAATGCGCGCGATCAGCCCGGTCGTTGCGGCCCGAAACTGGTCCGGATCGCCGCCGGCCTCGATTTCCAGCGCCGCTCGATCGAATGCGGCGGACAGCAAGGCCGCCAGGGCATCGACGGGGGCAGCGTCGGGCAGCCCGTGCCCCACGGCGGCCCGTAGCCCTTCCCGCAGCGTGCGGCCGGCGTGCCGGGCATCGAGCGCGAACATGGCGGCGGTGCCGAGTACGGCCGGGCCGTCGACCAGCAGCAGTTGCGTGCGCCCCGGCACGGCCATCGCCTGCAGGTAGGCCAGACTGCCGGCCAGCAGCGCGTCGCGCACGGGCAGATCCATGGGCGCGGCATTCTCGATATCCGCCGCCACGGCGAGGGCCTCGTCTTCGAGGATGGCGCGGAACAGGTCCTGCTTGTCGGCAAAGTGGTGATAGAGCGCCCCCCGTGTGATGCCGGCGGCAGCCACGATCTCGGGTGTCGACGTCGCCGCGTAGCCCTTGCGGATCAACAGGTCGCGGGCGGCAGCCAGCAGCGCGGCGCGCGTGGCCAGCGTGCGTTCCTGGTTCGAGCGGGCCTTTCTATCTTGCATACATGCAGCCTGTATGTTTCAATGGTGGGAAAGATGCAGGCTGTATGTTACGTCACGCCCAGCGCGGCGCCAACGATGGAGACACGACCCATGCGAACCACCAGCTTCTACCCCGTGCTGATGACCGAAGACGTAGCGGGAACGGCGGCGTTCTACGCCGCGCACTTCGGATTTGCGCCGGTCTTCACCGCCGACTGGTACGTGCATCTGCAATCGGGCCAGGACCCGCACATGAACCTGGCCATCCTCGATGCCAACCACGACACCATCCCGGCACCGGGGCGGGGCAGGACGGCCGCCGGCATGCTGCTGAATTTCGAGGTCGACGATGTGGATGCGGTCTATGCGCGGGTATCGGGCGCCGGCCTGCCCATCCTGCTGGCGCTGCGCGACGAGGCGTTCGGGCAGCGCCATTTCATCACGGTCGATCCGAATGGCGTGATGCTCGACATCATCACGCCGATTGCGCCGTCGGCGGAATTTGCCGCCCAGTACGCCCCCGACGCACTGCCGGGCTGAGCCCCGGCAGTGCGCGGCCTGCCGTTCAGGCCATGTCGATGCGGGTGCGCATGCACCATTTGTCGAAGTGAGGCGTGAAGGCGTCCAGCGACAGCAGCCCCATGCAGGGCATCGCGCCGCGCGACAGCAACGTGCTGTCCGCCAGTTGCGCGGTCAGCAGCAGCGTTGCCATGCAGGGGATTTCCGGCCCGTTGCCGTCGGGCGCGGTCAGCGACCATGTCGAGACGCCGGGTCGGCCATCGGCACGCAACCCGCCCACGCGCACCAGCATGCCGCCGTGTGGGCTGCCGAAGCGGTCCAGCAATCGGCTGGACACCCGGTTGAGCCAGCCGGCATGGCGTGCCAGCGGCAGCGGCAGCCCAAGGCGCCGCAGCGTGGCCACCGCCCACAGCAGCGCGTGCTGGCTCCGCAGTTCCAGCGCCGCGCGAAACTCAACCGTCTGCACGCCGGCGTAGCGCAGCGGAAACAGTGCCAGGTCCGGGACGTCGCAAGTGGCCGACCAGCGCGTGCCCAGCGCATCGAAATATTGCCTGCGGATGTTCTGCCAGCCATGCGCCAGTTGCCAGCGTCCGTCGCGCAGGCGCGGCACCGGGGCGCCCGCGTAACCGAACACTGCCTGCAGCGTGGCTTCGCCGCGCGGTGCCTGCTGCCCCGGTGCAATCGAGATCTGGATATCGTCGATGCTGGCAAAGTCCTGCGCCAGCCGGTCCACCACGGCTGACGACAGCCCCGGCACGCTGCTGGCGCCGCTGACCGCGCACACGCCAGCGGCACGGGCCCGCGCGTCGAGCGCGCCGGCAAATCCGGCCACGAAATCGCGCCCGTCGGACAGATCGATGTAGTGCGCGCCCGCCGCGCAGGCGGCTTCGGCCACCCGGTAGTCCTGGCCCTGGAACGGTCCCGCGCAGTGGATGACCAGGTCGGGCCGCAACGAGGCGAGCCGTGGCGCAAAGTCGCCGGCATTGAGATCGATGGCGGCGGTGCGCGGCCCCGGTTTGGCGTTGCGGCTTGCAGCGATGCATTCGATTCCGGGCGCATCCGCCAGTGCGCGGCAGATACGCGCGCCGAAATTGCCCATGCCGCCCAGTACGATGACCCGCATGTCGTGCCCTGTTGTCGTTGTCGATGTGGTTGCCGGGATTGTCGCGCAGCGAGTCAGCCCGACGCCAGCGCCGGCTTGAACACCATCAGGAAGTAGACCCCCACCATGGCCGCAAACGCCGGGTAGCCCAGCGCTTCCCAGCGCCGGGCGTCGCGCCAGTAGTCGGCGGGCAGCGGCGTGCCGGCGTGGCTGGCCACGGCGGCCATGCGCGCCAGCCGCACCTGCAGCCAGACCACCGGCAACCAGCAGATGCCGGCCAGCCCATAGAGCACGATGGCCGCGAGAATCCAAGGGGTATGCCATGGCCAGCCGGCCAAGTGCGCCAGCCAGAAACCGGTCAGCGGCTGCACGATCACGGCGGGCGTGGTAAACCACCAGTCGGCGCGCACCACCAGCCGCGACACGGCGGCAATCACCGGCACCGATCGCGTACGGTTGGCGAAGAAAAAATAGAACGCGGTGCCAAATCCCGTGCCCACCAGGACCACCGACGACAGGATATGGACGGTCTTCAGCGTCAGGTAGAGGTTCACGTCGTGGTTCCGATCGTCGATCCCGGTCTCAGGCGATGCCTGCGGCCTGCAGACCCCATCCGGCCAGCGCGCATGCCAGCACTACCGCCCAGGGCGGCACCCGCCAGACAGCCAGCGCAACCAGCGCCAGCAGGGCCTGCGCGAAATCCGCCGGGGCCAGCACGGCGCTGGTCCAGACCGGATGATATAAGGCGGCCAGCAGCAGGCCCACCACAGCCGCGTTGACGCCGGCCAGCGCCGCGCGCGTGGCGCCATGGCGGCGCAGCCGTTCCCAGAAGGGCAGCGCGCCGAAGACCAGCAGGAACGACGGCGCGAAGATGGCCACCACGCAGAGCGCACCGCCGGCCCATCCATTGGGCGCCAGCGTACCGGCGGCACCCAGGAAGGCGGCGAATGTGAAGAGCGGACCCGGCACCGCCTGTGCCGCGCCGTAGCCGGCCAGGAACGTATCGTTGTCCACCCAGCCTGGGGGCACCACGGCGGCCTGCAGCAGCGGCAGCACGACGTGGCCGCCGCCGAAGACCAGCGCCCCGGCGCGGTAGAACGCATCGAACAGGGCCACCGCGTGATCGCCGGAAGCGCGCGCGGCAAACGGCAATCCCACCAGCAATACCGCGAAGGCGACCAGGCATAGCAGCGCCACGCCATGGCCCACCGGTACGGACAACGGTTCGTGCGGCACAGCATCGCCGCTGCGGAAACGGCGGGCGCCGACCAGGCCGGCCACCACCATCACGCCCAGCTGGCAGGCCGGCGACGGCACCAGGCTGACCGCCACGGCGGCCAGCGCCATCAGCGTGATGCGCGGCGCGTCAGGGCAGAGCGATCGGGCCATGCCCCACACCGCCTGCACCACCACGGCCACCGCCGCGACCTTGAGGCCATGCAGCGCCTCGGCCGGCATCAGGTTGCCATAGCGGGACAGCCCCAGCGCAAACAGGATCAGCGCCACGGCAGAAGGCAGCGTGAAGCCGATCCAGGCCGCCAGTGCGCCCAGGTAGCCGGCGCGCGACAGGCCCACCACCATGCCCACCTGGCTGCTGGCCGGGCCGGGCAGGAACTGGCACAGCGCGACGATATCGGCGTAGGCGTGTTCACTGAGCCAGCGGCGCTGCGCCACGAATGCGTCGCGAAAATATGCAAGGTGGGCCATTGGGCCGCCGAACGACGTCAGGCCCAGGCGCAGGAACACCACAAAGACTTCCCACGCGGCGCTCATGCCTGGCCTGCCTCGGTGTTGTTGATGCGGATGGTCGCCACCAGCCCGGTGCCTTCCGACGTCGGCCGGTTGGCCAGATCGATCGACAGCCCATGCAGCTCGGCAATGCGCCGCGCGATGGAAATGCCCAGCCCCGTGCCTTGCTCATGCTGCGAGCCGCCGCGGAAGAAGCGGCTGCCCAGCCGCGCCAGCTGGTCCGGCTGCACGCCGGGGCCGCGGTCGGCCACCACGATGCGGTCGGGCGCGAAGGCCAGCGTGACGGTGGACCCCGCCGGGCTATAGCGCAGCGCGTTGTCCATCAGGTTGCGCAACATGGTGCCAAGCAGGGTGGGGTCGCCGCATACGTCGATGGGTTTGGCCTCGGGCTGCGGCCAGACGATCTCCATGTCGACATGGCGCCGTTCGGACAGCAGCAGGCAGTCGGACATCACACGCTGCGACACGTCGCGCCAGTTCACCGCGCTGCGCGAGGGCGGCCCGTTCTCGTCCTCCAGCCGGCTCATCGTCAGCAGTTGCGATACCAGATGGCTCAGGCGGTCGATGCCGGCTTCCACGTTGACGGCCGCCTGGGCGCGCTCGGCCGGGTCGGCGGAGCGACGGGCCACATCCCACTGCGCCTTCAGCGCGGCCAGCGGTGTGCGCATCTCGTGCGCGGCATCGGCGGTCAGGCGGCGTTCGTGTTCGAGCAGGGCCGATACGCGGTCCAGCAGCCGGTTCATCGCGTGCACCAGCGGCGCCAGTTCGGGCGGGGCATCGTGCAGCGAAATCGGCGTGGGATCGCCCGGGGCCCGCGTGGCGATGGTGTGCGAGAGCGCCAGCATCGGATGCAGCATCCGGCGGATGCCCCACACCAGCAGGGTGGTTAGCAGCGGCAGCCCCACCACCCACGGCAGCACCTGCGCCTGCAAGTACGACCACACCAGTTCCTCGCGCTCGGCCATGATCTGGCCCACGCAGACGCGCCAGCCGGCCACCGGTTCGTCCAGGTAGTAGAGCCGCCATGGCACGCCGTCGATCTGCCGGTCGGTAAAGCCCCGCACGCCGGGCAGGCGCGGCAGGCGGTCGCCATCGGGATCGATATGGAAGGGCTGGCCGGTGCCGCGCCAGGTGGCAATCGCCATGTCGCCAAGCCCGGCGGCGCCCAGGTCGCCCAGGTCGGTATCGCCGGGCACCATGCCGTCCGGCTGGGGCTGCGGCGGCACCGCGCCCGTGTTGATCAGCGGCAGCACCGCCTGCATCTGCTGCGCCATGCGCACCATGGCGGTGTCATAGAACTCGTTGATCTCCATGCGCGCGTTCAGGAAGATCATGATGCTGGTGAGAACCCAGGCAAACGCCACCGACGCCAGCACGACCAGGATCAGCCGCCGCTGCAGGGTCATGCATCGTCCCCGCTGGCGGTGTTGGTCGAGGGGGTTTCCAGTGCGTCGAGCGTGCCGAGCGTGTAGCCGGCACCGCGCAACGTGCGCACGATGCCGGGATGGATCTTGCGCCGCAGGTGGTGGATATGCACTTCGAGCGTATTGCTCTCGGAGCCTTTTTCCCATTCGTAGAGCTTGTCGCGCAGGAATTCGCGCGTAAGCACGCGGTTGGGGTGAGCCAGCAGCAGTTCCAGCAGCATCGATTCGCGGCTGGTCAGGTCCACCGACTTGCCCTGCCAGACCGCCAGCCGCGCCGCCGGGTGGTACTCGAGCGGGCCATGGCGCCACACGGGCTCCGGCATGCCCGCGGAACGGCGCGTGACGGCGCGCAGGCGCGCGGCCAGTTCGTCCAGATCCACGGGTTTGATCAGGTAGTCATCGGCGCCGGCATCCAGCCCGCTGATGCGGCTTTGCACCGCGTCGCGGGCGGTCAGCACCACCACCGGCGTCTGGCGGCCCTGGTTGCGCCAGCGCGAAAGCAGCGTCACGCCGTCCTGGTCGGGCAGGCCCAGATCCAGCAGCACGGCGTCGTAATGCATGGCCGCGATGGCGCGGTCGGCATCGGCGCCGGTACGGAACCAGTCCACGGCGTGCCCCATCAGCTTCAGGCCGCGCTGCATGCCATCGCCCAGCATGGGGTCGTCTTCAACGATAAGTATTCTCATGAGCGAACTGCTTGAAACGGCTGTTTGTAAGTATCGATTGAAACGGGACGCATGATGCACTTGGCGCGGCCCGAGCGTAGCATCGTGCCGGATCAGGTGCACGCTTAATCTGAAATTAAGACAGATTCCCTAATCTGCGCGCTCTATTCTTGGACATTAACGCGCGTGCCAGATCCAAGGGCACAAAACGCAACTTTCGCGAAGCCGCCCCCATTCGACATGCACCATCCTCATAGCAAGCAACGCATCACGCACGATGCGGCTGACCGCGCCCATCCGGATTCGTTGCCGGCGCGCGTGGGTGGCTTGCGCATGTCCGCCGTGGCCGGCTGGACGGCGGTGTTCGTGGCCGTGGCGCTGCTGCTGTGGTTCGGCACCCTGGGCCTGCGTCATCTGGTGGGCCCAGACGAAGGGCGCTACGCGGAAATCTCGCGCGAGATGCTGGCTACGGGCGACTGGGTCACCATCCGCTACAACGCACTCAAGTACTTCGAGAAGCCGCCATTCCACATGTGGGTGTCCGCCGTGACCTACGCGCTGTTCGGCGTGGGCGAATGGCAGGCGCGCCTGACGGTGGCGCTGGCCGGCCTGCTGGGCATCGGCATGTCGATGCTGGCGACCTGGCGCTGGTTTGGCCCGCGTGCCGCCGCGTTTGCCGGGCTGGCGCTGCTGGCGGCGCCGATGTGGAGCGTGGCCGCGCATTTCAATACGCTCGACATGACGCTGGCCGGCGTGATGGCCTGCATCCTGGCCTGCATGCTGGTGGCCCAGCACCCGAGCGCCTCGCGGGCAAGCCGGCTGGGCTGGATGGTGGCCTGCTGGGCGGCGATGGGTGTCGCCATCCTCACCAAGGGCCTGGTCGGCATCGCGCTGCCCGGGTTGGTGCTGGTGGTCTATACGCTGGTCACGCGCGACTGGGGATTGTGGCGCAGGCTACACCTGATGGCCGGTGCGGTGACGATGCTGGTGATCGCCATGCCCTGGTTCTATCTGGTGTCCGAGCGCAATCCCGAATTCCTGAATTTCTTCTTCGTCCACGAGCACTGGCAGCGCTATACGTCCGGCGTGCACTCGCGCGGTGGGCCGATCGTCTACTTCGTACCGCTGGTGCTGGCGGGCTTCCTGCCCTGGGTGGGGCTGTTTCCCCGGTTGTGGACGGCCATGCGTAGCGCGGCCCCGGCCGAGGATGCCACTGCCCCCGGCGCGCGTTTCCGTCCGGCGCTGATGGCGGGCATCTGGGCCATCGCCATCTTCGTGTTCTTCAGCCTGTCGCGCTCCAAGCTGCCCGGCTACATCGTGCCGGTGTTTCCGGCGCTGGGCATCCTGGCCGGCGTGGCGCTGGACCGCATGGATGCGCGGGCCTGGGGCCGGCAACTGCGGGCCATGGCCATTGTTGCGATCTGCGGGCTGCTGGCCAGCCCGATCGTGGCTACGCTCAACGCCAACCACACGCCCAACGCGTTCTATCGCGCCTATGCCATCTGGGTGGCGGTCGCCTTCGTGGTGATGCTGCTGGCGATCCTGGCGGCGCGCGCGCTGCTGCGGCGCCATGGGGTGCTGCCCAGCGTGGCCGTCTATGCCCTGGGCATGTACATGGGTTTCACCGCGGCATTGCTCGGCCACGAGACAGTGGGCGGGCCCGCGTCCGGTGCCGACCTGGTGCCGCAGATCCACCAGCGGCTGACGCCGGGCATGAAGCTCTATGGCGTCAACATGCTGGACCACACGCTGCCGTTCTACCTGCGCCACCCGCTGTCGATGGTGGGGCCGGCGGACGAACTGACGTTTGGCACCACGATGGAACCGCAGCGCTGGCTGCCCGACGTGGCCGCCTTCGCAAAGGTCTGGAAGCAGGGCGAGCCCGCGATGGCGGTGATGTCACCCCAGACCTACCTGGAACTGTCGCCCAGCCTGCCACTCTACGTCGTGGCGCGCGACTGGCGCCGTGTGGTGGTGACCAACGTCCCGGCTGCGCCGCAGCCACAGGCGCGCTAGACCGACTTCCGAACTACCCGTTTTGCCCGACACCGCGCGGCCCTTCTTCGTTTTGAAAGATTTCCGATCCATGCACCAAAAGCGAGTCCTGATTCTTGGCGTCAACGGCTTCATCGGCCACCATCTGACGCGCCGCATCCTGGAAACCACGCAGTGGGAGGTCTACGGCATGGACATGTCGTCGGACCGCCTGGGCGACCTGGTGAACCATC
>NZ_PJRP01000006.1:135386-175278 GCF_002858765.1 Cupriavidus pauculus
GTCCTGATTCTTGGCGTCAACGGCTTCATCGGCCACCATCTGACGCGCCGCATCCTGGAAACCACGCAGTGGGAGGTCTACGGCATGGACATGTCGTCGGACCGCCTGGGCGACCTGGTGAACCATCCGCGCATGCACTTCTCCGAGGGTGACATCACCATCAACAAGGAGTGGGTGGAGTACAACATCCGCAAGTGCGACGTGATCCTGCCGCTGGTGGCCATCGCCACGCCGGCCACGTACGTGCGCAACCCGCTGCGCGTGTTCGAGCTGGACTTCGAGGCCAACCTGCCGATCGTGCGCAGCGCGGTGAAGTACGGCAAGCACCTGGTGTTCCCGTCGACCTCCGAGGTCTACGGCATGTGCGCCGACGACGAATTCGACCCGGAAGCCTCGCCGCTGATCTACGGCCCGATCAACAAGCCGCGCTGGATCTACGCCTGCTCCAAGCAGCTGATGGACCGCGTGATCCACGCCTACGGCATGGAACAGGGCCTGAACTACACGCTGTTCCGCCCGTTCAACTGGATCGGCGCGGGCCTGGACTCGATCTTCGAGTCGAAGGAAGGGTCGTCGCGCGTGGTGACGCAGTTCCTGGGCCATATCGTGCGCGGCGAGCCGATCAAGCTGGTGGACGGCGGCGAGCAGAAGCGCGCGTTTGCCGACATCTCGGACGGCATCTCGGCGCTGATGCAGATCATCGAGAACCGCGACGGCGTGGCCAGCGGCAAGATCTTCAACATCGGCAACCCGAAGAACATCCACTCGGTGCGCGAGCTGGCCGAGATGATGCTGAAGATGGCGGCCGACTACCCGGAGTACGCCGAGGAAGCCCGCAAGACGCAGATCGTTGAGACGTCGTCGGGCGAGTTCTACGGCAAGGGCTACCAGGACGTGCAGCACCGCGTGCCGAAGATCGACAACACGATCGACGAACTGGGCTGGAAGCCCGAGGTGACGATGGAGCAGGCGCTGCGCCGCATCTTCGAGGCCTACCGCGACAAGGTGGTGGACGCCCGCACGCTGGTCGACGGCAGCAACTGATCGCCACTGGGTACGACCGCTGACGGCGCCCGCGTGGCGCTGTCGGAATCCGGCCGACGGCGGCGGCACGCCGACTGAGGGTAGACTATGCGCCACGCGCGATCCGCGCGTGAGAGGTGTCTATCTTCGGGACGCGCCCCCATGCACGCTGCCGGCAGGACCCTGACTTCCGCCTTTCCGCGCCCGCGCGCGCCCGTCTGGCTGGTGGTGCCATGGGCCATGGCGACCAGTGCCCCGGTGGCCGCCGAACAGGTCACCCTGCCTGACGTGGTGGTCAGCGCCAGCCGCAATGAGCAACGGCGCTTCGACGCCCCGGCGGCTATCGACAGCATTCCGGTCGATCCCTTCACCGCCACCTCGCCGCTGGTCAGCCTGTCCGAATTGACACTGACCAGCCCGGGCATCGCCGTGCGCGACCGCCAGAACTATTCCCAGGACCTGCAGATCGCCGTGCGCGGCTTTGGCAGCCGCTCGACCTTTGGCGTGCGCGGCGTGCGGCTGTTCGTCGACGGCATTCCGGCGACCATGCCCGATGGCCAGGGGCAGGCATCGACCTTCGACCTGGCCAACGCCAGCCGCATCGAGGTACTGCGTGGCCCGTTCGCGCAGATGTACGGCAACGCGTCGGGCGGGGTGGTGCAGGTGTTCACGCCCGACCCGCCGAAGACCGGGTTCACGGGCCGGGCATCGACCGGCTTCGGCTCCGACGGGCAGTGGCAGGCCGGCGTCTCGCTCGCCGGCGGCAACGACCGGCTGGGCGGCACGCTGGACGCCTGGACCTACCAGACCGACGGCTACCGCGATCACAGCGCGGCCAAACGCTACCAGCTCAATGCCAAGATCGTGGCGCAGCCCAGCACGGCCACGAAGATCACGGGCCAGTTCAACTACTTCAACCAGCCGCTGGCCGAAGACCCGCTTGGCCTCACGCGCGCCCAGGCCGATGCCAACCCGCGCCAGGCGATTGCGGCGGCCACCCAGTTCAACACTGGCAAGGACGTGGAGCAGACGCAGGCCGGCGTGGTAGTCGAGCACCAACTGACCGACCTCGACAGCCTGAACTTCCGTCTGTATGGCGGAGGCCGGCAACTGACCCAGCGGCTGGGCTTCAGCGGGGCGGCGCCGAGTTCGGCGGGCGGCATCGTCGACCTGGATCGCACATATGGCGGCGGCGCGCTGTCGTGGACGCGCAAGACCACGGCCAACGGCCTGCCGCTGCAGTGGACGGCCGGTCTGGAAGTCAACGGCATGCGCGATGCGCGGCACGGCTATGTCAACGACAACGGGCAGCAGGGCGCGCTGCGGCGCGACGAAACCGACGAGGCGGCCGACTACGGCGCCTACGCGCAATTCAACTGGACCGTGCATCCGGCCTGGGAAATCGTGGGCGGCCTGCGCGCCAGCATGGTCAGGCTGCGTATCGACGACCACTACGTGACGGCGGCCAGCCCAGACGACAGCGGCACGTCCACCTATCGCAACCTGAGTCCGGTGCTGGGCGTGGTGTGGCATGCGATGGAGACACTGAACGTCTACGCCAACCTGGGGCGCGGCTTCGAGACGCCCACGCTGACCGAGGTGGCCTATGGCCCGAACGGCGTCGGCGCCAACTTGGGGCTGCAGGCGTCGACCAGCCGCCAGGGCGAGATCGGCGTGAAATGGGAGTCGGACGGCCAGCGGATCGACGCGGCCTTGTTCGACGCGGACAGCCACAGCGAGATCGTGCCGCTGTCGAACAACAACGGCCGCACGGTCTACCAGAACGTGGACGGCGTGCGCCGGCGCGGGCTGGAACTGGGCTGGCACGGCGCATTCGGCCCGGCCCGCAGGCTGGCAGCCGGGCTCGCGTACACCTACCTCGATGCCTATTTCGGGGACGCGTTCGTCAACGCGCAGGGCGCCACCGTGGCGGCCGGCAACCGCCTGCCCGGCACGGCACGCCACAGCTTCGGCGCCGAACTGACCTACAAGCCGTGGGGCCAGTGGATGGTGGGCGTGGAAGCCAAGGCCGACAGCAAGGTCTACGCGGACGATCTCAATACGCAGGCTGCGCCGGGATACTTCATCTTCAACCTGAAGACCGGCTACACGTTCAAGGCCGGGGCCACGCAGTGGTACGTATTCGGACGCATCGACAACGTGGCCGACCGCCACTACATCGGATCGGTCATCGTCAATGAAGCGAACGGCAGATACTACGAACCGGCGCCGGGACGGCGGTTCTTCGTCGGACTGCGGGCGTCGATGTGATGCGGCTGGTATTGTGGCCGGTATTGCGCGATCTCCGCCTGCCTGACTTGCCAACGCCGCATCACACGCCTAAGGTGGCGGTTTTAGCCGCTACCCGCGTGCCGCTGCCATGTCTCTAGCCACGCCCCCCGTCGAATCCGCCGCCATGCCCCAGGACCCCAAGCTGCGCATCATGCTTTGGGTGGTGGCGGTGGGATTCTTCATGCAGACGCTCGATTCCACGATCGTCAATACCGCCTTGCCGTCGATGGCGCGCAGCCTTGGCGAGAGCCCGCTGCGCATGCAGTCCGTGGTCATCGCCTATTCGCTGACGATGGCCGTGATCATTCCGGCGTCGGGCTGGTTGGCCGACCGCTTCGGCACGCGCACAATCTTCCAGATGGCCATCGGGCTGTTCGTGCTGGGGTCGCTGCTGTGTGCCTGGGCGCCCACGCTGCCGATGCTGTCGGCCGCCCGCGTGGTGCAGGGGGCGGGCGGGGCGATGCTGCTGCCGGTGGGCCGGCTGTCGGTGCTGCGGACGTTTCCGCGCGAGCAGTATCTGCAGGCGCTGAGTTTCGTGGCCATCCCGGGCATGATCGGGCCGCTGATCGGGCCGACGCTGGGCGGCTGGATCACGCAGACGTTTTCCTGGCACTGGATCTTCCTGATCAACGTGCCGGTGGGCGTGATCGGCGCGATTGCCACCGTGCGCTTCATGCCCAACGCGCGGCTGCCGGGCATGGGACGCTTCGACATTGCGGGCTACGCGTTCCTGGCCATCGCCATGGTGACGCTGTCCTTTTCGCTGGACGGGCTGGCCGGCATGGGCTTCCAGCACGCCACGGTGCTGATGCTGCTGATCGCCAGCATGGCGGCGCTTTCCGCCTACGTGCTGCATGCACGGCGCAGCAAGATGCCGTTGTTCCCGCTCAAGCTGTTCAGCATCCATGCCTTCAGCGTGGGCCTGCTGGGCAACCTGTTCGCGCGGATCGGCAACGGCGCCATGCCGTTCCTGATTCCGCTGACCCTGCAGGTCAGCCTGGGGTACTCGCCGTTCAATGCGGGGCTGATGATGGTGCCGGTGACGGTGGCCGGCATGGCGTCCAAGCGGCTGGCCACGCGGCTGATCGAGCAGTTCGGCTACCGCAAGGTGCTGGTCGCCAACACGTTCCTGGTGGGGCTGGTGATGGCGTCGTTCGCGCTGATCTCGCCGGACCGGCCGCTGCCGCTGGTGATCGTCCTGATGGCGATCTTCGGCGCGGTCAACTCCGTCCAGTTCACGGCCATGAATACGGTGACGCTCAAGGATCTGAGCGGGGTCAATGCCAGCAGCGGCAACAGCATGCTGTCGATGGTGCAGATGCTGGCGATGAGCCTGGCGGTGACGTCGGCCGGCGCGCTGCTGGCCACATTCCAGGCCGGCATCGGCGCCCATCATTTCGACGTACTGCCGGCGTTCCACGCCACCTTCATCTGCGTGGGGCTGATTACGTCGGCGTCGGCCTGGATCTTCATGCAGCTCGACCCCGAGAAGGTCGTCGTGGCCCGCGCGCAGCCGTCGGAAGAGGTATAGCGGAGGGGGCTCCCCTCTCCCGTGCGGGAGAGGGGTTAGGGGAGAGGGCCCGTCAGCGCCCCAGCAGCTCACAGAACCACGAGATATCGACGTTGCCGCCGCTGATGATGATGCCCACGCGCTTGCCCTTGAGCTGATCCTTCATTTGCAAGGCCGCCGCCAGGCCTAGGGCGCCGGTAGGCTCGACGATCATCTTCATGCGTTCGGCGAAGAAGCGCATGGCTTCCACCAGTTGTGCGTCGGTGGCGGTCAGGATGTCGTTGACGTCGCGCTGGATGATCGGGAATGTGTAGTTGCCCAGGTGCTGCGTCTGCGCGCCGTCGGCAATGGTCTTGGGCGTGTCAATATGCAGGATCGAACCGCTGCGGAACGACTGCTGGCCGTCGTTGCCGGCCTCGGGCTCCACGCCGTACAGCTGGCACTGCGGGGCCAGCGCGCGCGTGGCCAGGGCCGTACCGGACAGCAGCCCGCCACCGCCTAGCGGGGCCAGCAGCACGTCGAGCGGGCCCACTTCCTCGAACAGTTCCTTGGCGGCGGTGCCCTGGCCGGCCATCACATCGGGATGGTCGTACGGCGGAATCAGCGTCATGCCGTGCTTCTGGGCCAGGTCGCGGCCGATGGCCTCGCGGTCTTCCTTGTAGCGGTCGTACATCACCACGCTGGCGCCGTAGCCCTTGGTGGCGGCCACCTTCAGCGCCGGCGCGTCCTGCGGCATCACGATCGTGGCCGGCATGCCCAGCAGCTTTGCCGACAGCGCGATGCCCTGCGCGTGGTTGCCCGACGAGAACGCCACCACGCCGCCCTTGCGCTGCTCGGGGGTGAACTTAGACAGCGCGTTGAACGCGCCCCGAAACTTGAAGGCGCCCATGCGCTGGAAGTTCTCGCACTTGAAGAACACTTCGGCGCCGAGCCGCTCGTTGAGCGTGCGCGAGGTGTTGACAGGCGTGCGGTTGGCGTAGCCTTCCAGGCGCTTGGCAGCGGCTTCGACGTCGGCGTAGGTGGGCAGTTGCAGGGTCGTCATGGTCGTATCAGGATGCGGGATGCGAAAGGGTGGAAAGGGGCGGGTGGCTACCAGGGCCAGGCCAGGCGCGTGCCGGTGCCATCGGCCACGGCCCGCTCATGCAGGAAGCGGGCGACCGTTAGGTCCTGCAGGGCCAGGCCCGTCATGTCGAAGACGGTGATGTCGTCGGCTTGCCGCTGGAACGTGGCGGCGCCCGTTAGCAGGTCGCCGATCTCGATGCAGTGCAGGTCGGGCGACCACTGGCATTCGCCGATGCTGCGCGCCTGCTCCAGGTCGTCGGCCACGATGCGGGCGCGTTCCAGCACGCCGTCGGGCAGTTCGCGCTTGCCGCTGGTATCGGCGCCCACGCAGGTCAGATGGGTGCCGGGCTGCAGGGCGTCGGCGTCGAACAGCGCGCCGCCACCGGGCGTGGCCGTGATCACGACATCGCTCGCCGCCACGGCGGCATTGCGGTCGGTCGCCAGCGCGATCTGGCAGCGCCCGGCGAATTCGGCCTCGAAGCTGGCGCTGGGCCCGCCGTTGGCGCTGACATAGCGAACTTCGGTCAGCGATGGCAGCAGCGCCAGCGCATACGACAGCTGCACGCGCGCCTGTACGCCGGTGCCGAACACGCAGACGCGGCGGCTGTCCGGTCGCGCCAGGGCTTGCAGCCCGATGCCGCCGGCGGCGCCGGTGCGCGCCGTGGTGATGGCGTTGCCGTCGAGAATGCACAAGGGGCGCCCGGTGGCCGGGTCGATCAGCACGATGGTGGCCTGGTGCGGCTCGCCGCCGCGCTCGCGGTTGCCGGGCCAGAAGCCGGCGGCCTTGAAGCCGAGCAGGTTCTGCCGGCCGACATCGCCGGCCTTGATGCCGAACACGCCGCCGGTGGCCAGCTTTTCGCGGATCAGCGGGAACACGCGCCCCTGGCGATGGCTGTGCAGGATGAAGGCTTCGCGTACGGCGGCCAGGACATCGTCGGGGACGAGCGCCGCTTCCACGGCGTGCTTGTCGAGCAGTAGCAACTGCGCGGCGGAATTAGCGGGCATAGCTGTAGACGGTTGCGCGCGACACACCCAGGTGTGCCGCGATGGTTTCCATGGCCCGGCGCACTTCCAGTAGGCCGGACGCCTTGAGTTCGGTCAGCAGCGCGCGCCGCTCATCGGTCTTCAGCGCGCGGGGCGTGGTGGCCAGCCGAGCGGCAAAGGCGTCGATGCGCGAGCGCAGCACTTCGGTGCTGGCGGGGTCGAGCGTTTCCTCGGGGCCGTCCGCGGTGGTCTGCACGAACTGGCCCATGGCCATCTGCAGGCTGCGGAACAGCGTCAGGTCCACGTTCATGCACAGCGCGGCGATATAGCGGCCGCTGCTGTCCTTGATGCCGATGGATGTGCTTTTGGCCAAACGGCCATCGGCAAACTGGTTCGCGTAGTTGGCCAGCACCTGCGGATAGTCGGGGTCGGTAATGCGGGCCTCGCCCAGTTCCGTGGTGGGGTCGCCCACTGTGCGGCCCGACAGGTTGTTGTGGATGGCCAGGATCGATTGGTCGGGCTCCAGCAGGTCGTGCACCACGACCTCGCAGAACGGCGCGAGGGTCTGGCCCAGGCCATCGGCAACCTGCTTGATCTGGTCCAGCAGCAGGCGCTGCTCAGGCGTGCGGTCGGTCATCTCGGTCGATTGGGTCGCTGAAATTCGCGTTGAATTCGATTCTGGACAGTTTGTATAGTGCTGGACTAAATGTCAAGAAATGAGCGAAAAAATGGCGCGAGAGCCGCTTCAACCCCCGCGCCATCGCCGTTTCTTCAAGCTATCAGGCTGCTTCCGCGATGCGAATCTCGCCCAGCAGCTTGCGCAGTTCCGGCACGCACGACCCGCAGTTGCCGCCGGCCTTCACGCACGCGGTGATTTCGGCCGGGGTCTTGAGGTCGTGCTTGCGCACCGCGTCACAGATCGTGTTGCGGCCCACGCCGAAGCAGGAACACACGGTGGGACCGGCATCGGCGGTCTTTTCCAGCGGCTGGCCCAGCAGCAGGCCAACGCGGTCGGTGTCTTCCAGGCGGTCCTGCCCGAACAGTTGCGACAGCCAGGCGCGCGACGGCAGGTCGGCCCGCGTCGATACATAAACGCAGGCTTCCAGCCGGTCATTGACGACGTAGCCCGCGTGATAGACACCGGCCGTGCGATCTTCGTATTCGAGCCAGTCCGCGTCGGGGTCCTGCACGCCCAGCAGGCCGCGCGCCCAGGCGGCGCGGTTGTCGATGGTTTCCCGGCCGGCGAATTCGTAACGTTGAAACTGCCTGCCCTGGATGCGTGTCCAGTAGGTCAACGAATCGGCGGGCAGTGCGTTGCGGCTCAGCACGAAGCCGTGCCACGACACGCGGAATTCCTCCACGCACACCGGCGTGTGCTTGAACTCGGGCTCGCCCGAGACCGGATCGACCACCGGATTGACCACTGCGCCCACGCGCGCATCGGAACTGAACTGGTCGTTCCAGTGAATCGGCACGAACACGCTGCCACGCGCAATGCCGCCTCCAAACCGCACCCGCGCCACCATGGCGCCCCAGCGGCTGGTCACGCGTGCGAGCTTGCCTTCGCCCACGCCGCACAGCAGCGCGTCCTGCGGGTGCATGTCGACGAACGGCTCGGGCAGATGGTCGGACAGCCGGGCCGCCTTGCCCGTGCGCGTCATGGTGTGCCACTGGTCGCGCACGCGGCCGGTGTTCAGGATCAGCGGGAATTCGTCGTCGGCCGCATGGGCCGGCGCACGGGCCGCGGTTGGCACGAAGCGGGCGCGGCCATCGGCAAATGCATAGCGGCCGTCCTCGAACAGGCGCTGGGTGCCGCCCGGTGTGGCGGCGCGATACGGCCACTGCACCGGCGCAAAGTCGTCGTATTCGTCCTGGGTCAGGCCGGTCAGGCCGCCGATATCGAACATGCGCGGCGCCTCGCGGTCGCTGGCATCGCCGTTTCGCCACGCGGACAGGCGGGCATGTTCGTCGAAGATCTCGTGCTGGCCCTGGTAGTCGAAGCCGGCAAAGCCCATGCGGCGTGCCACATCGCACAGGATGTCCCAGTCGGCCCGTGCCTCGCCAGGGGCCGGCAGGAATGCACGCTGGCGCGAAATGCGGCGCTCGGAGTTGGTGACCGTGCCGTCTTTCTCGCCCCAGCCCAGCGCGGGCAGCAGCACGTGCGCGGCGTCGTTGGTGTCGGTGTGCGTGACGATGTCGGATGCCACCACCAGTTCGCACTTGGCCAGCGCACGGCGCGCTTGGTCGGCGTCGGGCAGGCTGACCACGGGGTTGGTGGCGATGACCCAGACGGCCTTGACCCGGCCGGCTTCGATCGCGTTGAACAGGTCCACGGCCTTGAGGCCGGGCTTGTCGGCCATGTGTGGCGACTGCCAGAAGTCCTGCACGATGTCGCGATGCACCGGGTTGGCCAGTTCCATGTGCGCGGCCAGCATGTTGGCCAGGCCGCCCACTTCGCGGCCACCCATGGCGTTGGGCTGCCCGGTCAGCGAGAACGGGCCCATGCCGGGGCGGCCGATGCGGCCCGTGAGCAGGTGGCAGTTGATGATGCTGTTGACCTTGTCGGTGCCCGCCGACGACTGGTTCACGCCCATCGAGAACGCCGTGATGACCTTTTGTGTTCCGGCGAACAGCGCGAAGAACGCCTGCAGGTCTTGCGGGTCGAGCTTGCAGGCGCGGGCGAGGGCGGCGATGTCGGCGCTATCGGCACCGGCGGCGTTAGTGGCGCTATCCGGGCTTTCGGCCCCTTCGGCATTGGCCACGGCCAGGGCCTCGTCCAGGCCGGTGGTATGGGCGCCGACAAACGCCGCATCGGCATGGCCGTGGCGCGCCAGGTAGCGGAGCAGGCCGTTGAACAGGCGCACGTCGGTGCCGGGGCGCAGCGGCAGGTGCAGGTCGGCCAGTTCGCAGGTGGCGGTGCGGCGCGGATCGATGGCCACGATCTTCATGTCGGGCCGCGCTTCCTTGGCGCGCGTCAGGCGCTGGAACAGGATCGGGTGGCACCAGGCGGTGTTCGAGCCCACCAGCACCACCAGATCGGCCTGTTCCAGGTCTTCGTAGCTGCACGGCACCAGGTCTTCGCCAAACGCGCGCTTGTGGCCGGCCACGGCCGACGACATGCACAGGCGCGAATTGGTGTCGATATTGGCCGAGCCGATAAAGCCCTTCATCAGCTTGTTGGCGATGTAGTAGTCCTCGGTCAGGATCTGGCCCGAGACGTACAGGGCCACGGCGTCGGGGCCGTGCTTCGCGATGACGTCGGCAAAGCCGCTGGCCACCTTGTCGAGTGCCTGGTCCCAGCTCGCGCGGCGCAGCGTGCCATCGGCATCGCGCAGTTGCGGATGGAGCAGGCGGCCGTCCAGGCTGACCGTGTCGCCCAGCGCGGAACCCTTCACGCATAGGCGGCCAAAGTTCGATGCATGGTCGGCATCGCCTTGCACTTCCACCTGGCCGTCGGCACGCGCGGTGGCGCGCACGCCGCAGCCCACGCCACAGTAGGGGCAGGTGGTGGAGACCGTCTTGGTCGGGGTGGTGGCGACCACAGCAATATCGGACAGGTTCACGGCAAAATCTCTTCGGTCGATGGCGGTGCGGGCCGGGAAGCGTGTGTCAGGCCGCCAGGGCCTCGCATTGCGCCTGGCCAAACAGCAGGCGCTGACGCAGCGCGGCAACGGGCTTGCCGGACTGGATCAGGTCGAAATACCACGGGCCATCCTTCACGTCGCCATACAGCACGGCGCCCACCAGCCGGCCGTCCTGCAGCACCAGCCGCTTGTAGACGCCGCGGCGCGGATCGCGCAGGACCAGGTCCTCGCTGCCATCTGCGCCGATGAAATCGCCCGCCGAGTACAGGTCCACGCCCGTCACCTTGAGTTTGGTGGCCGTGGCCTGCTGCACGTAGCGCCGATGCCCGGCGCCGGCCAGGTGTGCGGCGCAGACGCGGGCCTGGTCCCAGATCGGGGCCACCAGGCCAAACGTGGCGTTGCGGTGCTGCACGCATTCGCCCACGGCGTAGATGCGCGGATCGAAGGTCTGCAGCGTGTCGTCCACCACGATGGCGCGCTCGCAACGTAGCCCCGCCCCGGTGGCCAGTTCGATGTTGGGGCGTACGCCGGCGGTCATCACCACCAGGTCGGCCGGAATGCGCACGCCGTCCTTGAACAGCACGCCGGTGACGCGGTCTTCGCCTAGGATGCCCGCCGTCTGGGCGCTCAGCAGGAAGCGCAGGCCCTTGCGTTCGAGCGCCAGCTTCAGCAGTTCGGCGGCGGGCTTGTCCAGCTGGCGCTCCATCAGGCTGTCGGCCAGATGCACCACGGTGACGTCCATGCCCTGGCGCATCAGGCCGTTGGCGGCCTCCAGGCCCAGCAGGCCGCCGCCGATCACCACCGCGTGGCGATGGTTGCGCGCCGCGTGGAGCATGGTTTCCACGTCCTGGATGTCGCGGAAGGCGATCACGCCGTCCAGCGTATGGCCCGGCACCGGAATGATGAACGGCTTGGAGCCTGTGGCCAGCAGCAGGCGGTCGTAGTGGACTTCCCGGCCCGACGCGGACCGCACGGTGCGGCGCGGCCGGTCGATGGCTACCACGGGGTCGCCGGCAAGCAGTTCGATGCCGTTCTGC
The DNA here is from genome assembly GCF_002858765.1 of Cupriavidus pauculus. Taxonomy (GTDB): domain Bacteria; phylum Pseudomonadota; class Gammaproteobacteria; order Burkholderiales; family Burkholderiaceae; genus Cupriavidus; species Cupriavidus pauculus_B. The sequence goes on from NZ_PJRP01000006.1 coordinate 146,879, forward strand.
GTGTACCAGTCGCGCGTGTTGAGCATGATGTCGTCGACGGTCTTCTCGCCGGCGAGCACCGGGCTCAGCAGGATGCGGTTGTAGTTGCCGTGCGGCTCGGCGCCGAACACCGTGATGTCGTACAGGTCTGGCGCGAGCTTCAGCAGTTCCTCGACCGTGCGCATGGCGGCCATGCCGTTGCCAACCACCACCAGCCGTGGTTTGGCCGGGGTGGCGGGAGACGAGGCGGGGGGCGTCGTGGACATCATCTTCCTGTGGGCCTAATGGCGTAGTGGCGTGTGGGACGTTGGCGTGGTCGGGGGGGCAGGGCGGCCGGTCAGGCGGCCATTTCTTCCTCGACCTCGCCGGCCTCGGCGTCGCGCTGGACGACCGATGCAGCCACCCAGACCTTGCCGTCATAGACGCGCGCGGCGTAGGCGTTGACCGAGTGCTCGGGCGCCTCCAGGCACTCGCCCGTGCGCAGGTCGAAGTGATGCTTGTAGATCGGCGACGCCACCACGATGTGCTCGCCCAGGCTGCCGACCAGCCCCCGCGACAGCACGCTGGCCTGCGAATTGGGGTCGAAATTGGCGATTGCGTAGACCTCTTCGCCACGGCCGACGCGGAAGACCGCTACCTGCTGCTTGTCGACCAGTGCGCAGACACCAGTATTGGGCACGATATCGCGCAAGGTGCAAATCGCGGTCCAGGTTTCAGGATGGTGGGCTTGGCTCATCACGTTCTCCTTGTTTCAGGCTGCTTTTGCGGGCACGGCAACCACGGGAATGTGGTTCAGGCGGGAACGCTGCAAGTTCCGTTCCTCCAGCGTGGCGGGGCGGATCTGGCCGCGCTCCTCCAGGAAGACCAGGTTGTCGTCGCGCAGGTCGCTGTTGACGAAGTGGCGGAAGCGCTTGCGCGTTTCCGGGTCGGTGATGGCCTTCTTCCACTCGTCTTCGTAGGTGTCCACCACGTGCTGCATGTTGGCTTCCAGTTCGGCGCCGATGCCCAGCTTGTCGTCGATGACCACGGCCTTCAGGTAGTCCAGGCCGCCTTCGAGGTTGTCGCGCCACGTGCTGGTGCGCTGCAGGCGGTCGGCCGTGCGTACGTAGAACATCAGGAAGCGGTCGACGTAGCGGATCAGGGTTTCGCGGTCCAGGTCGCCGGCCAGCAGTTCGGCGTGGCGCGGCTTCATGCCGCCGTTGCCGCAGACGTAGAGGTTCCAGCCCTTTTCGGTGGCGATGATGCCCACGTCCTTGCCCTGGGCCTCGGCGCACTCGCGGGTGCAGCCCGACACGCCGAACTTGATCTTGTGCGGCGCGCGCAGGCCCTTGTAGCGGTTTTCGATGTCGATGGCCAGTCCGACCGAGTCGTCCACGCCGTAGCGGCACCACGTGGAGCCGACGCACGACTTCACCGTGCGCAGCGACTTGCCGTAGGCGTGGCCCGACTCGAAGCCGGCCGCCACCAGTTCTTCCCAGATCAGCGGCAGCTCTTCCAGGCGGGCGCCGAACATGTCCACCCGGGCGCCACCGGTGATCTTGGTGTACAGGCCGTACTTCTTGGCCACCTGGCCCACGGCGATCAGGCCGTCGGGCGTGACTTCGCCGCCCGGCATGCGCGGCACCACCGAGTACGTGCCGTCCTTCTGGATGTTGGCCAGGAAGTAGTCGTTGGAATCCTGCAGGCTGGCGTGTTCTTCCTTGAGCACGAACTCGTTCCAGCACGATGCCAGGATGCTGCCGACGGTGGGCTTGCAGATGTCGCAGCCCAGGCCCTTGCCGTGCGCGGCCAGCAGGTCGTCGAAGGTCTTGAACTTGCCCACGCGCACCAGGTGGTACAGCTCCTGGCGCGAGTACGGGAAGTGTTCGCAGACATGGTTGTTCACGGCCATGCCCTGCTTCTTCATCTCGGCCTTCATGATTTGCGTGACCAGCGGCACGCAGCCGCCACAGGCCGTGCCGGCCTTAGTGCACGATTTCAGGGCGCCGATGCTGGTGGCGCCATCGGTCACGGCGGCGCAGATCTGGCCCTTGCTGACGTTGTTGCACGAGCAGATCTGTGCCGTGTCGGGCAGCGCGTCGGCGCCCAGCGCCGGCTTGGGCTGGCCATCCGAGGACGGCAGGATCAGGAACTCGGGCGATTCGGGCAGCTCGATGCGGTTCAGCATCATCTGCAGCAGCGTGCCGTATTCGGCGGCATCGCCCACCAGCACACCACCCAGCAGGTACTTGCCGCAATCGGACACCACCAGCTTCTTGTAGACCTGCTTGCGCTCGTCGGTGAACTGGTACGACCGGCTGCCCGGCACGTTGCCGTGCGGGTCACCGATGCTGGCCACGTCCACGCCCATCAGCTTGAGCTTGGTGCTCATGTCGGCGCCGACGAACTGGGCGGCCTCGCCGCGCAGGTGGCGGGCGGCCACGCGGGCCATGTCGTAGCCGGGGGCCACCAGGCCGTAGATCTTGCCGTCCCACAGCGCGCATTCGCCGATGGCGTAGACGTCAGGGTGCGAGGTCAGGCAGTTGTCGTCGATCACGATGCCGCCGCGCGGACCGACGGTCAGGCCGCTGTCGCGGGCCAGTTCGTCGCGCGGACGAATGCCGGCCGAGAACACGATCATGTCGGTGTCCAGATGCGTGCCATCGGCAAAATTCATGCGGTGGGTGCCGTCGATGCCATCGACGATCTCCACGGTGTTCTTGCCCGTATGTGCCTTCACGCCCAGTTCTTCGATCTTCTGGCGCAGCATGCGGCCGCCGCCGTCGTCGACCTGCACGGCCATCAGGCGCGGGGCGAATTCCACCACGTGGGTGTCCAGGTTCATGTCGCGCAGTGCCTTGGCGCATTCCAGGCCCAGCAGGCCGCCGCCGATGACCACGCCCGATTTGGCGCGGCTGCCACATTCGAGCATCGCCTCCAGGTCTTCGATGGTGCGATAGACGAAGGTGTCCTTGCGGTCCTTGCCCGGCAGCGGCGGCACGAACGGGTAGGAGCCGGTGGCCAGCACGAGCTTGTCGTAGGCCAGCGTTTCGCCCGTGGACGTGGTGACCGTCTTCGCGGCCGTATCGATGGCCGTGGCCTTGGCGTTCAGGCGCAGCAGCATGTTGTCGTGCTGGTCGAAGAAGCCTGCCGGCACCAGCGACAGGTCATCGGCCGACTTGCCGGCGAAGAATTCGGACAGGTGAACGCGATCGTAGGCGGGGCGCGGCTCCTCGCAGAGCACCGTCACTTCCAGGCCTTGCGCTCCGGCATCGGCCAGGCATTCCAGGAACTTGTGGCCGACCATGCCGTGCCCGACGATGATGATCTTCATGATGCTTTCCTTGTCCGGAGTGTCTTTTGTGGGGGCGATGTGATTCAGTTGGCGAGTGCGCTGTCGTAGAGCGCTTGCTCACGGGCCTTGTGCTCGGCGCTGAAGCGCACGGCGATGGCGCACAGCGCGGCCAGCGTGGCGGCCACGCCCAGATACGTCAGCGTCTGCTGCAGGTCGCCCAGGCCCTTCATCAGGAAGCCCGCAGCCACCGCGCCAACGTTGCCGCCGGCGCCGATGATCCCGGCCACGCCACCCAGGGCCTTGCGGTCGATGAACGGCACCAGCGCGTAGGTGGCGCCGCAGGCCATGTGCGTGAACAGGCCGAACAACAGCATGGCGGCGACGGCGGTGACCACGCCCGAGGCATGGGCAAACGCCAGCAGGCCCAGGCCTTCGCCCAGAATGAAGACGAACAGCACGATCGAGCGGGCATCGAGGCCGCGGTGGCGGGCCACGCGGTCAGACACGTAGCCGCCCAGTGCACGGGCGAACAGGGCCAGCAGGCCGAAGCTGGCGGCGGCCATGCCGGCGGCGGACAGCGACAGGTCGAAGTGGTCGACGTAGTAGGTGGCCGCCACGTTGTGGATGAAGATTTCCACGCCGAAGCAGGCGCCGTACGTGATGAACAGCATCCAGACGCGGTAGTTGGCGCTGGCCGCGCGGAAGCTGGCCCAGCCGCCACCGCCCTTGCCGCCGCTGACGGCGATGCCGCGGGCGCGCAGGTCGGAGAAATTGCCTTCCGGGCAGTCCTGCGTGAAGCGCCAGTAGACGACGGCCATGATCAGCATCAGCACGCCCGGCACGATCAGCGCCACGCGCCAGCCCATGGCGTGGTCCACGCCCAGGAACAGCACGGCGGCCAGCAGCAGCGGCATCAGGCCCTGTGCAGCGCCACCGCCGGCGTTGCCCCAGCCGGCCGAGGCGGCGTTGGCCGTCCCCACCACGTTTGGCGCGAACATCACCGACGTGTGGTACTGCGTGATGACGAAGCTTGCACCCACCGCGCCAATCAGCAGGCGGAAGAACAGGAAGGTCTCGTAGTTCTGCGCGAAAGCCACGCCGATCACCGGAATCGCGCCGATGGCCAGCAGGCCGGTGTAGGTCTTGCGCGGGCCAAAGCGGTCGCACATCGGGCCGATTACCAGACGCACCAGGATGGTCACGGCCACGGCGGCGATATTGATATTGGCGATCTGGCCCGGGGTCAGGCCGAATTCGCCCTTGAGCACCGGCATCAGCGGGGCACAGGCAAACCACGCGAAGAAGCAGACGAAGAACGCCATCCAGGTCAGGTGGAAGGCGCGCATCTGCGGCGTCTTCAGACTCAGCAGATCGATCCGGGTGGCTTTGCCGTTCATTCTTGGGCTCCAAAAACAAAAGGCGTCCCGAGAGGCTGGCGCTGATGGGCCAGTTCTGGGGACGCCGTTGTCCTGACGATTGCTACCTACGGATAGCAGCCGCGCTGTGTGGGGTGGGCGGATCGCCGTTGACCGGCCCACGCTCTATATCGCAAGCGGTGTGCCAGCCCCGTCAGGTGGTGGTTTGGAGACTTCGGGCCGTGAGAATACGCAGTTTAGTGCGCTATACGGCACTAAACTGCATCATGGTGCGGCGCCAGATTTGGGCGGCCGCACGGCTATGGTGCAGTGCAATGTGCGGTGCCGGTGCGTGGGCGGACGCCAGGATGGCGCCAAACGCGCGTTACTCGGACGCGTCGGTGGGAGAGACAGCGGGCTGGAGCAGGGAAACCAGTTGCATGTCCGAGGGGGATACCAGCCCATCCGCTTCGTCGATCAACGCAGCGCGCACCTTGAGCCCGTTGACCCGCGAGCGGATCTCCGCCGGGCCCTGACCATCGGGCTTCATATGGGCATCGCCCCACTGCATCAGGCCAACAATCACCGGCAACAGCTCCACGGCGGCCCGGGTGGGGCGGTAGCCAAAGCGCTCGCGTTCACCCGGCTCCTTATAGCTGACCTTGCGCAGCAGCCCGGCTTCGGTGAGCGTCTTCAGACGCGCAGACAGCACTGCGGGCGAACACTGCAGTCGCTCCAGGAAATCGTCGAAGCGATGGATACCGGAAAACACGTCCCGCAAGATAAGAATCGTCCACTTTTCGCCAATCAGCGATAGCGTTGCCGCAATCGAGCATTGCGCGAAATCCTCGGGAGAGACGGCGGGTGGCAGTAGCGTATCCATGGTTTTGAGCATAGCACTCTAACTTCATTTGAAAAAGTCAGGGTTTGAACTATAGTCCTGCCTACGAAATATGAAGTCAGGGGTGGGCCATGAGTGATGTGGACGGCGCAGGTGACGACAGGGCAAGTTCGCGGATTCGCGAGGAAAGCTGGAGGGCGCGCGGTGGCAGGCAAGTGACGGTGCGCGCGGTACGACCGGCTGACCGCGAAGGGCTGCGTACGTTTGTTGACGGCCTGTCGCGCGAAAGCCGCTACTACCGCTTCCTGACGGGCGGGCGGGTGGCTGACGAGGTCATCCGGGGCTTTGTCGCCCACCATCCGCAGCGCGATGTCGCCGTGGTGGTGACGGTGCGCGGCGAAGATGGCGCCGAATCGATCGTCGCCAACGCCGAGTATGTGGTGAACACCGAAAACGTGGCGGAACTGGCCGTGGTGGTGGCGGACGACTGGCAAGGGCAGGGGTTGGGCCGACGGCTGATCCAACGGCTGCAGCAGATTGCGCGGGCCAGCCAGTTGCAGGGTATGCGTGGCGACGTGCTGAGCGAAAACCGGCGCATGCTGGCCATCATGCGTGACTGTGGATTTGCCGCCCGCCGCAATCCCGATGACAGCTTTCTGCATGAGGTCAGCCTGTCGCTGGTCGATGCGCGCGTCAGCGCGCCCCGGCCGCAGCGCGAGCACCGGCTGCCGCGCGACTGGTTCGCGGGCAACTAGCCTGCACAGGGCGCTGCGTAGGGCGGTTTGGCGGGCGGTTAGCTCTTGCCGCGCGACGTCGCGGTACAACCGATCGACGCGGTGATGATGGCGGCAATGGCCACCCACTGGATCGTCGTCAACTGCTCGTGCAGGAATGCCAGCCCGGCCAGCGCACCCATGGCCGGCTCCAGGCTCAGCAGGATGCCAAATGTCCTGCGTGGCAGCCGCTTCAGCGCCACCATTTCCAGCGAATACGGAATCGCACTCGACATCAAGCCGACCGCCAGGCCGGAGAGCAACAGGCTTGGGCTGAAGATCTGCGTGCCGGCATGGGCCAAGCCAAATGGCAGGGCGACCAGCGCCGCCATGGTCATGCCCAGTGAAGTCGCCTGGCCGCCGTGCGCGTTGCCCGCCATCTGGCCGAACACAATATAGAGCGCCCAGCCAACGCCGGCCGTCAACGCATAGCCGATACCCACGGGATCCAGGTGCGTGGAGGTCTCGCCCAGTGGCAGAAGCAGGACAAGGCCAGCCACGGCACAGGCGATCCAGAGAAAATCGATGGCCTTGCGCGACGACAACACCGCAACGGTCAGCGGCCCGGTGAATTCGATGGCGATCGCCAATCCCAGCGGGATGGTGCGCAGCGACATGTAGAACAGCAGATTCGTCGCACCGAGCGCTGCGCCATACAGGGCAATGGCCCGCGCATGCTTGCCCGACAGGGCGAAGCGCCACGGTCGCCAGACCGCAATCAGGATCAAAGCCGCAAAGCCGACGCGCAGCGCAACCGTGCCTTGCGCGCCAACGGCGCCGAACAGGCTCTTGGCAAACGACGTCCCGATGCATAGCGACGCCATGGAGCCGATCAGGGCCAGCACGGCCAGCAGGGTTTCGCTCTGCGTGATGCGGGTGAGGGGCACTTCCTTGTCCTGGTGCGGTAAGCCCGGCTACGGGCGGTGCGGCATCTTGCCCGAACATCGACCGGGCTGCCATGCACAGATGCCGGTGCCGCTTGCTGTACAGTTGGCCGCCACGGGCGGGCGCCCAAGCCGACGCAAATGCAGGCACCGCAGCGGGCACCACAGCAGGCGCTGGCGGAGTCCCGGCCAACGCACTATGGTGGAAGGACCGTTTTTCCCGGAGTTCACCATGGAAGCCAAGGCATCGCGTCGTCATGTGGTCATTACCGGAGCCGCGGGCGCCCTAGGTCGTGCCGTGGCCAGCCGGTTCGCCGGGGAGGGGGCGCGGCTGGCGCTGATCGACCACAACCTGCAGCACCTGCAGAGCGTGTTCGCGCATCCCGAGCCTGACCACGGCGGCACGCTGCTGCACGCGGCCGACGTGACGTCGGATGCCGCGATGGCGCCGGTGGCCGCCGCCATCCTCGACGCATTCGGCACGGTCGATGTGCTGGTGCACGTGGCCGGGGGCTTCGAGATGGGCGATCCCACCCACACCCTGAGCCGTGAATCCTGGCTGCGCATGATGGACCTGAACGCTTGGTCGTTCGTCGCCGTGACGGGCCACTTCATTCCGGCCATGATGTTCCAGCGCGGCGGGAAGGTAGTAGCCGTCTCGGCACGCGGCGCCGCCCATGGCGCGGCAACGATGGGCGCCTATACCGCGTCCAAGAGCGCGCTGCAGCGACTGGTGGAAAGCCTGTCGCACGAAGTCAGGGGCTCGGGCATCAACGTCAACAGCATTGCGCCCAGCATTCTCGATACGCCCGCCAACCGCCAGGCAATGCCATCGGCCGATCCTGCGCAGTGGGTGTCCACCGGTGCCGCCGCCCGCGCGGTGGCGTTCCTGGCATCGGACGGGGCCGAGGCCATGCACGGGCAGCATCTGGTGCTGGACGGATTGAGTTGAACGCAGGCCGTGCCTCATGGCGCCAACTTCATGCCGATGGCGCGCGCCGCCTTGCGGTCGAAGGTGGCCGTGTGACGGCAGCCGGCGCTCCGGCAGGATCGTTCGATCAGGCAGTCGGCGAAATCGCTGTACGTTGACTCGAACAGTCGCAGGGCGGACTTCACGACAGCCTGCGATTCGAGGACGAGATCGGAACTCCGAATCAAATATTCAACGATGTCGATGAGTTCGGGTGGATCGGCTTCGTAGCGCTTGTCCATGGTCCAGATCAACTCTGCCAGGAAGACGATTGGCACAAATTCGCGCGTGCGGTCGGATAGCGAGTCAAGCAGGGCATCTGCCACCGGTGTCAGAACCGGATCGTCGCGCGCGAAGTATCTGACGAGGATATTCGTATCCAGGCCGATCATGCGAAGCTCCGAAGATAACGCTTCACTGCGGCTTGCGCGACGGTCTCGTTCAATTCTTCAATCGTGGGTGCTGGCCCGGTTCCGCGGCCAGCCAGGCACCCCTTCAAGTCCTTGATCGAGCAGGTTTGCCCGGGTTTGAGCTTGGGCAAGCGACGCACTACCGGCGTCTTGATGCCATCCCGCCGTTCCCTTGTCTCGGCCGCATCTGCCGCGGCGCTGATCTCTTCCGCCGTGGGCGGAGCCCTGCGACTGGTAGTGAACCGCTTCAGATCCCTGACCGAACCGGTTGTTTCGGGCTCGGATGTCGATGGATGCAGTGTGTCGCGCCGATGGCCTTTGGCCACAGTCCCAACGTCGTCCAGCGCAAATTGCTGTTCTGCTTGATGTTGCATGAAATTGACCCCTCTATTGTTTGGTTGGTCAGGCGCGATCCGCACCTGACGAAACCATTCTGGGTCGCCGTCAGGCAGAAAAAAATGGGACGTGTCTCAAAATGCGTCCCATGTTGTGGCGCTCCGGTCAGCGCCTGGCCAGCCGTGCCAAAGGCAAGGTTCGCAGCCGTTCGGTGACCACGGTCTTCATCGCGGCGGGCGTCGGCAGCGAATCGAGCAACGCGGGCCAGCGTTCCTGTGCCATCGTCACCGCATCCTTCACTGCGGCCATGGCGATGCGCTCCGCAATCCGCGCGCTGCGCGCGAAGTCCCGGTACGTTTCCAGCGTCTGCTGGCGCTGCAGCAGATCGATGGCAACGTTCTGCCCGAATGCCGCAAAACCGGGCAGCGCGGCTACGCTGACGATGTCATAGGCCGGCGACAGCTCCGGCATCGTGCCGTTGCGATAGAGGAACGAGAAGTTCTTGAGGTGGGCGTCGCTATTGCCCAGCAGCGTATGGACGGCTTGCCGCATGAAGAACTGCCGAACGTCTTCGATGCCGCGCACGCTCAGTCGGTCCAGCAGTCGAACGATGGCGACATAGGCATCGTTGCCCGCGTACTTGCGTGCCGGCATGCGAGTCAGGATCTGGCATCCATCCTCGGCATGGACCCGACCACCGGGTTCACGATCGAAGCGGTCCACCGCCAGGAAGTGCAGGTCCGCGCCCAGCGCATCGGCCAGGCCAGGCACGTCGATGGCCGCCAGTGGCTGCGGGCGGCATACGGCCACCGCCACGCCGGCCGCCTGCGCCAGTTGCATCGACACATATTCGTTAAAGATCTGGCTGTCGTCGTTGCGTGCCGGCAGCTTGGCAATCAGGTCGGAGAGCCGTCCGTGGGTGGGCATGGTGTAGCGCCTGCCGGCGTGCGCGGTAGATAGCGCCAGCTTGTTCTGCACGCCCGACACCGAGGCCGCACCCTCCGTCGCGCCTTCCACGACCGCGATCTCCAGGTTGTCTGCGCCGCCCGTCACCCCGATGGTGCGGACATGATCGGGCAGTGTGTCGAGGTCGGCAGGGCGCACGGTCAGGGCGCCGGGCAGGTCTTCCCCGGCGGCCGCCAGCACGCCGAAGTCGTCGCGGTCATCCGGGTGATGCCGGGTCGCCTCCAGCCGCTTGCGCAGTTCGCCCTCGGGCAGTAGCCCGGCGAAGTAGGGAGGGAGTTCGCCGCCGATGTTGTAGAGCGCGGGGTGGAATGGATTCGACAGGATGGTGCCGGTCAGCGGTTCGTTGCCGGGGACGGTCAGCGAGAGGCTCAGCGTCGGTCGGCCCGGATCGCCGCGAAATTGTTCGCCGGGCACGAAGCGCGTGGTCCGTCCGGCTTCGCAGAGGTAGCCACACAGCACGCCGTGCAGGTGTACTGACAGGTAGCGGGGCCGGAGTTCGTCGCTCATGACTCATCCCCCAGCAGCAGATCGACGGAAGTCGGAGCCGCCCTGTCCGGACCGGCCGCCTTGCCAGCCAGCGTTTGCCGGACTTCCGCCAGATGCTCCTTCGGCACCAGCACCCATTCGGCATCGAGCGCCGCAGCGATCGCGTTGAGTGTCGAGGCGCGCACATCCTGTTTGCCGCTCAAGGCTACGGAGAGGTTGGAACTGGCCATGCCGATGGTTCGGCCTATGGCCGCGAGAGAGAGTTGACGCAGTGTGCGCAGGGAACGTAACTGAATGTGCAAAGCCGACATGGTAGGGCTTGGGAAGTCATTATGTATTGATTATCATAATACGTAACACAAAATTATGGTTAATCATATTAAACAAGCTGACTGTATCCCATAGGATAGGGGCCAGTGAGCAGAAAGAAGCCCTCGTTCCTTGCGGCACGCCGGTCGAACATCAATGTCGTGCGGCACCCTTTCTCAGCCGCCGTGCATGCAACCAGACAGTCTGCGAAGTCGCATGCCGTAGTGGCGTACCGTTTCAGCGCGCGCTCTACAACTTCGTAGGCTTCGACGATGAATGACGGCGCATCAAGCAGGGCCCGGACTGCGCGCCGCACCTCCGTGCGGCTGGCCCGGTAGCTGCGTGCCAATACCCAGACCAGTTCCGCAACCACTACGACTGAAACGAAGCCCGGGAATGCTGGCGACAACGTGTCCAGAACATCTCGTGCAAGTTCTGACTGCGCGTCGCCATCATGGGCAAAAAGGCGGACCAGAACGTTGGTGTCGAGTCCGATCATCGTGCGGATGACCATGTCTCGGCGATGACTGCGTTCATTTCCTCGATCGTCAGCGGCTTCAGATCCGGATGGATGAACCAGCCAACCATATCGAAGATCGTCTTCACCTCATCCAGCAAGGCAAGGTCGTGGCCAATCCGCTCCCCGGTTGACTGGGCCGATTCGTTCGCTGTGGCAGTGTGGCTGGAATGCGTGGTCTGCATGGCAATGCTCCTGTTGCTGGCCCGCACGGTATTGCGCGGGCTAGAAGCAGTCTGCAGGCCGGATCCCGTCATTGAAATGGGACGGTTCTCAAAAATGCCGCCTCGTCGTCAATCGCGTTCCGCTCCCAGCGGCGGCGCGATATCTTCCAGCGCGCGTCGTTCCGCATCCACGCCGAAGCGCAGCGCCAACAATCCGGCCACGATCACAAGGGCTGCCCCGATGCCGTAACCAACGGCCACCGCGGCCCGGCTGCCGGTTTCGATCAGCATGCCGAACAGCACCGGTGCAATAAATCCGCCGGTGCCCGTGCCTACGGCGTAGAACACCGAGATGGCCAGGGCGCGCATTTCCAGCGGAAAGACTTCGCTGGCGGTCAGGTATGCCGAGCTGGCCGCCGCCGACGCCAGGAAAAACACGGCGGACCAGCACAGCGCCTGGGCGCGTGCGTCGAGCCAGCCTTCCATGAAGGCCCAGCCAGTGGCCGCCAGCCCGATGCCAGACAGCACATAGGTGACCGCAATCATCCTGCGCCGCCCGATACGGTCGAACAGCGGGCCCAGCACCAGCGGGCCGAGCGCGTTGCCGAGGGCGAACGGAAAGATGTAGAGCGCCACGCGCTCTTCCGGCACGCCCTGGAACTTGGTCAGCACCAGCGAATAGGTGAAGAAGATGGCGTTGTAGAAGAACGCCTGAGCCACCATCAATGCGAATGTGACGATGCTGCGCGTGCGGTAGCGACGCAGCAGCAGCCTGGTGATCTCGCGCAGCGCGGGGATGGGCCTGCCCGCGTAGGCCACCGTGGCGGCTGCGTCCACTGTCGGCAACTGGCCGTAGCGCCGTGCCACCTCCGACTCGATGGCTGCGATGACACGTGCCGCTTCCTCATGCCGTCCGTGCGTCATCAGCCATCGCGGGCTTTCCGGCACATGCCGCCGGATCAGGACGATCGCCACGGCCAGCACCGCGCCCAGCGCGAAACAGGCGCGCCAGCCCCAGACGGGGCCCAATACGCGCGGGTCCAGCAGCACCAGGCTCAGGCCGGCGCCCAGCGCCGCACCCAGCCAGAAGCTGCCGTTGATAGCCAGATTCACGCGCCCGCGCACGCGCGCCGGAATCAGTTCGTCGATGGCGGAATTGATGGCCGCATATTCGCCGCCGATGCCCAGTCCGGTCACGAACCGGCAGGCCGCGAAGAACGCGAAATTGGGGGAGAACGCCGTGGCCAGCGTGGCCGCCATATAGACCGCCAGCGTGGCCAGGAACAGTTTCTTGCGGCCCAGCCGGTCGGCCAGGCGGCCAAACAGCAGGGCGCCGATGACCGCCCCCAATATATAGATGGAGCCGGACCAGCCCACCTGCGTGGCATCGAGCCCCAGGGTGTCGGGCCGCTCCAGCACGGCGCCGACGGAGCCCACCAGGGTGACTTCCAGGCCATCGAGCACCCAGGCGATGCCCAGGGCGATGGCGACGCGCCAGTGCCACGCTGACCACGGCAGGCGGTCAAGCCGGGCGGGGATGTCGGAATGCCAGGCGGCGATGGCGGGCTCCTTGGTGCCGGGTTGGCACTCAAGAGACTATAGCCACTCCGGGGTCGCTTGCCTGTCGGCCATCCGCCGACGCTGTCACAAAAAAGGGCGGCCCCCGCGAGGGCCGCCCCTTCCCGCAGGCGTAGGCCTGGCTTACTGCGCCGGGAACGACAGCGCGTTGGTCAGGTCGCCCATTGCCGGCTTGCCGTTGGCCACCAGCGAGTCGTCACGCAGCTTCAGGCCCGGCAGCGTCGGCAGGGCAAAGCGGCGCGTGATGAAGCGCAGGATCGACGCCGTGTCGTATTGCGTATGGTCCACGAAGCCGCGCTTGGCGAACGGCGACACGATGATCGCCGGGATACGCGTGCCCGGACCCCAGCGGTCGGCGGTCGGTACCGGCGCGTGGTCGTAGAAGCCGCCGTTTTCGTCGTACGTCACCACGATCAGCATGTTCTTGTACTGCGGGCTGTTCTGCAGCTGCTGGATCACGTTGACGATATGCGCGTCGCCGTCAGCCACGTTGGCATAGCCGGCGTGCTGGTTCAGGTTGCCCTGCGGCTTGTAGAACGTCACGGCCGGCAGCTTGCCTGTGGCGGCATCCGACAGGAACTGGCTGTCGAAGTCCTTCAGGTGGGCCGTGCGGTAGTCGACATGGTCAACCGGGCTGAACGCCGCGAAGAAGTTGAACGGCTGGTGGTGCGCCTGGAAGTTCGGCGTCGTGTTGTTGTAGATCTTGGTGCGATCTGCCGACACGGCCTTCCATGCGCCCGCGTACCAGGCCCAGTCCACGCCGCGCTTGTCGAGGTAGGTGGCGATGGAATCCTGGGTTTGCGGCGGCAGCGTGCTGGCGGCGGTCGGGTCGGCCAGCAGCTTGGTGGCATCGGTCGAGGCCGGCGCGTTGCCGCTCGGCTGGTAGGCCGGCTGCATCGTGTTCACGGCGTAGAACAGACCGGTGGCGGGGTCCTTCGGCGTGATGGCGCCGTCGTTCACGTACGTGGCGCGGGCAGACAGGATGCTCGTGGAGCTGGTGCCCGTCAGGGCCAGGCTCTTGCCATCGGCGGCCACGGCGGCGATCGATTTCGATGCCACCGAGGTGTCGGCGTTCGGGTATGTCGGCACGCAGGCGCAGACCAGGTACTGGTGGTTCAGGAACGAGCCACCGAACGCGCCCATGAAGAAGTTGTCGGCCAGCACGAAGTCCTTGGCCATCTTCCACATCGCCATGCTGCTGCCGTCGTAGTAGCCCATGGTGATGCCGCCGGCGTCGGAGAATGCACCGAACTTGTCGTTCTTGCCGCCGTTGATCTGCATCTGGTTCTGGTAGAACTTGTGTACCAGGTCGCGCGTGACCACGCTCTGGTTCACCACCACGCCCGTGCCATTGACGCCCGACGGATCGTCGATCCGGAACGGCTTGTTGGCCCAGCCGACGGTGTTGATTTCCGGCAGCTGCACGGCCTGGCCGGCCGCAGTGAAGCCACCCCAGGTTGGCGGCAGCGATGCCAGCGTCGAGTTGTCGAAGTCCTTCTGCGGGGTCACCGTACCGACGGCGCTCGGGTTCACGCCCGGAATGCCGTTCGCGCCCGGGAACAGGCCGTACAGGTTGTCGAAGCCGCGGTTTTCGGCGTAGATCACCACCACGGTCTTGATGTTGTTCATGGCCACGCGCTGGGCCACGCCGGTCTTGATGGCGGCGGCGATGTCGCCGCCGGCGGCCACGGCGTTGGCGATCAGGTCGATGGCCTGCTCGATTTCGCCCTGCAGCGCGGCCTTGATCTTGCCGTCCGTTTCCTTGTTGTGGTCTTCCAGCAGCTTGTCCGCGGTCACGCCCAGGCGCTCTGCCAGCTGGCTGCGCGCGGCGTCGAGGTTGCCGCCGTTGCTGTCCATCAATGCGGCCAGTTCGGTGGAGATGGCGCTGACCACGCCATTGGCGCTGGCCGGCGCGCGGAACACCAGCTTGCGCGTCACGGCGGCGTGGCCACCGACGTTGTCGTTACGGAAGGCGTCCGTACCGATTTCGGCCACCACGGGGCCCTGGCCGTTCACCGTGAAGGCGCCCTTGGCGTCGGTGAAGGCCGACGCCTCGCTGCTGTCGCAGGCGCCGTTGTTGTTGGCGTCGATACACACCTTGGCGTGCTCGAAGTAGCTGCCGGTGACGACGCCGGACGTGGTCGCGGCGGGGCTGGCGCTGCCGGAATCGCTGCCGCCACAGGCGGACAGGCATGCGGCGGCCAATGCGGCCAGCGGCCACAGACGGATATTACGGCTCATGGCTTTCCTCTTTCTTATATGTGGGATGACTGCGGTGCTGCCTTGAAACTGATGGGTACTGCCGGGTGCGCCGCGAGTGTGAGCCGGCCATGTGTCAGATTGATGATGATGCGCATGCGGGCCCGATACGTCCGCGTGGTGCGGCGCTGCCGCGCGTCGACGTGTCGTTTTCGTGAATCGTCATGGGGATGTCATGAAGCCGGCATAGCCTCTTGCGCCATTCCTTCGTCATCCTGCCGCCATCATTCCGTCATGAGTTTGCCGCCACTGTTGTGGAACGCCGCGTTCCCGTCGCTCTTCACTTGGTTGCGCGTGGCGGGCAGCCTGCTGATGGTGCTGCTGGCCAGCTTGATGACGGGATGCGGGAAGCAGGAAGCCGCGCCGGCAGGGGACATCCAGAACACCCCGGCCCCGCCGGCGGCCGCGGCCAGCGCGCCCAGGGCCGCCGGTCCGAAGCCGTTCTACGCGATGATGGCCGAGCGCCATCCCGACATCGCACAGC
This sequence comes from Cupriavidus pauculus, assembly GCF_002858765.1. Classification (GTDB taxonomy): domain Bacteria; phylum Pseudomonadota; class Gammaproteobacteria; order Burkholderiales; family Burkholderiaceae; genus Cupriavidus; species Cupriavidus pauculus_B. The sequence continues at coordinate 162,464 of NZ_PJRP01000006.1, forward strand.
TCACCGCGCTGGGCAAGGCGTTGTTCTTCGATCCGTCACTGTCGGTTTCGGGCAAGCAGTCGTGCGCCACCTGTCACAGCCCCGAGCACGCCTATGGGCCGCCAAACAACCTGTCGGTGCAGCTGGGCGGCGCGGACATGGCGCGTACCGGCGTGCGTGCGGCGCCGTCGCTGCGCTACGTGCAGAACGTGCCGGCCTACACCGATCACTATCGCGAGAACGACGGCAACGATGCCGAGGACCAGGGGCCGACGGGCGGCCACAACTGGGACGGCCGCGCCGGATCGACGCACGATCAGGCGCGCATCCCGCTGCTGTCCGGGCATGAGATGGCCAACGGCGAACCCCGGGTGGTGGTCGAGCGCCTTCGCAAGGGGCCGTACGCCGAGACGTTCCGCAAGGTGCTGGGCCAGGACGTGCTGGACGACGAAGACACCGCCTTCAGCGCGGTGCTGATGGCGCTGGAGGCATTCCAGCAGACGCCATCCGAGTTCTATCCCTATACCAGCAAGTACGATGCGGTGCTGCGTGGCCAGGCGAAGCTGAGTGCGCAGGAACTGCGCGGACTGCGCGTGTTCAACGATCCGAACAAGGGCAATTGCGCCGCGTGCCATCCGGGCGATATCCGCGAAGGCGCGTTCCCTGCATTCTCGGATTTCGGCTTTATCGCCGTGGGCGTGCCGCGCAACCGCAAGTTGGCGGGTAATGCCGATCCGGCATTCTTCGACATGGGGCTCTGTGGCCCCGATCGCACCGACCTCAAGGACCGCGCCGAATACTGTGGCCTGTTCCGTACCCCGTCATTGCGCAACGTGGCATTGCGCCAGGCGTTCTTCCACAATGGCATCTTCCACTCGCTGGACGAGGTGCTGCACTTCTACGCCGAGCGCGATGTGAAGCCGCAGAAGTGGTATCCGCGCGGCGCGGACGGCAAGGTGCAGAAGTTCGACGACCTGCCGACGCCGTATCACGAGAACATCAACATGGAAGCGCCGTTCGGCGGCAAGCCGGGCGACAAGCCGCTGATGACCGAAGGCGAAATGCGCGATGTGATTGCGTTCCTGAAGACATTGACCGATGGCTACCAGGCACCGGTCGCAGCCGTGAAAACGGCGGTCGTCACTCGATAGTCACACGGCAGCGGCTGGCGGGCCGCAGCGGTGGCGGGCGCCGCTTAGTTCAGGCGGCCCACCGCGGCCAGCATCGACCGGCCATGCGCGGTGATTTGCGGGCAGGGACGTTTGCCCTGTTCGGATTCCAGGATCACCAGTTGCCGGGTGATCAGTGCATCGAGATCGACGGGGTCGATTTCGCGTGCGGGGATGCTCGACGTATCGTCGCGGGTATGTGGACCGTTGCCGATCAGCATCAGCGTTGCAAGTTCATGTGGGCTCAGCACGGTGTTCTCCTTGGCGAGAGGGGAGCGGTTGCTGGGGACATGGGGAACGCGGGGCCGCTGGCAGCGGTGCATTCCTCCGACGGGATTGTGGACCATCGCGCCGGCGCTTGCACGCTGCATCGCATCGTGACGGCCAGTCGACAGTTAAGGCATTGGACGGGCATCCGCTGCGCGGGTTCCTGCCCGATACAAAACCGCTACAGAACGCAGGGCTTTCATGCGTGCGTCACGCAGGGCGTTGCCGTTTTCTCCCGATGCCCAGATGATGCCTGACGTTTCCGATCCCGTGTTTATGCCCCTGGCAGCCCCATGGCGATGCCGTCGCTGCGCGGATCATGCGCACCGGCACAAGATCCGTCGTCGTACAACGCGATGGCGCCGGGGTGTCCCGCCAGCGGGCTCTGTGCGTCGATCACGCTGACCTCGTGACCGCGGGTCGACAACGTGGCGATCACATCGTCGCCTGCGTCGGCCTCGATCTTGAGGCTGTCACGCGTATCGGAGAACGTGCGCCCCAGCAGGAAGCGCGGTCGGGACAACGCCTGCATCGGATCCATCCCGTAGTCGATCAGCCGTGTCAGTACGGCGGCCAGCGTCTGGGGCTGGCCGTCGGCGCCCTGCGTGCCATAGGTCAGCCGGGGCTTGCCATCGCGCAGATACATGCCCGGATTCAGCGTATGAAAAGGGCGCTTGCCCGGTTGAATCGCGTTGTGGTGCGAGGGATCGGTGCTGAACGCGGCGCCACGGTTGTGCCACAGGATGCCGGTGTCGCCGGCCACCACGCCGCTGCCCCAATCGAAATACACGGTCTGCAGCACGCTTACGCAGCGGCCCTGGTTGTCGACGGCCGACAGGAACACCGTGTCGCCGTGCTGGTAGACGTGCGGCCAGGGCATCGCGTGGCGCATATCGATATGTGCGGCCAGCGCCGACAGCCGCGCCGGCGACAGCATCGCATCGACCGGCACGGCGGCAAACTCGGGGTCGGCCACGTGCCGGTTGCGTTCGATGAACGCCTGTTTCACGGCTTCCACCAGCAGGTGGTAGTAGTCCGCGCTGCCCTCCGGAATGCTGGCCACGTCGAAGCGTTCCAGGATGCCCATGATCTGCAGCGTGGTCACGCCCTGCGTGGGCGGCGCCAGGCTCAGCAGCTCGCCGCCGCGATAGGGCACGCGCAGCGGCGCTTCGTCGCGCGCCGCCGTGCGGGCCAGGTCCTGCAGCGTGAGCGGCGATCCGGCGGCACGCAGCCCTGCGACGATGCACTCTGCCAGTTCGCCTTCATAGAATTCGCGCGAACCGAAGTTCGCTATGCGATCAAGACTGCGGGCCAGCGCGGGCTGCCGCAGGCGGTCGCCTTGCCGGGGCAGGCGCCCGTCGGGCATGAAGGTCGCGGCAAAGCCGGGCCAGTCCGCCAGTTCCTGCTGACGAAACGCCTGCCAGAATCGCTGCGAAGGCGTGACGTCGAAGCCTTCCTGCGCCAGCGCGATGGCGTGCTGGAACAGCTGCTTCCATGGCTGCTGGCCGCCCCAATGGTCGCGGCTGATGGCAAAGGCACGGTCCCAGGTGTCGACGGTGGCTGCTGACGTGATGGCCGAGGCCGCGCCGCGCGTTGGGATTGCATCGCCGTAGTCGGGCAGCGCGGCGGCGGCCTGTCCGATGCCAGAGAGCGTGCGCACGTTGCCGGCCTGGTCGCTGACGATCCAGAAGGCGTCGCCGCCGAGCCCCGTGAAGTGCGGATAGGTGACGGACAGCGTGGCGCCGATGGCGATAGCCGCCTCGATGGCGTTGCCGCCGGCGCGCAGGATCTCCAGGCCTGCCTCGTTTGCCAGTGCATGCGGGCTGGTGACCATGCCCGTGCGTGAAGTGGCCAGGTGCCTCATGCGTGCTGCCCGCCCAGGTAGGCCTGTACCAGCGCCGGGTCTTTGGCCAGCGCCTCGGCATCGCCGCTGGCCACCACGTGGCCTTCTTCGAGCACGTAGGCGCGGTCGGCCAGCGACAAGGCCAGCGCGGCCATCTGGTCCACCAGCACGATCGTGATCGATGCGTCGCGCAGCGCGTCCAGCGAAGCGAACAGCTCCTCGATGACCTTCGGGGCCAGTCCCAGCGACGGTTCGTCGAGCAGCAGCACCGACGGGTTCGACATCAGTCCGCGCGCCACGGCCAGCATCTGCTGCTCGCCGCCGGACATCAGGCCCGCACGCTGGTGTTGCCGTTCGCGCAGGCGAGGCCAGCGCGCAAACATGGCTTCGATGCGGCGTGTGGTTTCCGCACGCGAGATGCGGCCAGAAGGGAAGGCGCCCAGCCGCAGGTTGTCGAGTACCGAGAGTTCCGGAAATACCTGCCGGCCTTCCGGCACCAGCACCACGCCCATTTCGGCGATTCTTGCCGCGTCGAGCCGGGCAAGGTCGGTGCCGTCGAACGTAATGCCGCCCTGTACCGGACGATGCAGGCCCGACAGCGCGCGCATCAGCGTGGACTTGCCGGCGCCGTTGGCACCCAGCAGCGCCACCATCTCGCCTTCGCGGACCTGCAGGTCCACGTCGTGCAGCACGGGCGCCGCGCCGTAGCCGGTGCGCAGCGCGCTGACGCCGAGCACTTCGGGCGGCAGGGCATCGCCCGCCGGCCGGGCGCGTCGCCGCACCGGGGCGCCGGAGGCCTCGCCCAGATAGGCGCGCCGCACGGCCGGATCGGCACGCACGGCGTCCGGCGTGCCGGCGGACAGGTGCTGGCCGGCATCGATCACGACGATGCTGTCCGACACATCCATCACCAGCGACATGTCGTGCTCGACCAGGCCGACCGCGATGCCGCTGTCCGCAATCCGGCGCAGCAGGCGGCCCAGCGTGGCCTTGTCCTCGCGGGACAGCCCCGCAGCCGGTTCGTCCAGCAGCAGCACGGCGGGCCGCGTGGCCAGCGCCCGGGCGATTTCCACCAGGCGGCGATCCACGTGGGCCAGGTCGGCGGCGTTGGCATCGGGGTCGCCGGTGTAGCCGCACGCCGCCAGCAATGCACGGGCTTCATGGCGCACGGCGGGGGCCGTGAAGCCGGCGATGCCAAACAGCATGCCCAGCTTGCCGCGCGTGAGCGCGATGGCCACGTTGTCGGCCGCGCTCATGCCAGTGAACAGCTGCGTGGTCTGGTAGGTGCGCGAGATGCCGTGGCGCGCGCTGTGGCAGGCGCCGCGTGCGGGCAGGGCGTCCGCGCCGAGCCGGCGGCCACCGGCGCGCGGACGATAGTAGCCGGACAGCATGTTGAGCACGGTCGATTTGCCGGCGCCGTTCGGCCCGATCAGGCTGGTCACCTGGCCCGGCGGCAGGTTGAACGACAGGTCGTCGACGGCGCGCACGCCGCCGAATACCATCGACAGGCCCAGTGCCGACAGCCCCCGGCGCTGCGCGGCTTCGCGCTGCGGCAGCATGGCGCCGGCCACCGCGTCGTGGTCTGCCGGTTTGGCAGGATGCAGGCGGCGGAACGCCGATGTCACCACGCCGACGATGCCGCTGGGCGCCACCCAGAGCACCACCAGCAGCAGCACGCCAAAACAGAGCAGGCGCAGGTTTTCCAGGCTGGACAGGATCTCCGGCAGCAGGCCGACCACCACCGCGCCCGCGACGGGCCCGGCCACCGTGCCGGCGCCGCCGATCATCACGACCAGCACGAACAGGATCGACTGCAGGAACGAGAACATGCCCGGCGTGACCATGCCCTGCAGCGGCGCGAACAGGCCGCCCGCCAGGCCGGCCAGTGCGGCCGAGAACGCAAAGCCGACAGTCTTCACGACCAGCGGATTGACGCCGATCGACGCGGCCGCAGTCTCGCTGTCGCGCACCGCACGCATGGCCGCCCCCCAGCTGCCGCGCGCAATGCGCGCATAGGCAGCCAGTGCGAGGCCCAGCACGGCGATGGCGATCAGTGCCAGCGCCCGTTCGCCGCCGTCCACGCCGGGCAGCGACGGTTGCGCAATGCCCATCAGGCCGTTCTGGCCGCCCGTCAGGCCGCGCCATTCCACCGCGCCATGCTCGACGATAAAGCCGAACGCGATGGTCACCATGGCCAGGCCGGGGCCCTTCACGCGAAGCGCGGGCAAGGCCAGCAGGCCGCCCAGCACGGCGGCCACCAGCGCGCCGACCGGCCATGCGGCCCAGAAGCTCCAACCTGCCTGGCCGGTCAGGACGGCCACCGTGTAGGCGCCAATCGCATAGAAGCCGACGTGGCCGAAGGACACCTGGCCGGTCAGCCCCAGCAACAGGTTCAGGCCCACGCCGCAGATGGCGAGCATCGCCACGCCGGCGATCACGAAGACGAAATAGCCGTTCAGCGTCAGGGTCAGGCCCGCGGCCGCGACCAGCGCCGCGCACATGGCGGCGACCTGCAGCGGCGTGCCCAGGCCCAGCCATGGGGCGGCGGGGCGGGCCGGGGTGGATGGCGGTGCAGTGGATACCGTGGATGTCATGGTCTTGCTCATACCTTGCGTACCTCCGCGCGTCCGAACAGCCCGTCGGGCCGCAGCGCCAGCAGCGCGATGACCAGCGCGAAGGTGATGATCTGCGTGTAGCTGGAACCGAGCGACGCGGTGACCAGTGCCTCGGCCACGCCGAAGATCAGGCCAGCCACCATCACGCCCCAGGCGCTGGACAGCCCGCCGAGAATGGCCACGGCGAATGCCTTGAGCCCAAAGACCGTGCCCATGTCGGCCTGCACGTTGAACAGCGGCGCAATCAGCACGCCGGCAATGCCGGCCAGCAGCGTCGACAGCGCGAAGGCGCCGGCAATGGTGCGACGAATCGGAATACCCATCAGGCGCGCGGCATCGCGGTTCTGCACCACGGCCAGCATGGCCACGCCCCAGCGCGACTTGCGCAGCACCACATGCAGCACGGCGGCCAGCACCAGCCCCACCACCGGAATCACCAGCTGCAGCGGATACACGCCCACGCCCGCGTCGCCAAGCTGCACCGACTGCGTGGCCAGCGGCGACGGCAGGCTGCGCGGCTCGGTGCCGAACCACAGCATCACCACGTTATCGAGCACGATGCCCAGCGCCACGGTCGCCATCAGCCAGGCGTTCGAGCCCCGGCTGGCGAACGGCCGCACGGCCAGGAATTCCACGGCCAGGCCGTACAGCGCACACAGCGCCAGTGCCAGCACGATGGCCAGCGGCATCGGCCAGCCCAGCGTCTGCGCAAACGTGTACGTGAGCACGGCGCCCAGCATCATCGAACTGCCCTGCGCGAAATTGACCGTGGCAGAGACCGCGTAGGTGATGTGAAACCCCAGCGCCATCAGCCCGTACATGCTGCCCAGGCCAAGCCCGCTGATGAGGGCGGATATCCATAACATGGTGATGTCCTTCTTTTTGGTTTTCTTCCCGCTCCCGTGAACGTGAGCGGGGCGGGGGAGCGGGCGCGCATTTCAAGATGCGATGGCCGGTCCTTGAACCGCCGGCCCCTCTTCCCCAACCCCTTTCCCGCCGGGGCGGGAGAGGGGAACAATCCATCAGGGCGCAATACGCCTTACTTCTTCACGGGCACGATGCGGTTGTCGATGAACTGGGCCCAGACGTAGTCGTTCTCGGTCAGCGCGTCGTGCTGCTGCGGCGAGAACGGCTTCACGTAGGTCTTGATCAGGCCCTCGTAGCGGTCGATCTTGTAGAAGCCCTCGCGCACCGCGTCGCCCTTGGTGCTGCCCGCCTGGGCGATGGCCAGCGCGGCCAGCTGCGTGGCGTCGTAGGCGTTGGCCACGCCCACGGCCGGGGTGATGTCGTCCGGCCCCTTTACGTCGCTGTACTTGGCTTTCAGGTCGCTGACCACGCGCGTGCTGACCGGCGACGGCGTGCCGAAGAAGCTGTACGTCTGCACGAAGTGGACGTTCCTGGCGTTCGGGCCGGCCAGTTCCGTGAAGCGACCGCCCGCCGGGCCCCAGTGCGACACCACCGGCACCTTCCAGCCCATGCGGTCGAGCGACTTCACCACCTGCGCCGACGGGCCGACGTTGCCCACCATCAGCAGCACATCGGCGCCGGCAGCCTTCAGGCGGCCGAGCTGGGGCACCACGTCCACATCGTTGGCCTCGAATTTCTCGACGCCCACCGGCTTGCCGCCCTTGGCGGCCATCGCGGCCACGATGCCTTTCTCGTTCGATTCGCCCCACGGGTTGTTCACCAGGATCAGGCCCGGCTTGCTGGCGTTGAACGCCTTCTGCGCGTACTGCAGCATCGCCTTGTCCACCACCTCGTCCACGGCCGAGACGCGGAACGCGAAGTTCGGATTCGCGCCGTTGTGGGTGATCGGCGTGCCGGCGGCCCACGGGCCCATGAACGGCACCTTTTCCTGATTGGCGATCGGCACGATGGCCATCGAGACCGGCGTGTCCAGGCCGCCGAACAGCACGGCCACCTTTTCCTTGTAGATCAGCTCGCGGGCGGCCAGCACGCCCTTGGCCGGATTGCCTTCGTCGTCCCGGCGCACCAGTTCGAGCTTGCGGCCGCCCAGCAGGCCGCCACGGGCGTTGATCTCGTCGATGGCGATGGTCATGCCGCGCGTCAGCGATTCGCCGGCACGGGCCGACTGGCCCGACAGCGCCGTGATCAGGCCGATCTTGATGGTGTCGGCGGCATGCGCGGGCAGGGCGGTCATGACGCAGGCGGCCGCGGCGGCAGCGATCATTGCACAGCGTTGGGGACGAAACATGGCAGATCTCCGGATGGGTTGGTGTCGGCGCGGTGTCTCGCAAGAGCCGTGCCACCACGTTGACGAATCACCCGGAAACTCCCGAACGACCGGCGTTTCAATACGTTGACGATCTGGCCCACAAATTGCGAACGATTACGTGACACCTATGCATACGATCGGAAACGGGGCATGACGCACGAAGGCGGTGCCGGTTCCGCCGGCGGATGCACCAACCAGAAGAAAGGCACTCGTTCATGACCTTCAATCCGAGTCCGCTGGCGGCAGCGCAGGCTGCGGCGGCGCCGTCGTTCGGTCCGTTGCGCCATCACGGCCGTTTTCCGTACCGGCCGATCACCGACGCCGACGACTTCCGCTGGCCCAACGGCGCGCGCCTGGCCGTCTACCTCGGCTTCAATATCGAGCACTTCGCGTTTGGCGAGGGGTTGGGCGCCAACCTGGGCCCGGTATCGCCGCAGCCCGACGTGCTGAACTACAGCTGGCGCGAGTACGGCAACCGGGTAGGGGTATGGCGCTGCCTGGAGCTGTTCGACCAGCTGGACATGCCCACCGGCGTGATCCTGAACACGGCCCTCTACGATCACTGCCCCGAGGTGCTCGATGCCTGCCTGGCGCGTGGCGACGAACTGATCGGCCATGGCCATACCAACGCGCACCGCCAGAGCGAATTCGACGAGGCTGGCGAGCGCGCACTGCTGGTGCATTGCCGCGACCGTATCCGCGAACACAGCGGCCGCGCGCCTGGCGGGTGGCTGTCGCCATGGATTTCCGAAACGATGGTGACGCCCGACCTGCTGGCCGAAGCCGGCTACCGTTACACGCTGAACTGGGCCCACGACGACCGGCCGATCCGCATGCAGACGCGCGACGGCGGCGCGCTGTGGTCGATTCCGTATCCGCAGGAGCTGAACGACATCCCGATGATCATCGCGCGCCAGCTCGACGGCGCGGCGTTTGCCGACATGATCATCGACCAGTTCGATGAAATGCTGCTGCAGGCCAACCACCCGCAGCACCCGCAACCGCTGGTGATGGGCATTGCGCTGCATCCGTACCTGGTGGGCCAGCCGTACCGGCTCAGGCACCTGCGCCGCGCGCTGGCGCATATTGCCGCGCGGCGGTCGCATGGCGAGGTGTGGTTCACCACACCGGGTGCGATCTGCGACGCGATGGACGCCCAGGTGCCGATGCCGCTGGATATCGGCACCGCCGACGCGCGCTAACATCATGGGCATTGTTTCCCTGACCGACGCCATGTCAACCAAAGCTGCAAGGAAAGCCGCCGCCGGGGCGGAGGAACCGCTTCCGCAGGCGACTTCGGCCGCACCGGACGCGGATGCGCCGGACGCCGACACCCGCATCTATCAGGCGATCTTCGACGGCGTGCTGAATCATCGCCTGACGCCGGGCACCAAGCTGCCCGAGCCCGAACTCTGCACGCTGTTCGGCGTGGGCCGTGCCGTGGTGCGGCGCGTGCTGGAAAAGCTCGCGCACGACGGCATCGTGGCGCTGCGTCCGAACAAGGGCGCGGTGATTGCCGAGCCGACGCCCGAGGAAACCAGCCAGATCTTCGAGGCGCGACGGGCGATGGAGCGCGTGCTGGTGGAACTGGCGGTGGAGCGCGTGACCCCGGATGACCTGCGCGAACTGCGCCGGCAGCTGGCCGACGAGCACGACGCGATGCACCGTTTCGACCAGCCATCGTGGGCGCGGCTGGCCAGCGGCTTTCACCTGCGCATCGCCGCGCTGGCCCGCAATCCGGTGCTGCAGCGCTACCTGACCGAGCTGGTGTCGCGCTGCTCGCTGATCGTGGGGCTCTACGAGCCGCCCGGCCATGCGCCGTGCGAACACGACGAGCATGCCGCCATCGTTGCCTGCATCGAAGCACGCGACGCCGTGGGCGCCGTGGCGCTGATGGAAGCACACCTGCGCGAACTGGAGCAGCGCATCGAAACGTCGCGCATGCAGGGCGAGAAGAGCCTGGCGCAGATGCTGGGCCTGCCGCAGCGCTAATCCGAACACCGAAGGAACACGATGGAAATCGATTTCAGCGCGATCACCGAGTATCAGCGCTACAAGCTCATGGCCAGCCTGATCGTGCCGCGCCCGATCGCGCTGGTCACCACGCTGGGCCCCGATGGCACGGCCAACGCGGCGCCGTTCTCGATGTTCAACATGCTGGGCGAGGAGCCGCCGATCGTGATGATCAGCGTGAACCGCCTGGGCGACGGATCGCTGAAGGACACGGCGGCCAATATCGTGCGGACGCAGGAGTTTGTCGTGCATCTGAGCGACGAGGCGATGGCCGAGAAGATGCACCGCTGCGGCGAGCGCCTGCCGCCGGACATGAGCGAACTGGCCCATGTGGGGCTGACGGCGGCCCCCTGCACCGATGTGGCGCCGCCGCGCATTGCCGAGGCCCCCGTGGCATTTGAATGCCGGCTGTGGGAAACGCTGGAAACGGAAAGCCGCCAGATCTTCATCGGCCGCGTGCTGCGGCTGCATGCGCGCGACGGCCTGATCGATACCGAGCGCTGGCGCGTGCGGCTGCAGGATTACTTCCCTGTAGGCCGCTTCGGCGCCAGCTTCTACGTGACCACGCGCGACCGCTTCTCGCTGGAGAAGGACGCCGGCGTGGTCACCGCGTCAACCGCGATCGACGAGATGTGAGCCCAGCGGCGCGGCCGGCTTGCGCCGCGCCTTCCATTGGTCGGCCAGGCCGACGATCTCACCGACGATGCCGCGCCGGAACGTCAGCACGCAGATCACGAAGATCACGCCCGTGACCATCGTCACCGATTCGCCCAGCGTGTTGAACCACGCTACGCCGGTGATGTTGGCCAGGAACGTGCCCAGGTCGCCGAGCTTGTTCTCCAGGGCGATCACCACGAAGGCGCCGGCAATGGGACCGGCCAGCGTGCCCAGCCCACCGACCAGCGTCATCAGTATGACCGCGCCCGACATCGACCAATGGACGTCGGTCAGCGTCTCGAAGCCCAGGACCAGCGCCTTGAGCGATCCGGCCAGGCCGGACAGCGCGGCCGACAGCACAAAGGCCACGAGCTTGAAGCGGTCCACGTCATAGCCCAGCGACACGGCACGCGGTTCGTTCTCCTTGATGGCCTTCAGGATCTGCCCGAACGGCGAATGGATCGTGCGCACGATCAGCGCGAACGCGGCCACCACGATCACTAGCACCACGTAGTAGAGCGTCAGGTCGCTATCCAGCGGCAGCAGGCCCAGCAGCTTGCCGCGCGGAATGCCCTGGATGCCGTCCTCGCCGCCCGTGAACGGCGCCTGCAGGCAGAAGAAGTACAGCATCTGCGCCAGCGCCAGCGTGATCATCGAGAAGTAGATGCCCTGGCGGCGAATGGCCAACGCGCCCATGACCAGGCCGGTCAGCGCGGCGAACACGGTGCCCAGCAGCAGGCCCAGTTCGGGCGTCAGGCCCCATTCCTTCATGGCGTGGCCGGCCACGTAGCCGGCGCCGCCGAAGAACGCGGCGTGGCCAAACGACAGCAGGCCGGTGTAGCCAATCAGCAGGTTGAAGGCACACGCAAACAGGGCAAAGCAGAGCACCTTGAGCACGAACACCGGATAGGCGCCGAGCATGGGCGCCAGCAGGGCGGCCAGCAGCAGCGCGCCGTAGACCGCGACCTGGCCGCGGCGATTGGAGTCTTGCAGCATTTACTTTTCCTTCCCGAACAGCCCGGCGGGGCGAAGCATCAGCACGATCACCATGATGAAGAACACCACGGTGGACGACGCCTGCGGATAGAACACTTTGGTCAGGCCTTCGATCACGCCCAGCGCTAGGCCGGTGACGATGGAACCCATGATCGAGCCCATGCCGCCGATGACCACCACGGCGAACACGACGATGATCAGGTTCTGGCCCATCAAGGGCGACACCTGGATCACCGGCGCCGCCAGCACCCCGGCAAACGCGGCCAGGGCCACGCCGAAGCCGTAGGTCAGCGTGACCATCAGCGGCACGTTGACGCCAAACGCCTCGACGATCTTCGGGTTCTCGGTGCCTGCGCGCAGGTACGCGCCCAGCTTGGTCTTCTCGATCGTGAACCACGTGGCCAGGCAGACCACGATGGAGGCCACGACCACCCAGGCGCGATAATTCGGCAGCACCATGAAGCCGAGGTCCGTGGCGCCTTGCAGCGCGTCGGGCGGCGAGTAGGGCAGGCCGGAGACGCCATAGGCCGACCGCATCACGCCCTCGATGACCAGCGTGATGCCCAGCGTCAGCAGCAGGCCGTAGATGTGGTCGAGCTTGTAGATCCAGCGCAGCATCGATTTCTCGATCGCGACGCCAATCACGGCCACGACCAGCGGCGACAGCAACAGCATGACCCAGTAGTTGAGGCCGGCGTACTCCATGCCGGCCCAGGCCAGTACAGCACCCAGCATGAACAGTGCGCCGTGGGCGAAGTTGATCACGTTGAGCAGGCCGAAGATCACGGCCAGGCCCAGGCTCAGCATCGCGTAGAACGCGCCGTTGACAAGCCCCAGCAGCAGCTGGGACAGCAGCGCCGGCAGGGGGATTCCAATATCGAAATTCATGAAACGTGGGGTCCCTTGTTATACGCCGAGCAGTTCGTTCAGCACCGGCATCTTGGCTTGCAGCTCGCTGGCGGCAAAGCGTTCGACGATGGCGCCGTGCTCCATCACGTAGAAGCGGTCGGCCAGCGGCGCGGCAAAGCGGAAGTTCTGCT
>NZ_PJRP01000006.1:175288-176592 GCF_002858765.1 Cupriavidus pauculus
CCGAGCAGTTCGTTCAGCACCGGCATCTTGGCTTGCAGCTCGCTGGCGGCAAAGCGTTCGACGATGGCGCCGTGCTCCATCACGTAGAAGCGGTCGGCCAGCGGCGCGGCAAAGCGGAAGTTCTGCTCCACCATCACCACGGTGTAGCCCTTCTTCTTGAGCATCAGGATCATGCGCGCCAGCGCCTGCACGATCACCGGGGCCAGGCCCTCGGAAATCTCGTCGAGCAGCAGCAGGTTGGCACCCGTGCGCAGGATGCGGCCCACGGCCAGCATCTGCTGCTCGCCGCCCGATAGCCGCGTGCCCTGGCTCTGCTTGCGCTCGCGCAGGTTCGGGAACATCTCGTAGATCTCGGCCTCGCTCATGCCCGGGGTGTCGCCACCCTTCGATCCCTTGAGCACCGGCGGCAGCAGCAGGTTTTCCTCGCACGACAGGCTCGAGAAAATCGCCCGCTCTTCGGGGCAGTAGCCGATGCCGTAGTGCGCGATCTTGTGCGTGGGCAGGCCGATGGTCTCGTTGCCGTTGATCTTGATCGATCCCTTGCGCGTGCCGGTCAGGCCCATGATCGCGCGCATGGTGGTGGTGCGGCCGGCGCCGTTGCGGCCCAGCAGCGTGACCACTTCGCCACGGTTCACGGTCAGGTCCACGCCGTGCAGGATGTGCGATTCGCCGTACCAGGCGTGCAGGTCCCTGATTTCCAGCGCGGGGACGTTGGATGCGTTCGTGCTCATCTCAGTGGGCCCCCTGCAGTTCGGCGTCGGCGGTGCCCATGTAGGCTTCCATCACGCGCGGGTCTTTCGACACCTCGGCGTACGGGCCTTCGGCCAGGATGGCGCCCCGCTGCAGCACCGTGATCTTGTCGGCGATCGACGACACCACGTTCATGTTGTGCTCGACCATCAGGATGGTGCGGCCGGCGGAGACCTTCTTGATCAGCTGCGTCACGCGGTCCACGTCCTCGTGGCCCATGCCCTGCGTGGGCTCGTCCAGCAGCATCAGTTCGGGCTCCATCGCCAGCGTGGTGGCGATCTCCAGCGCGCGCTTGCGGCCGTACGGCAGGTTGACAGTGGTGGTCTCGGCGAACTCGGTCAGGCCCACCTGCTCCAGCAGTTCCATGGCCCGGTCGTCGAGCACGTCGAGCGACCGCTCGCTGCGCCAGAACTGGAACGCGGTGCCCAGCTGGCGCTGCAGGCCGATGCGCACGTTCTCGCGCACGGTCAGGTGCGGGAACACGGCGGAAATCTGGAACGAGCGGATCACGCCGCGCCGCGCAATCTGGGCGGGCTTCTCGCGCGTGATGTCGA
>NZ_PJRP01000006.1:176602-257450 GCF_002858765.1 Cupriavidus pauculus
AGCTGGCGCTGCAGGCCGATGCGCACGTTCTCGCGCACGGTCAGGTGCGGGAACACGGCGGAAATCTGGAACGAGCGGATCACGCCGCGCCGCGCAATCTGGGCGGGCTTCTCGCGCGTGATGTCGATGCCGTTGAAAAGGATGGTGCCCGTGGTGGGCTCCAGGAATTTGGTGAGCAGGTTGAAGCAAGTGGTCTTGCCCGCGCCGTTCGGTCCGATCAAGGCATGGATCGAGCCGCGACGCACCTGCAGGTCCACACCGCTGACCGCCGTGAAGCCCTTGAAGGACTTGGTCAGGTTGCGGACTTCCAGTACGTTGGTAGTCATTCGTTCGGGAGATAGGGACGTGGGTTTTCTCCCCTCTACCGCCAGCGGGAGAGGGGAGAAGAAACCGTGGGTTTACTTCTTGATGAGCGGGCAGCGCGATTGCGACAGCGGCTGGAAGGCTTCGTCGGCCGGCACGGTGGCCACGAGCTTCAGGTAGTCCCACGGCGACTTCGAGTCCGCGGGCTTCTTCACTTCCATCAGGTACATGTCATGCATCATGCGGCCGTCGGCGCGGATGTAGCCATTCTTGGCAAAGGCGTCGTTGATCTTCGCCTTCTTCAGCGCAGCCATCACGGTGTCCGAATCGTCGCTGCCTGTGGCCTGCACGGCCTTCAGGTACTGCAGCACGGCCGAATAGGTGCCGGCGTGGACCATGTTCGGCATGCGCTTCATCCGGGCGAAGAAGCGGGTGCCGAAGTCGCGCGTCTGCGGATTCAGGTCCCAGTACCACGCGTCGGTCATCTTCATGCCCTGCGTCAGCTTCAGGCCCAGGCTGTGCACGTCGCTAATCGTCATCAGCAGGCCCACCAGCGTCTGGTTCTTGGGCAGGCCGAAGTCGTTGGCCGCCTTGATCGCGTTGATGGTGTCGCCGCCGCCATTGGCCAGCGCCACGACCTGGGCCTTGGACGCCTGGGCCTGCAGCACGAACGACGAGAAGTCCGATGCGTTCAGCGGATGCTTGATCTGCCCCACCACGCTGCCGCCCGACGCCTTCACCACGTCGGCGGTGGCGGTTTCCAGCGACGCGCCGAACGCGTAGTCGGCGGTCAGGAAGTACCAGCTCTTCAGGCCCTGCGTGACCATGGCCTTGCCGGCCACGTTGGCCAGCGCGTACGTGTCGTACACGTAGTGCACGATGTACGGCGAGCATTCCTCGTTCGTGTGGCGCAGGTTGGCGCCGCCCGTGATCAGCGAAATGCGCTTCTTTTCCGAGGCGATGCGCGATACGGCCAGCGCAACCGACGAATTGGGCAGGTCGACGATGGTGTCCACGCCGTCACGGTCGATCCACTCGCGCGCGCGGGCGCTGCCGATGTCGGCCTTGTTCTGGTGGTCGGCGGTGACCAGTTCGATCTTCTTGCCGGGCAGGCCGTTGCCAAAGTCCTCGATGGCCATCCTGGCGGCTTCGACGGACCCCTTGCCGGCGTAGTCCAGATAGACGCCGGACAGGTCGGTCATCACGCCGATCTTGACGACATCGCCCGAAATGGCCGCGCTGGCGGCGCCGGCAAAGGCGGACAGGCTGCACGCCAGGGCGGCGGACAGCAGGGTGGCTCGCTTCATCTTCTTATCTCCGTGGTGGTGTGGCTCGAAATCAGTCAGGCGGGCGGTCTCAGGCCGCCATGTGCGGGTAGCGGTAGTCGGCCGGCGGCACGAACGTCTCCTTGACCGTGCGCGGCGACACCCAGCGCAGCAGGTTCAGCGGCGACCCGGCCTTGTCATTGGTGCCGCTGCGGCGCGCGCCGCCAAACGGCTGCTGGCCCACCACGGCGCCCGTGGGCTTGTCGTTGATGTAGAAGTTGCCGGCGGCAAAGCGCAGGGCGTCGGACGCCTGTGCGATGGCGGCGCGGTCTGTGGCAAAGACGGCGCCGGTCAGCGCGTACGGGCTGGTGCCGTCCACCAGTGCCAGCACTTCGGGCCACTGCCTGTCGGCGTAGACGTAGACGCTCAGCACCGGGCCGAACAGCTCGGTTTCCATCAGCGTGTGGCGCGGGTTGTCCACTTCGAGCACGGTGGGGTCGATGAAGTAGCCCACGCTGTCGTCGGCGCGGCCACCCGTTACCACCTTCACGGCGCTGTCCTGCGCGGCACGTTGCAGGTGTCCGGCGATGCGGTCGAAGGCGCGACGGTCGATCACGGCACCCATGAAGTTGGTGAAGTCGGTCACATCGCCCATGCGGATGGTCTCGACCATGGCCACCAGGCGCTCGCGCACCTTGGGCCACAGCGAAGCGGGGACGTAGGCGCGCGACGCGGCGCTGCATTTCTGGCCCTGGTATTCAAAGGCGCCGCGCAGCAGCGCCACGGCCAGCGTGTCCGCGTCGGCGGACGGATGCGCCAGCACAAAGTCCTTGCCGCCCGTTTCGCCAACCAGGCGCGGATAGCCGCGATAGCGCAACACGTTGCGGCCTACCTCGCCCCACAGCGTGTCGAACACGGCAGTCGAGCCGGTGAAGTGGATGCCGGCCAGCTCCGGACGCGCCAGCACCGCGTTGCTGACCGCCACCGGGTCGCCGGGCACGAAGTTGATGACGCCCTTGGGCAGGCCGGCGGCCTCCAGCAGCTCCATGAACAGGTAGTTCGACAGCGACGCCGTGGCGGCCGGCTTCCACAGCACCGTGTTGCCCATCAGCGCCGGCGCGATGGCCAGGTTGCCGCCGATGGCCGTGAAGTTGAACGGTGTCACGGCATAGACGAAGCCTTCCAGCGGGCGGTACTCGAGGTGGTTGCGCAGGCCCGGCGACGAAATCGGCTGGCCGGCGGCCAGTTCGTGCGCGAACTGCACGTTGAAGCGCAGGAAGTCGATCAGTTCGCAAGCTGCGTCGATTTCGGCCTGGTAGGCGGTCTTGCCCTGGCCGAGCATGGTCGCCGCGTTCAGCTTTGCGCGCCACGGGCCGGCCAGCAGGTCGGCCGCCTTGAGGAAGACAGCCGAACGGTCGGCCAGCGAGGCCTGGCTCCAGTCGCGCTGCGCCGAGACCGCGGCGCCGATGGCGGCATCGATGGTTGCCTGATCGGCGTTGTGGATGCGGCCCAGGCGTTGCGCGTGGGCGTGCGGGGCGCAGACGTCGGTGGTGTTGCCGCTGGCAATGCGCTCGCCGCCGACCACAGCGGGAATCTCCTGGACGCGGGCCTGCTGGACGGCCAGTTCGGCGGTCAGGGCTTGGCGTTCGGCACTGTCCGGCGCGTACGACAGAACGGTTTCGTTAATGGCTTTTGGATAGAGATTGTTTGCAGACATATACGACTGTTAGGCTATTGGATATGTGGTTTACTAAATTGGATCCAATATAGCAGCGCAAATATTCAGGCACAATAGGGACCTCACTCGAATCGCACACCGATCTCCAGCACTTCCCATGTCCACGCAAACGGGCCGCGCAAGCGCCCCTACCAAGGGTTTACCCCAGATCATTCGCGACCAGCTTCGCTTCGACATCCTGAAAGGCACGCTGCCGGCCGGTGCCCAGTTGCGCCAGGACGCACTGGCCGAGCGCTTCAATGCGAGCCGGATTCCGGTGCGCGAGGCGCTGCGCCAGCTTGAAACGGAGGGATTGGTGACCTACCAGCGCAACCGTGGCGCGGTGGTGTCAGGCATGGATGTGACGCAGATCTGCGAGCTGCTGGATATCCGCGTGGCGCTGGAATGCCATGCGGCGCGGCTGGGCGTGCCGAACATGGTCCAGCAGGATTTCCAGCAGATGCAGGAAATCCTCGACGCGTACTCGCAGTCGGAATCGCTGGTGGAGTGGGCCGAATACAACAGGCGCTTTCACCTGGCGCTGTGCGCGCCGGCCAACAACCGCAAGCTGCGCCGGCTGATCGAGGAGTTCTGTCTCAATACAGACCGCTACACGCACGAGCAGATGTCGCTGGCCACCGGCAAGGAAGGGCCGCAGGCCGACCACTACCGCATTCTGGAAGCGTGCAAGGCGCGCGATGCGGAGGCGGTGGCGAAACTGCTGGAGGAACACATCCTCGAAACCAAGCGCAACCTGCTGGCCAGCGAGCGGATGAAGGAAGAGGATTGAGAGGGTGCGGCAGGGCGACGGGTTGAGGTCGGCGGGCGTGGCCGGGCGGCCTGGATGACCGCGGTGGCCGCGGCAGCCCTGGCAGCTCCCGTCCCTTAGCCCGGATGCACGACGACCAGCAGCGCCGTCGCCACGCTCTTGCCCGGATTGGCAATCGCATGGGTCACATCCGCGCCGTAGCGCGCGGTTTCGCCATGCTTCAGTTTCTTTTCATCGCCCGCTGACCGCACGGTCATGGCCCCGCCAAGCACCGACAAGTGCTCTTGCGTACCCGCCTCGTGCGGCTCGGACGCCAGCACGCCCCCCGGCTGGATCGTCAATTCATACCATTCAAAGCGCCCGGCCAGGTCGATCGGCCCCAGGATGCGCAGTTCGCAGCGCCCGTCCGGGCTTTTCAGCGCCGGCACCGCGTGCGCCTGAACCACCGTCACGGCAGGCGCCGAGGCGGATTCCGACCCCTGCGCCAGAAAGTCCGTCAGGCTCACACCTAGCGCATTGGCCAGCCGCCACAGCACCGCCACGGTGGGATTGGCCAGGTTCCGTTCGATCTGCGACAGCATAGACTTGGAGACACCGGCGCGACGCGACAGGTCGTCCAGCGACAACTGCTGGCTTTGCCGCAGCGCCTGCAGGGCGCTGCCCACCGCCGGCGGGCCATCGACGGCCGCAGGCGGCTTGACGGATGAGGGTTGCGTCATCGACATCTGTTCGTTATAGTACACAACACGTTCGATATATAGAACACGTTCGATTTATCGATCGAACGATCCGAGACACTACCATTGGGAGTCTGGCCATGTCGAGTGCCGAGGCTTTTTATGCATCGATCCGCGCCGAAGTCGATGCCATCCGCGACGCGGGGCTGTACAAGCGCGAGCGCATCATCGCCACGCCGCAGGGCGCCACCATCCGCACGGCGGACGGGCGCGAGGTCATCAACCTGTGTGCCAACAACTATCTTGGACTGTCGTCGCACCCGAAGGTGATGGAAGCCGCCCACGCCGCGTTGCGCACGCATGGCTACGGGATGTCGTCGGTGCGCTTCATCTGCGGCACGCAGGACGTGCACAAGGAACTGGAAGCCAGGCTGGCCAGCTTTCTGGGCACCGAAGACACCATCCTCTACGGCTCGGCCTTCGATGCCAACGGCGGGTTGTTTGAAACCCTGCTGGGCCCCGAAGACGCCGTAATCAGCGACGAACTGAACCATGCGTCGATCATCGATGGCATCCGCCTGTCGAAGGCGCGCCGCTACCGCTACAAGCACAACGACCTGGACGACCTGCGCGCGCAGTTGGAGCAGGCCGACGTCGAGGGCGCACGCTTCAAGCTGGTATTCAGCGACGGCGTGTTCTCGATGGACGGCACCGTGGCGCGCCTGGACGAGATCCGCAAGATCTGCGACGACCACGGCGCGCTGCTGGGCATCGACGAATGCCATGCCACCGGCTTCATGGGCAAGCGCGGCCGCGGCACGCACGAGGCGCGCGGCGTGTTCGGCAAGATCGACATCATCACCGGCACGCTAGGCAAGGCGCTGGGCGGGGCATCGGGCGGCTTCACCGCTGCCCGCAAGGAAGTGGTCGAACTGCTGCGTCAGCGATCGCGGCCATACCTGTTCTCGAATACGGTGGCGCCGGCCATCGTGGGCGGCAGCATCGCCGTGCTGGACCTGCTGGAAGCCAGCACCGAACTGCGCGACCGCCTGGAGCAGAACACGAAGTTCTTCCGCGACGGCATCGTGAAGCTTGGCTACGACATCAAGCCCGGCGACCATCCGATCGTGCCGATCATGGTGTACGACGCTGAAAAAGCGCAGAAGCTGGCCGACCGCCTGCTGGAACTGGGCGTCTACGTGGTGGGCTTCTTCTATCCCGTGGTGCCGAAGGGCCAGGCGCGCATCCGCGTGCAGATGAGCGCGATCCACGATGAAAGCACGTTGCGTCCCGCACTGGACGCGTTCGCCCAGGCCGGGCGCGAGCTGGGACTGATTCCATGACTGACGCAGTACACAACGCCGTGCCGAAGATCCTGATCATCGGCGCCAACGGGCAACTGGGCTCGGAACTGGCGCTGGCGCTGGCCGAGCGCTATGGCCGCGAGCAGGTGGTGACGTCCGACGTGGTGCCCACCGGGCGCCACGTGCACATCGCCCATGAAATGCTCAATGTCACCGACCGGGGCGAGCTGACCACGGTGATCGAGCGGCATGGCATCAACCAGATCTACCTGCTGGCGGCGGCCTTGTCCGCCACGGGCGAGAAGGCGCCGCAATGGGCCTGGAACCTGAACATGACGGGCTTGCTGAACGTGCTGGAAGCCGCGCGCCATCATGGCATCCAGCGCGTGTTCTGGCCCAGTTCGATTGCCGCGTTCGGGCCCACCACGCCGCGCGTGGATACCCCGCAGAAGACCGTCATGGAGCCCACCACGGTCTATGGCATCTCCAAGCAGGCCGGCGAGGGCTGGTGCCGCTGGTACTTCGAGAACCACGGCGTGGATGTGCGCAGCCTGCGCTATCCGGGCCTGATCTCGCACAAGACCCCACCCGGCGGCGGCACCACCGACTATGCGGTCGACATCTTCCACTACGCGGTGCGCGGCGAGCCCTATACCTGCTTTCTGAACGCCGACGAGCGTCTGCCGATGATGTACATGCCCGACGCCATCCGCGCCACGCTGGAGCTGATGGACGCCCCGCGCGACGCGGTGCGCGAGCGCGGCAGCTATAACCTGGCCGGCATGAGCTTCACGCCGGCCGAGATTGCCGCGGCGATCCGCAAGCGCGAACCGGGCTTCGAGATCCGCTACGAAGCCGATTACCGGCAGGCCATCGCACAGGGCTGGCCCGACTCGATCGATGACAGCGCCGCGCGGCAGGACTGGGGCTGGCAGCCGCAATACGGCTTGCAGGAGATGGTCGACGACATGCTGGAGAACCTGCGGGCGACGGCCGGCGCGGTGGTCGCGGCGGGCTGACTGCGCGATGACGGCAGGGTGGCGC
Organism: Cupriavidus pauculus; assembly: GCF_002858765.1. Taxonomy (GTDB): domain Bacteria; phylum Pseudomonadota; class Gammaproteobacteria; order Burkholderiales; family Burkholderiaceae; genus Cupriavidus; species Cupriavidus pauculus_B. Next base: position 183,682 of record NZ_PJRP01000006.1, read on the forward strand.
CACGATGACGGCGCGGCCCTTCAGTCCTGGTCGGGCTGTCCGGGCCAGTACGCGAAGCGCCAGTCCGCATAGCTGCCGGCCTGGGCAAAGGCGGCTTCTTCCACAGCGAAGTTGCCCTGCCTGAGCGGCCGAAGGGTCGACAGGCTGTGCACGCCCAGGAAGCCGTCGCCAGGCGCTGGCAGGTACTGCCAGTCTCCGCCGGTCATGGGGTCGCGCCATGCGCGGCGCAGCCATCGACGCGGCTGGCTGCCGCGCAGGTCCTCCACCAGGTCGTCGAGCGTGCGCGGATAGCTGCCGTCGCCGTTCTCGACATAGCGCCGGATCGCCACCTGAATCTCGCGGCCCACGTGATGCAGCGTAATTTCCCGCTCGCGCTGGGCGCGCATCCGCCAGACATCGCCAACCTTCATCAGGTAGATGCCCGTCACCGCCACGGCGACCAGACACAGCACCAGCGCAAAGCCGCGCCGGCGCGCGGCGCTAGAGATCCTCGAACGGCGTGCCATCGCGGGTCTGGCCAGGGGCGGTACTTCGCACATCGAAAACGCCTTCGGGTGCCTGCCGGTCATAGGCAGTGCCGTCCGACATCGGCGGGGAGACGAACCGCCACGCCGTGGTACTGCGCAGGATCGGGTCCACCGGAATCTGGCGCAGATACGACTGCGCCACCAGTGCTTCCAGCGATGGCGGATAGTCGCCATGGTCGGCGTGGAACCGGTCGATGGCTTCACGCATTGTCAGCAGGTTGTGCCGCAGGACCACTTCCTCGGCGCGGTCGGTCTGGGTCGCGTAGCGCGGTACGACCAGTGTCATCAATGCGGCCATGATGGCCAGCACCACCAGCAACTCGATCAGCGTGAACCCGGCACGCGTGTGCGTGTTGGCCGATGGGCCGGGGCGGCTGGCGATGCGTCTCATTGGCTGAATTCAAAGGTCGGCGTCGCCGGACGGGGCGGGCGCTGAGTCGCCGGCGCCTATGTCGCATGAGCCGCTTGCCATGAACTAGTTCGCAAAGAAATCATTTGCATTCTAATTAATTCACGTCTATCATTCGACCCATGCCACAGATCGATGCCCTCCGATTCGCCTTCACCGGCCAGCTGATGCTGTCCGGTCGACAATGGCGACAGATCAGCCAGGCCGCTGTTACCGCCCACGGCATCTCCGCCGCGGCCGCCGCGCCTTTGCTGTTTATCCGTCGCCTTGGCGGCGGCGTACGCCAGGTAACGCTGGCCGACTACGTGGGCGTCGAAGGTGCCACGCTGGTGCGGCTGGTAGACCAGCTTTGCGCGGCCGAACTGGTGCGCCGCGAGGTGGATCCCAGCGACCGGCGCGCCAATGTGCTGTCGCTGACCGATACCGGCGAGCGCATGGCCGAGCGCATCGAAGTGGAACTCAAGCAACTGCGTGCCGAGGTGTTTGCCGATGTCAGCGAAGCCGACATGGCCGCTGCGCTACGGGTGCTCGACGCGCTGTCGCGCGCCGCGGCGGCCGCTTCGGCATCGGGCAAGCAGGAGTCCTGAGCGTCATGATGAGTTGGCCGTCCGCCAGGGACTGGGTGTTCTCGTTCAAGGCGTTTATCGCCGCGATGCTGGCGCTCTACATAGCGATGTACCTGGGACTGCCCCGTCCGTACTGGGCGATGGGCTCCGTCTATATCGTGGCGCACCCGCTCACGGGGGCCACGCGCTCCAAGGCGCTGTATCGCGTGCTTGGCACGCTGCTTGGCGCCGCTGCCGGCATTGCCATGGTGCCGCCGCTGGTGAATTCGCCGCCGTTGCTGATGGGCGCCGTTGCCATCTGGGTGGCGTGCCTGCTCTACGTGGCGCTGATGCATCGCACACCGCGCAGCTACGTGTTCATGCTGGCCGCCTACACGCTCCCGCTGGTGGCGCTGCCCTCGGTCGACAATCCAGTTGGCATCTTCGACCTTGCCGTGGCCCGTTCCGAGGAAATCTGCCTGGGCATCCTGTGCGCCGCCGTGGTGGGCGCCGTCATCATGCCGGCCAGCGTGGCCAACGTGCTGCGCGACAAATCTCGCCAATGGATGTCCGATGCCACGCTGTGGGCATCGGACATGCTGTCGCCGGCGCCTGGCGCCTCGGTATCGCGCCATCACAGCCGCCATCGGCTGGCCGCCGATATCCTGGCGCTGGACCAACTGATCAGCCAATTGAGCTACGACGCCGAGAGCGCCGCCCGGGTGCGTGCCGCGCGCGAACTGCGCGGCCGCATGACGATGCTGCTGCCGGTGATGGCGTCGTTTGCGACGATCGTCGAATCGCTGCAGGCCTCGGGTGGCTTGCCCGCGCCGCTGGCCGCGCAGATGCAGGCCGTGAAGGACTGGATCCAGGCTGGGGCCGCCCCCGATGCGCGTCCGGTGCTTGCGGCATCGCCGGTGCAGGCGGGCTGGGACGCCGCGCTGGTGACGGCAGCGGAAGACCGGCTCCAGCAGATGCTGGCGCTGTGGCACGACTGCGTCACGCTGTGCCGCCGCCTGGGTGAAAAGCATATCGAAGGCCAGTGGGTGCCCGAATTCCTGCGCTGGGAAGTGGGCCGTGCGCGCCACTACGATCACGGCATGCTGCTGTTTTCGGTCGTGACCGTGGCCATGGCGATCTATGCGATGGGCATGGTGTGGATCCACACCGGCTGGGCTGACGGGGCGGGCGCGGTGGCGCTGGGTGCGATCTCCTGCTGCTTCTTTGCCGCGCTGGACGAGCCCGCGCCGATGATCCGCTCGTTCTTCAACTGGAACGTGGTCTGCCTGCTGATCTCGCTGGTGATGCTGTTTGCGGTGCTGCCCATCGCGCATGACTTCGAGATGCTGGTGCTGATGTTTGCCGTGCCGTACCTGATCATCGGCCTGCTGGTGGCGCAGCCGCGCCTGGCGATGATCGGCATGCCGCTGGCGGTGGTCACGGCCAACGACATCGGTATCCAGGGTGCGTACAGCGCCAACTTCCAGTCGTTCTTCAACAGCAACGTGGCCGGCATCGCGGGTATCGCGTTCGCGCTGGTGTGGACGCTGGTGGTGCGGCCGTTCGGCACCCGGGCCGCCACGCGCCGGCTGGTGCGGGCCGGCTGGAGCGATATTGCCGATAACGCGCTGGGCAAGCATCCCGATTCGCATACGGTGCTGCGCGCCCGCATGCTGGACCGCCTGGCGCAGTTGGTGCCGCGGCTGGCCGCGAGCGACAGCGAAGTCTCGACCGATGGCTTCAGCGAGGTGCGCGTGGAACTGACCGCCCTGGCCCTGCAGCGCGAGATGGCCGATATGCCGGCCGACGAACAACATGCCGTGCGGCGCGTGCTGCGCAGTATTTCCACCTACTACAAGGCGCGGCTCGATGGCGCCGCCGATGCGCCGCCCGCCGCGCTGCGCACGCGCCTGGCCAACGCGCAGGACAAGGTGCGCTCGCGCGTGGCACTGGCCGCGCTGGTCGACATGCAGGTGGCCCTGTTTCCGCCGGCGCTGCCGGCAACCGTTTCCGGAAAAGCATGATGCCCGGTGAAATCAGTATCTACGGCGTGTTCATCCCCAGCCTGCTGGTGTGGATGCTCGCGGCCTTTCTCATCACGAGTGCCGCACGCGCGGTGTTGTCGCGCGTGGGCTTCTACCGGCTCGTGTGGCACCGATCCCTCTTCAATCTGGCGCTGTACGCGATCATCCTCGGTGGGGTGGTTGCCATGGTGCCGTGGCTGCAATCATGAAACTCAGACTCTCTTCGCTCGGGCCGGTGGTGTTGACGCTGGCCGTCACCGCCGTTGGCGCGGTCGTTGTCAAACACCTGTGGGACTACTACACGGTGGCCCCGTGGACCCGCGACGGGCACATCCGTGCCGACGTGGTGCAGGTGGCGCCTGACGTTTCGGGGCTGGTCACGCGCATCGCCGTCAAGGACAACCAGCACGTGAAGGCGGGCGACGTCCTGTTCGAGATCGACCACGAACGCTATGCGCTGGCGCTGCGCCAGGCCGAAGCCACCGCCGCGGCCGTGCGCGCCAACCTGGGCCAGGCACGCCGCGAGGCATCGCGCAGCCAGAAGCTGTCTGACGTGGTGTCGAAGGAAATCATCGAAGAAGGCCTGGCCAAGGTGCAGCAGGGCGAAGCCCAGCTGGCCCAGGCCGATGCGGCCATCGGCGTGGCGAAGCTGAACCTGGAGCGCACGAAGGTGCAGAGTCCGGTGGAAGGCTACGTGAACGACCGCCTGCCGCGCCTGGGCGACTACGTGGTGACCGGCAAGCCGGTGCTGTCGATGGTGGACTCGAACTCGTTCCACGTGGAAGGGTATTTCGAGGAAACCAAGCTGCAGGGCATCCATATCGGCAGCACGGTCGACATCCGCATCATGGGCGAGAAGCGCGTGCTGCAGGGTCACGTGCAGAGCATCGCGGCCGGTATCGAGGATCGCGACCGCACCAACGGATCGAACCTGCTGCCGAACGTGAACCCCACGTTCAACTGGGTGCGCCTGGCCCAGCGCGTGCCGGTGCGCATCCAGTTCGACCAGATGCCCGAGGACGTGCGCCTGGTGGCGGGCCGTACCGCCACGGTGTCCGTGAAGGCGGATGGCCAGTCGAACGACAAGCCTGCCACGCCGGCGGCGGCTGACAAGAGTGCCTCGCATGACAAGGTCGCGCTGGCCGGCAAGGGCGCGTCCACAACCGGAGTGCTGCAGTGAAACGCTTTGCCCGTGCCACGCTGGCGGCGATGTTGCCGCTGGCGCTGGCCGCCTGCATGACCGTCGGCCCCGACCACAAGGTGCCCGACGACGCCGCCGTGAAGTCTGCGGCGGCCAACGGCCCGTTCGCCCACAGCGACAGCGACGCCGTGTCCATCGCCGACGTGCCGAACGACTGGTGGCGCCTGTACGACGATCCGCATATCGACGACCTCGTGCAGCAGGCGCTCGTCGCCAATACCGACCTGCGCGTGGCCGCGGCCAATCTCAAGCGGTCGATCGCGGTCTACCACGAGGTGGAAGCCGAGAATCTGCCCGAAGCCAAATTCAAGGCCAGCGCCGAGCGCGGCCAGATTGCCGGCGAGCCGCTGCTGCACGAAGAAAAGATCCCGGTGATGAACTTCGGGGACATCGGGTTCCAGGTGTCGTACCTGATCGACTTCTGGGGCAAGCTCAAGCGCGCCGACGAAGCCGCGCTGGCGACCGCCCAGGCCAGCCATGCCGCGCTCGACCAGGCCCGCGTGGGCGTGGTGGCCGAGACGGTGCGCGCCTACGTGCAGGGCTGCACGGCCACGCACGAATTGCACGTGGCCCAGCACCAGCTGGACCTGCAGGAGCGCGGCGTCCAGCTGGCGCAGAAGCTGGTCGATGCCGGTCGTGGCCAGCCCACCGACCTGCTGCGCGCCCAGGCCCAGGCCGATACGTTACGTTCGGCGCTGCCGAAGTATCGTGCCGAGCAGGAGGGCGCGGCGTACCGTCTGGCCGTGATGCTGGGCAAGCCACCGATGGCGCTCGATGTGCAGAGCGTGGCCTGCGAACACGTGCCCGCGCTGAAACAGTCGCTGCCCGTGGGCGACGGCACGGCGCTGCTCAAGCGTCGTCCCGATGTGCGGCAGGCCGAGCGCGAACTGGCGTCCGCCACGGCCAAGATCGGCGTGGCCACGGCCGACCTGTTCCCGCAGATCCGCATTGGCGCATCGGCCGGCTTCACCGGTATTCTCGATCACCTGGGCCAGGCGCCGACCGCGCACTGGGGCTGGGGTCCGGCGCTCTCGTGGACGATTCCGACGAGCGGCACGCGTGCGCGCATCCACAACACCGAGTTTGGGGCCGAGGGCGCGCTGGCGCATTTCGACGGGGTGGTGCTGAAGGCGCTGCGCGAGACGCAGACGGCGTTGTCCGCCTATACGCATGAACTGGAGCGCAACGCGTCGTTGCGCGCGGCGCGTGACAAGGCCGACGAGGCCGCGCGTCAGAACCGGGTGCTGTGGCAGGCCGGCCGGTCGCCATACTTGCAGAGCCTGGATGCCGACCGTACGCTGGCCAACACCGACGCCGCACTGGCTGCATCGGACGCACAGGTGGCCATGGATCAGGTCAATCTCTTCCTGGCGCTTGGCGGCGGCTGGCAGAACGCGCCGGCCATCGCGAGCCGTCCGGTGGTCAAGGAAGCTGGCGAAAAGGCAGAGCATCAACCGGAAGCGCATTGAGGTAAGCTTGCGCCTCGGCCGCGCCTACCCGGTGCGGCCGCTCCTCGATTCCCAGGATAACAATACCTATGAAGATGCTCTCGATCACGAAGACCCTGGCTGCCGCTACCGTGGCATTGGGCATGGTGGCTGCCGGCAACGCGGTGGCGCAGGAACAGACGGTTCGTGTGGGCACCGTGAGCGGCCCGGACGCCGAAGTGTGGCAAGTGGTGCAGAAAGTGGCGAAGAAGAACGGCCTGAACGTGAAGGTCGTGGAATTCAACGACTACGTGCAGCCGAATGCCGCACTCGATGCCGGCGACCTTGACGCCAACAGCTTCCAGCACCAGCCGTATCTGGACAGCCAGATCAAGCAGCGCGGCTACAAGATGGTCAGCGTGGGTTACACGTACATTTCGCCGCTGGGCATCTATTCCAAGAACCTGAAGTCGCCGAAGGACCTGCCGCAAGGCGCCAAGGTGGCCGTGCCCAACGACCCCTCGAATGAAAACCGTGCGCTGCTGCTGCTGGCCGCCCAGGGTGCGATCAAGCTGAAGCCGGGCGTCGGCACGAATGGTGTGAACGCCACGCCGCTGGACATCGCCGAGAACCCGAAGAAGCTGAAGATCGTGGAACTGGACGCCGCCCAGCTGGCCCGCGCGCTGCCCGACGTGGCCGCCGCCGTGATCAACACGAACTACGCGCTGGCCGCCGGCCTGCAGCCGACCGGGAACGCCATCGCGCTGGAAGACATCCACAGCCCGTACGCGAACATCATCGTGGTCCGCACGCAGGACAAGGACAAGCCGTGGGTGAAGAAGCTGGTGGCCGCGTACCAGTCTGAAGAAGTGCGCCAGTTCATGAAGACCCAGTTCAAGGGCGCCATGGTGCCGTCGTTCTAAGCCGCTTCGCGCAATTTGCGCAATAAGCGGACGGCATTGCTGCAACAAGCGAAACGGCAGCCCGGGTTCACGCCCGGGCTGCCGTTTTCGCATCTATGCATATTTGAATTGGTTCGTTCGCATCGTCGGACGACGGCGCTAAGGTACGAGGCATGCCTTTTCGCCCCCGGAGAAAGATTGTGTCCACGCCGCTGAAAGTTGTCGCCGTCAATGGCAGCGCCCATCAACCGTCGCGCACGCTGGTACTGATCCAGGCGCTGCTGGCCGAACTGGAGCAGCGGCTAGTGCTCGACACGCAGATCGTTGATCTGAGCGAGATCGCCCGCCCGCTGGGTGCCGCGCTGACGCGCCAGGAACTGCCGGCGGAGATCGAGGCGCAGGTCGCGGCCATCGAATCGGCCGATCTGCTGATTGCCGCGGCGCCCGTGTATCGCGGTTCGTTCCCCGGGCATTTCAAGCATCTGTTCGACCTGGTGGGCATGGATGCCCTGGTCGACAAGCCGGTGCTGCTGGCGGCCACCGGCGGCAGCGACCGCCACGCGCTGGTGCTGGAGCACCAGCTGCGGCCGCTGTTCAGCTTCCTGCAGGCGCTGACGTTGCCGATTGGCGTGTACGCGTCGACGGGCGATTTCGACGGCTATCAGGTCGGCAGCGGCGCGCTGGCCGACCGTATCAAGCTGGCCGCCGACCGTGCCGCGCCGCTGTTCGGTGCGTCGGCACGGCAATTGCGGCGCGTGGCCTGAGGCGCTCTATCCTCAACCGTCAATCGCCGGCGGCAGCCGGTCGTTGACCCAATCGCGGGCGCGCTCGTACGCCGCTGCCAGGCGCAGCACGCTCAGGTCGTCGCGCGGACGGCCAATCAGCTGCATGCCCATCGGCAAGCCTTCCGCATTGAACCCCACCGGTACGCTGATCACCGGGCAACCCGACAGCGTCCACGCCACCACCACTTCCATCCAGCGGTGATAGGTGTCCATCTGCCGCCCGGCGATGGTCTTGGGCCAATGCTGCGCGACATCGAACGGAAACACCTGCGCGGTAGGCACGGCGATGTAGTCGAACGTCTCGAACGTGCGCAGCAGGGCCTGATACCAGGCACTGCGCTGCGTGCTGGCGGCGTAGAGGTCGCTGGCCTTGAGGTCGAGCGAGCCCTCGATTTCCCAGATCGCCTCGGGCTTCAGCTGCGCGCGCGTCGACGGGTTGTTGTAGAGCGCCAGCCGCGCATTGCCCGTCAGGAAGTGACGATGCACGAGCCAGGTCTGCCAGATTTTCTCGGGCGGATAGGGCGGCTGGATGGCCTCCACGGCCACGCCGAAATCGGGGAAGAAGCGCAGCGCCTGTTCGCACAAAGACAGGATGCCGTCTTCCATCGGCAGGTATCCGCCCCAATCGCCCAGCCACGCCACGCGCTTGCCCGACAGGTCCGCGTCGAGCGCGTTGCCCACGTTTTGCGGTGTCAGCATGGCCAGCGTGGGGTCCTGCGGCAGCGCCTGCGGCGTGCGGGCGTCCGGGCCGGACTGGGTGGCCAGCAGCAGCGCCAGATCCGCGACGTTGCGTGCCATCGGGCCCTCGCAGCCCAGTTGCGGCAGGAACAGCTCGGGCGCCGGGCCATAAGGCACGCGGCCCGCCGATGGCCGGAAACCGAAGACGTTGCAGTACGCGGCCGGATTGCGCAGCGATCCGCCGAAGTCGCTGCCATCGGCCACGGGCAGCATGCGCAGCGCCAGCGCTGCGGCGGCGCCGCCACTGCTGCCGCCCGCCGACCGCGTGGGATCGTACGGATTGCGCGTGGCGCCATAGACCGGATTGAACGTGTGCGAGCCAAGCCCGAACTCCGGCGTGTTGGTCTTGCCGATCAGGATCGCCCCGGCCTGGCGCATGCGCTCGACGATGACCGAATCGCTGGCCGGCACGTTGTCCCGGAAGATCGGCGAGCCGTACGTCGTACGGATACCGCGCGTCATCGCCAGATCTTTCGGCGCCTGCGGCATGCCGTGCATCCAGCCTTTCGACTCCCCCCGCGCCAGCGCATCGTCGGCAGCCTGCGCGGCCTGCATCAGCGCGGCCTCGTCCTGCTGCGCCACGATGGCGTTGCACGCCGGATTCACGGCCGCGATGTGCGCCAGATAGGCCGCCATGACTTCACGGCTCGATACCTGCTTCGCGTGGATCGCCTCGGACAGCTGCCGGGCGGTGAGCATGACGATGGGGTGGGGGCGGTAGGGGGTCATGGATATACGGCTCTGGGGCGGAACGCAAATCATACGCCTGCCAACATATGCGCAGAATGAAGCGCTTGCTACGTCTGAATTGTCAACTATACTTGACAAAACTAGCTAGTTGCCCCCTTATGAACCAACAATCGTTGATGCTTCCAATTCAACTCAAGCGCAAGGAATTGGGCCTGACCCAGCAGCAACTGGCGGCCATGGCGGGCCTGTCGCGCCAGTCGCTCAATGGAATCGAGCGTGGCACCGTAAACGTGACCCTGGACAGCCTGTTGCGGTTGCTCGATATCCTGGGGCTGTCCATCGCGATCGCCGATCCCTCGACTGACCGGTTGGCGGGCGGCAAACCAGAGCGTGCGCTATGGATGGCTGCCCACGGTGCCAATGTCAGCTACTCGGGAGAATTCACCACGGAGCTGCTCGAACAGGCGCTCAGTACGGGAACGGTGCCGACAGGCTATCTGGCCCATGTCGCGCAGGTACTGGATGAAGCGCCTCTGCAGCTCGTCGTCAAGGCGGTAGCAGAGGTCGCGCGCAAGCACCATTGCAAGCCCGCCGAAATCTGGAAAAACGTACGTACGCTTGCCCGCATCACCACTGCCACGAGAGACGGACTATGGGACTGAGGGTCCAGGCGTTGACGGGCGAGACGTGGGAGTCGCTGTTTCCCCACGCATTCACGCTGATGAATGAGGTTCGCGTCCATGGCGGTGTCGAGCCATTCTGGACGTTTGGGGGCGGCACGGTGCTGATGCTTCGCTATCAGCACCGCTTGTCGATGGACATCGATTTGTTCGTGCCGGATCCCCAGTACCTTGGATACATGAATCCCAGGCTGAGTCCGGCAGCGGAATCGATTACCGAGGACTATGTCGAGCAGGCCAACTACATAAAGCTGAAGCTTCCCGCTGGCGAGATCGATGTCGTGGCGGCCACGAACCTGACCGATGCGCCCTACGAAATCTGGGACATCATGGGGCACGAGGTGCGTGTCGAAACCGCGGGGGAAATCATCGCAAAGAAGCTGTACCACCGTGGGTACAGCGGCACGGCACGGGATCTTTTCGACTTCGCCGTGGTGATCGAAGCCGATCCGTTGGCATTGGAAGGCGCCGCACCCTTCCTGCTGAAGCATGCGGACGCGTTCATCCACAGGCTCCGCGTGCGGCCGGAGCTGATGAAGGAACAGTTTTCGCGGATCTATCGAAGGGAATTCTGGATGGACTACGAGGAATGCCTGCAGACGGCGGAGGCATTCCTGGCTGGACTGAAGTAGGCCCCGCCAACACCACCAACTCGAGCACTGCAGCGCCGGCTGAGCCGGCGCTGGCCGTACTCACAGCCGTTCCGCGTGATGCCGGATATGGTCGGCCATGAAGGTCGAGATGAAGTAGTAGCCGTGGTCGTAGCCCGCGTGCCGGCGTAGCGTCAGCGGCTGGCCGACCTTGGCGCAGGCCGCCTCCAACGCTTCGGGGTAGAGCTGTTCCGCCAGGAATTTGTCGGCCAGGCCCTGATCCACCAGGATGCCGGTGGGGAAGGGGGCCGACGCCTGCGCGGCCATCAGCGCGCTGGCGTCGTGCTGGGCCCAGCGGCTGCGGTCCTCGCCCAGGTAACCGGTGAATGCCTTGACGCCCCACGGACACTGCGACGGCGCGGCAATCGGCGCGAACGCCGAGACCGAGCGGAAGCGCTGCGGATAGCGTTGCGCCAGCACCAGCGCGCCATGCCCACCCATCGAATGGCCGAAGATGCCGACGCGCGCGGCGTCGGCCGGCAGTTCGCTGGTGACCAGGTGGAACAGTTCGTCCGCCACGTAGCTTTCCATGCGCCAGTGCATGCGCCACGGCGCCTCGATGGCATCGACATAGAAGCCGGCGCCGACGCCGAAGTCCCAGGCATCGGCTTCGCCCGGCACATGCGCGCCGCGCGGGCTGGTGTCGGGCGCCACCAGGATCAGGCCGTGCTGCGCCGCGTACTGCTGGGCGCCGGCCTTGATCATGAAGGTTTCCTCGGTGCAGGTCAGGCCAGCGAGGTAGAACAGCGTGGGCAGCGGCTTCGCGTTGGCGACCAGCGCCTGCGGCGGCAGGAAGACCGAGAACCGCATCGGCAGCCCGATGGCCGCCGACTGGTGCTGGTAGAAGCGTTGGACGCCGCCGTGGCAGCCGTGTTCTGACAGCAGTTCCATGGGCCGTTGCCTCAGTACAGGACGACCGAGCGGATCGACTCGCCGCGCTTCATCAGGTCGAAGCCTTCGTTGATGCGGTCGAGCGGCAGCGTATGCGTGATCAGGTCGTCGATGTTCAGCTTGCCTTCCATGTACCAGTCGACGATCTTGGGCACGTCGGTGCGGCCACGTGCGCCGCCGAATGCCGAACCCTTCCACTCGCGGCCCGTCACCAGCTGGAACGGACGCGTCGAGATCTCCGCGCCGGCCTCGGCCACGCCGATGATGATCGACTTGCCCCAGCCCTTGTGGCAGCACTCCAGCGCCTGGCGCATGACCTGCGTGTTGCCGATGCACTCGAACGAGTAGTCGGCGCCGCCATCGGTCAGCTGCACGATGGCGTCCACCACGTTCTCGACGTCCTTCGGGTTGATGAAATGGGTCATGCCGAACTTGCGCGCCATGGCTTCGCGGCCGGGGTTCAGGTCCACGCCGATGATCTTGTCGGCGCCCACCATCTTGGCCGCCTGGATCACGTTCAGGCCGATGCCGCCCAGGCCAAACACCACCACGTTGGCGCCGGCTTCCACCTTGGCCGTGAACAGCACGGCGCCCACGCCCGTGGTCACGCCGCAGCCGATGTAGCAGACCTTGTCGAACGGTGCGTCCGGGCGGATCTTGGCCAGTGCGATTTCCGGCACCACGATGTGGTTGGCGAACGTCGACGTGCCCATGTAGTGGAAGATCGGCTTGCCGTCGATCGAGAAGCGCGACGTGCCGTCGGGCATCAGGCCCTTGCCCTGGGTCGAGCGGATGGCCTGGCACAGGTTGGTCTTGCGCGACAGGCAGAACTTGCACTGGCGGCATTCCGGCGTGTAGAGGGGGATCACGTGATCGCCCGGCTTCAGCGAGGTCACGCCCGGGCCCACGTCGGTGACGATGCCCGCGCCCTCGTGGCCCAGGATGGCCGGGAAGATGCCTTCGGGGTCGGCGCCGGACAGCGTGTAGTAGTCGGTATGGCAGATGCCGGTGGCCTTGATTTCAACGAGGACTTCACCGGCGCGCGGGCCGTCGAGATCCACCTCTTCGACGGTGAGCGGGGCGCCGGCTTTCCAGGCGATGGCGGCTTTGGTCTTCATGAGGCAACTCCTGTGCAAATGGGGTAGGGCGGCATGTGCCGCCAACACGGCAAGAACTATACGGGCATCGGCGCGATGGGGCCAGACCGGCGCGCGATTATCGGCTGGCCTTGTCGAGCGGCTGTCATCGGCTCTCCTTCGCCGGGCGGGCCAGCACCGGCTGCGCCGGCCCGGCTTCCGCAACCGTCAGCTGGCCTTCGTGCCGGCGTCCAAGCCACAGCCCGAGCCACGCCCAGCCGATGGCCAGCGCGGCACCGGCCAGCGCCACGGTGGCGGGATGTCCGGACAACGCGTCGATGGCGGTGCGCACCCATGCGCTGACCGCGTCGCCAGCGCGGTAGATCGCGGTGTCGATCACGTTCTTGGCCTTGTACTTGGTCTCGGGGTCGACCACCGTAAACAGCATTTCGCGGCCTGGCCGCAGCATGGCGTATTCGCCCACGCGGCGCACGATCATCGCGGCGGCCAGCACGCCGAACGTGGGCCACATCGCCAGCAGCAGGAAGCCGCCGGTCACGGCCAGCGGCACCGCCGTCAGCAGCGCCGTCACGCCGTAGCGCCGCGCCAGCCGGCCGGAGAAGAAAATCTGCACGAGGATGGTCAGCGCCTGCACCGTGGCATCGAGCGCGCTGAATACCTGCGTCTGCTGCGCCCGCGTGGGAAAGGCCGCGGCCACCAGGCGGGCCTGCTCGAAATACAGGAACGTGCTCGACGTGGCCAGCAGGATCACGAACAGGCTGATGCCAAGCAGGTAGCGCGAGCGCAGGACCATCGACAACCCGGCCCACAGCCCGCCGCCGACCGGCTGGGCAGGGTCCTGTGCCGCTGGCCCGCCCGGGGCCGTGCCATCGGCCATGCCGGCCCCCAGCCTGCGCCGCCATGCGAACAGGTAGCCCACCACGGGCAGGGTGGCGGCCAGCAGCGCCGCCGACAGCAGCATCAGCCCGGTCAGGCCGATGCGGCCCACCAGCCAGCCGCCCATGACCGGCCCGGCCAGGCCGCCGGCACTGGCGCCCGCCGCGATCAGCGCGAACAGCCGTCGCGCCTGCTCGGGGCGGAACACGTCGGCCATCAGGCTCCAGGCCACCGAGACCACGAACAGGTTGAACACCGACAGCCACACGTAGAACACGCGCGCCAGCCAGACGCTGTTCGGCAGGGCGCGCGTGACCCCGGCAAACGCCAGCAGGTTGGCGATGAAGAACGCATAGACCCAGGGCACAAAGCGCCGGCGGGGCAGCCACTTGCAGCAGGCGCCGTAGAACGGGATGGCCACGAGCATCACCACGAAGGTGGCAGTGAACAGCCATTGCAGGTTCTGCACGCCGCCCGCGATGCCCATCGTCTCGCGTACGGGCCGCAGCATGAAGTAGCTGGCGAACAGGCAGAAGAAGAACACGAAGCCGGCCACCACGGCGGCGCGTTCGCCGGCGCGCAGGCCCAGCAGGGTGCCCTGCGGCGGGTCGTCGGATTCGGTATTGCGGAGTGGGTCGGGTGTCTGCATGCGCCGATCGGGGCCGGGCGTCGGTGGATCAGGCCAGCGCCGCGGCGATGCGCGCGCGTTCGCGAGTGTCGGGCATGCGCCCGAACGCCGCGCCCAGGTTGTCGGCCATGTTCTTCGGCTTGGACGTGGCCGGAATGGCAGTCGTCACGGCGGGATGGCTGACGATGAACTTCAGGAACAGTTGCGCCCACGACGTGCAGTCCACCTCGCCGGCCCAGTCGGGCACCGGCTTGCCGCGTACCGCCGAGAACAGCCGACCGTCCTGGAACGGGCGGTTGACCAGCACGGCCACGCCACGCTCCTCGCACAGCGGCAACAGCGTCTTTTCGGCGTTGCGCTCGCCCAGCGAATAGTTCACCTGCAGGAAGTCGAGCTTCTCGCTGCGCAGGATTTTCGCCAGTTCCTCGTGGGCGTCGTCGCGGTAGTGGGTGATGCCGATATAGCGCGCCTTGCCCTGTTCCTTCCACTGCCGCAGCAGCTTCAGGTTGTCGCGCCAGTCGATCAGGTTGTGCACCTGCAGCAGGTCGACACTGTCCGAATGCAGTTCGGCGCGCGACCGCGTGAACTGCGCCATGGCGTTGACGGCACTGGTGGAAATCTTGGTGGCCACGAACACCTTGCCGCGCGCACCGGCGTCCTGCAGCAGGTCGCCGGTCACGGCCTCGGCGCTGCCGTAGCTGGGCGCGGTGTCGATCACGGCCTTCGGAATGCGCTGCAGCAGCGCGGCCAGGACTTCGGTCAGCGCCGCGCGATCGTCGGTGCCCCGGCCAACGTTGAAGGTGTCGGCCGTGCCCATGCCGATCACCGGCAACTGCTCGCCCGTGCCCGGCACCCTGCGGCGCATCGGCGCTTCCACGGTGGCGGCCTGCGCGGCGGCGGCCAGCGCAGGCCCGGCCGGCAGTGCGGCCAGCCCGGCGGACATCCCCAGAAAGGTGCGGCGGTCGATCGGCATGACGGTTCGTCCCTTGGCGGCGGTCCGATTGACCTTAGCGCGTGCGGCAGTCGATGTAAACCAGACAATCCTTCCGCCAGCCACCGCGCCATCCATCGCGCCGGCCCGCGTGGCGACCCGCCTTGCACGGGTCCGGCCCGATTGCAAAAAAGCGGCGCCCACTGAACAATCGGCGCGGTATTTTCCGCAGCCAGCAGCGATCATCCACCCCCATCCACCCACTCAGAGGACCGGATCGTGATTTCGAGCTTGCCCGGCGTGCTGTTCGACGGCGTGACATACGGCAGCCTGCTGTTCCTGATCAGCATCGGCCTGTCGGTGACGATGGGCCTGATGAACTTCGTCAACCTGGCACACGGTGCCTTTGCGATGCTGGGCGGCTACGTGGCCGTGGTGCTGATGAACCGGCTGGGCGTGCCGTTCCTGGCCGCGCTGCCGGCGGCCTTCCTGGGCGTCGCGCTGGCCGGCTGGGTACTGGAGCGCACGCTCTATCGGCGGCTGTATCGGGCCAGCCATCTGGACCAGGTGCTGTTTTCGATCGGCCTGACCTTCATGGTGATGGCCGGCGCCACCTGGTGGTTCGGCCCCGGCCAGCAGCCGGTGGTGCTGCCGGCGTTCCTGATCGGGCAGGTGAGGGTGGCGGGGCTGGACGTCGGCGCCTATCGCCTGTTCCTGCTGGCGGTGGTGATCGTCATCACGCTGGCGCTGGGCTGGCTGGTGGCGCGCACCCGCTTTGGCGCGCAGGTGCGCGCGGCGGTGGACAACCAGCAGGCCGCCAGCGGCCTGGGCATCGACGTGGGGCGCGTGTTCAGCCTGACCTTCGCGCTGGGTTCTGGCCTGGCGGGGCTGGGTGGCGGCCTGGGGATCGACGTGCTGGGGCTCGACCCAACATTTCCGCTCAAATACATGGTCTATTTCCTGCTGGTGGTGGCGGTGGGCGGCGCGGGCAGCATTCGCGGGTCGCTGGTGGCGGCGATGGTGCTGGGCGTGGCGGACGTGGCAGGCAAGTACTACGTGCCCGCGGTGGGCGCCTTCGTCATCTACGCGATGATGGTGTTGCTGCTGGTGGCGTTCCCGGCCGGCCTTTACGGGAGGCGCGCCGCATGATGCCCCATCGACTTGCCGACGGCCGCTGGCACCCGGCCGAAATCGTCTTCTGGCTGATGCCGGTGGTCGTGTTCTTCCTGCTGCCCGACTACCTGATCCTGGGCAGTCAGATTCTGATCACCGGGCTTTTCGCGCTGTCGCTGGACCTGATCCTGGGCTATGCGGGCATCGTGTCGCTGGGCCATGCGGCGTTCTTCGGACTGGGCGCCTACACGGCCGGGCTGCTGGGCGCGCATGGCTGGGGCGAGCCGCTCTCGGGCCTGCTGGCCGCGGCGGCCGTGGCGGCCTTCGCCGGCTGGCTCTGCAGCTTCCTGGTGGTGCGCGGCGGCGATCTGACGCGGCTGATGGTTACGCTTGGCATCGGGCTGATGCTGTTCGAGGCCGCCAACAAGGCGGCCTTCCTGACCGGCGGCGTCGACGGGCTGTCTGGCGTTGCCATGCGCCCGCTGCTGGGCGTGTTCGACTTCGACCTGTACGGCAAGACTGCCTATCTCTACAGCCTGGTGGTGCTGTTCGTGATGTTCGTGCTGGTGCGGCGCATCGTGGCGTCGCCATTCGGCCTGTCGCTGCGAGGCGTGCGCGAGGGCGCGCGGCGCATGCCCGCGCTGGGCGCCAATGTGCCCCGGCGCCTGCGCGCGGCCTTCACGGTGGCAGCGGCCATTGCCGGCGTGGCCGGCGGCCTGCTGGCCCAGACCACGCAGTTCGTGGGCATGGACGTGCTGGGCTTTCCGCGTTCGGCGGAGCTGCTGGTCATGCTGGTGCTGGGTGGCACCGGGCGTCTCTACGGCGCGCTGATCGGCGCGGCGCTGTTCATGATCGCGCAGGATGTGCTGGCCGGCATCAATCCCGTGTACTGGCAGTTCTGGATCGGCCTGCTGCTGGTGCTGATGGTGCTGTATGCGCGGGGCGGGGTGATGGGCGCGATCGCGGTGTGGAGGGCGCGCCGGCATGCGGCTGCCCCGCGCGAACGCGGAGCCGACGCATGACCGCCACGCTGCGTACAGAGGGGCTGTGCAAGTCCTGGGGCGCGTTTGCGGCCAATACCGATCTCTCGCTGACATTCGCGCCCGGCGCGCGCCATGCCCTGATCGGGCCCAACGGCGCGGGCAAGACCACGTTCATCAACCTGCTGACGGGAGCCTTGCGGCCGTCGGCGGGACGCATCTGGCTGGGCGAGCGCGATATCACGTCGCTGCCGCAGCATGCACGCGTGAAATTGGGCATGACACGCACGTTCCAGATCAACACGCTGTTTGCGGGGCTGACGGTGCTGGAATCGGTGGTGCTGGCGGTGGCGGAGCGTACCGGCGCATCGCGGATCTGGGCCCGCACGGTGGCGTCGCAGGCGGCGCTGGCGGACGAGGCCATGTCGGTCCTGGCGCTGCTGCGGCTGGAACGCGACGCCGATACCGAGACGCGCCAACTGCCGTACGGCAAGCAGCGCCTGCTGGAAATGGCGCTGGCGCTGGCCACGCGGCCGTCGATCCTGCTGCTGGACGAACCGGCAGCCGGCATTCCGGCCGGCGACAGCGCCGAACTGTTCGCGGTGATCGCGGGCCTGCCGCGCGACATCACGATCGTCTTTATCGAGCACGACATGGATCTGGTGTTCCGCTTTGCCGAACGCATTTCGGTGCTGGTGGGCGGGCGGGTGCTGACGGAAGGCACGCCGGCCGAGATTGCCGCCGACGCGCGCGTGAAGGAGGTGTATCTGGGAGAAGCCGCCCATGACTGAACTGCTGCGCGTGGAGGGCGTCAGCGCAGGCTACGGCGATGCCATCGTGCTCGACCAGGTCGACCTGACGCTGGCCGCCGGCGACAGCCTGGCGCTGCTGGGCCGCAACGGCGTGGGCAAGACCACGCTGCTGGCCACGTTGATGGGCATGACGCGCGTGCGCGGCGGCAGGCTGCTCTGGCAGGGCGGCGATCTGGCGAAAATGCCATCGCATCGGCGCGCCCAGGCAGGCATCGGCTGGGTGCCGCAGGAGCGCTGGATCTTTCCGTCGCTGACCGTGGAAGAGCATCTGACCGCGGTGGCGCGGCCGGGCCCGTGGGACATCGTCGCTGTCTATCGGACGTTTCCGAGGCTGGAGGAACGGCGCCGCAACCTGGGCAACCAGTTGTCCGGCGGCGAGCAGCAGATGCTGGCGATTGCCCGCGCGCTGATGGTGAATCCCGCCCTGCTGTTGCTGGACGAGCCGATGGAGGGCCTGGCGCCGATCATCGTGCAGGAGCTGCAGCGCGTGATCGCGCGGCTGATTGCCGACAGCGGCATGGCCGTGATCGTGGTGGAGCAGCACGCCCGGCTGGCGCTGGCGATGACCGGCCAGGCAATGGTGCTGGATCGGGGCAGGGTGGTACACCGGTCTGACAGCGCCAGCCTGCTGGCCGACGGCGCGCTGCTCGACCACTTGGTGACGGTGCGCCAGGGGGACGGATCGCGCTAGGCCCCTCCATTTGCTTTCGGATTCGTCTTATTTCGACGGAGGGGTGTGCCGTGCAGAATGACCGCTCCGGCGTGATGCTTGAACTGCCCCCTGAACTGCTCCCCGACCTGCCGCCCGAACCACCGCCCGAACCACCATTAGACCGCTGACATGGAAATACGCCCGATCGAGCCGGACGACCTGGACCTGATTTGCCGCCATCGCGAGGCCATGTTCCTGGAGGCCGGCTTTGCCCCCGACACGCTGCACACGATGACGCAGCATTTTCGCGGCTGGCTGCGGCCCCGGCTTGCCGATAACACGTATTTTGGTCTGCTGGCGCTGGATGGCGGCAGGCCGGTGGCCGGGGTCGGCCTGATGCTGATCGACTGGCCGCCTCATCCCGCGCATCCGGAACAGGACAAGCGTGGCTACGTCCTGAATGTCTACGTCGAGCCGACCCATCGCAGGCGCGGCCTGGCCCGGCAGCTGATGTCGCTGGGGGAGGACGAACTGGCGCGGCGCGGTGCCACGTTCACGATCCTGCATGCCACGGAGGCCGGACGGCCCCTGTACCAGCAGGAAGGCTGGCGCCAGACGTCGGAAATGTCGAAGGTCATCGCCGCGCCAGTTCCGCCACCAAAGGCCGGCCACGCGCCTTCGGGTGCCTGAAGGCTTCCGAAGGCGTCCGAAGGCGGAGGGGGTAAGGCTGGGCAGGGGCGCCGCGCGCTACGGCTTGAGACTGCTGTAGAAGGCCGCAAGATTGGCGATGTCGGCGTCGCTGAGCGGCTTGGCCATCATCGTCATCATTTCGTCCTTGCGGGCGCCGGTCTTGTAGTCCTTGAGCGCCTTCACCAGATACTGCTCGACCTGGCCGGCCAGGTTGGGCGCTTCGGGCAGTTTCGACTTGCCGTCGAGCCCGTGGCAGGCCTGGCACTGCATGGCCTTGGCCCGGCCCGCCTGCGCGTCGGCGGCCAGCGCCGGAGCGCTGGCCAAGGCCCATGCCGCCGACAGCACCAGCGCGCCGATACGGACTGGCCAGGTCATTTCGCGCCCGAATACGAGATGCGGTAGATCGCGCCGGCGTAGTCGTCCGACACCAGCAGCGAGCCGTCCTGCAGTTGCTGGACATCGACCGGGCGGCCCATGTACTCGCCATTCGGCGTCAGCCAGCCCTCGGCAAAGACCTCGGTCTCGCCCGCGCTGCCGTCCGGTTTCACCGCTGTGTACATGATGCGGGCGCCAATCGGCTTGGTGCGGTTCCACGAACCATGCTCGGCCGCAAAGACGCCGCCCTGGTACTTGGCCGGGAACATCTTGCCGGTGTAGAACGACATGCCCAGGTCGGCCGCGTGGGGCGCGTATTCCACCACCGGGAAGACCACGTCCTTGGGTGGCTGCTGGTCCTTGTACTCCACGGTGCGCACCTTGCCGCCGCCATACCACGGGAAGCCGAAGTTCTGGCCGGCCTTGGTGGCGCGGTTCAGCTCGCCGGGTGGCTGGTCGTCGCCCATGCCGTCCACCTGGTTGTCGGTGAACCAGAGCGTCTTGTCAGCGGGATTGAAGTCGAGCCCCACCGAATTGCGCACGCCGTGGGCGTAGACCTCGCGGTTCTTGCCGTCCTGGCCGATGCGGATGATGCCGGCCAGGCCGTTCTTGTCCAGCGCTGCCAGCTTGTCCTTGGGCGGCACGTTCCACGGCTGGCCCAGCGCGACATACAGCTTGCCGTCGGGGCCCACCCGGCACGCACGGGCGCCGTGATTGAAGCTCTCGAATTCGGTCGGGATCAGCTTGCCCTGGGGCACCACCACGGCGGCGGCCACGTCGGGCCCGCCTTCGCCGAAGAACTGGGCGGCCGGGAAGGCCAGCACGCGGTTCTGCTCGGCCACGTAGAGAATGCCGTCCGGCGAGAAGCACACGCCGTTGGGCACCTTGAAGCTGATGGCGCTGGCGAACTGGACCACGTCATCGGCCACGCGGCGCTTGGTGCGGTCGGTCACCTGCCAGACGCGGTTCTTGCGCGTGCCGACGAACACCACGCCCGTGGACGGCTCGATGGCCATGTGGCGGGCCTCGGGCACCACGGCATAGAGTTCGATCTTGAAACCCTGCGGCAGCTTGATGGCCTTCAGGTTCTCGCGCAGCGCGTCGGCGTGCTTGCCGTCCTGGGCGATCTTTTCGGCGGGTGCGGCCCCGGTCTGCTTGAAATTCTGGAGCTTCTGCAGGTTATCGGTGGGGGCTGCGAGCAAGGGTGAAGCGGCCACGACCAGCGACGCGGCCAAGGCAACGGCTGAGCTCTTCATCGTGATGTCTCCGGAGTTCTTGTCATGTGACGGCGCGGACAGGCGCCGCCAGACAAGGTTAGGTCAGCTTTTCCCGCAAGGGAATTGCACATTCCTGACTTCGCGATGAAACATTTCGACAGGAGGGGGCGCCCCTCCGCCCAGGTCCTGGCGCCTACTTGCCCGAGTCCTTGACCCCGTCGAACTTGTCGAATTCGACGTTGTAGAGCTCGCCGCCCACCTTTTCCACCTTGCGGATATAGACGGTCTGGATCACATCGCGCGTCGCGGGGTCGATCGTGATGGCGCCGCGCGGGCTCTGGATCTTCATGCCCTTCAGGGCCGCCAGGAACTTGTCGCCGTCGGTGGCGCCGCCGGTCTTCTTCAGCGCGTCGTAGATGGCGGCCATGCCGTCGTAGGCGGCCACAGCCATGAAATTCGGGCGGCCGGCGCCAGGGTTGGCATCGGCAAACGCCTTCAGGAAGGCCTTGTTTTCCTTGGAATCGTGCGCCGCGGAATAGTGGAAGGACGTGATGACGCCGAGCGTGGCGTCGCCCATGGCCGGCAGCACGTGGTCGTCGGTCAGGTCGCCGGTGGCGATCACGCGGATGCCGGCATCGGCCAGGCCGCGCTCGCGGAAGCCCTTCATGAACGCCACGCCCTGCTCGCCGGCGGGCAGAAACAGAAACACCGCTTCTGGCCGGGCGTCCTTGATGCGCTGGATGAATGGCGCGAATTCGGGGTTGCGCAGCGGCACGCGGATCGATTCCACGATCTGGCCGCCGCCGCCCAGGAAATTGGTCTTGAACGCGGTCTCGGCGTCGATGCCAGGGGCGTAGTCGGCCACCAGCGTCACCACTTTCCTGATGTTGTTGCGCACCGCCCAGGTGGCCATGGGGGCGGAAATCTGCGGCAGCGTCATCGACACGCGCGCGATGTAGTTCGACTTGGTGGTGATGATCGACGAGGCCGCGTTGAAGATCACCATGGGCTTCCTGGCCTGCTCGGCGACGGGCGCCACGGCCAGCGCCTCGGGCGTCAGGCCGAAGCCGGCCAGGATGTCCACCTTGTCGCGCACCACCAGTTCCTGGGCCAGCCGCTTGGCCACCTCGGGCACCGGGCCCGTGGTGTCCTTGACCAGGATCTGGACCTTGCGGCCCGCCACGGTGTCGCCGTTCAGCTTCTGCCAGGCCTTGATGCCGCCTTCCATCTGCTTGCCGTAGTCGGCAAAGCTGCCCGAGAACGGCGCGATCAGCCCGATCCTGACCGGATCGGCGGCGTGGGACAGCGGGGAATGCGTGAGGACGGCAAGGGCGCCGCACGCCATCATGGCGCGCCGCAGCGGACTGAACGGCATGGAGGTCTCCCGAAAGTGCAGCATCGGACGGCTGCATCGATCAGGGAGTGTAGGAGGGTGCGGGGTGCGGGACAATCGGGATTGCCCTCGGTAGTCCCCCCTCTTCCGCCGGGGGCGGGAGAGGGGGAGCAATCAGCCGATCAGACGACCGTTGCCAGCGCCAGCGTGAACAGCAGCGCCACTACCGAAATGATGGTTTCGGCGACCGACCAGGTCTTGAAGGTCTGGGCCACGGTCATGTTGAAGTATTCCTTGACCAGCCAGAAGCCACCGTCGTTCACGTGCGACAAAATCAGCGAGCCGGCGCCGGTGGTCAGCACCAGCAGTTCGGGGCGGGTGCCCGGCACGCTGGCCGCGATGGGGGCCACGATACCGGCCGCCGTGGTCATGGCCACCGTGGCCGAACCCGTGGCGATACGGATCATCACGGCGACGAGCCAGCCCAGCACCAGCACCGACACATGGGCGTTCGTGGCCACGTCGACGATGGCCGTCGAGATGCCCGAATCGCGCAGCACCCGGCCAAAGCCGCCGCCGGCACCCACCACGAGCGTGATGATGGCGGTGGGCGCCACGCACTCGTTGGTGAACTTCAGGATCATTTCACGGGTGAAGCCGCGCGCCTTGCCAAACGTGTAGAAGCTGAACAGCGTGGCGATCAGCAGGGCCATCACCGAGTTGCCGATCAGTTTCAGGACGTCGTTGGCAAACGTCTTCGGGGTGGCGATCAGGTCTGCCCAGCTGCCGATCAGCATCAGGAACACCGGCAGCAGGATGGTCAGCACCGTGATGCCGAAGCCGGGCAGGTTGCCCTTGGCCGTGTCGGCTTCCTCGGTCAGCTGCTCGGCCAGCGGATTCACGGCCGGCAGCTTCACGTGCTTGTCGATCAGCTTGGCGAACAGCGGGCCGGCGATGATGGCGGTCGGCACGCCCACGATCAGCGCGTACAGGATGGTGTGGCCCATGTCGGCGCCGTAGGCCTGCACGGCCAGCAGGGCGGCCGGGTGCGGCGGGATCAGGCCGTGGACCACGGACAGGCCGCAGACCATCGGAATGCCGACCAGGATCATCGACGTGTTGGTGCGCTTGGCCACGTTGAACGCGATCGGAATCAGCAGCACGAAGCCCACTTCAAAGAACACCGGCAGGCCGACGATGAACGCGATGACCACCATGGCCCAGTGCACGTTCTTCTCGCCAAAGAAGTTGATGAGCGTCAGGGCGATGCGCTCGGCGCCGCCCGATTCGGCCATCATCTTGCCCAGCATGGTGCCTAGGCCGATCACCAGCGCGATATGGCCCAGCGTGCCGCCGACGCCAGCCTCGAACGACTTGACGATGTCACCCATCGGCATGCCCACGGCAAAGCCCAGGGCTACCGACACCACCACCAGCGTGATGAACGGGTTGAGTTTGAACTTGGCGATCAGGATCACCAGCGCGATCACGGCGATCAGCGCATAAATCAAGAGCGTGGTTCCGGTAACGGCACCCATGTCTCGTCTCCTTGTGGCGGTTGCCGTCCGGTCGGACGGTCCGCTTCCGCTATGAAAATGCCGCCTGGACCCGGGGTCTCCGGTACGAAAGCGGCTGGTTGGCAAAGCCGGCCGGCCATCGGTTGGCTCACCGGTGGCGGCAGGCGGGGGGTGCGGCTCAGGCCGCGGGTTTCTTGTAGGCGATGCAGTCCACTTCGACCTTGCAGTCCACCACCATGCTCGACTGCACGCAGGCACGCGCGGGCGGATTGGCGCCGAAGTATTCCTTGAAGATCTTGTTGAACGACGGGAAGTCGCGCGCATCGTCCAGCCAGACGCCGCAACGCACCACGTGCTCGGGGCCGTAGCCGGCCTCGGCCAGGATGGCCAGCACGTTCTTGATGGCCTGATGGGTCTGCGTGACGATATTGCCCTCGACGACTTCGCCGGCGACCATCGGCACCTGGCCGGACACGTACAGCCAGCCATCGGCCTGCACCGCGCGCGCGAACGGCATGTGCGAGCCGCCCTGGCCCGTGCCGCCTTCGACGCCGAATCGTTTGATATCCATGGGAACTCCTGTTGTGCTTGGTATGCGGTTGATGCGGTTGATGCGGTTGTTCTGGGGTCGGATTCAGGACTGGCGCGGGCGCGCGTCGCGCGGCAGGAAGCGGCCGGCGCGCACGCCGGTGGCCGCGCGGTGCTGCCACGTCAGTTCGCCATTGACCCAGACCGCCGCAATGCCTTCGGCCGGCTGCATCGGGTCGGTGAAGCTGGCGGCGTCGCGGATGGTGGCCGAATCGAACAGCACCAGATCGGCCCAGTAGCCTTCGCGCACGAAGCCGCGATCCTGCAGGCCGAAGCGCTCGGCCGACAGGCCGGTCATCTTGTTGACGGCCACGGCCAGCGGAAACAGTTCGCGGTCGCGGGCGTAATGGCCCAGCACGCGCGGGAACGCCCCCCACAGGCGCGGATGGGGCAGGGGATCGTTGGGCAGGCCGTCGGAACCGACCACCGTGGCCGGGTGGCTCAGGATGCGGTCCACGTCGGCGTCTTCCATGCAGTGGTAGACGGCGCCGGCCGGCTGCAGGCGGCGCGCGGCCTCCATCATGTCCACCTGCCATTCGGCGGCGATATCGGCCAGCAGGCGGCCACCCATTTCGGGATGCGACTCGGACCACGTCACCTGGATATCGAAGTCGCTGGTGACCTGCTTGAGGTCCAGCGTCGACGAACTGGCCGTGTACGGATAGCAGTCGCAGCCCACCGGTTGCCAGCGCTGCGCGGCTTCCAGCGATTGCAGTACCTCGCCGCTGCGGCCCCAGTTCGGCACGCCCGCGCATTTCAGGTGCGAGATCACCACCGGCACGCGCGCATGGCGGCCGATACGGTAGGCCTCGTCCATGGCATCGAGGATCTCGGCGAATTCGCTGCGCAGGTGCGTGGCGTATAGCGCGCCGGCATCGGCCAGCGGTTCGGCCAGGGACAGCACTTCGTCGGTCGGAGCGCTGAACGCGTTGGCGTAGGCAAGCCCGGTGGACAGGCCCAGCGCGCCGTGCGCCAGGGCGTCTTCGAGCTGCGCGCGCATGCCCGCGATTTCGGTGGCCGTGGCGGCACGGTCGAAGCGGTCCATATGGTTGCTGCGCAGCGCCGTGTGGCCCACCAGGGCGGCCACGTTGACCGACGGTTGCGCCGCGTTCACCGCGTCGACGTAGGTCTTGAAATCGGGGTAGCGGAAGGCGTCGGCGCGGCCCAGCAGATTCATCGGGTCGGGCGGATCGCCCGCCAGCGTCACCGGCGCGGCGCTGATGCCGCAGTTGCCGACGATGACCGTGGTGACGCCCTGCGAGATCTTTGGCGTCATGGCCGGATCGCGCACGACATTGGTGTCGTCGTGCGTATGCACGTCGATGAAGCCGGGCGACAGCACCAGACCGTGGCCTTCGACCACATGCGAGGCGGTGTCCGGATCGATGGCGCCGGCTTCTTCGATGCGGGCGATGCGCCCGTCGCGGATGCCGATGTCGGACATGCGCGCCGCGCCGCCCGAGCCGTCCACCAGCATGACGCAGCGAATGAGGGTATCGAACAGGTGTGGCATGGTCAGTCTCCCAGCGGCTGGCGGCTGTCCGGCCCGTCGCTTTCCTGGTTGACGCCGCGATGGGCATCGAGCACATATTTCAGCCGGCGCAGCTTTTCCTTGCTCTCGTCCTGCTGGAGCATGGCGCACTGGGTGGCCAGTACATCTACCACCAGCAGCATTGCGTAGCGCGATGCCGACGGCTTGAAAATGAAATCGGTCTCCAGCGTCCGCACGGGCAACAGGACGTCGGCGCGTGCCGCCAGCGGCGACCCCAGCGCCGTCACGGCGATCAGCCGCGCGCCGTATTCACGTGCGATATCGCAGCTGGCCAGCATCTCGGGCACATTGCCGCTGGCCGAAAACGCCAGCACCACGTCGTCGCGCGACAGCGTGGCCGCCACCATCTTCTGCAGCAGCGCGTCTTGATACGTCGCCACGGGCTGGCCCAGCCGCGCCAGCCGATAGCGCGCCTCGTCGGCCATGAATGTGGAGCCGCCACCCATGCCGAAAGCGTAGACCATGCGTGCATCGAGCAACAGCCGCGCGGCCTCGGCAATCCGTTCGGGATCGATCAGCTTGCGGTTGACTTCCAGCGTCGTCAGCACGTCGGCATGGATGCGCTCGGCCATGGTTGCCGGCGAGGCGTCATCGGCCAGGGCCGGGGCGGGCTGCAGGAAGCGCGAGCCGACCGCCGTGGCCTGGGCCAGGCGCAACTTCAGGTCGCGCACATCGCGGCAGCCGATGGCCTTGGCAAAGCGCGTCACGCTGGCTTCGCTGACGGCGGCCTTGCGTGCCAGTTCGTTGATGCTGGTGGCCGCCGCGCCGGCAAGATCCTCCAGGATCACCTGCGCCACCTTTTGCTCGGCCAGCCGCAGCGACGGGCCGCGCTCGGCAATGCGGGTCAGGATGTCGAAGGATGCGGTCATGGCGGGTGGCGGAGGCTGGCAGGCGCTCGCCCGACACAGCGTGTTACTTTCTAACAAGGATGAAATATCGTAATTTCAAGGCTATGATTACGTCAATTGAATTTTTACAGGGTGATGTCAGCCATGCGTGAAACAAAGTACCAGACCGGCATGATCGATCCGCTGAACAAGGCGCTGGGCCGTCTGGACGCACCGCTGGCGCCCGCCGAGGCCGGTCAGCCGGGCTGGCATCTGCTGCAAGAGGAACTGAGCCTGCCGGCCGCCGTGCTCTACGAGGACAAGCTCGTTCACAACCTCCAGTGGATGCGGAAGTTCATGGGCGCATACGGTGTGCAGTTGGCGCCGCATGGCAAGACGACGATGGCGCCGAAGCTGTTTGCGCGCCAGCTTGCCGAAGGGGCGTGGGGCATCACGCTGGCGACCGCGCAACAGACCGCTGCGGCCGCCGCGCACGGCGTGAAGCGCGTGCTGATGGCCAACCAGCTGGTGGGCCGCCGCAATATGGAAATCGTGGCCGATCTGCTACGCGATCCGGGCTTCGAGTTCTTCACGCTGGTGGATTCGGCCGCGCTGGTCGACCAGCTCGGTGCGTTCTTCCAGGCCCGAGGGCAGAAACTGCAGGTGCTGCTGGAACTGGGCGTGGAAGGCGGCCGCACCGGCGTGCGCGATGCCGGGCAGCAGGCCGAGGTGCTGGAAGCGCTGTCGCGCTGGCCCGACGCGCTGTCACTGGCCGGCGTCGAAATCTACGAGGGCGTGCTGCAGCAGGAGGCCGATATCCGGCGGTTCCTGCAGCGCACCGTGGCCGTGACGCGCGAACTGGCTGGCGCCGGCCGCTTCGGCCGCAGTCCGGTGGTGATGTCGGGTGCGGGCTCGGCGTGGTACGACGTGGTGGCCGAGGAATTCGCGCGGACCGATATTGGCGCGCCGATCGACATCGTGCTGCGCCCGGGCTGCTACCTGACGCACGACGTGGGCGTTTATCGCGCGGCGCAGGAGCGTATCCTGGCCAGCAATCCGGTGGCGCAGAAGATGCGGGAGGGCCTGCTGCCGGCGCTGCAGCTGTGGGCCTATGTGCAGTCGATTCCCGAGCCCCGGCGCGCGATCATCGGCATGGGCAAGCGCGACGCGGCGTTCGATGCCGGCATGCCGATTCCGGCGCAGATCTATCGTCCGGGCACCGCCGCGCCCGTGGCGGTGCCGGCCGCCTGGACGGTGACCGGCATGATGGACCAGCATGCCTACCTGGAAATCGACGCTGGCGACGACATTCGTGTCGGAGATATGATTGCCTTTGATATCTCGCATCCTTGCCTGACGTTCGACAAGTGGCGCCACATCCCCGTGCTGGATGGCCAGTTGCGCGTTATCGACATCGTGCAGACGTTCTTCTGAGAGAGGCGCGCGTTCATGAGTATCGACATCCTTGCCTACGGCGAACCGCTGGTGGAGTTCAACCAGCAGCCTGACGACCCGAGCCGCTATCTGCAGGGTTTTGGTGGAGACACCTCCAACTTTGCAATCGCCGCCGCCCGCCAGGGCGCGAGCACCGGCTACATCAGCGCGGTGGGCGCCGACAGCTTTGGCGAACGGCTGCTGGCGCTGTGGACGCACGAACGCGTGGACACGCGCCATGTGAGCGTCAACGCCGCGGCCCCCACCGGCGTCTATTTCGTTTCCCACGACAGCCACGGCCATCGCTTCGACTATCTGCGCGAAGGCTCGGCGGCCAGTCGGTATCACCACGAGCAACTGCCGCTGGCGGCCATCGCCCAGGCGCGCTACCTGCATCTGTCGGGCATCAGCCTGGCCATCAGCACGTCGGCCTGCGACGCCGGCCTGGCGGCGATGGAGCACGCGCGCAAGGCCGGTGTGCAGGTGTCGCTGGACACCAACCTGCGGCTGCGCCTGTGGTCGCTGGCGCGGGCGCGGGGCATCATGCGCGAGGCGTTCTCGCTGACCGATATCTGCCTGCCAAGCTGGGACGACATCACCGTGCTGACGGGCCTGGACGACCGCGATGCGATCGTCGACCACCTGCTCGAATGCGGCGTGAGCGTGGTGGCGCTGAAGCTGGGCGAGGAGGGCAGCTACGTGGCCACGCCGGAGTCGCGCACGCTGGTGGCGCCGTATCCGGTCCGGCCGCTCGATGCCACGGGCGCGGGCGACTGCTTTGGCGGCAGCTTCCTGGCGCGCCTGGCCGCTGGCGCCGATCCGTTCGAGGCGGCGCGCTACGCCAACGTGGCGGCGGCGCTGTCGACCACCGGCTACGGCGCGGTGGCGCCGATTCCTACCGCCGACACCGTGCTGGCCCGCCTGGAGCGGGGCGTCACGGTCATCGCCTGAACCGGACCCGGGCACACCGGGTCTGACGGCTCAGGACAATGAACATTGTGAATACTGTCATGCAAATCCAACCTTCTCCGCTGATCGAACGCCTGACCAACGTGCCGGTGATTCCGGTGCTCGAATACCACTCGGTGGACGACGCGCTGCGCATCAGCGAAGCGCTGGTCGAGGGCGGCCTGCCGATGCTGGAAATCACGCTGCGCACACCCGTGGCACTGCAGGCGATGGAAGCCGTGGCCCGCGCGCTGCCGCAGGCCGTGGTGGGCGCCGGTACGGTACTGACCATCGAGCAACTGCACGCGGTGCGCGACGTCGGCGCGCAGTTCGCCGTGTCGCCGGGGCTGACACAGAAGCTCGCCGATGGCGCGCAGGGCGCTGGCATCGCGCTGCTCCCGGGCGTGGCCACGGCCAGCGAAGCGATGTTCGCGCTGGAATGCGGCTTTTCGTTCCTGAAGTTCTTCCCGGCCGAAGCCGCCGGTGGCGTGCCGATGCTGAAATCGCTGCATGGCCCGCTGTCGCAACTCAAGTTCTGCCCGACCGGTGGCATCGACCTGGCGAAGGCATCGACCTATCTGGCGCTGCCGAATGTGGTGTGCGTGGGCGGTTCGTGGGTGGTGCCGAAGGATGCCGTGGCGGCCAAGGACTGGGGACGCATTCGCAAGCTCGCGGAAGAGGCCGCGCAACTGCGCAAATCCTGAGCCGAGGCACTGATGTCGCGCTGGCGGTAAGAATTACAACGCCAGGGCGATGTCGCGCGAGAACGCTTCAATGCAACAAGGGCGCCACTGGCGCCCTTGTTCGTATCGCCAGTCGTTGGCGACGCTCGGATTACTGCCTCGAATTACTTCGACTTCTCGGCGGAATTCTCAAGTTTCTGTCCACCCTTCTGGACATCCTGTCCGAGGCCGGACATCGTGTTGCAGCCTGCGAGCAGCGTGGCAACCAGTACGCACCAGATCCATCCTTTCTTCATCAGAGGCTCCTTTCAGGGATAGTAAGAAGTGGGCACATTTTAACGTCGCCCCAGCCTCCGTCGATGCAGGATGTGTGCCAATTTGTAATTACGAAAATGTCTGACAGACAGCGGCCAAAAGCGGGGTGGCTCAAGGCTTGAGCAGTAGCCGTGCACGTTCGGTGACGGCGGCGTGTGTCTGCAGGAGCCAAGCCGCCGGAAACGGCTGCGCCAGCAAAAAGCCCTGCATGGTGTCGCAGCCCCAACTGCGTACCACGTCCAGCTGTGCCTGGGTTTCCACGCCCTTTGCGCAGACCGTCACGCCGCGTGCCTTGGCCCATTCGCAGGCGCGGCGCAGGCTGGCCGCCATGTCGGGCTTCTGGCTGGCATGACCGAGATGGCGTGCATCGAGCGTGACCATGTCCGGCTGCACCAGCGACAGTGCCCGCAGGCTGGCGTCCGAGTCGGTAAAGTCCGCCAGCGCGATACCCACGTCGCCGTCGCGCAAGCGCCGGGCCTTGTCTGTCGCCACGGAGGCGTCGGGCACGATGTCGACCGGCACCTCCACGCAGATCTGCCCCGGCCTGACGTGATGGGCGTCGATGGCCCGACGCAGCATGCAGATCGTGTCGTCGGCCTGCATTTGCGAACTCGTGGCCAGCAGCGTGAATTGCAGCGGGCCGAGCGGTGCCGTGTCGCGCAATAGCTGCAACAGTTGCTGCAGCGTCCAGCCGCCAATCACATTCATCATGCCCAGGGTTTCGGCGGCCGGCAGGAAGTCTTGCGGCGCCACGCGGCCAAGCACCGGGTGCTGCCAGCGCAGGCGCACCGTGTACGCAGTGATGGCGGCCGTGGCCAGCGACGCACGCGGCTGCAGCTGCAGGCTCAATTCCCCGCGCTCGATCGCGCTGGGCAATGCCGCGAGCAGGGTCGCCATGCGTGGCGTGGCGGGCCGGCTGGCCGTACCGATACCCGCGCCGCCCCGTCGGTTGATCTGCAGCATCGCGTCGAACGCCTGCTGCAGCAGCCGTTCGGTGCCGGTATCGTGCGCGTCTACGGCACTGCCGATGCTGCACGACAGGAAGGCCTCGAAGCCGCCGACCTGGAACGGCCGGCCGAGTTCGACAGCCAGGGTCTGGCTCAGCGCCTGGGCGCTCTCGGCGCCGTCGGGCAGCACGCAGGCCACACCGAGATCGGCTGGCCCCAACCACTGCATGGCCACCGGCATGCTGGCCACCGCAGTGACGCGAGACTTCACCTGCGCACGCAGATCGTGCGCCCGCTGCGGCCCGATGCTTTCGCAAGCATGGGCAAAACGGTCGAGCCGGATCACCAGTACGACCAACAGGTGGGCCGGACTGAAGTGCGCGCGATGTTCCTCCAGGGCGGCCAGAAAGGACACCGGCTGGATGGCGGCGGACGGTGCGTCGGCAGGTGACCCACTGCCACCGACGCCTGGAGATGGCGTGTCTTTGGTGTCAGGATCCATCAATTACCCGTGCTGGCAGCGAGTTCATGTGTGCATTGGCCGCCCGCGATACTTCGGACTGCATTCCCGTTCATGCTGAAGGTGCGCGTTTCGTTGCCGATCACGCGCGTGCTTTTGTTTTTATTTATGATGATTTGGCCTGTCATCTCAGTACTACTACTGAGTTGTCGGACCGTGTAGCTCAGATCATACGGCAGTGAAGAACAATTTCGGAGAACGACGATGTTGACGTGGCGCGTGCGTCGCACGCGTTTTGATTTCAAACAACGCTCTGGAATGTCGTCACGTTTGTTATCTTGACCGTCAAGGCCGAATGGCGATAAAGGGGGCGGCCACAATTCGGTTGGCCAAACAACAACGGGCGCAAGTTGCGCCCGTTGTTGTTTCATTTTGTCCGCGGATCTCAACCCGTGGTGTCGGATTCCGGACCGTCTTCCGGCGGCACCCTGGACGCCAGCACCTTGTCGATGCGTTTGCCATCCATGTCGATGATCTCGAACTTCCAGTCTCCCCACTGGACCGTATCCGCCGTTTGCGGCAGGCGGCCGAGCAACAGCAGCAGCATGCCCGACAGCGTGTGATAGCGCTCCTTGTCCTCTTCCGGCACCGCGCGCAGACCCGTGCGGTCCTTGAGTTCGGGGATCGGGATCAGGCCGTCGAGCAGCCACGAGCCATCGTCGCGCTGGACGGCCCATTCTTCGCCAGCCGTCTCGGTCTTGAACTCGCCGGTGATCGCCTCGATCAGGTCCTGCAGCGTGACCAGACCCAGCACCTCGCCGTACTCGTCGATGACGAAAGCGATCTGGCCGCCCGACGAGCGGAAGTTCTCTAGCAACTCCATGCCAGTCACGCTCTCGGGCACGAACACCGCCGCTTGCAGCACGGCCGTCAGGTCTGCCTTCTCGCCGCGCAGGCGCCGGGCCAGCAACTGGCGTGCGCTGACCACGCCAAGGATGTCGTGCATGCCGCCGCGCACCACCGGGAAGCGCGAATGATCGGATTCCTCGATGCGGCGCAGGTTATCTTCCTCGGTCGACTCGATGTCGAGGTAGACCACATCACCCCGGGGCACCATCAGCGAGGCCAACTGGCGGTCGTCCAGCCGGAACACATTACGCACCATCGTGTGCTCGTGGCGCTCGATCACGCCGGCTTCGGAGCCTTCCACCAGCAGCGCGTGGATTTCTTCCTCGGTCACGGCCGGGCCGCGATCGGACTTCACGCCCAGCATGCGCAGCACCAGTTGCGTGGAGCCGGACAGCAGCTTGACGAAGGGCGTGGAGGCCACGGCCAGGATCGAAATCGGGCGCGCGGCCAGGCGGGCGATGGTTTCCGGCGCCATCTGGCCCAGGCGCTTCGGCACCAGTTCGCCCAGCACGATCGAGAAATAGGTCAGGCCAGCGACGACGATGGCAGTGGCCATGTAGCCCGCCGTGGTGGACGAGATGCTGAAGCCTTGCAGCCATACGGCGAGCGGGGCGGCCAGCGTCGATTCGCCGACCACGCCGTTGAGCACGCCGATCGACGTGATGCCGATCTGCACGGTGGACAGGAAGCGGGTAGGGTCCTCGCCCAGTTTGACCGCCGCGATGGCACCTTGGTCACCTGCCTCGATCTGGCGCTGCAAACGGGCCTTGCGGGCTGTCACCAGCGCGATTTCGGACATGGCGAACAAGCCGTTCAGCAAGATCAGCGCCAGCAGTATGGCTATTTCCATCTGGGTGCGCGCCCTGTGCGCGCGGGAATTGAAAAGTCAGAGCATACCATTCGCATGTGACGTCGCATTACAGTAGTGGCGCGAACAGCACTCAGGATGACGTGCAGGAATCATGCCGTGATCGGCTGGACGTCGCGGTCGATGGCCGATCCGCAACAGGCCTGGGCCACGCGCAGCGCATGGTTGGCTTCCAGCCGGACCCAGAATTCCGCCGATGTGCAGAAATAGCGGGCCAGCCGCAGCGCGGTTTCTGGCGAAATGGCGCGTTCGCGCCAGAGGATGCCCTCGATCCGTGTCACCGGCACGCGCAGGGCCACGGCCAGGGCGCCGGCCGACAGTGCGTTGGGCACCATGAATTCGTGCAGCAGGACGTCGCCAGGCGGGGTGGGTGGCACGGCATCGCCGGTGACGAGGCTGCTGAAGTCTGTCCGCGACAGATCGTCTCGCTTGAGGCTCATGCTTGCTCCTCGTCAGCCGGGCATTGCACGACCTCCACGTCCCAGGCTTCGCCGTTCAGGAATCGGAAGCACAGGTGCCAGTCGCCCTCGATGCGCACCCGCCACTGGCCGCGGCGGCGCCCGCGCATTGGCTCCAGTTCGTTGGCCGGCGCGGCGGCCAGGTCTGGCGGGGACACTGCGGCGTCGAGCATGGCCAGCTTGCGCATGGTGCCCGTCTGGATGTCGAGGGGCAGGGTGTGCACGGAATGGCCACAGAACAGCGCGGCCGTGGACTTGTTGGCAAGGGAACGGATCATGGTTGGCCCGCATCGGACTAGCGGGGTAGAGGGAAAGTGGACATGCTAGGCGCGGCGCGACGCCAGCGAAATGCGACGAATCTGAAAGAGGCTTGCCCGATGCCCGATGCCCGATGGGGGATGAGCGGGGCGGGTGAATGACGACGATTACCTGAAAGGTAGTCGTGAGACGTCCGCCCATGTGCTGTAATGCGTCACATGGAAACGCTCACGCCTGGCTCCGAAGCCGCCATCGACTTTCCCGGACTCCTGCGCTACTGGCGCGGCAAGCGCGGCTACAGCCAATTGGCGCTGTCGCTGGCGGCGGGGGTATCCCAGCGCCATATCAGCTTTCTCGAATCGGGGCGCGCCCGGCCCAGCCGCGAGATGGTGCTGGCGCTGGCCGACCGGCTGGGCGTGCCGCTGCGCCAGCGCAACCGGCTGCTGCTGGCCAGCGGCTATGCGCCGGCCTATAGCGAGAACACGCTGGCCGCGCCCACGATGCAGATGGTGCGTCATGCCATATCGCTGATCCTGTCCAAGCAGGAACCGTATCCGGCCGTGGTGCTGGACCGCTTCTGGCATCTGGTCGATGCCAACCAGGCATACCGGCGCATGCTCGGGCAACTGCTGGGCCACCGCCAGCCGGCCACGCTGGACGGCGATGGCGGACGCATCAACCTGATGCTGGCGGTGTTCGACCCGAACGGGCTGTGGCCCGTGCTGGAGAATGCGCGCCAGGTGGGCCGCTACCTGCTGCGGCGCGTGTGGCAGGAGCTGCAGGTCCAGGCGCATGACCAGACCGCGCGTGAGATTTTTCGTCGCATTGCCGAGTGGCATCCGGATCTGGTGGGGCCGGGCGGCGTACTGCTGGTGGAAGACGATCCCGCCGAGGGGCCGCTGCCGCCGGTGCTGCCGGTGGTGGTACATGCCGGGCGCTTCCGCGCGTCGCTGTTTTCCACGCTGACCACGCTGGGCAATCCGCAGGACGTCACGCTGCAGGAGCTGCGAATCGAGTGCTTCTATCCGGCCGACGACGCAACGCGCGAGCTGTTCGAGGCGTTGGCGGCGGCGCCGGCTTGTCCGTAGCCGGCAGGATTGCCACCGAGAAACCCCTTCCGTATCGTAGTTCGGCCAGAAAAGCACAGTCGTGCTAACATCGCCCGGCCGTCGCGGCATGCAAGCCGCGGCGGCATCGTTACGTCTTCAGGGCGGGGTGAAAGTCCCCACCGGCGGTATGTGGCCACTGTCGAAAGGCAGGGTCGCCACGAGCCCGCGAGCGCCCGCATTCCCGTGCGGGGTCAGCAGACCTGGTGAGATGCCAGGGCCGACGGTCATAGTCCGGATGAAAGAAGATGGGCGGAATCCGCATGGCATTCCCACGCGCGAACGGCGTTGCCCGTGCGCGCGGGCGGAGCGTTGTGCGCGCTTTCGCTGATCGTTCCCCTGAAACGCCCATGGAAACTTCATTGCACGGAGCGTTTCACCAATGCTGACTCTCAATCAAAGCCATCTTTCCGACCTGGCCACTGGCGATCTCGCCACGGCCGAGGCCGACCCGCGCCCGCTTGCCGAGCGCATCGCACAGGCGCTCGACGCCATGCGCGAGGGGCGTCCCGTCGTGCTGCTCGACGATGACGACCGCGAGAACGAAGCCGACCTGATCCTGGCCGCCGAACGCCTGACCAATGCCAACATGGCGATGATGATCCGCGAATGCAGCGGCATCGTCTGCCTGTGCCTGACCGCCGACAAGGTGCGCAAGCTCGGCCTGCGTCCGATGGTCGAGAACAATCGCAGCCAGTACGGCACCGCGTTTACGGTGTCGATCGAGGCGCGCGAGGGCGTGACGACCGGCGTCAGTGCGGCCGACCGCATCACGACGATCCGCGCCGCCATTGCCGACGACGCCGGCACCGATGCGGTGGTCAGCCCGGGGCACGTGTTCCCGCTGGTGGCCGTGGACGGCGGCGTAATGCAGCGCCGTGGCCATACGGAGGGCTCCGTGGAACTGGCCCGCATGGCTGGCCTGTCGCCCGCGGCGGTGCTGTGCGAGCTGATGAATCCGGACGGCACGATGGCGCGCCGCCCCGAGGCGCTGGCGTTTGCGCAGATGTACCAGTTGCCGGTGCTGACCATCGCTGACCTGGTGGCGTGGCGCGAGCAGCAGGGCTGACGCGGCGACGCTGAAACCGTCGCGATGCCGATTGCACCGATAGCAGGCTTGCGCGGATTGCAGGGCTGATCCCGCGCAAGCCACGCGCGAATATCGCGCAGGAATGCCATGTGGAATTGGGGTTTCGGGCGGTTCCCTGCGCTGCGGACTGTCGGCAAGGGCGCGTGCTGTGCGAAAATCCCCGGCTTCTTCCCGTCCTTACGAGGGTACCTCCCGATGTTTTTCCGCATGCTCGCACGCACGGCCCTGCTCGCCGGCGCGTGCTTCAGTGTGGCGGCGCAGGCCGAATCAAACGGCGCGCCGTCCCTTGGTAATCCCCCCGTACGCGCCGCCGCGGCGAGCGGCCTCTACCAGTGTCAGGGCCCCAATGGCGGCACCATCTTCCGTGGTTCGCCGCGCGAAGGGTGTACGCAGGTGGTGTCGCCCGATCCAGGCGCGCCGGACCCGCAGCGCTGGATGCCGCTGATGGGCGCCAATGGCGTGATTTCCTATCTCGACCAGACGTCGATTCGTCGGCGTGGGTCAGAGGTGGGTGTCGCGCTGGTCCACAATGCGCCACAGGGCGTGATCAAGACTGCCAGCGGCGACACCATCCGGTCGTCGCTGAAGCGGATGGTGCTCAACTGCGCCACGTCGATGTATGCCGTGATCGAGCAGACGCTATACCCCAAGCGCTATGCCCGTGGCGACTCGCTCTATACGATCCGCGGACCGCAGGCTGGCATGCCGCAGCAAGCGGTGTCCGGCACGCTGGCCGGCGAACTGGTGACGCGTCTCTGCCATTGATCGAGCGGGCCGCTGCCGGGCATGGTCCCGGCATTCGGCCCGGTAGCGACGGTGCGCCGGCCGTCAGTCTTCGACGTGCCGTGCCTTCCAGGTACCGTTCGACTGCTTGCAGAACCAGCCGGACCATGCCTCGGTGGCGCTGCCACGCTTGAGGTCGGACTTGAGCCGGCGGCACTTCTGGCCCTGGTCGGTCTTCGTGGCGATCGGGCTGATCGTCCCATCGACGGCCTGGCGCCGGTTCTCCGCCGGGTAGTGCCATTCCACCACCTGATTGTCTTCCGTGTCATTGAGCGCCTTGCCGACGGACTGCTGCAGCGAGGCCGCTTCCTTCTTGGTCAGCGTGCCGATGATGCTGCCGGACAGATACGTCTGGAAATACGCGAACGCGGGTTGCGCGGTGCCCAGGAGCAGGGCGCAGCCCAGGCTGGCGGCCAGGGCCGGACGTGTTAGGCGCCGAACGTGCATGACGATTCCTCGTGGCTGAAAAAGCGGTTGAGTGACGTGGGCGATTGTAAGCGCGGTGCATCGGAATGCACAGCCGCGCCGCCACATGTCTGGGCAATGGTGCGCCCTCCCCATGCGTTCCCCCATGCGTTCCCGTCGGATCGCACCTTCATGGCGCCTTCCGATGCATGACCTATCCTTGACTTCAGCCCGGAAGCACGCGTGTGGGGCGCCTTCGGGCCCACAGGTGAGACATTTTGTTGCAAACGTTGCGGTGGCGAAACGTGACTTTTAAGTCTCGAATTGTTAAGGTTTCGCATCGCATTGCAACAATCCCGACAAGCGTACGTTGCGCGCGGCTCGACTGTATCAGCGTTGAACGCTGCAGCCGCGCCTGATGCGCCGCACGCTGGTCCGTCTTTTGCTGTAGCCACTCGTTGAAGTTTCCTGACGTATTCCGGGGCGGTCGCTTCGTCCGGCCGCCTGCTTCCCCGCCAAACCTGTCAACGGCCTTCATGTCCGCCTATCCCACGTCGTTCCGCCCCATCCAACGCCCTACCGTCGCGCCCGCGCGCCGCTTATCCGGCAGGATGTCAGGGCTGGGACGCTGGATCGGCGGCGGCATGCTGGCCGTATTGGCGCTGACCGCGCACGCGTTCGACTTCGAGACCGTGGCGGCGCGTGCGCGCCAGCTGTCGACGTCGCCTTACAAGCCGCCCAAGGTGCAGGAACTGCCGCGCGAGCTGAAGGAACTGACTTACGAGCGCTATCGCGAAATCGAATACAAGCCCGAGCGCTTTGCATGGCGCGGAGCGCGACTGCCGTTCGAGATCTCGTTCTTCCACGAAGGCATGGTTTTCGACCAGCCCGTGCGCATCAACGAGGTGGTCAACAACAGCGTGCGCGAATTCCGCTTCGACCCCGCTGCGTTCAACTACGGATCGCACAAGGTGGACCCCGCCAAGCTCAAGACCCTGGGCTTTGCCGGCTTCCGGCTCATGTATCCGCTGAACCAGCAGGGCAAGCGCAAGGACGAACTGGCATCGTTCCTGGGGGCCAGCTACTTCCGCGCGTTGGGCAAGGACCAGTGGTATGGGCTGTCGGCCCGCGGCCTGGCTGTGGACACGGCGCTGAACTCCGGCGAGGAATTTCCGCGTTTCACCGAATTCTGGATCGAGCGGCCGTCGGCCAACGACAAGCAGCTGACGATCTATGCGCTGATGGATTCGCGTCGCATGAGCGGCGCCTACCGCTTCATCATCAAGCCCGGCAACGAGACGGTGATGGAGGTCAAGTCGCGCCTGTTCCTGCGTGAGCACGTGACCAAGCTTGGCCTGGCGCCGCTGACGAGCATGTACCTGTTCGGCGAGAACCAGCCGTCGCCCACCACCGATTTCCGCCCCGAGGTGCATGACTCCGACGGCCTGTCGGTGCAACTCGGCACCGGCGAATGGATCTGGCGTCCGCTGGTCAATCCCAAGCGCCTGCTGGTGACGTCGTTCGCCGCGAACAATCCGCAGGGCTATGGCCTGATGCAGCGCGATCGCAGCTTCGACAACTACCAGGAGATCGGTTCCTGGTACGAGCGCCGCCCGAGCGGCTGGGTCGAGCCGAAGGGCAACTGGGGCTCGGGTCGCGTGGAACTGGTGCAGATTCCGACACCGGACGAGACCAACGACAACATCGTGGCGTTCTGGGTGCCGGACAACCCGCCCAAGCCGAAGCAGGCCTTCGACTACGAATACCGACTGAAATGGCAGAAGGACGGCGAGAACCTGCCGCCGCTGTCGTGGGTCACGCAGACGCGCCGCGGCCAGGGCCTGACGCGCAAGCAGGATGACACCAGTTTCTCGCTGGTGGTGGATTTCGAGGGACCCGCGTTCAAGAAGCTGCCCGAGGAGGCGCGCCTGGACCCGGTGGTATCGGCAGACGCCAACGGCGAGCTGCTCAAGACGACAGTCCAGCGCAACGAGGCCACGGGTGGCTGGCGCATGACGATGTTCATGCGGCGCAAGGACGAGAACAAGCCGGTTGAGTTGCGCGGCTATCTTCGCAACGGCAGTACAACCCAATCCGAGACATGGAGCTACATCTTACCCCCAGGCTAAAGCAGCGCCCGGCCCAGGCGGCGGCGGCATGCGAGCGCTATGTCGACCGCCTGCCGGCTTCGCCCGAACTGCGTAGCGAACTGCTGGCCGATACCCCGAAATCGCTGATGTCCAGCGTGCCGGCCGAGGGTATCGAAGTGCCGTCGGCCATGATTGAATTGCAAACGCGTCTGGCCGGCCGCAACCCGAAGGACAAGGAAGCTTCCGATTTGAATGACGGCAGCGCCCCGGGCGGGGCAACCTACGCATCGGTGGGTCGTCGCTTTGCGATGGCTTATGGCAACCCGCAGGTGGACGGCGAACCGCTGCTGCAGCGGAACGACGACGGCACCGTGCGCGTGAATACGGGGCCGGACCCCGAGCGCGCATCGATGGTGCCGCGCCAGTGGCCGCCGCATATCGTCTGGGGCGGCATCCGCAATGCCTGGCGCAAGATGCTGGGCCGCCCGCCCGTGCCCGAGACCTGGGACACGCTGCACGACGGCCCCGACGCCGAGGGCAAGTGGCACCCGGCCGGGTCGCACCGTCGGTGGTTCCTGCTGGCACTGGTGGTGGGCCAGACCATCATGGCCACGTATTTCATGTCGCGCGTGCTGCCGTACCATGGCGCCGATCCGCTCGAAGTGGCCATCCTGACACTGTTCGCGATCCTGTTCTCGTGGGTCTCGGCCGGTTTCTGGACGGCGATGATGGGCTTCCTGGTGCTGTTCAAGGGCGGTGACAAGCATCTGATCTCGCGCAGCGCCGCCAGCGATGCGCCGATCGACCCGTCCGCGCGGACGGCGATCATCATGCCGATCTGCAATGAAGACGTGACGCGCGTCTTCGCGGGCTTGCGCGCCACGTACGAGTCGCTGGAACGCACGGGCGAGCTGCAGCACTTCGATTTCTTCGTGCTGTCCGACAGCGGCAATCCGGACCTGCGCACCGCCGAGCACGACGCCTGGATCGAACTGTGCCGTGCCGTTGGCGGCTTCGGCCGCATCTTCTACCGCTGGCGCCGTCACCGCGTGAAGCGCAAGACCGGCAATGTGGCCGACTTCTGCCGCCGTTGGGGCAACAAGTACCGCTACATGATCGTGCTGGATGCCGACAGCGTGATGAGCGGCGACTGCCTGGCCACGCTGGCGCGGCTGATGGAAGCCAACCCGGGCGCCGGCATCATCCAGACCGCGCCGCTGGCCGTGGGGCGCGACACACTGTACGCGCGTGTGCAGCAGTTCTCCACGCGCGTCTATGGTCCGCTGTTCACGGCGGGGCTGCACTACTGGCAGCTTGGCGAGTCGCACTACTGGGGCCACAACGCCATCATCCGCATCAAGCCGTTCATGGAGCACTGCGGCCTGGCGCCGCTGCCTGGCAAGGGGCCGCTGTCCGGCGAAATCCTGTCGCACGACTTTGTCGAGGCCGCCATGATGCGGCGGGCAGGGTGGGGCGTGTGGATTGCCTACGACCTGCCTGGCTCGTTCGAGGAACTGCCGCCGAACCTGCTGGACGAGGTCAAGCGCGACCGCCGCTGGTGCCAGGGCAACCTGATGAATTTCCGCCTGTGGATGAAGCAGGGTTTCCACGCGGTACACCGTGCGGTATTCCTGACCGGCATCATGGCCTATGTGTCGGCGCCGCTGTGGTTCCTGTTCCTGCTGCTGTCCACGGCCGCGCTGGCCAAGCACGCGCTGGTGCCGCCGGAGTACTTCACCAAGCCATATCAGCTGTTTCCGACCTGGCCCGAATGGCATCCGGAAAAGGCG
The DNA here is from genome assembly GCF_002858765.1 of Cupriavidus pauculus. Lineage (GTDB taxonomy): Bacteria > Pseudomonadota > Gammaproteobacteria > Burkholderiales > Burkholderiaceae > Cupriavidus > Cupriavidus pauculus_B. The sequence goes on from NZ_PJRP01000006.1 coordinate 224,883, forward strand.
CTGATGCTGTTCTCGGCCACGGCCACGCTGCTGTTCCTGCCGAAGCTGGCCAGCGTGATCCTGCTGCTCAAGGACGCCAAGCAGTACGGCGGCGTGGTGCGCCTGGTCCTGAGCATGCTGATCGAAATGACGCTTTCGGCGCTGCTGGCCCCGACGCGCATGCTGTTCCACACCAAGTTCGTGATCGCCGCGTACAGCGGCTGGGGCATTTCGTGGAAGTCGCCCCCGCGCGAGGATGCGGAAACCACGTGGGGCGAGGCCTTCCGCCGCCACGGCTGGCACACGGTGCTGGGCCTGGTGTGGGGCGCCGGCGTGTACTGGCTGAGCCCGGGCTTCATCTGGTGGCTGCTGCCGATCGTGGGTTCGCTGGCGATGTCGATTCCGCTGTCGGTGATGCTGTCGCGCGTGTCGCTGGGTCGTGCCGCGCGCCGCGCCGGCCTGTTCATGATCCCCGAGGAAACCTACGTGCCGCGCGAGGTCGTCGAAACGCAGCAGCATGTGGAAAACGCCCAGGAGACGCCGCGCTTCGTCGATGCCGTGGTGGATCCGGTGACCAATGCGCTGATGTGCGCCACGGCCACGCCGCGTACGGTACAGCCGGAGCCGGCACGGCTGCAGCATGCATCGCTGGTGCAGCATGCGCTGACGCATGGCCCGGGTTCGCTGTCGCCGGCACAGAAGCATGTGCTGCTGGGCGACCCGTTCGCGCTGTCGAAGCTGCACGAGCTGGTCTGGGGATCGCCGCTGGCCGATGCCGCGTGGAAGGAAACGCGCGTGCTGCTGCGCCGCGCGCCCAACGTGCTGCCCTTGCGGCCACGGGTGGCGTGACCGACGGTTCGCGCAATGAAAAACGGCAGGCTCTCGGGCCTGCCGTTTTTTTGCCCGTTTCAAACGGGAGCGTTTCAGGAGCGCGTTTTAACGCAGCGCCGACACGCAGATCGGCGCGTTGATATACACGTCGCCCACGCGGCGCTCGCCCCGGTCGTTACGCGTCATGTAGCGGAACATCATGCTGACGCCGAGCTTGGTCAGGATTTCCACGTCGCGGTTGGCGCAGATGTTGCGCTGGAGTGGCGCGGCGTAGCTCACCTCGAAGCTGGCCAGGTCGAGCATCGGGCCGCGGTAGTTGGTCAGTTCCAGCTGGAAGAGTACGTGCTTGCCCGGTATCGACTGGCAGCGGCGCAGGCGCGTCTCGCCGTCGATCTCGATGGGCAGGATGTCGTTGAGCTGCCGGCAGGCGCGTGCCAGCACGCTGTCCGGGCGATTGGTATTGCGCAGCAGTTCGGGAACGCCGGCCGCGCCGGTGTTCTGTCCGGTGGCCGCGCCCTTGAGCATGCGTGACAGGGCCTCGGCTTCATCGACCACCACGGGCGCGGGCGACGAAGCCGGTGCCATGGCGGGCGGCCTGCCAGGCGCGGCCCATGCGGGCAGCGACGGCAAGGCTGCCAATGCAACCAGGCTCAGCGAAACAATAAACGGCGTATGTCGTATGGTCATGCAGGATAACGTTGCCGGGGACGGGTCCCGTGATCCGTCTCCCGCGATGCGTCTGACTGCGTGGTCTGGGGTACATCCGTCCCGACAGGCAGGCATTGTACCCTCCACCCCGCCACACGTGAAAGCAGCGCCACCCGTGATGCCGCACGGGCAGCCGGTCTGCGGCAGATTTTCCACGGTACTTCTGGTGACTTGACGCGCGCGCCGCCAAGCGCTTGCACGCTATGCAACAATTGCGGCTTGCTCTACCGGAACCCTTTCATGACGTCCTCCGCAAGCGCGCGCACCGACGCGCGCTTTCCGCTCTGGCTGCTGATCTGCGCGTCGCTCACCGCCATCGCACCCCTTTCCATTGACATGTACCTGCCCAGCTTCCCCGCGCTGGCAGCCGATCTCCATACCGATATCGGCAAGGTGCAGCTGACGCTGGGCACATTCCTGGTGGGGCTGGCCATTGGACAGGCGTTCTACGGGCCGGTCAGCGACCGTTTCGGGCGCAAGGTGCCGCTCTATGCGGGGCTGACGATCTATGGCGTGGCCGCCGCCGGCTGTGCGCTGGCGTCGAGCGTGGAGTCGCTGATGCTCTGGCGCTTCCTGCAGGCGCTGGGAGGCTGCACCGGGCTGGTGGTGTCGCGTGCGGTGATTCGAGACCGGCTCGAAGCGCGCGAGTCCGCGCGGGCCTTTTCGTCGCTGATGCTGGTGATGGGGCTGGCGCCGATCCTGGCGCCGCTGATCGGCGGCGCCGTGCTGGCGGCCACGGGCTGGCGCGCGATCTTCTGGATTCACTGCGGCGCGGCCGTGCTGCTGCTGTGGCTGATCCATACGCGCATGGAGGAATCGCTGGACCCGCAGCGCCGTCGCTCGCTGCATCCGGGCAGCGTACTGCGCGGCTACTGGGAACTGTTGCGCGACCGGGAATTTCTGGGCTACTCGCTGTCCGCCGGCTGCGTGCAGGGGGGCATGTTTGCCTATATCGCGGGCTCGCCGTTCGTGCTGATCGAACTGCATGGCATCGATCCCTCCCACTACGGCTTTGTTTTCGGGGCCAACGCGTTTGGCCTGATTGCGATGTCGCAGGTCAATGCCAAGCTGGTGCGCGCCCGCGCGCTGGACGACGTGCTGCGCGTCGCGCTGATCGCGCCATGCGTGGCGGGCCTGACGCTGGCAGCGGCCACGCTGCTGGGTGTGGCCTCGCTGCCGGTGCTGCTGTGCTGCTTCTTCGTGTTTCTGGCCGGGCTGGGCTGCATCACGCCCAACGCGTCGGCACTGGCCCTGGCCCATCAAAGCCATCGGGCCGGCACGGCATCGGCGTTGATGGGCACGCTTCAGTTCGGCTTCGGCACGCTGGCGGGCGCAGCGGTCAGCATCTGGCACGACGGTACGGCGCTGCCGCTGGCCGTGGTGATGGCGGTCTGCGGCAGCGGCGCGGTGCTGCTGCGCCTGTACGGCCGGGCCGGCGTGCGCCAGCCCGGCTGATCGTGCCGGGTGTGCCGGATCAGGCGGCCTGGTTGGCCGACTGGGTCAATGGCACAGCTGGTGCGTTCTGCATGACCACCATCTGCGCCGGCATCGGGGCGGCGAAGCCGGCGGCGCCGAAGCTGTCGCGGATGGTGCGATTGGTATCGAAATACACCTGCCAGTAGTGGTCGTTGTGGCAGTACGGCCGTACTGCCAGCACCGGGCCCACCAGCGTAAATTCCAGGATATCGACGTCGACCGCCGGTTCGGCCAGCACATTCGGGATGGCGGCCAGTTTTTCCTTGAGCAGCGCGATGGCTGCCACGGCATCGGTAGTGCCGGCCAGTTGCGCTTTCAGTTCCACGCGCCGGAACGGATTGGCCGTGTAGTTCTGAATCGTGTCGCTGAAGATCTTGTTGTTGCCGACCACGGTCAGGACGTTGTCCGGGGTATCGAGCGACGTGGCGAACAGGCCAATTTCACGCACCGTGCCGGTCACGCCGCCGATGGTCACGAAATCGCCCACCTTGAACGGACGCAGCACGACCAGGAAGGCACCGGCGGCAAAGTTGGCCATCAGTCCGGACCACGCCATGCCGATGGCCACGCCGGCCGCCGCGATCAGTGCCGCAAACGTGGTGGTCTGGATGCCGAAGTAGCCGAGGATCCCGATCACCAGCACGACATTCAGCGTGACGGTGACAATCGATCCGACATAGCGCAGCAGGGTGGGGTCGACGCTCTGTCTGGACAGCGAGTTCTGCACCAGCCGTACCACGAAATGGATCAGCCAGCGGCCCACCACCCAGAATGCCAGCGCGGCCAGGATCTTCACGCCGAATATGGTGGCGTAGCTGTAAATGACGTCGCGGATGCTTTGCAGCGAGGTGGTATCCATGAACATGCTCCTGTGATTTACGGGCAGGCAAAACAGGGACAGCAAAAATGAAGGGTGCTGTCGATAATGTCAGGATCACAAGGCACGCCTGTGTCGGCGTTTGCGGAAAGGGCAAGGGCATTATTGGGCGCCCGCGTGCGAAAGTTCAAGTCAATCTTTTTTGCGCGCCACATAAAAAAGGCCGGGTATTTACCCGGCCGCTTTTTCCACGCAATGCCTTGCAAATCCGTGGGTTACCAGTTCGTTTCGCGCTCCGGGGTGGCCGAGATACGGTGCAGCGTCAGGTCGGCACCATTGAATTCCTCTTCCGGGTCCAGGCGGATGCCCACCAGCTTCTTCAGCGTGCCATAGACCACCGTGCCGCCGACCAGCGCGACCACGATACCCATCAGCGTACCGGCCACCTGCGCCACCAGCGACACGCCGCCCATCCCGCCCAGCAGACGGCTGCCGAAAATGCCGGCGGCAATGCCGCCCCAGGCGCCGCAAAGGCCGTGCAGCGGCCAGACGCCAAGCACATCGTCGATATGCCATTTGTTCTGGGCCAGCGTAAACAGATGGACGAACAGCACGCCGGCTACGGCACCGGTCACCAGCGCGCCCAGCGGATGCATGATGTCGGACCCGGCGCAGACCGCCACCAGCCCGGCCAAGGGTCCGTTGTACGAGAAACCCGGGTCGTTGCGACCTGCCGCCCATGCCGCCAGGGTGCCGCCGACCATTGCCATCAGCGAGTTGATGGCCACCAGGCCGCTGATCTTGTCGATGGTCTGCGCGCTCATGACGTTGAAGCCGAACCAGCCCACCGCCAGCACCCAGGCACCCAGGGCCAGGAAGGGGATGTTTGACGGCGGATGCGCGCTGATGCGGCCATCCTTCTGGTAGCGGCCACGGCGCGCGCCCAGCAGCAGCACGGCGGGCAGGGCGATCCAGCCGCCCACGGCATGCACCACCACCGAACCCGCAAAATCGTGGAAGGGCGCGCCCGTTACCGACGCCAGCCAGTCCTGCACCCCCAGCCGGTTATTCCAGACGATGCCCTCGAAAAACGGGTAGACAAAGCCCACCAGGACAAAGGTGGCCACCAGTTGCGGATTGAACCGCGAGCGCTCTGCAATGCCGCCCGAGATAATCGCCGGGATGGCTGCGGCAAAAGTGGCCAGGAAGAAGAACTTGACCAGTTCGTGGCCATTCTTTTCGGCCAGCGTCTCGGCGCCTGCAAAAAACTGCACCCCATAGGCGATCGTGTAACCGAGGAAGAAGTAGGCGAGTGTCGATACCGCGAAATCGACCAGAATCTTTACCAGTGCGTTGACCTGGTTCTTCTTGCGAACCGTGCCGAGTTCCAGGAATGCGAACCCGGCGTGCATTGCCAGCACCATGATCGCGCCCAGCAGGATGAACAAGGCATCCGTGCCTGTCTTCAGGTTGTCCATCGTTACCTCATGCTCAAAATGGGAGCACGGATAAGCAATTAGCGTTCCAGTTTTGGGCGCAAAACGGGGAATATGGCGCCAAATCAGGGCGCGCCGCACGCCAATGGCGATTGAGGCACCCGGCAGAACGGCAATAAATTGGCGGGATGGGGCGGTTGTGGGGCATGCATGCGCCAAAACGACGCATGACGCAGGCGGAAATTGAACGCTAATGGTGCATCAGGTCTTGATGCACTGAAATCGCGCAAAGGTATCGACGGCGGCACCCCGGAAAACCGCGGCGGAAATTGCGCATTCCAGAGGATTTGCGGCAACTTTCTGCCGGTTTCATAAAGTGCGCCGTCCGATACGTCCTGCTCCCGAAATGTGATGTGCCGATTCGCAAAACAGAGGGGTAAAAACCCCGCTAAGTCTTGCCAGAGAACGATTTCCGGCGGTTTCCGTTGCATCGGTGCCACTAGGGATTGCTCAAGCCACAAAGGGGAGATTAGACTGCGCCGATCGGACTTTTCCCACTTGGCAAAAGTCCGGTGACGACGACCAAACAAGGGAAATCAGCCATGAATAAAGGTGAACTGGTATCGGCCATCGCCGCGGAAGCAGAACTCAGCAACGCCGCCGCCGAGCGCGCGCTGAACGCTGCGCTGGACAGTATCAAGAAGGCAGTTGCAAAGGGTGACTCGGTCACGCTGGTGGGGTTTGGCAGCTTCAGCTCGGGCAAGCGTGCTGCCCGTACCGGTCGCAACCCGCGTACCGGCGAAACGATCAAGATCCCGGCCGCGAAGACGGTGAAGTTCTCCGCCGGCCAGGGTTTCAAGGACGCCGTGAACAAGAAGAAGTAAGCGCATCGCGTCCAGCGGTACAGCAGTACAGAAAGCGGCCTGCGGGGCCGCTTTTCTATTTGTCCTGCGGGGTATTCAGACTGTCTGGCGGCTCCGTTACGGAAATCACGCCAACCGATATGCCATGACACGGCGCACCGGGTTACACTGCCCGCGCCTCAGGCTCGATTTCTGGATTTTCTGCGATGAATGATTTGTCCCACCAGCTGTCCATGACCGTGCTGATGACGCCGGACATGGCAAATTTCTCCGGCAACGTACACGGCGGCACCATCCTCAAGTATCTGGATATGGTGGCCTACGCCTGTGCAAGCCGCTATGCCGGGCGGTATGTCGTGACGCTGTCGGTTGACCAGGTGGTATTCCGCCAGCCGATCCACGTCGGCGAACTGGTGACGTTCCTGGCAGCGGTGAACTTCACGGGCCGCAGTTCGATGGAGATCGGCATCAAGGTGGTGACCGAGAACATCCGCAGCAAGGTGGTTCGCCACACCAACAGCTGCTATTTCACGATGGTGGCCGTGGATGACAACGGCACGCCGGCCGAAGTGCCGCCGCTGCAGCCGCGTGACGAGGTGGAGCGCCAGCGCTTCGAGGCCGCCAAGCAACGCCGCGCGCTGCGCCAGGAAATGGAGCGCCGCCATGACGAGATCAAGGGGGCGACCACCGAATGACACCCAGGCTGTTGCGCGTTGTCGTGGCCGGCGGGCTGGCAGGTGGCCTGGCCATGGTGCTGGCGGCCGCCCATGCCGAGGAAATCGGCAGCGTTTCCACCAATTTCCGGGTGACAGGATCGGACAAGGTCGTGATCGAGGCCTACGACGATCCGCAGGTGGATGGCGTGACGTGCTACGTGTCGCGCGCCCGCACCGGCGGCATCAAGGGCACGTTCGGCATGGCCGAGGACCCGCCCGAGGCGTCGATTGCCTGCCGCCAGGTGGGGACGATCGCATTCAAGGGGCCGCTCAAGGCGCAGGAGGACGTGTTCTCCGAGCGCATGTCGATCCTGTTCAAGACGCTGCACGTAGTGCGCGCGGTGGATCGCAAGCGCAATACGCTGGTCTACCTGACCTACTCGGACCGCATCGTCAGCGGCAGCCCGCAGAACGCGGTGACGGCCGTCCCGGTGCCTGCCGGGACGCCGATTCCGGTGAAGTGACGGCCGCACGGCGTCGCAGGCCTTGCGACGCCGGCGTGCCTATTCGTCGAACAGCTTGCGCAGGTTCGACTTCAGAATCTTGCCGTTCGGGTTGCGGGGCAGCATGTCGTCGCGGACGATGATCCGCACCGGCACCTTGAACGCGGCCAGCTGCTGGCGCACGAAATCCTGCAGATCGGCCTCGGTGGCCCGGGCGCCCGGCTTCAGGCTGACCACGGCGCCCGGTTCCTCGCCCAGCGTGCGATGCGCGATGCCGACCACGGCCGCGTCCATGACAGCCGGATGCGCATACAGCGCGCTTTCCACCTCGATGCAGTAGATGTTCTCGCCGCCGCGAATCAGCATGTCCTTCATGCGATCGACGATGTAGAGGAAGCCCTCGTCGTCCAGCCGCGCCACGTCGCCCGTGTGCAGCCATCCGTCGACAAAGGTCTTCGCCGTGGCCTCCGGCTTGTTCCAGTAGCCGTGGACGACGTTGGCGCCGCGCACCATCAGCTCGCCGATCTCGCCGACCGGCAGGGCGTTGCCGAAGCCATCGTCGATCTTCATCTCGCCAATGGGCAGCGCGGGGCCGCTCGCGTCTGGCCGGTGGATGTATTCATCGGCGCTGTGGCTGGTGAAGGTGGCGGACGTTTCCGTCATGCCCCAGCCGATGCCGGGCGCGGCGTTCGGAAAGGCCTGCTTGATCCGGCGGACCAGCTCGGGCGACGCCGGGGCGCCGCCGTAGTGGACGTTTTCCAGCGACGACAGGTCGAAATCGTCGCGCCTGGGGTGTTCGATGATCTGCCAGGCGATGGTGGGCACACCGCCGGCCGACGTGCAGCGCTCGCGTTCGATCAGTTCCATCGCGCGCAGCGTGTCCCAGCGATACATCAGCACGATCTTGCCGCCGCTGGCCAGCGCGCCGTTCAGCACCGACATGCAGCCCGTGACGTGGAAGAACGGCACGGCCAGCAGCGCAGCCTTCTGGGGCGCATCGGGATTTGGTTCCGGCACCGGCTCGCCACGCCGCAGCAGGTTGCGCAGCGGGCTGAACTGGGCGCAGACGGCCACCGAGCACGCATTGCGATGGGTGCCGACGGCGCCCTTGGGTTTGCCCGTGGTGCCCGACGTATAGAAGATCGTGGCGTCGTCTTCGGGGTCGAGCGGCACCAGCGGTAGCGATTGCGACGGCAGCGACGGCCATGCGTCGGACTCTCCGATCACCGAGGCCAGCGGCACGATGCGCGGGTCGTCGAACGTGGCGTCAGCCGGCGCGCGGGACACGTAGATGCGTTCCAGCGCGGGGCAGTTGGGCAGGTGCTCCAGGATGCGGTCGAGCCGCTCGTGGTCGACGATGGCGATGCGGCTGCCCGAATCCGACAGCCCGTATTCGAGTTCCGGGCCCGTCCACCACGCGTTGAGCGGCGTGACGATGGCGCCGGTCAGCAACCCGGCATAGAGCGCCACGGGCCATTCGGGCAGGTTGCGCATGGCCACGGCCACGCGGTCGCCCTTGCGCACGCCGTCGCGCACCAGCTTGTGGGCAAGCGCGGTGGCGGCCAGTGCAAATGCGCGATAGCTGACGCGCTCGTCCTCGTAGACCACGAAAGTCTTCTCGCCCCAGGCGGCGGCGACCAGGAACAGGTCGCGCAGCGTGGGTGGCGCGTTCTTCCAGACCGTGGTGGGAATGCCCCGGATCACACGCGTCTCGGTTTCAAACGGCGCGCCGGATGCGGTCAGCCGGGCGTGCGCCTCGGCAATCGACATGACCGGCCACTGCGGGCCGGCCGGCGAGGGTTGCTGCGGATGTTGCGGATGTTGCGACATGCGTTGCCTCCCGCGCAAGACAGATCAGATCGTGACGCCCCCATCTACCACCATGGCCTGGCCCGTCATGAACGTGCTGGCCGCCGACGCCAGGAAGCATGCCGCGCCGGCGATTTCCACCGGTTCGCCGATGCGGCGCAGCGGCGCGTTTTCGGTGGACTGCTTGTAGCGCACGGGATCCTCCCACAGCGCCTTGGCGAAGTCGGTCTTGATCAGGCCCGGCGCGATGCAGTTGACGCGTACGTTATGCGGCCCGAACTCCACGGCCAGGTTGCGTGCCAGCTGGAAGTCGGCCGCCTTCGACACGTTGTAGACGCCGATGGTAGGCGATCCGCGCAGACCGCCGATGGACGACACGATGATGATCGAGCCTTCCTTTCGTTCGATCATCTGCGGCGCCACCATCTGGATCAGCCAGTGGTTCGAGATCACGTTGTTGTCCAGCACCTTGCGGAACTGGTCGTCCGACACGCCGCTCATCGGCCCGTAGTAGGGGTTCGACGCGGCGTTGCACACCAGGATGTCGACCTTGCCGAAGGCGCGGTTGGTCTCGTCGACCAGGTGTTGCAGGGCTTCCTTGGACGAGATGTTGGCGGCCACGGCCAGCGCGGTGCCGGCGCCGTGTTGCGCATTGATGGCATCGGCCACTTCCTGGCAGGCCTCGGTCTTGCGCGACGAGATGACGACCTTGGCGCCCTGGATGGCCATTTGCTCGGCAATGGCCCGGCCGATACCGCGCGAGGACCCGGTGATGATGGCAACCTTGCCCGACAGATCGAACAATGACATGGTGTCTCCTGATATGGATGAGCAGCGGTCGTGGCCGCCGCCTGAATCGTGAATTGGCCGGGACATTATGGGCAGGCGTCCTCCCCCAGTCCACAGCCCGACCAGGGCGGCAGGGCCGTTATCAGCAAACTTTCTGCGGGCAATTCACGCGATGCATGAACCGTGCCGCAGCGCGGAATGTCTGGCGTGCCGGGCTGGTCATGCTGCGCACGCGCTAGGGTGCCGCCAGCACGGCCGGCAGCCGTGCCGCCAGCGCCGCGCGCAGGTCGTCGTCGATACGGATGCCAAAGCGGTCGGACAGGGCGTCGATGATGTCGCCGGCCGATGCCAGTTCGGTCTTGCGCACGGTGCCATCCGGCATGCGCTCGGTCAGGCTGCCGTTGCCAAGCGATAGCCGCGCGCCGCTGGCGTCAGTGCGGGCGGCGATCAGCATCTGCGTGAAGTGGCTGTCGGGGTGCGTCGACACATACCAGTTGCGCGCCACGTAGTCGATCTGCGGCTGCGGCGTCAGATCGAAGCGGTACAGCACGCGCCAGGCCTCTGCATCGTCAGCATTCCCGTCGGGATTGCGCACGGCCAGGTCGTAGGAATGAAAGCCCGTGCCGGCCGCGTCGGCGGGCGTGGGCAGCAGGCGGTACGGCGATGCGGCATCGGCCGGCAGCGAGAGTGGCAGCGCGCAGTCTGGCGTGGGGCCGCCAAAGCCGACGTCCGCCACATGGCTTTCGTGCGCCACTTCCACGCGCAGCAGCATGTGCGACAGCCTCGTGGGACGCTCGTCGGGCACGTTCCAGCGCACGCGGGCGGCCAGCGGCGTTACCGCGAATCCCAGCGCCTTGAGGCCCGCGCAGAACAGTGTGTTCAACTCGAAACAGTAGCCGCCGCGCCCTTGGGCGACGAGCTTGTCGCATACCGCAGGCAGGTCGATCGGCACGCGCCAGCCTACCAGTGGTGTCAGGTTCTCGAACGGGATATGCCGCAGGTGGGCGGCGATCAGGACGTTCAGCGTGTCGAGTGTGGGCGGCGGGACGGCGCTGCTGCCGATGCCGATCCGTTCCAGCCAGGCATCGCGCTGGTCGATGGTGAGCGCGGGAATCTCGTCTACGGGGCGCATATCGTGGGGGAACTGGAGAATTAGTAGGGCGGCTCGAACGGCGGGTAGACCCTCTTCCGAAGCACGCGGCGCGTCACTAATATAAATCCACATCAAGACCCGACCCGCGGCATGGTCTGACGGGTGCGTGCGCCGACGGTGCCGGCACGCCAACAGGGTGGGGCCCAGAGCGGCCAGAATTGCCAGAGCGCCTGAAAACAAGCCAGAAAAGAGGAGACGCCCCGTGAAAACCCTGATCGATCATCTGTCCAGCTATGCAGCCTACCACCGAGACAGCCGCAACGTCGCCACGCATTTCGTCGGCATTCCGATGATCGTGCTGGCGGTGACCGCGCTGCTGGGACGACCTGCCATGCCGCTTGGAGACGGCGCGCTGCTCCTGACGCCGGCCATCGTCGTCTACGTGCTGGCGTGCCTGTTCTACCTGCGCCTGTCGTTCGGTTTCGGCGTGGCCATGGCCGCGATCCTGGCGGCTTTCGTGTGGGCAGGTGCATGGATTGCCGCGCTATCCACCACGGCGTGGCTGGCGTCGGGCATCGGGCTGTTCGTGGCGGGATGGGTCATCCAGTTCGTCGGTCACTACTTCGAGGGACGCAAGCCGGCCTTCGTCGACGACCTCGTCGGCCTGTTGGTGGGGCCGCTGTTCCTGGTGGCGGAGACCGCTTTCGCGCTGGGTTTGGCGCGCGAAACGCGCGATGCGATGGCTGCGCACGCGCACTGATTCGCGGAACCTTTTGCACGTTCGCGGCGTCTGTCACGTGCGAAAGTGGGGGGACGTAGCGCTCCGCAGCGTGTTTGCTGACGCAAACCAGCGACAAAACCCGGGGTTTTCACTTGGTTTGACCTGTCGCATGTGAGAAAACCCCTTTACTTCTGGCTGTTTCCGCTATGATTCAGTGCGTGCCGGCCAGCACGATTTGCATGCGATGCCAAGCGCTACGCTGCGATGGATAGCAAAGGGCCGGGACATCAATCTTCAACTCTCGTATATCGATATGGCGACCAAAGCGAAACCGACCGCGAAGACTGCAACCAAGCCTGCTGCCAAGAAGGCTGCAGCAACCAAGGCACCCGTGAAGGCTGCCGCAAAGAAGGCCGCCGCTCCGGCCAAGAAGGCTGCTCCCGCTGCTGCGCCGGCCGTGAAGCCGCTGAAGGACACCTTCAACAAGTCGAGCCTGGTCGCTCACCTGGTAGCGCAAACCCAGCTCGAAGCCAAGGCCGTGAAGTCGGTGCTGGCCCACCTCGAAAACACCATCGTTAGCGCGCTGAACAAGAAGGGCGCTGGCGAATTCACGCTGCCGGGCCTGCTGAAGGTGACCGCCCAGCAAGTGCCGGCCAAGAAGAAGCGTTTCGGCAAGGACCCGTTCACGGGTGAAGAGCGTTGGTTCCCGGCCAAGCCGGCCAGCGTCAAGGTCAAGGTCCGTCCGCTGAAGAAGCTGAAGGACGCTGCGGCCTGATAGCCGAACGACTTTGGTAGTCTGGTAGTCGCCAGCCCGATGCCTGCCCCGTGCAGGCGCCGGACGGCTTAAGACCCCGTGCCTCGCAAGAGCACGGGGTTTTTTGGTTTCTGGGCGCCACGCTGGCGCCCGGGCGTCAATACGCCTTGAAGTTCGCCGCCACGCGCTGGCGCAGGAAATCGCCCGCTGTGATCGCCGGATACTGTTTCGACGGCCCCTCGATCATGGCATTGCGGTTGGCCTGGCAGAAGAACGCCAGGCTGTAGCGCGGGCCCATGTACTCGCCCGGCAGCGGATTGCGTACGCGGTGGAAGTTCGACGGCAGTTGGTCATCGCTCCAGCGCATCAGCATGTCGCCGATGTTGCAGGTGATGACGTCCCCGTCCGGCGGAATCGGCGTCCATGCCTGCGCGGCCATCTCCTTGCCAGGGCATACCTGCAGTCCGCCCTGGCCCTGGCGCTGGAACAGCAGCGTCAGGCAGTCGAAATCGGTGTGCGCGCCAGCGCGCCAGAGATCGAGCTTGTCTTGCGCCGCCGGCGGGATCGCATAGTAGTGGAGCAAACGCAGCGTGCTCTGGTAGTCGGGGGCCGCGGGGTCGTGCGCACGCCTGAAGAAATCCGCGTCGAAACCGAGCTTGTCGGCAAAGCAGGACAGTACCTTCATGCCGACATCCCAGCATTGCCGCTCGAACGCAAGCATCGTGGCCTGGAAGCCGGGCAGTTCGGCCTCGGAAGGCCAGAGCGTTGCCATGTGCGGGCGCGTGATCTGGTACGACTCCTTCTGGTCTGGCGTGCCCGTCGACGGGCGCACCTGGGCGCGGGTTTCCCAGCCGGCGTTGTTGGCCTTCTGCAGCGGATACTGGCCCTTTACCGCGTCGGGCAGCGCGAAGAACTGTTCGGTCATGGCAAACGCTTCGCGCACGGCTGTCAGGTCGATACCGTGGTTTTCCAGCTGGAAGAAGCCAATTTCGACGCCAGCCTGCCAAAGCTGGTCGGCAATCTCGGATTTGCGTTGGTCAAAATCCGACAGGTCGATGCGGCGGATTTCGCGCGCATCGGTCTCGGTGCCGTGGGCGCCCATGCGCGACTCGCGCACCAGTTCGTGCAGGGGGAGGGTGGTTTCGGTCATGTCGTTCCGGGTTCAGGAAAGGTTGAACGGGTCCGGCCGACCGGGAACGCGGGAAACCTGGGGAAACAGGAAGTCTCTGGCTCTCGAGTTCCGCGGCGGCGCGGACATCAAGAGCAATTTCCTGCCGCCTTCCTGCGCCGATGTGGTCGTCAGGAAACTGGCGGTTGAACGCTTCTACTCTTCGACACCCACCGTCGCAGGTTTTGGGCCAGCGAAAACTGGCCGAAATACGGGTAGTTTTCACCATGCAGGCGCACGGCGAGGCTGTTGTGGTGCGTGGATGGGCTGGCGATGGTGCATCGCCCGCCCGGGCGATGCCTCCGGCGCTATCGCTGCGTCCAGCGCGGATCGCGCTTCTGCAGGAACGCGTCGATGCCTTCGCCGGCATCCTCTTCCATCATGTTGCGCGCCATCACGTCGCCAGCGTACGTGTAGGCGTCGGCCAGCTGCATAGCCTGCTGCCTGTAGAACATGGCCTTGCCATAGCGGATGGCCGTCGGGCTTTTCGACCGGATCTGTGCCACCTTGCGCCCGATGGCGGTATCGAGTTCATCGGCAGCCACGGCGTCGTTGATCAGCCCCCAATCGGCCGCAGTCTGGGCGTCGATGAATCGGCCGGTCACCAGCAGGTCGAAGGCCCGTTTCGTTGCCACGTTGCGCGACAGCGCCACCGAGGGGGTGGAGCAGAACAGCCCGACGTTGATGCCGGACACGGCGAATTGCGCCTGGGTGGACGCGATCGCCAGGTCGCAACTGGCTACCAGCTGGCAGCCGGCGGCAGTGGCGATGCCATGGACGCGCGCAATGACCGGCACCGGCAGCGCCTGGATGGCCTGCATCACGACGCTGCACTGGGCGAACAGGGTTTGGTAGTAGGAAAGCGCTGGCTTGCCGCGCATTTCGCGCAGATCGTGGCCAGCGCAGAAGGCCTTGCCTTCGGCGGCCAGGATCACGCAACGCACGCTGTCGTCGCTGGCGATGCCCTGGAGGGCGCCGTGCAGCGAAGCCAGCATGGCTTCGGAGAGCGCGTTGAACTGGAGCGGCCGGTTCAGCCGCAGCGTCACCACGCCATCGCTGCTGTCATGCAACACCAGCGGCTCGGTTGCCTTGTCGTCTGACTGCGCTGCCATGTCGGGCCTCCGCCATCGGTCAATGGCGCAATGATCGCGCGTTTCGGCGGAAAAGGGCGTGGAATCGGGGTGAATACAGGGTGAATACGGATACGCCGGGATGCCAGGATGGCGACGCGGACAATTAGCGGATTACCTCGGCCCCCCATTTCAATATACCTGTGGCGCAGTCCTGATCCCCACTTCGGCCCCGACATGCAGTTCAAGACCGTCTGTTCAATGCGCTATCCACGCACCGAGCAGTCCGGGTCGTAACCCGGGGTCCATGGCCATGCTCCAGGCGTGGATGCCGGCAGGCCTTTAGCGCTCGGGAAGTGCCCGGCTGAAATCCATTCGAGAAATCACCCGACGCGCACAATCGCATGCCGTGCCAGCAGTACCTGCTGCAGCCTGTCGTCCACCGATTCGTCGTGTTCCAGTCGCAGCACCGGACACGTCCGCTGCCCAAGCCATTGCCGGTGGCCTGCCAGGCTTCGGCCTTCGGCGGTGCCGGCGTCGTACTGTGCCGCCCAGTTCAGGAATTCGGGGTCGACCTTGCCGAACCGCTGTTCTTCGCGCGCCTTGAGGCGGGTCAGCCGGAGGTCGGTGGGCAGGTAGAGGAATACCACCAGATCGAAGGCGTGCTCCAGGTCGTGGCCCCAGCCCATCAGGGCGCCGGCCACGACGGTGTCGCCGCTGGCGTGCAAGGCGCTCGACAACGCTTGCGCCCGCTCGCCGGCATCGCATTTCTGCTGATAGGGCGGTTCGGTGGGGCGCCAGAAGAAGTCGTCGGTTTCCAGTACCCGGGCGTGGGTTGCGCCCGCCACGGCGCGGGCCAGCGTCGACGTGCCGGAGCCTGCGGCGCCGGTGATCAGGATATGCATCGCGGACGGTTCATGTGCCAGTGGATCGCCGCAGTCTACCGCTGGCCCCGTCGAGGGCACCAAAAAAAAGAGCCGACGTGTGTCGGCTCTTAACGCTTCAACTCAATACGGTACGGCTTACTGCGAACCCAGCTTCTTGATCAGGGCGTCCAGCTTGGCCACTTCTTCCTCGGTCAGGTCGGTCAGCGGCGCGCGCACCGGGCCTGCGTCGTGGCCAACCAGCTTGGCGCCGGCTTTGACGATCGACACGGCGTAGCCATGCTTGCGGTTGCGGATGTCCAGGTACGGCAGGAAGAAATCGTCGATCAGGCGGCCGATGGTGGCGTGGTCGTCGGCGGCCACGGCACGGTAGAAGTCCATCGCGGTCTTCGGGATGAAGTTGAACACGGCCGACGAGTACACGGGCACGCCCAGCGCCTTGTAGGCAGCGGCGTAGACTTCGGCGGTGGGCAGGCCACCCAGGTAGGCCAGGCGGTCGCCGAGCTTGCGGCGCACGCGCACCATGGCCTCGATGTCACCCACGCCGTCCTTGAAACCGATCAGGTTCGGGCACTTGTCCACGACCTTGGCCAGCAGGTCGGCGCCGATACGCGAATTGGCGCGGTTGTAGACGATCACGCCGCACTTGGTGGCCTTGCAAACCTCTTCGATGTGGTTGGCAATGCCGTCTTCGCTGGCTTCGGTCAGGTAGTGCGGCATCAGCAGGATGCCGTGCGCGCCCAGGCGCTCGGCTTCCTTGGCGTACTCGATGGCCACGCGGGTCGGGCCGCCGGCGCCGGCCAGGATGGGTACCTTGCCACGGCAGGTTTCCACCGCGGTGCGGATCACATTCGAGTAGTCCTGTTGCGTCAGCGAGAAGAACTCACCGGTGCCGCCCGCGGCGAACAGGGCCGAGGCACCGTACGGCGCCAGCCATTCCAGGCGCTCGATATAGGTGTCGGCGCGGAAGTTGCCCTGTGCGTCGAAATCGGTAACGGGGAACGAGAGCAGGCCGTCGGAGATAATCTGCTTCAGTTCTTGCGGTGTAGTCATGTCGCTCTTCCTGATCGCCACATGGCGAATGGTGGTTTAGGTGTGGATCAAGGCCGGTTGGTACCTCGGTCCATCGTTGTGGATGTTTCGAGATAAGTCATCGTACAACTAACAACTTGACCATGCAAGCGGTATGGCTGAAACCAAGGGAAAACCCCGGTGGCCGGGGGTGTCGAAGGCGCCGCCGGTGCGGTTTTGCGGCCGAACGGGACAGGGTGGCAAACGGGACACAATCCCCCGCAAAGCCGCAAGCCAATTGAAAGGCAGCGCTATCGGCCGATGCACTGCAACACAGCGAATTGCACCGTTTCAGGGTAAACGCGCACTGTAGTGGGAGGAACCCCGTCTCTATAATCGTGGTCGTACGACGACATATCACAAGCCGGTCCAGACGCATTCCCGCATCCAGGTCCACCGGCTGTGAGGAGACCCAGATGAACGCAACACCCACTTCCAGCGCGGCCGCCGCAACTGGCGCCCGCCGCACCAACGTCCGCTACTGGATCCTTGCCCTGATCTTTATCGTGACCACGATCAACTACGCCGATCGTGCCACGCTGTCCATCACCGGCCCCGCCATGCGCGAGGAGTTCGGCTTCTCGGCCGTGCAGATGGGCTACATCTTCTCGGCCTTCAGCTGGGCCTATGTGATGGCGCAGATCCCGGGCGGCTGGCTGCTCGACCGTTTCGGCGCACGCCGCATCTATGCCTTCAGCATTTTCCTGTGGTCGTTCTTCACGCTGCTGCAAGGCTGGATTGGCGTTTTCGCTACGATCGGCCAGGCCATCAGCGTGCTGTTCGCGCTGCGCTTTGCCGTGGGCCTGGCGGAATCGCCGGCGTTCCCGGCCAACGCCAAGGTAGTGGCCAGCTGGTTCCCGACCGCCGAGCGCGGCACGGCATCGGCCATCTTCAACGCGGCGCAGTACTTTGCCGCCGTGGTGTTCACGCCGCTGATGGCGTGGATCGTCCATACCTGGGGCTGGCACCACGTGTACCTGTGGATGGGCATCATGGGCATGCTGCTGGCGCTGGTCTGGCTCAAGGTCATGCGCAGCCCGGCCACGCACACCGGCGTCAACCAGGCGGAACTGGACCATATCACGCAGGGCGGCGGCCTGATCCATATGGGCGAAGGCGACGAAGCGAAGCAGGGCGGCAAGTCGGCCAATCCGGCCGGCTGGTTCTACGCCAAGCAGCTGCTGACCAACCGCATGCTGGCCGGCGTCTACCTGGGCCAGTACTGCATCAACGTGCTGACGTACTTCTTCCTGACGTGGTTCCCGGTGTACCTGGTGCAGGCGCGCGGCATGTCGATCCTGAAGGCCGGTTTCGTGGCCTCGCTGCCGGCCATCTGCGGTTTTCTGGGCGGCGTGCTGGGCGGCGTGATCTCCGACACGCTGCTGCGCCGCGGCCATTCGCTGACGCTGGCCCGCAAGGTGCCGATCGTGGCCGGCATGCTGCTGTCGGTGTCGATGATCGCGTGCAACTACGTCGATGCCGAATGGCTGGTCGTGGGCATCATGGCGCTGGCGTTCTTCGGCAAGGGCATTGGCGCGCTGGGCTGGGCCGTGGTGGCCGATACGGCGCCCAAGGAAGTGATCGGACTGGCTGGCAGCATTTTCAACACGTTTGGCAATATCGCGGGCATCGTGACGCCGATCGTGATCGGCTATATCCTGAGCGCCACGGGCTCGTTCAACGGCGCGCTGGTCTTCGTGGGCGTCAACGCCCTGGTGACCGTGCTGAGCTACCTGGTGATCGTCAAGGACATTCGCCGCGTCGAACTGAAGCACCCCCAATAAAGAAGGAATCCCCACCATGTCGGACCTGTCGGTACAGAACGCCCAGGCCGCGGAGCAACGTCCGCCGCTGTACATCCGCATCCACGCCAATGACAACGTGGCCATCGTCGCCAATGACGGCGGCCTGCCCGCCGGCACGGTGTTCCCGTGCGGCCTGACCCTGGTGGAACGCGTGCCGCAGGGCCACAAGGTGGCATTGGCCGACCTGGAGAAGGGCGACGCGGTAACCCGCTACAACGTGACCATCGGCTACGCGCTGCAAGACCTGCCGCGCGGCAGCTGGGTCAACGAGCGTGTGATCGAGATGCCCGTGGCGCCGGGCCTGACCGACCTGCCGATCGGCACGCGCCTGCCCGAGCCGATGCCGCCGCTGGAAGGCTACACGTTTGAAGGCTTCCGCAACCCGGACGGCTCGGTGGGCACCCGCAACATCCTGGCCATTACCCAGACCGTGCAGTGCGTGGCCGGCGTGGTGGATCACGCGGTCAAGCGCATCAAGGCCGACCTGCTGCCGAAGTATCCGAACGTCGACGACGTGATCGGGCTGGAACACACCTACGGCTGCGGCGTGGCCATCGATGCGCCCGACGCCGTGGTGCCGATCCGCACGCTGCGCAATATCGCGCTGAATCCGAATTTTGGCGGTACCGCCATGATGGTGAGCCTGGGCTGCGAGAAGCTGCAGCCCGAGCGCCTGATGCCGCCGGGCACGATCCCGATCCAGACCGGTGCCGGCGAAGTGCAGGTGGGCGTGGTCTGCCTGCAGGACGACAAGCACGTGGGCTTCGGCTCGATGATCGATTCGATCGTGCAGATGGCCATTCCGCATCTGGAGGCGCTCAACGCCCGCAAGCGCGTGACGGTGCCTGTTTCCGAGCTGGTGGTGGGTGTGCAGTGCGGCGGCAGCGATGCGTTCTCGGGCGTCACGGCCAACCCGGCCGTCGGCTTCGCCACGGATCTGCTGGTGCGCGCCGGCGCGACGGTGATGTTCTCGGAAGTGACCGAAGTGCGCGACGGCATCGACCAGCTGACCTCGCGCGCCGCCACGCCCGAAGTGGCCGAGGCGATGATCCGCGAGATGGACTGGTACGACAAATACCTGGACCGTGGCCGCGTGGACCGCAGCGCCAACACCACGCCGGGCAACAAGAAGGGCGGCCTGTCGAACATCGTCGAAAAGGCCATGGGGTCGATCGTGAAGTCGGGCAGCGCGCCGATTTCCGGGGTGGTGTCGCCCGGCGACAAGGTCCGCACCAAGGGCCTGATCTACGCCGCCACGCCCGCCAGCGACTTCATCTGCGGCACGCTGCAGCTGGCCGCCGGCATGAACCTGCACGTGTTCACCACGGGCCGGGGCACGCCTTACGGCCTGGCCGAGGTGCCTGTCATCAAGGTGGCCACGCGCAGCGACCTGGCGCGCCGCTGGCACGACCTGATGGACGTCAACGCCGGCCGCATCGCCACGGGCGAAGCCACCATCGAGGATGTGGGCTGGGAGCTGTTCCGCCTGATGATCGACGTGGCCAGCGGCCGCAAGAAGACCTGGGCCGAGCACCATGGCCTGCACAACTCGCTGGCGCTGTTCAACCCGGCGCCGGTGACCTGAGTGGAATGAGGTGCGGAAGGCGGCGCTTTTTATGGCATCCGATTACGGGTGCCCGCCTTCCAGGCCGGAGCGGCCCGCCGCTCCGCTACTGCATGCACTTTTCCTGATAGACCTTCTGCAGTTGCCGCCGGGTGCGGTCGCGTTCGACCGTCGAAATCTCGTTGCCCTGGCTGTTTTCCACCGGCGCGTTCGACGGCCGGTAGCTGCGGCGCGGCGTTTCGCCGATCTGCAGCGCCAGCTGGTCGCACTGTTCTTCAAGCGTGGGCGGATGCGCCGGGGTGGGCTGGAAGCGGATCGAGCCCTGGCGGACCGCATCGGAAATGGCGTCGTTGATGGCGGCGTCGCCCGGCGACGACTGCGGCGTCTGCGCATGCCCGTGGAACAGGGGCGTCAGACCGGCGAACAAGACTGCGAGCAATGCGAGTTGGCTTACTTGACGGCGCAGCAGCATGGATATCTCCGTGGCGTACTGGCACGCCCACCGCTGAGCGGCGGGTGGCGGGTCGCAACCACCCTGGAGGGTGGGTGATCCGATGGTAGCGCCGATTTCGCGCAGACGTCCATCGCCCCAAGGTCTTACGCGCCACTGGCGCGCGTCGTCGCTCAGGCGGGCGCGCGTAGCGCCAGGTTCAGCTGGTCGACGGCCTCGGCCCAGTCGGCATCCTCGGCGATCTCGTCGCGCAGCAGCGTGGCCTGCGCTGGCGTCCAGAAGGGCGCATCCCAGAGATCGACATCTTCCCGCAGGGGCGAATGCTTGCCGATAAAGGCACGGATGCTGGCCTCGTCCGATGGCAGGCCAAGCTGTGCGAAGAGGTCGGAAAACGGGTGGAAGGGGGTGTCCATGGCGATGTCTCCCGGTGGGCGGCGGCCGGCGTGGCTTGCCGGAGGTTTCAGCTTAGGTCAGGATCGGCGCGCCTGGCATCGCGCCGTCCGGATTTCAGTCGGCCATTCAGCCAGCCGTTCAGCCTGCAACAATCTGCTTCGAGAACGTTGCCCGTTCCATTTCCACGACATTGACCGTGACCTGCACGGTCTGCCCCGGCGCGCCCGGGCGCACCATTTCCGAAATCGCGTTGACCACCAGTTCGCTCAACTGCTTGCGCACGGCCTGGTCGCGGCCGTCCAGGATCTGCAGCGTGGCATGCACGAAGGCGCGATCGGCCGGTTCCGTGCCCTGGCGGAACGTCGACAGCGTGACGCAGCGCGACTTGATGTCGGGCTCCTGGAACTGGCCGCTCGACAGCAACGCCGCATTCGCTTCGTCCAGCAATTCCTCGAAGGAGCAGGTCAGGCGCGTGTTCTCGGTGATTTCAACAATCAGATGGGGCATGGAAACGGTTCCGTGGGACGAGGGCAGGGAATCCGCATCGTACGGCAATCCCGGCTGTCATGTCGACGCGTCACACGCTAAGCTTGCCGACATGGACCAATTCTCGCTGGAACTCTTCTGGCGCCTGCTGGGCGGACTCGCCGCGGGCGCCATCATCGGTCTGGACCGCAACCTCCACGGCAAGGCGGCCGGCATGCGCACGCTGGGGCTGGTGGCGCTGGGGGCGGCCACGGCCGTTTGCGTGGTGACCCTCAACGGGCACCCGGCCGACGCCATGTCGCGCGTGCTGCAGGGCCTGCTGACCGGGGTGGGTTTCCTGGGGGTGGGCGTGATTGCCCGGCACGGCGTGCATGACCGGCCGCAAGGGCTGACCACGGCGGCGGGCATCTGGCTGGCGGCCATCCTGGGCGCGGCGTCGGGCGCCGGCTATTACGCGATCGTGGTGATGGCGCTGACGCTGGGCATGCTGTTGCTGAGGCTGGGCGGCAGGCTGGAAAACAGCCTGCATGCGCGCTTCGATGGCAGGCTGACCAGGAAGCTGCCGCCGGAACACGACGACGACCGGGACGACATGCCGCCGCGCTGAGCGCGAGGCGGCAAACCTGTCATGTCCCGCTTCAGGCAGCCACGCCCAGCGCCGCCTCGATGCCGCGGATGTGTTTCTGCAGCAGCGGCCGGACCTTTTCCAGCAGATGGGCGGGCGGCACCAGGGCGTTGGGGCCACTGCAGCTCAGCGTCATCGGCGGCAGCGACGAGCCCGGGCGGAATGCCTGTGCAATCGAGTTGATGTCCGGCAGCCATTCTCCGAACGAGGTCGTGCAGCCCAGCCGGCGCTGTTCGTCGCGGCAGTTCGAGAGGATGCCTTCGGCCTGCGCGGCGCTGACCTTGTCGTCGGCGCGAAACGCGGTCAGCGCCTGGCGCTGCTCGGTGGGCGACAGGGCCAGCAGATAGGCGCGGCCCGCCGCCGTGGTCAGGCCGGAAACCCGGCTGCCCACCGGCACGCGCAGCGTCAGGTAGCTCTCCGACTGGCAGTTTTCGTAGATCAGCATGCGGCCGCGATCGCGCACGATCAGCGATGCCACGCCCTGTGACAGTTCGGCCAGTTCCTGCATGAAGGGCTTGGCCACCGACAGCACGTCGGCGCCTTGCTGCCCGGCCGGCGCCAGCGCCAGCGCGGAACTGCCCAGGCGGTAACGCACGGGGTCGGTCAGCGCCTGCAGGTAGCCGAGTTCGGTCAGCGTGTGGGTCAGCCGCGAGATCGTCGACTTGGGCAGGCCGCAGCGCTGGGCCAGTTCGGCGTTGCCGAGTTCGGCGTCGAACGCGCGGAAGCAGGCCAGTACGTCGAGCCCGCGCGCCAGCGCCGTCACGAAGTGGCGGTCTTCCTTGCGGTTGTCCTTCCTTGCCGGGGTCGCGTCGGCCAGCAGGTCGACAGTGTCGGCGGTGGCGACCGTGTCGTCGCGGTCGTGGATGTCGTCGGCGTCCGGCCGTTCGGTCAGGGTGTCTTCCATGAGGCTGCTCACACGTTGCCGGCCGCCAGCTGCTCGCGCAGGCGGGCCTTGAGGATCTTGCCCGACGGTGCGGCAGGCAACTGCTGCACCGTGCGGATTTCGGCGGGAATCTTGTAGGGCGACAGCTGGTCTCGCAGGAAGGCGCGCAGCGCGGCCTCGTCCAGCGTCATGCCGCTGCGCACCTCGACAAACGCAATCACTTCCTCGTTGCCCTCGACAGCGCGGCCGACCACGGCCGACTGCAGCACGGCCGGGAAGGCATTGAGCGATTGCTCCACTTCCTCCGGGTACACGTTGAAACCCGAATGGATGATGATTTCCTTCGAGCGGCCGACGATCGACACAGCGCCATCGGCATCGATGCGCGCGAGGTCGCCGGTATGCAGCCAGCCGTCGCTGTCGATGGTCTGCGCGGTCAGGTCGGGGCGGCGGTAGTAGCCCTTCATCACGTTGGGCCCGCGCACCAGCAGTTCGCCACTGCCGTCGGGCAGCGGATTGCCCAGGCGGATTTCCACGTCGGGCACGGCCGGGCCCACGGAGCAGTCGCTGCGCGGGTGCTCCACGCGGGTCTGGCAGACCGTGGGCGACGTCTCGGTCATGCCGTAGCCATTGTTCAGCACGATGCCGAACGCGTCTTCAAAGGTGGCCTTCAGCGATGCCGTCAGCGGCGCGCCGCCCGACTGCGCGATGCGCAGCGACGGCGTGCGCAGCGGCTGGTTGTTCGCGCGGCCCCATTCGATGATCTTGGCGTACATCGCCGGGACGCCATGCAGCACCGTCAGTTGATCGTCGATCAGCGTGCGCACCAGCTTGTCGGGGCGGAAACGCGGTTCGTAGAACACCGTCGCGCCGTTCGAGACCGGGCCCACCAGCAGCACCGACAGGCCGTACACGTGCGAGATCGGCAGCACGCCGTAGATGCGGTCGCCAGCCTTCACGCGCGACTGCATGCGGTTGGAATGGCCGATGAACATCAGGTTGGCGTGCGTCAGCATCACGGCCTTCGACGCGCCGGTGGTGCCCGTGGTGTAGATCATCGCCGCCACCTGCTGGCGCGGGTCGGCCTCCACGGGTTCGGGTTCGACGCCGTCGTCGATGGCGCTGGCCAGCAGCCTGCCTACGTGCGTCCACTCGACCCATTGCGCGCCACGCGCCAGGCCATGCTCGCGCGCTTCGGGGAAGTCGTTGTCGAGATAGAGCGTCACGCGTGCGCCGGCGTGCTCGACGATGTTGGCGATCTCGCGCTGCGACAGCCGTGCGTTGACGGGCACCGACCAGGCGTCGATCGCGCTCAGTGCCAGCAGCAGCACCGCGCAGCCCACGCTGTTTTCGGTCACGAGCACCACGCGGTCGCCCCCACGCACGCCCAGGGCGGACAGCGTGGCGGCTGTTTCACGAACGGCCACGTCGAGTTCGGCGTATCGCAAGGCCCGGTGCGCATCCATGATCGCAATGCGGTCGGGCACGCTGGCCACCCACGGCGCCATGGTCTGGTGCAGACGGGCGAACGCGGGTGCAAACGGCAGCGGTGAATCGGAAGCGGTTGCGCCGGATGGCGCCGAGATGGCGGTCGACCCCGAATGGGCGGCCGGTGCAGCGGTACTGCGCATGATGTCTCCGGGTAAGGCTCCGGCGTTGACCTGTTGGCTCGCCGGTATTCGATGTGGGCCATCGTCCCATCGATATCCGGAGAGTGTCAACCGCACGGTGGAACGCTAGTTCTGCGTGGCAGAACTGATAGAGAAATCTCTGTGCGAATATCGGCGCGTCGGCATGGCACTGGCCGAGCCGGTTTTGTCTTGTTTGCGACATGTCTGCCAATGTCTTGGGCCAGAAACATGGCTTGTCGTACGTCTTTGAAGACAATGCAGATGAGAACGCTTATCATGTGCGTTACATTTTTTCGGGCATCGTACAAACATGAAGCAGGGCGTTCCGATCAGCTATCGCATGGCGATTGCCTCGCGGGCGGTGGCCGCCATTCTGGGCGGCTATGCCGTTGCCGCGCTGGCCACGGGATGCCTGGCGCTGGTGCTGGCGAACTGGGCTGGCATGGCGCGCGCCGAGGCGGTGGTCACGTCCACGCTGCTGTCGTTCCTGTGGTTCGCGCTGGCGGTGATCTGGGTGTTTGCCACCGACACGGCCTGGCGCGCGTGGATCGGGCTGGCGGTGCCCGCTGCCGTGCTGGCCGTGGGCTGGCTTGCCCTGCGGAGCGCGTGATGGCCGAACTCAAGAAAGGCCAGGGCCTGCGCCAGTCGATGGCGTGGCTGCATACGTGGTCGGGCCTGCTGGTGTGCTGGGTGCTGTTCCTGGTGTTCTGCGGTGGCACCGCCAGCTATTTCAAGGACGAGATCACGATCTGGATGAAGCCGGAACTGCATGCGTCGCTGAGCCACAAGGTGCCGGCCGCCGACGCCGCGGAACGGGCCTTTGCCTACCTGCAGCGCGAGGCACCCGGCGCAGAGCGCTGGTTCATGACGCTGCCCGACGATCGTAATCCCACGATCTCGATGTTCTGGCTGCGCCCGGCCAAGCCCGAGGACGCCGGCAAGTCCAATCGCGCGCGGCTGGAATCCCGCACGCTCGACGCGGTGTCCGGCGAGCCGATTCCGGGCGCGCGCCAGACGCGCGGCGGCGAGTTCCTGTACCGGCTTCACTTCGACCTGCACTACATGCCCGCGATCTGGGCGCGCTGGATCATCGGCTTCTGCTCGATGTTCATGCTGGTGGCGATCGTCAGCGGCGTGATTACGCACCGGCGCATCTTCGCGGACTTCTTCACGTTCCGCGCCCGCAAGGGACAGCGTTCCTGGCTGGACGCCCATAACGCCGTGGCCGTGCTGGCGCTGCCGTTCCATCTGATGATTACGTACACCGGCTTGGTGACGCTGCTGTTCATGTACATGCCCTGGGGCATCCAGGCCGTGTACAAGGGGAACGAGCAGGCATTCAACGCCGAGCTGGCGGCCCGCGCGCCGCGCGTGAAGCCGACCACGGAAACCGCGCCGCTGGCGCCGATCGGGCCGATGATCGCGCAGGCGTCGGCGCACTGGGATGGCGCCGCGCCGCGCCGCCTCACCGTTGAAGCGCCCAACAAGGCTAACGCCACGGTCGCCGTGGCGCGCGAGGAAGGCCGCCAGTTCGGCACGGCCACGCCCACCGTGGTCTTCGCGGGTGCCACCGGCGAGCTGAAGGCAACCCTGGGCGACGAGGTGGCACCGGCCAGCACCACG
Source organism: Cupriavidus pauculus (assembly GCF_002858765.1). Taxonomy (GTDB): domain Bacteria; phylum Pseudomonadota; class Gammaproteobacteria; order Burkholderiales; family Burkholderiaceae; genus Cupriavidus; species Cupriavidus pauculus_B. The sequence continues at coordinate 250,972 of NZ_PJRP01000006.1, forward strand.
CGCTGGACGATGCTGGGCCTGCACGTGGCGCACTTCGCGCCGCCGCTGCTGCGCGCGCTGTTCTTCGTATCCGGTCTTGCGGGCTGCCTGATGGTGGCCACCGGGGCCTTGCTGTGGGCGGTCAAGACGCGGCAGAGCCATGCCAAACGCATTGCCGCCACGGGACGCACGCCGTTCGGCCTGCGGCTGGTCGAGGCGCTCAATCTGGGCGTGATCGCCGGCCTGCCGATCGCATTCGGCGCCTACTTCTGGGCCAACCGCTTGCTGCCAGTCGATCTGGCGCAACGCCAGGCCACCGAGATCCAGGCATTCTTCGGCGCCTGGGCACTGGCTGCGCTGCTGGCGCAATGGCGCCCGACGCGAGCGATGTGGCGCGTGCAGCTGTGGGCGGCCGCGGCGCTGTTCGCCGGCCTGCCCGTGCTGAACGCGCTGACCACCTCCACCCACCTTGGTGTGACGCTGTTCCATGGTCCCGTGGCTGTGGCGGGCTTCGACCTGACCGTGCTGGTGCTCGGCATCGGCCTGGGCGCCGCGGCCAGGATGCTCGGCAAGCGTGGTGCCGCGCCCCGCAAGGCGGCTGCCCCGCGCGCGGTGACCGGCGTGGGCGAGATGTCGGGCGAGGTGTCGCAATGAGTGTGGCAATGATGCCGGTCGGACCGGCCTGCGTGGCGGGGCTGGGTTTCGCGATTGGCGGATTCATGTGGCTGGCGCAGGCCATGGATCGCCATCACGCCGACATGTTCGGACGCGGCAGCGTACCGGTGCCGGCCGAGATCGCGCGCCTGCGCTGGCAGGGCACGATTGCCCTGGCGCTGGCCCTGGTCGCCTGCGTACTGGCCGAAGGCTGGGCTTTCGGCTTCGTCTACTGGGCAGGGCTGCTCACCCTTGGCGCGATGGCCGTGGTCGGCGCGTTTTCCTGGGCGCCGCACGCCACGCCGCGACTGGCGCGGGCGTCCATCGCACTGGGCATGGCGGCCACCATGGTTTCGCCCTGGCTCAGGCTCGCATAGGCGCCTACGAACCACCAAGAACTACCACGAACACCAACGAGCATCGCCGGCAGAGCGATGCCGCCATTCACGGACACGGGTCAAGCCAGTCCACCGCATCGGGACCGCGGTGCAAGTGCAATCGTTTTACTTTTGGGAGTGTCATCTTGTCTTTTGTCGTACCTCGCGCTGCTGCGCGTCCCACGCGTGCTTCTCGTTCAACTCGTTCATCCCGTACCGTCCGACTCAGCTTCCTGGCCGCCTCGCTGGCTGCCGCAGGCGTGCTGCCGTCTCTGGCTTTTGCGCAGGAGACCGCGCCGCCCGCCACGCAGCAGTCGCTGCCGGCGGTGACGGTCAAGGGCGAAGCCTCGCCAGACCAGTTGCCCGCGCCGTATGCAGGTGGCCAGGTGGCGCGCGGCGGCCGCATCGGCATACTGGGCAACCAGGATTTCATGGACGTGCCGTTCAGCGTCACGTCGTACACGGCCGAACAGATCCAGAACCAGCAGGCACATACGGTGGGCCAGGTGCTGGCCGACGATCCGGCCGTCCGCGTCAGTTCGGGCTTCGGCAACTTTTCCGAAACCTTCGTGGTACGCGGCTTCACGCTGAGCTCGGATGACCTCGGCTACAACGGTCTTTACGGCATTGCCCCGCGTCAGCTGGCGTCGACCGAAGGGCTGGAGCGCGTGGAAGTGTTCCGCGGCGCCAATGCCTTCCTGACTGGCGTATCGGCCTCAGGTACCGCCGTGGGTGGCGCGATCAACCTGGTGCCGAAGTACGCCACGGCCGCGCCGATCACGCAGGGCACGCTCGACTACACCAGCGATGGCCAGGCCGGCGGCCACATCGACGTGGGCCGCCGCTTCGGCGACAAGAAGGAATTCGGCGTGCGCGTGAATGCCATGGCGCGCGGCGGTGACACGGCCATCGACAACGAAAGCCGCCAGCAACGCCTGTTCACGCTGGGCCTGGACTACCAGGGCGACAACCTGCGCGTGAATGCCGATTTCGGCTACCAGAAGCAGCGCATCTACCAGGGACGCAGCACGGTCAGCCTGACTGGCACGGCGCTGCCGGCGGTGCCGTCGGCCACCACGAACTTCGCGCAGCCGTGGACCAATTCGTCGCTCGAAGATATCTACGGCACGATCCGGGCCGAGTACGACATCACGAAGGACTGGACGGCCTATGCGGCTTTCGGCGGTCACCATACCAACGAATTTGGCAGCTATAGCGGGGCCAACGTCGGCAACGACGGCACCGGCTATGCCACGCGCCTGACCGTGCCGTTCGAGCAGGACACGTTCTCCGGCGAAGTGGGCGTGCGAGGCCGGTTCGTGACCGGGCCGGTCAAGCATACGGTCAACCTGAGCTGGTCGGGCCTGGAGCAGAAGAGGGCGACGGCGTTCGAGTTCTCGGGCCGGTTCGATACCAATCTGTACAACGCCCCGGTCGTGGCCTATCCGTCGGCACCGGCCACGGGCAACATGGCCGATCCGTACGTGACGCAGCGGACCAACCTCAACGGCGTGTCGGTGTCCGACACCCTCGGCTTCCTGAACGATCGCGTGCTGCTGACCGCCGGCGTGCGCCAGCAGGTGATCAACGTGCGCGGCTACGCCACGGCAACAGGCGCCCAGACGTCGAACTATAGCGATTCCGCCACGTCGCCGATGTTCGGCCTGGTCGTCAAGCCGCTGCAGAACGTGTCGGTCTACTACAACTACATCCAGGGTCTTGCGCAAGGTCCGACGGCGGGCAATACCAACGTCAACCGCGGCGAGATCTTCGCGCCGGTCAAGTCGAAGCAGCACGAGGCGGGCGTGAAGTACGACGCCGGTTCGTTCGGCACGACGCTGGCGTTCTTCCAGATCGAGCAGCCGCAGGGCACCACCATGCAGGGCAACGTGTTCGGGATGCAGGACCTGCGCAATCGCGGCGTGGAGTTCAGCGTGTTTGGCGAACCCGTTCGCGGCGTGCGCCTGCTGGGCGGCGTGTCGTATATCGACTCGCAGTACCAGAACACCGGCAACGCGCAGACCGAGGGCAAGAAGGGTATTGGCATCCCGAACTACACGATGACGCTGAGCGGCGAGTACGACCTGCCGTTCCTGGCTGGCGCCACCATGTCGGGCCGCTTCATCCAGACCGGCCGTCAGTACGCGAACAATACGAACACCATCGCGCTGCCGTCGTGGAACCGCTTCGACCTGGGTGCGCGTTACACCTTCAAGGCCTCGCAGATGCGCTATACGCTGCGCGCCGCCGTGGAGAACGTGGCAAACAAGGATTACTGGGCTGGCGTGTCCACTTCGGCCAGCACGCTGTATATCGGCAATCCGCGTACGTTCAAGGTATCGATGACGGTCGACTACTAAGGCGTGTGCCCGGCCGCCTCCGCGCGCAACCAGTCGCGCGGAGACTGGCCGACCCTGGCCAGGAAGACCCGCGACAGCGCCGACGGATTGGCATAGCCCAGTTCATCGGCCAGCAGCTTGAGTTGCGCGCCGTCGCGCAGCCGGCTCTGGGCCAGGCTGATGCGCCAGTCTGTCAGGTAGTCGGCCGGCGTCTGGCCGACGATGTCGCGGAACGCCGCCGCGAAGGCGCTGCGTGACATGCTCGCGCAGGCCGCCATCTTTTCCAGATTCCAGTTGTCTCCGGGGGCTTCGTGCATGGCCACCAGCACCCGCGCCAGGCGCGGGTCGGACAGGCCCGTGATGAGTCCGGGCTGGATCCCGATCTGTTGGGGATGATCGAGCATCCAACGCAAGAGCTGGATCACCACCACTTCAAACAGCCGATCCGCCAGCAGGCGCTGGCCGCAACGCACCCGCTCGGTTTCCGCGAACAGCAGCGCGAGGGCCGGGGACAGCCCCGGCACGTCGGCCAGCGGCAGGACGATCAACGGCGGCAGGGCGCGCGCCAGCGGGTTGCGGTCGCCCCCTGCAAACTCCAGCGTGGCACAGGAAAACTGCGACCCTTCGGCTGGCGGATTGTGGAAGGTGTGGACCGCAGGGCGCGGATAGAACAGCAGCGATGGTTGGCGGATCTCCAGCCGTCTGGGCAGACCCCGGGTATGGTGCGTCACCGTCATGCTGCCTTCGCGCATCACATGCAGGAAACCGCGATTGGGCTGATCAAAACGGGAAACGCCGCACAGCGGGCCGGTATGGAACAGGTGCGCCTGAATCCGGAACCGCTCAAGCAGGGCGGACAGGCGATCGACGGAAAGCGGCGCGGAGGTGGTGGTCACGGGCAGGATCGGTGTGGCTGGGTGGTTGTGACGTGAGGGCGGCTGCTGGGATGAATTGATACGTTTCGGGGACGGACGGTATCCTATCGTACGCCGGGCGCGGCCATAGTGGAACCCAAGGACGGCAACGTCCTGATTTCGATCACTTTCCAGATCCCTTTCCAGATCACTTCGACAGGAGATTCCATCATGACCGCACGTATTTCCGTACCCGAACCCCAGACCGCGCCGGCCGGCAGCCAGGCCGCCCTGGCCCAGATCCAGTCCGCTTTTGGCGGTGTGCCCCAGATGTTCCGCGCCGTGTCGAATTCGCCGGCCGCGTTGCAGTCGATGTGGGCCGCGTTTGGCGCGCTCGGCGGTGGCGTGATCCCGGCAAAGCTGGGCGAGCAGATCGCCGTGGCGGTGGCCGATCGCAACCGCTGCGAATACTGCCTGGCCGCGCATACGGCGCTGGGCCGCAAGGCTGGTGCTTCGGCCGAGCAGATGGCGGCTGCACAGTCGGGCCAATCGGACGATCCCAAGACGGCGGCCGCGCTGGCCTTCGCGCTGAAACTCGTGGAAGCACGCGGCCAGGTGTCCGATGCGGATGTGGCTGGCCTGCGCGAAGTGGGCTTCAACGAGGGCGAAATCGTCGAGATCGTCGCCCATGTGGCGCTGAACCTGTTCACCAACTACATCAACGTGGCATTTGCCGTGCCCGTGGATTTCCCGGCGGTAGCCCTCACGGCCCGCTGATCGCCCGCTGATGCCGCGCGTCGACCGCGCATGAAAAAGGCCGCCATGACTGAACTGCACCCCAAAAGTTGGACACCAACTTTTGGGGTGTTTTCATGTATAGGTACACCGAGCAGTTCAGACTGTCGGTCATCAAGGAGTATCTGACCGGGCACGCAGGGGCCGGCGCGCTCGCCAAGCGCTATGGGATTGACGAGGGGACGGTGCGGCGGTGGGTTGCAGCCTATCGGCTGCATGGCCAAGCCAGTCTCAAGCGCAGGTACAAGACCTACAGCGCAGAGTTCAAGCTCTCCGTGCTTGAGCGGATGCGCCGCCAAGGCTTGTCGCATCGGGAAGTGGCGGCGCTGTTCGACATCCGCGGTAGCGGCGCCATTGGCGTGTGGGAACGCCAGTATGATGCTGGGGGTTTAGAAGCTCTGACGCCTCGCCCCAGGGGACGACGGCCCAGCAAGATGCCACAACGGACTCCCAAGACAAAGCCATCGCGGTCATCAGGCGACCTGACGCGCACGCGCGAAGAACTCCTTGAAGAGTTGGACTACCTGCGCATGGAGAACGCGTACCTAAAAAAGCTCGACGCCTTGGTTCAAGCGAGCAAGACATCTGCGCAACCCAAAAAGCGCAAATAGTGCTTGAGCTGAGGCAGCAGTACCCGTTGGCCGGCTTGCTGAGGGTGGCAGGACTGGCGCGCAGCACGTTCTACTACCAGCAGGCCGTGCTGCAGGCCCACGACAAATATACGGAGCTGAAAGCGCGCATTCGCGAACTCTTTGCCCGGCACATGGGCCGTTATGGCTACCGCCGCATCACGGCGGTAATCCGGCAAACCGGCACGATCGTCAACCACAAGACGGTTCAGCGCCTCATGAGAGAGATGGGACTGAAGTCGTTGGTCCGGCCGAAGAAATACCGCTCCTACAAGGGCACGGTAGGCCGTGTCGCACCCAATGTTCTGCAACGGCAATTCCAGGCCAGGCGTCCGAATCGGAAGTGGGTAACCGACGTGACCGAATTCAACGTGGCCGGCGAGAAGCTGTACCTCTCCCCGGTGCTGGACCTGTACAACGGCGAGATCATCGCCTACGAGACTGCCCGTAGGCCCACCTTCGAGATGGTGAGCAATATGCTGAAGAAGGCGTTCCGCCGCCTCAGCCCGAAGGACCGACCGCTGCTGCATTCCGATCAGGGTTGGCAGTACCAGATGCCGGCCTATCAGCGGATGCTCAAACAGCGCAGAATCCGTCCCAGCATGTCCCGCAAGGGCAATTGCCTCGACAACGCCACCATGGAAAGCTTCTTCGGCACCCTGAAGTCCGAGTTCTTCTACCTGAACAAGTTCGCCAGCGTCGAGGAGCTACAGCAAGGCCTGCGCCAATACATTCACTATTACAATCACGACCGCATCAAGCTCAAACTTAAAGGGCTGAGTCCCGTGAAGTACAGGACTCAGCCCTCTCTAGCCTAGCAAATCAACTGTCCAACTTTCTGGGGTCAGTTCA
>NZ_PJRP01000006.1:257460-311277 GCF_002858765.1 Cupriavidus pauculus
CAATACATTCACTATTACAATCACGACCGCATCAAGCTCAAACTTAAAGGGCTGAGTCCCGTGAAGTACAGGACTCAGCCCTCTCTAGCCTAGCAAATCAACTGTCCAACTTTCTGGGGTCAGTTCATGACTGGCGGCCTTCTTGTTGTTGTATCACGGTGTGATGCTTGCGGTGGACCGCAAGATCAGACGCGGATCAGGCGTGAATGGCGGCAGGTTCCAGGTGCTTGCCTGTCAGGCTGGCCACGGCGATGGCCATGGCCTGTTCGCGCGCTTCGGCGGCGGCAGGAGCCGGCATGAAGCGCTCGGGTTCGTCGCGTGCCAGGCGCTGCAGGTGACGCAGCTTGGCTTTCAGGCCAGGCTCCACGCGCGAGTCGGGCGTGACGGTGGACGGGCAGGCCACGCCCAGGATGTCCAGCGCCTTGCGGAAGTTGTCCACGGTCAGGCCTTCAGCCGGATCGACCCGCACCAGACGGGCGCGTTGCGCTTCGGTGAACGACGATGCCGGAGCGGTCGACAGGATGACCCAGGCATTGGGTGCCGCGTGCTGGCCGAACCAGGCGTCGATTTCCGCGCCATGGCCGCCCGCCACGGGCGGCGTCATGCCCTCCACCTGCAGGTCCAGTTGCTGGAAGATGGCGGCCGGCGTGCCACGGCGCCATGCGTCGGAGACCACCACGCGTGCCCCGGCGATACCGAAAAGGCGGCGCAGGAAGCCCAGCGCGATAGGATCGAAAAACCTGACGTCACGCAGGGTCCCCGTGTTTGGCGTACCGCCCAGGCGGGCAGCGGAGCGGTCCGAATACAGGACGCCGGGTACGTCCAGCATGATGAGGCGTTCAGTCATGATTTCTCGTGGTCAATCGGTGATGGGATGAATCAAGCGTATCCGGCTTTCGCGTGGGAAAGTCGACACAAAGTGTGCGTAAGTGCAACAGTTGTGTAACTTTTACGCGTGACTCGTTAATGCCGGTTACTGCGTAAGTCCAAGTGTTTCTCGCGGACACACCTGCCGCGCCAGGCCTTGTTTTCCGGCCTGGTCCGCGTTGCGGATATCGCCGTAATGCACGCCTCAACGGGCGGTAGGCGAGGGAGGTTGACAGGAATTTGAAAGGAAATGTTCGTCGCGTTGACACAGACCAGGCGATGTCCGAAAAACGGCCCCCGTTCGGGTGGAGAACCCTGGGGGCGGAACCTGAGGTGAAGCCGTACCTGTCGTCGGTCTTGTCCGGCTATTCCAACTGTTCCTTGCGCAATAACCGCATTTCAAAATGCTCGAAGGCGTACTGGCACGTGATGCTGCAGAAGAGGTCGGCCTGGCCGACGTGCTGCTCGCAGGCGTGGCAGGTGCCACAGGGCTTGAGCCGGGGCGCCCAGTCACGTCCGGCCGCCTCGAAATCCTCGTCGAACGACGCATCGTCATCCACTGCCTTGCGTAGCATGTGTGTTCTCCGCTCTCTGTTCGCCTTGGTGTAGATCCATGTCGCGACCGGCCCGGCTGCGGCGACGGCGCGTACCGTCATGCTAGCGGCGCAGGACCTGCCGGCATATCGGATCTCCATGAATTACGGCGCTGCGGAACGAAGCTGAAGCCGGGCCCCGGTAATCCGGATGCCCGGCTGCCGCAACTGGCGTTGCGGCGGTGCGGCGGCGCGGTAGCCGTTCAGAACTGAAAGCGCGCGACGTCCGTTTCCAGCGCGGCCGCCTGGTGGTCGAGCCGTGTCGCCTGGTCGCTCACCACGTCGACGAGCTTGGCGTTGTCGGCGCTGGTCTGCTCCAGGCGGCCCAGCGCATCGCCCACGGTGCGGATGCCGCTGGCCTGCTCGTCGGCCAGCATGCGCAGTTCGGCGGCCAGTGTGTGGCTGTGCTGCACTGCGGCGTCGATGCCTGACATGGCAGATTCCACGCGGTTGCTCAGGTCGGCGCCCCGGGCAATTTCGTTGGCGGCGTCGCCGATGATGCCGCCGATCTCGCGGGCAGCCGTGGCGCTACGCTGGGCCAAGGCGCGTACTTCCTGCGCGACCACGGCAAAACCGCGTCCCGCTTCGCCCGCCCGGGCTGCTTCCACGGCGGCATTGAGCGCGAGGATATTGGTTTGGAAGGCGATGCTCTCGATGACGGAGACGATCTCCGAGATATTGCGCGATTGCGCGTGGACGTTGGCCATGGCGCCGCTCATGTCGCGCACGGCGGCCATGCCGGCGCCGGTGGCTTCGCGTGCCCGGCTGGCCATTTCGCTCGATTCCTGCGCCTGCGCGTGGGCCTGCTGGACCAGCATCGTGAGCCGCGAGACATTCGCCGTGGCCTCGCCCAGCGCGGTGGCCTGCATGCCGGTGCGGGCTGCCAGTTCCTGGTTGCCACGCGCAATGCCGTCGCTGGCGCCCGAAATCTCGTGCGCACATAACTGGATCCGCGCCAGCACGCCTGCCAGTTGATCGCGCATGCCCGCCAGGTTGAACAGCAGGCTGCCGTCATCGCGCTCGCGCAAGACGATGCGCGCGGTGAGATCGCCGCCGGCAATGCGCGTGGCGATGGCCGCCGCGTCGCGCGGCTCGCCGCCCAGTTCGCGGGTCAGGCTGCGGGCGGCAATCCATGCCAGCAGTCCGGCCGCCGCGAGGCTGGCGGCCAGCAGCACACTCATCACCGTTTGCGCGGTCACCTGCGCCGTGGCCACGCCGGCTACCGTGTCGGCGGCCTGTTGCGCCAGCGCCGCGCGCGTGGTTTCCACCAGCGTGCCAAGCTTTTGTAGCCGTTCTCCGAGAAAGTGACCGTCGATGGAAACCGATGCGTCGAATTGCAGCGCGTCGAGCGGCTGCTTGCGAATCAGGTCGGCATACCTTGTCATCAGTTCGCCGGCTGCGGCGCGCTCGGCGAGCATGGCCTGGACCTTGCCCGGGGCGGCCCGGCGCATGCCATCGACCGCTGCGTCGAGTTGTTTCGATGCCAGCGCGATGTCATTGGCGGCGGTGTCCCGTTCGGCCGAACTGGTGGCCAGCGTGAGGGCCAGTTGCGCGCGGCCGAGCAAGGCCAGCGATGCCTGCGCGCGCTCGGCGGCGATGGCGCCGCGCATGTCGCGCTGGTACAGCTTGTCGGTATCGCGCTTGAGGTCGATCAGATTGAAGATGCCGGTGAGCCCGACAATCGCGCCAAACGCGTAGATCAGGGCAAACGCCGCAGACAGGCGCACGACCAGCGGCAGCCCCGCCAGTCCTTGCCAGATGGATTGGCCGCGTTGTCCCGGCAATCCCAGCTTGATGGCTTGCAACACTACGAACTCCTTCGGGGCGATGCCCCGCCATGCCATGACCCTCGCAGTGCAGCAGGCCGGCCTCTCGGCGATCGTGTCGTCAGCGACCCGTTGCGGGGCCTGGTCGTGTTGCAGTGCGGCGTGATCGTCGGACACCCATGTGACGGCTGCGTGACAAAAGGCATGTGGCGCGCTTGTCATACGGGTGACACATAACTGTCATGCAATGGCGCGCGCTGCATATGTGCCTGAATTGCAAAGTCGTGCTCAAGATTTGCTTGTGGCCGGCCGTCAACAAGCAGGTGGCCTGCCATACGTCTGAATTTGCTCCATGTTTACCGTTGCCCCCGATCTGTCTGCGGCCCGAGAGGCCGTACGACCGCCACCGCTTCATGCGGTGTTTCAGCCTATCGTGACGCTGGCAAGCGGCGAGATCCTGGGATACGAGGCACTGATTCGCGGGCCGGCGGGTTCGCCGCACGCGTCACCCGATGCGCTGTTCCGCATGGCGCAGGAGACCGGCACCACCATCGGGCTCGAAATGACGGCGGCGCGCACCGCGTTGGCGTCGTGGGCGGCCCTGGGTCTGGCCGGCAAGCTCTTCCTGAACTTCAGCCCGCTGACGCTGCGGCATCTGCTCGACCATCGCGGTCGCGCCATGACGGCGTTGCTGGGACTGGACGGTGCGCAAGGCACGGGCGCCCGGATCGCACCGTCGCGCGTGGTCATCGAGGTCACCGAGCAAACGGCCGTGGGGGACGCCGCCAGCTTTGCGAACGTCGTGGCCGTGTTGACGGAACTGGGCGTGCAGTACGCGCTCGACGACTTTGGCACGGGCCATGCCAACCTGGACCGCCTGGCCGAGCTGACACCGCAGTTCATCAAGATCGACAAATCGCTGGTGCGCGGCATCCATGCCAGTTCCCGCAGGCTCGAAGTACTGCGCGCGATCCTGAGCCTGATGCATGCGCTCGGTGGCCGGGTGATTGCCGAGGGCATCGAGACCGCAGAGGAACTGGCACTGGTCAGGGATCTGGGCGTGGCTGCGGGACAGGGCTACTTCCTGGGCCGTCCCGCCGCCCATCCCCCTGCCGAAATCACGTCAGAGGTGCGTACGTTGCTGGCGTCGCGGCAGATCGCGGTGTTTCCGCAAACGCTGCGGACGGGCTGGTCGGGCATGACGGCGGGCAAGCTGCTGCGGCCGATGCCGGCCGTCAATACCGAGACGTCGAACAACGACGTGCTGGCGCGGTTCCATGAGCAAGGCGATCTGCATGCGGTGGCCGTGGTCGACAACGCCCTGCGACCGATCGGCCTGATCAACCGGCAGACGCTGATCGATCGCTACGCCACGCCGTTTCATCGTGAGTTGTACGGCCGCAAGGCCTGCATCACGCTGGCCAATCCGCAGCCAGTCTGTTTCGACCGGCGCACCACGCTGGAAGAAATGGCCGAGCACGTTGCGGGCGAACCGACCCGCGCGCTGGCGGATGGCTTCGTGATTACCGACGAGGGGCGCTATGTCGGGCTGGGCACGGGCGCCGACCTGCTGCGCGCGATTACCGACGTGCGCATGGAAGCCGCGCGCTATGCCAATCCGCTGACCTTCCTGCCCGGCAACATCCTGCTGAACCAGCATATCGACCGACTGATCGAGGCGCGCAGTCCGTTTCATGCCTGCTATGCAGATCTGAACCACTTCAAGTCCTTCAACGACCACTATGGCTACTGGAAGGGCGACGAACTGCTGAAGGGCGCCGCGGCCATCCTGGCGCAGGCCTGCGATCCGGCCCGCGATTTCCTGGGCCATATCGGTGGCGATGACTATCTGGTGCTGTTTCAGGGAGACGGTTGGGAGTCGCGCATCCACGACGCAATGACCCGCTTCAATGACGGCGCCCTGGCCATGTATGCGGCGGCTGACCGCGTAGCCGGTGGCATTTGGGCGGAAGATCGCCACGGGCGCCCCATGTTCTTTCCGCCAGTGACGATGGCTGTCGGCGCGGTGCGCGTGAGCGCCGACGCGATGGCCTCGTGGCGGCTTGGCAGCCAGCATGTAGGCGCTGCTGCGGCCGTGGCCAAGCGCAGGGCGAAGGGCGTGGCGCAGGGCGTGGTGTGTATCGACATTGCCGACCTGGCCGCGCGCGGCGAACTGGACAGCTAGCGCGCTAGTAGTCGGCCAGTGCGCCGTTGCCGGCGAGTCCGGGCCGGCGATGAGCCGTCAGTTCGGCGCGTGCCGCGCTGTCGAGGATGTCGAGCCGGTAGCCCTGCGCGTATACCACGGTGATCGTCACGCCATTCTCCGCACAGAGATTGAGCGTGCGGCGCATGCGCGAGACCAGCCCGGCCAGCGCCCGCGACGAGTGTGGCAGCGTGTGTCCCCAGATGGTGTTTTCGATGCGCTGCGTGGCCAGGATGCGCCCGGCATTGGCGAACATCAGCATGGCCAGGTCGAATTCCTTCGGCGTCATCGGTATACGTTGCCCATGCAGCGTGGCAAATCGGCCAGGGTTGTTGAGTTCGTAGGGGCCGGCGCGCAGCGGCATGCTGGCGTTGAGCCGGGTGCCGGCCATGCGCCGCCGCAACGCGGCAATGCGCGCCAGCAGCACCCGGGCGTTCAGCGGCCGCACGATGTAGTCGTCGGCGCCGGCGTCCAGCGCTTCCACCATGTCGTCGTCGCTGCTTTCGTTCGAGACCATCACGATGGGGACGTCGCGATGGCGCACGGCACGCACCGCGCGGATGACGTCGATGGCGGAAATGTCGGGCAGGTCGCGGTCAATGAGCAGCATGTCGTAGCTGTCGTGACCCAGGCCGTGGATCAGGTCGCGGCCGGCCTGAAAGAGGTTGCATTGGAACCCTGCAATGGAGAGCAGCTCCTGCAGGGGATGGAGAGACGAGTTGCGGCTGGCCAGCAGCGCAATATTGGATTGGGCATTCATACGACACTATCGAACAGGCGAAATTCATTGAATCGGGCAAACACGGTGCAGCCTATCGGCCGGGCCCAGGTCCAACAATCGGCGTTCCTTTAAATCGGGAGGCGTGTCGCGCGTGCCGACCGGTTGTTGCGTACCCGCATCGTTATCCACAGATTTTGTGGATAACCGGGGCAGGGACGGGCGGTACGGTGCGGCGGGGCGGGTACCGGATCGGCGTGACTAAAAATTAAGCAGAGGGGCCGGGGCATCCCGCAGCAAGGGGGGGCGCGGACCGCTGGATCGGCGGCTGCGATATCGGGCTGCGCCAAAGTGACCTGCTATGCCAGAATACGGCTCATCGAATCCGGGCCGCTCAGGGTGCCAGTGCCTATGTTCAGTCCCAGCGTGATTGCCGCGGTTGTCCTCGCGTTCCACCTCGTCGGAATCATCGCGGCGCTGCATGCCGTGATGACCGTGCGCACGGCGCCGGGCGCCATTGCGTGGGCGGGGTCGCTGGTGATGATGCCCTACTTCACGATTGTTCCGTATCTGATCTTCGGGCGCAGCCGCTTTGCGGGCTATGTCAACGCGCGCCGGTTCAACAACGACCGCCTGCGCGAGATCCGCCATGGCATGACGGCGAAGGACCGCGAGGCCCTGGCCGCCAGCGTGATGCTGCAGCCCGAGCAGGCCTGCATGCGGGCGCTGCCCAGCCTGACCGGCGTGCCGTGCCTGATGAATAACGATGTGCGGCTGCTGGTTAACGGCGACGCCACCTTCGAGGCCATCTTTGCCGCCATCGACGCGGCCACCCAGCAGGTGCTGGTGCAGTTTTTCATCGTGCATGACGACGAACTGGGGCGCGCCCTGCAACAGCGCCTCTGCGAGCGGGCGCGTGCCGGCGTCAGGGTCTATTTCCTCTACGACAGTATAGGTTGCCATGCGCTGGGGCGTGGCTACGTGCGCGTGCTGCAGCAGGCCGGTGTGGAAGCGCGACCATTTTCCACGCATCCCGGCTTTGTCAATCGCTTCCAGCTTAATTTTCGCAACCATCGCAAGCTCGTGGTTGTCGATGGTGCGCAGGCCTTCGTGGGCGGGCACAACGTCGGCAACGAGTACCTGGGCCGCCGGCCGCCGCTGGCGCCGTGGCGCGATACGCATATCGCCATCCGGGGCGCGGCGGTGCTGGACCTGCAGATGGCCTTTGCCGAGGACTGGTACTGGGCCGCGCGCGAGGTGCCATACCTGATGACGCCGCCTTCCGGCTACGTGGGCGACATGGTGTGCCAGGTCGTGCCGTCGGGCCCGGCCGATGCGCAGGAAACCTGCTCGCTGTTCTTCGTCGAGGCCATCCAGTCCGCCACGCGCCGGCTCTGGATGACGTCGCCATACTTCGTGCCTGACGAAGCCGTGTTCGCGATGTTGCGGCTGGCGGTGCTGCGTGGGGTGGACGTCCGTATCCTGATTCCGTCGCGCCCCGATCACAAGGTGGTCTACGGCGCGTCCACCATCTATGCGTACCAGGCCATTCGCGCAGGCGTGAAGATCTATCGCTACCAGCCCGGCTTTCTGCACCAGAAGGTGATCCTGATCGACGACGAGGCCGCCGCCGTGGGCACCGCCAACCTGGACAACCGGTCCTTCCGCCTGAATTTCGAGTTGATGGTGATGACGGCGCATCCGGCCTTCGCGGCGGACGTGGCGCGCATGCTCGAAGCCGATTTCGCGCAGGCGCGGCAGATCGGGCCGAACGATTTCCTGGGCTCGCCCGCCATCCTGCGCGTGGCCATGCACGTGGCCAAGCTGTTCGCGCCCATTCTGTAATCACATTTTCCGCTGCGCCGTTCTGTCCACATCGGTCGCCAATGGCGTGTCAGGCACTGGCAGGATTTGTGTACACTGTCTACTATGAAAAGAAATGGCGTGGACATCGTCCACATGGGAGATGACATGAACCGTGCCGTTGCTGCAACGCCTCCCACGCGCACGACCTACCGGCATGGCGACCTGCGACGTGCGCTGCTGGAGGCCGGTATCGACCTGGCGCGCGATGGTGGGCCGGACGCCATCGTGCTGCGCGAAGCCACGCGACGCGCGGGGGTGGTGCCCAACGCCGCGTATCGCCATTTCGCCAGTCGGCAGGATTTGTTGCAGGCCGTGCGCGCCTGGGCGCTGTCGAGCCTGGCGATGGCCATGGAAGCCGAAATGGCGGCGATTCCGCCCGATGCATCGCCTACCGAGCGCGCGCGCGGCAGCCTGCGCGCCGTCGGCATGGGCTACCTGCAATTTGCGCTGGCCGAGACCGGTCTGTTCCGCACGGCGTTCTCGGTGCCAGACGATGTGGAGGACGACACCGATCCGGCCAAGGCGGGCAACAGCGGACTGAACCCGTTCGAGTTGCTGGGCGCCGCGCTGGATCGCTGGATGGAAGCCGGGCTGCTGGCGCCGGACCGCCGGCCCGGCGCCGAATACATCGCGTGGTCGGCTGTGCATGGTCTGGCGGTGCTGCTGATCGACGGCCCGCTGCGCAGCCGGGCAAAAGAGCAGGCCGCGGTGATCGGGCAGCGCTTGCTGGAAATGGTGGAGCGCGGGTTGCAGACCGGCGGCTGAGTATCGAAGGCACAGCAGTTCAAAGGCCCCCGACGCCCTGGCATCGGGGGCCTTTGTCATTCGGCCAGACATGCGCGCCGTGTCAGGCGGTGGCCTTCTCCACCGTCACCTTATCCTCCGTCACTGCCGCGACTTTCGATTTCCCGCCCGCCGCACCCTTCAACCCCGCCAGCATCTTCTCGGGCAAAAACGGCACCGACCGCAGTCGCACACCCGTGGCCGCAAACACCGCGTTCGAGATGGCTGCCGGAATCGTCGCCGGTGCCATTTCGCCGGCCCCCCAGGGCGGCGCCTCGGGCCGGTCGATCAGGCTGATATGGATGTTGGGCACGTCGGGGAAACGCAGGATCGGATAGCTCGCCCAGTCGACCGACGTCACGCGGTGCGTATCGAATCGTAGTTCCTCCATCAGTACGCGGCTGATGGTCTGCACGATGCCGCCTTCGATCTGGTTGCGCGTGCCGTCCGGGCTGATGATCTGGCCGCAGTCGTGGCTGCACCAGACATCGGTCACGCGGATTTGCCCGTCCTTGCGGTTGACGGCCACTTCCACCACGGTGGCCACGTAGGTGCGGTCGTTGTCGTATCGCACGAAGGCCAGGCCCCGGCCGCGTACCACGTCGTGCATGGTGTCGCGCGGGTCGCCCTTGCGGCGGATCGATCTGGCGGTTTTATGATCCCAGCCCGAAAGCCTGGCGACGTCCTCCAGGACGGCACGCGCACGCGGATCGGACAGGTACTCCAGCCGCCATTGCAGCGGGTCTGCACCGGCGGCCGCCGCCAGTTCGTCGAAGAATGCCTCGTTGGCGAACGCGTTCTGCAGCCGGCCCGGCGAGCGCAGGTGCGCGGTGCGGAAGGCGCTGTCGGTCAGCCGGTAGACCTTGGTGCTGACGTTCGGCAGCGCGTACTGGATATCGGCGTTCTTCGAGATATTGCCGGTGACGTAGGCTGGCCGCTTGATGCCGGACGTGACGGTGGCCAGCAGCGGGAATTCGGCGATCGAGCCCTTCTGGGCGGCCACGTAGAACGCCGATTGCCAGGCAACGGGGCGCTTCTGTGCATCCAGACCACCCTTGAGGTCGATGGCGGTGGGCGGACTCTTGGGGTCCCACCCGTGTTCGTCGGCCCGCATCCACTGCACGCGCACCGGCGCGCCCGCCAGTTGCGACACCAGCGCGGCGTCGGCCGAGCAGTCCTCGTGGCCATTGCGGCCATAGCAGCCGGCGCCATCCAGGTAGATCAGGCGCACCTTCGCCTTGTCGACGCCCAGTGTCAGCGCGATCTCGCCCTGCAGCGAATGTGTGGACTGCGCGGCCGACCAGATCGTGCACTGGCCGTCGCGGAAGTCGGCCACGGCGCAGGCCGGGCCGATGGACCCATGCGTATGCGGCGGAAACTCGTAGGTGGCTTCGATCCGGCGGGCAGCGCCGGCGAGTGCCGTAGCGGTGTCGCCCTTGCTGGCCGGCGTCTCGACGCTGCTGACCGGCAGCTTGCGCCAGTAGGCATAGAGGTCGGCCTGATCGGGAAAGTGGGGCGGGTCGTCCCATTTCACCTGCAGCATGCGCGCGGCCTTGACGGCGCCCCATTCGCTCGGACTCAGCACGGCCAGGAAGTCCTGCTTGCGGACGATGCGCACGCCCGGCAGATCGCGGATCGACGCCTCGTCGATGCTGACCAGCTTCGCGCCGGGCCCGGCTGGGCGAATCACGCGGGCGTGCAGCATGCCGGGCAGGCGGAAGTCCTGCATGAACGTGAACCGGCCGGTCACCTTGCCCGGGATGTCCACGCGCGGAACGTTCTTGCCGACGAGCTTGTGCTGCGCCGGCGCCTTCAGCGGGACAGCCGGATCGAGTGCCACCTGCAGCGGCTTGCCGGCCACCAGTTCGCCATAACCGATCCTGCGCTCGCCGCCGGGGGTGGCGATCACGCCGTCGGACACGGCAAGCGTGCCGGCGTCGACCGACCATTGCGCGGCGGCCCGCGTCACCAGCGCACGGCGCGCGCAGGCGGCAGCGCGGCGCAGCGTGCCGCCGCCGTCCTGGATGGTCAGGCTGCCGGCGGTCTGGCCCTGGTCCAGCGTCAGCAGCGTGTCGCCCATGATCAGGTCCACCTGATGGAAGCCGACGTCGAGTTCGTCGGCCACCATCTGTGCCAGCGCGGTGCGCGCGCCGGTGCCCAGGTCTACCTTGCCGCTGTAGACCGTGACCCGGCCGTCCGGCGCGATGGCCAGCCAGGCATCGACCTCGCCCTTGGCCGTGGACGCCTTGCTCACGGTCTGGCCCGCGGCATCGATGCCGGTGACCGATTGCGCGTGGGCCACGGGCACCAGGCCCGGCAACGTGAACGACACCAGCAGCCCGCCGCTGCCCTTGAGGAATGCGCGACGATCCATGTCAGGCCTCCTTGGCGGACGTTTGCGCCGCGCGCTGCACGGCCTTGATGATGCGGGTATGCGTGCCGCAGCGGCATAGGTTGCCGGCCAGCGTGTTGCGGATCTGGTCTTCCGTGGGCCTGGCGTTCTGCGCGAGCAGGCCGACCGAGGTCATCACCATGCCATTGATGCAATAGCCGCACTGGGCGGCCTGCTCGTCGATAAAGGCCTGCTGCACCGGATGCGGCTTGTCGGGCGTGCCGAGCCCCTCCAGCGTGGTAATGCGCGCATCGCCGACCGACGCCACCGGCAACACGCACGACCGCGTGGCGGCGCCGTTGAACAGCACGGTGCAGGCGCCGCACTGGCCAAGGCCGCAACCGAACTTGGGGCCGTGCAGGCCCAGGTTGTCGCGCAGCACGTAGAGCAGGGGGGTATCGCTATCGACGTCCACGGCATGGGGCTTGCCGTTGACCTGCAACTGGTAGGTGGGCATGGGGCGCTCCTTTGTCTTCCTTGTCATTGTTCTCGTGGGGCGCGTCGGCCGCCGAACGCAGACCGGCAAGGGCGATGGGCGGCGTGATGGGCGGCGCTGTGGGGACGCAGCCTCAAATCTAGGTCAGTCAGCCCGCACCGAACAGCGTCATGGGGCTTTCATTTCCGCAGGATGGAAATGCCAGCTTCCTCGCCGTGGTTTTCTTCCTACACTTTTGGCACCCATTCCCAGCCGGCGTCATCGCCGCCCCATTTCCCATGCGAATTGCGATTCCCGACGACTACCAGGACTGCGTGCGCAGCCTCGACTGCTTCGCCCGGCTGGACGGCCACCAGGTGACCTGCTACCACGACAACGTCAAGGACATCGACGCGCTGGCGGCGCGCCTGGCCGATGCCGATGCCATCGTGCTGACGCGCGAACGGACGGCCATCACGGCGGCGCTGCTCGACCGCCTGCCCCGCCTGCGGCTGATCAGCCAGACCGGCAAGGTGGCGGGCCACATCGACCTGGCCGCCTGCACGGCGCGCGGCATCGCGGTGACGGAGGGCAGCGGTTCCGGGGCGGCGACGGCCGAACTGACCTGGGCGCTGATGCTGGCCAGCCGCCGCCATCTGGTGGCAGAGGCCAACCGGCTGCGGGCGGGCAAGTGGCAGGGCCATCTGGGGCAGCAGCTGCGCGGCCAGCGGCTTGGCGTCTGGAGCTATGGCCGCATCGGCCGGCAGGTGGCGGGCTTTGGCCAGGCATTCGGCATGCAGGTCTGGGTCTGGGGGCGGGAGGGGTCCACCGCCGACGCGCGCAAGGACGGATTCGAGGTGGCGCCGTCGCGCGAGGCGTTCTTCGCGCAGAGCGACGTGGTCAGCCTGCACGTGCGGCTCAGCGCCGACACCGAGGGCATCGTCACCGCTGCCGATCTGGCGCGCATGAAGCCCACCGCGTTGCTTGTGAATACGAGTCGGGCCGAGCTGATCGCACCGGGTGCGCTGGTCGATGCCCTGCAGGCCGGACGGCCCGGGTTTGCCGCCGTGGACGCCTATGAACGCGAACCGGTGCTGGGCGCCGATGACCCCCTGCTGCGGCTCGACAACGCGCTATGCACGCCGCATATCGGCTTTGTCGAGAAGGACAACTACGAGGCGTACTTCGGCGGGGCGTTCGACAACATCAACCGCTTCTTTGCGGGGACGCCGGCAAACCTGGCCAACCCCGAGGCGCTGGGCCGGCTGCGGCGCGGCCCGGCTGACTAGCCAGGCGGGCGGCCGTTACCGGCCCTGTCGCGAGCGCGGAGCGCCGATGTCGGTCAGGTGCTGCCGCCACGCGGAAAACACGGTATCCAGGCAGTTGGCGGAGTCGCAGGCGTCGCGCTGGCGCCGGAAGGCGTCGATGTCCGCCTGCGAGATCACGCCGGCCTTGAGCAGGCGCTGCTGGTCGGCATAGATGCGCTGGTAGCCCATCGAAAACAGCGCGGTCTCGCAGATGATCTGGCTGGCGCGCGTGGCGGGCGCCTCGCACGCGATATCGCTGGCGTGGGCCGCGCAGGCAACGACGGCGGCAATGGCCGCGGCTCCGCCGCGAAGGTAATGGATGACACTCGACATGAGGCGGGATTCTACCCGGCCTCATGCCGGTGCCGTGCCTGGGCCGATGTTTGGGCGAATGTCTGGGCCGGTGCAGGTGCCGACATGCGGGGTCCGCAGGCCGGGCCGTGTCAGGGCAGCGCCACGCTCATGCCGCCATCGGCCATGACTACCGCGCCCACCATGTAGCTGGCCTTGTCCGACGCCAGAAACGCCACGACTTCCGCGATCTCGGCCGGCTGGGCGGCCCGGCCGATCGGCGCCTTCTTGCCGTGCTCGGCCAGAAACGCCGGGCCATCGGCATGGATGTGGTTGGTGATATTGGTCACCACGTCGCCGGAGCCCACGGCGTTCACGCGGATGCCGTACTCGATGGCCTCCAGCGACAACGCGCGGGTCAATTGCGCCAGCGCGCCCTTGGAGGCGGCGTAGGCGGCAATGGTCGGGAAGGCCTGGAAGCACGCGTACGAGCCGATATTGACGATGGCGCCGGCGCGGGCCGGCATCATCGCGCGCATGGCCTCGCGCGAGAACAGGAAGACGGCGGTGGCGTTGACGGCCTGGATGCGGTTCCAGTCTTCCAGCGACGTGTCGACCACCGGCTTGTTGATGATGATGCCGGCGTTGTTGACGAGGATGTCCAGGCGGCCAAACCGATCGACGGCGCATGCCACGGCGCCCACGGCGCTGTCCTCGCGCGATACGTCGGCCACGAACGGCACGATGCCGGGGCGCGCCAGGGCCTGGACCCGCGCGTCGAGATCGACGGCAACGACGCTGGCGCCCAGGGCGTGCAGCCGTTCCGTGGTGGCCAGGCCAATGCCGCTGGCCGCGCCGGTGACGATGGCGACCTTGCCCGCGAGGGTGCCCGGCCGGGTGCCCGGATTTTCGCCGGTGGTGTCATGGTGTTGGGATGTCATGTTCGATGGTCCTTGGTTTTGGGTAGGGGGTGCCGGGGATGGCTTCAGTAGGGGCTGGCTGTCGGGCGGACCACGATCTCGCTGACGTCGACATCGGCCGGCTGCGCCACCGCGTAGGCGATGGCCCGGGCAATCGCGTCGGGGGCGATGGCGACCTGGCGGAAAGTTTGCATCGCGGCCCGCGCGGTGTCGTCGGTGATCGAGTCGGCCAGCTCGGATTCGACGACACCGGGGCAGATGACGGTGACGCGGATCGTGTCGGTCTCCTGGCGCAGCCCATCGGAAATCGCGCGCACGGCGAACTTGGTTGCGCAGTACACCGCCGCAGTGGGCGAAACGGCGAGGCCGCCGATCGACGAGATATTGATGATCTGGCCCGACGCTTGCTGCTCCATGGCCGGCAGCACCGCCGCGATGCCGTGCAGCACACCACGGATGTTCACGTCGATCATCCGGTTCCATTCGTCCACCCGCAGCCGGTTCAGCGGCGACAGCGGCATGACGCCGGCGTTGTTGACCAGCACGTCGATACGGCCGAACGATTCCAGCGCGAAGCGGGCGAAGGCCTGGAAATCTTCCGCAGAGGTGACGTCCAGCGCACGAAAGCGGACGTCGGCGCCCTCCGTCCGTAGCAATTGCGCCAGGGCGGCAAGCCGGTCGGTACGCCGGGCGCCGATGACCAGGCGATGTCCCTGGGCCGCCAGCAGGCGTACGGCGGCCTCGCCGATGCCACTGCTGGCGCCAGTCACGAGCACGACCTGCGAGGAACGGGATGGTGTCGTCATTGCATACTCCTATCGATCGTCATGGATGAGGGGATGGCGGCCGGTGCGCGTGGCCGCCTGACTCGGGCGGCGGAAGCGCATGACAGTCCGTCTGCCAGTGCGTAGATCGTATGAGTCGGGCGTGCCGGCGCGAATACATGGATCGATGCCATCCTTGCCTATTCCGATCGGCATGCGTGGCGACGGGTGGCGACTGGGCCTAGAATGCGGGCTTCACCTGACCGGGAGCACAGGCTTGTCGAACCACGAAATCGGAAAGGAAAGTGCCAGCCCCATTGCCGCGCGGATGGTGCAATGGCTGGAGCGCCTGGCGCCGAACGAGGGGTACACCCAGTCGGCGCTGGAGAGCGTCCGGCTGATGCGCTCGGACCGCCCGCTGGGACGCACGCCCGTGCTGTACGAGCCGAGCATCGTGATCGTGTGCCAGGGCCGCAAGACCGGCTTTCTCGGTGACGCGGTGTATGTGTACGACGCGCAGCACTATCTGGTGCTCTCGGTGCCGCTGCCGTTTTCCACGGAAACGGAAGCCAGTCAGCAGGAGCCGATGCTGGCGGTTTCGGTGCGGCTGGATCTGGTCGAACTCAGCGATCTGATCGCCCAGATCGATGTGGCTGGGCACGACCCGCAGATGCACCCGGCCGGCATCGTGTCCACGCCGCTCGACGGCAGCCTGGCGGCGGCGACGCTACGGTTGCTGGAGTCGCTGGCGTCGCCGATGGACGCGCGGATTCTCGGGCCGGGCATCGTGCGCGAGATCTGCTATCGCGTGCTGACCGGCGAGCAGGGCGGCGCGATGCGGGCCGCGCTGGCCCATCATGGCCGGTTCGGCCGGGTGGCCCGCGCGCTCCGGCGCATCCATGCCGACTACGCGACGGCGCTGAACGTGGCCGTGCTGGCCGAAGAGGCGGGCATGAGCGCGCCGGCATTCCACGCGAATTTCCGCACCGTCACGCAGACGTCGCCGATCCAGTACATCAAGTCCACCCGGCTGCATCAGGCCCGGCTCATGATGATCCGGGACGGCGTGACCGCCGCCGCGGCCGCCGCGCGCGTGGGGTACGAGAGCGCCTCTCAGTTCAGCCGCGAATTCAAGCGCCTGTTCGGACGAACGCCCGTGGACGAGGTGCGGGACATGCGCGAATCGTTCACGCTGTCGCCGGCCGTATTTCCGCAGAAGCCGTGATCGCGCTGGGCGTGCCATCCGCCGGGCATCCGCCGAAATAAGCGGATTTCCGGAAGAGATGAAAGTTTTCGAGCAGGCACAAATGCGGTGCGTCGGTTCTTAGAATGAACTCGCCAACGATGCAGTGGCGAGCCTGCGCTTTCCGGCGCAGTTCACGTACAAGAAGGGAGACGACCATGCAACGCAAGACGATCTGGATCCTGCTGGCGGCGCTGGCCATGGCCACGCCGGTGCTGGCCCAGGAGGCTGCCAAGCCCAAGAACGCGCAGGAGGCCAAGGCGGCGTTTGCCGAGAAGTTCAAGCAGGCCGATGCCGATGGCGACGGCAAGCTCACGCGTCAGGAGGCCGAAGCCGGCATGCCCGAGGTGGCGAAGAACTTCGACAAGATCGATACAAAGAAGAAGGGCTACGTGACGCAGAAGCAGATCGGCGCCTATTTCGTCGCCAAGGCGAAACAGAAGCAGACGGCCGGCGATCCTGGATCGCTGAACTAGCCACTAACTGTTAGCCGCTAGTCGCCTGCCAGAGGACAGACCGGCCGCGCAAGGCGGCCGGCTTCCCGGTTTCCCGGCTTCCCACTTACGGCTTCGACAGCCCACGGCGCGCCTTGACCGCCTGGCTGAGCGTTTCCAGCACCGCCACCGAATCGTCCCACCCGATGCACGCATCCGTGATGCTCTGGCCGTAGGTCAGGTTGCACGTCTGGTGTTCGCCCGGCGTGAACTTCTGCGCGCCTGGCAGCAGGTGGCTTTCCACCATGACCCCGAAGATCGAACCGCTGCCGCCGCTGACCTGCTTTGCCAGGTCCGTTGCCACGTCAATCTGCCGCTGGTGCCGCTTGCTGCTGTTGGCGTGGCTGCAATCCACCATCAGCGCATTGCGCAGCCCGGCCGCTTCCAGTTCGCGGCACGCGGTGGCCACGGAATCGGCATCGTAGTTGGGCACCTTGCCGCCGCGCAGGATGACGTGGCAGTCCGGGTTGCCCTTGGTATGGACCGTGGCCACCTGGCCGTTCTTGTGCACCCCCAGGAAGTGATGCGGGCGCGACGCGGCCTGGATGGCGTCGATGGCGATCTTGATATTGCCGTCGGTGCCGTTCTTGAAGCCGATCGGCGCGGAAATGCCCGAAGCCAGCTCCCGGTGCACCTGGCTCTCGGTGGTGCGGGCGCCAATGGCGCCCCAGCAGATCAGGTCGCCGATATATTGGGGCGAAATCACGTCCAGGAACTCGCCGGCGGCCGGGAGCCCCAGCCGGTTGATGTCCAGCAGCAGGCTGCGCGCAATGCGCAGGCCTTCGTCGATGCGGTAGCTTTCGTCCAGGTACGGGTCGTTGATCAGGCCCTTCCAGCCCACCGTGGTGCGGGGCTTCTCGAAATACACCCGCATCACGATTTCCAGCGAGTCCGCGTAGTGCTCGCGCTGCGCCATCAGCCGCCGCGCATATTCCATGGCCGCCTGCGGGTCGTGGATCGAGCAGGGCCCCATGATGACCAGCAGCCGGTCGTCCTGGCCGTGCAGGATGCGAGAGATGCGCTGGCGCGTCTGGGTCACCAGCGATTCCACCGGCGTGCCGCGGATCGGGAAGAAGCGGATCAGGTGTTCAGGCGGGGGCAGGGGGATGATGTCGTCGACACGCGCGTCATCGGTCACGCTCGTGCGGTCGGGCGGCGGGGCCTGCCAGCCCTCGGTAACGGTGGGCGGCGACTTTTGTGGGTCTTGCATGGCGAACTCCTGCGAATCTGGAAAAGGACACCTGCCGGGCACCCGCCGCAGCGGCCAGCCGGCCAGCCAGCCTTGGCGGCGGCATCCGAAGGATGTCGATGGTGAGGGATTCTAAGGCAGGCCAAGGGCAACGGCCACCGGGCGGCGTTGACGAGGCTGGCCGCCGGGCCCACCATGGCGCATGGTTGCCGGCCGAAGGCCGGGGTGCTGCCAAGGGGGACCCATGACCGACCGCGACAAGCTGTTTGCAGGCGCCATCCCTGAGTGCTACGACACGCTGATGGTCCCCCTGATCTTCGCGGCCTATGCGGCCGACACGGCGGCGCTGGTTGCCGCGTCGTCGCCGGCTTCGGTGCTGGAGACGGCGGCCGGCAGCGGCGCCGTCACACGGGCGCTGGCGCCCAGACTGGGCACCACGGCCCGGTACGTGGTGACCGACCTCAACCCGCCGATGCTCGACTATGCCGCCAGCCGGCAGGGTGCCGACCCCCGCATGACATGGCGGGTGGCCGATGCGCTGGATCTGCCATTCGACGATGCCACGTTCGACGTCGTCGTCTGCCAGTTCGGCGCGATGTTCTTCCCCAGCCGGGTCGACGGCTATGCCGAGGCGCGGCGCGTGCTGCGTCCCGGCGGGCGCTTTGTCTTCAGCGTATGGGACCGCATCGAGGAGAACGCCTTTGCGGACGATGTCACCAACGCCGTGGCCACGGTGTTTCCGCACGACCCGCCCCGGTTCCTGGCCCGCACGCCGCACGGCTATCACGATGTCGCCATGATCCGCGACGAATTGCGCCGCGCGGGGTTTGTCGACATCCAGATCGACACGCGCGAGAAAGTCAGCGCCGCTGCGTCGGCGCGCGGCGTGGCCGTGGCCTATTGCCTGGGTACGCCGCTGCGCAATGAAATCGAAGCGCGCAACGCCAGTCTGCTGGACCTTGCCACCGACCGGGTGACGGCGGCGATTGCCAGCCGGCATGGCCAGGGGCCGGTGTCGGGCAAGATCCAGGCGCATGTGATCGTGGCGCAGGGGTAGGCGCAGCGGCCGCTGCGGCCGGCGGCATCTTCCATCGCTACGCTTATAATTCGCCGGCTTTCCGCCATCGCCCTCATCGCCCTCATCGAACCCATGCCTGCTGTCACGCCCGCCGAACCCGTCCGCCACGCCGGTGCCATTGTCGTTGGCGGTGGTCCGGCCGGTCTCATGGCGGCCGAGATGCTCGCCGCGCAGGGCTTGCCAGTCGACGTCTACGACGCCATGCCGTCGGTCGGGCGCAAGTTCCTGATGGCCGGCAAGGGCGGCATGAATATCACACACGCGGAGCCGGCCGATGCCTTCCTGGGCCGCTACGGCGTGCGCGCCGACCGCATCGGCCCGCTGCTCGACACGTTCGATGCCGCCCAGCTACGCGCCTGGGTGCATGCGCTGGGCATCGACACCTTCGTGGGCAGCTCGGGCCGGGTGTTTCCCGCTGACATGAAGGCCGCACCGCTGCTGCGCGCGTGGCTCCATCGTCTGCGCGAAGCGGGCATGCGGCTGCACGTGCGGCATCGCTGGATCGGCTTCGGGCAGCCTGTCGATGGCTGGCATGTGCTGCGCTTTGCCACCCGCCAGGGCGACGCGCAGGTCGAGGTCGAAGTGGCGGCCCGCACCGTGGTGCTGGCGCTGGGCGGTGGTAGCTGGGCGCGGCTCGGGTCCGATGGCGCGTGGCTGCCGATGCTGGCCGCGCGCGGTGTCGACGTGGCGCCGCTGCGCCCCACCAACTGCGGGTTCGATGTCGAATGGAGCGAGGTGTTCCGGACCCAGCACGCCGGCGAGCCCGTGAAATCGGCGGCCATCGGCGTGACCACGCTCGACGGCACGGTACTGCACCGGCCAGGCGAGTTCGTGATCAGCGAGACTGGCATCGAAGGCAGCCTGGTTTACGCGTTGTCCGCGCCGATACGTGATCTGATCGATGCGCACGGCAGCGCCACCATCACGCTGGATCTGGCGCCGGGCCGCTCCGCCGGGGATGTGGCCACCGAAGTCGGTCGGCCACGCGGTTCGCGCTCGGTGTCCAGCCATCTGCAAAGCCGGCTGGGCATTACCGGCGTCAAGGCGCGGCTGCTGCGCGAGGCGCTGACCAAGGAAGCGATGCACGACCCCGTGGCGCTGGCCGCAGCCATCAAGGCGCTGCCGCTGCGGCTGGTGCGCGCGCGGCCCATCGACGAAGTCATCAGCACGGCCGGCGGCGTCCGTTTCGAGGCGATGAACGATCACCTGATGCTGAACGCGATGCCGGGCGTATTCTGCGCCGGCGAAATGCTCGACTGGGAGGCGCCGACCGGCGGCTACCTGCTGACGGCCTGCTTCGCCAGCGGACGGGTGGCCGGGGCGGGCGCGGCGGCGTATCTGAAGGTTAGCCCAGCGACCTGCTGATCCGCCTGGCCAACCACGGCCCGACCAGCACGACCGAGAACAGCCGCAGCGTCTGGCTGGCCACCACGAAATTCATGTCCGCGTTGGTGCCCAGCGCGACGGCCACGATCGATTCCACACCGCCCGGCGACGTTGCCAGGTAGGCCGTCAGGAAGCTGACCTTGCGGCTGGCCGAGATCAGCCACGCCGAGGCGGCGCACAGCAATATCATCGCCACGATGGCGGCCAGCATAGTCGGCAGCGATGCCACCAGCGGTCGCAGCAGGTCGCGCCGGAACTGCAGACCGATGGTCCAGCCCAGCACCGCGAATCCGCAGCCGAGCAGCGGCGTGGGCACCACCACCGGGACCGGGACCACCGTCACCCACACGGCGCCCAGCGCCAGCGGCACCAGGAACGCGCCGGCCAGAATGCGAAAGCGCACGCCGATCCAGCAGCCCACGATGGCAATACCGATGGCGACCGGCGTGCCGACCGGCGAGAAATGGCTGAACGTCTGACTGGCCGGCGCCGATGCCGCGGCGGTTGCCATCTGCGCATCGACGATGGCATGGGCCACCAGCGGCCCGGTGACGACGACCAGCACGACACGCAGGTACTGCATCAGCGACACCAGGATGCCGTCGCCGCCGTTCTCGGTGGCCAGCGCGCCCATGATCGACGCCGCGCCGGGCAGGCTGCCCCACGCCCCCGTGGTGCCGGGCAACGGGGAATAGCGCACCAGCAGCCAGCCCACGGCCGTGGCGCTGCCGATGGTCAGGGCCACGCCCAGTACCACAAGCCCGTCCGAGGCCGCCTGGAGCAGTTCCGACAGATGCAGCGTGCTGGCGATGGCCGTGCCCGTCATGGCCTGCGCGAACGCCGTCAACGCGGGCCGGATGCGCAGCCTGACATCCATGAAACTGGCGACCATGGCGCACGCCATCGCGGCAACCAGCACGCTGGCAGTCGAAATCACGGGTTGCAGCAGGTAGCTCAGCACGAGCGTACCGGCCATGAGCGCGAGCCAGTGCAGCGCGCGGCTTGTGTGTGCCATGTCCTGTTCAGTGTTGCCCGAAGGGTGACCCAGCCGCGAATTCTATCCTCTGTGTCTGCGATGCTCCGGCATTCGATACGCAATACGTAATACGTGGATCGGGGGCGGTCAGTCCAGCTTGATGCCGACGCTCTTCACGACCTTGTCCCACTTCTGGGTATCGCGGTTCACCAGTTGCGTGAACTCGACCGGGCCCAGCGCGCTGGGCTCCATGCCCTGCTTGGCGATCGATTCGCGGATCGACGGCTGCGCCACCACGGCGGCGATTTCCTGGGCCAGGCGGTTGACGGTCGGCATCGGCGTGCCGCCCGTCGTGAAGACGCCGTACCAGGACACCACTTCATAGCCCGGCACGCCCGATTCGGCGATGGTCGGCACGCTCGGCATGGTTTCCACGCGCTTGGCGCTGGTCACGGCCAGGATGCGGACCTTGCCGGAATCGGCGCCGGCCTTGGCCGACGGCAGGCTCGCAAACGTCATCTGGGCCTGGCCAGCCATCACGTCCTGCATGGCGGGGGCATCGCCGCGATACGGAATATGCGTGATGGCAACGCCCGCCATGCTCTTGAACAGCTCGGCCGACAGGTGCGAGATGGTGCCATTGCCGGGCGACGTCACGTTGAGCTTGCCCGGGTGCGCCTTCGCGTAGGCCAGCAGTTCCTGCACGTTCTTGACCGGCAGGTCGTTGTTCACCACCAGCGCGTTGGCGGACTTGGCCACCAGCGACACCGGCTGCACGCCCTTGACCGGATCGTAGGGCAGCTTGCTGTAGATCGACGGTGCGATGGCCTGGCCGCCAACGGAACCCAGCAGCAGCACCGAGCCATCGGGCTTGGAACGGGCCATCTCGGCGGTGGCCAGCGTGCTGCCGCCGCCGGGCTTGTTCTCCACCACGATCGTCGTCTTGGTGTTCAGCTGGAATTGCGTGGCGACCGTACGGGCGATGACGTCGTTGCCGCCGCCGGGCGCAAAGCCGACCAGCATGCGGAGCGGGCCCGGGGGCAGTTCCTGGGCCACGGCCGGAATGGCGGCCGAGGTCGTGGCCAGTGCGAGCGCGAGAGCGGGGACGATCTTGGAAAACACCATGGTTGATTCTCGAAAAGATGGGTTGATAAGTGCTCTCAGGATGAACTCGCTGTGCTGGTCCAACTGGCGAGGCGCGGTGTGTCCCGGCTCCCGCTCATATTTGTGTATGCGTCTTCCGGCTTCTGGCGTGGCGGGCGGCGATGCCACCCGGCCACGTCTTCGGCCCTGTCGCGGCTGACTTCTGCGGCCTACTTCTTGAACCGCACCACGGCTTCGCGCGATGCCTGGGTCTGCGGCAACGTCGCAATTTCGCCAAGCGTCACCGGCTTGGTGGGAAACCGCAGCCGGTAGTAGCCCACGTCGCGCGGATGCCGCTGCTGTTCGTCGGCGATCAGTTCGGTCACGGTCAGCCCGCAGAAGCGGCCCTGGCAGGGGCCCATGCCGCAGCGCAGGAACGCCTTCAACTGATTCGGCCCCTGGCAGCCGATGCGCGCGGCATGGCGCACCTGTTCGGCGGTGGCTTCCTCGCAACGGCAGACGATGGTGTCGCCCACGGGGCGGCGGAACTGCGGCAGCGGGCGGTACAGCACCTCGAAGAACTCGCGGCCACGCGTGGCGCGCGCCAGTTCGGCGCGTGGCTGCGCCGCCGTGCGGTCGCGCGTGGCGGGGCTGATGCGGCCCAGTGCCGCGGCCGCATGCGCGGCGGCGATGCGGCCACGGTGCTCGGCGGCGACCGCGCCCGCAATGCCCGCGCCGTCGCCGGCAATGCTCACGTGCGGCACCGACGTGGCGCCCCATTCGTCGACCTGCGGTTCCCAGCAGTCCTGGCGTTCGTTCCAGACGTGCTCGGCGCCGACGGCGCGCGACAGGTTGGTATTCGGCACCACGCCCTGGTGCAGCAGCAACTGGTCGATGGCGATGGTGTGGCGCTGGCCCGCTGCCTCGTAGTGCAGTTGGGCTACCTGGCCGCTGGGCCCCGCCACCGCCTCCAGCGCGGTCACGCCGCTGACGATGGGCACGGCCTTGCGCACCGCGCGCAGCAGCTTCAGACCCTTGCCAAGGTAGGGCGAACGCAGGAAGCCCAAGGCATGCGGCAGCGCCTGGCGCCATTGCCCGCTGGCCGTGGTTTCCAGGATGGCCTCCAGCTTCACGCCGGCATTCAGGTACTGCCAGGCCAGCAGGTACAGCAGGGGCCCGCCGCCGGCCAGCACGGTACGGCCTTCGGGCACCACGCCCGATGTCTTCAACAGGATCTGGGCGGCGCCGGCGGTAATCACGCCGGGCAGCGTCCAGCCGGGGATCGGGAAGGGCCGCTCCTGCGCGCCGGTGGCCAGGATGAGATGGCGGCAATGCAGCAGCGCGGCTTGCGGGTCCTGGCCGGCACGGGCGACCGAATAGGCCACCTCGTATCCGTTGGACTGGCCTTCATGCGCATTGCCTTCAAGCGCATTGATCGACCACACGGTGGCAGCCGGAATATGCCGCGCGCCGCTTCTGGCAAACGGCTCCAGCAGGCTCAGGCCGTGCCAGTAGTCCTGCCCCAGGATGGCGCGGTTCTGCACGGGCGTCTGGCCGATGGCGCGATAGATCTGGCCGCCCGGTGCCGGCTGCTCGTCGATCAGTACCGTCGACAGGCCCAGCTCCGCGGCCTGCGTAGCGGCGGCCAGTCCGGCCGGGCCGGCGCCGATCACCAGCAGGTCGCACGTCGTGATGTCCGCCGTCATGCCGCCACCTCGCGCGCGCCAAGCTGGCGCTCCACCTTCATGCCGTCGTGCACGCGGGTCATGCAGGCCTGCTGGTTGGGCCGGCCGTCGATGCGCACCAGGCAGTCGTAGCAGACGCCCATCATGCAGAACGGGCCGCGCGCGGCGCCCGATACGGCGGTGTCGCGGCAGGCGAGCACGCCGGCGGCAAACAGTGCGGCGGCGACGCTGTCGCCCTCGCGGCATTCCAGTGCGGTGCCGTCCACGGTGACCCGCACGCTGCGCGCCGTCGCTTGCAGGACAGCCGCGTCAATTCTTCTGAACATGGAATCTCCGGGTCGAAAAGGTGTCCAGCTCGGGCGCCAGCGCGCCGGCGGCGATCATCGGGGCCAGGTGCATCGCGTGCGTGGCGGCCAGCGTCACGCCGCTATGGCAGGTCACGATGAACGCGCCGGGATGCGTGGCCGATTGCTCGTAGACCGGAAAGCCGTCCTTGGCGCGCACGCGCAGGGCCGACCAGGCGCGCACGGCGCGTACGTCGCGCAACGCGGGCAGCGTACGCACGGCGCGGTCGGCCAGCGTGGCCAGCACGGGCAGGGTGGTCACCTGATCGGCATAGCCGGCGTCTTCCTGCGAATCGCCGACCAGCCAGCTGCCTTCGTCGTTCTGGCGCAGCGTGACCATGGGTGTGTCCAGCAGGCGGTGCGTACGCTCCAGTACCAGGATCTGGCCGCGCTGCGGTGCCATCGGCAGGTCGATGCCCACCATGGCGCCCAGGTCGCCGTTGCGCAGGCCGCCGGCCAGCACGATCTTGCGCGCCCGCACCTCGCCATTGGGCGTGGCCAGCACGAAATCGCCGCCCGGCTGCTGCACGATGCCGGTGACGCCGTGGTGCGGCAGGTATTCGACGCCGCTGGTGCTGAACGCGGTATGGAAGGCGCGCAGCAGCTTGAGCGGGTTGACGATGCCGTCGTGCGGGGTCCAGATCGCGCCCGTCACGTCCGGGCCCAGGCCGGGCACCAGCGAGGCCGCCTGGTGGTGATCGAGCAGCTTCCACGGATACGGCTCCACGCCGGGCTGGGACATCAGCGTATTGACCCAGGCCAGGCGGGCCTCCACCTCGTAGTCGCCCATCAGCGGTGTGAGGCCGCCTTTCTGCTCCAGGGCCACGTCGATGCCGGTCTCCTTGAGCAGGTCGGCCGCCAGTTGCGGCCACAGGCGCGTGGAGTTCAGCGTCCAGCGGCTGTAGGCGCCCATGCCGTAGCCCTTGCTCTGCAGCCAGACCAGGCCGAAATTGCCGCGCGAGGCGCGCAGTGCGATGTCGCCTTCGTCCAGCACGGCGATGGCGCCCACGCGGTCGCGCAGGCCGTAGGCCACGGCGGAGCCGACCAGGCCGCCGCCCACCACGGCAACGTCGAACACGGGAAATCGGGGGCTGGAGGCCACCATCAGCGGCGCCTCCCGTGGGGAATATGCGGGCCTTGGGCCCTGCTGGAATGCATGTCGGGTACTCGCAAGAATCGTGACAACACCGGCGATCGGGGGCGATCTGGCCGGTGTGCCTGTCCGGACGAGTATTGCGGAGCCAGCACCCCGCGCGCAAATACGAGTCTGTCAGGCGGTCATACCAAAACCTGATAGCTCGGGGGGTAGGGATGCCGTTTCGGTAGCGATGACCTCGATCATCCGCGCCGTAAATCGGTCCACCAGCACATTGGCCGGCCGGTTGCGGGCCAGCAGCAGGTAGCTGACGAACGGGATCTGCGGCCGGAATGGCCGGATGACGACCTCGGCTGCATGCATGCGGGCGACCAGCGGATTGACGATGCCGACCCCCAGGCCGAGCCCGACCATCTTGCAGATGGTGGCGCCGTAGGGCGTCTCGAAGTGCATCACGCGGCGGTCGTCGCTGGCGAACGCGGCGTCCACGGCGGCGCGCAGGCCATCGCCATGGCTCATCGAAATGAACGTCTCGCCGGCCAGGTCGGCGGGCGTGATGGCGTCGCGCTCGGCAAGCCGGTGCCCCGGTGGCAGCACGCAACAGCCCGACAGTTCGGCCACGGGCTGGGCTTCGGTCACGGCGGCGGGCGGCAGGAACGATACGAGCCCCAGGTCGCAGTAGCGGCTGCCCACGTGGTCGGCCACCAGCTGGGTGCTGCCCGTTTCCATCGCCACGTTGACATCGGGGTACTCGGCGTGGAACCGCTGCAGGACCAGCGGCAGCACGGTCATCGCCAGCGACGGCACCGTGGCAATGCGCAGCCGGCCCTTGCCGAACTGGCGGATATTGCGCGCGGCGTCCTTGAGGGCGTCAAGGCCGACGAAGGCGCGCTCGACCTCGCGCACGAAGGCCAGCCCTTCCTCGGTGGGATGCAGGCGGCCCGCGGTGCGCGTGAACAGCGTCAGGCCGGTGGAGTATTCGAGTTGCGCGATGAGCCGGCTCACGTTCGGCTGCGACGTATAGAGCTCGGTGGCCGCCGCAGTCATCGAGCCGGAACGCATGACTGCCTGGAACGCGTGGATTTCCTTGAACTTCATGCCAGGGGCCTCAGGAAGATAGCTGCGGCGATGGTATAGCAAATCCGTATGGAGGGCCCCTGGAAACGGATTGACTGGTATGGCGAGCCGTCGTCTGCGCTAGCTGGCAGGTGGCTCGGGTGGCGCGGAAGGCGCCCAGAGGATGTCTTGTAGCGGCGCGCGCTTGCGCCAGCCTTCCTGTTCGAGCATCGGCGCCTCGTAGAAGGCGGGCACCGGCCCCAGGCAAAGCAGCCCGAACGGTTTCGCGCCAGGCGGCAGGCCAAGCTCCTGCGCCAGCGCAACGGGATCGAACATCGATACCCAACCCAGGCCGAGGTTTTCGGCACGCGCGGCGAGCCAGAGGTTCTGTACCGCGCACGCGGCGGAAGCCCAGGCCATTTCGGCTGGCATGCTGCGGCGGCCGAAGACCGTGCCGTCGTCAGGCGCCAGAATCACCGCCAGCAGCTCGGCGCAGTCGCGAATGCCCTCGACCTTGAGCCGCAGGAATTCGGTGCCGCGTTCGCCCAGTTCCTGTGCCGTGGCCTGCCGTTCGGCTTCCACCAGCGGCACCAGGCGTGCGCGCCAGGCCGGTGTGCTCAGGCGCATGAACCGCCACGGTTGCATCATGCCAACCGAAGGCGCCTGATGGGCCGCGCACAGCAGGCGTTCCAGCTGGTCATCGGGCAGGCAGGGCCTCGGCGTAAAGTGCCGGCAGTCGCGCCGCAGCGCCAGGATGCGGTACAGCGCGGCGCGCTCGGTATCGTCGACGTGAGGGCCGGGCCCGGTGTCTGCCATGGGATCAGGGTGATGTCGTGTGGACGGCGCAGGCGCCCGATGCGCAATCGTCGCCCGGCGTGCCGGTGGGATGGCTGGAGGATCGTGCGGAAGCGCCGGCCTGATCTGCGCGGGCTTCCAGCACCAGTTCGGCAATGTCGGCGCCCAGCGTCAGGTCGCTGACCGAGCCAAAGTACTGCCGGCGCAGGTGTCCGCGTGCGTCGATCAGGACCAGCGTCGGCGTGCCGCGCATGGCGTAGGCCTGCATGGTCAGCGGGATGTCGCCTTGGTCGGCGGGCATGTCCACGCCAACCGGAAACGGCAGCCGGTATTCGTGCAGAAACGCGCGCAGTGCCGTGGGCGTCATGGCGTCGTGGTGCTCGAATACGGTGTGCAGGCCGATGACGGCGACCTCGGAAGACGGAAACGTCTGATGGACCCGCAGCGCCTGGGGCAAGCCGTGCGACACGCAGCCCGGGCACAGCATCTGAAACGCTTCCAGAACAATGACCTTGCCGCGCAGGGCTTCGATCGAGAGGGGACGGTCAGTGTTGAACCACTGCTGGACGGCCCAGGCGGGTGCGGGCTGTGGACGAAATTCGCTCATGGTGGGGATCTCCGGCTGCATGACTGCGGCAGTATGCGGCGGCGAAACCTCCGTGAAATGGCGATTCGTCCAGAAAAACAGCCCGTTCGTACGCGGTTGCGTGCGACGGGCTGCTGGGGTGCCTTCGCGCCTTATTCGGGCTGGGCAGGTGCGTCCGGTGCGGCCGGCGTAACGACGGGCACCTCAGCGGGCGAAGCGGCAGGCACGGCAGCGGGCGCAGCGGCGGCCGTGTCGGCCGGCGCGGCTTCCTGCTGGACGGCCGCTTGCGGCTCGGCCTGAGGCGCCGCCTGCTGGGCCGGATTCTGCGCGGCCGGCTTCTGCTGTGCCGGTTTCTGCTTCGGACGGGCGGAGCGCAGCTGGCGGCCGCGTGCCGCATCGGCCTCGGTCACCTCGCCGGCCGGCTGGCCAGCCAGATCCAGTCGCGGGGCGCCTTGCGTCAGGCTGGCCCAGTAGCGGGCGCCACGGCACCAGGTGCGGATCGCATCGCGCAGCTCGGCTTCGGACAGGCCCAGTTCGGTGGCGTGCGTCAGCAGATCGTCGAAAACACCGATCTTGAGCGGCACCTTGGGCGCCGGGTTCTTCGGGAACGCCAGCGGAAATTTCTTCTGCAGCTTGCCGATATTGCGCACCACCGGATCGACAGGTGTCGACGGCTTGGCCGGCGCGGCCGCCTGGCCGGTCGGTTTCGCGGCCGGCTTTGCACCCGGTTTTGCGCCCGGCTTGTGCGGCCGCGACGGTTTGTTTGGCTTGGCGGCAGGCGCAGGCTGGCGCGGGGCTTTCTCGCGCGCCTCTTTCTTTGCCTGCTCGGCCAGTTTTGCCCTCAGTCCTGCCAGTTGTTCAAAACCCATTGCTCTAGCTCAGTCAAACGACGCGGGATTATAGCTCGTATCCCGCCAGGGTCAGGTTGTGAAGTGGAAATCGCTGCCGACCGGGTAGGCAAGGGTGCGGAAATGTGCAGCGCACGCGGCTGGAGCATATTGCGCCGGCGCGCGCTGCGGACGGCTGGTTGGGCCTGGCGCCTACATGTCGAACTGGGCCGACAGCCAGACCGTGCGGGGGCGGCCAGGCCAGGCACCGTTGATGCTCGGATCGCCCGCTGCCCAATAGCGTTTGTCGGTCAGGTTCTGGATCGTCAGGGCGAATGTGGTGCGATAGTCGGCGAGCTTCGTCGTGTAGCGCGCGCCGGCGTCAAACCGCGTGTAGCCAGCCATCCAGCTTGTGTTTTGGGCGTTGAGCGCCCGCCGGCCCACGTAGTACACCCCGCCATTCACGCTCAGGCCCGGCAACGCGGCGATCCGGTAGTCCAGGTAGGTGCTGGCCTGGAAGCTGGGTACATCGGCGATGCGCTTGCCGGCAACCGTGGGGTCGCCCGGGTTGTCCGCTTCCGTGTGCAGAAACGCGAGCCCGCTCACGATCGACAGCCCGCTGCCAATTCTGCCGTTGGCCGTCAGTTCCACGCCCTGATGCCGCTGCACGCCGCCCTGCACCGTGAAGTGGTCGGCATTGACGTATTGCAGCGTCTTTTCCAGGCGGAAGATGGCGCCGGTCAGCAGCAGGTTGTCGGTGACGCGCGACTTGACGCCGAACTCGTACTGTTTGGTCTTGAGCGGCGCCAGGTTTTCGCCCGCGTTGTTGGTGTCGTAGCCCGCCGGCCCCGGCTGCTCGAAGCCTTCGGCATAGCTGACATAGGTCGATACGCTGGGCAGGGGCTTGAACGTGAGGGCGAACGATGGCGCATTGACGCTCGCTTCCTGGGTCGTGTTGTTGCCAGAGGCCGGAAAGCTGTCGTTCTTGTAGCGGATATGGCGCAGGCCAAGCAGGACATCCCATTTCGGCGTGAGCGAGATCACATCGCTCACGAAGATGCTGGGCTGGTAGTTCTTTGAAATATTGTGTCTGGGAAACGTCAGGTTCCCGGGCGCGGGGGCGTAGACGGGCTGGTAGATATTCCCGACGGTCGTATCCAGGACGGTGAAGCCCGATTCCACCGCCTCGAAATTGCGCGTCGACAGGCCTGCAACAAGCTGGTGGGCAATGGGCCCGGTCCTGAATTTGCCGGTGACATACGTGTCGGTGGAGAGCACCCGGAAGTTCTGATCCGGATTCAGGTAGATATCGCCCGACAGGATGTCGCCGTTCCTGGCAACGTTATAGATGTCCGGAAATGCCGCGACCCGCGCGTTGTAGGACTGGGCCACGCGGCTGGTGACCTTCCAGTCGTCGTTGAAGCGATAGTTGAAATCGGCGCCGATGTTGTAGGTCCTGGTTTCGTACTGCAGCCATGGCTGGCCGAGCAGAATCCGGGGGGTGACCGGCGACGGCAGCGTGCCATCCGGGTACGGACCAACGGCCGGTTGCGCCGCGATCTTCCGGTTCTGATAGTCGAAGTTGAGCTGGAGCAGCGCCTGGGGCGTGATGGCCCAGTCGAACGCACCGGCGATGAAGGTCCGCGACGTGTCGCCGTTGTGCCCGAAGTTGCCGAGCTTCTCGCCCGCGACATTGAGCCGGTAGCCGAAGCGGCCATCGGCCAGCGGGCCACCGATGTCGGCGCTGGCGTAGTAGCCGTCATGGTCGCGAATCCCGGTCTTGATGCTGGCAAAGCGGTCGCGCGTCGGGCGCTTGATGACGTAGTTGATGGTGCCGCCCGGCGAGTTGATGCCGTAGAGGAAGCCGGACGGGCCTTTCAGCACGTCGATCTGCTCGATATTCTCCAGCGGGATTTCGTAATAGGGCGCCACGGACATGCCGTCGCGGCGAATCGTATTGGTCCAGTCCACAAAGAAACCCCGAATCCGTACGGTCTCGTAGGCGCCGGCCTGGGTCGCATCCTGGATCGACGGGTCGTTCTTGAGCACGTCCATCAGCGTTCGGGCGTCCTGGCTGTTCATCAACTCCGCGTTGTACGACTGGACGGAAAATGGCACCTCTTCGGGTTGCCGCTCGCCCAGGGCCCCCATGTTGATGCCGGGGCTGGCGAACAGGGCAGGGCGGATGCCTTGCACTTCCACGGTCGGCAGCGTGGCGTCCGTCTTCGTGGGAGCGGAGGCTGGTGCCGGCGCGCTGACGGCGTACGACTGTCCGCCCATGCTGCGCGCCGACATGCCGCTGCCGGCCAGCAGCTTGTCCAGCGCATCCGGAACGGACAGCTTGCCGCTGACCGCCGGTGCCTGGCGCGGCTTGGCCGCCTCGGTAGCAAAGACGATCTGTGCCCCCGACTGGCGTCCCAACGCGCGAAGCGCCTGATCCAGCGGCTGCGCAGGAATATCGATGTCGTAGACCTGGCTTTGCGCGCTGGCGTGAATGGACACGACGGCCATGGAAGCGGCGGCCACCAGCCGCAGCGCGCACGGGCCAAGCCCGGCCCTGCGGGCGTGGAAAATTCCTTGCATCACGATTTCCCCTGAATTGCTAGTTATTTGAAGCTCCCGACCTGGGCAGCTCAGGGGTTGGCGCATGTCGCCATCAGGATGTTGATGTCTGTTACAAAAAATGGCGGAGCCAGTCGTTAGCGCTACCGCTTCGAGATCGTGACGGTCCCGTCCGGGAGTCGCGTGACGGCGACCGGGAGCATGGCAGGCAGGGCGTCAATCAGCGGCTCAAGCCTGCCGATATCAAAGTCGCCAGACAGCCGCAGTGCGCCGACATCTTCGTCGCGCAGGCGGATCGGGGCGACCCGGTACCGCTGCAATTCGGCAACCAGCGTGCGCAGCGGCGTGCCGTCCAGAACCAGGCGGCCGTCGGCCCAGGTTGCGCTGTCTGGATGCATGGCACGTTCGGTCATGGCGCCACTGCCGGAAACCTCGATCGTCCGCCCCGCCAGCAGGGACACCGCCTGGCGTGCGGTGGGGGTCGACACGGCGACCTCGCCCTCCAGCACGGCGATGTCGACCGCGCGCGCCGGGTCATCGGGAAGGCGTCGCACATTGAATACCGTGCCGATGTCCAGGATGGTGGCATTGCCGGCCTGCACGACGAACTTGCGCCAGCCGTGAGACACCGTGAAGCGGGCCTCGCCCTGTTCCAGAATGACGCGCTGGCTGCGCAGGTGGTTTTCGACCACTGCGACCGAATGGGTATTGAGCTGGATGGTCGAACCGTCGCGGAGCGTCCAGGTGGTTCTTTCGCCAATGCGGGTGGCAAGCTGCGATGTCTGCCACGCCGGGTCGATCGTCCATAGCGCGGCAGTCAATACGCCGATTGCCGCGACGGTCGAGCCGATAGTGCGCCGACGTCGGCGCTGACCGTAGGCGCGCGCCTGCTTGAGCAGTGCATCCTTGCTCGGGTAATGCCCGACGAGCGCTTCCTTGAACGCGGCCAGCGGGTCGCCCGGCGTTGCGGGCGAACTGGGGGGATCAACTCGTCTTTTCATCGGGAAAGTGCGTTGGCCTGATAGCGGACGATGCGCGGGATACCTCGTGTGCCTGTGCCGGGGGATCTTCGGAGGCGCCGCGACCGGTGCCAAAGTCCAGCAGGGGACGCAGGGTGGACATCGCGCGCATGACGTGGCGGGCGACCATGTTTCTTGAGATACCCAGTGCCTCGGCAATGTCCGCCTGAGGCATGTCGTGCAGCCGGTGCAGCAGAAAGACCTGTTGGCATCGGGGCGGCAGGCTGTCGATGGCCTGGCGGATCAGGTCGAACTGCTGGCGCCAAAGCAGCTGCTCCTGCGGGCCGATTGTCTGCGCTGCATCGGCGAAATGCGTTTCGGCCTGGGCAATGATGGTGGCGTGGCTGGCCTCGGCCCGCTGGCGGTCGATGGCGCGATATAGCGAGGCGCGGCGCAGCAGCGCCAATGGCTGACGGGCCGTCGTGCGGCTCGGGCGTTCCAGCAACTGCACGCACAGGTCGTGCACGACGTCGCGGGCAAACGCACGGCCCGAGAATCTGCGACGCACATGATCGACAAGGTCCTCGTAGTGTCGGACCAGCGTCGTCAGCAGGGTCGGGTTGTCTGGCAATGGCGTCACGAGCGGGCGCGGCGAAGGTGGGGGTAGCGGGCAGGGCGAACTGCGGATGGATCTAAATGATAAGCATTATCGTTATTGTGCGCAGCTAGTTTCTGCCGGGCGTCTCATTTTTGCCAACCGATCCGCTGGCCAGCGCGGTCGAACGGGATCGAAGCCGCGGCCGCCCCCACGACGCGTTGGCTTCCAGCCAGGCACGGCGCAAGGGCGGGCAAGGGCTCCGGAAAGCGTCGGAGCCCTTGGGGGTGCGCGTTACATATGGATGTTCAGCGTCATCACGGCCGACCGACCCGGTGCCCACGTGGCGTAGATCGGGTACGCCGACGAGTAGTACTTCTTGTCGAAGATGTTCTGCACGTTGAGCTGCAGGTCCATCGTCTTGTTCAGGCGGTAGGTGGCCACGGCATCGAAGCGTGCGTAGCCCGGTGTCCATTTGCGCGACGTGGCTGCCACGGAGGCGTACGTCAGGCTCGAGAACGTGGCGCCGCCGCCGATCGACAGTTGCGGCAGTACATCGTAGTACGTCCACAGCGTCAGGTTGTGCTTGGGCACCATCACCATCGGCAGGCCCGAAGCCGTCGGGTTGGCGGGGCCGGCATCGGTGGTGATCGCATCCAGGTACGAATAGCCGCCGAACACGCGCCATTTGTTCGTGATGTTGCCAGCCACGCCCAGCTCGGCGCCGCGCACGCGCTGGCTGCCGGCGTTGACGACGCCACCCAGGCCGTCGCTCACGCGGGCGTTGGTCTTGTCGGTCTGGAACAGGGCCGACGTCAGCGACAGGCGCTGGTCGAGCACGTCCCACTTGGCGCCGACTTCGATATTGCGGCTACGTTCGGGCGACAGGTTCTGGTTGGTGGCCGTGATCTGGTCCGTGCCGCCACCCAGGCCGCTGTTGGCGCCCGGCGGGTTGGCCGAGGTGCCGTACGACGCGTAGAGGCTGACCGTCTGCACCGGCTTGAACACCAGGCCCAGCTGGTAGCTGAACAGGTTCGACGTGTTGTTCAGGTCCGACGCACCGGCCTGCGTAGCCGAGACATCGAAACGATCAAAGCGCGTGCCGGCGTTGAACAGCCACTTGTCGCTGAGCTTGACGCTGTCGAACAGGTAGGCCGATGCCACGTTGGTGTGGGTATGCGTCGGCGCGCCCGGGAAGCCCTTGTCGCCATTCAGCACGGTGCTGCCGGTCCACGGCGCATCCGAATTCCAGGCGCCGATGGCGGTGCAGTTGAAGGCCACGGTGCAGGGGCCGCCCGAGCGGATGTTGTTGCCCGCGCTGTCGCTGACCAGATAGCCCTCGTAGAGGCTGCGTTCCCAGCTGAATTCCAGGCCGGCGGTCAGCGTGTGCTGCATGCCCCAGAGCGTGGTCTTGCCCGACACCTCGGTCTGGTTCGAGACGCTGTTGGTGGCGTACTTGCCGCTCTTGGCCTGCAGTTGCAGGATGTTCGACGTGGCGTTCAGGAACTGCGGGTTGGTCGCGATGTAGTCGAGCGTGGAGCGGCCGAACATCGTCGTGTTGCGCAGCTTCCAGTCCTCGGTCAGCTTGTGCTCGACGCGGATTTCGGCGGTGTCGGTCTGGCCGCGCCGGTAGTCGCGGTTGTTCAGGCCGTAGAACTGCGAGCGCTCGATGCCGCTGTTGGCGCCCGGCGTGCCACCTGTCGAACGGAACGGCACGCTGAAGTCCGGCATGTCGTACGAGTTCAGGTGGTAGTAGCTGACATAGACCGTCGTCGGCGTGTTCAGGCCGAAGGCCACCGACGGCGACACGCCCCAGCGCTTGCTGTAGACGTCGTTGCGGCCGGCCTGGTTGGCGTCGAAGCCCATCAGGTTCAGCCGCACGGCCGTCTCGTCGTTGATGCGGCGGTTCATGTCGACCGTGGCGCGCTTGTACGACTCGGTGCCCAGGCCCAGGCTGGCGTTGGTGAAGTCGTCCAGGCGCGGCATCTTGGTCACGATGTCGATGCTGCCGCCCACCGCGCCACGGCCGGCGTAGACCGAATCCGGCCCCTTGATGACGCTGATCTGCTCCACGGCGAACGTTTCGCGGTTCTGCACGCCGGAGTCGCGCATGCCGTCCACAAAGATCGAATTGCGCGACTCGAAGCCCCGGATGACCGGGCGGTCCGCCGACGGGTTGGCTGCCGCATCGCCGCCCAGGAATGTCACGCCCGGCACGGTCTTCAAGGCGTCGGCGAGCGTCGTGGCGTTGGTCTGCTTGATGACCTCTTCGGGGATCACCGTCACCGAGCGCGGGGTGTCAAGCAGCGGCGCGACGAACTTGTACGACGGCAGCGACTTGGTCTGCACCGGCGAATCCGCGACGACAACCGCGGTCGGCAGCGTGGTTTGGGGCGGCGTGCTGGGTGAATCCGTGGTGGTCTGTGCGCTGGCGACGGAGGGAACGGCGATGCCTGTGCAGTACAAGGCACACGCATACGCGATGGCGCGCATGCGTGATTGGGCGGGAGAGAACATCGTGGAAATACAGAGGAGAAGTGACTTAAAATGCCTGCAATCTCACTGCGGTGACTGGCGACCGACGCGCACCGGAGACAATCCAGTGCGTTAGTGAGAATGCTTATTATTAACCGGGTCAGATGCTAATGGATCGGCACTTTCAAGTAAACAACTACTTCAAAGACTGTCGCGGGCGGACATCAGGGTGCGAGGAAAGCGAACGGAAATCCGGGTGCCCGAGCAGGCAACCGAATCGGTGTAGTCGATGGTGACGGCCGCGTGGAGCCGGCTGGCGATGGCGTTGACGATGGATAGTCCGAGCCCCGAGCCAAGCGAGGGCGATACATGACAGGACCACTTCGTCGCCTGCCGTGGCGATCGACAGGTCGATCGCGCCGCCGGCCGGCGAGTAGCGAACGGCGTTGTCCAGCAGATTCCTGATGAGCGTGTACAGCTCGACGCCATCCACCTTCAAACGCACGTCGTCGTCCGTCAGGACGCCAATATCGGCGCCACGGGTGTCCGCCAGCGGCATCAGGTCTTCGATCACGCGTCGAATGACCTGGAGGACGGACGTCGCACTGGCCGATGCCGGCGCGGACTGGACCCGCGCAAGGCTCAGCAACTGCTCCAGCAGATGGCGCCCGCGCTCTATCCCTAGCCGCAATGGCGCCAACCTGGCGCGGGCCTCACCGGACATCTCGGCCTGCGCAAGCCGCTCGGCCTGCAAGGGAAAGCGCGGTCATGGGCGAGCGCAATTCGTGCGCGGCGTTGGCGATGAACTGCTGCTGCAGCGCCATCGATTGCGCGACCCGCGCCAGCAGCCGGTTGATCGCGATGACGAACGGGCGGACTTCGGCAGGAAGGTGGTCGCTGGGCAGCGGCGCCAGCTCGCGCTCGTCGCGCCGGTTGACTTCGGCCGCCAGGCCCGCAATCGGCCGGAACAGCTTGCGGACCAGGTCGGCCACCACCAGCAGCAACAGCGGCACCAGTACCACGAACGGCAGCACGGTACGCAAGGCACTGTCGCGGGCAATCTCGTCGCGTAGCCCGGTCTCCTGGGCAACCAGGATCCGGCCACCACCGGGAAGGGTTCTCAGCAGCACGCGGAACGGATGGCCAGCAACGTGCCGAACACGACGATTCCGCCCGCGTAACCCAGTCCCATGGTGTCGGCCGTCCAGTCGCCCAGCGCGGTGCCCAGCGTCTGCGAGAACATGATCGTCATCCAGTAGAACATCTCGGCCTTGGGCGTATGGACGGAGGCAATGGAGACGGTTCCCGTGCTGCGATGCCAGACGAACAGCGACATCAGCAGGAGCGCCAGCAGCAGTGCGGTGCCGCCCGGATAGCCGATGCCCAGCGAGCGGTCGGCAAAGTCGGCCAGCGTGGTGCCGACCGTGGTCGTCGCGACGATGGTGATCCAGTAAGTGGCCGGGTGATAGTGCCGCGCGCGCACCTGGGCCACGACGGCCACCAGGAAGACGGCCGCGAAGATCAGGGTACTGACCAGGTAGCCGAGGTTCAGGGACATCGACAGGGCATCGCCGCCGGTTTCGCCCAGGGTCGTTGCCGCGATCTTGATGAGCCAGAAGACCAGCGTGACCTCCGGGACCTTGCCCAAGGTTTGCCGAACGTTGGTGGAATGCATGGGTTTGGTCCTCCAATGCAATGGATCGAGCACGGCTCAGGCCTTGCCGGCGAGCTTGTCGAAGGTTTTCAGGAGATCCGTGAGCGCGGCCTTGCATTCGCCCTGGGACGGCTTCGACGCCCGGAGCGCTTCCAGCGCACGGTCGATGGCCTTGTCGAGGGTATGCCAGTCGCTGGCCGCGCGCGGCTTCAAGCCGGCTTCGGCGCGGTCCCACGAGATTTCCAGGTCCTTGATGCGGGTTTTGGCGGCGGCAAGGTTGCCAGC
Organism: Cupriavidus pauculus; assembly: GCF_002858765.1. Taxonomy (GTDB): domain Bacteria; phylum Pseudomonadota; class Gammaproteobacteria; order Burkholderiales; family Burkholderiaceae; genus Cupriavidus; species Cupriavidus pauculus_B. Next base: position 294,714 of record NZ_PJRP01000006.1, read on the forward strand.
GTCGACCAGCGATTGCACATCGACGGCGATGCTGTGGAATGCCCCCAGGTCGCCGAGCATGGTGGGGGCGCGGGCTGGCGCCTGGACGGCAACGTGTGTGGCCGGCTGGGGCGTGGCGTCTGCCGGCGCGGCGTATCCGGTCGCCGAGGCCAGCAGTGCGGCAATGGCGAACGTGGCGGCCTCGCCGTTGAAGGGAGCGTAGAGCGGTGCAAAGAGTGCCATGGTGGGGTGCCTTGATGGGTCAGCGATTAATGGGAAGAGGCGTAGCGGCCGCCGCGACCATTGGCGGTCAGTTGTTCGAGGGTCACCAGGACGACGATGACGGCCAGGAACATCGCGCTCGTCCAGAGAGCGCCCAGGCCCAGACCGCCGTAGGCCCGGTCTTGCGTCAGCAGGTCGCCCAGCGACGCGCCGAAGGGCCGGGTCAGGATGTAGGCGATCCAGAACGCCAGTACCGTGCTGGCACCGAGCCGCCAGGCCGCGTAGGCCAGCCCGATGAGCGCACCAAAGGCGATGACGCCCCAGGTGAAGCCGAGTCCAAGCGCCTCGGTGGCCAGGTCGCCGGCAGCCGTGCCGAGCGCGAAGGTGCAAAGGACGGCGATCCAGTAGAACAGCTCGCGCCTGGGGGTGACGATCGACTTGATGGACAGGGTGCCTTCGCGGCGGTACCACATGGCGAAGATCAGGATCAGGGCAATGCCGAAGGCTGCCGTGCTGGCATACAGGCTGACGCCCAGCCCATCGGTCAGGATGTCGGTCACCTGCGTGCCAACGATGCTCACCAGTACGACCGTGAGCCAGTAGATCCACGGGGTATGGCTGCGTGTGCGCATCTGCCATCCCCAGGCAGCAAGCAGCAGGAGCGCCATGGCCACGGTGGTGACGGTCTGCCCCCATCCGACGTTGACTGCGAGGAAGTCGGCACCCGTCTCGCCCACCGTGGTCGACAGGATCTTGATGATCCAGAAAGAGGCCGTGATCTCGGGGACCTTGTTGGTCCAGGATGCCCCGGCCTGCAGGCGGGGCTTGGTGGTTGCTGACCGATGGTCCATGCCATCCTCCAGTTGCGCGTATGGGAACTGGAGGCAAGACTACGCACCAAGACTTAGCAGACACTTAGTGCGTTGCCCGTCGCGCCAAGGGCGGGATCGGCCACGCGGGGTGGCCTTGGCATCCCTGGCCTGCGCAGCCAGGGGGTGATGCCGGCGTAACTTGCTAGCGGATCTTTCCGAAGCCGTCGGCGGCCCACCGCGACGCGCTGTCGCGGGTCAGACGAAAATCGGGCCGCACGTTGGTCGTGGCCAGCACGTCACCGAACGGGTTGGTGGCCGTCAGCGTGCCAAACGGCTCGAATTCGTCCGGCGTGATGGCCAGCTTGACGCTGATCACCTGATCGTCCACCTCAATCGTCATTTGCTTGTTGAGTTGCGCATGCAACTGCTGCTCGTGGCGGCGGATCACCTCGGAGGCGGTCTTTACCAGGGTCTGGTGCGCGGTGGCATCGAGCGGCTTGGGGTCGACCTTGTTCCGGCCCATGGTCCATGGGCCGACCAGGGCGGGTTCGGCGCTGCCGTCGCGAATCATCTCGACGGCCCAGCCATCGCCGTCCTCGTTCTTGATGACCCGTGCGGTCCAGCCCTTGTCGCGCCACAGCCGGGGCTCGTGAATCTGGTCGAGTTCGCTTTCGGTGTCCGAATCGGAAGCGGTGGTGTGGGTGTGGGACTGAGGCATAACGCTGAAAACCAGTGCATTGGGGCGGCCAACGCTGCCAGCGCCGCAAGAGCGCCCGGAAGCGGGTGAGGCCGAAAGGCTGGCATTCTAGCCCAGCCGCCTGGCCTGCCCCATACCGTCCGGGCACGTCTTGCGATTACTCGGCCTGGATATTGGCTTCCTTGACGACCTTGCCCCACTTGACCAGGTCTGACTTGATCACCGCTGCGTACTCCTGCGGCGTGCCGCCCTGGATCTCGATGCCGGCCGTTTCCAGCTTCGCCCGCACCTCGGGCAGCTTCAGCGCGGCGTTGATCTCGGTATTGAGCCGGGCCACGATGTCCTTGGGCGTGCCGGCCGGGGCCAGGAAGCCGCCGTTGGTGCTGGCGTCGTAGCCCTTCAGGCCCTGTTCGTCGGCGGTGGGCACGTTGGGCAGCGCCTTCGAGCGCTTGCGGGTGGATACGGCCAGCGCGCGGACATTACCGGACTTCACCTGCTCCTGGATGGCGCTGATCGTGTCGATATAGAGCGCCGTGCGGCCTGCAATCAGGTCGGGGTGGGCCGCGGACGAGCCCTTGTAGGGCACCAGCAGCACCGGCGCGCCGCTGACCATGCGGAACATCTCGGCGGCCATCTCCTGCGCGCTGCCGCGACCCGACGTGGCCACCTTGGCTTCGGCCGGGTTGGCCTTCATCCACGTCACCAGTTCGGGCACGGTCTTCACGGGCAGCTTGGGATAGGCCGCGAACACCAGCGGAATCTCGTGCGTATACACGATGGGCTCGAAGCTCTTTTCCGGATCCCAGCCCAGGTTCTTGAACAGGAACTTGTTGATGTTGTGGCTGCCGCCGACGATGCCGATCGTATAGCCGTCGGGTTTGGCGTTGGCCAGTACGGCCGTGCCAAGGTTGTTCGAGGCACCCGGGCGGTTTTCAACGATAAACGGCTGGCCGAGCTTGACCGACAGCTTTTCGCCAACCACGCGCGCAATCAGGTCGATGCCGCCACCGGCCGGCGCCGGGACGATGATCGTGACCGGCCGGGTCGGATAATTCTGGGCCGACGCGGCGCCCGGTGCCGCCAGCAACGCGGTGCAGCCAGCCAGGGTGCCGGCCAGGGTGATGAACTTCCGTGTGGTGAATCGCATGAGGGGTCTCCTTTGGAATACGGTCAACTTGAGTCAACTCTGGGTGGCACGCCGGGGATGCGAGGCCCCGGCGTGCGCGCGTCGGATGTCAGCCGCGGCCGACGAACGGCATGGCGCTGGCCATGACCGTCATGTTCAATACGTTGGCGTCCAGCGGCAGCGATGCCATGTGGCGCACGGCATTGGCCACGTGGCGCGCGTCCATCATCGGCTCCGGCGCGGTGGTGCCATTGGCCTGCAGCACGCCACGCGTCATGCGCTCGGACAGTTCGGTCAGGGCATTGCCGATGTCGATCTGGCCCGCCGCGATGTGGAAGGCGCGGCCATCGAGTGCCAGGGCCTTGGTCAGGCCGCTGACGGCGTGCTTGCTGGCCGTGTAGGGCGCGGTGAACGGGCGCGGGGTCTGCGACGACACCGAGCCGTTGTTGATGATCCGCCCGCCCTGGGGGGACTGCCGGCGCATCAGGCCAAAGGCGGCCCGTGCACACAGGAACACGCCGGTCACGTTGGTGTTGACCACGTTGAACCACTTGTCCAATGGCAGTTCGTCCATTGGTACGGCGGGTGCGTTGACACCGGCGTTGTTGAACAGCAGGTCCAGTCGGCCGAATTCGTGTTCGATGGTGTCGAACAGGGCTTGCACGCTGGCGGGGTCGGTGACATCGGTCGGTACGGCCAGTGCGGTCTGGCCGCGCGCGGCCGCATCGGCCACCAGCGTCTGCAGCGGGTCGGCGCGCCGACCGGCCAGCACGACCGTCCAGCCATCGTCCAGCAGGGCCAGCGCGGTCAGACGGCCCACGCCACTGCCGGCGCCGGTGACAAGCGCGATTCTTTGGGAAGGGGTCATTGCGGTCTCCAGGGTGCTTTGTTCGAGGTCTTGTTCGCTGTCATGCGTTCTTGTCAGGCAGCGGGCGGTTGCTACGTCACGGTCAGCGAGAGATGGCCGATGCCGGCCACGCTGGCATCGACGACATCGCCGCGCTGCAGGGGCCCGACGCCAGCGGGCGTGCCCGTGAAGACCAGGTCGCCCGCCCGGAGCGTCACCGAGCGCGACAGCATGGCGATCAGGTCCGCTACCGGCCAGATCAGGTCGGCCAGCGTGGCGCGCTGGCGCTCGGTGCCATTGACCGCCAGCCGGATCTCGCCATCGCGCGGAGGATCGATGGAGGCGGCCGGCACGATCGGGCTGCACGGCGCCGAATGGTCGAAGGCCTTCGCCGGTTCCCATGGGCCACCGGCACGCTTGGCCTGCTGTTGCAGGTCGCGGCGCGTCATGTCGAGGCCCACGGCATAGCCCCAGATGTGGGCGTGCGCCTGCGCGGGGTCGATATCGCGCCCATCGCGGCCGATGGCGACCACCAGCTCCACTTCGTGGCAGAAGTCTTCGGTGCCGGGCGGGTAGGGCAGCGTGCCGGTCGCAGGCGCCACGGCGGTGGCCGGCTTCATGAACCACGCGGGCATGTCGGCCGGCGCCGGCTCGTTCGCGGTCCAGCGATAGTTGCGCCCGATGCAGAAGACCCTGCCGACCGGAAAATGCGCAGTGCTGTGGGCCACGGGCAGGGCGCAGGGCGCCGGTGCGGGCAGGACGAATTCCATCTTGACGCTCCAGTTGCGATCCGTTGGCCGGGTCAGGTGGTCAGGCTCATGGCGGGGCGCTTGCCGGCCAGCCCGTCGGCCACGCTGTCGAGCACCATGCGGATCATGGCGGCGCGCGTTTCCCACGTGGCGCTGGCGCGATGGGCCTGCAGCGTGGTGCGGTCCGACTGGCGCAGCGCCAGCGGCACGCGCGGTTCGTCCACAAAGACATCCAGGCCCGCGCCCGCAATGCGGCCCGCCTCGATCGCCTGCGTCAGGTCGTCTTCGTTGACCAGACGGCCGCGTGCCACGTTGATCAGGAAGCCGCGCGGCCCCAGGGCGTCGAGCACGGCGGCATTGACGATGCCTTCTGCCTTGTCGGCGGCGGCACACAGCACCAGCGCGTCGCTGTTGCGCGCCAGATCGATCAGGTCGGGCAAGAATTCGTGCGGCAGGTCGTCCATGGCGCGCAGGTCCGTGTAGCGGATCGGGCAGCCGAATGCCGCGGCCCGGGTGGCCACCGCGCGGCCCACGCGGCCCATGCCGACGATGCCCACCCGCATGCCGCTGAAGCGGCGCGCCAGCGGGATGGCCGACGGCTGCGGAAAGCGTTCCCACTGGCCGTCGCGGACAAAGCGGTCGCCGGCGGCGATGTTGCGGCAGGCGGCAATCAGCAGGCCAATCGCCAGGTCGGCCACGTCCTCGGTCAAGGCGCCGATCGTGGCGGTGACCGGCAGCTTGCGTTCGCGGCAATAGGCCAGGTCGACGGCGTCGGTGCCCACGCCATTGACGGCCACCACCTTCAGGGCCGGCAGGCGCTCCAGCATGGCGCGCGAAATGCCGGTGTGACCACCCGTGACGACGGCCTGGATCGACGCGCCGTGCTGCGCGAACCAGGCGTCCTGGTCTTCGATCTCGAACAGCTTGTGTACCTGGTACAGCGAAGCCAGTTCGTCGTTGGCGGCGGGAATCAGGATGGGATTCAGTTGCAGGATCTGCGGCTTCATGAGCTGTCCGTTGTCGGCTGGAATGTGGAACTCATGGTAGATACATGTTGATGCGGTGCGCAATATTGATATATAAAATCAACATAAATAAATGCCGCAGCGCGTGCAGGAGTGCAGATGGGTGCCTGGATATCGATGGACGAAGCGTGTTCGCGGCTTGGCGTGCGGCCGCAAACGGTCTACGCGTACGTGAGCCGGGGCAAGATCGAGGTAGCGTCAGATCCTGCGGATACCCGTCGCAGCCTGTATCGCGCCGAGGATGTGGCCGCGCTGGCCCGGCGCAAGCAGGCGGGCCGCAAGCACGAGACGCTGGCCACCAACACGCTGTTTGGGGCCGAGCCGAGCATTCCCACGTCGATCTCGACGTTCGTGCGCGAACGGCTCTACTACCGTGGCCGCGATGCGGTGTCGCTGGCCGAGACGGCCACGCTCGAAGCGGCGGCGCAACTATTGTGGGATTCGGCGCAGGCGGTGGACCTGTCGTCACCCGTGACGGTGGAAAAGCCGGGACGTGTGGCCGCCTTCACCGCGCTGGCCGAACTGGCTGCCACCGGTCACTCCACGCACGGACGCATGACGCGCGTGCTGCATGTGGAAGGCCAGGGGCTGGTGGGCCAGCTCGCCAACGCATTCGGCGCCCAGCCAGGGCATGAACCGCTGCACAATCGCTTCGCGCTGGGATGGGGGCAGGGGCAGACCGTGGCGGAATTGCTACGCGTGGCCATGGTGCTGCTGGTCGATCACGAACTGACCAGTTCGGCATTCGCGGCGCGCATCGCGGCGTCAAACGGGGCGTCGTTGCCCGCCTGCCTGCTCTCGGGCCTGTCCACGCTGTCGGGTCCCCTGCACGGCGATGCCTCGGGGCGCGTCAAGGCGCTGTTCAACGAGGTGGAGCGGCAGGGCGAAGACCAGGTCATCACGCACTACCTGTCGACCGGCCAGCCGCTGCCTGGCTTTGGCCACCATCTCTATCCCGACGGCGATCCGCGTGCTGTCGCGCTGTTGAGCCGGTTCGCGCCGCCCCCCGGTATCGTCCGTTTCATCGAGCAGGCAACGCGGCTGACCGGATTGCAGCCCAATATAGATGTGGCGTTAGCGGCACTTGTCATTCACTGTGGGCTGCCGGATGACGCTGCGTTCGCGATGTTCGCCACGGCGCGCAGCATTGGCCTGCTGGCGCACAGCCTGGAACAGCGGGGGATTGGGCAAGTGATCCGCCCGAGGGGCCGCTATGTCGGCGTGTTGCCGGACAAGAGCTGAATTGGCAAGTATCAGAACAATCCTGATTGTCGACACGGGCCGGGGTGTGATACAAGGTAACCGCACGCTCGCCATACTGGCGGCGTCGTCTTTATCTCGTTTTAGTTGGAATACTCAGAAAATGGCAACAGGTACCGTGAAGTGGTTTAACGATGCGAAGGGTTTTGGTTTCATCTCGCCGGATGACGGCGGTGAAGACCTCTTCGCACACTTCTCCGAAGTTCAGGGCAACGGCTTCAAGTCCCTGCAAGAAGGCCAGAAGGTCAGCTTTGAAGTGAAGCAAGGCCCGAAGGGCAAGCAAGCAGGCAGCATCAAGCCGCTGTAAGCTTCACGCATTGATTGCGTGTGTCACGGCGCCCCGCCTAAAAACGGGGCGCCGCGTCATTTCTGCCTGGCTATTTCTGCTTAACGCTCCAGGAAGAGCTTCAGCTTGTCGGCACGGCTGGGATGCTGCAGCTTGCGCATTGCCTTGGTCTCGATCTGACGGATCCGCTCGCGGGTCACGTCAAACTGCTTGCCGACCTCTTCCAGCGTGTGATCGGAAACCATGTCCAGCCCGAAGCGCATGCGCAGGACCTTCGCCTCGCGCGGCGTGAGTGCGTCCAGCGCCTCGTCGATCGCGGCACGCAGGTTGGCCTGAATCGCGGCCTCGGCCGGCGAACTCGCCGACACGTCCTCGATCATGTCGCCCAGCGTTGCATCGGCATCGTCGCCCACCGGGGTTTCCAGCGAGACCGGTTGTCGCGCGATCCGCAGGATGCCGCGCACCTTCTCCTCGGTCATCTCCATGCGCTCTGCCAGCACCGCAGGATGGGCTTCCTGCCCGGTCTGCTGCAGGATTTCGCGCGAAATCCGGTTCAGCTTGTTGATCGTCTCGATCATGTGGACCGGCACGCGGATGGTGCGCGCCTGATCGGCCAGCGCACGCGTGACAGCCTGCCGCACCCACCACGTGGCGTACGTTGAAAACTTCCAGCCGCGACGGTATTCAAACTTGTCCACCGCCTTCATCAGGCCGATATTGCCTTCCTGGATCAGGTCCAGGAACTGCATGCCGCGGTTGACGTACTTCTTGGCGATGGAAATCACCAGGCGCAGGTTGGCTTCGGTCAGTTCCCGCTTGGCCTGCCGCATCTTCTGCTCGGCGGCGCTCATCTGGCGGTTGATCTGCTTGAGCTGCTGCAGCGGCACCGAGACCGCGGTCTCGATGTCGATGAGCTTGCGCTGGTTGGCCTGAATGGCCGGCAGGTGACGCTCCAGTGCCGGGCCAAACTGCTGCGACGTCGCCGCCGTCTTGCTGGTCCAGTCGAGATCGGTCTCACGGCCCGGGAAGGATTCCACAAACGCTTCGCGCGGCATGCCGCAGCGCTCGACGGCGATCTCCAGAATGCTGCGCTCGATCACGCGCACCGCATCGACCTGTTCGCGCATGCTGGCGCACAGGCGGTCGATCATCTTGGCCGTAAACCGGATGGGGGCCAGTTCGCGCTGGATCTCGGACAGCGTCTGCGCGACGGCCGCCGTGCGGGCCTTGCCCGTCACCGGAGTCTGGGGAAGCTGTGCGTACAGGGCACGCACGCGCGCGAAAATAGCCAGGGTGTCGGTGGTCAGCTGCTCCAGACGGGCGGCATTGGCCTTTTCCGGGTTCGGGGCGTCGGCGTCATCGTCGTCGTCTTCCGAATCGTCGTCCGCGCTGGCGGCGCTGTCATCGTCGTCGTCCGCATCCACGGATGCGTCATCGGTGGCACTGGCCGCGTCGACTTCCTCGGCGCCATCGTTGATGCCGTCGACCAGTTCGTCGATGCGCAGGTCGCCGGCGACGATACGGTCGACGTCGGTCAGCAGCGCCGAGACGATGGACGGGCACGCCGCAACGGTCTGGATCATGTCCTGCAGGCCGCTTTCGATGCGCTTCGCGATCTCGATTTCGCCCGCGCGGGTCAGCAGCTCGCTGGCGCCCATCTCGCGCATGTACAGGCGGACGGGATCGGTGGTGCGGCCGAATTCGGAGTCGACGGTCGACAGTGCGGCTTCCGCTTCCTCGTAAGCCTGGTCGTCGGAAGTTGCGGCAGGGGCGGCATCGTTCAGCAGCAGCGTCTCGGCGTCCGGCGCCTGCTCGTATACGGACACCCCCATGTCGTTGAACGTGCTGACGATGGTTTCCATCGCAGCCGTCTGCGTCACATTGTCGGGAAGGTGATCGTTAATGTCCGCATGGGTCAGGTAGCCGCGCTCCCGGCCAAGCGCGATCAGCGCGCGCATCTGGCGCTGGCGCTCTTCGTCCTGGCGTGCCGCGGACGTGAAGTCCAGCGGTGAGGCGGTTGCCTGGGCCTTGCCGGCCGACTTGCGGCGGGCGGTCTTTGAAATGGCCGTCGTCATGCGGGATGCGGAATCGTCACGAACCGGGTTTGCCAATACATTCTCCTGGACTGGTGGCCGACGATCGTCGCGGACATGACCGTCTGTCAAGCCTGCGGGCGCGAACGAAATCGTGGAATGGCGCACGGAACGTCGAGGCCGAATGCCTCCCGCAGAATCCAGTGTGCGCAAAATGGGGAACCGCACATCATACTTGACGAGGTTGTGCGCTGCAATATCCGGCGGCCAATTTTTCGTTGAAACATGCCGATTAGGGCGCATTACAACACAACAAATGAAAGGGCGATGCAGCCGCCGGTGACATATTCTGGTGTGGGGGCAGACGAGGGCATTTCAAGTCAAGGAACTGCGATGACTCAAGGCGCTGAGTTTGGACGGACGGTTCGGCGATTCGACGCGATCATCATCGGCACCGGGCAGGCCGGCCCGGCGCTGGCGGCTCGCCTGGCGGGCGAGGGCATGACGGTGGCCGTCGTCGAGCGTGCGCGCTTTGGCGGCACCTGCGTCAATACCGGCTGCATTCCTACCAAGACGCTTATCGCCAGTGCCTACGCCGCGCATCTGGCACGGCGGGCGGCCGAGTTCGGGGTGACGATCGGCGGGCCGGTGGCCGTCGACATGAAGAAGGTCAAGGCCCGCAAGGACGACATTTCCGGTCAGTCCAGCAGCGGGGTGGAGCAGTGGATGCGCGGCCTGGAACACGCCACGGTCTTCGCAGGGCACGCCCGCTTCGAGAGCCCGCGAACGGTTCGGGTCGGCAGCGAACTGCTGGAAGCCGAGCGGATTTTCGTGAACGTCGGCGGCCGGGCGCTGGTTCCGTCGATGCCCGGGCTGGACCACGTGCCATTCCTGACCAACGCCAGCATGATGGACGTCGATTTCCTGCCGGACCACCTGATCGTCGTGGGCGGCAGCTACATTGGCCTGGAGTTTGGCCAGATGTACCGGCGCTTCGGGTCCAGGGTGACCATCGTCGAGAAGGGCCCGCGCCTGATTCAGCGCGAAGACGAGGATGTGTCGCACGCCGTACAGGAGATTCTTGAAGCCGAGGGCATCGAGGTCCGTGTCGGCGCCAACTGCCTGAGCGCGCGCATGGCGGGCCATCAGGTGGCCGTCGGGCTGGATTGTGCGGCGGGAGCGCCCGAAGTGCTCGGCTCGCACCTGCTGATGGCGGTGGGGCGGGTGCCGAACACCGACGATCTGGGGCTAGACAAGGCCGGGGTCGAGACCGATGCGCGGGGCTATATCAAGGTGGACGAACAGCTACGTACCGGCGTCCCGGGGATCTGGGCGCTCGGCGATTGCAACGGCCGCGGCGCCTTCACGCATACCTCGTATAACGACTATGAAATCGTGGCCGCCAACCTGTTCGACAACGATCCGCGCGCGGTAACGGACCGCATTCCCGCCTATGCCCTGTTTATCGACCCGCCGCTTGGTCGCGTGGGCATGACCGAGAGCGAGGCCCGGCAATCGGGTCGCAAAGTGCTGGTCGGCACACGCCCGATGCGCCGCGTCGGACGCGCCGTCGAGAAGGGCGAGAGCCAGGGCTTCATGAAGGTGGTGGTCGATGCGGACACAAGGCAGATTCTCGGTGCCTCGATCCTTGGCCTGGCCGGGGATGAGGTCGTGCATGCCCTGCTCGACGTCATGTATGCCAGGGCGCCGTACACCACCATCAGCCGCGCGGTGCATATCCATCCCACGGTGTCCGAGCTGCTGCCGACCCTGCTGCAGTCGCTGCGGGCGGTGGTCTAGCTGGCAGGTCGCCAACGTGTTGTCACCCCACCGGCGGACGAAAAAAATGCCACGCGGCGGGGACCGCGTGGCATCTGAAGTGAAGAGAGCAGGGGAGGGGTGACCCTGAACTCCGTTGGGTCGCCCGCATTGCACGGGCGACTGCAGTGTAAGAAGACGATTCTGATTGGAATACCGGAATATTCTGAAATGTATGGGCGACTTGCCGCAACGTGTTGCCTCGTGTCGCGAGTGCGGCGGCCCTTCAGGGCCGTTGGGTCTGCATTACCGCTTCGATGTCGCGGTCCTTGGCGTCCCACTGGGCTGCGAGCCAATGGTGAAACGCCGACCGAAAGGCCTTGTCGCCCGCGTAGTCGCCGCCGCAGAAGTCGTCAGGGATCGGAATTTGCCGAATTCTGACGACGATCCGGCCAGCACGGCCCGAGGCAAGGTGCCAGAAGCTCGGCACGCCGTCGGGGTAGATGATCGTCGCATCGACCATCGAGCGGAACTGGGTGCCCATGGCGTTCAGTGTCGTGGCCAGTGCGCCGGCGCGGGGCTTGAGCAGGTGGCGATACGGCGACGATTGGCTCTGGCGACGCGCCGCCGAGAACCGCGTGCCCTCGGCAAACACCATCACACTGGTAGGCACCAGCTTGAATTTCTCGCAGGCGAGGCGCGCGGTCTCCTGATCCTTGCGGCCCAGCGCCGGATTGCGACGCAACTGGGCCTTGCTGTAGCGCTTCATGAACGGAAAGTCCAGCGCCCACCAGGCCAGCCCGATCACCGGCACATAGAGCAGCTGCTGCTTCAGGAAGAACTTCAGCAACGGAATGCGCTTGTTCAGCACGCGTTGGAGCACAAAGATGTCCACCCACGACTGGTGGTTGCAGTTGACCAGATACCAGTCGTCCAGGCGCAGATCCGTATTGCCACGGACGTCCCAGATTTCAGGCTGGAGCCGCGCGATCCAGCGCGTGTTCCGCGATACCCAGCCCGTTGCGATGCCATTCAGCCAGGGGTCCACGCGCCGGCGCACCGCCGGGGTCGGTATGGCCAGCTTGAGCAGCGCCAGCGGAACAATCGGAACAAAGCAGGCCAGCGTGTTGAGCGCCAGCAGCGTGGCGCTGAGCAGGCCGGTCAGCGATGCCAGGCGCCTTGGCCGGGTCGCGGACGCGGACTGGCGGGCCTTTTCGGGTGGCTGGGGCGCGGAGGATTCGAGACGCGAGGTGGACGACGAAGGTGCCGAAGGTGACGAAGGGGACGAAGGGGACGAAGAGGAGGTCGAATTCATGTTCGCAAGTTTGCAAGAGCCTGAAGCGCGTCAATTTGTCTTCGATCAATTTGAAGACGTTTGAAACTAAAGAATCGACGATTTGGCGGGGCCTTGCGCCGGCCACGCCGCTTCGGACGCGTCCGATAGCAGGCAAGGCCGACGCAGCAGTCGGATCAACGCTGGCCCGGGTTTGGCGGCGTCGGCGCGGATGCTGGCATGGAGGGCTTCGGAGGACCGGCGTCAAGCAGCGCGGCAATCTCGGGGTCTCGCTGGCCGATGTCCCAATCGCCGGCGGAGACCCTTGCGAAGTGCTCCGTGCAAAGCTGCGTGACCACTTCCGGTTGGTCGTGCTCCAGGGCCACGCGCATCACGTCGAGCTGCTGGTTGGTGAAGCTTTCGATCAGCGTCGCGTGCTGGTCCAGCAGTGTCTGGTTGGCCTGCCGCTCGCTCTCGCCGGTGCCGTTGGCGGCAGTGTCCTCCAGGCGCTGGCGATAGATCCGGGCTACCGCCAGCCGGGGCGCGTTGCGATCCTGCCAGAGGCTCCATGCCGATTCGACGGCCTTGCGCGCCGGTGGCGCGTGCTCGATGCAAAAATCGACCGTGTTGCGCAGCACGGCTTCGTCCATCTGGGGCACCAGCCCGGCGGACACTTCGAGTTCGCTGCGCGTGTCGGGCTGCGAAGACGGGACGGGCGCCTGCGCTTCGCGCGAGCATCCCGTGGCCACAAGGGCGGCCACGACGGTGGCCAGCATGATCTGGACGGTATTGAGGCGATACATCCGGTGGAGGTTGTCTGTCGATCGGCGGCATTCTAACCGGCCAGGGGGCTGCCGGCCCCGCCCGCCGGCCCGCGCGGTTCGCCAGCGGGTAAAATGCCGTCCCCCGCATCCATCCAGATTTCGTACGCACATGGCAGTCTCGCGCAGTAAAAAACAGGCAACGCTGATCGGGCTTGTCGCGGTTCTCTTGTGGAGTTCGATCGTCGGACTGATCCGGGGCGTGAGCGAGAGTTTCGGCGCCACGGGTGGTGCGGCGCTGATGTATACAGTGGCTGCCGCGCTGCTCTGGCTGACGGTGGGGCCGCCGCGCACCCGGGCGTTGCCGCGCGCCTACCTGATCTGGGGCAGCCTGCTGTTCGTGGCGTACGAGCTGTGCCTGTCGCTGTCCATCGGGTATGCCAATACCGGCCGGCAGGCCATTGAAGTGGGCATGGTCAACTACCTGTGGCCGAGCTTCACGATGCTGGCCGCCATCGCCTTCAACGGGCAACGGGCCAACTGGCTGGTCGTGCCGGGGTTCCTGCTGGCCATCCTGGGGATTGCCTCGGTGCTGGGCGGCGATCAGGGACTGGACCTGGCGGGCATGGCCGGCAACGTGCAGGACAACCCGCTCAGCTATGGCCTGGCTTTCGCCGGCGCCATGATCTGGGCCGGGTATTGCACGGTGACAAGCCGCATCGCACAAGGCAAGAATGCCGTCACGCTGTTTTTCATGCTGACCGCGCTGGCGCTGTGGGGCAAATACCTGTTCACCGATGGCGAAACCATGGTGATCGGTCTCAAGGGCATCACCTATCTGATACTGGCCGCCTGCGCGATGGGATTCGGCTATGCCGCGTGGAACGTCGGCATCCTGCAGGGCAACGTCACCGTGCTGGCGGGCGCGTCGTACTTCATCCCCGTGATCTCGGCCGCGGTGGCCGCCGTGCTGCTGCACGCCCCGCTTTCCCTGTCGTTCTGGAAAGGGGCGGCAATGGTCTGTGCGGGGTCGATTCTGTGCTGGCTTGCGACGCGAGGACGCGGCACGCGGGGGCCGGCCGCGTCGCAAACCAGGACGTGAGTCAGGCACGCCGGCGAGGCGTGCGGCACGCCCTTCAGGGCGCTACTGGCACTGGCTGAGCGCGCCGGCCGCGTTGCTGTCGTCGCCGCGGAATCCCAGCCACGAGCCCGGCCCGTTGGCTGACTTGCGTACGACCGCTGCGGAGCCGGCGGGTGGCTGCTGCCCGGGCACGTAGACGTCAAAGGCCTGGTCGTTGGCCAGCATGTACTGCATCCACACCTGCTGTTTGGTGGCATCCGCCCATTTCTGCCCGATGCATTGCGCGGCATCCTTTGGCGCCAGCTTGCTTTCGCCAACGGCGCGCGTGGTCGGGGTGGGCGGCGGGGTATAGGGAGAGGGCATGTTGGCAGCGCAGCCTGCAAGCGTGGCCGCGGCCAGCGCGACGATGAAGGGATACTTCATATTATTGACTCCATATCCGATCGTGGAATGCACCGATGGCTTGCCCATCGCATGAGCGCCTGCCGGTGCGTCTGAGATGCACGGTACGTACGCGATACGCCACGTCGTACCAGATACGAGTCTAGGCGCCAGATGCGCGATAGGCCTATGCGCGTTGTGCCATCTTTCCATGTCGGTATTTGTCTGATATCGAAAATTGCCTCCGGGGAAACTTTCGGCCGTCGCAGGCGTCGCTATCTGCATATCCGTAGTGCAACCGCGCAGAGGGTCTGACAGATGAACATGGCAATCGTGGTGAGTCATCCCTGGTTTGGCACGGCGATGGGTGCCGTCGCCGCCATTCTTCTGGGTCTGCTTGTCCATCGGCTGGGCGGCCTGCTGCTGTTGCGGATGACCCGGCATACCCCGGTATTGCACGCAATGGTGGTGAAGGCGCGGGTGCCGGCCAAGGTGGTGCTGCCGCTGTTCCTGTTGCAGACCACGTGGCAGGCTGCCCCTGACGACCTGGCCTGGATCAACAGCGTCCGGCACCTGAACGGCCTGCTGATGATCGTGTCGATGACCTGGCTGCTGGTGCGCATCATTGCCGGGTTCGCGCAGGGTGTGCTGGACCAGCACCCGGTCAACGTGGCCGACAACATGGGCGCGCGTCGCATCCATACCCAGACGCGCGTGATCTCGCGCATCGCCATGACGCTTGTCATCGTGATGGGCGCGGCGATGCTGCTGATGACGTTTCCCGGCGCCCGCCAGGTGGGCGCGAGCCTGCTGGCATCGGCCGGGGTGGTCGGCCTGATTGCCGGCTTTGCGGCCAAGCCCGTGTTCAGCAACATGATCGCCGGGTTGCAGTTGGCGCTGACGCAGCCGCTGCGGCTCGACGACGTGCTGATCGTCGAGGGCGAATGGGGCCGCGTGGAGGAAATCACCAGTACCTACGTGGTGCTGCAGATCTGGGACGAACGTCGCCTGATCATTCCGCTGCAGTATTTCATCGAAAAGCCATTCCAGAACTGGACGCGCAACAGCGCGCAGATCATGGGGTCGGTCTTTTTCCACGTGGACTACGGCATGCCGCTGGCGCCGTTGCGCGAGGCGCTGACGCGCATCGTGCAAGCGCGTCCGGAGTGGGATGGCCGATTCTTTAATCTCGTGGTCAGCGACACTACCGACAAGACGATGCAGTTGCGCGTGCTGTGCACGGCGGCATCGTCGGGCCTTGCCTGGGATTTGCGCTGCGCGGTGCGCGAAGCGCTGATCGACTTCATGCAGCGCGAGTATCCGCAATTCCTGCCACGGCTGAGGATCGAGGGGGATAGCGGCAGCGACCGCTAGCCGCATATGTCCATCCGAAAAGGATAGAGAAACGGGCAGCACACGCTGCCCGTTTCTCCGTCGCTCCCCCTCCTGTTACTGCGCGACTGCCACCTCTCCTGTTGCCTGACGTTCCATCCGCTGCTGCTGGCGCAGTGCCTCGGTCGTCGTGCCCTGGCCATTCGGTGCCCAGCCCGGGGGCATCAGCAGGTAGCCGATGGCGCTCAGCAGGTTGCCCGATGCCATCATGTCCTTGCCCAGGCTGATCCAGTGCTCGAACTGGTTGACCAGCGGGTTGTGCGTGGTGGTCGGATGCACCAGGCCGAAGCGGCACGGTTGGTCGTCGCGCTCTGCCACGTAGGTGCCGAACAGGCGATCGAAGATGATCAGCACGCCGCCGTAGTTGGCATCGAGGTAGTCGACATTCGAAGCATGGTGCACGCGGTGGGCCGACGGGGTGTTGAACACGTATTCGAGCCAGCCCAGCTTGGGAATCCAGGTGGTGTGCAGCCAGAACTGGTACAGCAGGTTCAGGCTCAGCGTGGCCAGTACCACCTCGGGGCGCACGCCCAGGAACACCAGCGGCGCGAAGAAGATGGCGGTGCCGGTGATCTTGCCGGTCCAGCCCAGGCGATACGCGGTGCCCAGCGTCAGTTCATTCGGCGAGTGGTGCACGGCGTGCGTGGCCCAGAAGAAGCGGATGCGGTGCGAGGCGCGGTGATACCAGTAGTAGCAGAATTCCTGGCCGACGAAGAGCAGCAGCACGGCCAGCGCGCTGTTGATTTCCACCGTGAAGATGCGGTGCTGCCAGGCCAGTGCGAAGATCGGTGCGGCCAGCGACAGCGGCAGGAAGGCCATCAGCTTGCGGCCGATCATGTCGACCAGCGACAGCCCCATTTCATGCCACGGGTAGGCCTTGCC
>NZ_PJRP01000006.1:311287-348283 GCF_002858765.1 Cupriavidus pauculus
AGATGCGGTGCTGCCAGGCCAGTGCGAAGATCGGTGCGGCCAGCGACAGCGGCAGGAAGGCCATCAGCTTGCGGCCGATCATGTCGACCAGCGACAGCCCCATTTCATGCCACGGGTAGGCCTTGCCTTGCTGGCGGGCCTTGCGTGCCAGAAACGCGGCCTCGACCATTGACGCGGTCACGACAAAGCCGGTGACCAGGAGAGTGAGTTTGTGGAGTTGCATGATCGTCCCTTCGGTTTGGCGGTGACGCTTGACTTGGCAGTCGCGGCGTCGGTGAGCCAACTGTAGGGGGCGATCGGGAAGGGCGCCATGCGGGAAGTATGTCGCCTTATGTCATGGTGCGGAAAGCCTTGCCGGGAAACGGTTTGCGGGCGATCGTGATGATGGCCGGCCAGGCTCGGCGACACAAGTTGATGTGGCGGGCGCAGCGCATTTTTCGCCCCTGCCTTTCGACGTCGGCGATCTGTATGGCCGCTACATATGAAGGGCCCTGCCGGCGCCCATTCCCCGTGACATCCGACGAAATAATTGCTGCCTGGCGGTTGGCGCCAGCGTTTTCCATACTCTGGTCACCGCGCCGCCATGCACACCCCGCTGAAGTCAGGTGCGATCCCCAACCCCACAAAGGATGTCGACATGCAAACCACTTTCCAGACCATCGCCGCCCAGACCAAGCGCCTGACCATTGCCGCATTTGCCACTGGCGCGATGCTGGCCGCCGGCTATGCCAATGCTGGCGTGACCGGCCTGAACCAGCCTGGCCTGATGGACGCGGTGCACGCCGACGTCATTTACGTGCACGCCTTTCACGCCGACGCCGGACAGGTCAAGCTTGACGGCGGCATGATGCAGAAGGTGAAGGCGATGGCCGAGGGCAGCTCGGCCGCGAGCGAGCAGTCGGAAGCCGCCAGCGAGGCCCGCGAACAGGTGGCCAACGAAATCGTCCGTACGTTGCGGGCCAAGGGGCTGAACGCCGTCCGCTCGGATGCGCCGGTGCCGGCCAACGTCAACGCCGTGGTCATCGACGGCGATTTCCGCAAGATCGACGAAGGCAGCGGCCGCCGCCGTCTGCTGGTTGGCCTGGGTGCCGGCAAGAGCCAGGTGGTGACGCAGGTGCGGATTTCGTACCAGCCGGCCAACGGCGTGCCCGTGCCGCTGCAGAGCTTCAACGCCGATGCCAATAGCGGTCATATGCCGGGTATCGCCGAAACGGCTGGCGCCGGTGCGGTGGCCGGGCATGTGGCGATGGCTGCCGCCGCCGGCACGGGCGTGCATGGGGTGTCCGAGGTCAAGCACGACACCATCCACGCCGATGCCACGCGCCTTGGCGACGCGATCGGCCAGCAGGTAGCGGCCGCCAGCGAAGTGGAAGGTTGGATGGCGGTACAACCCGCCATCTGAGCAAACGGCATCAGCACTGTGCCGCCGGGACGGGGCCAGCCTTGTCTGCCAACGAATAAGCAATAGAATCAAGAGGCCGGGCGCACGCGCAGGTGGGCGCGCCCCGAAGGGCAGGCGGGAGACGGGAAATGGTGGCCATACGCGGCAAGCTGGTGGGATACGTGGCTGGAGTTGGCCTGATGCTGGGCGGCTGCGTGGCCTATCCGGGCTATGACATGGCCTATGGCAGCTATGCCGGCAGCTATCCCGGCAGCTATAGCGGCAACTACAGCAGCTACACCGGCACCGGTGACTCAGGCAGCTATCCGGTCAACGCCTACGGCACGTTCTACAGCGGATATCCGGCCTATCCGTATTACTACGGCAACTACTACGGGGGCTACTACGGCGGCTACCCCTACGGATATCCGTATGGCTACGCGGGCTGGCCGGTCTACAGCAGCATCTGGTTCGGCTACGGCTACGGCTGCTGCGGATATCGGGGTTACTACGGATACCGGGGCTACTACGGGTACCGCGGCTATGGCTACCGTGGCGGGTACGGCTATCACGGCGGCTATTACGGTGGGTATCACGGCTACGGCGGGGGCTATCGGGGATATGGTGGCTACGGCGGGGGCTACCGGGGATATGGCGGCGGCTATGGTGGTGGCTATCGGGGCTACGGCGGCGGATATGGCAGTGGTGGGTATAGCGGCGGATATAGCGGCGGCGGCTATGGAGGCGGATACAGCGGCGGTTCTCGCGGCGGTGGCCGGGGCGGCAGGGGCCGCTAGCTGGCGGCCCGCCTGGGGCAATGCGCAGTGTTGATGCGCGGTGTCAAGGCAACTGGCGCAACTGGCCGATGACCGACATCAGCCGGCCATGCGCCACCGTCACCGATGCCTCGTCCTGCAGCGCTTCCTGATAGCGCCGGCGAAACGACTGGTCGCCGTGCTCGCTGAACAGCTTCTGCGTGGCACCGGCCACGGCCCGGCAGGTTTCGTCGTGATGCTCGTCGCCGTCGAGTTCTTCATCGATCTCGATGATCAGGCGCGACAACGGATCGAGCCAGCGGAAGAAAGATTCTTCCGTCACCAGTTGCACGAACTGTCCTGCGGGAATCGGGCCATGCAGTCTTTCATACTGGCCACGGTCATAGCCGATGACCTCCTTGTGGACCTGGAGCAATGCCGCCCGCAAGGCACGCAGCCCCGAGCGGCGGGTTTCCTGGGTAGCAAGGAACTGTTCGCTGGGCATGCCCATCTCCACTTTTCCTGTTCATGGGGCAGGCCGTATCGACATGACCTTCGGTGGCGTCCTCCCGGGGCCACCCTTCACCCGCCCGTTGTTATCGGAAGCACACGTCCACGCTCGATGACATGCACGGTGTGCAAGTCAGTATAGGCAGCGGCATGGCCCCAATCTAGCGCGCCCGCCTAGCGAAATACCCGTATTGCGGCCCTGCGGCAACGGATGCCCGCCATGCCGGACGCGCCCTGCGGCGCGTGCCGGCACTGCAGTGCAGCGGTGCTTTCGCACGTTGCGAGGTTACTTCGCTGCGGGTAATCCCTGCAGCAGTTCCACCAGGTAAGGCTTCCAGACTTCAGGGTGCTGCAGCGTCTGGTGGCCGAACGTGTGTTCGCTTTCGGGCATCTCGACAAAGCGTGCGTGCGGCACCTTGGGCACGGTGCGCTGCATGACGCCAAGGTCCACCGCGTTGATCATGTCGTCGGCAAAGTTCACGGCGTACAGCGGCGCGCGGATCTTGCCCAGGTCGGGCTCGGGGTTGTAGTCCCACGACGACTCGAACCAGTACAGGTAGTCGTTGGCGTCGAGGGCGCGGCTATCGGCCACGGCCTTGTCGAAGTACTGGTTCACCTGGTCGCGCGTGGGCGCGGCCTTCTGCAGCGTGGCGGCGCTTTGCGTCATCAGCGCGAACACCGGCACCGCATTGGCCCAGCGCGTGGGCTGGCGGGTGTAGTTGCCGCCGTTCCAGTCCGGATCGTTGCGGATGGCCTCGATCAGCGTGCGGCGCCACAGCCAGTTGCGTCCGGACATGGCTACGGGCTGGCTGGCGATGGGCATCAGCGCGTCCATCATGTCGGGATGGCGTTCGCCCCAGATCCAGGTCTGCATGCCGCCCATCGACGTGCCCAGCACCAGCCGCAGGTGGTCCACCTTCAGGCCTTCGGTCAGCAGCCGGTAGTGGCCTTCCACCACGTCGGTGTAGCCATAGCGCGGAAAGCCGGCGCGCTGGCCGTCGCTGGGCTTGCTCGATCCGCCGCGGCCCAGGCCGTCCGGCATGATGATGTAGTAGCGCGATGCGTCCAGCGGCTGGCCCGGCGCGAACAGTTCCTTCTGCATCAGCGGCGTCAGGAACGCGCGGCCGGTGCCGGTGGTGCCGTGCAGCAGCAGTACGGCATTGTTGACCTTGCCGTCGGCGCCGTGCGTGGGCGTGCCCAGCGTGGCGTAGTGCAGCTTCACGGCTGGCAGTGTCTGACCGTTCTGGAAGCGGAAATCGCGCACTTCGACATCGCCTTCCTTGACCTGCTGCGTGGGTTGCGCGGGTTGCGCATGGGCCAGGCTCCATCCCAGCGCCATCGTGGCGGCCAGCATTTTCACCGCCACTGCTGCCTTCTCGTGCATCGTTGTCTCCCTTGGTGTTGTATGAGCACGGGCGATCATACTGCAACGGTGGCTATGTCGAAGTGAGCCGCATCCGGGCCAGCAGCGGCAGGTGGTCCGAGGCCAGCCGGGCCAGTGGCGAACGATGGCTGGACACCGCCACCAGGTGGGCGCGTGGCGACGTCCAGATGCGGTCCAGCGCCAGGAACGGCAGCCGCGACGGAAACGTGGACACATGCGGCGTGCGCTCGAAGTAGGCGTGCAGCCAGCGCAGCGGGCGGCCCCACAGGAACCACTCGTTGACGTCGCCAAGCAGGATGGTGGGCTGCGCCGGCGCCTCGGCCAGCGCGGTCAGCAGGCGCCGTACCTGCCAGCGGCGTTCGCCCGGGCGCAGGCCCAGGTGCGTGGCGATCACGCGCAGCGCGAACGTGCCGGATTCGATGGCATTGCATTCCAGCATCGCGTCGATGGCGCCGCGCGGCTCGCACCCCTTCACGCTCAGATCGATCTGGCGCACGCGCGCGGGCGGGTAGCGCGTCAGCAGCGCGTTGCCATAGTCCCCATCGTCACGCACCAGCGTCGGCCCGGGAATCGCGTGCATGCCGGTGTGCTGCGACAGGAACCGCAGCATGTCGAAACCCGTGCCGCGTGTTTCCACTTCCTGCAGGGCAATCATGTCGGCGCGCAGTTCGTTGATGACCTCGCAGATGCGCTTGGGCACGAAGTGCCCGTCGGTACCGACGCCACCATGGATGTTGTAGCTGGCCACCGCGATATCGGCATGCAGCGCGGCCGGCGGTGCGTGGCCTGGTGCGTGGCCCGGTGCGTGGTCGGGTTCGCGGGCGGTCATCGGGCACCCTCGCCGGACGGCGGGTGGCAGCATTGCGGCGGTTGCGGCCCGGCGCCGGCCCGCGCATGCCCATGGGCCGCCCGACTGCGCCGCTGGCGCCGGCGCCGCAACACCCACCACAGCGCGGCCGGTATCAGCAGTACAAGCGCCAGCAGCGCAAACGTCTGCGGGGCGGGATGGCGGGCGACGGCCGCGATACGGTCCACCAGCGACGCCGAGACGATGATCCCCGGCAGCATGCCGATGGCCGTGCCCAGCAGGCAGTCGCGCAACCGGATGTGCGACGCACCGACCACAAGGTTGACCAGCGTGAACGGCGCCACCGGCACCAGCCGCAGCGCCACCATGGCCAGCAGGCCGTGCTGGCTTACCCGCTGGCTCAGGCGGTTCAGGCGCCGCCCGCCAAAGCGCTGCACCGCGTTGCGTCCCAGCAGGTGTCCCACCGTGTAGCCGGCCGCCGTGCTCAGCACGGTGCCCGCCAGCGCAATCGCGCCGCCATAGAGCGGCCCGAATACCACCACGGTCGTCACGATCAGCACCGTCACCGGGAACAGCGCCAGCCCACCGGCCACGAATGCGCCAATCATCGCCAGGGGCGCCAGCGGCATGTCGTTCACGCGATGGATCAATGCCAGCACATGACGGAAGTCGGCCCATTCGCGCAAGGGCGTGTAGCGCCAGGCAAAGACCACGCCGGCCACCACCAGCACGAATGCCACCAGCAGGGCCACGCGGCTGCCCACATGCGCGCGCGCCTCATGGCCGACGAACTCGGTCATCACCTGTTCGGCGTCGATGGGCTCCATCGGGTCGAGCAGCGTGGCATCGGGCAGCGCGGCGTCCACGTCGTCGGGTACGGTGGGCACGAACGGCTGCAGCGTGCGTCCGTCTGGCCGATGCAGCGCGGCCAGCAAGGCGTTCAGGCGTGGATGCACGGCGCTGGCCTCGTGCAGGGCGTCGGGTGTCACGGCCAGGTGCTCGCACAGCAACCGGTCGCGCATGGCGCGGATGGCGCTGGCAGCGCGCGGATCGCCGCGGGACTCGATCACCAGGTTGCACTCGGTGTCGAGCCCGAACGACCGGTTGCTCAGGTTCGCGGAGCCGATGGTCAGCAGGCGGTCGTCCACGGCCATCACCTTGCTGTGTACGTTGACGCAGGCATCGCCCAGCCCGGGCACATGCGGGCAGTAAAGCTGGAAGCGACCATCCGGATCGGCCCGGCGCAGCCCACGATACAGGCGCGCCCGCAGCACGCCCATGCTGGCCTCTTCCAGCCAGCCGCTTTCGGTGCGGCGCGATACCAGGGCGATGTCCGGCGCGTCGGGTCCGCGCAACCGGGCGGCAAACGCGTCGGCGATCAGCCCGGAGCTGAAGTACTGGTTTTCGAGATAGATGCTGTCGCGGGCGGCGCCGATGGCGTCGGTGTAGAGCGTGCGGATCTCGCTGACGCCCGGCGCTTCGTCGCGGGCGGGAAACGTGCGGCAGATGCCCACCGGCACGTTGGTGATATCGGGCGCCACCTGCTCGGGCCACGGGTCCGTGGCTGATGCCGTTGAAGCTTCGGGCGGTACGCGCGGATGCCGTCCGGTCGCGCGCAGCCATCGGTCGGCTGCCAGTTCGCCCAGCGCGTGCGCGGCCGCGCCGTCGACCATGCACTGCACGTCGTGAAAGGGCGCGTAGGGCTTGCCATCGGGGTCTACGCGGCGTGGATCGTCGGGCAGGTGGTGGTGGGTATCCCAGCGGCGGATGGTCAGGTCCAGGCCGCCAACAAACGCCAGCCGATGATCGATCACCACCACCTTCTGGTGATGCGAGGCGCCCACCGGATGGTTGCCGTCCAGGCAGAACGACAACCGCCGGTGCGTTTGCCAGTGCGCTTTCGCGGCCGGCAGGAATTCGCGCTCCAGCGCAAACACCATCGCGTAGTCCCAGCTCAGCACGTACACGCGCAGGCTGCGGCGGCGCCGGCACAGGGCATTGAGGAAGTCGCGCAATTCGGCGGGCAGGCCGTCGGAAGGCGCTTCGCCGGAAAGGGGTTCGGGCTGCAGCCGCATGCGGCTGTCGATATCCCATCCAAGGATGAAGATGCTGTGCTCGGCCCGGGTCAGGGCCTGGCGCAGCGCCGGAAAGTACGCATCGGCATCGACGAGCATGGCCAGCCGCGTGCAGGGGGCCACGCGCCAGCAATTGTGGCCCGGGCGCAGCAGAGAGGAGTCGGCGTCGTTCGTCATGGCGAACGATAGGCTTCGCAAGTTTCGTACCGGCGCGCGCGGCGCACGCGACGTCGAGGGCCGGCGTGCTGGGCGCCCGACGTGCCTCGTGTGGCCCTTACTCGTCTTTGTAAAACTTGCGCGTCAGGCTGCGGCGGCCATGCGCCACGCCGCCGGCGGCATGCCGAAGCGGCGCGCGAAGGCGCGCGTGAACGTGGTCTGGTCCGGGTAGCCGACGCCGGACGCGATGTCGGCCAGCGACATCGTGCCGGCCATCAGCCACTGCACGGCCTGGTCCAGCCGCAGGCGCGTCTGATAGCCGTGGGGGGTGTCGCCGAACGCCTCGCAGAACAGCGTATGAAAGCGTCGAGGCCCCCAGCCGATGCGCGCGGCGAGCTGGTCCACCCGCAATGGCGTGGACAGGTGCGTGCGCAGGTAGTGGTCGATGGCGCCCACCGGAAAGCGCGCTGCATCGGCCTGCCGGTCGTCGAGGCCGAGCAGGGCGGACAGGCCGCCCGCCAGCGCCGCCGCCTGTTGCCAGGCATGCTGGGCCGGTACGGTGCCGGACGCCTCACGGGCAGTGGCCAGCCTGCGGACACGTGTGGCGAAGCCGGCGTCCATCGCAAACATGCGGGGCGTCGACATCAGCCGCGCGGGCAGTGCCACGGAGCTGGAGGGAAAATCGGCCACCAGTTGCAGGTTGTCGGTCAGCCCGCTGCACAGGTGGTGCATGCCGGCCGGAATGACCAGGCCATGCGTGCCATTGACCCGGTAGGCATGGCCGTCGATTTCCAGTTCGGTCTCGCCGTCCACGCCAAACAGCAACTGGTGATAGTCGTGCGCGTGGCCAAACGGCCGGTGCTGGTAGCGGCGCGGTTCGACCAGGGGCGAGGCGTGCTCAACGAGCTTCGGCATGGCGCGGCTTGCCCTGTGTCTGGCACAGCCAGACGCCCACCCCGGCGATGGCCATGCCCAGCCACTGCACGGGCCCGAGGCGGTCGCCGAACAGCAGCGCGGCCTGCACGGCGGCCAGCGGCGGCGCCAGGAACATCAACGCGGCGGCATTGGCGGCCTGGCCACGCCGCACCAGGCTCAGCAAGAGCCACGTACCCAGGCCGGACAGCACCACGGCGGCCCACGCCAGCGACATCCACAGCGTGGGGCCGCCTTCCCAGCGCAAGGCGCCGATGCCGCCGGACGCACTCACCACGACGCCGGCCACCAGCATCGCCCCGGCGTTCTGCCAGGCCGAACTGGCGCGGATATCCGCGCGGCTGATCGAGGTTTTCTGGAGGAGGGTTCCCATCGTGATCGAGACAATTGCCAGCACGCCCACCAGCACAATCCACGGGGAAACCGCGTGCGGCGCGCCGGCCTGCATGGCTGGCAAGACTACCAGACCCACGCCCAGCGCGCCCAGCCCCAGCCCGCGCCAGGTGCGCGAAGACGGTTGCTCGCCCAGCAGCGGGATGGCCAGCAGGGCGGTCAGCGGCGGCTGCAGGGCGCCCAGCAGGGCCATGATCGACGGCGACAGGCCATGCGCCACCGCACCGTATCCGGCGCACAGGTAGATGCCCTGCATCAGCGCGCCGGCCAGCAGATGGCGCGGCACCTGCGACAGCGGCGGCCATGCGGCGCGCCCGGCGGCAGCCACGGCGGCAAACATCAGCGTGGCCAGCGCAAAGCGCGCCAGCAGGAACAGGCTGGTGTCGGCCACCGGCACCACGGCCTTGCCGACGATGAAGCCGGTGGACCAGATCAGGACAAAGGCCATGGCGGGCAGCCAGGCGGGAACGGGGCGCGACATCTTGGGTATTGGGCAGGTTGCAGGCCCGGATCGTCGTCAAGCGCGATCGCGGGCGGATTTCCGGATAGTGCCCGGCAGACTAGCGCAGCGCGGCGGGGCTGTCTTGGCAAATCCTGCACTGGGCGTCCCAGGCGCCATGGTATGGTGGCGGCCCGCCGCGCCACCGCCTCCTGCCATGACTGATACCCCGCAGCAACGCCTGATCGACGATCTTGGCCTGATCCCGCACCCGGAGGGCGGCTTCTATCGCGAGACATTCCGCGACGCGGCCCGTGTGCGGCGCGTGCCCGACGGCGCCGAGCGCTCGGCTTCCACGGCGATCTACTACCTGCTGTGCGATACCGCGTTTTCGGCCTGGCATCGTATCCGCGCCGACGAGGGATGGCACTTCTACGCCGGCGATCCGATCCACGTGCATTGGCTGACGCCAGAGGGCAGGCTCGTCACGCATCGGCTTGGCAATCCGCTGGCGCAGCCCGGTACCGTATTCCAGGCGGTGGTGCCGGCTGGCTGCTGGTTTGCCGCCGAGCGCGTGCCAGCCACCGGACTTGCTGCGGCAAGCGCCGCCGGCTATGCGCTGGCCGGCTGCACCGTGGCCCCGGGCTTCGAGTTCAGCGAGTTCGAGCTGGCCGATGCCGCGCAACTGGCGGCGTCGCACCCGGCGTATGCCGAGGTGATCGCCCGGCTAGGCAGCCGCCCGCGCCACGGCTGAAGGGCTGAGGGTCCGAGGGGCCTACGCAGCCGTGTTCACCTGCGTGCGCAGGTAGTCGACCACACGCGCCACGCGCGGTGCCAGCGCC
The DNA here is from genome assembly GCF_002858765.1 of Cupriavidus pauculus. GTDB lineage: Bacteria > Pseudomonadota > Gammaproteobacteria > Burkholderiales > Burkholderiaceae > Cupriavidus > Cupriavidus pauculus_B. Next base: position 320,964 of record NZ_PJRP01000006.1, read on the forward strand.
CATTCCGATCGGTGGATCAGCCAGACCTTGTCGATCACCGGCGCGTGACAGTCCAGCACCCGGATCTGGTCCTTCTGCACGAAGGCCTGCCGCGCATAGCGCGGGATCACGGTAAAGCCAAAGCCGCGCGCCACGGGTTCCAGCATCAGGCTCACCTGGTTGCTGAAGCCCCGGCAAGGCAGCGTATGCACGCCCGGATTGCCCGGGTAATGGCGGCTCAGCAGGCGGTTGGCCATGGTCTTGCCGTCGGGGTGGTCGACGAAACCGATACGCTGCAGATCGTCCCAGCCTTGCACCTGTTCCGCCGCGGGATAAACCAGTTCCAGCGGCTCTTCGCTGAACGGTGTCGCGATCAGCCGGGGGTCGTCGGGCTTGAGCGACACCATCCCCACGTCGAAGCGGTTCTGCAGCACGCCTTCCAGTACCTCGGCGTCGGGCGCGAAGCGGTGGCGGATGATCAGTCCCGGCGTCCTGGCCTGCAGGTCGAGCAGGCGCGGGTACAGGAACAGGCCGATGCTGCCGGGCGTGATCAGCCCGACCACGCCGCTTTCGCCATCGTCCACCAGCCGGGCGCGCAGGCGGTCGTTGGCCAGTTCCATGTCGGCGCAGTATTCCAGCAGCGCGCGGCCGGCCGGTGTCAGTTCCAGGGCGCGCGGGCGGCGGATCAGCAGCGGGCCCAGCGCGTCCTCCAGGTGGCGAATGTGCTGGCTGACGGCGGCCTGTGTCAGGCCAAGCTCGTCGGCCGCGCTGGTGAAGCTGCCGGCCTGCGCCAACATGGCGAACGAACGCAGCCATTGGGGGTTGAGCATAATGAACTCTTATTGAAGCGATAACGCGTAGACGGTTTTCATTATAGCGGGGCATGGCTAATATCGCTGCATTGCAACATGTAGAGATCACACATGACGACGCCTGCACTTTTCACCCCGTTCACGCTGAAGGACGTTACGCTCCGCAACCGCATCGCCGTACCGCCGATGTGCCAGTACAGCGCCATCGATGGCTTCACCAATGACTGGCACCTGTCCCATTACGCGGGGCTGGCCCGTGGCGGCGCCGGCCTGGTGATCGTCGAGGCGACGGCGGTGTCGCCGGAAGGCCGGATCACCCCGGGATGCACGGGTTTGTGGAATGACGAGCAGGCTGTCGGCATGGCGCGCATTGCCGAGGCCATCAAGGCGGGCGGTGCCGTTCCCGGCATCCAGATCGCCCATGCCGGCCGCAAGGCCAGCGCCAACCGTCCGTGGGAAGGCGACGACCATATTCCCGAAGGCGACGACCGTAGCTGGAAGACCCTCTCGCCGTCGGCCAAGCCGTTCGGCGCGCACCTGTCGAAGATGCCCGAAGCGATGACGCACGACGACATCGCCCGCGTGCAGGCCGATTTCGTGGCCGCCGCCAAGCGCGCGCTCGACGCCGGTTTTCAATGGCTGGAGCTGCACTTTGCGCACGGCTACCTGGCGCAGAGCTTCTTCTCGGTCCACGGTAACGCGCGTACCGACGAATATGGCAACGACGCCATCGGCCGTGGCCGCTTCCTGCTGGAAACGCTGGCCGCCGTGCGCGAGGTGTGGCCGCAAAACCTGCCGCTGACTGCCCGCTTTGGCGTGATCGAGTACGACGGCAACGACGAGCAGACGCTCAAGGAATCGATCGAACTGGTGCGCGCCATGCGCGAGGGCGGCCTGGACATGCTGAACGTCAGCGTTGGCTTTTCCACGCCCGACGCCAAGATCCCCTGGGGCTCGGCCTTCCTGGCGCCGATCGCCGAGCGCGTGCATCGCGAGGCTGGCCTGCCGGTGGCGTCGTCGTGGGGCATCGACGACCCCGTGGTGGCCAACCGCGTGGTCGAGGAAGGGCAGATGGACCTGGTGATGGTGGGCCGCGCCATGCTGTCGAACCCGCACTGGCCGTACCAGACCGCGATGAAGCTGGGCGTGGAGCGTCCGTCGTGGGTGCTGCCCGCGCCGTACGCCCACTGGCTGGAACGCTATCGCGTGCAGTCGGCTTGATCGGCTCGATCGACCTGATCGGCCGCAAGGGTGAATCGGGGGCGCTGGCCGGGTCAGAACGACCCGACCAGTGTCCCCAGCGCGATGACCGCCACCAGCGCCAGCAGCGGCCCGACGATGCCGACCATCACGATGCCGCCGTAGCTTTGCCTGTGCGTGGTGCCGCAGACGGCCAGCAGCGTGACCACGGCGCCGTTGTGCGGCGGTGTGTCGAGCGTACCGGCGCTCATCACGGCCACGCGGTGCAGCACGGCGGGATCGAGCCCGATTTCCAGTGCCCGCGCCAGGTAGGTGCCGCCCAGTGCATCGAGCGCGATGGTCAAGCCGCCCGAAGCCGATCCGGTCAGCGCGGACAGCACGTTGGTGGCCACCGCCAGCGACACCAGCGGGCCGCCTTCGATCGACAATACCCAGTCCCGTACCACCGCAAAGCCCGGCAGGGCCGCCACCACGGCGCCAAAGCCGACCAGGCTGGCCACACTGAGCACCGGCAAGGCTGCCGCGTGCGCGCCGGCGCCCATGGTTTCGCGCAGCGCGGTCAGGCGCCGCCAGTTCAGCAGTACCAGGCAAAGGATGGCCGCCGCCAGCGCCACGATCACCGACCACACCCCGCCCACCGCCTGCAACGTCGTGGCACCCCATTCGGGCAGCGCCAGGTAGTCCGCGTCAAGGCGCGGCAGCACGACCAGGCTCATGGTCAGGTTCACGGCAATCACCACGATCAGCGGCAGCAGCGCCACCAGCGGGCCGGGCGGCTCGGCACTGCGCCGCCCATGCCGCGCTTCGGCCGGATCGAACTCATGCGCGGTGCTGGCGCGCTCGCGGATCAACGGCCGCTCGGCCACCTCAGCCACCGCCGCCACCCCATCAACCCCATCGATCCCGGCGGACACCCCGTCGCCATAGCCTTCGCCCTTGCGGCGCGCAGCACCTTCGCAGCGCGCCAGCCACCACATGCCGAACGCCAGCATCACCAGGCTGGCGATGATGCCCAGCCCCGGCGCGGCGAACGGCGTGGTGCTGAAGAACGGCATCGGAATCGCGTTCTGGATGGCCGGTGTGCCGGGCAACGCCGACATCGTGAAGGTCGAGGTGCCCAGCACGATGGCCGCCGGCATCAGCCGGTGCGGGATGTCGGCCGCGCGAAACAGCGCATGGGCCATCGGCGCCAGTACGAAGAACGCCACGAACAGGCTGACGCCGCCATAGGTGAGCAGCGCGCCGGCCAGCACCACGGCCAGCATCGCGCGGCTGGGGCCGAGCGTGCGCGTCATCCAGCCGGCAATCGCGGTGACCGATCCGCTGTCGTCCATCAGCTTGCCGAACAGCGCGCCCAGCAGGAACAGCGGAAAGAACTGCGCCACGAAGCCCGCGGCCGTGCCCATGAAGGTCTGGGTCCAGTTGGCCAGCAACGGGTCGCCCGCCGTGGCGGCCGCCAGCAGCGCGGCGGCCGGGGCAATCAGCAGGATGCTCCAGCCACGGAACGCCATCCAGATCATCGCCGCCAGGGCGATGACGATGCCTAGCAAGCCCATGGCTCAGACCTCCTGCAGCAGTTCGTCCAGATCGAACGAAGACTGGTTGCCCAGCGCATCGCCGTGCATGGCCAGGAACTGCTCGGCCGCCGCGCGGCCTTCATCGCGCAGCATGCACAGGAACGGCCATTCGGCGTTCATCTTCGACGACGAACCGAATTCGGCCATGCGCTCGCTGGCTATGCGGTGGATGCGCATGTCGGCCCATTGGGCGCCTTCGGCATCGCCGGGGTCGGCCACGCGCTGCAGCACGGCGATCATGCGCAGTTCCTTGAGCAGGGCGGCGTTGAACGAAATCTCGTTGACCCGGCTCAGGATGTCGCGCGCCGTGCGGGGCACGCCGGCGCGCGCCACCGGGTTGATCTGCACGAGGATGGTGTCGCGCGACTGGCATTCGCGCACCAGCGGCGTGATGGTGGGGTTGCCGGCATAGCCGCCGTCCCAGTAGGGCACGCCGTCGATCTCCACGGCCTGGAACACGGTGGGCAGGCAGGCCGACGCCAGCAGCACGCTGGCCGTGACCTCGGTGTTCTTGAACACGCGCCCGCGCCCGGTTTCCACATTGGTGGCCGTGACAAACAGATGAATCGGCGCCTGGGCCAGCACATCGAAATCGATGGTGGCGTGCAGCACTTCGGCCAGCGGATTGCTGCCTGCCTTGTTCAGGTCATAGGGCGACCAGATACGCGCGGCCAGGTCGGCGGCGACAAACAGCGGGGAATTGTCGAGTGTCCAGCGCCCCAGGATGACATCGAGCGGGCTGCGCCGGAATGGGCTGAAACGGGCCGCGTCGGACACCCGCTGCCAGAACGACTCCAGCGCCCGGCGGGCACCGGCGGCGCCATCGAGCGCATGGCCGTAGACCAGCACGGCGGCATTCATCGCCCCGGCCGACGTACCCGATATGCCGTCGATATCGAGCCACGGCTCCTCCAGCAGCCGATCCAGCACGCCCCAGGTAAAGGCGCCATGGGCACCGCCGCCCTGCAGCGCCAGATCGATCAGCAGCGGCTCGCGCGCCGCGGCGGTCTTGCCTTCCTCGTTCATCCGACGCTCCCGAAGGTGACTCACGTGAGGTACAAGCCGCTCTATTATTTGTTGTGCGGTGCAACTTACGCAAGGTCGGATGTGCGTTGTCCGCGCCCCGCTCCCGTGCGCAGGAGAGCGGGGCGCTAACGCGAGCCTGTACCCATCACCCCATAATCTCGAACTGGTCGAAATACGCCTCGTTGAGCGTCAGGCCCAGGCCCGGCAGGTGGTCGTCGAGCTGCAGGTAGCCGTTGTCCGGCGCCGGTTCGCCCTTGAAGATGTAGTAGAACAGCTCGTTGCCCACCTCCACGTCGTGGACCGGGAAGAACTCCGCCATCGGCGATGCCGTGGACGCCATGGTCAGGTGGTAGTTGTGCATCTGGCCGGCGTGGGGGATGACGGGCACCGACCACGCCTCGGCCATCGCGTTGATCTTCTGCGCGGCGGTGATGCCGCCCACGCGGTTGGTGTCGTACTGGATCACGTCCACCGCGCGCCGTTCCAGCAGGTCCTTGAAGCCGTGCGACGTGAATTCGTGCTCGCCGCCCGAGATCGGGAACGGGCTCATCTTCTTCAGCTCGGCGTAGCCCTCGACATCGTCGGCGATGACCGGCTCTTCCAGCCAGCGCGGATTGAATTCGGCCAGGCGCGGGATCATGCGGCGGGCGTATTCGAGCGTCCAGCCCATATAGCATTCGAGCATGATGTCCACGCCGTCGCCCACCCGTTCGCGCAGCAGGCGTACCTGTTCCAGGTTTTTCTGCATGCCGGCCGGGCCGTCCTTGGGGCCGTAGCCGAAGCGCATCTTCATGGCCGTGAAGCCCTGGTCCAGGTAGCGCTGGGCCTCGCCCAGGAAGGCGTCGCGGTCGTCGTTGTTGTAGAGCTTCGACGCGTAGCACCAGATCTTTTCCTTGGTGCGCCCGCCCAGCAGCTTGAACACGGGCCGGCCGGTGGCCTTGCCCATCAGGTCCCACAGCGCGATATCCACGGCCGAGATGGCCGCCATGCCGATGCCCTTGCGGCCCCAGGCATGGGTGCGGCGATACATCTTCTGCCACAGGTATTCATTGTCGAACGGGTCCTGTCCGATCACGATCGGCGCCAGGTACTGGTCGACGATCTGCTTGGCCACGCGCGGCGCCAGCGCGCAGTTGCCGATGCCCACGTGGCCGTCGTCGGTTTCCACCTCCACCACGAGCCAGTCGTGGAAGCGGAACGACCCCATGGCGTCGCCGCGGTCGTACAGGATGTCGGTGGCGTTGGTGCAGAAGTGCGCCTGCGGCGGCACCGTCTTGCCTTTCCATTGAAAGACGCGGGCGCGGACGTTGGTGATTTTCATGATCGGGTCCTGGTGGCGATGGGGTCAGGCGGCGTGGGCGTCCGCCAGCCGGCGGGCACCCATTTGGCAGGCCAGGTGGAAGGCCTGCAGCGTGGCGCCCGGATTGGCACGCCCCTGCTGCGTGATGTCGAACGCGGTGCCGTGGGCCGGGGTCGTGATCGGCACGGGCAGACCGCCCTGTACCGTCACGCCGCGCGAGAAGCCCATCAGCTTGATGCCGATCTGGCCCTGGTCGTGGTACATCGTGACGATGGCGTCGAACTGGCGCTGGTCCGGCCCGCCCTGGACCTTCAGGAAGATGGTGTCCGCCGGGAACGGGCCCTGGGCCGCCACGCCGCGCGACTGCGCCTCGGCCACGGACGGGCCGATCACATCGATTTCCTCGCGGCCAAACGCGCCGTTGTCGCCGTTGTGCGGGTTCAGGCCGCACACGGCAATGCGCGGGGTGGCCACGCCGGACCGGCGCAGCGCGTTGTCGATCAGGTCGATGGCGTCGCGCACGCGGGCCGGGGTAATCAGCGCGGGCACCTCCTTGATGGCCACGTGCGACGTCACGCGCGACGTCCACAGGCCGTCCAGCACATTGAATTCGCAGAACGGGCCACCGTAGCCCAGCTTCTCGGCAAACCAGTGCAGTTCGTCGTTGTGGCCCATGCCGGCCGCATGCATCGAGCTCTTGTTGAGCGGGCCGAACAGGATGGCGTCGGCCTGGCCCGCCTGGGCCAGCGTGACCGCCACCTGCAGCGTACCCAGGCAGTAGCGGCCGCCGGCGGCGCTGGCTTCGCCGCGCGGGTAGGCCGGCTTGTCGTCGAGGTTCCAGTGATACAGGCGCGGGCCATGCTCGGTGCCCTGAAAGTCGGGCCGCTCCACTTCAGGCAGCGCCAGGCTCACGCCGGCCACTTCCATGCCGCGCCGCCATTCGTCGCGGTCGGCAATCAGCAGGATGCGCGCCTGCGCGGCAACGGGGTCGGCCAGCAGCCGGGCGATCAGTTCGGGGCCGATGCCGGCGGGGTCGCCGAGCACCATGGCAATACGGGGGCGTTGGGGCATGTTTGGGTCCAGTCGGTCCAGTCCGTCGATTCCGTCGATTCCGTCGGTTCAGTCCAGTTTCACGCCGAGTTCGGCGATCAGCTTGCCGTAGCGCGCATATTCGCTGCGCGAGAAGGCGTCGAATTGGGCGGGGTCCATCGCGCCGGGCACGGCCCCCACGTCGGCCAGGCGGCGGACGGTGTCGGGGTCTTTCATGACCTGGGCCATGGCGGCGCTGATCTTCTGCAGCGTGGCGGGCGGCGTGCCGGCGGTGGCGTAGACGCCGTACCAGGTGTTGGCCTGGATATCGGGTACGCCGGCTTCCTTCAGCGTGGGCACGTTGGGCAGCAGCGCCGATCGTTTGTCGGACGTCACCGCCAGCGCGCGCAACTTGCCGGCCTTGATGTGGTTGATGACGGACGGCATGGTCTCGAAGCTCATGTCCACCTGGCCGCCCATCAGGTCCACCAGCCCGCTGGCGCTGCTTTTGTAAGGCACGTGCAGCATCTTGCCGTGGATCTGGTGCACGAAGGCCGCCGCCGCCAGATGCTGCGTGCTGCCGACGCCCGACGAGCTGTAGCGATACTTGTCCGGGTTGGCCTGGATCTGGGCCACCAGCGTCTTCGCGTCCTGGATCGGCAACTGGGTGTTGACGACCAGCACGTTGGGCACCTGGGCCACCAGCGCCACGGGCACCAGGTCCTTCAGCGGGTTGAACTGCAGCTTGAGCAGGTGCGGCGCGATGGCCTGCGACGTCGATACGCCCATCAGCAGCGTGTTGCCATCGGGCTGCGCCTTGGCGGTCATGTCGGCGGCGATGGTGTTCGACGCGCCGGGGCGGTTGTCGACCACCACGGGCTGCTTCAGGATGGCGGACAGCTTGTCTGAAACGATCCGCGCCATGATGTCGGTGCCGCCACCGGGCGCGGCGCCTACCATCATCCGGATCGGGCGGGCGTCGTCAGCCCGGGCGCTGGGCGCCGCCATGGCAAAGCAGGCAATGCCGGCCAGTGCGCCAGCCATCCATGTCTTCATGATTGTCTCCGTCGTGGGCAGTCTGTGCTGCGTGACGTCCACTATACGGAGATGAGTACCCCCGGAAAAATGAGTATTTCTGAAGCGGCGATAAGCGGCGGTGATATCGGGGTTAACACGGCAGGGGGCGGCAGGGGTCTAGGCGGCGCGCTGGGCCAGTGGCCGAGCGATTACCGCAGGCGATCACCGTATGCCCAGGATTCAATAGGCAGGCCCCCCGGCGGCCCGTATATTGGGCGGCACATCACAACAAGGAGACGGCATGACTTCAAGCGTGGCCCCCGCCGCGAACGCGCCTGTATATCGCGGCGTGTTTCCGGTTGCACCGACCATCTTCGACGCCCAGGGCGGGCTGGACCTGGACGGCCAGCGCCGCTGCATCGACTTCATGATCGATGCCGGGTCGCACGGCATCTGCATCCTGGCCAACTTCTCCGAGCAGTTCGTGCTGACCGACGACGAGCGCCAGCTGCTGATGACCACCGTGCTCGACCACGTGGCTGGCCGCGTGCCGGTGATCGTCACCACCACGCACTTCAGTTCGCGCATCTGTGCAGAGCGCAGCCGCGCCGCCCAGGACGCGGGCGCCGCCATGGTGATGGTCATGCCGCCGTACCACGGTGCCACGATCCGCGTGCCGGAACGCAGCATCTACGAATTTTTCGAGACGGTATCGGCGGCCATCGACATCCCGATCATGATCCAGGATGCGCCGGTCAGCGGCACCACGCTGTCGGCGCCGTTCCTGGCGGGCATGGCCCGCGAACTGGCCAATGTGTCGTATTTCAAGATCGAGGTGCCGCAGGCGGCCGCCAAGCTGCGCGAACTGATCGCGCTGGGGGGCGATGCCATCGTCGGGCCGTGGGACGGCGAGGAAGCCATCACGCTGATGGCCGACCTGGAAGCCGGCGCAACCGGCGCCATGACCGGAGCCGGCTACCCGGACGGCATCCGCCAGATTCTGGATGCCTGGCAGTCCGGCGATGCCGACGCGGCGGCCGCGCGCTACCAGCAATGGCTGCCGCTGATCAACTACGAAAACCGGCAGGGCTGGCTGGCCACGGCCAAGGTGCTGATGCAGGAAGGGGGCGTGATCCGCTCGGATGCCGTGCGCCATCCTCTGCAGCCCATGCATCCGGCCACGCGGGAGGGTTTGCTGAAGGTGGCGCGCCGGCTTGATCCGCTGGTGCTGCGCTGGGGACGGTAAGCGGCCGGGTGGCAGTCAGACGGCTTGGGCGCGCAGCGTGTCGATCAGCAGGCTCATCGACGCCGACACCGGGCGCCCGCGCCGCGTGACGATGCCGTACGGCCCGAGCTTGATCGGCAGGGGCAGCGGCAGCACGGCCACCGCGCCAAGCTGCGCGTACCAGGCGGCCACCGATTCCGGCAGCACGGCAATCAATTCGCTGTCGATCAGCAGCGACGTGGTCATCAGCACGGCGGCCGTCTCGATGGTCGACGGGGGCGCCGGCACGCCGGCATCCTCGAAGGAACGGTCCAGCAGCGCCCGCATGGGGCTGGGGCGGGGCTGCATGATCCACGGGTAGCGGGTCAGTTCGGCAAAGGTCAGCGTGGGCTGGCCGGCAAGTGGATGCTGCGGCCCGACCACGATGGCCAGGCCTTCGTCGCCAAGCTGCTCGAAATCCAGCGCGTTGCTGTCCCAGCCTTCCGGTACGCGGCCCAGCACCACGTCGAGCTGGTCGCGCTCCAGCTGTGGCATCAGCACGTCGCTGGTGTCCACCTGCACGGCGATTTCCAGTTGCGGATGGTCGCGATTGAGCTGGCGGATCGCGCTGGCAAGCAGCCCCGGCGTGGGGGCCATCACCGCGCCGACGCGCACGCGGCCGATCTTGCCCGATTCCAGCGCCACCAGTTCATCGCGCAAACCGGCCATGTCGGCAAACACAAGCTTGGCGTAGCGCGTGGCCGCGCCGCCAAAGCGCGTGGGGCGCAGGCCGCGCGCATGCCGCTCGAACAGCGCCAGGCCCAGCAGGTCTTCCATGTCCTGGAGCATCTTGCTGACGGCCGGTTGCGACAGCGTGAGCGCCTCGGCCGCCTGGCGCAGCGATCCGCGTTCCTCGATGGCCACCAGCAGGCGCAGGTGCTGCATCTTCAGGCGGTTGTGCAGGGCAGAGACGGACGGAATCATGGGCGCGGATATGGCAAGGGCGGCTAGGGTGGGCCAGAGTGCGGCAGGGCTGGCGCGTCATTCTAATGCGTCGGCCCTTTCAACCCTTCCGTTCCGCCCGTGCTTCACGTCCTGCCCGCCCAGACTGCCGGCCGCCGGTCAGCCCATGGGTGCGCCTGCTCGATCTGGCCGGCCAGCCGCAATAGCGTCGCCTCCTGCGCAAAGCCGGCACCGAACTGGATGCCGATGGGCAACCCGGCATGCGGTCCCGCTGGTGCGGTGGCCATCGGCACGGACATGGCGGGTAGCCCTGCCACGTTGAAGGCCGGAGTAAAAGGCGAGTGCCGGAACACGCGCGCCGTCCACGCCAGGCCGTCCATCTGCCCGGCGCCGGCCGCGTAGGTGCCCACCGGCTCGGGCAGGTCCGGCATGGTGGGCGTCATGATGACGTCGGCGTTGTCGAACCAGCCAGCCGTGGCGCGCGTGACGGCATTGCGCACATCCAGCGCCGCCGCGAAGGCCGCGCCAGTGACACGCTGCCCGTAGCGATAGGCCGCCAGCGTGGCAGGTTCCAGCGTATCGGCATCCACGCGCCGGCCAGTCTGCACGGCGATGGCGTCGATCCAGTTCACCAGCGTGGCACACCAGATTTGCGCATTGGCATGGACGAAGGCATCCCACGACACGCCCAGGTCCGGGCGCTGCAGGTCGATGTGGTGGCCCAGTGCTTCGAGCTTGCGGGCGGCGTCGGTGGTGGCATCTGTCACAACTTGTGACACGGCGCCATCGTTCCAGGGCGCCAGCATCAGCCCGATACGCAGGCGTCCCGGATCGCGGCCGACTTCGGCCAGGAACGGCTGCGCGGGACGCGCGGTGTGGTACGGCTCGCCGGCTGCCGTACCGTGGATGGCATCGAGCAGGGCGGCGCTGTCGCGCACGGTGCGGCTCAGGCCGCCCTGCACGCCAAGCCCGGCGAATACTTCATCGAGTCCCGGCCCATTCGAGACCCGGCCGCGCGTGGATTTCAGACCGAACAGCCCTGTGAACGACGCCGGCACGCGGATCGATCCCGCTGCATCGGTGGCATGGGCCAGCGGCACGATACCGGCCGCCACCGCCGCAGCAGCGCCACCGCTGGACCCCCCGGCGCTGCGCCGCGTGTCCCACGGGTTGCGGGTCTGGCCTTGCTGCAGCGATTCGGTGGCCGTGCTGAACGCCATTTCGGGCGTTGCGGTGCGGCCCAGCGTGACCAGCCCGGCGGCGCGCAGCCGCTGCATCAGGCTGGAATCGCCCGGTGCCACCAGCCCGGCCGCCAGCCGCGACCCCAGTTCCAGCCGCTTGCCGGCCATGGCAATCGCCAGGTCCTTGATCAGGAAGGGCACGCCGGCGAACGGCCCATCGACTGAAGCGTGACCGGCGTCGGCCAGTGGCCAGTGCTCGACCACCGCGCCGATGGCGGGGTTGACGGCCGCGATGGCGTCGCGTGCCAGTTCAGCCAGTTCGTGGGGTGTGACGTCCTTGCGGGCGACAAGGGCGGCCAGGCCCAGCGCGTCATGGGTAACGTATTCGCTCAGTTTCATGTTGGCTCCAGGTTGCAGGGGGATGGGTGCATCGTAGGGATGACGGGGCTTGCTGATTAGTCCGCTGCAATGGGCATCATTGACCCATTGATGGGACAATCGCCGCTATTTCGATTCTGGAGTGGACCGCCATGGCCGCGGATCTCAACGACACGCTGATCTTTGTGCGCGTGGTGCAGGCGGGCAGTTTCACGGCCGGTGCGCGGCTGCTGAAGATGCCGAAGACCACCGTCAGCCGCCGCGTGATGGCGCTGGAAGCGCAACTGGGCGCCCAGTTGCTGCATCGGACCACGCGCCGGCTGGGCCTGACCGAGGCGGGTGGGCTCTACTACGCGCATGCGCGCGACCTGGTGCGCCAGATCGACGACGCCGAGGCGGCGGTCCACCAGTTGCAGGCCGGCCCGCGTGGCTGGTTGCGTGTGACGCTGCCTTACTCGTTCGGCACGGCGTGGATCGCGCCGCTGCTGGCGGACTTTCGCGCGGCCTATCCGGATGTCAGGCTCGAAATCCTGGCCTCGCACGTGCCGCTCGACTTGGTGGCCGATGAGATCGACGTGGCGCTGCGCCTGGGCGTGCTGCCCGATTCCGACCTGGTGGCGCGCCGGCTCGCCAGCTTTGCCACGGGCGTGTATGCCAGCCCCGGCTACCTGAAGCGCGCCGGCGTGCCGGCACATCCATCCGAACTCGAAGGCCATGCCACGCTGGCCCTGCACCAGGCGCGACGCGAGCGCGGCTATGCGTGGCCGCTGCGCAAGGAGGGCGGACGGACCCAGTACTTTGCCGTGGACCCGGTCATCGTCGCGAGCGATCCGGCGCTGCTGCACGATGCGCTATGCGCGGGGCAGGGCACATCGTTGGCCATGCACCAGAGCATGGCTGCCGACGTCAAGGCGGGCCGGCTGCGGCGCGTGCTGCCCGAATGGACGGGGCCGGCGCAGGATTTCAACGCCGTATTTCCGCGCGGTGCCGTGGCGTCGCCCAAGGTGCGTGCCTTTGTGGATTTCCTGCGTGCGCGGCTGGAGACGGATTGACGGAGGATGGAAGCCCTGTGGTGCGGTAAATCTTCCACGCCGCCGGACAGGTCTACATGGCGGCCCACGGTGCCCGGCGCCGGTTCGGGCGCCTGGGGCCGGGTCAGCGGCGGTACAGAACTTGCGTGGTTTCCGAAGATCGCGACAGACGCGCCAAGGAGACCCAGATGACACAGAAGCTGCAGAAAAACCCCTGGTTTCGCCCCGCTGTGCGCAACGAAGGCAGCGACTGGGCCGTGCACGACCAGACCGAGGACTTTGCCGGGCCGGATGCTTATCCGCGCCCATGGGCGCGCGGCGCCCGGCCGGATGCAAGCGTCTACGAAACATCCCATGTCGACCCGGCCGCCTATGGTATTGCCGACGATGACGGGCTGCGCACGGCGCCTGGCCGCGCCCGCTGGCATCGCGCGGCGGACGTGAACTGGCAGGACCGGCATGAGGACGGCGCCTTGCGCTATCGGGCCGGGGCAGGCGGCCGCGTGGCAGGAATCCCCCGGGAAGCCGAGCATGGCTATGGCGGTGGTTATGGTGGCCATGGTGGCAGGGACGGCGGCAGGGATGGTGGCAGGGATGGTGGCGGTTACGCGGGCGGCTATGGCGAGCCCGTTCATCGTTCCGAGCCAGTCTGGCCAAAGGGCTATGTCCGCTCTGACGCCCGCATTCGCGACGATGTCTGCACGCGCCTGGCGCACGACGGCCACGTCGATCTGGGTGAAGTGGAGGTCGATGTCGACGCCGGCGTGGTCACCCTGCGCGGGGCGGCCCAGGACCGGAGCGAGAAGCATCGCATCGAGGACATCGCCGACCATGTGATGGGCGTGAAGGACGTCCATAACGAACTGCGCGTTCGCTGATGCGCTGACGGGCACGCGATCGGCCCGGCGGCGACTCCGGGCCGATCGACACCTGGCCTCAACTCCCCCACCTCACTGCCGCCTCACTACCATCGCTGGCCGCCACGCGTTCTGTGCGGATACCGGCTACGAGCCTTTCTGTCCTGAAAGGTTGATGCTGCATCGCAAAATCCCCGTTTGGCCCCGACAGGCACCGGCCTTGCCGCCATGCGGACAGGGTCATGTTGCGCTGCGCCGCAGCATCGAATTGTTGCGCCCTGCAGAATGAATGCGCCCCGTCATTGCCTTGACATTGCGTGAACCAAAGTCTTACGCTCGCGGCCATGTACAAAAGACGTTCGCATGTAGAACGCTGGTTCGATATGCGGTCATTTCGACTCTCAGGAGACAAACCTTGAACAAGGTTGCCGGGTTCTTTACTGAACTGATGCGCCGGTATTTGCCGGACCCCTTCGTGTTTGCCATCGGCCTGACGCTGCTGAGCATGGTCATGGCGATGCTGGTAGAGGGGCAGGGTGCAAGCGCCATCATCACCAATTGGGGCAAGGGCTTCTGGAACCTGCTCTCGTTCACCACGCAGATGGCCGTGATCCTGGCCATGGGCTACGTGCTGGCCACCGCGCCGCTGGTGGACCGCTTCCTGAACAGCATCGTGGCCCGCGTGGCCACGCCGCGTGGCGCCATCATCGTCGCCACCCTGGTGGGCGGCATCGGCAGCTACCTGAACTGGGGCTTCGGCCTGGTGATCGGCGGCATCATCGCGCGCAAGCTGGCCGTGAAGGTCAAGGGCGTGCACTACCCGCTGATCATTGCGTCGGCCTATAGCGGCTTCACGATGTACGGCCTGGGCCTGTCGGCCAGCATTCCGGTGCTGATCTCCACGCCGGGGCACCCGATGGAAAAGCTGATGGGCGTCATCGCGCTCAAGGACACCATCTTCTCGGTGCCGATGCTGCTGACCAGCCTGGCCGTGATCGTCACGCTGCCGCTGCTCAACGCGATGCTGCATCCGCGCGACGCCAGGGACGTGGTCGAGATCAAGGAAGAACCGGAGGCCAGGGAATCGGCAGCCGGCGGCCATAGCATGGGCATCGAGAACACGCTGGCCGCGCGCATGAACAACAGCCGCCTGCTGAGCCTGCTGATCGGCCTGTGCGGCATGGCCTATGCGGTGCTGTACTTCGTGCAGGGCGGTACGCTGGACCTGAACCTGATCAACTTCCTGATCCTGTTCATTGGCGTGCTGCTGCTGGGTACGCCGGCCAACTACGTGGCCAAGCTCAACGAGGGCATCAAGACGATTTCGGGCATCATCCTGCAATATCCGTTCTACGCGGGCATCATGGCGGTGATGGCGGGCTCGGGGCTGGTGGATACCATCTCGCGCGTGTTCGTCGACATCGCCACGCCGCAGACCCTGCCGTTCTGGGGCCTGGTCAGCAGCTTCGTGATCAACTTCTTTGCGCCGTCCGGCGGCGGTCACTGGGTGATCCAGGGTCCGTTCATGATCGATGCGGCCAAGGCCATCGGCAGTTCGGTGGCGCAGACGTCGATGTCGGTGATGCTGGGCAACGCGTGGAATGACCTGGTGCAGCCGTTCTGGATCCTGCCGGCGCTGGCGCTCTCGAAGCTCAAGCTCAAGGACGTGATGGGCTACACCGTGATCATGATGTTCTGGGTCGGTGCCATCTACATCGTGGCGCTGCTGGCCTGGGGCATGGCCACCCACTGAAGTCTTTCCGCCGCCGTACAACGTAGTACAACCTGGAGACCTCGCATGCCGTACCTGATCGAAACCTTCGACAAGCCGAACCACCAGCACGTGCGCCAGGCCAACCGGCCCACGCACCTGGACTACCTGGAAGCCAACAAGCAGCTGCTGCTGGCCTGCGGCGCGAAGCTCAACGACGACGGCAGCGATGGCGGCGGCGGGATCTACATCCTCGACGTCGACACGCGCGAGGCCGCCCAGGCCTTTATCGAGGCCGACCCGTTCCACCAGGCGGAGCTGTTTGCCGAGGTCAAGATCGTGCGCTGGCGCAAGGCGTACCTGGACGGCGTTCGCCACATCTAAGCCGATACCTGAGCCGATACCTGAGCCGATACCTGAGCAGTCCTCATGAAACGATGGAAGCAACGGCCCGAAGGCGCCAACTGGGGCGACTTCGGCGATGACGACCAGCTTGGCCGCCTGAACCTGATCACCCCGGCCTGCGTGCGGGCCGCCGCCCAGGAAATCCGCAGCGGCCGCACGTTCTGCCTGTCGCTGCCGCTGGACCTGCCCGGTGGCAACGTGCTGAACCCGCGCCGGCATCCGCCGGTGCTGCGGCCCACGTTCCGCGACGACGTGGCCTACGTCAACTTTCCGCTGGCCAAGGTCGACCCGCGCGCGCTGGACGTGCTCAGCGACGACCAGGTGCTGCTGTCGATGCAGTACTCCACGCAATGGGATTCGCTGGCGCACGTGGGCGCGCTGTTCGATGCCGACGGCGACGGCGTGGCCGAGCGGGTCTACTACAACGGCTTTCGGCCCAATACCGATATCGTCGGCCCGGTGGACTACGCCGAAGCCGATCACTTCGCGGCGCACGCCTGCGGCCACGACCACAGCCACGCCGAAGCGCTGGGCATCGAGACGTTCGCCACGCACGGCATCCAGGCGCGCGGCGTGCTGGTGGACCTGGCCCATCACTACGGCCGCGAATGCCGCACGGTGGGCTACGACGACCTGATGCGCGTGATCGACGCCGACCGCGTGGCGGTGGGCACCGGCGACATCCTGGTGCTGCGCACCGGGTTTGCCGAGATGCTGGTCGAGATGGCCGGCCAGCCCGACGTCGAGGTCCTGCACAACAGCTGCTGCGCGCTGGACGGGCGCGACGCGCGCCTGCTGCAGTGGATCACCGATTCCGGCATTGCCGCGATTGCCGCCGACAACTACGCGGTGGAGCGCTATCCGGCGCGTGCCGTGCCCGACAGCGCCGGCCCGGTGCCGATGCTGCCGCTGCATCACCACTGCCTGTTCAAGCTGGGTTTGCCGCTGGGCGAACTCTGGCATCTACGCGACCTGGCCGCGTACCTGCGTGCCGAAGGCCGCCACCGCTTTTTCCTGTCGGCGCCGCCGCTGCGGCTGCCGGGCGCGATGGGCTCGCCCGTGACGCCGGTTGCCACGGTCTGATGCCGCCACGCGCATTCCACCCATTTACCAAGAAGGAGCCGCCATGCTGTTCATGGTCGAAATGACTGTCCGTATCCCCCATTCGCTCGATCCGCAGGTGGCGGACAAGATCAAGGCCGAGGAAAAGGCCTACTCCCAGCAACTGCAGCGTGACGGCAAGTGGCGCCACCTGTGGCGCGTGGCCGGCCAGTACGCCAACGTGAGCATCTTCGACGTCAAGGATGCCGACGAACTGCACACGATCCTGACGGCGCTGCCGCTGTATCCGTACATGGAAATGCAGGTCACCGCGCTGGCGCAGCACGGTTCGGCCACCGCCCAGAACTGAGCGGGAGCCCGATCATGCCGTTTGCCGAACTGTCCGCCCCGTCCAGCGTCAAGATCCACTACCAGCTCGACGGCGATGCCAGCCTGCCGGTGCTGGTGCTGTCCAATTCGCTGGGTACGAACTTCGAGATGTGGCAGCCGCAGATGGCTGCACTGACCCAGCATTTCCGGGTGCTGCGCTACGACACGCGCGGCCATGGCCAGTCGGCCGTGACCGAGGGCCCGTACCGCATCGCCCAGCTGGGCGGCGACGTGATCGCGCTGCTCGATCACCTGGGCCTGCAGCGCGTGCATTTCTGCGGCCTGTCGATGGGTGGCATCACGGGCATGTGGCTGGCGCTGAACCACGCTGACCGCCTGCAGAAGCTGGTGCTCTGCAATACGGCCGCCTACATCGGCCCGCCCGAGAACTGGACCAACCGCGCCGCCGCCGTGGAGCGCGACGGCGTGGCATCGATCGCCGCCGCCGTGGTGGACAAATGGCTGACGCCCGATTTCGCGGCGCAGCAGCCCGAGCTGGTGCAGCAGTTGCGCGCCATGCTGAGCGCCACCGATGCGCGTGGCTATGCCGCCAATTGCCTGGCCGTGCGCGATTCGGACCTGCGTGCCGACATTGGCCGGATGACGACGCCCACGCTGGTCATTGCCG
Source organism: Cupriavidus pauculus (assembly GCF_002858765.1). Lineage (GTDB taxonomy): Bacteria > Pseudomonadota > Gammaproteobacteria > Burkholderiales > Burkholderiaceae > Cupriavidus > Cupriavidus pauculus_B. The sequence continues at coordinate 338,693 of NZ_PJRP01000006.1, forward strand.
GTTCGGGCGATATCCCGACGCCGCCCGCCGATGGCCGCTACCTGGCCGACACCATCCCGGGCGCGCAGTACGTGGAGCTGTATGCCGCGCACCTTTCCAACCTGCAGCAGGTGGACGGGTTCTCGCAGGCAGTGGTGAAGTTTCTTGCCGGCTGACCATCGGCAGCCGCCCGCCGGGCTGTAATATCCCCGTCCTTGGACAGGGTGACGGATTCGGGATGGCAATGAACGGACGGTGGTGGCGGATCGGCATGGCGTTGTTGGGCACGGTGCTGCTCGGCGATGGCGTCATGCTGATGGGCAAGGGCTTGCTCAACTTCGGCGTGGTGCTGCCGGTCCTGATCGGGCTGGCCGCGCTGGTGCTGGCCCTGCGCTGGGACGCCATCGCCCGCTGGCGCCGGACGCGGCCACGCATGCAGTGGCTGTGGCGGGCCGGCTGGATCGCCTTCGTGTTGTGGGTGGTCAGCGTGGCGGTGTTCTTCCGTTTCATCGGCAGTGCCGCCACGGCAGACACCTGGCGCGCGACCACGCCGGCGGCGGTCATCGTGCTCGGCTCGGGCACGCCGCACTGTGCAATTTCTCCCACGCTGAAAGCCCGTCTCGACACGGCGCTCGCGCTGGCGCGCAGCCTGCCGGCCATGCCGGCTGTACCTATCGTGGTGAGCGGGGGGCAGGACTTTGGCCTGCAATGCGCCGAGGCCGACCTGATGGCCGACTATCTGATCGCCCAGGGGCTTGCGCCGGATCGGCTGATCCGCGAGAGCCGCAGCACCAGCACCGACGAGAACCTGCGCTTCAGCCGCAGCCTGCTGGCCCAGCATGGGGTGGCGGCCACGGGGCCGGTGGTGGTGGTGACGAGCGACTTCCACCTGCTGCGCGCCGAGCGCATCGCACGCAAGGCTGGCTTCTCGTCCGTGACCGGCGTGGGTGCCCCCACGCCGCTCTACCTGCGCTACAACGCCTGGCTGCGCGAATACTTCGCCTATATCAGCGGCTGGGCGCTGGGCGAGTACTGATCAGACCGGGATGCCGAAATGGTCCGCGCGGGCCATCGGCCAGTACTTTTCCCACAGGCTGAAACGCAGGTTGCCGTTGACCAGGTCGCCCGGCTGCAGGAAATCGAACAGCTCGGACATCGGCTTGACCTCGCTGGGCGACAGCCGGCGCACGATATGGTGCGGGGTCAGCTCGCCGGGCGAATGCAGCCCGGCCGCCTGCAGCAGTTCCTGCAGCGCATGCACCGTATGACGATGGAAATTGGCCACGCGCTCGGCCTTGTCCGGCACCACGATGGCGCGCTGGCGGACCGGGTCCTGCGTGGCCACGCCCACCGGGCAACGGTCGGTGTGGCACTTCTGCGCCTGCACGCAACCCAGCGCGAACATGAAGCCACGGGCCGCATTGCACCAGTCGGCGCCCATCGCCAGCGTGCGGGCGATGTCAAAGGCGCTGATCAGCTTGCCACTGGCGCCGACGCGGATCTTGTCGCGCAGGTTGGCGCCCACCAGCGTGTTGTGAACCAGCAGCAGCCCTTCCTGCAGCGGCACGCCAATATGGTCGACAAACTCAAGCGGCGCCGCGCCGGTGCCGCCTTCGGCGCCATCGACCACGATGAAATCCGGCAGGATGCCCGATTCCAGCATCGCCTTGACCACGCCAAAGAAATCCCACGGATGGCCGATGCACAGCTTGAAGCCGGTGGGCTTGCCGCCCGACAGGTTGCGTAGCCGATCGACGAACTGCAGCAGTTCCAGCGGTGTGGAGAATTCGCTATGGGCGGCGGGCGACACGCAATCGACACCCATCGGCACCCCGCGCGTGGCCGCGATCTCCGGCGTGATCTTGGCTGCCGGCAGCACCCCGCCATGGCCGGGCTTGGCGCCTTGCGACAGCTTGACCTCGATCATCTTCACCTGCGGGTCGGCCGCCTGTTTGGCGAAGAGGTCGGGGTCGAAGCTGCCGTCGGCGTGGCGGCAGCCGAAGTAGCCCGAGCCCAGTTCCCAGATCAGGTCGCCGCCTTCGGCGCGGTGATACGGCGATATCGAACCCTCCCCGGTGTCGTGCGCGAACCCGCCGATCTTCGCGCCGCGATTGAGCGAGCGGATGGCATTGGCCGACAGCGCGCCGAAGCTCATGGCGGAAACGTTGAAGACCGAGATGTCATAGGGCTGGGCGCGGTCGGCGCCCACCGTGATGCGGAAATCGGCCGAAGGGATCTTGGTCGGGGCCAGCGAGTGGCTGATCCATTCGTAACCCGGGCGCTTGACGTCCGATTCCGTGCCGAACGGGCGGCTATCCACCTCGTTCTTGGCGCGCTGGTACACCAGGCTGCGCTGGGCGCGCGAGAAGGGCGCCTCGGACGTATCGTCCTCGATGAAGTACTGGCGGATCTCCGGGCGGATGAACTCCAGGAAAAAGCGCGCGTGACCCCAGATCGGATAGTTGCGCAGGATGGCGTGGCGGCGCTGGAGCAGGTCGTGGACCCCCACCAGGCATAGCGCCAGCGGCAGCGCGACCCACCACCACGACAGGGCATGGGTGGCCGCCAGGCCGGTCAGGGCGATCAGGCCGCAGGCCGCGAGGGCCACGGCGCCATAACGACGCTCGAACATGAGAGGGACTCTTTTCAGGTTTTTTGGGGCAACCCCGGATGATGGCGCTTGGCGGGATGCAAGTGAAGTATCGGCACTGGAAACGTTGTTTTGATAATCGGACAACAAAATGCCATTAACTGCCAAAGAGACGGCGGGTCCACGCCGGGGTGGTTGGGCGGAGGGGGCGGCAGGCAAGGGCGCGCAAGGAAGCCAGGGGCTTTCAATAATGCGATTAACCGCCATGACGTGACCCCCAACGCATTTCGCGGCGCGATGCTGCAGCGCCGCGTTTGCGCCGGCAGGGCAGTGGGATACAGTACCCCGCAGACCGACAAGGAGACAGCGATGGACCTGCGGCAACGCGAGCACATCGAGACCGTGGTGCATGCCACCACCTGGCTGCCCCTGCCTGCCGAATCCGCCGCGCCGATCGGGCACGACGCCATGATCCAGAACTCGTGGCGGCGCTGCGTCCATCAGTACGGCCTGGACCCCTCGCGCATGCAGGAGGCCCGCATCGTGCCGCAGTCGTGCCTGCGCGAACACCAGCAGCGCATCGACGACTTCGCGCGCATCGCCCGCCACGGCCTGGAATCGCTGTATGGCCACGTGGCCGGTCTGGGCTACGTGGTGCTGCTGACCGATGCCCAGGGCGTGACCGTCGACTATATCGGCGACGCCAATACCGATGCCGCGTTGCGCCACGCCGGGCTCTACCTGGGGTCGGAATGGAGCGAGGCCGGCGCGGGCACCTGTGCCGTCGGTACGGCCCTGGTCACGGGCGAGGCCCTGACCGTCCACCAGGCCGACCACTTCGACGCCACGCATATCCCGCTGACCTGCACCGCCGCGCCGCTATTCGACACCCAGGGCCGGCTCAACGCGATTCTGGACATCTCGGCGCTCACGTCGCCCAACGCCAAGGCCAGCCAGGGCCTGGCGCTGCAAATGGTGCGGATCTACGCCGCCCATATCGAAAATGCCAACTTCCTGCGCGTCCACCATCGGGACTGGATACTGAAGCTGAACGTCGCGCCGGAGTTTGTCGACGTCAATCCCGAATACCTGCTGGCGCTGGACGCCGCAGGCCGCATCGTCGGCTGCAACAACCGCGCCCGGCGGATGCTGGAGGGCGAAAGCCCGGGCACGCCCGTCCTGGGCCAGTCGTTCGAGACGCTGTTCGATGCTCGGATCGAGGATCTGGGGCGCTACGTCTATTCCCGGCCCAGCGAACAGCGGCTGGTGGCGCTGCACCGTAGCGGCGGGCTGCTGTACCTGAGCGTGTTGCCACCCGCGCTGCGCTGGCAGGCGCGACCCGAGGCCCAGCCCGCGGCACCATTGCCGGCCGCCCTGGCGGCGCTGAGCGGCGGCGACGCCGCGATGCAGCAGCAGTTGCAGCGCGCGGCACGGCTGGTCGATGCGCGTATCCACCTGCTGATTCACGGTGAAACCGGCAGCGGCAAGGAGTATTTCGCCAAGGCGCTGCACCAGGCCAGCGCGCGTCGCGCCCAGCCGTTCGTGGCGTTCAACTGCGCGGCCATTCCCGAAACGCTGATCGAAAGCGAACTGTTCGGCCACCTGCCCAACAGCTTTTCCGGGGCGGGCGCGCGCGGCAAGCGCGGCCTGATCCAGGAGGCCGATGGCGGCACGCTGTTTCTCGACGAGATCGGTGACATGCCGCGCGACCTGCAGTCGCGGCTGCTGCGTGTGCTGGCCGAGGGCGAGGTACTGCCCATCGGCGCCACGCGGCCGGTGCCCGTCAATGTGCGCGTGATCTCGGCCACGCACCACCGGCTGGACGCGCTCGTGGAAGGCGGCCAGTTCCGCGAGGATCTCTATTACCGCCTGAACGGGGCGCGCTTCGCGTTGCCGCCGCTGCGCGAGCGGCAGGACCTGGACTGGCTGATCGACAAGATGCTGGCCGATGGCGATGGTGGCCAGTCCGGCCAGCGCAGCCCGCGACAGGTCACGCTGGCCGATACCGCGCGCCAGCGGCTGCATGCCCACCGCTGGCCGGGCAACCTGCGCGAGCTGCGCAACGTCATCGAATACGCCTGTGCGATCTGCCACGGCGGCGTGGTGACGCCAGACGACCTGCCCGATGGCTTCGCGGAAGACGGCACGCCGAGCCCGGCGTTGGCGGCTGAGGCGGGCGCTGACGCCACGCCGCAGGCGCTGCCGCCCGACGCCATGCTGCTGATGCAGTACCTGCGCGCGTCGGGCTGGAACCTGAGTGCGGTGGCGCGGCAGATCGGCATCAGCCGCATGACGCTGTACCGGCGCATGGAACGGTATGGCATCGCGTCGCCCAACCGGCGCGATGGCGGCCAGCCGTGACGACTGTCCAGCCCTGGACAGCTGTACTGTGACACCTGTCACACCCTGACCCTGCGGATCGGCGTGCGGCCTCCGGGTTATCCCGTGGGCCCGAGGCCGATTTCCTGCTGTTTCCGGCCCTGGCGCCGCCGCCAGCCCCTTGGCACACCCATTGCAATGTCCCTGTCACGACAAGAGCGACAGGAGACAGGCCATGGGAGTACCGCTGGTCGGCATCATCGCCAATCCCGTATCGGCACGCGATATTCGCCGCGTGATTGCCAACGCCAACAGCCTGCAGCTGGCTGACCGCGTCAATATCGTGTTGCGCCTGCTGGCCGCGCTGTCGGCCTGCGGCATCGACCGCGTGATGATGATGCCGGACCGCGAGGGCCTGCGCGTCATGCTCACCCGTCACCTGAACCGCCACCAGGGGCCCGATGCCCGCCTGCCGGCGGTGGAGTTCATCGACATGCCGGTGACAGCGCGCGTCGACGATACGCTGCACGCCGCCCGCCATATGGCCGACGCAGGCGTGTCCGTCATCATCGTGCTGGGCGGCGACGGCACGCACCGCGCCGTGGTGCGCGAATGCGGCGCGGTGCCGATTGCCGGGCTGTCCACCGGCACCAACAACGCCTTCCCTGAAATGCGCGAGCCGACCATCACCGGGTTGGCCGCCGGCCTGTACGCCACCGGGCAGATCCCGGCCGGACGGGCGCTGGCCTCGAACAAGCGGCTCGATATCGTGATTCGCGACGCCGATGGCGGCTTCCGGCGCGATATTGCCCTGGTCGACGCCGTGATCGCGCACGAGCAGTTCATCGGCGCCCGTGCGCTATGGCGGGCCGACACGCTGGCCGCCGTCTACGTGGCCTATGCCGATCCGCAGGCGATTGGCCTGTCCGCCATCGCCGGGCTGCTGGAGCCGGTGGGCCGGCGCGAGCCCGGTGGCCTGGCCATCGAGCTGGCACCGGCCGGCGAGGGCGCCTTCGATTTGCTCGCGCCGATTGCCCCGGGCCTGCTCTGCACGGTACCGATTGCGGGCTGGCACCGCATCGCGCACGCCCGGCCGCACCGTGTGCGCCAGCGCGCCGGCATCGTCGCCCTGGACGGCGAACGCGAGCTGGCATTCGGGCCGCGCGACGAGGTCACCGTCACGCTGCACGACCACGCGTTCCGCAGCATCGACGTGGCGGCCTGCATGCGCTATGCCGCGAGCGAACACCTGATGCGCAGCGTACCGGCGCTGACCTGATCCTGATTCCGTCATCCCCCCATCACAAGCCACCCACTACAAGGCAGTACCACCACCAAAGGAGACGACCATGAGCGCCAGCCCTTCGCAGTCAGCGCAGTTGCCCCTCGACAGGGAGACATTGCTGACCGTGTACCGCAAGATGCGGACGATCCGCGATTTCGAGGAACGCCTGCATGTGGATTTTGGCCGGGGGGATATTCCCGGCTTCGTGCACCTCTACGCCGGCGAGGAGGCGGCGGGCGTGGGCATTCTTCACCATCTGCACGATGGCGACCGCATTGCCAGTACCCACCGTGGCCATGGCCACTGCATCGCCAAGGGGGTGGACCCGGTGGCGATGATGAAGGAGATCTACGGCAAGAAGGGCGGCTCCTGCAATGGCAAGGGCGGGTCGATGCATATCGCCGACCTGTCGAGGGGGATGATGGGCGCCAACGGCATCCTGGGCGCGGGCGCGCCGCTGGTCTGTGGCGCCGCGCTGGCGGCCAAGTTCCGTGGCAAGGGCGAGGTGGGCATCACGTTCTGCGGCGACGGGGCGTCGAACCAGGGCACCTTCCTGGAAAGCCTGAACCTGGCGGCCGTATGGAACCTGCCGGTGATCTTCGTCATCGAGAACAACGGCTACGCAGAATCCACGTCGCGCGACTACGGCACGGCCGTCGACAGCTACGTGGATCGTGCAGCGGGCTTCGGCATTCCGGGCGTAACCGTGGACGGCACCGACTTCTTCGCCGTGCACGAGGCAGCGGGCGAAGTCATCCGGCGCGCGCGCGAAGGCGGCGGCCCGTCGCTGCTGGAATGCAAGATGGTCCGCTTCTACGGCCACTTCGAGGGCGATGCCCAGACCTATCGCGGCGCCGGGGAGCTGGACGATATCCGCGCCAACAAGGACTGCCTGAAGCTGTTCACGCGGGCCGTGACCCAGGCCGGCGTGGTGACGCGCGACGAGTTCGATGCCATCGACCGCGAGGTGGCCGCGCTGATCGACCACGCCGTGCAGGAAGCCAAGGCCGCGCCGCTGCCGGGGCCCGAAGACCTGCTGACCGATGTCTATGTGAGCTACTGATCGATCGACTGGACGCGAGCGTCCGGGCATCCAAGCCATTCCAATACAAGGAGACATCAACATGGCCCGCAAACTCAGCATGAAGCTGGCGATCAACGAAGCGATCGACCAGGAAATGACCCGCGATCCGAGCGTGATCATGCTCGGCGAGGATATCGTCGGCGGCGCAGGCGCCGATGGCGAGAAAGACGCCTGGGGCGGTGTGCTCGGCGTGACCAAGGGGCTGTACGCCAAGCACGGCGACCGTCTGCTGGACACGCCGCTATCCGAATCGGCCTACGTCGGGGCCGCGATCGGCGCCGCCGCCTGCGGCATGCGCCCGATTGCCGAACTGATGTTCATCGACTTCATGGGCGTCTGCTTCGACCAGATCTTCAACCAGGCCGCCAAGTTCCGCTACATGTTCGGCGGCAAGGCCGAAACGCCGGTGGTGATCCGCGCCATGGTCGGTGCGGGTTTTCGCGCAGCGGCCCAGCACAGCCAGATGCTGACGCCGATCTTCACGCATATCCCCGGCCTCAAGGTGGTGTGCCCGTCCACGCCGTACGACACCAAGGGCCTGCTGATCCAGGCCATCCGCGACAACGACCCCGTGATCTTCTGCGAGCACAAGAACCTGTATGGGCTGGAGGGCGACGTGCCCGAGGGTGCCTACGCGATTCCGTTCGGCGAGGCCAATATCGCGCGGGACGGCAAGGACGTGACCATCGTCAGCTATGGCCTGATGGTGCATCGCGCGCTGGAGGCGGCGGCCACGCTGGCCAAGGATGGCATCGAGGCCGAGGTGATCGACCTACGCACGCTGTCGCCGCTGGACATGGACACCGTGCTTGAGTCGGTGGAGAACACCGGCCGCCTGGTGGTGGTGGACGAAGCCAGCCCCCGCTGCAACATCGCCACCGACATTGCCGCCCAGACCGCGCAGCAGGCGTTTGGCGCGCTCAAGGCCGGCATCGAGATGGTCTGCCCGCCGCATACGCCGGTGCCGTTCTCGCCCACGCTCGAAGACCTGTATATCCCCAGCGCGGCCCGCATCGTGGAAGCCGTGCGCAAGACCATGAAGGGAGGCAAGCACTGATGGCCGCAGCAATCACCCCGATCGTGATGCCCAAGTGGGGCCTGTCGATGAAGGAAGGCACCATCAATGCCTGGCTGGTCGACACCGGCGCCAGGATTACCGTGGGCTTGCCGATCCTTGATGTGGAAACCGACAAGATCGCCAACGCCGTGGAGGCCCCCGACGCCGGCACGCTGCGGCGCAAGGTGGCCGAAGCGGGCGACGTGCTGCCCGTGAAGGCGCTGCTTGGCGTACTGGCACCCGATGAGGTCAGCGATGCGGAAATCGACGCGTATGTCGCCGGCTATGAGACGCCGGCCGATGACGAGGATGAAGATGAGGCCGGCCCCGCCTATCAGTTCGTGGAGGTCGACGGCCTGCGCGTCCGCTACGCCCGCAGGGGCCACGGCGCCGAAGCGGTGCTCTTCCTCCACGGCTTCGGTGGGGATCTGGACAACTGGCTGTTCAACCTCGATCCGCTGGCGGACACGTACACCGTGGTGGCGCTGGACCTGCCTGGGCACGGGCAGACCACGCCCCGCCTGGCTGGCACGACGCTGGCGGAGATGGCAGGTTTCGTGACGCGCTTCCTCGACGCCGTGGACATCGGCCAGGCGCACCTGGTGGGGCATTCGATGGGCGGCGGCATCGCCGCGCAACTGGCCGTGGACGCCCCGCAGCGCGTGCTGTCGGTGGCGCTGGTGTCGCCGGTGGGCTTTGGCGACGAGATCAACAACGGCTACACGGAGGGCTTTGTCAACGCGCAGTCGCGCCGCGACCTGAAGCCGGTCATCGAACTGCTGTTCGCCAATCCCGATCTGGTCAGCCGGCAGATGCTGGACGACCTGCTGCGCTACAAGCGGCTTGACGGCGTGCCGGAGGCGCTGGCCGCACTGGGCGCCAGCCTGTTCGCTGACGGCCGCCAGCGCGAGCAGCCGGGCCGCCAGCTGGCCGAGGCAGGCAAGCGCACGCTGATGATCTGGGGCGCCCGGGATCAGGTCGTCCCACCGGCCCACGCGGACAACGCCCCGGCCGGCGCCACCGTCACGGTGTTCGACGACGCCGGCCATATGAGCCAGATGGAAAAGGCCGGCGAGGTGAACGGGCTGCTGAGGGGGCATCTGGCGGGGTAGGGCGGTTGTGGACCGCAGCTTGCTTCGCCAGAGATGGTCTCTGTAGTGGTCAAGTTTTTTCAGACAGGTATTAGGGTGGTCTGTTGGAACTTGTCCTCGTAGTCTGTTGGCGACGTGTAGCCCAGTGTCGAATGCAAGCGCACCGGGTTGTAGAAGCCCACGATG
>NZ_PJRP01000007.1:0-171860 GCF_002858765.1 Cupriavidus pauculus
ATTCGCTTACCAGCGCGATCGCCCACCTCCATTATCGCGACGCCCGCATCTACCTGCTCGACACGCCGGGATATCCCGACTTCTGCGGCCTGTCGATGAGCGGCATGGCGGCGGTCGAGACCGCCGCCATCGTCATCAACGCGCAGACGGGTATCGATATGACGACGCGTCGCATGATGGCGTGGGCGCAGGCGCGCAACCTGTGCCGGATGATCATTGTCAACGGCATTGATAAGGAAAAGGTGGATCTGCCCGCGCTGCTGACCGACATTCAGGAAGCATTCGGCAAAGAATGCCTGCCCATTAATCTTCCGGCTGCGCGAGCCACCCAGGTCGTCGATTGCTTCTTCAACCCGGCGGGCGACGCCGATTTCTTGTCAGTGGCATCGGCCCATGAGGCGCTCGTCGACCAGGTCGTCGAGATGGATCCCGAACTGATGGAGTTGTATCTCGAACAAGGCCAGCAAATCGAGCCGGAACAGTTGCACGCGCCGTTCGAACGAGCACTCCGCGACGGACACCTCGTGCCGATCTGCTTCACCTCAGCAGCCAATGGCACCGGCATCGCCGAATTGCTCGAGGTGTTTGTGCGCCTGCTGCCGAACCCGACTGAGGGTAATCCGCCGCTGTTTTACCGTGAAGCGGGTGAGCGCAAGGTAACCGTTCGCGCCGAGCCGGTGCCCGACAAACATGTACTTGCGCATGTCTTCAAGATTACGATCGACCCGTACCTTGGCAAAATGGCCGTATTTCGTATCCATCAGGGCACGGTCACGCGCGACAGTCAACTCTATATCGGTGAGGGGCGGCAGCCGTTCAAGGTGGCACATCTGTTGATGCTGCAGGGCAAGGAGCGTGTCGAAGTATCGCAGGCGGGACCGGGCGATATCTGCGCCGTGGCGAAGGTCGAAGAGATCGCTTTCGATGCCGTGCTGCATGATGCCTCTGAGGACGGCAACATCCATCTGCTCCCGCTTGATTTTCCCACGCCGATCTATGGCTTGGCGATTGAGCCTGCGCGGCGGGGCAACGAGCAGCGCCTGTCGGAATTGCTGCACAAGCTCACGGCGAGCGACCCATGCCTGCGCATCGAGCATCCAGCCGGCACTAATGAAACCGTCATGCTTGGCTTGGGCGAGTTCCAACTGCGCTGTGCGCTGGAGCGCCTGACCGATCATTACAAGCTCGAGGTCGTGACCCGGCCACCGAAGATCGCCTATCGCGAAACCATCGACGGCAAGGCTGAGGGCCATCACCGCCACAAAAAGCAAACCGGGGGCGCCGGTCAGTTCGGCGAGGTGTTCCTCCGCGTCGAGCCACTGGCCCGTGGCAAGGGCTTCGAATTCGTCGACGTGGTCAAGGGCGGCGCGATTCCGGGCCAATTCATTCCCGCCGTCGAAAAGGGGATCCGCCAAGTGCTCGACAGCGGCCCACTGGCGGGCTTTCCCATGCAGGATGTACGCGTCACCGTGTTCGATGGCAAGAGCCATTCCGTCGATTCGAAGGAAGTGGCCTTCGCTGTGGCGGGGCGCAAGGCCTTCGTCGATGCTGTGCTCAAGGCAAGGCCCAGCGTACTCGAACCGATCGTGGATATCGAAGTGACGACGCCGGAAGCGGCAATGGGCGACATCATCAGTGACCTGTCGACCAAACGCGGACAGGTCCGAGGCACGCGGAGCGCCGCTGGCAACAACGTCACCGTTGTGGGACAGGTGCCGCTATCCGAGCTCAACGAATACCAATCGCGTGTGAACAGTATTACAGGCGGCCACGGTCACTACGCGATGCAATTCAGCCACTACGAGCCCGTGCCGCTCACGCAGCAGGAACAGATGGCCGCCCAGCATAAGCCGCGGGAGGACAACACACCCTGATGGGATACGTTTCTGGTCAAATATACGAGACACGCTGAGGCGCGCCTGGGACGTTCTCACTCGCTTGGCAGAAAGGGATTGGCATGTTGACTCGTCGGCGCACCGGCCGCACCCGGCAAGAACGTCGGACCGACGGGCAGCGATAGCGCACCGCGGCCGCAGGCCCTTCCCCGCCCGGCCGCGCTCCCCCGGCTGCTCTTTTTGGCGGTCAGAGCCGCTTCGCCGGTATAATTCTGGCCGCACCTATTACCCGAATTCCTGTTGTCTGAAGTGATGTCTCAAATCTGCGCGCCTGTGCCACCCGCGGCGCGAAATGAACGCGTGAGCAGCGGCATCATCACCTACCCTCCACCAGCCCGCGCCAAAAGACGGCGAACGTTCGGCTCAGGATTCGCTTCACAAGGATCCCTGCAATGCTGAAGGCAATGCTGGCTACCATGCTGGTGGCCTGTGGTCTCACCACCACGCCCGTACACGCCCAATCCGCTCACGCCCAATGGCCCACCAAACCCATCCGCCTGGTGATTCCGTTCCCGCCGGGCGGCGGCACTGATATCCTCGCCCGCCTGGTGGCCAACCAGGTGTCGCAAGACACAAAATGGACCTTTGTCCCCGACAACAAGCCGGGGGCTGGCGGCACGCTCGGCATCGCGGAAATCGTCCGTACCGCACCGACCGGCTACGAACTCGTCATGGGCCAGAAAGACAACCTGGTGGTCGCACCCTGGCTCTACAAGTCGGTGTCCTATGTGCCGGGTCGCGACCTCGTTGCAATCAGCCACGTTGCCTACACGCCGATCGCCATCGTCACGTCAGCCAACTCGCGCTTCAAGACCTTGGCCGACGTGGTAGCTGCCGCGAAGGCGCATCCGGAATCCATCAAGTATGGATCGCCCGGCAACGGGACGACCATCCATCTGGCTGCCGAGATCTTCAGCCAGGCGGCCGGCATCAAGTTGCTGCATGTTCCATACAAGGGGTCCAACGCTGCCATGTTGGACGCCATGTCAGGCAACGTCGACCTGATGGTGGCCTCCGTGCCTTCCGCGCTGGCCCAGATCAAGGCTGGTAAGCTTCGCGCGCTGGCAGTGACATCGGCCACCCGTAGCACGTCGCTCCCCAACGTGCCGACTGTCGCGGAAAGCGGCTACAAGAACGTGGATGTCAGTACGTGGTACGGCATCTTCGCGCCGGCCAAGACGCCTGCAGATGTCGTGGAACGCATTGGGACTGAGGTCAACAAGGTTCTCGCCAAGCCCGACGTCATCCGCGCTATCCACGAGCAAGGTGCCGAGCCCAAGCTCATGACATCCCGGCAGTTTTCCGATCTCGTGACATCAGAATACAAGGCTTGGAAACCCATCGTGGAGCGCTCGGGCGCCAAGCTCGAGTAAGAGCGTCTTGTCGGATCCGGAGGGCGACTTGCATACTCGCCCCCGGATTCGTGCTTCGGAGCGCCCCATCGCCAGGAACCGCGAGGGTAGACTTCTTGCTTTTGGAAAGAGTGATTGAGTCGTCGGCGTCCGATTTTGCGAAGGAGCCCGGTTTCAGGGCACGGACCGCCGCACACTATCCAGTAAAGTCACGGCGGGAGCCGACAACATCGCGTTGTACCGGGTGATAATCGCAATGGGATGTTCCACGCCCTCAGGTGGCAATGCCTTGGCAACGACGCCAAGTTCACGCACAAGCTCAGTGACATACCCCGGCAACACCGCCACACCAACGCCGGCCTTCGCAAAGCCGATGGCTGACAACACGGTGCCCACCTCCATCGCACTGGTATAAGTCAAATGCCGGCCAGCGAAGACCCGGTCGATCGTTCTGCGGGTGCTGAACGTTGGATGCAAGGAAATCTGTGGGTGCGTAGCCAGTTGCTCCCAGCTCACTGTTCTCCTGCGAGCCAGTGGGTGGTCAGCTGCGCAGACGACAAACATTCTTTCGTTGTAGAGCGGCTCTAGTGCGAGCTTGGGATGTGGACCTTCGATCGAGGTCAGCCCAAAATCGGCTTTCCCGTTAACGACATAGTCGATGGTTTCGTCGGTGGACAGTTCATGCAGGGCGATGCGAATGGCGGGATGCGCCACATGGAACGCAGCCACCGCCTTGCGCAGAATCCCTACGCAAAGCATCGGCGAGGAGGCAACGCTGACCTCGCCGGCCTCCATATTCAGCAGACTGCGCAGACTGCGCTCGGCCGCGTCCATCGTACCCAGCACCTCGCAGACATGGGCATAAAGCTGGTCGGCAAGCAGCGTCGGGATGACTTTCCGGGTCGTGCGTTCGAACAGTCGCTGCCCGACCTTCGACTCCATCTCCTGGCAAACCTTGCTCACCGCGGACTGCGTCGTATGAATGGCCTGCGATGCGGCGCTGAAGCTGCGAAGCTCATAGACGACGCGGAAAACGCGAAACTCCCGGAGCGTGAAGTTCATGGGCGAAACAGGTATAGCGGAGCAGTCGATCATACAGGACGGCTCCACCAGTCCATCACCGCGTTCTTTTCCGCTCAAGGAACCGGGTCATATACGTATCCGGCTCCGTTCCCGCGTAGCATTCACCGAACACTGCGATACTGTGCTTCAGTCCGCGCTCGATGGTTGGATCCTCCCACGCACGCAACAAGGCTTTCTGGGCGCGCACGGCCTGAGGACCGCACTCCAGAATCTCCGAGACCGTGTGCGCCACAGCGTCATCCAGGCTGCTGTTGGTCACCACCTCATGCACGAAGCCCCACTGAAGTGACCGCTCGGCGTTGATGGAAGCACCTGTCAGCAGCATCCAGCGCGTATTGCCTTCGCCAATGAGCCGCGGCAGGATGTTTGCGTGGATGACAGAGGGAATACCGATCCGGACTTCGGGCATCGCAAAGTTCGCATGCTCATCCGCGATGCGGATGTCACAAGCGGCAGCGAATTCCATCCCGCCACCCATGCACCAGCCAGAAAGGCGCGCGATGGTGGGCACCGGGAAGTCACGCACAGCCTCGCAGAGATCGTGCAGGCGGGTAATGAACGCTACGGCCGTCTCGGGGTCGAGTCGGGCCAGTTCCTTGATGTTGGCGCCGCCGATGAAGGCCTTGTCACCCGTGCCGCGCAGTACGAGCACGCGCACGTTCGGACGCCTCGCCAGGCGCCGCAGCGTGAGGGTGAGTTCAATGATGGTGTCCGAGTCCAGAATATTGAGACTGGTCCCATTGGCAATCTGCAGAGTCGCCACACCCTGCTCCGACACCTCGAGGGCCAAGTGTTTCAGATCTTCCATGGTCATAGTTTTTGTCCTTGTGTGGGTTCGCCCAGCTTCGGCGCTGGCGACGGCAAGTCATGTGCGGCGGCAGGCGAACGGAATCGCGCGGCGATCCGGCGCTGGCCCGCATCCCCGCAATCCCGCTCATCAAAGAAGCCGACGGCCCGGAGCTGGGCGTCATCGATCAGATCTTCCATGCGGTTGACGCACGCGTGAGGAACATCGGCACGCTCCAGCAGCGCGATCCATTCGTCCGTGGTACGTGTCGCCATGACGTCGGAGAGGTACCCGTAGATCCCGTCGTAGTTTTCGGCGCGGGCGGCGGCGGTCTGAAACCTCGCATCCGACTCGAAGGTCGCGAGATCCCCGATCGCCTCGAAAAAGGCACGCCAGTGCTTGTCGTTGTAGACCACAGCCGCGATATAGCCGTCGCGCGTGCGATACGGCTTGCGATGCGGCGTGAGTAATCGGCTATAGCCCATGGGGCCGGCAGCCGGCTCGAACGATGCGCCACCCAGATGGTCGCCCAGCACGAACGCCGCGATCGTCTCGAACATCGACACGCGAATGGTGTCGCCCCGCCCCGTATGCTGGCGGCCAAACAGCGCAGCGATGGTGGCATGGGCAGCCGTGAGGCCCGTTACGCGATCGGCGATCAACGTCGGCACATACTGTGGTGCACCACCGGTCTGGCGGGCAAACAGGTCCGCCAGACCGGTCTGCGCCTGGATCACATCGTCGTAGGCTGCACGGCCGTGCATCGGCCCGCCATCGGCATAGCCGGTGAGTTCCACATACACGAGGCCGGGATTCAGCCGCCGAACCGATTCGTCGTCAAGTTCAAGGCGACGCATGGCTTGCGGTCGCACGTTGTGGACCAGCACGTCGAATGTCGGCAGCATTTCCCGGAGCCTGGCGATGCTGGCCTCCTCCTTGAGGTCAAGTACGACAGACTCCTTGCCCTGATTCGCATGCAGGAACATTGCGCCCATCCCGGCAACGCGCTTGGCACCGGCGTGGCGCATGACGTCGCCCTCCGGCGGTTCGACCTTCACGACCGTGGCGCCGTAATCGGCCAGGATCTGCGTGCAAACTGGTCCCATGATCACGGAAGTCAGGTCCAGCACCCGGACACCAGCCAACGGTCCGATGGGTTGTGCTAGCGAGTCCATCACTGCTGCTCCACGCCCGCCCTGGCAGCACGGGAGGTCCAGATACCGCGCTGTGCCACGGTGAACGATGCGAAATCCCGTGTGCTGGCCGGTGCCGCCACCATACCCAGTTTGGCGAGCTTTTCCACCACCGCCGGGCGCACGACCGCCTCGTTCACGGCCTTGTTCCAGCGATCGACAATTGCCGCAGGCGTACCGGCCGGGGCGGCCAGGCCGACCCAGACGACCAGATCAAAGTTCTTGTAACCCGCTTCGGCCATCGTCGGCACGTTCGGCAGTTCCGGCAGCCGCTTGGGGCTGGTAATGGCCAAGCCATTAAGCTTGCCGCCATGGAGGAAACTCATGACCACCGAGGTATCCGCCACCATGAAGTCGATCTGGCTACCGAGCAGGTCCGTCACAGCCGGCGGCTGGCTCTTGTACGGAATGGCGTCGGCCGGCACGCTTGCCATCTGGGAATACGTAGCGGCTGCAATCTGTGCAGACCCGCTGCCGTAACCGTAGCGCAAGTGGTTCTTCTGTGCATATGCCGCCATCTCTCCGGTCGACTTATATGGAGCATCGGGGCGCGTCACTAGCACCATGGGAATGGTGGCAATGCGGGAAATATGGACAAAATCCTTGATCGGATCGTATCCGGGACGCTTGAATAGTGCCTCGATGCCGGAATGCGTCGAGCTGCTAGTCAGCAACAGCGTGTACCCATCAGCAGGTGACTTCGCCACATAGCTGGAGCCGATGATGCCGTTCGCGCCGGGACGGTTGTCTACAACGATAGTCCCCAGCGATGCCCGCACCTCCTCGGCAACGATCCGGGCGGCAGTGTCCGACGCGCTCCCTGCGGTAAACGGAACAACAAGCTTGATAGGACGGCTCGGGTATACATCGCCTTGTGCAAAGGCACTCGGGGCGATGACCGTCGCAGTCACCAGGGCGGCAATCAGGGCTTTCATGGGCGTCTCCTTGTCTGATACCCCAATCTTCAGCCCGCCAACTCATCACAACAAGCGAATTGTATTCATAGATTTATCGTGCATTGGAATAAATTGGCCGCAGGCGCAGCAAGGGGAGCGTACGCGCAGCATCAACGCCTATGTAGTGCCAGTACCAATTGCGCGCAAACGACGAGCGTCTGACTTCCAGGCATGCCCTGACTGTTGGCGCTGGCCAACCAGTGTTGTCTCATGGCTGTCCGGGCAGGCGCCCATGCGGCAGGCTGAGTCCTTACACCAGCGGCTGGACCATGCCCCTGCTAGCCCCGCGTGGCTCCAGCGCTCGCGTAGGGACGTGGGTACGCGCCCCGGCCCCTTCGAATTCGACAATGACGGCGGTGGGACTTGCAATGCGGGTAATGGTCACCAGTGCCCCCCGAAACGTCCATGTCGTCTCGATCTGATAGGGACTATTTCGGTATGCTTTGCGGCGCTGCTTACTGTTCATATCGGAAACCGCTTAGTCAACAGGCACCGCCCGGTGACGTTGCTCAGCATTTGGCGGTGGAAGGCTCGGACTTCCTCAGCTGCAGCCAAGGTTGCTAGCATTAACTCGGTCATATATTTGCTAATCAAGGACAGGAGGTACCATTCGCGCCCGCCGCAATCCAGGCGGTGCGGGTGGCTGGAGTAAAGGTAACGTTGCCTGAGAGTTCGTCCGGCTCGTAAGGTTCCTGCCCGGTTAGCTCCCACGGAAGGATCACGAGACAGCCTCCTCCGCTGCTACCTCCGAGATGGCTTGCGCCAACTCCTCCGTAACACGGATCTCCGCCCCAATGGGGGTCATCTGCGCCGTTGCCGCGAATGGTGCCGCCGATGTCGGTGAAGGATGGCGATTGCGTCGCCATAGGAAGAAGGAGGCCAGACCCGCGTGAAGGACGAGAAACGCCCAAAATAGCCCGCTCGCACCTAACCGATTCATGAGCGGCGAGATAATCAGGGGACTAATGGCCGAACCTACCGAGTTGATCAGGAGCATGCCCTGAATGACGCGTACGAGTTCGCTCGCCTCTGCACGATCGGCCGAGTGACTCACCGCCACTGGATAGATCGCAAAAATGCCGCCCCCAATGAGGAACATCAGCACTATGAGCAGAGGCGGATAACTCGGCAGGATCAGGACGGCCAGAGAAACCACTGCGCAGCCCACACTCAGCGCAAGCAGTACAGTCTGCCTGTCCTGTCTGTCGGACCACCGACCTACCGGGTATTGCAGCGCCATGGCGCCGCAAATGGCACTGGCCATCAATTGGCCAACCTGGGCAACGCTCATGCCCTCTCGTTGCAGGTAAATCGGCAATAACGTGTAGACCGCCGCGATGCCCACGCCGGATCCAAAGCTGCCGATTGCGCCTGCGGGGGTCAAGCGGACGAGATTTTGAGGCATGAGCGGTTCGGCATGCGCCACTTCTGGCCCAGTCTTCGGTAGAACGGCCATGGGCAGCACAGCCATCGATCCCAGTACGCCGGCCACCATGAACGGCACGCTCTCCGCCGCGGATCCAATGGCGCCCAGACTCATTTGCGCGAGCATGATCGAGCCGTAGAGGGCAATCATATAGATCGCCAACAACCGCCCCCTGGACTTCGTATCCCCGACAAGCAGCAGCCAACTCTCCACGACGAGGTAGATACCCACCATGGCCCAGCCGTTCACGAGGCGCAGAACGAGCCAAACCCAGGGATCGACAATCAAACCCTGGAGCAGATACGTAATCGCGACAAGGGAGGCGAAGCTGCTGTACGAGCGAATGTGGCCGATCCGCGAAATCAGGCGGTCGCTGGTCACCGCGCCTAGGGTCAGCCCAACGAAATACGCCGACGAAATGGCGCCGATCATCGTTGCGGAAACACTGGCGGCATCGAGCCGAAGAGAAGTGAGGGAAGACATGAAGCCGCTTCCCAAGCTAACAATGAACAACCCTAAAAGTGGCCCAATCGCCACCATCCAACCGCTGCGCGACACAACTTCCTCACAAAGCAAAACAAAATGCACCGCGGAGAATACCCGATGTCGGCAACTGCCTGCCTTCGCGCCATAGCTGGCGTGCGGCTCATGGTCACGGAGCGCGTCAGAATCAGCGTGGTTTTGTTGAGTCCTCCCACTTGTCGACGGGAGCTTTTGCGCTTGGCACCAGACTAGGCGCGATTGAGAGGCAACCCAGCCGCCCGATCACCCTGGGCCACCGAGCATATGTTGAACGCCATCCACGAGGTAGTCGTTGGGAACGTCTACCTGAGCGCGGCGATACATGAAACGCTGACGCAGATCCTGACGACATCCACGAAAACGTCCCCATCGCAAACTTATCAGAGTGAGAGTTCGAGGCCCGCATCTAATCGGACGCGGGCTTCAGGACGCACGACGCACTCAGAACCGACACCGATCTAAATCAACCGCGAGTCGGAACAGGGCCATCCCGACCCTGGCCGCCGGTGCTGAGCACAAGCGCTGCTAGCTCGCGAATGCGGCAACGGCCCGATTGAACGCACCTGGGTTGGCGATATTCATGCCGTGAGAGGCGCCGGCAATCGTCTGCCGCGCCGCGCCCCCGATCCATTCCTGCAGGGACTCGACCGTGTTACGAAACATGCGCGGGCTTTTCTGCCCATCGATCAGCAGCGTTCGACACTGAATATCACCGGCGCCTTCGCGGGTGTAGGCAGGCAACGGGTCGCGCAGCTGCTTCGGAAGGGTGAGCGCATTATCGAGGGCCATCCCACGGAAGCTCTGCGAACTCTTGTTCCAGAAACCGGGCATGGTTACCGAGTCGACAAACAGCGTCAATCCGCCATCAAATTCGCCTTGCTCGATCAGCTCTGACGCTTTCGCTCGCAGTGCATGAACGGAAGGTGACAGGCTGCCGACCGATGCATGCGGCGTTGCCTGCAACGGGCCGCCTGGATCGGCGAGCGTGAGCGTCCTCACCAGATGGGGATAGTCGCGTGCCAGATGAAATGCAATACAGCCACCACGCGAGTGGCCAACCAGATGCACTGCCCCCCGGCCCAACGCCTCGATGAATTCCGCGACTTCGACAACATGGGCCTGCCAACTGAAGCCGCCGCGACCGAATGCATCGATTTCCGGCCAATAGTGGCCCAGGCTGGGAGCGAAGCAGTGGAAGCGCTCCGACAGCGTAGCGAGCTGCGGCTCCCAATAGCGGTAGTCGCACAGCGACCCGTGTACGAATACCATCGGCTCGCCGCTCCCCGCTTCTACATAGGGCACGGAGGTGCCCGAGCCTGTGCCGATAAAAGACGGTTGTGGCCAGGCAGCGGCTAAAGCCAGCGTAGTGAGGGGCGCTCGTGCATTCATGTGTGATTCCTTTGCCGAGACTGTGCTTGACGACGGTCAAAAAGAAAACCGAATAATATTGATGAAATCCATCAGCCATCCTGATAGGTCCGCATGGGCGATGCGGAGGCGCGCAGAGATGACGGCCAGCCGAGCACTTGTTTCACCTCGTTGCAGTGCTTTATAGATCACCTTCAATCAGGGATTTCAAACGGATTGGGATGTTGTCCGCGTAGTGGCTACGCCCGTTTGGTAGGGTCGCGGCGCCGATCGCCTTGCCCCGGAACGGAAGCGTGGCGTCACCTATAAATAGGCATACCGATCGCTCAAGACATCGTCATGCATAGCGAATGCCCCATGATCCTGTTCGGGGCCTTTGATCGCCACAATTTTGGCGACCTCCTGCTGCCACACGTCATGGCGCACAGGCTCGCATCCCGTCAGCTGAGGTATGCCGGTCTGGTGCAACGCGACCTGCGGGGCGACGGCGGCCATCGGGTCGAGGCCATCACGCGCCTCAACGCGGCCATGGGCGACAGCGCTGTCGACATCCTCCACGTCGGCGGTGAAATCCTGACCTGCAGTGCCTGGGAGGCGGCCGTAATGCTATTGCCGACAGAGCCGGCGCGATCCGTCGTCGCCCAGCTTGACGCACAACTGCAAGAGCGGACGGCCTGGGCACAGGCATTGCTGGGGCTCACCGATCGAGCACCCTATCTGCTCCCGGCGCAACTGTTTGCCAATGCCCGGCACGTCGCCTACCAGGCCGTGGGCGGCTTCGATCTCGACCGCATTGAGCCGGCGATGCGCGGCGAAGTTGTCGCGAAGCTCAAATCGGCCACGCACATCAGTGTCCGGGATCAACAAACTCACGCAATATTGTCCGCTTGTGGCATCGCCAGCGATCTCACACCCGACCCGGCCGTAATGGTGGCCGAATTGTTCGGCGCGCATATTGAGGGGCGATGCCGTCGCGGCAAGCTGGCTGGCTTGTTGTCCGCATTTCCGGGTGGCTATCTCGCGATGCAGTTCGCTGCGGAATTCGGCGACGACCAGACGCTCATGCAGTTGGCCTCGCAGATCCAGCGCATCACCCAGTCCACAGGTCTCGGCTTAGTGCTCTTCCGCGCAGGCGCGGCACCGTGGCATGACGATCTGTCCAGCTACCGGCGGCTTGTCGCGTTGGGGAACGGCGCATCGATCGCACTGTTTACCTCACTTAACCTATGGGATATCTGCGCAGTCATCGCGCGCAGCCGTGGTTTTATCGGGAGCAGTCTGCATGGCAGCATCGTCGCGGCCGCCTACGCCCTGCCGTGCCTTGGACTACTGCGGCCAGGGCAGTTGCCGCAGACCTCGAAGCAAGCCGCCTTCTGGTCGACCTGGAGCCCTGGCGGCCTGCCTGCGGCCGTCCCGATCGAGGCATTGGCCGACAGGATGCGCCAGGCCATGGCAACCGATCCCGTCGAACGTGCGAAGCTGGCCAAGGGGCTAGTCAACGCCTGTCGGCCGAGCTTTTTCAGGTAGCCCTTAGATAGAAAACAGCCTACGGGAGTGAACTTGACTAACCCGGACCTACCCGATAGTCGCCTTGCACCCGCAAAGGCTGCCCACCTCATGGCTGCGCAGGCAAGCCCATGCGACGAGCTGGTCATCCGCACGCAGCCTACTGCGGTTGACCGGCCTTGCCGGCGCAAGCGCCTAGCACTCGCCGCGACTATCCTTGGCTCGAGCATGGCGTTCATCGACGGCTCCGTGGTCAACGTCGCGCTGCCCACGGTACAAAGCGAACTCGGCGCGAGCATCGCCGATATGCAGTGGATCGTGAACGCCTATCTGCTATTCCTCGGATCTTTGGTACTGGTCGGCGGTTCGATGGGCGACAAGCTCGGTCGTCGCACGGTCTTCATTGCTGGCATCGGGGTCTTCACACTGGCGTCGGTCGCCTGTGGGCTCGCGCCGAATGCGAGTTCGCTGATCGCTGCGCGCATCTGGCAGGGTATTGGCGCGGCGCTTTTCGTACCGAGTAGTCTAGCGATCATCGGTGCCATATACGAAGGCGAGGCGCGCGGACGGGCAATCGGCACATGGTCGGCTGTCGGGGCGATCACGTCGGCGGTGGGCCCGGTGGTGGGCGGCTGGCTCGTCGATACCTTGTCGTGGCGTGCGATATTTTTCTTGAACGCCCCACTTGCGGCGGCAACGATCGCGCTGGCGATGTCGTCCGTGCCGAACAGCCACAAACTCGATGCGCCACGCACACTGGACTGGTCCGGCGCATTCACGGCGACAGCGGGGCTCGCCTCCCTGGCCTATGGCCTGACCGAAGCGTCAGCACGCGGCTTCACAGATTGGACCGTACTGAGCACACTTGGCGCTGGCGTGCTCGTGCTGGCTGCATTCGTGAAAATCGAAGCAGACAGCCGTCACCCCATGATGCCGCTCGACATCTTTCGCTCGCGCGATTTTGTCGGCGCAAACCTTGTCACGCTGCTGCTCTACTTCGGCCTTGGCGGCGCACTGTTCTTCCTGCCGTTCACGCTGATACGCGCACATGCCTATACGGCAACCGAAGCCGGCGCAGCGATGCTCCCGGTTCCGGTCATTATCGGCCTGTTCTCCCGCTTCACCGGTGGCCTGGCCAACCGCTTCGGCGCGAGGGTCCTGTTGAGCGCTGGCCCGTGCGTTGCGGGATTTGGATTCGCGATGCTCGCACTTCCGCTCGTGCACGGCAGCTATTGGATCGGATTCTTCCCGGCGTTGGTCGTGCTCGGCGCCGGCATGACGATCACCGTCGCACCACTCACAGCAACTGTCATGGAGTCCGTACCGAGCGAGCACGTGGGCGTTGCGTCCGGGATTAACAACGCTGTTGCCCGTGTGGCGGGCCTGTTGGCAATCGCGGTGCTCGGCATCGTGTTCGTGTGGTCGCATCAGGCGGCCGTGTCGCCACGGCTCGACGCACTCCATGTTCCTCTGGGTGCCCGCCAGGCAGGCGCGTTACTGGAGCCGACCGCACATGCCGGGGCGTTGGCGGGCGGCACCCGTACATCACCGCGCCCCCCCATTGCCACGGCCGATGCCGAAGCCATCGACTACGCGCTGCGCGCCGTCGCGCTAGTTTGCGCCCTGTGTGCATTTGCGGGAGCGGGTTTTGCGGTAGCCACCATCCGGCCGCGCAAGTGACCCGCTTCCTGCCCCGGACGACGGCAGACCGCCTCACATTGCGGTCAACGCACGTATACCGTCTCCCACGATCGGCTTGCGAAGGCACGCTCCCATCCGCCTTCCGCCTCCGCCGACGTGCGAGACGCGACACTGTTTTTTCCAATGGCCTTGAGCAGTCACCAAAACGCGCACCGCACATACCGCGCGGTGCCAGGTGACGCTACCAGCTCGAGTGCCTCTAAACAGGATCAATTTGAATCCAAACATCACTCCGTTCACCGTTTCGGTGTACCCCACTCAAGGTTGACGTGGCACGGGCGGATGCTGGCGTCCTCACGGTCCGCCACGCGCCATCGAAAATCGATACGCCACAAACTCAGGATATGGCAATGATCGAGTCGATGCTGGCGCGTTACGGCAGCCCCGAATTCAGCATTTAGTAGTCACTGCTTCGCACTTAAGTCATACGCCCAGGTCGGAAGGCACTGTCATGGCCTGCGCGTGCGAACTCCCGCACCTACCGGCCGGAGTTCACCGTCCCAAGGCACTGCCTCCAAATCCAGTACGGCTTCGCCTTCGCTGGTCTTCTCGTAGAGACGGTCGCGGATTGCCTGTCCAATCGCCAAACGGCACAACGCCTCGGAGTTGGAGGCAAACGCGCCCTGAAGCGACGCTGGCTCGGTCGACACCCCGAATGACCGCCTGCCCTCACCGACGAAGCTGGTGAAATTGACGCCCGACGGCTGGCCCGCGTCGACAAAGCTGACGGCAACATGGTAAGCAATCCCGGTGCCTGCGCCCGGAAGCTTGCACAGGAAATTGGATGATGCGGCGCCGCTGTTCATGCCTGAACTCCTCGCAAGTGGCCGATGATTGTTTGTCCAAATATGACGGGCAACGCTGCTAGAGCAAAGTCACTGGCGACTGCTCCATACGGCCCGTTGCAACTATTCACATCCATCACACGCTCTTCGCGTCTTTATCAGATCTGATGCTCACTCTACTCCGCTTTTGAGGCCACGGAAGCCTATCGTTACCCCGAAGATGTCGCATCGTGATCGGAGATAGCTCGGGCGCGGCCGCGCGCGCTCGACCCTTAGAGGATTCACCATAGCGATGTTTCGGGGGCGGCGGACTTGTCACCTATCCATGCTGCGACCGGTCGCCGTCAGTTTTCGCACATCTCGCGGTTTGCGACGGTGGCGCGATCTGGTGCTAACGTGAAACAAAGGGCAGCGATCAGCCACGCAGGTCCTGACGACGCCCGCGCCGGCTTTGCGCTGCGAGCCTACGGCGTCCGCGCTATCCTTCCCGGCCTGTAGGCAGCCTGTAGGCCGAGGCTTGCCGTACACCGGGTCAAATCGCGGTATTCCAATGACCTACAGCTCTCCCAGGCGCGCCACCGTCAGGTCCACTAACGCCCGCAAGCGCGCCAGCCGGCGCAGATCGCGGTGAACGCCAAACCAGACATCTCGCCCTGGCGGCGCTTCGCCCAGATCGATGCGGCATAGATCGGGGGTCGCATCGCCCAACGCGCACGGCAGCACGGCGAAGCCACCGCCCTCTGCGCACATGCGCGCCTGCACGCCACGGTTGTTACTGCGATAAGCGATGCGTGCTTTGGGTAGCATTCGGGCGACCCATGCCACGTCGGGAAGCATGCCGAAAGCCGTATCCATACTGATCAGAGCGGCGCCCTGGCCATCGCCTACGCGGGGCGCCACCCGGTCTCGATGCCCGTACAACGCATATGGCATGTGCATCAGTTTGCGCTGAATGACGTCGGGCTCCTCGAACGGCGTGATGCGAAATGCCAGCTCCGCCTCGCGACGGGCCAGGCTGTACTGGCGAGAATCCGTCACCAGTTCCAGCGACACGTCGGGATGCTGCTTGAGGAAAGACGCGAAGACCGGGGTCAACACGTGCATCCCGAACCAGTCGGACGACGTCACGCGCAGCGAACCTGTCAGTGAATTGCCCCTCCCCGCCAACACCCGGGAAAGACTGAGGGCTTCCTCCTCCATGCGCTCCGCATAGCCCAGGACGGCGCTGCCTTCATTGGTCAGTACCAAACCATCACTGGTCCTATGAAAAAGGGGCTGTCCCACGGCCTGCTCTAAAGCTTTAAGCCGTCGACCCATCGTCGGTTGTGTCTGACCAATCACCCGCGCCGCCCCGCCAAGCGTTCCGGCCCTCGCGATCGCGAGGAAGATGCGGAGATCGCTCCACTCCAGTCTGATGTCATACATATTTGATTACCCAATATTCACATTTGTTGATTTCCATGCGTTTTCGCATACGCCATCATGATTCCAATGACGAGCGCAACGCAAGTTTGTCAGTCGACAACCAAATGGAATCAGGAGATGACAATGTCCATGCAAGCTCTGGTGTTGAATCACTACAACGGCCCCCTCGAACTCTCCACGCTCCCCAAGCCCGAGCCAGGACCCGGGCAAGTGCTCGTCCGCATCGCCGCAAGCGGCCTCAATCCGCTCGATACCAAGATCCGGGCGGGCGCAGCGGCGCATGCACGGCATCCGCTGCCACTTGTGCTTGGCATTGATATGGCTGGCACGGTCGAAGCGGTCGGCGCAGGCGTCACTGCGTTTCGCCCCGGCGACGACGTCTACGGTATGACCGGCGGCGTGGCCGGCATGCAGGGTTCGCTCGCCCAGTACGCCGCAGTCGACGTCGACCTTTTGGCTCTGAAGCCGTCGAACCTGTCAATGCGCGACGCCGCGGCACTGCCGTTGGCTTTCATTACGGCCTATGCCGGTATCGTCGATCGCGCCCACCTGCGGGCCGGCCAGACCGTCCTCGTTCAGGGCGGAGCCGGCGGCGTGGGCCATATCGCGGTGCAACTGGCACGCGCGCTGGGCGCCACGGTGTTCGCCACCGCCAGTGAAAAGAATCTTGACCTGGTGAGCGAACTTGGGGGAACGCCCATTGACTACCGCGCGCACTCCGTCGACGCATATGTCGCCGCGCATACCCAGGGCGAAGGCTTCGATCTAGTTGTCGACTCGGTCGGCGGCCCCACGCTGGATGCATCGTTTGCCGCGGTAAAGCACTTCGGCCACGTCGTCAGCGCGCTCGGCTGGGGGACGCATGCGCTGGCTCCGCTGTCGTTCCGCGAAGCCACCTACTCCGGTGTGTTCACACTGTATCCGCTGCTGACCGGGAATCTGCGCGCGCATCATGGCGAGATGATGCGCGAGGCCACGCGATTGGTGGAGAGCCATCTGTTGCGTCCGGTGGTCGATCCGCGCCGCTTTTCACTGGCGCAGGCAGAGGAGGCATACGAAATCGTCAGCGCAGGCACCGCACGCGCCAAAGTGATCGTAGAGATCGAGTAACGGCCTGCAAGCCACTGGGGCAGCCTGAATGAGGGCTGCGTGACGTCCAGAACGAATCCAGAAAAGACATCGCCAGCGAATTGCTGACGGGCCGCCCCCAGTAAATCGGCTGTAGCGGCGTCCGCGCACAACTATGAGCCGCGCGCCCCGCCGATAAATTGCATATCGATCAAAGACCCGCGGCACTATCGACATACGGTATTCGTACTTAGTCATACACCCGGCATTGGTTACGCTGAGAGACTCCTTCGTGAAGAACCTCAACTACAGTCATGTCCCAACGCACCGGTCAATTAAGCCTGGGGGCCTTCCTCTATCCTTCCGGGCATCACATCGCCGCATGGCGGCATCCCGAAGCACAGGCCGACGGCGGCACGGACCTGCGCTTCTATACTGACCTTGCCCGTGCGGCGGAAGCGGCAAAGTTTGACCTGATCTTCCTGGCCGACGGCGTCGGGACCCGCGGCGACAATGTCGAATTCCTCAGCCGGGTGGCACACAACTACCAAGCGCAATTCGAGCCGATCACCTTGCTATCGGCGTTATCGGTCGTTACAGAACGCATCGGACTGGTGGCCACGGCGTCGACGTCTTTCAACGAGCCGTATCACATCGCACGCAAGTTCGCTTCGCTCGACCACTTGTCCAGCGGCCGAGCTGGCTGGAACGTAGTCACCACTGGCAACGACCACGAAGCGCGCAACTTCAACCGCGACGACAATTTGCTGCACGCCGATCGTTACGCGCGCGCCACCGAGTTCGTGGATGTGGTGGCGGGCCTGTGGGACAGCTGGGAAGACGATGCCTTCGTGCGCGACAAGTCAGCGGGCCTCTACTTCGAGCGCAACAAGCGGCACGTCCTGCATCACAAGGGCGAGCATTTTCAGGTGCGCGGGCCGCTCAATGTCTCGCGGCCGCCGCAGGGGCACCCGGTAGTAGTGCAGGCGGGGTCGTCCGAAGCCGGCAAAGAACTGGCCGCGCGCTGCGGCGAGGTTGTATTCACCGCGCAGCAAACGCTGGACGAAGCGGTCGCGTTCTATGCCGACCTGAAGTCGCGGCTCGCGCGCCATGGCCGCACGGCCGACGACCTCAAGATCATGCCTGGCGTGTTCCCGGTAGTGGGTGCCTCGGAAACCGAGGCACAGGAGAAATTCGAGCAGTTGCAGGCGCTGATCGATCCCGTAGTGGGGCTGACGCTCGTGTCCAACCTGACCGGCGGCTTCGACTTGTCCGCCTATCCGCTGGACGGCCCGATTCCAGACCTGCCTGAAACCAACGGCACGAAGAGCCGTCAGCGGCTAGTGGTGGATCTGGCCCGCCGCGAGAACCTGACAATCCGTCAACTCTACCAGCGTGTTGCCGGCGCGCGTGGTCATTGGCAACTGGTGGGCACCGCAACACAGATCGCAGACCAGCTCGAAGAGCGGTTCCGGCACTATGGCGCGGACGGCTACAACATCATGGCACCGTTCCTGCCGGGTGGCTTGCACGACTTTATCCGTTTGGTGCTACCAGAACTGCGTCGACGGGGCCTGTTCCGCACCGAATACACGGGCACGACGCTGCGCGACCACCTTGGCCTGAAGCGGCCACCACACCCCGCAACTATCGCACCACAGCCGCCCGAGGCTGCCGCTGCCTGACACCTCGCACACCGGAGACGAACAATGCCTATCGAACTGTATGGGACCCTGTACCCGCGCCTGTTCTCGGAAGTGATCCCAGCAGAAGGCCCCGCCTTCGACACGGCACACATCGAGCAGCGTGCCGAGGAGCATGAAGCTGCGGATTTCGATGGGGTGCTGTTGCCGCACAACTCCGGCTGGGCCGACAACATCCTGACGACGGCCCGCGCCGCAGGTGTCACGAAGCGCTTGAAGTTCCTGTTGGCGCATCGACCGGGATTCATCTCTCCCACGCTCGCGGCCCGCAAGCTCGCCACGCTTGACCACTACACCGGTGGACGACTGCGCGTCCATATCATCACGGGCGGTCGGAATGCCGAGCAACGGCGCGACGGCGACTATCTCGAGCATGATGACCGTTACGCCCGCACCGACGAATACCTGGAGATCCTCCGCAACGTCTGGACGAAGCGCGAACCGTTTAGTCACCACGGCACGCACTACCGCTTCGAGAACGCATTCTCCGAACTCAAGCCACTGCAGGCAGGCGGCATTCCCATTTCGTTCGGTGGCGCCTCGGCGCCTGCCATCGACGTTGCGGCCCGACGCGCCGACATCTTCGCGCTGTGGGGCGAATCGCTCGATGGTGCGCGGGAATTGACCGACAGCGTGCGGGCCGCAGCGCGCCCGTTAGGTCGCCGTCCAACGTTCAGCATCTCCATTCGTGTGATTCTCGGCGCGACAGAGGACGAGGCATGGCAACGTGCGCGCGAGATCGAACACAAAACCCGGGAAGTAGGTCTCTGGAGTCCCGCCTCGCGCGTCTTCGGCGGCCACACGCCGCCCGCCAGCGCAGAGAACGAAGGCTCGCGTCGTCTGCTTCGTCAGGTGGCCCAAGGCGACGTGCTGGATCAACGGCTGTTCATGGGCGTGGCAAAGGCGACCAACGCCCCTGGCAATACGACCGCCATCGTCGGCACCGCGCCACAGGTGGCCGAATCCTTGCTGGAGTACTACCGCGCCGGCATCAGTGGCTTCCTGTTCCGCGGCTTTGATCCACGTTCGGATGCCGTCGAGTTCGGGCGCGAGCTGATTCCATTGCTGCGCGAAGGTGCGCGCCAGATCGACGTGCAGCAGCAGGGCCACGCCGCCTGAGGCAAGACGCCAGCTTCGCAATCCGCCCCGCTTATCACCTGAGCGGCTAACGACATGACGAATCGGCAGTTCCGGCCCCACGTGTATCGCCCTACGATGACCGGTCTGCCTCGTGCATCCATTTCTTCTTGCGCCCATCCGGACCGTCATGCATTTCCCTTTTTTTTCCGCGCCCCTGCGCGCCGCGCTTGCAGCACTCGCGGTGCTCCATGTCACCACCGCGCCGGCATCGGCCCAGCAACCCTTCCCGTCGAAGCCGATCAACTACGTAGTGCCCTACACGCCAGGCGGCACCAATGACAACGTCGCGCGGATCATCTCAAAGCGGCTGGCCGAGAAAGCTGGCCAGCCGGTGGTCATCGAGTACAAGGCCGGCGCGGGCGGCACGCTCGGCGCCGGCTTCGTGGCGGCATCGCCGGCGGATGGTTACACGCTACTCAACACCTCCATCGGCAACCTGGCCATCGCGCCGCAGTTGATGACCGTGAAGTTCGATCCGTTCCACGACCTCGTGCCGGTCGCCTACATCGGTAACTCGCTGGCAACGGTCGCCATCAATCCGTCGCTGCCGATCCGGACGTTGCCGGAACTGATTGCCTACGCACGCGCTAACCCCGGCAAGCTCACGTTTGCCAGTTCGGGGAACGGCACGCCCGGACATCTGGCAGGCGAACTGCTCAAGCGCCTGGCTGGCATCGACATTCGGCACGTGCCTTACAAAGGCAGTGCGCCGGCTGTGGCCGACGTGGTAGCCGGCCATGTGGATCTGGTGTTCGATCCACTCAGCACGCAGTTCATCAAGCAGGGCAAGCTGCGTGCGCTCGCCTATTTTGGCGGCGCACGTTCGCCGGACCTGCCGAACGTGCCGAGCATTCGTGATGCAGGCATCAAGAGCTGGGAAGACTCCCTGGCCGGCGCATTCTTCATCACCGCGCCGCGCAACGTGCCGCCGGAGGTGCTGGCAAAGCTGCGCCAGTGGATCGGCGAGATTCTGGCCGAACCAGACACCGTGGCCGCACTGAGCCGCGTGCAGGTCGACGTGCAGACCCTGACGGCCGAGCAGACGTCACAGCGCATCCGCCAAGTGCACGAAATTGCCGCGCGCGTGGTCAAGGACAGCACCGTGCAGGGCAACTGAGCGGCGGCAATCATGAAACTTGGATTGTTCCTGCTCGCGGCCGGGCATCATGCGGCCGGCTGGCGATACCCGGGCGCCGAATCCGGCACCGAAAATATCGATCTGGTCGTGCGCATGACCCAAGCCGCCGAACGTGCAAAGTTCGACATGGTGTTCTTCGGCGACCGCCTGCTGACCTCAGCCGATGCCCATCCCTCGATGATCACGCGCCCCGACCCGCTGGCCATGCTGGCGGCACTATCGATGGTGACCACACGCGTCGGGCTGGCTGCCACCGCATCGACTACGTATAGCGAGCCGTTCAACCTGGCGCGCACGCTGGCCACCGTAGACAAGCTGTCGCACGGCCGTGCCGGTTGGAACATCGTAACCACCTTCGCGGACGGTTCGGTGAATTTCAGCCGCAATCGTCACCCCGACCACGCCGAACGCTACGCCATCGCAGAGGAGTTCGTTTCGGTCGTAAAGGGCCTCTGGCGTTCCTGGGATCCGGACCCATATGTCCAGGACAAGACGCGCGGCATCTATATCGACGTGGACAAAATGCACGCGCTGCACCATGAGGGCCGTCATTTCTCCGTGGCAGGTCCGCTCAATGTCACGAACAGCGAACAGGGCCAGCCCGTGCTGATCCAGGCCGGTTCGTCGGGCCCCGGCCAGGCATTGGCCGCGCGCCATGCCGAGGTCGTGTTCACCGCGCAACAGGACCTCGACGCGGCGATCGAGTTTGCCACCGGCTTGCGCCGACAGGTGATTGAAGCGGGACGCGATCCGCGCCACTGCTTGATCATGCCTGGCCTGATGCCAATCATTGGCGCGACCGAGGCAGAAGCTCACGAGAAGCTCGCGCAACTGCAATCCTTTACCGACCAGTCGAATGCGCTCGCCATCCTGGGCGAGCAACTGGCCGTCGATGTATCCGGCTTCGCGCTCGATGCACCGCTGCCGCCGCTGCCGACCGATGTCGTCGTGCACAGCCGCAGTGCGCTGCTGATCAAGCTCGCGCGCGAGCGAGCACTGACGCTTCGCCAGCTCTACCACCTGGTAGCCAGCGCCCGCGGCCATCAGATCGTGGTGGGCACGGCCGGTCAAGTGGCCAATCACATGATCGAATGGGTACGCGCCGGTGCCGCCGATGGCTTCAACATCATGCCGGCTTACTTTCCGGGTGGATTCGAGGATTTCACGCGCGAGGTGGTTCCGATCTTGCAGGATCGTGGCGCGTTCCGGCGCAACTATGAGGGTCGCACCTTGCGCGAGCACCTTGAATTACCGCTTCCGCAGGGAAGGTAACGCTGAGCTGACCGTCAGCCCAGCTTCGCATAGCCCAGCCGGTGCGCGTCCAGCGCCATGGACGCAATCGGCAGATACGCTGCGGCAGTCGTCTGTACCACATCATCCATGTGAAGACGTGATCGCAGGCCGGCGTCCTCGCGCAGCGCTTCGCGCAACGCCGCGCGGACCTGCCTGACCAGCGACGACCGGGCGCGGCGCGACGCAATGAATGGCAGACCGGGCACTGCGCGCGTGACGCCGATCTGGCGGATTCCGGCGACCAACGCCGGGTGATGTTCGGCCGCAAACGCCAGGGTCACGCAATCGATTGCTGCGACGTCGGCCCGACCTTCACCGACCGCCGCCAGCGAAGCGAGATGCGAGCCGGTCAGCACCACATCCCCGAAGAAGTGTCCACCCCTAGCCAGCGGCGCAACCACATGCCGTAGCGCGTTCATGCCGCTATGTGAATCGGGTCCGTTGCACGCTGCGCGGGCGCCACGGCATGCCTCGATCGTCGCGGGCCCGTCCGCACAGCGTACAACGATGGCACTGCGATAGGTCTGCCGGTGGCAGCCCAATACAGCGAATCGCGGCGTGCCGATTATCCGGACATAGGGCGCCAACCCGTGCACTAGCGGGTATCCACAGGTCTGCGACAGCAGCAGGTCATCGCGACGCCAAAACGCGTGAAGCGCCTCTGGACCCTCGCCCGGATCAACGGCCGCGAGTGTCACCGA
Source organism: Cupriavidus pauculus (assembly GCF_002858765.1). GTDB lineage: Bacteria > Pseudomonadota > Gammaproteobacteria > Burkholderiales > Burkholderiaceae > Cupriavidus > Cupriavidus pauculus_B. The sequence goes on from NZ_PJRP01000007.1 coordinate 23,043, forward strand.
CGACGGCACACGCCCCAGCAACTGGCCCACCCGGTCAATCAGCAACAACCAGTCTTCGCGCAACTGGGCGGACACGTTGTACATGGGCAGCGCCGCCACCCATCGCTCAGGTCTTGCCATGTTCCCCCGATGCCTCGATACGAAGCTTGAGCATCCCGTCGAACCGCGGATGAACGACCGGTGCCACCGCGCGCCATGCATAACGGACCAGCCACTCACGGTAGCCCTGGACGAAGAAGCCATCGTTACGCGCCAGGTAGTCGTGCGCGCGCCGGCGATAGACCCAGGCCAGCGCAAACCACGGCACGCCCGGCAGATCGTGATGCACAAGGTGGTAGTTGTTGTTCAGAAACAGCAGGCGCCAACCCGGGCCGGCCTCATTGATGACGCTGCGCGATGCATCGGCTTCGGTGGCGCGATGCTCCTGGAAGGAACGGATCGCCGCCAGTGACAGCGCGGGATACGCCACGCCCGCCAGCATCAGCCATGCTGGCATGCCACAAGCGATCTGCAGCCATGCGAGCAACACCATCAGCGCGGCAAGATGGGCTGTCCACACCGGCAGGTCGCGCCAGTCCCCCGCCCGGAAACGCCCCCCCGCATCGATCGCGATCGATGCGATGGAGAACGCCGGCTGCAGCAGGATGCGTCCCGCCATCGTGTTGCGTGCCGCATAGAGCCGACGCAAGGCCCGCGGGGTGGCCTGCCATGCGTCTGCGTCGAGGAAGTAACTCTCGGGGTCGGCATAGGGATGCGTAAGTTCGGCCTCATGGTGCTGCAGATGCGTCCGACGGTACAGCGCATAGGGCCGCCATACGCCCAGCGGCGCGGCGCCAAGTAGCGCGTTCAGCCATGGCAGGCGGGTCGGATGCCCGTGAAGCAATTCATGCTGCAGCGACAGGTACCACGTGGTGCACAACGTGAGCAGTACACACGCCAGCGGCAGTCCGAGCTCGCGAACGTGGATCGCCACGCCGAACCAGGACGCGTACACGGCGGCGACCAATACCCAGGTCGGCAACTCGGTGCGCCACAGCCAATGACGGGCTGCGTGCGCAAGTTCGTTGCGCTGCTGATCGTCGAGATAAGTGGTCATCGGTCGGCGGATTCGTGGCGGTGTGATACGAAGCCGCAGCATACGGGCGGCAGTGCACGCTCCGGAACGAACGATTGCCGATAACGATATGCACCCCGCCGGCTTCGCGTCACACGCGCTTGCTACGCACGACATCAAGCGGATTTGCTTAGTCGGAAACCTTCGTTGACGCGACAGGGACCGTGGTCCACAAGATGAAGCATCAACAAGCACGGGAGATCCTTGCCATGACCGATCTGCTTGACTGGTTCACGGCCATTTGCGCTGTGGCCCTGGTGTACGCCGCGCTGCGCCATCCGCTTTACCCGCCCTACAAGGAGGGCGAACAGTCAGATCGACCGCCACGAGGTTGACCGCGCAAGTCCAGCGCGCATATCGAAGTACGAAAAGATTTGTTCGTATCGGACGCCGCACTCCATAAGCTGATTGATCCGCGACATTGCTTGACTGCATGCCGACATCGTGTCGGCGGGCGTGTCCGGACTCATCCCTGCATTCATCATGCTGCGCCGCAGACTGCTCCACACGTTGAAACTCGCACTGGTGGCGTTCGCCTACGCCACCTGCGCCACCCCTGCTAACGCCAACACGCCGAGCGAGAGCTTCCCGAACAAGACCGTGCGCATCATCGTGCCGGTGGCCGCTGGGGGTAGCGCCGACAAGCTGGCACGCACGCTGGCGCAGAAGCTCAGCGAGCGGTGGCACCAAAGCGTGGTGGTCGAGAACGTGTCTGGCGCCAGCGGCACGATTGGCGCAGGCCAGGTGGCTCGTGCCGCGCCGGACGGCTACACGCTGCTGCTCGGCGGCGAAGGCGTGACGCTGAACGCTTCGCTGTTCAAACGGCTTCCTTACGACACACGCCATGCATTCCGTGGCGTGATCAAGGCCGTCGTCAGCCCGCAGGTCCTGGTCGTCCGCCCCAACCTCGGCGTACGTACTTTCGGCGAGTATCTGGCCCTGACGCGAAGCAAGCCCGGCGAACTCGCACTAGGACTACCGGGCAATGGCGGCATCGCCCATGTTGCGCATGAAATGCTGTCGCGCCAGCTCGGCATCGAGGTCAACTACATCCCTTACCCCGGTGGCGGCCCCGCCACGCTTGATCTGCTTGGCGGCCATATCGATGCCACGCTGATCACGCTGGCTGCCGTCACCGACTATGTACGCAACGGCCGCCTGACCGCCCTCGCCGTAACCACGCCCTACCGTTCAAAGGCGTTGCCACAGGTCCCGACTATGGCCGAAGCCGGCGCACCCGGCTTTGCGGTCGAAAGCTGGCAGGGCCTGCTGGCCCCGGCCGGCACATCAACAGAGATTGTCGAGCGCATCAACCGTGATGCCACCACCGTGCTGGCCCAGCCAGCGACCCGGCAGCAGCTTGAAGAAGCCGGCTTCGTGGTAGTGGCGTCTTCGGCACAGGCGCTCGACGACACGCTGTCGAAGGACCTGCCCCGTTACGCAGCGGTCATCGCGTCGGCAGGCATCAAGCTGAACTAGCTGCCGCGACGTCGTAGTTCTTCCCTCAATTCTGCCCTCGCTGTGCAGCGATGCCCTTGCAGGCATCGGCTGCTGGGCCCTTACGACTTAATCTTTATGACAACCATTCACACCCTGCGAACCATCGCCGCCCTTGCGCTTACTCTCCTCGCCACCCAGCCGGCACGCGCCGACGCCACGCTGGACAAGATCAAGCAGCGCGGCAAGGTTGCCATCGGCGTATTGGTCAATGGCGGCCCCTTCGGTTCGATCGATCCTGCGACGCAGCAGTTGGTTGGCTGGAATCCCGAACTGGCACGTGACCTCGCCAAACGTCTCGGCGTGGAGGCCGAACTCGTGCAGGTGAACCCGTCCAATCGCGTGCAGTTTCTGCAGGCAGGCAAGGTGGACCTTCTGATTGCCTCGATGGAATACAACGCCGATCGCGGCGAGCTGCTCTCCTATGCGCCCACCCCGTTCTACCGCGTAGGCGGGACCGCCGCAGTACTCAAGACGAGCGGCATCCATCAATGGGAAGACCTGCGCGGCAAGACCGTGTGCGCGTCGCAGGGCAGCAGCTTTGTGAAGCCACTGCAGGAACAGTATGGCGCGCAGGTACGCGGATTCAAGACCGCATCCGAATCGTTGCTGGCGTTGCGCGGCGGCCAATGCGTAGCGGCCGTGCATGACGCCACGCTGATCCATCCGCTGCTGCGCTCTAACACCGAGTGGGCCAGCTACGCAGCACCGATTCCGACCGAGATTCTTCCGGCGCCGTCTGTGGTCTGGGCACGCAAGGGCGAGACGGATACCGTCTCCGCCGTCGACAAGGTGGTTCAGGAATGGCACCGCACGGGCTGGCTGATCGGCACGGAAAAGCGGCTCGGCATTACACCGCCGCAGCCGCTACTGCCGGAACTGCAGGCAAAGTACAAGGGCTGAGGAGCGCACGATGCACAATCGTTTCGTATCCACCGCGCTGCTGCTCGTCGGCATGACTGCGGTGCACGCCGCATGGGCTGATGCTACGCTCGAAAAGATTCGCCAACGCGGCAAGCTGTCGGTGGGAATTGACGGCCCCAGCCCGCCGTTTGGCACCCTCGACACGGCCACCGGCAAGACGGGCGGCTACCAGACCGAACTGGCGGCGGACCTGGCCCGACGCCTCGGCGTGCAACTGGAGACCATACCGGTGACCGCGTCCACCCGCGTGCAGTTCCTGCAGGCGGGCAAGGTCGACCTGCTGGTGGCCAATATCCAGTGGACGCAGGAGCGTAGCGAGATCCTGAGCTTCGCGCCCACGCCGTACGATCTGGTCGGCGGCGCTGCCATGGTGTCCAAGCAGAGCGGCATCAAGCGCTGGGAAGACCTGCGCGGCAAAGTGGCCTGTGTATCCCAGGGTAGCAACTTCGCCAGGCCGCTGGCCGAGCAGTATGGCGCCATCGTCAAGGGCCTGCGCGGCATTCCGGAATCGTTGCTGGCGCTCAAGGGCGGCACGTGCGCGGCGTCTGTGCATATCCAGCCGGCGCTGTACCAGACGCTGAATGGGCCAAACAAGGGCGAATGGACCGCGTTCACGCTGGCCACCAATGATCAGTTGATCCCGTCGCCAACCGTCGTGTGGACGCGTCGTGGCGAGCAGGATACCGTGGCATTTGTGGACAAGGCGATCCGCGATTGGCATCGCACCGGATTCCTGCTCAGCCAGGCGCGCAAGTTCGGCGTGCCGGACGGTGCCTATATCCGACCTGCTCATGATCACGCCAAACAAGGCAAGTTCGACGTGGCCCCGCAGGACTTCGCGGTCTTCACGGAGGGCCAGAAGCCATGACTGCGCCACCCATACCGCTGACCATGCCGCTGTCCCAGCGTGCCCGTCGCGTCCGTCTGTCGCCAATCGCCGCCGCCGGCCAGCGCGCCGCCGCACTGATCAGCCAGGGTCGCGACGTCCTGACGCTCACGTCCGGCGAACCGGAATTTGACACGCCGCCTGCCATCCAGCGGGCCGCCATCGCGGCCATGGCACGTGGCGAGACGCGCTATACGCCGACACCGGGCACCCAGGCGCTGCGCCGCGCCGTAGCCGAGCGCTTCGCTGCCGACCATGCAATCAGCGTTGCTCCGACCGAAGTGTTCATCGGCAGCGGCGGCAAGCAGGTGATCTTCAACGCGTTCGCGGCGACGCTCGACGCAGGCAACGAAGTCATCGTACCCGCACCTTACTGGTCGTCGTTTCCGGACATCGTGCGCGTCAACGACGGCAGTCCCGTCATCGTGCCGTGCGACCAACAGAGCGGATTCAAACTGACTGCCAGCGCGCTGGCATCCGCGATCACGCCGCGTACGCGCTGGGTGATCCTGAACTCGCCGTCCAACCCCACCGGCGCGGTATACACGGAGGACGAACTGCTGTCGCTGGCCGAGGTACTGCGCGGGCATCCCCACGTACTGGTGCTACTCGACGAGATCTACGACCAGATCCGCTTTGTCCCCGCTGCGCGGCACTGGCTGGCCCTAGCGCCGGATCTGCGCGGGCGCTCCCTGATTCTCAATGGCGCCTCGAAGACCTATGCGATGACCGGCTGGCGCATCGGCTGGGGCATTGCACCAGCCGAACTGGTGCAGGCCATGACGGCGATCCAGTCGCAGGTCTCGTCGGGGGCCAATTCGATCGGCCAGGCTGCCACGGCCGCTGCGTTGCAGACCAACGACCGCTCCTTCGTCGATTTCATCGAGCATGCCCGCGACGCCTATGCGCGCCGGGCAGCTTTGACCGTCGCGGCAATCAACCGCATTCCCGGGTTGCGCCTGCTACCGCCGGATGGCGCCTTCTTCGCCTACATCCACTGCGGCGGCCTGATCGGGCAATTGCGGCCCGACGGCCAGCCGCTAACCACAGACGGCGACGTAGTGGACTGGCTGCTTGAGAGTGCCGGAGTCGCAGTCGTGGAAGGCGCCGCCTACGGACTGTCGCCGTACTTCCGCCTGTCGTTCGCCGCGGCCGACAACGTGCTGGAAGCAGCGTTGCAGCGTATCGAGCAAGCCATACACACGCTGCGCCCCGCGCGGGTGGAGGCGCGCCCATGATCGACGCCTGGATCGCCATGCTCAAGCCGTTCGGCCTGAACTATGCGTTCGTTCTCGATAACACCGAACGTACCGCCTTTCTTCATGGACTGTTCGTCACGCTACAACTGTGCGCGCTGACGATACCGTGCAGCCTGCTGGCCGGCGTCATCCTGGCGGCGCTGCTCACGTCCGGCAAGGCGGCCTTGGCCACGTCGGCGCGCGCATTCGTCGAACTGACCCGTAACACCCCCACGCTGGTGCAACTCTATTGCGGATTTCTCGTGCTGAACATGCTGATCACGCAGCATCTGAACACCCTCGGCACCGGCAATCCACTGACGCCATTCTTCTGGGTAGTGGCCGTTGTCTCGCTGCACAAGGCCGTGTTTCATGCCGAGGCCCTGCGCGCGGGCATTGAGGCCGTGCCGCGCGTCACGCTGGAAGCCGGGCGCTCGCTAGGGTTCTCGCGCCGGCAGTTGCTGCTGCAGGTGGAATTGCCGCTGGCCGTCCGTTTCGCGCTGCCAGCGTTGGTCAACAACCTTGTCGACTTGGTCAAGATGACTGCCGTGGCGTCGGCGATCGCCGTGGGTGACGTCACGTACGAATCCATCATGATCTGGACCCAGCGCGACAACGTGCTGGAGCTGCTGCTGTTGATCCTGGCGTTCTTCGGCGTGCTGACCTGGCTGGTCAGCCGCACGGGCCGCTGGCTGGAACTGCGCTTAAGGATGCCCGGCTATGGCCAGTAACCCGCTTGCCCTGCCCTGGCGCGCCGCGCCGCGCCCCGTCAGGTACGCCCTTACCAGCCCTTGGGCGCTGGCCGCGTTGTGCGGGCTTGCCGTCGTCGGCTTCTGGACTGCCACTGGCAGCACTCCGGCTGCGTTCCGCAACCTGTGGACATGGTCGCCCGCGCTGCTGCGCGGCATGTGGGCCAATATCGAGATCAGTATCCTTGCGATGGCTCTCGGCACGGTGGCCGGCCTGGTGATCGGCGCGTTGTCGCTGTCCACCCACCGCTCGATACGCTACCTAGCACGGCTGTGGGTACAGGCGTTCCGCAACGCCCCAATCCTGGTGCTGGTGTACTTCACCACCTATGTGTTCCCGTTCGAGCTTCACATTGCCCAGTGGACCGTTCCGTTCCCGGATTGGATCAAGGTCGTGCTGGGCCTGGCGCTACCCGCAAGCGCCAACGTGGCCGAAATATTCCGGGGCGCGATCCAGTCGATCCCAAGCGCGCAATGGGAGGCCGCGCAGTCGCTGGCATTCCGCCGCAGCCAGATTTTCCGGCTTATCGTGCTGCCGCAGTGCCTGCGGCGCATGTTGCCGCCCTGGATGAACCTATACGCCAGCATCACGATGAGCACGTCGCTGGCCTCGCTGGTTGGCGTGCACGACGTGGTCGATACCGCCCAGGTGGCCAGCAACACCGTGGCCCGCACCGATTTCACGGTGCTGGTCTATTTCATGCTGCTGGCCCTGTTCTTTGCCTATTGCTATCCAATCGCGCGCGCCACGCGTGCGCTGGAGCGTCGTCATGACCGCCACTGATTCCTTTCTGCGCAACCGCCAGATACAAGCGCCCACCGATCCGTCCTTCAGACCACTCGTTGCGCTGCACGACGTCCACCTGACCTTCGGCGACAACACCGTGCTCAGGGGCATCGACGTCGAGGTGCGACGCGGCGAGGCGGTGACCATTATCGGGCCGTCCGGGTCGGGAAAAAGCACGATCCTGCGCTGCATCACCGGCCTGCTGCGCCCGCAGCGGGGACAGATCCGCGTTGGTGACACCGCCGTGGATGCGCTGCGCACCGAGGACGAACTGATTGCGCTGCGTAAGCGCGTCGGCTTCGTCTTCCAGCAGTACAACCTGTTTCCGCACCTGACGGTATTGGAGAACCTGGTCATCGCACCCACGCGCGTGATCGGCCGCAACCGGCGCGAAGCCGAACAAGAAGCCCATGCGCTGCTGGGCAAAGTGCGACTGTCCGACAAGGCGCACGCCTATCCGGGCGAACTGTCGGGCGGCCAGCAGCAACGCGTGGCGATTGCCCGCGCGCTGGCAATGCGGCCCGAACTTATCCTGTTCGACGAGGTGACGTCGGCGCTCGACCCCGAAACGGTCGGCGAGGTCCTGACTGTCATCCGCGAACTCGTGGAAGACGGCATGACGTGCGTGCTGGTGACCCATGAAATGCGCTTTGCGGCCGAGATCAGCGATCACATCTATTTCACCGAAGCCGGCCGCATCGTCGAGCATGGGCCGCCCGAGCAAATCTTCGGCAACCCCAGCCACGAGCGCACACGAGCGTTCCTGCGCCGGGCCCTCGGCGCCATTCCGCGCCTGCCGGCCGAATTCAACGCCGCGTTCGCACCGGCACCTGCCACCACCGAAGACTGACAAGGACCACCGATGAGCCAAAATCCCACGGACGGCATCCACACGCGGCTGCTCCATGCCGGAGGCGTGAGCCTGCGAGACGGTGTCGGCCCCGTCAACGTACCGGTGGTGCGCACCAGCACTGTCCGCTTCGAGGATGTCGAGACCCTGGCTGACCGTCATCACCGCCGCTCGCACGGCGAACGGATCGCCACCTACGGTCGCCACGGGCTTGATACCCATGAAGCACTTGAAGACGCGCTATGCACGCTGGAGGGCGGGCATCGTGCATTCTTGGCGCCATCCGGGTTGTCGGCGATCACGCTGGTGCTGCTGGCACTGCTCGGCCCCGGCGATCATGCGCTGGTCTCCGACACGGTCTACGCGCCGCTGCGCCGGGTCGACCAGACACTGCTGCAGCGCCTGGGGGTGGAGGTGCAGTATTTCTCGCCCGCACACGACGATCTCGATGCATTGATCCGCGCCAGTACGCGGCTCGTGTACCTCGAGTCGCCGGGCTCACTGCTGTTCGACGTCCTCGATCTGCCCGCGCTGACCGCCATTGCACGCGCGAAAGGGGTTCCCGTAGCCATCGACAACACGTGGAGTGGTGGCTGGTTCCTGCAGCCGTTGCAGCTAGGAGCGAATATCTCGATCCAGGCGGCGACCAAATACATCGCCGGGCATTCCGACGTGATGCAAGGCGCCGTCGTGGTCGACAGTCCGGCTCTGGCAGGACGCATCGCCACCGCACACGAAGCGCTGGGCCTGACCATTGGCGCCGATGACGCCTACCTGGCATTGCGCGGGCTGCGCACCCTGCCCGTACGGCTGGCGCAGCACCAGCGCAACGCCACCGAGGTTGCGCAATGGCTGCAGCAACAGCCCCAAGTGGCCCGCACCTTTTACCCCGCGCTGCCCGAAGATCCCGGCCACGTGCTCTGGAAACGCGATTTCACCGGTGCGAGCGGATTGGTGTCGTTCGCACTCCGGGACGGTAACCACAGCGTTGCCGGCCGTCTGGTCAATGCCTTGCGGCTATTCTCCATTGGCGCGTCGTGGGGTGGCTATGAGAGCCTGGCGCTGGTCGCGCCTCCCGAGCGGCTCAATGCATCCAGAACGTGGCAGGAAAGCGGTAAAAACGCCCCGGTCATCCGGCTGCATGTCGGACTGGAAGATCCACGTGACCTGATCGCGGACCTGCGGCAAGCCTTTCAACGCACCATCGCCTGAGGCAACCATGAGCGACATCGACCAATTCGCGCGGGACACGCTTCGGCTTCTTGGCCCCGCCCCTGACAACTGGGTGCCGCAACGCGACGGCATTGACCACAACGTCGTGGTCGTGGGTGGCGGCCAAGGTGGCTCCGCCATTGCCCACGCACTGCGGCGTGCCGGCATTGGCGGTGTTTCCGTGATCGACGCTGCGGCGGATTCATCCGGCGCAGGCGTCTGGCTGACCCGCGCACGCATGCAGAAGCTGCGCACGCTCAAATCGCTGGTGGGACCGGAACTTGGTATCACGGCGCTGGGATTCCAGCAATGGTTCGAAACGCGTCACGGCCGGGACGCCTTCGCGGCACTGGACCGCATTTCACGCGCCGACTGGGCCGAATATCTCGCCTGGTTCCGCGAATTCCTTGCTATCGACGTACGCTATGGCACACGCGTGGTCGACATCGCCCCGTGGGACGCCGCCGGGATACCGGGCCTGCGGCTCACCGTGGAAGTTGACGGTAAACGGCGCTTCGAGACAACACGCAAGCTGATTCTGGCCAATGGTGTGGCCGGCAACGGCGCGCCATTTGTGCCCGGCTATCTGCAGGCAGCGGTGCAGGCGGGCCTGGCCGCCCATACCGCAGATGCCATAGACTTTGTGGCGTTGCGCGGGAAGACTGTTGCGGTGATCGGTGCGGCCGCTTCGGCCTTCGACGCTGCCGCCGTAGCATTGGAAGCGGGTGCGCAGGCGGTGAGCCTATTCTCGCGGCGCGACCATATTGCAGCGCGGGCCGTGGCCAAGCCTCGCATGTATTCCGGCTTCTTCGAGAACTACGCCAGCCTGTCCGATGCGCAGCGCTGGCAGCACGCGGTGCGCTACCGTCGCGCCGGCTCGACGCCTCCTGCCGATGCCGTCAAGCGCGCCACCGCTCACGCGAACTTCCGCCTGCATCTGTCTTCGCCGTGGCAAGCCGCCACGTTGCGCGACGGCGCTGTTGACGCTCACGTGGCCGGCCGCACGTTTGCGTTCGACTTCGTGATCGCCGGCACCGGCTACACCACCGACCCGGCGGACCGCGCCGAACTGGCCAGCATCGCGCCGCTAATCGCGCGCTGGCGTGATCGTTATGAGCCGCTACCGGGCGAACGGGACGACGCGCTTGGCGTCTCGCCCTACTTGGGCGCTGGTCTCGAATACACGGAGAAGCATCGCGGTGCCGCGCCTTGGCTTGGCGCAATTCACGTGTTCAATCCCGCTGGCTATGCAAGCACTGGCGTCCCGCTGGGAGATATCCCGAGCATGCGGCGCGACATCCCGCGGATTGTGTCGCGCGTGAGCCAGGATCTGTTCGTGGCCGACCTGGAATTGCACCAGGCACGCGCGCTCGCCGACGTGGCACCTGATTTTGGCTCCGAACTGTACGACCATGCCGTCTGGCGGGGCTGAATGAAACAAGGGGGCACCTGAACCGCCCCCCTTTTCGTCTCAACCTTCGCTGACGTTCGACTCAGCCTGCAGTTTCCGTCGCGCCGATGAGCCGGATGCCAATATCGCCTTCGCGTCCAAGCTGCTCCACGAGATTGATCTCCCAATCAAGATACGCCTGGAAACCAGCATTGCGTTGGGCCACGTCGGCGTGCTGATACGGGCTGAACCAGTAGTCGTCGTCACCGGTCAGCACTCGCTCACCGCCGGTTTCTACGGGCAGCCCTGCAGCCACCCATGCTTGCGTACCACCGTTCACGAAACGGGCCTCGCGGCCAGTGCGCGCCGCCAGCTCTGCGGCCACCACGCGCGCAAGCACGCCATCCGACGAGGTGATCAGGATGGCTTGCTCTACCGGCGTGTCGGCAATCAGCGCTTCCAGCCGGTCCGGCACGGCAAAGTACGCGCCCGCAGCATGACGCTTTTCGTAGGCGGATCTTCGCTCCACGTCAAACAGCCTTGCAATGCCGGCCGCCAGTCGCTGTGAGGCCTGTTGCGCCGACACTGCCGCTGCTGCGGGACGCGATGCCAGCACGCGCACCGGCTCCGGGCCTGTCACTAGGCCCGCATCGGCGGGCGGGGCGTAGACAAAGACTTCATGGCTGCCAAGCTGGGCCAGCCACGCTGCCGTCGTCAACGCGCGCACGCCGTCGAAGTCGGCCAACACGATGCGCGCACGGCGCGTGGCCAGGTATTCGTCGGTCGCCTGCACCAATTGTCCGCCCGGTGCCCAGCGCCAGCCGGGCAGGTGACCCGATTCATACTCGCTGCGGGTGCGTACGTCGAAGTGGTACAACGTCCGCGTCTGCGATGCGGCCTCCAGTTGTTCAAGGCCGGCGGCGTTGATCCTGCGTACGCCCGCCTGCGCCGCCACGCGCTCGGCGCGAGCACGGGCACCATCGAGCGCTGCAGCCGAGGGCTCCGGCAGCGGCGTCACACGCCCTCGTGCCAGTGTCCGGCCAGACAGCAGCCAGGCCATGGTGCCGTCCTTCAGCGATGCCACCGGGTTAGGAATACCCGCATCGATCAGTGTCTGTGCACCCACAATGCTGCGCGTGCGACCGGCGCAATTGACCACCACGAGCGTGTCGGGATTCGGTGCCAGCTCAGCGATCCGATAGACCAGCTCAGCGCCCGGCAAGCTATGCGCAAACGGAAGACTGAAGTCGGCAAACTCCTCGGTAGTGCGGCTGTCCACCACGACAATGTCTTCGCCATTTTCGATACGGCGGTGCAGTTCGTCCGCGTCGATCCAGGGCGTATGTTTCTCGTGTTCGATGATCTCGCCGAACGCCTTGCTGGGCACGTTGCTGCCCGTGAACAGTTCATTGCCTGCCGCCACCCACGCCGCAACGCCGCCTTCGAGCACCGACACGTTGCCCCAGCCCAGGCGCACCAGCTTTGCCGCGGCCTGATGCGCGAGCGCGTCGGCATTGTCACCACCGTCGAGCAGCACGATGCGCGTGTCGCGCCTTGGCACCAGACGGTCGATCAGCAGTTCCAGGCGCCACAACGGCGCGGAGGCCGCCAGCAGCGGATGGCCTTTGGTATAAACGCCGGTTTCGCGAACATCGAGAAGCGCAATTTCCTGCCCGTCGGCCAGCGCCGCCTTAAGCGCTGAGGCCCCGATGACCGGCGCCGCCAGCCGGCGCGGCGGGCCAAAGTGGCGGTACGTCCCGCCGGACTTGCCTTCGAAGACCACGCGGCCCGCCAGCCGGTCCAGCGCGAGCCCATAGAAGTGCAAATGCAGCCCGTTCTCCTCGCCAATTAGTTCGATCGTGTGCACGTCGTCCGGCAGCAACGTCACCGAGGTGCCTGCTACGACATCGAACTCTTCAATCTCGCGCAGCGTGTCGCGCGCCGGATCGGCGGTCCGCTCACGCGCGTAGAAGTTGTTCCGCTCGCGGCCGGTGATGCCGGCAATGATCGCCCAGGTGGTGTGGTCGTGCGGTGGCTGGGCCTTGCCTGGAAGCCCGGCCGACACATACAGCGCAAACCTGCCGTCGAGATCCTCGGCCAGCCGGTAGACCTGTGCGGGATTGCTGGCCGACACCGGGAAATGGACGTCCGGAAACAACTCGCGCTGCTGGCCGAGCGCTTCGAGCGCTCGGGCAATCGGCTCGAGCGTGGTCTTTTCAGTCACTGCGCCATTGCCAAGCTGGCGACGGATTTCGGAGATGAATGCGGCCACGGCTTGGTGGCGACGGCTGGCGATGTCGGATCCTGCTGCGCCAGACAGGGGAGAAGAAGCGGTCATGTCAAATGCCCGAAGGGTCGGATGGGACAAGCTACTGACTCTAGGGCCTACCGCGTACACAAGGAACGAACAAACACGCACATGGTTATGCGTAAATGCCCCCCTCCCGTTGCCCCCTGCCTCGTCGCAGAAAAGGCGCATTTTCGATTGATTTGGCCCGGTCAAGCGCGGTGTAACCTTCGGCGCCGCCGCCAAAGAATGCATACGGGGCGCACCTCCTCGTCCACTAACTTCTCGGCCGTCAACGCAGGCCAGATGCCCATGCCGTATCGCACGTCGATATCGATGTCCTGGGCCAAAGAATCCACCGGATTGAGACTGCTCTCGAGCCGCACATCCGTATCTGGCCACGCCGCATGGCAGTCATGATCTCGTGCCCGCTGCCCCGTTGGTACTGCCCAGGCAGCAAGGTGAACACTCGAAACAAAAAACCCCGTCAATCTGACGGGGTTTTTCTTCAAGCGATCAATCGGTTAGATCGGCTCGATCTTCGTCGCAGCGGGACCCTTTTGGCCCTTGCCGGAAAGGTAACGTACCTTCTGGCCTTCTTGCAACGACTTGAATCCGTTGCCTTGAATCTCGGAAAAATGAGCGAACAGATCTTCCCCGCCTGCGTCAGGCGAAATAAAGCCAAACCCCTTCGAATCGTTAAACCACTTTACGGTACCGGTTTCCATGTAAGGACTCCTTAAAAATTCTCGCTGACGAAAAATGCCGGCAAGGCATGACGATCAAGGAAGATACATGGAGAGAAAGTGGCCCAGAAGGGGTACACCTGACGCTGTGAGGCTAGCTTGAAGATCCTGCGAGGTTTGTTATACAGGCACAGTGAGGTAAGGTCAATCAAAACGCTTCGGCACATGCCACGCCCATTGGACCCGCTCCGTCAGGTGACGACGTCGCGCTATCAGCAATACGGGGAGGGCCGCGGCAGCGCACATGCATCACGCAAAAACGACTGAGGCGTTGCCGCCGGAACTACGCCGTTGAGACATGCGACAAGCGAGATGGCTGACCAAGTACAGGGCTCGTCGGCACGGAATACGTAAAGGTGGTACTATGCTTGACCGTCGATAATCTCGACGGGTCCGCCGACAGTACGACATCAACACTAGAAGAGCGTCATCGGCCACCCGATGTACATCGGGCTTTTTGGGCAATTGCTGCCCATAACCAGATCCGACCAGCGGCACGTCCGCTCCGCAAGCCAGCGTCTGTACAGTACGCGCTGAGATGCGCAAGTACGGTCAACGATGCGTCTGCCACCGCCTGCCTTGGCATAAGGCGTCGACGCGATCCACGCCTCCTCAGCACCACCACCATTAGGTTTGGTGGTCGCGTCGACTCGCGCCGGGCTTGTCATTGCCTGCCCGCAGCATCGACACAAAACAGAGAACCATTTGAATCACGATTTCACCCCTTTCACCGTTTCCGTCTACCCGATCCAACAAGAGCCAGGTCTGTGGTTCGCGAGCTACATGATCTCCGAGTATCGAGACGGCTTCGAACGCGTCGTTGCCAACGTTTCGCTGCGCCACCTCACCTACGCCTCTGAAACCAAGGCCAAGCAAGCTGCCCGACACGCTGGCGACAGCGCTGTCGCGCACATGCGGCCACACTCACGTGGACGGCGCTTCGCGCACGCCTCCGCACTAGGCGCGTAACAACGCGCTCTCACACTACTGGAGCAAACGTGGCAAAAGAAGAACTGGTGGAATTTGGTGGCAAGGTCTCGGAGGTACTTCCGGACAACCGCTTTCGTGTCATCCTTGAGAACGGCTTCGAGGTGTGGGCCTATTCTTCGGGCCGCCTGAAGAAGAACCGCATACGTGTTCTCGCCGGAGATCGCGTCACGCTCGAGATGTCGCCCTACGATCTGACGAAAGGGCGAATCAACTATCGCCACAAAAACTGATTGCGATCGGGATACGCTCGACAACGAAGCATAAGAAGGACCAGTGCGCGCTCCGTCCCAAGCAGAGCGCGCATGCCGGACGCGGCATCATCTCAATGCATGCACAACGTCAATGGCGAATTTTCCATAGTGAAGTGCGGCTTGTTGCGCTGCCTCTTGCGTGAAATAGTCATCGTCATCCGCCAGACAATCGCCATACATCCGATCGTCCGCCTTCAAGCTAAAGCGGATCGCCATCATGTACCGCCATTTCGGGCCTGGCGCAATATGGACATTGATCGCTCTCGGCACTTCAAATACTGCGGTGTGGACGAACATTCCACGGTATGCCGCGCACGCCCGAATCAGCCTCGGCTTCATGTCCGCTCCTTCGCGCGACCGGGTTCTCTTGGGCAAGATCGCCTCAAAGGCCCTTGAGCGATGTACCGCTGATTAGGCCTGCAATGATGTCTGCCCCATGCTGGACGGCAGCACGCTTAGCCGCCCCCAGGTCTTCCCACTGAGCGTCCGGCACCTGAAAGACGCGCCCGCTCTCTGCTGACGGTGCAACACCCTCCCGGCAAATCACGACGGAGGCGCTGTAGCTCCGATCCGGCCGCCGTTCATGCCATTCGCGCGGTGGATCATATTTGTAAACCAGCGGGTAGAGGTCGAAGCCCTCACTGTTTGCTGCAGGAATATTGTCCATGCCACGCTCCCAATGGGTAAGCTACCCACTCTACTCCGAATACTCTGCCTGACTGTTCTTTATTTGCTTGCCGCCCGCGTCTTGGGGACCGGCTCTGTAGGGCATACACCGACATCGCACGAAATCAGCGCACGCTCCAGACACAGAGCGGATGAGGCTAGCTGCGGATCCAGGCAACTATTTGACGTGCTATACCGCCTCTCGCGGGCACTTGACCAACGTTGGGACCGCTGGCGAGCAGGACGTCGCTTTGCAGGCCGGATCGTAGACCAGTGAGCGAAGCGTTTTTGCCGTCGTCGACCGTCACCGTCGCCTCCACACCCTCGCACCCCTGATCGATGGATGCGTCAAAGCATATGTGCGAGACGACGAATTTGATCAACGGGACGAACGCCGGATCAGACGTCAGTCAACAGAATGCGCGCCACGATTCGGGCGCGTCGGCGTGCAGTTTGGCTGCGGCCATCACAGCCGAGCCGTAAGTGAACTGACCCCAATCCTCCCCTTCCTCGGCACCGACAGCGCCACCGCCCTCGCCGCGCCGTACGACGAAGGCGACCGCGAGTAAGACTCGAACAAGATCGGGCGGATGCTAGATTCTGTTGCCGCTCGGGCGTACCCAGCCCACTGCGACGGGCATCGGCGCAACGGATCCACTCCACGATGGAACCTAATGACGTTTTGGCGTCGGCGGGCAAAGTAGCGCTGCCACGCTTGCGATGTTTCCATTGTTCGACTATTATAGAAATATGGAAACTGACAACGCCCTCGAAGCACTTGCCGCGCTCGCCCACGCCATTCGACTGGCCGTGTTCCGACTGCTGGTACAAGCCGGGCCCGAAGGACTGCCTGCTGGCCGTATTGCCGAACTGATGGAAATGCCGGCATCGTCGCTGTCTTTCCACCTTAAGGAATTGCACCGCGCAGGGCTGCTGGGAAGCCGCCAGGAGGGCCGCTCGATCATCTACATGGCTCGCTTCGAGACCATGAACGCCCTGCTGGGCTATCTCACCGAGAATTGTTGCGGCGGTGTCCCGTGCTCGCCGGTGTCGTCCTGTTCCGTCTCCTCGGAGTCCTGATCATGAAACGCTTCCACGTCCACGTCAGCGTGGCCGATCTGTCGGCCAGCATCCGTTACTATTCCGCGCTCTTCGACGCCGAACCGACCGTCCTCAGGGAGGATTATGCAAAGTGGGCACTGGACGATCCGCGCGTGAACTTCGCCATCTCCAATCGCACACAGAAGCCGGGTGTGGACCATCTGGGCATCCAAGTGGAGACGGACGCGGAGCTCGTCGAAATGCAAACACGGCTGGCCAGCGCCGATCTGCCCATGCAGTCCCAGTCCGAGACGAACTGCTGCTACGCGACTTCGAATAAGCATTGGTCGGTGGACCCGACCGGTATCGCATGGGAATCGTTCCACACGCTCGGTGGCGCACCGACCTACGGCGAATCGCGCGACCGTAGCGCCGAGGCCTCCGCGTGCTGCGTACCAGTCCAACTGAACGCCACGCCAAAGCAAGCCACTCACGCCGCCTGCTGCACACCAAAATCTGGCTGCTGCTGAGCCTTCGCTAGTCAGCCTCCCATACTGCCTCGGGCGAGGCGAATTTCGCTCGCCCCAACGACCGCCATGTCCGACAAGACTTTCAACATACTGGTGCTTTGTACCGGTAACTCTGCCCGCAGCGTGATGGCCGAAGCGCTGTTCAATGTGTTAGGCAAGGGACGCTTTCACGCCTACAGTGCCGGCAGTCAACCCTCGGGCACGGTCAATCCCTTTGCCATCGAGCGCTGCCAGTCGATTGGCTACGACACGTCCGGCCTGCGCAGTAAGAGCTGGGACGAGTTCGCCCTGCCCGGTGCGCCCAGGATGGACTTCGTCATCACCGTCTGCGACCAAGCCGCGGGCGAAGTCTGCCCGATATGGCCGGGTACGCCCATCACGGCACATTGGGGCTTCATGGATCCGGCGGCCGTTCAGGGTTCTGACGATGAGAAACGCAAGGTGTTCGACCAGGTCTTCCGTCAAATCCTGAATCGCGTCAGCCAATTCGTGAACCTGCCTCTGCACATCCTGGACCATAACGCTATCCAAAAGGAGATGCGGGCAATCGGCGAGCAGCCGGTGGAGTCCGGGCAATGAGCACGGCGCAGCAGTCCGCCGGTGCCGCCCAACCCAGCGCCATTGGCTTCTTCGAGCGATATCTGACGGTCTGGGTCGCGCTCTGCATCGTCGCAGGCATCCTGCTCGGCCAACGGCTGCCGGCGGCCTTTCAAGCCATCGGTGCCATGGAGCTGGCACAGGTGAACCTGCCGGTGGGCGTACTGATCTGGATCATGATCATTCCGATGCTGATCAAGATCGATTTCGCTGCCATGGGCCAAGTCGCGGGACACTGGCGCGGCATTGGGGTCACACTCTTCGTGAACTGGTTGGTCAAACCATTCTCCATGGCCCTGCTGGGCTGGATTTTCGTGCGCCATCTTTTTTCTGGCTGGCTGCCGACCGATCAACTCGACAGCTACATTGCTGGTCTGATCCTGCTGGCAGCGGCCCCCTGCACGGCGATGGTGTTCGTCTGGTCGCAGCTCTGCAAGGGCGATCCGTACTTCACGCTCTCTCAGGTCGCGCTTAACGACGCCATCATGGTCGTCGCCTTCGCGCCAGTCGTAGCACTGCTGCTGGGTCTGTCGTCCATCACCGTGCCGTGGGACACGCTCATCACGTCGGTCGGGCTCTACATTGTTGTGCCGGTACTGATCGCACAGATCATCCGCAAGGCATTGCTGGCGCGGGGCGAGGCCATCTACAAGCGAGTAGTCGGCGCACTGGGTCCCTACTCGATCACCGCACTGCTTGCGACGCTGGTGTTGCTGTTCGGCTTCCAGGGCAATGCCATCGTCGAACAGCCGCTGATCATCCTGCTACTGGCCGTGCCAATCCTGATCCAGGTTTTCCTGAACTCCGGCCTAGCTTACCTGCTCAATCGCAAGCTCGGCGTGGCCCACTGCGTGGCGGGCCCTTCGGCGCTGATCGGTGCAAGCAACTTCTTCGAATTGGCCGTTGCCACCGCCATCAGCCTGTTTGGTTTCCAGTCTGGTGCGGCGCTCGCCACCGTCGTCGGCGTGCTGATCGAGGTACCCGTGATGCTGTTTGTCGTCGGCGTCGTCAACCGCTCACAACACTGGTACGAATCGCACTGAGGCATCCCCATGACCGTCACCATCTATCACAACCCCGCCTGTGGCACCTCGCGCAACACGCTGGCCATGATCCGTAACGCGGGCATCGAGCCAACCGTCATCGAGTACCTCAGCACGCCGCCGGATCGGCAGACCTTGCGAACGATGATCGGCGCTGCCGGGCTCACCGTGCGCGAAGCCATCCGCGAAAAGGGCACGCCCTACGCCGATCTTGACCTCGGCGAGCCGGCGCTGACCGATGACCAGTTGATTGACGCGATGCTGACGCATCCAATCCTCATCAACCGTCCCTTCGTCGTCACGGAACTTGGCGTGCGGTTGTGCAGGCCGTCGGAGCTAGTACTGGACATTCTGGCGGCACCGCAGCAAGGCGCTTTCACTAAGGAGGATGGCGAGCCTGTGATCGACGGGCAAGGTCGGAGGATCCGATGACTGCGGAACTGCCCAATATTGTCCCTGCGGTGCTCGATACGCCGGACCTCCGCAAGCTGGAGCCTGCAAGCGTCAGCACCCACCCGCCACGCATCTTGCTCCTCTACGGCTCGCTGCGCGAGACGTCCTATAGCCGCCTGCTGGTTCAGGAAGCCGAACGGATCCTGCAGCGCTTCGGGGCGGAGACGCGTATCTTCGACCCGCGCGATCTGCCCATGACGGACAGCGTCCCCGCCGACCACCCTAAGGTGGTGGAACTGCGCAAGCTTTCCGAGTGGTCGGAAGGCCAAGTCTGGTGCAGCCCCGAGCGTCACGGGACGCTAACCGCCGTCTTCAAGAATCAGATCGACTGGCTGCCACTGGAGATCGGCGGGATTCGCCCGACACAAGGACGGACGCTGGCCGTGATGCAGGTCAGCGGTGGCTCACAATCGTTCAACGCCGTCAACGCTCTGCGCGTGCTGGGGCGGTGGATGCGCATGGTGACGATTCCGAACCAGTCGTCCGTCGCCAAGGCGTACCAGGAGTTCGACGCCAACGGCCGGATGAAGCCATCGTCTTACTACGACCGCGTCGTCGACGTCATGGAGGAGTTGTACAAGTTCACGCTGCTGGTTCGCGACCGCAGCGACTACCTGACGGATCGCTACAGCGAGCGTAAGGAAGCGGCGCCTGCCGCGGCGACCATGCTGTCAGCGACGGCCATGAATCATGAGCAGGACGCCCAGATCAGTGATACCGATACCGGCGAAGTCGAATAGCAAACGAACGAGACGGCCATGGAGCCAAGCAGTAGCGTGATCGCCAGGCTGGGCATTGCTCAGACGCTGGCCTGGGGTTCGACGTACTACCTGCCGGCCATGCTGGCAACGCCGATGGCCAAGGATCTCGGCGTTTCGACGCCCACTGTCTTTGCCGCGTTTAGCGTCGCCCTGGTAGTGTCGGCATTACTTGGACCCCTCGCCGGTCGGATGATCGATCGTACGGGCGGGCGATCGGTACTCGTGGCAACCAGTCTGTTGTTCGCCATCGGGCTGGCCGGATTGGGCGTGGCGCAGGGCGCCGCTGGTCTCTTTTTAGCCTGGGTAATCCTGGGGATCGGCATGGGTGCGGGTCTCTACGAAGCGGCATTCGCCACGCTGGTCGCCTTGTACGGCAACCGCTCGCGTGGCGCCATCACAGGCATCACGCTGATCGCCGGCTTCGCCAGCACAGTCGGCTGGCCGCTCTCTACATTCATGGAAGCGCACATTGGGTGGCGTGGCGCCTGCCTGTCCTGGGCTGCGCTGCATCTCACCCTGGGGCTGATCCTGAACCTGAGCATACCGCGCGTTGCCGCACCGGCAACGGTTCCCAGTAAAGTCGCTTTGCCGATCGGCGGCGACAAGACACATCCAGTTGCCGGTCGCTCGCAACAGTTGGCCTCCTACGCCCTGGCCTTCGTTTTCGCGGCGACGTGGTTCATTAGTACGGCGATGGCGGCACATCTGCCCCGGTTGCTGCAGGCGGGCGGCGCCTCTCTCGCTACGGCGGTGATGGTCGGCGCGCTGATCGGACCGGCCCAAGTCGGCGCACGAATTCTTGAGTTTGGCCTGCTGCGCAAGGTACATCCCTTGCTCTCCGCTCGGATCGCGGCCGCGCTTCACCCCCTTGGCGCACTGGCATTTGGCCTGATTGGCGCACCTGCTGCCGCCGTCTTCGGTGTGCTGCACGGCGCCGGCAACGGCATCCTCACGATTGCCAAAGGCACACTGCCCCTGGTCATTTTCGGGCCGGCCGGATACGGCCGTCGTCAGGGCGTCTTGATGGTCCCGGCACGCGTGGCGCAGGCCATGGCCCCATGGCTCTTCGGGATACTGCTCGACTCTCTTGGTGCAAAGGCGCTCTGGATATCGTCGGCGCTTGGTATTGCATCGATCTTCACGCTGCTTCTCCTGCGCACCGACCAGCGCATGGTATCCGCGCCTGCGTAGACTGCCCGCACTCGCATCCAAACGATCGTCAGCGGTCGCGCATTGTCCACGAGCCTGATTGACCGCCCAAGATGACCCAGGAACAGCCGTGCACCAAGGGGGCATTGATCCCACCTATCGGGTAGCGCTATCTTCGGAGCTTTCACTGCCTCCCTGTGTGAGCTCATCTGCAACGCCCATCATCGGGTACAGAAACGGCGAGGTTTCCGGCTCTATGGGCGCGGACAGGCTCCCCCCGGTGCTGTGCTTGATTAAGGCGAGCAACTCCGGGCGCAACCCATCACCGCGTAGGTTCACAAGTGCGTGTAGTGCGAGTAATGGCAGCATGATCAAGCTCCTTGCGAAACAGAGATCCATACCAAGCAACTTTGATATGGCGCGACTTCAACCCCTCCAAATCCTCCAACTCCTAGGGTAAGAAGAAATGCCCAACGTTGCTCGCGGCATCTGGACATATGTTTCGGGCCTTCGCGCGAGCTTGTCGGGCCGCCGACGTCGGGTAGGTCTCCAAAACTAATTCTTGCCATGCGCCGTCATTGGGCGGAGTGCCTGTGAGGCCAAGGTCCAATGTTGATCGAGCGCAAGCCGGTGTAGTCTGATATTGGCACCTCATTCCGAGGGGTGAATGCGATTGACGGTCTGTGACATGCAGGAACCGCCGCACATCGGCATCTGCCGAGCCGTGCGGCTTCTTTTTTGTTTGAACTGTGCACCGGTCACGGAACGCTGAGCCGTCGGTGACAGCCCGCGTCTGCAAGGCAAGAAGGGAGGGGTAATGGAACTCGTGTTGGAAACCGCGCCTGTCGGTACCGACTTCGCGGGCTTGGAGGCCGTGCTACCGCGACTGCGCGAGGAGGGGTTCGTTCTGGCGTGGGAAAGACTGGAAACGGGTACTTATCGCGTGCAGGTCGACGATGATGTCATTGGCGCTCTCGCTCAGATGAACGCGCTGTCCTTCAAGGCAGGCGCATCTGGTTAGCGCCAACAGCGTCGGACAGGATTGGGGCCGCTCCGGCAACGCGCGCATTGACGGGTAAGCTGCCCGGCAGATCAGCCATCATACCTTCGAGCCACCGCCGCATTGCTTCGATCCTAGGTTATGGCGCTCTTTCCCAGAAGCGTTGAACGCGGCGAGGATGGAAGAGGACATAGGACGCGCAGTGTCGCCATGCGACGTCAAAGAAAAAACCACGTCCCGAAGGACGTGGCGTAAGGTTCTAATGGTAGTGCCAATGTCTCGGCACGACAGCCCTGCTCTCTACATATGGAAACGGGGTATGCAGACGACTTACCACTTCACTCGCACGCCGAGCTTTGCACCGATAGCGTTGCTGTCACCGAAGTTCTGCACGCTGGTGCGTGCCAGCAGTTCGCCGTAGACCGTGTACCGGTCATCGTTCCAGTTCAGCGATGCACCGATACCCAGTCCAGCCCACAGCGCCTGTTCCTTGCTGACCACGCTGATGTCGGCCACCCGTGCCGACGTACCGTGCAGGAAGTCGTAGTACAGGTTCGTGATGCCGTAGATGTGCGAGCGCTGCGTCTTGCCGTTGCCCGCCGTCCACTTGGTCTCATGGTCCAGCGACACCCCCAGGCGCGAGACCAGGCTGTTGCCGTTGTCGCGCGACACATTGGCGCCGTATTGGTCGGTGAACGCATCGAAGCGCACCTGCGACCAGGCCAGTTGGGCCTGCGGCGTGATCGACCAGTTACCGCCCAGCGCGAGCTGGTGGCCGGCTTCCACGCTGGTGGCCACGCCGCTGCCCCGATTGCCGTTGGCCAGCTTGGCGGCCAGCGTCGACGAACGGATGTCGGTGTCGTACCACGTCAGCGTCGCGCGGGCATCGACATACGCGCCATTGTTGCCATACCACGTAGCCGTTCCGCCAAACCCATAGCCGGTGGCATCGATCGAGCCATTGCCGAACATCGACGAGACGTTGGAGTTGGCAATGCCATAGTGGAAGGTCGGACCCACTACCAGTGTTCCGGACTGGTTCTGGATAACCGGTGCATCGACACCGCCTTCGAACTTCCACATGCGGACGTTGTAGCTGGCGCTGGTGGTACTGGTCGACGGATCAATGTGCGTGTTCGAGCCTTCCACACGTGCCCAGGCGCCACGGCCGATCACCGGCTTGCCGGCTTCCTGCTCGGCCTGCACCGAGGCGTTGGGCGACCACGAGCGGTTGCCGACGCGCTGCTGCAGCGTGCCCAGCTCGTTGAAGCGTTGCAGCACGCTGGAATAGGCTTCATACAGGGGGACCGTCGGTGCCAGCAGCGGTCCGGAAGCCGCCGCCGCTGCCGTGCCGACCGAAGCGGGGTCGAGCAGCGTCGAACGCAGATACCAGTCGCCGTCCGTCGGCGTGGACGCGCCGTTCTTGAACAACCGGTACGCATATGCGCCACCGACCACGGCCTGCTGACCCTGGAACGTATAGTCGCCGGCCAGCGCGAAGGTGCCGTTCGATGCGCCCTGCACGTCGATGACCTTGATGCCTTCCGAAGTCAGTTCCCCGGTGCCGCCAACGTTGACCACCCGGACCTGGCTGGTGCCCGACGTGTCTCCGGTCACCAACAGGCGTCCCGTGGCTGAGGTATCACCGCCGAGCGCCGTGTTCACCTGCAACGTACCGCCATTGCCGATGTAGTTGCCCGCAATCGTCAGCACGCCCGAGCCGCCGCCCGGCGTCACGGTACCGGTGTTGGTGACGTTGCCAAAGATCGTGCCGGAGCCGGACAGCGTACCAGCCGCATTGACCGTCACCGGGCTGGTGATCGAGCCATCGATGGCCAGCGTGCCGAGGTTGACGGTCGTCGGGCCCGTGTACGTACTGGCCGCGGTCAAAGTCGTGGCGCCCGCGCCGCTCTGCGTCAGCCCGCCCGCGCCGGACACCACACCGCTGTACGTATAGGCGTCAGAGCGGTTGAATGCCAGCGTGGCACCCGTGTTCACGGTCACGTTGCCGGCCAGGCTGCCGCTGGTGCCCCCATTGCCGATCTGCAGCGTGCCCTGGTCGACCGTCCATGGCGTCGTGACCGTACCGGTGCCGATCAGTGCCCAGGTGCTGGCGCCGGTCTTGGTGAAGCTGTCGAAATACTGATACTGGGCGGTGTCGCCAATGGTCGAGACGTCGAAGACCGCGTTGGTGTCGCCGCCGAGGCGGAAGGCGTCGTTCGTACCCGTTGCACTGGCCACGACGTTGCCGATGATGTTGGAGCCCGCCTGAAGCTCGAGGGTCGCGCGGCTGTTGGCGCCTGCACCGAACTGAATCGCGGTGGCAGAGCCCTCGCCGGCCCGCACCGTGCCGGCGTTCACCAAGGTAATCGTATTGACCGTAGACGACGTGAATATCGCCGCGGCACCCTTGCCGCCCTCCAATAGTCCGGTATTTTCGATCGAGAAGGTGCCGGTATTTGCCAACCGCACGGCATTGCCGCCAGTTAGCCCGCCGTTCAAGTCACTCCCTCCGCGGATCGTACCTTGGTTCACGAGGCTAGCTGGGGAAAGCGCATTCCCGAAGCTGACGCCCGCCCCCCCAGTGCCGCCAACAGCGTCGCCGCCGACGATCGTGCCTGATGCAGCGTTGACGACATTGCCACCGCTGGCGACGCTAACCGCTGCACCACCGGTGCCGGTTGTTGCGCCGCCACCGTTGATAGAGCCGTTGTTAGTGAGCGTGATGGAACCGCCCAAAACAAAGCCCGTGCCGCCGGCGCCGGTACCAGTCTGGGTACCACCAGTCACCGAGCCGTTGTTGATGGCCACACCGTTGGCTTGGGCCTGACCAGTGCCTGCGGTTGTACCACTCAGCCCCACAAACGTCCCGTTATAGGTTCTGGAAGCCGTGGTAGCGCTTGTGAATCCGCCCGCGCCCGGATTTCTGGTCAACACATAGCCTTGTGTATCCAGGATAAGCGGCTTGGAGACAGAGGGAATCGCCGTCGAAAGCGTGAGGGCAAAACTCGCACCGAGGCGGATCGTGGCCGTCGGATCGCCGTCAGCATTGGCCGCCGTGACGGCTGCGCGCAGTTCGGTTTCGTTGTTGACCAGATATTCGGCGGCGGATGCGCAGACCGGAAACAACAGCGCGACGGCAATGGTGATGGAGGACGCTTTCGGCGCGCGCACGCCCTCCTGCCGGATTCCACGACAAAAGTTGGACTTCACTGAACTACCCCTTATTTGTATTGTTATCGCTACATTCGTAGCGGGGGCGATGGTAGATCACACATTGATGTTATGTAAGCGCTACAGATAACGTCCTGTGGTGACACGACGACGGGCTGCAATATCCCCGTTGCAGTTAGGGATAGTGACGTATTAGAGGCTACGCTCTAAAAGCGACGTGTGTTCTGCAATGCGAAACGCTTGCGGCGGGAAAGATAAGCGGCTGACCCGATGAAGCTGGCACAGGCACGTTGGCCCACGACCGTCAGATATCACCCAGTAGAGCGTCCGCAGCAATTCGTGCCCGTTGCAAAGATGCGTCTTCAGCCGCACACCGCGTGCCGTAGCCCGAGATCGAAAAATAGGGGCCACACAGCCGCGCGCCTTCCTCGTCCTCGACCGCCACCTCATAGTCCCACTCCGGCCGGCGTGCAGGCACCGTAGCCGGGAACACGAAAAGGTCTAGGACGAGTCCGCGATAGAGTTGGTTGGTGTGGCCAGTTGCGTGGTTCAAGATAGCCCTCTGTAGGCCGGCGGGGTGCACGAACCAAGGCGGCACGCGCGACATATCCGGTGGTGACACCTACAGGGTGCGCGCATTGACGTGTTTCCCTTGTCAGCGTTTGTCCGATAATCCCTCGGGTCCGCCGGACCAAGGTGGCCCCCGAGGCTCCAGCAGACCCGTGCCTCATGAAGGAAGCCACCGCCACATCGGTGTGCTTTAGGGCGATCCCGGCACCATCCTGGGACGGTGGCGGCCCATTTCCTTCGCTGACTCCGGCTTGAGCGCGACGCCACCCTTGAACGGACTCTCGTATCGGCGCGAGCACGCCAGCATTTATTCTGCTATTCTCTGACTTATCAACTATTGTCACGCCAAATATCTCGACCTGCAGGCGGCGAGATCCTGCTATGCATGTTGGTATCCGTGCTCGTATTCATTTAACTGATGCATCAGATAATGACTAGGCAATCTTCTTGCGTGGCCGGCCGGGTTGCCGCTGTTGCGCTCTTTGCATCACTGACCGCCGCAATGACCGGCTGCGCGAACTACGCAGGTATTCACAGCGATAATGAGTTGTTCCAGCCAACACAACTTGCGACCACTCAAAGCCTTCCGCCAGAAAGCGGACACTGGCCCCCTAGTGACTGGACAGTGCCATTCGGCGACCCGCAACTGAAGGCGCTGATCGATGAAGCGCTACAAGGCAGCCCATCCATTGAAAAGACCCGGGCCCGTATCGCGGCGGCAGAGGCATACAGCGAGACCGCCAACGCCAACACGCTCCCGCAAGTCGGCGCCGGATACACCTGGACGCGCCAGCGACTCACCGAGAGCACCTTCATTCCACCGGGATTCGCGGGTACATGGCAATCCGAAAACAAGGCCATCGTCAGCGCTACCTATGAACTGGATCTCTGGGGCAAGAATCGCGAGGCGCTTCGCTCTGCCATCTCGATGGTCCATGTGGCCAAAGCCGATGCCGAGCAGGTAAAGCTGACCTTAAGCCAGACAATCGCCCGTAGCTACAACGAACTCGGCCGTCTATATGCCCTCTTGGATATTGCACGGGACGAAGTTACGCGGCGCGGTGAGGTGCTGCGCATCACGCGTGGTCGCGTCCAGATGGGACTGGAGACCGAGGTCGAGCAACAGACCGCCCAGGCCAACTTCGCGGCGGCACAGGTCGCCGTCTCGGCCCTTGAAGGAAGTATCCAACGCATCCAATATCAACTCGGCGCACTGGTCGGCAAAGGCCCTGACCGCGGGCTAGCCATCGCCCGACCGACCTTCGACAGACTCGATGAAGTGCGTCTGCCCGACAATCTGCCGGCGGATCTTGTGTCGCGGCGGCCAGACATCGTCGCGGCACGCTGGCGCGTAGAGGCTACCACTCACGACATCAAGGTAGCAAAGGCCGAGTTCTATCCGGATATCAACCTAAGCGCTGCCATCGGCCTGGACGCATTCGGGTGGGGACGCTTCCTGCGTGCGGCGAGCCGCACGGCCTCCGCCGGCCCCGCCATCCATCTCCCGATCTTTGACGGCGGCGCATTGCGCGCACAGCTGAAGGGTCGCTACGCCGATTTTGATTTCGCCGTGGCTAGCTACAACGACACCCTGGTCCAGGCGTTCAGCGATGTCGCCACACAACTCTCTGACATTCGCACCACGGATGCCCAGCTTGTCAACGCGGTTCGGACCGACGAGGCCGCGCAGCGCGCCGTGAAACTGGCGCTAGCTCAATATCAGGCCGGCCTGACAACCCAATTGACCGTCCTGAACGCACAGACCGCGGCGCTGGCCAGCAGGCAGGCGGTCACAAACCTGCGCATGCAGCGCAGGGACCGCCAAATCGCACTGGCCGCGGCGCTCGGCGGTGGCTACTCGGCCAACACCCTGCCGACTACCGATCTGCCTCGCTAATGCGGCAACCGCCACGTGAACCATACAGGTGACATGATGACCACAACGCAATCGAATTCGACTGACAATACCCAGGCCACTTCCGCCTCCCCGCGTACCCGCAAGCGGCTGCTTGCCCTTCTGGGACTCACCACTTTGGTCGCGGCCGCTGGGTACGGCACCTACTATTACACCGTGGCACGCTTTCACGAAGAGACCGACGACGCCTACGTCAACGGCAATCTCGTGCAACTGACGCCTCAGGTGAGCGGAACCGTCATCGCCGTGAACGCCGACGATACACAACTCGTCAGGGCAGGCGAACCGGTCGTCATGCTGGACCCTGCGGATGCACGCATCGCGCTTGCCAACGCTGAGGCGGCACTTGGGCAGACGGTGCGTCAGGTCAGCGCACTATATGTGAGCAACAACACCCTGGCGGCAACCATCAAGCAGCGCGAGGTAGATCTCGCGCGGGCGCGTGAAGACTTGCGTCGACGCACCTCGGTCTTGGAAACCGGCGCTGTCGCAGCGGAAGACATCGCGCACGCCCGCGACGCGGTGAAGGCCGCGCAGGCGGCCTTGGAAACAGCATCCCAACAGTTGGCATCGAACCGGGCCCTGACCGATCAGGTGACCGTTGACGACCATCCGAGCGTCCAGGCGGCCGCCACGCGTGTGCGCGACGCCTTCCTCGCCAACGCCCGCAACAGCCTCCCCGCGCCGGTAAGCGGCTACGTGGCGCGACGTTCAGTGCAGGTGGGCCAGCGTGTGGCGCCGGGCAACCCACTCATGGCGATCGTCCCGCTCGACAGCGTCTGGGTAGATGCCAACTTCAAGGAAGTCCAGCTGAAGCACATTCGCATTGGCCAGCCGGTAACCCTGCGTGCTGATCTGTACGGCAGCAACGTGACCTACCACGGCAGAATCGTTGGGTTTTCGGCCGGGACCGGCAGTGCCTTCTCGACGCTTCCCGCACAGAATGCCACCGGCAACTGGATCAAGGTCGTTCAGCGCTTGCCAGTCAGGATCGCGCTGAATCCCGAGGATCTGCGCGCCCATCCGCTTCAGATTGGCCTGTCCATGCAGGTCGACGTCGAGACGCACCGGCAAGGCGACAATCTTGATCCCTCCAAGACAACTGCTACCCCAGCCCGCACGACCTATCGCACTGAAGTCTTCGATGGGCATGGCGCCGAAGCAGATAACGAAATCCGGCGAATCATCGCCCGCAACAGCGGTGGCGACAGCAGGATGGCCGGACCTAACGCGCGAAGCGCCGCAAGTGTAACGGTGGCGCGCGGCGGCGCGAGCACCGCCGCCAAAGCGGACGGCAGCGATCTCTAAGGCGAAAGCAGACAAACACCGACGGAGCGCACGATGTCCAACTCTCTGACAAGCCACTCGCCGCCCCCCCTGACCGGAGGCCGACTGGTGCTGGGCAGTCTGGCAGTGGGGCTTGCGACGTTCATGAACGTCCTTGACTCGTCCATTGCCAACGTTGCCATCCCCACCATCTCCGGCAACCTTGGCGTCTCCGTGGACGAAGGCACCTGGGTCATTACGCTGTTCGCCGCCGCCAATGCGGTCGCCATACCGCTGACAGGCTGGCTGACGCAACGCACGGGACAGATCCGCTTGTTTGTTGGGTCCATTCTCCTGTTCGTACTTGCTTCCTGGCTCTGCGGCATAGCGCCAAACCTCACGTTCCTGCTCGCCGCGCGGATTCTGCAAGGCATCGTAGCCGGGCCCATGGTTCCACTGTCTCAGGCCATCCTGCTGGGATCCTACCCGAAGGAGAAAAGCGGTCAGGCGCTGGCGTTGTGGGCGATGACGGCGACCGTGGGGCCGATTGCCGGGCCAGCGCTCGGCGGATGGATGACTGACAGCTATTCGTGGTCATGGATCTTCTACATCAATATCCCGGTCGGCCTCTTCGCCGCAGCCGTCACCTGGGCAATCTACCGCGAGAGGGAAACGCCGGCACGGCGGATCCCATTCGACGCGGTGGGACTGGTCTCCCTCGTCACCTGGGTGGCAGCACTTCAGATCATGCTGGACAAGGGCAAGGATCTGGACTGGTTTGCGTCGCCCGTCATCATTGGCCTTGCCGTGATTGCCCTGCTGGGTTT
Organism: Cupriavidus pauculus; assembly: GCF_002858765.1. Lineage (GTDB taxonomy): Bacteria > Pseudomonadota > Gammaproteobacteria > Burkholderiales > Burkholderiaceae > Cupriavidus > Cupriavidus pauculus_B. Next base: position 52,956 of record NZ_PJRP01000007.1, read on the forward strand.
TCTCTTCTTCGTGATTTGGGAGCTGACCGAGGCCAATCCCATCGTAGATTTGCGTCTATTCAAGCGTCGCAACTTCTTGGCGGGCACCATTGCCATCTCGGTGGCCTTCGCCGTCTTCTTTGCGAACCTTGTCGTCCTGCCTCAATGGATGCAGCAATACTTGGCATACCCCGCCGTGAACGCCGGCCTTGCCACGGCACCGCTGGGGATCTTTGCAGTCCTGCTCGCCCCGGTGATCGGCAAGCTGATGCCAAAGGCCGAGATGCGCGTCCTGGCCACGCTGTCGTTTCTCGGCTTCGGGGCAGTGTTCTTCATGCGCTCCCAGTACACCACTGGCGTGGACACGTTCACGCTGGTTCTACCAACCCTCCTGCAAGGCGTTCCGACCGCACTGTTCTTTGTGCCCCTGACGGCCATCCTGCTGTCTGGGCTTCCGCCGGAAAAGATTCCGGCAGCCGCTGGGCTGTCGAACTTCGCGCGTATTTTCTGTGGCGCGGTGGGTACATCGCTCGCCACCACCGTGTGGAACAATCGCACCGTACTGCACCACGCCCGGCTCGTTGAAAATGCTAGCCCCAACAACCCGATCTATGGTGCCGCACTTCAATCCATCGAATCGACGATGCACCTCTCCCCGGGACAGGCCACTGCCTACTTTGAAAAACAACTCAATGTCCAGGCGATCATGCTGGGGTTGAACGACATCTTCTGGGTCTCTGCGCTCATCTTCGTGGCCATCATTCCGCTCATATGGCTAACCAAACCGGCACGTGGTGTAGCAGCCGGCGCGGCATCTGCTGCTCACTAACGGAATCACGTGCCATCATGTCCAGCAGGCTGACTTCGCAGGTTTTGCCCCATGACATCCAGCTTCTGGTCCAGAGCGGACGGTTGCGTCGCGCATTGCAACACCGCCTGGCGGCCGCGCTCACCTCATTCAATCTGAGTGTCGCAAAATGGCTCGTTCTTTCACTGATTCAACGCAAGGGCGAGGCAACGCTGACAGAGATCGCCGAGGCATTCGACCATGATGCTGGGGCCGTATCCCGAACAATGGGTGCACTGCGCAGCATGGGCTTGCTCGTGTCGCGCCCCGCCCCACTTGATCGTCGAAGCACCGTACTGTCACTGAGCGAAGCCGGGCAAAGTCTTTTTCAAGCGATTACGGCAAGCACGACCGTCGATGTTGAAGACATGTTGCGCTGCGCCCTTGGCCCGGACGAACTGCAGAAGATGATCAGCCTTATGCAGCAGGCGGCCTATGCTCTTGAAACAATCGTACGTAGCTAGGCCAACCGACGCAAGATTGCGGCAGCGCGCCGGATAGCGCAATCCGCTCCTGAGAAGCCAATGCACGCGATGGGCGACCACCCAGGCTGCTTGCTTGTCCATGCATGCTAGAGGCAGCACCCCTTCTGCAGTTGAATCGGCGGACACTTCACCGTACCGTAGGAACAAAACACACAACAGTCACCGTCCTTCGGTTGCAGTATGGCAGCGCAGTTTCCACACTCGTAGTAGTACTGACAAGCGTCCGTCGGCATGACTTCCTTCCTTGCGAAGCCGCAGTGCGGACATGTAAGGATCGATTCGCGCAGAATTTCGCTCATGGCTGTTGGACCACGGTCAACAGCCGTGGCCGCTGAAATTTGGAGAGCCTGCCGGGTTCCCTCAGATCGCTTGCAAGTCGGGGAGAAGGCGATCGAACTCCTGTTTGACAACCGAGTAGCACTCGCACACGCGAGCCTCCAGGCCTGGTCGATTCAGTACGTCAATAGACCCGTGGTGATAACGAATCAGGCCCGCCTCCTGCAGTTTCAGCGCTGCCGCAGTCACGCCCGCCCTTCGCACGCCGAGCATGTTGGCAATCAGCTCTTGCGTCATGCGCAGTTTGTTGGTCGGCAAGCGATCCAGGCTCAGCAATAGCCAGCGGCAAAGCTGCTGATCGATGGAGTGATGGCGGTTACAGACGGCGGTCTGCGCCATCTGCGTAATCAGCGCCTGTGTATAGCGAAGGAGCAGCCGCTGCATTGGACCACCACGGTTAAACTCGGCTTTCATTGCAGTACCGCCGAGCATGAAGCCGGCTCCCCCACTCTGTACGACTGCGCGGCTCGGCATGGTTTCTCCACCCATGAAGAGAGCGATTCCGACGACGCCTTCATTTCCTACGATGGCGATTTCGGCCGACGAGCCGTTTTCCATCACGTAGAGCAAGGACACGATCGACGTGGTTGGGAAAAAAGCATAGTCCAGGTGGTCGCCGGACTCGTAGATGGCACGCCCCAGCGGAAGATCGACGGGTACAAGTTGTGCCGATAGGCGAGACCATTCTGCCTCCGGCAGAACGGACAAGAGATGATTCCCGCGCGGGACTCCTAAGGAACGCATATCTCGCTTCCTCCGAGCAATCTTGCGCTGCGATGGCGAAACGCGGCACAAAATAAAGACTGCTAAGCATCGCATTTCAATATAGACCGTCAGATGGAATCAGGAGTGGATCCAGCGCCATTCGTATGGCGCAACATGGCTAATATGGCACCTCTGGCACCGCGAGACCCTACAGCTTGCGCGATAGCGTACCGACAGGTCTCAGCCCCCCTTCTATCGTCACACCATTGCGTCACTGCGGACGCGCGTTTGATGTGTGCGCGAACTCCGACATCGCCCGGTGCGCAGGAATATGGAGGGCTCCATGTATCACCAGCACACAGGTCATAGCGTGATTCTCTTTCCGGCCTCGGATGGCGGTTGGTGCTTCGCCGAGGTGGACGGCGCATCGGTCTATCGCTTTGGCCCCTTCGATTCTCACCAAACCGTCGACGAGCTCGTCTCAGTCTTGTTTCCCGAAGTCCACAGAGTGGAATTAAGGGATGTATCCGAGGCACTGGACGACGACGCTCTGATGATCCGCGGGAATGCGGAGCTAGTGGCAAAGAGTAGTTGCACACCACCACGCCAGGACGGGGCACACACTCATGTGGATGACCACGACACGACCGAGAAGGGCACCGTTGACAACCGGTTCGCCCCGTAGGCGCAAACTTCGCGGAGCGGCCTTCCAACGCTGCCTCGTTGTCTCTGTGGGCCCTTAGCTTTCCGGTAAGTCTCGGAGACTACCTTGGACAACTGGACCAAGGTGAGCGGCGAAGTGCTGCACGGCTAGGGACATTTTCCCGCTCTCCCCGTCGTTGCCCAGGGACGGGCGCAGATCTTCAGCAGTTCGCCCACCGGGGGCGATTGCTGCTCCGGAAGCTGGAAGTCGAGCGCAGGTTCTGAGTACCCAACGGGGGATCAGCGACGCCCAGCGCGACGGGACCGCGTTGCACACTGGGCCTGTCACGCGCCGAGGTGTCATAGCAACCGAATCGACTTCAGCGCACTACTACGACCAGTCGACTAATGGAACTGCGCCGTACCCATATATCGTCGCGCCATACATCCAGGTGCCTGGTTTTGGGCCGCACCCAAATCCTCCGCGCCCCACACCGTACGCGAGATAGATTACGCGATGATCGGGGTCGGCGCAGCATTCTGGGTCTCTGGGGCGAACGGACCGACATGCCGATCTGAGCGCGCTATTTCTTGCCGTGAACGCTCGCCCACGACCGCCCTCCAGTTCGTTCGGTTAGGGTAACCTCGCGTTCGATGCACCGCTTTGCGCCTCCCCCTTTTCCGAGCTCTTGCCCGCGATACCCCGTCCGGAGCCATCTTTCTTGCCGGGATCACGCGTTAGCGGGGGCATTAATATGCCGCAAAAGTCATATAGCATAAGTAGCAGCTTGCTTATTAAAACGCTACGTTCAGCGCGGTAAATAAATCAAAAATCTCATCTTCCGTCTCTTGTCGCACTTTCGGCAAAAGCCTACTCTTGGTCAATGCACTGCGACCTTTCGGGGAAGGCCATGTCCGCTTCGGTCATTATCGTGGACGACGATGACAGCGTTCGCGCTGACCTGACGCAGCTCCTCAGGATCCGTGGATATCACACGCGACAGTTTGCCTCCGCCGAGGCGTGTCGCGATTTACTGGCCTCGGCAGCCTGGCCCGCATGTATCGTGACGGAGTTGCGCTTACCAGGGATGGATGGTCTAGCGTTGCAGAGCGCGCTGGCTTCCCGATTTCCCTTCATTGTGCTAACCGGCTATGCGGACGTGCCAACTGCGGTCGCAACCCTGCTCGGCGGAGCCATCGAGTTTCTGGAAAAACCGGTGATGGAGGAGCGCCTGCTCGCTGCGGTGGACAAGGGGCTGGCGCTGGCACAAGCCACACACACATACAATCAGGCGGCAGCGGAGCTTCAGCGCAAATTTGGCCAACTGACACCGCGAGAGCAAGAGGTAATGTCCCTTGTGACCACTGGCATGCGCAACAAGGAGATCGCTATGCACCTTGGAACCGCAGAAAAGACCATCAAAGTTCATCGTGCGCACATCATGCAAAAGCTAAACCTCGAATCCCTTGCAGAAATGGTTCGATGCGCCGACCAGCTTGGCATGGCCCCTATCCGGCCCACATAACGCATGGGTGCTTGCGGCCGTGCAATGGGCACAGGAAAGCAGGCGAACGTGTAACGGATCGCCTGCAGCGATTCGTCATTCCGAGATCGCCGGTAGCAGTGGCGTCCACCCGCGAAGTCGGCTGTGTCTAGCAAAGCGGACGACATCCGCAAGCGTGCTACAGTGAATGCCTGCACTCAGAGCGCGAATGCCACTTGAGTGAATTCCCGCGCGTTCGCAGGGTTGGGCCTTCCCGTTTCAAAGTGATTTGGCACGTTACAGGCAACAGATCGGGGCCGCACGTACGGCAAGAGACTTTCTGGCCGACCAAATACCGAATCTGGCTGATCTTTAGGGCGAAACGCCTACAGCACCCGAGCCATCCCGTCTTCCGTAGCTACGTCCCACATTAAGCACTGCGTGGGTTTTCCATCTTCCCACAGAGTGCTTATGATCCGTCGCCCCAAGTTTCCAAGCAATGGACTGTCCACGGTACTACAGCTGTTTTCCATGCTACCGCTGTCCGCCGCGCATGTAACAGGACGTTTGCTTGGGCGGCTTGTCTACGCCGTTCCAGGCGGATACAGGCGACACCTACAGCGTAACGCCGCTCAGGCTGGCTTCGATGACCCCGTCTTTGCCCGCCAGGCCGCGGGCGAGACCGGTGCCATGATGACTGAGCTTGCGCGCGTGTGGTACCACAGTGAACGCAGTCTGGAGCAGGTCGTCTGCGAGGACTGGGCGGTGATTGAGGATGCGCTGGCCGAAGGCCGCGGCCTCATCATGCTGACACCGCATCTTGGGTGTTTCGAGCTGGCGGCGCGTTACGCCGCCGAGCGCATCTCCCTGACGATCATGTTCCGTCCGCATCGCAAGGCCTACCTCCACGATTTACTCCTGTCCGTACGCTGCAACTCGAAACTGAAGGCGGTTCCGGCCACGGCACAAGGCGTCCGTGCCTTTGTGCGCGCGTTGAGGCAAGGCGAGGCGGTGGGACTGCTGCCCGATCAAGCGCCCAAAGGTGACGGGGTATGGGTACCGTTCTTTGGCCGCATGGCTTACACAATTACGCTGCCAGGAAAGCTGGCCACACAAACCGGTGCGCCGCTGATCGTAGCCGCTGGAGAACGCCTTCCAGGTGGACGTGGTTGGCGCATGCACGTGAAGCGCCTGACGGGGCCGCTGCCTGACACCGTCGAAGCGCAAGCGGCATGGATCAATGTCGAACTGGAGGAAATGATTCGACGATTCCCCTCACAGTATCTGTGGGGTTACAACCGTTTTAAGGTTCCGTCCGGTGTGCCGTTACCAGACGCCACTTCGTAACCGGCTGCGAAGCGGCCGTGCCAAGGAATCAGTAATCGACGCACTTCGCCGGTTCGCGAGTCAGAGACTCCAACACCTAGCAGCGACGGATTGAATCTTCACGCTATGGGCGATCGGTGAAGGAACGATCCGTTGCTTTAGCCCTACCGGTGTGCGGGCGAGTCCGAGGCAAACAGGTTCAGGCCGAGGCGCTCCGACAAAAACCGCATAACCAGTTGCCCTCGCACGCTATTGCCTGCAGTGTCCAGCGGCGGCGAGAAGGTTGCGACTGCGCCTTTGCCGGGGGCGATTGTGAGCATGCCGCCGCTCACACCGCTCTTTCCAGGGAGGCCCACGTCGTAGAGCCAGCTCCCGGAACGCTCGTAGAGCCCTGCCGTCGCCATCACCGCCAGCACGCGCGGGCAAGTCGTCGCACTCACCACCTGCTGACCGGTGAGTGGGTGGACCCCGCCGCCCGCCAGGGTCGCACCCATGAATGCAAGGTCGCGAGCAGTCACCAGCAGCGAGCATTGCCGCGTATAAACCTCGATTGCTTCATCCGGATCGCAGTAGAGACGGCCGTGCCCGCGCAGAAGGTGCGCCAGTCCAGCGTTTCGTTGGTTGGTGCCGGCCTCGGACTGAAACACGCGCTCGTCGCACTCAAGCTCGCGGCCCGCAAAACGGGACAAACTCTGGCGAACGTGTTGCCAACGGTCAGCGGCACCGATGCCGGGTACCAGACTGGTGGTGGCGATGGCGCCGGCGTTCACCATCGGGTTGCTGGTGCCGTCGGCGCGTAATTCCGTCGCCATAATGGAATTGAATGGCAGCCCAGTGGCGTCCACTCCGAGCTGGGCGGCAGCCTCGGCCGCGCCAAGAGCATCGCATACCAGTGCGAATACGAAGGGCTTAGACACGCTCTGGATCGAGAAAGGCAGAGCCGCGTCGCCGATCATGAACGCGTCACCGTGGATATTGGCCACACAGATGCCAAAAGCAGATGCATCGGCTTCGGCCAGCGCCGGGATATAGTCGGCCACTTGGCCGCCTGCTTCCCCACGGATGTGCAAATAGGCCGCTTCAACCAGCGAGCGGATCTCATCCGGCCCTGGCAGGGTGCCAGTGGAGACAAAGCGTGCTGTCGGAATCGGCGGCGGGTTCATGCCTATTTTCCTGTGCTGGCCTCATGCCAGCGCTCTGGTTTCATCGGGTCGATTTTCAGTCGTGTCATGGTTCTGCGCATCGAAGACGATCATGTGTACGAGTTGCAGTTTGGCCACTACGGGTCTGGACATGATGAAGGGATAGAAATCCGGTTGCCCCATGCTGCGCGCCAGCTCGTTGAGGACCATAATCACCTCGATCCATGAGTTCATCAGTGATAGAAAGCTCGACGCGCCGGAATCATCTGGCGCGTACAGGTCTTCAATCGTGAACGGAGTCACCCTGCCATCGAGATCATCGGCTTCCAGCCCAAATCCAAGCGCAGTGCCCATGGTGTCGACTACATGCAAATAATGCGCCCAGGTCTCTGCCCAGTCCTCCCACGGATGCATCGTGGCGTAAGAAGAAATGTAGGAATCGGCCCAGCCTGCAGGTGGCCCGGATTCGTAATTGCGCTTCAGTGCCTCCGCATAGCTGGCACGCTCATCGCCGAAGAGCTGTCGGAACGGCTCAAGCCACTTTGTGTCGCGCACTAACAGATCCCAGTAGTAGTGACCGATCTCATGCCGGAAGTGCCCGAGCAACGTACGATAGGGCTCGTGGAGGTCGTGTTTGATCCTCTCACGCTTGACGTCGTCGGCCTCTTCGACATTCATGGTGATAAGACCGTTCGCATGGCCGGTCATCACTGCCGGCCCCCCTGAGGGCGAGCGCAATAAATCGAACATCACGCCTCGTTCGGGGTCATCCTCGACCTTGGACTTCACCGGAAGTCCAAGCGCGAGCAATTGCGCCACAAGACGCCGCTTCGCTACTTCAATTGCAGCCCAATAACGCGCGTTGTCAACGTCATCGAGATTCGGAATCGTGCGATTGAGACGGCAGGCAATACATAGCGAAGCAGGATCTTGCGCATCCAGCATCCAGTTGCACAGCGCCGGCGTTTCTCGATTGCCGCAGTATTTATAGACGCGATCGCTGCTGTCAGCGCTCAGCGTGTCAGGCTCGGGGCCAGGGTTAAGAGCGACCAGCGACAGGGTATCCGGTAGATAACCAAGCTGAGACTCGCAATTCAGACACTGGGTGTTACGAAAGAAAATTGCCGTGCCGCAGCGGCAGTGGTACGCATGCGAGAGCCGCTCGCCTCTCTTCCGGAACTCCCGCTCCGAGGCCAGCCGGTTGGTGAGCGATTGGAACAGTCCCAGCATGACATCCCCAGTGACGGCGGCCGACGTCGCCAAATTGTGAAGGTCGAGAGCGATATGACTGCACAAGCCGCTTGCGACACTTCGGATGAATCGCACTTAAAGCCAAGTATAGACAACACTCAGGGGTGGGCTTCCTCGGGAACCGCGAATCCTAACCACTATCACGTCCATGGAGACCGCAGTCTCGGAATCGCCGGCCCAGCGGCCGATAAGAGTGCGCTTGATCAAGATGCCCGCCCTCCAATCCTCTGCTGTCACTGAAAGCAAGGGCCGTGGCACGGAAAGTAAAGGTCGATTTCCCCGCAAGGCGTACCTTGAAATTTCCAGCAAGTCCGTCTCAGCGATCCTCTGAGACCATAGGAGCACGAAAATGGCTGCGGCAAGTATGACGATGAGCCGAGCTATCGATTACGGCCAGCGTCACCTAAGCCTGAATGTCCGACGCGGTCTCCTCTTGTTCTTCCTGCTCATCCAGGCGGCATCCATCGGTGCCTACCTGACGCTTGACCGCGCGCGCATCGAGACTGACACCGCGCGCATCCTGCGCAACACCGCCTTACTGAGGGCGGAACAGTTCGATGCCAGGCTACAGGCCATGCGCTACCAGTTGCATGTTGTCGGCGAGGCCGTGCTGCTTAACCGCAGCGTCCCCCTCGCCAACGCCGAGCCTTTCCTCGCGCAGGAACTTGCCCATGGCTGGTTGGACGCGATGCTCATTACGAACGCAGACGGCGACATCGTCGTCTCGAGCGGTGACTTCCCGATCGACAAGGCCCTGGACGGTACCGAACACTCGCTCGACAGTGTTTGGAATACCATGAAAGAGCTTCGCAGACCGGACGTGAATGAGAGACTATTCTTTTGGCGGGGCAATGGAAGCGATTCGCATTTCAGGGGCTTCCTTACCTATAGCGCGGTGCACGACGCGGACGGTCGCTACCTGGGCGGCGTGGTTGGCTATCTCGCCAATTCCACTCTGGAACAGCAGTACCTCCAAATCGGGACCCGGGGTTTTGACCTCGGCACCGGAGGCTTCGTAGCGGTGCTCGACCGAGACAGCGGTTCCGTGCTCGCGCGGATGGGCGGATACCCGCCCCTTCCAGGTCATGCAGACGCGTCCGCCGCAATTGAGGTGGCCCTGGCCGCCGATACAGCCCTGCAAGCCCACCGATTCGTCTCCCCCATCGACGGTGTGCGTCGGCAAGGCGTGTTCCTCAACATCAACCGGGGAAAATGGGTGCTGGTGGTGGCCGCATCGGATAGCGCCTTCCTGCATGGCTGGCGACTGCGCGGGTGGCTGGGCGCTGGTGCGTTTCTCGCCATGGCTTACCTGCAGTGGATGCTGCTGCATTATGCGAATGACAAGTTCCTGCAACGCGAACGCCTGACCCGGCTGGCCCTGCACGATCCCTTGACGGATCTGGCGAATCGTCGTCGCTTCGACGAGTGGGTCCGGGTCGCCCGCAATCAGGCGAATCGCCTTGGTGTACCGCTGTGCGTGTTGTCCTTCGACCTGGACTTCTTCAAGAGGGTGAATGACACGTACGGACATGACGGTGGCGATGCCGTCCTCAAGCACGTGGCCCACCTGCTGCGCAGCTCCCTGCGTGAAGGGGACATTGCCGCTCGCTTTGGGGGCGAAGAATTTGTCGCTGCCCTGGCCCATACTTCCCTGGAGGGAGCCGCGGAGACTGCCGAACGCATTCGCGCCAGCATTGCCGCCGAGCCTGTGAAGTTCAACGGCCAGACCATTGCGATCACCACCAGCGTCGGCGTCGCTCAGATGACGCCGGCTGAACTGGCAGCCAGCGACAGCATAGAGATTGCACTCGCCCGCGCCGACCAGGCGCTGTATCAGTCCAAGAGAAATGGCCGCAACCAGGTCTCTGTGGCCCCCCATGACCAGTGACTGTGAGGAAGCATGGCTGACATCGCACACAATTTCCCTGCGGCACTGAACGTCTCGGAACCACCACTTCCCAGACTACCCAGCGGGCCCTCAGTATGGGTTCAGAACGATCCCTCAAGGCGCCCATCGATGAAGCGCCGAAACAAAGCCGCCGGCGATAGCCGGCGGGTGTCAACAGCTCGATAAATGAATCGGTCCAGGGTACGCCCGATCCATTCGCGACCGCGTGAGTTTTGCCCGTGGTGAAGTTGCGCGATGGCAGGTAGTGCCGCTGCGCCCAGAATACCGGAAAGCACGACAGGTGATAGAACGAAGTGAAGTGACCCTGAGTTCGCTTTATGAGATTGAGCGAATCCTACTGCCTGCGCCCAGGCCCTGGTCCACGCTCTCGGGATGCCGGACAGCTACGGCGAGAACGGATCGCGCGTTGATCGGTCGTGGCGGCGGCACCTAAAGCAGCAGGCATGGCGTAGGCAGTGGGACCGGCAAATCAGCCTGTGATCTTGCCGTGAGCCTACGCGTCGGCCCAGGTGAACAGGGTTCCCGCGTCGATCATTTGGATGGCATAGGCTCGTGCGACAACCATGGCCTCGCCATCTGAACGGAATATGCCAGGCGCAGTAAGGTAGCCCGTTCTCCGATCGAAGATGTTCGCCGGTGAACTGGAACCATATACGCGAACTTCACCAGTCCATCGAGCCTGCACTTTTGATGCCGCGGACACTTCGTAACCAAAGTCCCCATAACGATGGATCGGGCCGATCCTCGCATCGACCCAGCGCATGCCGGCGCTTGTCGCTTTCTGCGACGCCTCTTGCGCTGTCCGATAGACATCCGGGCCAAGATCGATCACGTGATCAACAGCCGAATTGGCACGATGCTCCGTCACAACCAGATGGGGGCTGTACTCGCCGCTGCCAAGCAGTTGCGGATTACAGTTGATCGTGTACCGCCTGTAGGTAGAAGCCACGTGACGCTCCCAAGTTCGTGAAAGCCTAGCATGACGAAAGAACGCTCCATCGTCCTTAGCAGCTCAATGGCACTTGGCATCCTCAACGACTAAAAGACGCAGGCCCGGCGGATCGAACCCTCAGTTGCTGGTTTCCGATTCAGGGAAATTCAGCAGAATTTGATCAAGTCCAACATGCTTCCTGCAGGGGATGACCGTGTGTAAGGGCAACCATCGTGCGAGCCGTGACCGGATTCTTGTCGATTCGAAGCAGCGCTTCGTTCATTGCGTCGCTCGCCGCAAGCTCGCGAGTCGGATAGGCGCTTCCATGGTTGCTGAATGTCGTGCGACCGTCGATGGTATAGGACCAATGCCAGTGCCTATATGTCCTCTCGACAACGTCAAATTTTACATGGCAATCCTTGTACATCAGACTCTCGAACATAGTTCTCGCATTCAAACACAACTTGAGTTAGTAACCCTCAATACTCCAAAAGGCCATCGATTTCGGCCCGTCTTCCTGCGAGCTCCAGCAATGAGATATGCCCGATGTTGCGTGATCGAGTTCACGGCGCACCGTCACCCATCCGCGCCATTCAGGCGCACCCGCACACGGGGCACCCCCACTGTACTCGCTATAGGACAGCGCTAGAGAATTTATTTTTTGGCTGTGAAAAGGAACTGAAAACCCTCCAGCCAACGCCATACATGAGAATGCAGGTTCTCCGAGCACGAGGCACGTTCCCAAATGACGTGCAGTTCGAGATCACCGAACCGGGCCGTTAACGCATTCCATGCGGGATTTGTGCTCGCGGGGAGAATCTCGGCGACTATCACGTTCCGAATCGGTTGGAGTCATCCCCGCATCTTTCGAATCGACAATACGCGCGGATCGTCCGCACCAAGGCCTTCCTGATCCGTCCACCCCGTTGCCGAGATACCGCACATTGCGTCCGGGCCCGGTATGTCCGAGAAGCCGTTGAACGGCAAGCACGTTCCTCGCGAGCCGGTGGAAAGCGGGCACCTAGAAGTGCCCAGTCGTCAGGTGATTCAACCGTGAAGTGCTGAACCACCGCCATGCCAATGGCAGACTGTTACTTTCGTAGATCCACGACAGTGGCTTTGCCATCAACCGTATCGAATGTTGCTGACACCTGGTCTCCTTCCTTCAGCCCTTTGAGCATTGCCGGGTCCTTGACCGGGAATGCCATGGTCATGGCAGACATCCCCAGGTTTCCAATGGGCCCATGCTTGAGGGTCACCTTACCAGTTGCCGCATCAATCTTCCGAACTTCGGCAGGAACCGGCCGGGGGACCTTCATCGCCCCCGCAGGCGATGTCATTTCCATACCGTCCATGGTTGCGGCGATGCTCGGAAGCGCGGTGCCCATAGCCAGCCCAAGCGCCATCGCGGCCAGTGTCACGTTCAGGGTTTTCATGCTTTCTCCTTAAGGTTGAGGGAGTGAGAGATAGGGGAAGCGTTTTTCGTTTGCCGACCACGCATCAACAAATACACTGCGGGAACGACGAACAGCGAGACGATTGGCGCGGTCACCATGCCACCAACCATTGGTGCCGCAATGCGCTGCATGACTTCCGATCCGGTGCCATGGGACCACATGATGGGAAGTAAACCGGCCAGGATGACCGCCACGGTCATCGCTTTGGGCCGCACGCGCTGCACCGCGCCTTCCTGGATGGCAGCGAGCAATGCGGCCACATCACTTTCGCCTCGCGTCTGATGATCTTGCCAAGCATGCTTCAGATAAAGCAGCATGATCACGCCGAACTCGGCAGCCACGCCGGCCAGCGCAATAAAGCCGACCACGCTCGCCACGGAAAGGTTGTAGCCAAGCAGGTAGAGCAACCAGAATCCCCCGATCAGCGCCAGCGGCAGCGTGCCCATGATCAAGACGGCTTCGTCGACTCGACCAAACACCAGGTAGAGCAGCACAAAGATGATCAGTAGCGTGAATGGCACCACGATCTTCAGCTTTGCACTGGCACGCTCCAGGTATTCGAATTGGCCAGACCAACTGAGCGAATAGCCCGCAGGCATCGGCACGGCCTTGCCCACAGCTGTCTGCATGTCGCGCACCGCAGAGCGCAGGTCTCGCCCGCGGATATCGACGTAGATCCAACCGGATAGCCGCGCATTCTCACTTCGCAACATCGGCGGGCCCTGCACTACCTGAATACGCGCCACATCAGACAGCACGATCTGCTGGCCACGGTCCGTTACGATCGGCAAGCTACGCAACCGCTCGACCGAATCACGATACTCCCGCGGATAGCGCAAATTGATCGGAAAGCGCGCCAGTCCATCCACCACCTCGCCAACGTTGTCGCCACCAATCGCCGACGACACAACGCTCTGCACCGCGTCGATATTGAGCCCGTAACGACCAGCGGCAGCGCGATCGATGTCGACGTCAATGTAGCGGCCACCGGTCAGGCGTTCGGCCAACGCCGATGTGACCCCTGGCACGGCTTTCACAGTCTCCTCAATGCGTGTGGCGATCCGGTCAATCTCTTTTAGATCAGTACCCGCAACCTTGATGCCGACCGGGCTCTTGATGCCAGTGGCCAGCATGTCGATACGGTTGCGGATTGGTGGGACCCAGATGTTGGACAGCCCGGGCACCTTCACCACGCGATCGAGTTCCTCCACCAGTTTGTCCGGGGTCATGCCGGCACGCCACTGGTCACGCGGCTTGAACTGGACCGTGGTCTCGAACATCTCGAGCGGCGCCGGGTCGGTAGCGGAGTCTGCCCGGCCAGCCTTGCCATGCACGGTCGCCACCTCGGGCACCGACTTGATCATCCGGTCGGTTTGCTGAAGCAGTTGTGCCGCTTTGCCGACCGACAGACCCGGCAATGCGGATGGCATATAGAGCAAATCGCCCTCATCCAGCGGCGGCATGAATTCTCCACCAGTCCTCAGGATTGGCCAGACGGTTGCAGCCAGCAGGATCGCAGCCACAACCACCGTCGTGCGCGGGTACCGCAGCACCTTCGCAAGCATCGGCTGATAGACCCAAATCAACCAGCGATTGACCGGGTTCGCCTGCTCCGCCGGAATGCGGCCGCGAATGAGGTAGCCCATTAGCACGGGCACCAGCGTGATGGAAAGGCCAGCCGCTGCCGCCATCGAGTAGGTCTTGGTGAATGCCAGAGGCGAGAACAGGCGACCTTCCTGCGCCTCCAGCGTAAACACTGGCACGAAAGACAACGTAATAATCAGCAGCGAGAAGAACAGGGCTGGCCCCACCTCAGCAGCCGAGTCTCCGATCACGCGCCAGCGCGCCTCTCCAGTCAACGACTCGCCTGGATGATCAAACTGCCAGTGTTCTAGATGCTTGTGCGCGTTCTCGATCATCACCACAGCGGCGTCAACCATGGCACCAATCGCGATGGCAATACCACCTAACGACATGATGTTTGCATTGACCCCTTGATAGCGCATCACCAGGAACGCGGCTAGCACGCCTAGTGGCAACGAAACGATCGCCACCAACGCGGAGCGCAAATGGAACAGGAAAGCCAGGCAAACCAGTGCCACCACCACAAATTCCTCGATGAGCTTGTGGCTCAGATTGTCGACTGCACGATGAATCAGCGCCGAGCGGTCGTACGTAGTAACGATCTCCACGCCGGGCGGCAGGCTCTTTCGGAGCACATCCATCTTGACCTTGACGGCATCAATGGTTTCCAGTGCATTCTTGCCCGAACGCATTACGATGACACCGCCGGCAACTTCGCCTTCTCCGTTGAGATCGGCAAGACCGCGTCGCGTCTCCGGACCGAGTTGAATCGTCGCAACATCGCCCAACCGTACTGGAATGCCGGCGTTGCTCGTCTCAATGGGGATCTGCCTGAAGTCGTCGAGCGACTTCAGATAGCCTGACGCACGAACCATATACTCGGCTTCTCCGAGTTCCAGTACCGCCCCTCCTGCCTCCTGGTTGGCACCGCGAATCGCCGACAGTACCTTACCCTGCGACAGGTTGTAGGCCCGCAGTCGATCCGGCATCAGGACGATCTGATACTGCCGCACCATGCCGCCGAGCGATGCAACCTCCGCCACGTTCGGCAACGATTTCAGCTCGAAACGGAGGAACCAGTCCTGCAGGGCCCGCAACTGGCTCAGGTCGTGCTGCCCCGTGCGGTCGACCAGCGCGTACTCATAGATCCAGCCCACTCCAGTGGCATCAGGCCCCAGTGCAGGCCGGGCCGCCGCTGGTAGGCGAGCTTGCACTTGGTTCAGATACTCCAGCACCCGCGAACGTGCCCAATAGGGGTCAGTACCATCCTCGAAGAGCACGTAGACGAAGGAATCGCCGAAGAAGGAATAGCCACGCACCGTTTTCGCACCGGGCACGGACAGCATTGTGGTGGTCAGCGGATAGGTCACCTGGTTTTCGACGAGCTGTGGGGCCTGTCCAGGAAACGGGGTACGAATGATGACCTGCGTGTCCGACAGGTCGGGCAAGGCGTCCAAAGGTATGCTGTGCACCGCCCACAAGCCCCAGACGGTCACCATGACCGTCACCAGCAAGACAAGGAAGCGGTTGCGGATGGACGCGAGAATGACATGCGCAATCATCATTTGCCTCCACCGGCCGTTGCCGGCTTCTCTGCAGGTTGAACCGCCGACAGTGTGGCCACGCCGTCCTGGTCCAGACGGAAATGGAAGCGAATACGATCTCCCGGCTTTACGCCTTTGAGCAGCGCCGGATCATTCGTCCCAAAGTCCATCGTCATCGCGCCCCATTTTGTCGAGGGGATTGGTCCATGAGAGATGGTGAGGCCATCCGGGTTCACCGACTCGACTCGGCCCGTGCCTTCGTGCTCCTGAACGGCGGCGGCAGACGCGGAGACATCGCCGGCTGGCGCCATCCGGCTCAGCGTCCCGCGAAGACTGGCGTCAGAATCGATCAGAAACTGGCCAGATGCCACCACCTTCTGTCCGGGTTTCAGACCAGAAACCACTTCGACCATCCCCTCCGATTCACGTCCGATGCGAATTTCAGTGGGCACGTAGCCTTGCTGACCGGCGTCCATCATGACGAGATTCCGCTGGCCAGCATGGATCACCGCTTCCGACGGGATCTGCAGCACATCTTCCCGATCGTTACTTTCAAATCGGATGCTCGCGAACATGCCCGGCATCAGTCTGCGCTGCTTGTTCGGCAGAATGACGCGCACCTTTACGGTTCGCGTGGCGGCGTTGACGTCCGGCAGGATCGCATCGATCTTGCCGGCCACAGGCTCCGGCACGCCCGTCGCTGAAACCGTGACAGTCTGGCCCGGGGCAACCAGCCTCGTCTGGGCTTCGGGCACCTCGGCAATGACCCATACCTGGCCAAGGTCGGCCAGTCGGAAGAGCGTCGTGCCGGGTGTGACCGTCATGCCCTCGCGTACGCCAATCTCGGTGACTACACCATCGAGCGGGCTGGCAATGCCCTGCCCCGACTGCAATTTGCCTGATCGGACCACGGCATCGGCCTGTGCAGGTGTCATGCCGGACTGCAGCATGCGCGCTCTTGCCGCACTGGCAAGGTCGCCTTGCGTCCCCGACGGTAGGCGAGCGACCGCAAGGTATTCTTCCTGTGCCGCTATCCAGTCCGGCGAATAGAGGTCGACCAGTATCTGCCCCCGCCGCACCGTATCGAGGGTTGCACGCACGCCTACGTGCTGGACAAATCCCGTCGTACGCGCCTGAACGACCTGGATGCTGCGCTCATCGATCGCCACGTTGCCAGGGGCTTCCAGTACAGTGCCCATGCGCGCCGCCTTAACCTCTACCGTTCGAATGCCCAGGTTCTGGGCTACATGGCTGTCAATTGTGACGCCGCTGTTGCCTCCGTCTGGGCCGTCGCCATCCGCATAGACGGGCACCAGTTGCATATCCATAAACGGAGATTTTCCCGGTTTGTCAAAGCGCTGGCCCGGGACCATCGGATCGTGCCAGTACAGAATCTTCTTGCCGGTCTTCGGATCGATATCACCGGCCTTGGCCTGGTTGCCGGCTTCCGACAGTGTCTGGATCTGGTGCAAACTGCCTAGGCGGTAACCGCCGTAGCCAGCCGCTCCGACCATGATCAGGCACGTCACGGCGACTTTCAGTCGGGCGTTCATTGAAAATCCTTGTTGGTCGAGACGGTTTGCGCCGTGGGCATGGGTGCTAGGAACGTCAACTCAACCCAAACCCGGGCTGTTCGCTGCTCAAGGGCCAAGCGCTCCAGCGCAGTGTCGATGGCGCGGTGATTGGCCTCCGCCACAGCGAGCAACGATCCGGTATTGGCGCGATACGCCGTCAGCGCAGCGTCCGCCTGGGCGTTGGCCAGCGGCAGCGTAGCGTCGTCGAAGCGTTTGAGGCGCTCGAGGTTGCGACGCAGTTCGACCAAGCGCGTGCCCACCAAAGCGTCGGTATTGCGCTGGACGATCTCCGCCTTGGCGCGCGCGGCCTCGGCCTGTGCGAGTCGAGCGGCCACCTCCCGATCCTGCCGGTTTGCGCGGTCCCACAGCAGCGGAACGCTGACATTGACCGATGCCATGTTTGAGTAGGCGGACCCGCGCTGGCTGTACATCAACTCGACGGTAACGTCCGGCTTGCGAGACTCGTCGGCCACACGGACTTCGCTTTCTGCAAGCGTGACATCGCGCTGGGCGGCCGCGATCTCCGGCACGCCTTCATACCGGGCGCGCATGAGTTGCTCTGCAAGTGGCGGCACTTTCAGTGTCGGGCGCTCGCCGAGCGGTCGCGATGCGTCGGCACCTATCCAGCGCGATAGATTTACGTTGGCAGCGTCCAGGGCCGCCTGGTTCTCGCTTTCGCGGTCGCGCAGCTTCTGCAGTTCAAGCTGTGCCGCCAACACGTCTGCTCGCGTACCGCGACCGCTGCGATAGGCCGCGTTCGCTGCTTCCAGTGTCAGGCTCAACGGATGACTGTGATGGCCAAGCAAAGTGGCAGCCTGTTCGGCGTACCACCGATCGATCCAGGCCGCAGCGGCGCTACGCTGGACATTGGTGACACCAACCATTCGCTGAGCGTCGGCAGAAGCGGCCTCGGCTTCGAACCGTGCGGAGCGTGCTCGACGCTTATCTGCGCGGGTGAACTCCTGCATGACGCTGATGGAACGCATCGTCATGGAGTCACGGCTTAGCGAGAACTTGTCCGGACCGTCTGCCGGTACGTTATTCAGGCCGAACTTCAGAATCGGATCGGGTAACTGCCCGGCCGCGACAGCCATCTGCACGGCGGATTCGATGGCGCCGCGCGTGTTCTCGGCGTCGCTGGCGCGCGATGTGGCGAGCGCTGCGGCCTCTTCAATGGATAAGGCAGGGGCGGCATGCGATGGCGCGGCAAGCGCCATCGACATGCCAAGCATGGACGCCAATCGTAGCGTCCACCTCAGGCAAGGCGGGAATGACATAAAGCCTCCGGAAACGACGACCACCACTCCCGTGCTAGTGGGAGCGACAAGACTGTGGCGTGGCTTCGGAGGCTACGTGCGGAAACAGCAGTGGAGGATGGTGTGCGGCGGGGGCGGCGCGCGCGGCTGCGCGTTAGCGCGCATCACGAAAAACGATGCACGGCCCTGCACTGGCGGCTCGACCAGGCTGCCGACAAGGACCGGAATGAATGGGGGAATCTGCGGAGCCGGATGATCGGCGTGCTTGGAATCCGCCTGACAATGGCCCATGCAGAACGCCTTCTCGCCGTTAAACTGCGCGGCGCCCTGATCCTCCATATCCGCCATATCGGGACAACACCCCATGCCGTCCATTGCCTCCAGCTGCGTGGGCTCCCCGACCGCACTCGCGCCTGTCGTGCAGGCATAGGCGGCCGTTGCCAGCTGAACTGACAGGAACACAACCAGCAGGAGACCGGCAAACCAAGCGTGCCGGCGGACCAAGGATCGCACGATGAATGATGGTGTTGGAATTGTGACGAGAATAACCGCTTTCGATTCAGTTTTCAAAGGCTGGGCACCGCAACGCGAACGGCTGTCGGTGCCCGCCTTCGTCCTACGCGTCAGGCTCGCTGTGCGTCGTCATGAACGCGCGCGCCGTCCGTGTAGGGATCGCGT
The DNA here is from genome assembly GCF_002858765.1 of Cupriavidus pauculus. Classification (GTDB taxonomy): domain Bacteria; phylum Pseudomonadota; class Gammaproteobacteria; order Burkholderiales; family Burkholderiaceae; genus Cupriavidus; species Cupriavidus pauculus_B. The sequence continues at coordinate 72,086 of NZ_PJRP01000007.1, forward strand.
GCCCTGGAAGGCGGCGCCGATACTCCTGTACTGTCCATCCCCGCCAGCGACATGTCTACATCAGCAGGGAGGACCGGCGTGACAGTACGGCCGCCATCCAGGTACGGACTGCGCATTTCCTTGACCGACGTCAGCATATTGGTCCAGACCAGGGGCAAACTGTTCCATCCGCTGCCCGTGTTTCTATACGATCCAACGGCGTTGCCTTCCGATAGCGAATCAGGCTTGGACATGGATGACCGATGCAACATTTGAACGCAGGTGACCGCTTCGGGTTGCTGCAGTTGCGCTACCGTTGCTTGGGCGAGATGCGCAGCCAGGCGGGCGCGCTCAATGACAGTCCAGTCTGGGCCCGCAAAAGCGGTGACAGCCGTACCTGCAAATGCCAGTACAACACTGATCTTGATGACATTCATGATGATTTTCCGTTGAAATTCTTGAAATTCGATGAGTTTGCTGAAAGGCGAAACGCACAACGCGATTCGAGCCTTGCCAGCTACGCGACACGACAAAACGAATTTCAATGTCTCAATCGGGCTGTCACCAGATAGATCGGCACAGAAGACCCACCCAACGGCACATCCCGTCGGCCCACCGTCAGGCTCGCCGCGCCATGCCAGGGACATTCGGGCGCGATGGATCGGGCGCGAGAGGGATCACCGCCCATGGGCGGGTCTACCTGTAGGGTGTTGACCGCGCTACCGCGAAAGTATGCCGCGCACAATGCGGGTTGATCGTAGTCCGCACAGTCGGCAGCATGCGCTCTGATGCCGCCAGAGCTGGTTTCAATGGGACAGACATATGCGGCGGACGCCGAGCCCATCAGCAGCATCGCTGCGAACCAGGCCCAGACAATCACGCGACACAGTGCGAAGGTGGACTTCACGATTGCGCGCAGTGGTGATGGAAGTTTGGCTAGCGTAGACGTTCCCACAATGGCAATGTCAAACGTTTTTTCGCCACATTTCGGCACCATGCCGGCGCCTTCTGCCGAATCTTGGCCATCGGCGCCGCCTTCCGTCGGTCTCCTCCAGACATCGGGGCCACCGATCACTATCGCCCTAGACGGGAGTGAGCCTGGCCAACCCGGGGCTTCTCGATAGCGACCTTGCATCCACCATGGCCGGGCTCGTCGCGACCTAAGCTTCGTTCAAGGTCGGGTAATCCGTATACCCTTGCGCAGCACCACCGAAGAAGCCATTGCGGTCTGCGTCGTTCATTGGCGCTCCTTCCTTGAGTCGAATGACGAAGTCAGGGTTCGCCAGAATCATCTGGCCATACGCCTCCAGATCGGCCAGCCCCGTCGCCAGATCGGCACCCACCTGCTCCCTCGAGCGCCCGGGCCGGTTCAAGATCAACGTGCCATGCCAGAGCTTGCCGACGTCGGCCAACAGCGCTTCGTTGCCCTGATGCATGATGTGCAGGTATGCCAGCCCCAGCTTGTCCAGTTCGGCCACCAGGTGGCGGTACAAATCCGGCCCATTAACGCCTTCATCGATACCCCAGAGCGTCGTGCCCGGCGACAGGCGAATTGCCGTACGGTCCGCACCGATCTCCTCGGCAATTGCCGTGGCCACTTCGATGGCAAATCGCGCCCGGCTTTCGATTGAGCCACCGTATTCGTCGGTGCGCGCATTCGCGCTCGGGGCGAAGAACTGCTGGATCAGATAAGCGTTGGCACCGTGGATTTCAACGCCGTCGGCTCCGGCCTCGATTGCGCGGCGCGCGGCATATCGAAAATCCTGGACGGTCTGGCGCACTTCCTCTGTGGTCAGCGCCCGCGGCGCAGGAATGTCCTGCATACCCGTGACCGTGAACATCGGCGCACCCGGTGCGATGGCAGACGGCGCGACCCCCAGCCGGTGATGCGGCGTGTTATCCGGATGCGACATGCGCCCGGCGTGCATCAACTGGATGAAAACGTGGCCGCCCCTGGCATGCACGGCATCGGTGGTTTTCTTCCATCCCGCAACGTGCGCGTCCGTGTAGATGCCTGGCGTGGTCAGATAGCCCTGTCCATCATCCGAAGGCTGCGTGCCTTCAGTGACGATGAGGCCAACGCTGGCACGCTGGGCATAGTACTCGGCGGCGAGTTCGCCCGGGGTGCCATCGCGCTGGGCGCGGCTGCGAGTCATCGGCGCCATGACCAACCGGTTCTGCAGGGTGTAACGGCCAACGCGGACGGGATCGAACAGTTTGCTCACGATGAAATCCTCGATTGAATGGGATGGAGGCCATCATCGCGCGATCCTTGTATGGAATAAATATGGTAATTTGGAGAACATTGATCCATTGATGGAGCAATGCTCATGGAACTGCTTAATGACATGGCCCTATTTGTCGAGGTCGTGAAAGCCAAAGGTTTTCGTCTCGCAGCAGAGGCTATGGGTATGCCAAACTCGACAGTGTCACGACGCATTAGCGGGTTGGAGAAGGCGATCGGACTTCGCCTCCTACATCGCACGACCCGCAAAATCGAACTGACCGAAGCTGGTCAGATCTATTTCGAACGCTGCAGACGCATCGTCGATGAAGCCCGCATAGCACACGAGCAGCTCGGCGACATGCTGGCTCAACCCAGTGGCGTGTTACGCGCCTCCCTGCCGGTAGATTTCGCCGTGACGTACCTGGCGCCGTTGATCGCCGAATTTTCCCGCCTTTACCCCGGCATCACTTTCGATTTTGACCTGACGCCAAGACGGGTCGACCTCGTCAGTGAACCGTTCGACGTCGCCATCCGCATGGGGGAATCCGAAAACTCACAGCTGATAGCGCGCACGCTGGCATCACTCACACCCCACCTCTATGCCTCGCCGGGCTACCTGGCGCGATCGGGCACACCAACCAAACCCACTGACCTGGCACGGCATGAGTGCCTGGGGATCCTGAAAGCGGGATCGTGGACATTGCATGACGCCAAGCGCGCCACTACGGTGACAGTGGGTAGTCGCTTTACGCTCAACAGCGTCGGCATGATCCGTCGCCTTGCGACACTGGACATGGGCATCGTCTTGATGCCCCAAGAGGTCGTCGCCGATGACGTGGCCAGTGGAAAACTGCAGCGCGTTATGCCGGCATGGCACGGTGCGCCGATGTCCGTGTACGCCATCACCGAGACCCGGTTGCTTCCGGCGAAGACCCAACGTTTCATCGAGTTCCTGCAGGAGAGATTAAGGCGATAGCGCCGCCGGCCTCGGAGCCGACGAGCTTTCGGGTTTCGTCGAACCTCATATGGACCGTACTTTCATCTACTGCTACCCGACATCGCTGACAGCCGTCGCTATCAAACCGCGTGACGATGCGTCAGCACGCTGTATGGGAGCTTGCCGACCGAGCCATTGACATAGCCACGGTCGCCCACCCGATTCACGTGGACAGTAGGTCACGTCACCGAACACTGTGAGCACCGTAGCGATCCGCTAGCGCCCGACATACAGCGCACGCCTCCGTTTCCCAAGCCTGGATGACAAGCAAGTACCCGCGACTCGCACGCACAACGCTTGACGTCGGCCCTTGTGCCGTTTTATTCTTTTATGGACATCTCGTTCATTTTTGAACATACACTAATAATACGTCTCACGACAAATCACACCAGTAGAGAGGAGTGCCCCCATGTTTTCAGGAAAGATCGGCATCAACGGTGCCGGCATTGGTGGCCTGGCGGCCGCCATCGCGTTGCGCAAGCTTGGTATGGACGTTGTCGTGTTCGAGCAGGCGGCTCGCTTCGCGCGCGTGGGCGCAGACATCAACCTGACACCGAATGCCGTGCGTGCACTAGACGGCTTGGGTGTGGGGGGCGCGTTACGCGAAACCGCAGCGCGACCCACGCACCGCATCAGCCGCAATTGGGACACCGGCGAGGAAACCTCGCGTCTCGCCATGTCGGACGAGGCCGAACGTCGGTACGGCGCCCCGCAACTCACCATGCACCGAGGCGATCTGATGGCCGCGCTGGAAGCGGCCGTACCCGCGGCCAACGTGAAGCTTGCGCACAAAGCCACGGGTATCGTGCCGCGCGAGCGTGGTGCCACGCTGCAGTTTGCTGATGGAAGCCATCAGGATGTGGACGTGCTGATTGGTGCGGACGGCATTCATTCGGTGGTCCGCTCGGCCATCTTGGGTACGGAACACCCAATCTTTACCGGTGTGGTGGCGTATCGTGCCGTCGTACCCGCCGAGCGGCTTGCAGGCGTGCCAAACGTTGGTGCCTTCACAAAATGGTGGGGACCCGAGTCGACGAGCCAGATCGTGACGTTCCCGCTCAATCGGGGCCGCGAAATCTTCGTGTTTGCCACGGTAGCGCAAGACAGCTGGCGCCACGAATCATGGACGACGGCCGGCCGAGTGGAAGACCTGCGCGCCGCCTATGCCGGCTTTCACCCCGATGCGCGCGCATTGCTTGACGCTTGCGACGACGTGCTGATTTCCGCGCTGTACGTGCGCGATCCATTGCCGTCGTGGTCGACCGGGCATATTGCGCTGATGGGCGATGCCTGCCATCCCATGATGCCGTTCATGGCGCAAGGCGCAGGCATGGCCATCGAGGACGGCGTCGTGCTCGCGCGCTGCCTGGCTGCCGCCACGCCGGACACCGTCCCGATGGCGCTCGGCCGCTACCAGGCCGCGCGGCATGACCGCACGAGTCGCATCCAGATCGGATCACGCGGCAACGAATGGCTCAAGGCCGGTGGCAACGCGGACTGGGTGTACGATTACGACGCTTGGAATGTGCCGCTGCAGTAAACGCCGCGCACAGCAGGCTCCTTTCGTTTCCATCGTCTTATTCAATGCCAAAGCCCGATTCGCTGCGCAATACCGCCGTTCAACCCGTCGTCAACGATGATGTCGATGATGGAAGCGGCCAGCAACTGGTAACGCCTGTCATACGCGGTCTGCGGCTCCTGCGCTATATTGCCGAGGGAAACTCGACGGCCAATCTCAGCGAAGTCGGCCGGCGCATCGACGTGAACCGCGTCACCGTGATGCGTCTGCTCGCCACGCTCGAGCATGAGGGCGTGGTGGAGCGGCTCCCGCAGGGCGGGCATACGGTAGGATTCCCGTTCCTGAAACTGGCGTCGCAAGTACTAGCTTCCAACGATCTCACGTCGCTCGCGAGGCGCGTCCTCGCGCGACTGAGTGAATCGCTGCAGCTTTCGGCCTATCTGGCGGTACCCGACGGCGGCCATGTCCTGTATCTGCTGCGCGAGATGCCCAATGCCGGGCTAGTCAGCAACATTCAGGTCGGCAGCCGCGTGCCCGCCCATCTGACGACTCCAGGTCGCATGTTGATTGCTCATCTGTCGGCCGAGGCGCTGCGCGAACGGCTTGGCGACGATCCGCTACCCACAGTAACCGGACAAAGTCCGGCCACCCACGCACGCCTTGCCGAGATCCTGGCCGCCGATCTCGAGCGCGGCTGCGCGTGGAGTTTCTCCGCGTTCGAGCCAGGCATCGATGCCTGCGCCGCGCCGGTGCATGACGTGGCCGGCGACGTCATCGCGGCCATCAGCGTGGCAGGTCCCCAGCAACGCTTCGAGGCCGACGGCGCATTGCGCGAACGCACTGAACGTGAAGTGAAGCTGGCTGCCAGGGATCTTTCCAAACTTCTTGGTTACCGCAAGCCATAAGCCGCTTGTTAAGACCGAAAGCATCCGGCGGGTTCTCAACGCAGCGATGCCAACCCGGATTGGGCCAGCCCCTGCCTTGTGCGGCGAGGAGCTGGAGACCTATCTATAGCGACTACGCTTCGAGTTTCATCGGCATCGACCGCCGCCGCGACCGTGTCGCCTGATACAGCGCATGCGCCACCGCCGGCGCGACCGGCCCGAGCGAGACTTCCCCACAGCCTTGGGGCGATCGGTCGCTATCGACTATGACCACATCGATCTTCGGCATCTCCGCCAATTGCAGCAACGGGTAGTCATGGAAGTTGCTTTGCTGGACGACCCCGCCCTTGAATGTAACTTCGCTCTTGAGCGTATTGGTCAGCGCAAAGCCGATGCCGCCTTCGATGTTCGCACGGATCAAATTCGGATTGATCGCGCGGCCGCACTCCACCGCGCACACCACGCGCCTAACCTTGAAGGTCTTGCCGTCACGCACCAGTTCGAGCGCCATCGCCACATACGTCTGAAACGCCTCGCCACGTCCCGTATAGAGGTTGAACGTGAAACCGCGCGTGACACCGGGTGCCGGCTTGCGATCCCAGTTGGCAGCCTTGGCAGCCGCGTCCAGCGTGCGCACTGCCAGCGGGCTGTGGGTCAGTAACAGACGACGGTAGCGATACGGGTCCATACCCGCAGCATCGGCCATCTCGTTCACAAAGCTTTCGAGCATGAAGATGCTCGACGTGGAACCCACGCTGCGCATAAAGCTCACCGGAATCGGCTGCTTCACATCGATCATGTCGACCTTGAGATTCGGCACGCGATACACGCAATCGTAGATGGCCTCCAGCATCGTTTCGTCCCAGCCACCGTTTTGCGCCATGCGCTCGGCCTTGATCACGCCATAGAGCGACTGTCCGGTCAAACGCGCGTGCATGGCGCGGGGTAGCCCCTTGTCGTCGAGCACCGCCCGGAAGCGGCCCGACACACCGGGTCGATAGAAACCATGGCGAATATCGTCCTCGCGCGAGCGAATGACCTTGACCGGCTTGCCCACGGCCGCCGAGGCGCGTGCCGCGTGGACCACGAAATCCGGCAGGAACTTGCGCCCGAAACTACCGCCCACGAAGGTGGTGTGGACGATGATCGTTTCCGGCTTGCGTTGATAGATTTTGGCCAGTGCGTTGCGCACGAAATCCTGGCCCTGGATCGGCCCCCAGACCTCGATCGCATCCTCACGGACATGGACGGTGGCATTCACGGACTCCATCGTCGCGTGAACGATGTAGGGCGTGTGATAGTCGGCCTCTACGAACTTTCCGCCCGCCGCCAGCACCGCATCGGGGTCGCCCAGTTTCGTGGCCACCACCGCTTCGACCGCGCCCAGCGCTGCCTTGCGCGCGGCCAGGATGTTGTCACTGTCGAGATCCTTGGCGGCGCCGGGGTCGACGTTGATCTCCAGGGCATCGGCACCTTTCTTCGCCAGCCAGAAGCTGGTGGCGACAACGATAGCCGCGTCCGGCGCGTGTACCACGGCCTGCACGCCTGGCATCGCCTTCACGGCATCGGCATTCCGGATGCCGGTAACCTTGCCCGTAACGGTGGGCGGCATTTTCAGGGCGCCGTAAAGCATGCCCGGCACGCGCACATCGATGCCGAACTCCGCAGATCCGTCGACCTTGGCCGGCGTATCGAGGCGCTGCAGGTCCTTGCCGATCAGCCGGTGTGCGGCCTCGTTCTTCAAGCGTGGCGAAGGATTCAGCGGCAGCTTTGCGGCCTCCTCGGCCAGTTCGCCGTACCCGATAGAACGTCCTGTCCCACCGTGGTACACGCGTCCGTTCTCGGTATAACACTGGCCGGGGCGCACCTTCAGCCGCTTCGCTGCGGTCAGCGTCAACACCTCGCGCGCCTGGGCACCCGCGATGCGCAGGCGCTGGTAAAACAGTGTGGCCGACATCGATGCCCCGACGAACTGCTGCGGCTCCTCATAGGCGGCACCGGTTCGATAGGCATCGCGACCGGTGACGAATGTCACGGTGATGTGCTGCCAGTCCGCGTCGAGCTCGTCAGCGAGCACCTGTGGCATACCCGTGTAGACGCCCTGGCCGCACTCGCACTGCGACAGTCCCAGCGTAATCTTGCCACTCGGCTCGATCCAGATCCAATCCGTGATCTCGTGCGTGCCATGCGGGCCGCTGTCCACCGTGCGATTGGCGAGCACTGGCAGCGGAATGCACAGCGCGCCTGCCAGCGCAGCACTTCCCTTCAGAAACCCGCGACGCGACGGGCTCGACAACGCTTCACTTTGCAGCAGCATGGACGGCCTCCCGGATGCGGTGGTAAGTGGCGCAGCGGCACAGGTTACTGACAGCGGCATCGATATCCTTGTCGGTGGGATGGGGGTTCTGCTTGAGCAGCGCACTGACCGCCATCACCATGCCCGACTGGCAGTAGCCGCATTGCGGCACATCCTTGGCAATCCACGCCTTTTGCACTGTTGAGGATCGGTCCGGCGACAGACCTTCGATAGTTGTCACATTGCGCCCCGCCACGGTCGATACGGGCGTGACACACGACCGCTGGGCGTTGCCATCGACATGCACAGTACAGGCTCCACAGGCACCGATGCCGCAGCCGTACTTGGTACCGGTCAGACCGGCGTCATCGCGAACCACCCACAGCAGCGGCGTATCGCCGTCGCCGTCAAAGCGGGTCGCTTTTCCGTTCAACACAAAATCCATGGTTGCCTCGCTGGTGCAGGAAAATGACGGCCGCACGCCACCCTGCACGGCGCAGGGTGCGGCCAGATACGACTCAGGTAAAGGGTCAGGGAGGGACGCGCCGCCTGGGCGCGGCGACTATTCCGCCGTGATGTGGTACGTGCGGATCAGGGTGGCCCACGCCGCGGTTTCATCGCGGATACGTGCGGCGAGGGCTTCGGGCGTGCTCGCCACGGGTTCCAGTCCCTGGCGTTGCAGATCGCCGCGCACCGTCGGCGTGGTGAAAAGCGCGTGGATATCGGCCGACAGGCCATCGGCGACTGGTTTCGGCGTAGCCGACGGCACCATCAGCGCATACCATGAGCTGACGTCGATACCGGGCATGCCCTGCTCTGCGAGCGAGGGCACATCGGGGGCGGCGGGCGAGCGTTTGGACTGCGTGACCGCAATCGCGCGGAGCGCACCGGACTGGACAAACGGTGCCAGTGTCGGCCACGTACCGAGTAGGACCGGCACCTGACCGCCTACCACATCGTTGACCGCCTGCGTTGTGCCTTTATAGGGGACGTGCAGCATCGCGACACCTGCCCTATGGCGGAAGAGTTCGCCCGCCAGATGCAGGCCGCTACCGACCCCGGGGCTTGCATAGCCCAGGGGCGCCTTATTCTGCTCCGCCTGCTTTGCCAGCACCACAAGTTCGGCCACATTGCGTGCCTTCACGGATGGATGTACGGCCAGTACGTTTGGCGAACTGGCCAGCAGCGAAACCGGGCGGAAATCGCGCGGCACGTTGTAGGAAAGCGCGGGAAACAGGGTGGGATTGATGGTCAGGTTGCCGGCCGGCACCACCAGCCATGTACATCCATCACCAGGCGCGCGGCGCACGGCATCGATGCCGATATTGCCATTGGCACCCGGCTTGTTATCCACCACGATGGTCGCCCCCCTGCGCTGCTGCAGCCCTTGCGACACCGTGCGCGCCAGCTGGTCTGCCGCACCCCCCGCAGGAAATGGCACCACGATGCGCACCGTGGAACAGGTTGTCGTGGCGTGCGCCGCCTGACCCATAAGCAAACCCGCGGCGCTCGCGCAAACCATCACGCTGCGCAGCCATCGGGAGGTGCGGTGCCGGTGGGCATCGGCGCCGCCGGGGGCGCCGGTTTGGGGGCTAGGGTCCTGCATTTCCTCTTCCTGCCAGTTGGGGTTGCGGCTATGTCATCCGCCAGCCACCCTGCCGCTCAGGTCTGGCCGGTAATCCAGTAAGCGCGACAATTCAGCCGCTGCCTCACGCACCTTTTCCACCATCGGATCCAGCAGTGACGGATCAATCCGTGCCGCCGGAATCGTGGCGCCCAGCGCGGCAACGACACGCGCGGTACGGTCACGCACTGGCGCGGCGATCGTCGAAATGCTGGCCTCGAAGAAGCCCTCGTGCAGCACATATCCACGCTGCCGGTCGCGCTGCACCATCTCGTACAACTCTTCCACCGTACGCGGAGTGCTTTCCGAAAACACCTCCAGACGCGGCTCCGGATACAGCACCCGCAGGTCGTTCAGCGACAGATCCTCGAGCAACACCCGACCAAGCACCGTGGCATGCGCGGGGAGTCGCGTCCCGACGTTGACCGTGCTTGCAAACGGGCGGGTCGCCACCGACTTGGCCACGTACACGATCGAGCGCCCGTCGCGCACCACGAGATTGCACGGAAAGTGAATCTCGTCACGCAGGCGGTCCAGCAACGGGCGACCCAGTTCGGTCAATTCCAGCGATGCCAGATAATCGAATCCCAGCCGCAGTACCGCCATGCCGAGCCGGAACTCCCGGCCGCCATCGGTGCGTTCGACAAAACCCATCATCTCCAGCGTGGCGAGCAACCGAAATACCGTCGAGCGCGGCACCTGCAGCCGCCTCGCCAGTTCCGCTGCCGACAACGTCCGGTCCCTGCTGCTGAATTCACCCAGCAGCCGAAGTCCCCGCTCCAGGCCCGGCACGATGTATTTGTCCTGCGTCTCCTCTACGGGAGTGTCTTTGTTCATGGTCTCTCTCTGCCTAACGTTCGGTTTGCCAGTGGACAGCAATGGATCGATATACCATGCTCCCCACCGCCGATGCGCCCAAGGCGCACCATCGCATCCCAAACAGTAGCAGATGTGTTTTATCTATGAAACCTAGATTCAAATCAGGAACAGCTTCAATGTAGGCAAAGCAAGTTGATTCATCAACTTAAGTTAAACCCTCATTGACAAGAACGCGGAGAATTTTGCTCGATCGCACTTCGGCACGAAGTTGCGCACAATAAGCGTTGCGAGCTGATCACTGAGATGTTTCGGGCGAACGGCGCCTTATTACGGCGCGTCGAAGCCGTCGATTTGCGACGAGGCGTACCCTGCCCCCCGCCACTTTTTATCGCACGTCGTCACGACACAAGGCAGCGGGCGGTGCCATGCTTGTTGCAATAGCGACCGCCTCGTCTTACCTCGTCTTACTTGAACGGCGTCTGCAAAATTCCCATCACGGTCCGGATGCCGTCCTGATAGTTGCCGATCCGCATGTTCTCATCGAAGCTATGCTGGTTGTTGTCGGCATTGACCAGGGGCACGATCACGAATGGCGACTTCAGTGCCTGTACGGCGGCGCCCGTCGGCACCGTCCCGCCCATCATGCGAATCTGCACGGGAGGCTTGCCGTAGGTGTCCCGCATAACACCTTGCAGCCATTTGCTGACCGGCGCATCCAGGTCCGTCCGCGCCGCCGAGCTCGATGCCGATACCTCACCAGCGGTCAGCGACGCCAGCTTCGGGTACCGTGCCCGTTCCTGCGCTGTGGGCTCGCCATTAACGAGGTGATAGCCCTGCTTCTCAATATGCTTGCGCAGCAGCGCCACCAGCGTTTCGGGCGGTGTCTCCGGCACCGTACGCAGATCAATGTCGGCAATCGCCACTTCCGGGATGATGGTCCGCGCTTTGGGGCCGACGTCGCCCGCGACGATGCCGCGCACGTTCAGGCTCGGATACTGCATCGCCTCCTGGTAATTCGCACCGACCTTCTCCGCGCTGGCGATGCCCAGCCGACGCTTCAAGGCAGCCTCATCGTCCGGCACGGCCGCCATGATCTTCCTGGCGCGTTCGTCGAATTTGACCGGGGTGTAGTAGCCGGGAATGGTGACGCGGCCATTCTCGTCCTTCATCGATGCCAGCAGACTCGCCATGCGTTGCACCGGATTGGCGGAGTAGTTGCCGTAGTGGCCGCTGTGCAGCCCTTGGCTGGCGCCAAAGACCTTCAGTTGCACCAGTTGAATGCACGGTTGCCGAATACCAACGTAGGCTGATTGCTCTGGTGCATCGGGCCGTCAAAGATGACCATGCCATCATTGCGAAGTAGCGCAAGGTTCTGCGCAATGACCTGACCAAGCGAAGGCGAACCCTTCTCTTCTTCTGAGTCGAGCAGTACCTTGATGTTCACCCCCGGATCCACCCCCGCCGCCTTGAGCGCGTCGAAAGCTGCCAGGAACATCACGATCGGTCCCTTGTCGTCCGATGAAGACCGCGCAAACAGGCGCCACTCGGGGTCAACCTGACCACCGTAAAGTTTGTCCAGCGGCAGCGGCTCCCATTTACCATCGGCCGAGCGCGCCTTGAGCGTGGCTTCCCACGGACTCTTCTGCGCCCATTGGGATGGTGTCACCGACTGGCCGTCCAAATGCATGTAGAACAGCACGGTCTTCCGCGGCGCTGTCGCTGCTGCGCCGGCGGGGGCCGTGTATTCGGCATACATCATGGGCTTGTCGCCATTTGCCAGCGCCCGCGCCTGGAATCCACGGCGGGCAAACGCCTTGACGAGCCAGTCAACGTTCTTTTCGATATCGGCGGGCACCGTGGCATCGTTCGGAATTGCCAACAGTTCGACCCACTCGCGATAGCTGGCGGCTGCCGCGCGGTTCGCCGACTGTTCCAGCTGACTGCGATCGAGCGTGGCAGCGTTTGCCACACCCAGGCAAGCCAGGGCGATCGATGCCATGAGTGGCAGTCTGCGGGAACGATTGGGGGTGCCCGATGGGGTGCGCATGTCTCTCCTCGTTGGTCGTTGTATGACGACATGCATTATGGCCGCAGATCGTGCTAACAAAAAAGCCCCGCCTGCCGGGAAAGTCGGCGGCAGGGCGAACGACGACACCGAGGGCGCCGCTCAGACCTCGAGTTCTTCAAGTACCTGCCCCTTGGTCTCAATGCCGAGGAAATGCACCGTGACCGCCGCCAGTAGTGGCACCACGGCGAGGCCATAGAACGCCACACTCAGGTTACCCGACCCGATCGTCGACGCAATGATGCCGGGTGCGAAGATCGCCGAAACCTTGAGCCACGCGCCGCCCAACCCACAGCCCATCGCCCGCACGCTGGTTGGGTACAGTTCGGGCGTATAGACATAGGCCGTGATGAAACCACTCGCCAGGAAGCCCATCGCCATCGCACAGAACGTGGCCACCACATACACTGACGACGCATGAAACACGCCTGCCAGGACCAGTGACGCGGCGCACAGCACGAACGATACGTTGATGACCGGCTTGCGTCCCACCTTGTCCACCAGCAGTGCGCAGACCAGCGAGCCGACCACCCCGAGCACCGACGCGCCGGCGGCCAGATTCAGCGCAAGCTGCAGCGGCGCGTGGTAGACCGTCTTGTACACTGTGGGCAACCATGTCGACAGCCCGTACTGGATAAAGCCACAGGTCGCCCACAGCATCCACACGGCCAGCGTACGCCCCAGGTAGGCCTTGCCCACAAGGTCACGCACCCGGCGCCGCGTATGGTTGCCCATCGCGTCAAACTTCGATGTGTCCCCAACCGGCGCAAGCGGTTGCTTGGCACGTGCTTCGAATTGGCGCAGCGCCTGGTCAGCCTCCGCCAGTTGACCCTTTTCCGCAAGCCAGCGCGGCGATTCCGGAATCAGCCGACGCAGCACAAAGAACAGCACCAGCGGCACGCCACCCAGGAAGTACATGACCTCCCAGCCATAGCGCGGCACCAGCACGGCGCCCAGCGCGTTCGACACCATCAGGCCGATCGGGAACACGATTTCATACAGCAGCACAAACTTGCCGCGTCCATGGGCCCGGGTCACCTCGTTGATGTAGGTCGCCGCCACGGGCAATTCGCCGCCAAGCCCGAGCCCCTGCACGATGCGCAGCAGCAGAAATATCTCGAACGATGGCGCGAATCCGCAGGCCAGGCTCATCAGGCCGATGATGCCCGCACTCCAGCCAATCGAACGCAGCCGTACAAATCGTTCGGCCAGCGCCGGAAACAGCAGCGCTCCCACCAGTTGACCTACCGAAGGCGCCGCAATGAGCAAACCAATCTGGCCAGGCGACAGCGACCATTTCGCGATCAGGAGCGGCAGCGTCGCGGCAATGGCAATCACGTCAAAGCCATCGAAGAATGTAGCCAACCCGATCAGCAATCGTGCGCGCACGTGCATCAAGTTGCCGGGCATGCGCTCGATGCGGGCGATGATCTGCCCGCGTGTCACCTGCGTGGCAGACTGGGTCTGGGATTGCATCGCGGCATCGCCGGTCGCTGCGCCACCGTAGGCCACGGTGCCCGCCTGCGCGCCCTGCATCGAGGGCGCGGCGTCTTTTCTCTGAATCAACACGGGTATCTCTTTCCGGAATCGTGTAGGGCAGTCACCCGCGTGGTCGCTTCGTCCCTGAACGTGCGGCTCTACCATGGCGGCGGGCAGTCTTCGTTGCCACGCCCCTTGGGGCGCGGCGTGGGTTCGGTCAGAGATCCAGCACCAGGCGCTGGCCCTTGCAACCGGACACACAGACCATCATGGTCTTGTTCGATGCACGCTCGCTAATACTGAGCACGCTGTCGCGATGATCGGGACAACCCTCGATCACCGCCGTTTCGCACGAGCCGCACACGCCCTCGCGGCAGCTGTACTCCACCTGCACGCCCGCCTCCAGCAGGGCGTCGAGCAGCGACTTGCCGGACGGTACGCGCACATTCTTGCCAGAGCGCTGCAGTTGCACGCTGTACTCGCCCTCTTGGACGGATTCGGTCGCGGGGTCTGCGGCGAATCGTTCGATGTGGACGTTGGGGTAGTCGTGCGCTTCGCAGGCTGACTCGAACGCGTTCAGCATCGGGCCCGGGCCGCAGCAATAGAAATGCGTCGTCTTGTCCTGGCCGGCCAGCATGGCCTTCAGATCCGGTGGCACACCCACTTCGTCATCGAAGTGAAAGCGCACGGCATCGCCATAGGCTGACAGTTGTTCGACGAATGCGGCCTCCGCACGGGAACGCGCGCAGTACAGCAACGTGAACGCTCGGCCACGCTCGGCGAGGCGCCGGGCCATGCACACGATCGGGGTCACACCGATACCGCCGGCCACCAGCACCGTGTGTGTGGCCTCCTCTTCCAGCGCAAAGTGGTTACGCGGCGTCGCGACGGTCAGCGTAGTGCCCACGCGCAGTTGCTCATGCACGAAGCGCGAGCCGCCGCGACTGTTGCGATCGTTGAGCACGCCGACGGTATAGCGATCGCGCTGCTCGGGCGCGCCACATAGCGAGTAGCTACGCACCAGGCCGTTGGCCAGATGCAGATCGATATGCGCACCGGGCGCAAACTCAGGCAACTGGGCACCTTCCGGGTCACGCAATTCGATGCTGACGACGCCGCGCGCCTCGAAGCGCATGGCCTGCACGCGCAGTGTCAAAGATTGGCTCGCACTCATGGGGGCTTCCTTCTATCTACTTCCGACCTTCCAGACGCTTAACGCTTTTCCGTCAGGAACTTGCCTTCCGGACCGCCGGCATTCTTCTGCCGGCGGGTATTGCCATCGATACCGCCCTCGATCGCCCATTCGGCGAACATAGTCGGGCCCGGCTCGAATTCGCGCGGCTCCCAATGGGCATCAAGCTGGTCTTCATCGGCGTAGTACTCGATCAGACCGCCCGCCGGATTCTTGAAGTACCAGAAGTACGCCGACGAGATCGGGTGGCGTCCCGGCCCGAGCTGCGTATCCCAGCCGGTGCGCGACATGTGCATGCCGCCGCCAAACACCTCGTGGATATCGCGTACCGTGAACGCCACGTGATTGAGCCCGGCCTTGCCATGCGGCAGTTGCAGCAGGAAGAGGTCGTGGTGCCCCCCCTCTGCCGCGCAACGCAGAAACGCTCCGCGGTCGGGATAGTTATCCGACTGGACGAATCCGAACTTCTCCATATAGAAGCGCTCGGTGGCCTTCACGTCCTTCACAAAGAACACCACATGGCCCACCTCGATGGGAATCGCACGGGTGTAGATCGGGCTGCGTTCGTTCATGCGCGGCTTGTCATTCCACGTATTCATCCGCGCGCATTCCACCTGCACCTCATGCTTGCGCGACACCTGAAAGCGCACCGCCAGGCCGTTCGGATCGGTGCAGCCAATGCGTGCACCGTCCTGCTGCAATACGAACGTCGGCTCGTCGCCAATACGCTCGCGGATCGCCGCCAGCGATGCCTCATTGTCGACGCCCCACACCACTTCGCGCAGCGTCGGACCTTCCTCGATGGCGGGCGGCAGCGCCGCATCGGACGTCTTACGCACCAGCACGCGGCAGCCATTCAGCGTTTCGAAGTCCAGGCCCTGCGCGTCGTCGCGCTTGATGGCGAGGCCCCAGTCACCAAAGAAGCCGCGGCATGCGTCGAAGTCGTCGGCTCCGTAGACGATCTCGTCAATTCCCAATACTTTCATTTCCAGTCTCCGGCCCACGGCAGCGGTTGTTCATTCAGTCCCCAGTACACGCTCTTTTGCTCCATGTACTGCAGGATGCCAAGTCGTCCCTTCTCGCGGCCCAGGCCGCTGTCGCGCCAGCCGCCAAACGGTGTCGAGATCGAGAACTGCTTGTAGGTGTTAATCCAGACGTTACCGGCTTGCACGGATCGTGCCACCCGCCACGCGCGCTTGTAGTCGCGCGTCCAGATGCCGGCCGCCAGCGCGTAGACGCTGTCGTTGGCCTGCTCGATCAGGTCTTCCTCGTCGTCGAACGGCATTGCCACCAGCACCGGCCCGAAGATCTCCTCCTGGCAAATGCGTGCGTTGTTGTCGAGCCCTTCGATGATGGTCGGCGTATAGAAGTAGCCGTTAGGCAGGCCGGCCACATCGGGGCGAATGCCGCCGGTGCGCAACTGGCCGCCGTCTTCCACACCCACCGCCACGTACGACTCGATACTGTCGCGGTGCCGGTCCGTGATCAACGGCCCCATCTGGGTGCGCTCGTCGGCCGGATCACCCACGCGCAGCTTCGCGGCGCCGGCAGCCAGGCGATCAATGAACGCCTCATACTGCGAGCGGGCCACGAAGAGACGCGAGCCGGCAATGCACGACTCGCCCGACGAGCTGAAAATGCCGTACAGCACGCCGTTTACCGCATGGTCCAGGTCCGCATCGTCAAAGACAATCGTCGGCGACTTGCCGCCCAGTTCCAGGGATACCGGCATCATCTTGTCGGCCGCGATATGGGCAATATGTTTGCCCGTGGTGGTGCCGCCCGTGAAGGACACGCGGCGCACCAGCGGGTGCTTGGTAATGGCGTCGCCAATCACGGAACCCTTGCCTGGGAGCACGCTGATCAGGCCTTTGGGCACGCCGGCCTCTTCACAGATGGCTGCCAGTTCGAGCGCCATCAGCGGTGTCACCTCGGCCGGCTTGACGATCACAGCGTTGCCGGCAGCCAGTGCGGGCGCCATCTTCTGCGCTTCGCTGGCGATCGGCGAGTTCCATGGCGTAATGGCCGCCACCACGCCCATCGGCTCGTAGACGCTCATCGTCAGGCAATCACCGCGCTGCGGCGTGATCTGCTCCTCCAGCGTCTCCAGTGCGGCGGCAAAGAACTGGAACGTTGCAGCCGCGCTGGCCACCAACGCGCGCGTCTCGCTGATCGGCTTGCCATTGTCCAGCCGCTGGCGCTGGGCCAGCGCTTCGGACTTGGCACGGATCAGCCCGGCCACGCGATACAGCACGGCGGCGCGCTCGTGCGGCTTGCGCTGTGCCCAGCCGCTGACGCGGAAAGCCTGATGCGCGCCCTGGATGGCTTCCTCGACGTCGGCCAGGCTCGCCGCGTTCAGTTCAGCCACGACTTCGCCCGTGGCGGGATAGCGGGTGGCATAGCGGTCTCCGCCGCCCAGGCGCCACTCACCGGCAATCAGGATAGGAAGGACTTGTTGCGTCGTCATGAGGAATTACTCGCTTCAGATCGACACCGCATGTGCGCGGTTGCCGAGGGCGCGTACAACGCTGAACACGGTCAGCGCGGACGTCTTGGGGTTGGCAGCCAGCGGTTTGCCGCGCATGGTCAGCTCGAAGCCACCAAATGCGCCGCGCGCTTCCACGTGGTGAACGTTCTCTACCGCCGACGGATCGGCCAGCAACTTGACCGCGGTGCGGTCCAGGCCCAGGCCGGCCAACGACACCGTGGCCGCCACGTTGGCATTCTTCGGATAGAGTCGGGCCGCCTCGCGCGCCGTGCCTTCGAAGATGACGGTCGGCTCGGTCAGCGCGTTCAGGTCGAAGAGCTGCTCTGCCGGCGTGCCGGTCCACGCGCGGGCCGGCTTGCGGCCCGTGTAGATCACCTCGTCCAGGCCACCCACGCGGGCAGCCGCCAGGGCGTCGATGGCGCCGATGGCGCCGGACAGCAGTTGCACCTGCGTGTTGCCCCGGCGTGCGGCGGCTTCCAGGCGCTCTGCGAGGCCCGGCTCCGAGAGTGCCCCCACCGACACGACCAGGCACGGAATCCCGCGCTCCAGCGCTGGCACGACGTGCTCTTCCAGCGCCTGGTGGCCCGCGCATTCGACCAGCAGGTCCGGACGCTGATCACCGTCGGCCAGGCGCGTGGCCACACGCACGTTGGGCGCCAGCGTCGACAGCGCTCCGCGCGCCTCGTCCATCGTGCCTTCGGGCACGATCACCACGTCGAACGCAACGTCCGGGTCGGACTTCAGCAGCTCAAGCACGCCACGGCCAATCGCACCGCAACCCACCATCGACACATGCAACATGGACATCTCCCCTCAGGCTGCTGTCGCCGCCGCATTGGCGATCGGGACCTGCTTGTTGACCGGCGGCCCGGCAAACACAGTCTTGAAGCTGCCGATCGACAGCATGTCGATTTCCAGCAGGAATGGACCGGGCTCCACCGTGGCCGCTTCCAACGCGACGCCGATGTCGGCGAGATCGCTCACGCGACGGTGACGCAGCGCCAGCGACTGGCAAAGCTGCGCGTAGTCTGGCGTGTGCAGGTCCACATAGTGGCGCCGTCCGCCGTACTGCGCATCCTGGATATTCTTGATCACGCCGTAGCCCTTGTCGTTCATCAGCACGATGACCATGTCTGCACGTTCCTGCACGGCCGTTGCCAACTCACCCAGGTTCAGAATGAAGCCGCCATCACCGGCCAGCGTGAACGTCTTCTTGCCCGATGCCGTGGCGGCCGCGCCCACGGCGGCGCCAATGCCCATCGCCAGGCCCTGCCCAATGCCGCCGCCCAGTGCATGCACGCCGGCACGCGAATCGAACAGTTGCAGGTGACGGTTGCCCCAGGTGCTGTTCGACACGGTCACGTCACGCACCCAGTTGAAGTTGCGGCCCACGGCCTGCTGCAGCGCCTGCACCAATGCGCTGTACGGACCCAGGCCATCGACCAGCGCGCCCACGGCGGCGTCATGCGCACGGCGCAGGTCCGTGGCGAAGTTGCTGTCGATCTGCATGCGTCCTTCGAGCCGATCCGCAAGACCGTCCAGCGCGAGCGCAGCATCGCCGCTGACAAAGTCGTCGCTCTGGTAGCAGCGGCCTTCTGCGGCCGGATCTGCATCGATGCGCAGCAGCGGACGCGGGAGCTTCAGTTCGTACTTGAGTGTCTCGTTACCGCGCAGGCGCGAACCGACCACGACCATCGCGTCGCAGGTCTGGTAGAACGTTTCCACGGGCTTGTGCAGGTTATAGGCACCCAGCGAGCGCGGATCATCTTCGGCCACGATGCCGCGGCCCTGCGTGGAGGTCACCACGCCAAAGCCCATGTCCATCAGGCGCTTGACCTGCTTGCTGGCGTGGCGGGCACCGCCGCCGAGCCAGAGCATCGGACGCTTTGCCTTCACCAGGCGCTCGGCCAGCGCGTCGAGCGCATGGGCCGACGGCTGGTGCTGGGGCACGGGCAGGGGTTTCAGGTCATTCGGCATCGGAATCAGGGCAGCCTGGATGTCGATGGGGATTTCGACGCTGACCGGGCCGGTGGGTGCGGTCAGCGCAGTCTGCACGGCGAGCTTGATCGTCGAGATCGCGGTATCGGCGCTGCGGATGCGAAAAGCAGCCTTGGAGACGGCTTTGAGCATCGTGAGCTGGTCCGGCGCTTCGTGGATGTAGGCGAGGCTCTGGTCCAGGTAGGGCGTTTCGATCTGGCCCGTGATGTGCAGCATCGGCGTACCCGCCGTCAGGGCTTCCACCATGGCACCGGCGGCATTGCCAGCGGCGGTACCCGTGCTGGTCAGGCACACGCCAAGGCTACCCGTGGTGCGTGCGTAGGCGTCGGCCATGTTCGTGCCGCCGGCTTCGCCGCGCGCCGGGACGAAGCGAATCTTGCCGCGCTCGCCCATGGCATCAAGGATGGGCATGTTGTGGATCGAGATCACACCAAACGCAGCCTTGACGCCGCATTGCTCAAGAAAGGCGGCAATGGCGCAGCCCACGGTGACTTGTTGTTGCTCGTTACGCATGACGGGAGAGTCCTCCGGAAATATCGATATGGCTGCCCGTGGTGTACGAAGACAACGGCGAGGCAAGGAACAGGATGGCGCGCGCGGCTTCCTGCGGCAGGCCGAGACGGCCCAGTTGAATGTGTTTCTGTTTCGCCAGACGCGCGGTCCACGCGGTCCAGTCCAGATGGCGATCTTCCTCCGGACGCGCATCAAAGCGGCGGCGCCATTGGCCGGATTCCACCAAGCCAATCAGGATGCCGTTGACACGTACGCCCTTGGGTGCAAATTCCGTGGCCAGCGAGCGCACAAGGTTGTGGACCCCGGCTCGCGCGGCGGACGTCGCCACCATGTGCGGCTCGGGCTGCGTGGCCAGCAGCGAGTTCACGCAGACGATGGCGCCCGCCTTCGATTGCTCGAGCTGCGGCAGGAACGCACGCGTCGGGTGAATGACCGAGAAGAACTTGAGTTGCAGCTCTTCCAGCCATGCGGCGTCTTCGGTCGTGGCGAACGTCGAGACGCGCCCCTGGCCGGCGTTATTGACAAGCATGTCTACCGGACCCAGTTCGCGCGCGACGTCCGCGGCGAACGCATTGACCTGTTTGGGCTGAAGCACGTCGCACGTCGCGGCGTATAGGCGGCAGCCGACAAAGCGATCGCGCAATGTGGCCTCAGCGGCGCGCAGCCGGGTGGCATCGCGGCCGCACATCGCCACAGCGGCACCCGCTTCCAGCAGCAATTCGACCGTGGCCAGCCCGATGCCGGAGGACCCGCCGGTCACGACGGCTACCTTGCCGTCGAGTTCAATCATGGACATCGAATCCCCTCTCCCCTCATTCGCGATGCATAGCAACCACCTGACCCTGCGCACGTTTGACGTGTCGATGAGGCCGGTAGCCAAGCAGGCGCGACAATTCGCCTGCGGTTTCCCTGACTTTCCCGACCATCCGGTCGAGTTCTTCCTGCTGCAGTCGAGACGCCGGAATCGTCGCACCCAGTGCAGCGACAACCTTGCCGGTACGGTCACGCACCGGCGCGGCAATGGTGGATATGCTTGATTCAAAGAAGCCTTCGAGCAGCACGTAGCCGCGCTGCAGCACCTGCTGCACCAGTTCATGCAACGCTTCCACCGTGCGCGGCGTGTTCTCCGAATACACCTGTAACTGGGCTTCCGGGTACAACTCTCGCAACTGATCCAGCCCCATATCCTCGAGCAGCACGTGGCCCAGTACCGTGGCATGTGCCGGCAGACGTGCGCCTACATTGACGTTGCTGGCGAACGGGCGAGAAGCCGCGGCCTTTGCTACGTACACGACCGACCGGCCATCACGCACGACGAGGTTGCACGGGTACTCGATCTCGTCGCGCAGACGGTTCAGTAGCGGCCCGCCCAGCTCGGTCAGCTCCAGCGAGGCCAGATAGTCGAAGCCGAGTCGCAGCACCGCCAATCCCAGCCGGTACTCGCGACCGCCATCTGCACGCTCGACATAGCCAGTGGATTCCAGCGTGGCCAGCAGACGGAACACCGTCGAGCGCGGCACGTTAAGCCGGCGTGACAGGTCAGCTGCGGACAGCACGCGGTCACGTGCACTGAATTCGGCCAGCAAGCGCAGGCCGCGCTCCAAGCCTGGGACGATGTACTTGTCCAGGCCCTCAGCGTGCAGGGCATCTACGGCGACAGTGTCAGGATTGGCGCTCATGGCTCGACGTCTCGCGTTGGCTTCAGCGCTTGACCTTCGTCAGCGGGTGCTCGGGCGGATACGTCGGCGTGATCGGCTTCTTGGCGCCCAGCATCACGCACATCAGCGCATCTTCCTCGCCGATGTTGATTTCCTCGCGGTAGACGCCGGGTGGCACCGACACCAGGTCACGGTCGGTCAGGATCGTCTCGTAGCGCTCGCCGTCCTTTTCCAGGATCAGTTTGATCTTGCCGCGCAGGATGAAGAACACCTCTTCCACGTCGGTATGCAGGTGCGACGGGCCTTCGTGGCCGGCGGGGATGATCATCGTGGAGAACGTGAAGTGCTCCGACGGTACGGTGTTGGTGTCGGCAGCCACACCGGTGCCGCCCGTGCCCAGGTAGCGCATCTGCGCGCGGCGGTACTTCGGGTCGTAGTCGGCCTGGAACTTCAGCGCGTCCCAGTCATAGCGACGCGTGTTGAAGCGCGCCACGCGCGATTCCATCCACTTGTCGAACGAGGCGCCCTCAGGTTGTTCCCAGCTGCGCTTGATGTTTTCCTGTTGCGACAGATCGCTCATTTCCTTTTCCTATGGAGTTTTTTGTTCAGGGCATGACAAAGCCGCCGTTGACCGCCAGCGTCTGGCCGGTCACGAAACGGGCGAGATCGGACAGCGCGAACAGCACAGCGCCGCAGACATCATCGGGAACCTGTTCGCGTTGGATCGCGCGCTGGTTTCGGTACAAGTCGTGCCGGTGCTGCGGCACGTATTCGGTGGCCTCCACCAGCGTCAGGCCCGGTGCCACGGCGTTGACCGTGACGTTCGCGTCCCCCAGTTCACGGGCCAGCGAACGGGTCATGCCGATGATGGCGCTCTTGCTGGCCACGTAAGCCAGCAGGTTCGGTGCACCCCACAGCGGCGTGTCCGATGCCAGATTGATCACCGCACCACGGCCACTGGCACGCAGTGCGGGCGTGCAGGCGGCGGTCATCAGCCACGTGCCGCGCACGTTCACGTTCATCACGCGGTCCCACGTGGCAACGTCGAGTTCGGTCAGGTTGCGGCCACCGGAATCAGTCACTGCACCGTTATTGACCAGGCCGTCCAGACCGCCGAGCGCCTGCGCAGCGGCGCTGGCGCAGGCCTGCACCGACGCCGGATCGTTCAAATCGAGTTGCAGCGGCACCGCATGGAAGCCACGCGCCTTCAGTGCGGCGGCCGATTCCTCGACGCGGTCGCCCAGGATGTCGGCCATGGCAACGCTCGCGCCGGCTTCGGCAATGGCGGTGGCGAAGGCCAGGCCCAGGCCGCGCGCGGCACCGGTGACTAGCACCTTGCGGCCAGCAAGCAGGTTGGCGTACGGGTGATCAGGCATGGCTGTGGGCTCCGGCCACCGGTTGCAGCATGGCCACCGGCTCGTCCGCCACTTCGGCATCGGCGCGGCGCTTCAGCAGACGGCGTACGCGCGTGATGCCGGCATCATGTGCGTAGAGCATTTCGTGATCGCGCGCGGCCGGCGCCAT
This sequence comes from Cupriavidus pauculus, assembly GCF_002858765.1. Taxonomy (GTDB): domain Bacteria; phylum Pseudomonadota; class Gammaproteobacteria; order Burkholderiales; family Burkholderiaceae; genus Cupriavidus; species Cupriavidus pauculus_B. The sequence continues at coordinate 95,348 of NZ_PJRP01000007.1, forward strand.
CGATTCCAGTACCACGCGGTCCTGCTCCAGCACGTCCCAGTGCAGGCCTTCCAGGCGGTTGCGATACAGAAAGCGCCACACGTCGCGCTCCCAGCCCTGTACGTGACGGGTACGCCAGAAGAACACCATGCAGTGCTCTTCATCCACGGGCGTGGCAATGCCGACGATGCCGAATGGGCCGCCGGGACCAACCTTGTCGAGATACGGAATCGACAGGCGCAGCCACAGCGTGCCGGTCTCTCCAAATTCGACCCAGTCAAAGTTCACGCCGCGCTGGCCGGTCTTCTCGAAGACCAGACCATGGTCAGTCTCCACGACCTGCATCACGGCGGACTTCTCGCCGCTGGCCATCGAATGCGAAACGGCATGCAGGTACGCGCCGTGCATCGGGTCCATTACGTTGTCGATGGCATAACGGTAGTTGCAGTCCCAGTGCGCCACGCACAGGAAGTTGCTGTGTTCGTCGCTGACCAGTTCGTCGGGCAGGCGCAGCGCATCGGTTTCGGTCGGCGCGCGGTCGCCGAACCACAGGAAGATGGCGCCGGCCTGTTCTTCCACGGGATAGCTGCGCACGCAGGTGCGGCCTTCCAGCGGGCAGTTGTCGACCGCCGGCACGCTCTTTACCTGGCCGTCGCCGCCCACTTCCACGCCGTGGTACCAGCAGGCCACGCGGTCGCCCAGGTTCCAGCCCATCGACAGGCGCGCGCCACGGTGCGGGCAGCGGTCTTCCAGTGCGTTGAGCTTCCCGGCGTTGTCACGCCACACCACGATGTTCTGGCCCAGGCGCGTGATGCCGATCGGGGCATGCGTGACCTGCCACGATGCAGCCACCGGATACCAGTAGTTGCGCAGGCCGGTGTTCAGACGCGCTTCGGCGCGTGCTTGCTTGTTCGATTCCATGTCTGTCTTCTCGCTTGTCGTCTCGGCCGGCGCTCAGGCGCCCAGGCGGCGCATTTCGGAGAGGAAGCGTTCCTCGGTCCACGACTGCCCGTCAGCGGCCAGGAACCCGGCGTGGTTGAACGCGCGCACGATGTCTTCCGGAGATTTGGCGCCGCCCTCGAAGGCGGCTTCCAGCGCGTCGCCCAGCGCGTTCTCGTAGGCGGTGGGCGCGGCGGCGCGCGTCTGCCAGACGATGTTGGTCACCTGGCCGGGCTTCTCGATATGACCCTTGCCGGCAACGTTGTTGGGCGCGGGGCGCTCCCAGGGAACCAGGTTCGGGTTGTACGCGAGGCTTTCCATTGCGCTTTGCTCCATGGCTTGCTTTGTGGGGGACGGCTGGCTCAATCCGCTGTCGCGCTCCTCGGCCTGACGCTGCTGCGTTTTACCTATGAAACACGAGTTTAAATATTGAACACAGGTACGACTATAGACAACGGCGGTTTAAAGATTGATCGGGGTAAACCCGTGCGGGGAGGGAGTGCTGGCGATGTCCGGCCAAGCACGGCACAGGTGTGAAGTCAGGTCTGCGAAAGCGTGCTACGGATCAGTCGTGCCACGGCCTGCGGCTGCTCGACGTAGCAGGCATGGCCGGCATCGGCGACAGCGTGAAATGGCACGCAGAAGCGTTCGGCCAGCGCAGCAGACGCTGCAGGCGTGGTGACCACGTCCTGCGTGCCGCATCCCACTTCCACCGGACGGGCGCGCGCTTCCAGGTATCGGCCGATGTCGTCGCCGCACAGAAGCGCTACGGCCTGACGATAGCCGTCCGGATTCAGTTTTTGCATGTTCCAACGCACCCATGCCTGCGCATCAGGTGTGGCCGACGGACTGAGCAAGCGCGTGGGGCCCCGTTGCGCCAGCCCTTCCACGCCCTGCGTTTCTAGCGCCGCGATACGCTGCCGGGCCACTTCACGCGATGTCTCTTCCTTGCCGGGCGCTCCGTAGCCAAGCGCGGGACTCAGCAAGAGCAACCGGGCGGGCTGCATCGCCGTCGACGCGTGGGCAGCGTACCCGGCTGCCATCAGTGCGCCCAGCGAATGGCCGACGATCAGGTCGGGGCGCACCTGCAGCGCCGCCAGCATCGCTTCGAGCCGCTTCGCGTAGTCATGCGCATTGGGCGCCGGCATCGGCAACGGTGAAGAATGTCCGTACCCTGGCGCATCCCACGCGATCACACGTGCATGCGCCGCCAACAGGCTGGCACACGGCAGCCAAGAAGCCGCCCCAGAACTGATGCCGTGCAGCAGCACGATGATCGGCCCACGCGTACCGCCGATACGGCAAGCCACTCGGCTGCCGTCGTCGCCGGTCATCACCAGTCGTTCGGCGAAATGACTATCCAGCGCGGCCAGCAAGTCGACGCCAGGTGGGAGTGCAGATTGGGGCGCAGATTGGGGCGCAGATTGTTTCATATATGAAATACATGTTTGCAAATAAAACCTCTCGACTATAGGCGTAGTCCTTCTGTTCGGGGGATCAGGGTAAACAGGGAGAAGATTCGCAGGATTTTGGCGAGGCCCGATACCGGTGCGTAGCGCCCCGAAAGCCGCGTCGATAGGCGCCAGACATCGGCCAACCGCGAAACCCGCATCAAGCTTGGCTCGCGCAAAAAAAGCCCTTGCTCACCGCATGTGGCGTCGCGCCAGGGCGGTGCATCACGCACCACCCCGACATCGCCCGCGCCCCCTCTACGGAGTGGTGTGCAGACAGCACCGCGCTGTCACAGCAAGGCCTCACTAGGGTTCGCCCCTATCTACGCCTTTTCCCGCCGTGCCTATATTCCGCTCAACGTTTCCTATGTAGTTCATTGTTTTACTAATGAAACAAAAGAAACACGGCAGCCCCCATACCGTTGCCGGCGGAAACGTCCACGAGAAGCCCACAAGACAAGAGAAGGAAACGGTAGATGAAGATCGCAAAGTACGCGGCGGGCCTGCTCGCAGCTGCGCCCCTGCTGGCCACCGCCCAGTCCGTCACCATGTATGGCGTGGTGGACACCGGCGTGGAATTCGTGAACAACGTCGGCGCTGCGGGCAATAGCGTCGTCCGCATGAACACGCTGACCGGCACCGTGCCATCGCGCTGGGGCCTGCGCGGCACCGAGGATTTGGGCAACGGCCTGAAGAGCGTGTTCGTGCTTGAAGGCGGCTTCGCGCCCGATTCCGGTACCGCCAACCAGGGCGGTCGCCTGTTCGGCCGCCAGGCACTGGTGGGCCTGTCGTCAAACCAGTGGGGCCAGATCTCGTTTGGCCGCCAGTACACCATGCTGTTCTGGGCCACGCTCGATCCGGACATCCTCGGTCCGAACGCGTTTGGATCCGGCTCGCTGGACAGCTATCTGCCGAACACCCGCGCCGACAATGCGGTCGCCTACAAGGGAACGTTCGGCGGCCTGACCGTCGGCGCCACCTACAGCTTCGGTCGCGATGGCACCAACGCGGGTCCGAGTCCGTCCGGCACCAATTGCGCAGGCGAAAACCCGGCAAACAAGAGCCAGTGCCGCGAATGGTCAGCCATGATCGGTTGGGACCAGAAATGGTGGGGCATCACGGCCGCGTATGACTCGCAGCGCGGCGGTCCGGGCGCGTTCGGTGGACTTACCAGCAGCAGTCTGCGCGACGACCGCGCATCGATTGCCGGCTACGTGCTGCTCGATCGCACCAAGATCGGTGCCGGCGTCATCCGCCGCGAAAACCAAGGCAGCGCGACACCGCTCTCCGAGCTCTACTACATCGGTGCGGCCTACGACATCACCCCCGCCTTCACGCTGGCTGGCCAGGTCTACTACCTGAACTATCAAAGCAGTGATAACAAGGCGATGCTGTACGCCATCCGCGGCATGTACAACTTCAGCAAGCGCACGGCGGTTTACGCGACCGCTGGCTACATCAACAACGACGGCACGCTCGCGATGTCCGTGAGCGGCGCCCAGGCAGGGGCAAACCCCAAACCGGGTGGCCAGCAGTTTGGCGCCATGGTCGGCATCAAGCACGTCTTCTAAGGGTGAAGCCAATATGAAACCGAACTTTGTCCGTCGCGTCATCCTGGGGGCGATCGGCGCCGCCGTCGGCACTGCCGCCCTGCTGAGTACTGCCCCGTCTATCGCCCAAGGCAACTATCCCAGCAAGCCGATCACTATTGTGGTGGCCTATCCCGCCGGCGGCGACACCGACGTGCTGGCCCGGCTGATGGCCGAGAAGCTCGCCGCGCGCCTGAAGCAGTCAGTGGTGGTGGAAAACCGCACCGGTGCCGCCGGCACCATCGGCAGCGCCTATGTAGCACGCGCGGCCGCCGACGGTTACACACTGCTGCTGGCACCCAATACGGTGTCGATCGCGCCGTTGGTGCTGAAGGCTGGCACCGGTGCCAGCTACGATGTGCTAAACGATCTCACACCGATCGCCGAGCTGGGCACCCAGTCGCTGTTCGTCGTCGTGAACAAGACCAGCGGCATCGCCAAAATGAGCGACCTTGTCGCACGCGCCAAGGCCGGCAAGCTCGAGACCTATGCGACACCGGGCAATGGATCGCCGATGCACATCATGGGCGAACTGTTCAACAAGTCGGCCAACGTGAAGATCGCGCAAGTGCCATACCGCGGCACCGCCCCGGCCATCGTCGACGTACTCGGCGGCCAGGTACCGATGACTTACGTCACGTATGGCGCCGTGGCGCAATACGTAGGCAACGGCAGCCTAGTACCGCTGGCCGTTGCGGACCAGAAACGCTCGCCTTTCGCTCCAAACGTGCCGACGCTGGCTGAACTGGGCTACAAGGATGTCGACATCGGCGCATGGCAGGCATTGCTGGGCCCGAAGAACCTACCGCCGGAGATCGTCCGCATGCTGAATAGCCACGTGAACGACATCCTGAAACAACCCGATGTGGTGGCGCGCATGGCCACGATTGCCGTGACCCCCGTGGGCGGTGAACCTGCGGTGCTGCAGAAGCTGATTGCCGCCGACTTCGCGCGCTATACCAAGTTGGTCAAGGAGTTCGCGATCCAAGCGGATTGACTCGCGAACGGCCTCGGAAGAAATGCAGACCTTGTGGCCCGGTGCAATGCCGGGCCTTTTTACTGGTTGGGGGTTCAAAAGGACGCCGTCGCACCGCAGTGCTTGCGGTCCTGCTCGCGCCCTGCGCGTCATGACACAAGGCGCCTCTTTCAATAATGCAATCCGGGAACGACTAGTCGTATCTGGCAATGCGGCACACGGCGATTGCTAGAGACTTCGAGTCAGCAACTGCCGCATTGGCCAAACCGCACACTCCTGGAGCACCGAAATGACGACGGTACGCAACGACCTCATCCTCTCGCAAAGCGCTTTCAGCCATGTTGTCGATGTTGATGTCAGTAAGGTCGATATCGCCGCGTGGCTCTTCGCGCTTCCCGATGCCGAGTATCAACGGTGTGCACCGCCCGACCACATCGCAGCCGGCGCAACGTGGACGGATGACGGGCAGCGCATGTCCATCAACGTCGAGATGATTGGCACCGGTCTGGTCGTCCAGCACTACGTCGGTGAAGTCACCGAGCCACGATACTGCAAGATGGTGTCGATCTCCGATGTCTTTACACCGCATGGACGCACAAAGGTCCAGGTAATTTGGGAACTGCGCGCAAAAGGTCTACCCGGCGGGAAGACCGAGTATACAAACAGCGTGACCTCGCATCCTACGGATGAGTTTCTGGCGTTTCTCGAGAAGAATGGTGTCTCGTTTGAGCAAGCCGCTCTCGACCGACAAACCGCCTCCGGTGATCATAATCGCCGAGAAACCCCGCTTTTCGCGGAAAGCATCGCCTGCGCAGCAAGAAAGAATGTCGGATGACGCGTAGCCGCCGATAAGCAAACGGACGAGAAACACGCGGCACAGTTCAAATTGATGAAGACGCAGCACCAGGGCCGCCGGGGAAGCCGGCCCAAGCCTTATCACGGCTTCATGCGCGCTCTCACTAAGCCTGCGGCCGGATGACCCCATGCATTTCGCTTGAGCGACCACAGGCGTAGACTAACTGGCAGTCACCCGTAGCAGGAGCACGCCATGAGCGTAGCGTTCAATCACACGATTGTCTGGTGCCGCGACAAACGGAAGTCAACGCAGTTTCTTGTGAACATTCTGGGACTGCCAACCCCCCTCGAGTTCGGACAGATGCTGGTCGTCCAGCTTGACAACGGTGTCTCGCTCGACTTCTTCGAAAGCGAGGATGCAATTTCCATGCAGCATTACGCATTCCTCATTACCGAAGACGTATTTGATCAGGTCTTCTCCCGTGTCCGAGACCAAGGGCTTCGCTACTGGGCCGATCCTGGAAAGCAACGAGACGGCGAGACCTATCTGCACAACGGGGGCCGCGGGGTCTATTTCGAGGATCCTGACGGACATTTACTCGAGGTCATGACTCGACCTTATAAGATTGGATAGTAGGGCTCGTTCGGGAAGAGTGAGATTGCAGTCGCTCAGGCATTCTTTATGCAGCGGCTTGCCCAGTAACGTCGCCCGTCCGACGCAATCTAGACCGCACTCGGGACGGCGCCTGTTATTGCGCCCTACCTCGCCGCCCCTTTGACTACCGGATTACGCTCCGCTCCCGATAACGATTTGGTCTCGCCCTGAACAACCTGGGGAAACCGGTCAAAGTAACCGGCGCAAGGGGACTCGTCGAAGTTTGAGCAAGTCAGGGTAAGTACCCACCCCCGGCAGCCGATGTAGGACTCCGGCTGACAGCAGCACGATGCACGTTGGGCCACCATTGGGGAGGCTGTTCGTCGTCGTGTCGCCTATACCCCTGCCATGTCCCTCCCCAATCCTTCCGCGATACACCCTGCCCCCGAACGTCGGGACATTTTTCGTACCCTTGTTGACACGATTGCCGACTACGCGATTTATCTTCTTGATGCAGACGGCTACATAACGAGTTGGAATCGCGGTGCGCGAAGGATCAAAGGCTATGAAGCAGAGGAAATCATCGGATCGCACTTTTCCCGCTTCTACACCGAAGACGCTATAGCACGCGGCTGGCCAAACAAGGAGTTGGAGTTAGCAAGGCGACACGGCCGTCTCGAAGACGAGGGCTGGCGGGTAAGAAAAGACGGCTCGCAATTCTGGGCAAACGTCGTCATCACGGCGCTATACGACGAGAACACGGAAGTCATCGGGTTCGCAAAGGTGACCCGTGACATGACTGAGCAAATGCAGGCGGCTGCCAAGCTGCGGGAGCGCGAGGAGACCTTCCGTCTTCTCGTGCAAAACGTCTACGACTACGCCATCTTCATGCTCGACGAGACGGGGCACGTCATGAGCTGGAATGCTGGCGCGGCCCGAATCAAGGGATACCGGAGCAACGAAATCGTCGGCCAACACTTTTCCACCTTCTACCCTCCGGCAGACATTGCGGACGGCAAGCCGGAAAAGCTTCTTGAGACGGCCCGTCGTGACGGTCGAGTGCAGGACGAGGGGTGGCGTGTGCGCAAGGACGGTTCCTTGTTCTGGGCGAGCGTCACGCTGACCGCCATCTATGACGAACATCGACAGCTCAGAGGGTTCGCCAAGGTGACTCGCGACATGAGCGAGCGCAAGCACCTCGAGGAAGTGGAGGCTTCGGCCCAGCGCATGAACGAATTTTTGGCAACGTTGGCCCATGAACTCAGAAATCCTCTCGCCCCTCTTTATAGCGCCACCTCGATCATGGAGCGTGCACCTGACGACGTGGCTTTGATCAAAGCCAACCTTGGCGTCGTCGGTCGACAACTCAGGCATCTGACTCGGTTGGTCGACGACCTGCTGGACGTTGGCCGTATCGCAGCCGGCAAACTGGAACTCCGCCGGATGGTTGTGCCGGTCCGCGAAGTCATCACCGCCGCTATCGAGGGAAGCCGGCCCGCTTTCGAAGCGAAGTCACAACACCTTGACGGTTTTCAGGTGGATCCCGATTTCCTCGTTCACGGGGATCTCACGCGTCTTTCGCAAGTGCTTCAGAACGTGCTTTTGAACGCGTCGAAATTTTCACCCGAAGGCACGACCGTTACCTTGGGATGCGAAGTGCTCGGCCACATTGGGCACATTTATGTTACCGACCAAGGTTGTGGGATTGAGCCGGAATCCCTCGATGACATCTTCAATCTTTTCGTCCAGGCTGAGCCTCCCGGCCAATCATCGTTAGGGGGATTGGGAATCGGGTTGTCGCTCTGCAGGTCGATCATCGAGTTGCACGCAGGCTCCATCAGTGCCGCCAGCCCTGGGCGAGGCCTCGGCAGCACACTTACCATTCGATTGCCAATCGTGACTGAAAACCAGACCCCGGTCGAAACGATCGCCCCAACACCCGCCACGTCGCTGCGAATCCTCTTGGTCGACGACAACCGCGATGCCGCGGACAGTCTGGGCTTGCTGCTCCAGATGTTCGGTCATGCCGTAGAGATCGTCTATGACGGCGTATCAGCGATACGCAGCATTGCCAGCTTTACGCCTGAAGTCGCCATCATTGATATCGCGATGCCGGACATGGACGGCTTTGAACTGATTACGGAACTCCGAGAGTACGGAAAACTCAGCACGACGCGTTTTTACGCGCTGACAGGCTTCGGTGAACCAGGAATCCGGGAGCAAATAGAGAGCGCCGGCTTTCATGCGCACCTTATCAAACCGATCGACATTGATAAGTTGAACGCGATCCTTTGCGAGAACGCGAACAAGACAGCCTGACATCCGGCGATAACGCCGACTGCCGTCGGTGCGTCAGATCCGGCCGCGAATGGTGTTTTGCATTTGCTGTTGTAATTCCGCAAGGAGTCGTTGCCCTTCCGATGAAGAGGAGGCGGCAGATACATTGGCGATCATGCCGTCGTCCGTCATGATGACAACGAGATGCGGCAGGTCCGGCGAGGGGGGTGTGTATACGGCACCTTTCATCGTTCTCACTCCCAGAATTTCATAAAGTCATGCCCTTCAGCATGCAACTATCTTGCCCGATTCGGGGCCCCCAAATCGTAGTTCCCTAGCGTGCTGGTGCTGCATCGAGCCTTGCACGACACGCGTTCTGCGCCCCGCCGTCGGCCGCGCGATTAGTATGCGCAGTAAAAATCACGTGATGCAAAGCGTGCATCTTCAACTATCCTGTAGTTTGCCCTCGGTCGGCTTGCCAGACACCTGTGACAGGTGAAAGGCCCCGTTCGCCAACTTCCTTTCTAGGGGTGCGAAGTGATCAAGCGCATCACCATTATTGCGGCTTCGATTGCCCTTGGCAGTCTCGCGACGGTCGTGCCTGTCCTGACTAGCCTCTATGTCGCGAAGAAGGATGTTGAGAGACGGGATCGGCTAGAAATACAAGATTTCGCCCGCAAAGCAGTCATGCGCGCGGATGCCGTGACATCTCAAGCGTTCGCCGCCCTCGCGGATCTCGACCGCCAGCCAGGCGCCCCCTGCTCGCCCACAGCTCTCGAACAAGCGGCACGCGTCATCTACAACTATCGATATGTTCAGGATGCGGGGGCCTATGTGGATGGCCGCTATCTTTGCTCGCCTCTACTCGGTGACGTCCGATCGAAGGACTTGACGTTGCCCCCTCCGGATTTCCGGAGCGGTGACGGGTATGTCGTGTGGTTTCGAACAAAAAGTCCGCTCAGCAACGAGCGCAATGACATCCAGATTGGTCGAGACGGCCACTACATTGCTATCGATCGCGGATCCTACGTCGATCTCATTGATCCGGCCAGACGCCCTATTGCGGCAATCCAAACCACGACGGGAACACTCATCGCCTTGTCCACTGGCGCTAACGCAAACGACATGCTTGACGCATGGAGGCACGGCGGGAAGGTGATAAATGAAGAATGGAACTACGCTGTCGCCCAATCTTCGACGGGGCCACTCGCTGTTGTCGTGAAATCCCCTCGGAGCAGCGTCGCAAGGACTTGGCCCAAGCTCTTGGCCGCGTGGCTCTCCATCGGGGTTACCGCGGGCGCGGTGCTTGGATGGTTTGCGTACAAGCGCATCTCGTGGCAGCTGTCATTTCCCGCAACCGTCGAGTGGGCCATTTCGCGACGCAAGATTGAGGTGGTCTATCAACCCGTCATCCGTCTTGCAGACGACGCATGTGTGGGGGTGGAGGTGCTCGCGCGGTTGACCTTGCAAGGTCAACCCGTTTCACCGGACATATTTGTGCGGGTGGCCGAGGAAAACCACCTGATTCAGGCGTTGACGGATCTCGTGCTTGAGAAGGCTCTCGCGCAGCTTGGCAAATTCCTCGTCGCCAATCCTACGTTCTATGTCTCTATCAACGTAAGTGGCGAAGACTTGGCTAGCCTCCGTTTTCTGAACACTCTGACATCCGCGCTTGACGGTACTGGGATCGCGCCCGGGCAGATCCGCATTGAAGCAACCGAACGGAGTTTCTTAAATACTGATGCGATGCGAGAAGTTATTGCCGCGTTCAGGGCGGCTGGCCATCCAATCTATATCGATGACTTTGGCACCGGCTATTCGAGCCTATCCTATTTGCAGACTCTCAAGATTGACTTCCTGAAGATCGACAAATCATTCATCGACACGATTGCGCAGGATACTGCCTCGAGCGTTGTCGCCCCGCATATCATTGCCATGGCCCACGAACTGCGTTTGGAAATCGTCGCGGAGGGCGTGGAGTCTGCATCTCAGGTGGCGTGGCTTCTCGATCAAGGTGTGCAATATGGGCAAGGCTGGCATTACGCGCAAGCGATGTCGCAGGATGCACTGCAGACATGGCTTATCAGCAGAAATCGTGCACCACGCCGAGCCGATGGCCTAGTCGTTATTCAACAACGCGTGGCGGGCCGGCAAGTCGGTTGACGAACGATTGTCAAACCATCTAAGCGATGCTGCATCGAACTAAAGCGGAAAGGAGAATATAGGGGGCACAATGCCTCGTTATGTCGCGTCTTCAGGCTCCAGTGTTCAGCACCGCGGCGGTGGGGGGGGAAACACTGGCGTGGGCAGTCGTTGGGTAGCTCGGGCCCGCGCCTCAGGAGGCTGTCACGAGCGCAGGGCGTTAGCCACGCGAAACGTCAAAGGTAGCCTCAGTGGCTGCCTTTGATCTAGGGAAGAATGCAGTGATGCGCATTGCCGCAAGGGGCTATAGCACTTGGTCCGCCGCGAGCACTCCCGAGGCCGACAATGCGGCGGCAAGCCAGGCAGGCCTCGTCTCCGCTCCGGACTGGATGTTGGCAATACGCCGGCGCTCTGCTTCCAGCTTTTCCGCCGCAAGCTCGAGGATCGTGGCGACCTTCTCGCGCTCAATCACCACCACACCATCTGCATCTCCCACAACCAGATCTCCCGGGTGTACGGTCACCCCGCCGCATTGGACAGGATGATTGATCAGGCCAGGGACGAGCTTGGTCGGACCATTGGAATTCGTCCCGACGGCGTACATTGGGAAGCCCAGTTCGCCGATCTCGTCGCGATCGCGCGCGGCCGCGTCCAGGACAACCCCTGCCACCCCCTTGACCTGGCACTGGTTCGCCATGATTGCTCCCATCAGGGCGCAGGTCTGATCCGCCTTGCCATCGACCACAATGACATCGCCAGGCCTTGCCATCGCAATGGCGGCGTGAATCATTAGATTGTCACCCGGCCGAACCTCAACGGTCAGCGCTGTACCACACACGCGGAATCGACGATCCAGCGGCGCCACTCGACCATGCATGCCGCCACGGCGACCATTGACATCGGCCAACAGTGAGGATGCGAATTGCGCAGCGCGCGCAACGAGTTCGGGCGAAACACGCGCGATATCTGTGACGATGGCGCGAAAATCCAGACTGTCATTCATCGATGGTCCTTAGTTTGCAGTAATGTTGGCGGCCTTAATCACGCCTGCCCACTTCTGCCTGTCGACTTTCAGGAAATCCCGGAACTTCTCGGGCGAGTTCCCCACAATTTCCATACCATCCTGTTGCAGCCGCTGTGCGATATCGGGCTGCCTCAGCACCTGCTGCACCTCCTTCTGCAGCCGTGCTACGACCAGAGCTGGCGTTCCCTTCGGGGCGCATATGCCCGTCCAGGCCACGGGCTCAAAGTCCTTGACGCCCGCTTCGGCAAACGTCGGCACCTCGGGTAAGCCATCCAGCCGATGGGCCGCTGCGACGCCGAGCACCCGCAACTTGCCCGACTTCGCGTATTGCAAGGAACTGATCGGCTGGTCGAAGATGAGCGATACCTGGCCCCCGAGCAGGTCGGCCATGGCCTGACCCGTACCCTTGTAAGGCACATGCACGATATCGACCCCGGTTCGCAGCTTGAGCATCTCCCCTGCCAGATGACCCGCCGTTCCATTGCCAGAGGACGCGTAGTTGAGCTTGCCAGGGTTTGCCTTGGCGTAGGCAATGAGCTCCTTGACGTTGTGGATGGGCAGTGACGCATTGACCAGTGCCACGTATGGCGTATTGGCAATCAGCGAGACCGGCACGATGTCCGTCTGGGCGTCATAGCTCATCTTTTGCAGGCTTGGCTGGATCGACAACATGCCCGTCGTGCAAATCATCAGCGTATGGCCATCGGCCGGGGCCTTGAGCATGGTGTCCGCGGCGATGTTGCCACCGGCCCCCGGCCGGTTGTCGATCAACACCTGCTTTCCCAGCGCTTCGGCAAGCTTTGGCGCAATCAGGCGGGCGACGATATCGTTCGAGCCGCCTGGCGAAAAACCGACAAGAATGCGGATCAGCCGGGTTGGCCAGGCTTCCACCCCAGTGGTGGCGTTGGCACTTGCCGCGGCAAGTGACAGACAGACGGTAACTAGCTTCAGGAAAGCTGGGCGAATCAGGGGGCTGGGCAGGCGGCGCATGATGTTTCGTTTCGTCGTGGTAGAGGAAGGGTTGCGCTGGCGGAACTGTAAGCGGATCTCTTCGGATCTCTGGGTATTTGTGCAGGGTCTTCGGGATGGCGCTATGCAAGCAGGGATTCGGCCGCGTGCGCAATGCGCCGAGTGCCTTCTTCCAGCACCTCCATGCTGGTCGCGAACGAGAGCCGGAAATGCGTGTCGATCCCGTAAGCGGAGCCAGGCAGAAAAGCGATGTTGGCCGCATCGAGCGCAAAGGCCGTCCATTGATCGCTACTCTGGATAGCCAAGCCCTCGCGGGTCCTTCTGCCGAAAATTCCCGTGCATGACGCGAAGAGATAGAAGGCGCCCGCTGGCGGTTCACACGCGATGCCATCGATGCGGCTCAGCGCATCCACCACGAAGTCGCGGCGCTGTCGATACACGTCGCGGTTCGCTGCGATAAAGTCTTGCGGCCCGTCCAGCGCGGCAAGTGCGGCGGCCTGCGCCACTGCATTCCCGCACGATGTGCTTTGCGATTGCAGCTTGGTCATGGCCTTGATCAAAGCGGCCGGTCCGCCGGCATAGCCGATTCGCCAACCAGTCATTGCATAGGCTTTCGATACGCCATTGATCGTCAACGTCCGGTCTGCCAGTTGCGGGCAAACCTGCGCAATGGTGAAAAATCCAGTGCCGTCGTACATCAGGTGCTCATAGATGTCGTCGGTCATGATCCAGACGTGTGGGTGCCGGTTCAAGACTTCGCCCAGCGCGACCAATTCGTCACGGCTATATGCCGCGCCGCTCGGATTGTTCGGCGCGTTCAACATGAGCCAACGGGTACGCGGCGTGATCGCTCGCTCCAGCGCTTGCGGTGTCAGCTTGAAGCCAGTCTCCGGCGTGCCGGCAACGAATACGGGGGTACCGCCAGCGAACAACGTGATGTCCGGGTAGGACACCCAGTATGGTGCGGGAATGATGACCTCATCGCCCGCCTGCACCGTGCACAGTATTGCGTTGAAGATCACTTGCTTCGCGCCAGTGCTGACGATGATCTCGCTGGGCTTGTAGCTCAGTCCGTTTTCGCGCGAAAACTTGCGCGCAACCGCCTCGCGCAACTCGGACGTGCCGCCCACATCCGTGTATCCGGTCTTGCCGGACTGCATCGCCGCCAGGGCTGCCTCACAGATGTGCGACGGCGTGGCGAAGTCCGGCTCCCCGGCCGTCAGGCCGATGACGTCGCGGCCGGCGGCGCGCAATTCGCGCACGCGCTGCCCAGCCATGGAACTGGGAGAAGGTTTGATGCGGTTGAGTCTGTCAGAAAGCGTCAGCATGGCGGTTCACAGGTGGATCGATGGGTGCCAGTATGTGAGCCCCTGCCCCATGCCACAAACGAGTAATAAGACTACTTTGCTATTCCATAACTTCGTGACGTGGTCCATAGTGGTGCTTTATCGCATCCGAAAGCAGAACAAACATGAATGTGACGCTTAAGCAACTAGAAGCGTTCTACTTCAGCGTGACGAGCACGTCGTTCACCGTTGCGGCCGCCAAACTATTCACAACACAATCAGCGGTTTCGAAGCGCGTGATCGAACTGGAACAGGCGCTTGGCGTGCAGCTCGTGCACCGCATGCCCAAAGGCCTGGTGCCTACCCAGGCCGGCGCAAGGCTGATACCGATTGCCGAAGAGTCGATGGCGCTCAGGGAGCGGATCGCGCGAGAAGTCGGCCTCGACAACGAGGTTCGTGGCACGTTTCGCATCGGTGTGACCGAGCTCGTCGCCCTGACCTGGCTCACGCGCCTGCTGCGTGAATTGAAATCGGCGCACCCGGCGCTCGAGATCGAACCAGTCGTCGATGCAGGGATGAACCTGTTCTCCGCGCTGGAAGCCAATACGATTGATCTGACCATCTTGCCAGGGACTTACTGGGGCGATGCGTATCAGTGCGTCGAAGTTGGCCGGGTCGAGGATTTATGGATGGCCAGCCCGAAGCTGGGCATCCCCGATCGCCCCTTGAAGCCCGATGAGCTTGCGGAGTACCCGGTGTTGGAACAAGCGGCCGGATCTGCCAAAAATGCCTTCTATGGTCCGTGGAATCGCGAGCACGGCTTCAGATTCAAGAAGGTGTTTTCCACCAACAGCCTCACGGTGTTGCGGGCGCTAACGATCGAGGGGCTGGGCATTAGTCAACTGGCGGTCGACTACTTCGCCTCGGATATTAATGCCGGTCTGTTGCGCGTGGTACGCACCGATCCGATGCCACCTCCCCTCATCTACTCGGCGGTGTATCGGCCATCCGGTTTTTCAAGAGCCCTCGATGTCATTGCGGAAACAGCTGGCCACGTGTGCAATTTCAAGAGAGGCCCCTTTGACCTCGCGGAGAGCCCGATACGTATGATGCGGTGACCCAGCGCACACGACAATCAACGGACCGCTCTGGAGCCGCCATCCTGAGCACGCCTCGTCTTACATGCGGCAGTTGCTGACTCAGCCTAACGAAACAACTCGGTGTAGGACAAGATGCCACGGCCGACGCCGCCTGCTATGACGACCCTGCCGTCCGCCAGCAAGGTTGCGGTATGTTGTTCACGCATTTGCTCAAGACTGCCGACTTGGGACCAGCTTCCAGTCGCGGGGTCGTACACCTCGCTTACGAACAAGTCGCTGCCGGCTGTACCGCCAGCCACCAGCACTCGCCCGTTGGCCAGAAGTGTGGCGGTGTGGAAGTCTCGTGCCTTCCGCAAGCTGCCTGTCGTTGACCACGTACCCGACGCCAGATCGTAAAGTTCAGCGGTTGCGATCGCCTGGGTGCCATCGAAACCCCCGACTGCGAGTACCCTGCCGTCGGTGAGTCGCGCGATGGCGTAGGCATCGCGGGCCTGGCGCATGCTGCCGGTTGGGGACCAGGTGCCCGTCGCAGGATCGTACAGTTCAGCCGACGCCAACGCGACGCCACCGGGTGCCTCGCCGCCGGCTACCAGGACCCTGCCGTCAGCCAACAGCGTCGCTGTGTGCTGCTCGCGTGCCTGGGCGAGACTGCCGGTCTGCGTCCACGTGCCTGTGGCCGGGTCGTAGAGTTCTGCGGAAGCCAGTCCTCCTTGGCTGCTGCCCTGACTCTCGCCGCCTGCCACCAGTACGCGACCGTCGCGCAACAGTGTGGCGGTGTGACTATCGCGCTGCTGGCCCAGGCTGCCGGTCTGCGACCAACCGCCGGTGGCGGGGTCGTAGAGTTCGGCCGAGTTGAGCGCGTTCCCTCCACCGGTGCCGAATCCCCCCGCCACCAGGACTCGCCCGTCGGGCAGAAGCGTGGCGGAGTGCGCTTGCCGGCTCCGCGCAAGGCTGTCGGTCCGTGTCCAGCCGTTCGTGGACGGGTCGAACAACTCGGAAGAGGACAGAGCCTGCTTCCTGTTTCCACCCGCCACCAGGACTCGCCCGTCGATCAATAGCGTGGCCGTATGCCGGGCGCGCCCCTGGTTCATGGCATCGGCGGGTTGCCAACGACCGATCTGGACTGCGGCCACCGTCAGGGCGATCTGCGCGGTGACGCTGCCGGCACTATTGCTAGCGGTAATGACGAACGTCGTCTGGGCCAGTTCTGCAGTGGGCGTGCCGCTGATGACCCCACTCTGCGTGTTGAGGCTCAATCCAGCCGGTAACGCAGGGGATACCGAAAACTGGGTGACTTCGCCGCCGGAATAGGCGGGCTCGTTGTACGTGATCGGCGCGCCAACAATGTATTCGGGAAGCGGATCCACATAGACGAGGCCAACCGGCGGCACGGCTACCGCAGCCACTTCGATCGTCAGCAGGGCCTGGACACTGTCCACGCTGTTGGTGCCCGTCACCGTATAAACCGCCGATGCGGTCACTGCTGTGGGGGTGCCAGTGATGATGCCGGTCTGAGTGTCAATGGCAAGCCCCGCCGGAAACGCCGGCGACACACTGTACTGTGTGATTTCGCCACCCGTGCTGATGGGCGTATTGGGCGTAATCGAGGCGTTTATCGGGTAAATGATCGATCGGTCCAAGTAGTCCAGGCCATCGGGCGCGATGGGAACGTCCTTGACTTCGATTTCGACCCGGGTGGTCGTACTGCCCGCAGCGTTACTCGCAGTGAGCGTATAAACCATCGCGTGGCTACTGCCAGTAGGCGTACCGCTGATCGTACAATTCTGGGGATTGAGGCTCAGACCTGGCGGTAATGGCGGAGAGACCGTGCATTGCGAAATAGCGCCCCCGCTGTTACTCACGGTCTCAGCGACGATGGGCACGCCTATGGCGTAGATCGGCGATTCGTCGCGCTCGACCAGACCGGCTGGTGGAGTCAGGGCATTGGTCGTGCTGCCTCCACTATCGCTGCCGCCATTGCTACACCCTGTCAAGATGATTGCCAGAGGCATGAGCAGAATTGCCAGCCAGCGCAGTTTCTCCATTTCGAACTCCGGCCGCTACTTCAACGTGATTAGCATAGATCACGATAAGTAAGAGCAGCGAGGAAAAATGAACGGAGGCGAATCTCTGGCTCGCTCGCTCCAAACACGGCGGCACACTCTGTCAGTCGGAGCCCCTCGGCGGCGGAACGGTGACTGCCTCACCGCGGCACGCGTGTGAGCCTCAATGCGCGCGGCATACAATGCGCTACCTGAAGATCGGGGATTGCGTTGGCGAACAGGCGATGCATTGAGTATCGGGCAGGTAGTAGCGTCTGATTGCGAGGCACCTACGACCATCGACCCCGACTTGCCTCGGCTACTTGCAGTGCGCCGGCGCGCAACTAGACTCAAGTAGCACACGCCGCATTCATCTCGGGGCCGCGGCGCGTGCGCACCATGCCAGTTCGTCTCCTGTACAAGCGTCGTTCCGGACGGCTCTTGAAAAGCCTGGTGGGGATCTTTTTCTTGTGCGGGACCCTTGCTTCAGCGCAGCATTCTGTGCCGCCAGATATTGCGCCGAAGGCGCGCACCGCCCAAGCAACCACCCAGCCAGCCAATAAGCCCAGCGCAGCGACGGCGCGCAAATTCAACCTGGCCACCAAGGCGTGGAAGGGCGACTTCGACGCGATGCTGGAACATCGGGTGATCCGTGTACTTGTGCCCTACAGCCGCACCTTGTATTTCGGTGACCGGGGCCACGAACGCGGATTGACCGCGGATCTGGTACGCGAATTCGAGAGATATTTGAACAAGAAGTATGCTGGCAAGCTCGGCAAACGTCCGCTGACCGTCATTATTATCCCGACCACGCGCGAGCGACTGCTTCCTGATCTCGCTGCCGGGCTCGGCGACATCGCCGCCGGCAACCTGACGGAGACGGACGAACGGCTGAAACTGGTCGACTTTGCTGCGCCGCGCGACCAGAAACCCGTGCGCGAACTAGTGGTAACAGGCCCCAGATCGCCCAACTTGAATAGTCTCGACGATCTTGCCGGCCAATCCGTGCATGTGCGCCGCTCCAGCAGCTACTACGAAAGCCTGGCCGCCCTAAACGACAGCCTGCGGCGCTCTGGGAAGACGCCGATAAAACTGGTGCTCTTGCCCGATGCGCTTGAGGATGAAGATGCACTGGAAATGCTCAATGCCGGACTCCTGTCTATTGTGGTCGTGGACGACTGGAAGGCGGCCATGTGGGCGCAAATCCTCCCCAAGATAAAGGTCCGCAACGACCTGATCCTTCGCAAGGAAGGTTATGTGGGTTGGGCCTACCGCAAGAACAGCCCCCGGATGCGGGCGGCACTGGACGACTTCAACATCAACCATGTCAAGAAGCACGGCCTTGCTGCATACAATCTCAAGCAATACATGCGTCGAATCACGCAGATCAAAAACAATGCCAATGACGCGGAGTACAAGCGGTTCGAGCACGCCTTGAGTCTCTTTGATAAGTACGGGAAGGACTACCAGTTTGACCCACTGATGCTTGCGGCACAGGGCTTCCAGGAATCGAAACTCAAACAGGATGCACGAAGCCGTGTCGGCGCGGTTGGCATCATGCAGATCATGCCGGCTACCGGCCGGTGGCTTGACGTTGGCAACATCCGGGAAGCAGAAGCCAATATTCATGCGGGTGCCAAATACATGGACCTGCTCATGACCCGCTACTTCCCCGACTCGCATTTTTCGGATGAGAATCGCGCACTGTTCGCCTTCGCTAGCTACAACGCGGGGCCGGCGAATATTGCCAAGATGCGCAAAGAAGCGACCGCACTCGGACTGGACCCGAACAAGTGGTTCAATAATGTTGAGATTGTGGTGGCCGAGGAAATCGGCATGGAAACTACCACGTACGTTCGCAATATCTACAAGTACTACACTGCCTATCGATTGCTGCAGGAAAGGCGTATTGAGCGCGAACGCGCGGTCAAGGCGCTTGAGACAAGCAATCGCTAAAACCTCTGCAGCCTAGACTACCACTCGGCAATCTGACAGGGGTGCATCGGCCCTCGGATCAATGAGAGCACAGGCCCCGCCCATCCGTGTGTCATAACAGCGCCTTTCCGCGAACGATAGATCCCCCATGGCGTCTGCCTAATCGTTGAGCAGTACTCGCAAACGGCGGCCACTAAGGTCCCGCCGCGGGTTTTCCACAGATTTATCACCGTAGATTGGGAAAAACTTCTTGCTGGTGCAACGGATGTGCGTTGCGTTTTCGGCGCCAAGTCCCTCGCACAGAATGCTGCGTGAGACACGCTGCAGTTCCTTGTGGTTTCGTCTGTAGGACCACGGCGCCCGTCAGCAACTGCGGATCACCAGCAGATCACAGGCATCCGCTCCACGAACCCTCGTGTATTGGCACACCCGGATAGTTGTCGCGTAGCCAGTCATGCGCGGCGGCGTGCGTCGGAAAGCGCAGCTCGGGCACCATGACGTTCCCGTTTTCACACAGCAGTAAGACGTGCCAGCGGCTATTAAACGTCTGCAGAATTACTCGCTTCGCATTGATCGCATGGCTCATGGTTCAAGGGCATCAGCCAAACAAGGGACGGTCCCCGATTCTCCGAAGCACCCGCGTGCCGTCGCAATAGTCTGAATGCAGTAATTTTCGTGCGAAGAGCCAGAGACCGGGACTATTCGTCCGCCATGGTAAGAAACATGAGGCCAGGTGAGGCTGGGGATCTCCCTTATTCACCCGCGTCGACCCCATTTTTCCAATCACCACCCAGTGCCAGCAACAGCGCCACACGCTGATTCAAATGATCGGCCTGCACATTGATGAGATCCATCTCGGCGACCACCAGCGCGAGCCGTTGCTGCAACAGAATCCGCGTGTCCGTAGCACCAATTTCGGCGCGTGCGTGGGCCCGCTGAGCTAGGACTCGGCATTCATCCACTCTGGCTCGCAGTTGGCCGGTGCGCTCAGCATAGCCGAATTCGGCCTGCAGACCTGCTTCTACCTCACCCAGTGCCTGCAAGGCAGTGTTACCGTAGGCGATAAGCGCTGCACGCTCTTCCGCGCTGTAGTAATCCACCTTAGCCTTGAGTTCCCCACCCATAAAGATCGGCGCAAAGAACGATCCATTGAGTCCCTTGATCGGACTGCTGGCCTGATTGAGCAGGAACACATCGCTTCGGATGCCGGTAATGGCAGCGCTAATCGAAATCTGCGGCAGGCGCGCTGCCTCGGCCGACTGACGCATATCGAAGGCCGCGGCAACACGGTGCGCTGATGCCTTCAGGTCGGGCCGACGCTCGACCAGGTTCGCCGGCAAGCCCGCAGCCGGGGCCGGTGGCATGGCCGGCAGCTCTGAACTTGTAGCGATTTCCCCGGCAGGATAGCGACCCAACAACAATTCCAGCGCTTGTGCCGCTTGGCTTCGTGCCAGTTCGGCTTTTCCGATGGCGTCACGTTGGAGACGAAGTGCATTGCGCGCTTCTAGCAGTTCGGTCTCCGGTGCCACCCCGATCTCGACGCGTTGGCCAGTGAGGCGCACCAATTCTTCAAGAATCGTGGCGCTTTGCCGCAGCCGAACCTCCAGTTCAGCGTTCTGAATCAACGTGAACCATGCCTTGGCAGTCGTCGCCGCAACGACGCGCTGGGCCCAGAGATAATCATCCTTCGTTGCCGCATATTGCGATTGCGCAGCGCGCGACTCGGCGCGAATGCGTCCCCAGAGATCGATCTCCCAACTCGCGCCGATCGACAGGATCTGCGTTTCGGAGTTGCCCGCCCTACCCTTGACGCCCGCGCTCGGGAGTAAACCGCTGCGCTGGACGGCAACGAGCGCCTGAGCTTGCTGCACGCGCACTGCGGCCACGCGGAGATTACCGTTGTGCGCCACGGCTTCCCTCACCAGTCTTTGCAACTCGGGATCATCGAAGGCAGCGAGCCAGCCATTGGCATCGACGCCAGTCGCGCCCTCGTTCACCCACATGGCTTGCCCTTCGAGCGCCGGCACTGCCTGGCGTACAAGATTTGCGCCCTCGGGTGCATTCTGCAGCGCGCAGCCGCCAAGCAAGGCGACCGGGAGCGCCAGCAGCAAAGTCTTTCTCAGTTGAAACGACGGCATGGACTTCTCTCTTCCAAATTACTGGAAATCTACGATCGAGCAAACCTAGTGAAGCTTGAGCACCAGGTAGTTAAGCTTGGAACTCACGCGCAGGAAGACCATGCGGATGATGTGAAGCATCTCCATGTGCTTCGTATAGATCGCACCTGCGCCGACTGCGCCCACCGGCAGCATCTGCCCGTTCGATTCACCCCGAAGGTCCAGCTTGACGGCGAAGCGGTTCGGCGCCACATCGGTCGCGCCGGTGTTTGGGATCATGCCGCCTTGCGAAAATTGGCCCTGCGATTGTGCCCAGATGATCGAATTCACTTCCGCCTTGATGATCTCCCCGGGCCGGGTCGGCAGATAGATTTCGGCGCGATCACCAGCCTTGACGTTGTAGAGTTCGTTCTGTCTGTAAAAGGCAACGACCTCCTGCTGATCCTCGATATAGCTGAACGCCGGTGCGAACGGGAAGGGTACGAGCATCGTGCCCGCGCGCACCTGCAGGTTCACAACCGTCCCGTCGGAAGGTGCCCGATAGACGGTCTGCCCGAGCTCCCACCTAGCGTTCTCGAGCATGACTTCCGTTTCCGCCCGCTTTGCGCGAGCGGTCGCAATGGCGGCAAACTCGCCTCGACTTTTGGCGGACAACTTCTGCCGGGCTTCATCCTCGACGGCCTGCGCGCTGACCAGCTCGCCTTCCAGTTCACGTTGGCGCGTCAGCGCATCTTCTCGGTCGAACTTCGACCCTGCCCCTGCGGCAAGCAGCGCGTCAAATTCCTTGACACGTTGCCGGGCAAGCGCCAGTTTGGCCTGTACGGTGCTGACCCGTCCCGCCGCACCGCGCACCGATTCACCAAGCTGGCGCGCCGATGCCTCGGCTTCGGCGAGCCCAGCGTCGTCGGCCATCAGCCTGCCCTCGAGTTGCCTGACCGAGGCTTGATAGGGCGTCGGATCTATCCGCAGCAGGACATCCCCTTTCCTGTAGTGCCGGTTGCCTTCGGCCGCCAGTTCGACAATGCGGCCGCGGACCTGTGGCACGACCTGCAGCACCTTGCCCATCACCCGCACATCATGAGAGGACGGGGCCACCACGTTGAGCGTGAGGACCAACGTTGCCATCGCCACCACGGGAATCGTGAACACGATGACCATGGACGTGGTGTTCCAAGGCAGCCAATTGAACTTGAAGAAGATGAGCCATACGGCCAGCGCGTAGACACCAAGCAGCAGCGCATCCATTTAGATTCGCTCCTTTCCGGCGTGCATACCATCAGCAACGCCCATCATTGGCGATGACGCCGGGGTATCGCGACTCGTTGACTCGCGAGAGATCGGATGCGCCGCTACCTGCGTCGACGCCGCCGTGCCATGGGCAGGCGCGTCATCGTCTTCCGGCGCCAGATCGGTGCCATACGCAGCTCGGTAAAACACGGGCTTCGTGTGCGCCCAGAGCCAAGCCAATGGCCACAGCAGCCCCCCAAAGAACAGTGAAAGCAGGCACAGCGAATGGATAGCCTCCTTCTGTGGATGCCGCTTACGACGGGCGATCTTCTCCGGCCAGATATGCAGCATCCAGAACAGATAGAGCGCTGCCGCAGGTACGAAGATCAGCACCACCCAAGAAATCGCATTGGCGGCGGTCTCCAGGGCTTTGCCATGGAGTACGGATGCGAAAGCAGGGCGACTCAATGCCAGGAGGCCAATGCCCGCCAGCAAATCGGGGCGTAGTTTCATCGGTTTGTCTTAAAAGGAGCGTTGACGCTCGATTGAACAATGCGCCACCCGCTCAGGAGCCAGTTGCCTCGTTGCGCGGACGACCACGGTGGGCCTCGTCGCGAGGGTTTCTGCCGTGTCGGTGGGATGGTGATGCGTCTTCGTCGTCGTAGGCGGGACCATCGTCGGCATACAGAAGGTTGTACTTGCTGCTGGCGGGATGGTCCGCCGCTTCACAGACCGCGGGCTTCGCACTCCCTGCAATTTCCGCGCACGCATCGGCCCGACCTCGCAGACCTTGCGAGTCCATGCCGTGTGAGACTTGTGCGTACGCTTGCCCAGCGCACGCGAACAGCAGCGCAATGCCAAAGGCCCGAACGGCCGGACGGCAGTCGTTGATCATGTTGCAAGTTCCTTCGATTGGATTCGGATGCTATCGAGGCGCGGCAAGGCCATCCCCCGACTGAGCGCACACGTTATGGCATCTCGCCGGCCGCGGCTATCAAAGGACTTCGAAAGTGCCAGTACGCGACATCAATCCGCAAGCGGGTCCGATTTTTCGAAGTTCTTTGATAGCCCCCGTGGCACGACAGCCCTACCCTTTCCCGTTGTCGTTTACCACTCGGGTGTAGTCCAGCTCGCCCGACTTGCAGAACTCAATGAATGTTGTTTCTTCGATCGTCACGCGCCTCGTTGCAGTGGCTGCCGCAAGTGCACTGTCCGCGTGCGCAATCCCCAACGCCGAAACCTTAAGCCCATTCCAGGAACCATGGCCGTGGGCCAGGATCGTTGCCGTCAATCGCACTAGTCAGGACGTGTTAGCAGTGCGCGCCAGCAGTTGCGAGACCGGCCCCGCGCCGCGGCAATCCCAATCCACGCCGTCGTTCTGCTTCCTCGGCAAGAAGCCAGAGCGCCCCATGGCAATCAGTTGGACCAATGACCGCGCTGGCTCGCAACACACCGCCACGGTACCGGTGCCGCCCTTGTGGCCGGAGGAACCCCGCTCCCATGATTTGACGACAGGCTACCTGTGCGTGCTGTTGCGCGACGATTCGCGAGCGAGCCTCGTCGTCACCGCCACTGCGGAAGCCTGCGCTGTTCTTTAATTGCCACAAGTGGCTTGCGGGGGTCCGAAGACTTACGTATCGCGTCAACATGGGCCGCACATTTCTGGGCGGCCCATCTGACAACGCTTATTGCACCGAGGCTTATTGCACTGAGTATCCCCGGCCTGTCATACAGGCACGCCAGGCTTGCCAATACGATGTCATCGCCCAGTCATTATTGGCCTGCGTCTGCGCACTCGCGGCAACGGCCTGTCGGCGCTGCTGGCGATGGGCTACACCACCCGCGATCGTTCCCATCGCCGCGCCTGCGGCGGCGCCCTTGCCCGCGTCGCCGCCGATCGCGCCCACTACGGCGCCCGCCGCAGCGCCGCCCGCCGCGCCACGAACACGCTCGCCTCCGGGAAAGATGACCGGCGCGGGCATGCTCGCAACACTGTACGGATCGGTGCCGGTCTGCCGTGTGGCCCAGCTGTAACACGCACCATCGTCATTGGATTGTTGATACGCCGACTGGCCGCGCGCCGGATAGGCGACAGGCTTGTGGAGCATGACCTGGGCGTGCGCGACTCCGGTCGATCCGGGTACCACGCCTGACATCAGAACGAATGCCGTACACGCAGCAAGCACAACGTCTGGACGATTACTCATGAACTCTCCTGATGAGGTACCAGGATCCGGGCATGCCGGGAGGCCGGTGCCCCGGCCGCCGACGCAGCGCCGCCCGTCCCTGGTCGATGAAGGAATGCCCACTCGGGGAAGCGGGCAAACTGCGGAGTCTTGCTTGGAAATTACCCAAGACGGATGCCTACAAGAGGGTCCGTACCCGTCCCGTCAATGCTGACGGCGCAAGGGCTTCATCACAATCACAGGAATTGGAAAAAAGGCAGATGGGCGTGCCGGCAATACAGCTAGACAGTGGACAGACACATGCGCAACTGCCTGAGGCTTTGTGCGATCAATGCAGACTGAAGTTCGATCTCATCATCCCAGCCCTGCGCACCCTCAACGTATTGCCTCAGGTCTTCGCACAACGCCTCCAGGCCTGACGGTCCAACGACCGCTAGGCCCCCAGCGATGCGGTGTAGCAGTGTGGCCAGCCGGGCGACGTCACGTCCCGCCCGAATTTCGCCATACTCATCGATATCCACCCCAACCTGCATGACAAATGCGTCGGCATACCTGGCGGGAATCTGCGGCAATTCAGGGAGGTCGTCATCAGGTGATGCGACCGCCCGCCCCGCATCATCATGGCTCCCTGCACCGTCGGCGCGCGCAAGGATGGACGTCAGCGCAGCAAGAGATACTGGCTTTGTCAGATAGCCTGTGAAACCTCGCGCGCGTCCTTCGGCGACATCCTCGGGGCGTGCGCTCGCGCTTACAGCATAGACGGGGATGTCGATACCGGATCGCCTCATCTCCCGAAGCAGGTCGAAACCGTTCATGACAGGCATGTCGACATCGGTCAGGACCGTTGTCATGCAATTCGCTTTGAGTGCCTCCATGGCCTCGAAGCCATTGCCAGCGGCCACCACGCTCGCACCCAGCGCGAGAAGCTGGTCACGCAGCAGATTCCGGTTGAGCAAGTTGTCTTCTGCGATGAGAACATTGTGACCTGCAAGCGGTGATTCGGGTCGCCCGGTAGGGCGTTCCGTGTCCGTTTCCAATGGCTCGGCGCCAGTGATGACTGCCAACATAGCACCATGGATCCCCGCGAGGCTAAAGCTCGACACCTCTCGGCTGCCGTCCGGCCGAGTCATCGCAACCAGCGGCCCCAACTGCCTTAGCCAGATCACGGAGTCCGGCTTCGTCCACCAGGCAAGGACGTGCTCTGGATCAAACCCTTCTGTCACGAGCAGGCAGTCATAACTGTGCGCATCCACGGGCGTATCAAGATTCGAGCGCGCCGATGGTGGGTGTGCGCCCCATTCAAAGTGGTTCAGCAATCCCTCGATACACTCGGCTTCACGGGCCAACATCAGCGTCTCGTTCGGCGGCAAAAACGGGCGCCGCGGGGGCATCACCGTGTTGGACACGCCGAGTGGCAGACGGACAGCGACGTGCGTTCCCACGCCCAATGTGCTCTCCAGCAGGATGCGGCCACCCATCCGTTCCACGAGGCGTCGGCAAATTGACAGGCCCAACCCGGTTCCCCGGGCCGGGGCGATCCGATTGTCGGCGACCTGGGAAAACGGTTGGAAAAGTCGGTCCTGGTATGCATCCGGAATGCCGATACCTGTATCGGCGACGACGATCTCCAGATTTCCTTCCCGCCATTGCGCCCGCAGGACAACCTTGCCCACTTGGGTAAATTTGAACGCATTGCCGAGCAGATTGTTGACGATTTGCGCCAGGCGCACTGGATCAAGATCGAGTTCGGCGGGAACTCCGCTATCGTAGACCGTCAGGAAACTCAAACCGCCCTGCGCGGCAATCGGCGCATGCGCGATCGCAATGCGGCCGAGTAGCGCGGTAACGGAAACGGGTTCCGTCTCGATGCTTATTGCCCCCACGTCGATCTTCGAGAAATCGAGCACGTCGTTGACGATCTGCAGCAGCCCCTCTGCCGACACCTGCATGGCGGCCACCCGCATCTGCTGCTCCGGCGCAAGACGTCCCAGCGCGACGAGCTCCATGTTTCCCAGCAGCGAGGCGAGCGGCGTGCGAATCTCGTGGCTCATCGACGCGAAGAAAGCCACTCTGGCCCTAGCGGCCGCCTCGGTCGCGAGTCGGGCTTCGTGCAGCAGACGTTGTGCGCGGGCGGTTTCCGCGTACGTGCCGGTCAGGAAGCGATAGTTCCAGTAGCGGTACACGGCGAACAGCAGCCCAAGCAGCGCGGCAGTGATCGCGCCGATGACAATCAGCTCGCCCGTCATTTCCCGAATCTGATGGCCAATCGGGAGCGCGAAGATCAGATGTCCGAAATCCGTCACCAGCGGTGGGCGGCGCATCGCCCAGCCATAATCCTGGACCCAATGGAACATGCCGTCCGGACGGGCCTCCAACTTGGCATCCAAATGTTGCGCGTTGACCCGTGTGCCGGGCGTGACCAGCGGCGCGCCAAGGCTGTCGAACACGATCGGTTCGGGAATCGACAGGTTGGGCCCCGCAGGCCGCAGTAGCTCATGCAACGGGATGCGCGTCAGCACGATCGCGTAGAGCGTATCGCCCTTCGCGACCAGCGATGCGCCAACCATCTCCGGCACGGAGCCAGTCGCACTCGCCGTTACACCCAGCCATTCGACGCGTTTCTCCCTCGCGGCCCGCAGAACATCCATATCGCGACTTCGGAAACGATTGAGGATCACCCGGGTGATGACTGCAGGTGCCAACGGCGGCGGTACCGGCCACGCCCCCGAACCGGATGCATCAGGCGATTCATACCGGTACGTCGCGCCGCTCGTTATCGAAATCATTTCGATCGACGGCCTCTGGCTCGCAGCGATCAGCGTACCGACCGACTGATCGCAGCTCTGCTGCAGCAGATCGTCGGCCGGCACTGATGGAAATACCTGCGTGCAAAGGCCGACGTGACTAGTCGGCGAGCGCGGAAGCGCACCATTGGCGCCCAACTCCAGGATCAGATTGCTCGCCGCTAACGTGCTCCGACGCTCGAGAATGGCATCGACGACACCCTGCTCGTATAAGCGGGCCACCTGCTCCTGGGCGCGCAGCGAGCCATTGAGCCTCACGACCACGCCAGCTGAGGCGATTGCAACGGCCAGCAGCCCAAGCAACCCGATCACCATTGCGAAGACGCGACGCTCTCGCTGCAGATTCCGCGCAACGGCGTGGAGGTCAGGCGACGGCTCGAACGTGCTCTGAATCATGTCAGCCCGTTTTCGCGGGCGTAGGTAATGAGATCGGCGTTGCTGGCGATGTTCAGCTTTCGCATCGCCGAGCGCTTCTGTGTCGCTACGGTCGCCAGTGTGCGACGGAGGTATCCGGCGATTTCGGTGACGGTGCTTCCCGCGGCGAACATCCGCACCACTTCGATTTCTTTCGGAGACAGCGCGCTGGCGCCTGCGCCTGCCAGCGCGCCAATGCTCGACATACTGGCCGATACTCCCGGCGACAGGCGCGGACCCCGGCCGGCGATCGCATCCATGCAGATCTGCCGCAGGATGCCTGGCGCCTCATTCTTGCCCACGATGCCTGCGATACCCATCTCACGGATGCGCGTAAGGAGACCACCGTTGGTCAGCATTGTAAAGACGACGATCGGCGTATTGGGACTGGATTGTTTGAGTCGTTGGATCAGGCGAAGCCCGTCATCGCTCTCGCCGGATCGACCCATTGTGAAGTCCGTCACAATTAGGTCGGGCGTGTGTTCCTCCAGTGCAGCGAAGAGCTCCGCACCCGAAGCGCACGTTGCGGAAACCTTCATATTCGGGATCTCGCTTAGAGTTGCCTTCACAGCGAGCTGAATCACGGGATGATCGTCCGCGATCACGGCGGACACAGTATGCGGGGGCATGCGGGATAAATTTCTATCCCCAAATCGGCGCCAAGAGGGTATCTCCTTTCACCGACCGTACTGGGATGTCCGACTCTGAGCCGAGATATACCTTCGTCTGGCGGGACATGGCGTTGGCGCCTTCAGGGGGATCAGCCTGTAAGGGCTCCCGATTGTACCGATTGGTCCACGGACCCGTTTTACAATTCGGGACAGTTATTTGACCAATCGTCCCACGGATTTTCCTGCGAACTGGGAATTTCCTTCGTAGCGCTGTGACCGCGGGTGGCAAGCTTGCAGCGCTTCGGCCTGCGGTGTTTCCTTGTGAAGGATGCCAACTGCGCTCGGTCTGTACGATCGCCGGCACGACTCGTTTCGCCCCCCTACAAATATGCTCTATTAGCCACAATTACAGAGGAACTCGAACATTTGGCGACGCGATCTCCATCACTATGGATGCACCGTCCCCCGGGAAGCTCAAACTCGGTTTTGTCGATTCTGCGTTCGGCTTGCGCGGTACGGTAATTGGCGACTACGCGAACGCTAACAACAACGTTACCGTCAGCGGGGCTCGTCGCAGATAGCGCAGATCCGCCGCCCGCCGGCGTTATCGCCAAACTGGCCAGCATGACGCTGGCCTTCCGAATGGACTTGGACGGTATCGCCGGGGAAATCGCGGGCGTGCTGAACCATTCGCGGGAACATGCCGTTGATAGCTGGGTGGCGATCAGCCGGCCGGGCATTGCACCGACTGCCCCCTCATTCCTGCCACATTTGATGAAGCCAAAGACTCATCAGGCCAGCGCGCCCGCGCACGCCGAGTTTGCGGTAAATAGAGGTAATGTAGGAATGCGTGGTTGACGCCGCCAGCCCCAGCCGTTCGGCAATCTGCTTTTCGGCCGCTTCCGTCAGCAGTAAGTTCAGTACCCGGCGTTCATGCGGGGCCAACGCCTCGACGCGTCGTACGTGATCGGACGATTCGCGTCGATGGGTAGGCATTTGCCGCAGGGTCGTGACATCGCGCGCCACGCCAATCCGCAGTTCATGTGCCGGGTGCCATTGCGCCGACCATGAGAGATGCGCGTCGCTACCGTCGCGCTTTCGGTACCGATTCTCGAAACCCCTGCGCTTGCTACCCGCCAGCACCCGCTCGGCCTCCTGCCTAGTCCGGTTGCGGTCGTCGGGCACCACAAGATCTAGCACCAACTGGCCGATCAGGTCGCGCTGGGAAAAGCCCAGGACATCTTCACACGCCGTGTTGACATAGCGAATACGCCCGGTCAGATCCACCAGGAAAACCGTATCTGGCAACGAATCTGCGAGTGCGATCGCACCCGTTTCCTTCAAAATCATCATGTTTTGGTGGCGGAGTTGGCAGCGTTGCGACGAGGCGACAGCCGTGCGCACTGCGTCACGGTCGAGTACCCTGCGGGGCAAGCCAGCCTTTAGTCTTGCGCTCTCGGTCGGCACCCTTTGCCGGGCGAGAAGATAGCGCAATGCCGCGGTACCTCCTATCCGAAATCATTCATCCTGCGAAATGGCCACAATTTCCAGACCTACAGCCGAGCCCCCCAACCACGGCTGGCTGGATGTTTTGACGTCCGATGTCGACGATGCCGCGTGCATCCAACGCCAGTGGATGCAGATGCAATACGACCAGCTCGACCGCGGATCCTTCGCAGGCCGCTTTCGTATGTTGCGCACCGCTCAGTCGCTTGTGGTAGCGGAAATGCAGAATCGGACCGTGCTCAAGCAGCAGCATTCACCACCTGGCTACTGCACAATCAGTTTGGTCCGACGGGTGGCGGGTCGGGGGCGCTGCGGGTTGGACACCTTGTCTGGGCAAAGCATCGGGTTCATGCCGGGCGCCAGGGACTACGAGGTCCAACTTCCGCCCAGTGAGATTCTCTACTTCGGTTTCGACGAGAGTCGTCTGGTCCGCGCCGCCGATGTCATGGGTCACACGCTACCCGGGCACGGCAAGCGCCCGATTTTCCTTGACGGGCTCGATGCCGCGTCCCTCACCAACATGGCCGATACACTCTTGTGGTTACCCAACAACCTGGGCAACGACGCGGCCGCGAACGTCAACCGTGCTTACCTGGACGATGCAGTGCTCGCACGTGCGCTGGACATCCTCGTTCACACGCCATCCGATGGTACACGGCTTCACGCACTCGGCGCGCAACGCATCACGCAACGTGCAAGGGCGCTGATCGACGACAGTCCGCACGAGCCCTGGACCGTATTGACGCTCTGCGAGGCACTGCATGTCAGCCGCCCCACGCTGCAACGCGCATTCTTGCAAATGTACGACATGTCGCCGCTGGCATGGCTGCGGATCCGTCGCCTGAATGGTGCGCGACGCGCGTTACAGGCAGGACGCGGCAGCACCGCAACGGTCTCCGCGATCGCCATGCACTGGGGTTTTTTTCACCTCTCGCGGTTCGCCAAGGACTATCAGAAATTATTTGGCGAGCTACCGTCCAAAACACTGGGCCATCGCTAGCGAGGCGCTACGCCTCTTGATAGCGGGCGTTACACATCGCTTCATAACACGCAAGGCTCGCAAACAGCGCCAACCTCAACCGAAGGAATCTTTTGGAAGAGTGAGTTACGAGAACGACGCATTTCAGCGTCGACTACTGCGATAGCCGCGTAACTTAGCAAGGGCCGAAACGCCCGGATGGAAAGCCTCTGGCGCCGGTGCGATCTAATTGAAATAACTTAGATCAGTCACAAAAAATTTCACTTCCGCAACACGGTCCTAATCGGAAGTATTGCTGTTGGTGAGTACTGCCGGACACGGTATTTTGCGGGCGCCAGGCATCGCGTCGTTAACGCCGCCACGGGCCAGCAGTTGCCTGGAGTGAGTCATGGGAAAGCGCAGCAACGCCAACCGACGGAGCGTTCCCCCGATACCCGTCAGCCCGGTGGCCGGTGTCTCCGTCGGTATGCGGGCGGGCGCGACGTTTGCGCGTGCATCGCGCCAATGGCTTTCGGGCGTTCTCATACTAGGCGTGGCGGCCGGGCTCGGCGCCTTGGCCACCTGGTGATTCCATAGCCCAATGCAGGCTGCCCGCACAGCCGTTATCGAGGCCAACGGTCGCAGCGGGCCCGCGGGCATGGTTAATGTCCCCGACGGAGAATTTTTGCGGGGCAGCAACAGCAAATTGGCGCAACCCAACGAGAAGCCTGCGCACAAGGCACGCGTGCACGGGTTCTGGATGGACAAGCAACACGTGACGAATTCGCAATTCCGCAGCCGCTAATTAGCCACCCCCGCTCTACGGGACTTCGCATTATGCGCCACCCACTCTCTCACATCGCCTGCTCGCCGGAGTCGGCACCGCATTGCCGTTTGCCGCCCTTCCGATTGCCTGCATGGCGGAGGCGACGGACGGGGCGTGTCCACACAACATCGGCCGCGTGGCAGCAAAACTCATGACGTTGTCATCGATCTACGCCCAAGCAATCTGAACATCAGACGGTGCAGCGAGCCAGACAGGGCGTATTCCGGGCCGAAGCAGAAAAACCGCCACAGAATCTTCTACTCTTAGAATAATGCGTGGTCATCTCCTTGCCCCAGGAAAATTTGGTTGGGAGCACGCAAGACAGAGACGCACCCGACGTCCTCAGCACGCCCAATAACAGGAGACGAACCGTGGCAAAGGCAAAAAACAAGAAGCGCAATCGCGCAACAGAGGGGCAGACTTCCGCGTCGACTTATCTAAACCCAGATGAGCGCGCGGCCAAGGGGCGGGCCTTACGGGACAGCGTTCCGCGCTCTTCGCAATCTGGATGGGAACCACCGGACAACCGCCGGGACCCGGTGGAACTACTCGAGGAATCGAACTCGGGCCGCATCCTGGAACTGGTGCCCATTCGATTTGGCCGCATGGCGGCGTCGCCTTTTGCGTTCTATCGAGGCGCGGCAGCCATCATGGCGGCCGACCTGGCAACGACGCCGTCCAGTGGGATTCGCGTCCAGAGTTGCGGCGATGCACACCTGATGAACTTCGGTGGGTTCGCCACACCAGAACGCAATATCATCTTCGACATCAACGATCTCGACGAAACGCTGCCAGCCCCGTTTGAGTGGGACCTGAAGCGACTGACGGCCAGCATCGTGATCGCGGCCGATCATTTGGCGCTCCCCAGGAGCGATGCGGCGCGCGTGGCGACGGACTGCGTGTGCGAGTACCGGGAGCGAGTGCACAACTACGCGGGGATGCGCGCGCTAGATGTCTGGTACGACCGTATTGATCTACAAAAATACGAGGATCGTACCGGAGATCCCAAGGTCGTCGAGGCGACGCGCAAGCGACTGGCTGAACGCATCGAAGCGGAACGCCGCAAGTCGACGCCCGACCATCTCTACCCGAAGTTTGTTGCGGAGGAAGGCCTGCATCCGAGAATTAAGGACGAACCACCGCTGATCTTCCATCCGACTGCGGATCTGGTGGCCGGCCAGCCAGCGGATTACGAAGACGCGATCGCGCGGTACCGTGAAAGCTTGCCGGACCACACCCGGGTACTGTTCGACCGCTTCCATTTCTTTGATATGGCCATCAAGGTGGTCGGTGTCGGCAGTGTCGGCACGATGTGCGCAGTGTGTCTGTTTATGGCAGCGGACGACGACCCGTTGTTCCTGCAAGTGAAGGAAGCCCGGGCGTCGGTGCTGGAACCCTATGCTGGCAAGAGCGTGTACGACAACCACGGCCAGCGGGTCATCGTGGGGCAGCGGCTAATGCAGGCCGCCAGCGATGTCTTCCTCGGCTGGACGCTTGGCAATTTTGGTCGCCACTTCTACATCCGCCAATTGCGTGATATGAAATTGTCCGCCCTCATCGAGGATTGGGATAGCGGCACGCTCAGACAATACGGCCGAATGTGCGCGCACGCCCTCGCTCGTGCGCATGCTAGGTCGGGTGACGCCTCAATGATGGCAGGCTACATGGGCTCCGGCCGCACGTTCGACGACGCGATATGCGAGTTCGCCACCGAATACGCATCCCAAAACCGAAGCGATTATCGGGCTTATCTCGCGGCGATTCGGGAAGGTCGAATCCAAGCCACGATTGAGGAAATCTAGAAGTACCCCCGCCGCACCGGCGATCGAGGCGCTTCGTCTGCGAGCGAAGTGCCTCGCACTGCAGCTTCCCGCGGCAAATGCAAGCGTCTTCCTAGGATCAACCCGGGCGACACAAATTGCCTTAGATCACCATCTCCAGAAAATTCACTTCCCAGGCATGGCAGAAGACGCAAGGATTCCGGCGATGAGCGTTCTGAATTGCCACCCACGTCAGTTAACCTGCGAACACGAAGGTACTCGCAGCTAGCAGCGGCTCGGGGTGGCCCGATCGTGTGATCAGCGAGGGGCATCTATCCACATCGCATTGCTTTGACATTCGAGGAGTTTGCCGTGGCGCGTACTGTTGTCCTTAGTTTTCTCGCAATCTCCCTGGCGGCATGCAGTAGTGCGCCGCCCGTTGCCACCCCAGCGCCGACGCCTGTGCCTGCGCAGTCAAGTGCCCCGCCGCCGCCCGACAAACCCGCGGCCGCCGCGAATGCGGTGGATCCCGCAGCGGTGCAGGCGTTGCGGGATATGGGAAATTATCTCCAGACGCTCAAGCAATACGAGGTCATCGTGGATCTGTATGGCGAACGGGTGCTTGCCGATGGGCAAAAGCTGCTGCACACCGCCACGGCAAAAGTCGACGTGCAACGGCCGAACAAGCTGCGGGCGGAAATGCGCAGCGTGCGCTCCGCGCGCGACTTGATGTACGACGGCAAGACCGCAGTGCTCTACATGCCGGAACAGAAATACTATTCCACGGCACCGTTCTCCCAAGACCTGGGTAGTCTGGTGGATCACTTGAGAGAACGGTTCGGCGTAGAAATCCCCGTGGCGGACCTGTTCCTCTGGGGCACGCCGAAGGCGCCACTTGACAACATGACGTCTGCGATGAACGCAGGCCAGTCGATCGTCGACAACACGCTGTGCGACCACTACGCGTTTCGGCAAGGTGACATCGATTGGCAAATCTGGATCGCTAGTGGACCCAGACCGTTACCACGTAGGCTGGTCATCACCAATCGCGCAGATGACGCACGTCCGCAATCCGTTTCGTCTATCCGCTGGAACCTCAACCCCCGGTTCAGCGCAACGACGTTCACGTTCACGCCGCCCCCTGGTGCGAAGGCTGCAGAGTTCGTGCCACTGAAGAACAGGTAACAGGAGGCCACCATGAGATACGCCAAGAAAAGGGGCACCATCCTGCGGACGGCCATCGCCGTCCTGATGGTCATGACCTACGTCTCACCCTTGCACGCACGCCCCGGTGGTGGTGGTGGCGGACATGGGGGAGGTGGACATGCCGGCGGCGGCAATCGCGCCGCGGCGCACGCGGGCGGTGGTGGCGGAATGCATGGCGGCGCTGGCGCCAGCCGGCAGGTCGACAACCGACATGCCGATGCGCGAACCAATAACGTGCGCAACACCAGCGTGAATAGCGTCCATGCTAACCGCAATGTCAACGTCAATTCGAACCGAAATGTGAACGTCAATGTGGAAGGCGGGGGCTGCTGCCACGGTGGCTGGGACAACGACTACCACCCGGTAGCCACGGCGGCGGCGGTAACGGCAACTGTGGCGGTCACGTCCGCGGTGGTGGGCTCGATGGTGCGATCTGTGCCACCCAACTGCGCGCCGATCAACTATGGCGGCATGGTGTACCAACAGTGCGGCGGGACGTGGTACCAGCCGCAAGGTTCGCAATACGTGGTTGTCAATCCGCCGTATTGACGCGAAGGTCATGCCCCCTGGACACTTCACCCCGAAGTTCCGGGCGCCGAAGGCAACGCTCGCCTTTGCAAGGGCGCCGGCCAAGCGCCATCTCGACGTTCCTTCTTAAGCGTAGCCGCCGTTTTAGTGCATCGGCCCCTTCAGTCCAAACTAGTGCAGCCCCATGCCCGACGACGCCAAGCGACGCCCGGAGACCGTTTCAGTATGTCTATCAGGACTGCGGCTGCAAAATTGCGCCGATCGCCGACAAGGACAGCGTAGACACGTGGATCCGCATGGGACGTGCGCCTTCACAACCCGGCGTCTGGGACAGACACCCGTCACTATTCGCGCACCGGGTCAAAAAAACGGCCCAACGCCGGGGAGAAGTCGGGCCGTACAGCTCTCAAGGCGCGGAAGGGACGGTCCCCCGCCGGAAAAGCTTAGGCAACGGCCTTCTGGCGCGATAGCGACCAGAAGGCGGAGCCACCCCCTCCTCACCTCCACCTCCCGGATGTGTCGAAACTGCCGCCGCGCGGACGATCGTGCCCTATGATTGAAGCGAGCTGCCGCCCCGGTGGCGAGCTTTTAGGGCGACCCGCCACCCCCCTGGGAGGGTGGCGGGCCTTTTTCCGTCCCTGCGGGCCGGCACGTCTCCGGCCCCGCCCCCCTGGCCATGGACATCCTTCTGCTGCGCTGCGGCAACCGCGCGCTGATCCTTCCCCGCAACCAGAATCCGGCCGACTGTCCCCTTCTGGTACGGCTCTGGCTCGGCACGCCCTACTCGGTAGATCACACGGAAATTAGCGCCGACATGCCCCTGCCGGGCATCAGCCCACGGCTCGTCCTGGTAGAACTCCTGGAGACCGGCTACTGCGCTCTGGACGTGAATGGGGGCATGCGGACCTTCGTGGGGCGGGAGGCAGTGGCAGGCGATACCGCAGAGGGCGAGGACGGCAGTCCTACGGATTTGCTACGCCGCAAAGGGGCATCGCCCGGAAAGCCTCGGGTTTAAGTTAAAGTGCCGCTTACCTCTCACTAGTCCGTCAGTGGACGCATTCACTGCCCGCCCGTTGGAGATCTGATTCAGCGCCTTGAATCGGTACCGCGAGGCCGGCATTGAGTCATTCCGCATCGTGCATTCGCAATTGCTCGTATAGCGCGTCCCGCTGAGCGGAATAGAGTCGCTTGAGCCCTCGGGCGCGCCGAATGTTGCGGCACCTCCCGATAAGCTTCTTCAATAACGATCCCGAGAAAACTTTCCCGCCGTTGCACCTGCTGGTTCAATCTGAACGCTCTGCGCTCCCATCGCTCCGCTCCTAGGGGGCCTCATGGCGCCATCCGATGCGAGCCAGCAGCAAAAAACGATTGGCACAAACGCCACTATCTCAAGAGCCACCGAACCAGTTGTAGCCTTGGTCCACCCAATAGCCGCCTGGGAATGTGTTTGTCACGAACAGTTCCATGATGTGCTTGGGATTTTTGTAGCCAAGCTTGGTAGGCATCCGCAGCTTCATCGGGTAGCCGTACTTCGGCGGCAGGCGCTCGCCGTCGTATGTGAAGGTTAGCAAAGTCTGCGGGTGCAGCGCCGTGGCCATGTCGATGCTCTCGTAGTAGTCGTCGGCACACCGGAACCCCACATACTTTGCAGTGGTATCGGCGCCGATGCGCTGCAGGAAACCGGCAAACGGCGTGCCGCCCCACCGTCCGATCGCGCTCCAGCCTTCCACGCAGATATGGCGCGTGATCTGCTCGGCCTTGGGCAGCGCGTAAAGCTCGTCCAGGGTCCAGCTTTTCTTTTGCCGCACCAGCCCGCCCACCTCGAGCCGAAAGTCATCGCCGTTCACCACGGTGACTTCATCGATGCCGTAGAAGGCATTGAATGGGAATGGCCGCGTGATGTCGGCTTCGGTATAGGTTGGCGCGAGCCGGTTCGGGTCGAAGAGCCACGCCTGTACGCGGTCGTTCATGCGTGACACCCGTGAGAGAAATGCCTCGACCGATTTGTCGTCGGTCAGACTGCAGCCGGTCAGCATGGCGAGGCCGCCCAGTGTGAGGATGCGCTTGCCGAACAGACGCCGCGACGGTAGATCCAACTCGCGCCGCACATCGATGGCCAATGACTCACGATCAACAGCCATCGGTCTGGAGGATTCTGGATTCACGATTTATGCTCCAGGTTGGATCAGCGTCCGCGGATCATTGTCAGCAGGCTGCGCGGCACCAGCGCCACCATCAACACGTGCAGCACGACAAAGGCGGCGAGCAGGCACATTGCGCAGAAATGAACCACGCGCGCGGAGTCGTAGCCGCCCATCATCTCGCGCAGCAATGGAAACTGGACGGGTTTCCAGATGGCGATACCCGACAGCACCAGCACGAGCAGCACCACCATGACCAGTAGATAGGCAAGCTTCTGCACAGCGTTGTAGTGGCTGAGGTCGGCGTGGGACAGGTGGCCGCGCAGCGCGGCGATAAGGTCAGCCAGCACGGCGCGCGGCCTCAGCGGAAAGAATTTCCGCGCAAACCGGCCCGTGGCCAGATTCATCGCCAGATAGAAGATCCCGTTGAAAAACAACAGCCACATCGCGGCGAAGTGCCATTGCAGTGCGCCACCCAGCCAGCCGCCTAGCGTGATATCGCCTGGAAATCGGAATGGCGGGAACACTGGCGAGGCGTTGTAGATGCGCCAGCCAGACAGCATCATCACCAGAGCCGCCAGCGCATTGAGCCAGTGTGAGATGCGCACCCAGCCCGGCTGGATCTTGGCTGGGGCAACGCGAGCGTCGACAGCGTCGTGCGAGCGTCCCATTTCGCCCTCCTTCGGAAAGCCAGGCACCGTTGGCGGTCAGACGCCACCGGTACCCGGCCGAGTTTGCCCAGTCCAGCGTTACTTGCTCATGCCACCGGACATGGCATCGCCTTCCTTGCCCATCTTGTCGTGCGGCTTCGACTTGCCCATCTTGTCCTTGGACATGCCGTCCTTGGACATGTTGTCCTTCGCCATACCATCCTTGGACATGGCGTCCTTGGCCATCGCATCCTTCGACATGGCGTCCTTCGACATCGAATCTTTGGACATCGTGTCCTTGGCCATCGATCCACCGGTCTGGGCAAATACGGCGGTACCACCCATCAGGAACATTGTGGCAACCACGGCGACTACGGTCTTGTTCATCTCGATTCCTCTCGTTGCTTTGCGTTGGACCGGGAGCGTCCCGGTTGACGAAACATCGCACCGCGCCGAGACCGGCGGGCACCAGATTCACACCGAATGTGTGCGTCTGATGAGAAATTCGTCGTGCCGGCGTATCCGGTTACAGCGCCCGGAGATTTTCTTCGCAGTCCGATACGCGTTGGCGGCGAAGCGCCTTGCAACACACACCATCGCCGCCTCAGCGTAGAATTCGCGCAAATCAATGTGGCCCGATGTAACCAACGCGATCGATGGAACGAACTGTCGAACAGGATGTGCTGAAAAGGCGGGAGTCTCGCCTGCACGATCTGTTTACCGGCGGGCTGGCGGGCGACCAGGTCGCGTATGCACAATGCCTGACCGAACTGGCCGTGATGCTGCGCGGCTATTTCCGCAACCGGCTCCCACAGCAGGTGGGTGACGTCGAGGACTTGACTCAGGAGGTGCTACTGGCTGTCCACAATGCGCGCCATACCTACCTGCCTGGGCAACCGCTGACGGCATGGGTACACGCCATCGCCCGGTACAAGCTTGCCGATCATTTTCGTGCACATGGGCGACACGATGCGCTGAACGACTCGCTGGATGCCGCACAGGATGTCTCGGCAGCTTCCGACCTGGAGCCGGCGCAAGCAAAGCGCGACCTGAACCTGCTGCTTGACCAACTGCCGGATCGCCAGCGCCTGCCGATCGTGTACGTCAAGCTGGAAGGGCTATCGGTCAGCGAGGCCGCGCAGATGATTGGGATGACCGAGTCGGCAGTCAAGGTGGGCGTACATCGCGGCCTGAAAGCGCTCGCAGCAAAAATTCGAGGAACGCGATGAAAACGGACGACCTGATTTCCATGCTTGCCACCGGCGTCACGCCAGTCGACCAACACGTAGTCAGCCGCCGGTTTGCCATCGCGATCGCCGCAGGCGCGGCGGTGGCAATCCTGCTGATGGCCAGCACGCTGCATTTCCGCGCCGACCTGGCCGACGTCGCCGTCACCCCGCTGTTCTGGGCGAAAGTGGCGTTGCCCCTGTCGTTGCTGCTTGGCGCATTGTGGATGGTGACCCGACTGGCACGTCCCGGCATGGACACCCGTGCCTGCTGGCCGGGCATTTCAGTGCCGTTCGCTGCCGTCTGGCTTGGCGCGGCCTATGTGCTGGCCGGCACTCCAACTGGCGAACGCGCGGCGGCGATACTGGGGCAAACTTGGAACGTTTGCCCGTTCGCCATTGCGATGTTGTCCGTGCCCGCCTTCATCGCAGTCTTCTGGGCACTGCGCGGACTGGCGCCGACACGCTTGCGACTGGCAGGCGCCGTCGGTGGCCTGCTGTCCGGCGCCGTAGCTACGCTTGCGTACTGCCTGCACTGCCCGGAGATGGGCGTGGCCTTCTGGGGCGTGTGGTACGTACTTGGCATGCTGGTGCCCACTGTCATCGGTGCGATGCTCGGTCACCGACTGCTTCAGTGGTAATTGAACACGCCTATGGAGACGCCCCTTCGGGCTTCGGGCCTCGCTCTGCGCAGGCACCGTTCGCTAATCCACTCGCGAATCCGGCGCGCCGCCGTCGAGGCTCGTGATCTCCGCGATACGGCCGGCCGAGGCCGAAATCCAGTCCTCCGTCCGCACTAAGCGCCCAGCTTCGCCTGCCGTACACACAACATGCCGCACCGCAGCATGTTGTGTATCGACGTGGCCGTCTACTCCACGTCCCAGGTTTTGGCGCTCGACTCTCTCGCTTAGAGATACTGCCGCTGTCGATTTCGAACACTGTCAATGATCGACGGTATGTGATCTCGACGCTGCAGGCGACAGGCCGATGGGAAAATTAAGTCGAGTCCGTACTTTCACCGGGTCAGCAACGGTTCTTGGCCAATCTATCGGCGACTCCCGCCAGGCTAAGGGAATTTCCGCAACCCAGACACACAAAACTATAACCAAGTTTCTTTTAGGGAACTACTATTCACTCGTAGTGCTGTATCGGGGATAGGCAGGCAGCGATTTGACCCCCCTAATCCAAACCAAAAGGATATTAACAATGGAACACGGTCTCATTGCCTGGATTATTATTGGTGCAGTTGCCGGATGGCTGGCAGGCGTGCTGGTGAAGGGTGGCGGCTTCGGTCTGTTAGTGGACATCATCGTTGGCATCATCGGCGCCTTCATCGGAGGATGGCTGGCTGGCGTGCTTGGAATTTCGCTTGGCGGCGGCTGGATTGGATCTATCATTACAGCCGTCATTGGTGCTGTCATTCTGCTTTTCGTCGTTCGACTGATCAAACGCGGATAGGGGCAATCCCGGTCGACCATTGAGGAATTCAGCCGCCGCGGCTCGTCCGAACTCACCCGAATTCGTGGCGCCCCCATTCTCGGCGCCTGGCAATCATTTGGGATAGCGGTCCGACTGACCACGATATGGGCAGCACGTAGGGCGTTCGGGCTCGGTCTATCGGCGATTGACCCACGATGGGACCGCCCTCCGACCGTCCGCCGCTTCCCAACAGCGAACGCTATAGATTTCTGCCACGGTGCAGGGCAGAACATCGCCGCGTATCGAAAGCGCGTGAGGCCTTTTTGGCACACTTCGTCGAGCGTGCCGGCGCGCGTCACCTTTCGTTGCTGTGTGTTTGCCTAATCCAAAATTCGTCTCGAGGCCGTGACAACTGGGCTGTTTCCGACCTCTCATCGGTCGGCTTGGCAGGCGCCTTGTGACCCTCTGCCGCAATCCACTTCCGCGATGCGCCAACTCTGCTCTATGTGGCATCTCTCCTGCCTCTAGCTGGATCTGTCTAATCGTTGAGCAACGCCGCCAACCTGCAGCCAGCAACGGCCCGCGCGAGTTTTCCACAGATTTATCACCAGTCATTGGGGGCAACTCCATCGACGTACAACGGTTGCGCGTACGTGCTCTTGGCTCGCGCCCTCAAGCCAAGAGCAGGTTGCGATACAACAGCATTTCCGGCAATTCAACTGGGCTCTACCCTTCAAGGCGATCGCGTTTTCTAGTTGTTCAGTCTGCTTCTGCCATACAAGGCGGAGATGGCCCCCGCCCTTTTGCCACCATCCGCGGACCGATTCCTATATCGCGCTGCCAACCCAAGCCTATATTTGACTGGTGCCAGTCGTACTGCACGACGCACCGCGAGGAATTCGCAAATAGGAGGACAAAATGAACGACATCCAATCCAACTTTTCCATGCACAAGGACACATTGGCACGCGACGTCGATGCGCTCGTAGCTGACGTGCAGGCGCTTCTCAAAGACGTGAAAGCCGAAACCGGTGTAGGGACAGGTCTCGGGCGCCATGCACTAAAGGCCCGGCGGCGCGCGCTGCAGGATCGTCTTGTTTCGCTGCGCGAAGAGAGTCACGCCAGAGCTACGGCGTGGGCGAGAACTACCGATCGCTACGTCCATGAGCATCCGTGGCAGAGCATGGGAACTGTGGCCGCCATCGCCGCAACCACAGGCGCCATTGTCGCGTTGGCAGCCAGCCACCGTTAAGCATGCGTCACCTCGGCGCCAGCAAGCCAACGCCGCGTGATAGTCGCGCATAAGCCACGGGATATCTGCGATGCCGCCAATACTCGTCTTCCAAAGACTCGGCCGAACCTGCTATGCCGTGACTGCCCCGGGCAGCGTGCCATTGACCCAGCGCACACTCGCGGCGGCGTCTACTGGTTAAATCCAAGCGCCCACGATAGGAGAGGCCATCGCGATGACAGCGTTCTAGAGCCTACATAGCGCGACAGTCAAGAGGAGGCATCGATGCCAGGGAGGGATAAGCCCGCCGTGTACATGCTGTGGGGCCGGTGGCTGCTGCCTTGCCTTATCACGCTCGCAGACGCTTGCATGGCCCAGGAACTCGAGCCGCGCGCCTATTCGGCAGCGCCGGTTGGCACGCATTTCCTGCTCGCGACTTATGCAAGGCTGGGCGGCGATGTACTGACCGACCCTTCCCTGCCCATTACAGACGTCAAAGCGAAGATCGACATCTTTGCTTTGGGCTATCTGCAGGTCTTCGACTTGCTTGGCAGGACGGCTTCCGTTGGCGTTGTACTGCCCTATTCGCGCGCCAATGTCGCAGGAAACGTGTTTGACGCGCCAAACAGCGTCTATCGTGCCGGGGTCGGCGATGCCTATCTACGTTTCGCGGTCAACCTTCTGGGGGGTGCCGCAAGGACACCCGCCGAATTTGCGAGGCATCCGCCGGTCCCTGCCCTGGGAACGAGCCTGACAGTAGTCACGCCGAGCGGGCAGTATCATGCGGACAGACTCATCAACATCGGCGCAAACCGTTGGGCATTCAAGCCAGAAGTCGGGGTTTCGGCGCCGTTTGGCAACTGGTTCGCCGAAGGTTCTTTTGGTGTGTGGTTCTTTACCGCCAACAACGAATTCCTCGGTAGTAAGCAACGGCAGCAGAGCCCGCTGGCGGTCGCACAACTGCATGGCGGATACCAATTCCGCCCAGGTCTGTGGCTCGCCGCCGATGCGGGCCTGTATAGCGGAGGCAGTACGACCGTGGACGGCGTGCGCAACGACGATCGTCGCACCAATACGCGGTATGGATTGACGCTATCTGTGCCCTTCGCAGCGAATTGGTCGGGCAAGATCAGTGCGTCCAAGGGTTGGATCACCCGTGCCGGCGGTGACTACAAGGCGATCTCGCTGACCGTGCAATATCGCTGGGTTGAGTAACGGTTCTGCA
Organism: Cupriavidus pauculus; assembly: GCF_002858765.1. Taxonomy (GTDB): domain Bacteria; phylum Pseudomonadota; class Gammaproteobacteria; order Burkholderiales; family Burkholderiaceae; genus Cupriavidus; species Cupriavidus pauculus_B. Next base: position 138,481 of record NZ_PJRP01000007.1, read on the forward strand.
TTCGCAGCGTCATGTCGAACATGATCGCCTCAAGGGCGAAAGGCACCGAAACATCTCGTGTACGAGCGATAGCGGAGAGCCATTTGATCGACCTTCGTTACCTGAGGTGGAGCTGACGGTGAGCGTATTTCTTCGAAAAAAGTGAGGCTTGCAGAGGCGACGATATGCCAGGACGAGCGATACCGAGTTAGAGCGATATAGAAGAATCGATGAGGTTCCGAAGAATCGATGAGGTTCCGCTAACAGGAAGTTCTCCGCGTCCCCGGTTGTGGGACGAACCCACGCAAGTTGCGATCAGCGAATGTCATCAGAAAGCTGGGCGCGAGGGACCCCCATAAGCGGCCATTGGGCTGGCGCATCCAGTTTGGCTATCATCGTGCCTCAATCACGAGACTAAATCATCTTTTTCATTGACGGTGCGGGATGCAGTGCATAGTCTCGGCTCTCATAGAACGAAACGGCTTCTGGTCTCGCATCGAGAAATATGGCATTCATGTCGCGTTCACGGGCGTCGGCTTCGGCATAGTCCATCAAGGCATGCCCTACGCCGCCTCCTCGTGCTTCCGCTAACACCACGAGATCGTCAACGTGCAGATATGCCCCGCGCGCCAACGTGTGGACTGGCCGCATTCCCATAACGCCAATAATTTCGCCGTCTCTGAACGCTCCAACTAACTCGTACCCGCAATACGATTGCCGGCAGGTTCGCCTGAAAAACTCAGCCTCATCGAGCGCACGCAACTGAGAGATAACAGGGAAGGCTTGCGGCCATTCGGCTGGCGAAAGCCGTCGAACGGTTATAGCGGCGCGGGGACTCGCATTCATGGATCAGTTGAGATTGAGTGGACTCGCAATTCTCGCACATAACCGAACATTTCCGATCCCGTCAAATTTCTATTCTTGAGCGGGGCGAGAGGCCGCCATAGGTTGGTCGGATCCTGCCTCTCACTCCGAAGTCATCCGTCAGAAGCGCAAATCTATGAATAGAGGGTTTCACCACGGTTCAGCATGTTGATGAATTCCGCGATTTTACGCGCCCTTTTTTCTGGCTTTTTGGCATTCTGTACGCGAAACAGGATGGCATAGCGGTTACGGCTGTTCGGTGTTGCAAAAAACTGCTTGGCTCCCGGATTTTCGTCCAAAGCCACCTGTAGGTCGGCACTATCGAGTGGCCAGTTATGAAGGCTCTGTGATGGAGCTATGCGAAGTCGAGCACTTCTGCCACAGGGCGGCGCGGCTTCTGTGGCCAATTTTGAGGCAACGCTGACCCCACGGACAACAGCATGACCGGTACTTCATCATCGGCCAGGCCGAACTCACGTGCCAACGCGTCGGCGTCAAAACCAATCATCGGCGACGAACCCAGGCCCTGCGCATGGGCCGCATATATCAATGCCGTTGCGCCGATAGCCCCGGTGCGTACCGCCTCGTCGCGCTGGCGTTGCGGATGCTCGAAATACAGGCCGCGCGCGGCGTCTTCGAATCCCGTGGCGACCTTCGCCGGCATGATGCCCGCCTCCACAGCTGGTGCCAAGCGCTCCGGCAGTACGCTATGGTCGGCCAACTGACCGCAGATGATGAACGTGACGGCCGCATCGGTGATCTTGGGCTGGTCCCAGCCAACTGCCCGCAGCCGCGCCTTGGCTTCAGGTGTACGCACTGCGATGAAGCGCCAGTTCTGCAAGTTGAAGGATGTCGGTGCGGTGGTGGCGATTCGTACCAGTTCGCGGATTTGGTCGTCGCCTAAGACGAAGGCAGGGTCGTACAAACTGATGGTACGACGACTCACAAGGGATTCGATGATAGCGTTGGCATTGGCCATGGTGATTCCTATGGTCGAAGAGGGTGGATGAGGCGCAAGAGAGGTGGTCTTTTTGCGATCGCAGTGGTACGACGCAGAACAAATCGTATGAAATGCGCTGGTCTGGCGGTAGGCCCGGGAAGGGGCTCACAGCGTTGTTCTGGCGGCACCAATCACATTGCACCGGGTGCCGATTACCGACCTGCCGCCTGAGGTTGGCCAACGGAACTCTTTGGGGTTGCGCCACACTACGCACTGCGCCCACTGTCAGCCATGAAGTGAGCCGGCCCGCGGGGGCGCCGGCGTGACGACCCACGGAACGAGACGACTTGCCTGTCTGAGCGCTTTCCTGCCCGGCCGGATTTATGTGCGATCAGGCGCTTGCCGGCCACGCGACAAACGGACTCCTATCCCTCCTCAGCTGCTGAGACACCCTCGCGCGTCGCGCGTTATTCCTCTTTCGCGAGCCATTGCCCTTTGGGGTTCATTGAAGATGGGCAGCCACTAGTGGCCGCCCGTCGCACATCCTCTTTACCTGCCGGCGGGGGTCACAGTTGTGTACCGTTCCGGCGGCTAGCTGTGACTGACGACGCGCCCCTACTGCAGGCGCCTGCCCGCTGCGACGACGTGCTGGTCATTTCGGCCAAAAGGATGTGCGAGCTGGCTCGCGACTTCCGGATTGACCTCTACATCGTAGCAACCATCTGCCAGACGATGCCACGCGAATACCAGACCAAGCCGTGTCAGGCAGTGTGGTCTCGCGAACATTGGGCCCGGGCCCAAGCCAAATGATGCCGGTCGCTGCGATATAGAATTTGCATTCACCGTTTACGTGAATCTCCAAATGACTGAAGCGCGAGAGTCGGATGAAGCGATGGAGCACGTCCACGCCCTCTATGCAGCGCTAGCCTTGTTGCTCAGTGCAGGCCCCACTGACGACGTGCGCAGGATCGCCCAGGAGGCCCTGGACGAAGCGGCCGAATTTCTCGAGAACCGGCCTTTTCCTTCGCCGTAGTCCCCGCCCCCCCTTCAACCCATCCACTGGCCGTCCGACCTCTCGGGCGACCGCGCGACAGCAGCGGCCGTTGCGGCATCATTTCGCCGCAGGTGCGCCTGCAATGCAGCAACGGCAACCCCTGTAAGAAATGCAGCGATGCCGATCAAAATCGACATGACGGGGCTCGCAATTCTTCGAGAAATGGTGCCCATGCATCGCCTCCCATCTGCTGCAGATCACAGCAATAGATGGAGCAAGCATCGCGCCCGGCGGCTCGGCCACGCGGCCCCTCCGGCGCGCCTGTTCTGCCGTGCCGACGCGGCATTGTCCTATAGTCGCGTACCAGGCAGCGGGCTAGGGTGAAAGTGTGTTCCTTCGCGCAAGAAACCGAGGTCGCCATGAACCAGGCACAACTCGACGCGCACTACGAGATAGGCCTGCAACACGCCGCCTCGTGCCGCGCCCATATCCGAATCCAGATCGCGCTGATACGGCAGCTACAGACAAAGGCCTATGACTCGTCCACGGCCGCAGCCCAGTTGTCCGTACTGCTGGGCAACTTGTCGGCGCACCGCGAGCACCTCGCGCTTATCAGGCGGTTGCGTAGCGTCCAGCTCCGGTTTCCAGATGAAGATTGCCTCTGATCCGCACGATTCAGCCAGAATGCGCCACTCGCCTGTCGCCGCATGCGCGACATTTCGCCTGCCGCATGGGCAGAGCCCGCGCTCTGCAGTGAAAATCACCGCCTCAGGAGACTTTCGATGACAACGGGCACCCGGCTTATGATCCATGGCCCCCTCAACGGACGCTGGTTCGTCACCGTCGTGCATATAGATGGCACGACGGGGGCGTCCCAGCCGTTCAATTCGGCAGAGGAGGCGCGGACCTTTGACGCCATCGCACCCCGGAATGCCGCTCAGTGAATCCAAGGGACTAGCATTGGGCGTGCGCCGCAAGCCAGCCCGTTTCTGGGTCGCGCCGTTTCCCGAACATCGCTAGTGCATGGGTTGCCCGATGGCCACAGGGGATTTTTCAGGTCGCCCCCATTGGTGACAAAGACGGCCCGACGCCGTGGGCGTCGGGCCGTCAAGCTCGATTGTGGTAGGCCGCGGGCCGAGTTTGGGGGCCTCACCGGCGAAGCCGCTGAATTTGGGGGCGGACCCACCGTTGCGTAAATCTCAAGCCCCTTTCGCTGCACTCTTGGTCCCCTATCCTGCACCCCTTTCTCGCCTGTTTCCAGATTACCCGGCACAAGTTCGCCGCTGCCAAAGTCGCGGACGGCGGACCGCCCCATAGATAATTTGTTGCATCGCAGCATGATTGGACCTATGCTGGACCTCCGCTTCACAGAGGTGCTTATTACATCGGCGCCCCCTTCCGTAGAGCGGCATCCGGGCACATTTGCGAGTTCCTGCCCTGATGCAACTCCATGCACGCTCACGCCTAGGATTTCCCGATATGCGCTCCACCTCTCAAATCGCCCGACATGTTGACGACGCTTCGACGGATTCGGCGAGCCTCCTTTGCGACATGCTCGACCTGTTCCGGGCAACAATATGTGTTGTCAGCCACCGCACCCACCGTATGGCGATGGCAGGCCCAGCGCCCACGGCACGCGATCAGCACGAGTTCAGCCTTATGGGCATTGAAAAAGGGGAAGCGGCAACCGAATCCCTCCTCGCGATGACGTCAGGATGGCTTGCCCTGACCGCCACCCTGGCAAGCGACACGAGCGAGCACCTCTTGGCCACATCTGCTGCGGCTGCGATGCTGGCATCCAGCCGCTCCCCCTCGCAAGCGCTTGAACATCAAGCCGCGCTTTGGACGTTGGCGGCTCAGAATCCTGTCAATGCGCTACAACTCACCAGACTTTCAACCCGGCTGATGCAGGAGATCCTCGCACCGATTCACGGTCGCGCGATGGCTAATGCAAAGCGGCTGGCCATCCAATGAGTGCGAGCAAGGCCGCAGCGCAGCGATGATGATCCACCGCGAAGACTCAAATCCCTGGGGTCGGCACGCCGATTCGTTGATCTGACCATCGTTCGGACATATCCTGCCTGCGCGGCACCCTAGCAATATTCGGGCGCTTGGGCCACAGACCCTCCGCTATGCCCGGTGTACACGGGGCAGCCCGTCAGGCCACCAGCGCCACGATGACCGTCCCCCAAAGCGCTAACAGTACATTCCCTACGGCATAGGCCACACCATAGCCCAATGTCGGTACCGCGCTCTTCGCCGCCTCCTGCACCGCGGCCAATGCTGGCGTCGCGGTCGAAGCCCCGGCGCACACCCCAAGCATGACGCCCGGGTGCATCTTCAATAGTTTGTGCCCAACGAGTACGCCTACCAGCATTGGAATGCTCACAGTCAGCACACCTGCCAGCAGAAGCGAAAGCCCACTCGACTGCAGACCTTTCACGAAGTCCGGCCCGGCGTTTAGTCCCACGATGGCGACGAAACCGGTCAACCCGATGGATTCGAAGACCCACAGGGTGGGCCCCGGAATACGACCGAACAGGCGCGGTTGCACGGATCGCAGCCATCCACACACCAGCCCGCCCAGAAGTACTCCGACGCTCAGTGACAGGCCAATTTCGACGCCGCCAACGACCAGCGCCGGGACGCCGACGAGCGCACCGACCACAATGCCCAGCGAAACCAGGACCATGTCTGTCGCATTGGTGGCGCGGTCGGGCACACCGAGCGCTTCGACGACGGCGTCCACGTTGGATACACTGCCCACGAGCGTCACGACATCGCCACGATTGAGCACGGTCTCGGGGGAGACCAGCACCGGCGTGCCCGCCCGGGTAACGCGCAGCACGAATACGCCCCGCGCCCCCTGCTCGTGCGCCAAGTCACCAAGCCGACGGCCATCAATGGCCTTGGATGTGATCACCACATCCAGGGTTTCCGCCTCCACGTCCAGCAACTCGCGATCATCTATCTCGCGCACACCGGAACCTGGGCCTTCCATGCGCTCCACCAACAGGGTGCGCCGCGCAGTTACCCCCACGGCATCCCCCGCGCGCAGCACGGTGTCGGGCGTGGCGTTCGTCACGACGCCGTCGCGGCGCACACGCCCAAAGAAAAGTCGCTCCTCGCCCATGGCCGCTTCCAATTCGGCTATCGATGCACCCACCAGCGGCGAACCCTCCTTGATGGCGTATGCCCGAAACTCGAACTCCCGCCGCCCGGGAATGCCCTGTGGGGTGTTGCCTTGCATCTTGTCTTCAAGCTCACGGCATACCGCAGGCAAGTCCACGCCAAGGAGCTTCGGGGCGAGTTGACTAAGAATCCACGCAGCACCGATCACGCCCACCAGATAGGTGACAGCAAAGGCAACAGGGATCTGGTTGGTCAGGAGTTGTCGATCGGCGTCGGATAGCGCCAGCCTCGAGATGGCATCGCTCGCAGTGCCGATGGTGGCCGACTCGGTCAGCGACCCGGCTACCACACCGGCCGCGGTGCCGGCCTGGTAGCCGAAAAGCTTGCTCACAAAGAACGCCACCACGAGACCGGTCGTGGCCACGATGGCGGCCAGGAGCGCCTGTTGCAGGCCGTCGCTACGCAAGCCGCGAAAGAACTGCGGACCAGTGCGGAATCCGATGGAAAACAGGAAGAGCAAGAAGAAGCACTGCTTCACTTCTCCAGAGATCTTGAGCCCGAACTGGCCGACCAAGACCCCCGCGAGCAGCGTGCCGGTGACCGCGCCGAGCGTAAAGGTACCGATCTTGAGCTTTCCCAGCGCGTACCCCAGACCCAACACCAGGAAGAAGGTGACCTCTGGATGCTTATGAAGGACCTGCAGGAACCAGTCGAACGCTGTGCTCATCGGGAACTCCGTCGCATGGCTCAGGGCCGGTGCGCAAAGTAGAGCACAAACATTGCGCGATGTGCAATTTCAGGAAAGCGGGTTGGAGTCCGGAGAGGTCCCATCCGGATGGGCGACAGGGAACGCAACGTTCTTCTATGCCCACCGCACGTCAGTGTTCGTCTGAAAATGCTTAAACGCCCCATAAGTGGACAATAAGCTACTTGACCGTGGCGAGAAATTTCCTATTTTCAAAATCGGAGCACCGCAGCAGGACTCAGCCTTCCAGGCACCGTCTCGCGGTCCGCTCGTGAGTTCACTGCCCCGGGGCCATCTTCGCGTATCGCTACTACCATGAACGTTTTCCTGTTCCGCAAGGGAAACCGCGCGCTAATCGTACCCGCCAACAAAGATCTCATCGATTGCCCGCCAGCGGTGCGCCATTGGCTCGGTCCGCCCGAGTCCAATGTCCAAGGCGAGCTTACCGAGCATATGGCTATGCTCGGCTTGCAAGCGACACAGCTACTGACCCAATTGACGCAATACGGATTCTGCGCCCTCGACCTCGATGGCATAGTAGAGTTCTTTCCGGCCGCGCCGTCCGGCGCGGCAGCCCCCGCACGCGCCCTCGATGACATGCTGCGAAACCATTCCGTTCCTGAGCCAGGGACATAAGGCAGCACGCATCGGCAGCACGAATCCGAAGGAGCATGTACTTGACGTCTTCAACCCAAGCTGCCTTCGCGGCCGAACATCCCGGCGAAAACCAGTCGATTGCGGTGCCATCCTGCCTAAAGGGAGCTGGCGAGGCATGCGCGCTGGCTCGCGCGCTCGACTGGGGCAGAACGTCAATTGGACCGGTCGATGGCTGGTCGCAAGCGCTGCGATCAGCGGCGTCGCTGGTCTTGCACAATCATTCGCCGATGCTGCTTTGGTGGGGCGCCGATTTCGTTCAGATCTATAACGATGCCTACCGGCCTGTGCTGGGCGACAAGCACCCCCGGGCCATGGGCCAGCCTTTTCGCGATTGCTGGAGCGAAGTGTTTCACATCCTGGGACCAATGGCCGAACGGCCCTTCCGGGGTGGCCCAGCCTCTGTCAGCGACGATATTGCCGTGCTCATCGACCGCTCGGTGCCGCATGAGGAGACGCATTTTCGTCTTGCCTATAGCCCAGTTCCCGACGAAACCGTCGAATCGGGCATTGGAGGCGTACTGGCCACGGTGGAAGAAATATCCGAGCAGGTGTTCGCGAATCGGCAAATCCGCACACTGCGCGAGCTTGGGGCGCACAGTCCTGCGGATCTCCAGACCGCGGAGCAAGCTGGCGTCAGCGCGATCGCCGTGCTCAAGAAGAATCCCTGGGACGTCCCCTTCGCCCTACTCTATTTGTTCGATGGCCATGACAATGCTGCGCGCTTGGTGGCCAGTACAGGTCTGGGTGAATCCGCGCTTGCGGAACTGCCACCCGCAACCGCTACACCTGGAAATGCCCAAGGACAGGATCCATGGCAGTTGAAGCGTCTTGTTGCCGACCGGGACGTCCTTGTGATCCCTCAGTGGATGCCAGACGACGCGCTGCTCGCGCGTAGCCCATGGAATGAGCCCGTTCGCTCCGCTATCGTGCTGCCACTGGCCACCTCGGATCAATCCCGGATGTTGGGCGCACTGGTGTGCGGCCTGAGCCCTCACCGTGTTCTTAACGCTGACTATCGGACCTTCTTTGACCTGACGGCATCTCAGGTTGTCGCCGCCATTCGCGGCGCCCGCGCACTCGAGGAGGAGCGCAATCGGGCGGAGGCCCTGGCCACGATCGACCGCGCCAAGACTGTTTTCTTCTCCAACGTCAGCCACGAGTTTCGCACGCCCTTGACCCTTCTGCTCGGGCCGTTAGCAGACGTTTCCACTGATGCCACCCTGCCGGAGGCTGTGCGTGCGCAGCTTGCCCTGGCGCATCGCAATGCACTCAGACTACTGCGCCTCGTCAATACGCTCCTCGACTTCTCCCGCATCGAGGCTGGCCGTGCTCAGGCGACGTTTGAACCTACCGATCTGACGGCGTTGACGCAGGACCTCGCCAGTACGTTCCGCTCCCTCATCGAACGGGGCGGATTGGCCTACCGGGTCGATTGCGCGCCAATCGCCAAGCCCGCCCAGGTCGATCGGCAAATGTGGGAAAAGATTGTTCTCAACCTGCTTTCCAACGCGTTCAAGTATACGCTTCACGGCGAGATAAGCGTGCGCCTGTATGCATCGGAGGACGCGTACGTCATCCTGGAAATCCGGGACACGGGGTCTGGCATCCCCGAGAACGAGCTTCCCCATATCTTCGAGCGATTTCATCGCGTCGAGGGCACGCGCGGTCGCAGTCAGGAAGGCACGGGCATTGGCCTGTCACTGGTACAGGAACTGGTGCGGCTTCACGGCGGCGAGATAAGCGCGACCAGTACGCTCGGTGTTGGCACGACGATCACGGTCCGCATACCCATCCGCGCGGCGCTTGTCGGTGACGGACGTGCGGATTCGGACAGCCAGACCAGATTTGCGACAATCAACGCAGGGGTTTTTGTGGAAGAGGCGCTGCGCTGGATACCCGGGGGCCAGTCCAACACCGCGACGAGTCCTGCCGGTATCCTGCCGGACGCCGTGCCGGTAGTCGACGCCCCAAGGTACCAGCAAACCGACAAGCCACGCGTGTTGGTCGCGGACGATAACGCCGACATGCGAGCCTACCTCCAGAAGCTACTCGCCAGCAGTTTTTCCGTCGAGGTCGCCGAGAATGGCGTGACCGCACTCGAAGCCGCCACGCGGGAGCTGCCCGATCTTGTCGTCGCTGACATCATGATGCCCCGCCTCGATGGCATCGGGCTTGTCCGGGCCATGCGCGCCGACGAGCAACTGCTCGATGTGCCTGTGATTCTGCTGTCCGCACGCGCGGGCGAGGAGGCGCGCGTCGAAGGGCTGCAGTCCGGCGCGGACGACTACATGGTGAAACCATTTTCCGCTCGCGAGCTGATCGCGCGCATGGACTCGCTGCTCGAACTCAGGGCGTTGCGCCGCAGAAGCGATGAACGCTTCCGTGCGCTCATCAACGCATCCTCGGATGCAGTCTACGCGATGAATGCCGACTGGAGCGAAATGCGCTTTCTGGAAGGCAAGGATTTTGTGACCAGCACGGACAACGTCAGTGCGACATGGCTCGACTATTACGTACCACCCGAAGATCGCGACGACGTGCTGGCCCATATTAACGCCGCCATCCGCGACAAGAGCCCTTTCGAACTGGAGCACCACGTTCGACGCGTCGATGGCTCGACGGGTTGGACGCTTTCCCGTGCAATTCCCGTGCTCGACAAGCACGGCGAGATCGTCGAATGGTTCGGGATGGCGGTCGACATGACCGAGAGAAAGCGGGTGGAGGTCGTCCTGAAAGATACCGCTTCGTGGTTGACAGCGCAGAAGGAGGCGTTTCGAACAGCCGTGGACGATGCCCCGCTCACGGTTTCGCTTGGCATCCTATCGCGCGTCGTCACCGCTCAGGTAGATGGCGGGGCCGGGTGTGCATTCTATCTCGCCAATGCGGAGCAGACCGAGCTGCGGCAGGTCGTCGGCACATCCCAGGATGTCCCCAGCGATGCCGCGCGGTATCGCATTTCGGCCGACGCGCCTGCATGTGGACTCGCGGCGTATCAAGGCCGGCCGGTATTCGCAACCGAGCCAGCGGCTGCCCCCCACGAAGTGCGATCTTCCTGGTCCTTCCCCATTGAAACGTCGAGCGGAAAGGTGGTCGGCGCTTTCACCATCTATCCCACGGCATCGCGTGAGCCAGATCACCGTGAACGTGAGTTAGCCGCCCGGCTCGCACATTCGGCGGCCCTCATTATCGCGCGGTACCAACAAAGCGAGGAGCGCGCTCAAGTGACGGAGGCCTTGCGGATTGCCAACCGTCAGAAAGACGAGTTCCTGGCGATGCTGGCTCACGAGCTTCGAAATCCGCTCGCGCCGATCACTAATGCCAGCGAACTACTTGCCCGCACGCTGGCGGGTAGTACCGAGACGCGTCTGATCGACATGATCAAGCGACAGACGGCCCAACTGACCCGCCTCGTTGATGACCTGCTCGACGTTTCCCGTATCACTCAGGGCCACATCACCTTGCAGCGAGAGCCGCTTGATGTTGCAGTCGTCGTCGCGCAGAGCGTTGAAACCGTCGAGCCACGCCTGCGCCAGTTGCGGCACACGCTCACCGTCGAATCCACCAGTGGCGGCGAACGCCTGTATGTCGATGGAGATATGGCGCGCCTGGTGCAATGCGTGTCCAACATTCTCGCCAACGCCGTCAAGTACACAGACCCGGGCGGAACGATACACATCTGGACGCGGCCGGAGGGGGCGAACGTGGTCATCGGCGTCACCGACAACGGCTCCGGCATCGCGCCCGATTTGCTGGCGCATGTCTTCGACTTGTTTGTCCAGAGCGAACGCACGCTCGACCGTGCCCAGGGTGGCCTGGGAATCGGGCTCGCAGTGGTCAAGCGGCTCGTGGAAATGCACGGTGGCATGATTGCTGCCCACAGTGCGGGCGTGGGCCACGGTTCCGCATTCGAGATCAGACTGCCGCGCGTCTCGCCACCTCCCAGTCCGAAGCGAGATGCCGACGCCGACGTCGTTCACACGCGACGCGTGATGGTGGTCGACGATAACAGGGATGCGGCAGACTCACTGTCGACTCTATTGGCGCTGCAGGGCCATACGCTGGAGGTCGCCTACGACGCTGAGGAAGCCATTCGATGTGCCGCGACATTTCTTCCGGAAGTGGTGCTGCTAGATATCGGGTTGCCGGGCATGGATGGCTACGAACTTGCTCAGACGCTACGGAAAATGCCCCGACTGCAAGGTGTTTATCTTGTCGCGATCACCGGTTACGGTCAGCCGGAAGACTATCGACGTACACGAGACGCTGGTTTTGACGAGCATCTGGTCAAACCGGTCAACCCTGAGGCGCTCCAGCGTGCGCTTTCCGCGTCGCGCGCTGCCTAAGACGGTATCAGACATGTGAAGCGTGGGTGGCGAGTGATTGTCGGAGATTTTTATATCGGTCGAGAAATCTTTAACTTCTCGCCACGCCGGAAGATCTCCATGATGAAGTGCTGACCGCAATTTGCGGGCGCACCTGACGCCGTATGCTCGCCACCATGGACCAGATCATCCGTCATCCCGCCGTTCTCTTCGTCCTACTTCTCGTTCTGCTGACCGTGGCAACCGCCATCGGCGCACTGGTGCTACGCCGATTCCGGCCAATTCGCAGCGAGGGCCGTGACGATTTCAACATCATCCAGGGAGCAACTCTGACGCTTCTAGCACTGCTGATCGGATTCACGTTATCCATGGCCGTTGGGCGATACGACCAGCGCAAGAACCTCGAAGAGGAAGAAGCCAACGCCATTGGCACCGAATACCTGCGCGCGGATCTTGTTGAGGGCGCGGACGCCGACAAGGTAAAGGGGTTGCTGGTCCGGTATCTCGACCAACGCCTGCTCTTCTACCGCACACGCGATCGCGAGAAACTGAGCGAGATCGCGACGGCAACCGCCCGGCTCGAGGACGAGATGTGGGCCATCATGCGCGCCCATGCGCGTGATAAGCCCAACCCCATTACCGCCCTCGTGGTGGCCGGCATGAACGACGTCATCAACTCGCAGGGCTACGCCGAAGCCGCCTGGCTGAACAGGATTCCGGTGGCCGCCTGGTGCTTGATGCTCATTATTGCTTTCTTCAGTACCCTGATGCAGGGCTATGGCGCGCGCACGGAAACGTCGAAGGCGTTCTTGCTGTGCATCCTGCCGGTCACCGTCTCCCTGTCGCTAGCGTTGATCGCGGATATCGATAGCCCGCGTGGCGGCGTGATCCGCGTGGTTCCGCAAAATCTGATGAGTTTGGAGGCTTCGTTACGGCGATAGCAAAATAAAACCGAGTCGTCCGATTACTCGCAAGCCAAGCCCGACGCCACAACGAGACGATTTTTGGAACGCCCACGCAAGACATTAAAATTCAGTGCACCGGCCGAACGCTTCCGTAAGCCTTTTGCATTGTGTGCTCGTGCCGTAGCAACACGTCTATGCCTTGACCAAATGGCGGTTTTCGATTGACGTGAATGGACATCCCGTTTGGACAGAAAACGTGAGATCGTCCCAGAAAAGTGGGCTACGTCCGCAAGCGTGCTACAGTGACTGCATACACTCACAGAGCAAACACGCCCTATTGAACGAAGTCTCGCTTTGACGCGACTGAGGCCTGACAGATTAAAAGTGAGCTTGAGGCGTCGCCGGCAGCAAATGTGAGGATATCCGCCCACACGGCGTGTGGCCATTCTGGCTGACAAATACGGGGGCTGGCTGGTTGCTCGAGCAAAACGCCTCATTCGGCAGGGCAATCCCCTCTTGCTCTGCTCGCCCCACACTAAACACCGCGTGGGCTCCCCCATCCTTCCACAGAGTGCCTATGATTCGTCGCCATTCGTCGCCGCAAGTGAAGGTCGAGGAAAGTGTACAGACCAATTCGGCTGGCAACGACTCAGCATCCCCATGAACGAAGTTATCGCCAGGTCAGGCCGACGCAAGTCGAAAGTCAAGGTCCAGTCCGCTTCGACGCCGCTGGACCATGCCGCCGTTGCACGCCAGGACGCGGAGCGACAGCGCCAGATGCGTGCGCTGATTGCGCTTGGCCGAGAACGTGGCTACCTCACCCACGCCGACATCAACGATCACCTGCCTGGCAACTTTGCACAGACGGCGGCGATCGAGACCATCGTCAGTACGTTCAACGATATGGGGGTGTCGGTCTACGAACAAGCGCCGGACGCCGAAAGCTTGCTGTTGAATGACAACCGGCAAACTGTGGCATCCGACGACCACGCCAACGAAGAGGTCGAAGCCGCGCTCTCAACCGTTGACTCCGAGTTCGGCCGCACGACTGACCCGTTGCGCATGTACATGCGGGAGATGGGTGCAAGGACACTTCTGACCCGCGCCGGCGAAGTCGAGATCGCTAAACGCATAGAAAGCGGTCTGCAGGACATGATTCAGGCGATCGCCGCATGCCCTTCAGTCGTATCCATCATTCTTGCCGACGTGGACCGCATCGTTACCGGCGACCTGTGCATCGACGAACTGGTCGATGGCATCACCGATGACCTCGAAGAAAACGAAGTCTCGCCAGATGCTGAGGCAATGAAGGTCGAACCGGACATTGAAGCTTCAGACGAGGATTCGGATGACAAGGACAGCAATGAAACGGAGACTGCCGTTGACACGGAGAAAGCAACCGCTGCCCGCTTGGCGCAACTGACTGCTGACAGTCTCGTGATTTTCGAGCGCGTGCGTGCGCTATTCCAGCGTTTACCGGACATACCCACGACGGAGACGGCCAGTACTGAAGGGATCACTCGCACGCGTGCAGAGATCCAGCGCGAACTCGCGCCAATCCGTTTCACGGCCAAGACCATCGATCGCCTGTGTGCCAGCGTGCACGAACAGGTGACCGAGGTCCGTGCGATCGAGCGCAGCATCCTGGAAATTGCTGTCGAACGTTGCGACATGCCGCGAGAGGCATTTATCAAATCATTCCCGGGCTACGAAACTGACCTGGCATGGACCACACTTGCTGCCGGCGCTTCGCAGCAATATGGTGCGGCGCTCGAGCGGCATCTACCTGCCATCCAGATCAGCCAGCGCAGACTCATCGATATTGAGAAAAAGGCTGCGCTGTCGCTCCTTCAACTCAAACAGATTAACCGCCAGATGGGCGCCGCGGAATCGAAAATGCGCGAGGCCAAGCAGGCCATGATCGAGGCGAATCTCCGCCTCGTGATTTCGATTGCCAAGAAATACATGAACCGCGGCATGCAGTTCCTGGATCTGATCCAGGAAGGCAATATTGGCCTGATGAAGGCGGTGGACAAGTATGAATACCGCCGCGGCTGGAAGTTCTCGACTTATGCCACCTGGTGGGTCCGGCAGGCTGTCACTCGCGCGCTTGCCGATCAGGGCCGGACAATTCGGGTCCCCGTCCACATGTCCGTCGCGATCAACAAGCTGAACCGACTGTCGCATGAAATCTTGCAGCAGACTGGAACGAAGGCGGATACCATCATGCTCGCCCAACGCATGGAGATGTCCGAGCAGAAAGTGCGCGACATACTTGGGTTCGCAAAGCAGCCCATCTCGCTCGAGACACCTGTGGGAGACGAAGCCGACACAACGCTGGGCGACATGATCGAGGACGTGTCCTTGCATTCGCCGTCCGAGGTCGCAATCCACGCGGATTTGCGTGCGGAAATCGACGCCGCACTTAAAGAATTATCGCCGCGCGAGGCCCAAGTGATTCAGATGCGATTCGGAATTGATATGCCCTCTGCGCATACGCTGGAAGAAGTGGGCAAGAAAATTGGCGTCACGCGCGAACGGATCCGACAAATTGAGGCCATCGCCATGCGCAAGCTCAAGCATCCCAGTCGCTCAGCCACCTTGCGACTGTTTCTCGATCGCTGAGCAAGGGCAAGAACCTCAAGCGCATGTAGCGCGGTGACGCACCGTCGCGATATTTTTCGTAGAAGCCACTAGCGCGGAAAGTCCTCGTAATACGTCACAAGCGCGAACAGGCCAGAAAAGGCGTGTTGACACGCCTCGCAGACATATTCCTGGTGAATGGTTGTTGGCCCCACTGCGCAGGCGCCGTACGTAATACGTGTCGACTCACAGCGCGGGCACAGGATGGTTTGGGTAGCCATCACTCTCGCCTTCCATTGGTCTTCGTCGAGCATAGCGGTTTCGCTTAGTCGTGCGCTGAGCCGTGGTGGTGGCCAAGCAGTCGGCCGAGGCCAACTTCGACGTCACGATGGATGAGAATAGCTATCATCCTCGTCGCAAGCCGGCCGAGTCCATGCGGCAGCCGTCGACTGAGCTGGCGACAGCGCCTGATGCGCCAGCGATTGCAGTGTTGCGTCGCCAGCCGGGGCTTGTCTCTCGCCATGTTGCGTCGCATCCATGCCATTCACGCTGTCTTCCTCATCGGCCATTTAGAGAACGATGGTGGTTGCAGTAGGCAAGCCACTGGGTTCAAGCGGCTGAAGAATCTGTCATTGCAGATCCATCATCACGTCAACGACGCGTCTGCCGAAGTCCAGAGCGGCCTGTTCCGCCGCTTCTCGCGTGAAGTAATCATACTTTTCGCGATCGCCGCCACCGTAATCCATCTCCGCTGATGGAAATCGACCCCGGCCGATGCCAACGATATAACTCCATTTCGGTCCGGGCGCGGAGCCAGCAGGTTCTGGCGCGAGCTTGAAAGCGAAGGCATGCACAAACATACCGCGATGACATTGGGACGTCCATCGGACGGCGTCTCTCATTTTTGTCTCCCGCAATGGTCCGTTGTGCAACAGCGGTACTCAGTCCGCGCTCGACGCGAGCTCCGCAGTTTCTTCGCATCATACCGTGATGCAAACGTTCAAATTTCGTCCGAATGGCTACCGATTCGTACATCGGCAAATTCCAACGACCAGACAGTCACTCATTTGAGTTACGTCATCACAGTCCGTTTGGATGATTCCGACACAGGTCGTCGTTCGATATAGTCATTCCACGGACGGGTTAGCCCCGCGCCACCCGTCTAGTTCTGTTCTACCAACCCGCCGCATGGCGGGTTCTTTTTTGCCTTGCTAATGCCCGCCGGCGGCTTGCTGAGTATTGCCACGAGATGCACAGCGGCATCTCTCTCCGATGTGCCTGAATAGCCATTCGGGAGCGAAGTCCATAGAGACGGCCCGGTGACCAGCCGTTTGCGATCGTCGGTTTGTGGCGCGCATGACCGACGGTTCTATCCCCTTTACGACGCCCACGCTGAATGTCGACAGCCCTCCGCTGATTCGCCAGTTCCACACATCGGCAGATAAGACGCGTAGCCTAGTCCTGTTACCTCGGGGCGAGTGGGACGAGGCTTAGCTGGAAACTCGGCGCGCGCACTTTCCTTTCCTTTTCCCTACCGAATCGTTGTGCAATGCCCCGATGAAAAGGCCCCTTCCACAGCGACCGCAGGAACGGGCGTTCAGCAATCGCAGCGGGCCTGGACTCGCTAATCTGCAACGAGCCCTGCATCTGACCAAGGAGGCGACCTGGTCAAATCGCCCCTTCGCCCTGCCCGGCCCGGCTCAGGACAAGCATTCCGCGGTGTCTCGCACATCGCTGCGCGCGCCGTCGGTGAAGCCATCGCGCGAGCTGATGCGACCGCCATCCGTGTAAGGATCGGGCTTGCGCAGCCCGTCTCGGTACGGATCAAAGCCACGGACCGCGCACACAGAACGGCCCTGTTGCGCGACCACGGGCAACATGGTGGCGTCGGTGATCGGGCGATGCGCACCGTCGCTAAAGACGTCGCGCTGACCGTTGTGTCCCGAAGCGCCAACGATCAGCGCGTCAGCAAATGCACCGGCGTGGGCAGTCTGGCTGAGCCCGGGGGCAAATACGACAGCGGCAAGCAGGGTCTTGGCAAGAATCTTAAGCATTGCAATCTCCAACAGGGGTGTCGACGGCGTTGCCGCGACGACCTTCCTCGTGCAGGCGATCAGCTTCTGAACGGCACGAATCGCACGAGATCGCCTCTGCCGTGCAAGCCGTTTGCGCAGGCGCGCGCTGGCTGCCATCCCATCGTGGCCGCAGCATCGCGCCGAACTTCTGGATCAGGGGATAACGGGTACCGATACCCCGTGTTGCTAGCGTGTTAAGTCAGGCCGCTCTGATGTTCTGATTTACGCGGAACAAGTTGGCCGGATCGTATTTGCGCTTGATCTCCGCCAGTCGCCCATAGTTGTCGCGATAGGACGCCTTCACGTTGTCATTGCCCTCATCCATCATCATGTTGATGTAGCCACCGCCAGCAGAGTGCGGATGCAGCGCCAACCAGTAGTCCTTCGCCCACTGCACGATGCGATCATTGTTGGCTGGATCGGGATCTACGCCGACAATCACGCTGGCAAAGTTGGCATCGCGGTAGCTGAAGGCCGTTTCGTCGCATCCGGCGCGATGCGCTGCGCCATTGATCGGATACAGATGCATGGTCGAGTGCATCGAAGGCAATTGCTGCCCGTACTTGATGTGCAGATCAATGGCCTGGTCGCTTAGGTCGCTGACAAAGTCAGCTTTCCAGTACCACTGCAAGCCCGCCGGATACAGCCCATCGAACAGGCTCTGTAAGGCTGGCCAGGGGATTGGCCCGGCAAAGTCCACAGCTGACGGCATGGCCTCGCGAATTGGACGGAAATGCGTTTCGGCCTGATCGAGTGGGCCGGTGTAGCACCACACGACGGCGCACATCTTCTGCAGGTGGACTTCATCCGGGAAGGGCGCTGCGGGCGGTACTGTGACGAAACCAAACCAGCCATTGATGTCCTGCGGCGCGCTCAGGATGAAGTCCCGCCACCATTTCATCAGCTCGCGTGCCTGCTCCATCGGCCAAAGCATCGGTCCGCCATAGACGGTGGAAACGGGATGCGCCTTGAACTCAAACGACGTCACCACGCCGAAGTTGCCACCGCCGCCTCGCAACGCCCAGAACAGATCGGCGTTTTGGTCTTCGCTCGCGGTAACGATGCGCCCGTCCGCCAGCACAACCTCGGCACTGAGCAGATTGTCGATCGTCAGGCCGTAGGCGCGGCTGAGGTAGCCGATGCCGCCGCCGAGGGTCAGTCCGCCCACGCCAGTGGTCGAGATGAAGCCACTCGGTGTCGTCATCCCATAGGCACTGGCAGCGTGGTCCACATCGCCCCAGGTGCAGCCACCGCCAACCCGCAGCGTCTTACGCTGGGCATCGACAAACACACTCTTCATGGGCGACAGGTCGATTACCAGTCCGCCGTCGCATGTGCCGAGCCCGGCCCCATTGTGCGCTCCCCCACGCACGGCCAGCAGCATCCCGCCGTCGCGTGCGGCGTTCACCGCCGCGACGACGTCCGAAACATCGACGCAGCGCGCGATGATCGCGGGGCGCTTGTCGATCATTCCGTTGTACACGGCACGTGCCTGATCGTAAGCCGCGTCGCCCGGCTGAATCAGTTGTCCCCGAAAATGCACTTTCAGTGCGGTTGCGACGGGTTCGCTCAACGAAGCTTCCATGGTTGCCTCCTGTCCGGCTGTATGCAGGAGTTTTAGCAACCTCGGCGTTTCGAAAGCGTTAGGTGAACCGTTACATGGGGGATTCCGCCTCCCTTCAGCGCGCGACGGTCGCGCCTTAACTAACGCGCGAGTAACACCCGCGCCTTAACGATGTCGGGCTGATCGAAGCCCTCAGAGAATCGCGCAAGCGCCGCTTCGACTACCTCATGCGAAGTGGTGTGCCCTTGGGAGGCGCGTAGCGTTGTCCAGGACAGCGTGGCGCGCAATTCCAGCGGGAGCGCGCCTTGGGCTGTGGCGATGTCGATGGCGTTGCGCAGCGATGACTCGGCTTCGGCAAGGTTGGCACTGCTGCGTAGCAGCAATTCACCGCGCAGACGGTGCAACTCAGCGTCCACCCAGTGCTCGCCAGTGCGACCGGCGCATTCGAACGCCTGATCCAAGGCCGCCAAGGCAGCCTCGGTCTCGCCGATGTCGCCCAAGCATTCAGCCAGCAAAGCCAGATAGAGGGGCAGACGCAGGCGTGCACCCGTCGCGTGAAATCCCGCGATCGCCGCCTGCATCGCCATCACGGCGTCGGCGCCTGGCGACCGTTTCGCGTTGCCCCAGGCGAGCAGCACGCTTGCCCAGGCGAGGTAGTACCCCACATGGTACTGATCGGCGATCTCGTGTGCCTGGCGGGCATAGGACAGTGTGAGATCGTATTCATGGCGCAGCGCATGCTGCGTCGCGAGATATGACAGCGCAAGTGCCTGGGAGAACGGGTGCGCCGCCCGGTTCGCCACCGCCAGCGCTTCGTGTCCACGCTGGATGGCCTGATCTGCCAGCCCCCTGAACCACAATGCGTGCGCCGACCACGCGGCAGCCAGCACGCCGAAGTTGGCGCCCATCAGCGACGCATGCTCGGCATGCTGGGCCTCATCATAGGCACGGTGCGCGCGTTGATACGCGGGCTCCGCTGCCGTCCAGTCGCCTTGCTGGGTCAGGCAACCCATGACATTGGTCCAAGCCATCACCGAATACGTACCGGTGTCTAGCGGCCCCAATCCAGCAATCAGTTCCTCACTCAGGCTACGTGCCTGTGCAAGTTCCGCCCTCACTGCCAGGAAGAATGAAAGGCTGACTTGGGCGCGGTGTTGCTGACTGCTGTCACCCGCCACCCGGCTCAGCTCTACCGCGCGACGCAGCGGCGCCTCCAGTTCGGGGGCTGCCCAGCCCCGGGCGATCCGAATCGGTGGCGCAAGCTCGAGTTGCAGGGCGAGCGAATGACTGGCGCGCTCCTGCGGATCGGCAATCCGGTCCGCTTGCCCCTGGCCGCGCGTCAGCAACGCAATGGCGTCGTCGTAGGCATACACACGCTGCGCAACGCCTGCCGCGCGCCGATAAAATGCCGCCGCTTGGGATGGCAGACCTGCGTGCTCATAGTGCGAGGCGATCTGCGCGCTTGCGGCGTCGGGCGCATCGCCTGGCACCTGTTCAAGCGCTTGCCCTACGCGCAAATGCATACGGCGGCGCTGCAACGGGCTCACCTCGGCGTATGCCACGTCGCGGATTTTGTCATGGCTGAAGTCAAACGCGTGGCCTCCACTGTCAGTCTGACGAACGATGCGCCGCCGCCACAGCTCGTCCAGCGCGTTTGCCAATGCACCCTCACCAAGGTCGCTTGCCTGAGCGAGGATATCGGTCGTGAACGCCCGTCCGATGATGGCTGCAACCCCGACGATATCGCGGGCGCCCGGAGCAAGCTGCGACAGCCGGCTCGAAATGACGGTGTAAACCTTGGGTGGTAATTTCGACGCCATATCGCCCTTTGCGTCGCCAACCGACATCGTGTCGGTGCGTGCCCGCATCATTTCGACCGCAAACAGCGGGTTACCCTCGCTCTCCTTGAATAGCTGGGTTGCCTCCGTGTCGGCCAGCGGCTGGCCGAGGACCTGCGCCGCAATTTTCGCCGTTTCGGCGGCGTCGAGTGTCCCTAACGAGATCTCCATGAGTTGATCGTCACGGCGTAGCGCGTCAAGCAGCTGGGTCGCCGCGTGTCGCGGTGTGACTTCCTCCGGACGCGCGGTGGCGACGACCATGAGCCTTGACGCCATGTCGAAACGCATCAGGAAGCGAAGCCATTCGAGCGTCTCGCCGTCGCACCATTGCACGTCATCGAGCAGCAACAGCAACGGTCCACCTTGTACCAGCACCGATCGCGCGAGTGCCTCGAAAAACCGTTGCCGCTGCCAATACTCGGTAAGCGGCGACGGCGGCGACAATCCGGATTGCTGAGTGAGAAGTTCGGGCAGCAGGCGCGTGACCTCGGTTAGCCACAGTTTGTCTAGCTTGCCGATCGCACCACTTAGGGCCGGGCTGCGGAGCCACCCGGTGACCGGCGCAAACGCGAGTTGCCCCTCGGCTGCATAGGCGCGCGAGCGCGCCACGGTGATGCCTTGCTCTTCCAAATGGAGGAGCAATTCTTCCGCCAGCCTCGATTTGCCGATGCCCGCTTCGCCCAGAATCAGGACAAACTGCTTGTCGCCCAGCTGCGTACGGTGCCAGACTTCAAGAAGCCGGCGCCATTCGCCATGTCGACCGATCATTGGGAGCATCGCATCCCGCGGACGTTTGAGCTGCATGGCCGCGGCCTGCGCAGCCAGCCGCGCATAGGCCTCGCGCAAGGGTTCGCTGGGCAAAATTCCCAAATCCCGAGCGAGCGTCTCTACATAACTCCGATAGGCACGGATTGCCGATGCGTGATCGTGGTTCAGCGCATGCAGGCGCATGACCGCCAGGCAAGTAGGTTCACGACACGGGTCGAGCCGCTGCAACTGCTGCGTGTACTTCAACGCCTTGACATAGTCTCGCCGCGCCTCACTCAACTGACCCAGACGTACGAGCGCCTCAATGCACTGTTCGCGCAATCTCTCGCGCTCGGGGTGAATCCACTCGTCATAGCAGTTGGCCAGCAGGTCACCGCGATAGAGATCCGCGGCGTGCGTCAGCTGCTCTTCTTCTGCACCTGCGTCGGCGTGTCTCGCGGCCTTCGCTGCGGCCGCAAGCGCGCACCGAAACTGCCCCACATCTAAGTCCGGCGTCAATTCAGAAAGCCATCGCACCATTTGCGCATCGGCATGGATGAACTGATCCGCATTCGGCCAAGTCTTGCGCAGTTGATGCAGAAGTTGACGCAGGGCATTACGCGCCTGCGCCTGCGAGGAATCTGGCCAGAACAGTAAGGCGAGCTGCTGCCGCGTCTGCGGTGCATCGCGATGCAGGAGAAGGCAGGCGAGCAGCGCCTGCAAGCGAGGGGAGTTTGCATTGAACAGGAGCCCATCAGCGCTGTCGAGCTGGAACTCGCCAAACAATCGCGCGGAGAATCGGACCTGCGAAGTCATGGTGGAGTCCAATACGGCTACGAGGCGATGGACGAACTCCTATTGGCAGCAAGCGGAGCGCACTGCATCAGCGCTTGTGCGGGAACTAACTCCCCACCACGCGCGAGAACCATTTGTGACTATACGCGCGTTGCGGAGTCGCAACCGACCAACATTGAGGCGAGCCGATCACTTCCTTTCCCGCAAACACTCTGCCACATATACGGTTTGTACCAGCTTCGCTCCGCCTCGAGCTTACGTCGACTCTCCATTTTTCGAAAAATCGCCCTGGCAGTGCGTGGCACGGTGACGGCGCAGCGCTGCTACGCGAGCAATGACAGACGGCTTGGAGCGACGGACGGCTTGAGCCCGTCTTGTTGACAAATGCAGAAGCGAGCGGCGCTCGCTCCTGTCTGTCACGATTGGGATGAATCGTTTTACGTCATCAAAGGGGGGATGTGCCAGAGGAGAATTTTTCTCCACATGGCGTCCAATGCAAACGCATCGGCGGATCAGGAAAAGCCATGGCTGCGCACGGCTGCTAATTTGATATGGCGCCTGGCGGCTGTATTCGGGCGACTAGATCGTCAAAGCTGTCATCGCGCGGCGATGATTCATAGTCCGCCTTACGCAGACAAGGCCACGTGCATCTCAATCTAGGTCACCCCACCGAACATGGACACCCTCCTCGCTGCCTGCATAGGAATAGGCACTCCTACCGTCGCAATCGCTTTTAGTCTTATCGGGCTTGCCGTTGGGCTTGCGTTAGGCCGCATTCGTTCTTATACGCACTCAATTCAAAATCATGGAGAGGAGCAGATTTCCCGCGCGTTGCGACACCATTTCATCGCGCCCAACTATCATCTGATGAACCACATCACGTTGCGGATGCGCGATGCCACGACTCAGATTGACCACATCCTCGTTTCAAGGTTCGGCGTCTTTGTCATAGAGACAAAGCACTACAATGGCTGGATCTTCACGAACGGCAAGCGAGCGAAGTGGACTCAGGTTTTGTTCAAGTCTAGCTTTCAGTTTCAGAACCCCATCTATCAGAATGCTCGGCACGTTCGTGCCGTCCGCGAGTTGCTTGACTTTCTGCCGTCCGATTGCATCAAATAAGTTGTGGTCTTTACGGGAGGTGCCAAGTTCAAAACTGACATCCCTTCTGGCGTTTTTGGTCTTCGGCAACTTGTCGATCATCTCTACGGGCAGACCACTGAAGTTATGTCTCTTAATCGTATGCAGTTCTGCGTTGGGCGCATCGAGGCAGCGCGCCTTGCCGTAACTAACGAGACGGATGTCGAACACGTTGAGAACCTCAGACGAAAGCATGGAATTGCAGTCTAATCCCATGACAACTTCCCCGTTAGATACATGGAAACCATGTTGGCGTCGCTCTATGGCCGAACATGAAGCGACGATAGCGGTGAAGGCTTGGTAAAATCGGCTAGCCGTTGAACTGCCAAAGCCTCAGTAATGATCTGGCCAGCAGCTAGACGATGCGCCAACAGATGACAGTGTGAGAGAGTGAACCTAATCGCGGTCGCTCGGTCCATCTGCTTCCTTCACTCACACCATTGCAATGCAGAAGTTATTAGCTACCCTTTTATTGGGAATCGCACCCGCCTTTATTCCCACGATAGCGGGCGCCACCAGCACGGCCGATTTCTCTCAGTGCCGCCAGCTCTTTGTCAATAGCGCGCCTCCGAAGGTGGCAGCCAATCCAGCAATGAAGCTGCGCCCTTTATGCTACGACGCGTTTGCCGTCCTGCATTCTGGCCGCAGCAAGACGCCCGTCTACGTGGCCGAGCGCTTATCACGAGCGCAATTGGTTGACGCCAGGGACGAGAAACGCACCGATCAGTTTTTTGCCGATGCACGCTTGCCGCGCGCTGAGCGTGCGGAACTGGACGACTATAAAGGTAGCGGATACGATCGCGGCCACCTAGCTCCCGCCGGGGACCAGCCTACTGCACAGGCCATGGCCCAATCATTTAGCTTGGCTAACATGACCCCGCAAGCGCCGAAGAACAATCGCGAAGCATGGAATTCGATCGAATCGGCGACGCGCAAGTATGTGATGCGGGCTAAGGGAGATGTCTATGTTATCTCCGGGCCTGTATTCGGCGACCGTCCCGACACCATCGGACAGGGCCGCGTCTGGGTACCCGAGCACTATTTCAAGTTGGTCTACGACCAGACCACAAACCGGGCATGGGCGCACTGGATCGCCAATACCAACGAGGCACACCCCAGCAAGCCGATCAGCTATCGCGAACTGACCAAGCGCACCGGCGTCGAATTTCTTCCCGGTGTGTCACCTGTCGACGAGGCCACCCCAGTAACACCTGAGGTAGGAACGCAAGCATCGTCGCATCGTGGCGGCAATAGTCCTGTTAAGAGGGAAGAAGACCTGGCGCAGCTGTTTAAGTCGTCAGTTCAGTCGGCAGCGCAGAGGATCCAGAAGTCGATGGAGCGGTGATGGCCACGAGCGCGGAGCTTGCGCACGAGGCTTACTAGACGCCGTTCTGGCGCGAACGCATCCGGGCCGAGCTCGGCGTCAGGCAGCGCATTTAGACGCCCGACCTTCGGCCCCGATGCCCCGTCATCCATGATGGGTCTTATCGGCACGCTCCTAAGATCACTTCCCCGCCGCCCCCAATTGGATGACTCGAGAACACACCCAGGCGGATGCCAGAATCCTCATTGGTACACCTGGCCGAAATATTCAAGGTCCGGTCCGTTCCGCCCCTCGACGTGACCAACCCATGCAGTTCAGTGTTGAATAGGTGCCGCATAAGCCACGAATCAACATCCTGATCACCACAAAAAGAAATCCGAAATTGACATTGCCCCTATAGCGCATAGGCTTTTCCCGTACGCACCCCCGGATTAGAACCATGCGTTCCCTATTGCGGGTCCTGATGCTCGGATTGCTTCTTGCCCTGCCGCCTATCGGCCGGGCGCAGGCGCCTGCCGCTCCCACTCTCCAGTCCGACGCGATTCCCGCATTCCAGACGGTCGATTCGATGGAAGCACGCGTACAGGGTTGCGTGACCTGTCACGGTCAGAGCGGCCAGGGCACCAATAACGGATACTATCCGCGCATTGCCGGCAAGCCGGCCGGTTACCTCTACAACCAACTCGTTGCCTTCCGCGACGGTACGCGCCGCTATGCTCCGATGAACTATCTGGTCGCGTACTTGCCGGACCCGTACCTGAAGGAGATTGCCGAGTACTTCGCGAAGCTGCGTCCGCCATTTGTCGCACCCGAGGCGTCCGATGCGCAGCCCGCCGCGGTGGCGCGTGGCCAGGCGCTGGTAACCGCTGGCGATAGCAAGCAAGGCGTACCGGCGTGCATCGCGTGCCATGGTGCGGGGCTCACCGGCATGGAACCAGGCATTCCGGGGCTGACGGGACTGCGGCACGCGTACATCATTGGCCAGCTTACGCGCTGGAAGGTGGGCGAACGGCATGCGACGGAGCCCGATTGCATGAAGCGAATCGCTTCGCGGCTGTCCGACGCCGATATCGCTGCCGTGGCGGCCTTCCTGTCTCAGCAGGTTCCCCCAAAGGATCCGTCTCCGGAATCGTCCAACCTTGTGCGCATGCCACTGGCATGTGGCAGCCAGCGCTGATGGGGTCGCCATGAAAGCGCGCAGGTTACCCGTCCTCATCATCGGCGCTGTGATCGTCGCTGTACTCGTCATACTGGCCCTGCGCCTGATGCCGTCCGGACCGCGGGAGAAGCCGGCGCCCGTCACGACGGCGAGCGCTCCCGCCGCAAAGGGAGCGCGCGGCGCCGCGGCGCTCAGCCCGGCCAGCCAGATCATCGTCAAGGGCGAATACCTTGCGCGCGCCGGCGATTGCGTCGCCTGCCACACCGAGCCCAACAACCCGCCGTTCGCGGGCGGACGCGCGATGGCAACGCCGTTCGGCAGCCTCTTCGTCCCCAACATCACGCCCGACGACGAGACCGGCATCGGCCAATGGACCGCCGACGACTTCTACCGAATGATGCATACGGGCGTCTCGCGCGATGGCAATCTGCTCTACCCCGCCATGCCGTTCGCGTCGTACACCAAGGTGACGCGCGAGGACTCGGACGCGATCTACGCTTACCTGATGTCAGTGCCGCCGGTGAAGCGCAAGAACCATCCACACGAGCTTCGCTTTCCGTTCAACAAGCGCGAACTGCTGATCGGCTGGCGTGCACTCTATTTCAAGGAGGGCGAATTCCAGCCCGATCCGAAACAGTCGGTGCAATGGAATCGAGGCGCCTATCTCGTGCAGGGCCTCGGCCATTGCGCGATGTGTCACACGGCGATCAACGCGCTCGGCGGATCGAGCGAGTCGAAG
Organism: Cupriavidus pauculus; assembly: GCF_002858765.1. Classification (GTDB taxonomy): domain Bacteria; phylum Pseudomonadota; class Gammaproteobacteria; order Burkholderiales; family Burkholderiaceae; genus Cupriavidus; species Cupriavidus pauculus_B. The sequence goes on from NZ_PJRP01000007.1 coordinate 164,983, forward strand.
GAGTTCGAGGGTGGGATGATCCCGAACCAGAACTGGTATGCGCCGTCGCTTACGTCAAACCGGGAAGCTGGCTTGGGCAACTGGCCGCTCCAGGACATCGTCGATCTGTTGCAAGTTGGCGTTTCGCATCGCGCGACGGTCTACGGTCCGATGGCAGAAGTGGTCTACAACAGCTTGCAGTACATGACCGACGAGGACGTGCAAGCGATGGCGGTGTATCTGCAGGCGCTGCCGCAACGCGATACCGAACCACCGCCGTCTAGCCAGGAACATCTGGTGCAGCCTGCCGTGATGGAGAACGGGCGCAAGATCTACCAGCAGCAATGCGTGATGTGCCATGCCGAGGACGGCAAGGGCCATCCGCCATCGTTCCCGCCGCTTGCGGGCAACCAGTCGATCACGATGGCGTCGCCAGTCAATGCGATCCGCATGGTGCTCAATGGCGGCTACGCGCCGGGCACGAAGAAGAACCCACGCCCGCATGGCATGCCGCCGTTCTCGCACGCGCTCGACGACGAACAGGCCGCCGCCGTGGTGACATACATCCGCGTCGCTTGGGGCAACACCGGCACGCCAGTGGCACCGCCACAGGTCAACGCGCTACGCATGCTCTTGCCCGAGTAACCGACATCGCCGACATGACCGACACCGATCCGCACGCGCCAATGCATCACGACGAACCACCGCCAGCGGACCACGACGTACACCGCGTGGTAAGCGACGGTCCGAAGGGAACATTTGCCGTAGCGAGCGTAGCCTCCGCCATCGTCGTGGTGATCTACCTGGCGTTCTACTTCGGCATCTATGCGCAGCGGGGACTGATCCAGTGAGCACGATATCGCCTACGCCTGCCACGCCCGATGGCCACCACGCCGAGGCGGTCGCCGTCGCGGCGGAACGGCGCTGGGCCGTGGTCGTGGGGATCATCATGGGCGTCATCGTGCTCCTGATGATTTTCGCGGGCGTGCATTGGCTATCGATGCCGCCGTCGCGCGTGGAGACGGTGAACGTGCGAACGCTACACCTGCAGGGAGAGTTTGTCGAAGGCAACCTCGGCACGGCAGTCGACGGCGACGGCAAGGTGACCGTGAGGCTGGTCGCGCAGCAGTATTCATTCGAGCCGCAATGCCTTGTGGTGCCACAGGGCATGCCGGTGACGTTCCGGGGCACGAGCGCTGACGCGATTCACGGCTTCATCGTCGGCACCACCAATGCCAATACCATGTTGATCCCCGGCTTCGTGGCGACGTTCACGACGACGTTTCCGCGTGCGGGCGAGCAGTTGATGCCATGCCACGAATATTGCGGCATCGGGCACGAGGCGATGTGGGCGAGAGTGCAGGTGCTCCCACGCGAGGAATTCATGGAGCGTGCGCGACACGCGGAAAGGATGTCCTGTGTTCCTCGCTAGAAAACTCGTCCTCGCGCATTTCTGGGTGGCCTTCGTGGCATTTCTCGGCGCCATCGTCCTCGGCGAATGGCAGATGTTCATTCGCAGTCCACTGTCGACCTGGGTCAACAATCCCGAGCACTACTACCGCTCGGTGACAGCGCACGGCACGGTGATGGCCTATGTGCTGCCCACGCTGGTGGCGATGGGCTTCGGCTATGCCATCTGCGAACTCGGCCTCAAGCGTCCGCTCGTGGGCCTGCGTTGGGCCTGGATCGGCTTCTGGCTGCTGATCGCCGGCACCGTGCTTGCGGCAGTGACAATGGGACTCGGCAAGGCATCGGTCCTCTATACGTTCTATCCGCCGATGATTGGCAGTCCGTTCTACTATCTCGGCGTGGTGCTGGTGGTGGTCGGCTCGTGGGTCTGGGTCGCGCTGATGGCGGTCAACCTGCGTGTGTGGCGGCGCGATAATCCGGGAGCCACCGTACCGCTTGCGGTGTACGGTACGGTGGCTGGCGCTTATCTGTGGGCGTGGACTTCATTGGGCGCCGCGATCGAGGTGCTGGTACTGATCCTGCCCGCATCGCTCGGCCTGACCGATACCATCAACGCCGGACTCGCGCGCGTGTTCTTTTCGTGGACGCTGCACGCCATTGTCTACTTCTGGCTCGTTCCTGCATACGTCGCGTTCTACACGATCGTCCCGCGTGCCATCGGCGGTCGCCTCTATAGCGACACCATGGGTCGCATGGCCTTCGCGCTATTCCTCGTCTTCTCGATGCCGATTGGTATTCACCACCTATTCGCCGATCCGCAGGTCGGCTCGGGCTTCAAGTTCGTCCACGCAGCCATGACTGCGATGGTGACGGTGCCAACCCTGCTGACGGTATTCACCATCGTCGCCTCGGTCGAAATCGCGGCGCGCCTGCGCGGCGGCAGAGGCCCCTTCGGCTGGGTGAAGGCGCTGCCGTGGCACAACCCGATGATGCTCGCGGTAACGTTCTCGTTCATCATGCTCGGCTTCGGCGGCGCAGGCGGCATCATCAACATGAGCTACCAGCTCAACGAGTCGATCCACAATACCCAATGGGTGACCGGGCATTTCCACCTGATTTTCGGCGGCGCGATCGTCATCATGTACATGGCGCTCGCCTACGACCTCTGGCCGCAACTGACCGCCCGCGGTCCGCTGCCGGCCGGCCTGATGCGGCTGCAACTCTGGCTGTGGTTCCTCGGCATGCTGGTTCTCTCGCTGCCCTGGCACTGGGTTGGCCTGCTCGGCATGCCGCGCCGCATGGCGTACTACGACTACAGCCACCCGGACCTTCAATCGCAAGCATGGACCGTGGCGGCCTCGACGTTCGGCGGACTGGCGATGGTCATCTCGGCGATCCTGTTCGTGTACATCCTCGCCAACGCGCATCGTCGTCCGCTCGGCACGCCAACGCCCTACACGTTCAGCGAACCCATCCATGCGGGAGGACGTCCACCGGCGGCGCTCAACGGCTTCGCGCTGTGGGTCGGGATGATGATCGCGCTGACGCTCGTCAACTACGGCTACCCCATCGTGCAGCTCGCCATACTCGAAAACGCCTCGGTGCCCATTGTGCCGATTGGCGGCCGCTAGTCCGCCACAGCCACCGTCACCGGATCCTCCCATGTCCGCGCAACCCAATCCTATCGGCGCCAAAAGCGTACTGGCCTTGGTCGTGCTGACCATCGTCCTGATGTTGGTCGGCTTCATCTGGTTGCCATCGGTGCAAAGCGATTTCAGCGCGCGTGGCGTATGGGACGCCATCTGCCGCGCCGCCGGGGTCCCCACGAACTGGAGCGGCGACGACAAAACGCACACGGGGCGCATCGCCACCAACGTCGTGCTCGACCGCTCGATGGCGCGCGTCGGCTCGGCGGACAGCGTCGGACGCGGCGCCACACTCGCGCTGAACAACTGCACGATGTGCCACGGCGCACGCGGCATGACAGCCTCCAACGCGCCCAACCTTGCTGGCCAGTACCCGGAAGTCGTCATCAAGCAACTGAACGACTACAACGCCGGAAAGCGCGGCAGCGCGATCATGGAAACGCTGGCTCGCAAGCTGTCGGAGCGCGATATCGCCGATGTTGCCGCGTACTACGCCTCGCTACCAAAGGCGCGCACTGCCCCGACGACCTACGATGAATCGCTGCCCGCGCTGGTACGCGTGGGCGATCCGCTGCGCAATATCGCGCCGTGCATTGCATGCCATGGCGGGGTTGATCAGAAGTTCGGCGCCCCTTGGCTCGAAGGCATGCCGCGCGATTACCTTACCACCGAACTAAAGGCATTCCGCAACGGCTCGCGCGCCAATGACGCGGAGGCGCAGATGCGGAACATGGCGAGAGCCATGACCGATCAGGAGATCGAGGAAGTTGCGGTGTTCTACGCCCGAAAGGCGGCACCGGAAGGTCATTAGGACCATGCGCTGAAACTGGCTCTCTGACCCGCTGCTGTGTCGTTGCGACCACTGGTGCGTTTCCCACCGTTTGTAGTCGTGTAATCGCGACCCTCGTCCCATCCTCGCTCAAGGCAGAATTCCTCGCTGACGCCCAGAAGCCACCGCCCAAGCAGAAGCATGTTCCGTAAAAGTGGGGATATCGATTCAAAGCTGGGCATCGCTATCCGTGCCCCGCTTCTTGCGGGGCGCACCTTGTGAGGCCCGCAAGCAACCTAGTGCCACGCCGTCCCTAGCTGGACATAGACCGCATTCTGATCCTTGCTATGCGCGACATCGAGGCCAACTGCCAAACCAAGCCTCTTGGCCAACAGATATCGAAAGCCCATCCCAACGCTGGCCACGTTCTCCGCGTCCGAAAAGCTTTGTCGTCCATACGCTTTGCCCATACCAGTGAAGCCTAGGACGGACCACCGCGGCGTAAAGTCCCAACGCAGTTCCGCCTCTACGGAGATGGCGTTTCTGTCCTGGTATTGCGCCTTTTTTACACCGCGCAGATCAACATACGGCTGGACATAAAAAGGAACGTCGCCTGATGAAAATCGTGTATCCGCACGCAAGCCTAAGATGATTGTCTTGCTGAGGGGCAGCCAGGTGTAACCGCGCGCCGCGTAGATGTCGTAGCTTTGCGTACTGCCGATTCCTTCGCGGGCGAACTGGGCCTCGAACTCGGCATAACTGCCGCGATTCGGGAAGAAGATGTTATCTCGCGAGTCGTAGTCGACAACCAAGCTCGCGGCGCTGATCCGCTGGTTTCGACCTTCGCCCACGAGGCCTGTATTCCCCTGGCCAAATTTGAAGGCAGTATTCGCGTCGAAGTAGATGTAGCGTGGGCCCGCGAACCATTTGCTGTTACCCATTCGCACAAGTAGTTGCTGGATCAGGCCGACCCCATCTAGCTCGTAGGCTCGTGGTTGATTGCCCAGGCCAAAGTAGTCGAGATTTGCATTAACTTTCGCCAGTCCGCCAATGTAGCGATACCGATCACCATCCCAGCTGTGCATGTGGCCGACAAATCCGGCCCATGTCCCGTTTTGGGTATAAGCACCACCTAGGGCGGTGATATTGGGTGGGGCCCTCGCCTCCCCGCGTTCCTTGGCCCTGGCCTCGCTCTCGGCGATCGATTCCGAGAAAAACAGCAACCCTAGGCCACCGCCGTAACCTACGGCTGGCTCGGTGATAACGAACGGGACGGGTAGCGCTCCCCGGTGCTCAAGCAAATAGTTGCTCATGTCAAACGCACCGTCTTCGGGATCGCGAAAACTTGGCGACCGCGATTCTGCGACGGCCGCTACCGGAGACAGCGCGACCACTAGCATCATGCTGGCTAGCCGAAAAGATCCGCTCGTGAGTCGCTCTAGCCACATATGCCCGCCTGGATTGCTGTTCCTCGTGTCGCCAAAATCTGCGTCGACGGCCTCACACCGTCAATTGGCCAAAGGTCCAGTCTATTTGCGAGCGGAGTTTGGTGAATTCAATCTAGCCCGCTCGAACATGCCGTGCACAACAGGCGACGATTCGGACTGATTCTTTCAGAAAACGTCAGGCGAACTTGCGGTATCGCCGCGACGATCGGACACTTTGCCTCGTCGACGTTCTATTCCCGATGAGGCGCGACAATAGAAAAATTCGGCCGCCGGGTGCCGTGGATCATTCCCTGTAAGTTGGTTCCTGTCGTGTGGCCAGTCTTTGCGACGGTAGCTTTTGCTGGTTCATTAGTGCCCAAACAAGCGAGACGGTCCAGCCAAGAAACGTCCAGCCTAAAAGAATGTTCAGTGCGACGATGGCGGCCAAGTGGCGGTGCTGGCGAAGCGTGGCCACCACGGACGGGACGAAGTACACCACCACCAGCACCGCCACCAGAACTTGCCAATTCGCTGCCAACAAATCCCACCAGTAATTCAGTTGTTCCATGATGCGTTCCCTGCGGCCCGGTTCTCTCCGGGAGGTGTCATTCCTCCCACTAGAGCACTAGCAAATCTAGTTGCAATAAACTTGGTTGCCAATTTGCTGGCACGTACGACCGTTGGAGAAGTAGGTCTGGTTTCCGATCTGCTGCGCAGTGGTGCCATTCGAATAGTAGGTCTGATTACCGATTTGCTGTGCTGTCGTGCCGTTCGAATAGTAGGTTTGGTTCCCAATGCGTTGCGACGTCGTACCATCGGAGTAGTACGTCTGGTTACCAATCTGCTGGGCTGACATGCCGTTGCTGCAATACGTCTGGCTTCCGATGCGCTGGCAGATCTGTGCAAGTGCAAGCTGCGGAACAGCGATTAAGGCCGCGAGAGCCAAGACACGAAATTTCATTTTTGACACCTTAACGGAAGTGAGATTAAAAGTCGGTACAGGTAAAAGGACCGACCGTTGGCGCCGCGACGCTACATTCCATCGGTGTTGCGCCCCAATACCAAGGTAGGCGCCGGGGAAAGCGGCAGCTTTGCAAGGTCCGCCGCGACCTTTACATTTGATGCCCCGCTACGGTGGGCGCACTTCACCGCTGCGGCCTATGTCGAGTCAACCGCCCGCCGGTATGCTGTTTCGTCCTACGGAAGTGACGGTCACAGCCCGGAAGCACACACTGGACGCGGGAGGGTTTCGAATGCCACCGACTGCGTAGGCCGAGCTTCAATTGTTCCCAAAGCGGTGTGCGAATGACCGTGAGGGGTTGGCTACCTGTATTTTCCGAAAGGAGGCGAGAACAAGCCCATGACCCTCCAACTCCGACACGAAACGGCGGACGACATTGCTTTCATCGAAGCGGTCACGATTGCCGCCTTCGCAGATTCGCCGCACACCAGCCACACCGAGCAATTCATCGTGCGCGCACTGCGCGCCGCCAACGAACTGACGCGCTCCATCGTGGCCGAGGATCACGGCCAGATTATCGGCCATGTGGCCCTTTCGCCTGTGACCATCACCGATGGTCACGGCAACAAGGCAGAAGGCTGGTACGGTCTGGGACCTATCTCCGTTCTGCCGCAAAGGCAGGGACA
>NZ_PJRP01000007.1:171870-194644 GCF_002858765.1 Cupriavidus pauculus
AGGATCACGGCCAGATTATCGGCCATGTGGCCCTTTCGCCTGTGACCATCACCGATGGTCACGGCAACAAGGCAGAAGGCTGGTACGGTCTGGGACCTATCTCCGTTCTGCCGCAAAGGCAGGGACAAGGCATTGGTTCGCGCCTGATGGCGCAGGCGGTGGCGGAACTGCGAGCCATGCAGGCCGCAGGCTGCGTATTGCTTGGTGACCCCGCGTACTACGAACGTTTTGGCTTTCACGCCCATGTGAGCCTGCAATTGCCGGGAGTGCCACCCGACTACTTCATGGCGCTGGCCTTGCGTGGGCCAGCGCCCGAAGGCATCGTGCAGTACAGCGATGCCTTCAACGCTGTCGACTGACTTGCCATCACCTTGGACCGTACGGAAGGCAACCGATTACAGCCAGTCATGCGAGGCCTTCGGGCTGGTTGTTAGGGGTCGGTAATTGCCGCTGACGCCAGCAAGTCCATGCCAGAACGCCCCCATGGCAGAGACCGGCCAAGTCCTGCCAATTGCTGAAGTCGATCTGGCGTCATCTGCAGCCCTCTTCAACCCTTCTCGTCCGATAGGGTGACCGGAAGCGCCTTGGCCACTTCGTCGAGCAACCAGTCCCGAAACGCCACCAATCTGGGCAGATTCGCACACTCGGATTTGTTCCGCCTTGCAGTTTTCAACAGATGATTCATAAAGAAGTTTCACGGCACAAACGTTTCTTTGTGCGATAGTCGCCCATATATGTATATATAAGCATATTTACGGGTCATTTTGAGGCATGGCGGTGTTTCGCGGACACCTACCTACGGGTAGACTTCGTCCGCCTTGAAGGTGCGCGGGGCGTTCTAAATCTCACCTTCAAGACAGGGAGGAAGCTTTGACCCTGGTGAATGCAGCACCTCTCTCTCTGCTCCACCAAAAACAAACAAGAGCAGAACCGCCAGGCGGTGCCCTTGACCCGACCTCCGGTCAGGGGCACCGGTTCTTGAACAAGTACCTGCGCATTCAAGGCCTTTTCCAGTCGAACCCACGCAACGCCCATCCGGAAGTCGAGCCGCTCTGTCACGTCTGCACTGACCGACCAGCGCATCGTTCTGTCGAACGACTCGGCCACCATTCCCCGGCCGCTCTACCTTGTAGACCGATTACACAAGGGTCCACAAGGGAGCATCGCGCCGATCCATCGACCAATGACCGTAGTGGAGCGTGGCGTCGAGGGATGACGATGCAAGCAATGGCGTTAGGCCAGCGATGTCAATTTCGACAAGCGTGGAGCTTGCGGCGAAGCGCTCTTGGAAAAGAACGATGTAGAGCTCGGCTTTCCTTGTCGACGCGACACCCCCCAAGACAGCGCGACTGACGTCACGGGAACGTACTAGAGGCGACGTGCTAACCGTGAATACCGACAGGCATATTGGGCCGAGGCCAGAGACCGGCTATCCCTCTGGCCCCGCGACCTCAATCCAGTGGCAACTGGATCCCTGATTCGGCAAAGACCTCGCGTACGACGGCCAATCCGTTCAGCGCCGCCGGAAATCCAGCATAGACCGCCATCTGCATCACAACTTCCACCACCTCCCCTGGTTTGCAGCCGACGTGCAATGCGGCATGTACATGCACACGAAGCTGGGGTGAAGCATTTCCGAGCGCGCATAGCGCTGCAACTGTTGCCAGTTCCCGTTCGCGCAACCCAAGCCCCTCCCGCGCGTAGATGTCGCCGAACGAGAACTCAACCACATAGCGCGCAAAGTCCGGAAACGTTTTTGCCAGCGCTTCGACCACCTGAAGGCCGACCACACCATCCACGGCAGCCAGCATCCGTGAGCCGCGGTCGTAACGCTCGGCGCTCATTGTCCAGCTCCTTTGCGATCTCGCCGAACAATTCGGACGAGGACAGCATAGTGTGCAAAGTTCATGAAGTTCTCCAGAAGTGTTGTGCGGCAACTGTAGAGCCGGTCTCGGACATGCGGAATGACCAAGTTCGTGATACCTTTTTGATATGCCTTATCGCCTCGACTCCCGATCCCTTTTGCTTTTCCTTGCCGTTGCGGATGCGCTGAGCTTCCGCCAGGCGGCCGAGACCCTGCATCTTTCTCAACCCCCACTGAGCCGGGCGATTCGAGACCTCGAGGAGCGATTGGGAACGCGGCTGTTTGACCGCAACACGAGCGGCGTGACGCTCACCCCTGCTGGAGAGAAGCTGCTCCCTTATGCGCGCAACGTCGCGAAATTGCTTCGCGAGGCCGAGGCTGCGCTCACGCCCCAAGGCTTGCCGGCCAACCTTCGACTTGGCCTCACCAGCGCCGTGGAACCGGCCTGGTTTCGCGGGCTGGTACAACGCGTGCAAGCGACTCATCCTGGAACGCTCGTGTCGACCTTCTCGGATACATCGCCGCGACTCATACGTCAGCTTCGTGGCGGCAAACTGGATGCGGCCTTCATAGCGCTGCCGACGGACGCGCATGGGCTGGATGTTCGGGAACTCGACCGACTGCCGATGGTGGTCGCTTTACCTTCAGCCCATCCTCTGGCGAAGCGCAGAGCAGTCGGTCTCGCGGACCTGGCACGTGAGAAAGTCCTGTGGTTTGAGCGTGCGCGACAGCCCGCGTTCTACGACCACTGCCAGACGATTTTCTCGCGTCATGGATTCGCGCCATCAAAACTGAGGGAGCCGTCGGACCATCACGTTCTACTGAGTGACGTGGCGAATGGGCGGGGTATAGCCCTGCTGCCGAAATCGTTCACCGCCTTGAGGCGCACAGGCGTCGCCTACAGATCCCTGGTTGAGGGGGACGAACTATCGGTTGGCATCGGACTTGCCTCGCCCGCCGACAGGCCGGGCGTATGGAAAGTACTGGTCGCAGCGGTAGAAGTGAACAAACACCCCTAGCAGCCACGGTGTCAATGATCTATCGGATGAACGGCGTTGACTCCCTGAGTCCCTGCCCCACTCCATTTCTGCCGTCCATAGCCGAGCAAACAGCGTTCTGCGATTGACCTGCCTGTTAGGGACCGGGTCCGGCTGGATCAGTCAGTCTCGGATGGCCGCCCAGGTCGCCGACAATTTCTTCGTGGCCTGCTCTCGGCAGCGCTTGAATCCCCAAGCGTTCCCTGGATCTGCCTAAAGCACTCACCCACATCAGAGAGTCCATCCTCAAACTCTGGACAAGCGGCAGGCTCACCGTTTGAGACTCGCCCGAATAGGCGCGTTTAGTGCTCCTAATGCAGCGTTGAACGCCAGCAAGGATAATTCTTCGCTTTCTGTGGCAACGCATACCGTTCGGCCTTTTCCCTGCGAGGTATGGGTCGCGATTTCCTCGATTACCGTATCCGCAGGGTCGATGAACAAAATATCCGGTGCAGCGATCTCAAAGAATGGCTTCAGCCAGGGTAGATGCGTCGACGACAACGTCATCACATCGATGCCAGGCTGATTACTCCTAACGCGCGCAACGAAGTCGGTCACAACGATCTGCGTATCCTCAGGGGCATTGATGAAGGCGAATGTCTCGACCAGATCAACTAGCGCTGATGCGTTGACTAAATGGACGATGCTGTGAGGTTCGCGATGCTCATTCGCAAATGCGCGCATAGCTTGACTGTCGGTCATCGAGCGGACGCCGAAGACAGCAACCTCTTTTGTGGTGGAACGGTTGATAGCCTCCCGGACGGGGGGGAACACCCCAATCACCGGTACCGTGACAGCAGCTCGCAGCGGTGTAAGGACAACTATGCTGGGAGCATTTGATGCGAGAATCACCGCAACGCAACCTTGCTCCTGAAGATATTCGGTCGCCCGTTGAACGGACGTTAGCAGTTCGTCAGGAGTCTTTGCTCCATATGGGAAGCTTTCGCGATCCGCAAAGTAGAGGATATCTTGCTCCGGGAATCTAGCACGCACCCGTTCGACTATGGCGTAGCTTCCAATACCCGCGTCAAAGATCCCGATTGGACGATGGAGTTGCATTCCAGATGCTCTCAATTCATTGGGAAAGGTATCTTACAGCCAGGAGCGGGCAAGCAGATTGCGTCCGCCGGTGGAGGGCCCAGAGAAATTCGATGGTTCGAGGGCTGGTCAAGTATGCCGGAGGCACGCTTCCAGGATGCATGACGGTCGGTTGAATCCGCAATCGGCTATCGCCCATCGCCGCCAGCAGGTCGGCTGTCTACTCGATCGGGCTCTTCCCGGCCAGCGGCCCATCACCATTTGATCGCGACCGCCGTCCGCAGCCCACGTGCGCTCAGGCGCCGCATCGCAGTCATTCAAGCGCGCTGCTGTGCCGCAAGCCGGGGCCGCCGTACCTGACCACATGCCCAGGAGCCCCACCGGACTGCGACGTGCCCACTTCAAGTTTGAACACCCTTACGGCCTGGGCCAAGGTGCGTGCCTGTTCCTGCATGGACTGTGCCGCCGCGGATGCTTGCTCCACCAGGGCAGCGTTCTGCTGCGTCACCTCGTCGATCTGCGCAATCGCCTGGTTGACCTGCTCGATCCCTGAGAACTGTTCCTGCGTGGCCGCCGTGATCTCGCCCATGAGGTCCGTCACACGCCGGACGCCCGAGACAATCTCGCCCATCGTGGTGCCCGCCTCTCCGACAAGCTGATTGCCCTGATCGACCTTCGCCACCGAGTCGTCGATCAACGTCTTGATCTCCCTCGCCGCTGCCGCAGACCGCTGGGCCAGTGCGCGCACCTCCCCCGCCACGACAGCAAACCCTCGGCCTTGCTCGCCAGCCCGCGCTGCTTCCACCGCGGCATTGAGGGCCAAGATGTTGGTCTGGAACGCGATGCTCTCGATCACACCAATGATGTCCACAATCTTCCTGGAGGACTCATTGATCGATCCCATCGTCTCCACGACCTGCGACACCACGTCTCCGCCCTTCACCGCCACCTCCGATACCGTCACCGCAACTTGGCTGGCCTGTTTGGCGTTTTCCGTGTTTTGGCGAATCGTGCCGGTGAGTTCCTCGATCGACGCCGCAGTCTCCTCCAGCGAGGCCGCCTGCTCCTCAGTACGCGACGAGAGCTCGAGATTGCCAGCGGCAATCTGGTTCGATGCGGTGGCGATGGTGTCCGTGCCGTTGCGCACATCGCCAACGATTTGCACCAGGCTCTCCCGCATGGTTTCCATTGCGTTCAACAAACTTTCCTCTGGCCCGCCCGCCGCGCGGATGGTGCTGGTCAGGTCGCCGGCCGCGATGCGGTGCGCAACTTTGACGGCGTAGGCCGGCTCCCCACCCAATTGCTTCCTGATGCTGCTGGAAATGACAAACGCGATGCCCAAGCCCAGGAGCACCGCCAGGCCGCCCAGGATCAGCACTTGCTGCTGCGATGCGCGTGACAGGCGCAAGATCTCTTCGCTCATGCTTGTACTGCGTGCCGAGTGATAGGCAGTCATTTTCCCGATTGTTGCCACGTAATCGTTCAATGCCGGCTCCAATCTTGCGCGCATCAGTTCACGAGCATTATCTTCATTGACTGCTTGCTCCTTAAATACACGGTCCCTGGCGGCAAGATAGGTACTACGCTTTTCAGCGATCATTGCGAACAGGCCACTTTCCTCCGACCCTTGCGCGAGTGCTTCCAACCGCTTCTGAATCTCACTAATCCTGTTGCTGGTTTTCTTGATCTGGGCCTGAATCTGTTTCTGCCGCTCCGGATCGGTAGTTTCCACGAGAATCATGGTGCGCGCGCCGTTGGAATTGGTGCTCGCCGCCCATTCGGATGAAAGGCGCTCCTTCACGAGCACGTAGTCCATCATCGTCGATATGACACCGGAACTAGCTTGCAGGCGCCACCAGGCAATACCGACGATGATCGCCAGCAGGATAAGTACAAAGAGGAAACCTGCCACCAGCCGGGTACTGACCCGTGTGTCCGCCAACTTCATCAAATACTCCTCAAGGAATTCCTGCTCATGTACGCAAAGTTCTGGTGCCTGGGCTAATTGGACGATCAGGCTGCTTCCCTTCCGAGAAACCAGGCATCTACTCGTATCCGGCAAATCGCGATTCGCGTCGATCTTGTATTGATATGAAGCGTTTGCGGTGCGAGTGGCTGAGTCGGCAAAATACCGCCAACGCCCTCCTTCAATGGCACAACAACTGAAAAGCACAATGGGGTGGGAGCCTCAGAGACTAGACTCTCGCGGGCACATCCCGGTCAATAGTTGTTTGCACCGATTAATTTGTGCGGCGCACATGCCGTCCGCTACTGGGTGGGGGATTGACGCCGTCCGTTCGACCGAATTCGATCAATTCCGACCGAGCCAGAATCGAGGTACCTGGGTGCCGGTTGCTCTCGGACGACCGCAAAGAACCAGAGACCGCTCGTTGGCGTGGACACCTTGATGGCTACTCTCTCGCACGATCGCGCGAGACCGTCCGCAAGCGTACCGACTTTTGCGTGGTTAGGTATCACCCTTGATTCGTCGGGTGAGGGAGATGCCGAAGCGATTCGCACGATGCGCCTCACCGCAGTGGCGTCCGGAGAGAGTCCTCCTGGCAGGGCACTAGTCCTGACAGATCACAGCCACACTGGAGTGAACATGCATAGGATCATTACCTCCGCCCAGCACAAGGAACACGGTGGCCGCGCGGCGATGCTTGGCCCAGAGGAAGGCCATACCTATCAGGCTGCCGTGGACGCATCGCTTGAAATGACATTTCCGGCGAGCGATCCCATCGCGCCGGGCACCGCTATGTACACCATCCTGCGGGTCAGCACCCTTCGCGACGAGACAGACTGGGTGCTGGCTGCCGGAAGTGCAAGTCAGCAATCCGTCGCCAACTCCACTGCTTAGCGCTGAGACGAAGCCGATCCCCGCGCGGCGGCTTGCCGTACTTCAGGGGAACGTATGGAGCGCGTAACAGAGTATCGTGGGTTCGGTATCCATGTCGATCTCAAGATTTCATCCGAGGACATGTTCGATGTGTGGTTCCAGATAGAAGGCCCCATGCCAGCGCCAGGCATTGTCGTCACAGGCAAGCGAACAAAGGTTTTGGGCGGCCCATACACTCGGCGTTGGGCACATCTTGTGGCCGAGTTGGCGGGACGGGCGGCCGTAGACGTGATCCTTGGAGAGGATGTTTGATTGCATTTGCACGCTCGCCGGAAGGTGTTTCCCACATCCGACGCAATGGTCGGCGGCACATGGCATCCGCTGGGTCCGGGGACGTACTCGCGTCTCGCTTCAGTCGAGTTTGAGCGATTCGCCGTGATGCCTGTCTCGAAATGCACGGAACGCCTCATGTTGTGCTATCAGCACATTTTCCTGCCGAAGGCATTCTGCTTCGTAATAGGCAGCGAATACGTTCATATCCGCCTAGAGTGATCGAGTCCCATCCTTATGATGTCGGTGACGACTGCATGACAGAGCGAGCCATTTGATGTGGCAGCGGGGCATAGCGGGCATTCTCGGGCAAAAGGAACATGAACCCATATGCGCAAGCGTTGCTTGAGTATCACGAGCGCAGCAAGCACCGCGTCGACCACTACGCTCCAGGTCCCGGATCGCTCGACTGGGCAACCCAGCCAGATCTGTTCCGCACATTCCAGGGCTCACCGCGGATTGCTCTGCCGTTGGCTGCGGACACCTTGTCCACAGGCTACAACGCGTTGCGCTGCGGCGCCCTGCCGCCCGCGCAGGGTTTCAGCCTTCACACCCTTGCAATCCTGTTTGAGCTTTCACTCGGTTTGTCAGCATGGAAAGCCTTTGGCGCTCAGCGCTGGGCACTACGCTGCAATCCTTCAAGCGGTAATCTGCATCCGACCGAGGGCTATCTTGTTTGTCCTGCCCTGCCTGGTCTGCCGGGCGGGGTCTACCATTACCTGAGCCGCGACCACGTCCTTGAGCGGCGCGCAACATTGGATGATCCATCATGGACTGAGGCTTTCCAGGACGGCGGTATCCTGGTTGGCATCAGCTCGATCCATTGGCGCGAGGCATGGAAGTACGGAATGCGCGCCTGGCGCTACTGCCAGCATGACTGCGGCCATGCCATTGCGGCGGTCAGTTATGCGGCAGCGGCCCTAGGATGGCAGACACGGCTAATCGAGACTGCTGCGGATGCAGTCTTGTCCGCATTGCTTGGTTTGGATCGCAACGACGATTTCGGAGCCACCGAGCGTGAGGTGCCAGATGTCATCCTCTGGATCGGCAATGCGGAAACACAGCCTGACCTGGAACGCCTGCGGTCCGCTCTCGATAAGGCGCACTGGTACGGCAACGCAAACCAGCTAAGCGCGGGACACGTAGATTGGCCGGATATCGATTCGGTCGATCGGGCCACGCGCAAGTCTCTGACTCGCGAACCGACCCCAATGAATCCGCAGCCGCGCCTGTGGCCTGCAGCGCCCACCTTCGACCTGAGCTTTGCCCGAATCGCCCGGCAACGCCGAAGCGCCACGAGCTTCGATGGCACGGCGCGCCTCACCGCCGCCGCCTTCTTTACCATGCTCGCAAGCACGCTGGCGCATCGCGATACGCCACCCTGGAACGCACTGATGTCTCCTGCTGCGGTGCATCTGGCGCTATTGGTTCACCGCGTGGAAGGACTAGAGCCGGGCCTGTACGTGCTGGTGAGAAACCCTGGGGCGCTGCCTGGACTCAAGCAGGCGATGCGCCCGGAATGGCTGTGGCAGAAAATTGGACCGGATCATCTGCCACTCTATCTTCTGCTGCCGTACGATCTACGCGCAGTGGCAAAACTGATCTGCTGCCACCAGGATATCGCCGCCGATTCCTACTTCGCGTTGGGTATGCTCGCAAACTTTGAAATTGCCCTGGAACAGCCATGGCGTTATCGCCATCTCTTCTGGGAATGCGGCATTCTCGGCCAGGCACTCTATCTTGAAGCCGAAGCCGCCGGGGAACGTGCCACGGGAATCGGCTGCTTCTTCGACGACGAAATGCACGCCGTGCTCGGCATCAAGGATCGCGCATGGCAAAGCCTGTACCACTTTACTGTTGGCTCCGCCATGGTCGATCAACGCTTGTCGACGCTTGCCCCGTATGAGGTTCAGGCTTGACCCGGAAGCGCCGGCAGACCAAGGCTATCGTGAACGAGCGTGGCACGGAGGTCCGGACCGGATTTTCCGGCTGGGACAGACTGAGCAACAAACTTCGATCTGCCCTTTCTCCAAACAGTGAACTCATCGTCAACCCTCACGAAGGGTGCCCGATGATTTGGCACTTTTCCCTTTAGGCGTGATGATTGGGATCTACGCCTACATTGTCCGAATCGCGGCCCATCGTGAGCCGGCACTGCACATCGATGCCAGGTACTCATTTCAATACTAGTGGCATTGCGTCGCTTACATGACGAAGTAAGGTGCCGCGCGAGTCTTCGTGGGCCAGACGGATTCGCCGGCAACGGCCTGAGAAATTGAATCGCGCCGCGTGTCGCAGACCTATACTGGAAGCAGCAAGCCTAGGAGTGTGTCATGACAACCTCCATCGTATTTCTAGCCGTAATCGTGCTTCTGTACGCGTTCGCGCTCCGCGCGGGTTTCTTTCACAAGTCCGTCCTCTATCCGGAACACGCTCATCCACTCCACTACTGGTGGGACCGGGTCGTCCACCGCAGGAAATAGGTCATCTCCTGCCAGGTTCGCGCATTTTCCCCGCCCGAACGGTCGGCGAGTTTTGCTGTTGGCGCGCGTCGAAGCCAGCGCTCATCGCGTCGACCATCGCTAGCTCCCGCGTGGGCCATTTTATCCGTTGGCTCTCGACACTCGCTTGCTCGTCGAAGGTATGCGTCCAATGCCAAGCCCGGAATGTCCACTCGGTCAATCAACGCTAAAACCTGCCGCCCTATGTGCAAGACTCGATACTCGGCAATACGCCATCCTTTTCAAGGATCTTCGGCAGCGACCAACGCTCCATCTTTGTAGAGATCTCTACAACATTGAAGTCATGCGTACAGCTCGTTGCCAGGCTGAGAAGCATGCGTGGCCACCCCAAAACATCCACATAGTCACATCCGCAATGCGGTCTCGGTGCGTGCACGCACGGCGCTTGCAATGGTAACCATCCGATCAAAACTTGCGCTGCTTGTGCTGCCATCGGGTATAGATACAAGCGTGGCACCGATACTTGTCGGGAGAGCACTGCGCGGATTCTGTGATGGGTTCATTGCAGTGCTTCTGCCGGCGTACTTGCTGGGTCTCGGCTTCGGCCAGTTTGTCGTCGGACTACTTAGCAGCGCCACACTGATCGGTTCCGCGTCATCGACGATACTGGTCGGCCTCATAGGAAAACGCTTCCCACAACGTCGCTTACTGATGCTGGCGGCGGTGCTCATGGCAGCTACCGGCTTGGGATTTGCTGGCCTTTCCTCCCTCTGGCCGCTGTTGATCGTCGCGTTCGTCGGTACGCTGAACCCAAGCTCTGGTGACGTCAGCGTGTTCTTGCCGCTGGAGCAGGCCCGCCTGGCCGAATCGGCGACTCCCGATGCGCGCACGGCACTGTTCGCTCGCTACAGCCTTGTGGGAGCCCTTTCTGCTGCGGTGGGCGCCCTGGCCGTAGCGCTGCCTGGCTGGATATCCGTGCACGCTGGCCTCTCATGGATGGCGGCGACTCGGCTGATGTTTGTCGTCTATTCCTTGACGGGTATCGCGCTCTGGGCGCTCTATGCCCGACTCCCAGAACGTCAGCCACAATCACCGTCCTCGACGAGCGCACCGCTCGGCGACTCGCGTCGCATCGTGATCCGCCTGGCGATGCTTTTCAGTGTGGACGCATTTGCAGGCGGCCTGGTTGTGAACGCCTTGCTGACACTTTGGCTGATGCAACGCTTCGGGCTGTCACCAGGAGCGGCGGGCCAGTTCTTCTTCTGGGCAGGCCTATTGACAACGGTTTCTCAATTGCTCGCGGTACCCCTGGCGCGGAAGATCGGTTTGTTGAACACCATGGTGTTTACACACATTCCGTCGAGCGTTTTCCTCATCGCAGCCGCTTTCGCGCCGTCATTGACGCTGACCTTGCTGTTGTTGCTCGCGCGAAGTGCGCTGTCGCAGATGGATGTGCCAACCCGGACGGCGTATGTCATGGCGGTGGTCACACCGTCCGAGCGTACTGCGGCTGCGAGCCTGACCGCGGTCCCGAGAAGCCTGGCCGCGGCAGCGGGACCCGTGCTGGCGGGCGGATTGATGGCGATGGGTTGGACCAGCGCTCCGCTGCTGGCCTGTGGCGTACTGAAGATCACCTACGACGTCGCCATCCTTACTGCATTCAGGCGTGTCAGACCACACAACTAACGGAAACCTGTTTGGTCCAGGCTGCCTCCGATCAGTGGGTTCCGAGTGCGACAGGCGCGCATAACGTACCGGCGACGTGGCATACAGCATGATCTAACAAGCTGATCGCGTTAAGCCTAATGATGCGCGCCCCGGTTAATGCCGCCGACGACCTCACCGCACAGGACCGCTTCGAGCTCGGCAAGCTAATCGAGAACACGCCGCTCGGCGAGCGCATCGTGGCGCTCAAGGTATGGCTGCCCGACGGGGCGCATCGTCTACAGCCGCAGCACGGGAATGATCGGGCGCTCCTTCCCTATCGAGGATGGGATGCGCACCGCGCTCGAGGGCAACATCCAGCCGTGTCTGCTCCCAGGCCGCAGACGTACCGCGCATTTGATATATCAGCGCGACTCTAGCGAGAGGCCGTTGTGTCCTCAACCCCGTCTTCAGCACTATCCAGTTTTAGGAAACTGCAGCCGAGAGACACTTAGCGGTCAGGCGTGGCGGACGCCGAAGATATTCTCCGCAGCCTCTGCCCGGGAAGCCATTCGTGCCACTGACTCCGAGCCGCATGAGATGACCCGCCATTTGTGACTCTCGGATGCAGGGCCCGAAGTCCGGCTTCGGAGAACCGTCGTCGTCTGACGATCCGCCTGAAGCTGGGCAAGAGCGCTGCATTGTGGCCGGAAGCTGTTGTCGACTCACCACACATGGACGCGTTGGCGCGCACGTCGCCGCAACCATTCGTTGACCGGCCATGGAGGCCAGGTGACATCGATGGCTGACTGGACCCCGTGCCCCCAACACCCGGCAAATGTCAGCCAAATGCTTACTTGTTCTCTGCTCGCGTTACCTGCCACGCGACAACCTTCCAGTTTCCCTGCTGCTTGACCCAAACCACGGTTCTACGAAGGTTGATCGGATCAAACGCTTGTCCACTGAGCGATCCTTTGAAGGTGAGCAAAAGGTGAACGACCGCCGTATCGCCGTACACATGAATCGTCTTTTCTCGCACGTCGATTGATTCGTACTTTAGAGCACCAGACTTGAGATCCACGATGTCCTGATCCTTCGTGAACAGCTTGCCGTTGCCGTGGACGATTATGGCGTCGTCGGCGTAGTACTTCTGATAGAAGCTGGCATCGCCTTTCAAGTTTGCCTGGATCATCTCATCTGACAACGCAGAGATTTGCTGCTTGACGCTACCGTCTTGTGCTAACGCCAGCGGTGCAGCCAGCGTCAAGGCCGAGATGAATGCAGACACAACGAGATTGATTATTCTCATGAGAATGCTCCGTTGGACTTCGGTACGAAGAGAAGACAGCTTTGCTGGGCTACTCCGCCGAGGGTGACAAACGTACCTCACGTGCAGCCAGGCCACTCTATGATTCCGCCATGAAGCCGCGTATGTGCGTCCTCGCACGTAGCGAGGGGACTTCTTTGGATAGGCCCACCAAGCAACAAGTCAACCAGTCGTCGCCGGGCTCTTCGGCCGCGCGCAATCGGGCTCTTCCCAGCAGCCATCAACGGTCGTTAGCCGACCCTCTCGTAATACCGTTCAAATGTCGAATCCACCTCCGCAATCAGCCACTCATTGGCCAACTCAAGGCTCGCCTACAGTGAGGGATACGCGGCAACTCGCAGCGGGACGACCCGCTGGCGCTTGCGCCGGCGTAACCTGGGCGGCAGCCATTCGCCTGGTCACGCGGGCGTTGGATCGAAGCGGAGCAATGTGCCAACGCATTATCTAACTGCGCGTTGGGCTGATGGCGCGAGATGCCAAATCTAGGTCTCACCTGACACGCTCGCCTCACTTTCAAGTTTGCTTGCATAGCATCGCGAAAAGCTTGCGGACGCTTTTCCCGAAGAGCGGATCGTCCTTCGCCAGGACGTCCGACTGGGTGCGACCCTTCTGCAAGGTTCAGCTGCGCTGCAGCGATGCTGCATCAAATGTTCCAATGGCGCTCGTCCCAAGTGTGTCTGAGGAGTTCAACCGACTGGGCACTGCGGACAGCCCGACGCGCCCTCCTTTGATCATTGTCAAATGGATCCCTTTCAGGCCATTTCCTGTCATGGAAAGCAATGCCTTTGGCACGAACTGCAAAGTCGGGCTCGCGCAGTGCTTTTAGCCTTATGCCAACGCGAGGCGCGTTAGATGATCTCGCGAAGTCGAAAGGAGACACGAAATTGGCTACACCCCGCAGACACGCACCGGCACACCCGTCGCCGGTGTCGATCAGGTGCTTCCCGTGCTGAGGTCGGCATGTTAATCACCATCCATCGTCGTGGGCATCGTGCGATTTTCGTCTGCGCCGGCACGCCCCTCACACAAGTTCCACGCGAAGCACTCCAATGGCTTGGAACCGTTGAGTCGTCCGCTGACGCGGAACTTGAGGAAACCACTCCACTGCTTGGCCTGACGCCAGCGGCAATTCTCTACGACATCACAGTGCATGGTTATTGCGCACTGGATGTCCAAATAAGACTGCCTTAGCGCCACCAGCGCGGTCGAGGCTGACGTGGTAGTTCACCGACTGCCGCTGGCGCCAAAGGCTACCGCGCACGTCGGTGCGACGGATTTGGTACAGGACCAAGACGCAGAAGACCTCAGCTACCCAGACAGATCAGCTTCGGGCCCACTCGCAAAGTGGTGCCACGGCAATAATTCAAGAATCAAGGGCAATGGTGACAAAGGGCCGTGAAGGGTTGTGCGACCTTTGCCGTTCCTGGAGATCGGCTGCCGCATCTCCTTCGCCGCTGCGTGTCCACGGGGCGCAACATCATCTAAATTGATGATGCGCCCTCATAGCCAGGAGGCGATCATTCCTGAATGAGTGTATGTGCGACTCGCTCGATTCCACTTTCAGCCCTCGTCCACCCGGCACGAGGGTTTTTTTTGGGCGAGTTATCCAGCAGAATCAATCGTCGGCTACCGATAATCAACTGCCACGCCGACTGGCCGGATCGAGCGTCGCAGAAGACTCGGTCAGGGACGAGTTGGCGGCGTGAGCACCAGCATTGCTCGTGCCTCAGCGCGTCGCCAGCCGTCCGGCTGTGCGGCCCAGCGCGACGCCTACCTGGGTCACAGCCTTCTCGGCGTTCTTGTCCTTAAGCCGCCCTTCCCCGTCGAATGCCTGATGCGCGAGCCCCAGAGCGAAAGACTCAGGAATTACCAGCAGCCCCAGCTTGTCGAGCACCGAACGTAGACCCGTCTGCGAACGCAACCCGCCCAGTTGCCCCGGTGAGGCAGACACCATCGCGACCACCTTGCCTGAGAACAACGCCACACCCGACGTGCCATCCGGCTGAGGGCGGCTTACCCAATCCAGCGCGTTCTTCAGCGCAGCGGTATAGCCACCGTTGTACTCTGGGGTAGCGATCAGGAAAGCATCGTGCCGGCCGAACTCCAATTGCAGACGCCCCGCCTCTGTAGGCAATCCATGATCGGCTTCCAGATCCCCGTCGTAGAGCGGCAGGGGGTAGTCCGCCAACCGGATTGAGGTCACGGTTGCACCCGCATCGCGCGCACCATGGGCGGCAATATCCAGCAGCTTCTGATTCAGGGAATCGCGACGCGAACTGCCACTCAAAGCAAGGATTCGGGTACTCACACTGTCTCCATTGGACGATAGTTGGGAAACCATTGGCAAAGGGCCTGGCGCTGCCATGTATGGTGCCCTCAGCCGGTCGACTCTGGTAGCCATATCGGGCACGCGCAACACGCGTGGCCGTTCAAACGCAATAGAAGCGTGCGAATTCGCAACCCGTGCAGCGTGGCAGGGCCTGGCGGTCCGCAATCCCCGGCA
Organism: Cupriavidus pauculus; assembly: GCF_002858765.1. Lineage (GTDB taxonomy): Bacteria > Pseudomonadota > Gammaproteobacteria > Burkholderiales > Burkholderiaceae > Cupriavidus > Cupriavidus pauculus_B. The sequence continues at coordinate 186,915 of NZ_PJRP01000007.1, forward strand.
CATTGCCGACTAGTCTCGGCGTAGTAGATTCGCCGTTGCAGCACCCCTCAGGCTTGCAAAGCCAGTGTGTTGCATCGACCGGTTGAATCCGCAGTCGGTAATCGTCTTGCGGCAAGTCCCTCTCGGCATGGGGGCTGCCACACTTTGGTCGCAGATATCTCCGCAAAAATGAATGTTAATGACATAAAACCACGTCGCACGGTCTATTTAGGCAGCTAGCTTCGGCGGTAACGTGCGCGCCCCCCGATCAATTGCGTGCCACAAGAGGGCATGTCGGTGCATGCACGCCCACAAACCCTGCGGATCATAGGCGTTGCCGGCCGACGTCCTGTCGGGCGTGAATTGGCTGGTCTTCGATTGTTCTAGAGCAAGATTCCGCGTTCGCCCGTCGGCTCTGGAACATTACTCGTCTCGCGAACCATATCCATGAGCTCACGCTCGATCTTTCTAGAAATCTGCGCCATCGGTACATCATTGGGGCTTCCTTCGAACGGATTTTCCGTGCTCTCGCCCACTTCTTCCAACACCAGGTACATCCAAGAAATCATCGTGCTAAATGGAATGACCAGCCAGGTCATGCTTCCATGCATGAAGCCCGTAGTGAGGGAATTGAGCTTTTCGAACTCCGTAAGAATGCCGAAGGGCAGAAGCAGGCAGAAAGTACGGACAAAGAGCTTGTTGATGACCGCATATTGCCTGGGGTACGGATAGTCCTTGATGCGCTCCGCCCGACCTTGCTGAACGAACAGCCCCTTGATAGACGCTTCTAACTCCAGATGAAAAGCGTTGCTGATCTCACCAACGTCAAGCAAGCGTCTGATGGCCTCCGACTGCGTCCCAAGCAATCGGCTCGTCCTACACGGCGCATCCGCGAGAGAGTCGATTTCAGCCTGTGACAAATACCGTGAAAGCGCCTCGTCCAACGGCGTCTCCCACTCTGGGACGCGATAATACTTCCGGTACTCCATGTTGGATCGCTTGCCCACGTTCTCCCAGATCCTTGGCTCCCTCAGTTGGTAGCGTAGCGCCGTGAGCCATGCAAAATGCCGGCGAATCAGCTCTCGCCCGTCCTTCTGCCCTTTCAGGAAATCACGGCACATCATGCCTAGGCATCGGCTGCCATTCAGAATTTCGGTCCAGATTTGCTGCGCCTCAAGAGCCCGGCTGTAGGTCTGCACATTCCTGAAGCCCACGATGAATGACGTTGCCGTGCCGAGCAGCACAACAACCGAGACAGGAATCGACAGCCATTTGAGACCAACGATCTGATAGAGGACCACTGGAACCGAACTGCACGCTAGCGAAGCATAGAACTGTCGTCTCGACCAGAACATGAATTCCGAGACCGTGTACGATTTTCCTAGGTGCATGTGCGGACTAATGGCGAAGTTCTACGACTTAAGGAAACATCCGAAACTGCCGGAATCCAGTATGGCAGGCTACCCTCAAGCTTGAGAAGGATATGGGAAACCCCTACCGAGACGCCTACCAAGACGCCTATCAAGGTGAAACGTCTGAGCAATCAGGTACCGTGAACTGAAAGATCGCACCGCGGGGCACATTCTCGCTCGCCCACAATCGCCCTCCATGGGCTTCAATGATCGAACGGCAGATGGACAACCCCATTCCCAAGCCGCTGGACTTATTCGTGAAGAAGGGGGCGAAAAGGCGTTCAGCGTCCTGCGCGGAGAAACCCATCCCCGAATCGCACACCGACACCAGTACGCAGCCCGCATCCGCGCGTCTTGTACTGATCAGCAATTCGCGCACGCCATCACTGACGCCGCTCATCGCCTCCATCGCGTTGATGAGCAAGTTAAGAAGCACTTGCTGCAATTGGACCCGATCTCCCTGAACGAGCGGCAATCCGTCGGTCAGAAGCAATTGCATTGAGACACGATGCTTGCGTGCTTCGCCCCGAGTGAGCTCAATCACATCGTGGATGGCCATGTTGATATCCAATGGCTCCTTGCGTGGTGGCGCCTTCTTGACCAGTTCTCGGATGCCGCGAATCACGGCGACCGCCCGATTCCCGTCCTTGACGATGCGACTGAGCACCTGACTGGCCTCTTCCAGATCGGGAGGCTGTGCGCTTAGCCACCGCAATGCGGCCTGGGCATTCGTCACTGTTGCCGAGATTGGCTGGGTGACTTCATGCGCAATTGACGCCGTGAGCTGCCCCATGGTTGCCACACGATTCGCGTGCGCCAGCTCCGTCTGCACCTCGCGAAAACGGCCCTCGCTCTCGCGGATTTTCTCCTCTGCCTGTCTGCGCTCGGTGAGGTCCAGAAAGAACGCAACACCTTCCATTCGACTGACCTCGAACGTGGCGGCCCCGACCATGACGGGAACACGGCTGCCGTCCTTCCTGACGAGCTCTTTCTCGTAGGGCTCGACGCGCGCCGTCTTCCCGATCTCCTGTAGCGCACGTTCGTCACCCGCTTGCCATTCCCGAGGTGTCAGATCCTTCCAACCTACGCGGCCCGCGATCAGGTCGTCGCGCTCGTAGCCCACCATCTGTAAGAACGCATCGTTGGCCTCGAGAATTTGGCCCGCGACATTCCAGATGATAATTCCAATGATGTTGGCGTCGACGAGGCGCCGGATCTTCGCTTCACGCTCCACGAGTTCACTGTATAGCTGCCCGTTCTCTAACGCGATGGCCGCCTGCGAGGCCACGAGCCTCAGTACGGTGATGCGTGCGGGAGTGAACACGCCCGCGGTGAGACTGTTCTCGAGGTAGAGCACGCCAGTGAGCTTTGTCTGACTCATTAACGGCAGGCAAAGAATAGAACGAGCACGATGCTGAAGGATGTAAGCATCCGAGGAAAATGCGGGATCTGCCGCCACATCGTCGAGGATGACGCTCTCTCTGGTCCGCATGACGTAGTAAAGCACGGACTCCGGCAGTAAAGACGCGCCCACGGGTTCGTCTCTCAGATGAACGACAATGTCCTCGTCGTTTGTCATCGCGTGGGCAACCAGCCGTTGTTCCCCTGCCTTGGGCAGAATCAGCAGGCCACGCTGGGCGCCAGTCTGCTCGATCGCCGTGCGCATGACCATCTCGATCAGCTTATCCAGGACAATGTCTCCACTGATCGCCTGCGACACTTTGATGACGGTCGAGAGATCGAGGTGCTCGACCGACGTTGCCATCGTGCCCATTGGGTCAGGGACGGACACTTGCGCGACAAGCTGCGGATACAATTGCTCGAGTTGATGTACCTTACCGTCGGCTTGCCAACGCAGATAGCAGTAGCGCGCGTTGCGCAAGTACATCTCGGCAATGGCGTGGAACTCATGCTCGGTGTGGAACTGCGCAGCGCGCTCGTTGGCCAGCGCTTCGATGTGCAAGAATCCGTTATCGCGTGCTGATCGGATGGCCTGCTCGTAGCGTTGCATTGCATCAAAATTGCGGCCTTCTATCCGGGCGATCTCTGCGCCCACCAATGCAGCACGGCACTCGAAATTTTCCGGGCAGTTGTCGGCCCAGACTTCCAGTTGCCGATGATGCGTGGCGAGCGCCTCGAGATGCTGCGCCCGGTCGTTGGCAGATAAGGAATGGCAACAGGCGGCATGCGATAGCGCGCAGTAGAAGTAATATTCCGCTTCCTCGAAGAACGACGCCGTGGTCCAGAGTAACGCCCTCGCCTTCGACGCGGCATCTAGCGCTGCCGTATGGTCACCGGCAATACATCGCGCCTGCAGTTTCCGAATCCAGTACCAACATGCGGCAATCGCCAACTCCGGGTTCGCCAAAAAACGGCGTTCAATTTTCTCCTCATCAAACTGCTCATCATCAAAGCACCCAAATCTGGATGTGAGGCCCCTAAGTGTCCGAATCAATGCCACCTGCGTTGCAATGATGTCGATGGCAAGACCGAACCTTGACTTCGTCGCGAACGCGAGGCCATGCTCTGCCTCATCTTGCGCTTCGGACAGCGGCTCGCCGGCGAAGATAAGGTTCGAATTCAAATCATTGCGCGTATAGGTTGCATACTGCAGGTCACCGACGCGGTTCGCCGCATCGAATGCACGACGCTGCAGTTCGCGGCAAGCCCTCACGTGCTTCATCCAAGGCACGACAAACAGCGCAAAGCAAACGAATGTTCTCGCCTCGAGGCGCTTTAGCCCCCGACGCTCGACGAGCTCAAAACCCAGTTGGCCGAAACGGAATCCGGCCTGGTAGTCGCCGAAGCGTGGTCCGGCAATTCTGATGAGAATGACATAGGCGAAAGTCGAGGCATCGCAGTTGCCGTGCTCAAGACTCAGACTCACCGCCTTGCAGATGGTCAGGGACGCCAGGTTCTCGTCGGTATACAGGGCCGGCGTCCAGATCTTCATAAGAACATCGACCGTCGCGAGGGACGCAGGGTCCTCCATTAGCGGAGAATCGATAAGATCTTCAACGACTCGCGCGTCTAGTACCGTCCAGATATGCGCGTACTCACGTTGCACCGCCTCGTCATCGGGATGCGGTGACCATTCGATACCGAAATCTCGGAGGCAACTTAGACCGACAGTAATAGCACGGCTGCTCTGATCGAGAACCAGACAGACGTCCATGTGCAGGCACGCGACGGTTGCCCGTTCCACGTTTGTTGATGCGCGCTTCGACAAGGCTGAAAGGCGCTCCTCCGCGACGGACAACTGGCCCGTGAGGAACTCGCATTCGGCGCGACTCAACTCCAGCGCGAAGGTGAGTTCGTGCTGGCGCTCCCAACTATCCTCGGCCAATAGCGCCACCCCGATATTCAGGTAATTCAGCGCCGCGGCGTAGGCACTGGACCTGCCAGCACGTTTCCCTGCAATCAGGTTGAGTTCCGCGAGTTGGTCCCGCTCCTCCTGCAGGGTGATCAGGGACGCCCCGCGATTGAGTTGGCTCACGGTCTCGAAGATCGCTTCCTCCTGCCTGCTCGCCGGCGCTTGTGCGCGCAGCAGGCGACCGATCCGCAGATGAACCTGCGCGCGCATTGCCAGGGGAATCAACGAGTAGGCAGCCTCCTGGACTCGGTCATGGATAAACCTGTAGGCGCCCTCGGACCGCTCGACCAGTTCCTGATGGACGGCCGCCCACAACGCAACGTGGACTTGCTTCTCCGGGACCGCGAGAACGGTTGCGAGTATCCCGAACTCGGCCATGTTTCCCAGGCAGGCGAGATGCTGCAGCGCGGCTTGCGTCTCGACAGGCAAGCGGTTCAGCTTTCCAACCATCAGGTCCACGACATTGTCCGTGTACCCCTTTGCGTGGATGCGATCGAGATCCCATGACCAGCACGTCGCGTCATGATCGAAAAAGAGCAACTCCTCAGCGGCCAGGGAACAGAGAAACTGAATCGCGAAAAACGGATTCCCCGCAGTCTTCTCATGAACGAGTTGCGCTAGCGGTAGCACGCGCTTTGGCTCGCAGCGGACCGCATCCGCAATCAGCTCCCCCAGGTGATCACGGGAAAGCCTTCCAAGCGCAATCTCTTCTACCTGACCGCCGGCGCTTTTAATGGCCAGCAGCTTGCGCGTCAACGGATGAGCGGCATCGACTTCATTGTCTCGATAGGCGCCAATTACCATCAGGTGGCGCAACTCCGACCGTATCAGCAAATCCTCGAGCAAATCGAGCGTCGCCGTATCGAGCCATTGCAGATCGTCGAGGAAGAGCGCCAGCGGATGTTCCGACGTGGCGAAAACACCGATGAATCTACGAAACACCAGCTGAAATCGGCTTTGCGCCTGCTGGGGTTCAAGCTCTGGCACCGGCGGCCGCTCACCCGTGATGAGCTTGAGTTCCGGAATGAGGTCGGTCATGAGCCTTGCGTTCGGCCCCATGGCCTCCAGCAACGCGTCACGCCACTGGACCAACTCGGATTCCCGTTTGCCGAGCAGCGGTCGCACCAGGTTCTGGAACGCTTGCACCAGGGTCGAATAGGGAATATCGCGCTTGTATTGATCGAACTTGCCAGCGGCGAAGATGCCTCGGGGCGGCACCAGCGCCTTGTGTAGTTCGTTGACGACGGAGGATTTTCCGATGCCAGAGTATCCCGATACCAGCACCAACTCCGGCACACCCGTCGTGACGACACGTTCGAATGCCGCTACCAGTGCATTCACTTCGCGCTCACGCCCGTACAGCTTCTCTGGGATCACCAGCCGGTCCGGCGTGTCACATTCACCGAGCGCGAACGCATCGATCCAGCCATCGCGCGCCCAACAATCCAAGCAGTGCTGCAGATCGTGTTCCACGCCGGCTGCGGTCTGGTAGCGTTCTTCGCCAGTTTTGGCGAGCAGCTTCATGACGAGATCGGAAAGCGGCTCGGGTATTGCCGACATTCGCTCGCTCGGTGGCACGGGCTTGCGGGCGATATGGCAGTGAACCCATTCCATCGGGTCGGTCGCTGAAAAAGGCAATGTCCCGGTGAGCATCTTATAGAGCACAACACCGAACGAATAGAGATCACTGCGTGAATCGATCGTGCGATTCATCCGACCGGTCTGTTCCGGCGCCATGTAGGCGAGCGTTCCAGCGATGGTCTCAGGCGCGTCCAGCCTTTGATGTTCGCGCGGCAGCCGCGAGGCGATGCCGAAGCCTGTCAGGCGCGTCCGCCCATCCGTGCAATTCACGAGGATATGTGCGGGCTTTACATCCTTATGGACAAGGCCACGCTGATGAAGCTGACCCAGCGCCGCCGCAACGCCGGCGGCGAAATGCAAGACAGACCCCACCTCCATCGGTGCGCCAAGCAGCCGCTCGAGCGGCTCGCCACCTGGGTCCTCAAGCAGCATCAATGGCCGACCGTCTTCCTGTAGAAGCCGTTTGGGTAGGACTGCCCACGTGCTATCGAGCTCGTCTTTCAGGCGGAACTCATGCGTGATCCGATCAAAGCTGGCTGACGACAGATGGCCGGTGCCGGGCCGCACCATCAGCACGTCGTCAACGCCTCCCTCATACGGACGTCGAGCTCTGCAGAAGACGCGCTCAGCGTCCTCCCACAAGACTTGAAGGCTTCGACTGTCTCCCATCGCGCGCAAACCATGTGAAGGGTTCGTCATACCCGCCTCGGTAGGCTGCCGCCGTTCGTAGCATCAGAACACGCGCATCAGTTGGGTCTGGGCAACCTTTTCAGAATACACCGCTTCCCGCACAACGCCATGTCGTCGAGAAGACCATAAACCTGGGCGAATACTTATCGGAGGAAGTGACTAAGTGCCGTGCGGGTGGGATCAGCTAGCCGCCAGGTACAGTTCAAGGGCGACGGCACCGCCCACCAGATTTCCGTTGATGAACACCTGCGGGGCGGTCATCTCACCGGACATGGCGCCCAGCACCTTGCCGCGGATCTTGTTATCCAGCGGCACGTCGATGTACTCGTAGCCCTTGTCCTGCAGCAGTTGCTTGGCCTTGGCACAGTGCGAGCAGCCGACCTTCGAGAACACCACCACCTGGTCGGGACGCTTGGCGTCCGGCTGGATGTAGTTCAGCATCGTGTCGGCGTCGGACACCTTGAACGGGTCGCCCGGCTCTTCCGGCTCGATAAACATCTTGTCCACCACGCCGTTCTTCACGACCATCGAATAGCGCCAGCTGCGCTTGCCGAAGCCCAGGTCGGCCTTGTCCACCAGCATGCCCATGCCGTCGGTGAATTCGCCGTTGCCGTCCGGGATCATCACGATGTTCTCGGACTCCTGGTCCTTGGCCCACTCGTTCATCACGAAGGTGTCGTTGACCGACACGCACA
>NZ_PJRP01000007.1:194654-219713 GCF_002858765.1 Cupriavidus pauculus
TTGTCCACCAGCATGCCCATGCCGTCGGTGAATTCGCCGTTGCCGTCCGGGATCATCACGATGTTCTCGGACTCCTGGTCCTTGGCCCACTCGTTCATCACGAAGGTGTCGTTGACCGACACGCACAAGATCGTGTCCACGCCAGCCGCCCGGAACGCCGGGGCCAGTTCGTTGTAGCGCGGCAGGTGGGTCGACGAACACGTCGGGGTGAAGGCGCCCGGCAGCGAGAACACGGCGACAGTCTTGCCGTTGAACAGTTCGGCCGTGGTCACGTCCTTCCATTCGTTTTGTTCACGTACACGAAACGTCACATTGGGAACGCGTTGGCCTTCACGGGATTGCAGCATCGGAATCACTCCTTCGATGTAGGTCGTCAAACCTGGCACGGCCGAAGCAATGCCAGGTATCAGTCAACGGGGTATCAGCTACGAATGAAGGCCAAAAGATCCGCGTTGAATTTTTCCTTATGCGTATCGGTCAACCCGTGCGGCGCACCGGGATAAACGATGAGCTTGGAATTTTTGACGAGCTTCGCAGACGCGCGCCCGGCGGCATCGATGGGAACAATCTGATCGTCGTCACCGTGGATGATTAACGTAGGCACATCAATCTTTCTCAGGTCCTCGGTGAAATCAGTCTCAGAGAACGCCTTGATCGAGTCATAAGTGCTCTTGTGCCCGCCCTGCATGCCTTGGGCCCACCATGCGTCGATCAGCCCTTGCGATGGCTTTGCTCCGGGACGGTTGAACCCATAAAACGGACCGGCGGCCACATCCTTGTAGAACTGCGACCGATTGGCGAGTTGCGCAGCACGCAGGCCATTGAAGACATCAATGGGCAAGCCACCCGGATTCGAGGCCGTCTTGACCATCAAAGGTGGCACTGCGGAAACCAACACAACTTTCGAGACGCGTCGTGTGCCGTGCCGTCCGATGTAGCGGGCAACCTCCCCGCCGCCAGTGGAAAATCCCACGAGCACGGCGTCGCGCAGGTCAAGGGCATCGAACACCGTTGCCAAATCATCAGCATATGTATTCATTTCGTTGCCATTCCAAGCCTGACTCGATCGACCGTGGCCACGACGATCATGCGCAACGGCGCGATACCCTTCTGACGCGACCAGCATCATTTGAGATTCCCAACTGTCCGAACTGAGTGGCCAGCCATGACAGAACACGATCGGGCGACCATTCCCCCAGTCTTTGTAATAGAGCTGGGTGCCGTCCTTGGTTCCGATGTAGCTGCCGGTAACGTTGCCACCCGCCGTTGCGTGACGTGCGTCCTTGACTGTGGGAGCAGCCATCGCCGAGCTCGGCAAGCTTGCCGCGGCAATTGAGCCAACTGCGGCAGCGCTGCCAAGCAGCACGCCGCGTCGCGATACAACGTGGTTTCGGCTGTGGTTATCCGAAGACATCAAACACTCCTTTCTCGACCGCTCAACGCGGCATTTTTGGATGACTCAACGATGTGAGTGCGCTTAGCGTCTTGACCGTCACATCTCCAGCTTTATCAGTGTTCGTTCGTCGAACGGACCTTGCCGGCGTCACGCTAAGTTCTATGGAACTACCGGGAAGGAATCTTATGTGTCGATATACGGCGCCGGTAGTATCACCAGGGTGCGCACTCTGTTGTCGCGTAGGCACCAATGGCCGCGTTTAAAGGCTCCGTCCGTAAAGGACCTTCCAAGACGGGCTGGTGGATACGTCAGCGGCCCCTTTGGCGTTGCACCGCGATCGCGAAAAGAAAAAATTGTTTCCCGGCGAGCACCACAGTGCGTCCCACCGCATGTCTACCGGACAACAGCTACGCTGCGTAATCTGGCTCTCACCAGGTAAAACTGGGCCGGCGAAATGGCATCTTTTCAACCGAGGTTCGTCGGCAATGAAGGAGTCAGACATGTGCCTATGCCACGGATCAAACTACCCCGACCACGATTTGGTTCCGTCGCACTACGCGACGCGTATCGGCGATATCGAGGTCATGGTAATTAGCGATGGAGCAATACCAGTACCGGCGAACGTCCTGGGTACGAACGTTGACTCGGCCGTCCGCGACGCAACGCTGCGCGGCAGATTTCTACCGGACATGATCGATTGGGGATTGAACGTCGTCGTAGTCCGTAGCGGCGGGCAAACGATCCTTATCGATGCCGGGATGGGATCAGAGATGCCTGAATCGACGCGGACTGGGCGATTGGCCCTACGTTTGAAGGGCGCCGGCATTGATCCCGGTTCCATCACCGATGTGATTGCGACCCACATTCACATGGACCATATAGGCGGACTACTCGACGAGAGGTTGAGGAGTCAGATGCGTCCGGACCTCCAAATCCACGTGTCGCATACCGATGTCGAATTTTTTGAGTCGCCCGATTTTTCTCACAACACATTCAACGGGATTCAGGACATCATCCGGAAAAGCTCCCGAAATTTCCTGGACGCGTACAAGAGCGAGCTGCGGCCGTTCGATAAAGAGTACCAGGTGGCGCCGGGGGTCATCGTCACGCTCACGGGTGGTCACACGCCGGGGCATAGCGTGGTCCGCGTGGCGTCCGCCGGCGAGCGGCTAACTTTCGCTGGGGACGCCATCGTTCCGGCCGGGGTCGAATGCCCGGAATGGCAGAACGCCTTCGATCACGAACCCGAAGACGCAACTCGCGTGCGCGTTCAGCTGTTGCGGGAGGCGGCGGAGACCGGCGAATTATTCTTGGCCAGCCATTTATCGTTCCCGTCGCTCGGCCGCGTCGCTGTCGATGGCAATGCATTCCGATATGTACCGACCAACTGGGCTTACTGAAAAGCGGCACGTAGCCTATGTCTCGGTGGGGACCCCGCAAGGGCGTCGACTCAAACGCGAAAATGGCTCTCGCGCACATGCACGTGCGGGAGATGCGTCTGGCCTTTGTCGGCCGTTACGGCCCACGACGGGCCTTGGGTACCCCACCAATCTTGGCCCAGTCAAATTTTCGTAAATTGTCCCTGTTGATCGTCAGGTAGATAGAGGACACTTCCGGCCGAATTTGTAGCGGGCACTTCAGACTCCCTCGCCAAATTGGTGGCCTCTCCGTCGCTTTCTGGCCATTCTGCAGGGGCGTAACATCGAACATCACAATGATTGCCATTTGTCTGCAACCTAAATCCCCTGCGTGTTCGACCGTGCAATCAGATTGGTAGTCAAGTTCCGCATGACCACGTCCCCGGCAAAATTGAGAGCTCATGCCCTCCCTCTGCATGAGCAGATATACATCCGGATCCGAACCCTGATCGAGCAAGGCCACCTGAAAAATGGCCAGCGTCTGCCGTCGCTGAGATCCTACTCGACCGAGCTCGGCGTTGCACGCGGCACGGTCGAGGTTGCCTATGACAGGCTGCTCGGCGACGGGTTTTTGGTCACCAGAGGTTCCGCAGGCACATTCGTGGCCGAGCAACCGAATCCAGTGGTAACGTTGAGCCAACGACGCAGCACCGAAACGATGCCGAGACCGGTATGGCGGGAGCACGGTAACGCCTTCGTCGAGCTGCACGGTGCGCTCCCATCGCCTTTGCAGCTAGGACTTCCTGCCCTGGATAAGTTTCCGCGGAAGCTGTGGACGCGTCTCATGACGTCCCAAGCGCGAAGTATCGATGCGCTGACCAAGCCTCCATCCGCCGGATACTGGCCCCTACGCGAAGCGCTGGCCGCTTACCTGCTTCGCTCACGCGGCATCGACGCGCGCGCGGAACAAGTATTTGTGCTTCCAGCCTATACCGCCAGCCTCGCCATGATTGCTGATGCACTGCGACTTGCCGGCGAGATCGCCTGGGTGGAGCATCCCGGCTACCCGCCGGCCGCGCATGCACTCGGAACGCTTGGGATGCCACTCCGCCATGTACCGGTGGATGACAATGGGATCGATGTTCGGTATGGCATTCAACATTATCCCGATGCCAGGCTGGTTGTCGTAACGCCTTCGCACCAATGCCCGACCGGAGCCGAACTGTCCCTTGACCGTCGCACCGCGCTCCTCGCCTGGGCGGCCTCCCGCGACGCGTGGATTGTCGAAGACGACTACGACGGCGAATACCGGTACCGCGGACATCCTTTGCCTGCGCTGAGAAGTCTCGACGCTTCCGATCGTGTCTTTTATTGCGGCACGCTCAGCAAGGTGCTATATCCAGGTCTGAGGCTCTCGTACACTGTCGTGCCTCTTAGCCAAGTGCAGACCATCGAAAGCGCCTGTCAACGCGCACTTCACGGTGGATGCCCGGAGTTTCTGCAGGCCGTGGCGGCGACGTTCATATCAGAGGGACACTTCGCCCGGCATATTAAGAGAATGCGTACGCTCTACGCACAACGTCGTGCGATGCTAGCCACGGCACTGATCCCCTATGAGGGTCACGGTTTCGAAGTACGGCTGCAGGAAGGCGGAATGCACCTCCTGGTTGACGTGGCGGATGGCCTTGACGATGTCTTCATGGCGAGACGTGCCCGCAAAGCGGGATTCGGGATCCAATCTTTGACAGATTGGAGGCAAGGTGAGCCGGGACGACGCGCTTTGATGATGGGCTTCACAAACCTTACTAGCCAATCAGAGGCTGATCGAGTGGTAGCCGATTTGATGGAGGTACTTCTCTCGCCCCTCAACCCTTGAGCGCTCGGCCATGCCCGGCGTTCGCAAACATCAAAGCAATCTTCGGCTGACAGCCCCGTTCTGAAGCCACAACAGGAAACGGAATCTCTTACATCATGGAATTTGCAGACGGGCCGATGGGCCACGCTCTTGGCGTCTCTGCACAGAATGCGGAGGCATTGTCCACGTGTTTTGGAACGAGCTATGCAGGCATCATTGCTTTCATGGCGGTAGCCACTGAAGGCAGCTTCGCAAAGGCCGGCGACAAGCTTGGTATCGGGCGATCCGCAATCAGCCGCAGCGTTCAGAGGCTGGAAAATCAGTTGTGTACGCGACTCTTCACGCGTACTACTCGGGCATCGCAACTCACCCGCGAAGGGCACATCTTCTTCGAGAGTTGCCAACTCGGTGTGAATCAGATTTTCGCTGGCATTAACGAAATCGCGAACCTGCGGGATGGGCCGCCTCGCGGCGTCCTTCGCGTGAGCGCGCCGGTCGCTTTCGGTCGGAATATCGTTGCCCCGTTGCTGACGAAGTTCTCCACCACGTACCCTGATATCGCACTGGAGTTGGTGCTGAACGACCAGCCACCAGACTTTGCATCCGACCGCATAGACGTCGCCTTCCGAAATGGCCACGTCGAGGATTCAAGCATCGTTGCACGACAGGTCTTTCCCATGCAACTGGTTCTTTGTGCATCACGCGCCTACGTGCGCAAGCATGGGGAGCCGGCCACGATCAACGAGCTCTGCCACCATGACTGCATCAACCTTCGATTTCCTAGCGGTAGGCTTTCAGAGTGGGAGTTCAAGGTGGATGGCCATAGCCAGCGATATGTGCCTGAAGCAAAGTTGATCTTCAATGATGCCGATCTTGTGCTTCGCGCCGTACTAGATGGTCGCGGCATCGCCCAACTCGGCGCCTACCAAGCGCGCGACCACCTGAAACGAAACGAACTCCTCATGCTGCTTGGACGTCATGTTCCAGACGACAGAGGTCACTACATTTGCTACGTCAGCCGGCGACATCTTCCGCCTCGATCCCGCGTATTCATTGATTTCATGATCGATGAGATTCGGGGCCGCGATCAGCTGCGCCTCGAGGAACTTTGTCTGAACGGATCCCCGCGTTAGCGCCGCCTCGCGCGTAGGCGCGCAGTCGTTGACGATAAGGCGTTTCACTCGGAATCTCGTGGGATCCTTGTCTCGAAGTCTGGGTAATTCCGTGAGTATCACGTTTCAGACTGCGGTTCTTTAAATGCTGGAAGTCGAGAAATGCACGATGGAACTATGTCGCCTACTATTCATTCGACCGAGGCCAACAGCGTGGCCCAAAAAGTGGAGTATGTCATGCAAACGAAAAAATAAATTTTGATCATTGATGGCACAGGATTGATCGGCCGAAAGACTGGCGAACGACTACGTACGGCCGGCCAGCAAGTGGTGGCTGCCGCCCCGTCCTAGACGGAATGTAATCCGGCAATTGGTATCGATCGAAATCCATACTTTCAAGATCACCGGAGACACACCATGAAATCCATCTTGGCATTGGCAATCCTTGCAACCATGCCACTTCAGGCCACGTTCGCTCAAGACCATTCCAGTCATCCAGTCCCTGCACCTGCACAAGGATTGGCGACAACCTCTACGGGGGTGAAGGTCACGCTCGTGTACCAGCAGGAAATACCCAATATACCTGGCAAGAGCGTAAAGGGCGTGCTGGTGGAGTATGAACCCGGCGGCGTCAACGCCGCGCATACCCACGCCAAGTCGGCATTGATCTATGCCACGGTGCTCGAAGGTGCCGTGTTAAACCAACTCAACGGCGGACCCGTTCGTACGTTCACGAAGGGGCAGAATTTCACCGAAATGCCTGGGGACCGGCACGACGTCAGCGCCAATGCGAGCAAGACTGAACCTGCCAAGTTACTTGCCGTGTTTGTTGTGGACACGAATGAAACCGTACTAACCACACCGTTGAAGCGCTAAAGTCGCCTGGCAGTCAGGATGGCCAGTAGCGTTACGCCGGCTGAATCGGACGCACGTCTCTGTAGTCGGCATGTCACGCAGACTGACGCGAGCACACGCCGCCTTGATGCCTGGGCACCTATTCCCTGGACATGGCGGCGGATCTGGCGCGCAACATGCAGAACATCTCCGACCAGAGGACTACGCGTCCGCACACATGTTCACGTCCAGTTTCACTTCGGGAGTAAGACTGTCATGATGCCGATCGTCAGCACCCCGTAGCCGGTTGTACCCGTCACCGGATCACTTTCTGAACCAGGCTCACCCCAATTGCCGCCGCCGCGATGATGGCCAGTGCGCGGAAATGATCGATATTGGCCAACAACGCGGATTGCTGGGCCAGCACCTGCGCAATCTGCGCCGTGGCAAATTCCGCGGCCCGCACCGGGTCCATCGACATGGAAAGCGCCGCCGCGTATCGGGCCTGGGTTTCCTGGTACTGCGGGCTACCCGGGTGTATCGAACCATGCAGGGTGCTGTAGTGCAGCGTTGTCAGCCATTGCTGCCCGACCGTGGCAATGGTCACGCCCAGCGCCGTACCCAGTTGCCCCAGCATGTTCTTGGTCTGCTGCGCATGTGAGAACACCGACTCGTCGGCCGCGACGGCGTTGAAGGTCTGCATGGCCGTCACAGGAATCAGCGTCATGATGAACACACCATAAAGCGCCAAGGCGGGCAGCACATGACTCCATAGATCGGGCGCGGGCGGCATGCGGCTCATTAGCCAGGCCGACGACGCCAGCGCGAAGAACCCGGTCGCGAAGTATTTTCGCGGGCTTGGCCAACGCGGCAGCAGGCGCGTCATCGTCACCCAGGTGACAACGCCGGCGGCGAGGCCCAGCGCATAGAACTGCCCCGCCGTGGACCAGGAATGGCCCAGCGATCGCTGCAGCATGATCGGCAGCAGATACCCGTTGGCACCCAGTGTGACGTAGCAGAAGGTGAACAGGCCCAACCCGGTCAGATACCGTGGCTCAAGCAGGCTGCGCAGTTTCAGCAAGGGTCGCTCGCTGCCGGACTCCTGCAGGACGAAGACCAGTATCGCCGCCACACCGGCCACCGCGCCCACCGCCAGCCACAGCCGGTCGGCGTAGAAATCGTAGTAAGAGCGCTGCAGCATGTACAGCATCATGAAGCTGCCGATCGCTAACACAGCCAGCCGTAGCGGATGGGCGGCAGACCGCTGCGTCGGCGAGACCCTGTCCTGCGGCAAGACGGCGAGAGCGGGCAGCATCAACAACGCTGCTGCGGCCACGAGCCAGAAAATCAGGGGCCAGCGATCCGCCGTAACGATGACCGAGGCCAGCCACGGTGCAATAGCCATGCCGACGCACACCCCTAGGGCCAGCGCCTTGATGCCAGTAAAGCGCGCGGGCCCGGCAGGGATTAGGTTCACCACTAGCCGCGACGTGGTCACCATGCCGCCGCAACCTAGCGCCATCACCATGCGCCCGGCCATAAAGGTCTCGTAGCTGTCTGCATGCGCGCACAGAATCGCCCCGACCGCAGTCGCCATCAGTGTCCCCTGCACATGGCGGCGCCAACCTAAGCGCTCCACTAGCCAGTGCTGCAGCGCGATCATCACCACTGCCACGCTAGCATAGGCCGCTGCCACCGTACTGTATTCCTCTGGACTGGCGCCGATCTCGCCCATGATGGGCATGGCCGCAAAAGCCACCATGCCGTTCTGCAGGAAATCCACCAGTGTCAGCCCGCCAATCGTCGGCACAAGGCGTGCAGGCGTGGCCGGCCTCACAGGTTCTCTCCGACAATGCGGCCCACCAGTTCATCGGCACGGCCCATTTCGTCGGCAAACACCGTGGTGCGATAATTCTGGCTCGCAGCGTCCACCGCGACCAGGCGCTTGCCATCCCGTCGGCTGGTGTCGATGGATACCTTCATTGACAGGCCAAGCTGCAGCGGGTGCGCCGTTACTTCCCCCGGAGTCAGTGCAATGCGCACGGGCACCCTCTGCACCACTTTGATCCAGTTGCCCGTCGCGTTCTGCGCCGGCAGCAGTGCAAAAGCACTGCCAGTGCCAGCATCCTGTCCGACTACTCGGCCGTGATACACCACCTGATCGCCGTACAGGTCCGTTGTCAGCGTGACCGGCTGGCCCAAGCGGACATCGCGCAGTTGCGACTCCTTCAGATTGGCCGTGACCCAAAGCTGGTCCAGCGGCACGACAGACATCATCGGCACCCCGGCGCTCACGCGCTGACCTACCTGCACTGAGCGCTTGGTGATGACCCCACCAATCGGCGCCGGAACCCGCGTACGGGTCAGCGCGATACTGGCATTTCGTACTTGGGCCGCAGCAGCCAACACGTCGGGATGCGAGGCCACTGACGTGCGCTCGACCAGCGCATCGTTGCGTTTTAGCTGCTGGGTGGCCATGGCCAGCGATGCCTGGGCGGTGCGCACGGCCTGTGTGGCGTGGATCAACTCCTCTCCCGAGATCGCACCATTGGCCGCCAGAGCGGAACGCCGCGCCAGATCCTCGCGGGCACGCGCCAGATCGACCGAGCGCAGTTCCACATTGGCCCGATCCTGGCCGGCAACGGCGAACTGGCCGCGCACCTGTCGCACTGTACGCGCCAGTTGCGCCTGCGCAGCGGCCAGTGCCAGTTGCGCGTCTACACCATTAAGTTCGACCAGCACCTTGTTGGTTTCCACGAGGTCCGTGGTGTCCGCAAGAATGGCGGTGACGACGCCGCTCACCTGTGGCGTCACCTGCACCACATTGCCCTCGACATACGCGTTCTCCGTCGACACCTCGTCGCGTCCGAACTGCACGTGATAGGCGAACGCCTCTACCAGCGCGAGCGCCACCACAACCACGGCAACGATGCGCCAGCGGCGCACGACTGGAATGGTGGGCGGAGGCTCGGTCTGCCGGACCTCCACAGTTGGGGTTTCGCTTGCCCGATTCATGATGCATTCCTTGTCGAGGGAGGCGCTGCCATGCCCGCCTTGCCAGCGGGATTGGCAGCCAGTTCATATCCGCCACCAAGCGCGCGGATCAGTTCCAGGTGAAGCGCCCGTTGCTGGTGCTCCAGATCAATCAGCAGCTGCTTCTGGTTCAGCACCTGGCTTTCCGCCGACAACACCTGGAGATAGTTGCCGACGCCGCTGCGGTAGCGCGCCACGGCCAAGTCGTAGGCCTCCTGCGTCAACTGCAGCGCCTGGCGCTGCTCGCCGCTGCGCTCGGCCAACCAGTGCATGGACACCAGCTGGTTGACCACATCGTGAAGCGCTGTGACCAGCGTGGCGTTGTACTGCTCTACCGCCGCGTCATAGTCCGCCTGCCTGACACCTAGATTGGCCCGCAGACGGCCGCCATCGAAGATGGGTAGTGACAGCGCCGGGCCAATGCCCAGGGTACGGCTGCCCGCCGTGAAGAAATCGGAAAGGCTCAAGCTCTGCAGGCCAGCAAAGGCGGTCAGACTGATGTTGGGATAAAACTGCGCCCGGGCCGCCTTGATTTCGTGGCTGGCGGCCTCAACACGCCAGCGCTGCGCCACGACGTCCGGGCGACGGCCAATCAGCGTCGCGGGCACCGTGCTAGGCACCGCCTCCACGAAGA
Organism: Cupriavidus pauculus; assembly: GCF_002858765.1. Classification (GTDB taxonomy): domain Bacteria; phylum Pseudomonadota; class Gammaproteobacteria; order Burkholderiales; family Burkholderiaceae; genus Cupriavidus; species Cupriavidus pauculus_B. The sequence goes on from NZ_PJRP01000007.1 coordinate 204,877, forward strand.
TGTCGCGCATCCTGGGTCGGCCGATATCGAGGCCGGCATCGGGCCCCTTCCCCGCCAGCGCGGCAAGCTGGTTTCGTGTCAGCGCAATCACCTCGTTGATCGCCGCCAATCGTTCGCGCGTGGCCGGTAGCGCCGATTCGGCCTGCTTCATGTCGAGCCGGGAGTCGAGTTGTGCGGCGACGCGTTGGCGGGTCAGCGTCAGTGTGTTCTCGCGCTGGCGGTACGTCTGCTCGGCCAACTCGCGCTGGGCGTGAGCGGCATCGAGGCGCAGGTAGGTGCGCACCACCGATGTGACCAGAACCAACTCGGCCGCGTGGTAGTCCACTTCGGCCGCCCGCGCGCGATTGAGCGCCGCGTCGAATGCGGCCTGGTTCTTGCCCCAAAAATCCAGCTCGTAAGTCAGACCCAATTGCAGGTCGCTGGCCCATTTCCAGCTTCCTGCCAGCGGTGGAGGCACCAGCGCGTTCTCGCTAAAGCGTTGCCGCACAGTGCGTCCATAAAGGTTGGCCTGAGGCGACAGCCCGGCTTGCGCGCCTCCCGCCAACGCTTCGGCCTGGCGCACCCGTGCGGCGGCTACGCGCATGGTCGGCTGTCCGACCAGCGCCGCCTCTACAAGGGCATCGAGTTGGGGGTCGCCAAAACTGCGCCACCAAATCCGATCTGGCCAGGCGTCCGGATTCACCTGCGCCGCTGCCAGCGATTCGGTCGCAGCCAGCCGATTCGCATCATCGCGCGTAGACTGCGTCCGCAGCCCTTGGGTGCTCGCGCAACCCGCCACCAGGATGGCCGCGCCAAACAGGACGAATCCGACAGGCTGCGGCGTTCGGAAGGTTGATTTAGGAGGGTACGTCATGGCGTCTTCACTGCGCGACTGCGATCATTTCGGCAATGTCACAAGGGTAGACTGCCGTTTCCCAGCCGAATAGCCTACGCACAGTTGGCTTCAGGTCCTACGTAGGATTCACGCGGTAATACCTGTGTATGACGACCCGAAGCGTGGACGCGTCCAACCCAAAAACAAAAAATGGCCGAACTAGTTCGGCCCCTCGGACATGCATCTCGCCTTGCGGCGTGCTCGTCAGGTTCGCAAGGTGACCTGCCGGCTACGCTCGCACATTTCGCGGCCCCAAAGCGCAAGATTTCCGCACAGCAGCGCGGTCATCATCCTGATGCCCGTCCATGGGTTGCGCACGCATCGGCGCACCTGCTCGCTGCGAGCCGCACCCGATACACACCAAGCACAGAAATGCTCGCAGTTGTTCGTCAGCAGACGATAGCTGTCTTCGCCTAGGCGAGACCTTGCGCGCGCCACCACGGCGTGTCCGGCGTACACGGCATCGGGTTCCGCGTGGATGCTAACGCCAGCACCTGCGGCGAATGCGCGTAGCGAGATGCTCTCGACTGGCCGCCGCTTGAGGCCTCCATCAAATCCGCCATAGTGGATGACCTGCTCGTTACCGACATAGATGCCATGGTGCGTATAGCCATCACGCTCACTGACAAGGTGCGAACCGACTTCGATCGTGCTCGGACCGCCGTCGAGCACCGGCCATGCCATGAGCAGGTCATGATGTACAGTGTCCATGGTGTCTCGCCCATCGCTATCCGTACTGATCCGTCCATGTTTTCCTGACAAGACAAAGTCTTCCCCTCCGGGATCTCTCTGCCCCAGAAAGCCGGTTATCACATCAGGATCGCTCGCGCTAAAGCGCCGGCATCGGCGCCTCCGTAGGCCAACAATCTGTGCCAGAACGTCACGGCACGATCGCATCGACCTTGAAACTATGCTAGGACTGATAGCTTGCGCAGGCCATGCTACAGACGGCTCGCATCACTCCTACGTTGGCTTCGGGCGCTCATACTGAGGTATATCTCAGCGGTCCGCGGAAAGTCTGGCGTCGCGGCTCCGTTACGCGGTGTGGGTGCGGCAGGCAGGCGCCGTGAACTGGACCACAGCGCCACGCGGGTGGTTCGCGCTGATCCAAAGTTCCCCGCCGTGGGCGTCGATGATCGATCGGCATATCGACAGGCCCATACCAAGCCCCGCTGCCTTAGTGGTGAAGAATGGCGTGAATGCGTGCTCGCTGTTTTGAGATGCAAAGCCCGGTCCCGAGTCGCTGACACTTACGAGGACGTAGCGGGAGTCGGCTGACGCCGTACCGATCGATACTTGGCGCTCACCATCGTCGACGGAACTCATCGCTTCCAGCGCATTCATTATCAGGTTGAGTAACACTTGCTGCAGCGCGACGCGATCGCCTTCGATGCACGGCAGCCGGGCGTTCAGTTGTGTCCGCACAGTAGCACCGCCCTTCGCTGCCTCCCCGCTGGTGAGCGCCACCACCTCGCGGATGGCGTCATTAATGTCCACGGGAGCCTTCTCCGGGGGCGTCTTCCGGATTAGCTCACGGATGCGTCGAATTACCTCGCCTGCTCGGCTAGCATCCTTCACAATGCGGTCGAGCACCAGCCCCACTTCGCCGATATTGGGTGGCTGCGTCGCAAGCCAGCGCAGCCCCGCCTGTGCGTTGGTCATGGTTGCCGCAATCGGTTGGTTGACCTCGTGAGCAATAGAAGCCGTGAGCTGTCCCATCGTCGCCACCCGATTAGCGTGCGCCAGTTCAGATTGAATCTCGCGATAGCGCTGCTCGCTCTCGCGTATGCGTTCCTCGGCCTTCTTGCGCTCGGTCAAATCCACTACGAACGCCACACCCTCCTTCTGGCTCGCATCGAAATAGGCCAAGCCCACGATCACCGGCACTGTACTGCCGTCCTTGCGGATGTACGCCTTCTCGAACGGTCTGGCAGTGCCGGTGAGCCTCGCCTCGGCTAGCGCGCGCTCGCTCTCAGGGTGAATCGGCTTCGGGGTCAGATCACGCCACAGCACTTGCCTGGAAAAGAATTCCTCGCGCTCATAACCCAGCATATTTAGGAATGCATCATTGGCTTCCAGTATCTCGCCTTCGAAGCTCCAAACCAGAATGCCAATGATATTCGCATCGACCAATCGCCGGATCCTTCCTTCGCGCTCGGCAACCTCGTGATACAGGCGGGCGTTCTCCAGTGATATAGCGGCTTGGCAGGCCACCAGCTTCAGGACCGCGATACGCGTAGGACTGAACGCCCGTGCAGCGAGATTGTTCTCCAGATACAGCACACCGTTAAGCTCCGCCCGGTTCAGCAAAGGCAGGCAGAGTACCGAACGGCACCCGTGCTGCTGGACATACGGGTCGTCCGCCAGAGAATGCTCGGCAAGAGCATCGTCAAAGACCAGGCTCTCCCGCGTGCGCAGCACATGAAAGAGAATGGATTCCGGCAACATCGCTGCGCCGACCGGTTCGTCACGGGACTGCACCTGGATGGCGTTATCACCAGTCATCGCTTCGCCCACGATCCGTAAGTCGCCACCGCGGCACACAACAAGCACGCCACGTTCGGCGCCGGCCTGTTCGATTGCGGTATGCAACACGGTGTCAATCAGCTTGTCCAGCATGATATCGCCCGACACCGCCTGCGAGACTTTCAGGACGGTAGCAAGGTCAAGACGATCAACCGGCGTGGCTATCGTGCTCATCGGGCTGGGCGCCAGCTCATGCGCCCGGAGGTATGGGTGCATGTCGTCCAGTTGCCTCACCTTTCCATCGGCACCCCAGCACATATAGGCGTAACGGGCGTCCCGGAGATAGCCATGAGCAATTCTGTCGAGCCCGCGGGCCGCATAGAATCGCGACGCTCGTTCCAGCGCGATTGCCTCGCAGTGCGGAAAGCCACTATCCTGAGCCGCGCGGATGGCCTGCTCAAATAATTGCTCGGCTTCCAGAATTCGTCCTTCAATACGGGCAATCTCGCCGCCAAGAAGCGCGGCACGGGTCAGAAAGTTCTCCGGGCAATTTTCGGCCCAGCTTTTCAGCGCGTGGTAATGAAGAGCCAGCGCTTCCAGGTGCGGAGACGGATCCGTCAGGGCGTCGCACAGGGCGGCATGCGTCAGCCCGCTGAAGAAGTGGTACTCGGCTTCTTCGAAGAACGAGTAGCAGACGGACAGTAATGCTTGTGCCTGCGTAGCCGCTGCCATGGCTTCTGCAAGGTCACCAGACAAGTAGCGCGCCTGCAGTTTTCGCGTCCAGTATTTGCATTCGGGAAGTGCCAGGTCCGGGCTCATACGGAAATGCGCCTCCATACTCTCCTCGCTGAACGCGTTGCCATTGAGGCGTCCAAAAACCGGTGTCAGACCGCGCAGCGTGCGGATAAACGCCATTTGCGTGTTGATGAAATCTGTCACGAGTCCGAAGCCGACCTTCTCCGCATACGCCAATCCATGCTCCGCCTCAAGCTGCACCGCCGCCAACGGTTCACCAGCGAACAACAGGTCCGAGTTCAAGTTGTTGCATGCGTAAGCGCCGTAGGACAAATCGCCGCTACGATTGGCCGCCGCGAACGCACGCCGCAGCAGATCCCGGCACATGCTCACTGGTTTCACCCATCGCACCACAAAGATGGAGAAACACAGAAACGTCTTCGCCTCGAATCGATTGAGTCCACGTCGGTCCACCAAGTCGCAACCTAGTTGACCGAATCGGTAGCCCGCTTGATAGTCGCCAAAGCGGCGTCCGGCTACCCTGCCCATGTTGGCGTAGAGGACGCACGACGCATCACAGTTTCCGTGCGCCAAACTAAGACTGACGGCCTTACAAATGGTCAGGCACGTTAGGTTGGCGTCAGTCTGCACAGCGGGCGCGAACAACTTGCTCAACGCCTCCACCGTGGCCAGAGCAGCGGGATCCTCCATCAGTGGTAGGTCTATCAGTTCCTCGACGGAGCGTTCGCCCAAACTGGTCCAAATGCTGTCGTACTCCCTGCGCACTTCCTCGTCACTTGGATGCGGCGACCAATCGATACCGACATGCCGTAGAAAGCTCAGGCAGCTTGCCACGGCGCGGTCGCTTTGATCCAGGACGAGAAAGACATCGAGCCGCAAGCAGGTCACCAGGGCGCGTTCGACCGTCGTGATGGCCCGTTCCGACAGTGCTTCAAGCCGCTGATCCGCCGCGGCCAATTCCCCCGTTAGAAATTCGCACTCGGCCTGAGTCAGCAATAACGCGAACATCAGATCATGGCACCGCTCCCAGCAGCCATCGTCCAGCAATCGTGCGCCGGCACTGACGTAGGTCAGCGCAGACGCATAGGCCGTCGACGCCTTGGCGCGTCGGCCGGCAAGTAGGTTGTATTCTGCCAACCGCTCCCGCTCTTCGCGTTCCGTGATCAGCGCCGCCCCGAGATTAAACTGTCCCGCGATCTCGAAGATCGCTTCTTCCCACTGGGTCGCAGGCGTATTGGCAGCCAGTAACCGACCAATCCGCAGATGCGCTTCGGCGCGAGAAGCCTCCGGTATGAGTAAATAGGCCGCTTCGTGAACGCGGTCATGCATGAATGCGCAGGACCACTCGCGCTGCTCGACCAACTCCTGGTGAACGGCTTTCCACAGTCTCAGGCGGACTTGAATCTCCGGCTCGCCCAGCACCGTTGACAAGGTGGCCATCCCAGCTTCGTTGCCAAGACACGCAAGCGCCTGCAAGGCCTGAAGCGTCGCGGGTGGAAGCCGTACCAGCTTGGCGGCCATCAGATCCACCACGTTGTCCGTATAGCCCTTTTCGTGGATACGGGCCGAATCCCAACACCACTGCCCGGCCGCATGATCAAAGACCAACAGTTGCTCCTCCACGAGCGCGTGAAGAAATTGGATCACAAAGAAGGGGTTACCAGCTGTCTTGTCGTGCACTAGCCGTGCCAGTGGCTCGATACGTACGGGCTCGCTGTACAAAGCTTCCGCGATCAGTTGACGGACATGCTCGCTGGCAAGCGGCGCCAACCGAATTTCATCGACCTTAACACCTGCGGCACGAATGGCCTGAAGCTTGCGGGTCAGCGGATGCGTGGCATCGACTTCATTATCGCGAAAGGCCCCCACTAGCATCAGGTAGCGCAGGTCGACGCCGGTCAGCAGCTCCTCCAGCAGATCAAGTGTGGCGGCGTCCAGCCATTGGAGGTCGTCCATGAATAGCGCCAGTGGATGCTCCGCGCGCGCGAACACGCCGATAAAACGCCGAAACACCAGCAGGAAGCGTCGCTGCGCCTGTTGGGGATCGAGTACCGGGACCGGCGGGGGATCGCCCAGAATTAGTCGAAGTTCGGGAATCAGCTCGGTCATGAGTCGTGCATTCGGCTCCAGCGCTTCCTGCAGCGCGTCACGCCAGTGGGCCAGCTCACTCTCGCACTTGCCCAGCAGCGGCCGCACCAAGCCTTGAAATGCCTGCACCAGGGTTGAATAGGGAATGTCTCGCTTGTACTGGTCGAATTTTCCCGAAGCAAAGATACCGCGCGGTGGTACCAACACTTTGTGCAACTCATTAACGACCGACGACTTGCCAATACCGGAGTAGCCGGAGACCAGCACCAGTTCCGGCATGCCGCTTTTTACGATCCTGTCGAATGCCGTCACCAAGGTGTCCACTTCCCGCTCGCGCCCATACAATTTCTCCGGGATCACCAGTCGACCGGACGTACCATGTTCATCGAGCGGAAAATCGGCGATCCAGCGTTGTTGCAGCCAGTCTGCCAGACAGCGCCGCAAGTCATGCTCGACGCTGGCGGCCGTCTGGTAGCGGTCCTCCGCCGTCTTGGCTAACAGCTTCATCACGATCCCTGACAGCACGGCAGGCACTGTATCGACCCGCACGTCCGGCGCCAGCGCCTTTTTGGCGATGTGGCAGTGCACCCATTCCATTGGGTCGGCGGCGGCGAATGGCAGCGCCCCGGTCAGCATCTGATAAAGCGTCACGCCAAGTGAATACAGATCGCTGCGCGAATCGATGGACCGGTTCATTCGCCCGGTTTGCTCGGGCGCCATATAGGCCAGCGTGCCCGCGATAGTCTCTGGCGGTTTCGGGGCCTGCCGTTCACGGGGCAGGCGTGATGCGAGCCCGAAGCCGGTGAGCCGCACCGCACCATCGTCGCCGTTCACCAGGATATGGGCGGGCTTAAGATCCTTGTGGATCAGACCGCACTGGTGGAGCTTGCCAAGCGCGGCCGCGACGCCGATGGCAATCTCCAGCGATTCGGCGAGCGCCAAGGGCGCAGCAAGCCTGCACGCAAGCAATTCGCCGCCAGGGTCCGCAAGCACCAAGATGCTACTGGAGCCTTCACGTAGCAGTTCCATCGGACGCGCTGCCCATGCGTCATCGAGCTCGTTTCGCAGCGAAAACTCGTGGGCGAGGCGATCCAAGCTTGCCGGCAATGGGTGATCCGCGGCAGGTCGTGCCAGCAGGACACCGTAAGTACTCTCGCCGTCCAACCACCGGGCGCGGCTTAACACGCGCTCGCCGTCATCCCATAAAACTTCGGAAGTGCTCCCTTGTAGCGCCGAAACCATTTTCAGGTCTCCCCCAGTGCCGAGCTTCGGGTCCTGTCCGCTGCGCTGGATTGGCGCGGACGCTTCGAACTCGAACGACAGCACGGCATCTTCGCATTTGGATTCTTAATACTGACTTAACAGCATTTCACAGAATACACCGCGAAGTCGGCGGTAGCGGTACAGAAGCGCATGGAGAACAAGCAAGGGCCCCTGGCACAAGGCCCCCGCGGGGATGGGATCAATGACCAGCTATGCAGCCAGCTTCTCCGGCTGGTCGCCAGTCGGTTCGGGGTTCAACGGCGACCAAGGATTCAAATCCAGGGCCCGGATCTGCTCGGTCATAAAATCGACGAGGACGCGAATGCGCTGGGGCAGGTGCTGACGGCAGAGATAGCAGATATAGTGCCCCCGGTCATCGGGCGCGTGGCGATCCATGACCGTGACGAGTTCTCCCCGCGTCACGTACTCACCAATCTGATAGCCCGCCAGTTGCCCAATGCCGCGACCGGCCAGCACGGCTTCGAGCACCAGTTCCGAATCACTAAAGGTCAGCCTTGCGCCAGGCAGATACCTTTGCATCTTGCCGTTGATCTTGAATTCCCACTCCAACGCCGGGCCGCCGAGCCGTCTGTAGTTGATGCAGTCATGCTGCCCCAGCTCCTCCACCGTGGCTGGCAAGCCACGCCTTTGCATGTATTCACGCGACGCGCACAGCACTGTCCGCATCGGAAGCAATTGTTTTGCAATGATGGTGGAGTCCTCGATGCGACCATTGCGGAACGCCACATCAATCTGGTCGGCCACAAAGTCCGCAGGGCGGTCGTCCAGCAGCACGTCGAATGAAATTTCGGGGTAAGCCTCTGAGAACTTGGCAAGCAGCGGCGCCACTACCTTGCGTCCAAAGTCGACCGTCGAGCTGATGCGCAGCAGGCCTCTGGGGGGGCCATCGCGCAAATCCTGCATGTCATTCAGTGCATCCGCAATATGGCCAACACCCCGGCTGCAGTTCTCAAAAAATCGCTCGCCTTCACGCGTCAGCTGCGTGGCACGGGTGGTACGTAGGAACAGGCGCGTGCTCAGTTGCGATTCCAGCTTTTGGATACTCCGACACACCGCCGAGCGCCCTACGCCCAGTCGAACCGCTCCCTTGGCGAAGCTTCCTTCGGTCGCCACCGCCATGAACGCGATGATGCCCCCATAGCTAGCCGCAAAGCAGGTGGAAAACGCGTCCGTGGAGTTTGCCGCAGCCGTACCTGCGCGACGCTGCGAGAATTGCGATGTATTCATGGATGCCCTCACCCCTGTTAAAGCATGCGATGCTGGCGCCGCCGGGTCATTACTGCGGCCCTCACTCACCAGCCATGGCACAAGGGTAGGCTGCGGGGTGAGCAAAGCCATTCTACGGAGCGGTTGCGCTGGACCTACATAGGCTTCGGGCTCTCATACTTGGGTATGTGTGCCAATCCCACTGGCCGTTGCCGAACCCAGGGCGCCAATCCAGCACTACAGGCGCCAAAAGTGCTGCATTCAACTCGCCCTCCTCTGCGGCATGGCTTCCCGGCTTCATGTCTATACATAGGTATGATTCTCGCCAGCCGACCCGGCCATTACGCTGGACTCATGGTCCCCGATGAAGGACGCTCCGCGCGTTCCAATACGAGGCGTCGATTTCCCAGACCGAGGTCTCTGTCTTGCGATCCGATCAAGTGGTTTCGATAGTCGATGACGACGAAGAGGTCCGCTTGGCGACGGCGAGCCTGGTCCGGTCATTCGGCTGGCCGACCCGGGTGTTCGTGTCGCCCGACGAATTCCTACTTTCGGGGCAGCTCGCCTTTACCGCGTGCCTGATCTCGGATTTCATGATGCCCGGTATGACGGGCGTGGCCATGTACGACCGCGTGCTCGATTTGGGCTATGCGCCACCGACTATCTTTATCACCGCGTTTCCGGCGGATGACATGAAGGCCCGCGCACTCGCCAGCGGTGCCTTGGCGGTATTGGACAAGCCGGTGGATGCCAACGCCATCGCGTACTGGCTTGGCATAGCGCTGGGCGCGCCGTGACGCATCGACAACACGAGTGCCGGAATTTCAGGACGTTGTCGTTCGCGACTTGATATGGAGGCCGAGCGATTCCGACTTACGCACGAGGTCAGCCACAGATCGCGATTGCATCTTTTTCATGACCTGTCCGCGGTGGATCTTGACTGTGATCTCGCTGAGGTTCAGTTCGGCGGCAATCTGCTTGTTCATCAGGCCTGCCACAACGAACGTCATGACCTCCCGCTCACGTGGTGTCAGCGATTCATAGTCGGCATGCAGGTGCGCCGTGGATTGCTCGGCAGCCAGACGCTCACCATCCCGAGCCAGCGCGTTGGTGACCGCGTCCAGCATGTCCTGATCGCGAAACGGCTTGGCGAAGAAGTCGACCGCGCCGGCCTTCATGGCCTTGACGGTCATGGCGATGTCGCCGTGCCCGGTCATGAAGACGATGGGCATGCGCACGCCGCACTTCGCAATCTGCTCCTGAAAAGCCAGGCCGCTTTCGCCACGTAGTCGCACGTCGAGAATCAAGCAGCTGGGACTGTCTGCCTTCGGAAACGCCAGGAATTCTTGGGTCGACTCGAACGATTCCACGCGCAGCCCAATCGAGCGTAACAGTCCACCAAGGGCCAGCCTGATGGATTCATCGTCGTCGACGATGTAGGCAACGCGCTCCCTGGATGCCGTCGAGTCCCGGGCCGAAGTCGTATGCGACAACGAATTCATCTGGCCTCCTTCTTCGCAAGCGGCTGCACATTGCAGGGATGGAAAGTATTGTAGGAAATTTCGGTTGGCAGACTGTCGTTGCGCCGTCGTGCCTAAATACCTTTCTGGCTCTGCCCGTCAGAGCTCTGGTCAACGCGGGGCGAAAGCTGTAGTACGCATAGCGTGGCCCCGGAGTATGTATTTATATGCACTTACACAACCAGGACTTGTCCCACTGGCATCGATGTCCTTCGAGTACATACCCGTGCAGCCTTGCGGTTTAGCAAACACGCGTCCATTGGCGCAAGTCGCCGAAAAATAACTTCTATCCACGGAAACACTACCGCCCAAAAAGACGCCTCACGCCTCATATCACCTGATCGACTACCCCACGTCATCGGATCTCGCGAAGGACGGCAAGCGCTACAAGTCGCCCTGACGGCAACACCTAAGTGAGGGGCTCAACTCAGAGCGCATTGCGCGCAGACCGTGCCCACTTCCTATAGGTGAACTCCAGACTAAACAGGTTGAGCCCCGACGCGAGGTTGCGGTGATTGGACCGCCGTTGATATCCACCTTGCAGCCGGCCGCCCTGCGACGCAACTACGCCGCAGCGGCGAACAGTGATTTTCTGATAATGGCATGCACGCCCCAGTTGCCATTGACAACCTGCGTGATAGCGAAATCGACAGCAACCGATATCAACGTCATCGCCTCATCCTCGCTCAGCTCCTTCACTGTCATGAGGAAGCGGCGCGTTTTGCGGAAGGCGTCGCGCATTGCCTCGTCGAGCGTGAACTTCAGGTAGATATGGCTCTGCGCCATCTTTCCGAGTTCCACGAGGTGGTTTGGTGAGCTGAAACCATGCAATATCCACTCGTCGGCGGTCTCTACCAGCGGATAGCTGAGGTCGGCAAAAGGAGCACCGGGTTCGATCATGGTGCTCTTGTGGAGAACGAGTTGAAACTCGCCGGTCAGGGAACATTCAATAGCTGTCCCGCACACCTCGGAGTCGCCCTGGGACGCGTGAGGATCTCCGATCGAAAGCAGCGCGCCGGGCACCGCAACCCTTGATCTTCCGAAAGGAGGCAAGAACAAGCCCATGACCCTCCAACTCCGACACGAAACGGCGGACGACATTGCTTTCATCGAAGCGGTCACGATTGCCGCCTTCGCAGATGCGCCGCACACCAGCCACACCGAGCAATTCATCGTGCGCGCACTGCGCGCCGCCAACGAACTGACGCGCTCCATCGTGGCCGAGGATCACGGCCAGATTATCGGCCATGTGGCCCTTTCGCCTGTGACCATCACCGATGGTCACGGCAACAAGGCAGAAGGCTGGTACGGTCTGGGACCTATCTCCGTTCTGCCGCAAAGGCAGGGACAGTGACCCCGCGTACTACGAACGTTTTGGCTTTCACGCCCATGTGAGCCTGCAATTGCCGGGAGTGCCACCCGGCTACTTCATGGCGCTGGCCTTGCGTGGGCCAGCGCCCGAGGGCATCGTGCAGTACAGCGATGCCTTCAACGCTGTCGACTGACTTGCTATCACTTTGGACCGTCTGGAAGACAACCGATAACAGCCAGTCATGCGAGGCCTTTGGGTTGTTAGGCGTCGGCAGTTGCCACGGGAACCCATAAGCGCTGGTCGGTTCGGGCCGATGGCCGAGACAACCTTACGCCACAGAAGTGCAGTAAACAGCGCAAATAATTGCAGTTATTCGTTCATGCATGCGCATACTCATATGAGTTATCATGCGCATACGGACCAATACGGAGGTAGCCATGGGTCAAGCGCTCGAGGTACGGTCGCGCAAAGCAACCAACGTGACGTTGCCCGCTGACGTCTATGAAGAAGGCAAAGCTCTTGAGCTGAACTTCTCGCGGGTGTTCGAACAAGCAATGCGAGAAGCCATCCGTGCCGAACGGGGTCGCCGCTGGGCCGCTGAGAACGCCGATTTCATTGCAGCTCACAACGAGTTCGTCGAGCAGCACGGTCTTCCACTCGCGAAACATCGGATGTTCTGATGGCACGCTTTGAAATCTATGTGAATAACGACGACAAGGGGGTCGCGCCGTTCCTGATCGACGTGCAGAGCGAGTTTCTCTCGGGACTAAACACCACTGTGGTAGTGCCGTTGATTCGGGCCGACTCGCATCCGGCTGGGACTAGGTTGCCAGCCGATCTGGTCCCGCCCTTTGAGGTCAATGGCATCCGTTGCGTCTTCTACCCCCCTTTTATCGCGGCAGTATCAAGAAGCGTCTTGGGAGAGCGAGTCGGCTCCCTGCGCAATGAGAGCTCACTGCTTGTCTCCGCACTCGATCGCCTGATGGGCGGTTTCTGATCGCTCAAGGAATAGCGTCCCACACGTGCTAAATGTTCGTGGGCAACGGCGGGAATGACAGTCCGCCGCACTCTGATACGCCTCACGGTTCGCATGATGGAGACGGGGCGCGACGGACCAGCGAGCGACGATCGCGCGTCGCCCCACGTTTGTTGGCCGGGATCGAAAGTCGCCTCTGGCGACTGCAACCCCCGCTCCAAGTGGCCAGAGGGCCGAGACCGGTAGAGTCGAGATGTGGCGCGGTGGCAGTAGGTTTGGTTTGTCTGTTGCCGCCCCTTTCGTCTGGCGGTGCCCTAGTAACCTCTCCGTAACTCCGTTTCCAAACCCCGCTCATCGAACCGGACATGCAGATCTCCCGCATCCGGCTCTCGGACAAGACATCACGCCTTCTTACACGACAAGTCACTACCAAGGACCTTGTAGGCGAACGAGACCGAAGTACCCGCAGAGGTCCGAGGGTGGAACGGGTTCGCGGACTATCCCGTCAATGGCCGGCCGTTCGGCCAGCCCAGCATGCGCCATGATGATGCCCGCGCCACTGCAGCGCGGGGACCGTATAGACGTCTTACCAGCGATAGCGGAAGCCAAACTTGGCGCCAATCGCGTTGCTGTCGCCGAAGTTCTGCACGCTGGTGCGCGCCAGCAGTTCGCCGTAGACCGTGTACCGGTCATCGTTCCAGTTCAGCGATGCACCCACGCCAAGTCCAGCCCACAGCGCCTGTTCCTTGCTGACCACGCTGATGTCGGCCACACGTGCCGACGTACCGTGCAGGAAGTCGTAGTACAGGTTCGTGATGCCGTAGACGTGCGAGCGGCTGGTCTTGCCGTTGGCGGCCGTCCACTTGGTTTCGTGATCGAGCGACACCCCCAGGCGCGAGACCAGGCTGTTGCCATTGTCGCGCGACACATTGGCGCCGTATTGGTCGGTGAACGCATCGAAGCGCACCTGCGACCAGGCCAGTTGGGCCTGCGGCGTGATCGACCAGTTGCCACCCAGCGCGAGCTGGTGGCCGGCTTCCACGCTGGTGGCCACGCCGCTGCCCCGATTGCCGTTGGCCAGCTTGGCGGCCAGCGTCGACGAACGGATGTCGGTGTCGTACCACGTCAGCGTCGCGCGGGCATCGACATACGCGCCATTGTTGCCATACCACGTAGCCGTTCCGCCAAACCCATAGCCGGTGGCATCGATCGAGCCATTGCCGAACATCGACGAGACGTTGGAGTTGGCAATGCCATAGTGGAAGGTCGGACCCACTACCAGTGTTCCGGACTGGTTCTGGATAACCGGTGCATCGACACCGCCTTCGAACTTCCACATGCGGACGTTGTAGCTGGCGCTGGTGGTACTGGTCGACGGATCAATGTGCGTGTTCGAGCCTTCCACACGTGCCCAGGCGCCACGGCCGATCACCGGCTTGCCGGCTTCCTGCTCGGCCTGCACCGAGGCGTTGGGCGACCACGAGCGGTTGCCGACGCGCTGCTGCAGCGTGCCCAGCTCGTTGAAGCGTTGCAGCACGCTGGAATAGGCTTCATACAGGGGGACCGTCGGTGCCAGCAGCGGTCCGGAAGCCGCCGCCGCTGCCGTGCCGACCGAAGCGGGGTCGAGCAGCGTCGAACGCAGATACCAGTCGCCGTCCGTCGGCGTGGACGCGCCGTTCTTGAACAACCGGTACGCATATGCGCCACCGACCACGGCCTGCTGACCCTGGAACGTATAGTCGCCGGCCAGCGCGAAGGTGCCGTTCGATGCGCCCTGCACGTCGATGACCTTGATGCCTTCCGAAGTCAGTTCCCCGGTGCCGCCAACGTTGACCACCCGGACCTGGCTGGTGCCCGACGTGTCTCCGGTCACCAACAGGCGTCCCGTGGCTGAGGTATCACCGCCGAGCGCCGTGTTCACCTGCAACGTACCGCCATTGCCGATGTAGTTGCCCGCAATCGTCAGCACGCCCGAGCCGCCGCCCGGCGTCACGGTACCGGTGTTGGTGACGTTGCCAAAGATCGTGCCGGAGCCGGACAGCGTACCAGCCGCATTGACCGTCACCGGGCTGGTGATCGAGCCATCGATGGCCAGCGTGCCGAGGTTGACGGTCGTCGGGCCCGTGTACGTACTGGCCGCGGTCAAAGTCGTGGCGCCCGCGCCGCTCTGCGTCAGCCCGCCCGCGCCGGACACCACACCGCTGTACGTATAGGCGTCAGAGCGGTTGAATGCCAGCGTGGCACCCGTGTTCACGGTCACGTTGCCGGCCAGGCTGCCGCTGGTGCCCCCATTGCCGATCTGCAGCGTGCCCTGGTCGACCGTCCATGGCGTCGTGACCGTACCGGTGCCGATCA
>NZ_PJRP01000007.1:219723-320744 GCF_002858765.1 Cupriavidus pauculus
AATGCCAGCGTGGCACCCGTGTTCACGGTCACGTTGCCGGCCAGGCTGCCGCTGGTGCCCCCATTGCCGATCTGCAGCGTGCCCTGGTCGACCGTCCATGGCGTCGTGACCGTACCGGTGCCGATCAACGCCCAAGTGCTGGTGCCGGTCTTAACGAAGTTGTCGAAGAAGCGGTATTGGGCGGTGTCGCCGATGGCCGAAACGTCGAAGACCGCGTTGGTCGCACCGCCCAGGCGGAAGGTGTCGTTGCTGCCTGTTCCGGCGACGACGTTGCCGACGATGTTCGAACCGGCCTGCAACTCGAGTGTGGAGCGGCCGGCCCCCGAGGCGAACTCGATCGCATTGGCATAGCCGGTCCCGGCGCGGATGATGCCAGCGTTGATCACGGTAAGGTTACCAGTGGCCTGAGTGACCCCGATGGCGGCGTTACCGACGCCGGCTTCGAGCAGCCCTGAATTCTCGATCGTCAACGAACCACCACCTGTGGCAGTGACGGCGCGACCACCGCGCGCACTCCCATCCAGGGCGGAGCCGCCGCGAATTGTGCCCTGGTTGACCAGGCTACCGTTGATGGTGTTGGTGACCGTAACACCCGCGCCGCCTGTACCACCGAAGCTGTCCCCGCCCGCGATGAGGCCGGTGGCCGAGTTGACAAGGGTGGCACCGGTCGACAACGACACGCCAGCGGCGCCGTTCGCGACGGTGGTGCCGGTCGCACTACCACCCTTCACGGAGCCGTTGTTGACGAGGTCCGTGTTGATCAGCACCGAAATGCCAGTTGCTCCAGCTCCGCCAGCCGTGGTCGTATTGCCACCGGTCACAGTGCCATTGTTGATCGCCAGCCCACCGCCGGTGAGCAGCATGGCATTTGTCGGAGTCGCACCCGAGGTGCCGGCAAACGTCCCAACGAACGTGAACGGTTGCGTTGCCGACGTGTTGAAGTTCCCAAGCGAATCCGTTTTGGTCAGCACAAAACCGTTCGTATCGATCGTGATGGGCTTCGTGGGTGTCGCCGTTCCCCATATGCCAGCGGGGAGTGTGACGTCCGCACTCAGGCGGATGATGGCACTGCTATCCGGATCCGCATTGGCGGCCGTGATGGCATTTTGTAGTTCGGTCAGACTGGAGACGAAATACTCGCCGGCCGACGCGCCCAGCGGAAACAGCAGTGCGACGGCGACGGTGATGGAGGACGCTTTCGGCGCGCGCGGGAGCGCCTGCCGAATTCCACGACAAAAATGGGTTTTCATTGAACTGCCCCGTTCAGACTAAATGTATTTTTTTAGGTACAAAGTGCTGCGGGCCAGATGGTAGATCAGACAAGAATGTTAGGTAAGCGCTACAGATAACGTGCTGTGGTGACGGGGCGACGTCACAAATTTCCCCGTTGCGGATAGGGGCAAGAACGTATTAGAGAGAACGCTCTAAATGTAACAATGGCGACTACGTCTTGAAAGCCGAACCAGGGCTGCCTCAGATTTCCCCGAACTGCCGCCATCGTGTCGCAGCATCGCACCGGACAATGTTGCAAACTCGTTGGTGCTGTAAGCAAGTGCTGTTGGGCTGGGATCTGTGCTGATCCCCACCGCTCGCTAAGGCTCGACCGGCATGTCGAACAGCGGCAGATCAGAATTGGTGAGGGTCGGAAAAGTGCCGGCGGTCGGTCTTAGCGAAGTCACCGACCGATGTGGATATCTCGCAATTCAGCAAGCCCCTGTTCCCGGCTGACCGCTGGGTTGTACGCCAGCTCGCGGCAAGCCTTGGCGATATCCACGGTCACGGTGACGGCCGAGGGCGCCAGCGCCTGCAGCGTGACAGGCGGGCACCAACGCCCGCCTGTCACGCCCGCGATGCGCTCGCCGATGGCGGCAATCGCGTAGACCAGCCATCGTGGGACCTTCTTGTCCGGCACCCGTCTGCCCTGGCTCTCAAGCATCGCGCTGAGGAAGGTCCGAAACTCGATGGCATCGGCATCCGCGATGAAGTAGATCTCTCCGGGAGCACCTGCAATCAATGCGCGTTCGATGCCGTGGACCAAGTTGGCGATATGCGTCGAGGATGTCATGTAGTGACCGCCGTCAATCCAGGCGAACTTGCCGGTATCAACGGCCGCCAGCAGTTGAGGCAACGCCGTCGTGTCGTCACGCCCCCAGACAAAACGAGGACGAATCACGCACACTCCGACTCCCTTGTCGACCGCAGCCAACGCAATGCGTTCCGCTTCCGCCTTGGTCGCTGAATACCCGCCTGCTGGCCGGTCCGGATAGCGGGTGCGCTCGTTCGCATTGGATAACGGGCGTCCGTCCAGCAGGACCGACTCGGTGCTTAGATGGATCGCACGGTGGATGCCAGCGTGCGCGGCCGCGGCAAACACACAGCGTGTGCCATCGACATTCGTACGGCGCTGCGCCTCGGATGCCGGCCCATGATTAGTATCCGCCGCGCCATGGATCAGGGCCTGGCAACCTGCCATACCGGCCGCCAGCTGTTGTTGCGAGAACAGGTCACCCTCGAATGGCACGGCTCCGTTAGACGCCACGACGCGACGGGCCGCGTCGGTGCGAACGAGTGCGACGACCTCCACCCCGAGTGCCGTGAAGTGCCGGATCAGGTTGCGACCCACATAGCCACTGCCACCCGTGAGAAACAGGCGAACAGGGAGCGGGGAAGGCGACGCGGAAGCAAAATTCTGCATTTGAAGATAGTGGAAAGTCGCCGCCGCCGCGGGGACATCACCAGATGCGACTCGCGACTGCAGTTGACTGAGGGCGCTTCAGCCAAGACGCTTTGCTTCAGCCGTGACGGATGGAGTGGCTGTCGCAACCGGCTGATCGACGAGTCCCGCGATGTCGCGGAGCAGACGGTCGCGTTCCTTTTTCGGGAAGGTGTAAAAGTCCAGACTCTCGAGCAACTTCAGTCCCTCGAGGGCCAAGTAGGCCAGCAGGGCGCTGCGCGGTTGCACGGCATCGCGCTGCAGAGCAGCGATCACCTCCGCCTGGTTGGACTGCATTGACTGACGCAGGACTGCATCCTGAGCCAGGGCAGCGCACAGGCTCAACGCCACCGCCCGCTGCTGAGGCGGGAGGGGCTGGGCCGCCGCCGCGATGCGGCCCCGGATCACGCTCGCATCGACATCCCCCAACGCCTCCGCCGCCGAACGGTTGAACGCGTTATCGCGCGCTACCGCCCGGTGTACCAAAGCGTCGATCAAGGCCTGCTTCGTCTTGTGATCATAGACCACGCTGGCCTTGCTCACGCCGGCTTCCGCAGCCACGGAATCCAGGGTCAGCTTCGCAGCGCCGTCGCGCGCGACGACTGCTTCCGCCGCATCTAGCAGCAGATCCTGATCAATGACACGTGTGCGGCCCATTCCATTAATTTATTTCCGAACAGTCGGATATTAATTAAGCGAGGGCGGATCCGTCAAGTGATATGCGCTTCCGGTCTATTCGACGATCAGCGGGGAGGTATGGTCCGGCGGCACTTCGTCGGCCCGGTCGGGGTCATTGCGGACGAGCGAAAAGTCCAGCCCATCCGCAATGCCGCGATATCCGGTGCCTTGAGACATCCCGCTCATCGCCAGCGTCTGTTGCGGTTCGCCCCGAGCATCAGGCTAGCGTCGAACATGCTGCTCGTGGCTGGCGAGCGCCGCACCGGGTGGCTGCGCAAATCGACCTGCAAGCAGCGAAGCCACGCGCATCCGGTTTGCCGGATCACCCGTCACAACGACCAGTCCACGATCCACTGCCTGCTGCCAGGAGATCCGTCCTTCCAGCAGGCCTCGGAGCACCTGCTCCCCCGTGACCACTACCACGTCCCCCTCGGCAGGGCCCGCATCGTGGTCGGCATGAACGTCAGCCTTGCGTTGCCCGACCGGGAGATATCGCGTCCAAAGCCGTGTTTCGACAAGCAGCATGGAGGTGGGCGGCAGCTTTGATTTGACCGACGTCAGACGCTGCTCCAGCATGTGGGCCGCATCGTCCGCTCGCAATCGGGCTTCCATGCCTGTCAAATTTTCCGAAGGCGGCAGCGCGCCTCCCGAGAGCGCGTCGTTCATCGCAAAGGCGACGCCGATCGACGCGGGATGGGCGGCCCCAACTTCGTCGCCGAGGACAAAGTCGGACCCACATGCCGCTCCGAGGCTCGGGGCCAGGGCCAGCGCGCCCGCTACGAGCACGCCGGCTAGCGCAGTCGATTTGGTTTTCATGGCGTCACGATGTTGAACCAGAACGGGAAGGAATCCAGCAGACCGAGAAACTCGCCAAGTGCTTCACGGCGGCCCTCCACCTTCATGTCGCCCTTTGCGATGGCGTTCTCGATCGTGGTTTCCTTGAGCTGGATGGAATCGAGAGTCGCCTTGGACAAGGTGATTTTGGCGTCTGCCTGCGGCAACGGCTTACCGTAGTTCAGGACGGCATTCTCGACCGCCAGGCCATATTGTTTCTTGAGATCGGTGAAATCGAGGTTCAGGGCGATCTTCTTGCCCGCAGCCTTCGGGCCATTCAGACGCACCGAGAGGTAGTCGAACAGCATTTCAGGCGGCATGGCCTTGATCGTATCCGGACTCGCCACATCGGTGCCACCTGCCTTTGGCACGCCATTGCGCAACTCGTAAGCGCCCATCAGGTACACGGAGCGCCACGGACCGCTTTCCGCCTGATAGCCGAGCTGCTCGAGGGAATCGGCGAGCAAGTCCTTGCCCGCCTTGCTATTCGGATTAGCGAACACCACCTGCTTGAGCGCCTCCGCGGTCCAGCGATAGTCGCCCTTGTCGAAATCCGCCTTGGCACGCTTCAGGATGGCCGCTTCGCCGCCCATGTACTCCACGTACTTCTTCGCGGCCATTTCGGGTGGCAGGTTGTTCAGGTCCGATGGATTGCCGTCATACCAACCCATGTACCGCTGATACACCGCTCGCGAATTGTGGCGCAGCGTGCCGTAGTAACCCCGGTTCGGCCAAAACTTGTCGAGCTCGGGCGGCAGCTTGATCATTTCCGAGATCTCTTCGCCCGTGTAGCCCTTGTTCATCAAGTTAACCGATTGGTCGTGGGTGTACTTGTAAAGATCGCGCTGCTTCTTCCAATAGTCGATGATCTTGGCATTGCCCCACATCGGCCAATGGTGAGCCTGAAACTTGAAATCGACGTCCTTGCCGTACGTATCGATGGTTTCGTTAAGGTAGCTGGACCACTTCAGGGCGTCGCGTACCTGCGCTCCGCGCAGTGTCAGGATGTTGTGCATCGTGTTGGTCGTGTTCTCGGCCATCCACATGCCCTTGAACTGCGGAAAGTACGTATTCATCTCGGCTGGCGCTTCGGTGCCAGGTGTCATCTGGAACACCATTTTCACGCCATCCACGGTGACCTCGGTCCCAGTCTTGCTGATGATGTCCGTGGGAACGATCAGCCCCGCCGTACCCGTGGAGACCGTTTGTCCCAGGCCGCCATTCACTCCGCCACGATCGTTCCGCGGCAGGAGCGCACCATACATGTACACGGCACGACGACCCATGGCGTTGCCGGCAATGACGTTCTCGCTAATCGCATGCTCGGTAAAACCCTCTGGCGCGAAGATCTTGACCTTGCCCGATTTCACATCGGCCTCATTCACTACGCCCCGTACGCCACCGTAATGATCGATGTGTGAATGGCTATATACGACAGCCACCACAGGTTTCGAACCAAGATGCTGCGTCACAAAGTCGTAGGCGGCCTTCGCCGTCTCTTCCGAGATAAGCGGGTCGAGAACAATCCAGCCTGTGTTGCCCTGCACAAATGTCACGTTGGACAGATCGAACCCGCGTACCTGGTAAATGCGATCCGACACTTTGAACAGGCCGTTCTGCATGACTAATTGCGCGTTTCGCCACAGGCTCGGATTTACTGTGTCGGGGGCCGGCTTGTCGATGCTAATGTATTGTTTGTATGCCTCGAGATCCCAGACAACGTCGCCTTTGGCGTTGCGTATCGTCAGCTTGTCCGGCTTCGCAACCAGACCGCGCTGCGCGTCTTCGAAATCCGCCTTGTCATTGAATGGCAGTTCGTTCAGGACAGCAGCGTTTGCCGCCCTTGTGGCCGCCGTTGCTGGCTTGCCTCCTATCGGCTGCGCTTGCGCCCAACCCAATGATGTCCACGCCATGGCAAGCGCGCCAGTCAAGACGAGTACGGCCTTCATTGCTATCCCCTAAGAAGTCCCTCCAAGTGAACGGATGGTCACCGAACATCTGACATGGCAGAAGTGAATCTTTTCTTGTCCGTCTAAAGAGTTTTTTGGAATTGCACAGTTGCCTCGAGCGCCCGCAAGCGCTGACCAGGTTGGACCGACGGCACAGACCACCCACAGAGCGACCGGCCTGACGCTACGGGCATAGGCCACTTATTCAGCCCTCATCGGCGCGGGCCTTGCTCACGTTTCTTACGTAATGTCATCACCGATCGCCGCAATGTTGCGTCTCGCTCTGAAATGCATGCCGTGTCCGAGATACGGAATCTCGATCGGCCCACAGGCTCTGCGCCGGGCCGGCATGCGCACGCCTACACGAGAGCCAAATGCCGGCGTGCTTCCTCTCGCACCAACTGCAACGCGTGGGCCTTGATACGCCCATACTCGCTTTCGATTGCAAGCGTCTCGGTCTCGCGTCGTCCAGCAAACGGGACGTGAATCGCCTCCCGGATGCGCCCCGGCCGCGCAGACATGACGAGAATGCGCGTGCCGAGCAGGATCGCCTCGTCCACATCGTGTGTGACAAACACCACTGTTGTGCGTAGGCGCTGCCATGTTTCCAGCAGCAGCTCCTGCATCAGGGACCGTGTCTGTGCGTCCAGTGCCCCGAACGGTTCGTCCATCAATAGCACTTCCGGACGCATGATCCACGCCCGAGCCAGCGCCACGCGCTGCTTCATGCCACCAGACAGTTCCCAGGGACTCGCGTCATGATGGCGCTGCAGCCCCATCTGTAGAAGCAGTTCCGTCGCGCGCGGGCGCCAATCCGCCTCCGGCAATCCCAGCATGCGCGGCCCAAACGTCACATTATCGAAGACAGACAGCCATGGGTACAACAGCGGCTGCTGGAATACCATGCCCCGCGATGGGGACGG
This sequence comes from Cupriavidus pauculus, assembly GCF_002858765.1. Lineage (GTDB taxonomy): Bacteria > Pseudomonadota > Gammaproteobacteria > Burkholderiales > Burkholderiaceae > Cupriavidus > Cupriavidus pauculus_B. The sequence continues at coordinate 226,821 of NZ_PJRP01000007.1, forward strand.
TCCGGTCACGGGGCGCCCCTGGCTCAGAATGCGGCCATACTGGGGCATCTCGAAGCCAGCGATCAGGTTCAGGATCGTCGATTTTCCGCAGCCCGAAGGGCCCAGCAGGACAACGAATTCACCGCGCTCCACTTGCAAGCTCACATCCTGCAATACCGGGAGCTGCGCCGTTCGCGACGATTCGAAAGCGAACGTCACGCGTTCAAGAACAATGTCTGCCATATCAAGTCTTACCCGTCCACGGCACGATGGCGCGTTGCAATGCCACCAGCGCCACGTCCAGGGCGTATCCAATCAATCCAAGAATGACGATGCCGATCATCACGACATCGGTACGCAGGTAAGACCCGGCGTTGATGATCATCCAGCCCACACCGGAGGTGGATGCCACCAGCTCTGCCGCCACCAGTGCCGTCCAGCCAATGCCTACCGACAGCCGGATCGTGGTGAACAAATCGGCCGCGCAATGGGGAAACACCACACGCCAGAAGATCTGCCACGGGCCAAGGCCCAGTGTTTGCGCCACGCGTACATAGCCCTGCGGCACCCCCTGCACGGCAGCGGCGGCGCCGACCAACACATTCAGAAACGTGGCAATGAAAATCAGGAAGAACTTTGACGCCTCGTCGATGCCAAGCCAGACGATCGTCAGCGGAATCAGTGCGATCTTGGGTAGCGGGCGCAGAAACTGCACAAATGGATTCAGCGCTGCGTTTAGCCCACTATGCTGCCCCATCGCCAGCCCGAGCGGCACACCAATCCCCACAGCCACCACAAACGCCGACAATGCGCGTGCCAGACTGATGCCGATATGGAGCGCCAGTGGAATCTGTCCATATCCGTTTTGCCACAGGTCAGCCAGCGTCCCGAGCAATTCGCTCGGTGGTGGAAGGAACAGCGTATCGACCCAGCCCGATCCACCCGCAATCTGCCAGAGCCCCAGGACGGCAATCACCGCCAGGGCGCTGACCGCGCCCTGACGCGTACGTCGCGAGGCCACGACTACTTCGCCGCCTTCAGTTGTTCGGCCAGCTTCAGATAGCGGGGGTTGATTGACGTCGAGAACGACGCCGGAATATCGGTGCGACGAATCTGGTCAATACTGCCAAGGAACTCGGCCGTCTTGCGCACGGCGCCAGCCAACACAGTCTGATCAGTGTTGCCGCCATCGCCAAACCATTGGGGCTTCAGTTGCTCTTCAATCGACGGATAGTTGTTGCCGTTGATCGACTCCTTGACCGCCGCCGGCGTGGCGCCGAGCTCCTTGGCGATGGCTTCGGCGACCGCATCGGGATTGCGCCGATAGTTGGTTACCTGCTGCTCCAGCACCAGCAGCAGTTTGGCCACCAGCTCTGGGTGCTTTTCGCCGAACGCCTTGGTCACCGAAATGCCGTTGAAGATCAGATAGCCGTCCTTCTTCAGATCCTTTGTGAAGAACACCGGCTGCCCGCCATTGGCTTCCAGCGTGGAATTGAATGGCGCCCAGACGTAGCCGGCATCGATATCGCCGCGTCGCCATGCGGCCACCAGTTCATCGGGCTTAAGCGGCACGAACCGGATCTTCGAGCGATCGATCTTGTTGAGTTGGATAGCAGTGTCCAACGCATATTGCGCCGTGGAATTGGGCGGGTAGCCTACCGTGTGGCCGGCCAGGTCCTGGAGCGACTGGATGTTCTTGCCCTTGCGCGCGACCAGGCGCTCATAAGTGGCGATATCCGCAGAAATGCCCGCCAGCTCGATCGGTAGCTTGCGGACGATGGCCGAAACGGTCGGACTCGACCCGAAGTTGGCAATGTCCACGCTATTGCTTGCGAACAGGTTGAGTACATCCGCGCCGGTGCCGAACTGCACCCACTTGACCGGCACACCAAGCGCTTTTTCCAGCGATCCATCGACCTTGGCGTTGACGATAAGCTGTGCCCCGCCACTGTAGGCGATACGCACTTCCTTTGGTAGCGGCTCCGCCGCGTTGCTAATAGACATAGCCAGAGCCAGACTTGAAACCAGAAGTACTCGTAGGGATTTATGCATCGCGGTGGAAGGGTTCCATAGACAGGACGGTCATGCTAGGCGAGAACGCCTCCGATACAAACGACCGATAACAGATATGGAAAAACCACCCTGGCGTATATGCAAGACGGTGCCCGCCGACTTCCCCCTTAGAACGCTCCATGCATAAGCCTATGCGAAATCCGCAGTTCCCTCGGGGCCCGGGTGTGGCCGACAATCGTTCGCTTGCCCTCGCCACACCGCGCCGCAAGCGCGCCCGCATTCAGCATGACCCGCCAGATTCGCCTCAATGCCTTCACCATGAACTGCGTCGTCCATCTTGCCCCAGGCCAATGGACGAATCCCGAGGACCGGTCAGCAGATTACCTGCATACGCATCACTGGGTCGCCCTTGCGCAACTGCTGGAGGCAGGAAAGTTCGACGCGCTCTTCCTTGGCGACATCACCGGCATCTACGATGTGGCTGGCGGCGCGCCCGATGCGGCGCTGCGCACGGCGGCGCAGACTCCCATGAACGATCCTGCGCCGTTGATCCCGCTGATGGCGCACGCCACCCGGCATCTTGGGTTCGGCGTCACGCTGTCGGTATCGTACGAACATCCGTATCTGCTTGCCCGGCGACTGACCACGCTTGATCATCTGAGCCAGGGCCGCGTGGCGTGGAACATCGTCACGTCGTACCTCGACAGCGGCGCGAAGAGCCTTGGCCAGGACGGCCTGCGCACGCATGATGCCCGCTACGATCGTGCCGACGCGTATCTCGATATCTGCTATCGGCTTTGGGAAGGCGCGTGGGAAGACGGCGCCGTGGTACGCAATCGCGAGACCGGCGTCTATGCGGATCCGGCACGCGTGCATCGCACGACCTATCAGTATGACGACCTGCGGATCGACGGCGTGTTCCAGTGCGAACCGTCGCCGCAACGCACGCCACTGCTATTCCAAGCGGGCGGCTCGGATCGTGGTTCACGATTTGCGGCGCGCCACGCGGAGTGCATCTTCGTCGGCGCGCCCACACGCGAAGGGCTGCGCCGCACCGTTGCCAAGCTGCGCGACGCCTTACGCGCCGAAGGGCGAGCCCCCGACAGCGTCCTGATCTTCGCAATGTTTACCGCCATCGTGGACGACACGACGGAGAAAGCACGCGCGCGTCACGCCGCTTATCGGCAACGCGTGAGCTACGAAGGCGCGCTGGCCCTGCTGTCCGGCTGGACCGGCATCGACCTGAGCCGCTACGCGCCCGACGACACGCTCAACTATGTAGACACCAATGCGGGGCAATCCGCGCTAGCGTCGTTCAGCAAACTCGACCCGAACAAGACCTGGACCGTGCGCGATGCCGTGGAGTTCGTCGGTATCGGCGGCCGCGGTGGCCTGGCCGTTGGCGATGCACAGCAGGTAGCCGACGAGCTTCAGGCCTGGATGGCGGACACCGGCATCGATGGCTTCAACCTGGCCGCCGTCGAAATGCCGCGCACGTTCGAGGACATCGTGACGCATCTTGTGCCCGAACTACAGCGCCGCGGCGTCTACAAGACCGCCTACGCGGACGGCACGCTGCGCGAGAAGCTTTTCCGCGCGGGCCCGACGCTGCGCGAGCCGCATGTCGGTACCTCGTTCCGTCGCACGTCACCCGTTTCGGTCGATGCCCCCGCCCTCACAAAATAACCGTCTTACCGGAGTTACCATGCCTCGCGTCAGCGAAATCTCTCCCGATACCTTCGATCCGGCGCGCCGCGCGCTGTTCGACGCATTCACTGGAAACGGCGCCCATTTCGCCGATCAGTTCTCGGTGCTGGCCCATGTGGGCCCCGCCGTCGATCATCTTCCGCAGTTGCTACTGGAACTGAAAGCGCGCAATAGCGTGCCCTATCGCTACATCGAGATGGCCATCGTGGTCGTTTCCCTGCTCAATGACTGCGAGTACTGCGTCGCCAATCACGCACCACGCCTGGCCGTGGAAGGCATCAGCGAAGCGGGCGCGCGCAGGCTGCTCGACTACGCCGATCACCCTGAACTGTCGGACATCGACAAGCTTGTCGTCGAATACGCGATCGTTGTCACGCAGCAGCCGCAACGCATCCGCGATCACGTGTTCACGCGGCTGCGCGCACATTTCAGCGAAGCGCAGATCGTTGAGCTGACACTGCGCATCTCGCTGTGCGGCTTCTTCAATCGCTTCAATCAGGCACTGCAGATCGGCGAAGACGCCACCGCGGTACACCCGGCCTGACGTCCCTCTTTCTCCATTTCGTCCGTCTTCACTCGCATGTCTGACATCTCGTCGATTCAACGCCGCGCCTGGCTGCGCGCAGCCGGCGCCGGCGTGGCCGCCCTGGCCCTGCCCACCCTTTCCCTCGCACAGGACAATGGTCCGATCCGCATTGGCATCCTCGCGCCGCTGAGCGGAGGTGGCGGTGCCTATGGCGCCGGCATGGCCAACGCCGCGCGCAAGGCCGCCGATTACATCAACAGCCAGGCCGGTGGGCTTCTGGGCGGGCGCAAGATTGAGATCCTGGTCGAGGACGACGAAAGCAATCCAACGGCGGGCGTCGCTGCCGCGCGTAAGCTGCTGGACGTCTCGAAGGTGAGCGCGATCGTCGGCGTGTGGAGCAGTGCAGTGGCGATGGCCGTCAAGCCGCTCACGATCGAGCGCGGCGTGCCGTTATTCGTGACCGGGTCGGGCGACGAAGTTACCCAAGGTGACAACAAGGGCCTGGTGTGGCGATTCCAGGCGCGCGGCAGCGATTGGGGCGCGGTGTTCGCGCGGGCCGCTGCGAAGGACGGCGCACGCAAGGCATCGCTGCTGGTACTGCAGACGCCGTTCACGCTGAGCATGGTCGATCCGTTCGTCAACACGTTCAAGAAATCGGGTGGCCAGATCCTGGACGTCGTGTATTACAACCCGAACCAGCCTTCCTACCGCGCCGACGTGGAGAAGGTGTTCGCGCGCAAGCCCGATGCGGTGTTCATTCCCAGCTATCTGCCCGACCTGTCGGCGATTTCACGCGAGGTGTATCGCAGCGGCTTCAGTGATACGCGTCTCTACGCCAACTCGTCGGCCGCCGACGCCGAAGGCGCGTTCATCAAGAACGTGGGCAAGCAGGTGGCCGAGGGTATCCACCACATCCAGTCGATCCCGCCCGCCTCGTCCACGGCGTACAAGACCTTCACGCGGGAAGCCGGGATTCCGCCAGGCACGCTCGCCATCTTCCCGTCGAATGTGTGGGACGAAATCTCGGTGCTGGCACTGGCCATCGAACGCGCCGGCAGCGCCGACCCGAAGGTGTTCGCGAAATCGATCCTCCCCGTGGTCAATGGGCCGGGCAAGGCGGTGGAGAACCCGGTGGACGGCCTGAAGGCGATTCGTGCCAAACAGGCCATCGCCTACAGTGGTGCAGGTTCGCAGTTCCAGTTCACGCCGACCGGCGATCAATTGAATCGCGAGTACGGGCACTTCGTGATCCGCGACGGCGCCAACCAACTGGTGGACGTCCTCAAGTAATGCGCCGTCATGCCACCCTGTCAGCCGCGTCGCTGAACATTGCGTTCGGCGGCTTGCGCGCGCTGGACAATGCCACGCTCACCCTGCAGCCCGGGCGCATCACCGGCATCATCGGGCCCAACGGCGCGGGAAAGTCGACGCTGTTCAACGTGCTTGCCGGTGTGCTGCGGCCTGACTCGGGGCGCGTCACGCTCGGCGATGTCGATATCACGGCGCTGCCAGTACATCGCCGCGCCCGCCGCGGGGTGGCGCGCACCTTCCAGCTCGCGCGCGAACTCGATAGCCTGACGGTGCTCGAAAACCTGCTGCTGGCCACGCCAGCGCACCCCGGCGAGCGCTTCTGGAACGTGCTATTCGCGCGTCGGCGCGTGCGGGCGGCCGAACGGCAGGCCATCGATCGCGCACGGACGTTGCTCGAACGCGCGCGGCTCCTGCCGCTGGCCAACCAGCCAGCCGGCGGCCTATCGGGCGGCCAGAAGAAGCTGCTGGAGTTGTGCCGCGCGCTGATGACCGATCCGTCGATCGTCCTGCTGGACGAGCCAGCGGCGGGCGTCAATCCGGTGCTGGTGGAGTCGCTGGGGCGTTTCATTTCGGATCTGCGCGACGAGGGCATGACCTTTGCGCTGGTCGAGCACAACATGGACATGGTCGCCGCGCTGAGCGATCACGTCTACGTCTTCGCGCAGGGCGCCGTTCTGACCGAAGGCAGCTTCGCCGACGTGACAGCCGACACGCGCGTGCGCGCCGCATACCTCGGGGACATCGCATGACCCAGGCCCTGCAACTGGACGGGATCAGCGCAGGCTACCACGGCAAGCGCATCATTCATGACGTCTCGCTGCACATACCGGCAGGGAGCGCCGTCACCGTGATCGGCCCCAATGGTTCCGGCAAATCGACCCTGCTGAAAGCGGTCGTTGGCCTGCTGCCGCTGGCATCGGGCACGCTGACGCTGGGCGCGCGCCAGATCGGTCCGCTCGACGCGCCCGCACGCACACGCCTGGGGATCGGCTATGTGCCGCAGGAACACAATGTCTTTCCGAACCTAAGCGTACTGGACAACCTCAGGCTCGGCTGGGAAGGCGTGCAACGCGACCGGCGAGATGGAGACCGGAGCAAGGGTCCATCGCAACGCTCGCATCTTGACGCCGTGCTGGCGCTGTTTCCGGAGATCGCCACGCGGCTTCGTACGCCGGCCGGCCTGCTGAGCGGCGGTCAACGCCAGATGGCGGCCATGGCCGCCGCGCTGATGCAACAACCCTCGGTGCTCGTTCTCGATGAACCCTCCGCGGGACTTTCACCGCGCAACGCCGCGCTGCTGTTCGAACGCATCGCCGATGTACGCCGTACCGGCGTGACCTTGTTGATGATCGAGCAGAATGTGCGGCTGGGACTCACGGTCGCCGATCACGGTGTGGTGCTCGTCAACGGTCAGGTACGAAGGCAGCGTCCGGCACAGGCCCTACTGAACGACGACGATCTGCCGCGCCTGTTCTTCGGCCACGCTCCCGACGCAGACGCTGCCGTTGCCTCATCCGACACGCCCAATACGACCGTTCCCGCATGATCCAGACTTTATTCAACGGCGTGGTCACGGGACTGCTGGTCGCCCTGCCCGCGCTGGCGCTCGCCCTGACGTTCAGTGTGCTTCGCTTTGCCAACTTCGCCATCGGGGCCATGCTGACCGCCGGCGCCTACATCGTCTACGCGTTCAATGCCGGCCTTGGCTGGCCATTGCTGCCGTCGGCGCTGGCTGGCACCGTGCTCGGCGGCCTGCTTGCCGTGCTGGTCGACGCCGTCGTGTACCGCCGACTACGCGATCGCTCCGGCGTGACGCTCCTCGTCGCCAGCATGGGGGTGGCATTCGTGCTCGAGAATGCCGTGCGCTTCATCGCAGGCAACGCTGCCGTCGGTTACGAGATCGATCCCGCGCGGCCGCTGCGTGTGGCCGGGCTGCGCATCAACCATGAACAGTTGCTCATCGCGGCAGTGAGCCTGGCGGCGTTGGTGGCGATCTGGGCACTGTTGCAGCGGACATCGCTGGGTCGTGCCATGCGCGCCGTGGCGGACAACCCGTCGCTGGCCGCCGCCCGTGGCATCGTCGGCAATCGCGTGATCGGCATCACGTGGTTCATCGCGGGCGCATTGGCGACGGCCGCCGGCACGCTGATCGGGCTCGATGCCACGCTGGACCCGCAGATGGGCTGGAACTATGTGATCCAGGTCTTTGCCGCGGCCATCCTTGGGGGTATCGCGCATCCGATGGCTGCCGTGTTTGGCGCGCTGGCGCTGGGCGTGATTGCCGAACTGTCCACCCTGATTCTCCCGCCTCACTACCGCCCGCTCGTCGCGTTCGCCGTGCTCACCGCGCTGTTGCTGGTGCGGCCCTGGGGCGTTTTTGGCACGGCCCGCATCGCAAAATGACAACTTACCTGATCTCCATCCTTGTGCTTGTGTCGATCGCCGGCATCGCCGCGCTGTCGCTCAATCTGCAATGGGGCCTGACCGGCATGGTCAACTTTGGCCTGTTCGGGTTCTATATGCTGGCGGCCTACGTGTACGCGCAACTGGCCGCGACGGGCGCATCGCCGTGGCTCGCGCTGACCGGCGCGATTGCCATCAGTGGCATCGCCAGCGCGCTGACCAGCCTGATCTCGCTGCGGCTGGCCGACGACTACCTCGCGATCGTGACGCTGGCGTTTGCGGAGTGTCTTCGACTGATCGCGATCCACGAAGACTGGCTCACACGTGGCAGCCTGGGCATTGCCAACATCGCGCGCCCCGTGGCCAGTGACGGCAACTTCCTGCTGCTGGCGCTGGCGGCATTGCTGCTCTGCTTTCTGCTGCTGGAAACAATTGCCCGCTCGCCGCTGGGACGCGCCGCGCGCGCCCTGCGAGACGATCCACTCGTGGCGGCCACGCTCGGCAAGGATGTACTGTGGCTGCGCGTGCGCCTGTTCGGCATCGGCGGCGCAGTCACCGGCATAGCCGGCGCGCTACATGCTGCCTACTACCAGTACATCGACCCCACCCAGTTCGGCCCCATCATCACCGCCTATGCGTTCATGGGCGTCATCATCGGCGGCCGCGGCAGCAATCGTGGCGTACTTCTGAGCGCGTTTACCGTGATCCTGTTGCTCGAAGGCACGCGCTTCCTGAACGACCAGGTCGGCTGGATGACGCCCGCGCAACTGGCGGCGCTGCGACTGATGTTGATCGGGATTGGGCTTATCGCAGCCCTGATAGTGAGGCCCGCTGGATTGCTGCCGGAGCACCGACTGAAGGTGTAACGCACGAGACCGTGATTGGCCGTCGAGGTCGTTTGTAACCGAGTCGACAGGATCAACCATGTGCCTTGAAACCGAAGCTAAGCGCGGCCGCCCCCGAAGCCCGCGCGGATTGCGCCGACTCTTTGAAACTGGCCCCGATGAAACCGCTTTCCCAGGCAGCAGCAGATCAGTTCTCGAGAATCCAATTCGTGCTCACGGATATGGATGAGACATTGACACATAACGGCCGCCTATCTGCGGCGACCTACACTGCGCTGGAACGACTGCAGGCCAGCGGTATTCGCGTCGTGCCAGTCACGGCGGCCCCCGCCGGATGGTGCGACCAGATGGCCCGCATGTGGCCGGTAGACGGTGTCATCGCCGAGAACGGCGGCTTGTTTCTGCGGCGGAGTCCAGATGGACACGGCGTAGATCGGCATTTCTGGCATCCGGCCGAACGCATCGAACATGTGCGTCAACAACTGCAGTCGATCGCTCAGGTTGTCGAGAAGGTGGCACCTGAGGCACAACAAGCTGATGATCAAGTGTTTCGGTTGACGAGCCTCGCTTATCGCCGCACCGGCACCGATACCGATCACCGCATTGTCGATGCGTTGAAACAGGCGGGAGCAAACGCGACGATCAATAACCTTTGGGTGCTAGGCTGGTTAGGCGACTACGACAAGTTGACAATGTCATTGCGCGTACTGGCCAACGCATACGGCGTCGACCCAGAAACAGCCTACGAAGTTGTCGCCTATTCCGGTGACTCCGCCAACGACGCGCCAATGTTCGCGTTTTTTAAGCACACGGCAGGCGTAAGCACGGTCATTGATTGCCTGCCTCAATTGCCAACGCCACCCCAGTGGGTCACACACGGCCCTGGAGGGTCTGGTTTCGTGGAATTCTCGAATGCCATACTTCAGTCCGTTTCAACCCGCGCTCGCAACGCGGCCGAGCGATAGACGTTCGAGCGGCTGCTTCACGACCAAAGCCGACTTCTCTCGAGATCCCGGCCTGGACCGCTTCTGGTCGTGAGCTGCCTATTCTTCGGCGGCTACGCCGCGCTCGCCGATCCGGCTGCCTTTGCACAGTGGATCGCGCCACTACACACCCCCGAATGGGTCGCGTATGCCAAACGGCCGTTCGCTGGCCCCGATGGTCAAAACGGCGCTGCGAACATCAGCCGTACGCCTTGCTGCAAGCCACCCATGCCAAACATCACGTTGTAATCCAGGCCGAGCGTCAACGTCCGCATCCGCAGCTTGCCGCCCAAGCCGACCTGAATGCGGTCGCGGCCGAACGGCGATCCGGTCACTGTATAGGCGGGACCCGCGCCGGCCAGGTCGGCGTAGGCCAGTCCGGCCGCGCTCTGTCCATTGAAGTCGTGCTGGTACTCCACCCTCGCGAACGGCAGGAACGTTCCCCAGCGCGTGGACTGCGCATACTCGGTGCGCAGCCCAATCGTGCCAGACACCGTTGTCACAGTCTGGCCAAAATAGGTCAGTGCGCTAAAGCCTGCGCCGCTCTCAGAATAGCGATCCAGCTTGCTTTCCGAGACCGACAGACGCCCGTATGGCGAGATCAGCCACGCCGCATCGCGATACTCGTACCCGGATGACACCGACGCGAAGATCTGGTAACCGCCGCGATTGCCATAGGCGAATGCGTTCTCGTCGCCCACCCAGCGTCGTGAATCGAAATCAAGCGAGCCGTAGCCTGCCACGCCATCGACGAAGAGCGACGGACGCGGTCGATAACTTCCATACAGCGCGAAGCTATAACTGTCGGCCGTACTACGCGTGCCGGCGCTGCCTACGTCCGTCGAGTCGCGGCCGTATCCGACACCTACGCCGAGCGTCAGCTCATCGGAGAAACGGTAGTCAGCCCCTGCAGTGACGCCACCCGTGGTGAAGCGGAAGCCCGATCGCTGCGCGGCCGTATTGGCAAAGCCGAAGTCCACCGTGCCCGCGGTCCAGAATGCCAGTCGCGTATCGTCATGCTCCACGAGCGACCTGTCACCACTGTTTGGGAGGTCCGGCGCGGTGCGTGAGGCGTCGTCGCTTCCCCCTGCCCCGTCGCCAGCGCCTGCCTCGGCAGCAATACCGGCCTCGCGCGTGTCACGTGTGCCCCCGCTATTGACTGCAGTGCGTCGTCCCATCCCGGAAGCATTACCAGAGACACCCATGCCACGCAGGCAGGCGTCGCGGGCTGCAAGATTGGGCTCGGACTGACAGCGCTGTGGATCGCTCTCCGTACGCGGCATCTGCACGGTGATCATGTTCCCAGACGGCGCACGACCTTTTCCGTGCAACTGCTCCAGGCGTTGGTTGTAGTTGCTGATCTGCGCGGTCGCAAAGCGGCGCGCCGCCTGGATCTGCGCGTTGATCAGGCCGGAGACATCCGGGTCGGTCGACGGGTCCCGACGAGCCGCCACACTCACCTCGATCACGGCGGGAGACGAGGTTGCTGTGGCATTGCTAAGCGTGTAGGTCACCACGGCCACGCCTGCATAGGTGGCCGCAGGTGTGAACGTGACGGTGTATCCCGTCTCGGCAAAGGGCTGCTTGCCAGCGCTGGCCGGTGTTTTGGAAGCCGTGGCCGCCACAGTGGCGCTACCTGCGTTTGACGGTGTCACCGACACTACCGTTGCGCCCGTGAATGGCCCGCCGGTGGCGCCTTCGGTCACGTCCACGCTCGCCGGCCGATTGGCAAGGGTCGATATCTGGCGTTGCACCACCGGCACCGGTACCGCATTGACGTTGACCGTGACGAGCACGGGGGCCGACGAACCAGCGCTATTGGCCAGCGTATAGGCAAAGGTCACGGCGCCCGCAGTCGTTACCGTCGGCGTATAGACGATGTCCAGTCCGTTGATCACTGCACTCCCACTCGTGGGAGGCGTGGTGATGCTCACACCAGAGAATGGCGCGCCGGTGGCGTTTGCCGCGGCATGAATGGTGACAGGCGCGTTGGACGGCACGGTCAGTGAAACCGGTGGCGCGGTCGGAATGGTCTGTCCAATGGACAGGGTATAGGCGCGCGTCACGGTGTATGGGGCGCCTGTCCCCGTACTGCTGTCAGTCGCCCTGACGGTGAACGCGTAGGTACCCAGCGCTGTGGGCGTCCCAGCGAGCGTGCCGGTCGCCGAATTGAGCGTCATCCCGGGCGGGAGCGCACCACTAATGAGGGAAAACGCATAGGGCGCGATGCCACCGCTGGCCGAGAACGTGCTGTTGTATGCCGTGCTTATGGTAGGCGCCGGCAGCACGCTCGGCGTCAGCGTCAGGGTGGCGGCACCTACGGTCAACGAATAGGCCTGGCTGCCGACGTAGGGTCCCGCGCCGCCAGTGCTGTCCGTGGCGGTGACGGTGAAGTTGTAGGTGCCCCCGGCCGTCGGCGTGCCCGAAATCGCACCGGCAGTCGACAACGTCAGGCCTGCGGGCAGTGTCCCGGACGTGACCGTAAAGCTGTACGGGCCCGTTCCGCCGGATGCGCTGACAGTCTGGGTGTAGGCGGCCCCAACTGTGGCGGCGGGCCAGGTCGCTGGACGGATGGCGATCGTTGGTGCACCCAAGGTCATGGTATATGCACGGGCGCCGGTAAAGCCATTGTTGTCCCTGGCCGTGATCGTGAAGACGTACGTGCCGCCTGCCGTGGGCGTTCCCGAAATCGTACCGCCACTGCTCAGCGTCAGTCCCGCCGGGAGCCCCCCCGCGGTGACCGCATAGGTGTAGGGTCCAGCCCCGCCATTTGCGGCCATGGTCTGCGAGTAGGCGATCCCTACGCTTGGGTTAGTGACCGTTGCAGGTGCGACCGTGACCGTGGGCGCCATGGCTGTCAACGTATAGGACTGGGTGACCGAATACGGTCCGTTGCCTCCGCTGCTGTCGATCGCCATGACCGTAAAGCTCACCGTTCCAGCGGACGTCGCCGTGCCGCTGATCGAATTGCCATTGAGGATGAGGCCGTTAGGTATCGAACCACTGGTGAAGGTGAAGGCAAGGGTGTAGGGGCCAACGCCGCCCGTGGCAGTAAACAGTTGGTTGAATGCGGTCCCGATTGCCGCGCTGAGCGTGCCCCCCGCAGGCGACAACGATAGCGTCGGTGCGCCCACTGTCAAGGACAACGTTGAGCTCGTGGCAGAGAACGGTCCGGTGCCCGTGCTGCGGTCCGTGGCCTGGACGGTGAAATTGAACGTTCCACTGGCCGTTGGCGTGCCGGACAGCACGCCGCCCGACGACAGGGTGAGGCCGGCCGGCAGCGCACCCGACTGCATCGTATAGGTATACGGACCCGTTCCCCCACTGGCGCCGGCAAGGGAAAAGCCATATGCAACGTTCACCGTGGCGCCTGTGGGTGCCGGCGGCGCGTAGGTGACGGTTGGCGGCGCTACGGTGACCGATATGGTAGCGGGTGCCGAGGTCCCCGCTCCATTGGTGGCGAAGTAGGTGAACGAGTCAGGTCCGGCATAGCCGGATGTTGGCGTATAGGTTATCGCGGTGCCCGAAGCCACGGCCGTGCCGTGGGTTGGCGATATGGCCACGGCCACACTCGCTGGCGCCCCGCCACCGATGTTCAGCGTCAGCGCGTTGTTTGCGCTCCCGTACGCCACGGTAGCGCTGACCGGATTCGCTACAGGTGGCGACGCAACGTAGGTGAACTGGTCTGCTGCGCTCGTCGTACTCGTCCCGGACCCCGTGGTGACGGTGACGTCTACCGTACCGGCAGACCCGGCAGGCGCCGTGGCGGTAATCGACGTTGAGCCATTGAACACGTACGACGCGGACGTCGCACCAAAACGCACCCCGCTCACACCGATGAAGTTAGTGCCAGTGATCGTCACGCTCGTGCCGACAGCCCCCGATGTGGGCGAAATCGACGTAACAGTGGGGGGACCCGCGGCGATGACAAAATTGACGGTGCCGTTCGGGATCCACGTGCCGCCGTCATTGCTTGTAAAGAATGTCGCGGTATCGGTACCAACGAAACCGGCCGGCGGCGTATAGACAAACCCGTTGTCGTTGGTCCCGTTGGGCAGGTTGCCGTTGTAGATGTAGAACGTGCCGCCCTGAGCCGTCGGCGTGGAATAGGCACTCGCGCCAAAGTTGCCATTGCCAGACGCGTCGAATGCAATGCCGGCCAGCAAGGGGTCACAGGCACTGTTGTCCGCAGCGGAAAAGGTATATATCTTTTGCGTATTGGCGGTGACTGGCACCGTGACCGTGCATGGGGCGCTCATTGCCTGCTGCGACAACGCCATCAGCCATATGGCAAGGACGAGTCCCAGCGCACGCCGCATTGTGTCCATGGCCATCGCCATGACACACCCACTCCAGGCGGCACCATGGGTGCCGCCGCCCCGATTGTTCTGTTTTTGCACCCGTTTTCTCCCGCAACCTCGCTTCTACGGCAAGGCTTGTGCTTCCGGACCTGATCAGGGCGCTTACGCTAACAGAATGGGGCAAAGCAGTATGTCCCCTAAACGAGGGACAGGGATCGGACTGGACAGTTATCGCGATCCCCGGAGGTCAGTGGCGTTATTTAGCCGGTCGTGTAGTTGTACCCGCACGCATCCGCACCCCGCTTGCGAGCAGCGTACCTGAGGATTTTCTGTGCAAAATAGCAACCTGGAACAGTTAAGCGTGCACGTTTTCTAAGTATCAGAAACGCATCGTGGATTCAATTGTTCGATGCAACACTATCTTGTGTGGGAAGCGGAGGTGCTGTGAACACGAGCCAGCCATGGAGCCGCTCGCATGCATAAACAGCGTTCCACCGCCCGAAATCTCAGTCAGTGCAATGTAAGGAGAACTCCATGATCAAGGTCAACGTGATGTATCCATACACCGAAGGCGCGCGCTTCGACCACGCCTACTACTACCGTGATTGCGCTATCTGCACTGATTGTCGAATCGGTCCTGGGTGATCGCCGTATGCAGTACGACACCGAATGTGCACTCAGGATCGATTTCGATGGATTCAGGCGGCGTTCGCTAGGATAGCGGCCGTCGATCGGCCCGGTCCGCGGGAGCCCGAGACCGGCCAGAAACGGACGCTCGCCAACACCTTCCATTTCAGTCTCGGTTCTCTACGGTTATGTTTTTCTACCCAGAAGGTAGCCGGCCCTCCCGCGGCCCTGTTCATGGCACAGAGCCTAGCGTTCGACAATTGTGCGACAACTGTCTTAGCTCGGTCGAGAAGCGCCGCCATAGCAGAACACTCGTCGCTCCAAAGGAAGTGCATATTCCCAACCACACGCCTGCGCCGCCCAAGCCGAGTCCACTGCTGCAAAGTATCATGGCAGGCAGGCCTATGGCCCCATGTCCGATCAGCGTGCTGGTCAGCCCTGCAGCGGTATTCCCGAGGCCACGCAGAAGGCCCACGAAGATATTTTGAAAGCCGGACAGGAACTGGTTGACGACGCCAAACCAGAGCAGAGTGCTTGCTGCGGCGAAGACAGCCGCATCCGCGTGCGTCCCTGCGAGGAACGGCGAGAGAACGATCGAAGGAAAGAGCAAGTAGGCCAAGCCGATAATAGCCATCGGAACGGAGCAGGTTACGAGGGCCGCGCGCGCGATGCCCCTAATTTCGCCGCTTTGGCCTTGCCCAATGGCTCGACTCACCAGGATCGACGATCCATGAGAAAGGCCCACATTAAGTTGGTAGACGACTTTGGTTAATTGGTTGACGACGTTGGAGGCCGCCAGTAAGGCCGGGCCGCAATTGCCCATCAAGACAGACGCGAGTGACATCACTGCTGCTTCAAGTCCGTACGTCAGCGAAATTGGTGTTCCCATCCTAGCCAATTTGAGAACAGTGCCGCGCTGAGCCCGCCATACGGCAATGGAGAGGAAATTGTTGAAGGCTTCGTCGCGATTGACGGCGCGAAAATAGACGGTGAAGGTCCACGCCTGTACCAAGGTTGTTGACAGAGCCACGCCCGTCAATCCCAGCCTCGGCATGCCTAGCCAGCCATGGATAAAGACTGCGTTTAACAGTGCATTCACGGCGACGGAGGCTACCGTCACCCCTAACAGGGACCCCGGCCGGCGCATGCCTACAGCAAACTGCCGCAGGACGTTGAGCCAGACCATCGGCAAGAGGCCTGGTGCAAGTGCAATCATGGTCGGCCTGGCGAGTGCGATCACGGCTGCATCCTGACCAAGGAATGCCAGTCCATAGCCCGACGCAGCAAGCAGGCTGCCTGAAATTAGCGCGGCCAACGTGCCGAGAAAAAGCGCGGATCGCACGAGGTCGCGAATCTCTTCTTGAATAGGCGCATCGGGCACTCCATCCAATATGCGTGATTCCCCCCTCCCAATCGAGGCGGCGACGAGATTGCCCAGTCCCGTTACCAGCCCGACGCACATGGTGCGGCACTGGTTGTAGAGCAGCATAGCCAAGCCGCCCGCTGCCAGGGCGTCCATGCCGAGCGGTGCCATCATCATGAGATCGACGGTCGTCAACGCGATTTGCGCAAGCTGGATGCCAGTAATCGGCGCGGAAAGCGCAATCAGATTCCGATACTGAGGAGGCAGGCGAATCATGCGGGCGGTTGCTGGCAACTGACGGCCATTGTGA
The DNA here is from genome assembly GCF_002858765.1 of Cupriavidus pauculus. Lineage (GTDB taxonomy): Bacteria > Pseudomonadota > Gammaproteobacteria > Burkholderiales > Burkholderiaceae > Cupriavidus > Cupriavidus pauculus_B. The sequence continues at coordinate 243,189 of NZ_PJRP01000007.1, forward strand.
GAAAATCTATCGGTGTGCATATCCGAGAAACCAAGGCACCGATGCGGGAATCTTGCGATTTCCGGCAAATTATTTGACATTCTGGTCGGAATACCCGAAAACACCTGCATGCTTATTTCGACGGCACCTTGAGGAAAATTCATGCCGAGCGCGCTCCGTGTCTCTCTCAATGCGATTCGGGTATTCGCAACCGTGGCACGTAGGGGGAGCCTTACTGCCGCCGCGGACGAGCTGTGCGTGACTTCCAGCGCAGTGAGCCATCAACTCAAAAAGCTTGAAGATGAGTTGGGGATCACGCTGCTGCGCCGTGGAAGCAACACGGTCTCCCTCAACGAGGCAGGACGCCGTTTCTATGACGAAGTTGGCCCGGCAATCGCCCTTATCGAGCGCTCGACGGATGCCCTGCGCCGTGACGAATCTGAAATCAGCGTACAAGCCTCGACTTCCCTCGCAGTGCGTTGGCTGATTCCGTCGCTTGACCGCTTTAGAGCGTTATGTCCCAAAGCGCGCGTACGGGTGGAAACCGGTCCGGCAAGGGGGGCTCTCGATACCTCATTCTGTGACGTCGAGGTACGTTACTTCCGGGAGGGCGTGGCGACCGACGGCTGGAGTTTGCTTGCGCCCGATACAAGCCGCCCGGTGGTTTCGCCGCACGTGCTCTCCCCAGGCTCCCGGCGAAAGAAGCTCTCTATTTTCGATCTGCCTGCGATTCAACGCGCAACTGGAAACTGGGACTGGGCGTGCTGGGGCAGCAACTTCGGCATTTCATTGACGGATCTTCACTTCGCACATACGTTCGATACGGATGATGCGGCGCTTCAAGCTTGTGTCGCCGGGCTCGGCGTGGTGCTGGCGCCGCCGATTCTTACCCGCAAAGAATGTCGCGCAGGCATTCTGGTAGCCCTTCCCGGATTCGAGGCCATCAAGATTGGTGAATATCGCTATCAACGACGGTCGGACTCGAGAGTGGCGCGACGTTTCTGTGAATGGATGGAGGCCGAAGTTCGGGATACCGATTGAATGTCCGCTTCGAAGTAATCCCAACGGCTGAGATGGGTTGCCACTTTCGCCAACAAGACCACGCTCACAGATCGGAGACGCAGGCCGGTTGCTTCTGCCGCTGGCCCTGAGAACCAGGGTTGCGCGGGCAACTTGACAAGCCTGCGCACCTATTCTAGTTTACGAGAAATAGTATCTATTAAACTAGACGGATGGATATCAACACGATCATCGCTCGCCGCGTGAAAGAGCTTCGCGATGCGCAAGGCTGGTCGCTCGACGCGCTGGCTGAACGCAGCAAAGTCAGCCGCTCCGCCATTTCCCTGATCGAGCGCGGCCAGAGTAGCCCCACTGCTTCGGTTCTAGACAAACTCTCCGCCGCATTGAACGTCACGCTCGCCTCACTGTTCGAGCAGCAAGCCGAGGAAACCACGGATCCGTCGCCAATGTCGCGCGCCGGCGAGCAGGTCGTCTGGATCGATCCGGCGTCGGGGTACGTCCGTCGCAACCTGTCGTCCACCGCGCCGTCCCCGATCCAACTCGTCGAGGTCAGCTTTCCCGCAGGGCAGCGCGTCACGTATGAGACAGGGGCGCGGGAGACAGAGGTGCATCAGCAGGTCTGGATCATCGAAGGAAGCATGGAAATGACCATCGGCGCCAAGAGCTGGCAGCTCGAAATCGGTGATTGCCTGACCATGCGCCTGGACGCACCGATCACGTTTCGTAATCCAACCAGAAAGCCCGCGCGCTATCTCGTGGCACTCGCGAATATGTCGACCAACAACCCCAGGGGAAATGGATGAGTGGCAATGTAACCGTGCGGCGCGTCGGTGCAGACGACGCTTACGCTTGTGTGGAGGGACTCACGGATGTGCTCATTGACTGCGTAGAAGACGGCGCGTCGGTAAGCTTCATGCTGCCAATCGGACGGGAGAAAGCGGCCGCGTTCTGGCGCAATGTCGCCGCTGACGTGGTACATGGCGGGCGCGTCTTGCTCGTCGCTGAGGATGAGGCAGGACAGATTGTCGGTACGGTGCAGGTCATCACCGCACAACCGGAGAACCAACCGCATCGCGCCGATATCGCCAAGATGCTCGTACACCGCCGCGCCCGGCGAAACGGCGTCGCGCAGCGACTGATGGTCGCCGCCGAGGTTGCCGCGCGACAGGAAGGCAAAACCGTTCTCGTCCTCGATACCGTCACCGGGGGGGCTGCAGAACGGTTGTATCAGCGTGTAGGCTGGCACCGTGTGGGGGACGTTCCGAACTATGCGTTGATGCCTACCGGCGAGCTTTGCGGAACGACGTTCTATTGCAAGCAGATTTGATCGGTTGGCCCCGTTTTTCTCATCCCCGTTGACACGCAGGGGATTCAGCCCGTTCGGCCCTCTTCGGCCCAAAGCTGCCCTTGAGGTATGCTCGCCGAGTATCGCCGCGCTTCTCTTCAACTTACCGCTACACCGCCGGAGTACGCATGCGACCCGAACACGCCAGCCATTGCGTTCTACCGCCCGATATCTCAGTCAGTGCAAAGTAAGGAGAACCCATGATCAAAGTCAGCGTGATGTATCCGTATGCTGAAGGCGCACGCTTCGACCACGCCTACTACCGCGACCGGCACATGCCGATGGTGAAGGCGAGGCTGGGCAGTGCCTGCGCCTACTACACCGTCGAAAAAGGCCTCGCCGGCGGAGCGCCAGGTGCACCTCCCGCCTTCGTTGCGATGTGCGCGTTCATCTGTGATTCCGCCGAAGGCTTCCAGGCCGCCATGCAGGAACACGGCGCCGAGATCCTGGGCGACATCGCCAACTACACCGACATCACGCCGGTCGTCCAGGTCAGCGAGGTCGTCGTCGAACGGTCGGATCGTTGAACGCACAGTATCGAGTCTGACGAGACCCGGGCTTTGGACTCGATAAGCCTGTATCTGGACGGCTTCAGGACCCTGGAGTCCGCCTTTGGCCATCCCTGCCCCCCATCGCGCGCACCGCCTTCCACGAACCCGAAGCCCAGTTTTGTGAATCATGAATTCCTTTGTCCGGGGCACGGGCCTATCGTAGGTCACGCATCACAACGTTAAAACAACGACGACAAGCGCCACCGCAACCAGGCGGGCCAGCGCCGCACAAGGAGACATGAATGACCAAGACGATGGGTATACCCCGTCTGGCGGCCGCATGGATTGCGGCCACGGTTTTCTCGTTCGGCATGGCGGGAAGCGCGCAGGCGGCCTGGCCCGACCGGCCCATCCGGCTGATCGTGCCCACAGCGGCGGGTGGTACCACCGATATCGCGGCGCGGCTCGTCGGCAAGCGCATGAGCGAGATCCTGGGCCAGCCCATTGTGGTGGACAACCGCGCCGGCGGCGCGGGCATTATCGGATCACAGGCACTGCTGCAGGCGCCCGCCGACGGCTACACCATCATGATGGGCAATATCGGCCCAAACGCCATTAACTACGCCCTCTACCGGCAACTGCCATACAAGCCGCAGGATTTTGCGCCGATTACCCTGGTGGTATCGGTGCCCAATGTACTGGTCGTCAACGCCAAGGTGCCTGCGCACAACGTGGCGGAACTGGTGACCCTGGCCAAATCCCAGCCCGGCCAGTTGTCATTCGGGTCGTCCGGGACGGGCCAGTCCGTGCATCTTTCTGGCGAGCTGTTCCGAAAACGCGCCGGTATCGATGTCATCCACGTGCCCTATAAAGGCGCGGCACCCGCTGTGGCGGATCTGGTGGCGGGCCAGGTGACCATGATGGTCGATAACCTACCCAGCTCCCTGCCGCAGATCCAGGCCGGCAAGCTGCGTGCGTTGGCAGTAACCAGCGCCGCGCGCGTGGCCGAGTTGCCCGACGTGCCCACCATGAAGGAAGCGGGCTTCGACGACTTCCAGGTCACCGCATGGTTTGGGCTGGTCGCCCGTGCCGGCACACCGCCGGCCCTGATTGCCAACTTGCAAAAGGCTGCAGCGACCGCACTCGCCGATCCGCAGGTCAAGTCGCGCCTGGCCGAACTGGGCGGTCAGGCGGGCGGCGACACGCCGGAGCACTTCGGCCAGTTCATTGACCAGGAACGCCAACGCTGGGCGCGCGTGGTCAAGGACACCGGCATTCCGCAGCAATAAGCCGCCAACAGCAGCCTCAGGAGATTTCATGATCGACAAGATCGTCCCGTCGCTGGAAGCGGCAGTGGCAGCCATTGGCGATGGCGCCACGGTGCTGGTCAGCGGCTTCGGCGGCTCCGGCATTCCCGGCGCCCTGCTCGATGCCCTGCTCGCGCACGGTGCGCGCGACCTCACCATCGTCAACAACAATGCCGGCAACGGGGACACTGGCATTGCCGCGCTGATTCGCGCCGGCCGCGTGCGCAAGGTCATCTGCTCGCATCCCCGCTCGAACAATGCCGAGGCCTTCATCGACGCGTATCGCGCGGGCAAGGTGGCGCTGGAATGCGTGCCGCAGGGCACGCTGGTGGAACGCATGCGTGCCGCGGGTGCCGGGTTAGGCCCCTTCTTCACGCCCACCGCCTACGGCACGGCGCTGGCCGAGGGCAAGGAGACCCGCGTGATCGACGGCACTGGCTACGTGCTGGAACAACCGCTGCACGGCGACTTCGCGCTGGTCAAGGCGCATCGCGCCGATCGGTGGGGCAACCTGACCTATCGCTACGCGGGCCGCAATTTCGGGCCGGTGATGTGCACGGCCGCACGCCACACCATCGTCCAGGTGGACGATATCGTTCCGTTGGGCGAGATGCCGCCTCAGCACGTGATGACGCCTGGCATCTTCGTCCAGGCGGTGGTGCTGGCCAACCCGGGAGTTCACCATGCCGCATGACACCTCCATTCGTGCCGATGCCCTGCCGCGCCTGTCGCGCATGCAGATCGCGCGCATCGTTGCGCACGACATTCCCGATGGGAGCGTGGTCAACCTTGGCATCGGCATGCCCACGCTGGTGTCTGACCAGTTGCCCGCCGATCGCGAAATCGTGCTGCACAGCGAGAACGGCATCCTCGGCATGGGCCCGGTCATTCGCGACGGCGCAACCGACCCCGACTTGATCAACGCCAGCAAGGAGCCGGTCGGCCTGCTGGCTGGCGCCTCGATCTCCGACCACGCGGTCTCGTTCACGATGATGCGCGGCGGCCATATCGACATCACGGTTCTGGGCGGCTTCCAGGTATCGGCCGGCGGCGACCTCGCCAACTGGTCGACGGGCGAGCCCGATGCCATTCCCGCCGTGGGCGGTGCGATGGACCTTGTCGTTGGCGCAGTGAAGCTGTTCGTGATGATGGAACACGTGACCCGTGACGGACAACCGAAGATCGTGGCGGACTGTAGCTATCCGCTGACCGGAACGGGCGTGGTGGATCGCATCTACACGGACCTGGCCGTGATCGACGTGCAGCCCGGTGGCGGCCTGATGGTAACCGGAATGGTCGAGGGCGTTTCGTTCGAGACGGTTCAGGCATTGTCGGCGGCGCCATTGACGCTGGCCAACGATCATCGCGTGCTGCGCACGGGCCGCTGAAACGGCCGCGCACCAAGGGGAGACACCATGACAACAAGGACCATTGGCAAGCCGCGCACCACAGCGGCAATCATGCTGGGCGCGCTGCTAGCTGCTGTTACGGTGGCAGTGGCCGCACCACGTATCGCACACGCTGCCGACGCATGGCCGGTCAAGCCGATCCAGCTCCTGATTCCCTATCCGCCAGGCGGCAGTGCCGACCTGCTGGCGCGCCCTCTGGGCGCGAAGCTGCAAGAGCGCCTTGGGCAGCCGATCGTGCTCGACTACCGACCCGGTGCCGGCGGCACGATTGCCTCGCAAGCACTGGCGCGTAGCAAACCAGACGGCTATACACTGATCATGGTACTGGCCGCGCACGCCATCAATCCCAGCTTGTATCCGAAGCTGCCATACGACACGCGCAAAGATTTCGCGCCGGTCTCGCTGGTGGCCAACCTGCCGCTTATCCTGGCCGGCAGCGCGTCATTGCAGGCACGAAACGTGGCCGATCTGATTGCGCAGGCCAAAGCGGCGCCCGGCAAGATCACGTTCGGCTCAGCCGGCAATGGCAATACAGGACACCTGGCCGGTGAACTGTTCGATTCGATGACGGGTGTGAAGATGACCCATGTGCCCTATAAGGGCAGCGCGCAAGTAGTCAATGCCATGCTGGCGGGCGATATCCAGCTGACGTTCGACAGCATTTCAACGTCGATGCCGCAAATCCGCGCGGGCAAGATGCGCGCGCTGGCCGTGACCAGCGCCAAACGTGCGGCCATGGCGCCCGACGTACCCACACTGGCCGAAGCCGGCGTACCCGGCTTCGATATCAACGGGTGGTACGCCATCCTGGCGCCGGCCGGTACGCCGCGCGACATCGTCGATAAGCTCAGCACCGAGATTGCCGCCGTGCTGGCCCAACCCGAACTGCGCGCGCAGATCGCGGCCAATGGCTATGAGCCCGTGGGCTCGACGCCGGCGGCGCTCGGCGCGCATATCGATGCGGAGCTCGTGCGGTGGAACAAGGTGGTAACCAACGCGGGGGTCAAGCTGGAGTAACCGGGTTGGCATCTGCCGCGCAGGACCCGGCCGGCCTACTGGCCGGTCACTGGTCTGCGAACGATATTGGCATACAGACAGGGCGCGTATCCAACCAGACGCGTCGCCGCTGCGCTGCTGCATTGGGCAAGTAGCCCGTGAAGCATGTTGAAATCAACCTGCCTTTTCTGCGCGATCGATTTCATCCGATGTTTCGGCGCCGCCAATTCATGGCGGGGACGCCGGACAACCGAGAAGGGTCGCCCTGAGCCAGCGATAGACTGGCGCCACTAGTAAGCCGGCGTCCGGCGCCAGCTTTCGGCCTGCCGCTCCAGGTGCACGCGGATGTAGTCCATTAGCGTGCGCGTCGCGAGGGTTGGATAGCGGCTCGGCGCAGTCAGCATGTAAACACTATCGCCCACCCCCTCCGCCTCGCATTCCGCAAGAACCTCGTGGACCTGACCCGTCTGAAGCTGCCGCCACACGGCATAGCGCGGCAACAGCGCCACGCCAAGGCCCGCCATCATGGACTCGAGCAGAAACGGATAGTCACCGGACTGAATTCTGGGCGACACGCGCAATGTCATCGGCGTGCCCGCCATCCAGACCTTGAGCGTGAAGCGACGGCCCAGCGATGCCGGTGCAATCATGTCGCAGCGCTCAAGGTCAGCCACGCTCAGGATTGGGCCATGACCGTCCAGAAACGATGGCGTCGCGCACAGGCACCAGCCGACGCCGCAGATGCGGCGTGCCACATGATCATCCGGCGGCTGCGAGGTAATCTTCAATGCCATATCGACTTCCGCAGAAATCAGATCACCGATGTTGTCGTTGATCGCCACGCGCAGCGATATCTGCGGATAGACGCGGGCGAACTCCAGCAGCAAGGGCGTCAGATAGAGATGACCTAGACCCGTGGGCAAGCGGATGCGCACGTCGCCGCGCACCACCGTGCCAAGACTGTCAATCGCGGTGCCGGCCGATTGCAGTTCATCGAGCATGCGCAACGCGTGGGCATAGAGGAGTTGCCCCGCCTCCGTCAGCTCAACGTGCCGGGTCGTCCTGCGCATCAATTGCGCGCCGAGGTGCTGCTCTAGCACCTTCAGGCGGCGCGACACATTGGACCGCGTCATGCCGCTGCGCTCGGCGGCCGCGGTCAACGTGCGCGATTCCACCATTGTCACGAACAGCCGCATCAGGTTGAGGTCGAAGTTATTGTCAATCACGAGTCAACACCACTGGCACAAATCGATGGATTGTTTCGGCGGAAGCGTAACCCTAGCATAGGCAACGAGCCAAACCATGCTGAGTTACCCCATGCCAGACACCTCGCACGACACCAATCCAACCCACGAGGAGCTGCCTTTTGCCGGCCTGCGCGTGCTGGACATCAGCCAGGGCATTGCCGGCCCGTACTGCGCGCACATCCTTTGGCAACAAGGCGCGGAAATCGTCAAGGTCGAGCCGCCGGCCGGCGACTGGGGTCGCAAGGTCGGGGTCGTGCATGGCGACACCAGCGCGCTGAGCATCGCCTACAACGCGGGCAAGCGCAGCATTTGCCTGGACGCTACTACCGACGTGGGGAAGGAACTACTGCTGGACTTGGCGCTGCAGGCGGACGTCGTGGTGCAGAATTTCCGGCCTCAGGTGGCGGAGCGACTGGGCGTGGGCCATGCTGCGCTGGCAGCGCAACGGCCGGAACTGGTCTATGTTTCGATCAGCGGTTACGGACCGGATGGTCCCTACGCCGACTACCCGGCATCGGATTCCGTGATGCAGGCCGACACCGGGCTCATGTTCGCAAACCGGGGCGTTGACGGTACGCCGCGGCGTATTGGCATGCTGCTGGCCGACGCCGCCACCGGCCTCTACGCGGCCCAGGCCTGCGCCGCCGCATTGTGCCGGCGGTATCGCACCGGGCGCGGCAGCCATGTCGAGCTGAATCTCTTCGACGCCTGCTGCGCGCTGCAGGCCAACAATCTCCTCGAGTATGCAATCGCCGGGCCAGCCGCTGCCGGCCCCGTTAGCGCGCCCAACGGGGTCTATGCCACCCGTGACGGCAGCGTGACGCTGCTTGCCCTGAACGATGCGCAGTTCGCCAAACTCTGCCACGCACTTGACCGTGTCGATTGGCTGGATGACCCGCGTTTTGGCGGCAATGCCTCTCGCATGGAGCACGCAGCGCTTCTCAACCAACAGGTGGCGCGGATCATTGCCACGCGCTCGACTGCCGAGTGGCAGGAACGCCTGAGCGGTCACGACGTACTTCATGCGCCGGTGCGCAGCTATGCCGACGTGCTGCAGCACCCGCAGGCTTCGCATCGACACACGTTCCAGACAATCGAGCAGCCCGGGCTGGGGCCTCTGCCCTTTGCCGGCATCCCCGCCGCGGGCATGCGCCGTCCCGCAGGTCCCGCGCCTGACAACGGCGAACATACCGTGCAACTGCTGCAGGAAGCCGGCTTCACCAGCCAGGTCATCGACCAATGGCTGCGGCAAGGTGTCGTGCGACAGGCGGCCAGGCCAGGGACGGCGGGGGCGAAATGAAAGCGCTAGTGTGCAAGCAATTTGGCAGCGTTGAGGACGTGGAACTCGCGAGCCTGCCCGAACCTGAGCTGACTGACCCGCACGCGGTCACGATTGCCGTGGAATTGGCCAGCGTCAGTCACGCGACCGGCTTGATGATTGCCGGTCAGTACCAACGGCGTCCGCCGCTTCCGTTCGTGCCAGGCACCGAGGCAGTGGGACGTGTGGTGGCCTGCGGCGATGCAGTCACGCGGCTGCACCCCGGCGACCGCGTGGTTGCGATCGCCGACTGGGGCGGCTACGCGGAGCGCCTTACCGTTCCCGAGTACACCGTCTACCCAGTACCGGATTCGCTGCCGCCAACCTCGGCCCTACCGATCCCCCTGTCCTATGGAACCGCATATTGCGGATTGGTCTGGCGTTGCGGGCTGCGCCCGGAAGACACGGTGCTGGTGCTCGGCGCCGGCGCCGGGGTTGGCCTCGCAGCGGTGGAAATTGCCCGTCAGCTCGGCGCCACCGTCATTGCCTGTGCCAGCACGGAGGCCAAGCGCGCGGACGCGCTGCGCCGCGGCGCCACGCATGCGGTGGCGCCTGAGGACCTCGCGGCATCCGTCAAGGCGCTCACTGACGGCCGCGGCGCGGATGTGGTGGTGGACCCGGTCGGCGGCGACCTGTTTGGACAAGCGCTACGTGCGGCGGCGCCTAACGCTCGCATCCTCAGCATTGGCTTTGCCAGCGGCTCCATTCCGCAAGCCCCCGTCAACCTGCTTCTGGTCAAGAATCTGACGCTGCATGGATTCTTCTTTGGCCGTTATATCGGCTGGACGCCATCCAACGAGCGCGCCGAGCATGCGGCGGCGTTGCAGCATGTCATGTCCACCCTGTTCCAATGGGCCGCGGAAGGCAAGCTCGAACCGACCGTATCCGCAGTCTATCCGCTCACCGGCCTGGGCGATGCCCTCGCCGCGCTGGAATCTCGCAAGGTTGTTGGCAAGGTAGCAATAAAAATCAAGGAGACAGAGACGTGAACATTTCATCGACAAAAACACCTGCGTGGCCACGGCTGCGCACGGCCCTGGCGTTGGCAGGAACTGCCATCGTCATGTTGTCCCCCGGGGTCTCAGCGCAGGAGTTCCCACAGCATCCCGTGCGCCTGGTGCTGCCTTATCCCGCCGGTGGACCGACTGACCTGCTCGCACGCGTGGTGGCCGTCAAGATGGGCGAGAGCCTGCGCCAGAGTGTGGTCGTCGACAACAAGCCAGGTGCAAGCGGCATGATTGGTGCTGAAGCCGTCGCGCGCGCCGCGCCAGATGGCTACACGATCCTGGCTAACGCCTCGTTACACGTGATCAACCCTAGCATCTATTCCAAGATGCGCTACGACGCGTTCAAGGACTTCGTTCCCATCACGCAACTGGCCGACGTGCCGCTGGTACTTGTGGTCAATAACGATTCGCCAGTCAGGACCGTGCAGGACCTGATCTCGTATGCCAAGCGCCAGGGTGGTTCGCTCAATTTTGGCTCGGCGGGCAACGCCTCGGCACAGCAACTGGCCGGCGAATCCTTCAAGCTGGCGGCCAAGGTCCCGATGCAGCATGTGCCATACAAGGGCAGCGCGCCGGCGTTGACCGACCTGATGGGCGGACAGATCCAGTTGATGTTTGATTCGATGCCTTCGGCAATGCCCTTCATCAAGGCCGGCAAGCTTCGTGCCGTGGCAGTGACGACCGCGCGCCGCGCTAGCGCCTTGCCTGACGTCCCTACCGTTGCCGAATCCGGGCTGCCAGGCTTCGACATTAGCACTTGGTATGGTCTGTGGGCACCGCGTGGCACGCCCCCCGCGGTGGTCGAAAAGCTGGCCGCACATGCGGCCGCCGCGCTAAAACGTCCGGACGTGCGCCAGCAGTATGCCGACATGGGCGCCGAGCCGATCGGCTCCTCCCCGGCCGACTTTGCACGGTACAACGCCTCCGAAGGCAAAAAGTGGGCTGAGATTGTGCGTCAGTCAGGCGCGAAGGCTGACGAATAGACTACGGAGAATCCAACGAGAAATACGCGTTCCGCCGCTTGGAGGAACGTGGGGGGCTTGGCGGGGGGGGGGATAACAGACAATAACATGCGGCGATAACCGGCACGCTCCCCCATGGACCGACGCCCCTCCGGCCAATCGTGGCGCGTCTAACGCTTGTCGCATTGTGGCTGCGAGCATCTGCCGTGCAGCCAGAATTCGGTTGGATCGGCATCGTCATCTTTGGCATTGCGCTCGGCGTCGCCGCTTCTGTGCTGCATTGGGCGAGTGCGCCCCGTAACGTGTTGAAGTCGACTTGAAGCAGCGACGCAGGTCCACCTGCCTTACTGCGTTTGTTGGCTTTCCGCGCCCTACTATCGGACATTCCAGGCAGAGATGTCGGACGACCGCGAAAGACTCTATTCGACTGGCACGGGTGTATCCGATCTCGCGGTCAGCCCCTTGCCGGCCGCTGCTGTTCCAGGCCCGCGCCACTCGGTACGTACAGGAACCGGCCGGTGGGGTCGAACGACGGCTTGCCAGGGAGCATGCCAGTCGGCACGCGCAATAGCGTCATAAGCATCGGCGGACGGTCGGCAGCGATCCTGAACTGCCAGATTTCGTTGGAGCCGCGGCTGATGGCGTACAGATGACGGCCGGCGGCGTCGATGATCAGATTCGTCGGTCTCGCGCCGGCGGCGATCACGGCCGCATCGATGTTGACTGCCGTAGCAGCTTTGCAACCGGTTCCGCGACATACGGCGTTCACGGCATAGCGGACACTCCGGTCCACGCCGCATCCGCAACTGAGCACATCCCTTTATGGAAGCCGGAGGTAGAGCTCTTCGGCGGCTCAGACAGCCGTGGTCTCAGACCCGGCTTCGTAGTGGCCCAGGCACGCCAAACCATTCAATCTCGAGCGATGCGCCAGTGCCTGCTGGGCTCGGACTACGTTTGCAGCTTCCCCCTTCCAGGCTTGCAGGGGCGACTCTTGCAAGGCGCGCCCATAGGAAAAACTCAATTGCCAGGGCAACACGCCAAGCCGATTCATCGCATCGAGATTGGCGGTGGCTTCCGTTGGCGTTTGGCCGCCCGAAAGAAAGAAGATACCAGGCACCGCCGCTGGCACGGTGCGCTTGAGCGCTCGCACAGTTTGCGCGGCAACATCGGCTGGCGCTGCAGTGCCCGCCTCCTTGCCCGGCATCACCATGCTGGGTTTCAGCAACATATGTTCAAGCACTACCGCATGGCGGTGCAAAGCGTGAAAAACTTCGTGCAGCACGGCCTCGGTAACCTCGGCGCACCGCTCCATGGAATGCGCACCGTCCATTAGCACCTCCGGCTCCACGATCGGTACGACCCCTGCCTCCTGACAGATGGCGGCATAGCTTGCCAGCGTCTGCGCATTGGCTTCGAGAGCAAGCCGGCCAGGGAGTTTGTCTGACACGTTAAAGACAGCGCGCCACTTGGCAAACCGTGCGCCTTGCTGTCGATAGCCGGCAAGTCGCTTGCCCAAACCATCCAAGCCCTCGGTGATCTCTTCTCCGGGCGCGCCGGCGAGCGCGAGCTTTCCCTTGTCCACCTTGATACCCGGCACGATGCCCTGTCGCGCAGCAAGTGCTGGCAGCGGCGTGCCGTCGTCGGCGTGCTGGCCAAGTGTTTCGTCGTAGAGGATGACGCCGCTGATGAACTCGCCAAGACCTGGAGTCGACAGCAGCAGGCTGCGCCACGCCCTGCGGCTCTCCTCATTTGACTCCACCCCGATACGCTGAAAGCGCTTGGCGATTGTCGGTCCGCTCTCGTCGGCGGCCAACAAGCCCTTGCCAGCTTGCACCAAGGCTTCCACGGTGGCTTGCAGCTCGCTTGCTGTATCCATGACGCTGCTCCGCATGCGTGATCATGACTAACCAATATCGCATAGACGCAAAATCATGCAAGCTGTCCGAAGGCGCGATTGGAGGCCAGTCCAACACAGTCGGCGAAAGTGAACGGTCAGAAAGCGTACGAAGCAGCCGCTGCGCAATGCGCTCGTGCTTTTCCAGCGCCAGGTCGAACGATTTCGCTCCGAAACTCTCGTTGCCATGCCCCGGGTTGGCTTGTCACGCGCGTGATAAACACGGCGGTATCGCAAACTTCTGCCGCGAAATCGAGTCGCCACCATGCCGCCGGAGTCTTCCAGCAGCGTGCAGCGCACCAGGTTCTTTTCGGAAATCCAACGAACCCATTCCCCAGCATCGAAGACTTCTACAGGTCGGTTCTTTTTCATCGAGGACCTAAGCGCGGCGCCAATTCCGTAGGCGCTCAGGGACCTTCACTGCAGACCTCATATCGTCAATGTCCCACGGGAACAACCAACTCACCATACTCTTTCAACAGCGTGAGATCACCTACACTAATCGTCACCTGCATGCTCTTTCGTCGAGGTTCGCGCCATGCTGGATTCTGCCACGAAGCGCTCTATTCGCCATTTCTGGTTCTTTGTTTGCATCGTTCTAGGGCTGGGTGGATGTGCCTGGCTACCGGGTCAAGTGTCGCTGCGGGTGAATGTCGCGGGTATAGAACCGCTAGAGGGCGAAGGGCTGGAGATGCGGTTCATTGTGAAGTTGCGGATCCAGAATCCCAACGACGCCCCGGTCGAGTACAGCGGCGTATCGCTGCAACTGGACGTCAACGGCCAACCTTTTGGCAGCGGAGTCAGTGATCAAACCGGGGTTGTACCTCGATTCGGTGAGGCAGTGATCCATGTGCCAATGACCGTTCCTGCGTTCGCCGCTGTGCGCCAAGCTTTTGCACTGGCAGGCAGCGCGATGGCCGGCAACGTTTCTTATAAGGTCCAAGGCCGGTTGGCCGGTGGATTGGGGGGAGGAACGCACTTTGCTGACCACGGAACGCTTTCCCTGCCGACATACAGCCTGATCAGCCAGTAACGAACCTCCTCACCCGGGTGCCCGTGCAGCGGCAACACGGGGGATGATGCGTCAGTGAACTTCCATGCCACGCATGGCGTGGATGCTTTGATGATGCTTCTGCAAGCCCTCGTAGTGACGCAGCAGAACCGATCGTACCTCTTCTGGCATGTTGTTCGTCAGCGCCGAACGATACTCCCGCCTGGCGGCCTCTTCCTCGCGCTCGCACAACTGCAGAACCGCATCGTCGTTGTGCGGCGCGATGATATGCATCACCTCCATCCAGCCGCGATGCATGGTGCCACCCATCGTGCCACGGTCACGGGGCACCGCACCCAGATTGCTGACCATAGCCTGCAACTCAGTTACAGAATTGCGGCACGTTTCAGCGGTGCGGGTCAGGATACTGCGCATTTCGGCGTTGTCCACTTCGCGGGCACCGGTCATGCAAACACGTTCGCCGTCTTTACCGACTTCGATCAGATGGTTCAGGGTGAAGACAAGATGTCCTTTCGCGTTGGTCATGGCGGTCTCCTTGCGCGAATCGAGCAAATGTGAGCCTGCAAGGACACATGCCGCGCACGAGGTTCGCAGGTTCACAAGCTCAGTATAGAAGCGGAGCGCGATCGACCAATCACACAGTTTTTGACAACCACGCTACCTCAGCAGGTCTTGGTCATCGAAGGCGCCATGGAGATGGCCATTGGTGACAAGGGTTGGCGGCTCGAAATCGGTGATTGCCTGACCATGCGGCTGATGCCTACCGGCGAATTTTGCGGCACGACCTTTTATGCAAGCAAATCTGATCGGGCGGGCTGAATCCCGGCGGCGGGCTGTCGTATCCCTCACTGAGTGACCACTTAAGAGCTTGTCGTGGTCGAATTACTCGGCTTACCTCGACCAATGTTGGAAGAAGTCGTGCTGGGGCGCCGACTGCTACGGCCTGCCACTGAAAGCCAACTGTACGTGTACGCGAAGAACCGATTCCCACCAGCGTGCAGTTCAACGAATTGCGGCGCGCGCAGATGCCGATCTGGACTTAAGAAGAGTCTTTGTGACCAATGCCGTTTTCGTCAAGTCAGACAGCGGCGACTCTTTTCACGATGAAACGGGGTTAGTACTGACGGTGGCATTCGGCAACTGCTGGCCGATCCGTGAGCTTCATGTATCGGTTGTCAAGCCAACCACCATCCTGAGCCTGGGATATCAAAGTGGCGAGCGTGCCTATTCATTCTTTAGGGGCAAGGCAACTCACGTCGGCACTGAGCGGAGCCATACAGTCGCCGGCAGAGCGCTCCCGTCCTTCCGGTGGGGTCAGATGACATCGGGCACACCAACCGGACCGCTGTGCAATTGCCGGCGTCAGTCCGCCATCACAAAGCCGTAAAGTGCCGCGGCGTTGCGCCAGCGCAGCCCTTCCTCAAGGTGAGGCCGTTGCGCGAGCCATACCATTGTTGTGCGGCATTCGTCGGCACGCGTCGGGCCTTCGAAGTTGGTCCAGGGCCAGTCACTGCCCCATAGCAGTCGATCCGGTCCAGCAACCTCCGCCCAGCGTGTGGTCAGTGTCGACCATAGATCGGGATTTGACAGCCGGTACGGCGCACTGATCTTGACCCAGAGCGGACGCCGCTCACCCACGGTACGGGCTGCGTCGAAGATCGGATCATCGACGCACAGCTCGCCGGGCCGACCAAAGTGATCGAGCACGACGGGTGCCGGTGTGTCGCCCAGCGCCGCATCGAGCGCGGATAGAACGCTGGCGCCCTCGCCGTTATTGGTATGAACTTCGACGTGCCAGCCCAACGCCGCAACGCGTTGAAAAAGCCTGCGCCACGGCGCAGTCTCGATACGGCGCCAGCCATCGTCGCCATAGAGGTTCAAGCGGATGCCTCGCACGCCCGCTGCATCGAGCGCAGCCAGTTCGGCGTCGGACACGGACGGATCGAGTACCGCCACGCCACGCAGCCGACCCGGCATGCGCTGCAACGTGGCCAGCATCATGGAGTTGTCGGTGCCAAGAAAGCTGGTCTGTACCACCACGCCGTATGCATCCCCCGGCGCTCCGCCCACTGTCCCCGCCATGGCGAGCCACGCCGTCAGCGGCGCCGCATAGGACGGGCGATAACGCGCCGATGCCACGGCTACCCCGGCATCGAACACATGGAAGTGGCAATCCACCAGCGGTTGGCGAGTCGTCATGGGCTGCATTTTCCTCTGTACGGGTTACCCCCGATATGGCAACGTTTGCCGGACCGGGTACTCTAGTCCTCTATAGGACATGAATCTAACACGGCCACCGAATGCCAGACAATCCCAATGTCCAGTCTGCTGCAGCGGCGGGTATGAGCCGCTACGGGCAGATTGCCAAACAGTTGCAGGACAAGATTCTCGCAGGCGAATGGCCGTCGGGCAGCGCCATTCCTGCCGAGAGCGCGCTCGCGAGCCAGTTCGGCATTGCGCTCGGCACAATCAGGCAGGCGATTGCCGTGCTGGTCCAGCAGGGACTGCTCGAGCGGGTGCAAGGGAAAGGAACATTCGTTCGCAGCGGCCTGTCGGGCGCGAGCATGATGCGCTTTTTCCGCTTTCGCTCGGAGGCCGACGCCGAGGCGCCCCTCACGACGGTGCCGCGCTCTGAAATCCTGTCCTGTCGAAGCGTCCGCCTGGACAAGGCGATGGCCGCGCGATTCGCGCTGGATTCAGGCGCGCGGGGATTGGCGATTTCGCGGCGGCGCTGGGTGGCTGATCACCCGCGCCTGCTCGAGTCGCTCTGGCTGCCGCTGCCACGCTGCGCAGCGCTACAGGACTTCCCGACGGCGGAGTGGGGCGATTTGCTCTATCCGATGCTGAACCAGCGTTGCGGCATCACCGTACACCGGGCGATGGACGAGGTGACCTTCCGCCAGCTCGATGCCGAAGAAGCGGAACTGCTTGCGCTCCCAGTATCCCACCCCTGCGCCTTGGTGACGCGGCAGGCATTCGATATCCAGGGGCAATGCGTCGAGTACCGGCTGACGAGGGGCGATGCCTACGCCTTCCGCTACGCGGCCGAGATTCGCTGATCTCGCGCCCCAACCAATTTCCGACGGAGACCTCATGCGTTGTTTGCTGCCCCTCGCGCTGGCCAGCCTGGCCGTTCATTCATCTCACGCGTACGCCGCCGATGCTGCGGCGCCATGGCCTACGCGGCCAGTGACCATCGTCGTCACGTATCCGCCCGGCGGCGGCGCGGACTTGATGGCGCGGCTCATCGCGCCCGCTCTGGGGCGCGAACTCGGCCAAACCGTGATCGTTGAAAACCGTCCCGGTGCGGGCGGGCAAATCGGCGCGTCTTACGTCGCAAAGGCCGCGCCCGACGGCTACACCGTGATGGTCGATGCATCGTCCTACGCGGTGAATCCGAGCCTCTATCCGCGGCTGCCCTACGACCCCGCCAAGGCCTTCCGCGCGGTGGGCGTACTCGCGCGCTATCCCAACGTCCTGGTCGCCAATCCCGCCTTCCCGGCAGCCAATGTCAAGGATGTGTTGGCCCTGGCGCGGCAAAAGCCTGGCACGGTGGCATTCGCATCGTCAGGCAACGGGTCTGCACAGCATCTGTCCGGCGTGCTGTTTGAACAGCGCGGCGGTGTTGACCTGCTTCATGTCCCCTATAAGGGCGGCGGCCCGGCCATGACCGACGTCATTGCCGGGCAAGTGCCGCTGTTCTTCGCGAACGTCGCTTCGAGCCTCCAGCACATCAAGGCGGGCAAGCTGCGGCCGTTGGCGGTGACCAGCCACAGCCGTACTTCGGCGCTGCCCGATGTGCCGACCATGCAGGAAGCAGGAGTGGCCGGCTACGAGGTCTATGAATGGAATGCCGCGTTCCTGCCTGCTGCCACGCCGGAAGCTGTGGTGACCCGGCTATCGGGCGCGCTGCAGAAAGTCATGGCGAGCCCGGAGATCCGTCATCGCGTGGCCGAGCTGGGCGGGGAGGTAGCGACGGCATCGCCGGCTGATGCTGCCAGCTTTATCGACGCGCAGACAAGGCTCTGGGCCAAGGTCATCAAGGATGGCAACATCAAACCGGAATAAACACCGGAACCGCGTCTGCCCGTAGCGGGCGCGCAGGACACTCAAGTCCGCGAAATATTCCAATCAAAGGAGACCCATGTCCACCGATCGTACCCATAACGCCGACCGCCGGCACCTGCTTGGACTCATGGCCGCGCTGGGCGCCGGGGCATTCGTCCCCTCGCTCGCACGCGCACAGGCCTGGCCGTCGAAGACCATCCGCCTGGTCGTGCCGTTCGCGCCCGGCGGCAGCTCGGAGATCGTCGCGCGATCCACCGCGGCGGAACTCACCAAACTGCTGGGCGTGTCGGTCTTCGTCGAGAACAAGCCGGGCGGCGCGGGCAATATCGCCATGGGCGAAGTGGCGCGGGCCGACGACAACCACACGCTGATCCTTGGCCATATCGGCACGCTGGCGGTCAACCCGTACATCTTCGCGAAGTTGCCGTATGACCCGAACAAGGACTTCCGGCCGATTTCGCTGCTGTCCAAGGTGCCGAGCCTGTACGTCGTGCACCCCGACGTGCCCGCGAAGAACCTCAAGGAATTCGTGGCACTGGCCAAGAACAAACCTGGCAAGCTCAACTATGGTTCTGCCGGCAATGGCAGCGCTGGCCACCTCGCCTTCGAATACCTGAAAGCGACCACAGGGACCTTCATTACTCACGTGCCATATCGTGGCAGCGGTCCCCAGATTACCGATCTGCTCTCCGGGCGGCTTGATGCTGCGGCCATTGGTGCGCCGGCCATCCTGCAGTTCATCAAAACGGGAAAGGTGCGTTGCATTGCTACGGGCACCGCACAGCGTATCCCACAGTTGCCAGATGTGCCGACGGTGGCGGAGCAAGGCTACCCGGGCTTCGAGATGACGCAGTGGTACGGGCTGTTGGCGCCGGCGTCGCTTCCACAGCCGGCCGCCGCCAAGCTGGCGGACGTCACCGTCAAGGCGGTAAAGAGCCCCGCGTCGGTCGAACGGCTCAGTGCTGACGCGGCGCTCGTGGCGGGCAGTACGCCAGAGGAATTCTCTCGCTTTATCGCGGCGGAGCAGCAGCGCTGGAAGCCGATCGTGGCGCGCGCCGGGATCAAACCGGACTAGGGCGTCTTACGTTTTGCGGCCGTCTCCCAAAGAGGCGTTCAGAGTGACAATGAGCGCTCGATCTACTTTCGTATCGACAGCCCATCGAGTCCCGACGCAATTTCCCCGCCAGTTCGGATTCCGCCTCTTTCGTTTTCGCTACATGGTGGCTTGGCTGTCGTGTCCCTGAAACGGCTACCGGGGTGGTGCAGACCAGTGGCGACATTGGGTTGCGGAAAACATGGTCGGAGCGTTCGACGCTTACACACCACGTTTTGTCAAACGCTATGCCGAAGTCAACGTACTCATGCGGGAAGCCTCCATTGCTACGGCAATGAAGTACGCCAAGGTAGCTTCCCACAAGCCGTACATTGCTTTGGATATGACAAGCCGCTGCAGTTGTCGACAAATTAAGACGAAAGCAACGCGGGTAGGCATGCCCGTCGCCGCCAGGGGGCCGGCTGCCGACTCGATCGGGCTCTTCCCGGCCAAATGCAGACGTTCATTTCCGTCGCCAATAATCTGCACCTGGCACATCGCTTGTCGCGATAGCTATGTCTAGATGCCCTTCTACTCCGCTATAACGAAGGCGACGGGGCCAGGTCCCGTGCTGACAGAGCCGGTGCGCGTGAACGTGTGATCAGCGTTGACGGTGTACGACCATACGCTGTCGCTACCGGAATCCGTGACGTAGGCTAACTTGCCACTGGAGTCGAAGGTGACTGGCCCGTGCTCCGAAGCTGCGGTGCCGTTGGCCGTAAGCGTGCCATCAGGGTTGATGGCGTAGAGCAGGGTCGTGGTTCCCGAGGGGATATAGGCAAACTTGCTATCGGGGGAAACGACTACAGCGCCAGGCCAGGACAGTCCTGAACTGATGGCACCGTTGGCAGCGAGTGTGCCATCGGTGTTGATAGTGAACATCGACACTTGGTTGGCACCGTTTCCGTTGACGACATAGACAAACTTACCACTAGGATCGACCGTCACGGGCTGAGGAAATGCTCCCGTAGCAATCGGGCTGCCGTTGGCCGTGAGCGTGCCGTCGGCATTGATGACGTACGGCTGTACCGTGCCATCGCCATAGTTGGATATGTAGGCGAACTTGCCGTTTGGTGCCACCGCGATCCAGTGACTGGTTGAGCTGAGAGGGAGTGAGCCATTCGATGTCAATGTACCGTTGGCATCGATGCTGTACATCGAGAGAAAGGTCGAGAAGGGAACATAGGCGAACTTGCCACCGGGTTCGATAGCCATGCCGGAACCGCCTGAGACCCTGCTGCCGTTTGCGGTGAGCGAACCATCAGTGGCAATCGTGTACGGGTACGCCCAGCTGGCGGTCAGCGCGTAAAGTGATTTGCCATCAGGCCCCAGGGTCAGGTAACTGAGGCCCGGATTGGGCGTGTTTACGCTGCTTTTTTTCGTCAGAGTACCGTCGGCTTTGATGGCGTATATCCAAACCGTGCCGTCATTGTTGTTGGCGACGTAGCCCAACTTCTGTGCAACGCATGTCACAGCAACATTGTTTACCGACGCCGATGCCGTCCCACTGCCATTGGTGACGGTACAGAATTGTCTGGGCTTGCTCGGTTGGCTCTTGACCGTTACAGCGTAGCCGCTGCCACTGGCAATCCGCGTGCCAAATGTAAAGCTGCCGCCGGCCGAAACGGCGAGGTCGTCGCCGGCGTTGTCTTGCAGGACAAGACCTGCTCCGGTCAGGCCGCTGACCGTGCCGCCGATGGTATGGGACGATTCCGCCGCGGAAGTCGGCGCACTCGGTGAGTCGCCTCCGTTCGCTGAGGCGACTCCATTCTCTGAGTCGCCTCCGCAAGCCGTAAGCAAGATACACAGGAAGGCGGAAGCCGCAACTTGCCGGCGACTGGCGAGGTACCGGGCGAGGTGGAGGTAGTTCATGGAATTCCTTGTTGTTCTTCTCTTGGGGCTGTGTCAGGCAGCCGGAAAGGGATCGAGACCTGGGCGACCTCGTTTCTTTTGCTCCGTACAACGAAAATGCAACGGCTGATGGTGAGTACGCTGCGAACTCCAGATTCAACTCCTGATGAATGGGTTGCGCATGCAAACGTACCAGTCCGTTTACGGTAAGCGCTGGCGATACTTGAGCGACCGGTGAGGCGCGGGTTTCCATGCGTTCCGGCCAACGGGAACTGACCGGCCTTTCCGACCACTCAAATGGTTTCCTGCGAAGCCGTCGAACTCAGCGCTTAGCGAAAGAAGGGATGGCGTGCGGCAGCTTCCGAGGACGTCGATCGAGTGTCCGGATTCAGTTGGCATCCCCCCTCCCTCGACCTTCGGTTGCCGCCTGTCGGCAGAAAGGAAGGGGATTCCCGTACGCACGCGATGGCAGTGCGACTGATTTGCTACGAGACGAGGCGCCACTACCTGGAAACCCGCGTGGTTAAGCCAGTAAGAGGCTTACTTCGCGCCGGTCCATCATTGGCTTGATTTCGGCCGATACTCAAGTAACGAGCCCGCCTCGCGCGAACACCGGTCTCGATGATTCAAGCGCGATAAATACACGGCGCAGAGCCCCTCGCACCGGGAGCCTCTACCCTTCATTTTCCAGGCATGTGTTCCTCAGATGCGAGCCTGCATTGGTCATCCGGCTCCATGCAACCGAATGGCGCGGATGGGTCCGCAAGGCAGCTCCCGCAGGCAGCCGCACAAGCCAGGATCTGAATGCGCCGAGGACGGAGACCGGCCACGCACTCATGCGACCGTTTCGCTCTTTGGGGCCCTCATTCATCGGACGAGTTGAGTTGACGCACACGAAAGACCCCAGCAAGAGCAAGGCCAACTGCGAAATGTAGGATGTCGACTGACAGCGGGACTAAGGACTTTGCGACAAGATTGTCACCAACCACCGTAACTACCGTCCCCCGAGACGCTGCTATCTAGGGATGACGGTCGCCCTAGTTTCTCATCAACATGCAATTCAACAGTGAAGAACGGGAGGCAGTAGACCTCCTCGCGAAAGCGATCCGAGAGCGGGTTCGTGTGGCCCATATCGAGGCGGCCCAATGGCAGGTCGTGCCGCTGAGCTCGGAGTATCGGAAAGCGCGCCACATTATTGAGCGAGCGCCCGCACTCTTGGCATCTCTCGATGAGATCAAGCAAATTTTACCGCCAGCACCGACCCTCAGACCTTAATCAGTTCGCCTACACCCCCAGCGATTCAGCAAGAATTCGCTTCGTTGTGGGGCTGACCGCCAGATCATCGAGTTCGCCCCAAGCGAACCAGCGGCACACTTTGATTTCATTGCACGGGAGCGGATCGGCCGATTTACTCACCGTCGCCCGGAATACGTGATGCACCGTCGTTAACCCAAGAAACTGACACTGGAAAGCCAGGGTCTTCACCTTCAGTGCTGTCTCTTCCCACAACTCTCGAGCGGCCGCATCAGACAGGGTTTCGTGCTCGTGCGGTCGTCCACCAGGCAACGCCCAGCGCATGCCGTCCTTGGAGACAAGCAAGACTTTTTCACTACGGACGCAAACGAGGGTCGCTCTGATCTTTGGGCGCATCGGATTCAGGTTTCGTCTGGGACATGGATCCAGGAAGCCGCGAATTGTACCGACTCATGATGTCGACCGACGTCTAAAACGCCCGTACCAGGGGCGCTATGACGTCAGAACCAATTTCCATGACATATAGGCAAGCGCTGGTACAAGGATCAGTAGGGCCATCAGCCAGTAGTAGTTGGCACCATGCCGCGGCTGTCCAGGGTGACCTTTGCTGTGAAAGAGATAGTGGTCCATGTGACGCCTCCCCTCTGACACCTCCCGTGTTCGCTTCTCAATGTTAGGAAGAAAATTCTTCATTTTTCTATGGGTCCGCCGACACTAGTTCGGAGAACGATTCGTGGGGCATATTGCCGCACCAAGAGGAGACATTGTCGTGGGCAATGCAAAGGTTGAAGCACCCGAAGTAGGATCCCGGTGGCGACACGACGACGGAAGTGAGTTGAAAGTCATCCTGATCGCCAAAGCAGAACACAATAACGTCGGAGCGGAGGTCTCGGTCGTTTGTGTCTGCAACGCCACAGGCGAAATTTATAGTCTCCCCTGCGAGCGTTTTTACGAACGACGACACAAGCATGCGGATGCTCCAGGCCCACAAGCAGCAACCAAGATGGCAGAAGCAGTGCTCCACTCCCGGGATCTGCAGATCGCCCGAGCTATGGTCGAACTCCTTGCCGAGGACAGTGCCAGACTGACCGCTCTAGAAACTGCGCTAAAGCAAGCCGGCCATCAACTTCACTTCCATCTCGGTGAATTCCGCCTCGCGCCGGCGACGAGAGCGCATGCTGGCAAGTTTGCGACATTGCGTGAGGCCATCGACCACTTGGATACGACACACTAAGTTGGGCCCACGAGGTTAGCTCAGAGGTCCCTGGCCGTTGCCAAAAGACATAAAAAAGAACCCACTGGACAAGTTGTATGCGGGCCTCGGGGATGTCATAGGGATCAATGTCTATAACTGGCCGAATTGTGCAGGCCTTTGACTCGGCCTGCTCCGCACCCGTAGGCCAGCGCTGGGACGTCTGTTCTCAGCGTCTCTACAGACTATCCAGGCAGATGAATCAATAAGCGGAGATGGGTCGGCATTGCATCTGACACCCGCTAAGCCCCTTACCAGAATGAGCCGAAGGCGGAGACCGGTCATGAGGCATCGCCCGGTCGCCACTTTGCCAGACCGCTCAGATGTCCGGTTAATACCTGGCCGCCAACTTCAACGGCGCTCCTTTCCGAGCTGAGCGTCTACCGCACGCCCTTCCGGGCGGGACTCGCCGACTAGAACGCGTACGGTCCTTCAAAAGAGAACAGCCGACATCGTCGGCCGTTCTCTTTGCTGGCGCACCTGCGGTGTCAACCCGCAGGTCTCCTGGCTCGCGATTACTGCTTCTTGACAGCGTCTGCCGGCGCGGCCTTTTCTGCCGTGACGGTAACCTTCTCGGCCTTGGCCGGCGCAGCAGTCTTCTCCGCGCTCACCTTGGTTGCCTTGGCGTGCTTGGCGGCATGCTTGTGGGTCGCAGCCGCGGGCGCTTTCGCAGCAGGCGCCGTAGCTGCCGGCGTGGCCGGCGCCGCTGGAGCGGCCGTGGCAGGCGCCGGGGCAACGCCTTGAGCAAAGGCGGCACCAGTGATGGCAAAAGCGGCAACGGCAGCAAACAGCTTCTTCATGATCGACAATCCTTCTGAGAGGTTTAGGCGCTGCGATGTGCCGCGCTTGCCTCCAAAAACGGGGGAGTCTCACACTCAGTTGACGGCTAACTCGTGACAATCCGTAAGCTTTGTTTCTGCAGAGGCGGCGCGCGTTACAGACGCCGAAACGTGTCACAGTGAATGGCGCCCATGCGAAGGGTTGTTCCCGCAGTCTGCGATATACAGGTCGCCTGCCGCACCGACGGCCAGGCCCGACGTGGTATCGAACCTAGCTGTAGTGCCCGAACCGTTGGTGGGGCCGGACACCAAGCCATCGACCAGCGTCGTCACGACGCCCGCTGACGTTACCTTTCGGATCAGATTGTTCTGGCTATCGCCCACATAGACGTTACCTGCACCATCGACCGCCACGCCGAACGGGCCTTGAAACTTCGCCGAAGCTCCCGTACCGTCAGTCGAGCCGTTCGTGCCGCCGGCAAGCGTGGTCACACGCCAGCCGGGGTAATCTTGCGAATCGCGTTGTTGCTGTAGTCAGCAACATACAGATTTCCAGCCTTGTCGATAGCCAGGCCCGAGGGGGCACTGAAGGTCGCCGCCGTCCCCGTACCGACGATGGCACCCATGACGCCGGAACCCGCGAACGTCGTCACCACGCCAGCCGGCGTGATCTTGCGGATCATGTTGCGGCGGTCAGTAATGAAAAACGTACCGCTCGCATCGAGCGTCACGCTCTAAGGCCAGTTGAAGCGCGCCGAGGTGCCGGTGCCGTCCGCGGTGCCTCCGGTGGTGCTGCCTGCGTACACGCTTACGGCGAAGCGCCCCAGCCCCCTGGGCAGGACGGACATTTATACAAACTCGGGTCGCGCATCGTTTCGCCCTTCCAGTAGGACTCAGTAAGAATTTCAGTTCGCGCTTCGCGCCGATGCGCGGAAAGCCGAGGTTGTGGATCACGGTCATGGCGTCATCCGTATTCAAGTCGAAGCCGGACTGTAGGAACGGCATTCCATGAAGTAAGATGATCCTTACTCAGAATTCAATGAATATCACTCATGTTGGAGCGCATTCATCTATCGATCGTCCGCGAGGTGGACCGCCAAGGGTCGCTGACCGCGGCCGCTTCTGTGCTTTGCCTGACGCAGTCGGCGCTCAGCCACGCTATGAAAAAGCTGGAACTGCAGCTTGGCACCGACATCTGGCTACGCGAGGGACGTAACTTGCGGCCGACTCAGGCAGGATCCTATCTGCTGGCGGTGGCCAACCGCGTGCTGCCTCAGCTCGACCTGGCCGAAGAGCGCATCCGGCAGTTCGCTCAGGGTGAGCGTGGCACGTTGCGCATCGGCATGGAATGCCACCCTTGTTACCAGTGGCTGCTCAAGATCGTTTCCCCCTATCTGACGCAATGGCCGGATGTGGATGTCGACGTGAAACAGAAATTCCAGTTCGGCGGCATCGGTGCGCTGTTCGGGTACGAGATAGATATGCTCGTCACGCCCGATCCGCTCTACAAGCCGGGCCTGCATTTCGAGCCCGTGTTCGACTACGAACAGGTGCTCGTCGTCGGCAAGGACCATCGCCTGGCTGGCCTGCCGCACGTCGATGCGGACGCACTGACCGATGAAGTCCTGATCACCTACCCGGTCGCCATCGATCGGCTCGATATCTACAACATGTTCCTGCAGCCGGCGGGGGTCACACCAAAGCGCCACAAGACCATCGAGACGACGGACATCATGATGCAGATGGTGGCCAGTGGGCGCGGAATCGCCGCGTTGCCGCGCTGGCTGGTCGCGGAGTATGCACAGAAAATGGACGTCACGGCCGTGCGGCTGGGGCCCAATGGGGTTGCCAAGCAGATCTTTCTAGGCGCCCGCGAGGGCGACATCGAGATCGATTACTTGAGGGCCTTTATCGAACTCGCCCGCCGCTCGGCCGACAGTGCCCAGAACTGAACCATCGCCCTGACGCGTCGCGTACACGACCACAAGCGCTTGAAGCGCGGCCACGTGGTCTCCGGGCGAAGTGTCCCGCTTGCGCTGCGCCAGCAAGAGGAGGAACTAGCCCATGTGCTTGGCGTGCCGAGCGAGGACTCGCTGAATGGTCGCCCCCTGACGCGCAGATCTGTCAGGATCGCTTGGCGGGCGCAATTGCCGCATTGAATAGCTGGATCACTCGAAAAGTCCAGTCCGCCGCGTCCCGCGCGTTGATTCAACGAATACAGGTTGCGCGCGAGTTCTCCAAGAGACACCGTCGCACCCGCCGACATTGCAGCCCCCACTGCCAGCCGTGCCGGTTTCTACCACCACCGAGTCGAACTCATCGTGATGGTGGTCAGCGTGATCCGGGTCGTCGGCGTTGCCGTGGTGATTGACGCGCAGGTGGATCGCGTCCTCCGAGGCGCGATTCTGCCCTAGTAGGCTGTTCACATCCAGCGAGCCTGCCTGTGCAGGCACGATCTTGACCTTGGCCTGAATCTCGGGGCGGACCAGCCCTTCCACCGGTGCAATCTGCGCGGCGTCCATCAGGTCGGTCTTGTCCACCAGATGGTACTGGCCCGAATTGCTTTGGGCACAGACTTCTACCTTCGCACGGCCAGAGGCTCACGGCCGAACAAATCAGCTTCAGCACGCCAGCAGGCGCCGTCAACGCCGTTGCTTTACCTGCTGAGCGACGCCGAGATGGATACGCCAAAGCACTCACATGAACTGTTTTCATGGATATGTGAGTTTTAACCATTTTACTTCATGATTACCTATCGCTAGCATCCGCTCCTAGCTGTTCGTTTGCATTCCCCCGAGCTGGATGCCCTCAAGGTGGTGCTCGAGCTGGCTCAGCGCATGGACCCAGCATGCAACTGCTGCAGTTGGTTTGCACCAGCCCTAACGGGACGGCGGGGACGGCGGCAAACGGCAAGCAACGGCGGTGGCCCACTGTGAAAGCGCGCTGTCGACTTGGCTCACGTGTCTGCACTGCACCCATCGCGTATTCCCGGCGCCGCGCAGATCAATCCATATGAAAGTGAAAATGACACGTCCAATCCGTTTGGTAGCGGTTTCCGGTGGGCTTCAGCGCCCCTCCAAGTCCGCAGCCCTGACCGAGCACCTAATGGATCTGATCGCCGAAGAAATCCCGTGCGAACAACGCTTGGTCGAATTGGGTCAGCTAGCACCACAGCTTGCTGGTGCGGCCTGGCGCTCGCAACTGTCAGACACGGTGGAGCGGGAGCTCGCAGCGGTCGAGCAAGCCGATGTGCTGGTGGTGGCAACGCCAGTCTTCCGCGGCTCCTACACGGGCCTGTTCAAGCATTTTTTCGACTTCATTGATCAGGACGCCTTGATCGACAAGCCTGTCTTGTTGGCTGCCACCGGCGGCAGCGAGCGCCATGCGCTGATGATCGACCACCAGTTGCGCCCCCTGTTCAGCTTCTTCCAGGCCCGTACGTTGCCGCTGGGCGTCTACGCGACCGACAAGGACTTCGTCGACTACCGCCTGCAGAACGAGGCACTGATCCAGCGAGCCAGACTCGCGGTTCAACGGGCATTGCCGTTGGTCGAATTGACGCGCCACACAAGGTCCGCCAACGCTGAGGAAATGGTCGCGGCCT
This sequence comes from Cupriavidus pauculus, assembly GCF_002858765.1. GTDB lineage: Bacteria > Pseudomonadota > Gammaproteobacteria > Burkholderiales > Burkholderiaceae > Cupriavidus > Cupriavidus pauculus_B. Next base: position 271,077 of record NZ_PJRP01000007.1, read on the forward strand.
GAAGCAATGGCCAAATAAGCACGAAACAGGTTCAGATTTTCTCTCGGAAACCAGAGCATCAGATCGCAATGAGCAAAGATTTCACATTCAACATCAAGAGTATTTGTTTTGATGAAACCTATCAACCATCTGACAATACGCGCATAACAACCAACTTTGCCAATCTGGCCCGAGGAAAGAGTCGTCGGGAAAATCTTCGCAACACCTTGCGGATGATTGACAATCGTTTCAACGAATTGGCGCATTGGGATAATCCTACGGGAGATCGATACTCCGTCGAGCTCGAGATCATTTCGGCGGAAATGAGCATCGATGCCAAGGACGGTAGCGACGTGTTTCCGCTGATCGAAATCCTGAAAACCAACATCGTCGACAAGAAAACCAACGAACGTATCGATGGCATTGCGGGGAATAACTTTTCCTCCTACGTGCGAGATTATGACTTCAGTGTCGTACTCCCGGAGCACAACAATAATAAACCAACGTTCAGCATCCCGGAAAACTTCGGTGATTTGCATGGAAAGCTCTTCAAGCATTTTGTGAACTCCAGTGCTTACAAAGAACGCTTCGGCAAGCCGCCCGTTATCTGCATCAGCGCCTCCAGCAGCAAGACATATCATCGAACTGAAAATCATCACCCGATACTGGGCGTCGAGTACCTGCAGAACGAACTATCCTCGACCGATCAATATTTTGAGAAGATGGGGATGCAGGTTCGCTTCTTTATGCCGCCAAATAGCGTTGCGCCGCTGGCTTTCTACTTCCTCGGCGATCTGCTCGGTGATTACACCAATCTGGAGCTTATCGGCACCATCAGCACGATGGAGACGTTTCAGCGAATTTACCGGCCGGAAATTTACAACGCAAATTCTGCCGCGGGGAAACTCTATCAGCCGAGCCTGAAGAACCAGGATTATTCCTTGACACAGATTGTCTACGACCGCGTAGAGCGTAGCGAACTAGCTGTTAAGCAGGGAAGATTTACAGAGGAACACTTCATCAAGCCGTACGGAAGCGTTCTTGAACAATGGGCTAACAATTACGATCTCTGATCCATCAAAAAATACGAGACCATCTGTTATGAAAAAGTTATTGCCTACCTCAACTGCTGGCAGCTTGCCCAAACCCTCCTGGCTTGCACAACCTGAAAAACTCTGGTCGCCCTGGAAGCTACAAGACGAGGAATTGGTCGAGGGAAAACAAGATGCGTTGCGTTTGTCGCTGCAAGAACAGCAGCACGCGGGCATTGATATCGTTAGTGATGGCGAGCAAACGCGCCAGCATTTCGTCACCACGTTTATCGAGCACCTCAGCGGAGTCGATTTTGAGAAACGTGAGACCGTCAGAATTCGTGATCGCTATGACGCGAGTGTGCCGACCGTGGTTGGCGCTGTGAGTCGCCCAAAGCCTGTGTTTGTTGAAGACGCCAAGTTCCTGCGTCAGCAAACCAAGCAGCCCATCAAATGGGCCCTGCCGGGACCCATGACGATGATCGATACGCTCTACGATGGCCACTACAAGAGCCGCGAGAAACTAGCCTGGGAATTCGCCAAGATCCTCAATCAGGAAGCCAAGGAGTTGGAGGCCGCTGGCGTCGACATCATCCAGTTTGATGAGCCGGCGTTCAACGTCTTCTTTGACGAAGTGAATGACTGGGGAATCGCCACCTTGGAGCGCGCAATCGAAGGCCTCAAGTGTGAAACGGCCGTGCATATTTGCTACGGCTACGGCATCAAGGCCAATACCGATTGGAAGCAGACGCTGGGGTCCGAGTGGCGCCAATATGAAGAATCTTTCCCCAAGCTGCAGAAATCCAATATCGATATTGTCTCGCTCGAGTGCCATAACTCTCATGTTCCGATTGATCTGATCGAACTCATTCGTGGCAAGAAAGTGATGGTAGGGGCCATTGACGTGGCGACCAATACCATTGAAACGCCGGAAGAGGTGGCCAATACCCTTCGCAAGGCGCTGAAATTTGTCGATGCGGACAAGCTGTATCCTTGCACGAACTGTGGCATGGCGCCCTTACCTCGTCGCGTAGCAAGAGGCAAACTGGCTGCTCTCAGCGCAGGCGCAGATATCATCCGGGGAGAACTCTCGGCCTAGTGCTGAGCGAAACTGCGGGAAGTGCCGTTGGTACTGACGAATGGCTCATCGCACGGAACCGACAGGTTTACAGTTGGTTCCGCCGTCGCATTGTTCTGGTCAAGAACTGTTGTCGACTTAGGTGGGCAAGTGCGACATGGGCCTGCGCGCCCACGGGATAGTGAGTAATTATTTCTCGAGCCACCGCGAGGTCTTCGCGAGCGCCTTGAGAAAGAGGCCGAAGATGTACATGCCCAGTGCGGAGAGTAGACCCACGAGTGCGGCGGCGAACGTTACTTCCAAACTGATTAACTTTCGCGTGAAATCTGGCGAACTAGATACATTGCGCACCTGTATCAATTCATCGTTTGTCCAGTCCTCGCTTTGTTCACCGGAATGCGCAGTTCAGCCACTTTTTGAAACGGGCCATGAACGCGCGTTTCCAATAGCTTGCAGGACAGGACTCCTTCATGAGCCTTTAGTTTCTCGTCACGCTCAATTAAATTCCAGCTCCACAAATTACTTTGTACTTGGGACCAACAGAGTCGCAGATCATGCGCGCATCGTAGACCATGCCGGGGATGTCCGGACGCCCCGCGAATGCGACAATCGTATTGGTTGAGCGTGGCTTGGAAAATACGATTGTCTGGCCGCCCGTAGTTGTCGTATGCGCAGAGCCATAGGCATGGTTTCCGATTGTTGTGACATTCGCGGTCGTGTGACTTTGGACAGGTGTAGTAAAGGAGTCCCGCTCGATCCTGGACGTTGCGTCAACGATCACGAAATGCGTGAACCCATGTGTGAGCGTGAGTTCGGCACTCCGGAGTAGAACAATGTCTTCCGCTCTTTCTGTTCCGGTATAGCCATTCCCCTGAAAGGAGACACGGAAGACATTGGTATCAAGCTGTGTCTCAGCAAACCCGCCTGTCAATCCTTTGGGTTGGTAGGCCGTTGCACAGCCAGCGAGCACCGCGGCAACAGACAAGAGTGCGGCAATGGAAATGGTCTTCATTGTTTTCATCCTTACGCGCGCTTACTTGATTGCCATTTGACGTAGACGCGCAGTTCGTCATTGACAAGTTCGCAACCAGCCTCCGATGCGCATAATCACGTCACAAACTGCGTGGGCAACGGTTCAACAGCTGCGTTTACAACAAGGTTAGGAGCGAGGAGACCTTACGGCTTTGCGCGGCGTTCCATGGGCTTGGCATTTCATGCCAAGGCTCATGCCGGCGCATGACGAGACATATGAGGTGTCAACGGACAAGCTACGCCAGAACTTCGAAGGTGCATTCGGTGAAATCCCACCCGGTCTTGTCACGCAAGGTGACGCCCCTTTTTCGGCCTCACCCCGAAGACTGCTTGTGATGTACAAGCCTAACGACACGTCAACAGTGACCGCCCAGGCGCACGTCCACTCCCCGAATGGCGATTGCTATACTCTGGGACCCGAAACCGTCGACACAGAGGGTCGACAGGGCATTGGCAGCGCGAAAGGCAAGGGAGGCACGCCAAGGAGGGAGTTGAGCGGCTCCGGGAACTAAGGCCTGGCGAATCGACGCTCGGTCCGACGGATCGACCCAGCAGTTCGCCGATCCACACCCCTATGGCGGCTTATCCGCATAGCTGGAGCACACAGGCGTGGTCGGTCTGACTCATGGCTGCAAGGTGCCAGCGGGAATTCCGATTGAGGAAGACGACGTGCTCTATGCCATAGCAGACACCGAACGACAATAGGGCTAGCAAGTAGACTCGTTGTCTGACAAAGCCTGCGATCAGGCATCAAGGACCAGCGAGAACAGCGCGAACGCGCCGAGCGCGGCCAGGATGATGCCAACCCAGTAGGCAAGGTTCCATTGCGGCAGCAGGCCCTCGCGCTGCAGGGCGCTGACGCGGCGGCGGTGCTGGATCACCGCCGCGATCAGCGCGACCGTTCCGAGCAACACCATGGCCGTGCCGACTGCTCGCGGCGACCAGGTGCCGCCAAGCCGCCCGACAATCGCGCCGCCGCCGTGCTGCGCTTCCAGATACTGGAAGAACTTCGCCAGCGTGAAGCCGAAGCTGATCATCGACAGCGCGGTGCGCAACCACGCCATCAGCGTACGCTCGAACGCCAGGAAACTGCGTTCGAGTGCAAGCGTGGTGCGCTGCCGGGCCAGCAGTGTGCTCTCGTTGGGCGTGGGATTGGACGGCATACCCGGTGGCGGTAGCGTCGCAGGTTCGCCTTCATGAGGACTGGACATGGTGGGCACCTCCCGGGCCAGGTGGTCAGGCTATCGTCGTCCACCCGGCACGTGTGAAGCGGGGCGCGGCATGAACGGCCCCCGGGCTGTGCCGAAGGGTGCTGCCCGGGGCGACATTGTGCGGATCGCCGCCCGGGGCTCGCGGGACGGGACGCCGGTTACCGGCCGCCGCCGCCGGCCGCGTCCATCATCTTGTCGATGACTTGGTCCACGCCGAAGCTGGCTGCCTTCTGCCGCGGCGGAAATTCCTTGAAGGTCTGCAGGAATTCGGCGACCCCGGCCTGCGCCGGCACCAGGATGAAGACATGGTCGAGCAACCAGTCGTAGTAGGTGTTGGACGTGACGTCAGCCCGCTCATAGGGGTCGGTGCGCAGGTTGAAGATTTTGGGCACGCGCAAGGTGACCAGCGGCTCGGCCCAGATCTGCAGGGTCCCCGGCGTGCGCTGTTCCATGAAGACCACTTTCCAGTTGTCAAAGCGCAGGCACGCCAGGTCGCCATCGTCGGTGAAATAGAGGAAGCCCTTGCGGTCCGGCTTCTTTGCCTTGCCCGAAAGGTACGGCATCAGGCTGAATCCGTCGAGATGCACTTTGAAGGTCTTGCCGTTGGCCTTGTGCCCCTTCTTCAGCTTCTCCTTGATCTCGGGATCGCCCGCCGCGTCGACGATGGTGGGCAGCCAGTCCAGGTGGCTGACGATGTCGTTGCAGACTGTGCCCGGCTTGATCACGCCCGGCCAGCGCACCATGCATGGCACGCGGTACGCACCCTCCCAATTGGAGTTCTTCTCGTTGCGAAACGGGGTCATGCCCGCGTCCGGCCACGAATTCATGTGCGGGCCGTTGTCGGTGCTGTACATGACCATGGTGTTGTCCGCGATGCCCAGATCATCCAGCAGTTTGAGCATTTCGCCGATGTGCTTGTCGTGTTCGACCATGCAGTCATGGTATTCCGACTGCCAGCGCCCCGCCTGGCCACGGACGCGGTCCTCGATGTGGGTGCGGAAGTGCATGTGCGAGGTGTTGAACCACAGGAAGAAGGGCTTGTCGTCCTTGTGCGCCTTCTCGATGAAGGCCTTGGCCGACTTGAGGAACTCGGTGTCGATGGTCTTCATCCGCTCCTTGGTCAGCGGCCCGGTGTTGTCGATCTTCTGGCCACCCTTGCCATCGGACCAACAGTGCAGCACGCCCCGTGGCCCGTACTTCTTCCTAAAGTCCGGGAAGTCCTTCGGGTTGGGATAATCGGGCAGTTCCGGTTCTTCCTCGGCGTTGAGGTGGTAAAGGTTACCGAAGAATTCGTCAAAGCCGTGCATGGTCGGCAGATGCTCGTCGCGATCGCCGAAATGGTTCTTGCCGAACTGGCCCGTGGTATATCCCAGGCCCTTGAGCAGCTCTGGAATGTTCGGGTCCTCGGCACGCATGCCGAGATCCGCACCGGGCAAGCCTACCTTGGTCAAGCCGGTGCGCAGCCCGCACTGCCCGGTGATGAACGATGCCCGGCCGGCCGTGCAACTTTGCTCGGCATAGTAGTCGGTGAATAGGACGCCCTCTTCGGCAATGCGGTCGATGTTCGGAGTGCGGTAGCCCATCATCCCCTTGGTGAAGATGCTGAGGTTGGACTGGCCGATATCGTCGCCCCAGAGGATCAGGAAGTTCGGTTTTTTCTTCTCTGCCATGGCATTCTCCTTTGCGTCGAAGCCACCCGTCGGTGGCGGATTCTCCCGGAGACCCTTGCGCGCTTCGCCGCCCGAGTTCTTCTTCTGGTTTGATCAGATGCCCGGGGCGTCGCGTATCACGCAGCGAAAGCCCAGGTGGCACGTGGAGGTGTCCACCGGCTGTGGCATCCGCGCGGCGGGCCGGTAGCGCCGGCAGTAGTTCGGCGCGCACAGGTAAGAGCCGCCCTTCATGACTTTGCGCGGGATCCTGAGGTGAGGCGTCCGGTCGTCAACGCTCGCTTCGAGCGTTGCGCCACGCGGGTTGTCCAGCGTGCAGCAAGCCTTAACGATCTTGCCGTGGTCCTGGTACCAGTCGCTGGTCCACTCCCAAACGTTACCCGCCATGTCGTGGAGCCCATATCCGTTCGCGGGGTACGCGCCCACCGGCGCGGTCCACTCGAAGCCGTCTTCCAGGAGGTTCTGCCAAGGGAATTCACCTTGCCAGGTGTTGGCCATATGCTTGCCGCGGGGGGCAAACTGGTCGCCCCACACGAACTCCGCGCCATCGAGTCCGCCCCGCGCGGCGAATTCCCACTCGGCTTCCGTCGGCAGGTCCTTGCCCGCCCAGGCCGCATACGCCATGGCATCCTCGTAGGCGACATGCACGACAGGGTGGTCCCACAGGCCCTTGAGCGAGCTGGCCGGGCCACGCGGGTGACGCCAGTCCGCGCCGGCGGTGTACACCCACCAGTTGTAGTGATTGCGCAGGTCGACGCGACGGGGCGCCTTGGCAAACATGACGGACGACGGCACCAGCAGTTCCGGCTTGGCGCCGGGGTAGTCCGCCGGATTCGCGGGACGCTCGGCGACGGTAACGTGGCCCGTGGCATCGACGAACCGCTTGAACGCCGCGTTCGTGACCGTGTCGAGGTCGATCCAGAAGCTGCCGACGCAGACCTTGTGCGCGGGGGCTTCCTCTGGATAGTGACTGTCGGAGCCCATCAGGAACGTACCGCCCGGAATACGGGCCATGCCGGTCATTGGCACGGATTCGTCGACAGGTGTTCCGCTGGACAATGGTTGGGCCATGGGTTACCCGACAGTTGTGGAAGTGACGCTTGATGATGGAACCTGGAAACACTGTTGGCGTGGACAAGATCCGGGGGCGCATGGCTTCGTGTGGGCCGACGCTGCGATCTGATCCCACCCATGTTCGGCGGTGGCAGGGAAGAAGCGAAGTGAATTCTTTCTTGACGCAATTAAGCAGCGTCGAAGGCGAGGTAGGTGGCGGCGTATCGACGGCGCGCTAGCTAGTCCGCGCTGCCACACCCATGCTGGCGGGACATCAGACCAGCGTACCCAGCACCTTCATCAGCACTTCTAAGAGCGGGGAAATGCAGTGCCGGTTCGGCAAAGGTGTCCTATTGTTGCTGGGCGTTGCGCACGCATGGGTGTGCCGATTGCGGCACTGTCAGATGACCATTGGATGCTGATCAGGAGACGTCGATGGGAAAGGTAGCCGCCACGCTCAAGCATGAATTCCTGGAAATGCTGCCGCCGACGATCTTCTTTTTCCTGGCGCTCCACATCGTGGCGATCATCCGGGCGCTGATGATCCGCGGCTCAGGCATCTCGCTACCAGTGTCCGCGTCTGTCCTGCTGGCCGCACTGATACTGGGCAAGTCCGTGCTCGTTGCCAACATGCTGCCGTTCATCAACCGCTTTCCCGAGAAGCCGCTGATCTGGAATGTCCTTTGGAAAACCGCGATCTACACGCTGATCGCACTTTTCGTCCACTACCTGGAGCGGCTGTACGACTACTGGAAGGATGCCTCGGGCCTGGCCGAGGCCAACCAGCAATTGCTGGCGCACATCAACTGGCCACAGTTCTGGGCCATCCAGATCCTGCTCGTGACATTGATCATCAACTACTGCGTGATCGCCGAACTCGGGCGCGCAATAGGTCGGGAGAAGCTCAAGGCAATTTTCTTCGGTCCGCTACCTCGAAGTGTCACGGAGAAGCACTCCGTGCCATAGCCAGATAGTTTCGCTGGCTCGGTCGGGCTCAGGCGTAGGCGCCGTCCAGGTACGGATCGACGCTGCGTGCCGGATCGGCCGATACGCCGGTGCGGTCCATGCCCGCCACCGTATGCGCGCCGTCGTAGTACGGGCTGCGCGGTTCCTGCACCGAGCGGGCACCATCCAGATACGGATCGGCCGAACGGGCCGGCGGGGCCGAGACACCCGTGCGGTCCAGACCCGCCACCGTGCGGGCGCCATCGGTGTACGGGCTGCGCGGCTCCTGCACCGAGCGGGCACCGTCGAGGAACGGGTCAGCCGAACGGGCGCCTTCGGTGTACGGATCGCGGGCTTCCGTGGCCGTGCGGGCACCATCGGTGTACGCGTCGCGGGCGCTCAGGACGGAGGCTTGTGCGCCGGCAGCGGCAGCAACCAGGGCAACGGCGAGAACCAGGCGGGAGGTCAGGGTCTTGGACATGATGGGTTTCCTTTGGATACGTGAGCGGTTTGCAGTCTTGTGATGCCGTGTCAGCGTTCGCGCCGTCGTTTCCGGTGTTGCGTCGCGCTGCCATGGAACGTATTTAAGTCGGCCCACGTATCGCGCCCGTAGCGACTTGCCGCCGGTTCTGTCTGGACGCGTATCACCGGCCTGCCCGGATACACAGGCGTACAAAAAGGGCGCTGGAGTGGAAGCAAAAGCCGGTAAGTGGCGACATAGAAGCAAAAAAGCGCCTCATAAGGCCCAGGCGGTTCAGGTCGCCGTTTTGGCAACATCCAACGCAGTAGGGCGCGCGATGGCCGTACAGAACGGACAGCGAGCAGGCAGGCGCCCGGCCGGTTGAACCGGCTGGTGACGCGCTCAGGCGAGCGCGTGGTCGGTCGAGGGTTGCCGGTCGCCCGTGCTGCCCACTTCTATGATCAGTGCGCGCAGGCGCTCGGCCGCGATGGGCTTGTACAGCACGCGCAAGCCGCTGGGCCATGAGCGGTCATCCAATACGCGGCACGGAAGCGGACGTTCTATCTCGGATCGCCGCCTTCGGCTTCGCATCGGAGTCGGCAAGGCCCGGTAGCGTGAAGGTGAGCGATGATGTAAATCGCTTGCTGCATGACGGTGTGTTCCGCGTATCGGAAGTCGTCATGCTCGCTCGTGATGCGAAGCGAGCTTGGACAATTGAGAAATCCCTAGCTGTTCGTGTTCAGTAGGCGCTCTCCTTGCCTCCCTATTGCAACTCCCAGCCAGACGCCTCTCCGTGGCGTTTTAACAGATGAAAAGAAAGCCGCCCAGCCTGGTAAGGGCTGGCGGCTCATGTAGCGGCTAACAATCCGTTGACAGCGGTGTTGCCCGTTGGTCAACACCGCCCCATCCCATGAATCAAGGGAGCGGAACGTAGGCTGTGGTCATAGCACTCGCGCCTGCTCCGACGACACTATCCTCAGACAAAGGCGTCAGTTCACCCGCCGAGCCGATCGAATAGCGCGAAACGGAGTTCGCCCCAAGATTGACGGCGTAAATGAACTTCCTGGCCGGATCGAATGCGAGCGCCATTGGTAACTGACCCGTCGGCAAAGACGTGCCATTCAGCGCATACCCTGTCACGGGGTCACCAGACGCCCACAAAATGAGATTGCGTCCACTGTCTGCGGCGTAGATATTGATGCCGGACGGATCCGCCAGAACGGCTGAAATCGGCGTCCCGACCCCCGAATTGAAGCCGCCATTATTGCGCATCACGCCCGATGCATCGAATCGCGCCGTGACAAAGTACCCATTGTCGATTCCCTCCACCATAAGGCCTGCGCCAGGGGCAACCGCGACAGCATTGATTCCCCTCGAGGGGCCAATGCCATCCACCAATGTCAGAGAGCCATCGACAGGATTGATTAGCGCGGCGTACGCAAAGCCCTCTTGGCTGAGGAAGATTAAATCGTCCGACCACGCCGTAACACGCTTCACCGATGGACCGAACGTTCCGGTCGCAGTCAGGGAGCCATCGGATTGCATGCTGAAGATGGTCGCTGTTCCGTCGTTGTGAGCGATGTAAGCGAAGCGCCCGGACGGGGTAAAGGCGATGCTCGACGGGCCGTTCCCTCCTGTTGGGGTCGTGATTGCCGCCGTACCTGGGAGTGAACCATCGGCACCAATCCGGAACATCGACACGGTGTTGTCGCCTTGGTTGATCACATAGGCGCGCTTGCCCGTGGGATCAATCGTCAGAGCAACAGGGGATGTACCGGTGGGAATGCTCGGCAAAGCCATAGGCTTTAGGGCCCCGTCCGCTGCGATCGCAAACTGAGCGATTGTGTTCGACCCCTTGTTCACGACGTAAGCGGCCGCGATGCGGCTGCACGTCACTGAGACCGAAGTGGTGTCAGCGGCCGCTGTGCCGGTGCCGCTATCCACAGAACAATTTTGCCCGCCTGGCTGAGCAGCTACCGTGACTGCGAAGGGCAAACCACGCTCAACCTTGGTTGGGAACGTGAATGTGCCGTTTGCTCCGATGGTCACTGCGTCCGAGCCGTTGTTAAGCAGCGTGAGCGTCGTGCTCGGCGCCAGACCGGCGACGCTGCCGCCGACGGAAAACGTCTGCACGGAAGGAGGCGGTTGCTGGCCGTTCGAGCCGCCTTGCGGCGCTTCGTCTTCCCCACCGCCAGAGCAGGCCAACAGCAGGATTGCCAGAGGAAAAAGCGCCGCTGCGCGCTTGAGAGCGACGCGTGTTCGAGAAAAGCTGTTTTTCATGAACCCTCAGGTAGCGAAAATTTTTGGCGCTGCCCCGCTTCTGCTTGCGACAAGGGCCAGCAACCGAGTGTCGTTCCATAATGACAACAGGCGTCAATGCTCAAGGACGTCGGCCGGTTTCTACTAAATTGGTTCGGCTACTTCCCTCGTGGCCCGACTTTCTGTGGGATATATGCACATCTTGATAACGGCGACACTTGTCTGGACTTTAGCCAGGACCGACCACGCAGGAATACCGTCGGTTCCATCGGGGGAGTTCGGCGGTTGATTGTGTCGCAAGCCATCTCCTCCAATAAGCAAGCCGCCAGCCTGTGAGGGGGCGGGCGGCGGCGATGACTGAGGCTCGCGTCGGGCTGGCAGCCGCTCATACCCAAAAGCGCTTACATACATCGACTCTTCGCGCGGAGGAACTCGCGGCCGCCGCGCCTGAGGGTATAGATGCTTATTGAACGTGCGGCAAACGCGTCTATGTGCCGATTCTGACGGGCCTCGATGAAGTGGTTCAGGGCCTGTCCCGAGCTGTGTGTCGTACGTTGGCGGGGGCTATGGCATCGCCACCATGTCTTCAATAGGTACGTCAATGGGTCGGTCGCCCCGACCGAGGTAGCCTGAGGGCAGAGACCGGATCGCTCCACGGCGGCACCACCCGCGCGGCTTCCGCCTCCGTCACTACTTCCAGCGCGCGCCACGTCAGCGTAACGTCAACGTGCCCGTACACATGGACCAGATCATGACTGCCGGGATAGCGCGTGGGCGCCGCAACGTGTGCGGACCGTTTGGTCAATCCCTCTGTTTAGCAGGATGGCCGCACACGCGACCCATTGCTACCGTCTGCCTCCGAGCCCGGTGTACCTGGTACCCCGGCAGCACAACCACAAATCGGGAAGAAGGGGTAGCAATGCAGAAATGGAAATACCTGTTTGGCGCACTGGTCATTGGCGCAGCGCTGGGCGGCTGTGGGGGCGGCGACAGCCCAGTGGCACCGGCCGAGGCGCCGGCAACACCGGCAGCCCCGACCGTCACACCCAGCAACTATGCGGGCACGATCTCGTTTGGCGACACGATCCTCATTACCATGAATGCGCCGTCCGCTGACAACGTCAAGCTCACATTCGTCGATTCGGCCTTCGGGCTGAATGGCACCATCATCGGTACCCTGTCCGCGCCTGCGGTCGACGGCTCGTTCATCGTCAGCAACCTGGTGCCGGATAGCGCCAACCCCACGCCCGCGAAACTGACGGACAAGCTGGCCGGCGTGAAGTTGACCCTGCGGCTGGGCGATGACGGCCTGACCGGCGAAATCTCCGGTCTGCCCAACCTGCTGGGCACCGGGGTAGGCGCTGGCGCGCTGGCGGGCAGCATTGCAGCGGGCAAGGTCGGCACCGCTCCAGTGGCGCTGAGCAGCCTGGCCGGCGTTTACAACGCTCTGACCGTCTTCTCCGCTTATGACGAAATCACGGGCAAGTCCATGTCCCCGGTCAGCGCTTCTGTAGCCACGCTGCGCCTGGACGGCGACGGCATGGTCAGGTTGTGCACGGGCGAGGACGTCGCCACCTGCCCCACGCCGCAACTGGGCAAGCTCACGCTGGCAGACCAGACGCGCTTTCCTGGTGCCTATGACCTGGTCATGGAGTCCACCTACTTCCGTGGTCGGCTGATCCCGGTGCCCAACGGTGGCTTGCGCTTCGACATGGTCTATCACGATGCCCCCTCCAGCACCATGTTCACCGGCACCTGGACGCTACAACCGGTCAAGGCACTAGCCGCCAGCGAACTCGATGGCCAGTGGACCTGCTCGCGCACGAACGTCGCGATCGGTGGCGACGGGTTTCCTGTTTCCGACGGCACCCTAGTGACCGAACAACTGGTAATTGGCGGCAGCAAGTTGACGGCACAGAAGGAGGCCGTCACCCTGCCGCTTATCGTCAACGAGAATGCCGGCATCAAACTCGACGGCTGGGCCGTCGCCATGAATGCTGAGCTGGGAGCTGCGCCCGATCCCGCCGCCCCTCCCCCCGTGCTCCACCTCCACGCACTGCTGAAGACCGGCAGCAACGCGGCGAGCTGGCTGACGATCGCGAACGGACTTCCGGTGGCGGGTACCTGCCGCCGTCAGTAATCCACCCGTCCCGCATCGGCGTGTGCCGGAGGCACAGGCTCATCAGCCCGGCTCGGCCGCGCCCGCCGAACTTGTTCCCGCAGGCTCACGGTGATCCGCCCCACTCATCCGCGACGATCCAGAAAATGAAGCCCCGGCCGTCTCACGACGCCGGGGCTGCGGATGTTGTAGTGGAACAATTTCGGTAGGCGGGTGGCCTGTTTCGACGAATCCTCACAGAACCTGTGGCGCAGACCCACACTGATCGAGCGTGCGTCGTCCCCGCTGCCTGGGTCGATGGCAATACGACATTATCTCAATAAGAGGCAATGTCTGTTTCCGCACTGACTGGACATATCTGCCGTGCCTGAATTCCGCAACTAATCTTGCGAAAACGTATACCCACGTCTTCGCCAGCTTGGAAGGCATGTCAGGCTCAACATTACCGGCAGGACGTCATGCGCAAACTCATCACGGGCATCGTCGAATTTCGCGAGAAGATGCTGCCGCAGTATGCAGAGAAGTTCAGCAAGCTTGCGCTCGCTCAGACCCCTGACGCGCTCTTCATTACATGCTCTGATAGCCGTGTGGTCCCAGACCTACTCGCCTCGACACACCCTGGCGATCTTTTTACGATGCGCAACGTGGGCAATCTGATACCGCCTGCAACCGCGGAGGGGGATTCGACTGGCGACCTGTCAGAGGCCAGTGCAATTGAGTACGCCATCCTGGTGCTGAAAGTGGCAAATATCGTCGTCTGTGGGCATTCCGAATGTGGCGCCATGAAAGCCGTTCATTCGCGGAACCCGAAGCTGAAAGCACCGAATCTCGATAAATGGCTCTACCACGCCAATAACGCGGCGTTCCGCCTCGAATATGAAGGTCCACTCGACGATCGCCTGAAGCCGCATGATCAATTGTCCCAACTAAATGTCCTGGTACAGCTCGAGCATCTAATGACTTACCCGATCGTCCGGCAGCAAGTCATGGCCGGCTCGCTGGTATTGAGTGGCTGGTGGTTTGACATCGCGACTGGCGACATGTTTGCCTACGAGCGCGCGAGCCGTTCGTTTGAAGTCATTGATCGCGCGCTGGCCGAGCGACTTACTTCACGGCTCGCTTCTCGCGCACGGTAAAGCCAACAGACCGACGACCATGGCCATCCGTACCACGCGCGAAGCGCTGTCCCGCATCTTCTATCAGCGCTGCTTCTGGTTGTTTTTCGTGCTGCTCACGCTCATCGGCGCGGTGTCATTTGTTCCTGCCAGCGACAACGGCCGCCTGGTCCTGAACATCATCAACATGTTCTTGCTGATCGCTACAGTGGCGGCAGTCGGTCGTACAACCGTATCGTTCGCGATGGCGTTGCTACTTTCCATCCCGGCCATGTGGTTCCAGTACCTGGGCTTGTGGCGCGACGACGATAGCAGTCTCGCCATATCCTGGATGTTCAGCGCAGCCCTCTATTTCATCACCGTTGCGTATCTCCTGCGCTACGTATTCCAGCCCAGGATCATGACCCCAGACAAGCTGTTTGGCGCCGCGTCCGCTTACCTGTTGATAGGCGTCCTCTGGGCATACATCTACGCCAGCATCGGATTCTTCTACCCGCAGTCCTACTTAGTTGTTGGTCAACCGGGTCGTCTCGTTTATGCCGACGCGCTTTACTTCAGCATCACCGTCCTCACGAGCACGGGCTTTGGCGACATCACGCCGCTCACGCGCCCGGCACGCGGCATGTGCATGGTTGAACAGATCACAGGCAGTCTGTTCGTCGCCATCCTGATCGCCCGTCTCGCGGGCGTCTACCCTCCGCGCGAGAGCTATACCGACGACAAGCCTTGACGTCCTCCCCGTCCTTAAGGCGCTGAGCTTTACCCACAAGCTATGGGCCTGAACTAAAGATGCGGAAAATTTCGGTGATTTCGTGAAAGACGAGGACGCCTCGCCAGATGACCGTGGCGCCGGGTGGTGGATCGTGACAACGATTCAGGTAGCCGCCCAAGGTGGCAATCCATCGTATCACCTGATGCAGCGACGGCACCGTGTCCGGCGGCCGGGTGGCTTCGATGCACGCGGCAATACAGGGCTTGCCATTCGACGGGCTGGAGGACCACTTGGGGCTATGGCGTGAAGCAAGGACGGCCGGCCCAGGACGGTTTCTGAAGCGTCTTCAGGCTCCTCACCCATCATATTTCAATCTCCTGCCGCCAGATCAATCGCAGCGCGCCTCGGGCCACCGCCACCTCGCGGGCATGGAAGTCTCGGTAACTCGGGCGGTCTTTGTAGAAAGCGGTGTACCGGGGCGTTGGCCACCGCATGCAGTCGGAGATGCACGGAGGCTGTTGTTGCCCCTTCCCTTGTCCGGACCAAATCGACCACTTCCGCCCCGGTAGTGCCTCGCAGCTCGATGAACAGCGCCTTTGCGCCCCGAATGAAGTGACAGTGGTTGCCCTGGTACGGCGTTTGCGATGTGGGGAGGTGGCAATTCAGCCGCGATAGGATCGAACATGGCACAGCAACCGCAATCAGGACAGGGCCAGCAGCAACAGCCTAGTGAGCAGCAGCCTCAACAGGGCGGCCAGCAAGGGGGGCAACAGGGCGATCAGGGGAGTCGGCAAGGCGGGCAGTCTGGCGACCAGGATCAGCGCGGAGGCCAACGCGAACAACAGGGTGGCCAGGGTGGCCAACAACACGGCGATCAAGACAGCCAAAAAGGTGGCCAGCAAGGGGGCAGCCAACCAGGTCAACAGGGCGGGCAACGACGCCCATGATGCCTTGGCGTTAATGGCTTCTATCTGACGTCAATCGCCGTCACCACTATCAGTGGAGCGGCGATTCATTGCTTCATTGAGATGACACCCCGCAAATCCCATGAAAAATCCCTGGAACAAGAAAAACCCATTCATGAGCATGTGGCTCAGTAATGCCAATCGCATCGCCGGAGCGGCGCGCGGCCGAATGACGGCGGAAAGCAAGCGTGCTGCCTCCACTGCGATAACGGAAGGCACCAGGCAAATGATGGCGGCCTGGACTGACGGGCTGACAGCCACGAAGCCGGCAAAAAGGCGCAAGCGCCGTTGAGTGCGCTTGATGCTCCGCTCGGCAATACCCCCACCAACAGTGCCCAACTTTTCCCACGGAGATCTTCATGGACAAGTCGAAAATACCCGTTGAGCAACGTACAGCGCTCGGCCTCCTGATGGATGACCATCGCGCAGTGAAAAAACTCTTCAAGCAGTTCGAAGCCGCAAAAGCCTCCGCAGAAAAACACAAAATCGCAACGGAAACATGCCAGAAGCTGTCAGTCCATGCGCAGATCGAGGAGGAGATCTTTTACACCGCCCTGCGAGACGTCTCGCAAAAGCTAGATGACATGCTGGATGAAGCCAAGGTCGAGCACGGCGTGGCGAAGGCTCTGATTGCCAAGATCGAAGCGGGAGACCCGGACATGCTTGACGCGAACTACAAGGTCCTGACCGAGTATGTGGGCCACCATGTAGAGGAAGAGGAGAGCGAACTCTTTCCCGCGGTGATCAAGGCGCGGATCGACCTTCGCGAAGTGGCGGCGCAACTCGAAGCCCGGAAATCGGAGCTACTGGGCGAGCCGGCGTGATCGAGACCGATGGTCCGGCGCGGCTTGCCATACTTCAGGGGGAATGTATGGTGCGCGTGACAGAGTATCGGGGGTTCGAAATCCATGTCGATCTCACGAATTCATCCAAGGACATGTTCGACGTTTGGTTCCAGATCAAAGGTTTCAGGCCCATGCTTGGTATCGCTGCCATAGGAAAGCGTATAAAGGTCTTTGGCGGACCATACTCCCGACGTTGGGCCCACCTCGTGGCGGAGTTAGCGGGACGGGCTGCCGTGGACGTGATACTTGGAGACGATGTGTGATTGCATTTGCGCCCTCGCCGGGATTCTTCGAGTCGCGCTACCCAAATAGCGCGGTAGTCGACCCGGACAGCGTGCGCATTTGCGACATCCTCGACACCGACTTTGCAGGCCGCTTCGGCGAGCCCACTGGGGCTTTCTCCGCCCGGGCTGCCGAGATCAACCAGTTGGTGAGGGACTGGCTCAAGCGGCATCCCTGTGGCCGCCGGCGCGCTTGAGAAAGATGCGCTGCAGACGCTTGAATCCTTCGGGAAGCTCGGCGAATGGTGCGCCGTTGTGCGGTGCGGCGGAGAGGAACCCCAAACCGGGATGGGAACAAGTTTTGGACGCGCAGAGATGGCTGTCGCTATCCGACACCCGGAGACCAGGTGCTCTCGGATGCCTGAAAAAGTACACAAACTTCGAGCGAATGTACCGTGGCCGCGCTTGATTTGCCTCAGTCTCGAATGCGCATAATGGTTTGTCGGGAAACGTTCATGACCCGCGCAAGTTCGCTGACCGATTTTCCCGCGAGAAGGGCCGCGCGAACTTCCTCGTGGAGACGCGGATCCAACGCCGGCGGCCGTCCTAGGCGGCCGCCTCGCTGAACAGTCTGTTCGGCGCTCGCCTTGGTGCGGGCACTGCGGCTCGTGCGCTCGAGCCTTAGCACGGCATCAAGGGTCCGCCATATTGGCGACGTCCGATCCGTCAGTTCAGCGTCCCCCGTCTCGACGCAATACACTCGAACACCGCGAGACCCAAAACGCGCGATGGTGGCCAGTACTTCTCGCACGGATCCCCCGAGGCTCTTCAGCCTCAAGGTAACAACGGCGTCGCCTGCACGCACGCGTGCCAGCAGTTGAGACAAACCTGGTCGTGCAAGAACAGGGATGGGAGCTGGCGAGCACTCCCAGCACACACGACTGAAGTCCAAAACGTAGCCGCTGGCGTCCAGCGCCACACACTCCGCCTCGAATTCTCGCGGTGTACTTGCTTCGTTTGAATAAGCGTAGGTGCGCGGCATCGAGGTCTCGTGGCGGGACGGCTTGGCTTGAGCAGGGCTGTCCAAATTTATAGCATTCCGGACGCAAACTCCATATATTCGAGCGAAGCGGTCTTTCTTACCATATGGGGACGAAAACAAAGGGTTTCGCCGGCTTGAATAGACGAGGAGACTGCCATGGCAACGCAGCAATACTACGGACTCTCGGTAGAGGGCACCGCAACCCAGATTGGCGAGCATCACTGGCTGGCTTCAGGGCGCGTCACCCAAGGCGGCGCGGTAGTGGTGCAGTCCAGTGACCTAGGCGTATTCCCTAGCGAAGAGCGCGCCATGGCCGACGGCATAGCATGGGGCAAGGACTGGATCGACGCCCATCAGCGCCCGGCCTATCTGACTCCGGACCCTCAGTCGCTCGAGGAACAGTTCCGTTAGCCTCGCGAGCCTGGACTGAGTGCCCGTTTCATTCCGTCCGGCCGCAGTCGCAGCCGCCGTCGCAGCGGCGTCATTCTCCGGTAATCGATACCGGCAGGATTTGCCCATTTCCCCCATTTTGCGGGATTGGACTATGCGACGCCCGCATGCCATCCTTCTGCGATGCCCCCGATTGGGTTATTAGTCACCAATTCTCCCAGTTGTCAAATGCTAAAATGGAGTGTTGGGGCCGTAACGGCCCGCGCCGCTACAATTGGATGCGGCTCGAGGGACATACGAGGAGACACGCCATGTCACGGCGGACGGCGACGGACGAAGAGACGACCGGCTCGCCGGCAACTATGAAAAGTGACCTTCCCTTTCCGGTGGTGGGAATCGGAGCATCCGCTGGCGGCGTACCGGCCTTGCAGGCTTTTTTCGAGAATGCGCCGACCGGAATGGACATGGCGTTCGTTATCGTGGTTCACCTGGCGACAGAACAGCCGAGCCACGTGGACGATATCCTGCAACGCACCACAGGCATGCCAGTGCGCCAGGTGACCGGCACCATGCCGATTGAAAAGAACCATATCTACGTCATCGCGCCGGGCAAGCAACTGGAAATGTCGGACGGCTGCCTTCGTGTCAGCGAGCGAGTGTTGTCTGAGGGCCCCGCCTTCCAGATCGATCATTTTTTCCGAACACTGGCCGATGCGCATGACCGGCGCGCGATTGGCATCGTGCTGTCGGGATCGGGTTCCGATGGTGCTGCGGGTCTGAGCCGCGTCAAGGAAGCAGGCGGCATCACACTGGCGCAGACGCCGGACGATGCGGAGCATGCGGAAATGCCCCAACACGCCATTGCGACGACGCGCGTCGATATCGTGCTGCCTGCTGCCGAGATGCCGCAACGGCTGCTGGAGCTTTGGTCCAATGCGCAGCGCATCGAACTCCAACGTCTGGAGACTGGGGAAATCGCGCACGATAACGCGCGACTGGCCGGCAACCAGCCCGAACGCGCATTGTCCGACATCCTGATGCATCTACGCGTGCGCACCGGTCATGATTTCCGACTCTACAAACGGGCCACTGTCCTGCGGCGTATCGAGCGACGCATGCAAGTCAATGCCCAGCGCGATCTCGTCGGATATCGGGACTTCCTCCGCACGTCCTCCGACGAGGCCAACGCATTGCTGGCCGACATGCTCATCGGCGTCACCCAGTTTTTCCGCGATCGCGAAGCATTCGATTTCCTTGAACAGGAAGTGATCACACCGCTATTCGCACAGGGCCCCGGTGACGGACAGGTGCGCGCATGGGTTGCGGGGTGTGCCACTGGCGAAGAAGCGTATTCGATCTCCTTGCTGTTATCCCGTGCCCGCGATGCGGCGATATCAAGCAAGTCCATCCAGGTATTCGCCACCGATATTGATGAAGCGGCGATCGCCCGGGCGCGGACGGGATCCTATCCACTTTCCATCACCAGCGACGTGCCAGCTGCGCTGCTGCAGCACTACTTCACTCGCGAGGGTGCGCATTACGTGATCGCAAAGTCTGTGCGGGAGCGCATCCTTTTCGCGGCCCATAGCCTCCTGCGCGACCCACCGTTCTCGCATCTTGATCTGATTTCGTGTCGTAACGTGCTGATCTATCTGGAGCGTGCAGTACAGCGGCAAATCCTCGAGTTGTTCCATTTCGCGCTGCGTCCCAACGGATTCCTGTTCCTGGGTACCGCAGAATCTGCCGACGCCGCGGATGACCTCTTCGCTATCGTCGACAAGAAGCGACGCATTTATCGGGCACGCGTTGTCACGCATCGCGCCAAGCCTGCAGCGGGATTTCAACCCCTTCGTCAGATCGAAGCCGGGGCATCCGATGAGCGAACCGCTCCGCAACCGACGCTGCGGGCCCCCGCGAGTCCCGTCCAGCGCAATTTCTCGTACTCGGAGCTCCATCAGCGCGCACTGGAGACCTACTCGCCGCCGAGCGTGATCATTGATCGCGATTCCAACGTCGTTCACCTGTCGGACAATGCGGGTCGATTTCTCCGGCACGCCGGCGGCGAGCTGTCCAGCAACATCATGACGCTGGTGCTGGCGGACCTGCGACTCGATCTGCGCACTGCAATTTTCCGAGCGCTGCAGACGGGTACGAGCGTTGAGGCGCGCAGGGTCAAATGGGCACACGACGGGCGGGTTTCATGGATCAACATGACGGTTCGACCATTTCATGACAAGGTCGCCAATGCAGAATTCCTGCTGATCGTGTTTGACGAAGTGGCGGGCCGCATGACCGAAGAGGACCAGGGAGAGACCACAGGACAAGACCCCGTCCTCGCCCAGCTCGAACAGGAACTTCAACATAGCCGCGAACAGCTCTCGACAATCATTGAACAATATGAAACCTCCGTCGAAGAACTGAAAGCATCGAACGAAGAGTTGCAGGCAATCAACGAAGAGTTGCGCTCCACGAGTGAAGAGCTGGAAAGTAGTAAGGAAGAGCTGCAATCGGTGAATGAAGAGTTGACGACGGCCAATGCCGAAATGCAGGCCAGAATCGAAGACACGGCGAAGGCGAATGACGACCTGCACAACATCATCGCTTCCAGCGAAATCGCGACGGTGTTTGTCGACAAGGAAATCAGAGTCAAGCGGTTCACGCCCAATGCGACTGCCATTTTCAACCTGATCGACACGGATTTGGGTCGGTCGCTATTTCATATCACCCATTCGTTGCGTTATCCGACGCTGGCCGATGATGTGAGACAGTCCTTCCAAACGCTCAGGCTGACTGAACGCGAAATCCAGAGCGAGGCGGGCCGGTGGTATCTGATGCGGCTACTGCCGTATCGCACTGCGGACGATCATATCGACGGCGCAGTGATCACGCTGATCGACATCACGGACCGTCACCAGGCCGAGGAAGCCGCCCGCGCCGGCGAGAAACGCCTGCGTCTGGCGGCGCAGTCAACCAAGGACTACGCCATTATCATCCAAGACCAGGCGGGATCCATCGTGAGTTGGAACGCGGGTGCGGAACGGATATTTGGCTATACGGAAGCGGAGACGATTGGACAGGATATCGAACTGATCTATGAACCCAACGACCGACAAGCGCTTGTCCCGGCTCGCGAGCGCGACGTCGCGGCCAAAGAGGAGCGCGCCGACGACGAACGCTGGTACCGTACCAGGGAAGGCCGCCGTGTCTACTGCAGTGGGGTCGTCACGCCGATTTCCGATGCATCATTCAGCGGCTTCGCAAAAATCGTCCGCGATCTGACCACGCGCAAGCAGCGCGAGGATGCCAATCGGGAGGCGCTCGCCCGGGAACAAGCCGCGCGCGAACAGGCGCTGAGTTCGAACCAGTTGAAGGATGAGTTCATCGCCATTCTGTCCCACGAGTTGAAGCACCCACTCAACCTCATTGGCGTGAAGGCTGAGATGCTGCCGCGATTCCCGGAGGCGCGTCAAATCGCCGCCGTGCGCGACGCGGCCGCGTCTATCAGACAGGCGGTGCGCACGCAGGCGCAAATCATCGATGATCTGCTCGATTGGTCACGCATCCAGACCGGCAAGCTGGCACTCGACATATCCCGGGTGGATCTGGCTTCCCTGCTCACGACCATCGCCGATACGTGTGAACACGACGTGCTCGAGCGAGGACTGGTCCTACAGACGGAATTGCCGACAGAGCCGGCCATTGCGCTGGCTGACCCGATACGTTGCGAACAGATTGTGTGGAATCTGGTGTCCAACGCACTTAACTTCAGCCGTCCGAACGGGCACATCAGTTTGCGCCTGTCGCATGATGACCGGATGTTGCGTATTGACGTGATTGACGATGGACAGGGCATCGACGCAGCAACGCTGCCTTATGTTTTCGATATGTATCGCCAAGGGGCCCGCGATCGAGCCCGGGGTGGCATGGGGATAGGCCTGGCACTTGTACGCCAACTCGTCGAGATGCACGGCGGCAAGATTACCGCCAAATCGGACGGCCCCGGCCTCGGCACGACGATAACGGTGTGGCTACCTGCAGCAGCAGACTCGCGGCAGCCGGCTGGCTACGCTGATCAGGGTCATCCGGGTATCGCCGGTCTGCGGATCTTGCTCGTGGAAGATCAGGGGGAAGCTGCCGCGGCGCTGGCAGCACTTTTGCAACTGGAGGGCGCCGTCGTCAAGGTCGCTGAAAGCGGTGTTGCCGCCCTTGGGATCTTGCCGGACGAGCCGATTGATGCGGTGGTGCTGGATATCGGCCTACCGGACATGGATGGGTACGAGTTAATTCGGCGAATCAGAGCCGACCGGAGATGGTCTGACATCCGGGCCATCGCCTTGACAGGCCGCAACCGCGAAGAAGATGTGCGAGCCGCGACAACCGCCGGATTCGACGCGCACGTTGCGAAACCGCTTGATTTTTCCGAGTTGGTCGTGGCGCTTGGCGATTCGACACGTAGTCAAGGCCTGAAACGAACAGGCTGACTGTTCTAGCAGAGGTCGGGCCACGTGGCGTGAGCGACGGCTGGCCCGTCTCCGAGCCATTGGCGCCACGACAGCCCGACGCCCTTCCTACCGGCCCTACTCGGTATGTTTTCTACGCAGGCGTTCGATGTTTTCCAGAATGGCGTCGCGATGGAACGTAAACTGATTGAGCGTCGCCTGCATCGTTGAGAGCAGCGTCTCGGCTCTCACCCTCTCCCCACTTTTGGCAGCCATCGACGTTACGAGAGCCCGCTGGGATTCAATACGGCGCGAGGCTTCGAGAACATGTGCTTCGGCTCGCCCCAACTTCGTGAGTTCTTCGGATAGCGTTAGCACATTACTCCTTTGCCCATCGCTGGCAGCGACGGAGGATCCAGAAGGGGCGGTCGCCCCGGTCCAGGCTCGATAAATGCCTCTCCGACAAAAGGAGGCCGCTATGGATAACCGAAACATCGTTGTCATCGCCGCATCTCGTGGCGGCCTTCCAGTTCTCAGAACGCTGGTCGCAAGCATTGCACCCGATGTGCCAGTTGCCCTATGTATTGTGTTTCATATTGGCCGGCATCGAAGCATTCTGCCGGAACTGCTGTCACGGTGGGGGCCATTGAAAGCGCGCCACGCGGTACACGGGGAAATACTGGAACTGGGGAGGATCTACGTGGCGCCGCCAGATCGTCACATGATCCTGCGGGACGGATACCTGTACCTACTTGACACGGCAGCGGAAAATTTTGCACGGCCCGCAGCCGATCCGCTATTCCGCTCCGCCGCGCGTGAGTATGAGGCGGGAGTCGTCGGTGTCGTGCTAAGTGGCGATCTCGATGATGGCGCAGCAGGATTAGCCGCCATACACGCGCGAGGTGGATACGGGCTCGTACAGGACCCCGACGATTCAGAAGCCCCGTCCATGCCTCGAAACGCACTTGCTGCAGGAGGTGCGGATGCCGTCGCAAAGGTGGTGGATCTCTCACAGTTACTACACGCGGCCGTGCGCGGGGCCAAGCGTCTGCAGGAGACCGAGATGACGACCCGACCAGACCTGGATCGCGAGGCAGAAATCGCTGAGTGCGGGCTCGTGGCCCCCCAAGACCTCGATGCGATAGGCGAACGCTCGGCACTCACGTGTCCAAGTTGCAACGGGGCCCTTTGGCGGATGAAAGAGGGACGTCCGTTACGATACCGCTGCCACACGGGACACGCCTTCTCCGCTGTCTCACTTGATGAAGCTGGGGCACAGCATGCAGAAGATGCCATCTGGGGCGCGATCCGGGCGATACATGAGCGGATGATTTTTGCGCGGGAGCGCCAACAATGGGCGCAGCGCGCGGGCAGTGATAAACAGGCCGCCGTTGAGGACGCACGCATCGATGAGATCCAGAAATTGGCGGACATCTTGCGCAACACATTGGGCGTCATTGTTCACGGAGCCGAGCCCGAGAAAGAGATAGCTTAGCGGCATCCGTGCGGCTAAGGGTCACTGCACGCGAAGTGCGACACCAAACGTCACCTTTCCTTGTGGATCATCATGCGAAAACTTACGCCCGCTGGGCAGCAAATCATTGACGAAGTCGCCCAACGGCATGGCTTCAGCACAGATGCCGTGATGAATATGCTGGAGTCCGTGATTCGCGGTCATGGCAGCATGGCCCAGTTCGATCATCCCGATTTTGGTGGCTCCGGCCAGTGGATGCAGGGCGGGATGACCATGGTCTCAGACATGTTCAACCACCGCCTGAAAGGTCAGGTGGATGCGCTCTGTTCCGAACTTTCCCGCCTGATCGCAAGCGAGCCCGACCTTATCCGCAGCGGCAGTTTCCAGTCACAGAGCCAAGGTACCCGTCAGCAGAACCACTACAGCGGCAGTGAGCGACCACAGCAGCGCGCGGCTGACGGTGGCGCCTACCAGAAACAGACTGAAGGCGGGCCGGCCGGCCCCGTTAGTCTATTTGTTCCATACCCGTCAGGCACGTCTGCTGACTGGTGGCCTCCGGGCCTGGGGCGGCCCGAGAGCACAGGCGCGCAGAACGACGTGCGCTATGCCTACTTCGCGCGGCCTCGGCGCCTCGCGATCGAAGTCAATGGCAAGGTCACGCTTTACGATACGCTCGATCACCAGATCAGCGGATTCTCACAGCAGCAGTCCCGCGGCGCATCTCTCACGTTCGCGAGCCAGCACGGCCTGGTTGCCGTCGCCAGCCTGCCGGTAGTTCCGGTCACTGGGGATCCGCAGCCTGCGTCGCCGCCAGTGCGCGCGGAATTCTCCAGTGCTCAGTCGGACGCCGGCGAGACAGACGTCTTCGGCACCATCGAGAAACTCGCCGCATTGCACGCGAAGGGAATACTTAGTGATGAGGAGTTCGCCACCAAGAAAGCGGAGTTGCTGGGTCGCTTGTGAGCGGACGGCGCCGGCAGCGCAAGTCGTAACCCGTGAGAACTTAGCTATGTCGCGTCCAAGACGACAGGCTAGGCCTTCCGAGCATGTTATGAATTCTCCGAAGCTGGAGTGACACGGAGCTTGCGACCGCGTGCCACCGGCACACCAACGCGTACCTATCGGAGCTTCCCTATGAGAAATCCTTGGAGATGAAGAACCCATTCATGAGTATGTGGCTCAGCCAGGCCAATCGGGTTGCCAGCGCAATGCGGGGTCGGATGACTGCAGAAGTCAAACTGCAGGCTTCCGCCGCGATGACAGGAGGCACCAGGCAAATTACTGACTTCTGGACCAATGCCTTGAGCGGCAAGACGCCCGCCGCCAAACGGCGTGTGAAGAGGGCGTGTGAAGAGGCGAAAGTAAAAGAGATAGTTGGCTGGTAGCCCGCCTGCGAAACAAGCTGCCCGAACAGTGTGTTGATCGACCCGCATAGCGTGCGCGTATGCAATACCCTCGACTACGAATTCGCACGCCTCGTCGGAACGCCTACCGGCGCGTTCTCCGCCCGGGCCGCCGAGATCGACTGGTTGGTGTGGGACTGGCTCGAGCGGCATCCCGACGGCCTGTGATGATCTAGGGAAAAGGTTTGGAAACACAAACGTGTCGCGTCGAGAATGGCATCACGCGCTGGCGTACCGTCGAATGTGCGCCGGCACTTGCGCTGCGCAAATGGTTGATTCCTTCATGCCTTTGCGTGCGCAATTGTCCGGAAGGGTTCCGTTTCGAACATTTGTCGGTGGCATCGACCAACCATAGACTTCTTTTGTCCCATGGGCTTCTGTTCGCAATCCTGTGATGACGCTCGCGCCGCGCCCTCCATGAGGGGCGGCGTTTTTTTTGAGCGAATGCAGCCCGAGCGAGGCCAGAGAAAACGTCCCCAGTCGTTCTCTTGCTGAGATTGGCATGTTCCGTACACGGATACCGCATGCTTGACGTGCCAATGCCTTAGGACGCCGGACGCGCTCCTTGAAACACAGGCGACACCACGGGTTCGGTAAGCGGCGACGTCGGCATCGTCTCACCGTTGTTGTCACTGTCAGGTCCGCGCCGGGTCCATTCACCAAGCTATCTCTGTTTCAATTGAATCGGCGGGAGACAGCTGCAGCTTCAAATGCTCACGTAGTGCCTCGACTGCGGCAGCTACCACTATCAGGACGGGACGCGATCTTCGGACTGGATCGGGCGAAGCTGCCCCAGCGGTGCCGTCGGAAATGTCCCAGCGCTGACCGTCTCACTACTGCTAGGATTTCAACTGTCGGACGCGACCCTGTCGCGGAAAGGGGCTCCCAGCTCTAGCAAAAATCGAGGAGTAATGCGCTGCTGGAAACAGCACCTTGCTCCTAACTTACTCGAGTGGGATACGGCCAGCAAGTAGTCAACGTTGTACGCGTGAGTGACCACCTTGAGGGCATCTAGTAGTCTGGTTTTCGCGCTACATCGCAATAGCAGTCCCTTGCGCGCTTAGTTGAGATGCGCGCAATCTGACTGCTGTTCGTTCCGATCCGTTCGATATGACAATCCACTCGATCGATGGGATCTGCGCGCTTTGCCGAAGACAGCCAATGGCGACGAGCTTCTCGACTCGCCAGAGCGGGAAGACTTCCACCACTATGTTCCGTTCGGGATCCCAGAGGCTAGCGCCGACAATACGCCCATGAATTGGCGATCGACGGATGAGCAGCTTGTGACCTTGCTGTAGCAGCGCGATGATTCTGCGTTGATCGACGGAGAGGCTCACTTTCGCTCTCCGTCGATTTGCGGAATTCCGAAGCTTCCCGCGGTCAGAAAAATAGACGGCGCCCAAGGTCAAGGGGGCGCCGGGGTAAAGTTGAGACGGAGTCACATCAGCTCGACGATGACTCCGCCGCCAGGATCCGAAGGCCCGTCCGTCGCCTTAAGGTTCTCCAGTCGCCGGGGGTATCGGGCCCTCCCGGGCCAAAGCGGCCGTAGATACTGACGGACGTAGCACAGTACCCATGAACGAGGCTCGCTTGCTCAGCCAGCGCCCAATCCTCAAAAATATTTCATTAGTCCTGATGAAACTTTTCGAGGTCGCCGCGTAGCGATTGTGAACGTACGACCCGTTGGGTAATGTGGAGAGGAGTCAACCTAAGAGGGTGAGCGCGATGGCCGGAACTGTGATTGTTGTGGACAACGATGAAAGCATACGCAAAGCTTTAGGTCGTTTACTGCAAGCCAAAGGCTTTACATCGAGGACCTTCCGTTCGGCCGAGGAGTGTCTGCCCGCGTTCGACGCCCTCTGTGGCCCAACTTGCGTGGTAGCCGACCTGATCTTGCCAGGTATTAGTGGTCACGAACTGTTGAAGCTACTGCCATCGCATGTGCCCTTCATCATGATCACAGGCTACGCAAACGTAAAACAGACCGTTGAGACGATGCTAGCTGGCGCGATCGACCTTCTCGAAAAGCCGGTGCCAGAGGACCGACTTGTCATGGCGGTGACCCGCGCGCTAGAGCTGGCGACACAACGCGGTATCGAGCGGAATATCAGGGCAGAGCTTGATGCAAAGATGCTACGGCTGACCCTTCGCGAACGAGAGGTAATGGCAATGGTCACCACAGGCCTGCGAAATAAGGAAGTTGCCAACTTTCTTGGCATCGTCGAGAAAACCGTCAAAGTCCATCGCTCCCACATCATGAACAAGCTGGAGATCGGTTCACTTGCCGAACTAGTGCGATGCGCCGACAAGTTGGGGATCACATATACCCCGCCCGCGACCCGCCGGAAACCAAGCACCGACGCATCCTACGGCTCCTTAGGTAGTGCGACGGGTCAGGTCCGCACTTTGCGCGCCGACGAGCGATCGCTAGCCATCGACGGATTTTTCTAAGATTGCGTGGGCAACGTTTCCGCGATTCATGAACCCTCAGCGAACACCAAGCTCTCCGTTAGGAATTCCGTGACACCTATTCCGAAAAATCGTAGATATCCCGACGTCCGCCGGTCCACATATTGCGTCTTTGTTTATTTCTGATGGAGAGCCGCTTTGAGGTCAACCAGATCCGATCAAGAGTGTGCCGAAATCTTGTACGCTCTGCTTCGTGGTGGAGAGTGCTTCACACGCAGGGAAATCGTCGAAAGAAACTGGCTATCCAACCATGACTTCGGAAGAGCTCGTAAAGAACTCTCTGAAGCACAAATTCTTAGGAATTTCCATAAATTCGGATATACATTATCGATCCTTGCTTTAGGCGGGCCACCGGAGGAGTTCTTGCGGAACCAATCCTCCATGGAGAAGCGAGTAGACGAGTTCGAACCACTATTGTCTGCATGGAAAATTGAACCATCGCTTTCCGCTATCGGGACTAGCAGCCGCGTCAACCGACGATTTTCACGCGATGAGGAGTCTGACGCCAGCGCCCCCCTAGCCGCAGTTGACCTATGAGTGGGGCCACTGTCGTGCCCCCCACGACCCCTAACTCAAAGCATCCAGGGCAACTGCCCGTCCCACTACCTTTCTCCGTAGGTGCGATGATGGCTAGGATCCAACAAACACCGCCGCATAGAAAAGAACCGCGGTCCGGGGGAATCGCGGTCCTTGGGCACCGGGTGGCCAGGGCACGGGGAGTGCGCCAGAGGTCCGCCCGACCGCGTCGCCCGAACTTTGTTTCAGCATATGCGCCGCAGACGTTCCCCGCTATCCGACTGAAGGCTAGGGACCTATGCATGCGTAGAGCGCCGATGTGCGACTTTTCGTTGCGACATCAGGATTTGCTCAAATGGAAGCCCGCTGCAAGGCAGCCGTGATTTAAGCAAGCCTTGCTCCCGGGGGTCACGTGTCTCAATAGATCTGAGGCGAAACCCATCGCCAGCAGCGCAGAGAGCCAGGTAATTGCTTGACCACGGAATACCACCATCCGAGAGGGAAATGGGGTGGTCGAGAAGGGTTCCCCTTCGACAGCCCGGACGGTCGCACCTGCATCAGCGTCGCCCAGGACGCCAATTCGCCAACCATAGTATGGACATGCCGCTGCAAGGCGATGCGGGGCCAAGCGCCAACCCGCCGGGCCGCCTGGCGGAACGTGATGCCTGTGTCGCGACTGGGAAACCGTTGTTGACGCACGTGAACTCGAAGGTGATGAGAAGTATCGTTTAGAGGCTCTGGCTCTCTTGTCGTGTTGATGTCACCGCCTTCCACTTCGATGTGCCAAGCCAATTGGTCGCGGGCACGGATCGCATTGCCACAATGCACCGCCGGCTCACTATCCATTCCCAACGCGGGAGCGTGTGAGGCTTTCGGAGGGTTGCACTCGCTATGCCTTCGACGCAGCAATCGAGGCGCTATTTCAGGAGTGCGTGCAGCGGTATTTCGACCTATGCCCAGGTGACAGAACCGCTGTGGGACGCACATGTCGCGCCACGCGAGGCCTTGAATCCGCCCTGCGCAATTCGGCGACGATGCCGTCTGGATGCGGGCACCCGAAGGGGTGCATGGTGGGCCTGGGCGCTATGAGCGCCCTTCCGAAGAACACGTGGACGTCACCACGCCACTGCCCCGCTCACGCGCACGTACACGGGCAGGCCCACTGCGTGTGTGAAGCGAGATGTCGATAACGGCGAAATACGCACGAACACCGATGTCCCCGCATTGGCTTCGGTCTTCGACGCATTTCTGATGGGCGTATCGACGCTGACGCGCAATGGCATGCGCAATCCGGTGCCGGATGCCGCCATCACGCCGTTGATGTCGGCCTGGGATGCTGCGAAGTCGGCGAAGGCCTACCAACACCGCCGGACTTCGCAGAACCCGTTCGGGTCAAGCCGGAGAGCCGCCATCGAAACCACTACCGGGCACGAGTTTTCCGCAGCTTGTCGTGCCAAGCGCGCACGTTCCTGTCCACGCATCACGCCCCTTTCACGTTAAGCGTCCGGCAGCGGAATTGCCGAGGTCACTGAAACATCCTCGGCGCCACTTGTACAGACCTGGAACCATTAAGAAAACGTGAAGCAGAGCCTCTTTGCAGTCGCCGCAACATTTACCTTCGTCGCGGCCTGCGCCAGCATCGGTAGTGCTGGCGCAACCCCGACAACCATTGCTCCACACCTGCAACACGCACCGATCGTCGGGAGGAAATTGTCCCCCGCAACGCATACCGTGACCGCACTCACGGCCACTTACCCCAGAACCGACCCCCGCCTCGATTTCTTCAATGCGCTCAACGCCCTGCGTGTCGCCATGGGAGTCGGCGCGTTGCGGCAAGACGCTGCCCTGGATGCTGCGGCCGAGAACCACCTGGAGTACATGAAGCTCAATGCGGTCCTAGGCCACACGGAAACCCCCGGCAATCCCGGTTTCACCAGCCCCGACCCGTACCTGCAGGTACTCTCCGCGGGCGGCTCGCGTCAGCAATGGGTCGGGCAGAATGCTTACAACGGCGAGCTTTCCCGATGCCTGGCCTCGATGGCGAACTCGGTTTACCACTTGCAAGGGATTACGAGCAACCAGGAGACGGTCGGCATCGCCTTGCGTGACCATTACTGCGTCTTGAACTTTGCCGTGGTGACTGCAGCCGGAACCGGCGGTTACGGCCTCGCCCAATGGGGTGGCCAACAACTCCCTCCCGGCGCTGGCGCGCACTATCCGGCCGACAATGCCACGGTCTACGGCGTGTTTATTCCTGGCGACGAGACCCCCAATCCAGCGCCTGATCTGACCAGAGCCGGTCCCCCGATCATGTTCCGCGTCAACGTTGAGAAGCCATCTGATGTACTGACGGTCTCCAACTTCATCCTGACGGGGCCAGGTGGCAGTCGCATACCGGCCCGCATCCTCGTGCCCGCGCAATCCAAGGCTGGTTCGCTTGCGTCGGCCATCGAGGACGGCGGCCTCTATCGAGGCGTGGTGTTCCTGCTCCCCACGCAGCCCATCGCTGCCGGCACCTATACGGCGACGTTCGCTGGCGCGCGAAACGGTGTAGCGATCAACAAGTCCTGGCGTTTTACGGCGTTCTGATCGGCCTCGACGGGCTCCCCCAAGACGCCAAGGACTGGCCCTGTCTTCCTGGAGACAATTCGGTTACGTCCTGCCTTTGCGGCACGGTCACGCGGCGGCGCTGATGTCCCATCCGGGAACGCCTACAGTTCCGCCGCTCGTCATGCCGTACGGGTCAGGCAACGACATATCAGAATTTCCAGAAGAGGAATTGCCGATGCTGCCTTGCATGAGTTGTGCGAGGCGGCCTGACCTCGGGGCCAAGCCGTGCGTCCGGATCGATAACTCTCGCGCGCAGCGCCATATCGTAGAACGCGCCTACCATCGGTAGCGCACTATGCGCACCTTGGCCCCAGTAGTCGCCAAGCGTCACACGTCCGTCGTCAAAGCCTACCCACGCACCCGCGACCAAATGTGGATGCATCAGGATGAACCAACTATCCGTGTTGTCCTGCGTAGTGCCGGTCTTGCCGGCCACATCAGCACGAATCCCAAAGCGTCGTCGGATATCTGCCCCAGTGCCTCGGCTGACGACGTCGCGCATGACATCAGCGAGCGTTTGCGCTGCGCCGGGGGCCAATGCCTGTTCCGGAGATGCGCTTGGAAAGTCGGCCAGCACCGTGCCATCGCGACGCTCAATGCGCGTGACCATACGCGGTTCCATGTAAGCACCGCGGTTTACAATCGTCCCATACGCCGAAACCATTTCCTTGAGCGTAACCGGGCTCGTACCTAGCGCGAGGGATGGCACCGCGTCGAGCGGGCTCTCACGCACACCCATGGCTCTCGCAAGGCGAGCGACCTTCTCCGGGCGCTCCCTTTGCATTAGCTGAGCCGTCACGCGGTTGCGCGAATATACGAGCGCGTCGCGCAGCGTCATCGGTCGGTTAGTCGCCGGCTCAGCATCTGTAGGCTGCCAGTTACCCTGCCCCTTCACCGGAATCGCGACGTTCTGGTCAACAATCGTGTCGCTCGGCCGTACGCCGTCTGCGAAGGCCGCGCCGTAAACGAATGGTTTGAACGTTGAACCCGGCTGACGCCGGGCCTGCTGCACGTGGTCAAATGGCACTTCACTGAAGTTTCGACTGCCCACCCATGCCTTGATATTGCCGTTGCGCGGGTCAATCGCGACAAAGCCCGCCTGGACCTGCGTCTTGCTCCGGCACAACGCGCGGACGAACGTCTGGTCCGTTCCGAGCTGCCTGAGTGACGCCAGATCCGAATGGCCGGTATCCCGTGCGGCGCGGTACTCCGGCGTCTGTCGAATGAATGCCTGGAACAAGTCGCTTCCCGGCCTACACCCAGTGCGCTCGTTCCATACGCCGCTCGCAATCCATTGCAATTGCTTCGTCTGCCAGTCCAAGGCTTGCGTCGCCATCGCTTGCACGCGCGAATCAATGGTGGTGCGCACGACCAGACCGTCCGCATAAATGTTGTACCCGTTACGGTCAGCCCATGCGATCAGCCATTTGCGCAGTTGTGCGGAAAAATGCGGTGCGGCGCCCAGGGGCGCGGTCTGCATCTCGAAATCCACGCGCAGCGGTTGTCGTTTCAACCGGTTGAAAGCCTCTGGTTTGAGCGTCCCATACCTGTTCATTTGACCAAGTACGGTGTTCCGCCGCTGCAGAGCACGCTCCGGATTCAGGATCGGGTTGTAAGTGCTGTTTGCCTTGAGCATGCCAACGAGCGTGGCGCTCTCAAGCACATCGAGCTGGCCGGCCGATTTGCCAAAATAGGTGCGTGCGGCCATCTCCACGCCGAAAGCGTTGTACAGAAACGGCACCGTGTTCAGGTACGTCTCAAGGATCTGATCCTTGCTATACACCGCTTCGATCTTGAATGCGGTGATCGCTTCCTTCAGTTTGCGCGTGAGGGTCGGCGCACGCCCGATCCCGTCAGGGTACAGATTGCGCGCGAGTTGCTGGGTGATTGTCGATCCACCTTGCCGGTCGCCAGAGAAGGTATGCAGCGCGGCCGAAAGGATACGTCTCCAGTCGATGCCATGATGCGCGTAGAAGCGGCGGTCCTCCGTTGCGATCAGGGCATCGACCATATATGGCGAAATCTGCTTGAGCGACACCCACTCGCGATTGACCGGTTTGAATTCATCAAGCAGCTTGCCATCTGCGGAGACGATCAGGGCTGGCTGATCGACACGGGCCTTTCGGATGTCGCCGATACTCGGGGTAAAAGGCACAAGCGCAAGTATGTACAGCAGACAGATCGCTGGCACTGCGGCGAGTGTCAGGACGATGCCGCGTCGCGTTGGCTGTCGCAAGCGATGGAGCCCGCTCCGGAGAATGACTCCGGCTCGCGCGAAGATGATAGTGGCCAGTGGTTGGAGTTGCGCGAGCCACCGCGCGCAAGACTCACGAAACAACAATATGTAGCGGCGATTCACGGTGGCAGACGGCGGGCGAAAAGAGCGCGATCGTACCAAAGCGCAACGTCGCTGGACTCGTCCAGGAGGGCTGCGGTGCGCAGCATTTACAGACGATTACATTTGTTTCACGCGGAGCCAGCCTCTGTTACGCGTTGGGCAACGAAAGGTTTTGTTACAGAGGCAGCGGAGGCACGACTGTATCCTTGCCTTATTCAGTAGGAGGAAAGGATGAAGATTTTGCTGCTCGTCATTGCCGCATGCACCGCATTGCTGAGCGGTTGCGTTGTTGCACCGTACCCCTATGAGGAGTCGGGCGGTGGCCCAGGATGTCCGCCGGGACAAGCCAAGAAGGGTAACTGTCGAGTCGACCAGTACGGCAACGAGTCGTTCTGCCCGCCCGGCAAGGCGAAGAAGGGACAGTGTTAGGCGAGAGTCAACTACCCCGCCCTGAAGGGAGCCTGAAGACCGAGATTTCCCGCGCAAACTGATGAACACTTTCCTCGCGGGGTCGGCGACATCTTCTATCATCATGACCGTGATTCGGGCCAAGCCTCGCCTGGATCAGATCAGACCTTGAGGCACCTTGAAACCAGCCGACTCACGGCCGGAATCGCTACGCGGTCGCCACCGAACCGCCAGTATTGTCCCCGCCCAGCACGAGCACACTGCCGTCATTGAGCCGTACCGCCGCACTGCGGCCTCGCGCGTAGGTGGCACTGGTCGCCATCATCCATGTGTTGGTGGCAGGGTCGTAGAGCTCCGCCGACGACAGTGGCGCTCTCGAATGCCCGGCACAGGGAATGCGCGGTACTCGGTTCCTGTTTTTGTTCCCAGAATCAGGGTGCTCAATAAACATCAGGTCGGGGCACATTTGCGCACGTAACCCTTTGCCGGCAAGAATCGTATTCGAACCATCGAAGCTTCCTACACGAAATCGGGTCTGTGCACCTTGGGCATATCGTCGTATGCCTTCAGAATGATTTCCATAGGGGTCAGCTTCGTATCCTGGAGCGAGTAGACGATCTTCAGCCACATCACCGCGCGAATCGTCTGCCCTCCTCCCAACCAGCGATCTGCCAGGTAACGCCGCAGGAGCCGCCGCCCCGCGTCGAACAGGTCGGACTCAGCTTGAACATACCCTCCTGTGTAGTGCATGCAAATTGCGTAACCAAAGTCTCGCGGAAGCAAGAGTTTGGAGAGCGACAGAGGCTGGCGTTTTCCAGTCCAATCCTCGTACAGGTCAATGGCACGCTCGAGCGATCCCGGAGACTGAAGGAATTGACAGGCCTGTGCCATATACTCGTCAAGGCCGAAGCTGATGATTTCCGACCGTGGCCAGGGACGATACTCATTCGTCCACCGCAGCGTTTCGAAGTGCCTCGCCGATTCCCAGTCGCCTTGACTTTCGCTTCCATCCAGCATCCATCTTCCGATTGCCCGCGCACCATGTAGTAGCGAAAGATAGGTGTTTTGGTCGGCGCCAGACTTCTCTCCGGAAGTAATGGCGTCAGTGATCCATTGAACTGCTCTCGAGAGAGTTTCGGAAAACTCCGACTGCAAGCCAAGCAGCCATGCGGAAATCACCCAATGCAAGCCGTCCGCGCCGGTATTACCCAAGGGAGGTCCTTCCCACATGCCTTCGCGATAGAAGGCGATCATGCCGGCGCTAAATCCGTTGGTTCGCAGTTGTTCAGGATTGAACAGCATTACACCTCAACCACTGAATCCGGCGCCATTAATATAACTATGCGTCAAAACCTTGCTCACTCATCATCGAAGAGTTTGAACGCAGGCACTTTAAATATATCGCCATAAGGACTGCGCTCAAGCCGATCGTAGCCGCGTCCCGTTTCATAGAATGCGTCGGTTGCCAAGTGACGCTTGAACAGATTACGACGATGCTGCATGCCAAGAGGATCCTCGATAACGTCTCGCAACTCTTTCGAAAGCTGAACGTAAACCATGTCATCAGCGATTTTTTCGACAATAGCGGCAGGGGCACTAAGCAATCGATCGATGCCAAATAAGGCGACGTACGCCGGCCCGAAGATCGTTCCCCAAAATACATCAGGAAGCCAATGGCGAAGCAAGTGCGTCACGATTCGGTACCGATCGCCAAACTGTGCTGATCCACTTTCGACTGCAAATTCGCGATGATAGTCAGGCAATGCATCCACAAAACCAAAGTCTGCCGAAGAGCGCCTGCACTCCTCCTTCATCCAGACCACAACTTCCTCTTGATTAATGTTTTTAATGTCAGTCGTAAAGCTTATATTTGCATGCGTATCCAGCAAGCCAGGCGTCTTACTCTTCCATCGCACAGAAAATGAACCTTCAGCTTTATTTCTGCCGATTTTTTTCCAAAAAACTGTTTCGCAAATTCCATTTTCCGGAATCAGAGAATCGAGATCATTTTCATCGAATGTCCGACTAAGCGGCTCCCACCAGCCCCAACGTTCAGGAACTAGGGATGGCAAGTGCTCGCAGTAGGTTTCGACTGCCCTCTTAAACTCTGCGGCTCGAAAAAGTGACTGAGGTGTTAGCACACATGCGCTAACGGGAAGGCTAAATTTCATACTTATGCCTTATTTATTTTTGCACCCAAGGCGTGAAGCTCTTCGTGGTCGGATCAAATACCTTAATTGATCCTCCAGAATCCTGAATAAGCTCTCGTAGAGGTTGCGATATCGATTTCGTGTTTGGACTTACAATCAATTGAATCGCATTCCCCGTCGCAAAGTAGCCCCGGAATTGGTTCGAATTTGACAGGTTTGCAACATCTTTCACCTCAATGATTGTCGTGTTCCTGAACGCGTCCGGCACCACTGTGACGGGCGATCCGTTCGGAAGCGTAACAGTAATTCGATGCTTGTTCTCGGGAACGCCCAAGGCGGGTAGCGCTTCGTTCTGAAATTGAATTCCGCGCTGGAACGGCGTCTGTCCCGCTTCAACTACGCCGCTTAGCTGGTCAATACTGTCCTTAACCGCTGCTATCACAGTCAAGCCAGCGCAGGGAGCACCCGCTGCGGCGCCACATCCAGGATTGTTTAAAATCGTAAGCCCTTGCGGGTTGCCGATCGGTGTACCTGTCAGAGTTGGCCCTTGCGGACCATTGTTCGGCGTTGCAATGACATTGCCGTTGCTATTCTGCTCCTCGAGTGGCGTGACATACGGATCACTTCCCTGCGGACCTTTGTTCGGCGTATTGATGGGGTCAAACGATATGACCGGGAAAGGCACCATAAGGATGCCAAGCGGGGTCGGAACGGGACGAATCACAACCGTGGCGTGAAGTGCGTTATTGACCGCCTCGTTCTGTGCTGCGCTGGCCCCCGCCAGAGGATTTCCTCCAATCAGCGCGGCGGCTCCGCCACCAAACGCCATTGCAATCGCTGCTATGGCAGCGTTATATGCATAGTTGTTGTAGCTGGTAACAACGGTCTCGGTACCGTTGCCGTTGTTGACAACATCTACGGTCTTTGTGCCGCTATATAAGCCGTCTCGTACCAGCGGTGCAATGACTGCGGATGCGGCCGCGCCCATGGCTCCGCTGGCACAATCACCACCCACCGCACTCTGAGCCACACATCCCAACGCCGCATGGGCGGCAACGTTCTGCAGCGTTAGGGGATCGGTGGAATTGCCGATCGCGTTAGCACCCAGCGCGGCCGTTTGGGCCACCAGGTTATTCAGGAACGCCTGCCCAAAACTCCCCCCATTGAACGCCGTATTCACCCCGGCGTTGATCAAGCCGGTGCCGACCATGCCAATGGCCTGCTGATAGATGGTGCCCGTCGCGCCGTCCTTCACCGCCTGTAATACACCGCCGGCCGTATTGCTGCCGGCAAGGTTTGCCAGGGTGCTGGTTCCCTTGAGCGACTGCCCCCATTCACTCACTCCAAAGCTACTACCGTCGAACGTAATGCCGTTGGTCAGGCCAGCAGTCACCGCACCAATCAGCCCCGCCTGGGCAATCATTCCAAAGTTCAGACCCTGGCCGGAGACAACCTGACTGGCCAGACTGCCAGCCATGCTAGACAGCGCTGCCACTGCCATTGCCTGGCCAAGGGTCATGCTGGTCAAGGCCACGCTCATCGCGGCCGCAGCGGCCCCAGCCGTCACGATCGACGCCGCCACCGCCGCCACCATCGCCACAATCTGGCCGATGATGCCAAAACCCTTCTTCTCCTTGATGAACTGCGTGTGGATGTCGTCGGCGACCGTGCCTTCGGTATAGTTCAGCCCCAGGCTCTCCTTGAGCTGGGCTACCAGCGCCGCGCTGGCGTCCGCGTCGACCGAGCCGTCAGCACGGGTCACCCGGAATGCGTCGTTGATGGCCCGGATGCTGTCGGCTTCGATGTCCATGTGCATCGCCGACAGGAAGCCGCCGGGCTGCACCACGGTGCCGGTCACTACGTTCCAGCCGCCTTGGGCCTTGTACGCGTTGGTGCCGATCGACACCACGTTCGGGCTCAGGTCGATGCTTTCCGCCTTGACCGTCAGCGTGTCGCGCGCGACGACCTGGCCGGTGTTGCGAAGCTGACCGTCGACGGTCAGCTTGATGTTCTCGCCGCTGATCGTGCCGCCCGTGGGCACCGCCAGAGCCTGTGCGTAGCCTTCAGGCAGATAGACCTGGGGCACGAGCGCGTTGACGCTCGGGCAAATCGTGCTTGCCAGCGTGCATCGGGGATCAGGAACCGCCTGCTCGACGTACCACAACATCGGCGCGTCCAGCGCCTTCACTTGGTCGACGCTCAGTGCGTGACCCAGCGCCAGGTTATGTTCCTTCGCGTAATCAGCCGCATTTTTGTAAAGCGCCAGTTTTTCCTGATCGGTCACCGACAGGTTGTTCTGGCTGTCCCACGACAGGCCGCTGATGAAGCTTTCCTGCCCGGTCTGCGCTAGCGCGGCCTGCTGCAGCTTCTGCGCTTCGGTATACGGGTCGTAGTAGAACGTCACGTTACCTGGACGCAGTTCCGGCGGTAGTTGCGCCAGCAGACTGTCCGGCGTCACACCGGCCAGCACGCCCGTGGCCGGGTTCGGATTGACGTACTGCGCGCGGTCGTTCGAAGTCGTCGGTGTGGTCAGCGGAGTACCGTCCGGCTTGGCATTGAAGTGCCAGTCGACGGCAGGCGGTGTCGTGGCCGTCGGTGCGGTCGGCGTGGCCACCACTACCGGCGTGAATTGCCACGGTTCGGTCGGATCCGGCGTGACTGTCGCCGTTGGCGGCAGCGATCCGGCGGGCACCGGCGCTGGGCCGAGCGGGATGACCTGCTGCGGCGGGGCGATCGGCGGCGTCGGCTGGTTCGGGCTGGTAATGCCGTTGACCATTGACGCGCCGGTCAGGTCGACTGTTTCGCCCAGCAAGTTGCCGGTGTTGACGATCTGCCCACCGGAATTGACGGTTAGCGCATTACCCGCCTGGATGCCCGACGCGATGCTGCCCAGCACCGATCGGCCGCCCGTGTCGTGCCAGCGGTCGCCACCGCTGCGGTCCTCTTGCCAGCGTCCGACCCAGTCGGCATTCAGCGCAATCGCGGTATTGTCCACACCACCGCTGGCCTGCACGTTGACATTGCGGCCACCGCCGATCAGAGCGCCGTTGTTGCTGAGCGATCCGGTCTGGATCGTGACATCACGCGCCCCGGAAATCACCGCGGCCGGACCGGCGGCGGCGTCTTCGGTGGCACGGCACTGGCTGTTGCCATAGGTGCCACCCGGATTGCAGCCACCGGCATACGCCGGATTCTGACCGCCATAGCTCTTGTTCAGCTTGACCGGATCGAGCGACTGATTGACCAACGCCGCGGCCGTGATCGAGACATCGGCAGAAATCGACTGGATCGCACCGGCCCGGTTAGTCACGGTGCCGCCGGTCGTGATGTCGACATTGCCTTGAGCTGCCAGCGTGGCATTGAGGTTCTGCACGCCACCCGCATTGATCGTCAGCGTGTTGCCCGCGGCGATGGTGGACGGCGTCTGCTTCCAATCGACCGACTGCACGGTCTGGTAGCTGTCATCCGGGCAATCACCGCCCGGCACACAGCCGAGCTTGGTTGAAACGCTGACGTCGTAAACACCCTTATTGGTGAAGGTGCCAGGCGTGGTGATCTTGACGTTGCCGGCCGCGGCGATGTCGCCTGCGTTAGTCAGGTCACCCGTTCCGGTCAGTGCCAGATTACCTCCCGAGGTAATCTGCCCCGCCTTGCCAAGTTGGTAGGTGGCCGACGATTGCGTCGGCGCGGCCACTGCGGCGTTGTTGATGTCGCGCCCGACGTTGACGGGTGCGCCGGTGATGGCGGGCATTCCACAGCTGTCTCCCGAGCAAGGTGGCACGATGATGCCGAACAACAGTTGCTGGTTATCACCCTTGAAGTCGGAAGGCGGAACGGACTGTGCCAGCTTGGTGAGTCTGGCGAGAAGCGCGTCGAATTCGGCCTGGTTAACGACGTCTGTCACGCTATCTACCAGCGTCGCAGACCGGCCATTGTCCAAGTTTCCGACGTTGAGCGCGACGTTGCGCGCGGCGGAAATGATGCCGCCCTTGTTGGACAAGGTCGACACGCCGATGTCGAGATTGCCGCCAGCGATAATCTGACCAGCAACGCCGTCCGCCTGCTTGATGATGGTGCGGTCTACCGTCGGCAATGCGATCGCCGTACCCACGGCATTCGCGGGGTACGGACTCGTGGCATCCACCAGTTGCCACATCGGAATCCAGGAGATGCCAGCGTCCCCGCCGGGCGTATAGGGGTAATAGCCGACTTCCGGCGCCAGCGCAGTACCGTCGGGCGTGCGCCGGATATTACCCAGCTTGAGGTTGGTCGGCGTGCCCGCCGTGGGCATCCACGAGCACGAATCACAGCTCGAATACTCCCACGGCGCGTAGCTGCCAATCACCGCCGAGTTGACTAGCGCCTCGTTGGTGACCTTGCCGGTCGTGCTGCCCCCATCCACAGGCCCTGAACGGTCGTTGACGACCGCGCCCGCCGCGATATGCATGTCGCCATTGGCGCCGATCACACCCCCAACATTGGTGACCGTGCCGCCGATGTCGATCTTGAGATTGCCGTTGGCCTGGGTCTTGGCACCGGTGTTATCGTAATTGCCGCCGGTCACGGCAATGTTGCCCAGCGCCTCGGCCACGCCGCGGTTGGTGACGTTGCCGTCCAGCGCCAGGTCGCCGTTGGCGTGCAGCGTACCCGTGTTGGTCAGATTACCGGAAGACAGCGACACATTGGCGCCGCCAATAATCTGCCCGGTATTGGTCAGGGCGCCACCAGTGGCCAATGACAGGTCGCCCGCCTTCTGGATGGTGCCGCTGTTGCTGATGCCCTGGCTGGCGTTGAGTACCACGCTGCCACCCGGCACCGTCCATGTGCCCGTGTTATTAATCGCCAGCGCGCCCAGTGTCAGCGTGCCATTGGCATCGAGCTTGCCCGTGGCCATGGCCGACGGGTCGAACACCTGGTTCGGCGCATTGAGCGTCAGGTTGTTGCCGGCCAGCACCTGACCGCCAACATTGTTGAAGCTGCCGTTGCCACCGAGCACCGTGAAGGCAAGATTGCCGCTCAGCGGGTTCTGGCCGCTCAGGTCGCCTGCGAACAGCGTACCGCCCTGGTTGCTCACCAGCGCGCCGGCCGACACGGTGAGCGACTGGGTACCGGACAGCAACCCCGCCGCGTTGTCGAAGGCATTGCCGATGATGGCATTGACGGTCTGGCCGCCGAGCACGCCACGGTTGGTTAGGTTCGCGACGTTCAGCGTGACGGCATTGCCGGCCAGCGTCCCGCTGTTGGTCACCGTGCCGCCCGACACCTGCAATTGCTGCACAGCGGCCGTCCCGCCCGCATTGCTGACGGTCGCGCCGCTCAGCGTTACGTTGGTCGCCGTGGTATCGCCGGTCAGCGACAGGCCGCGCGTGGCGGCAACGTCCAGCGTGCCGTTGACGGCGTTCTGCTGGCCTTGCGGCGCTCCGATCGAGACATCACCGCCACGCAGCGTGGCGTCCTTTCCCACCCAGGTGAGTTCTCCGACCTTCAGCGTCCGCCCCGCGGACGCGCCGAGATTCCCGCCCACCAGCGTGCTGCCAGATAGCGTGGCATCCTGCGCGGCCGTGACATTGGCATTGCCAAGGCTCGTCAGCGATCCGCTGATCGTGGCCGACCCCGCCGCAGCCGACACGCTGGCATTGCCGCCGCTCGACAAACTGCCGGAAACGTTCGCACTGCCGCCCGCCGAGATGGCGGTATTGCCGTCGCTGGTCAGTGCACCGTTGACGACGACATCGCCACGTGTGGCGGTGATGGTAGTGTCGCCCGCGCTTTGCGCTTGCCCGCCCACGGTCACATCCTGTGCCGCCTTCAGCACGATGCCGGCATTGCTGCCGATCTGACCGCTGGTGGCAATGCTACCCGTCTGGGCCGTGACATCGAGCTGGCCCGTGGCCACGACCTGGCCACCCAGGCTGACGTCGGTACCCGCTTTCACGCTGAGCGTGCCGGGCGACACTACGTTGCCCGTGGTGGTGACGCTGCCGTCTACGCCGGTCAGCGACACGTTGCCCGTGGTACTGCCCGCAGCGCCGTGGATTGTCAGATTGCGCTGCGTAGCCAGGTTCAGGTCGCCGGCCGACACCGCGCTACCGTCGATGACCGTATCCCGCGCGGCTTGCAGCGCAATGGTCCCGGGCGAGGTCACATCGCCGCCCAGGCGGATATCGCCCTGGCCGTCCTGTCCCGCCGCCTTGACCACGATGCTGGCGCCGTTGACGGCGCCGCCCACGTCGACATTGGTCGCCGCGTCGAGCGCCACCGCTTCTTGGGCCTTGACACCGCCTGCGCCACGAATGGTGCCGCCCGATGTCACGGCGATGGCCCGCCCCGATTCCAGCGTGCCGCCGAGCGTGACATCGCCAGCCGCGTTGACTGTATAGCCCGCTTCGGCGCGGCCGCTGCCCGATGCCTCCAGCGTACCGGCAGCATTCAATGCGACCGCCTGCTTGGCGTAGGTGCTGCCGACCTTGACGTTGCCCGACGCATCGATCGTGAGATTGCCCGCTGATGCGGCAAGGCTGCCATCGGCCCTCACGCCCACACCAGCGGCCGTGCTGACGATGCGGATCTGGCCCGCATTCATCGCCCCGAACGCCGTGGCATCGATCGCCAGTCCGTTCGTGGCCGAAGGGTTCGCGGCGGCATTGTTGGCGCCGGTAGGTGTGGTCGTGAACCCGTCTCCGTCAGGCTTCACCAGCTGGCGACCCGCCACGAGGTTGATCTGGCGGCCCGCGTTCAGCGCCGCATCGACGCCAATCGACTCGCCGATCAGGTTGATATTGCCGACGGTTCCTTCAATACCGGTGCTGGGCGATCCAGGCGTCGGGTTGCCGATCTGGATGCGACCACCTTCGACCAGGAATCCCGCCGACGCCGCAGCGTCAAAGCTGGTGGCGGCGCCCGTGGCCGAGAGCCACTGCGGCGTGCCGGTCGTCAGGGTGACTTGCGACGTGTTGGTGAAGCCGGCACCGCTGGTATAGACACCGCCTGGCGCCGCCACCACCACGCCGGCCTGGGCGCCGAACACCTCGACCATGCCGTTGATTTGTGCCGGCGCATTGCTGGTCACCTGGTTAACGATCAGCCGCGCCGGGCCCGACGCCGCCAGATTGGCATTGGCCGCCACCTGGCCGCCCAGGAACGCGCCGCCCGCCGTGGTGCTGTTGTTGAGGATCAGCCCGATCGGATCAACGACAAACGAGCGGTACTGGTTCAGCGAGATGCCCTGCGCGTTCGGCGTGGTAATACCGACGACAGGCACGCCGCCCTGCGGCGCGCCCGGGCCGGCCGTGGCCGAAATCGTCGGCGTGAAGCGAATCGGCGCAGCCGGATCCGTCACCGGCGCGGCCAGGGCCTCGGCCGGACCGAAGCGCAATACCACTGGCAGCTTGTCCATTGCCCAGCGCAACAGCCCCTGCCGCACCGCGCCGACATGGGTAGCGAAGGCATCCACCGGCATTGCACCCGCCCCCAGTACACCCGCCGCCTGCTTCGACTGCTGTAACGTGATCGACATCGGCCCGACCCACAGCGTCGTGGCCAGACATGCTGCCACGGCACGCGCCGCCAGGCTGCGGCGGCCGCGATCGGCCAGCGACAGGTCAGCCGGCACGTCCGCGGGCATGTCAACGGAAATCGAGGAATCAGGGTACAGCGTCGCCGAGCGGTCGCGTTGCATGGTAGGGCTGAACAGCGTCAGACAAAAGACGTGGAACGGCAGCGTGAAAGGCCACCGGCGAATCGGGCACAGCAATCGCAGCGCGAGTTACTGGGTGATCTTTGCCTTGGTCAGCAGGCTCGTGACCAAGGCTAGCGTGGCGCGCTCCAGCGCCTGCGCCTGCAGCGCCTGCCGGATACCTGGCGCAGCCGTCTCGAACGACGGAATCTGCGTCGGGCGCACGGCATCGACCTTGACCAGGTAACGGCGCTCGCCCAGCGCGACCGGCGCGGGCGTAATGGCACCCGGTGGCAGCGATGCAATAGCCTGGGCAATCGCCAGCGGCAGGTTCTGGGTCTTGCCTTCCTGCACGGGCACCTTGAAGCTGATCCATTCCATCGCGCCGCCGGCCGTCTTTGACGGCGCGAGGCTGATGTCCTGGGCGACCTTCGCGAAGTCCTCGCCGGCCTTGATCCGTGCCAGCGCAGCGCTGGCCGCAGCATCGTCGGCGACTTCGATCACGCGCGCCTTGTATTCCTGGTCGCCCAGCGTGGCCACAATGGCGTCGTAGCGCGTCCGCACCTCTGCATCGGTCACCGGCGCGGGCTTGATATGGTCCTTGAGCCAGGCCTGCATCAGCACCTGGTTGCGT
Source organism: Cupriavidus pauculus (assembly GCF_002858765.1). Classification (GTDB taxonomy): domain Bacteria; phylum Pseudomonadota; class Gammaproteobacteria; order Burkholderiales; family Burkholderiaceae; genus Cupriavidus; species Cupriavidus pauculus_B. The sequence goes on from NZ_PJRP01000007.1 coordinate 315,317, forward strand.
GCGTCGCGCAGCGATGCCTGCACGTCAGGGCGTTGCTCCAGTGCCTTATCCTTGGCGGCCTCCTGCCGGAACAGTTCTTTGGCAATCAACTGCTGCTTGATCGCCTCGCGCGCCTGCGGGGAGTCAGGCAGGCCCGCCGCGCGCAACGTATCGGTGATCGCCGTATCGGCGATTGCCACGCCATTGACCGTGGCAGCGTGCGCGCACTGGAGCCCCAGTGCGAAGACGGCACCCAGAGCGAGACGAATAAGGTTGCTTTGCATGGCTTGTGCTCCCAATTTCTAGTAGATCCAGTTCAAGGTGGCCAGCACGACGCCGCGCTTCGGCCCGAGATTGGCGGGCTGCGCCAGCGGCGCGCCCACCAGCAGTTCGCTCGTGAAAGTTTGTTTGGCCCACTGGGCTGACAGGCGGATGCCGGCACCCGCCCCCACCACGGCTTGCCATTGGTGGGTTGCCACGTACTGGGTTTCGCCGCCGTCGAGAAAGACATACGGCTCCATGCGGATGCCGGCGATCGCGGGCGCGTTGGCCCAGGCCACTTCGTTGCGCAGATACGCACCTCGATCGCCCGCGATCACCCCTTCCCGAAATCCGCGCACGGTGCTCATGCCGCCGGCGTAGATCTGCTCGGAGCCGAACAGCGCGACGTTGGTCCACTGCCCGACCAGTTGCGCGCGCCAGGCCAACTGCACGCGCTCCGCGATGACCGGAAGCGGCAGTTGCAGCGTGGTGTTGGCGTCGAGCTTGTTGAATTGCGCGTGGGCCTCGTCATGACGAATGTCGGACGGATCGGGTGTAGCGTGGAAAACCGGCAGGCCGCGCGAGTAACCCGCTTCCGCCGTGACGTAGCCTTGTTGGCCGTTGGCGGCAAAGCGCCAGAGCCCGTTCCACGCTGCCCGAAGCACCGTCAAACGCTGCGGATCCAGTTCGAGGTTGTTGATCTCACGTTCGCTCTTGCGCCAGGTCAGCGTCAGGTCCAGTGCCTGCCGCCCATGCTGGTTGCGGGTAATGACGCGGTTCCAGCCGAGGGTATGGCCCACCGTGCGGCCATAGAGCAGCGCCGTGTCACCGATGGTGTTCTGGTATTCGGACAACGACGCCGTATAGCTGAACGTGTTGTAGCCAAACGGCACGGCTACCGAGGCCACGGCCGCATTGGTATCGGTCGTGCCAACGTAGCTGACGCCCAGCGATTCCTGCAGACCTAGCGCGTTGTCGGCATCGATGCCCAATCGCGTGCGGGAAATGCCGGTCACGCGACTGCCGTAGTTGTCGACGCCCGCATTGAAGCGAAAACGGTCACCGGGCTGATTGGTCAATGCCGCCACTGAGCCGCCGGGCGTCTGCCCCGGCAGGATCTGCATCTCCGCCCGGTTGCGGCGCAGGCGGTTGATCTGGTCGACGCCCTGCTCCAGGTCGGCCAGCCGCAAGGTGTCACCCGTCGCGGGAAACTGCCACACCGTGCCGGCGTCGGTGACCCATCCACCGGCTGCGGTATCGAACAGGGGCAGCGGCCCTGGCCGCAGCGTCTTGCCGTTGAGCTGGGACGACTCCACCCGCCCAGGCACCACGGTCACACGCAGGACACCGCTCGCCAGGTTCTGCTCGCCCAGATAGGCGCGCGTGGTGATATAGCCGCGCGCGACAAACGCCTCGGTGAACCGGCGCAGCAGCAAGTTGATACGGTTGGCGCCAAGCTGGCGACCGGCGAACGGGGCCGTGATGGCTTCGACCTCCGCGTCGGACAATACAGTGTTGCCCACCACCTCGATGCGGTCGATGGCAAACGTGGTTGCCGTTTCTTCGACGTCCTCGACACGCACGTCCGGGGCCGTGGGTACGCGGTTCTCGATCTGCGCGGGCGGTTGCGTCGCCTCGCGCTGCAGTTCCCGCTGGCGCTGCTCGCGCAGTAGCCGCTGGGCCGGGTCTTCGGGCGGCACGGGGCCACCAGGCGGCACCTGCGCCATGGCCGATCCGGCAGCGGCCACCAGCCAGCATGCGGCGGCAGCACGCAGCTGCCTTTGTCGCGTCGAGAATGTCATCGCCACATCCACGACGTCAGGCCAAGATGGCTTTCCACGGATACCGGTGTCTGCTGACGAGCACGCGAGATGGTGGTCGCGCCCGCGATCGACACATCGCCATCAAAGCTGCCCCCCGATACGATGGCATCGCCGCTAATGCGGGTGCGGCCCGTTGCCATCCAGCTCCCGCCCACATCCATGGCGTAGAGCCGCGCCCAGGTATCGCCGAAGAACACTTTGAAGCCTCTGTCGCGCGCAATGGCTGTGTAGCCGGTCACCCCCGAGGCATAGGTCACTGGCGCATTCACCGTCAGGTCGCCAATGGCCAGCACGCGGCCACCGATATTCTCGGCCAGCTTGCCGGCGGTGATGTCGATGCTGCCGCCAGCGGACAGCAAGCCGCCCGTTACCGCCGTATCCGACGATGCCGAACTCCGGCACACGATCATGCAGGTTCGCGAATAGTGTGCCGAGCCGGTGGTCACCCCTTGCGTGCGAAACGTATCGGCGGCGTGGATCGTGATCGAGCCGTTGTTGGCATAGATCTCGCCGCCGGTGTTGATCACGTTGCGGCCGCTAAGGGAGGTGCCGGTATCGGACAGCAGATAGGCAATCTGCCCGGGACGGTCAGCCGCGCCATAGTCGATATCGAACGTGCTGCGGCGTTGGGTCAGCACCAGCCACCGACGGCTGGATTCGGTGTCAACAACGGCCTGTTCGTTGTTCGCACCCGGCTGCTTGGTGATCTCGTTGATCAGGTCGCCGGTCGCGGCGACGTCGAGCCGAGCGTTGGACAGCATCCGCGCATGCCGGTTAACGATGTCGCCGCCAGCACGCACGACCACGTCGTCGGCTGTGCCAAACAGGATGCCCAGGTGCTGGGGGGTCGAATCGTTCCATAGCGACCCACCCGTGCGTACGGTCACCGCACCTTCGGCACCTGGCAAGGCGCCTCGGCGTTGGCCCTGGACGAGGGCGCCCGTATTGACGAGGTCGCCGTCGACATTGACCACGACGCCGCCGCCATTCGCGACGATGGTGGACTGGCGGCCGGCCGACGCCAGCACCATCGATCCGCTGTGCAGCGTGACATCGGTCGCCGCCAGAACGTCCGCGTCCTGCTGGCGCCATACCCCGGAATCATCTGCGGTCACCGCGCCGCCCGAAGAAGCGAAGGCGGTGTCCTGCAGCGCAATGCCGTTTGCCTTGGCCGAGGCGCCACCGACGCCGTCGATATCTGCCCCACGGAGTTGCAGGTCCGTTGCGGCAAGCGACAGCATGCCCTGCAGCGACGTCAGCGATGTGCGGGTGCGCCCGGCACTGACGGCGAGCCCACCCGTGCCCTTGCCTTCCAGCATCACGTTGCCATTGGCGCTGAGCCGCACCCCAGAAAGCGCTACGCCGGCGCCGGCGTCGAACACCCCCACGCCGCCACTAGCGTTCAGCGTCGTGTCGGTCAGCGACACGACCTGGCTATGCGCCTGGCCCGATGCGCCAATCACGATGTCACCCGCCGTCGCCGTGCCGGCCGTCAGGGCGCTGTCGACCATGCTGACGCGGTCGGACAAGACCTGCACATGGCGTCCCGCCGCGATTGTGCCCGTTCCTTGCAGCCCGCCGCTGCCGATCAGCACGTCACGGTTGGCGGTGATCTTGCCCGACGCCAGTTCCAGGTCTCCGCTGCCGGAGATCACGAAATCTCCCGCCGTGGCATATGCCGCGCCCGCATTGCGCACGCCCGCGCCCTGGTCGGTCACGATCAGTTCCACACGTCCTGCAATCAGGCTGCCCGCCGCAGTGATATCGAGGGCAATTTGCTTTGACGTCGCGCCGATACCCGCCCCCGTCGCATAGGAAATCCACGGTGTCAGGTTGTCGCCGGGCGAGACGCTGGCATCGATTTCCGCATGGCTGTCGCCCACCACGGCGCGTACGCGCGAATTGGCATCGGTGTAAAAATTCTCGACCTTGCCACCCACCCGCAACTGCTTGGCGATCAGTTCGAGGTTCAGCAGCGTGCCGGACAGGCCGCCCGGCCCAATGTCGATCAGGCCCTGGTTTGTGGTCAGCACCAGGTTGCGCTGCAACTGCCCGTTGACCGTGAAGTCGTTGAACGACACCTGGCCGGTCGTCAGTGCCAGGTTCCCGATGTTCTGCACCACCATGCCATTGACACTGATGCCGTTCGGATTGGCGATCACGACATTGGCGCGCGGCCCCAGCACGCTGAGCGGCCCTTCGAGCAGCGACGGATTGGTGCCCGTCACTTGGTTCAGGATCGTCCGTGCGCGGGCCGTCGCATTGTCCAGGTCCACGCCCGCACGTGGCACATTGAACTCGCGATAGCTGTTGGTGGAGACACCACCCACGGCACCGGCCACGCCGACGGTGATACGGCCGCCTGCCCCCACATTGACGGTGGTCGCGGTGCTGCCGTCTGCCACGACACCCGCCGCATGGCAGCGCGCGGCCAGTGCGATGAGTGTCAGGGCCGCCGCCGTGCCGCGCACACGCGGAAAACGCGCTTGCGACGCAAGCCCACCCCGTAGAACCCGAAATCGGAACAACGAACCACTCCCTTCTTTCTGTATTCCTGATGCGTGGGAGTTCTGCTCGCTCTTTCGGCGCCTGCCCCACTGCTTTTCCCTGGGCCGCGACATTAGCAAATGTGGGATTTCTGGCAAATACCTCTTGCGGGCGTAACAAATCTAAGTGTCTGCTGTACGCAACGCCGGTTTTAGCGCTTCCGCCAGGGCATTGTTATGCGGAAGTACTGACCGTCAGCTAGCGCGGATGCACCGACTTGCAGGGACCTTGTACAGACAATCCCGCGGGATATGGGGCTTACCGAGGATCCCCAAAATTCAAGATGTCCGCGAATGTGCCGTTAGCCTCGATATGGGTTTTTTCGCTTGAAATTTGGCATGCCAGACGCATACCCTTCGATGGGGGGAGTGCACCCCTACTGGAGGAGGATTTCCAAGGGGTGCGCGTACTGCGCCAGATCGATGCCCCTGCCCTCGCACCATTGGTATTGGCTAGAGCAACACCTGATGAGCGGCGTTAGGGAGATGTAGATAAGACCATTCACACTCCCTGGCGCGTCGCGCGGCCCCGTTCAGCAGACGTTCACTTCGGGCCCCGATCTACGCCGCCTTGCCAGTCATTTTCCGAACGGCCGCCTTTAAGACATCTGGGAGGCCACCCAGGGACGGCGACGACCCGTCGCCGTCGGCGGGTCGGCCGCCGACTCGATCGAGCTCGTTTCGGCCAATAACAGACAGTCCGGTTCGCCCGGATATACTCTATCGATAGACGTACTCGGTATCTTCCTTGACCGGATTCGTATCGTCGAAGCGCAGGTGGCAGCGGCCGGCATAGTCACGGGCCAGGCCGAAGTTCAC
>NZ_PJRP01000008.1 GCF_002858765.1 Cupriavidus pauculus
GCGATGTGGTGATCAGCACCGTGCGCTTCCTGCAGACCAGCGCAGCGCAGATCGTGGCGGCGGTCAAAGCCGCCGGCGTCGAGCGCCTGCTGGTAGTGGGCGGCGCAGGCAGCCTTTACGTGGCACCGTGTCGAACACGGCGGCCTCGGTGGCGTCGAGTTCTTCGGCGCCGCCCGCCAGCATGGCCACCTGCCGGCCCGTGGCGATGGTCTCGTAGGCGTAGCCGATGCCGTGGCTACCCGACGTGCAGGCGCTCGACGTGGTCAGGATGCGCCCGGTCGTACCAAAGAAAAGCCCGATATTGACGGCCGTGGTGTGGGCCATCATGCGAATGTAGGTCGTGGCGTTGACGCCCTCGGTCGTGCGGTCGCTCATCATGCGCGCGAAGTCCTGCGCGGCCGAAGGCGTGCCGGCCGACGAACCGTATGCCACGCCCATCTGCCCACCCTTGACCAGCGGATGACCGGTCAGCCCGGCATCGGCCAGGGCAGCCTCGCTGGCCAGCACGGCCATCTGCGACACCCGGCCCATCGTGCGCATGAGCTTGCGCGTGTAGTGCGGCGGCAGCGTGAACGGGGGGACCGGCGCGCCAAGCTGGGTGTTCAGGCCGCGAATACCCGCCCAGGCGTCCATGCGCACGACGGCATTGCGGCCGCCGGCCAGGTGCCGGCGCACCGTCCCCCAGTCGTTGCCCAGCGCGCTGACGGCGCCCATGCCCGTCACAACCACCCGCTTCATCCGAACATGCCCCCGTTGACCGATATCACCTGCCGCGTAATGTAACCGGCATCGGCCGATAGCAGGAAGGCCACCGTTGCAGCTACCTCATCCGGGGTACCCAGGCGCCGGGCGGGAATGATCTTCAGCGCTTCTTCGCGCACGTGGGCCTCGACCATCTCGGTATCGATCAGCCCGGGTGCCACGCAATTGACCGTGATCTGCCGCTTGGCCAGTTCGATCGCCAGTGCCTTGGTGGCGCCGATGATGCCGGCCTTGGCCGCGCTGTAGTTGGCCTGGCCCCGGTTGCCGACGATGCCCGACACCGACGACAGCGTCACGATGCGCCCCGGCCGGCGGCGCTGCACCATCGGCATCACCACGGGATTGAGCACGTTGTAGAAGGCGTCGAGGTTGGTATGCACCACCTCGTCCCATTCCTCGCCGGTCATGGCCGGGAAGGCGGCGTCGCGTGCCAGGCCGGCATTGCACACCACCCCGTAATAGCAGCCGTGCTGCTCGATGTCGGCCAGCAGCGCATCGGCCGTGGCCTGGCGCTGGCTCACGTCGAAGGCCAGCACACGGGCATTGCGGCCGAACGCGCGCACGGCGTCGGCCACGGATTCGGCTTCGGCGCGGCTGGCACGACAATGCACCACCACGTCGTAGCCATCGCGCGCCAGGCGCAAGGCAATGGCCCGGCCGATGCCACGCGACGCGCCCGTCACGAGCACGGTCTGGTTCGTCATGTCTGCTGTCCTTCGAGGAAGACCCGCGCATCGGCGGGCACAAAAACGGAAACCGTGGCGCGTGCCACTTCCCTGCCGTCCTGCGTCAGCGTGCAGGCGAACATCGACAGGGCGCCGTCGGCCGCCACTTCGCCGGCCATCTCAAGCTGCACGCGGATCGTCAACACGCTGCCGGCCGCAAACGCCGGCACATCGCTCACGTAGCGCCGCGTGCCGAGCAGGAATCCGGGCACGGGCGAGCGACCTGCTTCGCGTGCCTGCATGCCGGCCCATGCCGCGATGGTCTGCGCCATGTACTCGACGCCGATCCATGCCGGCATGCCGGCATCGTCCACGAACAACTGCGTCGGCCGCACGGTGGCCCGGGCCACGCCATGCGTGGCATCGGCCTCCAGCAGTTCGTCGATCAGACGCATGGCGCCCGCGTGAGGCACCAGTTCGCCAACGGGCGGCAGCGGGTTCCGTGCAGTCGATAACGGATCGGCGGCAGTCATCTTTAGCCCTCGCTCATGACCAGCACGCAGTTGCTGCCGCCAAAGGCGAACGAGTTGCTCATGGCATGGCGCACCGGGCGACCCAGCGACTCGTCGGCGCCCACCACATGCAGCGGCGCGATATCGGGGTCGAGCGCGCCGTCCCACCAGTGCGCGGGCAGCCGGCCGCGCGGATTGCCGGTCAGCGTCAGGTACAGCAGCGCGGCCTCCACGGCCCCGGCCGCGCCCAGCGTGTGGCCGGTCTGCGGCTTGGTCGAGCTGACCGGAATATCCGCGCCGAACAGATCGGCCACGGCACGCGCCTCCATGGCGTCGTTCTGCTCGGTGGCCGTGCCGTGCAGGTTCAGGTAGTCGATGTCGCCCGGCTGCAGCCGCGCACGGGCCAGCGCCTGCTGCATCGCCGCACGGGCCCCGGCGCCCGTGGGGTCTGGCGCCGAAATATGATGGGCGTCGCCGGTTTCGCCCCAGCCGCTCAACCGTACCGGCCCGGGCTCGCGCGACATCAGGAACAGCGCCGCCCCTTCGCCCAGATTGATGCCCTGGCGATGTGCCGACAGCGGGTTGCAGCGCGCGGCGCTGACGGCCTCCAGCGCGCGGAACCCGGCAATCGTGAACGTGCAGAGCGTATCCACGCCACCGGCCACGGCTACGTCGACCACGCCCAGTTCCAGCAGCCGCGCCGCGGCGCTCAGCGACTTGGCGCTGGACGAGCACGCCGTGGAAATCGTATACGCCGGCCCTGCCGTGCCCAGCCGGCGTGCCAGGTAGCGCGCCGGAGAATCGAGTTCCTGCTGGCTGTAGTGGAAGCCCGCAGGAAACGCACCGGTGGCGGCACGGGCCCGCACCGCCAGTTCCCCTTCATGGATGCCCGACGTGCTGGTACCGAGCACGATGGCCACGCGCGTCGGGCCTGCCCGCGCGATGGCTGCGTCGACGGCGGCACGCAGCGGTGCCAGCGTGCGCTCCAGCACCGCGTTGTTGCGGCTGGCCTGCGACGGCGGCGTATCGGGCGGCAGGTCCGACACATCGACGGCTTCGGCCAGCACGCCCAGATGCAGCGCCGTGCCGGGCGTGTAGAGATCGGTGCTGGCGCCGCCAGAGGGGCCGTCGCTGCGCCAGAGCGCGGCCCGCACGGCATCGTTGCCGCTGCCCAGCGCGCACAGCACGTTCATGTCGTGCAGGTACACCGTCATCTCGCACTCCCGTTGTCACGCAAGGTACGAATGGTCAGCCGATAGCCGTCGCGCCGCTGGGTGAACAGCGTCGTGGCAGCATCGGGATATCGGATTTCCGCCACCACCTCGGTGCCGGCACGCAACTGTCGCACACCGTCGGCGGTATCCACCCGCCATCCAGCCGGCAGCGCGGCCTGGATCGCCGCCAGCGGCCAGAGCGACAGTTGCATGTCGCTCAGGATACGCTCGGGTTTCAACTCGGGTGGCGCCCACGGCGACCGCATCACGCGCAGGTCGTGGCCGTCCCAGTCGATGCGCGCCAGCACCTGGTTGCCCGCCATCGCCGCCAGCCGCGTGTGCGCCGCATCGGCTTCCAGCAGCGCCAGCATGTCGCGCGTCTGCTCGCCCTGTGGCGACGGATATTGCACCGTGATCTGCTGCTCCAGGCGCAGCGTGCGGCCCAGCGAGGCCGGCGACAGCCGCAGCAGCGGTGTATCTGCGGGATTCACCGCCCCGGCAGGGTTGGATGCCCCGGTCGTCGCGCAGCCGGCCACGCCCGCAGCCAGCACGCACGCGGCCATCAGCGACAGCAGGGAGACCGGGGTCAGGCGCCGCAAAGCTGCTCCACGACGCCAAGGCGCCGCCGCGCATCGGCCACGAACGGGTTGGACGTATCCCAGGCATAGCCGGCCAGGATCGACGAAATCATGCCGCGGATCTCGGCCGGCGAGTCGGGATGGAACAGCACGCGCTGGAAGCGTCCTTCGTACCACGCCTCGACAAACACGCGGAAACAGTCGACGCCAGCCTTCAGCGGCTTGGCGAAGTCCGCTTCCCAGTCGACCGTCTCGCCGGCCAGCTGGCGCACCAGGCAGGCGGCGGCCAGGCTGGCCGACTTGAACGCGATGGTCACGCCCGACGAAAACACGGGGTCCAGGAACTCGCCCGCGTTGCCAAGCAGCGCATAGCCGTTGCCCCACAGTGAACTGACATTGGCCGCGTAGCCCGCGATCTGGCGCGCCGGGGTGTCCCACTGCGCGTTCTCGAGCAGCGCGGCCAGCCCCGGTTCCTCGTTGACCAGCGCCTGCAGCTTCGTCATCTCGTCGCCGTCGTACTGGTCGAGGAACGTCTTCTCGGCCACGACGCCAAGCGAACAGCGGCCATTGGAAAACGGGATCGTCCAGTACCAGACATCGTCATGCTCGGGATGCACGCCCACCCGGATCTTGTTGCGGTCGAACGTGCCGGCCGGAATGCCATCGGCCACGTGCGTGAAGATGGCAGCCCGCACCGGGAAGTTCGACGGCGATTCGAGCTTGAGCAGTCGCGGCAGGATGCGCCCGAAGCCGGAAGCATCGAGCAGGAACTTCGCCTGCACGGCGTAGCGTTCGCCATCGTCGCCGCAAACCGTCACCACCGGCTGCGCACCGCTGACATCAACGGCCTCCACCACATGGCGGAAGCGCACTTCGGCGCCCTGCTTCTGGGCCTCGCGAATCAGCACGTCGTCGAAATGCGCGCGCTGCACCTGGTACGTGGTGCCCCAGCCGGGCGAGAATTTCTCGCGGAAGTCGAAGTCGGTGTAGCGGTCGCCGCGCGCGAACGCCGCGCCGTTCTTGTACTGGAAGCCCGCTTCCACCACGGCCTGCAGCATGCCGGCCTCTTCGATATAGGCCATGCTTTGCGGCAGCAGGCTTTCGCCAATCGAGAAGCGCGGGAAGGTTTCCTTTTCCAGCACCAGCACGCCGATGCCGTGCCGGCGCAGCAGCCCGGCAGCCACGGAGCCGGCCGGGCCGGCCCCCACGATCACGACTTCGGCTTGTTCGGTCTTCATCAATCCTCTCCTGTTGTCCCGCGCCTATCGGGCGGCGGGTCTGAACCATGGCGACAGCACCCAGACCGCGCCCACGCCCGACAGCATCGTCATGCCGAACGCGTGCAGCGCCGGCGTGGACGACAGCGCCAGCAACCCGAACGCCAGCAGCGTGCTGGCCGCGCCCAGGACGATGGCCGTCCACGACACGCCATCGCCAGGATGTTCGAGCAAGAAAATGCCGTAGTCGACGCCAACGCCCAGCAGCAGCGCCAGCGCCAGAATCGAGAACAGTTGCAGCGGCACGTGCAGCCAGCCCAGCACGGCCACACTGAACGCCGCCGCCAGCAGCGTCGGGGCCAGCGCGCGCCAGCCGGACAGCCCGTAGCGCCACGCCAGCAGCAGCCCCACCACGCCGGCGCCGGCCAGCAGCAGCCAGCTCATCAGCACGCGGTAGTGATGCAGCAGCGACGAAAAATCGGCCACGCGGTCCACCCATTCGGCGCCGGGCACCTGGCGCACCGTGGCGGCGATGGCGGGAATCTCCGACACATTGTCCAGGCCGCGCAGCAGCATCACGCTGGCGTAGCCGTGGCCCTCGCGATCCAGCCACAGGTGGCGCAGCGTGTCGGACACGGGATTGGCCAGCCAGGCCTGCAGCGTCAGCCCATCGCCGGCTGGCGCGGCCACGGGCGCGGCAATCGTGCCGCCCAGCGTCCTGGCCACCCGTTCGCGCACCGCCGCCTCCTGGCGGTCGGCCAGCGCCGCGTCGGCACGCTGCCGGGCCGCTGAGGGCACCCAGTCCGAGATCGCCACGAATCCGCCGAACGCATGGCGATCACGCGCGCCGGCCAGGCTTGCCTTGACCGCTTCCTCGCGTGCCAGTACCTCGTCGGGCGTGGCGCCGCGCACCAGCACGAACTGTGCAGGGCTGGGCGTGCCCAGCAGCCGGCCAATGGTGCGTTGTGCCTCTATCAGCGCCGGCGGCGAACTCTGCAGCTGGCGCACGTCATCGACCACGCGCACCTGCCACACCCCGCCCACGATAAACAGCGCCAGCAGGCCCAGCGCCACCCAGGTGCGGCGATCGTTGCGCACCTGCGGCCAGCGCGCCAGGCTATCGGCCAGCCATGTGGACAGCCGGGTCTGGCGCGGCGTGCCGCGATCCAGCAGCGGAAACCAGAACGCCACGGTCAGGAAGGCCCCGGTCAGCCCCACCGCCGAAAACAGTGCCATCTGCCGCAGGCCGGGGAACGGTGCGATGCCAAGGGCCAGATACGCCATCACGCTGGTCAGCAGCGCCAACGACAGGCCAGGCAGCAGGAATCGCATCACCGACGGCGGCGTGGCGCGCGGCATGGCCTGGCGCGTGACAAAGTAATGGATGCCGAAATCCTCCGCCACGCCCATCAGGCTGGCGCCGAACACCAGCGCAATCAGGTGCACGCGGTCGAACACCACGGCGGTGGCGGAAATGGCCATGGCCGTGCCGATCAGCAGCGACAGGCCCACCAGCAGGATGGGTCGCAGCGAGCGGAAAGCCATCCACACCAGCAACAGCACCGCCGCCAGCGAGCCCCAGCCGATGACGTTCATTTCCCAGTTGGCCTGCGACGCCGCTGCCTCGGCGTGCAGCGGAATGCCGGCCATGATCACGCGCACGGCGCTGTCGCGCCCTGGCCCGCCCTGTGCTTCGCCTTGTGCCCCGCCTTGTGCCCCATCCCGCGCGGCCGCTTCGCCCTTGCCAAGCAGGTCGCCGTAGTCGGTGTTGCCGTTCGCGGAAAAGCCCGACTTGGCCGTGCGGAACGTCAGCACGATCCAGTCCTTGCCGTCGCCGGTCACCGTCGCCATGCCGTCGCGCTCGCGCACCCGCGTAGCCGCCGCACGGTCAAGCCACCACTGCTGCCACAGGCCCAGCGGATCGGCCGCCCATTCGGTGAGCTGGGGGCCCATCGAGAACTGGTAAAGCCGCGTCACGGCCTGCTGGGCCAGCGCATCGGGGCTTTCGGAAGACAACTGCTGGCGCTGCGCGTCGGTCAGCAGCCGGTCTCGCCAAGGGCGATAGAACGCCAGCGCCGCGTCGAAATTGAAAGCGCCGAGCTTGTCCTGCGGTTGCAGCAGCGCGTTGCCCGGCCCCACGGCCTGGCGGAAGCGCTCGGCGGCGGCGCGTGTGCGGGCCCAGTCGTCGGCGCCGACCAGCACCACCACCTCGCGCGACACGCCTTCGCCAAGCTGCCGCAGCACGCGATCCGCCGTGGCGGTGCGCGCGCTGGTCGGCAACAGCGCCATCACGTCGGTATCGAGCCGCGACGCGCGCCAGAACTGGAACTGATGCACCGCCACGGCGATCACCAGCAACAGCCACGCGATAGCCAGCACGCGGTCTCGCCGCGTGAGCCCACCCTGCATCGCGAGACCGCCGGCCGCATTACTCAAAGCGCTGCTCCTCGGCGGCATCGAGCCGGTTCGCGGCCACAGGGTTGATCATCTTCACCACCGTGCTGTCGCCGCCGGCTTCCTCCAGCTTTACGTCGCGTACGTACTGGTCGCCCGACAGCTCGATCCGGGCGAACGCGCGCCGCGTGCCGGCATCGGTCGGCGTCAGGGTCAGCGTCCAACCCTTGCTGCCAACGAGCTTGCCGGTCACCGCGAACCGGCCCGACAAACTACGGAAATCGCCGCGCAGCATGGCAATCATCGATTCCCCCACCACGCGCATGGCGGGCTGGGCATCGGCACGCATCTGCTGCTGCACCTTGCCGTCGGCGCCACGCATGACCAGCTTTTCGGGCGTGACCAGCAGGCTCGACGGCACGGGATCGCGCGTCGTCCACACCACGCCCCGGCCACGGGCGACGACAAAGTCGCCGTGCGATACCAGCGGATTGCTGAAGCCGGCCAGCCGGCGCGTCTGCTCGAACTGGCCACGGATCACCGGCGCATCGGTCAGCCGCGCGGCCACCGCCGCCGGCAAGTCTTCTGCATGCAGGGAGGGCACGGCCAGGCCACCCAGAGTGGTAAGGGCGGCAAGGGTCCGCAGCAGGCTGCGGCGCATCATGTCGGGACGCATCATCCCTGGACTCCAAGTCGTTGCAACAGGATGGGCGGGTTGGCGTACAGCATCTCCTGCGTGGCCATGTCCACGGCCACCTGAATCGAATAGCCCCGGGTCAGTCGCTGGCCGCTGGACGCGTCGCGCGCCTCGTAATGGATCTTGAGCCGGTGCTCCCATTCGGCAAACGTGGCGCGCACGATCACCGACTGGCCATAGCGCAACGGCCGCACGTACTTGACGCGGATGTCGATGATGGGCCACGCATAGCCCGATTCGCGCATCTGCGGGTAGTCGTAGTCGATCTGCTGCAGCAGCGCGCAGCGCGCGAGTTCAAAGTAGCGCAGGTAGTTGCCATGCCAGACCACGTCCATCGGATCGAGGTCGTGGAAAGCCGGCGTCAGTTCGATTTCATGACTGAGGATGTTCGGCATCTTGGTCGCGCCCGGTCTGCGAGGGGTCCAGCCGGCCGACGCTGATCGGATCCCGGGCCCAGAAGTCGTAGAAATTGAACCAGTCGTACGGCGAGCGCACCACCAGCAGTTCCAGCCAGGCCACATAGCGCTGCGCCAGTTCCACTAGCCGCGCCTCGCGCGCGGCACGCGGCAGCGCCACGCTGCGCGCCAGTTCGGTAAAGCGGATCACGTGGCCATTGCCGGCGCGCACGCAGCCCATGGCGAACAGCGGGCACTTGAGCAGCGCCGCCAGCACGTAGGGCCCCACCGGAAAACGGGCGGGCGCGCCCAGGAACGGCACGCTCACGGCCCGCCCGCCATGCGCGGGCGCCCGGTCGCCGGCAATCGCCACGAACTCGCCGGCCTGCACGCGGGCCGACAGTTCGAGCGCCGTGGCCGGCGAGATATCGTCGATCTGGTACAGCTGCAGCATCGCGTCGGGGTCGAGCCGGGCCAGGACGCGATTGAACTGCTCCGCGTGGGCCGAATGCACCAGCACCGTCAGCCGCAACCCGTCGATGCGGTTGGCCATGGCACGGCACAGCTCCAGGCAACCCACGTGGGCAGTCATGATGATGCCGCCCTGCCCGCTGGCAATCTGCCTGAGCAGCACGTCGCCGCCTTCCTTGGACACGTGCTCGAACCGGTAGCGGCCGCCGATGGCCAGCAGCTTGTCGAGGATCGTGTCGCCGAACGAGAACAGGTGATTCAGCGAATGGCGCCACGTGGGCCGCGTGCCGATGGCGCCGGTGGCCGCCTCCAGCCGGCGCAGATAGTCCGTCGAGGAACGGCGCGCCAGCGGATAGGCCAGCCAGTAATACGCCACCACCGGCACCATCACGATCCGGAACAGCACCCGGCCGAACACCCGGTACAGCGCGTACAGCAGCCAGATGCCCCAGACGCAGGTGACCTCGCCGATGGCGCTCCAGTGCTGCGAGCGCCGCGACGGTCCGGATGGCTCCGAAGGCCCGGACGGTCCCGAGGGCCCCGGCGGGGACGAGGAAGAATCGGGTTGGACGATACTCATGCCGTCCTCACCTTGCGCCACAGCAGCGACGGCGCACGCCAGATCATGCCCACGAACAGCCGCGTCAGCATGCCGGCGATCAGCAGGTTGTCCTGCAGCATGCGGAAGTGCGACACGCCGTCGCTGGGGTAAGTGACCCGCGTGGGCACGTTGACCACCGGCGCCCCGCGCCAGTACAGACGCACGATCACCTCGGTATCGAACTCCATGTGGTGGCCCAGGCGGCTGTCGGCCATCAGCTTCGTCACGGCGGGCAGCGGATACACGCGCAGGCCACACATCGAATCGCGGATATCGAACGACAGCGTGATCAGCCACACCATCACGTGGGTCAGGTAGCGGAAATAGAACCGGTGCGTGGGCACGGTGTCGTCGTACACCGGATAGCCCGCGATTACCGCGTCCGGGTGCGACTGCGCCAGATCCAGGAAGCGCGGAACGTCGTTGGCGTCGTGCTGGCCGTCGGCGTCGATCTGCAGCGCGTGCGTATAGCCGAGCCGGGCCGCCGTGCGGAAGCCGGTCATCATCGCGGCGCCCTTGCCCTGGTTCTGCGGCAGCCGCTCCAGCAGCACGCGCTCCGGATGGGCGTCGGCAATCTGGCGCAGCACCGCCTCGCACGCGGGCCCGCTGCCATCGTCCACCAGCAGGCAGGGCCACGGATGGCGCAGGATCGCCTCGACCATGGCGCCAATGGCATGCTCATGGTCGTAGACCGGAACCAGCACGATGGGACGGAATACTGCGCTCATGAAGCGTCTGGATGAAATACGATCTTGCCGCTCGCGTGCGGGCCGGCATCGGAGGTCAATCGGAAACCGAGCACGCATTCGGCCGGCTGCCAGGCCAGCGCGAGCCTGACGCGGGTGCCGGGGCGGATGACGGCCTGGAACTTGAGCATGTCGAGCCGCGCGAAACGCTCGCGCGGCGGAATGGCAAGCCGCTCGGGCGCCAGCGCCATGACCCAGTCCACCTGGGCCACGCCAGGCACCACCGGCATGCCGGGAAAGTGACCGTCGAACACGGCCAGGTCGTCGGCGATGTCCAGATCGGCCTGCGCGGAGGTGGCATCCGCCGCCACCCAGCGCACCGCCGGCACGGTATGACGGAACAGTTCGCGCAGCATGGCATCGGTGGTCTTGCCCTGCGCATTGGCGGGCAACTCGCGCGGAAACACCCAGCGGCGCGGCAGGGCCAGCGGATCGACGGCCGGGGCCAGGCACTGGCGCAACGCGCGCACCACGGCGGGCCGCCCTGCCCCGTCCAGCAGGCGCTGACCGGCATCGTCCAGCACCACCACGGCGCCGACGCGCTCGCCCACAGCCGTGGCGATCATCGCCACGCGGGCCTCGCGCACCAGCGGCGACGTGGCCAGGCGCTGTTCGACGGCCGTCAGCGAAATGCGTTTTTCCTCGATCTTGACGATGCGGTCGGCCCGGCCGGCCAGCACGAAGCCGCCGTCCTGTGTGGGCAGCGCGCGATCGGCGCAGACGTACCAGTCGTCATCGGCAAGGTGCGCGGAGCGTACGGCAAGGTGGCCGTCCTGCAGTCGCCAGGCCACGTCAGGCAGCGGCGTCCAGGCATCGTTGTGAAGCTGGCGCTGCCGCCACGCGATGCCGCCGGTTTCGGAACTGCCGAACACCTCGATGGGCGACACGCCAGCCAGGCGCAACACGTCTGCCGACGCCTCGGCTGGCAACGGTCCGCCCGACGAGAACACCGCGCGCAGGACGCCCCGCGTGGCCGTCCAGTCGAGCCCGGCTGGCATCCGCCGGAGATGGGCAGGACTGCTGACCAGGATGGCCGGGCGCGGATCGGCGGCGCACTGGCTCACCAGTTCCTCCAGAAACGCCAGGCGGCTCTGCGGGATGGCGCGGCCAGCGGCGAGTGGCCACAGGATCGTGAACAGCAAGCCATAGATATGCTGGTGCGACACCGTGGTCAGTATCCGCACGTCGGCGGGCAGCCGCGCGCCGAACGCCTGTTGCAGCGCGCGCAGCTCGGCATCGAGCTGGGCGAGCCGCTTCGGCAGCGCCACGGGTGCGCCAGTGGAGCCCGACGTGAACAGCGTGACCCAGGTATCGTCCGGGGACAGCGGGGGCCAGTCGAAGGCGGGTTCGGCACCCGGCAAGCCGGCCTCGGCCTGCAGGCCTTCGGGCAGGTCGCCAGCCAGGCCGTCGACGGTGTCGCGCAGGGCCGCGAGGGTCTCCGCGCGATTGTCGCCTGGCAACACCACTTGCTTGCCGGCATGCCATGCGCCTAGCAGCGCAGCCGCAAATGGCTCAGGCTGGTCCAGGTACAGCGCCCAGCGCTGCCCGGCCTGCGCCGCGAACGCCTGGCGCCAGCCTGCCACGCGGGCCACAAAGTCTGCCGCCCCGGCCTGCGTGGCCAGCCGCGACATCGCGCCTGTCACGCCTGTCACGCCTGCCACGCCGCTCACGCCACTCACGCCGCCCGGACCCATCGCGCGCTCAACCATGATGGCCCTCCGCATGACGGGCCCTGACGCGCTGGCGCACCAGCCATTCGCCGGCAAACATCGCGCCGATCAGGCCATAGGCGATCGCCCCGTTATAGAGCGCCCAAACCCGGTCGCTCGCGGCAAACGCGGTGATGGCGGCCATCGTGCCATTGCAGACGAAGAACACGCACCAGGCCTGCGTCACCCGGCGCGTGTAGGCCACGCCGTGCGCAGGCAGGTCTGGCTCACGCAGGCGCGCCAGCCGCTCGACCAGCGTGGGGGGATAGGCCAGGCTCCAGCCAAACACGCCGAGCAGCGCCACGTTCACGAGTACGGGATAGATTTTCAAGGGCAATGCGTGATCGGAGACCAGCACCACGGCAGCCAGCAGACCCGCCAGCAAGGCCAGCGCACGCCAGCCGGCCTGGCGGCTGGTGGTGGCGCGCAGCAGCGCGAGCGCCAACAGCGCCAGCGCCATTACGCGCGGCGAGTAGTGCTGCAAGCCAAAATAGATCACGAGCGGGTATGCCATCGTCAGCAGCCCCAGGCCCCATTTGCGCCATGCCATGCTGATCCGGTGTCAGGCGGTGGCCGCCGGTGAATCGATCAATTGCGCGAGCGTTTTCACCACATCTCCCACAGTTCTTACCGACTTGAATTGTTCCGGTTTCAGGGGGTGGTCCAACATCGGTTTCAGTCTGACAAGCAGGTCTACCGCATCGATGCTGTCGATATCGAGATCGTCGTAGAGGCGAGCTTCGGGCGTGATCCGCCCGGGCGCGATCTCGAACATCTGCTCGAGCACCGCGGCCACGCGTGCAAGGATTTCATCGTGCGTCATGATTCGCTCCGCATTCCCGTCATGCAAAGTGCCTGATGCGTCGCAATTCAGCTTGCGGACTTGTCGCGTTGCGACGCCACATAGGCGGCCAGCGTGGCCACGCTGGCAAAGCGGGCGCGCATTTCTTCCTTGTCGCCCTTCATCGTGATGCCGTACTTCTTCTGCAGCGCGAGGCCAAGCTCCAGCGCATCGATCGAATCGAGGCCAAGTCCCTCGACGAACAGCGGTGCCTCGGCATCGATATCGTCAGGCGCGATGTCTTCGAGCGACAACGACGCGATGATGAGTTCCTTGATTTCCTGTTCAAGCGCCTTCACGGCGGATCTCCCTCGTAAAAAAGTCGGATAGTGAGCGGTTCAGACGCCGCACCGCCTGCACGGCTTCGGTTTCAACGGGCATCCACGGTTCCACGCTGACATCGGGATGGACATCGATCTCGTAGCAGGGCCGGCGGGCCGGCACGCGGTACCACTTGTCTCCTTTTGTCAGCGTAGGCGGTTCGCAGCGAATCACCACAGGCGTCAGGTCAAAGCCACCCCGCACGGCCACGTTGGCGGCGCCGCGCTGCAACTGCAGCGGTTCGCCCGGCCGCGTGCGCGTGCCTTCCGGAAAAATGATCAGGTTGCTGCCGGCGCGCAGCGACGCGATGCAGTCTTCCACCATCGCGACGCCCCCGGCGTCGTTGCGAATCCAGCCGGTGGCCGCCACGGCAGCACCTGTAAACGGGTTGCGGGCCAGGTCGGCCTTGACCACGCAATCGGCGCCGCGCGTCAGCGTCATCAGGAACACGATGTCGATCAGCGACGGATGATTGGCCACGATCAGCAATCCGCCGCGCCGCAGCCGCTCGCCATTGCGCACGCGGTATTCGATGACGCCGAGACGGCACATCAGCCAGAGAAAGCCTGTGAGTGTGTAATGAATCACATTTCGGCACACGCGACGATGCGTATCGGCCGACCACGGCATCAGCGACAGAAGCGGAAACACCACCAGGCGGACCAGCAGTCCGCCAATACCGAAAATGATGAAGCACAGCGCGGTGGCCAGTACCCGCCAGCCGCGTTCGATGCGGTCAGCCATGTCGCTGCCACCTCCATGCGGCGTTCTCGCCACAATGCAGCAACATTGGCTCGTCCGTCAGGACAAAGCGCAGCACGTCGAGGCTGTGCGGCAGCAAGGCAGGCGGGCGCGGGGCGTCCAGGCTGTCCGGCTCGATGATTTCCAGGCTGAAGGTCGGGTGGGTGCCGTCCGGCTTGCCAATGTGCCAGGCCCAGCCGAACAGGCATTGCGGCTCGTCGGCAAAATCCAGATAAGGGGCCGGGAGCGGCGTGTCATAGCAGACCACCAGCACCTCGTCAGCGCCCTCGCCCAGCAGCGCGCAGGCTTCGACCAGTGCGTTTTCGGTGGTATCCCGCCCGGCAGAGAGGGCCTGCATGTTCGAGGGATCGCGACGATCGATCGAGAACATGGCGCCGATGGCGTTGTGGACGGACAAGCCGAAGGCCGTCGGCGACAGCGGCTGGCTATTGGCCAGTTCGCCGAGCATTTCGTAGGCCCGGTGGGAATCGCCGTGACGGGAGGCAAAGACGGCCGGCATGGCCTTCGGCTTCCCAGTTGCCTGGTCAACAGCGCCGATGTCGTAAGCCGGATGCAGCGCGGCGCGGCCGGTGACATTGACGCGACGGCGCAGCATGGGCGCCATCGCCGCCAGCGGGGGCAGGTCGGCCCCTTCTGGCAACCATGGCGCCTGGCTCCAGGCCTGCCAGTCGGCGGGGGTCTGCAATGCCGGCGCACAGGCGGCCCATGCGCGAATGTCGAATTGAAGTGCCATGCCGTGCGCGTGGGGAAATAAGTGATCCAGTCTGCCGCCAGCATGCGATATGTGGGCGGCGACGCATTCTCCCATGCCACCGATAGCGCTAGCTGTGCCAGAACGTAACTGGAATGCAAAATTGTAACAAGGCAGATGCAGCACTCGGCCGGATCTGCCCTGTCGTTTCCCCTACTACCGCACGCGATGGCGGCCCGGCGTTCAGCGCGGCGCGGGCAGGATCTGGCCGGTTACCTGCCCGAAACCAACGCGGTAGCCATCGCCCTGGCACCAGCCGGTCATGGTCACCGTATCGCCATCTTCCAGGAAGCCCCGCGTAACGCCATCGGCCAGCGTCACGCGCTCGGCGCCATTGCGGGTCGTTTCCAGCAGGCTGCCGAACGAGTCCGGCGTCGTGCCGCTGATCGTGCCCGAGCCCATCAGATCCCCCACGCGCACGTTGCAGCCCGACACCGTGTGGTGCGCCAGCTGCTGCGCCATGGTCCAGTACATCGCCTTGAAGTTGGTGCGGCAAACGGTCGTGGCCGTGGCCGCGCCCTGCGGTTGCAGCGCGACTTCCAGGTCAATGTCGTACGCGTTGCGCGCCGGCTGCTGCAGGTACGCCAGCGGTTCGGGCGATTGCGCCGGGTTCTCGCTGCGGAACGGGTCGAGGGCTTCCATCGTGACCACCCACGGCGAAATCGACGTACCGAAGCCCTTGCTGTTGAACGGCCCCAGCGGCACGTATTCCCATTGCTGGATGTCGCGGGCGCTCCAGTCGTTCAGGATCACCATGCCGAACATGTGGGCAGGCGCATCGGCGGTACTGACCGGCTCGCCCAGGTTCGACGGCTTGCCGACGATGAACGCCATCTCCAGCTCGTAGTCGAGCTTGCGGCACGGGCTGAACACCGGGCGCGCGTCGTCGGGCAGCTTGATCTGGCCATTGGGGCGACGCAACGACGTGCCGCTGACCACCACCGAACTGGCGCGGCCGTTGTAGCCGATCGGAATCTCCAGCCAGTTCGGCAGCAACGCGTTGGCCGGATCGCGGAACATGCGGCCCACATTGGTGGCGTGCTCGCGCGACGAATAAAAATCCGTGTAGCCGGGAATGTCGACCGGCAGGTGAAGCGTCGCCGCCGACATCGGCACCAGGGCCTTGTCGCGCAGTGCGCCGTTGCCGGCGAGCGTCTGGTTGTCGGCGGACAGCAAGGCCGTCAGCGCGGCGCGCGTCTCGGTCCACACCGGCTTGCCCAGCGCAATAAAGCGGTTCAGGTTCGGCGCGGCAAAGGCGCCCTTCGCGGCGGCGGGCAGCAGGCCGGCATCGTCCAGCGCGGACAGGTCCAGCACCTGGTCGCCGATTGCGACGCCCACGCGCGGCGCGCCGTTGCCAATCGAAAAGATGCCGTATGGCAGGTTCTGTGGCGAGAAATGGGTCTGGCCGTCGTTGGCCGAGGCAATCCAGCTGGTCTTGGGGGCGGTCATTGTTCTGGAACTCCGGAAATCAGCGCACGTTCGGGTTGAAATGCTTCTTCAGGCCCTGCCAGCACGTGTAGTAGTCGTGTTGCAGCAGCGCCGATTCGGCGGCCTGGCGGGTGGGACGGATCACGCCCGGCGTCTCGAACATGAACGCCATCGTGTCGGTGATGGGGTGCGGCGTGCTGGTGTCGGATGCCGACGCCCGCTCGAACGTTTCCGCATCGGGGCCGTGGCCGCTCATGCAGTTGTGCAGGCTGGCGCCGCCGGGGGCAAAACCCTCGGCCTTGGCATCGTAGACACCGGCAATCAGGCCCATGAATTCGCTGGCGATATTGCGATGGAACCAGGGCGGGCGGAACGTATCCTGCGCGGCCAGCCAGCGCGGGCCAAAGATCACGAAGTCGATGGTGTCCACGCCCGGCGTATCGGACGGCGACTGCAGCACCAGAAAGATCGACGGATCGGGATGGTCGAAGCTGATCGAACCAATCGTGTTGAAGTGTCGAAGATCGTACTTGTACGGGGCGTAGTTGCCGTGCCAGGCCACCACGTCCAGCGGCGAATGGTCGATCTCGGCACGCCACAGATTGCCCTGGAAGCGGGCCACCAGCTCGAACTTGCCTTCGCGGTCTTCATAGCTGGCCACCGGCGTCAGGAAGTCGCGCGGGTTGGCCAGGCCATTGGAGCCGATCACGCCCAGGTCGGGCAGCTTGAACAGCGCGCCGTAGTTTTCGCAGATATAGCCACGGGCCTCGCCATCGGGCAGCTCCACACGGAAGCGCACACCGCGCGGAATCACCACGATTTCCTGCGGCTCGACGGCCAGGCGACCCATTTCCGTGGCGATCAGCAGGCGGCCCTGCTGCGGCACGATCAGCATCTCGCCGTCCGCGTTGTAGAAGAAGCGGTCCTGCATCGACCGGTTGGCCAGGTACAGATGAATGCCGCAACCGGTCTGGGCCTCGGGGCCGCCATTGCCGGCCATGGTGACGATGCCGTCCACAAAGTCCGTAGGCACGGTAGGCATCGCCGGCGGGCTCCAGCGCATCTGGTTTGGCGACGGCGGCACTTCGTCGAAACGGCTCAGCCAGCGGTCCTGATCGATGCGCACGAACGGCTTGTGCATGGCGGCCGGGCGGATCCGGTACAGCCAGGCGCGGCGGTTATGGGCGCGCGGCGCGGTAAAGGCCGTGCCGGAAATCTGCTCGGCATACAGCCCATACGGGGCGCGCTGCGGCGAATTGCGGCCCACAGGCAGCGCGCCGGGCAGCGCCTCGGTGGCAAATTCGTTGGCGAAGCCGGACATGTACTCGGCAATCCGCGAATCGGCCGCGTGCAATTGTGTTTGCGTCATGGAGTCTTCCTCTCACACCTCCGCCGGCTTTGAAGCTGGCGTTCGTCATCGGCATGGCGTGGGCGCCATATCCATCAAATTACGAATAGTAAAATTGATTCACCAAATCGTAATCACGACTGAGAGCGATGTCAAACCACAATTACGATAAGTCAGCGAACGGATGCGCGAAGGCACGTCATGACGAGCGCAGACGTCGCCTATCGATGGCGGGAACTGGGGAAAACGGAAAAGTGAAGACAGCGGCGCGCGAAAGCACGCTGCAGGCGGCAGCAGAAAGGCGCGCCATTCGATATGGCGGCCGGCAGGACAGGCAGCGCGGCGGCGAAAGCCGGCGCAGCCAACGGAATTCGTGACAGGACGAGCGGTCGCCTGTCCTGTCACGAATCCTGAGGGGTCAGACGGGCTTGTGGCCTTCCCCCGATGTGGGGCCCGAACCGAAGCCTCCGGACGACGGCGTCGAAGTCGCCGGTGCAGCTGCCGCGGCAGGCTGGCCGGCCATCGAGGCAGCCGTCACACCGCCATTGCGGCTGGCAATGAACGCGTTCACGTCGGCGGCAAGATGCTGCGGCGCAAGCACAACTTCAAGCCCCAGCGCCTCGCAGGCCGCCAGGAAAGTGGACATGCGCGGGTCGGCCTGACCCGATTCGGCACGCAGATATGCCTCGCGGGAAATCCCGGCCTTACGGGCGACGTCCTCCTGCTTGAGCTTGCGCGCTCGACGCAACGCCCGCAGTTGCCGGAACGGTTCGCTAGCGCCTCTTGGCACGGCTGTACTGTTCATGTCGGTCTCCAGTCACCAGTGAAAAAAAAGTGCGCGGACGTGCATTCGAGTATAGAGCACGTAAAGCGTTCCGTAAGGTCTGTTGTGGAACACTTTTACAGATTTCTTATGATGGCTTGATCTTCGCCGCCAGACTCTCATCCAAACGGCGGATAAAGCACAGCATCCTCCTCCCGCCCCCACATAACGGTAGTGCGCGCTTTGCGTTGACGTCACATCAGTATCGTCCATGTGTGGCACAAGGCAAGTTGACAAACCGACCGGTCGTGCTATTCTCCAACGCATGCAAAAGGGACAGCTCACGCGCACCGCGATCATCGAACAGGCTCTGCAGTCGGCCACCCAGGTCGGCTTCGAGCAGTTGTCGCTGGCCACACTGGCTGCCGACACCAACATGTCGAAGAGCGGCCTGTACGCCCACTTCAAGTCGAAGGAGGCGCTGCAGGAGGCCGTGCTGGCGCGCGCGATGGAGCGGTTCTCGGAAATCGTGGTACAGCCTGCGATGCGCCAGAAACGTGGCCTCGCCCGACTCGAAACGCTGTTCGATGGCTATCTGGCGTGGATCGCCGGCGCGGTCATCGAGGGTGGCTGCGTGTTCATGGCGCTGTCCCAGGAATACCGCAATCGGCCAGGCGTTATCCGCGACAAGCTGGTGCAGACCTTCAAGGACTGGCACAGCACCATCGTGCGCGTGGTGACCGATGCCGTGGACGAAGGCGACCTGCACGCCGATACCGACCCGCGCCAGTTTGCGTTCGAGATGGCGGGCATCGGCATGTCGTTTCAGTCATCGTCCAGGTTGATGGCCCGTGCCGACGCGGAAGTCATGGCCCGGCGCGCATTCGCGCGACTGGTCAATGACGTGAAAGAGAATCGCGGCAGCGCGACCGCCGGGACACACTGATCCTGGCAGGAAGGCTGCGGAACGCGATGGCGATTCCATGATATCCACCCGCCGCAGGGCAGCGGCATGACGGTGCAGAGGGTGGTTCAGACGGCATTTTTGCCCCATTTTCTTGCCCTGAAAATAGCACGACTGGTCGGTCGTAAAGTATAAAAAAGATGAGGCCAACGAGGTCTTGTCACCGGCCAGATCGGTAAATGATCAGTTGGAGGTGTTCGTCGTGCCGCAAGTGCTGTCATCCACATCCCAACCCGCCCCCGTCCCGCACGCTGGCGGCACCCTCACCCATCCACCGCGGACGGTGTCCAGCGCACTCGACGCGAGTGTCATGGCGTGGCGCCGGCTTCGCTGGCAAGCCGGTAGCCTGTTCTTTCCCACCGCGACCGCTACGGCGCTGGAACGGCTGTGGTTCAGTCCTCCCCGGGCCAAACACAGTCCCGAAGGCCGCCGGCTGCTGGATTCGGCGCGTACGGAATGGGCGCTGGTGACTGGCCAGGGCGCCAGCCGGCGTGTGCGGGTGTATCGCTGGGGCAACAAGGGGCCGGTCGTGCTGCTGGCACACGGCTGGGGCGGCAACGCCGGCCAGTGGCATGCCGTGGTCGGCGGCCTGCTGTCGGCGGGCATGCGCGTGGTGGCATTCGATGCGCTGTCTCACGGCGCATCCGACGCAGGCGCGCGCGGCCAGCAGCAAACCTCGATCGTGGAAATGGCGCGATCGCTATTGGCCGTGGCGTGGCACGTCGGCCCGGTGCACGCCGTCGTGGCGCATTCGCTGGGCGGCGCGGCGGCGGCCCAAGCCATCCGCGAGGGCCTGCCCGCGCGTGGGGTGGCAATGATCGGCGCCCCCGCGGACATGTACGACGCCTGCTCCGCAATGGCCTGGCAGCTTGGCATCGCGCCGCATGTGCTGAAGCGCATGCAGCGCCGCAGCGAGCAGTGGCTGGGCGCCAGTTGGTCGACGTTCAATGTGCCCGATATTGGCCGGACGCGACCGGTGCCGCCGTTGCTGGTGATTCATGACCGCAACGACAAGGAAGTGCGCTGGGAAGATGGTGCGGCTATCGCCGGAGCCTGGCCCGATTCGCGCCTGATCACGACGGAGGGCCTGGGCCACCGGCGCATTCTGCACGATGCCGATGTCATTGCGCACCTGTCGCGCTTTGTCTGCGGCCTGGCAGCCGCGCCGGCCCTGCCACCGATGACGTTCAAGACCTTCACCTCGCCATGACGTGCTGTCATCTGCCGACCGGTGTCGCGTGCGCCGGCAGGCGGATGCGCAATATGGCGCTGGCAAACTCCCTGGTCTGCAAGAACAAAAAAGCCCGCACGAAGCGGGCTTTTTTTACGAGCGAAGGAGAATCAGGTCAAGTCATCCGGCACCGGACGATAGCCCATCGGCGTCGTCGAGGCGTCCTGCACGTACTTTTTTGCGTGCGCCTCGCGCATCGGCTTGAGCACGAAGATGGCCATCAGCGCCGAGACCGCCGCCATGCCCGAGGCCAGCATGAATACCGCATGCCAGTCGCCGGTGGCCGCCGTGATCACGCTCGAGAATGGCACCAGTAGCGCGGCCGTTCCCTTGGCGGTGTAAAGCATGCCGGCGTTGGTCGCGGCGAACTTCGGGCCGAACGTATCGCCGCAAGTGGCCGGGAACAAGCTGTAGATCTCACCCCAGGCGAAGAACACGATGCCGGTCAGGATCACGAATGCCACCGGATTGTGACCATAGCTGGCCAGCAGCAGGATGCCCACGGCTTCCACCGCAAACGCCAGGAACATCGTATTTTCCCGACCGATGTTGTCTGACACCCAGCCGAAGAACGGGCGTGTCAGGCCATTCAGCACGCGGTCGATGGTCAGGGCGAAGGTCAGCGCCGGCAAGGTCAGTCCAAGGATCGACACCGGCGAGTCGTGCAGGCCGAAGTCCTTGGCGATGGGGCCCAGCTGGGCGGTGGCCATCAGACCGCCCGCAGCCATCATCACGAACATCGCGTACATGACCCAGAAGATCGGCGACGACATCACCTGGCGCGGCGACGCGTTATACGTGGTCGCGGCCTTGAGCGTCGACTTCACGTCCGCCAGGATCTTGGCCGACGGCGGCAGCAGCAGCAAGCCCAGGATCATGACGATGATGCCCTGCCCCAGACCGAAGTACAGGAACGTGGCCTCATAGCCGCTGCTCTTGATCATGTTGGCGATCGGCACGACGGTTGCGGCCGATCCGGCGCCGAAACCCGCGGC
This sequence comes from Cupriavidus pauculus, assembly GCF_002858765.1. Classification (GTDB taxonomy): domain Bacteria; phylum Pseudomonadota; class Gammaproteobacteria; order Burkholderiales; family Burkholderiaceae; genus Cupriavidus; species Cupriavidus pauculus_B. Next base: position 21,366 of record NZ_PJRP01000008.1, read on the forward strand.
CGTCAGGCCCGCTGCCAGGCCCCGGCGATTCGGGAACCACTTCAGCGCGTTACCCACGCAGGTGCCATACACCGCGCCCGCGCCGACACCGCCAATGGCAGCCGCCACGTAGAGCATCGGCAGCGACGACGCCACCGAGTTCAACGCCCAGGCCACCGCGCATAGCAGGCCGCCCCCAACCACTACCGGGCGCGGGCCGTACTTGTCCACCAGGTAGCCTTCGATCGGCACCAGCCAGGTTTCGGTCACCACAAAGATGGTGAAAGCCACCTGGATCGCCGTGCGGCCCCAGTGGTATTTGTCGTCGATCGGATTGACGAACAGGGTCCAGCCATACTGCATGTTGGCGATCATCGCCATACAGATCACGCCAAATACAAGCTGCGTCCACGGCGATGAATACCAGGACGCCTGCGCGCTTGCGCCTTGCTGATTTTCCATGGTGTCTCCTTCTGGCGGGTGGGCCCGCTGTTGTGGATCGGCATCTGCATTGGATGCCTTTGGTGTGTGCTGCTATACGTTCTTGTCGTCGAACGGCTTAGCCGCCCTAGTGCTATACAGTATGTGGTATATCAAGCAAGTCAAGCCGATTCGGCGCACTACCTGACCTATCAGGCAGACATTCAAATGGACGTAGTCGCGCTACCGGGGTGACTGGTGCTTGGGGTGCATGAAAGCACTGCGAACGGACAGACCGATTTCCTTGCCGATCAATCACTTAGGCGTGGATTCGGCATCAATGGAAAATGCTGCGGCGCATGTCGCGGATAACCCGATCTAGGGAAAGTCCCGAGCCTTGTGACAACGCCGACTCATCAGCGGGCAAGCTGAATCGGTCGCGGTTCAGGACTGCGGCGCATGGACGAAAACTGGGAATTCCGGAAAATCCGGGGAGGAACAACGCGGAGAGGAACAGAGCGGAGGGCAATGCCTGGCTGCGTCGGGACCTGAGATCACGGGCGCAGGGGCATGGCGATGTTGCTGCTGCGAATGCAGAGAGAAAACGGCCGCTGAGGACTGCGGGAACTACGTACTTCGGGCGTTGCCGGCCGCTACAACTACCCCACTACAACAAACTGCGAATACTGCGAATACTGCGAACTACGGGTACAGCCAGTACTGCGAAAACAGCGATCAGGCGATCAAGCGTGCAGGAAGCGCGGCTGGAGCACCATGTCCGATGCGGAGCTGCCGATGCCGGTGGACGGCTCTTCCGACGAACCAAGACCAGCAAAGCGGCCATGTTCCTGTGCAGTGGTCAGCAGGCCCATCGGCAGGAAGTTGGCCAGCACGTAAGTAACAGTGACACCCAGCGAAACAACACCGAGAGCGAGGAGGGTAAGCAGCGTGGCGTTCATGAAAACTCCTAAGTCGTAAGGATCAAGGTGGATTCATTATATGCTGCACTGCGAGGTCTGTAAATATTTGGTATGTGATATATCTAGAGAGGAAACGCTCTAAAAACAACAACGCACCCCTTGGGGTGCGTTGTTCGTCTCATAGACCTGCTTGTGTGCGGTCGGATCGAGCCAATCAGGGGGTAAAAGTGTCAAATACATCGCAAAAATATTTACTGCGGCGCGGCACGTGAATCCCGTTCATCGCCCTACCCCACTTTCTTCAACAGGCCCTGGTCGTACTCCTGCGCGCGCAGGTTGTCCCAGACCGCCGCGGCATTGGGCTTCAGCGAGCGCGCCTTGCGCCGTACCAGCATGACGTTGGACGTCACCTGGGGCCGCAACGGTCGCAGGACAGCGGCGGGAGCCATGCCGCTGGCCTGCGCACGCGACGGCACCACGCCGATGCCCAGCCCCATCGCCACCATGCCGAAGATGGCAGCGAAATGCCCGAGCAACTGCAACGAGCCCGGCCTGACGTGATACGTGGACAACGCGCGCTCGACGGCGGGCTGGACCCCGGAATTCTGGTCCAGCGACAGCACCGACGCATCGGCCAGTTCGCCCCACCCCAGCGAATCGCGCGACGCCAACGGATGGTCCGCCGGCAGCACGGCCTGCAGCGGATCCACGCACAGCGGCTCGCAGTAAAGATCGTCGCAAGGCGTGGGATTGCTGGCGATACCAAAATCCACCTCGCCGCTGCGCACGCTCTGCAGCACGCAATCATGCGACCGATCGCGCAGCGTGATGCCGATGCCGGGCCATGCCTTGCGGCAGCCCGCCAGCCACATCGGCACCGACATCGAAGACAGCACGGGGTCGGTAGCGATCTGCACCGTGCCCTGGCTCGGCTTGCCGGTGCCGTGGCTGTCGCGCAGCGTCTGCTCGACTTCCTCGATCAGATGGCAGATGCGTTGCGACAACATTTCACCGGCGTCGGTCAGCTCTACCTGGCGCGTGGTGCGGTCGAACAACCGCTGGTCGATCTCTTCTTCTAGTTCTCGCACGCTACGGCTGATTGCCGACTGCGTAAGACCCAGTTCTGCCGCGGCGCGCGTAAAGCTTTTCTGGCGCGCCACCGCGGCAAAGGCCTTCAACTGAGGAAGCGAAACATTCATGGTGCCGCTCCTTCCTTGCTGGGTACTGCCGGGGTTGGGGCTCGGGCTATTCACCCTTGCCTGTGGAGAAACCTGCCATATAGGTACCGCTGTCGCTAACAGGGACAGGCTGTGCCTCGGCATGGCCCGTGATAAAGCGCCGGCGCATCGGCTGCAGCACGAACTTGGCTGCCAGCCCCGCCGCCACCGTCATGACGGCCGCCACGGCAAACACCAGGTTCCAGCCGCCCGTGTGCGACAGCACCGATGCCACCGGCACCAGCAGCGCGGCCGTGCCTTTGGCCGTATAGAGCGTACCGGCATTGGCTGCGGCGAACTTGCTACCGAACGTATCGGCACACAGCGCCGGGAAGATCGAGAAGATCTCGCCCCAGAACAGGAACGTCAGCGCCGCGAACAGCATGAACATGTACGGGTCGTGACCGAACTTCAGCAGGCCGATCAGGGACAGGCCCTCGCCGATGAAGATCAGGAACATCGTGTTCTCGCGGCCGATGCGGTCGGAGACGAAGCCGCACAGCGGACGCGTCAGCCCGTTGCACAGGTTGTCGATCGACAGCGTCATCGTCAGCAGCGGCAGCGTCATGCCCAGCATGGTCACCGGCATCGTGGCAAAGCCGAAGTCCTTGGCGATGGGGCCCAGCTGCGCGGTGGCCATGATGCCGCCCGCCGCCACGGCCACGAACGAGAGGTAGATCACCCAGAACACCGGGGTGCGCACCATCTGGCCAGGCGTGAACTCCACCGGGTTGGTCAGGATCTTCTTGTTGGCCACCAGCCCCTTGGGCGGCTGCGGCTTCACCAGCAGCAGGGCCATCGCGAAGATGAGCACGCCCTGCATGATGCCGAACGTGAAGAACGCGTGCTCATAACCCGACTTCTGGATCATGTTGGCGATGGGGATCACCGTCAGCGCCGAACCCGCGCCAAAGCCGGCGGCGGTCAGCCCGGCGGCCAGGCCGCGCTTGTCCGGGAACCACTTGAGCGCGTTGCCCACGCAGGTGCCATAGACGCCGCCCGCACCAATGCCGGCGATCACCGCCGCCGCGTAGAGCATCGGCAACGACGTGGCATAGGAATTCATCACCCACGCCAGGCCGGCACAGATGGCGCCCACGGCCACCACCGGGCGCGGGCCAAACTTGTCGACGAGCCAGCCTTCCACTGGCACGAGCCAGGTTTCGGTAACGATAAAAATGGAAAAGGCGACCTGGATCGCAGAGTCGCCCCAATGATGCTTGGCGTTCATGGGCGTAACGAACAACGTCCAGCCATACTGGAGGTTCGCCACCAGCCCCATACAGAGTACGCCAATGAATAGCTGGAACCAGCGGTTGCGAAGCAAACCGCTGTTTGAATTGCCCATGGCGGGGCCTGCCGCATTGATGTGCGCCATGTCGTGTCTCCTTGCATTAGTGTCATGCGCGCTCTGCGGCGCGCGTGGTGGGCTGGCCTTTGGGGGGACGCCCGCTTTCACTACTGAATGAGCGCGCCTGACATTGCGGCACGTGTATTCGTGGATTGATGCTACTTCAAACTTAGATCAGCACAGCATAAAGTTTTTTATTATGATCATTGACGATCCTTTATAGATTGCAGGAAATCGTGCAATGAAGAATGCCACGCTGCGCCAGCTGAAAGTCTTTGAAACGGTGGCCCGCCATCTGAGCTTTTCGCGCGCGGCGGAGGAGCTGCATCTCACGCAACCTGCTGTTTCCACACAGGTTCGGCAGCTGGAGCACCATGTCGGCCTGCCCCTTTTCGAGCAGCTCGGCAAGCGCATCTACCTGACACCGGCCGGCACGGAAATGCTCCACTACAGCCGCAGCATCATTCAGCAGTTCCGTGAGGCGGAAGCCGCAATGGGGCAGCTTAAGGGTATATCCGGGGGCCGCCTGAACGTCGCCGTGATCAGTGCGGGCGACTATTTCTTTCCGCGTCTCCTGGCCGAATTCATGAACCGGCATGATTCGGTGACCTTGAATCTTGCAGTGCACAACCGCGAGGAGCTGCTGCACCAGCTGGCAGGCAACCTGACCGACCTGGCTGTCATGGTACGCCCCCCCGAGGGCATGGACACCATTGCCGAATCGTTTGCCCCGCACCCCTATGTGATCGTGGCCGCGCCCAATCATCCGCTCGTGGGCCAGCGCAATATCCCGTTGGCGGGCCTGGCCGAAGAAGCGTTCGTCTCGCGCGAGAAGGGCTCGGACACCTGGAACTCCATGCAGGAAGGTTTTGCCGGCCGGCTCTCGAACCTGCGCATCGCGATGGAGATCAAGAGCACCGAGACCATCAAGCAGGCCGTGATTGCCAACATGGGCATCGCGTTCCTGTCGGCCCACACCGTGGGCCTGGAACTCCAGACCGGCAAGCTGGCCGTCCTAGATATCGAGGGGTTCCCGGTGATGCTGAACTGGTATGTCGTCCATCGCAAGAACAAGCGCCTGCCGCCCGTGGCGCTGGCATTCAAGCAGTTCCTGATGGAGGAAGGTCACACGCTGATCCAGCAGATCACCGGCGTGGAAGGCCTGATCCGGCCGCATCCTGGCCAGTCATCCCATATATAAGCAATAACTTATGGTTTTGCGATAAAACTTTAATTATCGTAAATCGTTCTTCCTGCCTAAGCTTCGGACATCACACGCTGCGGTACAGACGTGTGCAACCACAGGAGACGATCATGAACCACCTCCAATCCGACGCGCCCGCCACCGTTGCAATGTCGACGGCCGTCAGCGAGATGCGCCACGTTGATCGTGAGATCCAGCTGGCCGCCTACAACGCTGCATTCACCGAACTGGGCCTGCGCTTCCGCTGGGACGCACCGATGTTCGACTGGCTGTGCGGCATCGACTGCGAGAAGACGCGCGTCACGCGCTATATCGAGCAGTACCATGCCCACCTGCTGAACGCGTACGACGCGCCGTTCCTGAGCCAGCTGATCTTCGACAAGAAGAACGAATACCTGCGCGGCATGGCCGGCGCCGGCGCGAACTAAGTTCCGCGGCGCTGCCAGAGCGACAAGGGCCCCGTCATGGGGCCCTTCGCTTTTCTACTATCTCTACGGTTGCTTCCGCGCATGGTAGGGGCGCGGGGGAAAACTCGGCAGCGCAAATTGCGGCTTGTCTCAAATTGAGCCGCCCGCCCTCTCCCTCGCTCCTCTCCCGCATACGGGAGAGGGGAGAAAACCAGCAGGAGGGGTGGATACTCCGTCAGATCTTTCCGGCCCCGCGGGCCCACTTGTACTTGGCCCCCAGCACTGCCACCGGGATTTCCGTCGAGTACGCGTAGGCCGGTACGCCGTGCTCGTACAGGTATTCGGCAGCTTCCTCCACCTGCACGTCGCCGGCTAGCGACGCCACGATCGGCTTCTCGATGCCCAGCGCCTTCATTTCCTCCTTGACCTCGACCACGAGTTTGGCGAATACCATCGGCGGCGTGATGATCGTGTGCCAGTAGCCCAGGATGATGGCGTGGATGCGCGGGTCTTCCAGGCCCAGCTTGATCGTGTTCTTGTAGGTGGACGGCGGCTCGCCACCGGTGATGTCCACCGGGTTGCCGGCCGCACCGAACGGCGGGATGAACTTGCGGAACGCGGCGTCCAGGTCATCGGGCATGGACATCAGCGACAGGCCGTTGTCCACGCAGGCATCGGACAGCAGCACGCCTGAACCGCCGGCGCCGGTGATGATCACCACGTTCTCGCCCTGCGGCGTCGGCAGCTTGGGGATGCCCCGCGCGAACTCCAGCAGGTCGCGCAGCGAGCGGGCGCGGATCACGCCGGCCTGCTTGAACACGTCCTCGTAGATCTTGTCGTTGCCGGCCAGCGCGCCCGTGTGCGAACTGGCAGCGCGGGCGCCCATGCTGGTCCGGCCCGCCTTGAGCACCACCACCGGCTTCTTTTTCGATACGCGGCTGGCCGCTTCGGCAAACGCACGGCCATCCTTCAGGTCTTCGCAGTGCTGGGCGATGATCTCGGTGTTGTCGTCCTGCTCGAAGAACGTCAGCAGATCGTCTTCGTCGATATCCGACTTGTTGCCCAGGCCCACGATAGCCGACACGCCCATCTTGGCCGACCGCGAGAAGCCGATGATGGCCATGCCGATGCCACCTGACTGCGACGACAGCGCCGCCTTGCCCTTCACGTCGTACGGCGTGCAGAACGTGGCGCAAAGGTTCTTCGGCGTGTAGTAGAAACCGTAGATATTCGGTCCCATCAGGCGGATGTCGTGCTTGCGCGCGATGGCCACGATCTCTTCCTGGCCTTCAACGTTGCCGGTCTCGGCAAAGCCTGACGGAATCAGCACGGCGCCCGGAATGCCCTTCTTGCCCACCTCTTCCAGCGCCTGCGCCACAAACTTGGCGGGAATCGCGAACACGGCCACGTCGACGTCGCCCGGCACATCGAGCACGCTCTTGTAGGCCGTCATGCCCATGATCTCTTCGGCCTTGGGATGGATCGGATAGATCTTGCCCTGGTAGCCGCCGTTGATCAGGTTTTTCATCACCGAATTGCCAATTTTCCCGTCTTCGGCCGACGCACCGATCACGGCCACGGTATCGGGCTTCATGATGCGGTTCATCTGGCGGACGATGTCTTCCTGGCTCGGGCGATATTTCTGCGGCTGCGGCGAGTGGTCGACCACGATGCGCACGTCGGCGGCAATCGCGCCGGTCGCGCTGGCGAACACTGGGTTCAGGTCGAGTTCGGAGATTTCCGGAAAGTCACTGACCAGTTCCGACACGCGCTGGATCATGGTCGCCAGCGCCTCGCGATTGGCCGGCGCGGCGCCGCGCACGCCCTTGAGCACTTCGGCGGCGGCGATGCCATCGAGCATCGACAACCCGTCATCGTACGAAGCCGGCGCCATGCGGAACGTGATGTCCTTGAGCACTTCCACCAGCACGCCGCCCAGGCCGAACGCCACCAGCTTGCCGAACGACGGATCGGTCACGGCCCCGATGATCACTTCCTGGCCACCGGTAATCATCTGCTGCACCTGCACGCCGACGATATTGGCGTCGGCCTTGTACTGCTTCGCGTTCTCGAGGATCTTCAGGTAGCCCTGCTCCACCTCGGCCGCCGATTTCAGGCCCACCAGCACGCCACCGGCCTCGGTCTTGTGCAGGATGTCGGGCGAGACGATCTTGAGCACCACCGGAAATCCCATCTTGCTGGCCAGCTCGACGGCGCCCGTCGGCGATTTCGCCACGCCCTCGCCCGGCACCGAAATGCCGTAGGCATCGCAAACCAGCTTGCCCTCGGGGGCGGTCAGTGCATCGCGGCCTTCTTCCTTGACGGTCGCGAGGATCTTGCGCACCGCATCCTTGTCATGTGCCATGTCAGGTCTCCATCTGTTCTGGCGGGATGACCGCCAATATTTAGACGTGCAAAGGGGCAGCCGCCCCGCATCGGTTGACGTGGGCGGCATGCGGACTGCTCTGGAGAAATCGTCAGGGATGCGGCGCGGGCGCTAGACGGCTCCGGCCGCCTTCAATGCGGCAATCTGTGCCGGCGAACGGCCCAGCCATTCGAGCACTTCATCGGTATGCTCGCCCAGCAGCGGCGAGCGCTCGACTTCCACCGGCGAATCGGACAGCGTGATCGGGCAGCCAAGCTGCACGTACTTGCCGCGCTGCGGGTGATCCAGTTCCACGAGGTAGCCGCGGTCGTACAGCGAGCCGTCCTCGATCAGGTCCTTCATCGACAGGATCGGGCCACACGGCACGTCCACCTCGTTCAGGGCCGCCATGACCTCGAACTTGGTCCGCGTCCGGGTCCACTTCTCGACGACACCGAAGCACTCGCCCAGGATCTTCAGGCGGCCTTCCGGTGTAGCGAAGTTCGGATGCGTGATCAGGTCCTCGCGGCCGCTCAGGCGCATCAGCGGCTCCCAGCCCTGCGGCTGGATGATGACGTACACGTAATCGTTGGCCCCGCCTGGCGCGCAGCGCAGCGCGGCGCCCGGCTGGCCGCCGCCCGACGCGTTGCCGGCCCGTGGCACGAAATCGCCGAATTCCTGGCTCGGGTATTCCTTGAGCGGCCCGGCCGCCAGGCGCTGCTGGTCGCGCAGCTTCACGCGGCACAGGTTCAGGACCGCATCCTGCATGGCCACTTCCACGCGCTGGCCACGGCCCGACTTCTCGCGATGCAGCAGTGCGGCCAGGATACCCACCACGCAATGCACGCCGGTGCCCGAGTCGCCGATCTGCGCGCCGGTCACAGTGGGCACGCCGTCGGCGTCGCCGGTGGTGCTGGCCGATCCGCCCATGCACTGGGCCACGTTCTCGTACGCCTTGCAGTCGGCGTACGGGCCGGGGCCGAAACCCTTGATCGACGCATAGATCAGGCGCGGATTCAGCGTCTGCAGGCGGTCCCAGTCGAAGCCGGCGCGATCCAGCACGCCCGGCCCGAAGTTCTCGACCAGCACGTCGCAGCGCTGCACCAACTCTTCCAGCAAGGCCTTGCCCTCGGGCGTCTTCATATTGAGGGTCACGCTGCGCTTGTTCGAGTTCAGCATCGTGAAGTACAGGCTGTCGGCGTTTGGCACATCCCGCAGCTGGCTGCGCGTGATGTCGCCGCGACCGGGCAGCTCGACCTTGATCACGTCAGCGCCCAGCCAGGCCATCAGCTGGGTGGCCGAAGGGCCGGCCTGCACATGCGTCATGTCCAGGATGCGGACCCCTTCCAGAGCCTTGTTGTTCATGGCGTTGTCTCCTTGAGGATTCTCGTGAAGGCAATGTCTGGGCGACCGGCCTTGCCTGTTTGACCGGATCGCGTTTCGCGTTCGCGCCGTGAGGGCGTCGATCTTGCTAAACACGGTATGTGATATATCACGCTGCAACAAGAAAAATGTCGGCAGGTCCACCAACTTTCGGTTCTGCGCCGCACCAAATTCGGGCGCCATATCCGCGAAAACCCTCGACACAGAAGGCTTTGCGATCAATACCGGTGCATTGATGCCGTGCGCTTGTCAGCCGAAGACCCTCCTTCGATGCCGGCATCAACCGAGGCATTTTTCGCCACTTTTTCCTTATTTCTGTTGATATATTACATACCATATTTTAGTCTACGAAAAACGAAAACAGCCGGACACCGCGCTGCGCCCCCGGGCGCTTCTCATGCGAGGAGACACATTGCACATTCACGAACATCAGGCCAAGGAGTTGCTCAGGCGCTATGACGTGCCCGTACCGCAGGGCTGCGTGGCCTTTACGCCAGACGAGGCCACCCACGCCGCCCGCAAGCTGGGCGGCACGGTCTGGGTGGTGAAATCGCAGATCCACGCGGGCGGCCGCGGTGTCGGCCGCTTTGTCGGCGACGGCTCGGGCAAGGGCGGCGTGCGCATTGCGACGTCAATCGACGAGGTGCACGCCCACGCCATGCAGATGCTGGGCAAGACGCTGGTCACCCGGCAGACCGGCCCGGCCGGCCGGACGGTGCGGCGTCTCTATATCGAGAAAGGCTTCGACATCGCGCGGGAGTTGTACCTGGGCATCCTGATCGACCGCGCCACGTCGCGCATCACCATCATGGCGTCCACCGAGGGCGGCATCGACATCGAAGAGGTCGCCGCACGCACGCCGGAGAAGATCATGAAGGTAGCGATCGATCCGGCCAGCGGCATCCAGCCGTTTCATGCGCGCCGGCTGGCCAGCAGCCTGAGACTCTCGGGCAAGCAGGTGGGCGCGGCCACGCGCTTCATCCTGTCGGTCTACCGCGCATTTACCGAACTCGACGCGTCGATCGTCGAGATCAATCCGCTGGTGGTCACCGGCAGCGGCGACGTGATGGCGCTAGACGCCAAGTTCAGCTTCGACGACAACGCCCTCTTCCGCCACCCTGAAATCGAGGCCATGCGCGACGAGAGCGAGGAAGACCCGGCCGAAGCCGAGGCCGCGCGCCATGGGCTGAGCTACGTGCGGCTGGACGGCAATATCGGCTGCATGGTGAACGGCGCCGGCCTGGCGATGGCCACCATGGACCTCATCAAGCGCCATGGCGCCGCGCCGGCCAACTTCCTCGACGTGGGCGGCGGCGCCACACAGGAACGCGTGACGACCGCCTTCCGGCTGATCGCGGCCGACCCCAAGGTCGAGGGCATCCTGGTGAACATCTTCGGCGGCATCATGCGCTGCGACGTGATTGCCGAAGGCGTGGTGGCCGCCGCGCACGACGTGGACCTGACCGTGCCACTGGTGGTGCGGCTGGAAGGCACCCACGTCGAACAGGGCAGGCAGATCCTGCGCAATTCGGGCCTGCCGATCCTGTCCGCCAGCCATCTTGGCGATGCGGCCGAGAAAGTGGTGGCCGCCGTGCGCGCCACGCAAAAAAAAGGAGGCAAGTGACATGGCTGTCCTGATCCACCAGCACACGCGCGTGATCTGCCAGGGCTTGACGGGCGCACAAGGTACGTTCCACGCCGAGCAGGCGCTGGCCTATGGCACGAAGATGGTCGCGGGCGTCACCCCCGGCAAGGGTGGCGAACTGCACCTGGGGCTGCCGGTCTTCGACACCGTGGCCGCCGCGGCCCATGCCACCGGCGCCGATGCATCGGTCATCTACGTGCCGCCGCCGTTTGCCGCCGATGCGATCCTGGAAGCCGTCGACGCCGGCATTGCGCTGATCGTCTGCATTACCGAAGGCATTCCCGTGATGGACATGGTGCGGGTCAAGCGTGCCCTGTCAGGGTCCGGCAGCCGGCTGATCGGGCCGAACAGCCCTGGCCTGATCACGCCGGGGCAGTGCAAGATCGGCATCATGCCGGGGCACATCCATACGCCGGGCAAGATCGGCGTGGTGTCGCGTTCGGGCACCCTCACCTACGAGGCCGTGGCGCAGACCACGGCGGCCGGGCTGGGGCAATCGACCTGCATCGGCATTGGTGGCGATCCGGTGAACGGCACCGACTTCATCGACTGCCTGGAGATGTTCCTGGCCGACGACCAGACCGAAGGCATCATCATGATCGGAGAAATCGGCGGTTCGGCGGAGGAAGATGCGGCGCGGTTCCTGCGCGATGCGCGCACGCGCAAACCCGTGGTGAGCTTTATCGCCGGCACCACGGCGCCGCCAGGACGCCGCATGGGCCATGCCGGCGCCATCATCTCGGGCGGCACGGGCACGGCCGAGGCAAAGATCGACGCCATGCGCGAGGCCGGCATCCACGTGGCCGCATCGCCAGCGGAACTGGGTACGACCATGGCAGCAGCCCTGCGATAGCGATGCAAAAACAAACGGGGCGCAACGATGCGCCCCGATATCGGTGAGTCAGCCGGCTCAGGCCGCAGCGCTGGCCTGGGCTTCCAGTTCCGTGATGCGCTTGCGCAGCGCCCGCTCTTCCTGAAAGCGCACGGTCTCGTCGCGGATCACCGCCACGATGCCGGTGACTTCGCCGCCGTCGCCATGCAGGAGCGCAACGGTGAAGGCGATCGACATCGCATCGCCCCTCTTGTTGATCGCCGGAACCTTCAGCAGGTCATGACCGTAGCGGGTCTTGCCCGTTGTCATGGTCTTGTCGTAGCCCTCCCAATGGCGCGCACGCAGGCGCTCGGGAATGATCAGGTCCAGCGACTTGCCCAGGGCTTCTTCCTGGGTAAAGCCGAACATGTATTCCGCCGCAGGGTTCCACAACGTGATGGCGCCGTCAGCGCCGGAGATGATGACGGCGTCGCCGATGGCCGACACCAATTGTTCGTAGTCGATTGCAGTCTGCATGATCATTCCTGAGGAATGTTGGGGTGGCCCGGTTTGCCGCCCCGGGTCCGGGCTGCCGTTGCGATACGGTCGGCCATGCCGGTTGCTCCGGCCGGCGTCCAGGCAAGGAAACACCGGGGCGCGTGGACGCTCGGTCCGCGCGCCCCGATGCTTCGCTCAGATCACCTGCGCTTCACGCAGGCTGGCGATTTCCTCGGCGCCGTAGCCAAGACCGGCCAGCACTTCCTCGCTGTGCTCGCCCAGCAGCGGCGAGCCCGTGATTTCCGGCTTCATGTCCGAGAACTTGATCGGGCTGCCCACGGTCAAGTACGTGCCACGTTCCTTGTGCGGGACTTCCACGATCGAGCCGCTCTTGCGCAGCGATTCATCCGCCGCGATTTCCTTCATGGACAGCACCGGCGAGCACGGAATGTCGAACTTGCGCAGGATGTCGACCGCTTCGTACTTGGTCTTGTCGGCAAGCCAGGCTTCGATGGTCTGGAAGATGTCGAAGATGTGCGGCTGACGGGCCTTGGGCGTGTTGTAGTTCGGATCGGTGATCCACTCTTCCTTGCCCAGCGCCTTGCAGATCGGCTCCCAGGCGTGGCCCTGGATGGTGAAGTAGATATAGGCGTTGGGATCGGTCTCCCAGCCCTTGCACTTCAGCACCCAACCCGGCTGGCCGCCACCGCCGGCGTTGCCGCCGCGCGGCACCACGTCGCTGAACGTGCCGTGCGGGTACTGGGGATACTCTTCCAGATAGCCCAGGGTGTCCAGGCGCTGCTGGTCGCGCAGCTTCACGCGGCACAGGTTCAGCACGGCGTCCTGCATCGACACCGCAACCTTCTGGCCCTTGCCGGTCTGCTGGCGGCCGATGATCGCGGTCAGGATGCCGATGGCCAGGTGCATGCCAGTGTTCGAGTCGCCCAGGGCGGCGGCCGACACAGTCGGCGGGCCGTCCCAGAAACCGGTGGTCGATGCCGCGCCACCGGCGCACTGCGCCACGTTCTCGTAGACCTTCAGGTCTTCATAGTGGTGGCCGTCGCTGAAGCCCTTGACCGATGCCACGATCATCATCGGGTTCAGTTCATTGATGCGCGCCCACGAGAAACCCATGCGGTCCAGTGCGCCCGGGCCGAAGTTCTCGACCAGCACGTCCGATTCACGGATCAGCTGCTCCAGGATCTTCTTGCCTTCCGGCTTCTTGGTGTCCAGCGTCAGCGAACGCTTGTTGCTGTTCAGCATCGTGAAGTACAGCGCGTCGGTATCGGGCTGGTCGCGCAGCTGCGAGCGGGTGACGTCGCCAGAACCGGGGCGCTCCACCTTGATGACGTCCGCGCCGAACCATGCGAGAAGTTGCGTGCAGGCGGGGCCGGCCTGGACGTGCGTAAAGTCGATGATCTTGATGCCGTGCAGAGGTAGGTTCACGTTCGCTCTCCCGTTGGAATAGAGGGTGAAATTCAGGTGGATGGCTTTTTACTTGCTGGCCGAGCTTTGCGGATTCAGGTTGGTCAGACGACCGCTTTCAGTGCCAGCTGCGGGGTCGATCACGGCGTTGATCAGCGTGGGCTTGCCCGACCGCAGCGCTTCGTTCACCGCGGCTTCGAGTTCCGTCGGCGTGGTGACGTTGTGACCGACGCCGCCGAACGCTTCCATCATCTTGTCGTAGCGGGCGCCCGGGACGAACATCGTGACGGCCGGGTCCGCGCCGCCGGTCGGGTTCTTGTCGATGCCCTTGTAGACGCCGTTGTTGTTGAAGACGACCACGCAGATCGGCAGGTTGTAGCGGCAGATCGTCTCGACTTCCATGCCCGAGAAGCCGAATGCACTGTCACCGCACACCGCCAGAACCGGCTTGCCGGTCTCCACCGCCGCAGCAACCGCGTAGCCCATGCCCACGCCCATCACGCCCCAGGTGCCGACGTCCAGCCGCTTGCGGGGCTCGTACATGTCGATCACGGCGCGCGCGTAGTCCAGCGTATTGGCGCCTTCGTTGACAAACGGGATGCTCGGGTTGGCCTTGACGACGTCCTTCAGCACGCGCAGCGCGCTGTGGAAGTTCATCGGCGACGTGTCCTTGGCCAGGGTCTCGGCCATCTTCGCCAGGTTCTTTTCCTTGCGCTCGTCCACCGCGCCAATCCACTCCGCGCCCGGCTTGGCAAAGTTGTTGCCGATCTTGCCGAGCAGTGCCGACACGCACGAGCCAATGTCACCCACTACCGGCGCGGCGATGGATACGTTGCTGTCCATCTCGGTCGGCGAGATGTCGATCTGGATGAACTGCTTCGGCTTGCCCCAGGTCTTGCCCTTGCCGTGCGACAGGAGCCAGTTCAGGCGGGCGCCGACCAGCATCACCACATCGGCTTCCGCCAGCACATACGAACGCGCGGCCGAGGCCGATTGCGGGTGCGTATCGGGCAGCAGGCCCTTGGCCATCGACATGGGCAGGTACGGGATGCCGGTCTTCTCGACCAGCGCGCGAATATCGGCATCGGCGCGTGCGTAGGCGGCACCCTTGCCCAGCAGGATCAGCGGACGCTTGGCGCTCTTCAGCAACTCGACGGCACGGTCGATCGAATCCGGAGCCGGCAGTTGGCGCGGGGCCGGGTCCACAACCTTGATCAGCGACTTGCGGCCCTTCTCGGCTTCCATCGACTGGGCCAGCAGCTTGGCCGGCAGATCCAGGTACACGCCGCCCGGGCGGCCCGACACGGCGGCGCGGATGGCACGCGCGATACCGACACCGATGTCTTCGGCGTGCAGCACGCGGAAGGCCGCCTTGGCGTGCGGACGGGCGATGGCCAGCTGGTCCATCTCTTCGTAGTCGCCCTGCTGCAGGTCGACGATCTCGCGCTCGCTCGAGCCGCTGATCAGGATCATCGGGAAGCAGTTGGTGGTCGCGTTCGCCAGCGCCGTCAGGCCGTTCAGGAAGCCGGGTGCCGACACGGTCAGGCAAACCCCCGGCTTTTGGGTGAGATAGCCCGCAATCGCCGCGGCGTTGCCCGCGTTCTGCTCATGGCGGAAGCTGATGACGCGCATGCCGTTGGCCTGCGCCAGGCGGGCCAGATCGGTGACCGGAATACCAGGCAGGCCGTAGATGTTTTCGATGCCGTTCAGCTTCAGCGCGTCGATGACCAGATGGAAACCATCGGTTTGTGCCTGCTGTTCTTCTGCAGCGTGACGCTGCAGTTCGTTTCCGACTTCTGCCATGGTTGCTTCCTTCTATGCAAATTGACGGGATTGGACTTTCTTCTTCAGGGTGTCTTCAGCGGTCGCGCTCGGTTTCCGCCTGGGCTACTTCGGATAAAACGGAACCGTGTCTCCTCCTGGCGATTCGCTGTACCCGGTAAGTCTGAAATACGGTATGTGATATATCAAAACTCAGCAAGAAAATTTCCACTGTTTCGACGAACTTTCGTCGACGCACTGCAGCATTTCCTGAAAATTAGACGCAAATAAGGGAAATTACTGACGTCCAGGGACGCTTCCTGGCGGCTGCCACGGCAGCCGCCCTGCTCTGCTCCGCAGCGACTGAACCGGTCTCAGCCGCGCATGTGGTTGACCAGCGAGCCGATCCCGCGGATCGACACCTCCACCACCGAGCCATCCTTCATGGACCCGACCCCGATCGACGTGCCGACGGCGATCACGTCGCCCGGCATCAGCGTCATGTCCTGGGACAGGCGGCTGACCTGCTCCTCTGGCGAAAAAACGATGTCTGACAGCGGGTAGTTCTGGCGCTCGGTGCCGTCCAGACGCGTCACCACGCTGGCGCTGCGCCAGTCAAAGCCGGAGACGATGGCCGGACCAATGCAACCGAAGGTGTCGGACCCCTTGGCGCGCGTCCACTGCGGGAAGTTCGGATCGGCATTGAGCAGCTCGCCCGCCGTCACGTCATTGACGATGGTGTAGCCAAAGATGTGCGAGGCGGCTTCGCCCAGCGGCACGCTGCGGCATTCCCGGCCGATGACGATGCCGAGTTCGCCTTCGTAGGCGATCTTGCCGGTGTATCCGCTGGGACGCCGGATGGCATCCCCTGGACCGGCCAGCGAACTGGCCGGCTTCAGCAGGAACAGCGGGTGCACAGGCACCGTTTTCTCAAGCCGGGCCGCAAGCGCGTGAAAGTTGTTCCAGAGCGCCACGATCTTGCCGGGCTCGCACGGGGCCAGCAGGTCAAGCGAGGCGTAACTGTAGGTGTTGCCAGTGGGACGGGGATCGGTATAGCCAGGGCCGTCGCATTCGATGACGCGGTCGGCATCGCCATCGTCAAGCCGGCCATAAGCGGTGTCACCGTCAGGACGGCGGAAGCGAATCCAGGTTTGCACGGCAGGGTTCCTCCGGCAGACGCGTCCATGCCGCGCCTGCGTTCTCATCGGAAATTGGGGGCCCCGTATCAGGGGCAGTGGAGACAGGCGCCGGCCAGGGGCCGCGCGCCTCGGGTCAGACTGCGCCGGCTACGCGCAGCGCCGCGATCTGTGTCGGCGAGCGACCCAGCCATTCGAGGATCTCGTCGGTGTGCTCGCCCAGCAGCGGCGCGCGCTCGACGTCCACCGGCGAATCCGACAACGTGATGGGCGAGCCAAGCTGCACGTATTTGCCACGCGCCGGATGGTCCAGCTCCACCAGGTAGCCGCGCTCGTACATCGACTTGTCCTCGATGAGGTCTTTCATCGACAGGATCGGGCCACACGGCACGTCCACCTCGTTGAGCGCGTTCATCACCTCGAACTTGGTGCGCCCCTGGGTCCATTGCTCGATGATCCCGAAGCAGGCCGTGAGCTTCTTCAGGCGCACTTCAGGCGTGGCGAAGTCCGGATCGGTGATCAGGTCTTCGCGGCGGCACAGGCGCATCAGCGGTTCCCAGCCCTGCGGCTGGATGATGACGTAGACGTAGTCGTTCGGACCGCCCGGCGCGCAGCGCAGCGCCGCACCCGGCTGGCCGCCGCCCGACGCATTGCCGGCGCGCGGCACGTGGTCATCGAACTGGTCGTTGGGGTACTCGCGCAGCGGGCCGGCATCCAGGCGCTGCTGGTCGCGCAGCTTCACGCGGCACAGGTTCAGCACGGCGTCCTGCATGGCCACTTCCACGCGCTGGCCGCGGCCCGAATGCTCGCGCTGCAGCAGTGCGGCCAGGATGCCGACCACGCAATGCACGCCAGTGCCCGAATCACCGATCTGCGCGCCGGTCACCAGCGGCGTGCCGCTGGACTCGCCCGTCGTCGACGCGGAGCCACCCATGCACTGGGCCACGTTTTCATACGCCTTGCAGTCCTGGTAGGGGCCAGGACCGAAGCCCTTGATCGACGCGTAGATCATGCGCGGATTCAGGTCCTGGATATGGTCCCAGTCGAATCCGGCGCGGGCCAGCACACCCGGGCCAAAATTCTCGATCAGCACGTCGCTCTGCTGGATCAGGTCTTCCAGCAATGCCTTGCCTTCCGGCGTCTTCATGTTCAGCGTCAGGCTGCGCTTGTTGCTGTTCAGCATGGTGAAGTACAGGCTGTCAGCGTTCGGCACATCGCGCAGCTGGCTGCGCGTGATGTCACCGCGCCCCGGCATTTCGACCTTGATCACGTCGGCCCCCATCCAGGCCATCAACTGCGTGGCCGAGGGGCCGGCCTGCACGTGGGTCATGTCCAGAATGCGAATACCGTCGAGGGCTTTGCGTTCGTTGTGGGTGTCGGCCATGGTGCGTCTCCTGATGTGTGTTTTGCGCTGTTGACATACAGTATGTGGTATATCACGAAGACGCAAGGGGGTTTAAACCCGAATCACGGAGGTTTCGATGGTGCATCGCAGCAAGCCGCTGTGTCGGATGTGCGCGGCGGGGCGTACCCATGAAAAAACCCCGACGCGCCGTGAGGCGGTCGGGGTGCAAGAGGATGCGGTCACGTCGCACGACGATGACCCTGCGCGCATGGCGCTACGTTAGAACGGCCCTGCCCTGGCCGCAGTCACGGACCGGACCGGGGCGCGGCAAGCGCATGCCGCGACTGGCTGTCAGTCGAGGCTCAGTCCAGAAAGTCGCAGTTCTTTTCCACGTACTCGGCCAGATCCAGCGAATGCTGGCGCACCAGCCGTTCGGCCAGTTCCGTATCCCGCTTTTCCAGTGCTTCGATAATCCGCAGGTGGTCGACGATGGAACGGGCCGCACGGTCGCTCTGCGAGATCGTCATTTTCCGAATCGCGCGCACATGGACAAAGATGTTCTTGATCTGGTCCATGATGATCTGCGACTTCGACAACTGCACGATCGCCTGGTGGAACACGATGTTGGCGTCGGAATATTCCTCGATATGCTCGGCCGGCGTGGAGTCGCGGAAGCTGTCGAACATATGGCGCAGCTTGCCGATTTCCTCGTCGCTGGCATTCTGCGTGGCCAGGCGGGCGGCCATGCTCTCCAGCGCGGCCCAGACCTGGATCATCTCGACGATCTCGCGCTTGGTCTTGCGGGTGATATAGATGCCCCGGCGTGGCACCGTGCGCAGGAAGCCTTCCTGCTCCAGCAGCGTCATGGCCTCGCGGATCGGCGTGCGGCTCACGCCCAGCGCTTCGGACAGCACGCGTTCGTCCAGCCTGACTTCTTCGCGTGACTGGTAGATGTCGGCGTCGGCAATGGCCTGGCGCAGCATCGCGTACGCCTGGTCGCGCAGGCTGGCGCCGGCATTGATCGGTTGCAGCGACAAGGACAGCCCTTGCGGCTGGATTTCGGATTGGCTTTGGGCAGACATGAATGCACTCGTCAGTGGCCGGTGCCCCGGACGCCGGTCTGGCGTCCGGTGGCACCCGTCCCGTGAACGTCATGGCGTCAGTTTGGCATGACGCCATGCGTTCCGCTCATCAATCTGGCGCGCTCAAGCACCACGTCGAGACACAAGGGACGAGTCCGGCCTTTCGTATATGGTATATCACATCGACGGCACTACCGAAGGTCATTGCCCTCGCTCAACCACCCGGCTTCAGGCGGCCTTGGCCACCTTGACCGGTTCGGCGCTGCCTGCCACCGGTGCCTGGGCCATGCGATCGCGCTGCTTGATCAGCCCCAGCACTGCGTCGATCATCGGCGTGGGCTGGCCCATCATCCGGCCCATTTCCTGCACCACGGTCAGCAGCGGGTCGATCTCCATGGCCCTGCCCGCCTCCAGATCCTGCAGCATCGACGTCTTGTGCGCGCCCACCGCCCCGGCGCCATCGATCCGGCGCTCCACGTCCACGCGGAAGTGGACACCAAACCGCTCGGCGATGTCCTTGGCTTCGAGCATCATCTGCCTGGACAAGGCACGCGTGGCCGGGTCGGACGTGATGATGTCCAGCGTGCCGTGCGTCAGCGCGCTGATCGGGTTGAAGCACAGGTTGCCCCAGAGCTTCAGCCAGATTTCGTCACGGATGTTGTCGCGCACCGGGGCATCCAGATCCGCCTTGGCCATGATCTCTGCCAGGCGCGTGACCCGGTCCGAACGGGTGCCATCGGGTTCGCCAATCGGAAACTTCTTGCCATAGACGTGCTTGATGACGCCCGGTGCCACGATTTCGGCCGCCGGGTACAGCACACAGCCGATGGCACGCTCGGGCCCCAGCCCCTGCCACTGCTTGCCGCCCGGGTCCACGCTTTCCAGCGTCCGCCCGGCGAATTCGCCGCCGTGCTTGTGGAAATACCAGTAAGGAATGCCGTTGACGCCGGTCACCACGGCGGTATCCGGCCCCAGCAGCGGCTGCATCAGGTCCACCACGCCCGGCACCTGGTGCGCCTTCAATGTGATGAATACGTAATCCTGGGGGCCCAACTCGCGCGGATCGCTGGCGCAACGAACCTTGGCCACGCGCTCCTGGCCTTCGATCTGCAAACGCACCCCGTTGGCCTGCATGGCCGCCAGGTGCGGCCCCCGGGCGATAAAGCTGACGTCGGCACCCGCCAGCGCCAGCTGGGCGCCCATGTAGCCACCAATGGCTCCCGCCCCGTAGATACAGATCTTCATCGGTTGTCTCCTGATTGTGGTGATAGTGATGTGATGATGTGAATGCTTTGGTATATCACATACTATATTTCACAATCGCCGTTCGACAACCTCGTTCTTTCACTACGTGGCGCCGGACACGCTGTACCGGTATCGCCGCGTGCGGGGTGTGTACTACCATGTCTACCGTTGTCCGCTTGCGGGCCGCCGTTCCCCTTCCCGGCCCCCTTCCACCGTCACGGAGATCTGGAGTCCGCATGGAAACACTGCTCGAACTGGCACGCGACCCGTCCGCCTGGGCCGCCCTGGCCACGCTGGTTGCCATGGAAATCGTGCTCGGCATCGACAATCTCATCTTTATTTCCATCCTGACCAACAAGCTGCCCGAGCAGACCCGGGAAAAGGCGCGTCGCATCGGTATCGGCCTGGCGCTGATCCTGCGGCTGGGGCTGCTGGCCACCATCGCCGTGATCGTGGCGCTGACGGAACCGGTTTTCACCATCCTGGGCAAGGGCATTTCCTGGCGGGACATCATCCTGATTGCCGGGGGCGCCTTCCTGGTGTGGAAAGCCACCCGCGAAATCCACGAGCATGTGGCCCCCGAGGCCGAACACGAGGAGGAATCCGCCGCCGCCCGCGCCGTGCCAGGCTTTGCGGCGGCCATCGGGCAGATCCTGGTGCTCGACCTGGTGTTCTCGATCGACAGCATCATTACCGCCGTGGGTATGACGGATCACATTCCAATCATGTTCGTGGCGGTGATTGCCGCCGTGGCCGTGATGCTGTTTGCCGCCACGCCATTGGCCAACTTCATCAATCGCAACCCCACCATCGTGATGCTGGCGCTGGCCTTCCTGATCATGATCGGCATGACGCTGATCGCCGACGGGCTGGGCCACCATGTGCCCAAGGGCTATATCTACACGGCGATGGCGTTCTCCACGGTCGTGGAAGGACTGAACATGCTGGCGCGGCGCCGGCGCGCAAAGGCCGCCGGCAACGCGCACGACTAAGGACCCGGGCGGCGATAGGTAGGCAAGTCGTCAGATGGCAATTCGTCAGCCGGTTATTCGTGGAAGCGCGACGTGAACCGCTCGCGCAGCACCCGGATGGCCGATTGGAACGTGCCGGCCTCGGTTTCCATCTGCGCCCGCAGATAGGCCTCGCTGGCCGGCAATAGTGCCGCATACAGCGCACCGGTACCGGCCCGTGCCTCGCGCCCGGGCCAGTCGGCCGGCAGCAGTTCATCGGGCAGGCCGGGGTCACGCAACAGCACCCGGCGATACTCGTGGATCAGCAGGATGCGCACAAAAAACGCATCGGCCGCCGACAGCGACGGGGCTTCCTTGACCCATGAGGCAAAGCGCCTGACATACGCCTGCCACGCCTGCGCCACCTCTTTGAGCCGATAGATCTGGTGGATCAGCTGTTCCAGCGGCTGCCGCGAGAACGACGCCACCGATTCCGCCCGCATCACGGCCGCGTGCTCCGTGGCGCCCGCAGCCAGCAGGATTTCAGCCAGCGATCCCTGGTCGGCATTGGGGTGGGCGAACACGCCCGGGGCCACCGGCCCGAAGCCCTCCCAGAGCAGTTCCCGGCGCAGCGGCTGGCGCATCGATGCGCGGGTGTCGTTGCGCAACAGCACCAGCGTCCACTTGCCGTCCCACGCCGGCGACGCGCCCGCATAAATGCGCTTGCCGGCATGCTGCACGCGCAGCAGCCCCGCATCGGACAACCCGTAGAAGCTCTTGCGGCCCACGCGCGTGGCCTCCAGCCAGTCGTCGGCCGTGAGCCGGAAGATCGCCGTGCGCACCAGCCGGTTGCTCAGGCCGAACGGCGCCGACAGCGCGATCAGGCTGCCCAGCCAGGGCGCCTGCGGACGCGGGGCAATCACATCGCCATACATCGTCACCAGCAGCGAGCCCGCGCCCAGTTTCAGCCCCTTCGCCAGCCGGGTCACGGCAGGCGACACCCCCTCCGGCTTCAACAGGTCTGGCATGGGTCTCCTTACGCAAAGTGATACACACGAACTCGTTGAATGAGTCAAATCGTATCACTATGATCCTGATCAATGTCAGGTCTGGCTGATCGGCTACGACCCTGATGCGAATCACGGAGACACGCATGTACGCGCAACTGGTCGATACCGGTGTTACGAAAGTCCGCTCGGCGGAGGACATGAGCGATGACGAACGCAGCTTCCAGCAGCGGATCGACGAAGGCATCCGTATCGAATCGAAGGACTGGATGCCCGACGCCTATCGACGCACGCTGGTACGGCAGATCTCGCAGCACGCCCATTCCGAAATCGTCGGCCAGCTGCCCGAAGGCAACTGGGTGACACGCGCCCCCACGCTGGAGCGCAAGGCGGTGCTGCTGGCCAAGATCCAGGATGAAGCCGGCCATGGGCTGTATCTATATAGCGCGGCAGAAACGCTCGGCGTGTCGCGTGACCAGATGCTGGCCGACCTGCATAGCGGAAAAGCCAAGTATTCGAGCATCTTCAACTACCCGACGCTGAACTGGGCCGACATTGGCGCCATCGGCTGGCTGGTGGACGGATCGGCCATCATCAACCAGGTGCCGCTGTGCCGCTGTTCGTACGGCCCCTATGCCCGCGCGATGGTGCGCGTGTGCAAGGAAGAGTCGTTCCATCAGCGCCAGGGCTACGACATCCTGCTCAAGCTGTGCAACGGCACCCCCGAGCAGAAGCAGATGGCGCAGGACGCGCTGAACCGCTGGTGGTGGCCGGCGCTGATGATGTTCGGGCCGTCCGATGCCGATTCGCTGCACAGCGCGCAATCCGCGCAATGGCGCATCAAGCTGTTCTCGAACGACGCGCTCCGCCAGAAGATGGTGGACCAGACCGTGCCGCAGGCCGAGTTCCTGGGCCTGTCGATTCCCGACCCCGACCTGAAGTGGAACGACGAACGCGGTCACTACGACTTCGGCGCCATCGACTGGGACGAGTTCTACAACGTGATCCAGGGCAACGGCCCCTGCAATCGCGAACGCCTTGGCGCCCGCGTCAAGGCCTGGCAGGACGGCGCGTGGTTCCGTGACGCGCTGGTGGCCCATGCCGACAAGCAGTCCGCCGCGCACCCGGCGGAACGCCAGGTCGCCTGAGGCGCCCCCCTTCCATATCCAGCATCCAACAAGCAGGAGACAGCCATGAGCGAATGGCCGCTTTGGGAAATCTTTATCCGCAGCCAGCACGGCCTGGCGCACAAGCATGTCGGCAGCCTGCACGCCGCCGACGCCGCGATGGCGATCAACAACGCCCGCGACGTCTACACCCGTCGCAACGAAGGCGTCAGCATCTGGGCCGTGCCGGCCACGCACATCGCCGCCAGCAGCCCCACCGACAAAGGGCCGCTGTTCGAGCCGGCCAACAGCAAGGTCTATCGCCATCCGACCTTCTTCCCGATGCCGGAAGCGGTCAAGCACATCTGAGGCGCGCCATGGAAGACAGCAAGCACGCGACGTTCGACTATCTGCTGCGCCTGGGCGACGCCCCGCTGGTGCTGGGTCAGCGCCTGTCCGAATGGTGTGGCAAGGGCCCGGCACTGGAAGAAGACATCGCGCTGACCAACGTCGCGCTGGACCTGATCGGCCAGGCGCGCATGTGGCTGTCCCGTGCCGGTGAGGTGGAAGGCGCGGGCCGCACGGAAGACCAGCTGGCCTACCTGCGCGACGCCCACCAGTTCCGCAACCCGCTGCTGGCCGAGCAGCCCAACGGCAGCTATGCCGATACGCTGGCCCGCCAGTTCCTGTTCGACACCTGGCACTACTACCTGCTCGACGCACTGCGGCAGTCCAGCGACGCCGCCATCGCCGCCATCGCCGACAAGGCGGTCAAGGAAGTGGCCTATCACGCCCGCCGCAGCGCCGATCTGGTGGTGCGCCTTGGCGACGGCACGGCGGAAAGCCATTGCCGCATGCAGGACGCCATCGACCGGCTGTGGATGTACACCGGCGAACTGTTCGATGCCGATACCGTGGACGCCGGCCTGATCGCCGCCGGTGTGGCCTGCGACCCGGCCACGCTGCGCGAGCCCTGGCACCGGCAGGTAGCCGAAGTCCTCGAAGAGGCCACGCTGACCATGCCCGCCGATGGCTGGATGCAGCGCGGCGGCCATGCCGGCCGGCACACGGAACACCTGGGCTTTCTGCTGGCCGAGATGCAGTTCCTGCAGCGCGCCTATCCCGGGGCGACGTGGTGAGCAGCATGCACGCCCAGGCCCTCGCCCATCCGGAAGCCATGACGGACACCATTACCGACACCATCTGGTCCTGGCTCGACACCATCCCCGACCCCGAGATTCCCGTGATCTCGGTGATCGACCTCGGCATCGTGCGCGGCGTGCACTGGGAAGCGGGCACCTGCGTGGTGACGATCACGCCGACGTACTCGGGCTGCCCGGCCGTCACGCTGATCCGCGAGCAGATCGTGCAGGCGCTGGGTGAACACGGCATCGGCCAGGTCGAAGTCCGGCTGCAACTGGCCCCGGCCTGGACCACGGACTGGATGACCGCGCGGGGCCGGCAGCAACTGGCCGGCTACGGCATTGCACCGCCCGCGCAGACCGTCATCGACATCAGCGGCATCACCCGCCGGCGCCAGCCCGCGCTGCAGGTGGCCTGCCCCCAATGCGGATCGGCCCACACCCACCTGGTCAGCCAGTTCGGTTCCACGGCCTGCAAGGCGCTGTATCGCTGCGACGACTGCCGCGAGCCGTTCGACTACTTCAAGGCGCACTGAGCCGCCGCGACCGGAAGAGATAGACATGAGCACTTTCCATGCCCTGCGCGTGACCGACGTCATCAACGAGACCCGCGACGCCATTGCCGTGACCTTCGCCGTGCCGCCGGAACTGGCCGACACCTATCGCTACGCAGCCGGCCAGCACCTGACCGTGCGCACCCGGATTGCCGGCGACGAAGTGCGCCGCTCGTATTCGATCTGCGCCGCCGCGCAGGACCAGCGCCTGTGCATCGCCATCAAGCGCGTGGATGGCGGCCTGTTCTCGAACTGGGCCACCGATACCCTGCACCCCGGCCAGACACTCGACGTGATGCCGCCGTCCGGGCACTTCAGCGTGCCGCTCGACGCCAGCCATCGCAAGCACTACGTGGGCTTTGCCGCCGGCAGCGGCATCACGCCGCTGCTGTCGATCATCGAAACCACGCTGCGCGCCGAGCCCGAAAGCCGCTTCACGCTGTTCTACGGCAACCGCGCGTCGTCCACGGTGATCTTCAAGGAGGCGCTCGAAGACCTGAAGGACACCTACCTGCACCGGCTGAACCTGGTCTTCATCCTGAGCCGCGAGACGCTCGACATCGACCTGTTCAACGGCCGCCTGGACGGCGCCAAGGCCGACGCCCTGCTCAAGCAGTGGGTGGACCCCGCCAGCATCGACGTGGCCTTCATCTGTGGCCCGCAATCGATGATGGAGGGCGTGTCCGACGCGCTGAAGCAGAACGGCGTCGACCCCGCCCGCATCAAGCGCGAGCTGTTCGGCACCAGCACGCCCGCCGCCCGCGCGCCGCAGCCGCAACGCGCCGCCGCCGGCAAGCAGGACTGCGAGGTCACGGTCATCCAGGACGGCCGCTCGCGCAGCTTCACCGTGGCCCGGAATGCCCAGACCGTGCTCGACGCCGCGCTGGAACAGGGGATCGAACTGCCCTACTCCTGCAAGGGCGGCGTCTGTTCCACGTGCCGCTGCAAGCGCGTCTCGGGCGAGGTCGACATGGACGTGAACTTCGCCCTGGAAGACTACGAAGTGGCACGCGGCTTCATCCTGAGCTGCCAGAGCTACGCCGTCACCGACAAGCTCGTTCTCGATTTCGACCAGGAAACCTGAGCCGGCCTGATCGGCCAACGCGCCCGCCCACCGCATTTCGCATCACAACGCCCCTCACGCTTCGGCGTAGCAGATTCAGAAAATTTGGAGACCCCCGTGACGCAAGCCTTGTTCATCCGCCATCAGCCCATGCTCGACCAGGCGCTCGCCGCCATCGATCAGCGCGGCTACTGGAGCCCGTTTTCCGAAATGCCGAGCCCCAAGGTCTATGGCGAAACAGCCGCCGATGACGGCAAGGCCACCTTCGACG
Organism: Cupriavidus pauculus; assembly: GCF_002858765.1. GTDB lineage: Bacteria > Pseudomonadota > Gammaproteobacteria > Burkholderiales > Burkholderiaceae > Cupriavidus > Cupriavidus pauculus_B. The sequence continues at coordinate 47,653 of NZ_PJRP01000008.1, forward strand.
CGCGCCTGGGGCAACCGTTTCCGATCACGCAGCCCGGCACCACCGGGCAGGCCGGCCAGGAAGTCTCGCCCTATGGCCCGACGCTTGGCGTGACCTATCCGCGCCCCGATCTGGACGCACTGTTTGGTGCGATCGAAGCCGCCGCGCCCGCGTGGCGCGAGGCCGGCCCCACCACGTGGGTTGGCGTGTGCCTGGAAATCCTGACCCGCCTGAACCGCCGCAGCTTCGAGATGGCCCACGCGGTCATGCACACCACCGGCCAGCCGTTCATGATGGCGTTCCAGGCCGGCGGCCCGCACGCGCAGGATCGCGGCCTGGAAGCCGTGGCCTATGCCTGGCAGGCGATGCGCGGCATCCCGACCCGTGCCACCTGGGAAAAGCCGCAGGGCAAGAATGCGCCGCTGCGGATGGAAAAGACCTTTACGGTCGTGCCGCGTGGCATCGGCCTGGTCATCGGCTGCTGCACCTTCCCCACCTGGAATGGCTATCCCGGCCTGTTCGCCAGCCTGGCGACCGGCAATCCGGTCGTGGTCAAGCCGCACCCGGGCGCCATCCTGCCGCTGGCCATCACGGTGCAGATCGCCCGCGAGGTACTGGCCGAAGCCGGTTTCAGCCCCGACATCGTGACGCTGGTCGCCAACAATCCGGACGAGCGCATGGCGTCCACGCTGGCGCTGCGCCCCGAGGTGCGGCTGATCGACTTCACCGGCAGCACGGCCAACGGCGAATGGCTCGAACGCAACGCCCACCAGGCGCTGGTCTACACCGAGAAAGCCGGCGTCAACCAGGTGGTCATCGATGCCACCGACGACCTCAAGGGCATGATTCGCAACCTGGCCCTGTCGCTGGCGCTGTACTCGGGCCAGATGTGTACCGCCCCCCAGAACCTCTACATCCCGCGCGACGGCATCGACACGCCGGATGGCCACGTCACGTTCGACGGCGTGGTGGCCGCGCTGGGCGAGGCACTGCAGAAACTGACCGCCGACCCGGCCAAGGCCGTGGAGATCCTGGGCGCGATCCAGAACGACGGCGTCGCGCAGCGTATCGACGCATCGCGCGCGCTGGGCAAGGTGGTGCTGGACAGCCAGACCATCGCCCACCCGCAGTTCCCCGAAGCCCGCGTGCGCACCCCGCTGCTGCTCAAGGTGGATGTGCGCGACGAGGACACGTTCACGCAGGAACTGTTCGGCCCGATCGCTTTCGTGATCGCCACCGACAGCACCGACCAGGCGATTGCCACCGCCCGGCGCATTGCGAAGCAGCACGGCGCGCTGACGCTGTCGGGCTATACCACGCAACGCAACGTGGAATCGCAACTCGAAGACGCCGCGCTGGATGCCGGCGTGGCGCTGTCGCTGAACCTGACCGGCCCCGTGCTCGTCAACCAGTCCGCCGCCTTCAGCGACTTCCACGGCACCGGCGCCAATCCGGCCGCCAATGCCGCGCTGGCCGATACGGCCTTCGTCGCCAACCGCTTCCGGGTGATTCAGGCTCGCCGCCATCTGAAAGACTGAACCCCACGGCTCACGCCATCCGCCGCCAAACATCCGCCACATCGCCCGACATACCCTGGAGGAGACACCCATGGTCCAGCGCGCCCCCCAAGCCGATCAGCGTAACCAGCTCGACGCCATCGAGCATGCCAGCCGAGACGAACTCCAGACGCTGCAGCTGCAGCGCCTGAAATGGACGCTGCAACACGCCTACGACAACGTGCCCCACTACCGCCAGGCGTTTGACGCCGCCGGCGTGCATCCCGGCGATCTGCGCCAGCTGTCCGACCTGTCGAAGTTCCCGTTCACCACCAAGAAGGAACTGCGCGACAACTACCCGTTCGGCATGTTCGCCGTGCCGCGCGAGGAAGTCGTGCGCGTGCACGCGTCGAGCGGCACCACGGGCCAGCCGACGGTGGTGGGCTATACCGCCAACGACATCGATACCTGGGCGACGCTGGTGGCCCGTTCGATCCGTGCCGCCGGCGGCCGTCGCGGCGACCTGGTGCAGATCTGCTACGGCTACGGCCTGTTCACCGGCGGCCTCGGCGCCCACTACGGTGCCGAAAAGCTCGGCTGCACCGTGATCCCGATGTCCGGCGGGCAGACCGAGAAGCAGGTGCAGCTGATCCGCGACTTCAAGCCGCGCATCATCATGGTCACGCCGTCGTACATGCTGAACCTGATCGACGAGATGGCCCGCCAGGGCATGTCGCCGGCCGACAGCTCGCTGGAAATCGGCATCTTCGGCGCCGAGCCGTGGACCGACGCCATGCGCCAGGAGATCGAGACGCGCGCCGGCATCGACGCCGTGGACATCTACGGCCTGTCCGAGGTCATGGGCCCCGGCGTGGCGTGCGAGTGCATCGAGAGCAAGGACGGCCCGGTCATCTGGGAAGACCATTTCTATGCCGAAATCATCGACCCCGTGACCGGCGAAGTGCTGCCCGACGGCGCCGAAGGCGAACTCGTCTTTACGTCGCTGACCAAGGAGGCGCTGCCCGTCATCCGCTACCGCACGCGCGACCTGACGCGCTTGCTGCCGCCCACATCGCGCGCCATGCGCCGCATCGGCAAGATCACCGGCCGGTCGGACGACATGCTGATCATCCGTGGCGTCAACGTGTTCCCGTCGCAGATCGAGGAGCTGATCCTCAAGCAGCCCGAACTGGCACCCCACTACCAGCTGACGGTCACGCGCGACGGCCACCTCGACCGCCTGGCCGTGGCGGTTGAAGTGCGGCCCGAGGTCACGCATCGGCTGTCCGACGCCGAGCGCGAGGCGCTGGGCGCGAAGCTGCGCGACGCGATCAAGACCAACGTCGGCATCACCACCCGCGTGGACGCCGTGCCAGCCGACCGACTGGAGCGAACCTCCACGGGCAAGGCCCGGCGCGTGCTGGACCTGCGCACCGCCGCCACGCCAGTGGCGCCGGCACCCGAACGCGCCGCCGCCTGACGCGCGCTTTTCTACCCCGACGACTCCTCGCCGTCGCCGCCCGCCATGCGCGCGGGCGGCAGGCCGAAGCGCCTCGACAGAAGGCGTGACCGGCCACGCTTCGCCATTGGAGACAACCATGACCGAACGGCAATTCGCCTCTATCACCCAACACCCCGACTTCCAGTCGCTGACCCGGCGCCGCGCGCGCCTGGGCTGGACGCTGACCGCGCTGATGCTGGCCGTCTACTTCGGCTTCATCGGCCTGCTGGCCTTCTATCCCGCGCTGCTGGTGGCGCCCGTGCGCGGCGGCACGCTGACCACGGGCATCGTTGCCGGCGCCGGCTTGATCGTGGTGGCGTTCGCGCTGACCGCCATCTACGTGCGCAAGGCCAACCGCGAGTTCGACGGCCTGAACGCCCGCATCCTGAAGGAGTGCGCAGCATGAAGCGGATTGCCATCCTTGCACCGGCCCTTGCCGGGCTCACCGGTCTCACCGCCCTGTCTGCCGGCACCGCCATTGCCAGCCCGGCCGTCGAAGGCAGCGTCGCCGCGCAGCCGCTGAACTGGCATGCCATCGGCATGTTCGTGGTCTTTGTCCTGTTCACGCTGGTCATCACGCGCTGGGCCGCCCGCCGCACACGCACGGCATCGGACTTCTATGCGGCCGGGGGCGGGCTGACCGGGTTCCAGAACGGCCTGGCCATTGCCGGCGACATGGTGTCCGCCGCGTCGTTCCTGGGCATCTCGGCCATGATGTTCGACAAGGGCTTCGACGGCCTGATCTACGCGCTGGGCGTGGTGGCCGGCTGGCCGATCATCCTGTTCGTGGTGGCCGAGCGGCTGCGCAACCTGGGCCGCTACACGTTTGCCGATGTGGTCGCCTACCGCCTGTCGCAAAAGCCGGTGCGCATCACCGCCGCATGCGGCACGCTGACCGTGTCGATCATGTACCTGGTGGCCCAGATGGTAGGCGCCGGCAAGCTGATCCAGTTGCTGTTCGGCACCAGCTACCTGTCCGCCGTGCTCGTGGTTGGCGTGCTGATGGTGCTGTACGTGATGTTCGGCGGCATGCTGGCCACCACGTGGGTGCAGATCATCAAGGCCGTCCTGCTGCTCGGCGGCACCACGTTCATGGCTTACGAGGTCCTGGCGCACTTCGGGTTCAGCCTCGATGCGCTGTTCGCCGCGGCGGTCCAGGTCCATCCGAAAGGCCAGTCGATCATGGCGCCGGGCGGGCTGGTGGCGAATCCAATCGAGGCCATATCGCTAGGCGTCGGGATGATCTTCGGTACGGCGGGCCTGCCCCATATCCTGATGCGCTTCTTCACCGTGGCCGACGCACGCGAAGCCCGCAAGTCGGTCTGCTACGCCACCGGTTTTATCGGCTACTTCTACCTGCTGATCCTGGTGGTCGGGTTCGGGGCCATCGTGCTGGTGGGCAACAACCCTGCCTTCCGCGATGGTGCCGGGCAGCTGATCGGCGGCAGCAACATGGTGGCCGTGCACCTGGCGCAGGCCGTGGGCGGCAACATGTTCCTGGGCTTCATCTCGGCCGTGGCCTTCGCCACCATCCTGGCGGTCGTGGCGGGCCTTGCGCTCTCGGGGGCATCGGCCGTGTCGCACGACATCTATGCCACGGTCATCCGCAAGGGCCGCGCCACCGAGGCCGAGGAAATCCGCGTATCGCGCTACGCCACGCTGGGTATCGGCGTGGTGGCCATCCTGCTCGGCCTGCTGTTCGAGAAGCAGAACATCGCCTTCCTGTCCGGCCTGGTGCTGGCCATCGCGGCCTCGGTCAACTTCCCGGTGCTGTTCCTGTCGATGTTCTGGAAGGGCCTGACCACGCGCGGCGCGGTGGGCGGCAGCGTGGTGGGCCTGGTATCGGCCATCGTGCTGCTGGTGCTGGGCCCGACCGTCTGGGTGGGCATCCTCAAGCATGGCCAGCCGATCTTCCCGTACGCCAACCCGGCGCTGTTCTCGATGACGCTGGCCTTTGGCGCGGCCTGGTTGCTGTCCGTGCTCGATCGTTCGGCAGCGGCTGCCGGCGAGCGCCAGGCCTATCTGCCCCAGTACGTGCGATCCATGACGGGCCTGGGCGCGGCGTCGGCCAGCCAGCATTGATGTAGGGCGCCGGAGCGGCTGGCGGCCTGCTGGACGCCACCGCCTTCGGCACCGGCACCAGCATTACGTTGCCAAGTTAGAATGGCCGCCAGCGCGGCAGCCTGCCTGGAACGGCCGGCTGCCGCACCGCCCATTCCCTTGTCGCACGGACCATTGCCAGCATGTCGACCTCGCCGATCAGCTTTGAAGAGGCCATCCGTACCGCCGGTGTCGGAAAATTCCAGTACCGGCTCTTCGTGATCTTCGGGCTGGTGTGGATGGCCGATGCCATGCAGGTGCTGTCCATCGGCTTCAGCGCCCCGTCGATTGCCGGCACCTTCGGCGTGCCTGTCCCGCAGGCACTGCAGACTGGCACCACGTTCTTCATCGGCATGCTGGTCGGGGCGTTCTGCTTCGGCCGCATCGCCGACCGCATCGGCCGACGGCCGGCGCTGATGCTGGCAGTGGTCATCGACGCGGCTTTCGGCGTGGCTTCCGCATTTGCCCCGAGCCTGGGCTGGCTGATGGCGCTGCGCTTTCTGACCGGCATTGGCGTGGGCGGCACGCTGCCGGTCGACTACACGATGCTGGCCGAATTCCTGCCGCGCGACCGTCGCGGCCGCTGGCTGGTGCTGCTGGAATCGTTCTGGGCGCTCGGCACGATCTGCCTGGCCCTGCTGGCGCTGGCCGCTGCCGCCCATGGCAACGACGCCTGGCGCATCATCTTCTTCGTGACGGGCATCCCCGCGCTGGTTGGCGTGATCCCGCGCATGTATGTGCCGGAGTCGCCGCTGTTCCTGAACCGGAACGGCAAGTCCGAGCAGGCCCGCCAGGTGCTGGAACGCGTGGCCCTGACCAACGGCAGGCACGTCGCCATGCCCGCGCTGCAATCCGAACGCGCCGAGCGGCAATCGGTCTTCACGCTGTTCACGGCCAGCTTCCGGCGCCGCACCGTGGCGCTGTTCGTGGCGTGGCTGCTGATTTCGGTGGCCTACTACGCGGTGTTCGTCTATCTGCCCATCCGCCTGAGCGGCGCCGGCTTTGCCTTCATGCGCGGCCAGGCCTTCCTGGTCATCCTGGCCCTGGTGCAGTTGCCGGGGTACGCACTGGCGGCCTATGGCGTGGAGCGATGGGGACGCAAGCCGACGTTGATCGGATTCCTGCTGCTCAGCGCCGTGGGCTGCATGCTGTACAGCCTGGGCACGGCGCCCGTGGTGGTGGTCGGGTCGACGCTGCTGATGAGCTTTGCGCTGCTGGGCACGTGGGGCGCACTGTACGCCTTCACGCCCGAGGTCTATCCGACCAACCTGCGCGCCACGGGCATGGGTACGGCGGGCGCCGTGGCCCGGTTTGGCGGACTGTTCGCCCCGGCCGTCATCGCGCCTGTCATGTCCACGCATTTCACGCTGGCCCTGGCGATGATTTCGGCCATGCTCGCCACGGCGGCACTGGCCGTCGGCGCCGTCAACGTCGAATCGCGGAATCGCGCACTCGACTGAGTGGCTTCCCCGCGCGGCAGATGGATCACCGGTGCGCGACGTCCTTGCGGAGCGCGGATCCACCTTCTAGGATTTGAACGGTGTTTGCCGACCTAGTGGAGCCGCGCCATGAGCCCAACACCATCCACCCAGCCGCAGTCTGCGACGGATGCCCCCGATCAGGTTCGGCTCACGAAGGTCTCGCCCGAATACTGGCGCGTGACGTTCCACAATCCGCCGTACAACATCTACGGCCCCAGGACGATGCCGCAGTTGAACCAGGTCATCACGGCCCTGGAGACCGATGCGGCCGTGCGGGTCGTCGTGTTCGACAGCGATGTGCCCGATTTCTTCCTGACGCACTACGACTTCGTGCCGCCCCTGACGGACACCACCAGCCTGCCGGCCGGGCCCACGGGGCTGCCGCCGCTGCCCGACATGCTGGTACGCCTGAGCAAGGCCCCCGTCGTATCGATCGCGTCGATCCGGGGACGCGCCACGGGCGTGGGCAGCGAACTGGCGCTGGCTAGCGACATGCGCTTTGCCAGCCGCGAAAAGGCGATCCTGTCGCAATGGGAAATCGGCGCCGCACTGGTGCCGGGCGGCGGCCCCATGGCGCGCCTGCCCCGGCTGATCGGCCGCGGCCGCGCGCTGGAAGTGCTGCTGACCGGCAACGATATCGATGGCGACCTGGCCGAGCGCTACGGCTACGTCAACCGCGCCATGCCGGACGGCGAACTCGACGGCTTCGTCGACACGATGGCCCGGCGCATTGCCCGGTTCGACAAGACATCGATCGGTGAGATCAAGCGGCTGGTCAATGCCAACAGCCTGCCGCCGAATGAGCAGATCGCCGCCGAATGGGATGGCTTTATCGGCTCCGTCATGCGGCCGGGCGCGCAGCAGCGCATCGGGCAGCTCATGGAGCTTGGCCTGCAAACCCATGCGGATGTCGAGAAGCGCCTGGCGCACTATACGGGCCAGCTGGGCTAGCCCGCCGGCCCCATCCGCCACTACCCGCCACGACCTGCTATTCCTTGTAGATATGCGTGGCGAAGTAGTCGATCAGCAGGCGCACATTCGGCATCAGCCCACGGCGAGACGGAAACACCGCGTGGATGATGCCGCCTTTCGGCGCCCAGCCGGGCAGCACGTCGATCAGCGTGCCATCGCGCAGGTCGTCTTCCACCACCATGCACGGCAACTGGACGATGCCGACGCCGGTCTGCGCCGCCTTGCGCAGCGCGCTCATGTCGTCGGTGACGTAGCGGGGCTGGTGCCGCACTTCGGCCGACTGTCCTGCCGGGCCGATCAACTGCCAGGCGTGGCTGCGCGGCGGGCCCCAGTCCAGGCTGGGCAGACCGGCCAGCTCCGCGGGATTGCGTGGCAATGTTCGGCCCGCCATCAGTGCCGGACAGGCCACCAGGCGCTGGTGGCTCTCCGACAGCACGCGCATGACCAGGTCGCTGTTTTCCAACGGCGGAAAGCGCACGCGCAGGGCCAGGTCCAGGCGTTCGCCGATCACGTCCACCCGACGATTGGTGGCTTCCAGATGCACCTGCACCTTCGGGTAGGCCAGCATGAACTGCGCCACGAGCCCGGCCACCCGGTATTCGAGCAACGTCGTCGGGCAGGCCATCCGCACGATACCCTGCGGCTCGGAGCGCTCGCGCTCCATGACCTCGCGCGCCGCTTCGGCCTCGACCAGCACGCCGATACAGCGCTCGTAGAACTCGCGCCCGGTCTCGGTGACCGAGAAGTGCCGCGTCGATCGCTGCAGCAGCCTGACGCCGTACCGGGCCTCCAGCGCCGCGATGCGGCGGCTGAGCTTCGACTTGGGCGCGCCCAGTGCCAGGCCCGCCTGCGTGAAGCCGCCATGGTCGACGACCTTGACGAAGTAGTAGAGGTCGTTGAGGTCGTCCATGACTGTTCCTTCCATAGAACACAGACGGCATCTTACGGTACTACTGTGCCGGTTCCGGCGAACCTATGATGGCTCCACGCTTCGGGGCGTCATCGCGATGCCTCCGGAGCGGCCGATGCTCACAACAACGCGTCCGCGAGACGCGTGACCCATCCCTGCAAGGAGATAGCCATGACAACGTCCTACAAGCGCCTGGACAAGAGTGACGCCGCCGTACTGCTGGTGGACCACCAGGCCGGCCTGCTTTCACTGGTACGCGATATCGACCCGGACAAGTTCAAGAACAATGTCCTGGCGCTGGCCGACCTGGCCAAGTACTTCAAGCTGCCGACCATCCTGACCACCAGCTTCGAGACCGGCCCCAACGGCCCGCTGATGCCCGAGCTCAAGGCCCAGTTTCCGGAAGCGCCCTACATTCCCCGCCCCGGCCAGATCAACGCCTGGGACAACGAAGACTTCGTGAAGGCCATCAAGGCCACCGGCAAGAAGCAGCTCATCATCGCCGGCGTGGTCACCGAAGTCTGCGTCGCCTTCCCGGCGCTGTCGGCCCTGGCCGAAGGCTTCGACGTGTTCGTGGTGGGCGATGCATCGGGCACGTTCGATCCGATCACGCGTGATGCGGCGTGGCACCGCATGGCCCATGCCGGCGCCCAGATGATGACGTGGTTCGGCGTGGCCTGCGAACTGCACCGCGACTGGCGCAACGACATCGAAGGGCTTGGCACGCTGTTCGCCAACCATATTCCCGACTACCGCAACCTGATGACCAGCTTCAAGGTCATGACGTCGAAATAAGTCGACGCCCGCGCAGGCAAAAGCCCCGCCGCACCATTCGCCGGTGCGGCGGCTTTCTCTTTCAGGCGCTCGGGCGCCGACGCATCACTCGCCGTACTGGTACAGCGTGCGCCCTTCCCCGGGTGCGCCGCCGGCCGCGTCGGCGTGCGGCAGGGCACTGGCCCACACCGCAAGCAGCACGGCCAGCGTCAGCAGGGCCTTCACGATGCCGCTCCGGCCAGCGTCGCCTGCAAGGCCTGCAGCCCGTCGCGATAGATGCCCGTGAACAGCCGCGAGGCGTCTTCGCCGCTCACGCCCGCCGGCGTGAACTGCCCGGACCATTCCACGCGCGATGCCTGGCCGTCATCGACACCGACCACGCGCAGCGTGGACCGGTAGCCGGTCACGGGGAACGGCGCCTCCAGGATCGAGTACGTGTAGCTGCGCGCGGCGTTGTCGAACGCTTCCAGCCGCTCGACGATGGCATCGCCGTCGGGGTTGGCCAGTCGGCGCACGCGGCCGCCCTCGCTCGGTTCGCTCTTCGGGATATACGGCAGCCAGTCGGGCAGCGAATCGAAGCCACCAATCAGTTGCCAGACGCGGTCCGGTGCCACCGGCAGCGTGATGGTGGCAGCAGCGGTGGCCAATGGGGTGGCCAATGCGGGGGCCAATGTGCTTGCAGAAGCTTGTGTCATGGTGAACGCCTTCCAGGATGGTGCGGGTCAGACGCGGGCCGATGCGTCGATGGGCAGCGGTGCGTCCGCGGCCACCAGGTGCTGCGCGCGCAGTGCGTGCCAGAAATCGGCCGGAATGTCCTGCTTCAGCGCGGCGGCGTCCTCGGCGATGCGTTCGGGCCGGCTGGCGCCCGGAATCACGGCAGCCACCGCCGGGTTCGCCAGCACGAACTGCAGCGCGGCCGCCTTGACGCTGACGCCATGGCGTTGCGCCACCGCCTTGATGCGCTCGACCTTGCCGACGATCTCGGGCGGCGCCTTCTGGTACTCGAAATGGGCGCCACCGGCCAGGATGCCCGAGCTGTACGGCCCACCCGCGACGATGTGCGTCTGGCGCTCGGCGGCCTTCGGCATCAGCCGTTGCAGCGCGCGCTCGTGGTCCAGCAGCGAGTAGCGGCCCGCCAGCAGGAAGCCGTCCGGCTGGGCTTCGGCCAGGTCCAGCGTCAGTTCGATCGGCTCGACGCGGTTCACGCCCAGGCCCCAGGCCTTGATCACGCCCTCTTCGCGCAGGCGGGTCAGCGCGCGGAAGGCACCCTTGCGGGCCGTCTCGAAGTACGACAGCCATTCGTCGCCATAGAAGTCCTGCGCGATGTCGTGGATCCAGACGAAGTCGAAGCGGTCGGTCTTCATCCGCTTGAGGCTGTCCTCGATCGACCGCAGCGTGCCGTCGGCCGTGTAGTCGACCACCAGCTTGTTGGGACGACCGGCCACGAACAGGCCGCTTTTTTCGCCCAGCGCCCGCGCGGCGGCGTCTTCCACCTCGTCCGAGATCAGGCGACCAACCTTGGTGCTGAGCACGTATTCGTCACGCGGACGGCGCGACAGGGCCTCGCCGAGCCGGATTTCCGACAGGCCGGCGCCGTAGAACGGTGCGGTGTCGAAGTAACGCACGCCGTGCTCCCACGCGGCGTCCACGGTGGCCTGCGCCTCGGCTTCGGGGATGTCGCGGAACATGTTGCCCAGCGGGGCGGTGCCAAAGCCGAGCACGTGGCCGGCGAGTTTGTCCTTGAGACTCATGACTGCTCCAGATACAAAGTAAGTTGGGGTGAAGGCAGTCTAGGATTGCAAGTTAAGTCTGTCCAAGACAGAATACACAACACTTGAGTCCCACAAGGTCTGACATGTTGGATATCCGCCAGCTTCACTATTTCGTGGCCGTCGCCGAAGACGAGCACGTCGGGCGCGCCGCCGAACGGCTTCATATCTCCCAATCGCCACTTAGCCGCCAGATCGCCCAGCTTGAAGAAAAACTGGGGTTGACGCTGTTCGAGCGGTCCCAGCAACGGATTCGGCTGACGCGCGACGGCCGCACCTTTCTGGCCGAAACGCGCGCCTTCCTGACCCACGCCAACCGGCTGGAATCGCTGGCGCGCCGACTGGGCCGGGGCGACGAAGGCGGCCTGTGCATCGGCTATCTGGAATACGCGATGCACTCCGGCGTGCTGCCCAATGCCCTGCGCGAACTGCGGCAAGACCGGCCCGCCGTGCATATCGCGCTGTACAACCAGCAGTCCGACGACCAACTCGAAGGGTTGCGCCAGCGCAGCCTGGACATTGCGCTGGTCTGCGAGCCGCCGCTGCCCGACGACCCCGATCTGGTGGCAGCCCAGGTATTGAACGACCCGATGCTGCTGGCCCTGCCCGAAGGGCATCCGCTGGCCGACAAGCCATCAATGACGCCGGAAGACCTTGGCGCGCAGAAGTGGATCGGCGTCATGCACCGCGAAAGCGCGCTGCGACACGACACCTTCATCGCAGCCTGCGCCCGGGCCGGCTTTACGCCGACGATCACGATGGAGGCCACCGAGCCGCTGGCAGCGCTCGGCCTGGTGGCGGCGGGCCTTGGCGTCACCACGATCCAGCGCAGCCTGCGCCATCAGGCGCCCGCCGGCGTGGTCTTGCGGGAATTGCCGGGCTTCACTTACCGGATGCCGCTCTGGGCGGCCTGGCACAGGGTCAACCTGCGGCCGCTGGTCGAGATCTTCCGCAAGACGTTGCTGGAGACCAGCGGCGTGGTGGCGGAGTCAGGCGAGGTGGCCGAAGGGACCGAAGGGGCCGAAGGGGCCGAAGGGGCCGAAGGGGCCGAAGGGGCCGTAGTAGCCGGAAAGCGCGAAGCGGCGGCGCTGCGCTAGCGCGCTGCCTGGAGAAACGACGATGGCGGCCCGCCCAGCGCCTTGCGGAACATCGTCGAGAACGCGCTGGGGCTGTCGTACCCGAGATCAAGCGCCACCTGGGTGACCGGCGTACCGGCGGACAGCCGGGACAGCGCGGCCATCAGGCACGCCTGCTGGCGCCACGCGCCAAATGGCATCCCCGTCTGTTGCTGGAAGAAGCGCGCGAACGTGCGCGGGCTGCGATGGAGTTGCCGCGCCCAGTCATCGGCCGACGCCCGGATATCGGGCAGGCCCAGCAGTCCGGTGCAGAGCCGGGCCAGATCCGGGTCGCGCGGGATGGGCGCGAACAGCGGCAAGGTAGGCGCCTGCGCCAGTTCAAACAGGATCAGCTGTATCAGCGCGCCCTCGCGGCTGTCGGCCGCGTAGCGGGCAGGCACGTCCGCCGAGGCCAGCAGCAAGGCATGCAGCAGCGGGCTGACCACCAGCACCTCGCAACCGGGGCCACGGCGCGGCGCGGCGTCGGGCAGCACGTAGATGCTGCGCGTACTGACCCCGTTCATGCGCACCCGGTGCGGCTTCTGCGCGGGAATCCACACTCCGGTGTAGGGCGGCACGACCCACGCGCCCTCTTCCGTTCCCACCTCCATCAGGCCCGTCATGCCGTACAGGAATTGCGCGCGGCGGTGGCTGTGCGTATCGAGCAGCGTGCCAAACGCGTAGTCGGTGCCGATGGCCAGCGCGGCACACGGGCTGGCATCGACGCTATCAAGCGGAATGTTGCGCATCGGGGTACAAGCGTAAATTTGCGAATTCGCGCGGTTGGCAAAATCTCGACGATTATTGACCAACCTTCGCAAGCCTGCCAAGCGGCGCGGACCTATCGTATCGATTCCATGCAACGAAATACGATTCGACGATGTTCCTGTACGCGACGCTGTTGGTCTGTGGTGGTCTGGCCGGTGTGACAACCGTCCTGTTCGGCTTTGGCGGCGGCTTTGTCGTGGTGCCGCTGCTTTACACGATGCTCACGATGACGCACGCTGCCGGCAGCCCCGTGGCGCAGTCGGCCATGCAGATTGCGGTGGCCACATCGTCGTGCGTGATGATCTTCGGGTCGTCGATGGCCACCTGGCGCCACCATCGCGCCGGCAATGTGGACTGGCCGCAGGCGCGTGCCATGGGCGGCTATATCGCCGCGGGCGCCATCGTGGGCGCGGCCGCCGCCAGCTGGCTCAGCGGCGACTGGGTGCGCTGGGCGTTCATCGCCTACCTGGCGGCAACCATCCTCGATAGCGCGCTGCGCCCCGGCTTCATGCATGCGCGTCCGGCCGCCGCACGGCCGATGACGGTGGCGACCACAGCAGCGGTGGGGCTTGGCATCGGCACCATCGCCGCGTTCCTGGGCGTGGGCGGCAGCGTCATGACCGTGCCGCTGATGCGCCGGCGCGGTGCCACGATGACGCAGGCCACGGCCATGGCCAATCCGCTATCGCTGCCGATGGCACTGGCCGCCACCGCCACCTATGTCGCGCTGGCCTGGCGGCACGGCGCGACACTGGGCCCCGCGCACGCCGGCTATGTCGACCTGCTGGCCTTTGCCGTGCTGGCGGGCGGCTCCTGGGCAGGCATCCGGCTGGCGGCGCGCTGGATCGGACGCATCCCCGACCGCGTTCACGCCGTGACCTATATCGCGCTGCTGGCCGTGGTGCTGGTGGTCATGCTGGCGGTATAGCCGCGTAGCCATCGCCGATCAGTGCGCCACGCCGTGCATCGTCTCGCGCAGCAGCGTCGTGTCGTAGCCAAGCGCGGCCACGCGGGCGATCAGTGATGTTGCCAGTGCGCGCGGCGGCCGTGCGTCGCGCGTGAGGATCCACAGGAAGCGGCCTGAAGGCTCGCCGACGATCGACCACGTGTAGTCGTCGGCATGGTCCAGCACCCAGTAGTCGCCGAAGAAGAACGGGCCGAAGAACGATACTTCGAGCTTGGCCCCGCCGCTGCCGCGCACGATGCGGGCGCGGCCCTCCGACGTGCGGGCGTCGCCGTCGGCGCAGCCCTCGTGGCAGGTATTGCGCACCGAGACCAGCCCGTCTTCGCGTTTCGCATATTCGGCCGTCACGCCCTCGCAGCCGCGCTCGAAGCCGTTCTCATAGCGCGCGAACTCGTACCATTTGCCAAGGTAGCGATCCAGGTCCACGGACTTTGCCGGTTCGGGCACGGCGGCATTGCCGCGTTTGCCACCCGAGAACTTGCCATACGCCCGTGCCGCCAGCGCGGCCCCTGCCAGGGCGAAACCTGCCGCAGCCAGCGGCGCGAGGGATCGTTTCACAAGGCACCTCCATCGAATCGGCAGGAATCGAACTGGCTCGATCCCCCCGGCCGATTGTGAAGCGCCCACGCCGCCCACCGGAATCGGACGAATGCCGACACGCGCTGTGGGACGGCGCCGACGGCAGCCGGCGCCCCACCCTCACGTGATCCGCCTGCCACCCTAGACCGGCAGCCCCTTCGCCCGCAGCGTGGCGTCGAAGCGCTCGGGGTCGGAGGTGCCCGCAGCGTTCTCCGCGCGGATCCTTGCCTCCTTCGCCAGGTGCGCACGGCAGCGCTCCAGCACCAGCGCGGCGTCGGCTGCCGGCACGGCGATCACGCCGTCCGCATCGCCGACGATCAGGTCGCCCGGCATCACCGCCAGCCCGGCGCACGACACCGGCACGTTGATCTCGCCGGGGCCGTCCTTGCCGGGTCCGCGATGGGTGTGGCCGCGCGCGAAGATCGGCATGCCGTCCTCGGCCCACTCGCACAGGTCGCGGATGGCACCGTCGATGACCAGCCCACCAAGCCGCTTCGCCACGCACGTGGTGCGCATCAGCCCGCCGACCAGCGCCTGCGTGACATCGGCGCCGCCGTCGATGACCAGCACATCGCCGGGCTGCACCATCATCAGCGCCTTGTGGATCATCAGGTTGTCGCCCGGACGCACCCGCACCGTCACGGCCGGGCCGCACAGCACCGTTTCCAGGCGCCGATGGTATTGGCGCAGCCCCACGGTGCCGATATTGCGGCTCATCGAATCGCCAATGGCGGCGACGGGTATGTCTCGAAAGGCTGCCACCAAGGCGGCATCGGGCCCTTCGGCACGCGGATGGATGCGATAGCCGGGTGGCCACTGGGCCGCTGCGGCGGCTTCGGATTGACTCATGACTGACTCCAGAAACAGGGATTGAAAGCGGATATCAGGAAAAGACCTGCGGATTGACGCACGCGGCCCGGTCGGCCGGATGGCCGTCGAGCCAGCCCAGCACGTTGCGCGCGGCACCGGCGGCCATCGCGGCCAGTGCCGCCGGGGTCGATCCACCAACGTGCGGGGTCAGCACCACGTTTTTCAGCGTCGCCAGCGGGCTATCCGGCGGCAGCGGTTCGACGGCCATCGTATCGAGCCCGGCGGCGAACAGGCGCCCGTCTTGCAGCGCGGCCACCAGCGCGGTTTCGTCCACCACCTCGCCGCGCGCCGTATTGATCAGGATCGCCCCCTTCGGCATCTGGCTGAACTGCGCGGCACCGAGCATATTGCGCGTGTGCGGGTTCAGCGGGACATGCAGGCTCAGCACATCGGCCTGGGGTAGCAATTCCGCCATCGAAGACACCAGCGTCGCACCTTCGACGGGGCTCTGCCGCCCGGCGAGTGCCGGATCGAACGCCACCACCTTCATGCCCAGCGCCAGGCCGACGCACGCCACGCGCTGGCCGATCTGGCCAAACCCCACCAGCCCCAGCGTCTTGCCGCACAACTCGACGCCATCCTGGGCGCGCGCCCACCGGCCGCCGTGCAGTTCGGCATCCATCCAGCCGATACGCCGCGCCGCCGCGAACATCAGCCCCAGCGTCATCTCGGCCACCGACTGCGCGTTCGCGCCTGGCGTGACGTAGACCGGAATGCCGCGCTGCGTGGCGGTCTGCACATCGATATTGCTGACGCCCACGCCGTGCTTGGCAATCACCTTGAGCGTGGGACACGATGCGATGGCCTGGGCCGACAGCGCCACCGTGCGCGAGATCACGGCGTCCACCGGCTCGCTGGCCATGATGCGATCCACCTCTTGTGCGTCGTCGGGCGACGACAGATAGATGACGCGCGCACCCGCCTGATCCAGCAGTTGCACGCCGGCCGGGGCAAGCCGGGGCGCGGTGACGAAAACGGTATGCATGGTATTTCTCTGCGTTCAGTCGAGCTTGATTCAGTCGAGCTTGATATGGGCGTCGCGGACCAGGGCACCCCATTTCTGGTGCTCGGCGCGCAGGTATTCGCTGAATTGCTGCGGCGTGCTGCCCAGCGGCGTGCTGCCTTCTACCGCCAGCTTGTCCAGTACGTCCTGCGTTTTCAGCGCCTTGCGTACCTCGGCATTGATGCGGTCGATCACGGCCTGCGGCGTCTGGACCGGCGCCATCAGGCCCGTCCACGTGATGGCCTCGAAACCGGGATAGCCGGATTCGGCCACGGTCGGCACATTGGCCAGCAGCGGCGAAATACGCACGCGCTGCGCCGAACTGATGGCCAGCGCCCGCACCTTCTGGCTGCCCAGTTGCGAAATGGCCGCTGCGGTATTGGCGAAGTTGAATTCCACCTGGTTGCCCAGCAGGTCCATCATCGCCGGGCTGGCACCCTTGTACGGCACGTTGAGCATCCGAAAGCCCGCCTGGCGCTCCAGCAGTTCGCCCGTCAGATGGGCGACGGTGCCGTTGCCGGGCGTGCCCATGCGCAGGGCCTCGGGCTTGGCCTTGGCGGCCGCCACCACATCCTTGAGCGTCTTGAACGGCGACGTGGCGTTGACCAGCAGCACCACGGGCTGCGACGCCACCGTGGTAATGGGCGCGAAGTCCTTGAGCGGATCGAACGGCATCTTCGGATACAGCGCGGGATTGATGGCCAGGTTCGCGGTCTGCCCCAGGCCAATCGTGTAGCCATCGGCCGGCGCCTTGGCGACGACATCCAGGCCGACGTTGCCGCCCGCGCCGGGACGGTTCTCGACCACCACGGTCCAGTGCGCCTGGGTGGACATCTTTTCGGCAATCAGCCGCGCCACCGCATCGGTACCGCCACCGGGCGGGAACGGCACCACCAGCCGGATTGGCCGGCCCGGCCACGCATCGGCGCTCGCGGTGCCACTGCAGATAACCAGCATGGCCGCAGCGGCCAGCATTCCAGGCTTCAGCATCGTGTGTCTCCTTTCTGCTTTCGTTTGCAGACATTCTTGCCGTGCAAAAGCATTCCGTCTATTTGATAATGTTCATGTTTTCATTCCTGTGAGTTATCGATGGAAATCCAGCTCAGGGACCTGCGTTATTTCGAGGTAGTGGCCGAACTCGGGCATGTCGGTCGCGCGGCCGACAAGCTGGGCCGCACGCAACCGGCCCTGACCAAGGCGGTGCAGCGGCTGGAAGAGGCGTTTGGCAGCGAACTGTTCGAGCGCAAGGGGCGCGGCATCCGGCTGACGCCGGTGGGCGAGGTGCTGCTGGCCCGCGCTCGCATGCTGCGCGGCGCCACGGACGAGGCGCTGCGCGAGGTCGGGGATTTCGCCAGGGGCAATGCCGGCCACGTCCGGATTGGCAGCGGCCCCATTGCGGCGGAGCACGTGTTGCCGGAAATCTGCAGCCTGCTGCTGGAAGAAGCGCCGGCAACCACCATCGACATTACCGTGGCGCCCAGCCTGGTGCTGCGCGACCGGCTCAAGGAAGGCTCGCTCGACCTGCTGATCGGCCTGATGCCCGAACAGGACGACGCGCTGGTCAGCCATGCCATCGTGGAAGACGTGGTGGTGGTAGTGGCCAGCCGCCATCATCCGGTGTTCGCGCTGCCGCGCGTCACGCTCAAGGCGCTGCAGGCCTGGCGATGGGTGTTGCCGGCGGCGTCGATCCCCAGCCGGCAATGGATCGACGCGACGTTCCAGTCGCACGGCCTGCCCCGCCCCGTCACGCAGATCGATGCCAACTCGATACCGCTGCTGCCACGGCTGATCGGCAAGACCGAACTGCTGAGTTTCCTGTCCCGGCACACGCTGGAAGAACACCGGCACGTGCTGCGCGAAGTGCCGCTCAAGGAGGCCACGCTACGGCGCCGGCTGGGCGTCAGCTACCGGCGCCAGGGCTACCTGTCGCCCGCCGCGCTGCGGCTCATGGCGCTGCTGCAGGAACGCGGCGAGGCACTGTTCAGCGCGGCGCCGGGCGACGATTGAGGCCCGGCGACCCGCCGCGTTGTGCCACACTCATGCATCCCCACATCCGGAGCGACAACGCCATGACGATGCCAACGGACACCAGCGCGCGCATTCTCGAGCAACTGGCCGATGCCCTGATATTCGCCGATGCCGAAGGCCGCATCACCGGCTGGAACGCGGCGGCCACGGCGTTGTTCGGCCATGATGCCGACGAGGCCATGGGACAGAGCCTGGACCTGATCATCCCCGAGCGGCTGCGCGCCGCACACTGGCGCGGTTACCAGGCCGCCATCGATTCCGGCAAGACGCGGTTGTCCGGCAAACCCACGCTGACCAAGGCCATCCACAAGGACGGCAGCAACCGCTACGTGGAGATGACGTTCGCGCTCGTACTCGATGCGGCGGGACAGCCGATCGGCTCGGTGGCGGTCGCCCGCGATGCCACCGAGCGCGTGGAGCGCGAGCGGCAGGCCCGCGCGCCCACCGACAGCCAGTAGGCGGCACGCAGGCGGCAAGGTCACACCACGGCCGGGCCGCACCTTGAGGCGACAAGGCGGAAACGTCAGGCCGAGAGTTGCTGCATGACGCTGTAGAGGTCCGCCTTGCCCTCGAAGCCGATGCCGGGCAGATCGGGCATCGTCAGGTAGCCGTTCTCGACCTTCACGCCGTCGGGGAAGCCGCCGAACGGCTGGAACAGGTCGGGATAGCTTTCGTTGCCACCCAGGCCCAGGCCGGCGGCGATGTTCAGCGACATCTGGTGGCCACCGTGCGGAATGCAGCGGCTGGCCGACCAGCCGTGCTGCTTCAGCATGTCGAGCGTGCGCAGATACTCCACCAGGCCATAGCTCAGCGCGCAGTCGAACTGCAGCCAGTCGCGGTCCGGGCGCATGCCGCCGTAGCGGATCAGGTTGCGCGCATCCTGCATCGAGAACAGATCTTCGCCGGTGGCCATCGGCTTGTCGTAGTAGTTGCGCAGCGTGGCCTGCAGCTCGAAATCCAGCGGATCGCCCGGCTCCTCGTACCAAAACAGGTCGTACTGCGACAGCGCCTTGGCGTACTGGATGGCCGTGTCGAGATCGAAGCGCCCGTTGGCGTCCACGGCCAGCTTCTGGCCGTCCTGCAGCACGCTCAGGATCGAGTCGATCCGGCGCAGGTCTTCGTCCAGCGACGCCCCACCGATCTTCTTCTTGACCACCGTATAGCCGCGGTCGACGTAACTGCGCATCTCGTCCTTGAGCTTGCCGTGGTCCTGGCCCGGGTAGTAGTAGCCGCCGGCGGCGTACACGAACACCTTGCGGTCCGGCTGGCCGTTGCCGTAGCGGTCGGCCAGCAACTGGAACAGCGGCTTGCCCTCGATCTTGGCCACGGCATCCCACACCGCCATGTCGATCGTGCCGATAGCCACCGAGCGCTCGCCGTGGCCGCCCGGCTTTTCGTTCTTGAACATGGTGTCCCAGATCTTGTGCGGATCGAGGTTGTCGCCGGTGGCATCCACCAGCGACGCCGGATCGGCCTCCATGATGCGGGGGATAAACCGCTCGCGCATCAGCGTGCCCTGGCCATAGCGGCCGTTGGAATTGAAGCCGTAGCCCACCACCGGCTTGCCGTCGCGGATCACGTCCGTGACCACGGCCACCAGGCTCAGCGTCATCTTGCTGAAGTCGATATAGGCGTTGCGGATGGGCGAGCTGATCGGGAACGTCTTTTCTCGAATTTCTACGATTTTCACGGGGTCTCCTGAGTGCGGAACACGGCGGTGCAGGCCGTGCGAATCCGAAGCTTAGGCGCGGGACGATGCACTAGAATTGAATCACTTTCATTTCATTATTCACTTTGAGTGAAGACCGATCTCGCATCCGAACTGGAATTCTTCGTGCTGGTGGCGCGGCTGGGCAGCCTTGCGGCGGCCGCCCGGGAACTGAACCTGACCCCGCCCGCCGCCACCAAGCGCCTGGCATTGACCGAGGCACGGCTGGGCGTGCGGCTGGTGAACCGCACCACCCGCAGCATCAGCCTGACCAACGAGGGCGAGACGTACCTGGCCTACGCCACCCGCATCCTGGCCGACCTGCGTGAAATGGAAAACGTGGTGTCGAGCAGCGGCGCCGAGCCCCGTGGGCTGCTGCGGGTCAACGCCACGCTGGGCTTTGGCCGCACCACCATCGCACCGCTGGTGTCCGAGTTCGCCAAGCGCTACGCGCATGTCGAGGTGCAACTGGAAGTGACCGACCGGCCCGTGGATCTGGTCGACAGCGGCGTCGACCTGGCCATCCGCTTTGGCACGCTGCCAGACCGCCGACTGTCGGCGCGGCGCATCATGTCCAACCGGCGCTTTCTGTGTGCGTCGCCGGCCTATCTGGAAAAGTCAGGCACGCCGCGGTCGCTGGCCGACCTGGCGCAACACCGGTGCATCATCCATCGCCAGAACGACGACGCCTATGGCGTCTGGCGGTTCGAGCACGACGGGGGCCACGAGAGCGTGAAAGTGGAAGGCGCCCTGTCGAGCAACGACGGCGACATCGTGCTGGGCTGGGCGCTGGACGGGCACGGCATCCTGGTCCGGTCGGAATGGGATCTGGCCAAGTATCTGGAAAGCGGCCGACTGCGCGTGGTGCTGCCCGCGTACCGGCTGCCGTCGGCCGACCTGTACGTGTACTACGCCCAGCGCCGCAACCAGACCGCGCGGGCCCGCGCCTTCATCGACTTCCTGGCGCAGCAGTTCCAGCAGGCCGCGCCGGCCAGGCGATAGCTGGCCAGGCTTGGCGGCCCGGCCGCCCATCGGGCATCAGTCCGCCTGAATGCCCGATTCCTTGATGACCCGCGACCAGCGCGTCACCTCGGCCTGGATCTGCACCCTGGCCTGATCCGGCGTCGTGTAGGCCGGCATCGCGCCCTGCGCCACCAGCGCGGATTTGACCTCCGGCTGCTCCATGATGTCCTTGAGCGCGGCGCTGAGCTTGTCGACAACCGGCTTCGGCGTGCCCGCCGGTGCCAGCACGCCGAACATCGAACTCACCTCGAAGCCGGCAAGGCCCGCCTCGGCCGCCGTCGGCACATCGGGCAACACCCGCTGCGGCGTGGCCGATGCCAGCGCGCGCAGCTTGCCGCCCTTGATGAACGCCTGGGTGGCCGGCAGCGTGTCGAAGATCACGTCGACCTGCCCGCCCATCAGGTCATTGAGCGCCGGGCTGCTGCCTTTGTAAGGCACGTGCACCAGTTCCACGCCAGCCTGGCGCTTGAACAGTTCGGCCGCCAGGTGCTGCGGCGAGCCATTGCCCGACGACCCGTAGTTCATGCCGCCCGACTTGGCCTTGGCGGCTGCAATGAAGTCCGCCAGGGTCTTGCCCTTGAACGACGGCCCCACTGCCACCACCAGCGGCACCCGGCCGACCACCGCCTCGGGCACGAAGCTCTTGTCCATCGAGAAGCCTGCCGCAGCCGGCTGCAGCACGCTGTTGATCGAATGGCTGGTCAGCGCGCCGAGCAGCAGCGTGTAGCCGTCCGCTTTTTCCTTGGCCACATAGGCTGCGCCCAGGTTGCCGGCCGCGCCCGCGCGGTTTTCCACCACCACCGGCTGCCCCAGCGATACCGTCAGTTTCTGGCCGATCACGCGCCCGATCACGTCGGTGGCGCCGCCCGGGGTATAGGGCACCACCAGCCTGACCGGCTTGTCGGGATAGTCGGCCAGCGCGAATGCCGGCATTGCGGCGCCGAGGCCAACGGCCACCGCCGCCACAAGGGCACGCCGGCGGCTCATGCCATCGACGCATGATCTGTATTTGTGCTTCACAAGTCTCCTCCTGCTCTGGTTCGGATGCATGGATACGCCCCGTGTACGGACGCACCCGGGGCTGCCCGAACTCTAGTCAATTACATTATTAATAATATAGGTGATAGCACCGACGACAATCAGACGGGACTCGACTATCCTTAGGTCCGATATCCAATCAGGGGCGTCGCGCCCCGGCACACCGCATCCGACCATGTCCCACGACGACCAGAACCCCAAAGGCGCCGCCCCGCGCCACGACATCGCGCCCGCCGCCGCCGCTACCGGCATCTCCAAGGGCCTGACCAACTACGGGGACCAGGGCTTTTCGCTGTTCCTGCGCAAGGCATTCATCAAGGGCGCGGGCTACACCGACGACGCGCTGGACCGCCCGGTCATCGGCGTCGTCAACACGGGCAGCGCCTACAACCCCTGCCATGGCAATGCTCCCCAGCTCATCGAGGCCGTGAAGCGCGGCATCATGCTGGCCGGCGGCCTGCCGATGGACTTCCCGACGATCTCGATCCACGAGAGCTTTTCGGCGCCCACCAGCATGTACCTGCGCAACCTCATGTCGATGGACACCGAGGAAATGATCCGCGCGCAGCCGATGGATGCCGTGGTCCTGATCGGCGGCTGCGACAAGACCGTGCCCGCCCAGTTGATGGGCGCGGCGTCGGCCGGCATCCCCGCCATCCAGCTCATCACGGGGTCGATGCTGACGGGCTCGCACCGCAGCGAGCGCGTGGGTGCGTGCACCGACTGCCGCCGCTACTGGGGCAAGTTCCGTGCGGAAGAGATCGACGCCGAAGAGATTGCCGACGTCAACAACCAGCTGGTGGCCAGCGTGGGCACCTGCTCGGTGATGGGCACGGCCAGCACCATGGCCTGCATCGCCGAGGCCCTGGGCATGACGGTGCCCGGTGGCGCGTCGCCGCCGGCGGTCACCGCCGACCGCATCCGCGTAGCCGAGCAGACCGGCACGGAAGCCGTGCGCATTGCGCGCGAACGCCTGACCATCGACAAGATCCTGACGCCCGCCGCCTTTGAAAACGCCATGCGCGTGCTGCTGGCGATTGGCGGCTCCACCAACGGCATCGTCCACCTGGCCGCCATCGCGGGCCGCCTGGGCTACGACATCGACTTGGCCGCGCTGGACAACATGGGCCGCGACACGCCAGTGCTGCTGGACCTGAAGCCGTCCGGCGACCACTACATGGAAGACTTCCACCACGCGGGCGGCATGGCCACGCTGCTGCGCGAACTGAAGCCGCTGCTGAACCTGGACGCACTGACCGTGACCGGCCGCACGCTGGGCGAGGAAATCGAGCGCGCCGGTCCGGGGTTCAAGCAAGACGTGGTGCGCACGCGCGACAACCCGATCTATCCGCAAGGCGGCATTGCCGTGCTGCGCGGCAACCTGGCCCCGGGCGGCGCCATCATCAAGCAGTCGGCGGCCCACCCGAAGCTGATGGAGCACGAGGGCCGCGCCGTGGTGTTCGAGAACGCCGCCGACCTGGCCAACCGCATCGACAGCGACGACCTGGACGTGACGGCCGACGACATCCTGGTGCTCAAGAACATCGGCCCGAAAGGCGCGCCCGGCATGCCCGAGGCGGGCTATATCCCGATTCCGCGCAAGCTGGCCCGCGCGGGCGTGAAGGACATCGTGCGCATTTCGGATGGCCGCATGAGCGGCACGGCATTCGGCACCATCGTGCTGCACGTGACGCCCGAATCGGCAATCGGGGGCCCGCTGGCCTACGTGCGCAACGGCGACCGCATCAGCCTGTCGGTGGCGCGCCGCGACCTGACGCTGCATGTCAGCGACGACGAACTGGCCCGCCGCGCACAGGAAACGCCGGTGGTGGTGCCCACCGCCGACCGCGGCTACCGCAAGCTCTTTCTCACCACCGTCAACCAGGCCGACCAGGGCGTGGACTTCGACTTCCTGCGCGCCGCCGAGACACGCGGCAAGGTGCCGGGCAGCGGCGCGTGACCTGCGGCGGAACAGGCGCCATGGACGGCAAAATCGGTCAGAATGTCGGCTTTATTGCGACTCGCCACCCAGTGCCGGGGCCCAGCCCCGGCGCGATTCACCCGATGCCCAGTTCCGACTTGCGCAGCCCCGCCGCCGGCGCCGAAGCCGCCCCCCTCGCCCACGACCCGCTGGACGCGATTGTCGCCACGCTCGAAGAAGACATCGTCTTTGGCCGGCTGCACCCCCGGGAGCGGCTGGTCGAGGACGATCTGATGGAGCGGTTTGGCGTCAAGCGGCACGTGGTCAGGGACG
The DNA here is from genome assembly GCF_002858765.1 of Cupriavidus pauculus. Taxonomy (GTDB): domain Bacteria; phylum Pseudomonadota; class Gammaproteobacteria; order Burkholderiales; family Burkholderiaceae; genus Cupriavidus; species Cupriavidus pauculus_B. The sequence goes on from NZ_PJRP01000008.1 coordinate 71,985, forward strand.
CACTGACCGCGCTGGACCGCCTCGGGCTGGTGGAACGCCGCAAGAACGTGGGCGCGGTGGTGCGCTCGTTCTCGGTCCAGGAAGTGACCGAGCTGTACGAGGTGCGCGGCATGCTGGAGACCGAGGCTGCCCGGCGCATCGACCTGCAGCGCGTGCCGGCGCACCTGGACACGCTGATCGCCATCCAGCAGCAGCACGACACGGCCGTGGCCGCCGGTGATGCGCGCACGGTGTTCCGCGTCAACCTGGCCTTCCACCGCGAACTGTTCAGCCTCTGCGGCAACCAGACACTGCAAAAGGCCATCGCAGAATTTGCGCGGCAGACGCATCCGATCCGCTTTGCGTCGCTGGTATCGGCCGAGTACCGCGAGCGCGCCCGCCAGGAACACTGGCAGATGATCGAGGCCCTCAAGGCCGGCGACATCGACGGGCTGGTGGCGCTGTGCGCCAGCCACCTGCTGCCGTCGCGCGATGCCTATCTGAACGCGCAGCAGTACCGGGGCTGATTTCCGGCTCCGGGCGTCTGATTCCGGCGCCTTTTCCGGCTCTTATTCCGGCTCTTATTCCGGCTCTTATTCCGGCTGGATACCAGCCTGTTTCACCAGTTGCCCCCAACGGTCCACCTCGCTGCGCAGCCGGTCGCCCAGTTGCGCCGGCGTGGACGCCTTGAGGTCGATACCCTGGCTGTCCAGGCGCGCCCGGGTCTGCGGATTGGCCAGCGCCGCGCGGACTTCATCGCCCAGCCGGTTGACCACCGCCGTCGGCGTGCGCGCCGGGGCCACCAGGGCCCACCACTGACTCACCTGCAAGGCCGGCAGCTTCGCCTCGGCAGACGTCGGCACATTCGGCAGCGCGGCGATCCGCGACGGCCCCGTCACCATCAGCGCCGTGATCTTGCCGCCGCCAAGCAGGCTGCTGCCGCTGGCCAGCGTCGCAAAATGGCCAGAAACCAGTTGGGCGGAAACATCGGTCAGCGCCGGGGCCGACCCGCGATAGGGCACGGCGTCGACGGGAATGGCCGCTTGCGTCTCCAGCATCCTGGCCGCCAGATGGCTGATCGTGCCGTTGCCGCTCGTGGCCATCTGCATCGGCTTGCCGGACTGGCGTGCATCGGTCAGGAATCGCTGGACGTCGCCGGGCCGGTAACGCGCACTGTCCGCGAACAGCACCAGCGGCGATTCGCCAAGCAGCGACACCGGCGTGAAATCGCGCAACACATCGTAGGACATCTGGCGAAACACCGATGGCGCGACGGTATGGGCCAGTTCGATCACACCGAGCGTATAGCCATCGGGCGCGGCCTTCGCCACGGCTTCGGCGCCGATGCGGCCCGAGGCGCCCGCGCGGTTTTCGACCACCACCGGCTGGCCCATCGATTCGCTCATCCGTTGCGCCACGGCGCGCGCCAGGGCATCGGTGCTGCCGCCTGCCGCCCATGGCACGATCAGGCGGATCGGCTTGTCGGGGTAGCCGGCCGCATGGGCCACCGGCACGTGTACCGCCGCCAGGCCGACGGAAAAGATGGCGCTCAGGTAACGCAACGTCATGGGGGGCTCCTTCATGGCTCTAGTTTGTGATCTGTGCCGGGTCACGATCGCCGCGCGCCGTCAGCATGAGCAGAACGGTTTCCGACGGATCGATGCGGCCATCGGCGCGCAGCATCTGCGCGGCGGCGAGTCCGGCGCCTGCGCAGAGTTCGACCCAGAATCCGGCGGCGGCCAGATGGCCGGTGCCCGCGCGCGCGGCGTCATCGCCCACGACAATCGCGCCGCCACCTGATCGCGTGGCCGCATGCACCTGCTGGGCAGTGACGGTGGACCCGGCCGTGGAAAACTGCTGCGTCGCGCCCGCGAAATCCGCCTGCTGCGACGCCCCGCCCAGCACGCTGGCCAGGCGCGGAAAGGGTTCGACGGCCCACAGCTTCGGCACGCGGGCCAGATGTCCCATCCTCACGAGGTCGCGCAGCGCGCTGTAGAGTCCCCACAGCAGGTCGCCCCGCGCGGTGGGCACCATCACGTGATCGGGCAGGCAGCCCTGGTGCACCCATTCGAGCGCGGCGGCGCGATAGCCTTCCACGCCAAACACCGGGCTGCCGACGGCTGGCAGGCTGTAGTTCGTCAGCGCGAAGGCACCCTCTTCCCGTACGCGGCGGCGCACGTGATCCCAGCGCGCATGTCCGGTCTCGCAAATGACGCGCCTCGCGCCGTAGTGGCGCAGCGCCACGTCGAACACGGCAGGCAGGTCTCGATAGGTGGCCACCTCGCACGCCAGCCCGGCGGCGGCGCAGTAGGCAGCCACCGACACCGCCGCGTTGCCGCTGGACGCCAGCACCACGTCGCGCGCGCCGGACGCCAGCGCGCGGCTGACGGCCTGGGCCGACATGCGGTCCTTGTGCGAGCCGGTCGGGTTGGCGCCTTCGTTCTTGATCCAGACGGCCGCCACGCCGGTCAGTGTAGCCAGCGCCGGAACTGACAGGCAGGGCGTGGCGCCCTCGCCCAGCGTCACGCCGTCCAGATAGGGCATCCAGTGTCCCCAGCGATAACCCTGGCTTTTTGGTGCAAAATCTAGCGCCGGCGCATTGTCTCCCGCTTCGTCGACCCCTTCGTTGACCCCTTCATAAACCGCTTCGAGACTGCTTGGTCGACCCTGGCCGGCGCAGGCTGGACAACCCTCCGGCAGGTCGGCTACCGGGTAGACCTCGCCGCAGGTCACGCATTGCAAGGCGCGTAGCACGGGATTGACGGTCGGCACAGGGCCGGGCGTATGGATGTGGGGCATGGCGACGGACTGGAATGGCATGACGGCGAGTCTACGGGCAGACGCGCCGCCGCGACGCAAGCCATCCGTCGTTTTTGATAAGCCAAACTTATAGGATGAGGATGGACAAGACAGCCGAGGCAGCCGCCGGGCAGACCGTCAGCGCGCGGCAGATCGAGGTGTTCCGCATGGTCATGCGGCTGGGCTCCGCGCGCCGCGCCGCCGAAGCGCTGCATATCAGCCAGCCGGCGGTGACCCAGATCGTGCTGCAACTCGAAAAATCGGCACGGCTCAGGCTGTTCGACCGCAGCAAGGGCCGCATGGTCCCGACCGCCGAGGCGGCCGCGCTGATGGACGAAGTCGAGCGCGTCTACGTGGGCCTGGACGCCGTGCAGCGCAAGATCGACCTGCTGCGCTCGCACGAGGACACCGTGCTACGCGTGGGCGCCCTGCACGCGATGGCCGCCAGCGTGATGCCGCTGGCGGTGGCCAACTTCACGCACAGCTATCCGCGCAGCCATTGCCGGCTGGAGGTGGACAGTTCGCGCGGACTGCGCGAACGGCTGCTGCAGCGCGAGCTCGATCTGGCCTTCATGGGCGATGAAGTGGACACCAGCGGGCTGACCGCCTCGGAGTTCTACGCCGTGCCGGCGGTCTGCATCGTGCCGGCCACGCACCCGTTTGCCGCACGGGGCCGCATCGGCGTGGCTGACCTGGCCGATGCGCCACTGATCGGCCTGGATGCCGCCGACCCAGCCCAACGCCAATTGCAATCGGCCTTCGCCGGACACGGCCACACGCCCCGGTTCGTCGCCACGACGCCATACAGCCACACGCAATGCGCACTGGTGCTGGCCGGGGTGGGCCTGGCCATCACCAACCCGCTGGTGGCGCGCACCTATACCGCGCTGGGGCTGCGCAGCGTGCCGTTTGGCGGCGCGGTGCATTTCCGGGCCATCCTGGCGTTTCACCCAGGCCAGGGACAATCCACGGCGGCACAGCAGTTTGTGCGGCTGTGCCGCCAGCGTGTGGAAGACCTGCTGCGCTGATGCGCGCCGCTCAGCCGTTGCGGAACAGGAAGCTGTACGCGCTCAACGCGGGCGCACCGCCCAGGTGGGCATAAAGCACGCGCGAACCGGCCGGGAATTCGCCCCGCCGCACCATGTCGATCATGCCGTGCATCGACTTGCCTTCGTAGACGGGGTCGGTCATCACGCCTTCGTACCGCGCGCAGGTGCGGATGGCCTCCAGCGTGCCTTCCGACGGCAGGCCATATTCGGGGCCGCCGTAGCGCGTGTCGAGCACCACATCGCCATCGGCAATGTCACGATCCAGCTCCACCAGCCCGGCCGTATGCCTGGCGATACGCAGGATCTGCGCGCGGGTCTGCGCCGGCTTGGCCGATGCGTCGATGCCGATGACGCGGTCAGCCCGGCCATCGGCCGCAAAGCCCACCACCATGCCGGCCTGCGTGCTGCCCGTGACCGAGCACACGACGATGTAGTCGAACCTGAAGCCCAGTTCGGCTTCCTGCGCGCGCACTTCCTCGGCAAACCCGACAAACCCGAGGCCGCCAAGCGGATGCTCCGAACAGCCGGCGGGTATCGGGTACGGCTTGCCGCCGGCCTGGCGTACGCTGTCCATGGCCTCTTCCCAACTCTTGCGGATGCCGATATCGAAGCCGTCGGCCACCAGCCGCACGTCCGCTCCCATCATGCGCGACATCTGGATATTGCCCACCCGGTCGTAGACGGCATCGGCATAGTTGACCCAGTTTTCCTGCACCAGCACGCACTTCAGCCCCAGGTGGGCGGCCACGGCGGCCACCTGGCGCGTCTGGTTGGACTGGATGCCGCCGATCGACACCAGGGTGTCGCAGCCTTGTGCCAGGGCATCAGGAATCAGGTATTCGAGCTTGCGGGTCTTGTTGCCGCCAAATGCCAGGCCGCTGTTGCAGTCTTCGCGCTTGGCGTAGAGCGCCACCTTGCCGCCGAGATGGTCGGACAGGCGCTGCAGCGGCTGGATTGGGGTGGGACCGAACGTCAGGGCGTGGCGGGGGAAACGCTTCAGGTTCATGGCGGCTGCTCCAGGGTGGTTGAGGGCGATGGACTCAATCCTAGAAAAAAAGCCGCGAAACGTGCTTGCAAAGAACGGAGCCTGGAAACACTATTCCTTAACACGAGACCTCTCGTTCTTTCATTTCTTCCGGTAAATCCACCTTGAAAGAAACAAAATTTCGCACCAGGTCCGCGCAGCCGGGGGCACCCGCCGCGCCGGCAGCGCCAGCCCCGGCGCACGTCGACACGCTGGACCGCGCCGACAAGGCGATCCTGCGCGCGCTGCAGCAGGATGCGTCAATCTCCAACGTGGCGCTGGCGGCCAAGGTGAGCCTGAGCCCGCCGGCTTGCCTGCGTCGCGTGGAGCGGCTCAAGGAAATGGGCCTGATCCGCGGCATCGTGGCGCTGCTGGACCCCAAGGCGCTCGACGCGGGCATGCTGGTGATGATCGGCGTGGTGCTCGACCGATCCACGCCCGAATCCTTCGCACAGTTCGAGACAGCCGCACAGAAAGTGTCGGGGTGCATGGAATGTCACGTGGTCACCGGCGAATTCGATTACTTCATGCTGGTGCGCACCCGGGACAGCGAGAGCTTCAATCGGCTGCACGCGGAGCAGCTGCTTTACCTGCCCGGCGTGCGTCAAATCCGCTCGTTCATGGTGCTCAAGCAGGTGCTGTCGACGACGCAGTTCCCCTTTTGACAAAAGGCCTGGCGGCGATCTCGGGTAGACTCTCATGTCTTGAATACCCACATCACGTTTTTCATGCTTCCTACGGACCTGGCTGGCGCCGACGGCGACCAGAGTGCTTCGTTGCCGCGTTCCGAGCGGGCCTATCAACAACTGCGTGCCGCCATCCAGGCAGGCCAGCTGCTACCGGGAACCCGTCTGCGTGAAGTCGAGCTGGCCGAAACGCTCGGCCTGTCGCGCACGCCGGTACGCGAGGCGCTGTCCCGGCTGGAATCCGAAGGCCTGGTCGTCAACGAGCCAAACCGCGGCATGATGGTGACCCGGCTCGATGCCAGCATGGTCAGCGAGCTCTACGTGATGCGTGAAGTGCTGGAGTCTACGGCGGCCGCGCTGGCGGCACGTCATGCCACGGACGTGGAAATTTCGCTGCTGCGCGATATCGTCGAGCGCGACCTGTCGTTTGCGGCGGATCCGGACAAGCTGGCGATGAACAACCGCCTGTTCCACGAAACCTTGCACCGCTGCGCGCACAACCGCTATCTGCTCAAGACCCTGCGGTCGCTGCACGAATCGATGGCGCTGCTGGGCCGGTCCACGCTGGCCGTGCCGGGGCGGGCCCGTGGGTCGTACGAGGAGCACATGGCACTGGTCGAGGCCCTGGAAGCCCGCAATCCAGAGCAGGCCGAACTGATCACCCGCCGCCATATCCAGCAGGCTTACAAGGTACGGCTGTCGCTGTGGATCGAGGAACAGTCCAGCACCTGAGCGTTTGCACCCTGCCTTGCCGCTTGACCCATCATGGCCCCGCTCAGACGGGGCCATTGTTTTAAAAGCCCGAAAAGTGTGTTCCGCCGTTGCGCTTTTTCGCAACGATACGCCGCGTTATCGTGTGGACAGAGGCTGAAGGCTCTCTCTCCCTTCCAGCCTTACGTCACCTCCGTGGCGGTTTTTTCATGATTGGCGCGGGCACGTACGACTCTCAGGCGTACGACAGGCCGGCGCGGGCGCGGCACCCTTGCCGCGCCTCATTTTTTTCCGCCACAGCACCCACGGCAAGGAGCCATCATGACCGACAAGCCCGTCAAGATTCCCGGCCCGGACCATCCCATCACCATTACCCCGCAGCGTGCGCGCGTCGTCGTCACGGCCGGCGGCCACGTGATTGCCGATACCACGCGCGCCCTGAACCTGCAGGAAGCGTCCTATCCGGCCGTCCAGTACATCCCGCGCGACGATGTCGACATGGCGCAACTGGCCCGCACCACGCACGCCAGCCACTGCCCGTACAAGGGCGACGCCGCCTACTTCAGCATCGCGGCCGCCGGCCCACGCGGCACCAACGCGGTCTGGACCTATGAAGAGCCGCACGCCGCGGTGGCGCAAATTGCCGGATATGTCGCGTTCTACCCGGATCGTGTCGACAACATCGACATCCAGCGATAAAACGCCCCTTTGGCGGAAGCCGAAGACAAAAAGCAAAAAACCGGCCCGCCGCGCACCTTGATTCGGTGCGCGGCGGGCCGGTTTTTTAATGCTGCGGCGCCGGAAGCGCCGCTTGTGCTCTATCAGCCGATGCCGATCAGCCGTTCGCGTAGACCACCTTGGCCTTACGCGCTTCCGCCTGCAGGCGGGTAACAATGTGCTGCACGGCGGCGATCACGCGCTTCACGTCGTGGGCAAAACCCAGGCTCTGGGTGCCCAGTTCGCGGTCGATGAGGTCACGTTCCAGTTGATCGGTCAGCTTGATGTCGGATTGGGTGTTCATGGCGTCCTTCCTTTCAGGGATAACCCTTATGGGGTTTTCCCGAATTGTAGCAGAAGGATTGCGGCAATGCAGCATTAGGTAACAGTGCGTATGCGGGGGCGGGATATGTGCCTGAGAAGGCAGGAAAACTGTGGCCCAAATGCCACACCAGGCCTTCGGAGCCCAAAGGCACTACGCTAACAAGGGCTTACCAGCACGCAATATGCGCCTTTAGGCACTTTCGGTGTTCGGTACCGCGTTCGATCGCAATCACCTGCAATTCAGGGAGCCAAACTTGAAGATCCTTGTGCGCTTCTTTACGGTCATCCATGGGCTGATGGCAATTCTCTTCACCTGCGCGGCGCTGATGTTGATTGCGATTGCTGCTCGCATGGGATCGACCGTATTTGCGAGTCAATGGGATCAGACGAGCGCGCAGTCCATCATCGAAGCGCTGGGACTGCTGGCTGGCGCCGTTGTCGCATTGCAGATTGCCGAGACCATCGTTGAGGAAGAGGTCATACGGGAGGCAGACGTGAGCGCGCCCACCCGGGTACGACGTTTCATGTCGCGATTCCTGGTGGTTGTCGTCGTCGCGCTTGCCATTGAAGGGCTCGTGGCGACATTCAAGGCGCTGCACCAGGACCCGTCGCAGCTTCGCTATGCAGCCGCACTGATTGCGTCGACGGCCTTGCTTCTCGCCTCCTGGGGGCTGTTCGTCCACCTGAATCGGTCCGCGGAGGAGTTAGAGCCAGAGGCCATGGCGGAGGCGAAACGCGAAGACAAGAAGGTGCAATAGTGCGGTGTGCCGATTCCGGGCTACAACCGCGAATTCGCGCAGCGTAGCGGGAAAGTTAGCGGCTGGCGCTCGCTTGCTGCCAGCCTTCCTGGAGATTAAAGCGATCTACCACGGCGTTGAGGCGCACAGCTTGACTCTTGAGGCTTTCGGCCGCCGCAGCGCTCTCTTCCACCAGCGCTGCGTTCTGCCGGGTCGTATTGTCGATCTGGGCCACCGCGTCGCCGACATGGCCAACGCCCTGGGCCTGTTGATCGGTGGAACTTGAAATCCTTCGGATCAATTCGCTGACACGGCGTGCCTTCGTCACGATATGCGTCATGCCACCATGCGCGGCGGCTACCTGCTGCCGGCCCTGCTCCACGCAGGCGCTGCTTTCGCCAATCAACTCGCGAATCTGGCGCGCCGCCGTCGACGTCCGATGGGCCAGCAGCTGAACCTCGGTAGCCACAACCGAGAAGCCGCGACCGGCTTCGCCAGACCTGGCCGCCTCCACCGACGCGTTGAGCGACAGGATGTGGGTCTGCAAAGCAATGCTGTCGATCAGGCTCGTGATCTCCGCGATACGGTCGGCAGAGGCCGAAATGCCGTCCATCGTCTGCACGACGCGCCCAACCGCCTCGCCACCTTCGTTGACCGCATCGGATGTCTCGCCAGCCAGCGCGTTCGCCTCGCCAGCAGTTTGCGCGGCACTCTGCACTGCTGCCTGGATCTGCTGCATCGACGTGGCAGTTTGCTGCACGTCCCAGGCCTGGCGCTCGGTACGCTCGCTCAGGTCGATACTGCCGCTGGCGATTTCCGACGCTGCGTCTTCAACCGCCATCGCTGCCGTGCGCACCTCGGACATCGCCCCAGCCATACGCGTGATAGCCGCCTGCAATGCCACTGCCGTGGGAACGCTTACCGCAACGTGCGCCACATCCAGACAGATCCGCTCGCCGCTATCCACCTGCGCCACAAGCGCCGACAGCTCGGCGCCTTCCACGGCGGCACGCCTCAATTGCAGCGCCAGCACGATCTCGATGCCCGTCTGCACTACCACGTACACAGCGTGCAGCAGCACGCGCGCAAAGTCTGCCGACGAGGTGCAGAAGAACGGAAAATTCAGCGCCTGCAAGCGGTCGAACAGGATATGGTGGACTGCGAACAGGGTCGCCGCAAAAACCAGCGGCCGCCAATCGCGATACACGAGCAAGAGGCCCAACAGCACGAACACGCCAAAGTGGAATTCGGTTGTGCCGTGCGACAACTGGATATGCAACACGACCATGCCTACGTTTGCCGTGGTCAGCACCAAGCCGCTTAGCCGTGTGCCGCGTGCCACGGCGAAAATCGCGGCACCGGCTGCCACCAGCAGCACAGCGACCGTCAACGCGAGCATCGGCGCGTAATAGTGCACGCCAATGGCAATGGCTGCCGCCGCCGAGCAAAGCAGGGTGAGAAGCATCACCATGTCAGCCCAACGGGCAATACCGCTCAATGCGGCCTGCCTGGATGTCAGCGGTTGGCCCACGACGCTGGCTTCAGCGGACTGCATACGATTCAACAACATGTCTCGTTCCTTCGACGTTCAAGCTCGCACACCACACGCAGGGCGCCGGTACGCATTGAACATTTAACGGAAACGGAGCCCCAAAGCTTGAGGGATCAACATGGCTTGTCGGCGGCAGCATGCCTTCGGCGTTTGCAGGCTCGTGCCGCCAGACCCGGTCGGCAAGACATTCATCCCTTGCCCAGCATATCAACGCTTCGAGTCTGGCCTCTCCTGATGCTCGCGGGTGAAACCAGCGTTTCTCATCACCTCGCGCAACGCAATTCTGATCTGACGCGCCCGCGCGATACTCGCACGCGCGAATCGACGGGCTCTCGTACGGACGTAGACATCTATCGCGGTGGCGACAAGGGGCGCGACGACCAATAGCAAGCCGGAGCCCTGGGCCAGGAGACTGGCATGCCGCAGCCATTGCGCTTCGGGTGAGTTCCAGCCGAGATAGCGCGATCCAGTGGACAGGCTACGGGCCACGACACGGGGCCTTCCGGCCAGCCCCTCAAGGAGGCCCGCGAATGATGACGTGGCAAGGTTCACGAAACTGGACAGTTTCCCTTGGCGTTCGGCGTGCGCGGCGCTCTGGCGCATCTTGTCCGTCCAAGCTTTTCCGATTTTCCTGATGATTTTGTCCACATCCGCCTCCGATAGTTGCGACCTGGCATGGCTGCGCCTCACCAGCCCTCCCTGCCCATAGCCTCTTGCAGCGTCAGATCGGTCGACGGGAAGGACGTGAGCGATATGGCCTTGGTGCTTTGCTGCCGGGATGCCTTCAATCTAACAACGACCATCACGCGCGCCAATGCCGGCCATATGCGCATACCGGCCAAATTTGGCGTGGTTAATTGCACGTTCTACGACCTGGGTGGGCTCGACATCGCCGACGATGTCATGATCGGGCCGAACGTGAGCCTTATTACGTCCGGCCATCCCATCGAGCCCTCCCGGCGCCGCGATGGCGTCGTCGTCAATCCGATTGTGATCGAGAGAAACGTCTGGATCGCAGTCGGCGCCACCATTATCGGCGGCGTCACCGTCGGCGAGAATTCGGTTGTCGCTGCGGGTTCGGTAGTCACCCGGGACGTCCCCCCCAATACCCTCGTAGGAGGAAATCCGGCGAGAGTCATTCGGACGATTGCCGATTAGGGGAATATTTCAAACTGTTGTCGGCAGGCGCTATCGGTGTCGCTTCCGTCCGCCTGGTATCGACCACGATTCTGGCACCGACATCCTTCAACAGTCGCTGAAAATCCGGAGATTCCAGGATGATCTTGCCTGCGGCGGCCCGAAGCCGGTCAACGGCCTCGGCAGGCAGAGAAAACGATGTCGGCAACTCGTTGAGATAAGCCACCTCCGCCTTGTCCGCCAACTGGTCGAACGACACGTCGATGGCATAGATCGTTGCATCTGGCGTGCGCAATGCTGTCGCCACCGACGCGTCCTTGTTCGCGGCAAATGCCGCAGACGCCCGGACCTGGCGCATGGCACGCCACCGTGCCTGCGTATCCTTGAGCAATTCCGTCGCCTCGTAGGAGTAATGGTCGATCGGCACGCCCGTCGCTTTGAGCAGCACCTCTATGGTTCCCGGCGGCGATTCCGATTTGTCCCATGCGGTCTTGGGCACGGACAGCGAATTGACGACAAAGACGACGATGGTGCGGGTATGGTCAAGCGGCGACGGAAGACCAATCAGATGCAGAGATTCCATGACCTCGAGCGAGTCCAGTACGCTGCGCATCCCGAGGTTGTCCGACACGCCCCCGTCCACGACATGGATAAAGGGCCGGTTCACACCGTCGCCGATTTCGGCCTCTTCACGCAGGTGACGGGTCGCGCGCGCGGCGGGCCGGGGCGGATCGCCACCTTCGAGGAACGGCTTGAACCACGGGGGTAGCGAAAAATCGCAGGTGCCACCGTAGTTGTTAAAGGTGACAGGCGTCAGTACCACGGGCACGGCCGACGACGCGGCCGCCGCACGGGACAGCCGTAGCGCGCTCAGATCCGAGCAGAGCACGTCGAACGTGGCTTGCGTGAAGGGAAAGCGCGCCCCCGTAGAGATATCCGTCGCGGACGCGATAACAAGGGGGCCATTTCCCTTGTTGAGGTCACCGAACGTGGCGCCGTCGAAGAGAATCTCGTCATATAAGTCGGCGGCAAGTTCCGAGCGCCCCCAGGTGCTCGACCACAGCGCAGGCCAATACACGGGATTGATCGTGCGCCAGGTAATCGTGCCTTGCACATCGCGCTTGAGGAAACGCTGTTCGTAGTCCTCAAAAAGCTTCTCGCCGTAGAGACCATACGCGAGCGCCGTAAAACTTCCGCCCGACACCCCCGTGATGACACTGACATGATCGAGCAAGCGAGACTGGTTGCCCTTCGGTCCAACAACTTCGGTATTCCGTAGAAACTCTAGGACGCCGTACGAGAATGCCGCTGCCCGCGTTCCGCCACCCGAGAAAGCGAGAATGACCAGGTTTTCGTTATCGCTTGAGTATTGGGGACGCGTAAAGAACCGATAGCCGCTATCGGGGTCCGCCTTGGCAATCGGGGGATTGACGGGGCGGCTGGCGCACCCGCCTAGCACGACCAGCAGCGCAAGTAACAACCATGCAAACGGCAACGAGCGTCTCATGGATCCCCCGCCTCGGCGCTGTGCTACGGCCGGCTGTCTTGTTCAAATGTGTACGACAGTACAGCATAGGTCGAAAACCGGGTCTGTAGAAACGCGACGGGAAAATGACGAAATCGCCGCACGACGCGCCAGCGCGATCTATTCGCGTTTATATTTTTGCGAGTTCAACGATTCAAATGGCATCCGCGGGTAAATGTCCGATTCCTTTTCTATCCGGACAAACTCGCGCTCGCCCCGCGTGCCATCCTTGTTTTGCCGCTATTTGCGGCCCGCTTCGGCGGCGGAGGGTTCATCAATCAGGAAGAAGCCATGGATCAGCAGGTCGTACATGACTGCCGGGGCAGAGATGCCAATCATCGACGTCGTTTCGGAGAATCTCGACGTTTCCGAGGATTCGATACCGCCCAACCAGGTCAGGACATGCGGCGGCAGGCTTTCCAGTGCCAGCCCGGTACGCACCAGCAGCGCGCGGCGCGATCCGCGATATAGCGTCACGTCCAGCGCGACATCGCTCAGGAACCGCGGACGATCGGCGAACATTTCAAGGCCCTCCAGCCCCAATGAACGCGTCAGACAACAGCGGCGCCCGCGAACCGCGACGCGTCTTCAACGGAAGCGCGGCTTTCCTGTCGGACAACGTCATCGTGCAACCCCTCGAGGTATGTCCCAAATGCTGGCAATCATTTCTCCCCGATCTAAAAATTACGTCATCACTCAGCAACTTGCGATTTGGGAAGGCCAGCATTTCGGACAGGGATGCGACCACATTGAGAAAATCGCCGGCGTGTCAAAGAAAAAGCCCGCGCGTACGCGGGCGAAAGGAGAGGAGACGATATGAACGGCATCGTTGGAAGCCGTCAGGCGTTGTTCTGCATGGAACGTACCTGAGCCCCCGCCACCGGATTCAGCGGGAGAAGAATTGGCCGGCGTGCGGCATACGTGATCTGGTACGGCCGCGCAATGCAAGTCGCGCGTGGAGACGTTGTAGATTCTCGGCGGGCATGGGGTGTTCCGCTGGCTTGCCGTCGATTTTCGGCTCATGCCGATCGTTCGTCTTCGACTTTTCGGCCATTTTTGGCGTTGCAGCTTAGGCATGGTTGTTGCGCGGCGTCTGGTGACGGCCCGCGACTTCGCTCACAGGCGATGCCCTGCGGCGACATGAAGATTGCCGCGTACGCCGTCGAGGTGGGGGGACTTGCAGGTGGGGGACTTGCAAATGGGTGCACGCGGGTAGGATCCCGGCGCACCGGGCAGGAGCGATCATGGACAAAAGTCTGTTCTATCGAGGACACCACATCGTTGCGAAGGCCGTCGAGCACGTATTTGGCAAATGGTGCTGGACTTACACCATCGATGAACAAGCGTCCTATAGCGCACATGGAATTTTTCATGCGAGCAAGGGATCGGCCCTGGAGGCCGCCATCGAGAACGCACGAATGCGCGTGGACAGGTTGCCGGATAACGGCTTGCCCGAGCAGTCCTAGGTCGCTGCGCTATCGCCGTCCTGGTGCCCGGGAAATGACGCACCCAACCGGCCGGCCAGGCGCACGCACGGCCCTGGCAGCCGCGTAGGGGCTGTCCGTCGAGCGCTCCGGCCTCGATCAGCGTCCGGGGTCCATGGCACATGGCATCCATGGGCAGGGCGGCCGCCAGGCGGGCACGACGCGGCCGCGCGTCTATAATCCGGCATGACTTCTTCCGCCCCTACCCCATTCGCCACGCTGCCGCTGTCCGCGGCCATGCAGGCTACCCTCACCCAGCTCGGTTACGACGCCATGACGCCGATCCAGGCGGCCAGCCTGCCGCTCGCGCTGGCTGGCCACGACCTGATCGCCCAGGCACGCACCGGCAGCGGCAAGACCGCGGCATTCGCCCTCGCGCTGCTGCATCGCCTCGATCCGCGCCCGTTTGACGTTCAGGCGCTGGTGCTATGCCCCACGCGCGAACTGGCCGATCAGGTCACGCAGGAAATCCGGCGGCTCGCCCGTGCCGAGGACAACGTCAAGGTGCTGACGCTCAGCGGCGGCTCGCCGATCCGGCCACAGGTGGAAAGCCTGGTGCATGGTGCGCACGTGGTTGTCGGCACGCCCGGCCGCATCATCGATCACCTCGATCGCGGCGGCCTGAATCTCGACACGATCAATACGCTGGTGCTCGATGAAGCCGACCGCATGCTCGACATGGGCTTCCATGACGACATCTCCTTCATTGCCAGCCATGCACCGAAGGATCGGCAGACGCTGCTGTTCTCGGCCACCTATCCGGAGGCCATCGACAAGCTCGCCCATCGCTTCCTGCGTCAGCCGAAGACGGTGAAGGTTGAGCAGGCGCACGACGCCGCCACCATCAGCCAGCGCTTCTACGAGGTGGAGGAAAACGCCCGCCTCAATGCCGTCGGCCTGTTGCTCGACCATTTCCGCCCGGCCACCTCGCTCGCTTTCTGCAACACGAAGGCGCGTTGTCGCGATCTGGTCGACCTGCTGAACGCGCAAGGCTATGCCGCGCTGGCGCTGCATGGCGACCTTGACCAGCGCGAGCGCGATCAGGTGCTGGTGCAGTTCACCAACCGAAGCTGCTCGGTGCTTGTGGCCACCGACGTGGCCGCGCGCGGGCTCGACATTGCGCAACTGGAAGCCGTGATCAACGTCGACGTCACGCCCGACCCCGAAATCCATGTCCACCGCGTCGGCCGCACCGGCCGTGCTGGCGAAGCGGGCTCGGCCTTCAGCCTGGTCAGCCTCGACGAAATGGGTCGCGTAGGCAACATCGAACAGCATCAGGGCGGCGAGTTCGAGTGGCACGCGCTGAGCGAACTGACGCCGGCGGGCGGCACGCGACTGCTGCCGCCGATGGTCACCCTGCAGATGCTGGGCGGGCGCAAGGAAAAGATCCGGCCCGGCGATATCCTTGGCGCGCTGACCGGCGAAGCCGGCTTCACGAAGGAACAGGTCGGCAAGATCAATGTGCTGGAGATGTCGACCTATATCGCCGTCGACCGCACCATTGGCCGCGAGGCGATGAAGCGGCTGAACGAAGGCAAGGTGAAGGGCCGCAAGGTCAAAGTGAGAATGCTGACGACCGATCAGCGGTAACTGCGGGGCGGTCGGTACGGGGGAACGATCCGGCTGCCGCTGGCGTTCTCACGGGCGATAGGCCCTCCTCGCATGCGTGCCTAGATACCCTGCCCGCCAGACACCTCGATGCGTTGTGCATTGACCCATCGATTGTCGACCCCTACCTTGGTCTGAGTCCTCCCCGACCACCCGCCAATTGCTGCGCGCGTGGGCGCTTTCTAGCATCCGGTAGTAGTGGCACCACGGCCGGGGCGGCCGTTGCCTGCCCTTCCCCCAAACGCTGCTTACCCCCGATTCGATCGATGCGCACGATTCGCAAATCCCTCATCCCGCTGCTTTCCGCCATGGCCTTCGGCGCGACATTCGCTGCGGCAACGCTTCCTTCCGTGGCAGCTGCGGCGGCACCCCAGGTGCAAACGCAGGGCCCGGGCTTCTACCGGATCATGGTGGGCGATGTCGAGGTGACGGCGCTGCTTGACGGCACGCACGCGTTTCCGGTCGATACCGTCGTGGAGGGCATGTCCGGCGCAGAGATCCGGGCCGACCTGGCCCGCGACTTCCTGACGCCACCGGTGCAGGGCTCGATCAATGCCTTTCTGATCAACACGGGCAGCCAGCTGCTACTGGTCGATGCGGGTGCCGGCGACCTCTACGGTCCGTGCTGCGGCCATCTGATCGAGAACCTTCGCGCGGCGGGCTATCAGCCGGAGCAGGTGGACCAGGTGCTGCTCACCCACATGCACAAGGACCACATCGGCGGCGTCAGCGCCCACGGAAAGCCACTGTTTCCGAATGCCGTGCTGCGGGTCAGCAAGGCAGAGGCCGACTATTGGCTGACTGCCGCCAACAAGGCGAAGGCGCCCGCGTTCCTGGCCACGTTCTTCGATGCCGCCGGCGCGGCCGCCGCACCGTACCAGGCAGCCCATCGCTTCGCGCCGTTCGAGGCCGATGTGGAACTGGCACCCGGCATCACCACCATGCGTACGCCCGGCCATACGCCGGGGCACGTGTCGTACGTCGTCAAGAGCCAGGGCCAGACGATGATCGTCTGGGGCGACCTGGTCCATGTCGCAGCGCTGCAGCTTCGCAAGCCCGACACCACGGTCAAGTACGACAGCGATGCAGCCAGCGCGCGCCGCTCGCGCCATTCGGTTTTCGGCCAGGTCGTCCGGGACCGTACGGTGGTCGCCGCCGCCCATATCGCGTTCCCGGGCCTGGGGCACTTGCGCCAGCAGGGCGGCCGCTTCGAGTGGGTACCGGTGAACTACGAAGCCGAACCGGGCAAGCCTGACAGCCATTGACGGTATCGGCCCCGCCAGCCCGGCCCGAGGCGATGCAAAAATGCATCGCTGCGTGGGAAAACTTCACGCTTCGGCCCGGGCCGACGGACCCTATACTCGCCGCCATTCACCGCTTGCCTGCCGGGCACCACCCGTTGCGCAAGCTTCAAATGGAGTGCGAATGAAAGCGATCACCATCCCATCGTTCGGCGATGCCGACGCCCTGCAACTGGCAGACGTGGCCGAGCCGGTGCTGCGACCCCACGACCTGCTGGTGCGCAACCACGCCGCAGGCGTGAACCGCGCCGACATCAACCAGCGGCAAGGCGCATACGGCCGCGCCAGCTTTGGCGACTCCGACGTCATGGGCCTGGAGATCGCCGGCGAAGTGGTGGCCGTGGGCGACCAGGCACATGGCTTCAAAGCCGGCGACCGGGTGATGGGCATCGTTGGTGGTGGCGGGTACGCGGAACTGGCTCGCATTGACCATCGCATGGCCATGCCGATCCCGGACGGGCTGTCCTGGATCGAAGCGGCGGCGATCCCCGAAGTCTTCGAGACCGCCCACGAGGCGCTGTTCCACCTTGCCGGCCTGCGCGCCGGCGAACGCGTGCTGATCCATGCCGCGGCCAGCGGCGTGGGCTCCGCCGCCGTGCAGTTGGCCGCCGCGTCCGGCGCCGAGGTATTTGTCACAGCCAGTGGCAGCAAGCTGGCGCCGCTGCGCGAACTCGGCGCGAATGTCCTGATCGACTACCGCGAGCAGGACTTCCTGACCGCCGTGAAGGCAGCCACGGACGACCGGGGCGTAGATGTCATTGTCGACTTCGTGGGCGCCCCCTATTTCGAGCGCAACATCCACGCGCTGGCCAATGGCGGCCGGCTGATCCAGGTGGGCATCCTCGGCGGCGGTGCCGGCGCGAACCTGCCGCTGGAGCGCATCCTGTACGGCCATCTGAAGATCATCGGCACGGTGATGAAATCGCGCACCCAGGCCGAAAAGCACGCGATGACCCGCCGCTTCCGCGAGCATTGGCTGCCGCGCTTCACGGCTGCGGGCCTGAAACCGGTGATCGACAGCGTCTTCCCGCTGGGCCAGGCTGCCGACGCTCACCGCCGGATGGAGTCGAACCAGAGCATCGGCAAGATCGTCCTGGCCGTGGAACCTCCCCGCGCCTGAGCCAGTTGGCGGCTCCGCCAGCCCGCGCGCGGCGGATGTCAGGTATCGAGGTCCTGAAAGGACGCGGCGATCGTGTCGATCATTGCCCGGACACGCGCGGTGTGCCGCAAGTCCTGGTGTGTGACCAGCCAGACCTCGTAGCGGCGGGCCCGTTCTCGCTCGGGCCAGATCCGCACCAGCCCATCGCGCTCGGCCATGGGCACAGGCACCTCGCCGATGGCCGTTCCCATGCGGATCGTGGCGCGGAGCATCAGGCTGGAGTTCACCGCCGCCACCAGCCGCCCGGCACCGATCGGCTCCCCCACCAGCGTCGGCGCGGCATGGCTGGTCAGGTGCGGTTGGTACATCACCAGGTCATGACCGGCGAAACCGCCTTCGGGATCGGGCTCGCCGCGTTGGGCAAGGTAGGCGCCGGACGCGTACAGGCCCACCGGCCAGCGCGCCAGACGGCGTGCGACCAGATCGGGGTTGTCCGGTTTCATGTTGCGGATGGCGATGTCGGCCTCGCGCCGCGCCAGGTTCAGTATCTGCGTGGACGTATTGAGCATCACCCGCACGTCCGGATGATCGGCGTGGAGCCGCGCAATCGCCGGGATCACAAACTCCAGCGCCAGCGAATCGGTCGTGGTGACCTTGACCTCGCCGGCCAGCCGGCTGTCGGTGCCCTGCGCCTGCCTGACCAGATCGTTGGCGAACGCCTCCATCTTCTCGGCCGACCGCAAGGCGTTCTCGCCGGCAGGCGTGAGCACATAGCCGTCGGATGTGCGCAGGAACAGCGTGGCGCCCAGGGCATGCTCCAGCGCCGCCAGCCGTCGACCTACCGTGGCCTGGTCGACGCCGGCCACCCGGGCCGCACGCCGCAGCGTGCCCTCGCGCTGGAGGGCCAGAAAGATTCGCGTATCGTCCCAGTTCACTTCGGTGCCACACCCATGAAGAATCGGATGACAGATATTGTCCCTTCATCCAACGGATAGGCAAAGCCATACCAATGTGCAATGCATCGGCGGGCACGATTTGCTTACCATGGACTGGCCTCGATTTGAGGCCCATCCTCCCTCCGATTGCGCCCGCTTCCCCAAGCGGGCGTTTTTTTGCCCGGCTGTCGGCCGGTCAGTCAGCCTTGGCCGGCTCGCGTTCGGCCAGTGCCTCCAGCAACGGGGCCGATGGCACGAAGAACAGGCCGCCTGTCACCGCCTGGCTGAAGTCCAGCAGCCGGTCGTAGTTGCCTGGTGGCTTGCCGACGATCATGTTCTCGAGCATCTGCTCGATCGGGGCCGGCGAGCGGGCGTAGCCAATGAAGTACGTGCCGAACTCGCCCTTGCCGGGCTGGCCGAAGGGCATGTTGTCACGCAGGATCTTGACCTCTTCGCCGTCCTGCTCAAGCGTCGTCAGCGTACTGTGCGAGCAGGTCGGCTTGACCGCATCGTCCAGTTCGATGTCGTCGAGCTTGGTCCGGCCGATGATGCGCTCCTGGGCCTCCACCGTCAGGTCGTTCCACGCATCCATGTTGTGCAGGTATTTCTGCACGAGCACATAGCTGCCGCCCGCGAACGGCGCGTCTTCGTCGCCGACGATCGTGAAGCGAACCTTGTCGTCGCCCTCCGGATTCTCGGTGCCGTCGACAAACCCCACCATGCTGCGCATGTCGAAGTACCGGAACCCCTGCACTTCATCGACCACCGTTACCGCCGACCCCAGACGCCGCATCAGTTGCGTGGCCAGTTCAAAGCACAGGTCCATCTGGTCGGCGCGGATATGCAGGAGCAGTTCACCCGGGGTCGCCATGGCGCGGCGGTTGCCGGCCTCGAACTCGCGGAATGGATGCAGCGACGACGGGCGCGGCGCCCCGAACAGCCTGTCCCAGGCATCCGAAGCAAAGCCGCAGACGCAGGACAGGTTGCCCGCCGGCACGCGCTTGCCAACGGATCGCACCAGCGCGGCGATGTCGCCGCATATCGACCTGACCGTGTCGGCGTGCGCGTCGCCGTCGGAAATGGTGGCCACGATAAAGATCGCGCTGCGCGTGATGGGGCTGTATACAGCCTGCGGAATGGGGGTGTTATCCATGTTCTTCCAGTCGCTTGACGGTGGTTGGCCCAATGAGTGGTCCCGATGGTTCGCCAGATTGCCGCTCAAGTGACCCATCCCATGGGTCGGCGAATCAGGACGTCGGCCTCGGGATAATAGGCGGCCACCGCCTTGCGCACAATATCCGCCATGGCAGCACGTCAGCGGCCACCCCCCGATGGCGCGCTGACGGCCACGATCATTCCGGCACCACCCCCGCGGCCTGGATGATCTTGCCCCACTTCGATACCTCCGAGCGCTGGAACGTGCTGAAGGCCGCGGATGTCTTGCCTTCCGGCTCCACGCCCAGCGCCCGCAGGCGCTGCTGCACGGCCGGCGTGGCCACGACCGCGGCAATCTCGCTGGCAAGCCGGTCGACAATCGGCTTCGGCGTGCCGGCCGGCGCGAAGATGCCCTGCCAGGACTGCATCTCGAAGCCCTTCAGGCCCTGGTCCGCCAGCGGTTGCACACCGGGCAGGCCCGACAGCGCATGCCTGGACGTGACGCCGATGGCCCGTACGCGCTTGCCGTCAAGCATTGGCTTGGCAGCGGCCACGGTCTCGAACACGAGATCGATCTGGCCGCCGATCAGGTCGGTCATCGCCGCCGCACCCCCCTTGTACGAGATCTGCTGCAACTGCGTGCCGGTGATGCTCTGGAACAACTGGCCCGACAACTGCTGCGAACTACCGGGGCCGGCCGTGCCGAATGTCAGCGAACCCGGCTTGGCCTTCAGCGCGGCGACGATCTGGTCCACCGACTTGTACGGGCTGTCATTCGACACGACCAGCACGTTGCTGACCGTGCCCACCAGGTTCACCGCGACAAAGTCCTTGACCGGGTCATAGCCAAGCTTCTTGTAGAAGAACGGATTGACCGCGTGCGTGGTGATCGTGCCGCCCATGATCGTGTAGCCATCGGGATCGGCACGCGCCACGAACTGGGTGCCGAGGATGCCCGACACCCCAGGCTTGTTGTCGATGACCACCGGCTGTCCCAGACGCTGCGACAGGCCTTCGGCCACGATGCGGGCGGTGGCGTCCGACACGCCGCCGGGCGAGAACGGCACCACGTACTTGATCGGCTTGGTCGGCCAGGTGTCGGCCCTGACCGGTGCGACCACGGCCAGCGACAGCCCGGCAAGCGCCAGGGCGGCGCATAGCGTGCGGCGGTATGCGGATTTCATGTTTCGTCTCCAGTTTATTGTCGCAAGGGGCTCGCAAGCGGTTTCCCCTTCGATACAGCACCTTCTTGCATCACCTTCAATACAGCGGCCTGCCGCCGTCGACGGGAATGGCCACCCCAGTGGTGAACGGCATCGCGCCTGCCGCCGCCAAGACGGCAGTGGCCACTTCGGCGGGATCGGCCAGCCGTCCCAGCGGCGTGAGCCGGGCCTGCATTTCCCGCCACGCCGGGTCCATCGCGCGCACGAAGTCGGTGTCGACCAGGCCGGGCGATACCGACACCACGCGGATACGTGGCGCCAGCGCACGGGCCAGCGACGCGGTCAGGTTGTCCAGCGCCGCCTTCGATGCGCAATAGGCGATGTTGCTGCCCATGGCCGTGCGCGCCGCCACCGACGAGATATTGATGATGGCCGCCCCTTCCGCCGCCTCCAGCAGCGGCCGGAAGGCCCGCACCATGGCGATCGGGCCGCGCACGTTGGTGGCCAGCACGGTGTCGATCAGCGCGTCGTCGAGCGCATCGAGGTCATCGTGCCGAACGTATCGCGTGGTGCCGGCGCAATTGACCAGTACGTCCACGCGCCCGAATGCTTCGGCCACCTCCGCCGCGCCGCGCCGGAGGGCATCGCTGTCCGTCACCGGCAGCGCCACGGCGACGTGATCGCCCTGGCCCGGCGCCGGAAGCTCGCGCGTCAACGCCACGGCCGCCTCGCTGGACCGGTGATACCCAGCCACCACCTGAGCGCCCGCCCCCGCGAACGCGTGGCAGATGGCAGCCCCCAGGCCGCCGGTGGCGCCCGTCACCAGCACCACCTTGCCGCCGAAATCGAGTGGGCCCTGCAGGCCGGCACGCGCGCCCATGTTCATGCTGCCTGGCGCGACTTGCCGTAGCGGCGCACGCGGATATCGGCCTGCTCCTTGTGCCCGGCAAAGCCTTCCAGCGCACACAGCCGCGAGCAGTATTCGCCGATCATGGCCGAGGCCTCGTCGGTCGTCACGCGCTGGTAGGTGCAGGTCTTGATGAACTTGCCCACCCACAGGCCGCCGGTGTAGCGCGCCGCCTTGGTGGTCGGCAGCGTGTGGTTGGTGCCGATGACCTTGTCGCCATACGACACATTGGTGCGGGCGCCCAGGAAGAGCGCGCCGTAGTTCGTCATGTGCTGCAGGAAGTAGTCCGGATCGCGCGTCATGACCTGCACGTGCTCGGATGCAATGCGATCCGCCTCGGTCACCATTTCCTCGTACGAATCGCACAGGATGATCTCGCCGTATTCTTCCCAGGCCACGCGGGCAATCGGCGCGGTCGGCAGGATGGCGAGCTGGCGGGCGATCTCGGCCGGCACGGCCTCTGCCAGGGCGCGCGAGTTGGTCAGCAGGATGGCCGGCGAATTGGGCCCGTGTTCGGCCTGGCCCAGCAGGTCGGCCACCGCGAGTTCGGCGTCGCAGGTGTCGTCGGCGATGATCAGCGTCTCGGTCGGGCCGGCCAGCAGGTCGATGCCCACGCGCCCGAACAGCTGGCGCTTGGCTTCGGCCACATAGGCATTGCCCGGCCCAACGATCATGTCGACCGGTTCGATGTGTTCCGTGCCCAGCGCCATGGCGGCGATGGCCTGCACGCCACCCATGCAGTAGATCTCGTCGGCGCCGGCCAGGTGCATGGCGGCGACGATGGCGGGCGACGGCTTGCCGTCGAACGGCGGCGCCGCCGCAATCACGCGCTTCACGCCGGCCACCTTGGCCGTCAGCACACTCATATGGGCCGATGCCACCAGCGGATACTTGCCCCCGGGGATATAGCAGCCGACGCTGTTCACCGGCAGGTTCTTGTGGCCCAGCACCACGCCGGGCAGGGTCTCCACCTCGACGTCGTGCATCGAATCCTTCTGGATCTGCGCGAAGCGACGGATCTGCGCCTGGGCAAAGCGGATGTCATCGAGCACTTCAGGCGACAGCGACGCCACGCAGGCCTCGATTTCAGCCTGCGACAGCCGGAAGTTCTGCGGCTGCCACTTGTCGAACTGCGCGGAGTAGTCGCGCACGGCGGCGTCGCCACGGCTGGCGATCTGCGCCAGGATGCCCGCGACGGTATCGCGTACCTGCTCCTGGATTTCCGCCTTCACTTCCTGCGGCTTCGACGTCTTCAAAAACTGGGCCATGCAAGTCTCCTTCTGGTATGCCATGGGCGCACGGCGCCGGGACGCGCTGCGCCCGGCCGCTCGTGGCGATTCTGTGTGTGCTGGAACGGGGAAATTCTGGGCGGGCTAGTAGCGCAATCCCGCTGCGGTGGTGTCGTGCCCGGCCTGGGCCGCCTGGCGAAGCGCCTGCGTGATCACGCTGGTGGCGACCGTGGCGAAGTAGCGCGCCCCGCATTCGCCATAGCGTCGCTCGTCGTCCGCGTTCAGCGCAATGATGCCGGCGCACTTGCCCTGGGCATGCACCGCGCGCAGCGTCTGCTCGATGGCGGCCGCCACGGCGGGGGCCTTCCAGTCATTGCCATGGCCCATCGCATGCGCCAGGTCGTTCGGGCCGACGAACACGCAGTCGATGCCGTCGACGGCCGCAATCGCCGCGGCGTTGGCAACGCCCTCGGGCGTTTCGATCATCGCGATCAGCGCCACGCCCTCGTTGCTGCGCGTGGTATGGGCGGCGCCCGGAAACGCGCCGTAGCCGGCTGCGCGGCCGCTGAAAGCGCTGCCGCGTCGGCCAATGGCGGGATACCGCACGCGCTGCACCAGATCGCGGGCATCCTCGACCGTTTCGATCATCGGCACCTGCACGGCGCTGGCGCCCATGTCCAGGACACGGGGGATGTCTTCGAGAAAGCACCGCACCACCGGAATGATGCCGCTGGCGCGGGCGGCGCGCAGCATGTGCTCGGTGGTTTCAAAATCGGCGGCGCCGTGCTCGTTGTCGATGATGGCGAACGTGAAGCCCGCGTAGGCACACATCTCCACGATGGCCGGGCTGGGCAGGGCCGTGAAGATGCCGCGCACGGGCTTTCCACTGCGAAGCAGCGCCGGCAGGCGGTCGTCGATCGGGTGCTGGATGGTCATGTCTCGCGTCTCTGTTTTCATGCCGCGACGCGTAGAGGTGGTCGCGGTGAAGACATTCTGCGTCTGGGCGAGTTATATTTCCAATATTACTTGTGTATCTGACTTATACAGAACCTGTATATGTATAACCCACTCGAACTGCGTGTTCTGACCTCGTTCCTGGTGCTGGCCGACGAACTCAATTTCACGCGCGCCGCACGTCGGCTCAATATGACGCAGCCGCCCTTGAGCCTGCAGATCAAACAACTCGAAGCCCAGATCGGGGCGCAATTGTTCGAGCGGACCAAACGGAGCGTGCGGCTGACGCCAGCCGGCCAGGTGCTGCGCGCCGAGGCCGAGAAGCTGTTCGACATCGAACATCGCGCGCGGCAGATGGTGGCGCAGGCGAACCGTGGCGAGGACGTGGGCCATCTCGGCATCGGCCTGACCGCCATCTCCGCCGTCGAACTCGTTCCGGACATCCTGCGGCGCTTTTCCGCGCGCGTGCCCGGCGTGCTCTACTCGCTGCGCGAAATCAGTTCCGAGGCCATGCTCCAGGCGCTGCTGAGCAACGAGCTGGACGTGGCCATCCTGCGGCCGCCCGTTACCGATCCCCGTCTGCAGGCGCGGCGCCTGATGTCCGATCCCTATGTGCTGGCCGTGCCCGTCGATCATCCGCTGGCCAGCCAGCCAAAAGTCCATGCGCGCGACCTCGACGGCCAGAGCCTGGCCACGCTGGAACGGCGCTACGGCCAGTACGCGCACGACCTGATGATGACCTGGCTGGCCGAGCACAATATCGTGCCGTCGCGCGTGCACGACGCGGCGCGCCACCACGCCATGATGTCGATGGTGTCGGCCGGCATTGCCGTATCGCTGGTGCCCGCATCGGCCGCCGCCCAACCGATCAACGGCGTGGTCTATCGACGGCTGGCCGACCGCGATGTACCGGCATTGGAACTGTGGGTGGCCTTCCACAAGGAAATCGGCAATCCGATGATCCTGCCGTTCGTGGCGCAGGCCGTGGAGAGCGCAGCCGGCTACAAGGTGGCTGACCGCTGCTTCTCGCCACCGGGCTAGCGCCGCCGGGGCCCGCCCGGCCCGGAAAACCTGTACGCTTCCCGTGCGCCATACCCCGAGCGCCCGACAGGCCCACCACCACAAAAGGATCTCCACCATGCCGCGCAGACGACAGTTCCTCGGCTATCTTCCGCTCGCCCTGACCACCAGCGTGATCGTCACCGCGGCCCTGGGCAGCCGGCACGCCCGTGCCGCCAGCATGCTGGGAGAGCAGGAACCGGGGGCATTGAAGCTCGGCTACAAGGCCGATACCGCGAAGGTCGATCCGCAGAAATTCCCGGCCCACAAGCCATCGCAGACCTGCGCGAACTGCCAGCTCTACCAGGGCGACACGGGCAGCGCATCCGGCGGCTGCGTGCTGTTCGGCGACAAGGACGTGGCGGCCAAGGGCTGGTGCAGCGCCTGGGAACAGGGCTGATTTCAGCCAATCATTCAGCCAATCCGTGAGTCGGCCGGCACGTACCGCAGCGTGCCGGCCTGGCGTGCCGGGCCGCCGGTATCGTTCGGATGATTGACGCCATCCATGACCGGCACCTCCGCAAAATCGAACGGGCTGACCCCATCCAGGCAAGCCACGTTGACACCGTACAGGTTCGGATTCGATCGCCGCTGCAGGTGCGTATGGATGCCGCAGCGGGAACAGAAGAAGTGCTGGGCCGATCCGGTGTTGAAGCGGTAGCTGCTCAGCAGCGCCTCGCCGCGCAGGAACCTGAGCCCACCGATGTCCGCCGCGACGACCACGGCGCCCCGCATCCGGCAGTAGGAACAGTTGCAGCGGCGCACCGTGTCGAGGCCGTCGCTGAGTGTCGCCTCGAAGCGCACCGCGCCGCAATGGCACTGGCCAGCCCGCTGATTCATGTCGTTCGTCATGTTGCAAATCTCTCCGCTTGTTCAAAGTCCCAGGCAAATCGCGCCGGCCGTGACGACCATGCAGGCAAGCCAGCGTGCTCGACTGACGGTTTCCCCCAGAAACACCCGGCCGATCAGCACCGCGAACACCACGCTGGTCTCGCGCAGCGCCGATACCGCGCCCATCGCGCCGGCCTGCAGCACCCAGATCACGATGCCATACGCAACCAGCGACACCAGCCCGCCGCCTAGCGACACGCCGACCGACAGCGGCTCCGCACGGACTGGCGCCCACAGCGGCCCGATGCCCCGCATCGCGACGAACAGCACCGGCATCAGCCAGTAGAACAGGAACATCCACGCGGTGTACGAAACCGCCTGGCCGCCGGAAAGCCGTACGCCGATGCCATCGATCACGGTATAGATCGCGATGGTCGCCCCGGTCGCCAGCGCGGCCAGCGCACCGGCGCGCGACATACGGCGCCCCTGCAGCGCGATGGCGATGATGCCGCCCGAGATCATCGCCACCCCCAGCCCGTGCAGCGGGCTGATCGACTCCTGCGCGAACAGCGCCGCGCCCAGCGTGACCAGCAGCGGCGACGAACCGCGCGCGATCGGGTAGGCCAGCGCCAGGTCGCTGCGGCGATAGGACCGCACCAGGCTCATGTTGTAGAAGATATGCACGAGCCCCGACGCGACGATGTACGGCCAGGCGGCACGCGCCGGCAAGGGGCTGGACAGGACGATGATCGTGGCCACCGCCGCGATGGCGATGCTCATCCACGTCATGGACAGGAAACGATCGCGATTGCCGTGCAGCATCGCGTTCCAGCTCGCGTGGAGCAAGGCCGCCAGGAGCACGACGCCGCCGGTAAGACTCAACATAGGGATCAAGGATCAGGACGGAAAGTGAGCGGGAAACGACGTGGTTCAGACTGACAGGCAGGATAACTATCTTGTGATGGCCGGACAATCGAGATAAATTGCCGGCTCACGTTAGAAAATCTATCCCTAATGAAACTGGTATTGCCTCCCCTGAACGCCTTGCGCGCCTTCGAGGCCGCCGGCCGGCTCGGCAGCTTCAAGGAAGCCGCGGCGGAACTGCATGTGACGCATGGCGCGGTGAGCCAGCAGGTGCGCCTGCTTGAGGCATGGCTGGGCGCCGCGCTGTTCGAGCGGCACAACCGGCGGGTGGCGTTGACCCCCGCGGCCAGGGCCTATCTGGACAAGGTCGGCCCCCTGTTGGACCAGCTCTCGCTGGCCACCGCGCGATACGGCGTGACCGAGACGGTCGCGCGGACCCTGTCCGTGAATGCATCCGCCACCTTCACCCTGCGCTGGCTGGTGCCCAGGCTGGCCGTGTTTCGCGCAGCCCATCCTGACGTGGAGGTGAACGTCGAGACGTCCAACGCGCCGCTGGAAAGCCTGAAAGATGGGTATGACGTCATCATCCGGGGTGGCCCGGACACGTTCTACGGCTATTCGACCCGGTCTTTCCTGGTCGAGGAACGGGCGCCGGTCTGCAGTCCGGCGCTGCTGCAGCGCCTGCCGCTCGGGTCGCCAGGCGACCTGCGGCAACACACGTTGCTGCACACGTCGAGCCTGCCACGGCTCTGGCCCGACTGGCTGGCCAGCGCCCAGATGCCGGCGCTGATCCCCGCCGCCACCCTGACCTTCGACCACTTCTATCTGACCTTGCAGGCCGCCATCGACGGCATCGGCATCGCAATGGGGCCGATCGCGCTGGTGGCCGACGATCTCGCCGCGGGCCGGCTTGTCGAGCCGTTCGCCACGCCGCGCCTGCCATCCCGCAGCTATTGCACCTACGTTCCGGATGACAAGTCTGGCGACGAACTGGTGGGGAGATTCTGCACCTGGCTGGAGCACGAGGGCATGGCGCCCCGGGGTGCCACCCGCTAGCCCTGCCGTGCCCGACCCTGCCCGTTCGCCCGCTGTCCGCAGACATTTTTTCAGATTTTTGGCAAAAGGGTGGTCTGTTCCGGATTCTCGCGTGACATAGCAAGTAAGACCTTCTTGCTTATGCTCTGCAGTCCGATCCACGTATGCCCGCTGACCGCCACGACTTTAGCCACGCCTTTCGTCCTTCGACACTGATTCCGCGCACCCTGCTTGCCGCCGCCCTCCACGCTTCGGGGCTGATCGTTGCCGCGCCCGCCTTCGCACAGGGCAATCCCGTGCAGGCGCCCGCCGTCCGCGCTTACGACATACCCCCCGGCGACTTGCAGACGGCGCTGAACCGGTTCGGCCGCGAAGCCGGCATTCTGCTGGCGTTCACGCCCGGACAGACGGCGAACCTGACCACCAACGGCCTGCGCGGCCAATATACGGTGCAGGCGGGGCTGGACCAGCTTCTGGAAGGTACGGGCCTGGGCGTGACCCGGGATAACGGGAGCTATCTTCTTGTCCGCCGCGAAGACGCCAGCCGGGCCACCCAGGACAACGCCACGGGCAGCCCCACCCTGCCCCAGGTAACGGTCAGCGCCACGGGCCCGACGGAAAGCTATCGCCCCCAGCCCAGCGCCTCCACGCTGCGTTCGGACCTGCCACTGCAGGACACGCCGCAGGTCGTCAACATCGTTCCGGCGCAGGTGCTGCAGGACCAGCGGCCGCGCAACCTGGACGATGCATTGGGCAACGTCAGCGGCATTACCCAGGGCAATACGCTGGCCGGCACGCAGGACACCATCATGAAGCGTGGCTTCGGTGGCAATCGCGATGGGTCCATCATGCATAACGGCATGCCGCTGGTGCAGGGCCGCGGCTTCAACGCGGCGGCCGAAAGCGTGGAAGTGATAAAGGGGCCGGCGTCACTGCTGTACGGCATCATGGACCCGGGCGGGGTCATCAACATCGTCAGCAAGGTTCCGGAGCGCAAGCGCCATACGGAACTGTCGCTGCGGGGCTCCACCTATGGGCACGGCCAGAACGGGGCGGGTGGCACCCTGGACACCACCGGCGCGGTTGGCGACACGCCGCTTGCCTACCGGCTGGTGGCTGACTACACCGACGAGCAGTACTGGCGCAATTTCGGCGTCCATCGCGAGACGCTGATCGCGCCATCGGTGGCCTGGTACGGCAAGGACACCCAGGCCGTGCTGTCGTACGAGTATCGCAAATTCCTGTACCCGTTCGATCGCGGCACGGCGCTTGACCCGCGCACGAACGAACCGCTGCCCATCCCGAGCCGCCGGCGGCTTGACGAGGCGTTCAACCAGATGGAAGGCGAATCGCACCTGGCGCAGCTTTCGGTCGACCACCAGTTCAACGCCGACTGGAAGGGCCACTTCGGCTACAGCTACAACCGCGAAACCTACGATGCGGGCCAGTTGCGCGTGACCGGCGTGAACACCGGCAACGGCACGCTGACGCGCAGCAACGACGCCACGCATGGCGCGCTGAGCACGGACAGCTACGGCATTGCCTACGTCGACGGCAACTTCCGGCTGGGCGGGATGCGCAACAACCTGCAGCTGGGGATGGACCACGAGTACCGGCTCATCTATCGCCGCGACCTGCTGCGCCAGGCCACCCGCAGCACGTTCAGTTACCTGAACCCGGTCTATGGCCTGGAAAACCCGTCCACCACGGTCTCGGCCAGCGACAGCGACCAGACCGATTCGCTGCACAACACGTCGGTCTTCCTGCAGGACAGCCTGTACCTGACCGACAAGTGGATCCTGGTGGGCGGCGTCCGCTACATGACCTGGAGCCAGATGGCGGGGCGCGGCCGCCCGTTCACCGTCAACACCGACATCTCGGGCAACAAGTGGCTGCCGCGCGCGGGCATCGTCTACAAGGCCACGCCGGCGGTATCGGTCTACGCGAGCTACACGGCATCGCTCAAGCCGACCTCGACCATCGCGCCGCTGAGTTCGGGCGTGGTCATCGATTCGTCGGTGGCCCCGGAAGAAGCCAGGTCGTGGGAACTGGGGACGAAGGTGGACTTCGTCGGCGGCCTGACCGGCACGTTCGCGCTGTTCAACATCGACAAGAAGAACGTACTGGTATCCCAGTACAACGACGTCACCAAGCTGACGGACTGGCGCACATCGGGCAAGGCCCGCTCGCGTGGCGCCGAACTGGACATTTCCGGGCAGATCGGCAACCGCTGGAACGTCATCGCCAGCTATGCCTACATCGACGCCAAGACCACCGAAGACCCGCTGTACGCCGGCAACCGGCTCTGGAACGTGGCACAGCACACGGCATCGCTGTCCGCCGTCTACGACTTCGGACAGATCTTCGGCGGCGACCGCCTGCGGCTGGGCGGCATGGCCCACTACGTGGGCAACCGGCCCGGCGATTCGGCCAACAGCTTCTCGCTGCCGGCCTACACACTGTTCGACGCGTTCGCGACCTACGAGACGCGCCTCAGCGGGCAAAAGGTGCGCTTCCAGTTGAACGCCAAGAACCTGTTCAACCGCGTGTACTACCCGTCCAGCGCCAACCGCTACTTCGTGGCCGTGGGCGACGCCCGGCAGGTTTCGCTGATTACCACCTTCGAGTTCTGACCATGAACGAATCGTCGAAAACCGGCCGTCGGGCCGCCAGGACAGGTGCGGCGCTTGCCGGGCTCTGGACAGCCTGCGCCCTCTGGTCCGCGCCCGCGTCCGCCGCAAATCGCACCATTGCGCTCGTGACGCAGGTATCGAGCCCCAGTGCCGCGGCAGACCGGCTGGTGAAGACCCATCTCGAATCGCGCGGCTATCGCGTCACGATCCATAACCAGGATGTGGCGCCTGATGTCGTGGCCAATGCCGACTGCGTGATCCTGTCATCCACCGTCTCGGCAAAGTCGATGCAGGCCGGCTGGCGGCAACTGCGCGTGCCGTTGATGACGTGGGAGAACGACTATCTCGACGATCTGGCGATGACGGGCAAGCGGCATGATGCCGACTTCGGCGAGGCGCCGCGCGAGCGCTATGTCTGGCTGGTCAATGCGCCCCACCCGGCCGCGGGCGGGCTGCCGGCGGGCGTCGTCAACGTGTACCAGAAGCAGGCCGCCATGAGCTGGGGCAAGCCGGGGCTCGGCGCCAGCACCATCGCCACGCTCTACGGGCAGCCCGACAAGGCCGCCGTATTCACCTACGAGAAAGGCGCGACGATGGATTACGAGTCCATCGCGCCGGCACGACGTGTGATGTTCTTCCTGGACAACGAGACGTTCCCCAACCTGTCGCCCGAAGGACTGCGCCTGTTCGATGCCGTCGTCGACTGGGCCGCCCAGCCGGGGCCCAGGCAAGGCGATCAGCCAAGCCAGGACAAGGCTTCGGTCAGCGACAGCACGGCCGTGCGCGAATCGAACGCCGTGGCAAACAGGTGATCGTGGACGACCGGGTCCGGGTCGTAGCAGCAATCCTTGACCGTGACCAGCCTGAAGTCGGCATCGCTGGCATACGCAACGGACGACAGCATCACGCCGGTCGAGGCAATCCCCACCATGACCAACGTGTCGATGCCCTGTGCGGACAGCCGCACCTGCAGGTCGGTGCCGAAGAACACGCTGGCCCGATGCGCCAGGATGATCGGCTCATCGGACCGGCGGCCCAGTTCCGGCGATAGCTGGTCCTCGACGAACAGCCCCAGTTGCCGGATGCCCTGCCCGTTCCGGTTCAGCGGACTGATCTCCGGATAGCCCGGCGCGAAGTGGATCTTCGCAAAGTAGACGCTGACGCCCCGCGCCCGTGCCGCATCGCACAGCCGGCGCGTGTTGGCCAGCAACGTCGGCGCGACCTCCGGAAACAGGTTCAGGATGTCGGTCTGATAGTGCATGACCACCAGCGCTGTCCGCGCTGGCACACAGGTCGGCATCGGCATGCTCGCTCCGGTTCTCGTCCGCCTTCATTGCGCCTTTTCAGGCACCCGCGCCGCTATCCGCGTCGCGCGGCCTCGATGGTGGCAATGTCGATCTTGCGCATCGTCATCATGGCGTCGAAGACGCGCTTGGCCGCCACGCGGTCGGGGGCGGAAATCCCCGCCAACAGCACACGCGGAGTGATTTGCCACGAAATCCCCCAGCGGTCCTTGCACCAGCCGCATTCGCTTTCCTTGCCGCCGTTGTCGACAATCGCGCTCCACAGGCGGTCGGTTTCGGCCTGGTCGTCGGTGGCAATCTGGAACGAAAACGCCTCGCTGTGCTTGAAGTGCGGGCCACCGTTCAGCCCCACGCACGGGATGCCGGCCACCGTGAATTCCACGGTCAGGACATCCCCGAGCTTGCCGTCGGGATAGTCACCCGGCGCGCGCATCACCGCGCCGACCTTGCTGTCTGGAATGTGCTGCGCATAGAAGGTGGCCGCGTCCAGCGCGTCCCGCTCGAACCACAAACAGATCGTGTTCTTGCTGCTCATGCTGTGTCTCCTGATAGGTGTCCGGCGCCGGTATCTTACTCCCGCCACGCCGGTAGTCTGGCCGAAACGTGCTGTCCACAAATCCTACGAGAACACGTAGCCCAGCCGGGCCGGCCCTGGCACGACGCCGACGGCCACGACCTGTCGGGAACTTGGAGCGCGCCCGTGTAAGAGCTACACACGCAGCCTGCAGCCCGGCTGCCGGCACGCCCTCTTGTACAAGGCAACGGCAGGCGGGATGCCCTGGCATCTGAATTGCAGCGTACGAATGTTTCGCCAGGAAGAAAAACACGTCATGGCGCAGGCCTTCACACGCGCGGAAGTCCTTGTTCTCAAGCTGCTGGGCCTTGGCGTGCTGGTTCTGGTCGCCGCCGCCCTTGGCGTGGCCCGCTGGTCCATGGCCCCACAGATCGAGATGCAGGAACCCGTTGCGCAGCCCATTCCGTTCAGCCACAAGCATCACGTCTCGGACGATGGCATCGACTGCCGCTACTGCCATGCATCCGTGGAGACGTCGGCGTTCGCGGGCATGCCGGCCACCGGCGTATGCCTGACATGTCACAGCGTGCTGTTTCGTGACGCGCCGATGCTGGCGCCCCTGCACGCCAGCAACCGGGACAACCGGCCGCTGGCATGGACGCGCGTGCATGACCTGCCCGATTTCGTGTATTTCGACCACAGCATCCACGTTGCCAAGGGTGTGGCCTGCCAGGAATGCCACGGGCGCGTGGACCAGATGCCGCTGACGCGCCGGGTGGCGCCGCTGGACATGCAGTGGTGCCTGGCATGCCACCGCGATCCAGCCCGCCACCTGCATGCGCCCACCGACATCTTTGCGATGCGCGAGCGCCCCCCGCTCGCGGCCGACGAAATGGCGCTGCTGCAGAAGATGTATCACCTGCAGGACACCCGGCGGCTCACCGATTGTTCCACCTGTCATCGATGACGCACCGGCCCGTGATTCCGATCGTCCCTGCGTCCGAGGCGTCCGATGCGTCCGAGGCCTTCGATGCCTCCGATACCGCCGACACGCCCGACAGCCTCGCCCGGCGCAACTTCCTGCGCGTGATGGCCGCCTCGGCCGCGCTGGCGGGCGGCGCCTGCAGCGGGCCGCCGAAGGAGGCCATCGTTCCGTACGTCCACATGCCCGAGGGCATGGTGCCAGGGCGGCCGATCTTCTACGCCACCGCGCTGACCCGCCATGGCTACGGCACGGGTGTGCTGGTTGAAAGCAATATGGGCCGCCCCACCAAGATCGAGGGCAATCCGCGCCATCCCGCCAGCCTGGGCGGCACGCATCCGTTCGACCAGGCCGCCGTGCTCCAGCTATGGGACCCCGACCGCAGCCAGGCACCCTATCGCGGCGCGGCCATGTCGACCTGGCAGGCCTTCGATGCGGCGCTGGCCGTGCAACGCACCCAATGGCGCGACCGCGATGGCGAAGGGCTGCGCCTGCTGACCGGCAATATCGGCTCGCCCACGCTTGCGGCACAGATCGCGCACTGGCTGGAACGGTATCCCAAGGCCGTCTGGCACGCCCACGATCCGGTCCACGACGGCACGCCCGGCATCGACCTGGCTTTTGGCGATGCGGTGGATCCGGTACTCGATCCCTCGCCGGCCACGCTCGTGGTGACCTTCGATGCCGATCTGCTTGGCCAGGGGCCTGGCGCCGTCCGGCAGGCCCACGACCTGATGGCCGACCGCCGCGGCACGGCCCCCGCGCTGGCGCGCCGCATTTATGCGATCGAATCGTCGCCCACGCTGACGGGCGAGATCGCTGATAACCGGCTGGCGCTGCCTCCCCATGACATCGAACGACTGGCGTGGTCGCTCGCGCGCAAGCTCGGCATGCCCGAAGCGGCGGCGGACACGCCCGCCCCCGACGACGCCACCGCGCGCCGCTGGCTCGATGTGCTGGCACGGCGTCTCGCGGACGCCCCGGCGGGCCAGTCGCTGCTGGTGCCGGGCGACAGCCTGGCGCCGTCCACCCAGGCGCTGATCTGGCGCCTCAACGCGCGGCTGGGCAATCTTGGCCGTGCGGTGCGCACGGTTGCCCGGTCGCCACGACGACCTCGGGGCGACGGCCATTCGATGGCTGCACTGACCCAGGCCATGCGGGCCGGCCAGGTTTCGGCGCTACTGGTCATCGACGCCAACCCCGCCTACGACGCGCCCTGCGATCTTGACTTCGGCGGCGCGCTTGGCCACGTGCCGTGGTCGGCCCACCTGGGCCTGTACCGCGACGAAACGGCGCGCCTGACCACCTGGCATATCCCGATGGCCCACGACCTGGAGCGATGGAGCGACGCGCACGCGTGGGACGGCACCGTATCCATCGTGCAGCCCCTGATTGCACCGCTCAATGCCGGCCGCTCGGCGCACGAACTGCTATCGGCCGCCACCGGCGACCCGCCCGCTTCCGGCCACGCGATCGTGCGCGCGCACTGGCAGGCGCACCAGCCGTCTGGCTTCGACGATGTCTGGCAACTCGCACTGCGCACCGGCGTGGTCCCCGATTCGGCGTCTGCCGATGTGTCGCCCGAGATGCAGCGCCCCATCACGCCGCCCTTATTCGCCATACCTCCGCTGGTTGCCCGCTTCACGCCCGACCCCGCCACCGACGGCGGCGAACTGGCCAACAACGCCTGGCTGCAGGAACTGCCGCGCGCGCTGACGCGGCACACCTGGGACAACGCTGCGCTGCTGGGTCCGCTCACGGCCCGGATGCACCATCTGGCCACCGGCGACATCGTGCGGATACGCCGCGTGGATGGCCGAGGCCAGCCGGTCGAGGCGCCGGTGTGGGTCATGCCGCGTCACGCGGAAGGGGTCGTTACGCTACCGCTTGGCTACGGGCGTCGCCATGCCGGGCGCGTTGGCAACGGCGTGGGCTTCGACGCCTACGTCCTGCGCACGTCGGATGGGCCGCACGCCATCGCCCTGGACGCCACGGGCGCCACGCACGCGTTCGCGGTGGTGCAGACGCAGACCTCGATGGCCGGGCGAGGGCTTGCGCCAGCCGCCACGGCCGCCGAGTACCGTCGCCATCCCCATTTCGCGCAGCGCCATGCACCGCAGGCCGCCGAATCGCTCTACCCGCGCTGGCCCTATCCCCACGAGCGCTGGGGCATGACGATCGATCTGAACGCCTGCATCGGCTGCAATGCCTGCACCATCGCCTGCCAGGCCGAAAACAATATTCCGGTGGTCGGCAAGACCGAGGTCGGGCGTGGCCGCGTGATGCACTGGATCCGCGTCGACCGGTACGACGACGCGCGTGACACCGCCGGCCAGCCGGTTCGCACCGTCTTCCAGCCCGTGCCATGCATGCACTGCGAAGACGCGCCGTGCGAACTGGTGTGCCCGGTCGGCGCCACCGTCCACGACAGCGCCGGCCTCAATGTGCAGGTCTACAACCGGTGCGTCGGCACGCGCTTCTGCTCCAACAACTGTCCGTACAAGGTACGGCGCTTCAACTTCCTGCAGTACAGCAACCAGGGCGACGACCGGCCGCCGCCGGCCTACAACCCCGAAGTGACGGTGCGCCGGCGTGGCGTGATGGAGAAATGCACGTACTGCCTGCAACGTGTCACGCGCGCCCGGATCGAAGCGGAAAAGCTCGGCCGGCCGCTGCGCGATGGCGACGTGGTCACCGCCTGCCAGGCCAGTTGCCCGACACAGGCCATTGCGTTCGGCAATCTCGCCGACCCGGACAGCCAGGTCAGCCAGCGCAAGCGGTCTCCGCGCAACTTCGACCTGCTGGCCGAACTGAATACCCGGCCACGCACCAGCTATGCCGCGCTGGTGACCAACCCCGACGAGGATCTTGCATAGCCATGGCAGACCCGTCGGACACGCCCCCCGTTTCAAGAGATATTGGTGTACTGCGGCCGGGCTGGGGCTATGCCAGCGTGTCCGACAAGATCGCCGGCCTGGTGCTGGACCGGCCGGTGCAACTGCCCTGGCTCGGCGCCTTCCTGCTGACGTTTGCCGGCATGCTGGTGTTCATCGGCGGCACGGCCTGGCTCTTCGCCAAAGGCGTGGGCATCTGGGGCGTCGATATTCCCGTGGCGTGGGGCTTTGCCATCGGCAACTTCGTCTGGTGGATCGGGATCGGCCATGCCGGCACGTTCATTTCGGCGTTCCTGCTGCTGCTCAGGCAGCAATGGCGTACGTCGGTGAACCGGTTCGCCGAAGCCATGACGCTGTTTGCCGCCGCCATCGCCGGCCTGTTCCCGATCCTGCATCTGGGCCGCCCGTGGTTCTTCTACTGGCTGGTGCCCTACCCCAACGTGATGAATGTCTGGCCGCAGTGGCGCAGCCCGCTGGTGTGGGATCTCTTTGCCATCGGCACCTACCTGATCGTGTCGCTGCTGTTCTGGTACGTCGGGCTGATTCCCGATCTGGCCACGCTGCGCGACCGCGCCTGCCTGCGCGGGCGCCGCCGGGTGGCGCAGACCTATGCGGTGATGGCCCTGGGCTGGCGCGGCGACGCGCGGCACTGGGCGCGCTACGAGAGCGCCTACAAGCTGCTGGCCGGGCTGGCCACGCCGCTGGTCATCGCCGTGCATTCCATCGTGTCGCTGGACTTTGCGATCGGCAACACGCCGGGCTACCACTCCACCATCTTTCCCCCGTACTTCGTCGCCGGGGCGCTGTTTTCCGGCTTTGCCATGGTGCTGACGATCGCCATTCCGCTGCGGCACGCCTACGGCCTGCAGGACTTCATCACCAGCCGCCATCTGGCCAACGCGGCAAAGATCATGCTGACGATGAGCGTGATCGTCGCGTATGGCTACACCAGCGAGATCTTCACCGCCTTCTACAGCGGCGACCCCTACGAGATCTTCCTGGTCCGCAACCGCTGGGGCGGCCCGTACGCCGGGGTGTACTGGGCGATGATGGCCTGCAACGTGCTGGTGCCGCAGTGCCTGTGGTGGCGGCGCGTGCGGCACAGCCCGCTGGCCTTGTTCGCGCTGAGCCTGGTCATCAACACGGGCATGTGGATGGAGCGCTTTCTGATCGTGGTATCGAGCCTGCACCGCGACTTCCTGCCGTCGTCGTGGGGCATGTTCTATCCGACCGTATGGGACTGGATCATGCTGGTGGGCTCCATCGCCATGTTCGCGTGGCTGTTCCTGGTCTTTATCCGCTGCCTGCCGGTGATCTCCATCGCCGAGATGCGCGAACTCGTGCACGCCAGCGCCAGGGAGCAGCCATGAGTCCCTATGGCGTCCTGGCCGAATACCGTACCGGCGATGCCCTGCTGGACGCGGCCCGCCACGCACGCGCCGCCGGGTTCACCGACCTCGAAGCGTTCACGCCGTATCCCGTGGAGGGGCTGGCGGACGCCATCGGCATGGCAACGGACCGCATGCCGCTGCTGGCGCTGCTGGGGGGGCTGGCCGGCGGCATCGGCGGCTTCCTGCTGCAGTGGTATGCGGCGGTCTTCGACTATCCGATCAATGTCGGCGGGCGCCCGACCGGAAGCTGGCAGATGTTCGTGCCGGCGACGTTCTCGATGACGATCCTCGGCGCGGCTTTGGCAACGGTATTCGGCATGCTGGTGGCCAACCGGCTGCCGCGCCTGCGCCATCCGCTGTTCGATGCCGCCGATTTCGAGCAGGCGACGCGACACCGGTTCTTCCTGTGCGTCCGGCCCGGCAACGATGATGCCGACGCCGCCCGGCGCATGCTGGCAGCCACCGACCCCTTGCAGGTGACAGCGGTGGCGGAGGTGCCGGCATGACCCCCTTCCGGCTGCTGCGCTGTCTCTGCATCCTGTGTGTGCCCTGTGCGCTGGCGTCGTTTGCCGGGTGCGAGCGGGCGCGCCAGGACATGTACGACCAGCCAAAGTACAAGCCCTTTGCGCGCAGCGACCGCTTCGGTGACGGCACCTCGGCCCGGCCGTTACCCGACAACACCGTGCCGGCGCCAGGCGGCCCGTTTGCGGCCACGTCCAGCGGCCGAAGCCAGGACGATGCCCCGAACGCATCGCGCCCGCCGCTGACGCTGCAGCAGCTGCAACGCGGCCAGTCCCGCTACGAGATCTACTGCATGCCGTGTCACAGCGCCACCGGCGACGGCGACGGCATGGTGGTGCGACGCGGCTTTCCGCGTCCGCCATCGTTCCACACCGATGCGTTGCACGCCGCACCCGACACCTTGCTCTACGACGTGATCAGTCACGGCAGCGGACAGATGGCCGCCTACGCCGCGCAGTTGCCGCCGCCGGACCGCTGGGCCGTGGTGGCCTATCTGCGCGCCCTGCAGTTCAGCCAGCATGCGCCCGCCGCGCGCCTGACGGCCGACGACCTGCGGCACCTGGACGGCGCAGCGCCGGCCGGAGAGCATCGATGAGCCCGCACACCATCGCCACGCTGCTGTCGCTGTACCTGACTGCCTGGTGGTGCGGCATCGGCGTGGTGATGGGCGGCCTGGCCATCGTCTGGATCCACAACCTGACGGGCGGCGCGTGGGGCGAGCCGCTGCGCGCGCCATTGCTGGGCATGGCGCGCCATACCTGGCTGCTGGCGTTGCTGTTCCTGCCGATCCTGGCAGGCGTCGGCGCACTGTACCCCTGGGCGGCCGACGCCGCACGCGGGGCGCAGCGCTGGGCGCCCGACATCCCCGCCCACAGCGCCGCATTCAAGTCACTATGGCTGAGCCGATCCGGCTTTGTCGTGCGCGGCGTGGCGGTGCTGGCCGTCTGGGTCGTCCTGGCCACGATGAGCCGGTCCGCCCGCCACACGCGCTCGCCACGCTTTGCGGCGGCGGCGTTGATCATCTATGGGCTCACGGTCAGCGTGGCGGCGGTGGACTGGATCATGTCGCTGATGCCGCTCTGGTACTCCAGTGTGTTCGGCCTGCTGCTGGCCACGGGCCAGGCGTGCGCCGGCCTGGCGCTCGGCACATGGCTGGCGGCGCGGCGCGGCGCCCCGCCGCAAGTGCTGCTGGACCTGGGCAACCTGTTGCTGACCGCCGTCATCACCTGGGCCTACCTGGCCTTCACCCAGTACCTGATCATCTGGGCCGAGGACCTGCCGCACGAAATCGGCTGGTATCTGGCACGCCGGGTGGGCGTCTGGCCCCTGATGGCCTGGGTGCTGGCGCTGGGCCATTTCGCGCTGCCGATGCTGGCCCTGCTGTCGCGCCGCGTGAAGCGCTCGCCGCCGATGCTGGCAACGGTGGCCGCCATGGTGCTTGTCATGCATGCGGTGGAAGCCTGCTGGCTGGTGCTGCCCTCCACAGGAGGCCACACATGAGCCACGCGCGCCAGGCCCGCAACGTCAGCCTGCGCGCCGTCGCACTCGGGGCGGCCGCGCTTGCCGTTGCCATTGCGCTGGCGGCCACCGTCGGCTGGCTCTACGCGCGCCGGCTCAACGCATCCGGATCGCTGGGCGCGCCGGCGCCGGCTGCGCCAGCCGCCTCGGCGCCGGCTGCGTTGCCGCTGTCCGAAAGCGCGCCCCAACCCGAACGTGCGCGCTACGAGGCCGAAAAGCTCGCCGAACTCAACGGCTGGGGGTGGATTGATAAACGCGCCGGGACGGCCCGCATCCCGGTGGCGCGCGCCATGGCGCTGATGGCCGATGAACGCAAGGAGCCCGCACCATGAACGCGCGCGCCGCCGCCCTGGCGCTGATCGCGTGGCTGGCCCTGCCCACGCAGGCGGCACCCCTGGCGCTGCCCGCGCCGCCGGACATGGCGTTTGCGCCCATCCCCGGCAAGCAGCTGCCCGCTGACCTGTCCTTTCGCGACGACGACGGACGGCCTGTGCGCCTGCAAGACCTGTCGCGCGACCGGCCGCTGGTGCTGGTGCCCGGGTACTACCGCTGCACCAACCTGTGCAGCACGGTCATGGATGGCGTGCTGGAATCGCTGGCCCAGGCACACCTGCCGCACGACGCCTGGCGCGTCGCGGCCGTCAGCATCGACAGCCACGAGACCGTGGCAACCGCCGCCGCAAAGAAGCCGCACTATGGCGCCCTGCTGGCCGCCGCGGGTGGCGATCTTCACATGCTCACCGGCGATGCGGGGACCATCGATGCCCTGATGCGGGCCATCGGCATGCGGGCGTCGCCCTTGCCCGATGCAGACCAGATCGCCCATCCGGCCGGCTTTGTCGTAGTGACACCCGATGGCCGGATCTCCCGGTCCTTCAGCGGCGTCCGGTTCGATGCCGCCGCGTTGCGCACCGCGATCGAACAGGCGGCGGCAGGCCGGGTTGGTTCTCCGGCACAGCAGCTGCTGATGCGCTGCGTGCATTTCGATCCGCAGACCGGCCGCTACACGATGACGATCCTCGACGGGATCCGGATGGTGTTTTTGTCCGCCTTCGCCGCGCTGGGCATCGGCTGGCTGTGGCACACCGGCCGGCGGCAGCGGGGTCGCCCATCATGAACGGCACCTTCCAGCTTCTGCCGGACAGCGCATCGCTGGCAGCCGGCCGCTACGACACCCTGATGCTGTCGCTTACCGCGCTGCTCTGCGTGGTGGCGCTGGCTGTGCTGTGCGTAATGGCCGGATTCGTCATTCGCTACCGCGAGCACCGGCAGGCCGACCGCCACCGGCCGCCGCTGTCCAGCGCGCCGCTGGAGATCGCCTGGACGGTCACGCCACTGCTGATCTTCCTGGGCATCTTTGCCTGGGCCGCGCACGACTACACGCTGCTGGCGCGAGAAACCGCCGGTGCGGTGCCGGTCACCGTGGTCGCCCGCCAATGGATGTGGAAGCTCGAACACGCCAACGGCAAGCGCGAGATCAACGAACTGCACGTGCCGCTGGGCCAGGCCGTGGAGTTGACGATGACCTCGCAGGACGTGATCCACAGCTTCTATGTGCCGGCATTCCGCATCAAGCAGGACGTGGTGCCGGGCCGCTACACGATGCTGCGCTTCACGGCCACCCGGGCCGGCGAATACCGGCTGTTCTGCGCCGAGTACTGCGGCACCGACCACGCCGCCATGCAGGGGCGCATCGTCGTGATGCCGCCCGCAGCGTTTGCGCAATGGCTCGGCGCCAGCACGGGCCCGGAAACCACGACGGCACGGGGCCGCGCGCTGTTCCAGCAGCTGGGCTGTGCCGCCTGCCACGATGCCGGCGCCACGGTGCAGGCGCCGCCGCTGGACGGGCTGCTCGGCCGGACGGTGACGCTGCAGGATAGCCGCACCGTGACCGCCGACGCCGCCTACGTGCGCGACGCGATGCTGGACCCGCGCAAGGACGTCGTGGCCGGCTATGCGCCCATCATGCCGACCTACCAGGGCCAGGTGGACGAGGAAGACATCCTCGCCATCATCGCCTACCTGCGCGCCACCGGCACCACGACGGGAGCCCCCCATGCAGACCGAAACCGTTGAACGCACGGGCGCCTTGACTGACGCCGACAACAAGGCCGGCGACGAGGGCGGCAACGACAGCAACTACCTGAGCGAAAGCACCTCGCTTGGCTCGTGGCTGGGATCGACCGATCACAAGCGCATCGCATGGCTGTACATGGTGGCGATCACGCTGTTCTTCTTCGTCGGTGGCGCGGCCGCCACGCTGATCCGCCTGGACCTGGTCACGCCCCAAGGCGACCTGATGACGGCCGACACCTACAACCGGCTGTTCACCGCGCACGGCGTCATCATGGTCTGGCTGTTCCTGATCCCGTCGATTCCATCGGTGCTCGGCAACTTCCTGGTGCCGCTGATGATCGGCGCACGCGACATGGCGTTTCCCCGGCTGAACCTGGCCAGCTGGTATCTCTACCTGGCCGGCGGCACGCTGACGCTGGGCGCGATGGTCGCAGGCGGCGTGGACACCGGCTGGACGTTCTACACGCCCTTCTCGACGATGTTCTCGAACAGCCACGTGGTGCTGACGCTGGCGGGGGTATTCGTCACCGGCTTTTCGTCGATTCTCACCGGCCTGAACATCATCGTCACCACGCACACGCTGCGCGCGCCCGGCATGACATGGATGCGCCTGCCGCTGTTCGTCTGGGCCAGCTACGGCACCAGCCTGATCCTGGTGCTGGCCACGCCGGTATTGGCGATGACGCTGTGCCTGGTGGCGCTGGAGCGGCTGGCCCATATCGGCATCTTCGATCCGGCACTCGGTGGCGACCCGCTGCTGTTCCAGCACCTGTTCTGGTTCTACTCGCACC
Source organism: Cupriavidus pauculus (assembly GCF_002858765.1). GTDB lineage: Bacteria > Pseudomonadota > Gammaproteobacteria > Burkholderiales > Burkholderiaceae > Cupriavidus > Cupriavidus pauculus_B. Next base: position 114,474 of record NZ_PJRP01000008.1, read on the forward strand.
CGGCCGTGTACATCATGATCCTGCCGGCGATGGGCGTGGCCAGCGAGATCATCCCGTGCTTTGCGCGGCGCCCCGTCTTCGGCTATCGCGCCATGGCGTGGGCCATTGTCGGCATCGCCAGCCTGGGCTTCCTGGTATGGGGCCACCACATGTTCGTCAGCGGACAGTCCTATCGCGCCAGCGTGACGTTCTCGCTGCTGAGCTTCCTGGTGGCCGTGCCGTCGGCCATCAAGGTGTTCAACTGGACCGCCACGCTCTACAAGGGCCGCATCCGCCTGGCCGCGCCGATGCTGTACGCGCTGGGTTTTGTCGGGCTGTTCACCATCGGCGGCCTCACGGGGCTGGTGCTGGCTGCCCTGGCCCTTGACGTGCACCTGACCGACACGTACTTCGTCATCGCCCACTTCCACTACATCATGGTGGGCGGCGCCGTCATGGCCTACCTTGGCGGGCTGCATTTCTGGTGGCCCAAGATCACCGGGCGCCTCTACCCTGAAACCTGGGCCCGTATCGCGGCGGTGGTGATCTTCATCGGCTTCAACCTGACCTTCTTTCCGCAGTTCCTGCTGGGCTTCGAGGGCATGCCGCGCCGCTATCACGCCTATCCGCCCGAATATCAGGTGCTCAACATCCTGTCTTCGGCCGGCGGCTCGATCCTGGCCATCGGCTATCTGATGCCGCTGGTGTACCTGATGCATTCGCTGTTCCGGGCGCCGCGTGCACCCGCCAATCCATGGCACGCCACGGGCCTGGAGTGGCAGACGCCATCGCCGCCGCCCACGCGCAACTTCGCCCACCCGCCCAGGGTGCGACGCGACGCCTATGACTACGACCCCGTGACGGGGCAGGAGTCGCCACAATGAGCGCGCCCCCGTTCCAGTTCGACAGCGGCAGCCAGCAGCGGCTGGCCGCACGCCTGGGCATCTGGATCTTCCTCGCCACGGAGCTGATGTTCTTCGGGCCGCTGTTCATGGGCTACTACTTCGTCCGATTCACGGACCTTGCCGGGCTGACCCTGGCCGCGCGGCACACCGACCTGCTGCTGGGCACGGTTAACACCGTCGTGCTGATGACCAGCAGCCTGTGCATGGCGCTGGCCGTCGCGGCGGCGGAGGCCGGCAACCGGCGCGGTGCCGTGCGCCTGCTGTGCGCCGTGGCGGCGCTGGGCCTGATATTCCTCCTCATCAAGGGGGTCGAGTATGCGAAGGACATCGCCGCGGGCTTTGTTCCCGACAACGCTGCGGGGCCCGGTGGCCACGGCGGGCAGATGTTCCGGCTGCTCTACTACGCGATGACGGGGCTGCACGCCGTGCACCTCTGCATCGGGATCGCGCTGGTGCTCGGTTTCGCCATGGCGATTCGCGCGGGGCGCCACGCCTCCGCCAACCTGGCGCGCCTGGAGACCGTCGGCCTGTACTGGCACTTTGTCGACGTGATCTGGCTGTTCCTGTTCCCCATCCTTTACCTGCCGGGCCGGAGCGCGACATGAAAACCACCACACGACGCCTTTTCGGCGTATGGCTGCTGCTGGTGTTGCTGCTGGCCATCACCGTCGGCACCGCCTTTCTGGATCTGGGCGTCTGGAACGCCCCCATCAACCTCGCCATTGCCGCCCTCAAGGCGCTGCTGATCGCGGTCAGCTTCATGCACCTGGCCCGCGCGGCGGCGGTACTGCGGCTGGCGGCCGCGCTGCCCATCGGCATCCTGGCGATCCTGTTCGTCCTGACGCACGGCGACTACGCCAGCCGCCCCAGACTGCCTGCCGCGTGGCAGACGCCGGCTGCGGCCGCCGGCCGGTAGCGGGGAGGTCAGCGGGTCGGTATGCAAACCTTACCGGCACCGGCACTTTCTACGCGGCCACTTGTGGTGCGCGCGCCGCGATACGCCTGCTGCCAACCGCCCCAACGCTCGCCCCAGCTCTCCGCGCGACACACGGCACGGGTGATGCATGTCACTCCGAAAATGATGGAGCTGGCGATGGCAATGACTGTTGCGGACTTTGTACTCAAGCGCCTGCGGGAATGGGGTGTCCAGCGCGTGTTCGGCTACCCCGGAGACGGCATCAACGGCTTGATGGGCGCATTTGGCCGCGCCGACAACGCGCCCGAGTTCATTCAGGCGCGCCATGAGGAGCTGGCGGCGTTCATGGCCTGCGCCCATGCCAAGTTCACCGGCGAACCGGGCGTATGCCTGGCCACGTCAGGGCCAGGCGCCATCCACCTGCTCAACGGGCTCTACGACGCCCGCATGGACCACCAGCCCGTGGTGGCCATCGTCGGCCAGCAGAAGCGCGCGGCATTGGGTGGCGACTATCAGCAGGAAGTGGATCTGACCACGCTGATGAAGGACGTGGCCCGCGACTTCGTGGCCATGGCCGTCGATCCGGCGCAGATGCGGCACCTGGTGGATCGCGCCATGCGCATCGCCATCGAACGCCGCACGGTGACGTGCATCATCATTCCCAACGACGTGCAGGACCTGCCAGCCGTGACGGAACCGCCGCGCGAGCACGGCACCATCCACACAGGCATCGGTTACACCGCTCGGGCCCAGGTTCCTCAAGAGCCGGATCTGCGCCGGGCGGCCGAGGTGCTGAACGCGGGCGGCAAGGTCGCCATGCTGGTGGGCGCGGGCGCATTGAATGCCACCGATGAAGTCATCGACGTGGCGCGCCGGCTGGGCGCCGGCGTGGCCAAGGCGCTGCTGGGCAAGGCCGCCGTGCCGGACGACCTGCCCTTTGTCACCGGCTCCATCGGGCTGCTGGGTACCAAGCCCAGCTGGGAACTGATGAATGGCTGCGATACGTTGCTGATGGTGGGATCCGCGTTCCCTTATTCGGAATTCCTGCCGCAGGAAGGCAAGGCGCGGGGCGTGCAGATCGATATCGATGGCCGCATGCTGAACCTGCGCTATCCGATGGAAATCTGCCTGGAAGGCGATAGTGCGGGCACGCTGCGCGCCCTGCTGCCGATGCTGGAGCAAAAACCGCTCGCATGGCAGCAGGAGGTGGAGCACAACGTGGCCGAGTGGTGGCAGGTGCTGGAACAGCGCGCCGCCGCCGAGGCCAACCCGATCAATCCGCAACGCGTGTTCATGGAGCTGTCCCGGCGATTGCCGGACAACTGCATCCTGACCTGCGATTCCGGGTCGGCGGCCAACTGGTATGCGCGGGACCTGAAGATCCGGCGCGGCATGATGGCATCGCTCAGCGGCGGGCTGGCCACGATGGGGCCAGCCGTGCCGTATGCCATCGCGGCGCGGTATGCGCACCCCGACCGCGCCGTGATCGCCATGGTGGGCGACGGCGCCATGCAGATGAACGGCATCAGCGCGCTCATCACGATTTCACGCGACTGGAAGCGGTGGACTAGAGGTTCGCTGACCATCATCGTGCTGAACAACGGCGACCTGAATCAGGTGACCTGGGAGCAGCGCGTGATGGAGGGCGATCCGAAATTCGCCGTGTCGCAGGACCTGCCGGCGTTCGGCTACGCTGCCTTTGCCCAGATGCTGGGGCTGCAGGGCATCCGCGTGGACCGTCCCGATGCCATCGGCCCCGCGCTGGACCAGGCGCTGGCCGCGAACGTGCCAACCCTGCTGGAGATGGTGACCGACCCCGATGTGCCGCCCCTGCCGCCGCATATCTCGGCCAAGCAGGCGCGCGCCTACATCTCGGCCATGCTGCACGGCGATACCGATGCCGGGGGCACATTGCGCGCCACGTTCCGGCAGGTCTGGGAGTCGCTGACCGCACCGTCGAAGCGCCGCACGAACCAGGACGACATGCCGTGACACCGGACGCCGCGGGATCGTCCGCGGTGCCGATCCGATCCATCGACGCCAGGGCCTACCGCATTCCGCTGCCATCCCCGGAGTCCGATGGCACGCTGACATGGGACCACACCACGCTGGTGGTGGTGCACGCCAGCGCCGGCGGCGTCACCGGCTGTGGCTATGGCTACTCAAATCCGGCCGCGGCACGACTGATCGCGCAAACGCTGGCGCCCTTGCTGATCGATGCCGATACCATGGCCACCAATGCCTGCTGGCTCACCATGCTCCGCGCCGTGCGCAACCTGGGCGTATCCGGCCTGTGTGCGCAGGCGATCTCGGCCGTCGATATCGCACTGTGGGACCTGAAAGCGCGCCTGCTTGACGTCTCGCTGATGCGGCTGCTGGGCGCCGCGCGCACGTCCGTGCCCGGCTACGCCAGCGGCGGCTTCACAAGCCTGTCGATGGACGCGCTGCGCGACACCGCGCACGCGTGGCGTGACCAGGGTTACGCGCGCGTCAAGATCAAGGTCGGCCGCCATGCCGACGATGACCCCGCACGTGTTGCCACGGTCCGCGAGGCCATCGGCGCCGACACGGCGCTGTTCGTCGATGCCAACGGCGGCTACACGGTGGCCCAGGCGCTGCGCATGGCGCAGGCCTTCGCGCGCTTCGACGTCACCTGGTTCGAGGAGCCCGTGAGTTCGGACGATGTTGCAGGCCTGCGCGAGGTGCGCGAGCACACCCCGCCGGGCATGTCGGTGGCGGCGGGCGAGTACGGCTTCACCGGCGACGACTTCCGGCGCCTGCTCGAACCCCGCAGCGTGGACGTGCTCCAGGCCGACGCCACGCGTTGCGGCATCACGGGCTGGCTGCGTGCCGCATGCCTGTGCGAGACCTTCCACGTGCCACTGTCCAGCCACTGTGCGCCCGCGCTGCACACCAGCCTGGCCTGCGCGGCGATTCCGGCCATTCACGTGGAGGTGTTCGAGGATCACGCCCATATCGAGCAGCGCTACTTCGACGGCGTGCCGGCGCTGCGGGATGGCCGGCTCTATCCGTATGGCGGGCAGCCGGGCCTTGGCCTGGTTTTCAAGGAAGAGGACGCACGATGTCATTGGGTTTCATAGCTTCGCCCCGGGCCGACGACGATGCCGCCGCGCTGGCACACGCGCTGCGCGAGACCGTCGACGCCGAAGTGCGCTTCGACGCGGGTAGCCGCGCCCTGTATGCCACCGATGCGTCCAACTACCGGCAGGTACCGATCGGGGTGGTAGTGCCACGCACGGTGCAGGCCGTGATCGATACCGTGGCACTGTGCCGCCGGCACGGGGCGCCGGTGCTGTCCCGCGGCGGCGGCACCAGCCTGTGCGGGCAGACCTGCAATGCCGCCGTGGTGCTCGATTTCTCGAAGTACCTGAATCGCATCCTGTCTATCGACCCCGAAATGAAGACGGCCCGCGTGCAGCCCGGCGTGGTGCTGGACCGGCTACGCGAAGCCGCCGAGCGCCATCACCTGACCTTCGCACCGGACCCGGCCACGCATTCGCACAACACGCTCGGGGGCATGATCGGCAACAACTCCTGCGGCCCGCATTCGGTGATGGGCGGCGAGACGATCCGCAATGTGATCGAGCTGGACATCCTGACCTACGACGGCACGCGGATGACCGTTGGCGCCACCGCGTCGCATGCGTGGGATGCCCTGGCGGCAAGAGACGACCGCATCGGCGACATCTATCGCAAGCTGCGCAGCCTGCGCGACAAGTACGCGGACGACATCCGCCAGCATATGCCGCGCATCCCGCGCCGCGTGTCGGGCTACAGCCTCGAGGCACTGCTGCCCGAGTACGAGGGCCAGGTCGCCCATGCGCTGATCGGCACCGAAGGCACCTGCGTGGTCGTGCTGGAAGCCACGCTGCGGCTGGTGGACAGCCCGCGCGCGCGATCGCTGCTGGCGCTCGGGTATCCGGACGTCTTTCACGCCGCCAACCACGTGATGGCGGTGATGGATGCCGGCCCGATCGCCGTCGAGGGCATGGACGACCGCCTGATCTCCGACATGAAGGCGCTGCGCATGCACCCGGAGGACGTGGCGCTGCTGCCACCCGGCAATGGCTGGCTGCTGGCCGAATTCGGCGGCGACGACAAGGCACAGGCCGACGCCCGCGCCCGGCATCTGATGGATGCGCTCGGCGCCGCCAGCGATCCGCCGTCGATGAAGCTGTTTGACAATCCGGCCGAAGAAAAGCTGATCTGGCGCGTGCGCGAGTCCGGGCTGGGCGCCACCGCGCATGTGCCGAACCAGAAGATCACCTGGGAAGGCTGGGAAGACTCGGCCGTGCCGCCCGTACACCTGGCCGAATACCTGCGCCGGCTGCGCGCGCTGTTCGACCAGTACGGCTATGGCTGCGCGCTGTACGGCCACTTTGGGCAAGGCTGCGTCCATACGCGGATCGACTTCGACCTGGAGACCGCGCAGGGCATCGAGACCTGGCGCCGCTTCCTGCAGGACGCCGCGCATCTGGTAGTCAGCCTGGGCGGCTCGATCTCGGGCGAGCACGGCGATGGCCAGTCGAAGGCCGACCTGCTGCCGATCATGTACCCGGAACGGATCATGCGCGCCTTCGGCGAGTTCAAGCAGGTCTGGGACCCGCTGAACCGCATGAATCCGGGCAAGGTGGTCAACCCGTACCACGTCGACCAGAACCTGCGTATCGGCACGGCATACAACCCGCCGGAGCAGCCGGTTCATTTTCACTACACCAAGGACAACGGCAGCTTTCCGCGCGCCATGCTGCGCTGCGTAGGCGTAGGCGAGTGCCGCAAGAACAACGGCGTGATGTGCCCCAGCTACATGGCCACCGGCGAGGAGCTGCACTCCACGCGCGGGCGGGCGCGCATGCTGTTCGAGATGCTCAAGGGCGAGGTGGTGCAAGACGGCTGGCGCTCCGAGGCCGTGCACAATGCGCTGGATCTCTGCCTGTCATGCAAGGGCTGCAAGGGCGAATGCCCCGTCAACGTCGACATGGCGACCTATCGGGCGGAGTTCATGGCGCACTACTACGCGCACCGGCGCCGGCCGCGCGAAGCCTACGCGTTCGGGCTGATCGACCGCTGGGCGCGCGTGGGCAGTGCCGCACCCGGCGTGGTCAACGTGCTCACCCATGCGCCATTGTTCGCGCAGGCGGCCCATCTGCTGGCCAATGTGGCCGCCGACCGCGAGATTCCGCGATTCGCCGCGCAATCGTTCCGGGCCTGGTTTGCGCGCCGGCCGCCCCACCCCGCCCGTGGCCGGCGCGTGATCCTGTGGCCGGACACGTTCACCAATGCGTTCGAGCCGGACATTGCACGCAGCGCGGTGGCGGTGCTGGAAGCCACCGGCCACGACGTGCATCTTCCGATTCGCCCGCTATGCTGCGGCCGGCCGCTCTACGAATACGGCATGCTGGACCGGGCGCGCGCCTACCTGCGGCAGGTGCTGGAAACCATGGCCGACGACATCCGCCGTGGCACGCCGGTCATCGTGCTGGAACCGGCCTGCCTGTCCGTCTTTCACGAGGAGATGGGCGAACTGCTGGGCGGCGACGAGCAGGCGATGCGGCTGCGGCAGCAGTCGTTCCTGTTGCCCGATTTCCTGTGCGACGGCCGGGCGCTGCAGGGTGTGCCGCCGTTGTCGGGCCAAGCGCTGGTGCACCCCCACTGCCATCATCGCTCGGTCTTGAAGACGATCGGCGAGGAACAGGCGCTCCACGCGCTGGGCCTGCAGTATCGCGTGCTCGACTCGGGCTGCTGCGGCATGGCCGGATCGTTCGGCTTCCTGCCGGACAAGCAGGCGGTGGCGGATGCCTGCGCACAGCGCACGCTGATTCCGGCCATCAAGGCTCGTCAGGCCCAGGCGATGGTGGTGGCCGACGGCTTCAGCTGTCGGCAGCAGATCCGCCATCACGCGGATATGGTGCCGCTGCACATCGCGGAGGTACTGGCTCGGGCGCTGGGTTGCTGACGCACGCCGACTGGCCCGCGCTCGCCCTGTGTATCACGACCACCCGCCGCCCAGGGCCCGGAACGCCGACACGGCTGCGCGGGCGTTGTCGGCGCGCACCTTGGCTTGCTGGTCGCGCGCTGCCAGCAGTTGGCGATCCTCGTCCAGCACCTCGAACAGGCTGACCGCGCCACCCTTGTAGGCGTCCTCGGACGCATTGCGGGCGCGCTCATGGGCGCCGACCTCCTTGTCCAGTTCCAGGCGCTGGGCATCGAGTTGCGTTAGCGATATCAGCGCATTCTCGACGTCCGCCGTGGCCTGCAGCATCGCCTGGCGATAGTTGGCCAGCGCCTCGGCGTGGGCGCCATTTGCGCCGGCCACCTCGGCATCGACGCGCCCGAAGTCGAACAGGCGCCAGCGCAGCCCCGCCGTGGCGGCCGGCTGAAACGCCTGCGCCGTGAACAGCTTGCTGGCGGACAGGCTCTCGAACCCCAGCAGCGCCGACAGCGACACCTTCGGGTAGTACTCGGCGGTGGCCACGCCGATGCGCGCGTTCGATGCGGCCAGGCGACGCTCGGCCGCGATCACGTCGGGGCGGCGCTGCAGCAGATTGGCCGGCCCCTGCGCCAGCGCCACCTGTGGCACGGTCAAGGCGCTCTGCGAATCGCGCAGTTCCGCTGCGTAGGTGCCCGGCTGCGCGCCCATCAGTACGTCAAGCCGGTTCAACTGCGTTTCCAGTTCGATGCGCAGCGGCGGAATCGTGACCCGTGTCTGGGCCAGTTGCGCCTCGGCCTGCGCCTGCTCGCGCTCGGCGCCGATGCCATCGGCCAGCCGCAGCCGCACCAGATCCAGCAGACGCTGATTGGTCGTGACCTGCTGCTCGGCGATGGCGATGCGGCTCTGCGCGGCCCGTACGCGGAAATAGGCATCGGCCGCCTCGGCGGCTACCAGGATGCGCACGCCCAGGTGGTTCGCTTCGGCCGCCTGCAGTTCGGCGTTGGCCGCTTCGGCGCCGCGCCGCAGGCCGCCGGCAAGGTCGATTTCCCAGGTGGCGGCCGCGCCCACCGCATACAGCGTCTGCCCGCGCGTGTAGCCCGGGAACTTGCTGCCGATCTTGCCCAGCGGGCTTTCCAGTGACTGGCGCTGCTTGCTGACATCGCCATAGGCACTGCCCTGCGGCAGCAGTTCGGCTCCGGAAAAGCTGGCGGCCGCGCGGGCCTGCTCCACGCGGGCGACGGACGCCGCCATGTCCAGGTTCTGGTCCAGCACGCGCTGGACGATGGTGGTCAGCACCGGATCGTTGAAGCCGTTCCACCAGGTGTCCAGCGACACCGGCTGCCGCGTGTCGTTGACGGGTGCCACTTCCGCCGCATGCTGGTACGCCTGCGGCGTGTCCACCGCCGGTTCGCGATAGTCGGGCCCGACTGCCGCGCAAGCCGCCAGCCCGAACATCACCGCAACCGATGCCGCCAGCGTCGCCGTCCGCTGCATCCGCCCGCCTTGTGCCTGTCTTGTCATCTCGCATTCCTTTCCATGGCATTCGTGCAAATTTAACTTGCACGATGATAGTTACTAGCCTAGACTAACTTTCATCTTGATAGCAACTTGTTTTTTCGGAAGGTGACGACGATGCAGAGAAAGTCACACAAGGAATCGGCCTGCCCCACCGCCCGCGCGGTAGAGCGGGTGGGCGACACGTGGTCGGTATTGATCCTGCGCGAGGCGTTCTATGGCGCCACCCGTTTCGACGACTTCCAGAAGCGCCTAGGCATCGCGCCCAACATGCTCACGCGGCGGCTGACCAAACTGGTGGATGAAGGCCTGCTGGCCCGCCGCCCCTACAGTGCCCACCCGCCGCGTGACGACTACGTCCTGACCGCCCGTGGCCGCGACTTCCGGCCCGTGCTGCTGATGCTGATGGACTGGGGCACGCGCCACTTCGCGGACCAGGCCGACACCGTGCAGCTGGTGGAGCGCCAGACCGGCCGCGCCGTGCGCATTGCGCTGGTGGACGCCGACACGGGCCAGCGCATCACCGAAACCGATCACTACATCGCCCCCGGTCCTGCGGCCAGCCCGGCACTGCGGGCGCGCCTGGAGCGTTCGGCCACGGCGCAGGCACAGGCCATCCCGGCCGCCCCCCCGGCCGATGTCCCGGCCGATCCCATCGACACCTCCCCTCTCGCGCCTGCCACAGGCGTTCTCTCAGTACGGAGCCTTTCATGACTAGCAGCACCACAACCGCCAATCGCGCGCCCGCCGACGCCACTCCGACCAAGGCCCGGCCCGGCAGGAAGGCCCTGCTGATCCGCACCGGCGGCGCGCTGATTGCGCTGGTTGCCGCCGGCTACGGCTACCACTGGTGGACCGATGCCCGCTTTGTGCAGGAGACCGACGACGCCTATGTGGGTGGCGACGTGACGCTGATCGCGGCCAAGGTGCCCGGCTATCTGACCGAAGTGCTGGTGACCGACAACCAGGCCGTGCACGCGGGCGACCTGCTGGCGCGCATCGACAACCGCGACTACCAGGCCGCAGTGGCCAAGGCCGAAGGCGCCGTCGCATCCGAGCAGGCCCTGATCGCCAATCTCGACGCCCGCGCCAAGCTGCAGGACGCCGTGATCGCCGAAGCCCGCGCCAACGTGGCCGCCACCGACGCGGAAACCGTGCGCGCCCGCGATGACCAGGCGCGCTATGCAAGCCTGGTGGCCAAGTCGGCAGTGTCGATCCAGAGTTCACAGAAGGCCGATGCCGATTTCAAGCAGTCGGTTGCCAACGGCCAGAAGGCGAAGGCCAGCGTCGAGGCGGCCCGGCGGCAACTCGACGTCATCGCCACGCAGCGGCAGCAGGCCGAGGCGGCGCTGGCGCAGGCCATTGCCGAACGCGACCTGGCGCGCCTGAACCTGGGCTACACGGAACTGCGCGCGCCGGTGGACGGCACGGTGGGTAACCGCCGTGCGCGCGTGGGCGCCTATGCGCCAAGCGGCGGCCAGTTGCTGTCGATCGTGCCCGCGCGGGGCCTGTGGGTCGATGCCAATTTCAAGGAGGGCCAGCTGGCCCACATGAAGCCCGGGATGCGCGCCACCATCGTGGCCGACGTGATGCCCGGCAAGGTGTTCCATGGCCGTCTGGAAAGCCTGGCCCCCGCCACGGGCGCCCAGTTCAGCGTACTGCCGCCTGAAAACGCCACCGGCAATTTCACCAAGATCGTGCAGCGCGTGCCGGTGCGCATCGTGCTGGACGATGCCGACGCACGACTCGGCCTGCTGCGCCCCGGCCTTTCGGTGGTCGCCGAGATCGATACCCATGCAGAGCCGGCGCAGGCCCCTGCGCAAGCCCACGATCCGCAGCAGGACCACGCACCGAGCCAGTCATGAATTCAGCCGTTTCCTCCAGCCCGGTGGCGCCTGCCGCAAACGCATCCGCCTCGTCCGGGCAAGTCGCGCCCCCCGCACTGCCGTCGCCGGCCGACCTGCCCATGGCCACCCGGGTGCTGGCCTTCGGCACGATGTGCGTGGGCATGTTCATCGCGCTGCTCGACATCCAGATCGTCGCGGCGTCGTTGCGCGACATCGGCGGCGGCCTGTCCGCGGGCACCGACGAGACGGTCTGGGTGCAGACCGCCTACCTGATCGCGGAGATCATCGTCATTCCGCTGTCCGGATGGTTGTCGCGCGTGATGTCCACGCGCTGGCTGTTTGCCGCGTCGGCCGCAGGCTTCACGTTGACCAGCCTGCTCTGCGGCATCGCCTGGAACATCCAGAGCATGATCGCCTTCCGCGCCGCACAGGGCTTTCTGGGTGGGTCGATGATCCCGATGGTCTTCACCACGGCGTTTGCGTTCTTTGCCGGACGCCAGCGCGTGGCGGCCGCCGCCATCATCGGCGGCCTGGCGTCGCTGGCGCCCACGCTGGGGCCTACGGTGGGCGGCTGGATCACCGACAACTTCTCGTGGCACTGGCTGTTCTTCATCAACCTCGTGCCGGGCATCTTCGTGACCATCGTGGTGCCGATGCTGGTCAAGATCGACCGTCCGGACTGGTCGCTGCTCAAGGGCGCCGACTACCTGGGCATGACGATGCTGGCGCTGTTCCTGGGCTGCCTGGAATACACGCTGGAAGAAGGGCCGCGCTGGGACTGGTTTGGCGACCAGACCATCCTGACCACGGCCTGGATCTCGGGCATCGCCGGCATCGGCTTCCTGTGGCGGTCCCTGACGTTCGCCAATCCGGTGGTAGACCTGCGCGCGCTGAAGGACCCCAACTTCGCGCTGGGCTGCTTCTTCTCGTTCGTCACGGGCATTGGCATCTTCGCCACGATCTACCTGACACCGCTGTTCCTGGGGCAGGTGCGCGGTTACAGCGCGCTGCAGACCGGTCTGGCCATCTTCTCCACGGGCCTGTTTCAGGTGATGTCCATCCCGATTTACGCGTTCCTGGCCAACCGCGTGGACCTGCGCTGGCTGCTGATGTTCGGCCTGGCCCTGTTTGCGCTGTCGATGTGGAGCTTCGCGCCGATCACCCATGACTGGGGCAGTGCCGAACTGATGCTGCCGCAGGCCATGCGTGGCATGGGGCAGCAGTTTGCCGTGGCCCCCACGGTGACGCTGACGCTGGGGGCCCTGCCACCCGCGCGGCTGAAGCTGGCGTCGGGCCTGTTCAACCTGATGCGCAACCTGGGCGGCGCCATTGGCATCGCCGCCTGCGCGACGATCCTGAACGACCGCACCAACCTGCACTTCCTGCGCCTGGCCGAACACCTCAATATCCGCAACGAAGCCATGACCGAGTTCCTGAGCCAGTCCACCGCGCGCCTGGCCACGCTGAGCAACGAGGTCGGCGACGGCAACGCGGCGGCCATCCGCCAACTGTGGACGCTGACCATGCGCGAGGCCCATACGCTGACCTATGCCGATGCGTTCATGGTGATCCTGGTGTGCTTTGTGGTGGCGATACCGCTGGTGCCGCTGATGCGCAAGGTGATGCCGCCCAAGGCACCGTCGGCCGATGCCCACTGACTCGACAGCGCAACAAGGTGACAAGGCGATGATGCGTACCGTTCTTCCCCTGCTGCTGGCGGCGCTGGCCGTCGCCAGCCCGGCATCGGCGGCCTGGGCCGCCGGCCGGCCCCCGCGCGACACGTCGGTGGGCTGCGCGCGTGCCGACAACCAGTACTGCCGGATGCCTGGGGCGCCCGGCGCGGCTGACGACAGCACGCCCGGCGCGGTGGCACGACAACCGCTACACTCAGCACCAGAACAGGAGACAGCATGACTGCTACAGCCGCTACAGCCGATACAGCCGCGCCAGACGCCACCCAGACCCATCCGAAGGTTGCCCTGGTCATTGGCGCGGGCGACGCCACCGGCGGTGCCATCGCCCGACGGTTCGCCCGGGAAGGCTATATCGCCTGCGTGACCCGACGCACCGCCGACAAGCTGCAGCCGCTGGTCGACGGCATCCGCGCCGAAGGCGGCCAGGCGTTCGGCTACAGCAGCGACGCCCGCAAGGAAGACGACGTGGCGCAGCTGTTCGCGCAGATCGAGTCCGAGCACGGCCCCATCGAGGTGCTGGTGTTCAATATCGGCGCCAACGTCCCGAGCAGCATCCTGGAAGAAACGCCGCGCAAGTACTTCAAGATCTGGGAGATGGCGTGCTTCAGCGGCTTCCTGAACGGGCAGGCCGCCGCGCGCCGGATGGTGGCGCGCGGACGCGGCACCATCCTGTTCACCGGCGCCACGGCGGCGCTGCGCGGGGCCGCGAACTTTGCGGCATTTGCCGGCGCCAAGCACGCGCTGCGTGCGCTGGCCCAGAGCATGGCGCGCGAACTGGGCCCGCGCAACATCCACGTGGCCCATGTGGTGGTCGACGGCGCCATCGACACCGCCTTTATCCGCGACACGTTCCCGGAGCGCTACGCGCTCAAGGACCAGGACGGCATCCTGGACCCCGACCACATCGCCGAGAACTACTGGTACCTGCACGCCCAGCCGCGCGACGCGTGGACGTTCGAGCTCGATCTGCGGCCGTATATGGAACGCTGGTAGGCCCCTGGCAGGCAGGCCGCTAGGCCGCCTGCCTGCCCTGGTAGACCTGCAGGTGGCAGAAGGCGGTGCGGCTCAGCGGCAGGTCGATACCCGCCTGGGCCGCACGCGCGATCAGGTCGCCGACGATTGCATCGGCTTCGATGCGCGTGGCGCCCTGGGCAATATCACGCATCATCGACGCGGCCCATGTCGACGTCTCGTCAAGCAGACGGCCGCGCACATCGGCCAGCACCCCTGCGGACAAGGCGTGTCCGCTCAGTTCCGCCACGCCGCGGCATTCGTCGATGGCCTGCTCCATCAGCGCACGTCCATCGCGCGTCCTGACGATATCGCCCACCGTGCCGCGCATCAGGCAGGTCATCAACGCGCCGGCGGCAATCATGACCCACTTGTTCCAGAGTTCCTGGTCGATGTCCGTCGACAGCGCTCGTACGCCCGGCGTGCGCGACACCAGCGCGTGGAAGCCGTCTGCCAGTGGCTGGGTGTCCTGCGTGCGGGCGCCGACAATGAGCTTGTCCACGCGCCCGGCGTGCAGGATCGAGCCATCCGGCGCAAGCGTGGTGGCGATGTACGACACGCCGCCCAGTACGTGGTCCCGGCCAAAGCGCCGGTCGAGCGTGTCGTAGGCCGACAGCCCATTGAGCAGCGGCAGCACCGCCGCACCGCCTGTCATGGCCGGGGCGATGGCGTCGATGGCCGCGTCGAGGTCGTAGGTCTTGCAGGCCAGCAGCACCAGGTCATGGCCGGAACCCACTTCATCGGCCACCACCGTGCGCACCGCGCCCTCGAAATTGCCCAGTTCGCTGCGTACGCGCAGACCGTGCCGCGCCAGCGCCTCGGCCCGTTGGGGCCGCACCAGGAAGGTGACGTCGGCGCCGGCCTCGATCAGCCGCGCGCCGTAGTATCCGCCCATGCCGCCGGCGCCCAGTACCAGTATTTTCATAGCTTGCCCTCAGGAGATGGTTTCCAGCGCGAGCGCAATGCCCTGCCCGCCGCCAATGCAAAGCGTCACGATGCCGCGCCGGATGCCGTCCGCCTGCATCGCGTACAGCAGTCGCGTGGTCAGCACCGCGCCAGTGGCGCCAATCGGATGGCCGTGCGCGATGGCGCCCCCGTCGACGTTGATGATGTCGTGCGGCAGGCCCAGTTCGGCCGCCACCGCCAGCGGCACCGCCGCAAAGGCCTCGTTGATCTCGAAGCGCTCGACGTCACCGAGCGACCATCCCGCCCGTTGCAACGCCTGGCGTACCGCGGACACCGGGCCCAGGCCGAACAGGCCAGGCTCCACCGCACCCACGCCGTATGCCACCAGCCGCGCCAGGGGCGCCACGCCACGGCGCTCGGCGAAAGCGCGATCCGCCACCAGGACGGCGGCGGCACCGCTGTTGATGCCTGGGGCGTTGCCAGCGGTAATGGTGCCGTCGGGACGGAATGCCGGCTTCAGGCGGGACAGCCCTTCCAACGTGGTGTCGCGGCGCGCCGCCTCGTCGACGTTGAACGCCACGGTGCCCTGGCGGGTCTTCAGCGGCACGTCGACGATCTGGCCGGCAAAGCGGCCATTCGCCTGCGCCTGGGCAAAGCGTGACTGCGAACGTTCCGCCCAGCGGTCCTGCGCGTCACGACTGAGTGCGTAGCGCGCGGCAAGGTCTTCGGTGTGCCAGCCGGAATGCTGGCCCGAGAATGCGTCCTGCAGCCCATCGAGCAGCATGCTGTCGTGCAGCGTGGCGTCGCCCATGCGGGTGCCCCAGCGGCCGGTCGGCATCAGGTAGGGCGCGCGATCCATGTTCTCCATGCCGCCCGCCACTGCCAGGTCCATGTAGCCGAGGCGGATCTCGTCCGCCGCCGTGGCAATGGCCTGAGCGCCGGAACCGCATACCCGGTTGACCGTCATCGCCGGCACCGACACCGGCAGGCCGCCACCCAGGGCGGCTTGCCGGGCCGGATTCATGCGATTGCCGGCCTGCACCACGTTGCCGAACACGACACCGCCCACTTCGGCGGCGTCGATGCCGGCACGGCGCAGCGACTCACGAATCACTGCCGCGCCAAGCTCGGTGGCCGGGGTGGCCTTGAGCGATCCGTTGAAAGCCCCGATCGCCGTCCGTACCGGGTGACACAACACGACTTCCCTTGCACTCATCGCCATCTCCATGCAGTTACTTGCATAACGATAGCTTTGACTCTACTCCAGTTTTCATGATGGGTGCAATCTATTAATGGCGAGCCGTGGCGATGCGCGCCGCGCGTCACGCGTCACACACCTGGCGATCCGGTACGCAGGTCGGCCAGCATCTGTTCGGCCAGGAAGTCGCATGGCGGCCGGTTCGATGCGGCGCTGCGGGCCAGCACCACGTCCAGCGCCGGCAACGGCGGCAGGCCGTCTGCTTCGCCGAGCACGGCCAGATGCGCCGGGATACTGCAGCGCGCCAGCGGCGCCACCGCCAGGCCGGCCTCGACCATGCTGATCAGGCCCAGCAGGCTCGGACTTTCATACGATGTGCGATAGCGGATACTGGCCTGCTGCAGCGCCGCGATGGCATGCGCGCGCGCCGCGCTACCCGGAGCGAACACCGCAATCGGCAGCGGCCGTTCCTTCCAGATGGGCCTGCCGCCGCGCGCCGCCACCCACGCCATCGGCTCCTGCCGGATCGTTTCGCCGGTAACGCCGCGCGTCTTCGTCAGGCACGCTAGGTCGAGCGTGTTGTCCTTGAGCAGCGGCACCAGCGCATTGCTGGCCATCCCGACGACGCGGATTTCCACGCGCGGATGCGCGGCCGCGAACTTGCGCAGCACCGTGGGCAGCAGTGACGACGCATAGTCGTCCGGCACGCCGATCGTGACCCGGCCGCGAACCTCGGGCCGCACCACGGCTGCCCAGGCTTCCTCGCGCATCGACAGCATGCGCCGGCCGTAGTCGACCAGCGTCCGGCCGTCGTCGGTCAACGCCACGTTGCGGGTGGTCCGCACGAACAGCGGCCTGCCCAGTACATCCTCGATGGTCTTGATCTGCATGCTGACCGCAGACGGCGACCGGTGCAGCGCTTCTGCCGCCCGTGCAAACGAGCCGGCCTCGGCCACGGCCACCACCATCTCCAGGACGTCGAGATCGAGCTTCTTCATCGCATCAGATAATCTGAATAATGCGATCAATATATCCCGTTTTACTTATTTATCGCGGAAATCGATACTGCCGCCATTGCCGATGAACGACGCGGGTGGACGCCGATGAGAACGATGTACGAATTCCTGGCCGTGGGCGGCCTGCTGGCGGTCACGCCGGGGCCCAACATGGTCTACGTGATGGCGCGCTCGGTCTCGCAGGGCACTCGCGCCGGCCTGATTTCGCTGGCGGGCGTGATGCTGGGATACCTGACCTATATGCTCAGCGCCGCCTTCGGCATCAGCGCTTTATTTCTGGCGATTCCCGGCGCGGGGCGTTTGCTGGGCCTGGCGGGTGCCGTCTACCTGCTGTACATGGCCTGGCAGATGCTGCGGCCCGGTGGCCGCTCGCCGCTGCAGGTGCAGGCGGTCGCCAGCGAACCGCCACGCCGGCTGTTTGCGATGGGAGCGATGACGAGCCTGCTCAACCCGAAGCTGGCGCTGGTCTTCCTGTCGATCCTGCCGCAATTCATCGACTACCGGGCTGGCGGCGTACTGGGCCAGACGCTGTCGCTTGGCCTGGCGCTGACCGTGGCATTTGCCGGCGTCAACGCGCTGGTGGCCATGTCGTCGGGCCGTGCGGCGGCGCTAATGACCGGCCGCCCGCAGTGGCTGCTGGCGCAGCGCTGGGTGGCGGGCGGCATCCTGACCGTGCTCGGCGCCAAGATGGCGCTCGATTTCTGGCACTGGACGCATTGAAGGCGCCATGCTCCCATGCAGGCCGGCCTGCAGATAGCGACGACTGGTTTCGATGAACAGGGAGCGGGCAATCACGGAAAGCGTCATGGCGGTATCTCGGGACGATGTCAGAACGATGCCTGATCGTATCCGTTGCGCCGCCACCTGGCTGCTGTACAAGAGGCTCGGCCGCCTCTGCCGGACGCTTATTCGCCTCATCCGTTCGGATAGGGTGGCACCGCCCGCGCGCGGATCAGTCGTCGATATGGGTATAGAGCTTGTTGACGATCTGCCAGTCGCCGCCGACGCTGAGCAGCGACAGGAAGTTGTAGTAGTTGTTGCCGGCCACCCTGACGCGCACCTTGGCCGAGGCGATCTTGCCAAGCACGTCCACCGACAGGATCGACATGCCATAGGGGTCGTTGCGCGACGCCGGGCTTTCGCGTCCGGCCACGCCCTGCAGGTAGGCGTCGAGCGTCTTCTGCACGATCTCGCCCCGGACTTCGGCAAACAGCAATGCGTCGGGGTGGAACGTGGCACGCAGCAACGCGACGTCGCCGTCGTATAGCGCGTCGAGATAGCTTTCCAGCAACTGCAGGATCTGCTGATGCGCGCCATCCACGGGCGCCCGGCGGCGGGAAACGGTCATGATGGGCTCCTGATTGGTGGGGGCGGCCCACGCCGCCCCCCTGCTTCCATGGGTGCCGCGCGCTTACTCGGTGGCTGCTGCGGCGGCATTCACCGCTGCGCGTGTCCGCTCGATCTGCTCGGCCACGGTGTCGGCTGACGCGTAGCCACCCGCCACCTGATAGAGCTTCTTGTCGATGCGTAGCGCCAGCGTCGGGAAGCTGCTGACGCCCCACAGGCGCGCGGTGCGGAAGTCCTCGGCCGTTTCGTCGATGGCCGGCTGACTGCCCCAGTCGGCCAGGAAGGCCGCCGTATCGATGTCATGCTGCTGCAGCGCCAGCGCGTCGGTAGCCACCGCCGCCAGCACCCGCCCGTTGGTGGTGTCCAGCCCGTCCACGTAGAACGCATGCTGCAGCGCGCGGAAAACGGCCACCAGATCGGCCTGAGGCGCAAGTCGGCGCGCCGTGACCACGGCCCGGCAGATCGGCTCGGTATCGTAGACAAAGCCTTGGCGGGCCCGGAAGGCTTCGCGGTTGAACGGCAGACCGCTGGCGGTCTCCACGCGGGTCCAGTGCTGCAGGCGGAAGCGCTTGCCGGCTTCGTCCAGTACATCGGTGGCACCGGCGCGAATGCCGCCCACCACGATGCGCACCGGAATATCCGGAAAGCGCTGCTGCAGCGCCGTCATTTCCTTGCCGAAGCCGTAGCACCACGAGCACATCGGGTCGCCGATAAAGATCAGTTCCATTGTTGTTTCCTAATTGCCTTGTTGCGTCAGACCGGCACCCTGCTTCTGGCGCGGATCGTCCTCGGCGTGGACGTAGTCGATACCCAGCGGGCCGTTGCCCGTGACCTGCGTGACGTAGCCACCGGACCTGGCCCAATGGAAATGCGGGGTGCCGCCGGGCAGCACCACCACGCTGCCGGGCGGATAGGCCACCAGCTTCTGCGGCGCGAACTCGTCGCCGATGCCGATGTAGAACACGCCCGAGATCACCGTGTAGATGCGGTCTTCAGGATGCACATGGGGCATCAGCTTGACGCCGGCCGGCACGCTCACGCGCACCACATACGGGCCCGGCTGGGCCGGATCGCCCACCAGCACGGCCAGTTGCGCGCGCTTCGGGAACGCGGGGAACGACGACCACTTGATGTCTTCCTGCAGGATGGCGCCGTTCGATTTCGGCGAGAGGCCGGCAGCGCCAGCGGTGGCAGCACCAAGCAAGGCCGCCGCAATGGCCAGGGCCGCACCCGTTCGGATGGCTTTCGGATTCATGATTCGTCCCCTGCTCAGGCGTGACCCGGCTTGACCTGCGCGATGACCACGAGGATCACCGCCGCGTTGGCCGGCTGCTGGGTCTGCGCATAGACCGCGCGGGCATGGCCGGCCTTTTCGCCCAGCACATCGGCGAACAGGTCCGATGCGCCGTCCACGACTGCGGGCTGGTCCAGCATGCCCGGGGCGCTGGTCACGTAGCCTTCCACACGCACGATATGGTCAAGGCGCTCGAAGCCGCCCAGGTGCGCGTGGATCTGCGCCAGCACGTTCAGCGCCGCCAACTGGGCGGCCTGCTTGCCTTCGGCCACGGTCAGGTCGCGACCGACCTGGCCCTGCCAGACGACCTTGCCGTCCTGCAGCGGCAACTGGCCGGAGATGAACAGCAGATCGCCCGCGCGGCTCACGGCGGTATAGCTGCCAAGCGGCTGCGGGGGTGGCGGCAACGTCAGGCCGCGTGCGGCCAGTTTTGCTTCGACGGACATGGTGACTCCTCGATCATGGGTTTCCTGCTGCATCGGCGCGGTGCGCCGTTCGCGTGGAACCCACTATAGGAGTCACCCGTGTGCCGATAAACGGACCCGGCAGAACATGAATTGATACACGGAGGAACAAGTGCGCCGTCCAGCACGGGGCGGCGCGAGGGGGGCGGAGGCGACAGAAATGCGTCGGCGGGAAGCCGGTCAGAGCTCGGCCCAGCGCCGCAGCAGGTTGTGGTAGTGGTTCACCAGGGCCAGCACGGCGTCCTGATCGTCGCCGAGCCGCTGGCGGATGTCGATGATGGCCAGGTCCAGTTCGTAGAGCATGCTGCGCTGGCCGTCGTCCTTGACCATCGACTGCGCCCAGAAGAACGACGCCCAGCGCGCCCCGCGCGTGACCGGCGTGACCGCGTGCAGCGACGACGCCGGATAGACCACCAGATGCCCCGCCGGCAGCTTGACGGTATGGGATCCGTACAGGTCCTTGATGACCAGTTCGCCGCCGTCGTATTCGTCGGGGTCCGACAGGAACAGGGTGCTCGACACATCGGCGCGAATGCGCATGCCGCCGCTGCCGGGCACGGTGCGGATGGCATTGTCGACATGCGTGCCGAACGTCATCGCGCTTTCGTAGCGATTGAACATCGGCGGCAGCACGCGCAGCGGCAGCGCCGCCGAGTGGTACTTCGGGCTGCGGCCCAACGCCGTCAGGATCAGCTCGCCCAGTTCGCGCGCCTCGGCGCTGTCCACCGGCAGTTGCAGGTTGTGCTTCGAGCGGGCGGCCAGATCGCCGGCCGTGACGCGGCCGTCCACCCAGGCGGAGCGCTCCAGGCGCTCGCGGCAGTAGCGGATCTCTTCGGGCGTCAGGACATCGGGAATCTGGACAAGCATGGGATGGGACCGGATGAACCGGAGGGAGTAATGAAGTAGTGGAACGGGAGTAACGGCGCAATGGAACGCGGGCGGCGGCGGCCGCGAAACCGCCATGGTAGCGGCTTCGCGGCGCTGACGGCTGCCGTCAGAACGTCATGCCTACGTTGAGCAGGAACGTGCGGCGCGACGTGGGCACCGCGCGCACGGCGCCGAACGACGACTGATAGTTCAGGTGGTTCGTCAGGTTGTAGCCGTTCAGGGAGATGCGGTACTTGCCCTGCTTGTACGCGATCATGGCGTCCAGCGCGAAGTTGTCCGGCATCTTCGTCGTATTCGCCGAATCGGCCCAGTAGCCCGTGGCGTACTGCAGCCCGCCGCCAATGGTCAGCTGGCCCGGCACCGGCAGCAGCGAATGGGGGATGTCATAGGCCGTCCACAGCGTGACGTTGTGGCGCGACACACCCGGCGCCGTGTTGCCCACGGTGGACGCGGTGGTTGCCGACGTGACCTCGCCATTCAGGTACGCATAGGCCACGTTGGCGGTCCAGCCGCCCACGATGCGGCCGCTCAGTCCCAGTTCCAGGCCACGAATGCGGCGGCCCTCGCCAGAATCGGAGAAACCGTTCGTGATGTCACCCGTGGTCGGGTCCACCGTGTAGGCGTTGGTCTTCTTGGTCTGGAACAGCGCGCCGGTCACGCCCAGGCGCTTGTCCAGGAAGTCGAGCTTGGCGCCCACTTCGACGGTATCGGCGCGCTCGGGCTCGTTGCTGAAGCCATTTTGCGGCACCTCGGACGCCACGCCGCCGACGGCCACGGCGATGTCGGTACCCACCGGCCGGTACGTGCGCGAGAACGACGTGTAGAACATGTAGTCCTTGGTCGGCTCCCAGATGGCACTGATGGCCGGGCTCAGCTTCTTCGCGTCCGCCGAGCCACCCAGCGACGACGCGCTGGTCGAATATTCGCTGCGGAAGTAGTCCCAGCGCAGGCTGCCCAGCAGCGAGACCTGGTCGTTCAGGTACACGCGGTCGCTCATGAACACACCGATATCGGTGGAGTTGGCGTCGCGCGTCGAGTTATAGGCCACCGTGGCATTCGGGCTGTTGTAGAACACCGGATTGACCACGGTCTGGTTGTTCATGCGGCCCGTCCAGGTGCCCTGGTCGCGGTGGTCGCGCTGGTAGATCGTGTCCAGGCCCACCATCGCCTTGTGGCGGATGCTGCCGGTATGGAACTCGCCCTTGGCGCTCAGCACGTTCTGGATGCCCCAGCCGCGCTGCAGGTACGTCACCCCGCCACCCGCCGCGTAGGGCAGCGCCAGGTTGCGGCCCGACAGCAGCGTCTGCAGGTTGGCGTACGTCAGCGCCGCCGGGTTGGTCGACGAGAAATCGCGCTCGTAGAAGCTGAACCGCGTGTCATTGCTGAGGGTGATGCCGTTGTCGAGCTTCGTCATGAAGTTGGACGAGACGATGTGGGCGTCGGTGGTGTCGCGGTCGGTATTGCGGACGTAGGACGTGGACGACGACACGCCGGGCACGCCGTATTCGGTCAGCGGCCGATAGAAGCCATCGGCGCCCTGGGCCACCGACACGCCGTAGTCGGGCGCGCCGCTGCGGTGCAGGTACGAATAGTTCAGATGCCATTCGGTGCTGGTGCCAAGGCCCGTACCGAAGTCGATGGCCACGCCGCGCCGGTCGTCATCGACGTGGTCGCGGTCAGCCACGCGGCCGTTCTGGAACATGCCGTTGATGCGCAGCGCCGAGGTGTCGTTGAGCTTGAAGTTGCTGTCCAGCGTGGTGCGGTACGTGGCATCCGACGCCATGCCCTGGTCGATGCTGGTACTGGTGTGCAGGTTCGCCTTCTTGGTGGTCTGGTTGATCAGCCCGCCCACATTACCGACGCCGAAGCTCTCGCCCGACGGCCCCTTGATGACTTCGACACTCTCGGTATTGAATGCATCGCGCTTGTAGGCGCCAAAGTCGCGCAGGCCATCCACGTAGATATCGCCCTTGGCCGACAAACCCCGGATGCGGAACTGGTCGCCGTTCTGGCCGCCGTTGCCCTCGCCCGTCGAAATCGTGATGCCGGGCACGTTCTTGAGGATCTGCTCCAGCGACGTGGCGTGCTGCTGCTCGATGACCTCCTGCGGCACGACGTTGATCGTCTTCGGCGTTTCCTTGACGGTCTCGGGCAGGCGGGAGATGCCGGTCGGCGCCGCGTTGGCGTTGCCGATACCCTGGCCGATGACGGTCACCTGCGGCAGCACGCTGGTGCCGCCGGCCGGGACGGCATTGGCGGCCGTCTGCGCATGGACGGCCAGTGGGACCATGACCAGGCCCGCGGAAGCGCCTGAGACCAGCAGGCGGATGGCATTCGAGATTTTCTTTTGCTGCACGGAAGACTCCAGCACGATTGAGTTTCGGACCCGACGTGCTGCCGTGCTTCGGCTGGACCTTCAACACTCCCCGTCAAAGAGGTTGCACAACGCCCCTGCCGGACGGCAGGCATGGCAATCACGTCAAAACGAGAATGATTGCTATTTGATGTTGTGCAGGTTTGCTCGATTGTGGCGAATTGTGGCAGTCGCATGACGGCCACATGCCCCGTCACGGCTGCGCCGGCGGCTAGTTGGGCAGTTCGATCGATGCCCGGATGCCGCCTTCCTGGCGGTTTTGCAGCGAGATATCGCCGCCATGCGCGCGAATGCACGAGCGGGCGATGGCCAGCCCAAGGCCCACGCCGCCGCTATCCATGCTCCGCGCCGAGTCCAGGCGGGTGAACGGCTCGAAGACCCGTTCTAGCTGGTCCGGGTCGATACCGGGCCCGTCGTCCTCGATCTCGATGCGCAGGGACCGGCTGACCGAATCGGCCAGGACCCTCACACAGACATTGCCGTGGCGTACCGCGTTGTCGATGACGTTGCCCAGCGCCCGTTTCAGATGCACGGGCCGGCAGCGGTAGAACATGCCCGCATCCACCTGGCTGGTCCAGGTCACATTGCGGCCCTGGATGGTCTGGTTGTCCACCACGTCGCGCACCAGATCGCAGATCTGCACGTCCTGTGTGGGCTCATGCAGCGCCTCGTCGCGCGCAAAGCGCAGCGTCTCTTCCACCATGACGCCCATTTCGTCGATGGTCTGCACCATCGCATCGCGCAGCTCGGCGTCGTCGATCAGTTCGGCCCGGATGCGCAACGATGTCAGCGGCGTGCGCAGGTCATGGCCGATGGCGGCAATCATCTGCGTGCGCCCATTGACGAATCGCACCAGGCTTTGCTGCATGTCGTTGAACGCCTTCGTGATTTCCCGCACGCCGCTGAGCCCCTCCGGCGCGGGCAGGATGACCTGCTCGCCCCGGCTGACGCGCTGCGAGGCGTCGGTCAGCCGTCGCAGCGGCCCCATGATGCGGCGGCCGAACAGCAGTGCAATCAACGCCGTCGGCAACATGCCGACCACCAGCGAGAAGCTCAGCACCCGCGACCAGTGGGCCGGCAACATGGTCGGCCAGTGTTGGCTGTGCAGCCATTGGCCCTGCGGCAGCCGGACATCGACATCCAGCGCCGTGGCCTGCGTGCCGCGAAACGCTTTTTCCAGCCAGTTGCCACGGTCTTCGGCAGCAGCAGCGCCGGGCACGGGGTCCACCTGGCGCAGCCGCACGTACAGGGGCGCGTTCTCCGGCACACCGAGCAGGCGACGCAGGCGCTGCGCCAGCGCCTGTTCCTGCCCGTTCATGGTGTCCACGGTGGCCATGGGCCGGGTCGCCAGCCCGAACGCGGAGTCGGGCAGGCTGATGTCGGCCAGCCATTCGCCGGGGTCATCCGCACGCGCGGCCACGCGGTACGCGGACAGCACGCGGGTCTCGATGGTGCGGACGGACAGCGGGTGAATCGTGATGTTATCGGCCCGCCACCATGACAGCACGAGCACGGCGATCACGTGTGCCGCCAGCATGGCCAGCAGCCAGAGGGCCACCAGCTGGCCCGACAGGTTTCTTGGAAACAGCTTCATCAGTGTTCGAGCGTGACCCGGGTCGCCAGCAGATAGCCGTCACCCCGCACGGTCTTGAGCATGCCCGGCCGCCGGGGGTCCGGTTCCAGCTTCTTGCGCAGGCGGCTTACCTGGCTGTCGACACTGCGATCGAACGCCACGGTTTCGGACCGCTGGGTCAGGTCAAGCAGCTGGCTGCGGCTCAGCACGCGATTGGCGTTGTCCACGAACGCCCGCAACAGATGGAATTCGGCGGTACTCAGCGGCACGACCTCGTCGCCTGGATTGCGCAGTTCCCGCGTGGCGGTATCGAACGTCCAGCCGCTGAAGATGAAGCGGCAGTCGGGCTGGGCCGACGGCTCTGGCACGGCAGCGGGCACCAGGGTCCGGTTGCGCCGCAGCACGCTGCGGATACGCGCCACCAGTTCGCGCGGATCGAAAGGCTTGACGACATAATCGTCGGCGCCGATTTCCAGTCCGGCAATGCGGTCGGCCTGCTCGGTCACCGCCGTCAGCAGGATTACCGGCGTGCCCACGTGCTCCGATACATAGCGGCACAGCGACAGGCCATTTTCCCCGGGCAGCATGATGTCCAGGACGATCAGGTTGAAACTGCGCTCGTCCAGGCGCTGACGCATGGCCTTGCCGTCCCCGACTGCCTCGACATCAAAATCGAAACGACGCATATAGGTGGCCAACGGATCACGAATGTTCTTGTGGTCGTCGACGACCAGTATCCGGGGGCGTATGTCCATGCGTTACTCAGTTTTTCTTCAAATACGAATCATTATCGAAATGCTACCGAACGCGACTTCGTCGGCACCCGTTTGCCCTGCGCCAGCCACGAATTAATGTCCGGCTAACGAACGTCGGCTAGCCTGCCCGACGTTTCCTCCGCGGCCCAAGCCCGCCCTGCAAGCCAATGCGCATCGGGACAGACGTACGGTTGGCATGGGACGAATGTCCCGATCCCGCCCATTTGGCATTGTCATGCGACGGCGGCAACGGCTAGCCTGCGTGGCCACCCGCTGCGGCGGCCATTTGCGGCCGCCCGGCCGAAACCGAGCGCCCTGATATTCCGGAAATGCCTGGCGAAAAGCACCCATTGTCCATTCAGCTGCTGGAGACCCACCGTCTCACGGCCAATGCCGCGCGCCTGGCGCTAATGGAAATTCTTCTGGCATCGCCGCACCGGCATTTGAATCCCGAACAGCTTTGCGCGGCGATGCTCAGGCGCAATGACGGCCAGTCCATTTCCTCTTTCAAGAAAGCCATTTACGACCTGGCCGATCTGGGGCCGCTGGCGCGCGTGGTGGTATCGGACAAGAAAAACCGTTCGATGACGTTTTACGAACTGGCCGACCAGCCCGTTCACCGTCACTTGTATTGCACACGTTGCGCCAGCCTGACCGAAGTGTTCGACGCCGCCCTGGAGCAGACCGTCAGCCGGCACTTCCACGCGCACGGCCTGGCGCCCGCCAAAGTCGATCTCGCGCTGCCCGGGCTTTGCGCCGATTGCCAGGCGGCGTTGGCCACCGATGTCCGGCCGCCGGCCGGTCGACTGGGCCGAGCCGCGTCAGCATCACTCAACGGCTGACCGCCGGTACCAGCAAATCTTCAAAAAAATAGGCCGCAAGCTGGTGCCGGCCATCGAGCTTGGCCTTGGCATAGACGTTGGCGGCATGCTGCCGCACAGTCTTGGCCCCGCTCTCCCGGACGCCTGCGATTTCCTCCAGCGACAGGCCCTTCACCAGTAGCAGCGCCACATCCTTCTCGGCTGGCGTGAGCTTCCAGGCCTCGAACTGCGCCTGCATCGACTTCAGAAAATCGCGCGTGGACTGCTGCGACGCCTCGTCGCGCTCGGCATGGGCCCGTGTCGCCGCATCGGCGGACGCCTTGAGCATCTCGAACTCGTGCGCGGCGCGTCGGCGGTCGCGGACCACCAGGTACAGGACCACCAGGAAGGCGGCCGTGGCGGCGATCTCGGTCAGCAGGTGATAGGACGGGCCGCTATGAAGCAGTTGATACAGGTCCCAGGCCTGGTAGGCCGGAAACACCATCAGCAGAAAAGGAAGTTTGTAGGGCATCGACGCGTCCGGATAGATGCCCGCTCGGAGAACCGTAACAGAACCGACACAGGCGCCCGTAAATGTAACTGATTCTCACTTATATCGAAAGCACCACGCACGACAGGCCACCAATCGTGCTTTAAACGTCACAAACGACGCATCGGACATTTGCCCCGTCCGATGAAAGTTCATCAACGGCCACCTCACAAATGACTCGGATGGGCAGGACATCTGCCCGGAATTGCCGCCGAAGCCATATGGGCTGCGAATGATTCCTATTAGTGTCTGTTGGCTCGCTAGCGGCCCGGATTCGGGCGGCGCGCCAGCCACGGTCGACGAAATGTATTGCATTCGTCGCTTCTCTTACCTGATCCGAATTGTCCGAAGCCATGCACCACCCTGCCCGTCGCGGCCATGCGCCACGTCCCCGCACCATTGCCACTCTTGCGTCCGCGCTGATCGCCGGCCTGCCGGCCGCCGCGCTGGCCCAGGCAGCCTCGTCAGGCCAGGCGCTGCCGACCGTGACGGTCTCGGCGGGCAAGACGCTGCCGGGCAATCCCAACGAGACGGTCAGCACCGGTACCAAGACGGACACCCCGCTGCGCGACATCCCGGCCGCCATCTCGGTGATTCCCGAGGACGTGCTGCGCGACCAGGGCGCGATCGACCTGAACTACGCGCTGCAGAACTCGGCGGGCGCGCAGGCCCAACTGGCGGGCGGCTACGGTTTTGCCAACAACTACACGATTCGCGGGCTGGCCATGCGCTTCCTGCGCGATGGCTACGTCGACGGCCCGAGCCAGAACGGCTACTACCGCACCATGTACGACGTGGACCGCATCGAGGTGCTCAAGGGCCCCGGTTCGGCGCTGTACGGTTCGGGTCAGCCCGGCGGCACGGTGAACATCGTCACCAAACAGCCGCAGCCGAAATTCAGTGCCGAAGTCGGCGCCTTTGGCGGCAGCTTCGGCACGTGGGGCACCTATGTGGACGTGGGTGGCCCGGTCAGCTCGCAGGTCAATGCGCGCCTGATCGCCGATTACGAGAAAAGCGACGGCTACCGGGGCCTGGGCCGCGACATCCGCGAGGTCTCGCCATCGTTCAGCTGGGCCTACGACACCAACAAGACGCTGACGATCGACTACGACCACCGCGACATCAGCATCGTCCCGGACAACTACGGCATCGTTTTCAACAACCAGGGCAAGATCGCCGGCGCCCCCCGCGACGCGCGCTACTACAGCCCGTTCAACGACACGCGCCAGCTGATCGACCGCGTCACCGTCAGTCACGACTGGCGCATCGACCCGGCGCTGACCATGCGCACGGCGTTCATCTATGACGAACGCTCGCTGGACATGACCCGCAATGCCGGCGGCAACGGCGGCAACGCGCAGAACCAGATGACCGGCCGCACGGCGCGCACGCAGTTCGACGACGGCCACTTCATCCTGGCCCAGAACGAGCTGGTATGGAAGACGCGCACCGGCCCGGTGGACCACACCGTGCTGTTCGGCGTGGAGTATTCGGACACCCATATCAATACCGTCCGCAACGGCTACAACCTGCCGAACATTCTCAACATCAACGCGCCGGTGGTGCCCGAAACCACGCTGGCCGGCCTGGCGGCCGTGCCCGCACAGGGCTTCAACCGGGTGCTCAAGCAGGAGGACGTCGGCGTCTACCTGCAGGACCAGCTGGCCTTTGGCGAACACTTCAAGCTGCGCGGCGCGGTGCGTAACGACAACGTGAAGTTCAGCGATGTGGGCACCCAGGGCACGGCGTTCCGGTCCATCGGCGCCACCCAGAACCTGACGTCGGGCTCGCTGGGCGGCGTGTGGCAGCCCACGCGCGCGCTGTCGTTCTACGCGGGCGTATCGACCAGCAAGTTCATCAATGTGTCGACCGAGCCGGCGGCGCTGTCCGCCGAGCCGGAAAGCGCGCTGCAGAAGGAAATCGGCGTCAAGGCCGAATTCCTGGACGGCAAGCTCAACACCAATGTGTCGCTGTTCGAGACCACGCGGAAGAACTACTACATCACGCTGCCGGGTGCGCTGAGCCCCACCCCCGATGGCCGCGACAAGAGCCGCGGCGTGGAAATGGAGCTGTCGGCCATGCCGATGCCGGGCTGGACGGTGCTGGCCAACTTCGTGCTGCAGAACGTGGATGTGGAATCGAACACGCTGGCATCGAACGCGATCATGGGCGTGAACAACCGCAGCATCGCCGGCACGCGTCCCGCAGGCGTGGCCCGCACGGGCGGCCGCCTGTGGACGACCTACGACTTCCAGCAGCAGGCGCTGCACGGCTGGGGTGTGGGCCTGGGCCTGACCTACAAGGGCGACAGCTACGCCGATTCGCTGAACCTGTACCAGGTGCCGTCGTACGTGGTGCTGGATGCGGCGATCTACTACCGCCAGAAGAAGTTCGACGTGACGCTGAACCTGCGCAACCTGACCGACAAGACGTACTACACGTCGCCGACGTTCTCGGGCGCACTGCCCGGCGACAAGCGCAGCGCCATGCTGACGGCCCGTTACCGCTTCCAGTGAGGACACCCATGACACGCCTTGCATCGATGGCTGGCCTGGCGGCCGCCTGTATCGCCCTGGCACTGCCCACGGCTGCCCGCGCGCACTACCTGTGGCTGGAGCAGGACAAGGCCGGCGGCCACCTCTACTTCGGCGAATACGAGGAGCTGGTGCGCGAGCAATCGCCGGGCCGACTGGACGAAATGCCCAGCCCGCAAATCCGCGCCACGGCGGCCCAGCCTGGTCAGGCAAACCCGCTGCCGGCCCGGCGCGAGACCGGCGGCTTCGCCTTTGCCCGCCCCGCACGCGGCGCCACGGTGACGGCCACGGAATCCGCCTACGCGGTCAAGGACTGGACCCGTGCCGGCATCGGCATCGTCAAGCCGATGTTCTACGCGCGTCTGGTCGGCGCCACGCCAGCCGGCGATGCCGACGCCATGACGCTCGACATCCTGCCCACCGGCACGCGCGGCGAGTACCGCGTGGTCTTCCAGGGTGCCCCGCTGCCCGCCACGGACGTGCGCATCATCGCGCCCAACGCCTGGACGCGCGAGGCCACCACGGGCAAGGACGGACGCGTTCGCTTCGACTTCCCGTGGCGCGGCCAGTACATCCTGCACGTGGTGCATCTGGAGCGCACGCCCGGCACGTTCGAGGGCAAGTCGTACGAGGCGGTACGGCATCGGGCGACGGCAACGCTCTACGTACCGGCCGGTCCCGCGACGCCGGTGCCGGCGCGCTGGCAGCCGTCGATGCCGCACTAGGCGGTCGGGCGTATCTGGAGTCGGGTGAGGGCCCCCACGCAGTTGTGTGGCATCGCATACACTTCGGGCAATTGACGCTGCCGCCATGGTGCCGATTGTCCGGAGGTGGCTCATCATTGCGTTCTGCCACTTTCGCCCCACCCGACCATGAAGCGCCAATTCGACGATCTACAACTGGGCAGCATCGAACTGTTCTGCCTGGCGGCCGAACTCAGCAGCTTCACGGCGGCGGCCGTGGCGGCGGGCGTGACGCCGGCGGCGGTCAGCCGCAGTGTGTCGAGGCTGGAGGAGCGGCTCGGCGTCAGGCTGTTCGTGCGCACCACGCGCCAGATCCGGCTGACGGACGAAGGCCGCACCTACTTCGACGAGACCCGCCAGGCGCTGGCCCAGCTGGTGGATGCCGAGCGGCAGATCAGCGGCCAGCACGCCACGCCCGCCGGCCGCCTGCGCATCAGCCTGCCCACCCCGTACGCGCACTACCGCGTGCTGCCGGTGCTGCCGGAATTCCGCGAGCGATACCCCGAGGTGGATGTCGACGTCCATATCAGCAACCGCAATGTGGACTTTGCCGACGACACCTATGACCTGTCCGTGCGTGGCCGCGCGCCCGACGATTCCACGCTGATCGCGCGCAAGCTGGAAGATGCGGAAATGGTGGTGGTGGCCACCCCCGCGTACCTGAAGCGCCACGGCACCCCGAAGACGCTCGACGACCTGCTGGCGCACGAATGCATCCAGTTTGAACGCCCCAGCAGCGGCCGGCGCATTCCATGGACGTTTCGCCAGGATGGCGAAGATATCGACGTGGTCACCACGGGGGCCATCGCCACGTCCGAAGACGCCCTCGGCGGCGCCACGCTGGCCCGGGCCGGTGCTGGCCTGTTCCAGACCTATCGCTTCGTCGTCGAGCAGGACCTGCGTGAAGGCACGCTCGTGCAAGTGCTGCAGGACTATGGCGGCAGCACGCGCCCGTTCGTGCTGCTCTACCCGCATGCGCGGCATGTCTCGCGGCGGGTGCGCACGTTCGTCGACTTCCTGGTCGACAAGTTCTCCGCGTAGCCGCCCCCTTTTGCGCATCCGGAACATCACTTGATACATGGCGGAACAAGCCAGGGCGGCGGCCGCGTCTATCATTCCCATATAAAGATTTTTATATTGTTATTCATCTCGTTTAGAGAATCATGGATAGCAGCCCGCGATCATGTCGAATGCCACCGCCTCCTCCGTTCCCGTTCCGCAAACCCAAAGCGACGCCGGCGCAGGGAAATCGCTGGGCGAAGCCATCGCGGCCGCGCTGGCGCTGGCCGTGGCGATGGGATTCGGCCGCTTTGCCTTCACGGGCATGTATCCGCTGATGGTGCGAGACGGCACGATGAGCGTGGCGACAGGGTCGCTCGCCGCGTCGGCCAACTATGCGGGCTACCTGCTGGGTGCGCTGCTGGCCGCGCGCGTCGCGCCCGCCCGGGCCGGCTTCTGGTCGCGCGTGGCGCTGGCCGGGACGGTGGTGTCGCTGGCGGCACTGGCCTTGCCGCTGCCCGGCTCGGGGCTGGTCGTCGTTCGCTTTGTTTCCGGCGTGCTCAGCGCGCTGGCCCTGGTCGGCGCCGCGTCGTGGCTGCTGCACGTGCGGGGCCGGCACGATCGCGCGCCGTTGATGTTTTCCGGTGTGGGGATCGGCATCGTGGTATCCGCCGAACTGATCGCGGTCGGTAACCTGGCACAGTGGCACAGCCTGGTGCTATGGCTCGGGCTGGCCATCGGCGCGCTGGTTCTGAGCGGGCTGGCATGGCAGGCGTTGGGCCTGCAGGCCCGCACCGGCGATGCACCGTCTGCCACCGTGGCCCCGCAGGGCATCCTCGGCCCGGCACCGCTGATTGCCAGCTACGGCCTGGCAGGCTTCGGCTACATCATTACCGCCACCTACCTGCCGCTGTTTGTGCGCGACGCGCTGGGTCCGATCGATCCGATCCACGTGTGGGCCGTCTTCGGCCTGGGTGCCGCGCCGTCCTGTTTCCTGTGGCACGCCGTGCATGAGCGCCTGGGCACCCGCCGCGCCATGCAATGGAATCTTGGCGTGCAGGCCGTGGGCGTGGTGCTGCCCGCGTTGAGCCATACGGCGCTGGCCTACCTGATCAGCGCCGTGCTGGTCGGGGGCACGTTCATGGGCACTGTCACGATCGCCGCGCCGGCTGCGCGCCGCCTGGCCCACCGGGTCAAGTTCAACCTGTTTGCCGTGATGACGGCCGCATATGGCGTCGGGCAGATCGTTGGCCCGCTGGTGTCCACGGCACTGATGCACGGCAGCAACAACTTTGGCGAACCGCTGGGCGTGGCCGCCACGGCACTGGTGATCGCCGCCACGCTCTGCGTGCTTTGACGGCTTGGAACGCCTGGAGCGCTTTGGGCCCGGCCCGCGAGATCAGGCCACCGCGGCGCCGTGGAAATGCGGCAGCACCGTTTCGGCCACCTCTTCGAGTACCTCTGCGGGGGGCCGCGCCGAATCGGTGATATTGAGCGCCACGTGATGCGTGCCCGCTTCGCGCATTTCCGAAAGCAGGTCTATCAGCGCCCGCGCGCCGGTGCGATAGCCGAGATTCAATGGCGATGGCGCCTCGTCAGGCCGCTCGGACAATTCCAGACGCATGGCCGCACCGAAGGCCCGAAACTGCTCGGGCGCCCCGCGCTCCACAGCAATACGCCAAAGCCGATGCCGCTCACGCTGGGTGTCGGGATCGCGGTGATAGGTCATCCAGCCAATGGCATGACGCGCGATCCAGTCGACGCTCTGCCCACCCGAGCCCACCGCCAGCAGCGGCACGGCGCGCGGCTGGTGCGGCAGCAGGTAGAAGTCCGGCGCGCCTTCGGGCTGCAGGTCCGGCATCACGCGCGACGGCACCCCGACGGACGCGCCAACAGTCTCCCAATGATCACGGAACAGGTCGCGCCGCGCTTCGGTGTCGCGGCCGAATGCAGCATATTCAGGGGGACGGTCGCCCGATCCCAACCCCAGGATGAAGCGCTGACCCGATAGCGCACTAACTGAAATCGCCGCCTTGGCGATATGCAGCGGATGCCGCAGCGTCAGCACGATGGCACCGCTGGCCAGCGCAATCCGCCGGGTCCGCGTGGCCAGCGCACCGAGCAGCACCCAGGGATCGAGATGCCCGACCGGATCGGGATACCCCGCGCTGTTCAGCGGCACATCGCGCACCCATAACGCCCGGTAGCCCAGTGCATCGGCGCGCGCCGCGAGGTCCAGCTGCGCATGGAAATCCGGTGCGATCTCGCCCTTGCCCAGCAGCGGCAGCACCAGGCCCACCGACAGGGCGTCCTGACGGAACACCGTTGTCTCGATGGGCTGCACGCCGGCCGCCATACCTCCAAGCGTCGTCATCGCATCCTCCGTTCCCTGACAGATCGCCGCATCATGCCACGCCCCCGCACTTGTTACCGCCGCGCATAACTGTTTGTGCGGCGGTGCCGTTCAATCGCGGGCTTGCCTCACCTACATTTGCATCCATCGACCACGTCGATTCGATTGGCAGCGATGCCAAGGTCAACCAAATCAAAGAGGCAAAATCATGAGCACCACGCAAACCACCCAAGCAACGCAAAAGGTCGCCATCGTCACGGGCGCTTCGCAAGGTATCGGCGCAGAGCTGGTCAAGGCCTACCGCCAGCGCGGCTACCGCGTCGTGGCCACCGCGCGCAGCATCCAACAACCCGATGACGCCAACATCATGGCCGTGCCGGGCGACATCGCCGATCCCGACACCGCCCGCCGGGTGGTCTCGCAGGCCATCGAGAAGTTTGGCCGCGTCGATGCCCTGGTCAACAACGCCGGCATCTTCATCGCCAAGCCTTTTACCAGCTACACGGCCGAGGACTTCGCCACCAAGACCGGCGTGAACCTGGCCGGCTTCTTCTACATCACGCAACTGGCCATCGCGCAGATGGAAAAGCAGGGCAGCGGCCACGTGGTGAGCATCACCACCAGCCTGGTCGACCATGCCATCCAGGGCGTGCCGTCGGTGCTGGCATCGCTGACCAAGGGCGGCATCAACTCGGCCACCAAGTCGCTGGCCGTGGAATATGCCCGCCGGGGCATCCGTGTGAACGCCGTGTCGCCCGGCATCATCAAGTCGCCGATGCACGCGCCGGAAACCCATGAAGCGCTTGGCGCGCTGCACCCGATGGGCCATATGGGCGAAATGAGCGATATCGCCGAGGCCGTGCTGTTCCTGGAATCGGCACCGTTCATTACCGGCGAGATCCTGCACGTCGACGGCGGCCAGAGCGCCGGCCACTAAGTCGCCCGCCGGGGCGGCCCACCCGGCCGTCCCGGCATGGTGCGGCACTACCCTGCACTACCGGCTACCAGCAAGACGGCCCGCCCCTCCGGCGGGCCGTCTTGCGTTTTGATAAGTGTAAACCCCTATCCAGGCATCATATGGCCGCACGCGTGCTCTCCTAGACTGGAAGCTTTCGCCACACGAAAACCCAGAAGGAAGAACATGGCCACGATCGAAGTGAAGGTGCCCCAGCTTTCCGAATCCGTCTCGGAAGCCACGCTGCTCCAGTGGAAGAAGAAGCCCGGCGAGGCCGTCCAGCGCGACGAAATCCTCGTGGAACTGGAAACCGACAAGGTCACGCTGGAAGTGCCTTGTCCGGACAACGGCGTCCTGGCCCAGATCGTCAAACCGGACGGCGCGATCGTTCACGCAGACGAGGTGATCGCGGTGGTGGACACCGACGCCAAGGCCGCAGCCGCCCCGGCTGCCACGCCGGCCCCTGCACCTGCGCCCGCGCCTGCTGCGGCACCCGCCGCTGCCCCGGCCGCTGCGTCAGCCGCGCCTACAGTTGCCGCTGCGACAGGCGGCGGCGCCAGCGCCTCGGCCAAGGCAGACTTCGACGTGATCGTGATTGGATCGGGTCCCGGCGGCTATATCGCCGCCATCCGGGCCGCGCAACTGGGCAAGACCGTGGCCTGCATCGAGGAATGGAAGGACGAAGCGGGCAAGCCGCGCCTGGGTGGCACCTGCCTGAACGTGGGATGCATCCCCAGCAAGGCGCTGCTGGCATCGTCCGAACACTTTGAACACGCGCAGCACGGCATGGCCGACCATGGGGTGCAGATCAAGGGCGTGTCGCTGGACCTGACGCAGATGATCCGGCGCAAGGCCGCCATCGTCGACAAGTTCACCGGCGGCGTGGAATTCCTGTTCCGCAAGAACAAGGTCACCTGGATCAAGGGCCACGGCAAGTTCAAGGGGCGCGCGGCCGATGGCGTGGTCACCGTGGAAGCCAGCGACGGCAGCGACACCAAGCCCTACACCGCGCGCAACGTCATCATTGCCACCGGCTCGAAGGCCCGCCACCTGCCCGGCGTGCCCGTCGACAACAAGATCGTGTCCGACAACGAAGGCGCCCTGTCCTTCGATTCCGTGCCGAAGAAGCTGGCCGTCATCGGCGCGGGCGTCGTCGGGCTGGAACTGGGCTCGGTCTGGCGCCGCCTGGGCGCCGAAGTGACCATTCTCGAAGCATTGCCCGCCTTCCTGGGCGCCGTCGACGACGCCATCGCCAAGGAGGCCGCCAAGGTGTTCAAGAAGCAGGGGCTGACCATCCACCTGGGCGTCAATATCGGCGAGGTGAAGACCAAGCCCAAGGGCGTGACCATCGCCTACAAGGACCAAGCCGGCGCCGAGCAGAAGCTCGAGGCAGACCGCCTGATCGTTTCGATCGGCCGCGTGCCGAACACCGACAACCTGGGCCTGGACGCCGTGGGCCTGTCGGCCGATGCGCGCGGCTTCATCCCAGTCGACGACAACTGCCGCACCGCGGTGCCCGGCATCTACGCCATTGGCGACGTGGTGCGCGGCCCGATGCTGGCGCACAAGGCCGAGGACGAAGGCGTGATGGTGGCCGAAGTCATCGACGGCCAGAAGCCGCACATCGACTACAACTGCATTCCGTGGGTGATCTACACCGAGCCCGAAATTGCCTGGGTGGGCAAGACCGAGGCGCAGTTGAAGGCCGAAGGCCGCGAGTACCGCACCGGCCAGTTCCCGATGCAGGCCAACGGCCGCGCGATGGGCATGGGCCGCCCCGACGGCTTCATCAAGATGATCGCCGACGCGAAAACCGACGAACTGCTGGGCGTCCACATCATCGCGGCCAATGCCTCGGACCTGATCGCCGAAGGCGTGGTCGCGCTGGAATTCAAGGCGGCGTCGGAGGACATCGGCATGATCTGCCACCCCCACCCGTCGCTGTCGGAGGTCATGCGCGAAGCCGCGCTGGCGGTACAGAAGCGGGCGTTGAATATGTGAGGGGCATCTACCCAGGAAACACCTGCTTCTGCTCGCCATTAGGATGTGCGGAAGCAGGACCCCTACGAACGCTAACGCCAGTCCGCTTCTTGCGAGCGCGAGCGGGCCATTTCTTCAAAAACCTCCCTGCCCTCTCCGACATGGCGCCAGAAGCAGGCTTGCCAGGCATCCGTGGCACCCGCCAGAAACGCCTCCTGCTTGTCCTTGTCGAGCGATTCCCAGTAAGGCTCCCAGTACACGTACCACCAGTACTCGATATTGCCTTGCAGGAAGCCGAAGGCCGTTTCCGCCAATTCAGGCTCTTTGGGCCAAGTAGTCTGCCCCAAAATATCCCATCGTTCCAAAGAGCACGCCTCCCACCAGCCCGGTGACGATCACCCCTGGCCCGGTCACTACCCCGTAGGTCACACCTATGGCCGCGCAAAGCAGGCATGTCCCGATGTCGCCTTCCACAGCCACCGGCTGGCCGTGATGCGTCATCATTCCCGCCCCCCGACGCACACAGCATCCCGCCGGTCGTCTTGTCGCCGTTCTTTAATGCGTATCGGATGTCTGGCATTCTGGCCCCTCAATGAAGTGAGCGGCCATTCTGTTCAGCGCGGGATATCCCGGTAAATCGCCAAATCCTTGAACCAGGGACGTCAGCGCCGAAGATGCATCGGCACCGGGAAGAAACCCATCAATCCACCACCGACACGAACCGCTTGCGATACTCGGCCGGCGTCACGCCGACGACTCGGAGGAACGCGCGGCGCAGTGTGTCGACGCTGGAAAAGCCGCACTCGGCGGCTGCCTGCTTGGGCGCGACGTTGCCCTCCTCCAGCAGTTGCCGCGCAGCGGTCACGCGCGCGGCCTCCACCCAGTTGGCCGGGGTGACGCCAACCTCCTCGTGGAACAGGCGCGACAGGTGCCGCGCGCTGACGCCGATGCGCGCGGCCAGACTTGGCACGTCGTGGGCCGCCGCCGGGTGGGCGGCCACCCAGCGCTGCAGTTCCTGCAGGGCCGAGCGATTTGCCGCGGCGGGCGCTTCGCGGCGGCTGAACTGGCCCTGCCCGCCGGGCCGCTTGAAGAACATCACAAGCTGGCTGGCCACCTTCAGGGCGATGTCCCGACCCAGGTCTTCCTCGACCAGCGCCAGCGCCAGGTCCATGCCCGCTGTCACACCCGCCGCCGTGCGCACCTTGCCATCGCGCACGTGGATGGCATCGGCATCCACGGTCACCTTCGGAAACCGTGCCGCCAGCGCATCGGCGGCGGCCCAGTGCGTGGTGGCGCGGCGACCATCGAGCAGGCCAGCCTCCGCCAGCAGGAAGGCGCCGCTGCAGACGGAGCCGTAACGGCGCGCCGCCGGGGCCGTGCGGCGAATCCAGTCAAGCACCAGGGGCTCTGCGGGCGCGTTGCCGGCATGGGGTGCACCGGCCACCAGCAGCGTGTGGAAGCGCGACGGCGAAGCGCTCGGCGTGTCGTCCTCGATCACGATGTCGGGCAGCAGCCTGGCGCCCGACGATGACGTCAGCGGCCCGCGTCGTACCGCCACCACCTTCATCTGGTAGACCGTGGCGCCGGCCTGCACATTGGCTTCGGCAAAAACGTCCAGCGGGCCGGATACGTCCAGCAACTGGACGCCCTCGATGGCCAACAGGCCGATGGTACGGGTAGCGGGCATGGCGAAATGGGGTCTATCCGACGCAGACGAGCCGGCTTGTCCGGATCGTCCGGGTATGTCCAAATTCGTCGTATTGCGACGATTGAAGACATCCTACCGCGACGCCTAGACTCCAGGCAACCCCTCACCAACAGGAGCCACCATGCGTTTCACCACCGGCGACATCGCCATTCCTGACAGCCAGCTGGCCCGTGACATCACCGAACTCGTGCGCGACACCGAGTCGCCGCTGCTCTTCCACCACTCCAGCCGCGTCTACTACTGGGCTGCGCTGGCTGGCCTGCAGCGCGGGCTCAGCTACGACCCCGAACTGCTGTATGCCGGCGCGATGTTCCACGACATGGGCCTGACCCACGCCCATAGCAGCCCCGACAAGCGTTTCGAGGTCGACGGCGCCAACGTGGCCGCCGACTTCCTGCGCAGCCGTGGCATTGGTGAACGGGAGGTGGAAAAGGTGTGGACCGCCATTGCGCTGCACACCACGCCTGGCATTCCGGAGTTCATGGCCCCCGAGATCGCACTGGTAACAGCCGGGGTCGAGATGGATGTGCTGGGCATTCGGTACGACACCTTTGCCGACGCCGATCGCGACACCGTGGTGCACGCCCATCCGCGCACCCCGCACTTCAAGGAAGACATCATCCAGGCGTTCTACGACGGCATCCAGCACAAGCCGGATACCACGTTTGGCAACGTCAAGGCCGATGTACTGGCCGACAAGGACCGGCACTTCCACCGCGGCAATTTCTGCAGCGTCATCCGTGCGTCGGCCTGGAAAGGCTGAGGCCCGGTTGTGGCGCGTGGCGGTCAGTCGGGTCGGCGGCTGAGGTAGCGGCCCACCAGATGCGTCAGCATCTCGGTGCTGACCGGCTTTGCCAGCACCATGTCGATGCCGGCTGCCAGGCACTCTCTGCGCGTCTTGCTGTCTGCCGTGGCAGTGACCGCGATGATGGGCAGCCGATGGCCGCTTTGGTCTGCCTCGCTGGCTTGCCCCTCGGCACGGCGAATCGCCCGCGCCAGGCCCAGGCCACCCATTCCAGGCAGACCGATATCGGTCAGCAGCAAGGCCGCCCCCTGCTGCAGCGTTGCCCAGGCTGCGTGGCCATCTTCGCAGGCCACGACCTGGCAACCGCCGATGACGCGCAACTGTTCCACCAGCACCAGCAGGCAAACGGGATTATCTTCGGCGACGACGACGCGCGGGAGCGTCGACAAGGCAGACGCCGGAACGGCGGTCGGTATTGGAGCGGCGGTATTGGGCACGGTGATGGCGGGTCGGGACATGCGATGACCCATTGTCAACGCGTTCCCGCCCGCGCCGGTTGCGGAAATTTCCGCAATACCATGCAGAAGCGTCTGAAATTGATCAGTCCACCCGGTTTCTGAGGGTCTCCCCCATCGACCACCGTCGCAGATTGTCCAGGAAGATGTCGACCACGCGCGCGGCGTTGCCATCGGAGAAGCCGGCGCTGTGCGGCGTGGCGATGACGTTCGGCAGCGACCAGATTGGCGACGACGACGCCAGCGGCTCGTGCGCGAACACGTCGAGGTATGCGCCGCCCAGCCGTTCCGCGCGCAGGGCATCGATCAGCGCGGCTTCGTCGACTACCTCGCCGCGCGCCACGTTGACCAGCCGCGCCCCGGCCGGCAACTGCTCCAGCGCGGCACGATCGACCAGCCCGCGTGTGCGGTCGGTCAGCGGACAGGCCAGGATCAGCCAGTCAGTCTCCGGCAAGACAGTGCCGAACTGCTCGAACGTGACCGCTCGGAATCCGGCCTCCATCGGCGCGGCACGCTGCCTGACCACCGTCACCGCCAACCCCAGCACGCGCAGCACCGCGCCAATCTGCTGTCCGATCGGCCCCCACCCGACGATGGTGGCACGCTGGCCCTGCAGGTCTCGGGGCAGGCCGCTGCCGATCAGCGGCGCCCAGCGCGATTGCCGCTGCGCGTCGATCAGTTGCGGCAGATGCCGTGCCAGTGCCAGCAGGCCGGCCAGCGCCGTCTGGGCCACCACGCCCGCGTTGGCCCCGGACGATGTGGTGACGGTCACGCCGCGCTGGCGCAACTGCCCGAATATCGCACGATCGGCGCCCGCCGAATGCGTGTGGGTCCAGCGCAGCGACGGCGCTTCGAGCATCGCCGTATAGAAGCGCTGCGTAGCGGGCAGGATCTCGTGCTTGGTAGACAGGCCCGTCACGTCGCGCGAGACAAAGGCCACGTCCGCGTCCAGGACGCGCGGGTCGTCCACCTGGGGCACGACCACCGCTTGCCAGGGGACACCGGCGGCCGCCATGGCCGCGTCGATGGCCGCCCGGTGCGACGCCAGCGCGGCGGCGGACAGCAGGATACGCAGGGCTTCGGCTGACATGGCGCGGCTCAATCCACCGTGGCGCCGGAGGCTTTCACCACGGCCTTCCACTTGACGTATTCCTTGCGCGTGAAGTCGCCGAACTGCTTCGGCGATCCGCCCACCGGGTCCGCGCCTTCGCGAATCATCTGCGCCTGCAGCGACGGCAGCGCCTCGTTGACGGCCTGATTGACCTTGGTGATCACGTCCTGCGGCGTGCCCTTGGGTGCAAAGAAGCCGAACCAGGAACCGGCCTCGAAGCCAGGGAAGCCCTTTTCGGCAACCGTGGGCAGGTCGGGCAGCGAGCGCGAGCGCTTGGCGCTCGAAACGGCCAGTGCGCGCAGCTTGCCAGCCTGGATATGCGGCATGACCGACGGGATGGTCGCGAACATGAACTGCACGCGCCCGGACAGCAGATCGTTCAGCGCATCGGCGCCCTTGTACGGGATATGTGTGGCCTGCGTGCCGATCCGCTCGGTCAGCATGAAACCCGACAGGTGCGACGACGTGCCCACGCCCGTCGAGCTGTAGTTCAGCTTGCCGGGGTTCGCCTTGGCATACGCCACGAACTCCTCGAACGACTTCACCGGCAGGGACGGATGCACCACCAGCACGTTGGGCACGTCCGCGATCTGCACAACGGGCACCAGATCGGTCAGCGGATCGTAGTTGAGTTTCTTGTACAGCGTCTGGTTGATCGAGATCGGGCCTACCGAGTTGACCAGCATCGTGTAGCCATCGGCGGGCGAGCGCACGACGAACTCGGTACCGATATTGCCGCCCGCACCCGGCCGGTTGTCTACCACGAACGATTGCTTGAATCGCTGGGCCAGTTGCTGGCTGACGCTGCGCGCCAGCATGTCGGTGGTGCCGCCGGCCGTGAAGGCCACCACCACGCGCACCGGCTTGGCCGGATAGTCGTCGGCGCGAGCCGGTGCGGCCAGCGTCAGGCCAGCCGTCAGGGCGCAGGCCAGCAGCCTGGCGGCGGCGTTGTGCCAGAAGGGATTCCGGGGCGTTGCGGGGGGCGTTGTCGGGTTCATGCGATGTCTCCGTTCCAGTCGTTGTAGTTGTGGTGTCCTGATGGCTTCGGTGCCGTCATCCGAAGTCGTATAGCCGGGCCGGATTCGCCACCAGCACACGGTGGCGAGTGGCCTCGTCGGGTATCCAGCGCGCCAGCAGGTTGAACAGCACGCCGTCGTCCGGCATCTGCGCCGGATCGAAATAGTTGATGTGCGGCCAGTCGGAGCCCCACACGATCTGCTCCGGATTGGCCGCCAGCAGTGCCGCCACGAACGGATCGACGTCGCGATACGGCGCGCCTGCGGGCTGCAGGCGGTCTGCACCCGAGATCTTGGTCCAGGCGACGCCTTCGGCCAGCAGTGCGCACAGCGCCTGGAACCCCGCATCGGCCACGCCACGCGACGTGGCCATGCGGCCCATGTGGTCGATCACCAGTGGCAGTCCCAGCGCCTTGAGGCGCGGGCCAAGCTCCACCAGGTCGGGGGCGTGAATCCAGATCTGCGCATGCCAGCCACGCGCCTTCAGGCGCGGCGCAAGCGCTTCCAGCACCTCGATGCCCACGCCGTTGCGATACACCGCGTGGCCACCGATCTGGTACAGGTTGATGCGCACGCCACGCACGCCGGCGTCGTGCCAGGCGTCGAGCTGTGCATCGGTAGTGTCGGCCGCCGGCACGGCGATACCGCGCAGGCGCGTGGGGTATTGGCGCAGGGCGTCGATCACCACGCTGTTGTCGGTGCCGCTGGCGCTGGCTGTTACCAGCACGCCGCGCGTCAGGCCCAGTTCGTCGAGGTGGGCGATGAAAGCCTCGGCCGGATGCTCGGTCGGCGTATAGCTGCGGTCATCGGCCAGCGGATGCCGGGCATAGGGCCCGAATACGTGGGCATGGCTGTCGCAGGCACCGGCCGGTGCGCGAAACGACGGCGGCGTGATCGATGCCAGCGGCGGCAGGCAGGGGCGTGTCATGGATTCCTTCGCTTGTTCAGGTGCCTTCGGGTACGGTCACTCGGCGGCCTTGAGTCGGCCAGCCGTGGCCAGCGCCTGGGCGCGGGCGTCTTCCTTCTGCAGCGATGCCAGCAGTTCCTGCGGCGACGATGCCTGCGCCACGCTGCCCACGTTCTGCAGCCGGCTCTTGACGCTGCCTTCGGCCAGCGCCTTGCGCAGCGCGGCGTTGAGGGTGTCGATCACGGCGGCCGGCGTGCCCGCTGGCGCCAGCAGGCCGGTGGCCGTGGTGGCCTCGAAGTTGGCCAGGCCCGCCTCGCGCAGCGTGGGCACCTTGGGCAACGTGGCATCGCGGTCGCGCGACATCACGGCCAGCGCGCGCAACGCCCCAGACTGGATATGCGGCGCGGAACTGGTCAGTTGGTCCACCACCA
Organism: Cupriavidus pauculus; assembly: GCF_002858765.1. Taxonomy (GTDB): domain Bacteria; phylum Pseudomonadota; class Gammaproteobacteria; order Burkholderiales; family Burkholderiaceae; genus Cupriavidus; species Cupriavidus pauculus_B. The sequence continues at coordinate 157,456 of NZ_PJRP01000008.1, forward strand.
TGTCGATCTGGCCGCCCATCAGGTCGACCAGCGCGGGCGCCGAGCCCTTGTACGGCACCTGATTCAACCGGATCTTCGCGGCATCCTCAAGCTGCAACAGCGCCATGTGGTTGGTCGTGCCGGGGCCGGCATGACCCGCCGCCAGCTTGCCGGGATTGGCACGTGCGTAGGCCAGCAGCGCCTCGACGTCCTTGAAGCGCGTATCGCCGCCCTTGACGACCACGACCAGCGACGTGGTGGACATCAGGCCCACCGGGCTGAAGCTCGCCAGCTTGAAGTTGGTGCGCGTCATCTTGGGCAGCACCACCACCGCGTTGGGCGTGGTCACCAGCAGCGTGGCGCCATCGGGCTCGGCACGCGCCACCGCCGAGGCCCCGATCACGCCGCCCGCGCCCGGGCGGTTGTCGACGATCACATTGCGGCCCAGGTTTTGCTCCAGCGCCGGAGCAATGGCGCGCGCCACAACGTCGAGGTTGCCGCCAGGGGCGAACGGCACGATCAGCGTTACCGGCTTGCCGGGCTGCGCGCGGGCGCTGAGCACATAGGGGGCGGCGCCAAGCGCAAGGATCTGCGCCAGCATGGTTCTGCGGTTCATTTGTCTACTCCAGCCTGCCAAACGGGGCGTTCTTCAATGTCTGTTTTTTGACTTGCGCCCCCGCTCCCGTGTACGGGAGCGGGGGTTGAGGGAGAGGGCTTGAGGTTCTGGATGGCTGCACGCCTCAATTTGAAAGGCTTGCCCTGTCCCCCGGCCCTTCTCCCGCCACGCGGGAGAAGGGCGACAACCGGTAGCGGACGGTCAGTGCCGTCCGCCCGTCAGTCCCGGAAGCCCGGGTCCAGCCGGTCCAGCTTGCGCAGCAACGCCGGCCATTCCATCAGGCCATAGGGGCGGCGCGTGCCGGGCTGGTAGTTGTTCCAGGTCTCTTCCAGCACGTCGGGCGATACCTTCTGCAGCGGCGTATTGCACGACATGGCGGCCACCTGCGAGCGGCAGGCCAGTTCCAGCCGGTGCATCCAGTTGAAGGCCTCGCCCACCGAATTGCCCACGGTCAGCGCGCCGTGGTTGCGCAGGATCAGCGCTTCGCCACGACCCAGGTCGGCAATCAGGGACTCCTGCTCAGCGGTGTCCAGCACCACGCCCTGGTAGTCGTGGTAGCCGATCTTCAGGAAGCGCATGGCGGTCTGGGTGATCGGCAGCAGCCCGCATTCGAGCGACGACACCGCCATCGATGCCCAGCTATGCGTGTGGATCACGCAGGCTACCTCGGGGCGCGCGTGGTGCACGGCGCTGTGGATCACGTAGCCGGCCTTGTTGACGCCGTAGTTCAGCGGGCCGAAGTCGGGGGCCGACAGGATCTTGCCGGCGTGGTCCACCTTGATCAGGCACGACGCCGTGATCTCTTCGTACATCATGCCGTACGGGTTGATCAGGAAGGCGTCTTCCTCGTCCGGCACGCGCACCGAGATATGGTTGGCCATCATGTCAGCCATGCCATACAGCTCGACCAGCCGGTAGCAGGCCGCCAGGTCCACGCGCGCCTGCCATTCCGCCTCGCTGCACTGGCCGCGCATCGACGGGATGCTCAGCACACCGGGTTTCGTCATGATGTGTCTCCTTGGTGGATTCGGTATCTGGATTCAGTGGATGCTGTTCAGTCCGACCCCAGCGCGAGATCGCTGGGCCGGCGTTTTTCGATGTGGAACTTGAGCAGTGCGGCGCTACGGAAGATGCCGTGCGCGAACTTGCCATATGGCAAGGTCAGGAACAGCGCCATCACAATGCCCAGGTGGACGGCCAGCAGCGACGCCATGGCACCGGTGTCACGGAACGCCAGCAGCGCCAGGCCGCTTGCGCTGGTCAGGAACAGCAGCGCGATAAAGCCACGGTCCATCGGCTTCTGCTTTGTGTCCATCGTGCGTTCGTCGCGCTTCAGGTTCAGCCACAGCAGGCCGGCCGGCCCAATCAGCAGCCCGATGCCGCCCGCGATGCCCAGCAGCACCGGCAGGCTCGTGACCGGATACGGCGCGTGCAGGTCCAGCAGGTAGTGGTAGAGCGTGGCCACGGCAGTCGCCGCAAAGCACAGCATGAAGCCGTAGAACGTGAAGTGATGGAAGCGGCGGCGCAGCAGCGTGAACGCGTCGTCGTCGTTGTTGCAGCCCTGCCCGTGCCCGCCATCCAGGTATTTCAGCTTCAGCGCATCGTGCACCGCCCCGCCCGTGGCGGCGCCGCGTTCGTCGCCGTCGCGCGTGCCAGGCGTGACCTTGCGCCAGAACCGCGTCACGCCGATGCCCAGCGCCCCGCAGGCAAACAGGAACACCACGCCAAACATGGCCGCCAGCAGGTTGTGCGGGAAGATCGCGTAGAAGTTGCCGGCCAGCGGTTCATGCCAGAGCGTGCCGCGCATCGCCAGCACCATCAGCAGGAACAGCGCCAGGCCGCCGGCCAGTGCCAGCGCCATCGTCATGCCGGCGCGCCGGTACAGTCCGCCCAGTGCCGCCGGAAACGCGTAGTCGCCGTACGTCTGCACGCGGACCTTGGCCATCGCCTGCGGGATGTTGACGGCAAACTCATGCGGCGGCGCGTACTGGCACGCGTGATAGCAGGCACCGCAGTTGTGGCACAGGTTGGCCAGGTAATGGATATCCGCCTTGGGAAAATCCAGCCGGCGTGTCATGGCCGGGAAGACCGCGCAGAACCCTTCGCAATAGCGGCAGGCATTGCAGATCTGCAGCGTACGGGCAACTTCGGCCTCGTCGGTGGTCAGGGGCAGCGCACCGTTGGCCAGCGCCGCCGCTTCGCGCGTCAGCGCTTCAAGATGTTGCATGTTCCTCTTCCCGTGATGCCTGCGTTGCCGCGCCTGCGTGGCTGGCCGCGTTTGCCGCCTTGGCGGCATGGGTGCCCGCGATACGGCCGAATGCCGTGCCGATGGCCATGCCCACGCCGGCCGTATAGCCCTTGCCCAGCACGTTGCCGGCCATCATCTCGCCCGCCACGAACAGGTTCTGGCTGGGCTTGCCGCCGAAATGCACGGCCGATTCCTGGTTCACCTTCAGGCCCAGATAGGTAAAGGTGATGCCGGGACGCAGCGCGTACCCGAAGAACGGCGCGGTGTCGATGGGGCGGGCCCAGTGCGTCTTGGCTGGCGTCACGCCCTCGGTATGGCAGTCGTCCAGCGTCGTATGGTCGAACTTGCCCACGCGGCACGCGGCGTTGTAGTCGTTGATGGTGCGCATGAACGTGGCCTCTTCCAGGCCCAGCTTGCGCGCCAGTTCGGGCAGCGTATCGGCCTTCACGCCCGGGAACACCGGCGGCATGAAGCGGCCCACGGCCTTGGCGTCGATGATCGAATAGCCAATCTGCTGCGGCTGCTGCGCCACCAGGCGGCCCCAGATCGCGTAGCGCTTGGGCCAGAAGTCCTCGCCCTCGTCGTAGAAGCGTTCGGCATTGGCATTGAGCACCACGCCCAGCGACACGCAGTCGATCCGCGTGCAGATGCCCCCGTCATAGAGCGGCGCGCGGGCGTCGATGGCCACGCAGTGCGACTGTGACGGATCGCCGATGGCGTCGGCGCCCTGGGCAATCATGTGCTTGAGCAGCACGCCCATGTTGAAGCGGGTGCCGCGGATCAGAAAGTTGTCGGCGGGCCATTCGCCGCGCTCGTTCTGGCCCCAGGCTTCGCGCAGCCATTCACGGTTCGATTCAAAGCCGCCGGCCGCCAGCACGCAGGCCCGGGCCTCGATCCGCTCGCTGCCGATGCGCGCCGCCACGAAGCGGCTGCCGTCCAGTTCGATCGCATCGACCGGGGCGTTGTAGCGGATCTGCACGCCCAGGCGCTCGGCGCTGCGGAAGTACGCATTGACCAGCGCCTTGCCGCCGCCCATGAAGAACGCGTTGGTACGGGCCACGTGCAGGGCGCCAGACAAGGGCGGCTGGAAATGCACGCCGTGGCTGCGCATCCAGTCGCGGCAGGTCGACGACGCACGGATGGCCAGCCGGGCCAGCGTTTCGTCGGTCAGGCCGCCCGTGACCTTGAGCAGGTCCTGCCAGTATTCCTCTTCGGGATAGGCGTCGACCAGCACGTCCTGCGGCGCGTCGTGCATGCAGCGCAGGTTGCGGGTGTGGGAAGAATTGCCGCCACGCCATTCGCGCGGCGCGGCTTCCAGCAACATGACGCTGGCGCCGGCCTCGCGGGCCATCAGCGCGGCACAAAGGGCGGCATTGCCGCCACCGATTACCAGGACGTCGATCATGCGCGGACGCCCTGACTGCGGGGATTGGGAGTGGGGATGGACACGGCTATCTATGCCTTCGTGAGTCTGTCCGCGACTCTATCCGCAGGGCGGAACCCTGCTAAGCCCTTGTCCGGCATGGGGGTATCACGATTCGTGATGGCTACCCGGCGACGCCCCTGCCTGCGGCGCCGGGCCTCTCCCCCGTCATCCCTCGATGGTCAGAACCCCACGGCCTGCCCGTCGCGCCGGGAATCCGAAGCGGCGATATAGCCATGTTCCGCCTTGTAGATCAGCTGGGCGGAGCCGAATTCCAGGCTGTCGTGCGGCGCCACCTCCACCCGGTGGCCGCGCTCGCGCAGCGCCGCCACCACGTCGGCCGGCAGGTGGCTTTCAACGTTGACCACCGGGCCGTGCTCCACGCGGAAGCGCGGCGCGTCGCTCATCGCCTGCGGGTTCTGCCCGAAGGCGGCCAGCCGGGCCATCATCTGCACGTGGCCTTGCGCCTGCATCGACCCGCCCATCACGCCGAACGACATCACCGGCGCCCCATTGCGCGTGACAAAGCCCGGAATGATGGTGTGCATCGGCTGCTTGCCCGGCGCCACGCAATTGGCGTGACCCGGCTTCAGGTTGAAGCCCTCGCCTCGGTTGTGCAGCGAAATGCCCGTGCCGGGCACCACGACGCCCGAGCCAAACCCGCGATAGTTCGACTGGATGAACGACACCATCGACCCCGCGGCGTCGGCCGCCGTCAGGTACACGGTGCCGCCGATCTTCGGCATGCCGGCTGACGGGCTGCCCGCGCGCTTGAGGTCGATCAGGGCGGCGCGTTCGGCCAGGTAGGCCGGGTCCAGGAACGACGCCGGCGCGTGCTGCATCGTCGCAGGGTCCGACACATGCCGGTGCAGGTCGGCAAAGGCCAGCTTCATGGCCTCGATGCCGACGTGATAGAAGTCGGCGCTGTCCACGCCCATGCCTTCCAGGTCGAACCGGTCCAGAATGCCCAGGCCGATCAGCGCGGCGATGCCCTGCCCGTTCGGCGGGATCTCGTGCAGCGTGTAGCCACGGAAGTCCCGCTTCATCGGCTCCACCCAGGCCGGCTGGTGCGCGGCCAGATCGCCGGCGCGCAGCGCGCCGCCGGTTTCCTGGGCGAACGCCACGATGCGCTCGGCCAGTTCGCCCCGATAGAAGCTCTCGCCGTCGCTTTCGGCAATCTTGCGCAGCGTGGCGGCCTGCTCCGGAAAGCGCCAGCGCTCGCCGGCCTGCGGCGCGCGGCCATCACGCAGGAACGCCTTGGCAAAGCCGGGCTGGTCGCGCAGCACCGGCACTTGGGCGGCCCATTGGCGCGCGATCTGCGGCGACACCATGAAGCCCTGCTCCGCGTACTCGATGGCCGGCACGAACAGCCGCGCGAACGGCAGCTTGCCGAAGCGCGCCGACAGCGCCTTCCAGCCGGCCACCTGTCCGGGCACCGTCACGGTGTCCCAGCCGACGGACGGCATGCGGTCGCGTCCGGCGAAGTATTCGGGCGTCCAGGCTGCCGGCGCACGGCCGCTGGAATTCAGGCCGTAGAGCTGCCCTTCGTGCCAGACCAGCGTGAACATGTCGCCGCCGATACCGTTCATGACGGGCTCCACCACGGTCAGCGCAATCGCCGTGGCAATGGCGCTGTCGATGGCGTTGCCACCTTCATAGAGCATGCGCAAGCCGGCCTGTGCGGCCAGCGGCTGGCTGGTGCTGACGGCATTGGCGGCCAGCAGCGGCATCTTCTGGGACGGATACGGGAAGGACCAATCAAAAGGCAACATGGGCGGAACAGGTAAGAAGGTAAGAACATGGCGCCCCGGCAGGCGGCGCCACGAGGGTTGCTGCGTCAGCGTTATTGCAGGGCGACGCCGGATTGCTTCACGAGCTTCTCCGTGCGCGGAATCTCCGCGTTGATCATCGCCGTGAAATCGTTGACGCTGCCGCCACGCGGTTCGGCGCCGGTCACAGCCAGCTTCTCGCGGAAGTCGGGCGTGGCCAGCAGCTTGTTGATCGACGTGTTCAGCTTGACCACCACATCGGCCGGCGTGCCCTTGGGCGCAACGATGCCATACCACGGCGCGATGTCGAAGCCCGCGTAGCCCTGCTCGGCAATGGTCGGGATTTCGGGCGCCTGCGGCGAGCGCCTGGCCGTGGACATGCCCAGCGCGCGCAGCTTGCCCGCTTTCACGAATGGCAGGCCGGTCATGATGGTATCGAAGTACATCGACACCTGGCCCGACAGCAGTGCCGGAATCGCTTCGCCGGCCCCCTTGTACGGCACGTGGACGATGTCGATGCCGGCCGCGGCCTTGAGCATTTCACCGGCAATGTGCGACGTCGTGCCGGTGCCGAACGACGCGTACGAGAGCTTGCCCGGGTTGGCCTTGGCATAGGCCACCATCTCGGGCAGCGTCTTGAACGGCAGCGACGGATTCGACAGCAGGATGTTCGGCGTGATCGCCACCACGGCAACCTTCTCGAACGCGTCCGGGTCGTAGCTCAGCTTCTTGTACAGGAAGCGGTTGGTCACCATCGACGCCGGCCCCGACATCAGCAGCGTGTAGCCGTCGCCCGACGCACGCGCCGCGACTTCGCTGCCGATCATCGCCGCAGCGCCGGGCCGGTTTTCCACCACGAAGCTCTGGCCGTACTCCTTGGCCAGGCCCGCGCCGACCTGTCGCGTGATCAGGTCGGTGGCCGAACCGGCCTGGAATGGCACCACGATACGTACCGGCTGCGTGGGCCAGTCGCGCGCGCCTTGCGCCAGCGCCAAAGACGACGCCGCGACCAGGCCGATGGAAAGTAGTGCTCGGAAAGAAGAGAAACGCATGTCTGTACCCTCATTGAATCGAACGATGTGATCCGCGTGAACACGCTGGATGCCGCCGTTCCGTCCGCAATTTGCGTGCCACTGGCATCGCTGCGTCGTTGACACGAGCCCCGTCCGCCCCCTTCAGTTCGATGAAGTTTGCGGGTACGGCGCACCGGTTTGGTTAGCATTTTCGGTGCGCCTGCAGGCTGGTGTTGTCTCCCTGGTGCCAAGGCACTATTGGTGTGCCCGGCGCTCTCTCTGGATGGTTGGTGCTGCGTCTCGCTGCAGGGCCCGTGGCCCGCAGCTTCAGTCGATCAGCGCCTTGCCCAGCACGGCCAGCGCCGCATCGAACTGCGCCTGCGGAATCGTCAGCGGATACAGGAAGCGGATGACGTTGCCATAGGTGCCGCACGTCAGCAGGATCAGGCCCGCTTCCATCGCACGCGTCTGCACGCGCTTGGCATGCTCCGCGCTGGGCGCGCCCGTGGCCGGGTCGACAAACTCGGCGGCGATCATCGAACCCAGGCCGCGCACTTCGGCCATCGCCGGGCACTGCGGCTGCAGCGCTTCGAGATGGGCCTGCAGTTGCGCGCCCAGTTGCGCGGCGCGCTCGCACAGCTGTTCATCGGCGATGGTGTCGATCACGGCATGGGCAGCGGCCACGGCCAGCGGATTGCCCGCGTACGTGCCACCGAGCCCGCCGGGCAGCGGCGCGTCCATGATCTCCGCGCGGCCGCACACGGCAGACAGCGGCATGCCGCCGGCCAGGCTCTTGGCCATCGTGATCAGGTCCGGCTGCACGTCATGGTGCGACATGGCAAACAGCTTGCCGGTACGACCGAAACCGGTCTGCACCTCGTCGGCGATCAACACGATGCCGTGGCGGTCGCAGACGGCGCGCAGGCCGCGCATGAAGTCGGCGGGTGCCGGCTGGAAGCCACCTTCGCCCTGCACCGGCTCCACGATGATGGCGGCCACGCGTTGCGGATCGATATCGGTCTTGAACAGCATTTCCAGCGCCTGCAACGCCTGCTCCGTGCTCACGCCGTTCAGCGCGCCAGGGAACGGCGCGTGAAAGATGTCCGACGGGAACGGGCCGAAGCCCACCTTGTACGGCACCACCTTGCCAGTCAGCGCCATGCCCAGCAGCGTGCGGCCATGAAAGCCGCCAGCGAACGCGATCACACCAGGCCGGCCCGTATGGGCCCGCGCGATCTTGATCGCGTTTTCCACCGCTTCCGCGCCGGTCGTGAACAGCGCCGTCTTGTTGAGGCCGGTGATTGGCACCAGCGCATTGATGCGCTCGGCCAGCGACACGTAGCTCTGATACGGCACCACCTGGTAGGCGGTATGGGTAAAGCGCTCCAGCTGGGCGGCAATGGCCTGCATCACGCGCGGATGCCGGTGACCCGTGTTCAGCACGGCAATGCCGGCCGCGAAGTCCGTATAGGCGCGGCCTTCGACGTCCCACAGCGTCGCGTTCTCGGCGCGCTCGGCATAGAAGTCGCACATCACGCCCACGCCCCGGGGCGTGGCAAGGCTGCGGCGTTGATTCAGTTCGATGTTTTTCATGGTCGGATTGCGAAGGGCAGGTCGAGGCAAGTCGGCGCCGGCAGCGGCCGCGCCGGGTATCCGTCCGGCACTGCGCAGCGATTCCGCACATTTCAATCACATTTGGCCCTACAATCCAGCGCCACTTTCATAAATTCAATGGTGCCAATTGAAGTCGATCTGCGGTGACCTGCTGCTCCAGCGCCTGGGCCCCGATGGCCTGGCGGCCTTTGGCAAGCCCCTGAACCGGGGCCTGTACGCGTGCATCCGCGGGGCCATCCTCGATGGCAGCCTGGCACCGGCCACCCGGTTGCCGCCCCAGCGCGACCTGGCGGCGGAACTGGGCCTGTCGCGCAACACGGTGATGTACGCGTACGAGCAGTTGCTGGCCGAAGGCTATCTGCGGGCCCGCACGGGCAGCGGCACCTTTGTGGCCGATACGGCGCCCGAGAGCTACCTCAACGCAACGGCCGCCACGGTGGCGGAAGCCGGCCCGCGCGAGATGCCGGGCCTATCCGCCCGGGGCCGGCGCCTGATCGAAAATGCCTCGGCATCGCCCACGCAGTGGGGGGCCTTCATGCCGGGCGTGCCGGATCTGCGCCGGTTTCCGCACCGGCGCTATGCCCAGATTGCGGCCCGCCTGTGGCGCAATCCCCAGCCGGAATGGCTCAGCTACAGCCACGGCGGCGGATTGCCGGCCTTGCGCGAAGCCGTGGCGACGCACCTGCGCGTGGCGCGCTCTGTGCGCTGCGACGCCGGACAGGTGCTGATTACCGAGGGCATCCACCAGGCGATCGACCTCGTGGTGCGCCTGCTGGGATCGCCCGGCGACCAGGCGTGGGTGGAAGAGCCCGGCTACTGGGGCATTCGCAGCGTGCTGCAGGTGTGCGACATCGGCATGGTGCCCATGCCCGTGGACGGCGACGGCCTGACGCTGCCGGACACCGAGGCGATGGCCGACGCGCCCCCGCCCCGCTTTGTCTTCGTGACGCCGTCGCACCAGTACCCGATGGGCGCGGTCATGAGCCTGAAGCGCCGTCGCGCGCTGCTGGAGTTTGCGCGTCAGCACGGCAGCTGGATCGTCGAGGACGACTACGACAGCGAATTCCGCTTCTCGGGGCAGCCCATCCCGTCGCTGCAGGGGATGGAGCCCGACGCGCCCGTGATCTACATCGGCACCTTCAGCAAGACGTTGTATCCGGGCTTGCGCATGGGCTATCTGGTTCTGCCGCGCGCACTGGCCGCATCGTTCCAGACCGCGCACGCCGACCTGTACCGTGCCGGCCACCTGATGACGCAGGCCACGGTGGCGGAGTTCATGCAGGCTGGCGACTACGCCGCGCACATCCGCCGCATGCGTCCGCTCTACGCCAGGCGCCGCGCGATGCTGGCCGACCTGATCGAGCGATTCCTTGGTCCCGCCGCGCTGAACCGCCAGGGCAGCAACGCCGGCCTGCATCTGGTACTGCGGCTGCCCGACGACGCCGACGACGTGGCCATCGCCGCCACGGCGCGCGAGCGGGGCATCATCGTCCGTCCGCTGTCGCGCTACTACCAGGGGCAAACCGTCCAGAAAGGCCTGCTGCTTGGCTACGCCTGCGTGCCCGAAGAACACATCGGCCCGGCGTTCGATGTGCTGCTGGGCTGCCTGCCGGGCCGGAACAGGTTGACGGGTACATAAGCTCGCCAGCAGGCCCGCATCCACAACCATTGCCTACAATCCAGTAGCACTACCGTGGCGGATGCCGTCCGCCCTCTGGACACAAGCGGACACTGGCCGGGAGCGGAGCGATGGGTCTGATCGGATGGATGCGCGAGCGAAGCACGCACGCTGACGAATACGACAAGCACGAAATGGCCGCACTCGCGGAGCGAGTCACACGGTTCAACCCCCGGCTGCGGCTGGTATCGCACTATGCGCGGCAGTTGCGGCCGGCCCTGGCGCGAGCCCTGACGCACGTGCGGGCACTGGTCCACGACGTGCCCGCGCCGCGCGACGCCAGCGACCACGCATGGGGCGTCGACCCCTATATCCACGCCTTCTTCGGCACGCCGCACGACGTGGCGCTGACCTTCAGCCGGTCGCCCGAACTGCGGGAATTCTTCGGCATATCCCCGGCTACGCAGACGGCCACCGCCGTGCTGGGCATGACCATGACCGAACGGCGCACGCTGGGCGTGGCGCTGGAAGGCGATGTCATGCGATCCGACGTACCACAGACCAACATCAGCTTCGGCGATCACCAGGTGACGATCATCGCCGACTCGGAAGCGGCCTTGCGCGACGAGATCGTGCACCGGATGTTCGACCAGTTGGCGCTGGAGTCCCTGGCCCGGTTCACCTCGGGCAAGTCGCGCCGCGACGAACTCGATCGCGAGCAGACGTTGCTGGTCGCGCGCCTGCGACTGTTCGAGCGCCAGGGCGCAGGCATGCGGTCGGTGGTGGGCGGCGATGCGCCGGTCAGCGCCGCCGAGGCCGCATCGCTGCGCGAACAGATCGCCAGCAACGAACAGGCGCTCTCCGAACTGGGCGCGACACCGGGCACCCTGGAGCGGCAGCTCGAATGCCTGACCGAAACGCTCGCGGACGCGCCGGCCAGATTTTCCATCACGCATCGCCCGCTGCGCCTGAGCGCGACGAATGTGCTGCTGGCGCCGGACAGCACGACGCCGGCCAGTGACATCGATCTGCTGACCGCCCACGTGCCGGGCGATCCGCCGCTGGTGCGCGCGTTCACGCTGGTCAACTTCGCGCGCGGCGACATGGTGTCGCCACGCGCCCTGCTCGACGAGGCCGAGCGCTACCTTTGAAACGCGCCGATTTCCGCCGTCCGCATGTCCGGGTATGGCGCCCTTGCACCGTTACCAACGCCGCCTATGCTGTAGAAGAGTCGTAGCCAGCGCCGGACGCCGTCCATTGCCTGACCACCAGACTGCCCACCGGCAGTGCCGGCCGGGCAGGACTCTGAACCGAACGGTGCATGTGATGCTATCTGCGCGCCCATGGCTTAAGACCGCCCTTCTCGCCGTGGCTCTCTGGCTGTCTGGCACACTTTGCAGCGCAGTTTGGTCCGGACCTTCGCCAGCGCCGGCCTCGGCGCCGCCCGCCGCGGGCCCCGCCAGAAAGCTCGACCTGACCGTGAAGGCCTGGCGCGGCGACTTCGACGCGATGCTCGAACGCCGCGTGATCCGGGTGCTGGTGCCCTTCAGCCGCACGCTGTACTTCAATGACCGGGGGCAGGAGCGCGGGCTGACCGCCGACTTCGTGCGCGACTTCGAGCGGTTCATCAACAAGACCTATGCGGCACGGCTGGGCAAGCGCCCGGTGACGGTGGTGATGATCCCGACCACGCGCGACCGCCTGCTGCCGGCCCTCAATGAAGGGCTTGGCGATATCGCCGCCGGCAACCTGACCGTCACCGACGAGCGCCTGAAGCAGGTCGACTTCGTGACGGCCACTGCGCAGAAGCCCACCCGGGAACTGGTGCTGACGGGGCCGAAGTCTCCCGCCCTCGCCTCGCTCGACGACCTGAGCGGCAAGACCGTGCACGTGCGCCGCCACAGCAGCTATTACGAAAGCCTGAATGCGCTCAACGGCCGCTTCGCCCAATCGCGCAAGCCGCCCATGAAGATCGTGCTGCTGCCCGACGCGCTGGAAGACGAGGACGCGATGGAAATGCTGAACGTCGGCCTGCTGCAGATCCTGGTGGTGGACGACTGGAAGGCGCGCATGTGGGTGCAGATGCTGCCGCAGGTGAAGGTCCACGAGAACATGGCCGTGCGGGAAGGCGGGTATGTCGGCTGGGCCATGCGCAAGCAGAGCCCCCAGCTGCAGGCGGCGGTCAGCAACTTCTACGACAACTACATCAAGAAGCAGAGCATCGCGCAGATCCGGCTGAAGCAGTACATGCAGGGGATCAAGCAGATCCACAGCAACGCCGAAAGCAGCGAGCTCAAGCGGTTCGCGGTGACCGTGGCCTTCTTTGAGAAGTATGGCCAGCAGTACCGCTTCGATCCGCTCATGCTGGCGGCGCAGGGCTTTCAGGAATCGCAGCTCAAGCAGGACGCCAAGAGCCGGGTCGGCGCGATCGGGATCATGCAGCTGATGCCCGCGACCGGCAAGGAACTGAACGTGGGCAACATCAAGGTGGCCGAGTCGAACATCCATGCCGGCGCCAAGTACCTGGACCAGCTGATGACGCGCTACTTCAAGGATGCCAACTTCTCGGAGCTTGATCGGCCGCTGTTCGCTTTCGCCAGCTATAACGCCGGCCCCGGCAATATCGCGAAGATGCGCCAGCTGGCGGCGGAGCGCGGACTCAACCCCGATGTCTGGTTCAACAACGTCGAAATCGTCGTGGCAGAGAAAATCGGCATCGAGACCACGACCTACGTCCGGAACATCTACAAGTACTACGCGTCCTACCGGCTGCTCAAGGACGCCGAGGCCCAGCGGCAGCGCGCGGTACAGCAGGTCAACCGCTGAACCGCACTGGCGCCGGGGCTCCCGTGCGCCGCCTTACAGGGCCACCGGGCTGGCGCTGGCGCCATTCACGCTCTCGGGCACGAAGCGCCCCAGCACATGGCCGGACATGCCCTTGGCCAGTTCCTCCTCGCCATAGAACACGGTGCCCAGCCCTTCCTTGCGCAGCAGCTTCGACTCGTCTTCGCTATGCGTGCGCAGCACGACCTCGACATGCGGATTGAGCGTGCGGGCCGTCTCCACCATCTGCCGCACGTACAGCGGTTCCGGCACGGCCACCACCAGCATGGCCGCATGGGCGATATGCGCCTGGATCAGCACGGCCGGGTCGGCCGCGTTGCCCGACACCGCCGCAAAGCCAGCCTTGCGCAGGCTCTCCACGAGTTCGCGGTTTTCGTCGGCAATCACGAACGGGATGCCGCGATCCTGCATCGCCTTGGCAATGCGGCGACCCACGCGGCCGTAGCCTACCAGCACCACCTGGCCCTGCAGATACTTGCGCTCGGTCGTGACCGGCAGTTCGGCATACGGATCGCCGCGTTGCTCAAGGTTGCGCGCCATCGACGAACGCGCCAGGATCCAGCGCCGCACGGGCTCCAGCGCCGCAAACAGCAGCGGATTCAGGGCGATGGAGATCAGCGCGCCGGCCAGGATCAGGCTCATGCCCTCTTCGGGCAGCAGGCCGAGCGTCACGCCAAGCCCCGCCAGGATGAACGAGAACTCGCCAATCTGCGCCAGGCTGGCCGACACCGTCAGCGCCGTGTTGAGCGGGTAGCGGAACGCCAGCACCAGCGCGAAGGCGGCCAGCGACTTGCCCACCACGATGACGGCCACTACCGCCAGCACGTGCAGGGGCTGCTCCACCAGGATCTCCGGCTTGAACAGCATGCCGACGGAAACGAAGAACAGCACCGAGAACGCATCGCGCAGCGGCAGCGATTCTTCGGCGGCACGATGACTGAATTGCGATTCGCGCATCACCATGCCGGCAAAGAAGGCGCCGAGCGCAAACGACACGCTGAAAATCTCCGCCGCACCGAACGCGATGCCGATCGCCACCGCCACCACCGCCAGCGTGAACAGCTCGCGCGAGCCGGTCTTGGCCACCTGCCACAGCAGCCACGGCAACACCCGACGCCCGGCGATCAGCATCAGCGCGATAAAGGCCACCACCTGCAGCAACGTCTGGAACACCGTCATGCCGATCGACTGCGAGGCCTGCGCTTCGGCGTTCACCGTCCCGCCCAGCAGCCCGGCCAGCGGCGGCAGCAGCACGAGCACCAGCACCGTTGCCAGATCCTCGACCACCAGCCAGCCCACCGCGATGCGCCCGTTCATGGTTTCCAGCACACCGCGGCTTTCCAGCGCCTTCAGCAGCACGACCGTGCTGGCGCACGACAGCGACAGCCCGAAGATCAGCCCGGTGCCCCAATGCCAGCCCCAGCCCCAGCCGATGGCCATGCCCAGCAGCGTGGCAATACCCATCTGTACCACCGCTCCCGGTATGGCAATGCGCTTCACGGCGAGCAGGTCGCTCAACGAGAAATGCAGGCCCACGCCGAACATCAGCAGCATTACGCCGATCTCGGACAACTGGGCAGCCAGGTGGACATCCGCGACGAAACCCGGGGTGCCGGGGCCAATGATGATGCCCGACACGAGATAGCCGACCAGCGCCGGAATCTTCATGCGCTCCGCGAGAAATCCGAGCACAAGCGCGATACCAAAGCCTGCGGCGAGCGTGGTGATGAGGGTCAGGTTGTGATCCATGGGTCAGGGGCGTCCGGGAGGTCAAGCGGCAAAGGGGCGTTCACGAATTGTAACTGCCATGCCGGCATTGCATCGCGAACCCTTGCCTGGCATGCATGATCCGGCCCCTTATCGCACGACAGTGCGGCACGACAATGCGGCACGGCAACGTGCGCCACCATGGCGCCGGTGTACCGTCGCGCCGCCGATGCGGCCGGGCCCGACCTGACTACCGGGTGCCGGACTCGCCGTTCTCGATGATCGGCCGCAGCAACGTGAAGTCGTTGGGATAGAACGGCGGCACCGCCGAGGGGCTCTTCTTGCGCGCCACTTCCACGAACGGGCGGTCCGCTTCGATGGCCAGCATCAGGTCGAACCGTTTGACGCCCGCAGCCTTGGCGCGTTCCACATCGCGCTCGCTCTTGGCGCGATAGGCAATGGTTCGCATCAACAGGTCATAGAGCAGCCGTGGCCGGCGCTCCACGGCCAGTTCCGCATCGTGGCGGCGCCTTTCCAGCACCGCCTGCCACAGCGCGGACGCTTCCAGTCCGGCGGTGTGCTCGGCCAGCGCAACCAGTTGCACCTTGCCGGTGCGCGGCGAGTACGCGACACCCTGCGCGTCCAGGAATGCACGGATGTCCGGCATCCGCTGGCCAAGCAGTTCCTCGGTCCGGGTCTTTGCCTTCTGGGGCAGGTCGATGTCGGTCCAGTGCGAAGGGAACGCACCCATCTCGGCAAAAATGACCGCCCAGTCGTCGTACTCGGTCCACGTCCAGTCGCGCCCCCTGAAGTACCCCGCATACACCTGCTCGAAGTACCCCGCCATGTTCAGGCCGTCGGAACCGCTGCGCTTGACGATGTCGAGAATCTCGGCGGCGTCGGCCTGGGAGATGCCGACCACGTTCTCCATCACGCGATTGAAGACGCGCTCGTAGGAACTGGTTGTATCCTGAACATACAACGCAGCCGGCGCGGCCTTCGGCACCGGAATGGCTTCAGCCGGACCGCGTCGGGCCTTGCGAAAGAATTTGAATACTCCCACTTCTCTTATGTGTGCCACGGGCAACACTATATCGGTTGATTCGTGACATTTTTGCATATTTGCAAGAAAACGAGGCGGCGATGCGATCTGCCGATAGCCATGCCGGGCAAGCCGGGCTAGCACCCTTCCTGCACGCCTTGCGCGCACTGCTGCTCCTGGCTGGCGGCTTTTTCTCGGCCAGCGCACCGGCCATGGACTTCCGCATCTACCACCAGCCCGAGCTGAACCGGCGGATGATTGTTGGCGAGGGGCGTATCGAGGATGGCGACGCAGACAAGTTCCGGGCAGTGGCCCGGATCGCCGATCGCGACGACGAGGGCCTGGTCACCCTGATCCTGGACAGCCCCGGCGGCAACGTGGAAGCCGCCTTCCGGCTGGTCGACGCGATGGACAAGGTGCATGTCTACACGGCGGTGCCGGACAGTGCCCGATGCGCGTCGGCATGTGCGTCGATCGTCTTCGCCTCGGGAGAACGCCGCAGCGTCCTGGGCTCCGGGTTGCTGGGATTCCACAGCTGCTACAAGCGCCAGGGATCGACCCTGCTTTCAGACTCCCTGTGCAACGAGATCGTGGCGGCAAACGCGATGCAGCGCGGCGTGACCCATGCCGCCATCAACCGGTTCGTGGCGGACCACGGCGCGAAGGACATGGCATGGGTCGGCCGCAACGTCGTGTGCAGGTCCCTGCAAGGGCTGTGCAAGCCGGGCCGCGTCGAAAATCGGACCGACACCCACGCAGCGCTTGCGCGCAGCTTCGATTGCAGCCGGCTCACCTCCATGGCGTCGCAACTGATATGCGGCGATACCGATCTTGCGCGCGCCGACAAGGAACTTGCCGACCTGTACGGCCGCAAGCTCGCGTCCAGCGCCAACAAGACGCGCGTCAGGGACGACCAGCGATCCTGGCTGCGCGACGAGCGGAACCGCTGCAGCGACAAGGCTTGCCTGCAGCGCGCCTATCGCAGCCGGATCGAGGCGTTGAAGCGGGCGTGACAAGCCCACCGCCCTACCGGCCTACCGCCGTACCGCCCTACCGCCCTACCGCCCTACCGCCCTACCGCCCTACCCGCCCTCGGTCTGGCGGCGCAGCCCTTGCGCCCCCAACTTCCCGGCTAGTACTTGATATCCCGCGCCGCTTCCCGGCCGCCCTGCTTGGTCTGCCGCTTGTCCTGCCGGCATGCCGAATTGCTCTTCTGGTCGGCGGCGCGACAATCCTGCTTGGTCTCGCGCGAACCCTGGCGCGTATCCTGGCGCACGTCGCGCCCCTGGCGCCGCTGCTGGGCCTGCTCGGTGGCCCACGTGGGCGTGGCAGGCAGCGCGACCACCAGCGCCAGCCATGCCAGCACGCAGGCCTTCGCATGGCGCCTGGCTTGGCCTTTCCCCTGACAGTTTCCGTTACGCATCACAGTTGCCTCGTCGGTAGTGAAAAATCGTTAGCTTGCCGGCGCCCCCCGGACTCCCCTTGTTGCGGCGCCGCAGACGGAGCCTTCGCCAGCCGGCCTTCGGCCACGGCCAGGCACCGGCGGAGATCACGCTTCGACGTCTGCGCGTTCACTTGCCGATCCGCTCGTCGCAGGAAATTTGGGGCGATGCCAGGTATCGCCCCGCACGCGATGCCTGCACGGACAGCGACCCAGTCAATCTGAGAATTTGGCAATCCGCGCCGGTTTTTCCATTGGACCTTGGCCTAATCCGGCGCGCAAATGCCGCGCAAACCGCATCCAGTAGCCCTTTGGACCAATTGAGCACAATCGCTTGGCCGACTACGTTGTGTATCTGGGAATAGTGCGTGGCACCCGCGCGTGATTTTCGCGATTCGCCAAGGTGCCCATTCATCACGCAGCCCGCGAAACGCGCCTACAGGGATGGCCGCTTTCGCGCTGCAACATTGGATCAAACCGGAGACACATGATGAGCAAGCGGGATACCTCCAAGCTGGCCAGCCTTTCGCCGTTCGAGCTGAAGGACGAGTTGATCAAACTAGCCGGCAGCGTGTCCAACCGGCTCATGCTCAATGCCGGGCGCGGCAATCCGAACTTCCTGGCCACCGTGCCGCGTCATGGCTTCTGGCAGCTAGGGCTGTTCGCCATGCGCGAATCGGAGCGGTCGTTCTCGTATCTGACCGAAGGCGTGGGCGGCTTTCCGCGCCGCGCCGGTATCGAGGAACGCTTCGACCTCTTTGCCCGCGAGCATCGCGATGTGCCGGGCGTGCGCTTCCTGGCTGGCGCTGTTTCCTATGTGCGCGACCAGCTCGGGCTCGATGGCGGCGATTTCCTGTACGAGATGTGCGAAGGCATCCTGGCCTGCAACTACCCAGTGCCCGACCGCATGCTCAGGTTGTCAGAAAAAATCGTCAAGCAATACATCCGCCGGGAAATGATCGGCAAGCATCCGTTCCTTGGCGATTTCGATCTGTATGCAGTGGAAGGCGGTACCGCCGCCATGACCTACCTGTTCAATTCGATGCGGGTCAATCACCTGCTCAAGGCGGGCGACACGATCGCGCTGGGCATGCCGATCTTCACGCCCTACATCGAAATCCCCGAATTGGCCGAGTATCACCTGACAGAAATTTCGATCGACGCCGATCCGTCCGACGGCTGGCAATACCCGAAAAAGGAACTCGACAAGCTGCGCGACCCCAAGGTCAAGGCATTCTTCCTGGTCAACCCCAGCAACCCGCCGTCGGTGAAGATCAGCGATGAAAGCCTGAAATACATCGCCGAGATCGTCAAGGAGCGTCCGGACCTGATCCTCCTGACCGACGATGTCTATGGCACGTTCGCCGATAACTTCGTGTCGTTGTTCGCCATGTGCCCGCGCAACACCATCCTGGTCTATTCGTACTCGAAGTATTTCGGGGCCACGGGCTGGCGGCTGGGCGTGATCGCCACGCACAAGTCGAACCTGTTCGACGAAAAGCTGGCGAACCTGCCCAAGGACGAACGCACCGTCCTGAACAAGCGCTACTCGTCCATCACTACCGACCCCGAGAAGCTGCTGTTCATCGACCGCATCGTGGCCGACAGCCGCACCGTCGCGCTCAATCACACCGCGGGCCTGTCCACGCCCCAGCAGGTGCAGATGGTGCTGTTCTCGCTGTTCTCACTCATGGACACCGCCGAGAGCTACAAGAAGGCCATGAAGAGACTGATTCGCAGCCGCAAGGCGGCGCTGTATCGCGGCATGGGTGCGCCGATGGCCGAGGTCGACGAGAACGTCGTCGACTACTACACCCTGCTCGATGTCGAACAGATGAGCCGCGAGGTCGGGCCGGAGTTCGTCAAGTGGCTGCTCGAATCGATCCAGCCGCACGAACTGCTGTTCAGGCTGGCCGAAGAGGCGGGCGTGGTGCTGCTGCCCGGTGGCGGCTTTGGCACCCGGCATCCGTCCGGACGCGTGTCGCTGGCTAACCTCAACGAAGAGGACTACGTCAAGATCGGCCGCTCGGTGCGCAAGCTGCGCGACGAATACCTGGAGCGCTATCGCGAGACCGAAGGCGGCAAGGAGACCAAGTCGAAAAAGAAGTAGGCCCGTTCCCCGCGACCATCCCGTCTCGCCGCAAACGCTGAGGTCCGACAAGGAGCATTACCATGACGTGGTTCGTTGATACGCTCAAGGCCTACCCGGAGATCGCCATCTTCCTGGCGCTGGGTATTGGCTACTGGGTGGGCGGAAAGAGCTTCAAGGGGTTCAGCCTGGGCGCTGTGACGTCCACGCTGCTGGTGGCCATCGTCATCGGCATCCTCGGCGTGAAGATCTCCGCGAACGTGAAGTCGGTCTTCTTCCTGATGTTCCTGTTCGCGGTCGGCTACGGGGTGGGTCCGCAGTTCGTGCGCGGCATCGCCAAGGACGGGGTGCCGCAAGCGATCTTCGCGGTCATCATGGCGGTGCTGTCGCTTGCTGCATCCGTGGTAGCCGCCATGGTCGCCGGGTACGACCTCGGCTCCGCGGCGGGCCTGTTCGCCGGATCGCAGACCATTTCGGCGTCGATGGGCCTGGCCACCGACGCCATCAACCGGCTCGGGCGCTCGCCGGAAGAAACCAAGATGCTGCTGGACGGCATGCCGATTGCCTATGCGGTGACGTACATCTTCGGCACGGTGGGATCGGCCATCGTCCTGGCCCAGATCGGGCCCAAGCTGCTGGGCATCGATCTCGTGGCCGCCTGCAAGGATTACGAACGGATGCTGGGGGCCGGGTCGGCCGGGGGCTCCGGCACCGAATGGCACGAGTTCGAGGTGCGCGCCTACTCCGTGGCACCCGACAGCCCGTTCATCGGCAAGTCGGTGGGCGAGTTGGAAGCCGGCACGCACGACGGTGTGCGCGCCTTCATCGAACGCATCCGGCGCGACGGCAAGATCATCGAGGTAGACCAGCACACGCTGATCGAAGGGGGCGACGTGGTCGCCATCGGCGGCAAGCGCGACCAGCTGATCGCGCGCCTGGGCCCCAGCGGCCGCGAGGTGGACGATGCGGAACTGCTCAACATCCACACCGAAGGCGTCGACATCTACATCACCAACAAGGAAGTCGACGGCAAGCCGCTGCAAGAACTGGCGCGCTGGCCCGGCGCGCGCGGCGTATTCCTCAAGAAGATCAAGCGCGGCCCGACCGAGACCGTGATCCCCGTGTTGCCCAAGACCCAGCTCTATCGGGGCGACGTGATTACGCTGGTGGGCCGCACGCAGGACATCAACGCCACCGCCAAGCAGTTGGGCTATGTGGACCGCCCCACCACGGTCACCGACGTCGCCTTCGTCTCGCTGGCCATCACGGTCGGCGCGCTGATCGGTGCCATCGTAATCAAGGTGGCGGACATTCCGTTGACGATCTCCACGGCGGGCGGCTCGCTGATCGCCGGCATCATCTTCGGCTGGTTCCGCGCCATCCATCCCACGTTCGGCCGCATTCCCGAGCCCACGCTCTGGTTCATGAACTCGGTGGGCCTGAACGTCTTTATCGCGGTGGTAGGCATCTCGGCCGGTCCAGGCTTCATCGCCGGGCTGCAAAAGCTGGGCGTCAGCCTGTTCCTGTGGGGCATCTTCGCCACCGCCGTGCCGCTGATCATCGGCATGTTCCTGGCCAAGTACGTGTTCCGCTTCCACCCGGCGCTGATCCTGGGCATCTGCGCCGGTGCGCGAACCACCACGGCGGCGCTGGGGATGGTGTGCGAAGCGGCCAAGAGCCAGGTGCCCGGGCTGGGCTATACCGTGACGTACGCGGTGGGCAACACGCTGCTGACCATCTGGGGAATGGTGGTGATCATGATCCTGTCCTGACCGCTTGAGGAAAGCAGGCGCCGGGCCACCGCATCGGGCCCGGCGCCAGCCATCCCAGCCGCACAGGTCACGACCCCTGGATGCCGCGCTTGCGGATGAAGTCGCCCCAGACCTTCGATTCCGACATCGCACGCTGCTTGATGGTGTCGGCACTGCCCACAACCGGGAACAGGTACAACGATGCCAGCTTGGCCTTGATCTGCGGATCGGCCAGCGCCGACTGCACGGCAGTGTTGAGCCGGGTCACGATCTTGGGGTCCAGGCCCGCGGGCCCCACCAGCGCGTACCAGCTCGGCATCAGCGGCACATCGATGCCAGCCTCCTTGAGCGTCGGCACATTCGGCAGTTCCTTCACGCGCTGCGCGCCGACAATGGCCACCGGCACCACCGTACCGCCCGTGACCTGCGGCAACGCTGCGCCCAGCACGCTCACCATCGCGTCCACCTCGCCCGCCACCACGCCGGTCAGCGCGGGGCCAGAGCCCTTGTAGGCCACGTGGGTCATCTTCAGGCCCAGCTTGTCCGCCACGACTTCCATGGCCAGGTGCGTGGAGTTGCCCACGCCGGCGCTGCTGAACGTCAGGCCACCCGGCTTGTGTTTGGCCTTGTCGACAAAGGTCTGCACCGACGTGATGCCGCTGGCCTTGCTCGCCACGATCACAAACGGCGTGTCGACCACCGGCGAGATGAACGTGTAGTCCTTCTGCGGGTTGTATGGCAGCGATGTGTACAGGTGCGGGTTGAAGCTGATCTGCGACACGCCCGTCAGCAGCACCGTGTAGCCATCCGGTGCCGCTTTGGCCACGGTGCTCATCGCCACGATGCCGTTCGCGCCGGGACGGTTATCCACCACGATGGATTGCCCCAGGTCTTGCGACAGCCGGTCACTGAGCAGGCGCGCCACCACGTCGCCGCCGGAGCCGGCCGACTGCGGCACGATCATCCGGATCGGCCGGGTCGGGTACGCATCCTGCGCCTGCACAGCGCCATGGCACAACACCGCCGAGGCGAGGAACGCGGAAGCCATCAAACGTCGGTACATCAATACTCTCCAATCGAATCGAAGCCAGTCACGAAATTTTCATGGCGATGGTATGGATCTGCGCGAGCCACGACCAATACGGATTGTCGATGCCAACATAGGCTAGGGCTATGCCCGGTGAAAACCCTGACGCACCCGCCCATCCATGGGGCCTCTACGCACTATTGCAATGCAGCATCGACGCCCCACGCACCGGCCTTGTGCCTGGCAGGCAGGTTTTCCGGCGGATCGACACGTGGCGGTGTGGCTGGCCATAGGGCCGACCTATGACCAGATCGGAATTTCGTCTTTCCGCAACCGCAGGACCGCTCCGTACCATGGGGCCGTTATCCAGGCCCTTCTGCACAAGCACACAAGTCATGTCCGACATCGATACCCGTGGCAACGCGTGGCTGACGCCGCCGTCCGCCTATCTGGCAAGCCGACCGTCCACCTTCGCCGTACCGGTCCAGCCAGCCTCCTGCTATCTGCCCATGCGCGACGGCTGCCGCCTGGCCGCCGATGTGTACCTGCCGCAGCCGCTGCCGGGCAGCGCCGCACCGGACACCTTTCCCACCGTGGTCATCTTCACGCCGTACTACCGGCGCTTCCGCCTGTCCCGTCCCGGCGCGGAACCCAGCCCCAACGGCGCCAAGTACCGCGATGCCTTCGTGCCCAAGGGCTACGCGGTGGTCGTGGTCGATGTGCGCGGCACCGGCGCCAGCTTCGGCACGCGCGACGCGCTACGGTCGCCCACCGAGCGCGACGACTACTACGAAGTAGCCGAATGGATCGCCAACCAGCCGTGGTCGAACGGCAGGATCGGCTCCACCGGCATTTCCTACCTGGGCGCGGCGGCCTGCTTCCTGGCCAGTACCGGCCACCCGGCAGTCAAGGCCATCGCCCCGCTGTTCTCGGTATCCGACATCTACAGCGAGCAGTTGTACCCCGGCGGCATGCTGTCGAAGGTCTGGGTGGAAGCCTATGACGAGCTGATGCTCGCGCTGGACCAGGACCGTCGTGACCTGGTAGCCGGCTTTCCCTACTTCAACGACCCCACCTTCCAGGGCCCCGAGCGTACCGACGAGGACGCCGACGGTGCACTGGTGGCCGCCGCTGTCGCCGAGCACCGCAACAACTTCACGCTGGCCGATCTGGTGCCCGAGTTCGCCTACCGCGACGGCGCGGCCTTTCACGACCCGTCGCTCAATTCCGGCAGCTGCAGCCCGTACCGCTATCTCGACGGCATCGCGCCCGACGTCGCCGTCTATTCGATCTCGGGCTGGTACGATGGCGGCGGCTACGCCAACGGTGCCATCACGCGCTTTCTGTCGCTGCCGTCGCACGACAGCCGCCTGCTGCTGGGCCCGTGGGACCACGGTGCGCGCACCAACGTGTCGCCCTGGCGCGACCGCGCCGCATCCGACTTTCCGCTCCTGGGCGAAGTGCTGCGCTTCTTCGATCACCACCTGCTTGGCCTACCCACCGGCCTGGAACGCGAAGCGCGCGTGCATTACCACAGCATCCACGACAACCGGTGGCAGCCGGCCGACGCCTGGCCGCCCGCCCCGGCCAGCACCCGGCTGCACCTGACGGAAGGCAGCGCGCTGTCTGTCACACCGCAATCGGGGTCCTCCACGGCCCCGACGCAGGTCAGCTTCGACTGGACCACTGGCCGCCAGACGCGCTACGAGCGGCTGGGTGCCGCCAATATCGAGGACTACTACGCCGACTGGGGCCAGCATGAGGCGGCGCTGCCGCATTTCGACTCGGCGCCGCTGACGTCGCCGATGGCGATTGCGGGCCACGTCGTGGCCCACCTGCAGGTGGCCTCGTCACAGCCCGACGCGGCGGTGTTCGTCTATCTGTCGGAAGTGGAAGCCGATGGCACGGTGCGCTATATCACCGAGGGCATGCTGCGTGCTTCGCACCGGAAGACCGAGCCTTGCCCGGCGGAATACCGCACAAGCTGGCCGTATCGCGCGCACCGCCGCGCCGACGCCGAACGGTTGACACCGGGCGAGCCCGTCACGCTGGACTTCGCGCTGCTGCCCGTGGCGTGGACGCTGGCCACCGGCAGCCGGCTGCGTGTGTCGATCGCGGGCGCCGACCGTGGCCACTTTCCGCAGGTACCTCACGGCCGTCCGCCTCTGCTGACCCTGGGCCTGGGCCGCGGCGGCTGCCATATCGACGTGCCCGTGACCGCCCAGGCAAGCGGCCGCTAGTGCCGGATAGCGCCGGATCACCCGCGATAAGGCAGATGACGCCAGGACGATGCCTGCCCCGGCACATGAAGTGCTAGAGTGGGCATCCGTCCCTACGTTTCCGCAGTCATGGATTTCCGGCAGCTTCGCTATTTCGCGCGCATCGTCGAACTCGAGAGCATTACCGCCGCAGCCGATGCGCTGCATATCGCCCAGCCGTCGCTAAGCCAGCACGTGGTCAACCTGGAGTCCGAGCTGGGCGCCAAGCTGCTGGTGCGCGGGCCGTTTGGCGCCCGCCCCACCGAGACCGGCCAGATCCTGTATCGGCACGCCAAGATGGTGCTGCGCCAGATGGAGGAAGCGCATGCGGCCGTCCGGCATGGCCGCGATGTGCCGTCGGGCCACGTCAGGGTGGGCCTGCCCACCAGCACGTCGCGTGTGCTGGCCGTGCCGCTGCTGCAGTTCGTCACCCGCAACGTGCCGGACGTGACGGTCGAGATCGTGGAAGGCAGCAGCGCCGACCTGGCCGAACTCGTGACGGCGCAGAAGCTCGACCTGTGCATCGCCATGGATGCCCAGCAGCGTCCGAACATGCATCTTGTGCCGTTGCTCGATGAAGACCTGATGGCCGTGGGCCCAGGGTCGGCGCAGCGCGACGCGGCGCTGACCCTGGCCGAGATGGCCGCGCTGCCGCTGCTGCTGCCGAGCTTTCCCAATTCGGTGCGGGTGCTGACGGACCGCGCGTTCGTCGCCGCCGGGCTCGAACTGAAGCTCGTGGCCGAAACCAGCGCGGTGTCGGTGCTGCTGTCGGCCGTCAGCGCCGGCATGGGGTGGACCATCCTGCCCTGCAGCGCCCTGGCCACCGAACCGCCCGAGGCATTCGCGTGCGTGCCGATCTCCGATTCGTCGCTGGTGCGCCGCGTGTTCCTGTGCGTGGCAGGCGCCGCACGGCTCAGCCTTGCCTGCAAGACGGTCGAAGACGCCCTGCTGAAGCTCATCGTCGATGCCATCGCCACCCAGGCCTGGAAAGGCGTCAGCCCGCTTGGCAGCCTGACCGGCGCCAGCGCCGACGCGCTATCGGCCCAGCTTCCCGGCCTCGCTGCGAAGCAGTGACACGAAGTCGAGCAGCATCTCGTCGGCGCCGCCCCGGCGCCACACCGCGCCCACGGGCCCGAACGATCCGACATCGGCCAACGGCAGGATAGCGACGAGCCCACGGCTCTGCAGATGCGCCGCCATCGCCGCCGAGCAGACGCCGACATGATCGCTGCCGCGCACCACCGATTCCAGCACCACGATCGATCCGGTTTCGATCTTCGGCTTGATGCCGGCGCCACCGCGTTCCAGCAAGGTGTTTTCCAGCCGCACCCGCATCAGCGTGTCGCGCGGCGGCATCAGCCACGGATAGCCGAACACGTCGGCCCAGCTCACGCGGCGCGCCGTGGCCAGCGGATGGTCGGGGCCCACGACGATCGCGATGTCATCGGCAAACAGCACCTCGTGTTCCAGATGCTGACCGTAGGCGCGGGCGTCGATCGACCCCACCACCAGGTCGTACTCGCGCTCCTCCAGGCCGCTCAGCAGCGCGTTGAACACGCCCTCTGTCACCTGGAACGACACATCCGCATGGCGCGCCTGGAAGGCCAGCACCGCGCGCGGAATCAGATGGGCGATACCGGCCGTGACACTGCCAATGTGCACGCGCGCCACGTCGCCCTTGGCCAGCGACAGCAGCTCGGCGTTGGTCCGCCCCACCTCGCCCAGCACCCGCAGCGCCAGCTTGCGCACGGCCTCGCCGGCGGCCGTCAGCTTCATCTGCTTGCCGCGCAGCACCAGCTTCGTACCGACCAGATCCTCCATCTCGCCCAGCCAGTGCGACATGGCAGACTGGGTCATATGCAGGCGCTGGGCGGCCAGCGTCAGCGTGCCCGCCTCGTGCAGGACCAGGAACGATTCAAGGTGACGCATCCGCAACCGGCGCGCCCAGGCTACGGTGTCCGGAGACTGCAACATGAACAAATACTCATACAAGGTTCGGAACATTTCATTGGCCGTTCCGCGCATCCCGCGCCATTATTGGCGCTTCTGCGGCCGCGGAACAATCCATGGAATCACTGATCAAGAAGGACACGACATGAGAAAAATCTCCATCATGGGGAAACTGCTGGCCGCGATGCTCGCAGTGGGTGCATCGGCGCCGGGCTGGGCATGCGGCGAAGCGGGGAACACGCGGCCCATCAAGCTGGTGGTCTCGCAGCAGGCCGGCGGCAGCACCGATACGCTGGCGCGCATGTGGGCCGAGACGGCGTCGAAGGAACTGGGCACCACCGTGCTCGTGGAAAACAAGGCCGGCGCCGGTGGCGTGATCGCGGCCAAGTACGTGCTGTCCCAACCTGCCGATGGATGCACGCTGTTCCTGGCCGGCGTCTCGCAGATGGTGCTGAACAAGTTCGCCTACGCCCCGCTGTCGTACAAGCCCGAAACCGACTTCACCCCCGTGTCGGTGCTGACCACGGTGCCGTTCGTGCTGGTGGCCAATCCGCAGACCGGCTTCCACACGCTGGCCGACCTGGTGGCTGCCGCCCGCGCCAAGCCCGGCAAGATCAATTTCGCGTCGTCGGGCAATGGCAATTCCACGCACCTGGTGGTGGAGCTGTTCCAGAAGAACCAGAACATCCACATGACGCATGTGCCGTACAAGGGCGAGCCCGATGGCGTGGTGGCCACCGTGGGCGGCCAGACGCAGGTCATGGCGCCGGTGCTGAGCACGGCCATGCCGCAGATTCGCGCCGGCAAGCTGGTGCCGCTGGTGCTGTTCGCGCCAAAGCGGCTGCCAGACCTGCCGGACGTGCCGACCGCGTCCGAGCTTGGCCTGTCCGGGCTGGATGACCTGGGCTGGATGGGTGTGGCCGCCAAGGGCGGCACGTCGCCCGATGTCGTGAAGCGCCTGCACGCCGTGTCGCAGGTCTTCCTGGCCGACAAGGGCACGCTCGACAAGCTCAAGACCATGCAGGTGGTGCCGATGCCCGGCCCGTCCGGCATGCTCATGCAGATGACCGTGCGCGACACCGCCAAGGTGCAGGACGCACTGGGCTCCGTCGACTTCCAATCCAGGTAAGGACCGTCCCATGACAAATCCTGGAATGGTGACCTGCCCGCAGCCGGAAGCGGCCGAGTCGGGCGTCGAGATCCTGAAGGCGGGCGGCAATGCCGTGGATGCGGCCGTGGCCTGCGCGCTGGCGCAGACCGTGGTCGATCCCCTCATGTGCGGCATCGCGGGCTTTGGTACCGGCGCGGTGTACATGCGCGACACCCGTGCCCACGAATATTTCGACTTCCACGCCACGGCCCCGGCCAGCGCACGCCCCGACATGTGGGCCGATCTGCTCGAAGGCGAGGCGCGCGACGGCTTTGGCTTCTTCATCAAGGACCGTCTCAACGACATCGGCTATCAGTCGATCGCCACCCCCGGCACGCTGCGCGGCCTGGAAGCCATGCACGCCGCGCACGGCCGCCTGCCGTGGCGCGAGGTGGTGGCACCCGCCATCGCCTGGGCACGCGACGGCTATTTTGTGCGTCCCGGCATGCATGCGTTCTGGATGGACGAAGCCACGCTGGGCCGCGCCAGCAACCGCGAGCGGCTGGCCTTCAGCGAATCGGGCCGCCGCGTCTACTGCCGCGAAGACGGCTGGCCCCGGCCCATCGGCGCACCCATCGTCAACACCGACATGGCCGATGTGCTTGACGTCATTGCGCGCGACGGCGCCGATGCCTTCTACCGGGGATCGATTGCCGACGCCATCGTCGCGGACATGCAGGCCAACGGCGGCCTGCTGAACCGCCAGGACCTGGCGGACTACCGCGTGATCCGCCAGAAGCCGCTGTTCGGCCGTTATCGCGACCGCGTCATCGCCACGAACCAGCCGCCCGGGGGCGGCGCAATGCTGCTGGAGATGCTGCACGCGCTGGAGCAGTTCGACCTGCGCTCGATGCCGCACAACTCGCCCGAATACCTGCGCATCGTCTGCGAAGTCATGAAGCAGGCCACCGTGGACAAGGACATGCATCTGGGCGACCCGGCCTTCGTCGACATCCCGCTCGAACGCCTGCTGTCTTCCGAGCGCGCCGCGCAGACCGCCGCCGCCGTGCGCGCGCACGAGAAGGTGTCTGTCACGCGCGTGAACCCCGGCCACGTGGTGCCGCGCGATACCACGCACCTGTCGGTCGTGGACGGCGACGGCAACTGCGTGTCGCTGACGCATTCGCTGGCCATGCCATCCGGCGCCATCACGCCCAGCCTGGGCTTCATGTACAACGGGTGCATGGGCGTCTTCGATCCCCGCCCGGGCCGCGCCGGCAGCATCGCACCGGGCAAGCGTCGTTTCACGTCGTCGTGCCCCACTATCGTGTTCCGCGACAACCAGCCGGAGATCGTGCTCGGCGCGCCGGGCGGCACGCAGATCGCCATGGGCGTGCTGCAGGTCATCCTGAATGCGGTGGACCATGGCATGCCGATCCAGGACGCCGTGTCGGCCCCGCGTTTCTCGTCGACCAGCAATGCCATCGACGTCTGCAACCGCATCCCGCGCGCGGTCTGCCGGCAGCTCGAACAGCAGGGCTACGAGGTGATCCGCAATCCGTACAACTACACGATCGGATGGGTGCATGCGGTACATATCGACGGCACCGCGCTGCGCGGTGGCGCGGACCCCGGGCGCGATGGCGTCGCGTACTCGACCGACTCACTGATGTAACGGAACCGCGCGGCACCGAGCGGCACCACGCCGGCCGCCCTGCGGCCGGCGCCACCAGATCAATCGCCGCGCCTTGCCAGCACTGCGTCGCGCGGCCCGGCATCGACCACCCGGCCGGCTTCTACCACGACGATGGTGTCGAATCGCGCCAGCAGGCTTGGCCGATGGACCGAAGCGACGATGCAGGCCGACGGGAAGGCCGCGAACATGCGGTCGAACACGCGGCCTTCGGCCTGCGGATCGAGCGCACTGGTCGGTTCGTCGAGCAGCAACAGCGAACTGCCCTGCGCCGCCAGCGCCCCGCGCGCCAGGGCCAGCCGCTGCCGCTGGCCGCCGGACAGATTGGCACCACGCTCGCTGAGCGGGCTGGCCAGCCCATCGGGCATGCGCTGCAGCACCTCGTCGAACACGCCCGTATGCACGGCCGCCTGCAGCGCCGCCGCATCGGCCGGCTCGCCGAAGGTCAGGTTCTCTTGCACGCTGGCCTCGAACACCTCGGCCTCCTGCGGAATCAGCGTGGCCAGCGCGCGCAGTTCGATCCAGTCCTCGGCCATGCCGTCGCGGCGCAGTTCGCCGTGCTGCGGGCGATAGAGGCCTGCCAGCGCGCGCAGCAGCGTGCTCTTGCCGCCGCCACTGGGGCCGATCAGCGCAATCCGCGCACCGCGCCGCAGTTGCAGATCGATACCGTGCAGCCCCCCGCGCGCATCGTCGGCGTAGCGCCAGGTGGCGCCGCGCAGTTCCAGCGTCTGCCAGGGGGCATCGGGTATCACGGCAGGCACCGCCGCGTCCGGGTCGCCGGGCGTCGCCCAGATTGGCTCGGCGCTGCCGTAGTCCGTATGCATGCGCGCGAAGCTCTGGAAGTTGGACGCCATCGCACCAACCACCGTCGCGGCCTGCTGCGCATACTGGTAGATCATGAAGACCGTGCCCAGCAGCACCGCCTGGCCGGGCTGCCGCGCCTGCAGCACGTACACCACCACCAGAATCCACGTCAGCCCCATGCCAAGCAGGTCGACGGCAAACCATTTGCCTTCGTTGACCACCACCGCGCGGCGCAGCGGTGCCATCACGGCCGCCATGCGATGGTCCAGCAGCTTGCGCGACGCGACCTGCAGCCGCAGCCCGATCACCGTGCCGGCGTTGCCGACAAAATCCAGCAACGCGGCGGCATAGCGACGCTCCGCGTCATTCTCGGCACGCGCCAGTTGCATCAGGGTACGGTCGAAACGCAGGATGATCAGCGCGACCACCACATAGCCGGTCACGGCGATCACGCCACTCGTGCGCGACAGCAGCGCCAGCGCGACGATCGGCCCCACGAAGTTGAACGCGCTTTGCAGGTAGCCAAACTGGTTCTGGGCGAAGTCCGACAGCGCGCGGCTGGACTGCACCACACGGTGCTGCAGTTCGCCCGAGTGCCGGCCGTCGCGCCAGTCCAGCGGCGCGGACGCAATGCGCGCGTAGAGCTGGTCGGACAGGCGCTCGCGCACCCGCACGCCCACGTTGCGCTCCAGCACCCGGCCCGGGCCGTGCAGCAGCCACGACAACAGATAGATGCCGATCAGATAGACGATCCAGCGGCCGGCCACTTCCATCTGTCCCTGCTGCAGCGCATTGATGGCCTGCGCGGCCAGCCAGGGCATGGTCAGCCGCAGCAGCTGCGCGGCCGACAACAGGCCGGCGGCGCCGAGCATCTGGGTCCGCACCCCATGGGCGTGCTGCCAGAGCGCGCGATAGAGGTCGCGTGCCGCGCTGCCGAGGCCGATGGCGGGCGGACGCGTGGGCCTGTCGGGTGAGTCGGGCTTGCCGGGCGAGTCGGAAGCATCGGGCGAGGCGGACATATCGGGCACCGTCATGCGGTCATCTCTCCTGTGCCGGGGCGCGCGGTCCATCGCCGGTGAGCATCGGGGCGCGCGAAGCTTGCTATTGTGCCAAGCCCGCCGGCCCCTGTGCAGCGTCATCGCCAACATCGTGGCCGCCCGCGCATGGCACGCATCCTGCACACCACAACGCTGTCGGCCCACCGGGCCCCGGACTTCGAGGAGGACACCCATGCAGCAAGGCGACGTGCAGGACCGCGAAGAAAAGATGCAGAAACTGCGTGGAAACCGCCGCTATACGTGGACGCACCCGATTTTCCTGATCGCCATCGCGCTGATTGTGGTGGGCTACGCGGCCACCTTCTGGTAGCCGCTGCCGGGCCCCGACACGCCCGGCAGGATTCGGGAGGGCCGTGTAACGATTACCGGCGGCACGGCGTAAAAAAGCCGGAGACAGGTGAACTGACCCCAGAAAGTTGGACAGTTGATTTGCTAGGCTAGAGAGGGCTGAGTCCTGTACTTCACGGGACTCAGCCCTTTAAGTTTGAGCTTGATGCGGTCGTGATTGTAATAGTGAATGTATTGGCGCAGGCCTTGCTGTAGCTCCTCGACGCTGGCGAACTTGTTCAGGTAGAAGAACTCGGACTTCAGGGTGCCGAAGAAGCTTTCCATGGTGGCGTTGTCGAGGCAATTGCCCTTGCGGGACATGCTGGGACGGATTCTGCGCTGTTTGAGCATCCGCTGATAGGCCGGCATCTGGTACTGCCAACCCTGATCGGAATGCAGCAGCGGTCGGTCCTTCGGGCTGAGGCGGCGGAACGCCTTCTTCAGCATATTGCTCACCATCTCGAAGGTGGGCCTACGGGCAGTCTCGTAGGCGATGATCTCGCCGTTGTACAGGTCCAGCACCGGGGAGAGGTACAGCTTCTCGCCGGCCACGTTGAATTCGGTCACGTCGGTTACCCACTTCCGATTCGGACGCCTGGCCTGGAATTGCCGTTGCAGAACATTGGGTGCGACACGGCCTACCGTGCCCTTGTAGGAGCGGTATTTCTTCGGCCGGACCAACGACTTCAGTCCCATCTCTCTCATGAGGCGCTGAACCGTCTTGTGGTTGACGATCGTGCCGGTTTGCCGGATTACCGCCGTGATGCGGCGGTAGCCATAACGGCCCATGTGCCGGGCAAAGAGTTCGCGAATGCGCGCTTTCAGCTCCGTATATTTGTCGTGGGCCTGCAGCACGGCCTGCTGGTAGTAGAACGTGCTGCGCGCCAGTCCTGCCACCCTCAGCAAGCCGGCCAACGGGTACTGCTGCCTCAGCTCAAGCACTATTTGCGCTTTTTGGGTTGCGCAGATGTCTTGCTCGCTTGAACCAAGGCGTCGAGCTTTTTTAGGTACGCGTTCTCCATGCGCAGGTAGTCCAACTCTTCAAGGAGTTCTTCGCGCGTGCGCGTCAGGTCGCCTGATGACCGCGATGGCTTTGTCTTGGGAGTCCGTTGTGGCATCTTGCTGGGCCGTCGTCCCCTGGGGCGAGGCGTCAGAGCTTCTAAACCCCCAGCATCATACTGGCGTTCCCACACGCCAATGGCGCCGCTACCGCGGATGTCGAACAGCGCCGCCACTTCCCGATGCGACAAGCCTTGGCGGCGCATCCGCTCAAGCACGGAGAGCTTGAACTCTGCGCTGTAGGTCTTGTACCTGCGCTTGAGACTGGCTTGGCCATGCAGCCGATAGGCTGCAACCCACCGCCGCACCGTCCCCTCGTCAATCCCATAGCGCTTGGCGAGCGCGCCGGCCCCTGCGTGCCCGGTCAGATACTCCTTGATGACCGACAGTCTGAACTGCTCGGTGTACCTATACATGAAAACACCCCAAAAGTTGGTGTCCAACTTTTGGGGTGCAGTTCAAGGCTCCGGCTTTCTTCTGACTCGCTACGCCGGCCCGGGATCAGGCAAGCGCGGGCACGCCACCGTGGCGGAAGCCGAAGGCTTCGCCGCTGCGCGACGCGGCCCGCCCGTCAGACAACTTGAACACAGCCACCGACGACAGCAGGCTGCGGCTCTGTTCGTCAAGAGCCGTCGCGGCGGCCGCCGCTTCTTCAACCAGCGCCGCGTTCTGCTGGGTCACGTCGTCGATCTGCGTCACCGCCGCGTTCACCTGCTCGATGCCGCTGGTCTGTTCCGTCGACGCCGCCGAGATGTCGGCCACCAGCTGCGACACCTGCCGCACGGCTTCCACGATCTCGTGCATGGTCTGGCCGGCGTTGTCGACCAGCGTGGAACCTTCCTGCACCTTGCTGACCGATCCTTCGATCAGCTCCTTGATCTCCTTGGCCGCCGCGGCGCTGCGCTGGGCCAGCGTGCGCACCTCGCCGGCCACCACGGCAAAGCCGCGTCCCTGCTCGCCGGCACGGGCCGCTTCCACGGCAGCGTTCAGCGCCAGGATGTTGGTCTGGAACGCAATGCCTTCGATCACGCCGATGATGTCGACGATGCGACCGGAGCGCTTCGAGATATCGCCCATGGTGCTGACCACATTGCCCACCACCTGGCCACCCTTCTCGGCCAGCGACGACGCGCTTTGCGCCAGCTTGTCGGCATGACCGGCATTGTCGGCGTTCTGCCTGACCGTGACAGCCAGTTCCTCGATGCTCGCGGCGGTCTGTTCCAGCGCCGAAGCCTGCTCC
Source organism: Cupriavidus pauculus (assembly GCF_002858765.1). Classification (GTDB taxonomy): domain Bacteria; phylum Pseudomonadota; class Gammaproteobacteria; order Burkholderiales; family Burkholderiaceae; genus Cupriavidus; species Cupriavidus pauculus_B. The sequence goes on from NZ_PJRP01000008.1 coordinate 191,116, forward strand.
TCGGTGCGCTGCGACAGGTCGACGTTGCCTTGCGCGATCTGCCCCGAAGCGGTAGCCACCGCCTCGCTCGACGCCTTGATGTGGTGAACGATATCGGCCAGCGTCAGGCGCATGCGATTCATCGCGTGCAGCATGCTGGACGTATCGCCCGGCTTCAGCACGACTTCCAGCGCCAGGTTGCCGGCCGCCACTTCGCCGGCCACCTGCGCCGCGTAGGCCGGCTCGCCGCCCAGCTGGCGCACCAGCCCGCGTGCCAGTACCAGCGCAAGCGCCACCACCAGTACCGCCATCGTCAGCAGCGCGCCAATCATCAGGTTGCGTGCCGACGCAAAGACCTGCTCCACATGCTTGCCGCTGGCTTCCGACCCGGTCACGTTGAGCTTGACGGCCTGGTCGATGCTGGCTTCCAGCTGGCTGCGCACCTGGAACGATTCGCCGCGCAGCATGGCCACCGCACCCTGGCGGTCGCCGCCGCGCGACAGCGCCAGCAACTTGTCGTGGACGGCCAGGTACTGCGCCATGAGCGCCGTCATCTCACGATACGTGAGCCGTTCGGCTTCCGTCGCAAGCAGGCTGGCAAAGGTTTTCTCGGCGTCGCGGAAGGCATCGAGCTGCTTGCCCATCAGGGCCTCGTATCGGCGGAATTCCTCGTCCGAGGCCGACAGCACGTGCTGCAACTCCGACGTGCGATACGCGTTCAAGTGGCTCTTCATCTCAAGGGAATGACGCACCGACGGCATCCAGTTGTCCTTGATATCCCGCGCGGCATCGCCGACACGGCCCAACTCGAACAGCGCGAAACCGCCCATTCCGCATGTCATCGCAAGCACGACCGCAAAGGCCGACATGATGCGCTGGAAGACGGTCATTCGTTGAAAAAGTTGCATTGGCGTTACCTCCCGGTATCTGGATTTATTGGCTGGGCATGATGTGTTGTCCGCGAAGTTTCCCGTTCGGGCCGTATCCTCGACCTCTCCAGTCATCGGCTAACGGTGGTTTGTTGACTCAACTAAACGGTCAATTGGTCAGATTCACGCCCTTCCGAAGTGGGGAGGTCGGGCAGGCGATGCCTGCCGCGCGTGCCGATTACGCCGCCACGGGCAGCAATATGGCGTAACACGGCGACATGTTTCCGCTAGCGAATTCCGGCCCGGTCCGGCCTATAGTTCGCAGCGTCGCCGCACTCGGCAGTACCAGGCAGGAAGCGCCATGTTCAGCTTTGTCTATGGACCGGACAACGTCTACGCCCGTCTCGGCTTTGTCGACGCCGAAGACATCCCGCGCAAGGCCGCGATCGTGATGGATCTGGCGCGGGGGCTGCAGGCGGCCCGGGTGACGCTGGCGGACGCCGCAGCGCTGCTGCGCCTGCCGCAGTCTGACCTGGCCATGCTCCTGGCCGGCAAGTTCCAGCATTTCCGGCTGGACGAGTTGTGCCAATGGCGCGAACGCGTGCGCAGGCTGCGCATCAAGGCGTGAGGATGGCGATCTCCTCGACTTGGGTGCCCCGCCGGCTTCAGCCGTTGCCGGCAGATTGCCCCAGGCGTCGCTGCGACGCCGCCACGGCTGCGGTGCGTGTTTCCACACCGAGCTTTTCGTAGATGTGTTCCAGGTGCTTGTTGACGGTGCGCGGGCTCATGCCCAGTATCTCCGCAACATCGCGATTGGTCTTGCCGCGCGCCACCCAGGCCATGACCTCGGCCTCGCGTGCAGTGAGCACGGGCCCGGCGCCGGCCGGGGCGTCGGCATCGGCCCCCTCGCCGGCCAACGTAGGCGCGCCCAGTTCGACCACCATCCAGTCCGATGCATCCCCGGTCAAGCGGCGCAGCGACATGCCATCCAGCGTGACATGCGCCGCAAGCCTGAGCCGCTGCAGCGCGTCGTGCAGCGCTGACGGCAAGCCACCGCCCGGCACCGGGGCCGGCCACCCCCGGTCAAGCCACACCTGCGTGGCGCTGGCGTTGCTCCACAGCCAGCGGCCATCGAGTCCCGCCGCAAACATCGGCACCGTGCTGCCCAGCACGGCGTCACGCGCGCTGCGGGCCAGCCGCGCCTTGCTGGCGTGGGACCGCACCCGCGCGACGACCTCGGCAATGGCCACGGGCTTGGTGACATAGTCGCAGGCCCCCACCTCGAAGCCCCGCACGATATGCCCCGTATCGCCCAGCCCGGTCATGAAAATGACCGGCAGGTCGGCGTGGCGGTCCATCAGCGCCTGGCAGGTGGCGAAGCCGTCCATGCCGGGCATGTCGACGTCGAGCAATACGGCATCGGGCGCGAAGAACGCCAGCGCATCGAGCGCGGCGTTGCCGCTTGACGCGGCATGCACGAGCATGGCCTCGTCGCCCAGCGCACGGGTCAGCATGCCGCGCGCGTCGGGGCTGTCGTCCACCACCAGCACACGTGTTTCCATGGCGTCAGCCAGACGCCGGATATCAGGATCGGGTTGCATGAAGCGCCTCGCCAAGTGAAGCGGTCAGGGCCGCAGCGTCGGTTCGTGCCAGCGCCAGCATCTGGCTAGCCCACGCGGCAACGGCATCACCGCCCTGCGCCAGTTCCGACAAATGCGCCTCGGCGGCACGAAGCCGGCCGGTTGCGCCCATCGCCAGCAGTTCGCGCAAGGTCTCGTCATCCGGCTGGGCCGGCTGTTGCGGCGGCGGTTGCGCCGGTAGCGGCGTCGGCGCCAGAGCCAGCGCGCGGTGGACCATATCAATCAGCTCCGCCTCGCGCACGGGCTTGCTGACAAAGCCGAGGTAGCCATGCAGCTGGCGGGCCTCCTCGGTGTTTTCATGGGCATTGGCGGACACGATGACCACCTGCGGCGCAGGCTGCTCCGCGCGAATCTCGCGACACAGATCCCAGCCCGAGGCATCGGGCAGGTTCAGATCGAGCAGCACCAGCTGCGGCCGCCAGTCACGCAGCACAGGCAGCACCTGCGCGCCCTCGCCCACCTCCTGCACCGCCAGGTCGAGCGGCGCCAGAAAGCCCCGCAGCACGGCGCGATGCGCAGCCCTGTCATCGACGATCAGCACGCGCGCACCCGACGGCAACGGCTTCGCCGGCATCGCCTTGCGTGGCTTGGGTACCGCCGAGACCACCGGCAGATAGAGCCGCACCAGAAACTCGCTGCCTTCGCCGGGCGCGCTGCGCACGACGATGTCCCCGCCCATCAGGTCTGCCAGCAGCCGCACGATGGCAAGCCCCAGCCCGATCCCTTCGCGGTCGTCGTGCGGCGTGACGCGCTCGAATGGGTCGAAGATGCGCGCCTGGTCTTCGGCGGGAATGCCGGGGCCGGTGTCGCTTACGCTGATGGTGGCCAGTTCGCGCTGATGGCGCACGGTCAGCGTGACCGATCCGTGATCGGTGAACTTGATCGCGTTGCTGACCAGGTTGATGACAATCTGCCGGAGCCGCTTGGAGTCTCCATGCACATGCAGCGGCAGCCGGCCCGCTACGCGATAGTGGAATGCCAGCCCGCGCGCGGCGGCCAGGGGACGGAACATGCGGACCAGGTCGTCGAACAGGGATTCCAGCGACACGGCCTCCTGCTCCAGCCGCAGCTTGCCGGCCTCGATGCGCGACAACTCCAGCAGGCCGTCCACCAGGCTAGAGAGGTGTTCGCCGGCGCGCCCGATCGTGCGCACGTCCTCGCGGCACGGGATGGGCAGCGTGGGTACGCGCAGCAGCAATTGCGAGTATCCAAGGATCGAATTCAGCCCGGCACGCATTTCATGGCTCATGCCGGTGATGAAGCGGCTCTTGGCCACGTTGGCCTTCTCGGCCACATCCTTGGCGTGCTGCAGCAGCGCATCGGTCTGCCGGTGCGCGTCGATTTCCTTCTGCAGCAGCACGTTCTGGCGCTCCGATTCTTCCTGCGCCACCGTACGGCTTTCATTGACCAGCACCAGCCACCACGCCGCCACGGCCGAGAACAGCGTCAGCCCCGCGCCGATCTTCAGGAACAACGCGCCACCGGTCGGCCCGGCCGATGCCAGCACACTCGACAGTTGCTCTTGCGTATAGAGCAGCCAGAGCAGCGTGCCAAACGCGAACACCATGCCGGCAAGCATCAGCACGAACTGCCCGATGCGGCGCGCGGCCACCGGCGGCGTGCCGGCCGGCAGCACGCGGGTGAGCGCGGTGGCAATCTGCTCCTGCGCGCTGGCGCCCGGCTTGCAGCGGTCACCGCAACGTGCGTCGAGCGTGCAGCAGAGCGAACAGATCGGCCCGCGGTACGCGGGGCAGCCGGCCATGTCCTCGCGCTCGAACGCATTGCGGCAGATCGCGCAACGGATCACGGCATGGCGGTCGCCAAAGTCCACCGGCGTGCGCGCCATGAAGTAGCGGCTCTGCGTCACCAGCGCGATCACCGGCGGCAATACCGTCGCCAGCGCCAGCGCTACACCGATCGACGCAGGCCGCAGGACGTCGCCGAACACGCCCAGGTGCATCAGCAGCGACAGCCCCGACGCCAGGGCCATGCTGCCGAAGCCGGCTGGATTGATGTCGAACAGGTAGGCACGCCGGAACTCGACATGGTGTGGCGACAGCCCCAGTGGCTTGCTGATGACCAGGTCACCGAATATCGCGCCCACCCACGCCACGGCCAGATGCGCATAGAGGGCCAGCACCTGCTCCATCGCCTCGAACACGCCCATGGCCATCAGCATGACCGCAATCAACACATTGAACGCCAGCCAGACCACGCGCCCGGGATGGCTGTGCGTCAGCCGCGCAAACACGTTGGACCAGGCAAGCGAACCGGCGTAGGCATTGGTGATGTTGATCTTGGTCTGCGATACCAGTACCAGCAGTCCGGTCAGCACTACCGGCGCCCATGCCGGCCACCCATCGCCCAGCCCGCGTGCGAAGCCCGCCAGGTACATCTGCGTGGGCTCCAGCGCATGGGCAATCGGCAACTCCGCCCGCAGCACGATGAACGCCAGAAAGGCACCGCCCGCCATCTTGGCGGCGCCCAGCACGATCCAGCCGGGCCCGGCGGCTATCAGCGCCGTCCACCAGCGAAAGCGATTCTTGCGCGTCAGTGGCGGCATGAAGCGCAGGAAGTCCACCTGCTCGGCAATCTGCCCGATCAGCGCCGCGGCCACCGTGGCTGCCGCGCCGAACGCGTGCCAGGAGAAGCCGTCGCCATCGGCCAGGCGGCCGTTCAGCGACAGAAACGCGGTGTAGTGCTGGGGCTCGCGCCAGAGGATCAGTGCGTAGGGCAGCACCAGCAACACCAGCCAGAGCGGCTGCGTCCATAGCTGGATACGCGACAGCAGCGTGACGCCATGCGTGACCAGCGGGATCACGATGACCGACGACAACAGGTAGCCGATCCATCGCGGCATGCCGAACAGCAACTCGAACGCCTGCGCCATGATGGCCGCCTCGAGCGCAAAGAAGATGAACGTGAAGCTGGCGTAGATCAGCGACGTGATGGTCGACCCCAGGTAGCCGAACCCGGCGCCGCGTGCGAGCAGGTCCATGTCCAGGCCGTCGCGCGCCGCGTGGTAGGAGATCGGCAGGCCGGTCAGGAAGATGACCAGGCTGACCACGCCGATGGCCCACATCGCGTTGGTAAAGCCGTAACTCAGCGTGATGGCCGCACCAATCGCTTCCAGCGCCAGGAAGGCCACTGCACCAAAAGCGGTATTGGCCACCCGGAAGGCGCTCCATTTGCGGAACGACCTTGGTGCATAGCGCAGGGCGTAATCCTCCAGCGTCTCGTCGGCAACCCAGCGGTTGTAATCGCGCCGGATCTTGCTGATGCGCTGCACGGGCTGGGTGGCACTCGACATATCGTGGATGCGGGCAGGGTCGAACCGCCTTGCGAATGCAAGAGGCGTGCCGTGCCTGCCGACGACGCGCGGCACCCCCCGCCGTACGTTGAATGACGTATTCCGCCCTGCGCATGCCCCCCGCATGATCCGCCCAACGCAGCATCCACCCCCAACTTGCCTTCCAGGAGCGTTGAACATGCGTGACAAGAACCAAAACGGGTCGTCTCCGGCAGCCTCGGCCGAAGATCGTGCGGTATCGCTGAACCGGCGCCGGCTGATGCAGGGCCTGGCCGCCCTGCCCGCACTGCCGCTGGCCGGCATGGCGGCCCAGGCCCACGGCGCCAACCTGCCCACGTCGGCCGTCAACACGACAAAGCTGGCGGTGACCGATACCGAAGTCACCGTCGGCCAGCTCCATTCGGCCACGGGCACCATGGCGATCTCGGAAACCGGTTCCATCCAGGCCGAGCAGCTGGCCATCGACCAGATCAACGCGGCCGGCGGCATCCTGGGTCGCAAGATCAAGGTCATCAAGGAAGACGGCGCATCCGACTGGCCCACGTTCGCCGAGAAATCGAAGAAGCTGCTCGTCAACGACCGCGTGGCGGCCGTGTTCGGCTGCTGGACGTCGGCCTCGCGCAAGGCCGTGCTGCCGGTCTTTGAAAAGGAAAACGGCCTGCTGTACTACCCCACCTTCTATGAAGGGCTGGAACAGTCGAAGAACGTGATCTACACCGGCCAGGAGGCCACGCAGCAGATCATCTGGGGCCTGGACTGGGCCGCCAAGCAGAAGAACGCGAAGAGCTTCTTCCTGATCGGATCGGACTACATCTGGCCGCGCACGTCGAACAAGATCGCTCGCAAGCACATCGAGAACTTCCAGAAGGCCAAGGTGGTGGGCGAAGAGTACTACCCGCTGGGCCACACCAACTTCAACTCGCTGATCAACAAGATCAAGGTGGCCAAGCCCGACTGCATCTACGCGATCGTGGTGGGCGGCTCGAACGTGGCTTTCTACAAGCAGCTCAAGGCAGCGGGCATCACGGCGGACAAGCAGTTCCTGCTGACGATCTCGGTGACCGAGGACGAAGTGCTGGGCATCGGCGGCGAGAACATCGCCGGCTTCTATGCCGCCATGAAGTACTTCCAGTCGCTGGACAACCCCAACAACAAGCAGTTCGTGGACGCCTTCAAGGCGAAGTTTGGCGCGAAGTCCGTGATTGGCGATGTCACGCAGGCAGCCTACCTGGGCCCCTGGCTGTGGAAGGCCGCCGTGGAGAAGGCCGGCAGCTTCGACATCGACAAGGTGGTGGCGGCCTCACCGGGCATCGAGCTGAAGACCGCCCCCGAAGGGTATGTGAAGGTCGACGCGAACCACCATCTCTGGAGCAAGACCCGCGTCGGACTGGCGCAGCTGGACGGCCAGTTCAAGGTGGTGGCCGAGTCGCCGCAGCTGATCCCGCCGAACCCGTTCCCCAAGGGTTACCAGTAAACATCAACGCGGGAGCAACGGTCATGAATCTCTCCGACATGCTGAACATTGGCCTGATGCAGGGCTTTGCCGGCCTGAGCCTGTTCTCGGTGCTGCTGCTGATGGCGCTGGGCCTGGCCATCATCTTCGGGCAGATGGGTGTCATCAACATGGCCCATGGCGAGTTCATGACCATCGGCGCCTATACGATCTTCCTGGCATCCACCACCGTCGAGCGGCTGGCGCCGGCGTGGATGGCCTGGTACTTCCCGCTGGCCATCTGCGCCGCCTTCGGCATCGCGTTCGTCGCGGGCTGGCTGGCCGAATGGGCGCTGATCCGGCACCTGTACAAGCGCCCGCTCGATACCCTGCTGGCCACCTGGGGGCTCTCGCTGGGCATGCAGCAGATGTTCCGCTCGACCTTCGGGCCCAAGGAAGTGAGCCCGACGCTGCCCGACTGGCTGATGGGGTCGTGGGCCCCTGCGCCGGGGCTCGACATCCCGATCAACGGGCTGTTCGTGATGGCGCTGACGCTTGGCGTGACCGGACTGGTGTGGCTGGCGCTGTATCGGTCCCGCTGGGGTCTGCGCGTGCGGGCCACCACGGCCAACCGGGCCATGGCCAATGCTGCCGGCATCAATACGAAACGCACCGACCGCCTGACGTTCGCCATCGGTTGCGGTATTGCCGGCGTGGCAGGCGCGGCCTTCACGACGATTGGCTCGACCGGACCCACCAGCGGTGCGCTGTATATCGTCGATTCGTTCCTGGTGGTGACGTTCGGCGGCGCTGCCAGCCTGGCCGGCACGGTGGCATCGGCTTTCGGTATCGCCCAGACCCAATCGATCACCGAGTTCTTCATGACGGGGTCGATGGCGCGCGTGGTGACGCTGCTGCTGATCGTGTCGATCCTGATGATTCGCCCGCAGGGCCTGTTCGCCCCGGCAGTACGGCGTTGACCCCGAACCAATCTGCTCACGGAGTTCGATGATGTCTCCCACCCAATCGCTGTCGCTACGGCAACGGCTTCGCGCCTTCAGCGGCGAATGGCTCGGCTACGCCCTGCTGGCGCTGGTCCTGGTCGTGGTCATGCCGCTGGCGCTCGACGTCTTCCGCCTGAACCTGGTCGGCAAGTACCTGAGCTATGCGTTCATTGCAGTGGGCCTGGTCATGCTGTGGGGCTATGGCGGCGTGCTGAGCCTGGGCCAGGGCGTGTTCTTCGGGCTGGGCGGCTATGCCATGGCCATGTTCCTGAAGCTGGAGGCATCGGATGCCAAAAGCACGGCCATCCAGTCCACCCCCGGCATTCCCGACTTCATGGACTGGAACCAGCTCACGGCACTGCCCTGGTGGTGGGAGCCGTTCCGGCATCTGCCGTTCGCGTTGCTGGGCGTCATCGTGGTGCCCGTGCTGCTCGCCTTCGTGGTCAGCTTCGCCATGTTCCGGCGCCGTGTCGGCGGCGTCTACTTCGCCATCATCACGCAGGCCGTGGCACTGATCCTGTCGGTGCTGATCATCGGCCAGCAGGGCTATACGGGGGGCGTCAACGGCATCACGGACCTCAAGACCATGCTTGGCTGGGACATCCGTACCGACAGCGCAAAGATCATCCTCTACTTCGCCAACGTTGCCCTGCTCTTCGCCATGATGCTGCTGTGCCGCTGGATCCAGCGCACCAAGCTCGGCGTGCTGCTGTTGGCGATGCGCGACAAGGAAGACCGCGTACGGTTTTCGGGCTACGACGTCGCGATGTTCAAGGTCTTCGTGTTCTGCCTGGCCGCCGCGCTGTCGGCCATCGGCGGCGCCATGTTCACGCTGCAGGTGGGCTTCATGTCACCGTCGTTCGTCGGCATCGTGCCTTCGATCGAAATGGTGATCTTCGCGGCAGTGGGCGGGCGCATGAGCCTGGTGGGCGCGGTGTGGGGCACGTTGCTGGTCAACGCCGGCAAGACCTATTTCTCGGAGAGCTTTCCGGACCTGTGGCTGTTCCTGATGGCGGGGCTGTTCATCGGCGTGGTGGTGGCCTTCCCCGATGGCCTGGCCGGGCTTTACCGCAAGTATGTGACCGGCCGGCGCCGCGCCGGCGAGCCGACCGAGCCTGCCGAAGGCATGCCGGCCACCACAGCCTGACCGGGAGCGACCATGAGCAACACCGATTTCATGCTGGCGGTGGAAGACCTGTCCGTGTCGTTCGACGGCTTCAAGGCCATCGACAACCTCACGCTGTATGTCGACCGCGACGAACTCCGCGTCATCATCGGCCCGAACGGCGCAGGCAAGACCACGCTGCTGGACCTGGTGTGCGGCAAGACCCGCGCCACCGGCGGCAGCATCAAGTTCGCGAATCGGGAGATGACGGGGCTGTCGGAATACGCGATCGTGCGCGCCGGCGTCGGACGCAAGTTCCAGACGCCTTCGATCTACGAGAACCTGAGCGTGTTCCAGAACCTGGCGGTGTCCTTCCCGCGCGGTCGCGGCGTGTTCGGCGCCCTGGCCTTCCGCACGACCGACGAAGTGCGCCAGCGTGTGGCTGACGTGGCGGCCGAGATCGGCCTGGGCGACGCGCTGGACCGCGAGGCCGCGCAGCTTTCACACGGGCAGAAGCAATGGCTGGAGATAGGCATGCTGCTGATGCAGGCGCCTCAGCTGCTGATGCTGGACGAACCGATTGCCGGCATGAGTGTCCGCGAACGCGAACTGACCGCCAACCTGCTCAAGCGCATCAGCAAGGGCCGCGCCGTGATCGTGATCGAACACGACATGGATTTCGTGCAGCAGATCGCGGACAAGGTCACCGTCATGCACCAGGGCAGGATCCTGGCCGAAGGATCGATGGCGCAGGTGCAGAACGACCCGCGCGTCATCGACGTCTATCTGGGCCACTAGGCCCGCACGCCACCGGACAAGGAGGAATTCCGCATGCTGACCGTCGATAAAGTGGTGGTGAACTATGGCCAGAGCGAGGCGCTGCACGGCGTGTCGTTCGCGGCCGCGCAAGGCGAGACCGTTGCCATCATGGGCCGCAACGGCATGGGCAAGACCACGCTGTTCAAGGCCATGATCGGCATGCTGCCGCTGCGCGCCGGCCAGGTCTGCGTGAACGGCCACGACGTCTCGCGCGACGAGAGCTACCGGCGCGTGCGCGCCGGCATCGGCTATGTGCCGCAGGGGCGCATGATCTTCTCGCACCTGACCGTCGAGGAGAACATCCTGACCGGCATGGAACAGGGCAACACCCGGCGCATTCCCGACGAGATCTTCGCCATGTTTCCCGTGCTGTTCGACATGCGCCGTCGCAAGGGCGGCAACCTGTCCGGCGGGCAGCAGCAGCAACTGGCCATTGCCCGTGCGCTGGTGTCCAACCCGAAGGTGCTGCTGCTGGACGAGCCCACCGAAGGCATCCAGCCGTCGATCATCAAGGACATCGCGCGTGCGCTCAACGAGATCCGGCGCACCCGCGACATCACCATCGTCTTTTCCGAACAGGTGCTGAGCTTTGCGCTGGATGTGGCAGACCGCCTGTTCGTCATCGAGGGCGGGCGCTTTGTCCATGAGACCCAGCGGCACGGCACCGATGTGGCGCACATCCGCGAATACCTGTCCGTCTAGTTCCGCATCCCTTTCGTTCGTTCCTTCACCCATCCCTGCACGCACCCAGGAGGCAAGCGCATGACCGATACCCTGATCAAGGTCGATCTGGCCCAATCACCGTACGAGAATCCCAACGTCCACAACCGCTGGCACCCCGACATTCCGATGGCCTGCTGGGTCAAGCCGGGCGACGACTTCATTCTGGAAACCTACGACTGGACCGGCGGCTTCATCAAGAACAACGATTCCGCCGACGATGTACGCGACATCGACCTGTCCATCGTCCACTTCCTGTCTGGCCCGGTTGGGGTCGAAGGCGCCGAGCCGGGCGACCTGCTCGTGGTAGACCTCCTCGACATCGGCGCCAAGGCCGACAGCCAGTGGGGCTTCAACGGGTTCTTCTCGAAGCAGAACGGTGGCGGCTTCCTGACCGACCATTTCCCGCAGGCCCAGAAGTCGATCTGGGACTTCCATGGCATGTTCACGTCGTCGCGCCACATTCCTGGCGTGAACTTTGCCGGGCTGATCCATCCGGGCCTGATCGGCTGCCTGCCGGACCCGGCCATGCTGGAAACCTGGAACCAGCGCGAGGCCGACCTGCTGGCGACGGACCCGAACCGCGTTCCCGCCCTGGCCAATCCGCCGTTCGCGGCCACCGCGCACATGGGCAAGCTGCAGGGCGATGCCCGCGACCAGGCAGCGGCTACTGGCGCGCGCACCGTGCCGCCTCGCGAGCACGGCGGCAATTGCGACATCAAGGACCTGTCGCGCGGCGCCAAGATCTACTTTCCGGTCTATGTCGACGGCGCCGGCCTGTCCGTTGGCGACCTGCACTTCTCGCAGGGCGATGGCGAAATCACGTTCTGCGGCGCGATCGAAATGGCGGGCTGGGTCCACATGCGCGTCACGCTGATCAAGGGCGGCATGGCCAAGTACGGTGTCCGCAATCCGATCTTCAAGCCCAGCCCCATCACGCCGAACTACAACGACTACCTGATCTTTGAAGGCATCTCGGTCGACGAGTCGGGCAAGCAGCATTACCTGGACGTGAATGTCGCCTATCGCCAGGCCTGCCTCAACGCGATCGAATACCTGACGAAGTTCGGCTACTCGCGCGCCCAGGCCTATTCGCTGCTGGGCACCGCGCCCGTCCAGGGCCATATCAGCGGCGTGGTGGACGTGCCCAACGCCTGCGCCACGCTGTGGCTGCCGACACAGATATTCGACTTCGATATCCGCCCCAGCGCAAGCGGGCCAACCCGGATGATCCAGGGCGGCGTGGACCTGCCGCTTTCGCCGGACCTGATCTGAGCCACCCCGCCGCCGGAGCCACCATGCCCACCTACGACTATCGCTGCCACGGCTGTGGCACGTTCACCGTGATCCGCCCGATGGCGCGGCGCGACGACCCGGCGGCCTGTCCCGGATGCGGCACGGCCGCCAGCCGCGCGCTGGTGGCGGCCCCGGCGCTGGCCAGCCTGAGCACGGCCGCCCGCACCGCGCATGCCACCAACGAGCGCAGCGCGGCGGCGCCGAAGGAAAGCCGGTCACACGGTGCGGGATGCGGTTGCTGCGGGCCGGTCAAGCTGGCCAGCCCGCCCAACGCCATCAAGCAACCGGCCGGCCGGCCCTGGATGATCAGTCACTGACCGCACGCCATCACGGCTTGGCCAGCGACCGTGCGTGCCAGCGCCCCTGCGTCGTGCTGGCCACCATCACGGCGGCCAACAGCAAGGCCGCCAGGGTCCACGCCACGGCTGGCACCCATGGGAGCCAGCCTGCCAATGGCGCCGCCTTGCTGGCGCCCGAGGACACCGTGGCGATGCGGATGAATGCGGCAATCGCCCCCACCGCGAACACCAGCCCCGTGAAGGCGCCTTCGTGGCCCACATGACCGGCGTCCAGCGCAGCCCTCAGCATCGCGGCGAACAGGACACCCCAGAGTCCGCCGGCCACGCATTGCGCGACGAGCACGGCCGGTAGCGAACCGGCGGCGGCAAAGCCGAACAGCGCCAGCGCGCCGCAAGCGGCAGCCGCCACCAGCAACCGCCGGGCGGGATAGCGCCGCAGCGCGGCCAGTTCGGGCAACAGCACGCATAGCGCGAAGCCAATCCAGAACGCGGGCGTCACCTGCACAAGCTGCGCGGGCGACACGTACCGCAGGTAGGCCGGGGCCGAGTTGATGGCCGTATGGATCTGGAAGCCCAGCGCCAGCAGGCCGAACGCGCCAAACAGCAGCCACGTATGGATCCGTCGAGGTTGGTAGGCCGAAGGCGGCGCCGGTTCGGCAGCATCGCCGCTGCGCCGCGCGGCGGCCGGCTCCATCCATCGCAAGGCCATCACCGCAATCACCAGCACCACGCTGGCCGCCACAAACGGCAGCACCGGCGATGCGCCACGCAGCCGTGCTGTCAGCACCGGGCCGATGGCGCCGGCGAGCCCAACGCCCAGCAACGAGCAGGCCACCAGAAACGAGGGGGCGCTGCCGTGCAGCCGGCGCGCGATCATCACCATCGGGGGCGCGCGCAGCGCGGACGACGTCGCCGCCCAGAGCGCGGTCAGCGCCAGAAGCCACGCGGGGGACGCCACACCGGGCAGCAGCACGAAGGCCAGGGCCGACACAACGGACACCGCGAGCACCCAACCGCCCAGCCGCCGCATGGCATCGGCCACCCGATCGGCCATCACGCCAAGCGCAAGATCGGTGATGACAAAGATCACCTGGTCCATCATCAGGATCCAGGCCACCTGCGACTTGGGCAAGCCCGCCTGCGCGGCCAGTTGCGGCAGGAATGCGACGTAGAGTGTCCACGCCAGGGCCAGCAGGCACTGCACGGAACAGAGGATCAATGCGTGCATGGCGGCCACCCTGCCCTATGTCTCGGGCGCCGCACGATGCCAGCGCCCCGTCCACAGCTAGGATAGGAAGCGGCCAGCCCTTTCACCAGCGCAGTGGCGGCTATCGGCCAGCGGCCAGCGGCCAGCCCGTGCGAGCGGGCCCGCCGCCACATGACGGGATCAGCTTTCCAGCAGCCGGGCGCCGCGCCACTCGCCAGAGCGCACCAGCCCGCGTGCCGTATCGGCCAGCACCACGCGCAAGGCCAGCGCGGCGGGCGACAGTTCGTCGTCGGACAAGCTGCAGAGCAGGTTCTGGCGTCCCGCCTGCGGGTCATCGATCTGTGCCAGGTGGAAGCGCGTTTCCGCGTCGGGATAGCGCCCCACCGCCGCCCACGGCTGCAGCGTGGCGCCGAAGCCCATGTCCACGGCGTCCATCAGCATGGCCAGCGAATCCACCTCCTGGATCACGCGGGGCGTGACCTTGGCCCGCGCGAAGGCGGCGTCGAGCGTGCTGCGCAGGCCGTGGACGCCGCTGGGCATGATCAGTGGCACATCGGCCAGGTCGGCCATCGTGCGCTGCGTGGGTGGGTCGGCCTTGCCCTGCGGCAGCGTCTGGCGCGACTGGATCAGGAACAGGGTTTCTTCCAGCAGCGGCATCACCGTCCAGCGCCGGGCGGCGTGGGTGCCGAACAGCACGGCCAGGTCGAGCTGCCGCGCGTTCAGCATTGCGGTCAGGTGGCCGGACAGGCTTTCCACGATATGCAGCCGCACGTCGGGGTAGCGCTCGCGCATCGCGCGGATCAGCGGCACGCCGATCACCGATGCTGTAGTCGGCGCCAGGCCCACGCTGACCGCACCGGACAGGCGCGCCTGATGCGCGGCACGGCGCGCCTGCTCGGCGTGGCGCAGCGTCAACTGGGCTTCGTGAAAAAAGGCCAGGCCGGCCTCTGTGGGGGTCACGCCCTGCGGCGTGCGGCGCAGCAGGCGGGTGGCGAGTTCGCTTTCCAGGCGGCTGATCTGCTGGCTGACCGCCGATTGCACCATGTCGAGTTCCAGCGCGGCACGGCTCATGCTGCCCAGTTCGACCACCCGCACGAAATACTGAAGCTGGCGCAATTCCATCTGGCTCCCCCGGCTGGGCCGATCCGCCCGCGCCAAGCGGGGATCGACTTCGATGTTGTTGGGGGTCTTATACCAGATACGCCGGTATCGCGGTCTGGCGACACCGGCGCGTCAATGCGTCACCGCATCACGCCTCGTCGGCGCCGCTGTACCAGTCCACGGTCGTGTCCAGGTAGACCAGGCCCTTGTCGGCCAGGCCGGGGCGCATGTTGTACATGTCCACGCCCAGCACGCCCGACGCCAGCTTGTCGCGCTTGCCGGCCTCCAGCGCTTCGCGCTCGGCGGCCTTGAGGGCGATCTCCGCCGCGTGCGGACGCGCCACCACGACCACGCCGTCGTCGTCGGCCACGATTACATCGCCCGGGCGCACCTGCGCGCCGGCGCAGACCACCGGCACATTGACCGCGCCCACGGTTTCCTTGACCGCTCCCTGCGCCGACACCGCGCGGGACCACACCGGGAAACCCATCGCATTGAGCGTCGATACATCACGGCAGCCCGCGTCGAGGATCAGGCCGCGTGCGCCGCGCGCCTTCAGCGACGTGGCCAGCAGGTCACCGAACACGCCGTCGGTGCAGTCGCTGGTCAGCGCCACCACCAGAACGTCGCCCGGCTGGATCATCTCCACGGCCACGTGGATCATCCAGTTGTCGCCCGGATGCATCAGGGCCGTCACCGCGCTGCCGGCGATGGCCGTGCCCGACTGGATCGGGCGCAGGTACGGCTTCATCAGGCCGGTGCGGCGCTGGGCCTCGTGTACGGTGGCCACGCCGGACTTGCCCAGCGTTTCGATGTCGCGCGCCTCGGCACGCAGGATGTTGCGGTAGGCAACGTTTCTCATGCCAGCACCTCCGTCACTTGCGGGAACACGCGGGCGTAGCCCTCGCCGTATTGAATCTTGCTATCCGAATTGCGGGTCGCCTGGGCGCCGCGCTGCAGCGCCACGCGGGTGTAGTACTCCCACAGGTGTTCCTGCGCGGCCATCGTCGTGAAGGCGCGCTGCTTTTTCTCCCAGACGGAGGAAATGTCCAGCAGCACATCCGGTTTCCAGTTGCACTGCTCGGGCTGGTGTGGCTCGAACAGGAACACCGGCGGCGCGCCAATGACCGGCACCTCGGGCTTGTAGCCGTGCGCCTGGGCGATGACCCGCGCTTCCTGCGCCACGTGCGTGGCCAGCGGATGGTCGAAGTTGTAGATGTCCTCGCGCGAATGGCTGAGCACCAGTTCCGGCCGAATCTCGCGGTAGATGTCGGCCAGGCGCAGCAGGGCCTCGTCGGATACGCGCAGCGGATAGTCGCCCAGGTCGAAGCATTCCAGCGTGCCACCCAGGATGTCGGCGGCGCGCTGCGCCTCTTCCAGACGCACGGCCTTCACGCGGTCGATCGTCATGCCCGGCTGGCGCCACATCTTGGCCGATTCGCCACGTTCGCCGAACGACAGGCACACGATGCGCACGTGGTAGCCGCGTTCGGCATACAGCGCGATCGCGCCGCCCGCACGCCAGACAAAGTCGGCCGCATGCGCGCTGACCACCAGGATCGACGGCTGGGTTGCTTGGGGTTGGGACATCGTAACTTCCTTAAATCTGTAGCTGTATGGACCTTGGATGGACCTTGTCTGGACCTCAGTCCGCCGTGATGCCGGCCTTGCGGATCACGTTGTTCCACGTCGTGGTTTCGGTCTTCACGAACTGGCCGAACTGTTCCGGCGTGCCCGATACGATCGTCACGCCAAGCTGGCCCAGCTGCTTCTTCACTTCGGGGTCGGCCAGAGCGGTGTTGGCCGCGGTGTTCAGTTGCCTGATGACCGGCGCCGGCGTCTTCGCCGGGGCGACCAGGCCCCACCACACCGAAGCGGTGAAATTCGGCAGGCCCTCTTCCTTGGCGGTCGGCACGTTCGGCAGTTGCGCCGAGTGCTGGGCGCTGGCCACCGCCAGCGGGCGCAGCGTGCCGGCCTTGATATGCGACACCACTTCGAGCGGGTTGATCGGCATGAACGTGATGCGCTCGCCGATCAGGTCGGTGATCGCCGGCGCGCCGCCCTTGTAGGGCACGTGCAGCACGTCGATACCGGCCGTGTCCTTGAGCATTTCGCCGGCCAGGTGGCCCGAGCTGCCGTTGCCGGCCGATGCGTAGTTGAGCTTGCCCGGCTGCGCCTTGGCCTGGGCAACCAGGTCCTTCAGCGACTTGAACGGCGACTTGGCCGGCACCACCACCACCAGCGACGCCTCGCCGATGCGCGCCACGGGCGCGAAATCGGTGGCCGGGTTGAAGCTGAGCTTGTTGAAGAGCGCGGCGTTGGTGGCCAGGCTGTTCGACGCCATCATGATCGTGTAGCCGTCGGCCGGTGCCTTGGCGACGAAGTCCATGCCGATATTGGTGCTGGCACCGGGCCGGTTGTCGACGATGATCGGCTGCTTGAGCAGCTGGCTCATGCGCTGGCCCACCGAGCGGGCCACGATATCCACCGCGCCGCCGGCCGCGTACGGCACCACCAGGCGGATCGGCTTGTCCGGATAGCTGTCGGCGCGCGCCACCGTGGCGCCCAGCGACAGGGTAGCCAGCGTCGCCGCCAGCAACGTTGCCAGAACCGGGCGGCTCCCGCCCTGCAGATTACGAATACGAGCGAGCCCGCGCAGCATGCAAGTCTCCAGATGTTTTGAGGATGTGCTCGCATTCTGGTTGGCGCCCGTGATACTGTCCAATACGTTTTCGGATAGCTTGTTATTTCAAATCCCTATCAATGGACTTCCGCCAACTTCGCTATTTCGTGGCCGTGGCCGAGGCGCTGAGCTTCAGCGAGGCAGCACGGCGCCTGCATGTGAGCCAGCCGCCCCTCAGTGTGCAGATCAAGGCGCTGGAAGAGGAACTGGGCAGCGCGTTGCTGGAGCGCTCGCGTCATCACGTGGCGCTCACGCCCGCCGGCGAGCTGTTCCTGGACAAGGCACGGGCGGCGCTGGCCAACCTGGACCAGGCGCGCGAGGTGGTCAAGCAGGTGGCCTCGGGCGAGGCCGGCGAGATTCGGGTGGGATTCACGGCGTCGGTGCCCATGCAGGACATGTTTCCGCGTGCCGTGCATGCCTTCCGCGAGGCCCATCGCAATGCAAAGCTGGAACTGGTCCATATGTCCACGGGGCAGCAGTTGCAGCAGCTGGAGAATGGCGAGATCGATGTCGCATTCCTGCGGCCGTCGCCGCAGTTCCGGCCGCCGGCCAGCATTGCCGTGCGCGAGGTCCTTGCCGATCGGCTGGTGGCGGTAGTACCGATGGCCCATCCGCTGGCGGCAGGCCCGCAGGACATCGACATCAGCACGCTGTCGCCCGAGCGCTTTCTGCTCTTTCCGCGCGGCCTGGGCTGCGGGCTGTTCGACCATGTGACGACGTTGTGCAACCGTTCCGGTTTCGCGCCCAACGTCGCGCAGGAGGCGCGCGAGGCCACCACGATCATCGGACTGGTGGCCAGTGGCGCGGGGATTTCGGTATTGCCGCAGATCTATGCGCGGACGGGCATTCCGGGCGTGGCCTACCTGCCCATCGCCGGCCCGGACGCCGCCAGCCGCATCCTGATGGCCCATCGCGCGGAAGCGCTGTCGCCGATCATGAAGCGGTTCGTGGGGTATTTCTGAAGGGGGAGTATCGCCGGGTTGCCGGTATCTGCTCCCCTCTCCCGCGCGCGGGAGAGGGGAGCAACCAATCGCGGTTCAGGCTACCGTTGGCTTGACCAGCCCATCGGCACGGAACATCGCCTTGATGCCGCGCACGGCCTGGCGAATCCGCGATTCATTCTCGATCAGGGCGAAACGCACGTACTCGTCGCCGAAGTCGCCAAAGCCGATACCGGGCGATACCGACACCTTGGCCTTGGCCAGCAGCTGCTTCGAGAATTCCAGCGATCCCAGCGCCCGATAGGGCTCGGGGATCCGGGCCCAGATGTACATCGACGCCTTCGGGATGTCGACCTGCCAGCCGGCCTCGATCAGGCCACGCGCCAGCACGTCGCGGCGCGCCTGGTACTGGGCGGCGATCTCCTTCACGCACTGCTGGTCGCCCTCCAGCGCGGCAATGGCCGCCACCTGCAACGGCGTGAACGTGCCGTAGTCGTGATAGCTCTTGATGCGCGTCAGCGCGGCGACCAGATCAGGGTTGCCCACCATGAAGCCGATGCGCCAGCCAGCCATGTTGTAGCTCTTCGACAGCGTGAAGAACTCCACGGCAATGTCCTTGGCACCGGGCACCTGCATGATCGACGGCGCTTTCCAGCCATCGAACACGATGTCCGCGTAGGCCAGGTCGTGCACCACGAAGATGTCGTGCTTGCGCGCCAGCGCGATCACGCGCTCGAAGAAATCCAGTTCCACGCAGGCCGCCGTCGGATTCGACGGGAACCCCAGCACGATCATCTTGGGCTTCGGGTAGCTGCCGCGAATGGCGCGTTCGAGTTCGGCAAAGAAATCGATGTCCGGTGTCAGCGGCACCGAGCGGATATCGGCGCCGGCAATCACCGCACCGTAGATATGGATCGGATAGCTCGGATCGGGTACCAGCACCGTGTCGCCACGGTCCAGCGTGGCCAGCATCAGGTGCGCCAGCCCTTCCTTCGAGCCAATCGTGACAATGGCCTCCTTGTCCGGATCGATCTCCACGTCGTAGCGGTCGCGATACCAGTGCGAGATCGCGCGACGCAGGCGCGGAATGCCCTTCGACGCCGAATAACCATGGGTATCGGGCCGCTGCGCGGCGTCCACGAGCTTGGCCACGATATGCGGCGGCGTGGCCCCGTCGGGGTTGCCCATGCTCATGTCGATGATGTCCTCGCCACGGCGGCGGGCGGCCATCTTGAGCTCGGCGGTGATATTGAAGACGTAGGGGGGAAGACGATCGATGCGCGCAAAGCGGCGCTTGCCGGATTCGGCAGTCATGGAGAGGTCCTTTACGTAAGCGCCCGGAACCGTCCGAGCGACGTCGTGGCCGTTGTCTCGGCCACTGGGGACTGATATTAGCCAGCCACGCGCATTTGCACAACGGGCTGGCGAACAAAAATCACGAAATCAGAACATGCCGCCAGGCGGGCTGGTAGGCCGGTCAGGCGGAAGGTTGCGCACGATGCAGTCCAGAGCGTCGGCGTTGGGCTTGCTGCCGCCGAATGCGCCCGCGATCGAGTCGCGGTACTGGGGCACGGTGATCCGGTTGTAGTACAGCCGCGACGTCTGGTCGAGCCAGTACACGTAGTTGCTGTCGCTGTCGTCCGAACCGCTGCGCAGCCATTCGCCCAGCGGCCGGTCGTTCAGCCGCGTGTTGGCGCAAACGTCCTGGATCTTGTCGAGATAGTTGTTGAGGCCGCGGGCCTCGTAGTTGCGGAACGAATCGGGCGCGCAGGCGGCCAGTCCGATCGAAGCGGTCAGCGCGGCAATCGACAACAACGGGCGAAGGCGAGGCATGGCAGGGTCCGTGGCAATGGGCGTGCAGGCAGTGTAGCCGCGCCGCATCGCCACGGGAACCAGACTTTAGGTTAGTCGTCGATCGTTTCGTGAACGGCCGCGTTGCCGCGCTTCCAGTACGCCGACGCCCGGATGCGCGACTTGTGGATGCCGCGCTCGGTCACCAGGTACTGGCGCACCTCGCGCATCGCGGCCGCTTCGCCGGCGGCCCACACGTAGCCCTCTCCGGCCGGCAGGCTCAGCCAGCGCAGCGTGGCCGTCAGCAGGCTGCCCTCGGGCGCGGCTTCGTCAGCCTCGCCACGATGTTCGTCACGATGGATCCAGTGCACCTCGGCATGCGGGCCGGTGGCCAGCGGAATGCGCGCCGATTCATCGGCCACCTCGACCACGACGATCACGCGCGCGTCCGGTCCCAGTTCCTCGATGCGGCGGCCAATGGCCGGCAGCGCGGTGTCGTCGCCGATCAGCAGGTGCCAGTCGAATTCGGCCGGGATCACGAACGACCCACGCGGGCCGCCCACGCCCAGGTGCTGGCCCGGCTGCGCCTGCGCGGCCCAGGTCGATGCGGGCCCGTCGCCATGCAGCACGAATTCGATATCGAGTTCGCGGGCGGCCGTGTCGTAGCGGCGCGGCGTATAGTCGCGCGCCTGCGGGCGCGGCTGGTCCTCGGGAAACTTGATGCCGTCCGGACCGGCCTGCGGCAGCACCGGCTTGTCGGTACCGGCCTCGGGAAAGAAGACCTTGACGTGGTCGTCGAACGATCCGGAAACGAAATCGGCCAGGTCTTCGCCGCCCAGCGTCACGCGCAGCAGTTGCGGCGACACCTGGCGGGTGCGCAGCACCTTGAGCAGGCGCATCTTCAGCGGATGGCGCACGCGTTGTACGGTCAGGTCACGGGTATCGCTCATGGTTACTCCGGTTGATTGGTGTCGCGCTCGCCGCGCTCAATCTCGTCGGCCGCGCGTTCCAGGATGGCGGCGATGCGGCGCTGCTCGTCGGCCGTGGCGCCGCTGCGCATCATCAGGGCCTGCTTCAGCCGCCCGCGCGCCTGCATCAGTTCTGGTGCCCAGCCGCCTTCCTCGACATCGCGCTGGGGCTGGCCGTTCATGGCCCGGCGCATGAAATCCATCTTGCGCGCCACGTGCTGCAGGCGCGCCACCATCTGTTCCAGCCGCGCGCGGTGCTGGTCCAGGTAGGCGCGGCCAGCGTCCGACAACTGGTAGCGCTTCTTGTTGCCTTCCAGGTCCACCGTGGCGTAGCCGACGTCTTCCAGGAAGGTCAGCGCGGGGTACACCACGCCGGGGCTCGGCTTGTAGAAGCCGCCGGTGCGCGTTTCCAGCGCCTTGATCAGTTCGTAGCCGTGCGATGGCTTTTCATCGAGCAGCGAAAGCAGCAGCAGTTGCAGGTCCTCGGCGCTGAACTTGCGGCCACGGCGCAGGTTGTCGCCGTCGAAACCGTCGCCATCGCCGTCAAAACCGCCGCCGCCCTGCGACCAGAAGCCACCGCCCCGGCCACCCATCATGCCCATCAGCTTCATCGCCATCATGGCGCGCATGCCGCCATGGTGCTTGCCGTGCGGGCCGCAGTGGCCCATATGACCGTGCAAATGAT
The DNA here is from genome assembly GCF_002858765.1 of Cupriavidus pauculus. Lineage (GTDB taxonomy): Bacteria > Pseudomonadota > Gammaproteobacteria > Burkholderiales > Burkholderiaceae > Cupriavidus > Cupriavidus pauculus_B. The sequence goes on from NZ_PJRP01000008.1 coordinate 212,965, forward strand.
TGAAATGGTGTCGCATTCTTCACTCCAACATATCGTAAGACGTATCGTAAGATATATATCGTACGATATAAAGTCAAGGCGGAATTACAGGATGCCCGCGTGGCGGAGTTCCTGTCACAATGCAAGTCACCTGAGCATATCCAGCGACACAACATCACAAACCACAACGGAGACAGGCGATGACCAGGCAGGTGGAATTCTTCTTTGACTTCGGCAGCCCCTATTCGTACCTGGCGTACAAGGAACTGCCGCGCGTGGCGGCGCGCACCGGCGCCACCATCGTGTGGCGGCCGATGCTGCTCGGTGGCGTGTTCAAGGCCACGGGCAACCACAGCCCGATGGAGATTCCCGCCAAGCGGCAGTGGTCGGACGGCGATCTCGACTGCTGGGCCCGGCGCTACGGCGCGCCATTCCGGCTCAATCCGCACTTTCCGATCAATACGCTGGCGCTGATGCGTGGCGCGATCGGTTACCAGCGCAAGGGCGAGGCCGAATTCCACGAGTATGTGGATGCAATCTTCACGGCGATGTGGGAAACGGGCAGGAACCTGAACGATCCGGTCGAGATCGGCAAGGTTCTGGTGGCGGCGGGGCTGGACCCGCGCGAGGCGCTGGCGATGCTGGACGACCCCGAGGTCAAGGCCGACCTCAAGCGCGTGACCGAGGAAGCCGTGGCGCGCGGCATCTTTGGCGCGCCCAGCTTCATCGTGGAAGACAAGCTGTACTGGGGCAACGACCGGCTGCTGTTCGTGGAGGAACAACTGGCCGGCTGATCGATCGTTGCTGTCGCGTCGTTCGCTACGTTCGCTACGTTCGTTCGCGCCCCGTGGCCGGAATCAGGCCAGCCCGAATCAGGCCAGCCGAAAGGTCGCCACGGCGGCGGCCAGATGGTTGGCCTGCGATTCCAGCGAATCGGCGGCGGCGGCCGCCTGCTCCACCAGCGCGGCGTTCTGCTGGTTCACCTGTTCCATCTGCGACACGGCTTCGCTGACCTGCGTGATGCCGCTGGATTGCTCGATCGACGCCGCCGAGATTTCGCTGACCGTATCGGCCAGGCGCTTCACGGCCGCCACGATTTCCTCGATCGTGCTGCCGGCCTGCTCCACCTGCTGGCTGCCCGCATCCACCTTGTCGACCGACGAATCGATCAGGCCCTTGATTTCCTTGGCCGCATTGGCGCTGCGCTGCGCCAGGCTGCGCACCTCGCCGGCCACCACGGCAAACCCGCGCCCCTGCTCGCCGGCACGCGCCGCTTCCACGGCGGCGTTCAGCGCCAGGATGTTCGTCTGGAACGCGATGCCGTCGATCACGCCGATGATGTCGACGATCTTCTGCGAGCTGGAGTTGATCTCGCTCATCGTCTGCACCACACCGCGCACCACCTCGCCACCGCGCGCGGCCAGGTCTGCCGCGTTGCGCGCCAGGGTGCTGGCATGCGTGGCGCTTTCGGCGTTATTGCCGACGGTCGACGTCAGTTGCTCCATGCTGGCCGCCGTTTCTTCCAGCGCCGACGACTGCTCTTCGGTTCGCGACGACAGGTCCGTGTTGCCGGCCGCAATCTCGCGCGCCCCGGTGGTCACGGCGTCGGAACCCGCGCGCACCTTGGCCACGGTCTGCGTCAGGCCGGCCTGCATGCGCGACACCGCATCCAGCAACTGGCCAATTTCGTTACGCCCCGCCTGCGGCACCTTGATGGTCAGGTCGCCGTCGGCCACGCGCATGATCAGGTCGCGCGCCAGGTACAGCGGCGTGACCACCAGGCGGCGCAGCGCCAGGTGCACGACCACGATCAGGGCAGCGGACATCGCCAGGCCCACGCACACCAGCAGGATCACGCGGTTCAGGCGCTGTCGGCCCTCGCCCGCCGCCTCGTCGTTCAGCTTCTCGGCGAACTGCTGGAAGCGCTCCACGCCGGCCGAGTACTTGGCGCCCGACGACGTGATGTCCTTGTCATTGATGGCCGCGTAGCCATCCGGATCGCCGCCGCGCAGCGCGTCCAGGCCACGCTGCACCACGTCCATGTGGGCGCGGCCGGCGGCGATGATGTCGTCGCGCGTGGTGGCGTCCTGCTCCGCGAAGGCCGCGGCCTTCTCGAACCGTTCAAGCTCGTCCTTCGATTTGGCGATCGACTTGGTGGCGCTGGCCAGCGCGTCATCGTTCACCTGGCCGCTGGCCTTGGCCGCGCTGTACGCGCGCGTCAGCGCGGAGCGCGCGCGCGTCATGTCCTTGTAGGCGTCGTTGAGCAGGATCGCCCGCGACGAAATCAGGTGGATGCGTTCGGCGGCATCGCTGCTGGCGCTCAGTTGACTGACACCCAGCGCGGCGCCAAATACGATCATCAGGCCAAAAATCACAAGCGTCGCCAGCAGGCCGTGGCGAATACTCAGGTTATTCATCGGGGGGCTCTACACGTATGGATTCAGCCCAGCCTTAACGTCCCCCTTCCTTAAACCTTGAGCCTGGCGATACACAGCCTTTGCGTTACATCAAATTAGAGGCTGGATACGTGGCGCATACACCACTCCCCGATACTGCGGACGTCTGCTAGACGTAGGCGATCAACCGCCCGGCGCAAATGACCAGCACCCACGTCAGCAGCGACAGCACGGCACACGCGCGGGCCACCGGTGGCGGGGATCGCAGGGTTTCCCAGCTGCTGTGACCGGCGTGCAGCGCCCGGTAGGGGCCGGCGTGGAACCATGCGGCGTTGGCCACGCCCAGCGCAATCAGACACAGCTTGATCAGAAAGGCGCGATTGCCGATCAGGTCATCGGCATGGGCCACGAACAACAGCGCGCCGCTCAGCAGGATCACCACAAAGCCGACCAGGGTGGCTGGCAAGGCGTGCCGCAGCAGCAACGTCACCGGCAACTGGCGGCCCAGGCCGGCCAGGCGCAGGTCCACCACCACGATCGACCCGAAAAGCAGGGCCATGCCGGCCAGGTGCAGCATTTCGCAGACCGGATAGGCCCATGCCGACGCGCGCAGCCATACCGCGAACGGCGACGCCGCAAGCTGGCCGGCCAAGGCATCGATCGCCGCCATCGGTCAGCGCAGTTCCACGGTCTGGCCGCCGTCGAACGTGATGCGCTCTACGCGCATCTCATCGGCCTTTTCCTTGCTGGCGTAGCCGACCATCGTCACCTGCTTGCCCACGGCCACCTTTTCGGCCGTGGCCCCGCGCGACGTCATGCGCGACACGGGCGCCAGCACGGCCAGCCAGCGCTTGCCCTGCACATCCACGCGGATCGTGGCGTGGGGGTTCTCATAGTGCGTCTCCACGATCTTGCCGGTCACGGTGAGCGGCTTGGTCTCGTCGTAGGTGGACCATCCGTGATGGGCGATGGCCGGCAGGCTGACCAGCGCCGTGGCTGCGGCCAGGCACAGCAGCGGGCGGGAGACGGCGATGCGCGGGAAGATCATGGCGAGACTCCTATGTCGGAACAGGGCGTTGGCCGGCGGATGGCAGCGGGCGGATGGCAGGCGGCACGCACGGACATCCAACCCATCGTAGATGACCCACACCGGAGTGCAAGGCGGAGCATCCCGCACGCCGTGGTACGCTGTGGCTCGCCTTTTCACCCCGCTGCAGCTTCTCCTCCATCGCCATGCCCATCGCCTTCGATCTGCCACCGGCCGCGCGGCCAGGCCAGCCCGCCGATACCATCGACACCCCTTCCCTGGTCCTGGATCTGGATCTCTTCGCCGCCAACGTCGACCGCATGCAGGCTGCCGCAGACCGGCGCGGCATCAAGCTGCGGCCCCATGCCAAGGCCCACAAGTGCCCCGATATCTCGCTGGCGCAGATCGCGCGTGGCGCGGTGGGCATCTGCTGCCAGAAGGTCAGCGAGGCCATCCCGTTCGTGCGCGCCGGCGTACGCGACATCCACATCAGCAATGAAGTGGCCGGCCCCGCCAAGGCGGCGCTGCTGGCCGACCTGGCACGACTCGCCACGCTGAGCGTCTGCGTGGACGACATCGCGCAGGTCGATGCCCTGGCCGCCGCCACCGCAGCGGCCGGCAGCAAGCTCGGCGTCTTTGTCGAGGTCAATGTCGGCCAGGGACGTTGCGGCGTCACCGATCCGGCCGCGATGCTGGCCCTGGTGGAACGCATTGCGCAGCATGGCCAGTTGACGATGCGCGGGCTGCAGGCCTACCACGGCGGCATCCAGCATCTGCGCGGCTGGAACGAGCGGCGCGATGGCGCGGCGCAGGCGGCGGATCGCACCGGCAGCTTCATCGCGCGACTCAATGCCGCCGGCGTACGCTGCGACGTGGTCACGGGCGGCGGCAGCGGCAGCGTGGAGTTCGACCTGGGCAGCGGCGTCTATACCGAAATCCAGCCGGGCTCGTATGTGTTCATGGATGCCGACTACGGCGCCAACGACTATGCGGGCGCGCTGCGCTTCGAGCACAGCCTGTTTATCGCCACGTCGGTCATGAGCGTGGCGGCCGGCGATCGGGTGGTGGTGGATGCGGGCCTGAAGTCGATGGCCGTGGATTCCGGGCTGCCGTGGATCTGGGCCGATGGCAAGCAATCGGCCACGCTCGACTACGTGGCGGCCAACGACGAGCACGGCATCGTGAAGCCGAAACACGAAGACCTGGTGGGCAAGCTGCCCGCGCTGGGCAGCCGGATGATGCTGGTGCCCGGCCATTGCGATCCCACGCTGAACCTCTATGACGAGATCGTGGGCATCCGGGCGGGTGTGGTGGAAAGCGTCTGGCCGGTGTCGGCTCGCGGGCTGAGCCGCTAGGCCTCAACCACGGCAGTCAGGCGAACTGGGCCACCAGTTCGTCTAGGTCGGCCTGCACCCACGCAGCGCCGGTCCACTTTTCAAATTGCAGATCGTCCAGCGGCACGGCCGTCAGCGTGCCGATCCAGTCGGTGGGGGCCGCGCCGCAGCGCAGGCCGCTGGCAACCATCGTCATCGCCTCGGGGACATCGATGTCGGCCACGCGCGTGACCGTCGGCCACGGCAGCAGGCGCATGTCGTGCTCGGGCAGGCCAAAGCGGTAGAGACCAAAGCGTGTGTGCAAGGCGGCACGCGACAGCGTTTGCCTGGCCTGGCCCAATCCGTCGTCGCGCGTTGCGGACGGATCCCATTGCTGGTTGCGCGAGAACCAGAGAATGCCGTCACCGGACCGCGGTGCCAAGCCATGTGCCGCGGCAGGCATAAGCCCGCCCGAGCGCGCGATGGCGACCAGCGGGGTGCCTACCGTGTAATGCCAGACGTAACCGGTTTCGTTTTCCATGTGCAGCTCCTGCGAACGCCCTTTCCGCCTACCACTTTGGTGGCGGCATGCCCCGTTTACAAGCAAGGTCACGGCGTGTTGCAACCGCAACAAATATCGAGCAAGAGGTCTCGCATCTCGCGTCACTTCCCTGCAGGCCAGAACTGGCGCGGCTTCCCGGAAATCCGCAGATGTCGCTGCTTTGGCGCACCTGTTCGTGAATTGAGGGAAACGTCTAAAACCATAGCACACGACGTGGTGCATCGCAGCAGAAATCGCGCCGTGAAAGGTTGTCGAAAGCGTTGCCCGCGCCACCTTTGTCCATCATGGCCATGTCCGCAATGTCTGTACATGGACGGTAAAAAACACGAATAGCGGTATCGGAAATCTTGTCCTCTATGTCACCCGGGTGACCTGTCCGCTGCTTACGCTGCGGACCGCATCGCGCGTCACGCGCTGCCATTTGCCACCCCGCACGAGACACAGACCATGACCGAAGCCCTTCACACCCTTGCCCGGCGACGCCCGCTGGGCATGCTGGCCGCCCTGCTGCTGTGTACGGCGCTGACCGCCTGCGGCGGCGACAGCGACAGCACGCCCCCGTCGAACACCCCAGGCACCGGCACGCCCGACGTCAAGCCGCAAATGAAGTGCGCGCCCTGATCACCGCGCCAGACCCCGTCAGCCAAACCACATACCGCGCATCCGACCCCTCAGGGCAATCCGACATGACTTCCAGCAGCCGACGCAATTTCCTCAAGATGGCCGGTGGCAGCGCCGCCGCCACCGCCGCCCTTTCCGCCTTCCCGCCAGCCATCCGCCGCGCCCTAGCCATTCCGGCCAACAACGCGACCAAGTCCATCCGGGACGTGGAGTACGTGGTGGTGCTGATGCAGGAGAACCGCTCGTTCGATAACTACTTCGGCACCATGAACGGTGTCCGCGGCTTCAGCGACCGCTTCACGATTCCGCTGCCGGGTGGCCGGCACGTACTCCAGCAGACCTATGCCAGCGGCAACACGAATCGCGTCGTGCTGCCGTACCACCTGGACCAGACCGCCGGCAACGCCCAGCGCGTGAGCGGCACGCCGCACAGCCAGCCCGACGCCCAGGCCGCGTATGACCTGGGCCGCATGAGCGCCTGGCCCACGTCGAAGAAGACTCAGTCGATGGGGTACTACACCGAGCAGGAACTGGGCTTCCAGTACGCGCTGGCCAATGCGTTCACACTGTGCGACGCCTACCACTGCAGCTTCCACGGCGGCACCAACACCAACCGCCTGTTTCACTGGACCGGCACCAACGACCCGTTCGGCACTCATGGCGGCCCGGTCATCGACAACAGCGGTGATTCGCTCGACGCCACGGGTATCAACTACACCTGGACGACGTACCCGGAGCGCCTGCAGGCTGCCGGCGTGAGCTGGAAGCTCTACCAGAACATGCCGGACAACTTCACCGACAACCCCCTGGCCGGCTTCCAGCAATACCGCGCCGCCAACGCCGCCCGGGGCAATGCCGCGAATGGCTCGCCGTATCCGGCCTACACGCCAGCCGACGACACCACGAACCCGCTGTTCAAGGGCATTGGCAACACCATGCCCGACGGCGGCTTCCTGCAGGCGCTGCGCGACGACATCGCCGCCGGCACGCTGCCGCAGGTGTCATGGATCGTCGCCCCCGCCACGTATTCGGAGCACCCAGGGCCGTCGAGCCCGGTCCAGGGCGCGTGGTACACCCAGCAGGTGCTCGATGCGCTGACCGCCAACCCCGACGTGTGGAGCCGCACGGTCCTGCTGATCAATTTCGATGAAAACGACGGCTTCTTCGACCACGTGCCGCCGCCGTGCGCCCCGGCACTCGACGGCGCCGGGCAGCCGGTGGGCTACACGACGATGGACGCGTCGACCGAGTACTACAGCGTGGACAAGACGCCGTTCGGCCCGGGGCCGCGCGTGCCGATGTACGTGGTGTCGCCGTGGAGCCGCGGCGGCTGGGTGAACTCGCAGGTGTTCGACCATACGTCGGTGCTGCGCTTTCTGGAGCAACGGTTTGGCGTGGCCGAAACCAACATCAGCACGTACCGCCGCGCCATCATGGGCGACCTGATGTCGGCGTTCGACTTCGTCAACCCGAACGCCAACGTGGCGCTGGGCATCACACCGCTGACGCAGACCGGTGCGGACGCCGAGCGCGCCGCCCAGGACGCCAAGGCGCAGATCCCGGCGCCGACCGTGGCCGCCCAGTCGATGCCGACGCAGAAGCGCGGCACGCGCCCGTCGCGCGCCCTGCCCTATTCGCTGCACACCAGCGGCCTGGAAGAGCCGAACACCAACACGTTCTGGCTGCGCTTCAAGAACGATGGCCAGCAGGCTGCGGTGTTCCACGTCTACGACCGCCTGCACCTGGGCAACGTACCGCGCCGCTACGCCATCGAGGCGGGCAAGTCCTACGACGCCAAGATCGACGTCGGCGCCGACGGCGGCCGCTACAACTTCTGGGTGTTGGGCCCGAACGGGTACCACCGCGCCTTCGTGGGCGATGTCAGCGCGCAGAAGGCCGCCGGCGGCGGCGCCGCGCCAGAGATCCGCGTCTGCTATGACGAGGCCAATGCCCAGGTCTGGCTGACGCTGATCAACCGTGGCACCGCCACCTGCACGTTCACGGTCAAGCCGAACGCCTACCGCAACGATGGCCCGACGACGTTCGAGCTGCCGCCGGGCAAGGAACTGGACCAGCACTGGCCGGTCGGGTCGCAAGGCAACTGGTACGACTTTACGGTGACCACCCAGCAGGGCGGGTTCAGCCGCCGCTTTGCCGGGCGTCTCGAAAACGGTACGCACACCACGTCCGATCCGGCCATGGGCGTTTGAGTTGCCGGCCGGTAGCGGCCGCCGCTACCGGCCCAGGCTCAGGTCCATGATCATGCGCGCCTCCAGGTACAGGCGGCGCGGAATGGCATCGATCAGGATGTACTCGTCGGCATTGGTGTGATAGCCCATGCCGGGCAGGTCCATGCCTTCCAGCACGGGCTTGCCCGACAGCGCGGCGTAGGCAGCATCGCTGCCGCCGCCCGTGCGCTCGGTGGCGATGCCGATCTTGCCGCCCACCTCCTGATAGATTGTCTGCCCTTTCGCGGCCAGTGCCCGGCCGGCGGCCGAGGCATTGAACGCGGGGCGCCCCTTCTTCATATCGATGGTGATCTCGGCGCCGGGCAGCCGCTTGCGCAGGGCGCGCTCGTCGAGCAGGGCGACGATGGCATCGTAGTCGTCGTTGCGGCCGTAGCGCATGTCGGCGGTCAGCGTGGCCGAGGCGGGAATGGCGTTCGACGCCGACCCTGCGGACGTCAGCGTCCAGTTGAAGCAGATCTCGCGCGCCTTGTCGTCGATGTCCTGCGTACGCAGGATCAGGTCCGCCGCCTCGGTCAGCGCGTTGACGCCATGCGACGCCGGCATGGGGCGCCACGCCCTGGATCGTGACTTCCGCATGGGCAATGCCCGACGTGGCCAGGCCAAAGCTCTCGGCCGTGGCAAAGGCCGGCTCGTGCGACAGGACATAGTCGTGCGACGCCGCCAGGCGCCGGATCAGCGCATGCGACCCGAACGACCCGGTTTCCTCGTCGATATTGAACAGGACGGTCAGCGTGCCGTAGTCGCGGAAGCCGCGCGCATCGAGCAGCCCCAGCGCGTGCAGGATCACCGCGATCCCACTCTTGTCGTCGGCGATGTCAGGCCCGTAGGCATGGTTGCCGTCGATCCGGAATGGCGCTTTGGCCAGAAATCCGCGCGGGTACACGGTGTCCATATGCGCCAGCAGCAGGATCTTCTTCGTGCCGGTGCCCTGGAATACAACGACGACGTTGTCGCCGACCACGCCGGCATCGGCCGGATAGCGGGTCACGGCCGCGCCAAGGGTGGCCAGCACGGGGACCTGTTGCGTCCTGGCGGCGACATCGAGCGCGCCGTCGTAGCCCGGCAGCGCAGCGACACTGTCCGAGCAGCCATAAGACACCATCGCGGCGCCGGCGATGGCCGCCGCGCCAAGCAATCTCCTGTACATCATGTTGACTCCGGAGTGATCAAGCCCCTCGGCGTCGGCGCTGTCTGGTGATCTTCGGATGGTCTTTCGCGGCGTGAGGCGGCATTATTGCCAGCCGCTCCAGGAAGGCGATTGACCGAACGCATGGATTCGTCACGCTGTCATATTTCCGCCTTATAGTCCCCGGCTATCGCTTTTTGTCCCCGGGAGTCCCATGCTTGGCGACCTGCTGATGACCTTCTACGAGGTGGCGCGACAGGGCAGCATCACCACGGCCGCGCGTCAGTTGCGCGTGAGCCAGCCCACGGTCACCGGTCGCATCCGGCAGCTCGAGGAGCTGTATGGCGTGGAACTGTTCCACCGCCGCGCCAGCCGCGTGGACCTCAGTGACGTGGGGGTGGCGCTGATGCCGCTGGCGGAGCAGATCATGCAGCAGGAAAGCAATGCCGACTTTCTGCTGCGCAACGCCGGCAACCTGCGCTTTGGCAACCTGCGGATCGGCGCCACCGGGCCCTATTACATCCTGCGCAGCGTGGCCGCCTTCCGGCAGCGCTATCCCGCCATCGAGATCAGCATCGAGATCGGCAACTCCAAGCAGATGATCGAGGCGCTGTACGAATACCGCATCGACGCAGCCGTGTCGTCGCACGCGCTTGACGATGACCGCCTGCACCGCGTGACGCTGGCCGCCGACCCGATGGTGCTGGTGGTGCACCCGGTGCATCCGCTGGCGCGCCGATCACGCGTGGAAGTGGCGGAACTGGCGGCATGCCATCTGCTGGTGCGCGAACAGGGGTCGATGACGCGCGAGGCCACCGAGGCGTCGCTGCGCGCAGCCGGCGCGGGCATGCCGCCGCATACGGTCATCGGCAGCCGCGAGGCCATCTGCGAGGCGATTCGCCACAACCTTGGCGCCAGTGTCATGCCCGCGGGCGAAGTGCCGCGCGATCCGGCACTGGTGGTGGTGCCGTTCGCCAGCCAGGCCCCGGTGATCCACGAGTACCTGTACTGCCTGACCGGCCGCCGTCACACCCGACTGGTTGGCGCCTTGCTCGATTGTCTGGTGGCGCCCGCAGGCGCGGCCGTGCCGCATTGCGAAGCGCCACCGCCAGCGCCTATATTGAACTGACCACCTCTTTCCAAGCCCCCCAGGCCTCCACGCCCCCCGAGCCCCGCCCATGACCGGTCCGGTCCCTTCCAGCTTTCCAGAGTACGATCAACTGCTGACGCTGCTGGAGCTGGGCGCACCGTGGTTCGACACCCGCACGGCATGCCAAGTCACCGTGCACGACCGCACGTTCGCCGTGCCGGTCGCCAGCCTGGGCACGCAGGCGCCCGATGCGCCAGCCATCGGCATCTTCGGCGGCATCCACGGCCTGGAACGCATCGGCACGCAACTGGTGCTGGACTACATGCGCTCGCTGCTGTGCCGGCTGAGCTGGGACGATCTGCTGCACCGGCAGCTGGAAAGCGTGAGGCTGGTGTTCATGCCGATCGTCAACCCCGGTGGCATGTATATCGCCACGCGCGCCAATCCGAATGGCGTGGACCTGATGCGCAACGCCCCGCAGAATGCCGATGCCCGGGTGCCCTTTCTGGCCGGCGGACAGCGCGTCGGCAACTGGCTGCCCTGGTACCGTGGCCGCGCGGGTTCGCCGATGGAGACCGAAAGCATGGCGCTGCTGCGCGTGGTGGAATCCGAACTGCTGCCCCGCCCGCTGAGCTTTGCCGTGGATTGCCATTCAGGCTACGGCTGGCGCGACAGCATCTGGTTTCCGTATGCGCGCACGCACGCACTGATGCCGCACCTGCCCGAGATGTATCTGCTCAAGACCATGTTTGAACAGGCCCATCCGCACCATGGCTATGCGTTCGAGCCGCAGAGCCACCAATACCTGCTGCATGGCGATCTCTGGGACTACGCCTACGATCGCACGCCGCCGGCATGCCTGTTCCTGCCAATGACGCTCGAACTTGGGTCCTGGCTCTGGATCAAGAAAAATCCGCGCCAGCTCTTTTCGCGGGCGGGCATCTTCAATCCGATCAAGGCACACCGCACCGCCCGCGTGCTACGGCGCCATGTGAGCCTGTTCGACTTCCTGGGCCGCGTGGCGGTGGCACCCGGGCGCTGGCTGCCACAGGGCCCGCACCGTCAACAACTGCTGGAGCAAGCCCGCGCGCACTGGCAGAACGGCAAGCCCGCGCCATGAGCGGGTGGATCTTCCTGCGCGGCCTGACGCGCGAGTCGCGCCACTGGGGAGATCTGCCTGAACACTGGTGCGCCCACGGCCTGCCGGCGCCACTGATGATCGACCTGCCCGGCAACGGCAGCGCACGGCACCTGGACGTACCCGCCAATGTGCGTGGCATGACCGAGGCCGTACGGGCTACCGCACAGGCCACGGGCCGCAGCGGGCCCTGGTGCATCCTGGCGATGTCGCTCGGCGCCATGGTGGCCACCGACTGGGCACAGGCGTGGCCCGGCGAGGTCAGTGGGCTGGTGCTGGTCAATACGAGCATGCGGCCGTTCAGCCATCCCGCCGAACGGCTGCGGCCGCGCAACTGGTTGGCCATGCTGGGCATGGCCCGCCACTGGCACGACCGGGCGCGCTGCGAGCGCGTCGTCCACCGGCTGACCTGCGAACGGCTCGATACCCGAGACGCTGACCTGGCGCGCTGGGTGGACATCGGCCAGACCGCCTCGGTGTCGCGCGATGCGGCGTGGCTGCAACTGGTGGCCGCGGCGCGCTTCCGTGCGCAACGCCAGGCGCCGGGTTGCCCCACGCTGGTGGTGTCATCCGACGCCGACCGGCTGGTCAATCCCAACTGCTCTGCCCGCCTGGCGGCAGCCTGGGGGGTATCGCACGCGCGCCACCCCTGGGCCGGACACGACCTGCCCCATGACGATCCGCAGTGGCTTTGCGAAACGGCTGGCGCTGCGATGGATCGCCGCTGAGGCAACCGTCCGCTTCGTTTCCCCCCTGAATCCGACACCTGAAAGCACCTTTCACATTGCGAAATTGGTGCCGGGACGCCCTGCCCTCACGGTTTCGTTCTGAGAAAACGCGTTCCACATTGCAAAATTTGTCTTCTATCTTATTGAAACATAAGGATAAACAAAGTCTTATGTCTTATATAAGAGTTGGTTGCTGCGCAGCAAAAACCCCATACAATTATTTCCACGCTGCTTGCTTCGAGATACCCGGCGGCACACGCAACCCCTTACTCAAACGCGCTTACCTCTTAGGAAATTGACATGTCCCAGTACCAAGACGACATCAAGGCAATTGCTGGCTTGAAGGAAAACAACGGCAGCGCATGGAACGCCATCAACCCTGAGTATGCCGCCCGCATGCGTGCCCAGAACAGGTTCAAGACGGGTCTGGACATTGCCAAGTACACCGCGAAGATCATGCGCGCCGACATGGCTGCCTACGACGCCGATCCGGCCAAGTACACGCAGTCGCTGGGTTGCTGGCACGGCTTCATCGGCCAGCAGAAGATGATTTCCATCAAGAAGCACTTCAACAGCACCGACCGCCGCTATCTGTACCTGTCCGGCTGGATGGTGGCCGCGCTGCGCTCGGAATTCGGCCCGCTGCCCGACCAGTCGTTGCACGAGAAGACCTCGGTCAGCGCGCTGATCCGCGAACTCTATACGTTCCTGCGCCAGGCCGACGCCCGTGAACTGGGCGGCCTGTTCCGCGAACTGGACGCGGCCCAGGGCCCGGCCAAGGCTGCCATCCAGGCAAAGATCGACAACCACGTGACGCACGTGGTGCCCATCATCGCCGACATCGATGCTGGTTTCGGCAACGCCGAAGCCACGTATCTGCTGGCCAAGCAGTTCATCGAAGCGGGCGCCTGCTGCATCCAGATCGAAAACCAGGTGTCCGACGAGAAGCAGTGCGGCCACCAGGACGGCAAGGTCACCGTGCCGCACGAGGACTTCCTGGCCAAGGTCCGGGCCATCCGCTACGCCTTCCTGGAACTGGGCGTGGACGACGGCATCATCGTGACCCGTACCGACTCGCTGGGCGCCGGCCTGACCAAGCAGATCGCCGTGACCCACACGCCGGGCGACCTGGGCGACCAATACAACGCCTTCCTCGATTGCGAGGAAATCTCGGCCGACACGCTGGGCAACGGTGACGTGGTGATCAAGCAGAACGGCAAGCTGATGCGTCCCAAGCGCCTGCCCAGCAACCTGTTCCAGTTCCGCGCCGGCACGGGCGAAGCGCGTTGCGTGCTGGACAGCATCACCTCGCTGCAGAACGGCGCCGACCTGCTGTGGATCGAAACCGAAAAGCCGCATATCGAGCAGATCGCCGGCATGGTCCGCGAGATCCGCAAGGTCGTCCCGAACGCCAAGCTGGTGTACAACAACAGCCCGTCGTTCAACTGGACGCTGAATTTCCGCCAGCAGGCCTATGACGCGATGCAGGCCGCAGGCAAGGATGTGTCGTCTTACGAGCGCAGCCAGCTGATGAGCGTGGAATACGATCAGACCGAACTGGCGAAGCTTGCCGACGAGAAGATCCGCACCTTCCAGGCCGACGCGGCGCGCGAAGCCGGCATCTTCCACCACCTGATCACGCTGCCGACGTACCACACCGCCGCGCTGTCGACCGACAACCTGGCCAAGGAATACTTCGGCGAACAGGGCATGCTGGGCTATGTGGCTGGCGTGCAGCGCAAGGAAATCCGCCAGGGCATCGCCTGCGTCAAGCACCAGAACATGTCCGGCTCGGACATCGGCGACGACCACAAGGAATACTTCAGCGGCGACGCTGCGCTGAAGGCGGCAGGCAAAGACAACACCATGAACCAGTTCTGATACGAGTTCTGATTCTCGGTAGTACCTGGTCGAAACGCCAACCCATGACGGGTTGGCGTTTTTTTACGCTCGAAGCGTTGACTTTCCGAAAGTGGCTGGCGCGCCATTCATTAGCTGTCTTTATAGGCTCATGCCGTTCGGGGTTCTTAATCGCCCGCGTTCCCGCTGCTAGTCTTATGACCACGGCGTTGAACTCAGGAGAACCCCAATGCAAGCATTTGGCTACGCCACCCATTCTGCCGATTCCGAACTCGGACCCTTCCGCTTCGAGCGTCGCGAACCGCGCCCCCAGGATGTCGCCATCGACATCCTCTATTGCGGCATCTGCCATTCGGACATCCACTCCGCCCGTAACGAGTGGGGCGGGACGACCTATCCGTTCGTACCGGGCCATGAAATAGTCGGCCGCGTTTCGGCGGTCGGTGCCGGCGTCACGAAATACAAGGCCGGTGACCTGGTCGGCGTCGGCTGTCTGGTCGATAGCTGCCGCCATTGCCAGTCGTGCAGCGACGGCCTGGAGCAATACTGCGAAAACGGCTGGACGGGAACCTATAACGGCGAAGACAAAATCGGTGGCACCCGGCACACCGTCACATACGGTGGATATTCCGACAAAATCACAGTCGACCAGCGATTTGTACTCCGCATACCGGAGAACCTGGACCCGGCGGCGGCTGCGCCTTTGCTTTGCGCGGGCATTACCACCTACTCCCCGCTAAAACACTGGAAGGTGGGTCCCGGCCAGCGGGTTGGCATCGTCGGCCTTGGCGGGCTCGGGCATATGGGCGTGAAATTCGCGCATGCCATGGGCGCCCACGTCGTCATGATTACGACTTCACCCGAAAAAGGACAGGACGCCAGGAAACTCGGTGCGGACGACATCCTGATTTCCAAGGATGCCGACGCCATGGTGAATGCGGCCGGCACATTCGACTTTCTTCTGAATACCATCCCGGTTGGCCACGATACCGACCCATATATGAACCTTCTGAAGCGTGACGGGACGATGGTGATCGTCGGTGCCGTTGAAACGCTGACCCATACCAGCGGGGTTCCCTTTATTTTCCGACGTCGCTCGATGGCCGGTTCCTTGATTGGCGGCCTGCCGGAAACACAGGAGATGCTTGATTTTTGCGGCGAGCACAACATTACGTGCGACATCGAAATGGTGGCCATGAAGGACGTCAACACCGCCTATGACCGGACAGTGGCCGGCGACGTCAAATATCGCTTTGTCATCGACATGTCCACGCTCGGCCAGGCCGCAACGGCCAGCCCCACGGCCTGAATCTACCTGCGGAGAAACAGATGGCCAACGTCATCGTCGTCATCGGCCCGGGCGCCATCGGCATGGCCATCGCACGGCGCGTCGGAGTGGGCCGGCACCTTCTGCTTGCCGACCTTCACCAGCAGAATGCCGATGCCGCCGCGAAAACCCTGGCTGAAGCGGGATATGACGTCTCGACCACGGTTGTCGATATCTCGTCGCGGGCCTCGATCGAGGCATTGGTCGCTCAGGCAACATCGCTTGGGCCGGTGAATGGCCTGATCCACGCGGCGGGCGTCTCCCCCTCGCAAGCGTCCCCCGAGACGATTCTGAAAGTCGACCTTTACGGTACGGCCGTCATCCTGGAGACGTTCGGGACGGTCATCTCGGATGGGGGCTCGGGCGTCGTCATCGCGTCGCAGTCCGGTCACCGCCTGGCGCCGCTGCCCGAGGAACAATGCCGTGCGCTCGCGACGACCCCGACCGAGGCGTTGTTGCGGCTTCCCATGCTGCAGGGCGACCAGGTCAAGGATTCGCTTCACGCCTACCAGCTTTCCAAGCGCGGGAACGCCCTGCGCGTCATGGCCGAATCGGTCCGTTGGGGCGCGCGCGGGGCGCGCCTGAATACCATCAGCCCCGGCATCATCATGACGCCATTGGCCAAGGACGAGCTTTCAGGGCCTCGTGGTGCGGGCTATCGGCGCATGATCGAAGGGAGCACCGCGAAACGACCGGGCACGCCCGATGAAGTGGCCAACGTGGCGGCGCTGTTAATGGGACCGGACGGCGGCTTTATCACGGGCAGCGATTTTCTGATGGACGGCGGCGTCACCGCCGCGTACTGGTTTGGGGATTTGGCGCCACGGTGATTGCCGCTGTTGCTATCCGGTACTATCACCGTCGACAACAAAAACGGAGACAAACCTTGGCACGCGTTCGCGTTAATGGCTTCACGATCTCGCTCGACGGATACGGCGCCGGCCCCGATCAGGACATCGACAATCCGCTGGGCGTGGGTGGGACGGCATTGCACCAGTGGCTGCTTCCCACACGCACCTTCCAGCGGTCCCTGTTTGGCAAGGACGGCGGTACGACCGGCATTGACGATGACTTCGCCGCCCGTGGGTTTCAGAATGTCGGGGCCTGGATTCTGGGGAGAAACATGTTCAGCCCCATTCGGGGGGAGTGGCCGGACGAAAACTGGAAAGGCTGGTGGGGCGATAATCCGCCGTATCACGTTCCCGTCTTTATCCTGACCCATCACGCTCGCCCCTCCATCCAAATGGAAGGCGGGACGACATTCCATTTTGTGACGGGCGGCATTCGGGAGGCCCTCGACCGTGCACGCGAAGCCGCAGCCGGAATAGACGTGCGCATCGGTGGTGGCACCGACACCATCCGGCAGTATCTTCGCGAGGGCCTCGTCGATGAACTGCATATCGCTATCGCACCTGTCCTGCTGGGTCGGGGGGAATCGCTGTTCGGCGGGCTCGACCTGCGGGCGCTGGGATACCAGTGCGTGGAGTCCGTCGCCACGCAGAAGGCCACGCATGTCGTCCTGCGTCGTCAGGGCCACGCCATGCCTTGACGATCTCCCACCCTTGCTTTCATTATCGGTATTCAGCGTTTGATAACGACACGGAATACCATGCGTCTCGAGGATTTGAACTACTTTGTCGCCGTGGCCCAGGCAGGCCAGATAGCACGGGCGGCGGAGCAAATGGGACAAAGTCAGCCCGCGTTGACCAAGGCCATTCAGCGCCTGGAGCAACAACTGGGTATCCAGCTGTTTGTGCGATCGTCCCGGGGCATGGATCTGACCACCTCGGGTACGGTCTTTCTCGAACGCATTCTGAACGTCCGCAGTTCACTGCACGATGCGATCCGGGAAGCCAACGATCTTCACCTTGGCAAACTGGGCGTGGTTCGGGTGGGCGTACCGTCGTCGCTCGTCGGCTCGGTCTTCTCGGACGCCTTCGCAGACCTGATCCAACAGCGTCCGGCAGCGCGTGTACAAGTGACGATCGGCCTGAACGACCCGCTGGTGACTGGCTTGCGCCGCGGCGAGCTTGATCTGTGCATCGCCACGCTGCCACACAAGTCGGATGCCGAACTGAAACAGACACAGCTGTTCGACGACGATCTGGTCGTCGTGGCCCGTGACCAGCACCCGCTCCATGACAAACGGTCACTGCGCCTGGCACACCTTGGGGACTTTCCGTGGTTGCTGCCCAACGCCGACGTCATCGCCCGCAAGCTGGTCGATGCCTGCTTTACCGAGGCGGGCCTGCCGCCCCCGACTGTCGCGCTGGAAACGAACTCTTCGGCAGAAGGCCTGATGGCAGCGATTCGTAAAACCGACCTACTCACGGTGATTGGGCACGGCACGCTGGTGCAGTCCACGCGCGGATTGCGCGCGCTTGACATACCTGACCTCAGATGGTCGCGCAGCGTCGGCATCCTGCGTCGCCAGGACGGCTACCATTCTCCGCTGGCGAACCGGCTGGTGGAAATACTCATCAAGCGGGCCGCTACGCTTCGCACCGCAAACAGCAAGGGTTGAGATCACCGGCGCTGTCCGCGGGTTGTCTTCAATCGCCGTAGACGCCGACACGCCGGACCAAATCCCCCCACGCGGCGGCCTCGCCCTGCATCTGGCGCGCGATGTCGTCCGGCGCCATGGGTTTCCAGCTTGACCAGACTTCCGCGCGCTTGCGGCGCCATTCGTCCGTGGCGCTTGTCCTGTCCATGGACTGGTTGATTCGCTGCACCACGTCGGGCGAAGTGCCGTGGCGCGCCATCAGGGCGGTCCAGCCCGTCCGGTCATAGCCCGAAAAGCCTTGCTCCTTGAACGTGGGCACATCGGGCAGGTGCGGTGAGCGCTCATTGCCGGTCACCGCCAGGATCCTGACCTGCTGCTTCGCCAGAAGCGGGCGCAGATTCACGATGTCCAGCATCATGAACGATATCTGCCCGCGCAGCAGATCCATCAGCCCTGCGCCGGCCCCCTTGTACGGGATATGCGTGGCTGCGAATCCGAAGTCGTTGGTCAGCTGAAATCCATACAGGTGGGGAACGGTTCCGTTGCCGAGCGACGCGTAATTCAGCGCACCGCCCTGGCGACGTGCCCATGTCGTCCATTCGCGCAGCGTGCGGCTGGGGTTCGACGCAGGAATGGCCAGGCCGACCGGCGCGGAACCCGTCATGGCCACGGGTGTAAAGTCCGCCATGGGCCGATACGTCAGCTTGCGAAAATAGCTCTGCGTGATCGTGAAGTTCGCGCTGGCCAGCAGGAAGTCATAGCCTTCCGGCGGCGCCAGCAAGACGGACTGCGCGGCGATCTGGCCAGCGGCTCCCACCTTGTTGTCGACGATCATCGGCACGTTGCCCAGCGCCGGCGAGAGCGACTTCAGGTACTCGCGCAACTGCAAGTCCACAGGGTCGCCGGCTCCCGACGCGGTCACAAACCGGATCGGCCGGGAAGGCCATTTGTCCGCCATCGCCGGGCCGGCGAGGGCCAGCGCCAGGGTGCCACCTGCCCGCACCAGAAACCGCCGTCTCGCCATGCACGTGCCATACGTCACCGATTGATTTCCCACCGTCAAGCTCCTTCCGTCTTTCTGCATGTTACTCAGCCCTGCCCGTCCGCCAGACTGCGGTGTATCGCCAATGCCGCCGCTATCAGCGCGGCAGATGCCTCCAGCGCGCGCGCGGGATGGTCCGATCGACGGATATCGGCTGCGCTCGTGGGTCGTGCCGCGTCGTCCGGGCTCGACGAAAACTTGACGACGACCAGTTCCTTGCGCGGATTGATGTAGATGCGCTGGCCAAACCGGCCGCTGGCCTCGACGCTGCCGTCCCCGTCGTTGCATTGAAACCAGTAGTGGCGATAGCCATAGCCGTCGCGCCCCGATACCAGGTTGCCATTGGCGAAGCGGGATTGGTTGTCGGCTGGCTGGAATGCGATGCGCGCGGCAGCGGGCGGCATCGGGCCTGAGGCGTCGCCATGCATGGCGCGGCGCACCGCCTCTGCAAAGCGCGCCGCGTCGCGCAGCGTGGAATTCAAGCCGCCACTTGCCATCTCGGTGCCCACTCTGTCCACGCTGGCGTAGGCGTCGTCATCGGCCAGCATCGACCAAAGCCGGTCCGTTACGAGTTGCGACCAGCGCTGGTTCGTCAGCCGGCGCAGCGCCCAGGCAATCGCCTCCGCCGAGCCATTCTGGTAATACCAGACGGGCGCGTCGCTGGCCGCGCCGGTGGCGTGTGCGATCTTCAGGAAATCGTAGATGTTGTCGGGCGCCCCGTCCTTTCGCGGGACGATACCGACGGCCGCAAACAATCCCAGGTCCGGCGGCAGCGCCGGCGGGTAACCAACTGGCACCTCCATGTCGAGGTTGCGCTGCACGGTGGCGTCGCCGAACGGATTTCCCTTCAGCTCCGGCACGTATTGGCACAGCGGTGCCTGCGGGTCGAGCCGGCCTTCGTCGATCAGCATCGCCGCCAGCAAGCCCGTCACAGATTTGGTCATCGACGCCCAGATATGGGGCTGGTGCCGATGGAAGTCCCCAAAGTACCTTTCGCAGACCACGGCGCCCCGATGCAATGCGATGAAGCCATCGGTGTGGGTGGCGCGAAGGTAGTCGTCCAGACGCAGGCGCTGGCCGGCCACGGTCAAGGCGATAGCGTCCAGGTCGGAGCCCGGCGCCCCCGGCAACGGCAGGGGCTGCACGGCATGCCGGATGCCTGTCGTGGGCGCCAACTCCCGGGTATGGCTCAGGGTCCACCGCATGAACGGCGGACGCAATCCGCCGCCTCGCACCACCTGTTTGTCAGGGGGAGGCGGAAAACCCTTCATGACGCTGTCGTCCACATCCTGGGCGGGATGGGGTGCCGCGCCAGCCAGCGATGAGCCTGGCGGCATGGCGCGCAGCGCTGGCGCGAGGATAGCGAAAGGACGGCCGATCTTCATGATTTCTCTACCGGGGACGCGGGACATGGGCCATGGTGGCGTAGCGGACGGCGATTCGATATTCCGCAATGGAATGTATCCATGAATTAATGGAAGCTCGGGGGCCTCGGGTGGGCGGACATCCGTCAGGAAGGCCAATGCCCGCCGAGCGTGCGCCAGCAGACAGATCGAAGCGTCAGGGTGGCATCCCATGCAACGACACGCGCGATGGCCGCCTGACCGAACGCCCCGCGTCTGCCCGTGGCGCCGCAAGGGACGTGGATCCCTTGACCGACACGCCAGGCGCCAGCGCGAAACACGGGGCCGCCGGATTGCACACGCCGTGACATACCCATAACACATCGAGGAGGAGCAGACATGAGACTGAGACTTCTTGCACTTGTGGCGTTGCAGGCCCTGGCTTGCCAGGCGCACGCGCAATCGAGCGTGACGCTCTATGGCGTGGTGGACGTCAACGTCGAATTCGTCAATCACCTTGGTGCGGTACCGGTGGCCGCAAACGGCTTCAACTCCGGCCCGTCGCACAATGTCGTGCGGATGGATTCGGGCGGCGTATCCGGGTCGCGCTGGGGGCTGCGGGGCACCGAGGCCCTGGGGATGGGCCTCAAGGCGGTGTTCGTGCTGGAAAGTGGCTTCAATGCGGACAATGGCACCTCTCAGCAAGGCGGACGGCTGTTTGGGCGCCAGGCCTTCGTGGGCCTGCAAAGCGAGTTTGGCCAGTTGTCGCTCGGCCGCCAGTACACGTCGATGTTCGAGTCGCTGGCGAACTTTGTGCCGGCCGCCTATGCCACGCAATACGAGCCCGCCGTCGTGCTGGCCGGCGCCAATTTCCGCGAGGACAACACCGTCAAGTACACCGGCACTTTCGGCCCGGTCACGGCACTCGCGCACTGGTCATTCGGTACCGGCCTGGCGCTGCCGCCGACGGTTGGGGCGCCGTTCATTCTCGGTGGCAATGGCGAAGTACCGGGCCAGTTCCGACGCGACACCGCCTACGGCGCATCGGTGATCTATGCCGCGGGGCCGGTCGGCCTGGTCGTCAGCTACGACCAGTTCAATCCAACCATCGCCCCTGTCGCGGCGCCGGCCAACGCCGGCAGCGGTACGTTCAAGAAGGCGGCCGCGGGCGTCAGCTACGCGTTCGGCACCGCCAAGGTCATGGGCGGCTACCGCTGGGGCCAGAACAAGAATCAGGTGGGTGCGGAATTCTTCCGTGACAACTTCTACTGGATCGGCGGGACTTATCAACTTACGCCGTCAATCGGGCTGATGCTCGAATACAACTACGACGACGTCAAAAACCAGTTCGGCAATGCGAGCCAGCCCAATCCCTGGCAGATCGCGTTCATTTCAAACTACGCATTTTCCAAGCGCACGGACATTTACATCAGTGCGGCCTACGCGAAAAATGCGGGCCTCGGCCTGGAATCGGCGGCCATCTTCTATGCCAACAGTCTCTCGCTCGGCAACAGCTACGCCCTGGCGAACGGGCAGAGTTCCATGCTGGGCGTCGCATTGGGATTGCGCCACAAGTTCTAGATGAAAGCTGCGCGGTCAGGCGTCTTCCGCACACCCAAATAGCGACTACTATGAACGAGCGCAACGCTGCGTGGAGTAACGGCAACACTGATGGAGACCGCAATGGCGAAAAGACTGAGCCGGCTCGCAGTGACGGCTACGGCACTCATGACATTGGCACTGGCGACAGGCGCCCGCGCCGATGAAATCCCGCTGATTACCGGCAAGCAGTGGACGGACTCCACTGAACAGGCAAAGAAGGCCTATCTCGTTGGCATTGCCAACGTGGTCCAGGTCGATATCGCCTATCACGAAGGCAAGCCGCCGCCCGACACGCAGAGCATCGTGCCGCGCTTTGCAAGAGGGCTCAGGGGCCATTCGCTGGACTCCGTGCGCCAGGGCGTGGATCGCTGGTACGCGGCGCATCCTGACCAACTGCAGCGGCCGGTCATTGAAACGATCTGGTTCGAGATGGTCGTACCCGGCCTGCAGACCAAGAAGTAAGGTGACGCCATGAAACGACTCCAACTGGTGGGTGCGGTGCTGATCGCCGCCGGCGCTGCGGGATGCACGAATATGACACCCCAGCAGCAAGGCACCGTCACCGGTGCCGGCATCGGCGCCGCAGCGGGTGCCGGCATCGCCGCCATCGCGGGCGGCAGCGGCTGGACGGGCGCGGCAATTGGCGCCGTGGCTGGCGGCGTAGCGGGCAACATCAAGGGCAAGCAACAGCAGCAGTGGTAAATCGCTGTCGCCCCTAGGCGCCGATATCGTTCGGCGCCGATTCTGCATCCGATGGCCGCGCTGCCTGGCGCGTGCAGGAGGCCGTGCGAGGCGCTGCATGGCCATGCAGCGCCTCGCCAGGATGAATCGTCTTCCCCGGTGGCCACCCCCATCGACCTTTGCTCGCGCCACACGCGCACCCGCCCGTACTTGCCGTGGACGGCGCGCCGATCTACGCCTGCGCTACGCATCCCCCATTCCACACTGGACCAAGGGCCACGCCGCCACCCGGCCAGCGTCTCCAATAGCCCTTTGGGCCAATTGAGCGCCACATCGAGACCGGCTAGCGTGGCAATTCGGAAATGGTGTGGCAATAGGTGCCTGCGTGGATCACGCATTCCCACACGCCAGGTTGACGACCACCGCAAGCAGAGCGAAGGCACGAACGATGAAGGCGGTGCAAGAAGGTAGTCACGTTGATCGGGGCCAAGGCATGACGCATCCTCCAGGGCTCGGCAGGCAGCATCTCTGCGTCGCCATTCTCCTTGCCATCGCTACCGGCTCGGGACATGCCGAGTCGCCAGATGCGAACGGCTGGAAATTTGCGATTGCACCGTACCTCTGGCTACCCAACGTCAGCGGGGCCTTCAGCTTCTCCGGCAACGCATCGACCGGCGGTGGCAGGCTTGACATGGGAACCGGGCCCGACAGCTATCTCCAGAACCTGCAGTTCCTTTTCATGATGCAGGCCGAGGCCCGCAAGGGAGACTGGGCGATCATCGCCGATGCGGCCTACCTTGACTTCAGCAACCAGAACACCACCCTCAACACCGTCGGCACCGGCGGTGGCGCCGTTGCCATCCCGCGCGAACTGGCGACCAATACCGGCAGCAGCCTGAGCGGCGGGGTGTTCGGACTCGCCGCAGCCTACACGGCGTTGCGCGCCGCATGGGGCACGGTCGAGCCCCTCGGCGGGGTTCGATACCTGAACCTCAGTGCCAGCGCAAACTGGACGCTCTCCTCCACGTTCGTCCAGCAAGGCGCCACGCTGGCAACGCAGGGAAGCGTGGCCCAGACCGCGAATATCGTTGACGGAATCATTGGTGTCCGCGGGCGGATACGGCTTGGCAACAACGAGCGCTGGTATCTGCCGTATTACCTCGACGTCGGCACCGGCGCTTCCAGATATACCGTGCAGGCGTTCGGCGGGGCCGCCTATGCGGCATCGTGGGGGGACGTGCAACTGACCTATCGCTACCTGACCTACCAGCTCGGTGGTAGTGATCTCGTGCAAAGGCTTACGCTGAAGGGGCCCATGCTGAGTGTGGCGTTCCGCTTCTGAATTCCCGCGATGCCATAACCTGCCTCCCAAAGAAAAACCGCCCGATGGCGCAAACCATCGGGCGGTTTTTTTTTCAGCGACTTGGTGCAAGTCTGGGGCCTACAGCGATCCGCAAGTCACCTGGGATTCAAGCAAGGCCTTCGCACGCTGGTTGCACAGCGCGCCCAGCAGCGTCTCGGCCGCGGCGTCCAGGCGCTCGTGCGTACCAAACAGGCGCGCCGCGATCAGGCCGCTCTGCAGCGATCCGTAGATCACTTGCGCCAGCATGGCCGGGGGCACCGGATATGGCGTCTCACGCTCGTGCTGACCGCGCTCCAGCAGCTTTGTCAGCCACGATTCATTGATGTGATAGAAGTCCTTGAGCACATGGTGCACCGATTCGGGCAGGCTCAGGATCTCGGTGGACAGCATGCCGGCCAGGCAGATCTGCCCGGAACCGCAGGTCTGGCGCAGCGGGTCCAGATACTGGCGCGCCTGTTCCAGCACCGGCAGGCTCGAATCGATACCAGCCAGCCGCTCGGAAATGCGCCGGCTGTATTCCTTTACCGCTTCCAGGACCAGATCGTCCTTCGAGGGAAAGTAGTAATGGATGCTGGAGGTCTTGACCCCCACCAGCTCGGCCAGGTCACGATAGCTGAATCCATTGAAACCGCGGCTGCGGATCAGGACCAGCGTATGTTCGAGCAGTTGCTCGCGGACGGGTTGCGTTTTCATGGCTGGAACTTTATCTACACGAAGATAGATACTCAACCGGGATT
This sequence comes from Cupriavidus pauculus, assembly GCF_002858765.1. Classification (GTDB taxonomy): domain Bacteria; phylum Pseudomonadota; class Gammaproteobacteria; order Burkholderiales; family Burkholderiaceae; genus Cupriavidus; species Cupriavidus pauculus_B. The sequence goes on from NZ_PJRP01000008.1 coordinate 237,652, forward strand.
TTCCCGGAGTCAACTGCCAGGCGGTTCAGGCCAGTGTCTGCACCACAATTGTGATGGCTGCACCACTGGCGGCGCAAAGCGCCAGCCATCCGCCCATGACCAGGGCATCGTGCCCGATCGCTTTCATGGTAGTTCGCCTGCAAAAACGCAGACGGACACCCTTGTGGGGTGCCGTCTGCGTCGGGGTCATCGCCAGATCATGGCGAGATTACTGGTCGTGGCCGGGATCAGGCCAGGGCGCCGTCGGTGTACACGTCAGCCGAGCGGGCACCGTCGAAGTACGGGTTGCGCGGGCCGTTGCCACGGGCACCGTCCAGGTACGGATCCACCTTGCGGGCCGGGCTGGCGGAAACGCCCTTGGTGTCCAGGCCGGCGACGAAGCGCGCACCGTCCAGGTACGGATCGGCCGTCCGGGCACCGTCGGTAAAGCCATCGCGGTTCGTGATACGGGCACCGTCGCTGTAGACATCGCGCTTGCCGACGCTGGCTACCAGGCCGTCGCGGTTGGTCACGCGGGCACCGTCGGTGTAGGCATCACGCTTGCCGATGCTGGCTACCAGGCCGTCGCGATTGGTGACGCGGGCACCGTCGGTGAAGGCATCGCGGTTACCGATGCGGGCGCCGTCGGTAAAGGCGCTGCGCTGGTCGTTCACACGATACGTATAGCCGTAGGCTTCGCCGCGCGGTTGTGCGGCCTGGGCAGCACCCGTCACGAAAGCGGCTGCGAGGGTGGCGGCGGTCAGGATGGTCTTGGCGTTCATGATGCTCTCCTTGCTTGGCCGGGTGATCTGGTTCGTTGGTCGATCGCCGGGCAATGGGTCTGTGCTGCAATTTCAGCGGCCTTCTTTTTGGTCCTCACCGTATCTACTATCTACTGCTAGATAGAGGACCAGGGCTAAAAAAAAGACCGCCTCCGGTTACTGAAACTGCCTGGTGTTGCTTGGACCGTTTCGCGTTGCCTTGCCGTCTTTGTCTGCCGGTTCGGCGCTGCGTCGCTGTCCATGGCTCGAATACTATCTACCTATAGATAGATAAGCAAGAAGGAATTCGGGATTCGGGTCAAAAAGATTTCTATCGGTCCGATTGAAGGCGTTAATTTCGCGGATATGTGATTGATCCATAAGGATTTATGGCATCCAAGGGGGCTTCACCTCGCACGGCGGCTGCTTCCTATTGGTATCACAGATGCTAGGGTTACCACACCTGCCCCGTCTTTTACATCGCCCCATGCCGCCCGTGTCGACCGCGCAATCCGCCCCGCTCAACTACCGACGCTGGTTTGCCGGCGCAATTGGCCTGGCCGGGCTGGCCGTGATGGCCGGCGTTGGCCGCCTGCTGCTGTACCGCGCCATCGAGCGCGAGGCGTTCGGGCCCGGCCAGGTCGGCACACTGTTGCCTGACGATCTGGGTGTGGCGTCGCGACAGTTCACGTTCGATAGTGGCGATCGGGCGTTGCATGCGTCCTGGGTAGCAGCCGCCGACCCGGCCGCCCCCGCGCTGGCGGTCTTCCATGGCGACGAGGAATGCCTGGCCGACTGGGCCCCCGTGCAGGCGTTGCTGCACGCGGCAGGCATCAGCTCGTTCGTGTTCGATTACAGCGGCTATGGCACCAGCACCGGCACGCCAAGCGTGAGCCACCTGCGCGAAGACGCGCTGACCGCATTCGCGCACTTCCGCGCGGCCACCCCGCAGGCGGCACGGCACTATGTCATGGGATATTCGCTCGGCAGCGGCGTGCTGCTCGATGTATTGGACGAACTACGACCCCTGCCCGACGGGCTGGTGATCGGGGCGGGCTTCTGCTCGGCCCGCGCGGCGGCCGTGGCTACCGGGCTGGTGCCGCGCTGGCTGGCCTGGGCGCTGCCGAACCCGTGGGACAACATCGCCCGGCTGCGGGGATCGACGCTGCCCGTGATGCTGATTCACAGCCGGCGCGACGAGACTATCCCGTTCCACCAGGCCGAGCACCTGGCCCGCGCGGCGCATGGCCCGAGCCGACTGGTGATTTTTGAAGACCTGCCGCACAACGCCGCCATCGAGACGCCGTTCATGAAGACGTTCTGGGCGCCCGTCATCGCGTGGCTGCAAGGCGGCAGGCTCTAGGACGACTGCACCCGGGCCTGTGCCCGGGCAGGCAGACGACTACAGCCTGAATTCGCCCACCACCCGCTGCAGTTCCTGGGCCTGATCGGCCAGCGCCGCCGACGCCGCAGCCGCCTGTTCCACCAGCGCGGCGTTCTGCTGCGTCACGTCATCCATCTGCGTGACGGCCACATTCACCTGTTCGATGCCTTCGCTCTGGTGCTCCGACGCCACGGCGATCTCGCTCAGGATCTGGGTCACACGACGCACGGCCTGGACGATTTCCTCCATGGTGTGGCCGGCCTGGCCCACCAGCGCCGAGCCATTTTCCACCTGGCGCGCCGAATCGCTGATCAGCACGTTGATTTCCTTGGCCGCCGCCGCACTGCGCTGGGCCAGCGTGCGTACCTCGCCCGCCACCACGGCGAAGCCTCGGCCCTGCTCGCCGGCACGTGCCGCTTCCACCGCGGCGTTCAGGGCCAGGATGTTGGTCTGGAACGCAATGCCCTCGATCACGGCGATGATGTCGGTCACCTTGCGCGAGCTGACGCTGATGGCGTCCATCGTCTGTACGACGTTGCTGACGATGGTGCCGCCGCGTTCGGCAATGCCCGACGCCGACGCGGCCAGGCCGTTGGCCGTACGGGCGCGTTCGGTGTTCTGCTTCACCATGGCGGTGAGTTCGCCCATGCTCGACGCGGTTTCCTCCAGCGTGGCCGCCTGTTCCTCCGTGCGCTGGGAAAGGTCCGTATTGCCCACCGCGATCTGCTGCGAGGCCGACGAGATCGAATCGCTGGCGCCCTTGATGCGCGTCACCAGGTCGGTGAGCATGTCTTCCATCTCGCCCAGCCCGCCCAGCAACCGGCCGAAATCGCCGCCGCGCTCGGTCTCGAAATCCTTGCTCAGGTCACCCGCCGCCACGGTTTCGGCGATGAACTCGGCCTCCTTGAGCGGCTCCTCGATCGCACTGGCCAGCCGGAACCAGCAAATCACGCTGAAAACCAGCACGACGATGGCCAGCGTCCACAGCCAGCTGCGCGTGCTGCCATCGGCCACCTGGCCCAGCGCCAGCACCAGCATGGCCGCCACCAGCAGCACGATTACCCCAAATGCCGCACCCAACCGGGTGCGCATACTCAAGTTGTCCCAGGCCATGCTCGGTTCCGCTCCTCGATTTTTGCCCCACGTTGTCCGGGGCTATCGATGGGCTAACGGCTGGTCTGTCGTAAAACTTTAGGGCCGGCTCTGCAGCGAATCGGCGGTCTGGAGGTCCGCGCCCCAGGCTTGCGCCAGTTGCCGGCAGCGACCCAGCGGCAGCGCCTGCCGCTCGACATCGACCACCACCACGTGGTCGGCCCAGGCCGGACGCGCCGGCGATTCGGCGCTGCGGCCATCGGTCAGCAGCCACAGCCAGCGCTGCTGGGCGGGCTGGCGCCGGGCTTGCCAGGCCAGCAACTGGTCGGCGCGCGCCGTGCCAAGCGACAGGGGCGTGCCGCCACCACCGGCAATCGGCCGGATCCAGTCGTCATTCCATGGACGCGCGCGCGATGGCGCCAAACGGACTTCGGCATGCCGGCCCGCGAAGCAGACCAGCGCCACATCGGCGCGCGCCTGATAGGCCCGTTCGAGCAGTCGCGCCAGCACGCCCTTGGCCTGCGCCAGTTGCTCGCCGTGGGCCATCGAGCCGGAACAATCGAGCACGAAGCAGTGCAGCACCCCGGCCCGGGCATCGGTGCGCCGGTAGCGCAGATGTGCGGCATCCAGCCACGCGCGCCGCTTGGCCGCCAGCGTGCGCGGCCAGTGAATGCGCGTCCCGGGCGTGGCGCCGTGCGCGGCATGGCGCGGCGATGCTGGACGGATGGATTGCCACCGATGGCCGCCGCGCCGGTCCTGGCCGGACGGCCCCCGGTGGCTCAGGCTTTTTTTGGCGGAAGCTTCCCGAAAGGCTTCAGCGCCTTGACCTCGGCCATGCCGGCCGCTTGCGGCGGGGGCAATGCACCCCACGGGTCGGCGGCCTCCGCTGTCTGGGGATGGGGCTGGGGCTCGGACTGTGCATGGGGCTGGGACGTCGGTGCCGGCCCCGGCTGCTGCGGCGCGGCCGCATGGCGGCGGTGATGCAGCACAAGCTCGGCCACGGCTTCCACATGGCTGGTATCGATATCCGCCGCGCCCTGCCAGGCAGCCAGCGCGCGGGCAGCGCGCAGCATCACCAGGTCAGCGCGCACACCGTCCACGGCGGCTTCCAGGCAAAGGGCGCTGACGCGGTCATGCACGGCGTCGCCGAATGCCAGCGCCCCAAGCGCCGCGCGGGCACGCACGACCTGGCCGGCCAGCGCCTGCTGGCGCTGTGCCACAGTGGCGCGGAAACCAGCGGGATCGGTATCGAACGCCAGACGGGCACGCACGATCTGCTGGCGCGCGGCCGGATCGTCGTAGTTCGACAGGGCCAGCGCCAGCCCGAACCGGTCCAGCAATTGCGGCCGCAGTTCGCCTTCCTCGGGATTCATCGTGCCAACCAGCACGAAGCGCGCCGGATGCTGGTGCGACACACCATCGCGCTCCACCACGTTGACGCCGCTGGCCGCTACGTCAAGCAACTGGTCCACCAGCGGATCGGGCAGCAGGTTCACTTCGTCGACGTACAGCACCCCGTCGTGCGCCCGTGCCAGCAGGCCGGGCTGAAACCGCACCTCGCCCTGCTGCAGCACGTGGCCCAGGTCCAGCGTGCCGGTCAGCTGCTCTTCGCTGGCGCCCAGCGGCAACGTCACGAACTGGCCATGCGGCAGCAATTCGGCCAGCGCCCGCGCCGCCGTAGACTTGGCGGTGCCGCGCGGCCCGGTGACCAGCACGCCGCCGATGCCGGGGTCGACGGCGGCCAGCAGCAGTGCCTGTTGCAGGGCTTCCTGCCCCACCAGGGCGCTGAACGGAAAGATCGGGCGCATGGCCGCGCCCTGGGCAGTGTGGGTCATTGCATCCCTTCCAGACGCTGTTCGTTGTCGAGCAGATGATGGGCGATGCGCTCGCGCTGGTCGCCCGGTTCCTGCCACAGTCCGCGCTCCATCGCTTCCAGCAGGCGCTCGCAGATGCCCTGCAGCGCGCGCGGATTGTGCCGCGCCAGGAAGTCGCGCGTGGCAGCGTCATGCACGTAGGCGTCGGCCACCAGCGCGTACTGGTGATCGCCCACCACGCGGGCGGTGGCGTCGTAGCCGAACAGGTAGTCCACCGTCGCCGCCATTTCAAACGCACCCTTGTAGCCGTGCCGCTTCACGCCATCGATCCACTTCGGATTGACTACGCGCGTACGGATCACGCGGGCGATCTCCTCGCCCAGCGTCCGCACGCGCGGCGCCGCCGGGTTGGCGTGATCGCCATGATAGATGGCCGGCTGCGTGCCACCCAGGTGGCGCACGGCCGCCACCATGCCGCCCTGGAACTGGTAGTAGTCGTTGGCGTCCAGGATGTCGTGCTCGCGGTTGTCCTGGTTCTGCAGCACCACGTCGATCTCGGCCAGCCGCGTGGCAAACGTGTCGCTGGCCTCCACGCCATCGGCCCGCTGGCCGTAGGCATAGCCGCCCGCGTGCAGGTAGGCATGGGCCAGGTCCCCATCTGTCTGCCAGCGTCGCCCGTCGATCAGCGCCTGCAGGCCCGTGCCATAGTCGCCCGGCCGCGCGCCGAATACGCGCCAGCTGGCCCGCTCCAACGCGGCGTCGGCATCCATGCCCTGCTGTGTCAGCGCGTGCTGTTCGGCCAGCACGCGGGCGCGGACCGGATTGATGTCCTCAGGCTCGTCCAGCGCCGCCACCGCCCGCACGGCGGCATCGAAGATTGCCACCAGGTTGGCGAACGCATCGCGGAAGAAGCCGGACACCCGCAGCGTCACGTCCACGCGCGGACGGTCGAAGATGGCCATCGGCAGGATCTCGAAATCGACCACGCGATGGCTGCCGTGCGCCCATTTCGGCCGCACGCCCAGCAGCGCCATGGCCTGCGCGATATCGTCGCCGCCCGTGCGCATGGTGGCCGTGCCCCAGACCGACAAGCCCACCGCTCGCGGGTACTCGCCGTGCTCCTGCAGGTGCCGCTCGATCAGCTGGTCGGCCGCACGCAGCCCCAGCGTCCACGCCGTGCGCGTGGGCACGGCGCGCGTGTCGACCGAATAGAAGTTACGCCCCGTGGGCAGCACGTCGGGCCGGCCGCGCGACGGCGCGCCGCTGGGGCCGGGCGGCACGAAGCGGCCCGCCAGCCCGCGTTCCAGTTGCAGCAGTTCCTGCGCGCCGCAGGCATCCAGACGCGGGGCCACCTGTTCGCGCAGGCGGGCCAGCACGGCACCTGATTGCGGGCCGACCGCCGCGTCCTCGTCCAGCAGGCGTAGCGCCAGCGCTTCCAGCCGCTCGCGCGTATCGCCATGATGGCGCCACGGCTCGTCGTCGATGTCGGCCAGCGCCGCCGGGCGGGGTCCGTGCCAGGGCGCGGCCCAGTCGGCGTCGAGCGGATCGAAACCATCACCCAGAGACAGGTCCGCCGCCAGCGCGGCCAGCAGGCTGGCGCGCCCATCCAGCCCATCGCCCACCGGATAACGCGCCAGCGCGGCCAGCGTATCGCGGCGCTGGCGCCCTTGCGGCGACATGCCGAACACATGCAGGCCGTCGCGGATCTGGGATTCCTTGAGTTCGCACAGCCAGGCGTCGGTCCGGTTCAGCAGCGCATCCTCTTCCTCGCCGCTGGCCGGGGCGTCGATGCCCAGTTCGCGGTGCAGCTGCTGGCCGACGATCGATTTCAGGATCTCCCGGCGCAACAGCTTGGCGCGGCGCGGGTCCACGGTCAACGCCTCGTAGTATTCGTCCACCTGGCGTTCCAGGTCCTGCAGCGGCCCGTAGTTCTCGGCGCGCGTGAGCGGCGGCATCAGGTGGTCGATGATCACGGCCTGGGCACGCCGCTTGGCCTGCGCGCCCTCGCCCGGATCATTGACGATAAACGGATACAGGTGCGGCAGCGGCCCCAGTATCGCGTCGGGCCAGCAGGCGTCCGACAGCGCCACGCTCTTGCCCGGCAACCACTCCAGGTTGCCATGCTTGCCGACGTGCACCACGGCGTCGATGGCGAAGGTGTGCCGCAGCCAGAAATAGAAGGCCAGGTAGCCATGCGGCGGCACCAGTTCGGCATCGTGATAGCTGGCGTAATCGTCCACGCCATAGGCCCGCGCGGGCTGGATGCCGACAAACACGTTGCCGGTGCGCACGCCGGCGATCATGAAGCGGCCATCGCGCACCATCGGATCGGCCTCGGGGCTGCCCCACCGGGCGGCGATGGCATCCTGGTTGGCCTGCGGCAACCGCGCCAGCCACGCCAGGTAGTCCGCCATCGCCACGCTCTGGAACGCGGGGCGCCACGCATGCTGCGCCAGATCGTTGGTCACGCCGCGCGTCAGGCCCTGCATCAGGGCATCGCCATCGGCGGGCAGCGGCCCCACGGCATAGCCGGCATCCTTCAACATCGTCAGGATCTGCACCACCGACGCCGGCGTGTCGAGCCCGACACCATTGCCGATGCGCCCTTCGCTGGCCGGATAGTTGGCCAGGATCAGCGCCAGGCGCTTTTCCGCGGCCGGCAGCGTGCGCAGCCGGCACCAGCGGCGCGCCAGCTCGGCCACGAAGCCAATTCGTTCCGGGTCTGGCCGGTAGCGCACGACATCCACTTCGGTATGCGGGCAGCGATAGGCCAGCCCCTTGAAGCTCACGGCGCGCGTGATGATGCGGCCGTCCACTTCGGGCATCGCCACGTGCATGGCGACGTCGCGGGTGCCCAGGCCCTGGCTGTCGGCCAGCCAGTCCTCTCGATTGCCACCGCTCAGGATCACCTGCAGCACCGGCGCGTCGTTGGCCAGCGGGGCGTCTGCGCCCGTGCCTGCAATGGCTGCGTCCTGGCCGGCGCTGTCGAGCGACGCCACCGAGAACGCCGTGGTATTGAGCACCAGCGACACGCCGTGCGCGTCGCACAGGCGCTGCAGCACCTCGCGGCAGATCGGTTCCTTGAGCGAGCTGACGGCCAGCGGCAGCGGGCACAGGCCCGCGTCGAGCAGTGCCTCGGCCATCGCATCGAACACATCGGTATTGCCGGCCTGCAGGTGCGACCGGTAGAACAGCAGCGGCACCACGGGCGCGCCGTCGAGCCCGCGCGCCGCCCATTCGCGTTGCCAGTCCTGCACCGTGGCCACGCCGTGATTGCGATGGTAGAGCGCGGCCTGCGGCAGCACCTGCGCCGGCAGCACCGGCAGGGTGTGGCCATAGGCATGCTGGCCCAGGCAGCGGAAGAACTGCTCGGCATTGCCCGCCCCGCCCTCGCGCAAATAGCGCCAGAGCTGGTGCGACAGCGCCGGCGGCGCATTGCCAAGCCGCGCCAGGTTGTCGTCCTCGTCCAGGTCGCCCGAGAACATCACCAGCAGCTGGCCGCGTGCGCGCGCCAGTTCGGGCAGGCGCTCCAGCCCGTAGGCCCAGTCGCTGGCCCCGCCCAGGTGGTCCACCACCACCACCCGCGCGTGCTGCAGCACCTCGTCGATATAGAGATCGAGCGACGCCGGCTGGCGCAGGTACATCTGGTTGGCCAGCCGCACGGTTGGATAGCCGTCGCCCAGTCTGGGCACGGCGGCGGCCAGCAGCGACAGCGTGGTATCGGCCGCGCTCAGGATGACAATGTCGCCCGGCGTCTGCTCGATGCGCAGCACCACGGCGCTGTCTTCGACAAAGCCGCCGGGCCGGGTGGACAGCAGGTGCATCGCTTCGGTCGCCTCGACTGCGTCAGCGGTCAGGCCGCCAGCGCGGCATCCAGCGACGCCTGCAGCACGGCGCCGTCGAGTTCCTGGCCGATCAGCACCACGCGCGTGCCCTGCGGCTCGCCGGCACGCCACGCGCGATCGAAATAGCTGTCGAAGCGCTGACCCACGCCATGCAGCACCAGCCGCATGGCCTTGCCCGGCAGCGTGGCAAAGCCCTTCACGCGATAGATCGTGTGCGCGGCCACCAGCTTCTGCAGCGCGGCCACCAGCGCATCGCGGTCTACGGTGCCGGCCTGCACTACCACCGAATCGAACTCGTCGTGATGGTGATCGGCGTGGTCGGGGTCATCGGCGCTGCCGTGATGATCGACGCGCAGGTGAATCGTGTCTTCCGACGCGCGCTGCAGGCCCAGCAGCATGCTCACGTCCAGCTTGCCGGCCTGCGCGGGCACGATCTTGACCTCCGCCGGAATCTCCGGCCGCACCAGCGCTTCCACGCTGGCGATCTGCGCGGCGTCCATCAGGTCGGTCTTGTTCAGGATCACCAGGTCGGCGCTGGCCAGCTGGTCTTCAAACAGTTCATGCAGCGGCGACTCGTGGTCCAGGTTCGGATCGGCCCGGCGTTGCGCATCAACCGCCACCGGATTCGCGGCGAACTGGCCGGCCGCCGCCGCGGGGCCATCGACCACGGTCACCACGGAATCCACCGTGAACGCATTGCGGATGCTGGGCCAGTGGAAGGCCTGCACCAGCGGCTTGGGCAGGGCCAGGCCAGACGTTTCGATCAGCACGTGATCGATCTGGTCGCGGCGCTCCAGCAACTGTTCCATGACCGGGAAGAACTCCTCCTGCACGGTGCAGCACAGGCAGCCGTTGGCCAGCTCGTACAGCTGGCCCGTGGGCTCGCCCGCGTCGTCGCAGCCGATACCGCATCCCTTCAGGATTTCGCCGTCGATGCCCAGTTCGCCAAACTCGTTGACGATCACCGCGATGCGGCGGCCGTTGGCGTTGTCGAGGATATGGCGCAGCAGCGTGGTCTTGCCGCTGCCAAGGAAGCCCGTAACGATGGTGGCCGGAATCTTGGAGGTTTGCATGCGGAGGCTCGGACGGAATTTGCGAAGGCGATCAGGATACGGAGATCCGAAGGGGCTGTCTATTTGCGTGTGGCGATGGGCTGCGCCTTCTCCTGCCTGCTGGAGAGGCCCAGCGATGCAATCCACGACGGTTGCGACTTGATTCGCCGCGCCCTCTCCCCCAGCCCCTCTCCCGCGCGCGGGAGAGGGGCTGGGGGAGAGGGGGAGCGCATCCCCCTCCATCAACGTCTCGCCCTGCGCCAACCGGCGTAGGCACCCGCGCCGATGGTCAGCGCCGCCAGCATCAGCGCGAGCGTCAGGTGACGGGCGCGTTCCGCCGGGGCCGCTGCCACCGGCATGGCCTGCGGCGCCAGCCGCTGACCGGTCACGTGTTCCGTGTCGGCCTGTGCGATTGCCGGCCCCGGCAGAGGAGCAGGCGCGACAGGGGCGGCAGGCTCCTGACGCACCGGCGCGGCCTTCGGCGCCGATGGCGTGGATCGCACCCCCTTTGTGCCCTGCCCGGCCGGCCCCACCACCGCATCGGCCAATTCGCGGCCCAGCGCCTTCATGTCGATGCGCGCGGCCTTGCCCTGTCGTGCGATATGCGCCATCAGCACCGGGTTGCCGCAGGTGTTGGCCGTGCAGGACAGCCCGTCGCGCCGCACGCTTTCCGCGTACTGGCGCAGCAGTTCGCGACGCTCGGCATCGGTAAAGCGGTAACTGCCCTGGCGGTCCACTTCGAGCAGGCGCGCCAGGATGCCCTGTTGCGCGTGCGGATTGTTCGCGCGGAAGAACGCATCCATGTCCATGCCGAGCTTGTCGGCCACATAGACGTCGTAGGTCCGTTGCCAGAACGCGCCGGGCATCTGCTCGGGCACCGTGGCCTGAAAGCCGTACAGGTGCTCCACTTCCTTGTACATCTCGCGGGCACCCGCATAGCCCGAGCGCTGCATCGCGCCGATCCACTTCGGATTCCACTGCCGCGCATTGAGTTCGGAAGCCAGCCACGTGCGCGCGTCCACGGTCTGCGTTTCGCCCGCGCGGCGCAGGTTATGCAGCCAGAGCGGCGGCGCCGTGCCGCTGACCGCCCGCGTGGCGGCCGTCAGCCCGCCCGCGTACTGGTAGGTGTCGTCGTTGTCCAGCGCCCCGTAGAGCGTGCTGGTGCGCGAGAACAGCACCGCCTGGTTCGATTTCAGGTGGGTGGCCAGCGCCGCCGGCGCCGATTCGCCCCAGCCATCGGCCGAATAGGCAAAGTTCATATAGCGCAGGTACTGCCGGGCCAGGCCGTCAGGCGGCCCCTGGGCGTCGCGGCTCTGCTCGACCATCTGCTGCACGCCGATCGCGTAATTGCCCGGCTTGGCGGCGAATACGCGCGCCCTCGCCAGCCTGCCGGCCTGTTCCGGGTCGACCCCCTGCCGGGCCAACTCCGCTGTCACGTCCCGATCATGGCGGCTAATTGCATTATTGCCAGCGGCGGCGGCCAGGCGAGCGGCCTTGTCCAGCAGCGCGATCTTGTCGCCAAACCCGTCGCGGTAGATGCCGGACGTCGTCAGCAGCACGTTCACGCGCGGCCGGCCCAGCTCGGCGTCGGGAATCAGCCGCACATCCTCGACATTGCCGCGCGCATTCCAGACCGGTTCCACCCCCATCAGGTACAGCGCCTCGGCTTCCATCGCGCCCTGATGGCGTTCGGTCTCGCCATACCAGAGCACCATCGACACCGACTCCGGCCATTTGCCGTGTTCGCGCCGAAAGCGCTCCAGTGTCTGTCCGGCCATCGTCTTGCCCAGCGCCCAGGCGGCGCGCGTGGGAATCCGGGCCCCGTCGAAGGCGTGCAGGTTGCGCCCCGTGGGCAAGCTGTCCGGAACCCGCACGGGGTCGCCCAGCGGCCCGCTGGTCAGGTAGCGGCCAGCCAGCACGGTGATCAGTCCATCCAGTTCCGACTGGGGCGATGCACGCAGATCCGCCAGCCATTGCCGGCCGGCCTCCAGCGCGCGGCGCACATCGTCGCTGGCGCCTGCCGGCAGGGCCGGTGGGCGGCCCGCTACCAGATCGGCGGCCCAGGCATGCAACTGCGCCGCATCGGCCTGGGTCCGGGTGCCCAGCATCATGGCCAGCGCGTCGATCTGGTCGGCTTGCGCCGGCATCTGACCCAGCACATGGATGCCCAGCGGCATCGGCTCGGCTTCCACCTTGTGCAGGAAGGCATGCACGACCGGCTCGATGGTGTCCCACGGGGCGTTGGCGTCCAGCCCCAGTTGCTGGTCAAGCTTCAGTGTCCGGATCTGTTCCAGCGCCTGCTTCCGGTACTGCGCCGACAACTCGGGCGCGCTGTCTTGCGTGGCATCGGCCTGTTCGATCGCTTCGTCCAGCGACGCCAGCACCGGCGGCTGCCCGGCGGCGGCCAGCAGCGGCGCCAGGTGACTCACCAGCACCGCCGCGTTGCGGCGCTTGGCCTGGATGGCCTCGCCACCGCCATCCTGGATATAGACATAGGCATTCGGCAGATCGCCAAGCAGGACTTCAGACGCATCGTCGCCAGACTGCCCCACCTGCTTGCCCGGCAGCCATTCGAGCGTGCCGTGCCGCCCCACATGCACTACGGCGTCGGCGCCAAACGCATGGCGATACCACAGGTAGGCGGCCACATAGGAATGCGGCGGGGGCGTGATGGTGTCGTGCGCGGCATCCGTCGCCCTGTCGAAGGTGGATCGCAGCGGTTGAGGGCCGATGAAGACATTGCCGAAGAACAGCCCCGGCACCACGAAGGCCGGGGCGCCGTTGGCATCGCGCGCGAGCATCAGCGGATTGCGTTCCGGCGGGCCCCAGGCGCGCAAGACCGACTCGCGGAACGGCGCGGGCAAGGCGTCGAACCATCGGCGGTATTGCGCCAGCGGCACCAGCTTGACGTGTCCGGCGCGGACCATGCGGTCAAGCTCGCCGGGCGACCACGTTTCCACATTGCGGCCGTTGGCTTCCAGCAGCGCGGTCAGCGTGGCGGTGTCGGGCATGTCGCGCCCGGTGTCGTAACCCGCCGCCTGCAGCCGCCGAAGGATCTGCGCGAGTGTGGGCAGCGTGGCCAGGTAGCTCGCGCCAATATTGCCCCGCCCCGGCGGATTGTTGTAGTAGAGCACCGCCACATGCTTGCGCGCGGCCGGCTTGTCTTGCAGTGCGATCCAGCGCTGCACGCGCGCGACAATCGCGTCGACGCGCTCGGGCACGGCGGCGCTCGCCTTGGCACCGTCGCGATCTTCCTGCGTGGCAAACAGCACCGGCTCGGTGGCCCCGCTGCGTTCGGGCGCACCCAGCAACAGCGGCAGCCGCTCGCCGGCAATGCCGCGCACGTCGCCATGCCAGGCCGCGGCGCTGTCACGCGTGGCAATCAGGTTGATGGTATGCAGGCCGTGGCGCGCCAGCCAATCCTTGTCCTCGGCGCGCGGAATCGTCAGGTTCAGGGCCAGCAGCGCGCGCAAGGGCGTGGCGCCGTCCTGCGTCAGCAAGGCATCGAGCCCCGACACCGGCCAGCCAAACACCGGCACGGCGCCGATGCCCTGCCGCTCCAGCGCATTCACCAAGGCATCCACATGGGCCAGATCGCGCTGGCGGTAGAGGGTGGCGTAGAACGAAATGCCGACCAGCGGTGCATCGGCGCGCATATGGCCCGTCGACCGATACCAGCGCAGGTAAGCGGCCAGCGACGCGAATGGTTGCGGTGCACGCGGATGGTAGATGCCGGCGGCGGGTGCGGGCCTGACCGGCGGCACGGCGATCGGTGTCACACCGGCGGCGCGCTGACGTGCGGCGACGGCCGCCGCGAGAGCCGCTGCCAGGTTGTCGACACCTCCCGCTTCCCAATAAGGCTGGACGGCGGCATTCAGCGCGGCGTCGGTGTGGATGCGCCATGCCGCTTCGGCCACGTCGGCGGGCACGGCCGATACCAGCGCGCCGCGCGCCTGCGCCCGCTGCACGCCCGGCGCCATCTGGCGCAGCACCGCAGCGGGCACGAACCACGCCTGGATGACGTCGGCCCGCGCCAGCGCGCCGGCATCGGGCGCGGTCGTCGCGAAGGTGAATTCGGCGACATCGTTGCCATGCGCGGCGCGGAATGCGTCGGCCGCGGCTGGCAGCAGGTGCGTTTGCGATGCCACGACCAGCACGCGCACCGGTGCCCCCCACGCCAGGATCGGCAGGATCAGGCACAGGCCAAAAATGTAGGGCAGCAGGCGCCGCCAGGCGGCAGGAATCGCGGACACGTCAGAAGCGGACTGGGAAGGCTTGAAGAGGGGCGAGAGAAGCGGCGCAAAAGGGACGCCGGCGCGGCATTTTAACCGCCAGGCAGGCCCGACCGTCATACCGCTGTGATGCAGCGGCCATCGGTACCGGGCCGGGTCTGCCCGCGCTGTTGCACGAGGCTGACGCTATGTGGTTTTTTTACCGACGGCAGATTTTTGCCATGTCCACCGCCGATAACGTTTTCAAACGGCAGCTTTCGCCACAATCTGCAAGTTCGCCGCAAGGTCCGATGTAAAAAAGACAAAGCCGGGACGTGCCCCAAGGCAGTTCCCGGCTGATGGGCGGTAAATCTACCCCACCATTCGGGTGACGGCAATCATTCTTGTGGGCGACCCCACATGATCCATGGTGACCCATCGTGTACCTTGCGCCGGATCGTCTATATTTGACCGCATGGCGCGCACACAACCGAAACGACTCACCAGCCGTACGACAGCCCCGGGAGGTAACTGCCATGCGTTCGCTTGCAAACTTGTTCAGTCCGCCGACGCCAGAGAAAATCGCCGAGAAGGAACTGCAAGACATGAGGCTGACGCTTTTCCAGGCAGAACGTCGCCTGCTTGAAGCGCAGATGCAAGTCGATTACTACCGCAACATGATCGCCTTCCTCGAAGAGGTTCACGCCACCGGCGTGGAAGGCGTGGCGGACCGGCGCTTTGCGGCGCCTCCGCAACCCGGCATGCCGCAACTGCAGGCGGCACCGGCCCGCAGCACGCCGGGCCTGGCCACGATTCCGATCGTCCCCTCGGCCGCCTGACGCCGCACCGAAGCCTGACAAGTCATCGCACGGACGCCTTGGCGCCCGTGCGATACTGGCCGCTTTCCCGCATCCACTGGAACGGCCATGAGCTTGCTGCCCGCGATTGAAATCGAAACCGCCCCCCATCCGACCCACGCCGTGATCTGGATGCATGGGCTGGGCGCGGACGGCAGCGACTTCGTGCCCGTGGTGCCCGAACTGGGCCTGCCCGACACGCTGGCCGTGCGCTTTGTCTTCCCGCATGCCCCGGCCATTCCGGTGACCTGCAATGGCGGCTACGTCATGCCCGCCTGGTACGACATCTATTCGCTCGACGAAGCCAGCCGCAAGGCCGACGTGTCGGGCATCGAGCAGTCGCGCGACGCCATCCGCGCGCTGATCGATCGCGAAAACGCCCGTGGCATTCCTGCCGCGAACATCGTGCTGGCAGGGTTCTCGCAAGGCGGCGCCATCGCCTACACCACGGCCCTGACGCATCCGCGGGCACTGGCCGGCGTAATCGCGCTGTCCACCTATATTCCGTCGCCCGAACTGATCGCGGCCGAAGCCACGCCGGCCAATGCCACCACGCCGATCTTCGCCGCCCACGGCACGGCTGACGATGTGGTGCCGCCGAGCCTTGGCACCCGCGCCCGCGATTTCCTCACCGAACGGGGCCAGCCGGTCGCCTGGCATGCGTACGCCAACATGCCGCACTCGGTCTGCCTGGAAGAAATCGCCGATATCGGCGCATGGCTGCAGGCGCGCTTCGGCTGACAGGCCTTAACGGGGGTTGCGCCACCGGTTGCGTTACCATCGCGCGCCCCGCCATTCAGAATTTTCGCCAATGATTCCCGCCTCGCCGCCGCCCCGCATCGACTTCAACACACGCAAGGCGCTGATGTTTGCGCTGATGGCCGAACGGCTATCCGCTTTCTATGAACACGGCCAATGGATGACCGAGGCACAGGGCGCCACGCTGGCCGGCAACTGGCTGTCACGCTCGAAGCTGCAACTGGCGCTGTCCGAGCGCCGCCTGCTATCGGACCTGAGCGACCAGCTGGCCCGCCAACTGGCCGCCACGCTGTCGCGCGAAGCCGGCCTGTATGCGTCGCACGAGATGATGGAAGCCCTGGACCCCAACTACCAGTCAGCCTTCGCCCACGACATGCTGGACGAATGCGAACGGATGCTGCGGGAGAATGGGGTGGAGGAGTAAAGTTGCTTAATAGCAACCTTGAGCGCCATAGACGGCCGAATTACTGACTTTTATCCGCGTTTCAATGAGTTATCCAACTCAGGATAATTTCGGATAAAACGGATGCGCCAGGTTCAAGTCACTCAGCGACCAGGACGGCTGGCCGCCGTCCGAAGACTGAGCGCTCCTACCGCCCCTACCAACCCTACCGCGCCTGCACCGCCGCGCGTTTCACGCTTTTCGGGTTCAGTCGTTCGGCATCGAGGCGGCGGAACACCAGGGCCGAGAACAGCGTGATGATGCCCACCGACAGGAATGCCAGGCGGTAGGCCGGCGCCGCGACACCGAATTTCACCGAGAACAGGCTCACGAGTCCGCCACCGATGGTGACGCCCAGGCCGATGGCCAGCATCTGCACCATCGAGAATAGGCTGTTGCCGCTGCCGGCGTCCTCGCGCGTCAGCCCCTTCAGCGTCACGCTGTTCATCGCTGCGAACTGCATGGAATTGGCGGCGCCAAAGATCGCCAGTTGCACGATCGACATGGCCAGCGGCCAGCCCGGCGACATGGCCGAGAACGACGCGATGGAAGCCCCCACGATCACCGTGTTGACCAGCAGGAACGTATCGTAGCCGAAGCGGTTCACCATCGGCACGATCCAGCGCTTGGAGATCGTTCCGGCAATCGCCACCGGCAGCAGCATCATGCCCGAGTGCAGCGGCGAATAGCCAAGCTGCAGCTGGAACAGCAGCGGCAGCAGGAACGGCACCGCGCCCGATCCGATACGGCAGACCAGGTTGCCGATCAGGCCCACGCTGAAGTTGGGCTCGCGGAACAGCGCCAGCCGGAACAAAGGCGTGGCATGGCGGCGTGCATGCGGTATATAGAGCAGCGCGCTGCTGATGCTGATGGCGGCCAGCAGGGCACTCCAAGCGCTATGCACGCCGTTTTCGAGCGCCAGCGAGAACGTGACCATGCATAGCGACAGCAGGCCGCAGCCGATCCAGTCGAACGGCGGCGCCTCGCCGGCCTCGCCCGCCGGCAGGTAGCGGCGCACCGCGAATAGCCCCACCAGGCCCACCGGCGCGTTGATCAGGAAGATCCAGTGCCACGACGCGCTCTGCACCAGCCAGCCGCCCAGCACCGGGCCAAAGATCGGTCCCACCTGCCCGGCGATGGACACGAATGCCAGCGCGGCGATGTACTGCTCGCCCGGGATATTGCGCAGCACGGCCAGCCGGCCGATCGGCAGCAGCATCGAGCCGCCAACGCCCTGCAGCACCCGTGCAATGACCAGTTGCGTGAGCGTATGGGCCGTGGCACAGAACACCGAACCCAGCACGAAGATCAGGATGGCGCTGAAGTAGACGCGCCGCGTGCCGAACTTGTCGGCCAACCAGCCCGATGCCGGCGTCAGCATCGCCATGGTCAGCGTATAGGCCACCACCACCGGTTTCAGGTCGAGCGGTCTTTCGCCCAGGCTGTGCGCCATCGACGGCAGCGCGGTATTGACGATCGTGGTGTCCAGCGTCTGCATGAAAAAGCCGGCGAAGACGATCCACAACATGGCCTTCTGGGAAAAGGCCGGGTTGGCGGCGGGGGCGGAGGCGGTATTCATTCGGGAAAATCCAGCGGTAATGCCTGTCCGGGGAAACCCGGACCGTGCAAGCATGGTACGCACCCGGCACCCCATCGGGAACCCCTCTGCCTTTATTGACTGCCATTGGAAAATCCGATGACAATGCCGCGATGCTCAATCCCGTCTGGATCCGCACCTTCGCCACGGTGGCCACCGCGCACAGCTTTACCGATGCCGGCCGCCAGCTTGGCTTGTCGCAATCGTCGGTCAGTGACCACATCCGCCGCCTGGAACAAAGCGTCAACCGGCGCCTGTTCGTGCGCGACACCCACTCGCTGGCGCTCACGCCCGATGGCGAGGCCCTGCTGGTGCATGCCCGCCTGATCCTGGAATCGCTGGCGCGCGCCGAGCAGCAATTCAGCGCGCCGCGCCTGCAGGGTCGCGTCCGGCTCGGTTGTTCCGAAGACCTAGCACAGGGGCCCTTGCCCAATGTGCTGGCGGCCTTCCGCGCCACGCACCCCGACGTGGAACTGGAAATCACGATCGGCATGACAAGCAAGCTGTACGAATGGATCGAGGCCGGCACGCTGGACCTGATCATCGGCAAACGGCGGGAGGGGGAACGGCGCGGCGTGCCGCTGTTTCGGGGCCAGCTTGAATGGCTGGCGCGGCCGGGCACCGTGGTCGATGTGGGGCAGCCGCTACCGCTGATCCTGGTCAACGAGCCCAGCGTCACGCGATCTGTGGTGCTCGACACCCTGGCCACGGCCGGCTGGCGCTGGCGCGTGGTCTGCACCAGCAGCAGTCACTCGGGCTGCATCGCCGCCGCACGCGGCGGCCTTGGCATCACGGTACGGGCGCAGAACCTGACCGGCGGCGGGCTGGTCCCCCCGGTCAACGTCGATGCCCTGCCCGCCCTGCCCGACGTCGAATTCATCACGCTGGCCGCGCGGCGCCTGTCGCGCCCGGCCGATACGCTGTTGCAACTGATCCGCAAGAGCGACCTGCGGGCGCGGATGGACTGACGCGCCAACCGGCCGGGCCGTTAGCGATCGGCCCGACGGTCAGGCCGCCGGCAGCAGCGTGCGCAACGCCTGCCAGGCCGTCAGCAGGTGATAGGGCGTGGTCGACGGCATTTCGGCGCGCACGACGGCGCCGTCCGGCGCTAGGCACTCGTGCCAGCCGCCGGCATGCAGAAAGCGCGCGCGGAACCGCTCGATCCAGGTTTCCAGTTCGGCCAGCGCCGCCGCGTCCTCGTCGACCGATGCCTTGACCATCAGCGCCCGCGCGAATTCGGTCTGCGCCCAGATCCGCTCGGTGGCGTCCTGCAGCGCGCCTTGGCCGTCCAGCGCGGCACAGACGCCAAAAGTGTCATCGGCCACGCCATGGCGGCGCGCGAACGCAAACGCCTGCGGCAATGAAGCGGCCAGCGGACCATCGGCAAATAGCGACGGGGCCGTCATGACCAGCGAATACCACTCGAACTGATGGCCGGGCTCGATCCGGTTGCCCACAGTGCCTTGCGGCAGTTCGGCAACGCACCCGTCGGCCGGGTCGACAAAACGGGTGTGCACGGCATCGGCCAGCGTTTTCAGGCGCTGCGCCATCCAGGCATCGCCGGTGACTTCCTGCGCCGCCAGGTAGGCCTCGGTCAGGTGCATGATCGGATTCTGCTGCACCCCGCTTTCGTTGGGCCAGAAGTTCTGGGCCAATGCCGCGTGATACAGGCCGTTGCCGTCGGCAAAGCGTGCCTCGATCACGGCGATGGTGCGCTGCATGACCTCCAGCGCGGCGGCGTTGCCACTGGCGCGGTAGTAATGCGCGCAGGCAAAGACCACGAAGGCGTGGGTATACAGATCGCGCGTGTTATCCAGCGGGGCGCCTTGCGCGTCGATGCTGTAAATCCAACCACCGGCGCCGTCGCCAAAATGGCGAACCAGCGAGTTGAACAGCGTTGCCGCGTGCGCCAGGTTGCCCATCGTCGCAAAGACATAGAGCTGGCGCGCGCAGGCCATGGCGCGATAGCGCTTATCGGGCAGGGGCTGGCCGGACACGCCGTCCAGCGCCTCGTGCGCGAGTTCCATCGACGCATTCCAACCCGGCCCGGTCCAGGCCGGCAGGACGGCGGTGTCGAAATGCGCCAGCAGCGCGGCAATGCGGTCGGTAAGGGTCGTGGAAACAGGCATGGTAGAGGTCCGGTCTTCCGTCCCCGGGCGCGGCATGGCACCCAGGAACCCAAGGCCGCACACGATATCAGGACCGATGCCCCCAGCATAGGCCGCCGACGCCGCACCGCATCATTTCCTGCTGGAAATGCCGCGCTGCGGTGCTATGTTGAAAGTCCACCGGGGCCGCCCGCCTCCGTGGGGAATCAAGGGAGTACCGCCATGCAGACCCATCCAATGTCCCTGTCCGACCAGCGCCGCACCCTGGTCATGCATGTCATGGAAGACCCGCCAGGACGCTACACCTGGCGCATCGTCGTGGAGGAAAAATGCGGCGGGGCCGATTGCGACAGCACCATCGAGGCCCACACCAACTACCCGTCGCACGCCGAAGCCGAAGCCGCCTGCTGGGCCGCCGGCAACGGCATGCTCGATGGACCGCGCACCACAAGCGAAGTCACCGGCTCCAGACTGCCCCACTGACCGAGCCACAGAGCATTGCAATGCGTGAATATGCGTGACATTGCGTGATGATGCGACCCAATGAGCGCTTGAAGCACCACTAAGCCCCTTGAACATGGCCGGTGTCCGCCATAGGCTGAAAACCCGTAGGGAGAAAAGCGATGGACAAGCCGACCGTTAGCCCCAACCGCTTTGTCGAAATCCTGAACGAGCGGCTGACCCAGCATCCCCTGTATCGCGAGGGGATGCATGTCTATGCCATTCCGGCCCATTCGGACACCCCGCGCAGTCTGGTCTGCGTGGGGCCACGTGGCACCGAGGGGATTTGCGCCACGATCGAAAACATCGTGCGCGGCGAGTGCGACGTCTTCCCGGACATTGCACAGGAACGGCATCGCCAACGACAGGGCCCGCAACGCGCGCATCAGGCACGCTGAACGGCAAGGTCATCCGATGACTGGCCATGGCCGGCGCACCGCGTCGGCCTGCCACGCCCCCCCCTTTTACCGCCCCACCAACCATCGCGCCGACCGGCCCGCTGACTGGCCCGCCGGCTGGACTGTCTTTTTCGACACAATCCTGCACCAACCGCTCCGGCTGGATACAATGACTGCCGCTATCCCTGCCCGGAGCGCCGATGAAGAAAGCATTCGATATCGAAGGCGAGGTAGACGGCTTGCCCGTTGCTCGCGCCAAGTCGATCCAGGAAACCAGCGAGGCCCGCGCCGCCGCCGTGGCCGCCACCATAGCCCGCGCAGCCATCGACCAGGCGGACCACGCCATGCGCAACTGGACCGATCCGCTCGACGGCTCGGTGCGCATCGGCTCCACCGAGCATCTGCGCATGTTCTGCAACATGTTGCTGCAGACCCACAACCCCTATAAACCGTCGGTCATCGACTGGCCGACACTGTCGCCCGACGCGCTCAAGCGCGTGACCTCGCTACCGATCTGGGATATCGCCGTGCAGACCGAGGGGCGCGCATCGGTGCGCGTGCACAGCTTTGCCGCCCGCCAGAAGGACGCCCTGCTGCGCAGCGCGCTGGAAATGGACGGCGACGAAGAGTCCCGCCACAAGGTAGTGCTCTCGAAGCTGGTGCAGGCGTATGGCATCACGCTGGCACCGGAGCCCGAATACGTGCCGCCCGCCGACGCGGAATGGGGCTGGCTGGTCACCGGCTACAGCGAATGCATCGACAGCTTCGCCGCGTTCGGCCTGTTCGCGGCGGCGAAGGATTCGGGGTTTTTCCCGGCCGAGCTCGTAGAAACATTTGAACCGGTGATCCAGGAAGAAGGCCGCCACATCCTGTTTTTTGCCAACTGGGTGGCCTGGTATCGAGCCAGCCTGCCCTGGTGGCGCCACCCGGCCTTTGCGCTCAAGGTCGCGCGCGTCTGGCTGTTCCTGATCCGGGAGCGCATCGGCCTGGCCAAGGGTATCGACGTCAAGGCGGACGGCACCGCGCAGGACGCCAACTTTCCGATGAACGCAGCCGAATCGCTAGGCCAGACGCTGTCGGCGGGCGCCATGATCGATCTGTGCCTGACCGAGAACGAACGGCGCATGGCGGGGTATGATGCGCGGCTTGTCCGGCCAACCACCGTGCCCAGGCTGGCCCGCCTGGCGCGGCGTTTCATCAAATAAGAACCCATGCTGCTGTTTGGATTGTCCCTGCTGACCCTGGTGGTCTGGTGCGTGCTTGTCTTCGCCCGCGCCGGATTCTGGCGCGTGCGCAAACCCGCGCCCTCCCCCCAACCAGCCCAATGGCCGCCCGTCATCGGCGTGATTCCGGCCCGCAACGAAGCCGACGTCATTGCTCGCGCCGTGACCGGGGTGTTGAGCCAGCAATATCCCGGCCGCTTGCAGTTGGTAGTGGTGGACGACCACAGTACCGACGGCACGGCCGATATTGCGCATGCCGCCGCCGTTTCGATCGGCAAGGGCGACGCGCTGGCCGTGATCGGCGCGCGGGACCTGCCGGCCGGCTGGAGCGGCAAGGTCTGGGCGCAGTCCGAGGGGCTGGCAGCCGCCGACCAGCGCATGCCTGACGCCGCGTTCGTGTTCCTGACCGATGCCGACATCTGGCACGGTCCGCAGACCGTCCGCGAACTGGTAGCCCGCGCCGAGCACGAGCAGCGCGACCTCACCTCGCTGATGGTGCGGCTGCGCTGCGAATCGTGGTGGGAACGCATGATCGTGCCGGCTTTTGTCTTCTACTTCGCCAAACTCTACCCCTTCAAGAGCGTGGCCGACCCGCGCAGCAAGGTGGCCGGTGCAGCCGGCGGCTGCATGCTGGCGCGCCGTTCGGCGCTGGCCCGCATTGGCGGGTTCGCGGCCATTCGCGGCGAGTTGATCGACGATTGCAGCCTGGCGGCGAAGATCAAGGCGGGAGGTTCGATCCGTCTGGATCTGGCCGACGACAGCGTGTCGCTGCGTCCCTACGACGACTGGCAGAGCCTGTGGCACATGATTGCGCGCAGCGCCTATACACAGCTGCACTATTCGCCGTTGATGCTAGCGGGCGCCACCCTGGGCATGATCCTGACTTATCTGGCACCGCCCGCACTGGCACTGGCCGGCGGTTCGGCAGCGTGGCCGGCCTGGCTGGCATGGATGCTAATGGCGGTCAGCTACCGCCCGATGCTGCGCGAATACCGCCAGCCCGCCTGGCTGGCGCCGCTGCTGCCGCTGACGGCCCTGTTCTATCTGGGTGCCACGCTCGATTCGGCACGCCGCTTCTATCTGCGCCGAGGCGGCCAGTGGAAGGGCCGCAACCAGGCGCCCGTCCGCTCCTGAGCGTCTTGGACGTCGGGCCGGCCTCGGCCCGACCCGACCCGACCGATCCGCCCGCTACTTCAGGTGGCCGTTGTCCCGGAACCAGTTCAACGCATCGCGCAGCGCCTCCTGATAGGGGCGCGCGGTGTATCCCAGTTCGCGCTCGGCCTTGGCCGAGGTAAAGAACATCCGGTATTGCGACATCTTCAGGCCGTCAACGGTCACGAACGGCTCTTTTTTCGTGAATTGCGCGACAGCTTCGGCCACCCGTGCAATCGGATACAGCGGCCAGCGCGGCAGTTCGATGGTGGGCGCCTTGCGGCCAGCCATGCCGGCGATGTCGGCCAGCATCTGCCGCAGCAGCACGTCCTGGCCGCCAAGGATGTAGCGCTCGCCGATGCGGCCTTTGTCCAGCGCCAGGAAATGACCGTTCGCCACGTCGTCCACATGGGCCAGGTTCAGGCCCGTATCGACAAATGCCGGGATCTTGCCGGTGGCCGCCTCGACGATGATCCGGCCAGTTGGTGTGGGCCGTACGTCACGCGGACCGATGGGCGTGGACGGATTCACGATCACGGCGGGCAGCCCTTCAGCCACCAGGCGCTCCACCTCGCGTTCGGCCAGCACCTTGCTGCGCTTGTAGGCGCCAATGGCCTCGTGGCCCGCCATGGCCGCGGTCTCATCCACCGGTCCGGTCGCACCGGCCACCCGCAGCGTGGCCACGCTGCTCGTATAGACGATGCGCTCCACACCGGCGTCGCGGGCCGCGTTCATCGTCGTGACCGTGCCGTCCACGTTGGAACGGACGATTTCCTCGGGATCAGGCGCCCACAGGCGGTAATCGGCCGCGACGTGGAACAGGTAACGCACCCCGGCCATGGCCCGCGCCATCAACGCCGGATCGCGCATGTCGCCCTCCACGACCTCAACCGGCAGGCCGGCCAGATTGGCGCGCGGGCTGGTGGCACGGACCAGCACCCGCACCTGGAAGCCGCGCTCCAGTGCCTGGCGCATGATCGAGGAACCCAGGAAGCCCGAGGCCCCTGTCACGAGAATGCAATTGTGAATTTCAAATCCCCTATGGGCGTTGCGGACGCGTTGAACGAGAATCCGCCGTTATACAAGTAGCAGGGCCGCATTTTCACCGGAATGACCCTGTTGGCAACAGCCAACGCGGCGGCATGAAAATCCGACCCGGTATATAGTACCTACCGTGAACCGGAAAAGTGATGCCGGAATACCAAAATAACTGATGTCTTCGAATCTTCACAAGAGGGTCGGGGGGCCGTCTCTATGCAGGTGATACTCGCCCAACCCAGGGGCTTTTGCGCCGGCGTAGTCAGAGCGATCGAGATCGTCGACCGTGCCCTGATCAAACACGGCGCCCCCGTGTATGTGCGCCACGAGATCGTGCACAACAAGCATGTTGTCGCGTCATTGCGGCAAAAAGGCGCACGCTTCGTCGAGGAACTCGACGAAGTGCCGAGTGACGCCGTCACCATTTTCAGTGCCCACGGTGTCTCGCGCAGTGTGATTGCCGAGGCACAGCGTCGCGAATTGCATGCGATCGATGCCACCTGCCCGCTCGTCATCAAGGTGCACAAGCAGGGCCGCCAGTACGCGGCCGCCGGTCGCCATGTGATCCTGATCGGCCACGCCGGCCACCCCGAGGTGGAAGGCACGATGGGGCAGATACCGGGCAAGGTGCTGCTGGTACAGAACGAGGCCGAAGTGGCCCGTCTGAACCTGCCCGCCGACGCACCTGTGGCATATATCACCCAGACCACGTTGTCGGTAGACGACACCCGTAATATCATTGCGGCGCTCCACCAGCGATTTTCCGATCTGGTGGGACCCAGCACGCGCGATATCTGCTATGCCACGCAAAATCGGCAAAGTGCGGTACGGGACTTATCGGCGCGGGTCGATGTCATTCTCGTGATCGGGGCGACCAACAGCTCGAACTCGAACCGGCTGCGCGAAATCGGCACGGAAAGTGGCGTGCCGAGTTACCTGATCGCCGACGGCAGCGAACTGGACCCGAACTGGGTCCGCAATGCCGAAGTGGTTGGCATTACCGCGGGTGCCTCGGCACCCGAAGACATGGTGGAAGACGTCATTGCCGCCCTGCGACGCCTTGGTCCGGTCAACGTATCGGTCATGGAAGGCATCGAGGAGCATGCCGAATTCCGCCTGCCGGCTGAACTAGCCGATGCAACGCTGGCCCCAGGGGCCAGAAGAACAACTGATATCAGTGACGTCCAGCTTGCCGACCACACGGCGGCCGGTTGAATGACACACTGAACCTGACAGGAAGCACCCCCTTGGCCATTCCGTTTCTCCAGGTCGCCCGCGTAGGCGCCTACATCGCACGCAAGCATCTGTCCGGGCAAAAGCGTTACCCGCTGGCCCTGATGCTCGAACCCCTTTTCCGCTGCAATCTGGCCTGCTCCGGCTGCGGCAAGATCGACTATCCGGACCCCATCCTGAACCAGCGCCTGTCGGTGCAGGAATGCCTGGAAGCGGTTGATGAATGCGGCGCACCCGTGGTGTCGATCGCCGGCGGCGAGCCGCTGCTGCACAAGGACATGCCGGAAATCGTGCGTGGCATCATCGCCCGCAAGCGTTTCGTCTACCTGTGCACCAACGCCCTGCTGATGGAAAAGAAGATCGACCAGTACGAGCCCAGCCCGTATTTCGTGTGGTCGATCCATCTGGACGGCGACCGCGAGATGCATGACCACTCGGTGAACCAGGAAGGCGTGTACGACCGCTGCGTCGAAGCCATCCGCATGGCCAAGGAACGTGGCTTCCGCGTGAACATCAACTGCACGCTGTTCAACGATGCCAAGCCGGACCGCGTGGCCAAGTTCTTCGACTCGGTCAAGGCCATGGGCGTGGACGGCATCACGGTGTCGCCGGGCTACGCCTACGAGCGCGCCCCGGACCAGCAGCACTTCCTGCACCGCGGCAAGACCAAGCAACTGTTCCGCGACATCCTGTCGCGCGGCAACGCCGGCAAGAACTGGGCGTTCAGCCAGTCCACGATGTTCCTGGACTTCCTGGCCGGCAACCAGACGTACAAGTGCACGCCGTGGGGCAACCCGGCACGCACCGTGTTCGGCTGGCAGCGTCCGTGCTACCTGGTCGGCGAAGGCTACGTGAAGACCTTCAAGGAACTGATGGAAGGCACCGACTGGGACGCCTACGGGGTTGGCAACTACGAAAAGTGCGCCAACTGCATGGTGCACAGCGGTTTCGAGGCAACGGCCGTGGCCGATACGTTCTCGCACCCGCTCAAGGCGCTGGGCGTGAGCCTGCGTGGCGTGAAGACCGATGGCCCGATGGCCCCGGATGTGCCGCTGGACAACCAGCGTCCCGCCGAATACGTGTTCTCGCGTCACGTGGAGATCAAGCTGGCCGAAATCGGCAACCTGAAGAAGGCGCAAGGCAGCCGCGCCGAAGCCGCGCAAGCCGCACAGGTTCACTGAACACCATGAAAAACGGCCGTTCGATCGTAATCGACGGCCGTTCTGAAGAAAAACCGGGACTGGGCAACCAGCCCGGTTTTTTTATGGCTGGCGCCCGGGCAGGCGTGCCGCTTACCCGCGTGCGTTGTGACTGTTCAGGTACTTGATCAGCCCATCGATGCCGTCGCGCGCCACGATGTCCGCGAACTGCTTGCGATACACCTCGATCAGCCACGCGCCCATCATGTTGATGTCGTAGATCTTCCAGCCGTCGGCGCCCTTCTGCAGACGGTAGTCGATCAGCATTTCGTCGCCATTGTTGAGCACCCGCGTGGCCACGACCGCATCATTGGCGTTATTGCCAGACTTGGCGGGCTTGTACGAGAACTTCGGGCTTTGCTCGCGCAGTTGCGACAGCGACACGGCATAGCTGCGCACCAGCAGTGCGGTGAACTGTTCCTGGAGCGTTTTTTGCTGCTCCGGAGTGGCCTGCTTCCAGGCATTGCCCACCGCGAGGCGGGTGGTACGGCCAAAATCGGTGTAAGGCAGGAATTCGCGCTGGACCACGCCGGTAATTTTTGCAAGGTCGCCGGCGCGGGTTTCAGGATCGGTTTTGATCTTGGTGATCACGCCCTCGACAGCAGACTGCACGAGCTTGTCCGGCGAGGCGCTGGTATTGACCTGCGCATGCGCGCCAGACATGACGACCACCGCGGCGATCGGCGCGATGATTGCGGCGGGGAAGATTCCGTAACGGTTCATGACTCATCAAAGCAATACGGCCGGGTTGGCCAGTCAGCCCAGTATATAGCGGATCGCGTTGTGGCCTCGCGGCAGGGCGCGCGTGGCGGCAGGTGCGGAATGCCCCGCTTCAACCGCTATACTCCGGGTGCCGCCCATGTGCCCCCGCCGGAACGGGCGCTGAAGAAACAGGACTCATGATCAGACCGCTGCTGGTTCGCACCGTCAAATTCGCCACCGTTCACGCCTGGCTCGTGATCGGCATCGCCCTGCTGCTGACCCTCGGCAGTGGCATCTATGTTGCTCGCAATTTCGCCATCAACACCGACATCAGCCGCCTGCTGGAATCGGACGCGCCCTGGGCCAGGAACGACGCCGCCATCAGCGCCGCGTTTCCGCAGCGCGACAAGATGATCCTGGCCGTCGTGCAGGCTCCCGCAAAGGAACTGGCCGACGCCGCCGCCAACGAGCTGGCCAATGCGCTGCGGCAGCAGCCCAACCGCTTCAAGGCCGTGGGGCAGCCCGGCTCGGGGCCGTTCTTCGAGCGCAATGGACTGCTGTTCGCCGATACCGCCAGCGTCCAGGACATGGCCGGCAAGCTTGGCCAGGCCCGGCCGCTGCTGAACAACCTGGCGCACGACCCCACGCTGCGCGGCCTGTCCGACCTGCTCACCACCACGCTGAACCTGCCGCTACAGCTTGGTCAGATCAAGCTGTCCGACATGGACCGGCTGCTGGGCGAAAGCGCCCGCACCATCGACGGCGTGCTGGCCGACAAGCCCGTGGCGCTGTCGTGGGCAGGACTGGTCGACGACAGCCTGAAGCCCAATGCCGACGGGCGCGCCTTCAGCTTCGTCACGCTGTCTCCGGTGCTGGACTTCAGCGACCTCAAGGCCGGCTCGGGTGCCAGCGACGCCATTCGCGCCGCCGCCACGCAACTGAAGCTGACCGAGCGCTACAACGCCGTGGTGCGCCTGACCGGCCCGCAGCCGCTGGCCGACGATGAATTTGCCTCGGTCAGCGAAGGCGCCGCGCTCAATGGCGTGCTGACGCTGATCGTGGTGATCGGCATCCTGTGGATGGCCCTGCGCTCCGCCCGCCTGATCACGGCGGTGCTGGTAAGCCTGATCTCGGGCCTGATCATGACGGCTGCGCTGGGCCTGATGATGGTGGGCGCGCTGAATATGATCTCGGTAGCCTTCGCCGTGCTGTTCGTCGGGCTGGGGGTGGATTTCGGCATCCAGTTCGGCGTCCGTTATCGTGCCGAGCGGCATGACCACGGCGACCTGGACCAGGCCCTGACACTGGCCGCCCGCGACGTGGCCGGCCCGCTGACGCTGGCCGCAGCCGCCACGGCGGCGGCCTTCTTCTGCTTCCTGCCCACCGATTACCGTGGCGTGGCCGAACTGGGCAAGATCGCCGGGGTGGGCATGTTCATCGCCTTCGCCACCACCTTCACGATGCTGCCGGCCCTGATCCGCGTGCTGGCACCGCGTGCCGAGGAAGAGATGCCCGGCTTTGGCTGGCTGGCACCGGCCGACACCTTTTTCGAGCGCCATCGCAAGGGCACGCTGGTAGGCGTGCTGGCCGTGCTGATTGGCGGCGCCCCGCTGCTGCCGCACCTGCGCTTCGACTTCGATCCGCTGCACCTGAAAGATCCACACTCGGAATCGATGTCGACGCTGCTGGCGCTCAAAGACGCGCCGCAGGCCGGCACGGACGACGTCAAGGTGCTGGCGCCGACGCTGAAGGATGCCGAAGGCACGGCCACGAAGCTCAAGGCGCTGCCCGAGGTGGCGCGCGTGGTCACGCTGAAGACCTTCATTCCCGACGACCAGGCGCCCAAGCTGGCCATCATCGCCGGCATGGCAAAGAGCCTGATGCCGGTGCTGACACAGCCGACCGCCACGCCGGCCACCGACGCGCTGCGCGTGGCGTCGCTACGCAATGCGTCGCGCCAGCTGTCGCTGGCCGCGCTCGATCATCCGGGCCCGGGCGCCGAATCGGCCGATCATCTGTCTCGCGCACTCAAGCAGCTGGCCGACGCGACGCCTGCCGTGCGCGACCGGGCGGAACTGGCCGTGGCCCTGCCGCTGCGCCTGGCGCTGGGCTCGCTGCAAAGCGCGCTGCAGCCCGAACCTGTGTCGCAGCAGACGCTGCCGCCTGAACTGGTGCGCGACTGGCTCGCGCCGGATGGCCAGGCACTGCTCAACGTGAGCCCGAAACTGCCGCCGCCCGGTGCCAAGAACGAAGCCGCCCGCGAGGCCGCGCTGAGCAGCTTCATCGCCGTGATGGCCCGCGTGCAGCCTGACGCCACTGGCGGCCCGATCGCCATTAAGGGGTCGGCCGATACCATCATGACCGCCTTCATCCACGCCGGCATCTGGGCGGTGCTGTCGATCACGGTGCTGCTATGGATCACCCTGCGCCGCGTGGGCGACGTGCTGCGGACCCTGATTCCGCTGCTGGTGTCCGGGCTGGTGACGCTGGAACTGTGCGTGGTGTTCGGCATCTCGCTGAACTTTGCCAACATCATCGCGCTGCCGCTGCTGCTGGGCATTGGCGTGGCATTCAAGATCTACTACGTGATCGCCTGGCGCCACGGCAAGACCAAGCTGCTGCAGTCCAGCCTCACGCACGCGGTGCTGTACAGCGCGGGCACCACGGCCACGGCCTTTGGCAGCCTCTGGCTGTCGCATCACCCGGGCACGGCCAGCATGGGCAAGCTGCTGGCGCTGGCGCTGCTCTGCACGCTGGCCGGTGCGGTGTTCTTCCAGCCGATCCTGATGGGCCGCCCGCGCCGCGAACTGAACGGCCGTGCGGAACCGCTCGGGCCGTCGCTACCCCCTCTCTCGGTGGCTACGACCATGGCACAATCTGCCGATAAATCTGCAGGGTCGGATTCTGGCAAGTCCCGGCGGTAGCCCGGGCGCCTACCGGCGCAGTTCGGACTGACGCGTCCCGGCACGACCGGGCGCGCCGTCCCCACATCACAAGAAACGAACAAGACTGTCTCGACATGCTCTCCCGTCTTTCGCTCCTGCGCGCCGCGGCGCCTGAATCGCCCCGGCTTGCCACCGCCCTGGCTGCCGCATCGCTGACCCTGCTGGCCACCGGTTGCGCCACGGGCCCCAATGCCAACCCGGCCGACCCGTTGGAGCCGATGAACCGGGCGGTCTTCACGGTCAACGACAAGGCCGACACCTACGTGGCCCAGCCGCTGGCCAAGGGCTACAAGGCTGTCACGCCGGAGCCGGCACGCCTGGCCGTCACGAACTTCTTCAACAACTTCTCGGACGTCGGCAACTTCGCCAACAACGTGCTCCAGGGCAAGCCCGTGGAAGCGGTGGAAACGATGATGCGCGTGGCGGTCAACACGGTGCTGGGTATCGGCGGCCTGATCGACGTGGCCACGGCAGCCGGCATGCCGCGCCACTCCACCGACTTCGGCCTGACGCTGGGTACCTGGGGCGTGCCGGCGGGTCCGTACCTGGTGCTACCGCTGTTCGGCCCCAGTTCGATCCGCGACGGCGTGGGCGTGGCAGGCAGCATCTTCCTGGACCCGGCGCACTACTTCGATACGGCCTGGCGCTATTCGATGTTTGGCGTCAACGTGGTGAACACCCGCACCAACATGCTGGGCGCCACCGACCTGCTGTCGCAGGCCGCGCTGGACAAGTACGCCTTCGTGCGCGACGCCTACACGCAGCGCCGCCAGTACCTGCTGACCGGCGGCGGCGACACGCTGCCGTCGTATGACGAGGACGAGGAATCGTCGACGCCGGCACCGGGGGGCAAGGCTGCATCCAAGACCCCGGAAGGCGAGGCCAAGCCCGACACGTCGACCAAACCCGAGACCCCGGCCACGCCGGCCCCGGCACCGGGCATGGCCAAGTAGCCAAAAAAAAACGCCCACGTCGGGGCACGACGTGGGCAGCAAAACCACGGATGCGGTGTCCGTGGCCCGACAGATCGTAGGCAATTTCTTAAATGGGGATTGCCAACAATTGTGTCGGCAAGGATCGTCGGCGTACGCTCGCCTTCGTCTTCGTGATGCGCGCGTTGCGCACCCGGTGTCAGACGTTCCGGTGTCAGCCGGCGCGCGAGCGCAGTGGCAGCCAGATCGAGAACGTGGCGCCCTCGCCTGCCGCGCTGCGCAGCATCACCCGTCCACCGTGGCGTTCTGCCACGGTTTTCACGAAGACCAGACCCAGGCCACTGCCCGACGGGGCATCGCTGGCCGGCGCATGCACGCGGCTGAAGGGCCGGAACAGGCGCGCCTGGGCCTCGGGCGCGATGCCGGTGCCCAGATCGGTCACCTCGATGGCCATGTACGGCCCGAGCCGGCGCAGGCCCACCGTCACCGGCGAGCCGTCCGGGCTGAACTTGATGGCATTGCTGACCAGGTTGGCGATCGCGCGCACCAGCAGCGCCGGCGCGGCGCGCAGCGTCACGCCGTCGCCATCGAGATCGAGCCGCAGTTCGATGCCGCGCGTCTTGGCCAGCGCCCATAGCTCGTCGGTCGCGTCCAGCACCAGTGCGGTCAGGTCGACCTCGGAAAATGCCAGGTTCTGCGATTCGGCTTGCGCCAGCCGGATGAAATCGTCCGCCAGCGCCAGCGTGCGATGGGCGTGCTCGCCGATGCGGCCCAGCAGTTCTGGCTGCGTCAGCGCCCGCTCGGGCCGCGCCTGCAGGTCGATCAGCGCCAGGATCGACGCCTGCGGCGAGCGCATGTCGTGCGACAGGAAATGCAGCGTCTGCTCGCGCTGGCGTTCGGCGCGGCGCACGGTCGTGATGTCGATCAGGCTGACGATGACACCCGCCGGGCGCCCCGTCTCGCCGTGCAGCGGCGCGCCATGCAACAGGTAGCGGCGATCGTCCTCGGTGGCCAGTTCCACGCCATGCGAATCCGAAGAGGACATCACGGGCGCGTCGGCATCCAGCGCGCCGCACAGCGCATCCCAGTACGCCAGCCCGGGGCCGGGTACCGGGAACAGCGTCTCGATGATGTCGGGCAGGCCCGGACGGTCCAGTCCGCCATAGGCATCGGCATAGGCGTCCGCGTAGGCATCGGCATACGCGCCGGCAGACGGCAGGTCGCCCAGCCCGGCGGGCTGCGGCAGGTCGTTGATGCCCTGCAGCACCACCGGCACCAGTGCCACCGCGCGCCGGTTGGCCACCAGGATGCCGCCGTCCAGGTTGCAGATCACGGTGGCCTCGGGCAGGCTTTCCAGCCCGTCCGACAGGAAGCGCCGCATGTCGCGCAGCCGGGCAGTCATGTCGTAGACGGCCTGCATGCGGCCATCGAGCGAATGGTCGACGCGAGTGGGTGCCCCCAGCAGGCCAGGCTCGCGCACCAGGCGTGCCAGTTCTTCGGACAGGAACCGCAGGGCGGCCTCCTGCCGCCGCCAGCTCCACAACGGATAGACGAGCAGGCAGCCGAACACCGCCGCCGACGGCGCGAACCAGAGCTGCATGCTGCCCACGAGCATGATGCTGCCGCCGATCAGGGCCGCCACCAGCACCGCCACCGCGATCAGCGCGTCACGCGGTGTCAGCATCCAGGCGGCCAGCGCCGCCAGCATCACCGGGAGCAACGTGGCGAACCATTTGGCCAGATCGGGTATCCGTACGATGCCCGTGCCATCGCGTAGCGCCTGCAGCGCGTTGGCCAGGATTTCCACGCCGCTCATGCCGCGCCCGTCGCGCGACACCGGCGTGGCGAATACATCGCCGATGCCGGTGGCCATCGCACCCACGATCACGTACTTGCCCCGGAAAAAGCCCGCGCCCAGCTGGCCCGACAGCACGTCGAGCACCGACACGCGCTCGAAAGTGCCCGGCGGCCCCGCGAACGGAATCCGCAGGCGATCCTGGCTGATCCAGCCCGCGCTGTCGATGCGTCGCGCGCGTTCGTGGCGGAACGACTCCGGCGACGGCGGCGACGCCTGTCCGAAAGCGGCCATCGCCGCCGAGAAATGCCAGACCGGCGGCGAATCGGCATCGCCCTCGCGCAGATAGACCGAGCGGGCCACGCCGTCGGCATCGACGCTCATGTTGATATGGCCGTTGGTGGCCGCGAACGCCTCAAGCGGATGGCGCATGACAGGGCCCGCCACGCCGGACTCCGCCACCACGGGCAGGATCACGTTGCGCGCCCGGGCGATGGCCTGCGCCAGTTCCATGTCATCGGCCGGATAGCGGATGTCCGGCTCGGACAGGATCACGTCCATGCCGATCACGCGCGGCTTGTCGGCCGCGATATGGTCGATCAGCGACGCCAGTACCGTGCGCCGCCATGGCCAGCGGCCGATGGCGCCGATGCTGGCATCGTCGATGGCCACCAGTACGATGTCGTTGCGCGGCGCATGGGGTTGGCTGGCGACGGCAAAGTCGAGCAGCGCCAGGTCTGCGCGCTCGAACCAGTCGAAACGCGCCACCACCGCCGTGACCACCACGACGGCGGCCAGCAGCAGCACCCACTCCACGCGGGTGCGTCGATGAAAGAAGGCGGCGGCCCGGCTAGCGGACTCCCGTCTCGACGCCACGGTCGGCGCCTCCCAACACCACCACGCCGCCGCGCATGTCGCGCAGCACGGCCGGCAGCACGATGCGCTGCGGCGTCGAGAATGCGGCCGCCGGTGGCGTATCGGTACCCTCGGCGCGCGCCACCCTGACGTAGTACGTGCCGGCATCGGGGCGCAGCAAGGCCAGTTCGTTGCGGGCGGCGGGCAGCGTCCGCAGCCCCTGGGCGAAGCCATCGTCGCTGGCGACCTGTACGACATAGCCAGCGCTGGCCGCGGCATCGGCAGGCCAGCGCACCAGCAGTTCGGCGCCGCTGTCGCGGGCGGCGGGCAGCGGCGGTGCGGGTTCCACGCGCAGGCGCTGCGCATCGCCCCAAGGCCCAGGCTGGCCGCGCGCATCGAGTGAACGCAGGCGCCACCACCACTGGCCCGCAGGCAGCGTCACATGGGATTCCACGCCGGTCTGGCGTCGGACGTCGGCCTGCCGCGTAAAGCCGGCATCTGCCGCCACGGCCAGCTCATACTCGGTGGCATCGGGCACACTGGCCCAGAGGAACTGCGCGTCACCGCCATAGGCCACGCCATCGGGGCGCGGCGCCAGCGAAAACGGCGCGGCCGGATGGCGCCTGACCGAAATCGGCAGCACGCCGGACTGACCGGTCATGCCGTCCGCAGCCAGCGCGTTGACGACGACATAGAGCGTGCCATCGGGCAAGTCGTCCAGCGTCGCGGCAGGTTCGGCCATCTCGGCGGCCGACACCCATTCAGTCAGCGCGGCATCCCGCGCCACACCAACGCGGTAGCGTGCGGCACCCGGCACGGCACGCCATTGCACGCCAAGCGACCGCGACATCACGGGCTGTGCCACGGGCGCCACCTCGGGCGCCGGCAGCAGCGCCACCGGCTTGCCCAGTTGGCCCTGCGCGGACACCCCCACGCCAAACCCGGCGGCCACGTCCTGTGTCGTGGTACGTGCGCCGACACCGACCCGGCCTTCGACCACTTCGCTACGGCTACCTGCGTGGTCCACGGCCACGCGATAGCGCGTGCCGCGCACCCCCGTCACCATGACCGGGGTGCGGATTTCATAACGCCCGACCCCGCCGCCCTTGGGCGCCACGCGCGAATCGGCTGCGCCGCGATCGATGCCGATCACGGTATCGGTAAGCCCGCTGCGCGCGAACGACCGCATCCGGCGCACGGCCATCGACGTATCGGCCGGCAGGGCCACGCGCGTGCCGTCCGGCAGTTCCAGCGTGACCGCGCCATCGGCGCCCGTGTCGACATGCGACGACTCGGCCAGCGCCTGGCCCACCTGCACGGGCCGGCCATCGGCCCGCACCTGGCCGCGCGCGAAGACCACGCGCGCCGTGGCGGGCGCCACCGGAATCCGGGACAACGGCATGCGGATATGCGACCCAGGCACCAGCCGGTACGGATCGGCCACGCGATTGCGGGTCTGCAGCAGGCGCCAGTCGTCGGGGCTCTGCATGTATCGGGCAGCCAGGCCGATCAGCGTGTCGCCCGGCTCCACTTCGTAGATAAAGTCACCGCCCTGGCTGCCGGCCGGGCCCGCCCACGATGTACTGCCAGGCAGAATCAGGCAGGCCATGCCGCCGCACAGCGCCGCACGGCCAAGCCAGCGCCGCCTACGCATCGGCGGCCCCTGCGCCCTCGAAGCGGTAGCCGTGCGAATAGACCGACGTCAGCCGCACACCGTGCTCGGGGCGCAGCGCCAGCTTGATTCGCAGGCGCGAGACATGGGTATCGAGCGTGCGCGAGCCGGCATCCATGGCACGGCCCCAGACAGCCTGCTCGATCACGTCGCGCGACAGCAGGCGGCCAATATTGCGGAACAGGAACAGCGCCAGGTCGAATTCACGCGGCGACAGGTCGGCGAGCTGCCCGGCCAGTGCGATGGTGCGACGGCGCGCGTCCACCACGTAGTCGCCCTGGCGGATCAGTTCGTCGTCGTGCACGGCGTCGGGGTAGGCACGACGCAGCAGCGCACGCACGCGCGCCACGAATTCGGCCGGGCGCAGCGGCTTGGCCAGGTAGTCGTCGGCGCCCACGCTCAGGCCCGCCACGATGTCGGCCTCGTCGATGCGGCTGGTCAGGAACAGGATGGGCGGCAGGCGGCCGGAGTGCTGGCGCACCCAGCTGACCAGCTCGTACCCGCTGGTATCCGGAAGTTGCCAGTCCATGAGGATCAGGTCGAACGCCTGGTCACGCAACGCGCGCAGGAAGGCGGAACCGGTCGCAAAGCTGGTGCAGCTGAAGCCCGCCTCTTCCAGCAGTTGCCGGATCTGTTCGGCCTGGGCGGCATCGTCCTCTACTGAGGCAATTCTCATTACATCCCTCTGATGACTGCGGCCTGTGTGTCTGGCACGGCGGCGTCATGTTACCGAAACGCGCCATGGCACGTCGAGGCTACATTAGAGGGGGGGCACTGCAGGGGGTGTTGCAGGCACGCCGCAGGCCGTCGGCCTGCCTTGCGGGCGTAATAAAAACGTGGCGCGCAGGTGGGGTAACCGGGCCATCGGGCGAAGGCGGCAGGGGCCGCCCCCCATACACGGGCGGCGGCCCCGGCACATGCCGGACGGCCTGCCGCCACGTTGCGGCAGTTACTGCAGCATGTAGGTTTCGTACTCGAGCCGGTCGAGCTTGCGATCCAGCAGGTACAGCGACAGCGCCACGACGATCAGCAGCGACACCGCGAAGCCGTAGCCGTACCAGGCCGGGCCCAGCGACAGCGTCAGCCGCGTCAGCACGAAGTTCAGCACCACGAACGTGCCGGTCAGCATCAGCACCTCGCGGCGGCGGTCCAGGTAGAAATAGATGTTCAGCACGCCCAGCAGCACCACCTGCAGGCTGGCGCCGATCACGTCCACGTAGAGCAGCGGCAGGTACAGCTCGGAGATGCCCAGCAGCCGCAGCAGCCAGCCGCCCACCACGAACAGCAGCAGCGACGCGATGGCCTGCACCTTGACGATCTCGTACAGGCCCAGGCGGATGGTCTGCACCATCGTATTGCGCATGTCCTCGATGTGCTCCAGCGAACTGCCGCCGCGCACCGCGTTGTAGAACGCGTCGTAGTACTCCACGAAGTCGGTCTCGATACGCACCAGGAACACGGCCATGCCCGGAATGATGGCCAGGTAGGCCAGGAACACCGGGATGTCGTAGATGATCGACGCATGCAGCGGCCCGATCACGGGCTGGCCCGTGGACGGCGCGTACCAGAACATGAACTTGTCGATCCAGATGCCCAGGTTGTAGAGCAGGCCGATGGCGATCAGGCTCGGGTAGGCAAAGCGCCGCTGGAAGACCTCGAACGAGATGAACCGGTGGCTCGTGTAGTTGCGGTAGATCAGCGTGATCATGCCCACCAGCAGGCACAGCTGGCCGAACACGAAGCCGCCCAGCAGCCCTTCCAGCCCGTGCGACCGCAGCGCCAGCGCCGCCAGCACCGTGATCGTGTAGCCGACGAAGAACGTCCAGACGATGGCCTTGTACTGCTTCATGCCCGACAGGAAGATGGCCGCGATCCAGATATTGCTCATGATCACGAAGCCCGCCATCATCTGCAGCCGGTACAGCACCGACTGCTCCGGGAACGCCCAGACCGCGCACGCCAGGCCGATGCCGCCGGCCAGCACCGTGCAGAGCAGCGCCACGGCGTGATAGTTCGACAGCACCAGGTCGGCGCGCTTTTCAAACAGGCGGTCTGACGTGAAGCGCGTGAACGACAGTTGCATCGGCCCGGTCAATATCAGGCTGCACGCTATCAGGTACGTCACCGACACCTGGAACTGCGTGATCAGGGCGCCAGGAATCACCCAGCCGATCGACAGCAGGCCGATCAGCAGGATGCCCAGGATCGACAGCACCCACGGCCCCGAGCTGATCACGCCCGCATAGGCGTAGGCGCTGAGCATGCCCGACAGGCTATCCCGCCGGAGCATCTTGCGAAGTTCAAATCCAATACCGGCCATCTCAGCGTCCTCCTGCCTGCGCGCCGTGGTGTACCGGGCACTTCGCGGGACTGGCGCCGCCATGCTCGCGGCGCGTGTTGTCCGGCATCGCCATCAGCCCGGTATAAAGCGTGCGATAGCTGCCCACCATCTGTTCCTGCGTGTAGTACTTTTCCACGCGCGCAATGCCCGAGGCCTGCGCCGCTTGCCAGCGATCCGGATGCTGCAGCAGCCCAAGCGCCGCACCGGCCAGCGCGGCCGGATCGGCAATGCGCACCACGTCGCCCGCGGCGCCCAGTGCGGCATCGTCGCCGGGCAGGCCGAACACCAGTTCGCTGCACGACCCCACGTCGGTGGTCACGCACGGCACGCCGGCGGCAAACCCTTCGAGCACTACCAGCGGCAGCGCCTCGGAGATCGAACTCAGCACCAGCACGCCCACCTTCGGCAGCAGGTCGTCGATCTTCTGGAAGCCCAGGAACTTGACCTTGTCGCCCAGGCCCAGGCTTTCGGCCAGGCTGCGGCATTCGCGCGCGTATTCGGCATCCTCGTCCTCGGGGCCGGCAATCCAGCCTTCGGCCTCGGGGTACTCGCGCACCACGGTCAGCATCGCGCGGATGAACGTCTTGATGTCCTTGATCGGCACCACGCGGCCGATCAGGCACAGCACCGGCGGCACGCCCGGCGCGCGCTTCTCGCGCAGCGCGGACAGGCGCGGCAGGTTGATGCCGTTCGGGATATTGCGCGTGCGCTCGGCCACCGCGCCATCCAGCACCTGGCGGCGGCGGTTGCCCTCGTAGAGCGCCGTGATCTCGTCGCCGGCCTCGTAGCAGACACGCCCCAGCGTTTCAAAGAAGCGCACCCAGAGTTCGCGGAAATAGCTGATCTGGGAAATGTCGCGCTCGAAGATGTTGCGGTTGTCGCGAATCCACTGGCTCTGGAACAGGTCGATCTTGCGTTCCTTGGTGTAGATGCCGTGCTCGGACACCAGCAGCGGGCGGCCGTTACGGTGGCGCAGCATCGCACCCAGAAAGCCCGCGTAGCCCGTGGACACCGTGTGGTAGACCTTGGCCGGGATCAGGCCGTCGGCAATCCGCACCAGCTGCCACAGCGGCTTGTGCATGATGCGGATCGTCCAGAAGTAGTCCGTGAACGACGGATCCGTACAGAACTGGCGGTACTGGCTCGTGATCGTGTCCCAGGCCCGCTTGCTGTACAGGAACGCGTCCTCGGACAACGCCCCGCCCTCGCGCAGCTGGGGCATCAGCTCGCGGATCAGTTCGCCAGCCTCGGCCTCCTTGCCCGGCTCGCGCAGCAGTTCGTGCAGCTTGTCCGACTTGTCGA
The DNA here is from genome assembly GCF_002858765.1 of Cupriavidus pauculus. Classification (GTDB taxonomy): domain Bacteria; phylum Pseudomonadota; class Gammaproteobacteria; order Burkholderiales; family Burkholderiaceae; genus Cupriavidus; species Cupriavidus pauculus_B. The sequence continues at coordinate 276,841 of NZ_PJRP01000008.1, forward strand.
ACGCGCGTGCGTCGCCCGGCGTGCCATGCACCAGCGGCGGCGGCGGAAAGTCGTACAGGAAATGGGTCTCCAGATGCACGACGTTCTCGGGCAGCTGGTAGGCCATGTCGCCATAGTCCTCGCGGCGGCTGCCGATGAAGACGATGCCGAAACGGATATCGGGGAAGGCGCGGATCATCTGGTTGACCCAGCTCGACACGCCACCGCTTACATAGGGGAACGTGCCTTCGAGCAGCAGCATGACGTCCGCGGACGTTCCCTTGACCAGAATTTCGCTCATGATTGCCAGTACCGCAGCAGGGGCCGCACCAGCGGGAGCGGCGAAGGACTGTCGAAAGCCGCCATCAGGCGGCGCACCGCGGCATAGTCGCGTTCCAGGTAGGCGGCTTCGGCCAGCAGCGGCAGCACGCGCTCGCGTGCAAAGCCCAGGGCCTCGGCCCGCGCCAGGAACTCGCGCGCCTCGCCGGGCGCGTTGCGCGCCAGCGCCAGCCGGCCACGCATGTACCACAGCGCCGCATCGTTGCCGTCGATCTCCAGCGCCGCGCTGGCGTATCGTTCCACCTGGCTGGCCGTGTAGCGATACACGTCGCCCTGCACCAGGTTCTGGTAGATCAGTTCCCAGTACAGGTCGGCCAGCCGCTTGTTGATTTCCAGGCGTGCCTGCGGCGAATCTGCGCTCTCCAGCCGCGGCAGTTCGGCCAGGATCTTCTGCGTCAACTGCTTTTCTGCACCGTCCAGCATGCCGTAGGCCAGCAGGCGGATGTCGTCGGTGCTGTCGGCCAGCAGTTCGCGCAGCACAGGACTGGCCGTGCGCGTGGGCATCGATTGCATCGCCACCAGCGCCGTCATGCGTTCCGGCAACGGCGCGCGCGTGTTGCCAAGCTGCGCGCGCAGCCGCGCACCGCCGCCATGCGTCACGCGCTGGATCAGGTGCGTGACGAACTCGGGCAGCGCCACCGACGCAATGCCCGCGCTGTCGCTGCGCGTGCGGAACAGCTTCGAGAACAGCAGGCTGCCCGCGCAGACCAGCGTCCCGCCCAGCGGCACGAAGAAGCAGAACGCGGCCATATAGGTGTAGCTCCAGCCGAACGGCGTGCGGAAGCGGCGCGGCAGCAGGCGCCACACCGCCAGGCCCAGCAGCCCTGCGGCAATGGCCTGCAGCCCCAGGAACGACAGCAGCAGCGGCAGCCCGGTGCCGCCATGGAACAGCAGGTACAGGGCAGCGATCTGCGCGGCGGTGCCACCGATGGTGAGCTTGCCCATGCGTCAGCCCGCCTGCGTCTGTCCGGCGGACGGGGCGGCGCCCGTTCCCGGTGTGGCATCGGCGCCAACCGCCGGCGTGGCGTTGCCGTCCTTGCCGTCCTGGCCATCCAGATGGCAGCGGTGCAGCAGGCGCACCAGCGCTTCCTCGGCGCCGGCCGCCGGCACCGGCAGCGTATACACGCCGATGTGTGCGCTGGCGAAATCGGTGCCGAACTGCGCACGCAGCATGTCTTCGATGCGCACCAGATAGGCCGACACCGCCTGGCTGTCCGACAGCGGCATCAGCGTCAGCATGGCACGCTGATGCGCGCCCCGCGCCGGCCAGGCCACGTCCAGCGCCCGGCGGCTGCGCACCACCTGCTCGAACAGCGCGTCGCGCGCTTCGTCCAGGTCGAACACCAGCGCCACCACCGAACTCTGGATGCCGGTTTCGCGGTGCAGGCGCGACAGGCGCGCGTAGTCCAGCGCAAACGCGTACGGAATGGCCGGGGCCAGTTCCTGGATGCCGTGCGTGGCCTGGGCGTGCTCGACGCCGTCCGCGTAGTAGCCCATCAGCACCATCAGGAGCTGCAGGTTTTCATAGGTCAGCGACAGGAACGGCATGCGCTCCACGACCAGCACGCCGATCAGGCGGTCGGAACCGGCCAGCACCGGCGCCACGGCCACGTAGCGGGTCTCGGCGTCCTGCTGCAGGCCCGTGGTACGCAGATGCGCCAGTTCGCGTGTCTCCAGGCAATGGCGTACGAGCGGATCGTTCACGTCCAGCGTGAAGCCAGGACCCACGGCGGCAACGGCGTCGGGCAGGATCTTCTCGCCCGTGCATGCGAACAGCGCGGCGCCTTCCAGCTGGCAGGCCTGCGCCACCACCTGCAGCATCGGCTGGGCGCCGGCCAGGCGCTCGGCGTGGGCACCGCGTGCGGCGTCCTGCATGGCCACGGCGCGCAGCTGCGACAGCGTGTCGCGCAGCGTGGTCGGGCGGGCCAGCAGGTCGTTTTCCAGCCGGGCGTGCGAGATGCGCAGCAGGTAGTGGTTCTTGGTCAGCGCGGAAAGGCGCTCGTCCAGGTAGCGGTTCACGGCACGCGCACGTGCCAGACGCGTGTTCCACACGTCGCCAAACTGTCCGGCGACCAGCACCAGCAGCAAGCCGCCCAGGAAGAACATGCGCGGAAACGCCTCGCCATGACTGCCCAGGACGTCAAAGAAAAACCATCCACCCAGCAGCATCAGCACCGCGCCCACGCCCACCAGCGTGCCGTAGCGCAACGCCAGGATGACAGGCAGCAGCCATGCCCACGGAAAGCCCAGACCCAGCAGCAGCGGGTTTTGCGGCAGGATCGCCCAGGTGATGGCCATGGCCACCGCCATCACGACGATCATCTCCAGCACGGCCGCCGCCCCGCCTCCCGAGGGCGCCAGCCAGCGCGCATAGCGCCCGCCCAGGCCGATGCCCTGGCCTTGGCGAGTTGCCTGGCGCGTTTTTTCCGCGGTGTTAGCCACGCTTGTCACCCGTCCTTTCCGGATCAATCTTTACGAATCTCAACCTTGCATCAGCGGCGCCAGCAGGCGGCGCAGCAGCTTCTGGGCCACGCCCGACAGCGACTCGCGGCTCCAGCCGGCGTTACTGCCCGTGGCAGACCACACCACCTGGCCAGTCGACACTTCGATCAGTTGCAGCGAGATGCCCACAGCCGGTTCGCCATCGACACCCACCTTGTAGCGCCATTCCTGCACGGCACCCGTCAGCGCATAGCGCGCCCGTTCGCTGCGCGCCCAGTCCAGCGCCTTGTTCACCGACTCGCGCTCGGCCGGCTCGAACAGCGTCTCGGGGTTCAGCGCCGCCGGATAACGCTTCAGGTTGGCCACGCCACCGGTCTTCAGCAGCGCTTCCGCGATGGCCTCAGCGCGCAGGCCGGCCTGCGGCGTCTCGGTGTAGTTCACGATCGGCAGCACTGCCACGGTGTCGCCCGCGGCCATCTGCGGCGCACGGCCCACGTCAGTCACGGCGCAGCCGGCCAGCCACAGCGCTGCGCCGATTGCGGCACCCCATGCCATCAGGCGGCCCATGCGGGTATTGGTCTTGTTCATCTTCGATCCCCTCGTTACCTTGAAATCCAGTCAGTCGTTTATTAATAGAGCCAGCGATAACGCAGGCCAACTTCGGTCAGCGGCGTACCGTTGGTGCGGGACGCGGTGTCATGCGAAACATACAGCGACAGGTGATCGTTACCGAACACCGATCCGGCGATCCCGGCCTGGCCATGGAAGTTGTGGCCGGCACGCGAGTCGTACAGCGCACCAACTTCCAGGAACGGCCGCCATTTGCGCGTGTAGTCGTTGATCAGGTCGGTGCCGAAACCGAACAGCACACCGGCCTGCGTGAAGCTCTGCGGCATGTAGAACGTCGGGTTGGCCTCATCATCGTCGGCTGGCAGCAGCCGCTGCATCGTGGGCGACAGCGTGCCGCCGTTGGCGCTGTAGATGCCGCGCGTGCCGACGATGCGCACCGTGTAGTCCGGATACTGCGTGCGGATGCGGTAGCCGGCCTCCACGTCGTAGACCATGCCATGGCCCAGCGCGGTGCGGTCCTGGCCGTAGAAGTGGTTGTACTGCACGCGGCCGCTGATGAATTCACGCAAACCCAGGCGCCACGTGGCACCGAATTCGACCACGTCCTTCATGCCGCCCACGCGCAGCTGCGACGACTCGTCGGCCTGCTGGTTGTAGCCCACCGTGCCGGTGTACGACACGCGGTTTTCCAGGTTCCAGTTGCCGGTCAGGCGTGCCGTGGTGACGGTCTGCAGGCCGTCGCGGCGCCCCACGCCCAGCAGCCAGTTCTTCTGGGTGTCGCGGTACGTCAGCGCCAGTTCGGCCCGGCGGTCGGACGCGGGGACGTTGTCCAGCTGCGTGCGGTCGGTGGTGCGCTGGTCGCGGAACACGCCGCGCAGGTTCACGGCGTAGCCGTCCCACAGGCGCGCGCCGCCGGCCAGACTGTACTCGTAATACTCCAGCGGCTTCTGGTGCGCGAACGTCACGCGCGGCTCGATCGCCTGCGCGTTGAACAGCAGCGCATCCTCCAGCGTCTGCTGCAGCACGTCGTCCGTGCGGGCCAGGTCCTGTGTCTCGAACGCCTGCGTCTGCGCGGCAGACAGGCGATCGAGCTGACGGTTGGCCTCGATCTGGCTGGCCACCGGCACGCGACCGGCCTGGCGTTCCATGATCCGGTCCAACTGGTTCAGGTCGTTGTTGTCCAGTGCAATCGACACCTCGGCATACGCCGGACGCTGCAGCGTGCGCGCATACTGGCGCGCCAGCCATGCACGGGCCAGTTCGTTCGATTCCGAGGACATCGCCCACGCCAGCGCCACCTCGCGGCTGGCCGCCGAAATCTGGCTTTGCCGCCGCCGTTCGCGCTCGGTCAGCGTTGCGGGCGGCGCCACTTCCAGCGGCGGCAGGCCCGGCACGTTCCCCAGTTGTGACGGCGAATTCGGATCTCCGGGCATCGTGCGGCGCGCGGACACTTCGGCGCGGTCGCGCCGCAGCATCTCGATCACCATGCTGCGCGAAACGTCGCCCGACGCGAAGATCTGGCCCAGCGCCACCTCCTGGCGGCGCAGGTCGGCGCGGGCCGGGCCGCCCTGGTTGTCCTCCTCCTCGCCGTCGGCCTGGTCGTCCTCGTCGGCATTGCGCTGCGACGCGTCGGCGCCCATCAGGCCACGGGTCGACCACTGGTGATGCAGGTCCACCCATGCCTGCCTGCGGATTCGCCACGCCAGCGACGTCTGGCCAATGGCCTCGTGGGCGTCGGCAATCAGCCCCAGCCACAGCGGGTCGGCACTCTTGCCTTCCTGGATCTTGCGCAGGTAGTGCAGCGCGGTGCGGCCGTCCTGGAAGCGCATGGCGCCGGCGGCATAGGCGCCCCAGAGGCTGGGGTCGTCCTCGGCCTCGGGCTTCAGGCGCTGCATCACGGCACGCACTTCGCTGTCGGTGCCCATGTCCACCAGCGCCCACAGCAGCGCGGCATAGGTCTCGCTGTCGGCGTCGGCCTGGCTGACCGCATGGCGCAGGTCGGCCAGCGAACGATCACGGTCGCCGGTCAGACGCCAGTATTCGGCGCGGCGCATCAGGAACGCCGCCGAGCTTTCGGCCTCGCGCTTCTGCGCGGGCGTCAGGCCGGCCAGCAGGCGGTCGATCCGCACGTACGCATGGGCACGCGTGTAGTAGTACACCGCCAGTTGCAGCTGCTCCAGCTTGCCGTTCTTGCGCCAGCCGGCCTCGGCGATGCGGCCCGCGTCGATGGGTGCACGGTCGTAGTACTGGATCAGGTTCGAGAAATCGGCTTCCTCGGTATCGCGCACCTCTTCCAGGCAGTCGTTGCGTGCCGGGCCCTCGGGCATCTTCATGCAGTGGTCGTCATGGGTTTCGGCCATGGCGATCATCATCTGGCGATAGCTGTCCTTGAGCAGGTCGTCGCGCTGCGTCAGGCGCGCCAGTTCCGTGAACGTGCGCCAGTACAGCAGGTCCTGCGGGCCGGCATTGCGGCGCGCCGGCAGCATGGCATCCATGGCCGGCTGCAGCTTGCCCTTCACGTAGAGCAGATTGGCGCGCTTGAGCGCGTACAACGGACGGGCGCCATAGCGCTTTTCCAGCTGCCCGTAGAGCGCGTAGGCGCGGTCGTCCTTGCCGGCGCGTTCGGCCAGTTCGGCATTGCGCTCCATGGCCTGACGGCCGTTCGGCCCGTCGGCCAGCGTATCGAGGAAGGCCATGCCTGCCTCGGGCTCGCCCAGCCGCTCGTAGGCCGCCACCACCTCGTCGATGGTCTTCAGGTTGCCGCCGGCGGCGCGATGGCGCAGTGCGGCAAGATAGGCACGGTCGTCGTTCAGGCCCGGCGCCAGGCGCATCACGTTGTTCCAGGCGCGTTCGTCGTTGGTGGCCTGCGCGTATTCGAGCCAGCTCTGCAACGCCACCAGCGGCTGGTGGTTCCATTCGGCCACCTGCGCCAGGCGCTCGCGCCAGACGGGCTCGCCCGGCAACTTGCGCACGGCTGTCTGCGCCACGTTCTGGGCCTGGTCGAGCTTGCCGGCGGCCAGAAACACGCGGTAGGCCAGGTCGTAGTCGTCCGCATTGAACGGCTTGCCCGCAGCCACTGCGGCGGCCACCTCGGACTTGGCAGCGTCCTGCGCCTGCGCCTGGGTCGGGTTGCCGGGGCCCGGCGAGGCTACGGTCGGCGTGACCGGGGTCGCAGCCTGCGCCACCTCGGCGTGCACGCGGCGCACGCCGAAGTCGCCCATCCGTCCGCGCAGCGCACCACCACGCGGGCCGTCCAGGTACACATAGTTCCGGGCCAGCCAGGGTTCGGTATCGGAGACGCGCCGGACCACCGCGCGTTGTTCCGTGCGGGCCTGGTCGCGGCGCAATTCCTGCAGCGCGATCTGTGCCGCGCCGGACGGCCTGGCGGCCGACAGCTTCAGCAGGCGCTCCACGTAGCGCGCGGCCACGTCGGGCTTGTTGGCGGCCAGTGCCAGCTTCGTCAGGTAGCGCAGCACATCCGGGTCGTCCAGCAGCTTGCCACCACGGCGCTCGGCTTCCACCAGCGCCTCGTCGAGCAGGTTGCCCGACTGCAGCGTCTGCAGCGCCTGCAGGAACAGCGTGCGCTGCTCGTACGGATTCTTCGCGCGCGCCTGGGCCTCGAACAGCGCCTGCGCGGAGTCGCGATAGTTGCCGCCGGCCAGCGCGATATTGGCCAGTTGCCGGTTATAGAAGTCAGCGTTGGCGGCGTCGCGCTTTGCCAGCGCGCCATACAGCACGTTGGCCGCGTCGGCGTCTCCGATCTGGCGCGACTGCGTGGCCAGCGTCTGCAGGTCCGCCAGCGACCAGCGGCGCATGGCATCGGGCGCCACGGCCTGCTTGAGCAGGTCCTTCATCAGCACCAGGCGCTCGGCGCGCTCGGGGGTATCGGGCTGCTCGGCATAGGCGCGTTGCTGCGTGATGCCGATACGCGTGCGCAGGATCTGGCCGGTCAGGTCCTGGCCCTGCACTGCCATCATGCGCTCGAGCATCTTCTCGGCGTCGTCCAGGCGACCGCTGCGCGCGTACTGTTCGGCCAGCACGCTCATGAAGCTCGTGTCGTCGGGCGATACCCGCGACCACGCTTCCAGGTAGGCCACCGTCAGGCCGTCCACGGTGCGACCCTGGCCAAGCAGGCGCTCGCGCAGCGTTTCACGCGGGAACATCAGGGCCAGGCCCACCCCGACCATGGCGGTAAAGGTCAGAACCAGGGCCGGCGGCAGGAGCCGCTCGCGCTCAGGCGCCGCAGCGGACTTCGACTTGTTGCTGGACATGGATCGGATCATTGACCGCTGGCGTCTCGAAACGCAGCGTGTTGTTGTTCTCGCGCACACCACGGGCAGGCTTGCCATCGATGGTCACGCTGCACTGGCCGGCATTGGCTAGCCGGAAGAACGGCTTGTAGTAGCCGGCAAAGCTGAAACGGGTGGTATTGCCGTCGCGGCGCCAGTCGCGCACCAGGCCATTGGCCTCGGGCAGTTCCGGCACGGCGCGCGAGGCGGCCGGCACGAAGCCGAAGCGCGCGTCGCCACCATCCAGGTGCACGTACACACCGCCGCCGGGCGCCGGCGACGAGCCGGTCACGCCCCGGGCGGTGGCCACGTCGGGCACGCCCGCGCCGGTCCAGCGCAGGTTGCGCAGGTTGCCGTCGCCACGTACCAGCCATGCGCCACTGGCCGGCGCGCCGTTGGCTCCCTCGCCCAGTTCGCGTGCCACGGCCATGCCCTGCCAGTCCAGCACCTTGTACACGTAGTCGGTGGAATGGATCGGCAGCAGCGGCTGCTTCAGCGCGTAGTCGTACACCGTGCGCAGCGCCTTCAGCGATGCCACCTTGGTGCCCGAATAGCTGTGGTAGTAGATGTTCAGCGCCTTGAAGCGGTACGGCCGATCGGTCAGCTCCCAGGTTTCGATCAGGCGCTCGAATCCGTAGAACGGGCCGTGCCACAGGTTCGTGTAGATGTTCTCGTTCTGGTTGGTGGCGAACACCTGGAACGTGTTGTCGGCCTTGTTCACGCCCAGCGGCGCGATGGCCGTCCATGTGGGGTTGCTGCGCGTGATCATGGTGTCGCCACCGTTCATGTTCAGCACGCCGGCCGCATTGGCCAGCTTTATGGCCTCCGGCGGCGCCTGGCAGTCACCGGGCCACAGCACCATCTTCACGGGCTTGTTCGGGGACAGCACGCGGTTGATGTAGTCGATGGAGCCACCGATCTCGCGGTTCAGGTTCATCTTGTAGCCGGGGATCTTGAGGTGATAGTCCTCGTCGCCCTCGGTCACCCTGGCGTCGCTCGGGCCGGCCACGGTACGCTGCCACTCGAACGGGTGCGAGTACGTGTGCGTGGCCACCTCCACGTACGGCTGCGCGAAGATCTTGCGCGCAATGGGTTCGAGCTGCGACGTAAGTTGCGGATACATGCCCGACTTGCCCACCTCGCCCTCGATCACCGACATCGTCATCGGCAGGCGGTACTTGTCGAAGATCTCGCGGAACAGCACCTCGCCGGCAAAGCCGCCGCCCGGAATCTCGGCGCGGGACGCAAAGCCGTCGCCATCGATGTGGATGGTGAACAGGCGCCGGCCGCTTTCGGTGGTGGTGTCGGGCACCGGCATCTGCGCCAGGCGCAGCGCCTGGCGCAGGAAGTCCACCGGCTGCACGATCCAGCGGTCCTGGTCGTTGGCCGAGTTCTGACGCACCGCGTACGGGTTGGTCACGTAGCCGCCCCACGGCGTGAGGGCCGCGGCGTCGTAAGTCAGCGTGCCGGAGCGCAGGCGGAGCAGCGAGCGGGTGTCGGCCGCACCGTCCGCCACCTGCACCGGCACGGCTTCGGCGCGATCGGGCGCCACGGCCTGCTCGAAGCCCATCATCTTGTCCTGCGACACGATCTGCACCGGCCCCGAGACCCGGCCCTTGACGGCCTTCAGTCCCAGCATGCGCGCCACCGCGCCCGAGGGCTGGGCGCCGAAGCCGTTCATGAACACCACCGGAATGCCCTGCCCGATCTGCTTTTCCACCCAGGCGTAGAAGCGGCCCGGGTTCTGCGTGAAGTTGCCGTTGGCCCAGACCACCACGCCGGCGTAGCGGTCCGGCGTGATCTCAGGCAGCGCGTCGCGCGTCTCGGCGAAGTCCACCCGGTAGCCCAGGTAGTTGATCGGCATCGACACGAAGCGCACGCCTTCGCTGTTGTCCACCACCACGCCCGGCTGGCTTTCCTGCACCACCAGCACGCGGCGCGGCAGCACCTCGATCTGGCCCACGCCCACCGTCTGCAGGCCGGAATCGGTCACGTACGGCGTGATGCCGAGCGCGCGGATACGGCGTGCGGCGTCGCGCTGGCACTTGCGGTCGGCCGGCGGGCAGTAGTCGATCGAGATGACCGGCAGCTTGTACTGGTCACGAATGATGCGAGCCTGGTTCAGCAGCCAGTCGCGGTCCTGCTGGCTGACCTCGGTGTAGGCACCCTGCGCCTGGTTCCAGCCCCGGAACAGCGACTCGAACACCACGCCATAAGCCAGCGCGTGCACCTGCGGCAGGATCTCGAAGCCGCGGTTGAACAGCAGCTTTGCGTCGGGATAGCGCGCCTTGATGGCCTGGATCACCCGCACCATGCCGGCTTCCTGCTTGGCGCGGTCGGCGTCGGTCTTGGCTACCAGGTGGTACGAATCCATCGTGTCGATGAAAAAGCCGCGGTAGCCGCGATCCCACAGCGGCGCGACAACCTTGTCGACATAGAAAGCGGGCCAGCCTTCGGCGGCCTGGTCAACCACTCGGGCATTCCAGGCGTCATTGCTGCCGGTGAGCCAGGTTTTCGGGATGTCCTTGAAGTACGCGCGGCTGGGCAGCACCTCGCCCAGGCTGACGTAGGCAAACCACGCCGTATTGGGGGTCTTGGCCTGGCGCGGGTCGAAACCGCTGTCGGGCTCGACCACCGCCACGTCAAACGCCTGCAACAGGTCGACGGGCGGCTTGCTGCCGTAGTGAAAGGCGACGTTGGGGGCGGCCCGGGTGCTGTCGGCCATGGGGGCCTGCACGGTCTGGGCGCCCTGGACGGTCTGGACGGTCTGGGCCAACGCATTGGCCGACGGCGTCAGCGCGCCCAGCATCGCGGCGCCTGCCGATGCCACGACGGCCACGGCCAGCATGGCGTGGCGGCAAACCCGCCCCACGGCGCGGCGTGGCGCATCGTTGCCAACCTCATGGAAAAGTCCCCGGATTAAACGCTGCAATGGCTTCACTCGTTGTTGTCCGCTTTTTCTTCGTTGGTATGGCGCGCGGTCGTCGCTGCGCGTCCGGACGCATCCGCTTCGTGCGGCTCGCGCCCCGCATTATGCCGTCGACCCACTCGAACTAGTGTTTTTACTAATTCACGGGCAGGTCGGATGCTAGGCCATTCGCCGGACCGAGATTGTCAAAAATTGTGCCGAAACCGTCGGGACATACTGGCGTCACAGGCGCGCGTCACCCTGCCGGGTTTTGTCACGGCATGGCCCTGCATGGACGGAGGCACTGCAGAAAAACGCGGTAGCAAGACGGCCGGCGTCATGCCGGCGGCGGGCGCTGAAAGACCCGCGTGCCACGGACCCTGGCTAACTATGTATTGACATCTGATTCCCCGTTCTCGGATCCGGCACGCACCGCGCACCGTGATTTCCCGGCATGCGCGCATCGCTGCGGCGGCCAGCTTGTGGTTATGACGCGCATTGTCGGGGCATCATCCATTGGTCGCCATAGTCCATATGGAGTAGCGTTGGCGGAACGGATTTGTGGCATATATGGCAGCGTGGCGCCGCCGGGGGTTACGGCTGCGTACGAACTGTCGGTACCACAGATACGGAAATGCGGGTCATACCATCAGGCGATTCAGTCTGATGTCAGACAAATCTCCAAATGATGTAGAAATCTCTAATATCTGCTGTTCGCATGCCGAAATACCGTTAGGGGCATAGTCTGATTGACACGCGAAAAAAAACCGGCAGAATGGCTGCTCGCATGTGCACCGGCCTGTAGCGCTTTTGCTCCGGTTCGTTGTGAGCAACATGCTTGGTCGGGCAATCACGCTCATTTGAAATTCAAGGTTGGATAGAAATATGGAAACCGGTACCGTTAAGTGGTTCAACGACGCAAAGGGCTTTGGCTTCATCACCCCGGACGCAGGCGGCAACGACCTGTTCGCGCATTTCTCGGCAATTGAAGGCAATGGCTTCAAGTCGCTGAAGGAAGGCCAGAAGGTCCGCTACGTGAAGGCCATGGGCCAGAAGGGCGAGCAGGCCACGAAGATCCAGGCCGTATAAGCCTGAATCGCCGGGCCATTTATCTGGCCTGGGAAGCCCCGCTTCGGCGGGGCTTTCTGCATTTATGCCGATCGATAATGTATTGCCTTGCTGACGTTTTGACCGGTCGGTCGATTAATACGCGAATGGCATGGATTGTCGGGATTCCGATTGTCGTCCTATTTATAGTCACGACAAATATCGTGCATGCCCAATCGCTGCGCAACTTTGGCAACGATCCGTTTGTGCGCGTTTCCAGCGCCATTGCGAGTTGCCCCGAACCAGCCGGACCACGGGTTTCCGAGGAGGAATGGAAACGCGAGGCACACCACCGCATCGAGGAAGGCAACCATTGTTATGCGGAAGGCCGCTGCCGGTTGGCTAACGCGTACCAATACGACAAGGAAATTGCCGAAGCACTGAAACGCCGCCTAGCAGACCTGGGCCGTACGCTGCCCGCCTGGCAAGACAGCTCGCTCTGGATCATGGTGCGTGGGCGCTGGCTGACCGTGCAAGGCTGCGTAGGAAAGGATTTCAACCGTGCGGCGTTCCTGGCCGCGATGCGCGAAATTCCCGACGTCGAGAAGGTGATCGACCAGACCATCGCCATGCCGGCACGTGACGTACCGTACGCGCGATACCCCGCCAAAGATGCCTCATCAGTCACAAATACCCCGAATCGGTGATGTTGCTATAATCGCCCGACCCTGAAAACCCAGAAACCAGGCGGCTTCCCATGAACCCGCCTGCTATTTAGCGTGCCGAGGAAACCCGTGGCCGGTACTGAAATCGCAACGCCTGGCGCCCCGCTCGCCGGACCCGCCGTGTCTTCCGGTAGCTCGTTCCATACCGCCATGCGGATCCTGCCGCCGTCGCAGCGGCAGGCCATGTTTGAAATCTACGCGTTCTGCCGCGCCGTGGACGACATCGCCGACGGTGACACGCAGCACACCGACCGCCTAGCAGCACTGGAAGACTGGCGCTCGGACATCGCCGCCTGCTATGCAGGCAACGCGCCCGCCGCGCTGCGCTCGCTCGACGAACAGATCAAGGCGTTCAACCTGCAGCAGCAGGATTTCCACGCCGTCATCGACGGCATGATCATGGACGTCGTCAGCACGATCGTGGCGCCGGATGCGGCCACGCTCGACCTGTATTGCGACCGCGTGGCCAGCGCCGTGGGCCGCCTGGCGGTACGCGTGTTCGGCCTGGAGGAACAGCCGGGCATCGATCTGGCCCATCACCTGGGCCGTGCGTTGCAACTGACCAATATCCTGCGCGATCTGGACGAGGACGCCGAGATCGGCCGGCTCTACCTGCCCGCCGAGGCGCTGGCCGCCGCCGGCATTCCGGCCGGGACGCCGCGTGCCGTCATCGATCATCCGGCGATCGATACGGTCTGCCGCGGCATCGCCCGCGACGCGCAGGCCCATTACGACGCGTCGGCCGCCATCATGGCGCGCCGCCCGTCGCGCGTGGTGCGCTCGCCGCGCATCATGTACGAGGTTTATCACGAGATCCTGACGCGCCTGCTGGCCCGTGGCTGGCTGGCCCCGCGCACGCGGGTGCGCGTCAACAAGGCCAAGCTCGCCTGGATCGTGCTGCGGCATGCCATTGCGTGAACCCCCGTTTTCTGCCGATGTGATGCACGCGGCCGTGGCCGCCGCATTGCCATGAGAGAAGTGCCCCCGAATTGATGAACCAGGCTGCAACGATCACCCGCCCTCATGACGACGCGCTGAACCGGCGTTCCACCGAGGCGTCCCTGCCCGATCCGCTCGACGACGGCATCGCGCACGCCGTGGATGCGCTGCTGGCGCAGCAGCAGGACGACGGCCACTGGGTCTACGAGCTCGAAGCCGACGCCACCATCCCGGCCGAGTACATCCTGATGGTGCATTACCTGGGCGAGACGCCCGACCTGGCGCTGGAAGGCAAGATCGCCAACTACCTGCGTCGCATCCAGAATGCCGACGGCGGCTGGCCGCTGTTCCACGCGGGCGGCTCCGACGTCAGCGCCAGCGTCAAGGCGTATTTCGCGCTGAAGATGGCCGGCGACGACCCCGAAGCCGAGCACATGCGCCGGGCGCGCAACCGCATCCACGCGATGGGCGGCGCCGAGGAAAGCAACGTGTTCACGCGCACGCTGCTGGCCCTGTACGGCGTGATGCCGTGGCAGGCCGTGCCGATGATGCCCGTGGAAATCATGCTGCTGCCCGAGTGGTTTCCGTTCCATCTGTCGAAGGTGTCGTACTGGGCGCGCACGGTCATCGTGCCGTTGCTGGTGCTGAACAGCCTGCGGCCGCAGGCGCGCAACCCCCGCAATATCGGCATCGACGAACTGTTCGTGCGACCGTGCCAGGCTACGCGCCTGCCGCGCCGCGCGCCGCACCAGAGCCCGCTGTGGGTGGGCGTGTTCCGCGCGCTGGATGCCGTGGTGCGCATGGCCGAACCGCTATTTCCGCGCAGCATGCGCCAGCGCGCCATCGAGCGCGCCCGCGCGTTCACGGTGGAGCGCCTGAACGGCGAGGACGGCCTGGGCGCGATCTTCCCGGCGATGGTCAACTCGGTGCTGATGTTCGACGTGCTGGGCGTGCCAGCCGACGACCCGGATCGCGCCATTGCCCGCAAGTCCATCGACAAGCTGCTGGTGGTGCGCGACGACGAAGCCTACTGCCAGCCGTGCCTGTCGCCGGTGTGGGACACCTCGCTGGCCGCCCACGCCCTGCTGGAAGTGGGCGAGCCGCGCGCGATTGCCGCAGCATCGCGCGGGCTGGACTGGCTGGTGCCGCTGCAGGAACTGGAATTGCGCGGCGACTGGACCGTGCGGCGCCCGAACGTGCGGCCGGGCGGCTGGGCGTTCCAGTACAACAATGCGCACTACCCCGACGTGGACGACACGGCCGTGGTGGCCGCCGCGATGGACCGCGCCGAGCGCGGCGACTGCTCGAACCGCTACACACCCGCCATCGCGCGCGCCTGCGAGTGGGTCATCGGCATGCAGAGCAGCAACGGCGGCTGGGGCGCGTTCGAGCCCGAGAACACCCATCTCTACCTGAACAACATCCCGTTCGCCGATCACGGCGCGCTGCTGGACCCACCCACCGCCGATGTATCGGCGCGCTGCCTGGCCATGCTGTGCCAGCTGGGCCAGATGCCGGCCAACAGCGAACCGGCGGCCCGTGCGCTGCGCTACGTGCTGGACGAGCAGGAGGCCGACGGCAGCTGGTTTGGCCGCTGGGGCACCAACTATATCTATGGCACGTGGAGCGCGCTGTGCGGCCTCAACGCCGCCGGCATTGGCGCCGGCGCACCCGAGATGCAGCGTGCCGCGCGGTGGCTGGCATCCGTCCAGAACGCGGACGGCGGCTGGGGCGAATCGGGCGACAGCTACAAGCTCGAATACCACGGCTACGAGCAGGCACCCAGCACGGCATCGCAGACCGCCTGGGCCATGCTGGGCATGATGGCCGCCGGCGCCGGCGATCACCCGGCCGTGGCACGCGGCGTGGAATATCTGCTGCGCACGCAGGCTAGCCATGGCTTCTGGGACGAGCCGTACTTCACGGCGGTGGGCTTCCCGCGCGTGTTCTATCTGCGCTACCACGGCTATTCGCGCTTTTTCCCGCTTTGGGCGCTGGCGCGCTTCCGCAACCTGTTGCGCGACGGCAACCACGCCGTGGCCTGGGGGCTGTGAGCGCCGTGGCAACTCAGCAATCGCCGGTACTCGTGGTATGCGGGATGGATTTTGAAGCCCGCATCGCGGCCAGCCCCGAGGTAGAGACGCTGTACGGCCAGCGCGGCGTGATGCTGGCGCGTTCGCTGGACATTCGCCTGATGCAGGGCTGCGCCGGCGTCATCAGCTTCGGCGTGGCCGGCGGACTCGACCCCACGCTGCCGCCCGGCGCCGTCATCGTCGCCACGGCCGTGCGCAGCGGTCAGACGTCGTACAGCACGGCGCCCTACTGGACCGCTGCATTGCGCCGCGCCCTGCCCCATGCCGAAAGCGGCCTGCTGGCCGGCTCGGACACCCCCGTGCTGACCGTGGCCGACAAGACGGCACTCCATGACTCGCATGGCGCCCTGGCCGTCGACATGGAATCCCATATCGCTGCACGCGCCGCCCAGGCGCTGGGCATCCCGTTCGCCGCGCTGCGCGTTGTGATCGACCCCGCCGACCGCGCCGTGCCGCCGCTGGCATTCGCCGGCATGGCAGCCGACGGCAGCACCGACGTCGGCGCGGTTATCCGCGGCCTGCTCACGGCGCCGCACCAACTCGGCGGCCTGCTGCGGCTGGGACGCGACGCATCGATCGCGAAGAAGGCGTTGGCGGGGGCGCGCGACGCGGTGGGTGCGGGCTTTGCATTCCCCTCGCCTGTCGCCGCCTGAGGTGGCATTTCCGCGGATGCACCGCGCCCCTTGATTCCGGAACGAACGCGGCCTCAACCCTCCCCACCAATCGAAGGATTGGTGCAGGGCAACTCCTTCAGTTCACAGGATGATCGGAACGCCTGCCCTGGAGAGTATCAAGATTGGCACGAGTGGAATCGCTGCCAGCACAAGGACACCGTCAACCGCCTCGGTCAGCGGTGTGAGAAGAACCATCGCCGGCTTGGCGCGCCTGGAGCATTCCTCGACCGTGACCTCGTAGGACCGATTCAGCGGTTTCATGGAGCCGGGCATCCTGAAGCCACCCGCCGAGTACCGCTCGCCCCTGAGGTCATAGCTGCCTCGCATATTCGTCCTTGACCCGTAGAGTCCGAACGCCCGCGCGCTCGCATACTCCGCATCGTCGAGATCGCTCAGGGTCAATCCAATGGCACCAGACACAACACCGCCAGGCTCCACGCGGAACGTGGACAAGTGGGCGGTCAGCTTCTGATGCAGCGGCGAATGCAGAAGTTCGGCGAATTGCGGCTTCACATCGAAGATGCAATGATGTTTCGGTGCGATCACCACGAGCTTCGTGCCATCCGCCGTCATCATGACCTGATCGATGACTTCCTCGTATTTCCCTTTGCGCTCAAGACTGGTCGCATCGCTGACCAGTTTGTGCGTGACACAGCCGGACGCACCGAACAGCGGCAGCATGGAAAGGACTAGCATTCGACGGCGCCTGGAGACCTCCCGGCAGATGGGTGTGTGCGTGATCGAGCCTGACATGGATGGATACCCCTTCAAGTTGCGTGCCGTGCAATCGCTGCCGACACCGAACGGGAAAGGCTATCGATAAGTCACTTCGATTTGGATCGGGGAAAAATGAAATTGCAAAAGCTGGACATCCAACGCTCGCGTGCGGCCATTTGCATCGCTTTCCGATTGCGCTCTTCCCCCGCTTGACAGCCCTCCCCATCGCTCCTATTCTCACGATCATTCCTTCTTTAAGATCGTTGTTCTGTCTTACAGAACAAAAGAAAACGGAGACACACATGACCCGTCCGCCCTTGCGCCGCAAGTTTGCCTGCACGTTGCTGGCCCTCGCCGCCGCCCCGGCGCTGCTGTCCGCGTCCGCCGTGGCCGCCGATGCCTATCCTGCCCAGCCCATCCGCCTGGTGGTGCCGTTCCCGCCGGCGGGCGGCACCGACGTGCTGTCGCGCCTGGTGTTCAACAAGGTGGGCATCGCCACCAAGTGGACCGTGGTGGTAGAAAACCGTGCCGGCGCGGGCGGCAATATCGGGCTGGACCTCGTGGCCAAGGCGAAGAACGACGGCTATACCATCGGCATGGGCCAGACCGCCAACCTGGCGATCAACCCGACGCTGTACCCCAAGATGCCGTATGACGCGGTGAAGGACTTCACCCCCGTGGCGCTGGTCGCCGCGCAGCCGGTGGTGCTAATCGTGCGCCAGGACGCGCCGTACAAGACGCTGACCGACCTGGTGAACGCCGCCAAGACCAAGCAGCTTTCGATGGCATCGGCCGGTACCGGCACGGTGGGCCACCTGACCGGCGAGATGTTCCAGCGCCGCGCTGGCTTCAAGGCGCTGCACGTGCCGTACAAGGGGGCGTCGCCCGCGCTGACCGACCTGATGGGCGGCCAGACCGATTTCTACTTCGCTACGCCCCCCATCGCCATGCCGATGATCAAGGCCGGCAAGCTGCGCGCGCTGGCGGTGACGTCGACCAAGCGCGTCGCGCTGCTGCCCAACGTGCCGACCGTGGCGGAACAGGGCTATGCTGGTTTCCAGGCCGAGGACTGGAAGGCGCTGGTGGCACCGGCCGGCACGCCGGCCGACGTGGTGGCCAAGCTCAACGCCGAAGTCAACAAGGCGCTCAAGGACAAGGACACGATCGCCAAGCTTCATGACGAAGGCAGCGAGCCGCGCGGCGGCACGGCGGCGGAACTGGCCACCTTCATCAAGGGCGAGAACACGCGCTGGGGCGCGATCGTCAAGGAATCGGGCGCTCGCGTCGACTGATCCGCGTCGACTAACCATTTCCTGGCAGGACCGTATGTACAAGCCGCTTCGCAATATCCGCGTGCTCGACCTCACCAACGTGCTGGCCGGGCCCTTCTGCTGCCACCAGCTGGCCCACATGGGCGCCGAGGTCATCAAGGTGGAAACGCCGGGCACCGGCGACCTGGCGCGCCAGCTGGGCGCCGACACCGAACTGAACCGCAACCTGATGGGTGTGTCGTTCCTGGCACAGAACCCCGGCAAGCGATCGATCACGATCAACCTCAAGCATGCGCGCGGCAAGGAGGTATTCCGCAAGCTGGTGCAGAGCGCCGACGTGGTCGTGGAGAACTTCCGCCCCGGCGTGATGACCCGTCTAGGCCTGGGCTACGACGACCTGAAGCAGGTGAATTCGCGCCTGATCTATTGCGCGATCTCGGGCTTTGGCCAGGATGGTCCGCTGTCCGACCTGCCGGCCTACGACCAGATCATCCAGGGCATGTCGGGCGTGATGAGCATCACCGGCGACAAGGAAAGCGCCCCGCTGCGCGTGGGGTATCCGGTTTCCGACACCATCGGCGGCATGACGGCTGCGTTCGCCATCGCCGCGTCGTTGGCCGACCGCGACCGCACCGAGGGCTATTTCCTCGACGTGTCGATGCTTGAAGCCACCATGGCCACCATGGGCTGGGTGGTGTCGAACCACCTGGTTGCCGGCAAGGACCCGGTGCCGATGGGCAACGAGAACATGACCGCCAGCCCTTCGGGCACGTTCAACACCGGCGACGGTCCGCTCAACATCGCGGCCAACAAGCAGGAGCAGTTCGAGGCAGTGTGCCGCGTCGTGGGCCGTCCGGACCTGGCCGGCGATCCGCGTTTTGGCGAACGCCAGTCGCGCCTGGCCAACCGTGCCGCGCTGACCGCCGAACTCGAAGCCGAACTGGCGAAGAAGCCGGCCACCGAATGGTGGCAGTTGCTGAACGAGGCCGGCGTGCCCGCTGGCCCGGTGCTGAAGGTGCCCGACGTGCTCGCGCATCCACAGGTGCGTGATCGCGGCATGATCGGCGATTTCGCCAACGTGCCCGGCGTGGGCCGCGACATCCGCCTGGTCCGCACGGGCTTCAAGGTCAACGGCACGGCGCCGTCGGTGGATACCCCGCCGCCGCAGCTTGGCCAGCATACCGACGACATTCTTGGCGAACTTGGCTACGCGGCCGACGACATCGCCACCCTGAAACAGGAGCGCGCACTATGAGCGAAGCATTTCCGATGGACGCGGGCCGGCAGGCATCGCAGGACTGGTGGCGCACGAAGATCATCGATATGAAGCCCGGCGAGATCCGCTACCGTGGCTACCCGATCGAGCAGCTGATCGGCAACGTGTCGTTCGCCCAGATGA
Source organism: Cupriavidus pauculus (assembly GCF_002858765.1). GTDB lineage: Bacteria > Pseudomonadota > Gammaproteobacteria > Burkholderiales > Burkholderiaceae > Cupriavidus > Cupriavidus pauculus_B. The sequence goes on from NZ_PJRP01000008.1 coordinate 296,233, forward strand.
TCTGGCTGATGCTGCGTGGCGAACTGCCCGAGAAGCGCGAAGGCGAGCTGCTTGACGCGGCCCTGATGGCCGCTGTCGACCACGGCCCGCAGGCGCCCAGCATCGCCATCGCCCGCATGGCCGCCACCTGCGGCGTGGGGCTGAACAATGCGATGGCCTCGGCCGTCAACGTGCTCGGCGACGTGCACGGCGGCGCCGGCGAGCAGGCCGTGGAACTCTACCAGGACATCGCGCGGCGCTTCGACGAAGGCGTGCCGTTCGACGACGCCGTGGCCGCCGGCCTGGCGAACTATCGCGACCTGCGCGGCAAGTTCGTGTCGGGCTTCGGTCACCGCTTCCACCCGCTGGACCCGCGCGCCCCGCGCCTGCTGGCGCTGGTGGACGAGGCCGCCAACGCCGGCGTGGTCTCTGGCCGCTACGCCGCCATCGCGCGCGCGGTGGAAAAGAAACTTGGCGAAGGCCGCGAGAAGCCGATCCCGATGAACATCGACGGCGCCACCGCCGTCATCTATGCGGAACTGGGCTTCCCGGCCCCGCTGGCGCGCGGCCTGTTCTGCCTGTCTCGCTCGGTGGGCATCCTGTCGCACGCCTGGGAACAGACCCAACAGGGCGGCCGCAACAAGGGCCCGATCCCGCGGCAGTTCCTGTGGACGTATGACGGCGAGCCGCAGCGGGATGTGCCGACGGGGGACTGAGTCGATCGAGGGCACGGCCGGCGTGCTCGCCTTTCAATGAAAATCCCGGCTCCCCACCATCAGCCGGCCCAGCAGCGGGCTCAGGTCCACCAGTTCCTGGGCCACCAGGTGCCTGACGTCGCCCTGCCGTTGCCAGGTGCCGATCACGCCCAGCAGCGTGGCGCCCAGCACCTCCTTGCGCTGGCGTTCGACCAGGTCGGGCCAGATGATCACGTTGATCGATCCGGTTTCGTCCTCGATGGAGGTAAAGATCGTGCCGCTGGCCGTGGATGGCCGCTGACGCACCGTCACGATGCCGCACGCGCGTACGCGGCGGCCGTTGCCCAGGCGTGACAGTTGCTGCGCGGTGATGTACTTGAGCGCGCTCAGCCGGCGTCGCAGCAGCGTCAGCGGGTGGCATTTCAGTGACAGTCCCAGGCTCGCATAGTCGGCCGCCACGTCCTCGCCAATCTTCGGCTCGGGCAACGCCAGCGCCAGTTCCTGCGGCGGCGCCTCGTGCAGCAGATCGCGATGCGCGGTCTGCACCGCCGCGCCACGCGCATGCCAGCGCGCCTGGCGCCGATGACCGGCCAGCGACACCAGCGCGTCGGCCGCGGCCAGCACGTCGATATCGTGCGCATCGAGCCCCGCGCGGCGCGCCAGGTCTTCCACGCTATTGAAGGGCCGCGCGGCACGCGCGGCCTCGATGCGCAACGCAGCGCCCTCGCGCATGCCCTTGACGCGATTCATGCCCAGCCGTACGTCGCGATGCCGCTGCCCCGGCCGCTTCGGTTCCGGCGCGCTTTCCCAGCCGCTGATCGTCACGTCCACAGGCTGCGTCTCCACGAAATGGCGGCGTGCGTCCTGCACCAGTTGCGATGCCGAATAGAACCCCATCGGTAGGCTGTTGAGCAGCGCGCACAGGAATGCATCAGGGTGGTGGCACTTGATCCAGGCGCTCACATAGACCAGCTTGGCGAAGCTGGCCGCATGGCTTTCCGGGAAGCCATATTCGCCAAAGCCCTCGATCTGCTTGCAGATGGCCAGCGCGAATGATTCCGGGTAGCCGCGCGAGGTCAGCGCGCGCACCAGCGCATCCTGGTGTTTCTTCAGGTCACCCCGGCGGCGCCAGGCGGCCATCGAACGGCGTAGCTGGTCGGCCTGCCCGGGCGTGAAGCCGGCCGCCTCGATGGCCAGCTGCATCACCTGTTCCTGGAAGATCGGAATGCCCAGCGTGCGGCCCAGCACGCGACGGATCACGTCGTTGAAGTAGGTCGGCAGCTTGCCCGTGCGGCGCAGGTCCTCGCGCCGCTTCAGGTACGGATGCACCATGCCGCCCTGGATCGGGCCGGGCCGCACGATGGCCACTTCCACCACCAGATCGTAGTACTGGCGCGGCTGCAGGCGCGGCAGCATCGACTGCTGCGCGCGCGATTCAATCTGGAACACACCGATGGTGTCGGCCTTGCAGATCATCGCGTAGGTGGCATCGTCGGTCTCGGGCAGGTCTTCCATGCGCGTGGGCAGGCCCGCGCGATCGGGCTCGGGATTCGGGATCATCGCCAGCGCACGGCGGATAGCAGTCAGCATGCCCAGCGCCAGCACGTCTACCTTGAGCAGCCCCAGCGATTCCAGGTCGTCCTTGTCCCACTGGATCACGCTGCGGTCCTTCATGGCGGCGTTCTCGATCGGCACCAGCCGCGACAGCTTGTGCCGCGCGATCACAAAGCCGCCCACGTGCTGCGACAGGTGACGCGGAAAGCCGCGTAGCTGCTCGGTCAGGCTGGCCCATTGCCGCACGGCCGGCGAATCGGGGTCCAGCCCGTAGCGCGAGATCCGCTCGATGAACGCGGTGCCGCCGTCCCACCACGCCTGGCCCTTGACCACCTGCTCCACCACGCTCGGATCGATGCCGAGCGCGCGTCCCACGTCGCGCAGCGCACTGCGCGACCGATACGTGATCAGCGACGCCGCCAGCGCGGCACGATGGCGCCCGTACTTGTCGTAGATGTACTGGATGACTTCCTCGCGCCGCTGGTGCTCGAAGTCGACGTCGATATCGGGCGGTTCGTCACGCTCGCGCGACAGAAAGCGCCCGAACAGCAGGTTGGCCTGCTCGGGGCTGACCTCGGTGATATGCAGGCAGTAGCAGACCAGCGAGTTGGCCGCCGAGCCGCGCCCCTGGCACAGGATGCCCAGCTTGCGCGCATGGCTGACGATGTCGTAGACGGTCAGGAAGAACGGCTCGTAGCTTTTCTCCTCGATCAGCTGGAGTTCGCCTTCGAGCTGCGCCTTCCATTCGGGCTCCATGCCGTGCGGGAAGCGCTCGGCGATGCCTTTCCGGACCGCCTGCCACAGATAGCCGATCGGCGTCAGCCCGTCGGGCACCAGTTCCTCGGGATATTCGTAGCGCAACGTGTCGAGCGAAAACCGGCACTGGTCGGCGATATGCAGCGTGCGCGCCAGCGCCTCGCGCGGATAGAGCCGCGACAGCACCTGCCGCATGCGCAGGTGGGCTTCGGCATTGGGCGCCAGCGCCATGCCGCAGGCCGGCAGCGGCTGGCCGAGCCGGATGGCCGTCAGCACATCGGACAGCGGCTTGCGCGAACGCACATGCATGTTGACGGCGCCGGTGGCCACCAGCGGCACGCCGGTGTCGCGCGATACCTGCTGCAGGCGTTCGCGGTGCAGCGCTTCAGCGTGTCCCTGCAGCAGCTCCAGCGCGATCGACACACGGTCGCCGAACACGTCGCGGCACCATTGGGCCTGCGCGCGCAGCACATCGGCATCGACGCAGTAGTCGGGCAACAGGATCGCCAGGCAATCGGGCATGCCCCGCAGGTGGTGCTCATCGGGCTGCGGATCAGCGATATCGGACGGATACAGCAGGTAGCTGCCCTTGTCGGCGCGCCGGCGCCCGAGCGTGATGAACTCGCTGAGATTGCCAAAGCCCTCGCGGTTCTGCGCCAGCAGCACCAGGCGGGGCGGCGGCATGGTGTCGCCCGGTGCCGCCGTGAGCGTGAAGCGGCTGCCGATGATGAGGTTGAACGCGTCAGCCGCGGCGGCCAGCGTTTCCAGCCTCTCGTGCCGGCGTGCGGCGGCATCGGGGTCTTCGTCGTAGTCGACGGGTGCTCCGTCTTCGTCTTCGCCCTCGTTGTCCTCGTCTTCCTCCTCCTCGACAAAGGCCACGATGTCCTCCACATTGTCCACGTCGCCCGCGGCCTGTCCCGCCGCCAGGCGCCGCGCGCTGCGGGCCACGGCTTCCCACATGTCCTCGCGCAATACCTTGATGGCGTGGTGCGCGCGGGCGGTGCCGGCCACCGAACACTCGTCGGTCAGCGCCAGACCGCTGTAGCCCAGCTGGAACGCGCGGGAGATCAGCTCCTGCGGGTGCGAGGCACCGGTCAGGAACGTGAAGTTGGAAATGCAGTGCAGCTCGGCATAGTCGGGCAGCAACGGCAACAGGGAAGACAATCCGGGCAACATCGCCAAACTCCGGGGCACTCAGGCAAACAGGCCGTGCAGGAACCAGCGGTATTCGCCGCCGTCTTCCTGCCCATCGCGCGTGGGGCGGCCGGGGCGTTCGCGATAGACCCAGCAGCGCAACCCATCGGCGCGTTCGGCAATGAAATAGTCGCGCGTGGCCAGGCCGCCATCCCACCAGCCCGCCTCGATGCGCTCGGGGCGCGTCAGCATGACCAGCGGCCCCTGGTACACGGGGCGGTGCTTTTCCACGCGCAGCGGCTGCGGCGCTTCCAGCAGCCAGAGCGGCCGCTCCGGCGGCAATGCTCCCGTCGCCGGGGCATGCGCGGGCGTCTCGCCCACCGGGCACCACTGGTTGGCGCGCTCGGGGCGATGGTCGGCCAGCGGCTGCGGCTGCAGCACGTTGTCGCGGCCCAGGCGGGCCACCAGCGTATCGATCAACCGACCCAGTTCGGCCGGTTCGGCGCCGGGCTCCGGAAACAGCGAGTCGCTCTGCGGCACGCAGGTTTCCATCGTCTCCACGCGCAGGCCCAGGCCACCAACCGGCGCATGAAAACGCACCTTGTCGAGCTTCTCGCGCAGCAGCTTCGACAGGTGCACGGGGTCGCGGCTCGGCTGCGCCAGCGCCAGCGGCACCGGCGTGCTGTCGGTGTCCTCGCCCAGCCGGTAGCGTTCGTGTTCCAGCACCAGCACGCAGCGTGTCACACCGGCCTGCTGCGCCGCCAGCCAGCCCGACAGCGCCAGCAGCAGCCGCTGCGCCCCGGCCAGCACGCCTTCGGCCGATTCGATACGGCCCGGCAACTCCATGCGCTGCGCAAACGCGGGCGGCGCCTCGAACCATGCAAAGCCCGACGGGACCTTGCCATAAGCCTGGTCCAGTCGCGCCAGCAGTTCGGTGCCGATACGGCGCGACAAACCCGCGCGCGGCAGGTGCCGCACCTGTTCAAGCGTGCGGCAACCGACGCCTTCGAGCCAGTCCGGATCGGTGTACGCCTGCAGGCAGGTCACGGGCAGGCGGTCCAGCAGGCGCGTCATGCGCGGCGCCTGCACCGCGCGCCGGGCCGGGCGCACGATGCCGCGCGGCGTCTTGCGCAGCGGCTGGCGCGCCAGCCATGCCGCGCCCTGCGCCGTGGTGCCGCTGCCGATCTGCACGAACGTGCCCAGTTGCCGCACGCGGGTACGAATCGCCCGGCACAGCGCGCGATGCCCGCCGAACAGGCGCAGGCTGGCCGTGACGTCGAGCATCACCGTGGCCGATTCGGGTTCCGGGTCGATCGTCACGGCCGGCGTGAAGTGCAACAGCGTCAGCGCCACCGAGGTCATCAGATCGGTCTCGGCGGCCGGGTCGCGTTCAAGCTGCACCACATCGGCCGACAATGCCTGCACGCCGCCGCGCCGCATGCCGTAGCACACGCCCAGCGCCGCGGCCGGGCCGTTGGCCAGCACCACGCGCTCGTGCGCCATCACGGCCACCGGCAGTTGCTGCAGCGTACCGTTGCCATGCGCGGCGGAGGTTCCGGCGGGCTCAGGCCAGCTCGGCTGCAGCGCGTCCAGCGGCAGGCGCGGCAGATGCACCGCGATCCAGTACGTCATGGGCAATCGGATCGATACCCGCCGGCACGGCGGGGG
>NZ_PJRP01000009.1 GCF_002858765.1 Cupriavidus pauculus
CGCGCGCTCGCGCACGGGTTCCGGCGCAGCCGCTGCCTGCTGGACGCCTGCCGCCGGGGCGGCGGGCTTCGGCGACGCCGGGGCCGCTTGCACGGGTGCCGCCGTGGCGGTGGTCGCCGGGCGCGAAGCCGAAGGCGGACGCAGCGGCTGGGCCGCCGGGCGCTGGCTGGCCGCGGCGACGGCAGCGGCGCCAGCCATCGGCGGCGCGCTGGCACCGGCCGGGCGCGAAGCACCCTTGCCGGCCGATCCCTGTCGAGCAGCTTCCAGGGCAGCACGCGCCGGTGACATGGCCGTGCGGCTGCTGGCCGCCGGCGCGGCCGGAGCGTCAGGCATGACGGGGATTTCGGGCACAGCGGCAACCGCAGGCGCGCTGGCCATGGGCGCCGCAACGGGTTCCGCCATCGGTGCCGGCGTAGGCGGCGTAGGCGGCGTGGCGGCCCTGGCCACATCGGCAACCGGCATCTCAGCCTTTGGTGCCGCAGTCTGCGCCACGGGCGCTTGCGGCGTGGCGGCCTTCGTCGGCGTGGCCACAGCAGCCTGCGCAACCGGCGCAACCGGCGCAGCGGCCATGGCACGCGGCGATGCGACCGGCGGGCTGGCCGGACGCGGCCGCGCCACCGCCTGGCCGCCACCGCCCTGCCCGCCCACCGGCGCGGCAGGCGTGGCCGACGGCCGGAAGGCCAGCATGCGCAACAGCGTCATCGTGAAGCCGGCATATTCGTCCGGCGCCAGCGCAAGCTCGCTGCGGCCAAGGTTGGCAATCTGGTAGAAGAGCTGGATTTCCTGCGCGTCGAACTGGCCGGCCAGGCGGCGCACGTCCGCGGCCTCGGGCCATTCGTCCTGCACCGATGCCGGCACGGCCTGCGCCAGCGCGATCTTGTGCAACAGCGAGCCCAGGTCTTGCAGCGCACCGGCAAACGACAGGCTGCGGTCAGCCATCGAATCGGCAATGCCCAGCATCGTGGCGCCGTCTTCGGCGGCCAGCGCATCGAGCAACTGCACGAGGTAACTCTGGTCGATCGCGCCCAGCATGCCGCGCACGGCGTCTTCGGACACCTGGCCGGCGCTGTAGGCGATGGCCTGGTCGGTCAGCGACAGCGCGTCGCGCATCGACCCATGGGCGGCCTGCGCCAGCAGGCGCAGCGCGTTGCCATCGTGGCTGATGCCTTCCTGGCCCAGGATATGGTCCAGGTGCGACACGATATGCCCCGGCGGCATCTGCTTCAGGTTGAACTGCAGGCAGCGCGACAGGACGGTGACCGGAATCTTCTGCGGATCGGTCGTGGCCAGGATGAACTTGACGTGCCCGGGCGGCTCTTCCAGCGTCTTCAGCATCGCGTTGAAGGCGTGGTTGGTCAGCATATGCACTTCGTCGATCATATAGACCTTGAAGCGGCCAACCGTCGGCGCATAGACCGCCTTGTCGAGCAGCTGCGCCATCTCGTCGACGCCACGGTTCGACGCCGCGTCCATCTCGATATAGTCGACGAACCGCCCGCTATCGATCTCCATGCAGGCCTTGCACTGCCCGCAGGGCTGGGCGGTGATGCCGCCGTTGCCGTCCGGGCCGGTGCAATTGAGGGCCTTGGCCAGGATCCGGGACAACGTGGTCTTGCCGACACCGCGCGTGCCGGTGAACAGGTAGGCGTGATGTAGCCGCTGCTGTTCCAGCGCATGCGTGAGCGCGCGCACCACGTGCTCCTGGCCGACCAGCGTGGTGAAATCCCGTGGGCGCCATTTGCGCGCTAGAACTTGATAACTCATGGCGGCGATTGTAGCAAAAGGCGGGCCTCAGCAATCGGGAACCGGCCCGGCAAACCCTGGCCGGCCGGCGCCCACAAAAAAGCCCCGCCTTGGGGCGGGGCTTCGTGTCACATCGGGCTGGCCAGCCGTCAGTGAATCACCATTTGCGTGAACGGATGCACATACGCCTGCAGCGTCACGAACAGGCCGACCAGGATGGCCAGCGAGATCGAGTGGAAGAACACATAGCGCAGGATCTCGCCCTCGTGGCCGTACCACTTGGTGGCCGTGGACGCCACCACGATCGATTGTGCGTCGATCATCTTGCCCATCACGCCACCGGAGCTGTTGGCGGCCGCCATCAGCGTCGGCGACAGGCCCAGCTGCTCGGCCGTGGTCTTCTGCAGGCCGCCGAACAGCACGTTCGACGCCGTGTCCGAGCCCGTCAGCGCCACACCCAGCCAGCCCAGCATCGTGCCGAACAGCGGGTACAGCACGCCGGTCTGGGCAAACGCCAGGCCCAGCGTGGCGTCCAGGCCCGAGTAGCGGGTCAGGTAGCCGATGCCGAACATCGCGCAGATCGTCAGCAGCGAATAGCGCACGAGCTTGATGGTTTCCCAGTATTCCTTGAACAGGCGCGGGATCGAGTAGCCCATCAGCAGGCCGCCCACCACCGCCGACACCAGAATGCCGGTGCCCGCCATCGACAGCACGTTGAAGCTGAACACGGCGCCTTCGGCGATTTCCTTCGGCACCACCGGCGGGCCCTTGATAATGGCCTTGTCCAGGCCCGGAATCGGGTACTTCCACTGCCAGAGGCCGTCCATCAGCTTCTTGAACTCCGGAACGCCCCAGACAAACACGAACACGGTCAGGATCACCCACGGCATCCAAGCCTTGACCACCGAGATGCCGGCCGAAGCGGCCGTGGCACGGGCCTCGGCCTCGATGGCTTCGGGATGGTCGACCTTCGAGTCGTCGTGGCGGCCCAGGATACGCGTGGACGTCCAGATTTCCTTCGGTTGCCAGATCTTCAGGAAGCCGGTCAGGCAGCCCATCGAGATCAGCGCCGAGATCACGTCCACCAGCCACGGGCCGTGGAAGTTCGACACCAGGAACTGCGGCACCGCGAAGCTGACGCCCGCCACCAGGATGGCCGGCCAGATCGCCAGCATGCCGCGGAAGCCCGCGAACGCCCAGATCAGCCAGAACGGCACCAGCACCGAGAAGAACGGCAGCTGGCGGCCGATCATCGCGGAAAGCTGCACCTGCTCGATGCCCGTCACCGACGACAGGCCGATGATCGGTGCGCCCAGCGCGCCGAATGCCACCGGCGCGGTGTTGGCGATCAGCGCCAGGCCCGACGCGGCCAGCGGCGAGAAGCCCAGGCCGATCAGGATGGCACCGGTCACGGCCACCGGCGTGCCGAAACCGGCCGCGCCCTCGAAGAATGCGCCAAAGCTGAAGGCCACCAGCAGCAGTTGCAGGCGGCGATCCTCGGTCACGCCGGAGATCGAGTTCTGCAACACCTTGAATGACCCGTTTATCGTGGTCAGCCGGTGCAGGAAGATGATATTGAGGACGATCCAGCCAATCGGGAACAAGCCGGACACGATGCCGAGCCCCGCCGCCTTGCCGGCCATGGCCGCCGGCATGCCGAACACGAACGACGCGACGACGATACCCACTACCAGCGCCAGGCCGGCCGCCAGGTGCGCCTGCATATGAAAGAACGCCAGCGCGGCAAGCAGCACGGCGACCGGAACCCCTGCAGCAATGGTCGAAAGCGCCATGCTGCCTAGCGGGTCATAGACTTGACTCCACACGATTGAATCCTCCTCTGGTTGATACGGCTGCCTGCCTCTGACGGGCCTGGACCTCCGGACGACATATGCCCCACCGAGCGACGCAAGCGCCGCCCGCCGGACAGAAAGGGGATTGTAAGGACGGGTTCCCGGCTCACCGCCCAAAATCCGGTCATCGACCCGATGAACCGGATTCAGGGATCAGGGTTTATTCGGGGGCAGTCTGGTGCACCTCACATCCTCGCGCGCAGCGTACTCCTTAAAACGATCGTTCGATATAGGTGATGTGATGGAGGCGCGGCCCAAATCGATGCACGGCTGTGCATCCTGGGCCGCACCTTGCCGGCAGGTGCCGGATCAGCCGCACTCGCCCACGTAGCCGCAGTTGGCGCACTTGGCGCAGCCGTCGACCTTGTGCAGGGCATGCGCGCCACACTCGGGGCAGGGCTTGCCGGTGCCAATGCCGGTCACGGCCGTGGCGGCCTGGGCGGGCGCCGTCGGCCGGGCCAGTATCACCGCCGCCTCGCCGCCGTCGCGCCGGGCCAGCCGGGCCGCCAGCGCAGTCACGGGCACCTGACCGCCCTCGTCATCCAGGAAGCCACGCTTGATGAGGATGCGCTGTAGCGCATAGCTCAACGCCGCCACCTCGGAGTCATGGAAACGCGGCACCTCGGTGCCGTCCTGCCGCACCACCGATCCATAGCGCACGGTGCCCTTGTCCCACACCACATTGCGCATGTCGGCCAGCGCCTTGGCGATCGGGCCGCCCGAGCGCGCCACCATCGACAGCAGCCGCATCGTCGACGTGATCCACTGCTGCCCCTCGCTGCGCTGGCCGGCCGGCATGAAGAACTCGATCGGCCGTTCGATCGTCACAGGCTGGCCGTCCACCGTGCCCGCGACGCGCATGAAGTTGACGGTCAGATAGACGGTCTTGTGGCCTTCGTAGGTCAGGTATTCGACCTTCGAGGTCACGCCTTCGAGGTCACCCAGCGGACGGCTGCCGAACAGCCGCGTGAGCGGATCGTCGCCGTTCTGCAGCGCACCCGGCGCAGTCGCGGCCCCGGGCGCCTCGGCCGCCGGCGCCACCGACAGCACGGCGCCCAGCACCTGATTGGGCCGGTAGGTGGCCAGCCCCTTCAGGCCGGCCTTCCAGGCTTCCAGGTACAGGTGTCGGAAGGCCTCGTACGGATAGTCCTCCGGCACGTTCACGGTCTTGCTGATGCTGGTGTCGATGTACGGCTGCACGGCTTCCAGCATCCGCATATGATCCAGCGCCGACATCTGCAGCGCCGTAACGAAGCTGTCCGGCAGGCGGTCCATGTCCCCGCCCATATGCCGATACCGTCGCCAGGCGTGGTCGGCCACCTCGAACGTGCGATAGCTGTCGTCCGGCATGCGCTTGCGGCGGTTGTACGTCCACGAGAACGCAGGTTCGATACCGTTCGACGCGTTGTCCGCGAACGCCAGCGTGATGGTGCCCGTCGGCGCGATCGACAGCAGGTGCGAATTGCGCAGCCCGTGCGTGCGAATGGCATCGCGCACGGCGTCCGGCAGGCGGCTGACAAAGCCGCCGCGCAGATAGTCGTCGGCATCGAACAGCGGGAAGGCGCCCTTCTCGTCGGCCAGTTCCACCGACGCCAGGTACGCGTGATCGCGCATCGATTCGGATATCCGGCCCGCCAGCGCGCGGGCCGCGTCGGTGTCGTAACGCAGCCCCAGCATCACCAGCGCGCTGCCCAGCCCCAGGAAGCCCAGCCCGATGCGGCGCTTGGCCTGTGCCTCGGCCTGCTGTTCGGGCAGCGGCCAGAAGGTGACGTCGAGCACGTTGTCGAGCATGCGCGTGGACACCCGCACGACCTCGGCAAATGCGGCGAAGTCGAAGCTGGCCGCGTCGGTGAACGGCTGGCGCACGAAGCGCGTCAGGTTGATCGACCCCAGGCAGCAGCAGCCATACGACGGCAGCGGCTGCTCGGCGCACGGGTTGGTGGCCTCGATCGTCTCGCAGTAATAGAGGTTGTTGTCGGCATTGATGCGCGACAGGAACAGGATGCCCGGCTCGGCGTGGTCGTAGGTGGCCTGCATGACCTGGTCCCACAGCCGGCGCGCCGGTACCCGCCGATATACCCACTGGCCATCGTCGCGCCGGTAGGCGCCGGCCGCGATCACGTCCATGCCCGGCTCGGCCTCGTGCACCAGTTCGATCTCCTCATCGGCCTCCACGGCCCGCATGAAGGCATCGGTGACGCCAATCGAGATATTGAAGTTGGTTAGGTCGCCGCGATCCTTGGCGTGGATGAAGCTCTCGATGTCGGGATGGTCGCAGCGCAGCACGCCCATCTGCGCCCCGCGCCGCGCGCCGGCCGACTCCACCGTGGCACACGACGCATCGAACACCTTCATGAACGACACCGGCCCCGACGCCCGCGAATGCGTGGCGCGCACCAGCGCGCCGCCGGGCCGGATCGACGAGAAGTCATAACCCACCCCGCCGCCGCGCCGCATGGTTTCTGCGGCCTGCGCCACGGCCGTGTAGATACTGGGCTTGCCGCTGCGGGATTCCGACACCGAATCGCCCACGGGTTGCACGAAGCAGTTGATCAGCGTGGCCTGGATACCCGTACCGGCGGCGGAGTTGATACGCCCGGCCGGCACGAAGCCGTTTTCCAGCGCCCAGAGGAAGCGCGCGGCCCAGGTGTCACGATGATCGGCCGGCTCGACGTCGGCCAGCGCACGCGCCACACGGCGACGCACATCGTCGATGCTGCGCTCCTCGCCCTTGGCGTATTTTTCCTGAAGAACTTCAATGGAGATGTCTTGCGGCACGAGTGCGCCGCGGAGGATCTGGTCGTTTGCGTTCATGCCCCAACCTGTCTGGATGAAAAGTCGGCTGAAAATGCCGTCCGCCATGCTGCCAGCATGGCCAGGCGACACCCCGGTATCAGATCAAACTCCCGTCGAACAACCTCGTAGAACAACGAAATTGGAAACGTTGCGCCAGGTTGGGTTACAATGCCGGTCGGACGGGCCTCCTCGCATGGCGGCGCGGTCAACCTGGTCAGGTCGGGAACGAAGCAGCCACAGCCGTTTTCCACCAGTGCCGAGGGTCAGGCTCGTCCCCCTTCTTCCTGCTTTATCTTTCTTCGCGCGACGTTCTTCGCGAAAATTCCACGAAATTGATGCTTTCCTGCCTAATGGCGGGATACGGGCGTTCGTGCGCCACACGATGATGAGCCGCGCGCCGAAACGCCCGGCCCGGCCTCGCCCCCGCCGCGCGGGCGGGGGGCGCAAACCTGCGGAATCGAAATAGCAGCGCCTGAATAGCAACGCCCAAACAGCAACGCCTATTCTGCGCCTCTTTTCCAGATCAGAACAACGACCCCTGCTGCGTCGTGGCGATTGGCACCGGCGACCGTGACGGCGCCGTGGCGCGCAGCACATCCGCATCGATCCACTCCCCGGCGGCCGTTGCCACGCCGGCGTCGATCCGCTTGCCCGGGAAGACCGGCTGCACCGCCGCCACGTAGCGCGCCAACTGCGCGCCATAGGCCGCGTGCTCCTGCGGCAGCAGGCGCTGCTTGTAGTCGATGATGACCACCCGGTCGTCGAACTCCACCAGCCTGTCGATCCGCAGCAGACGGCCCCGGCCATCGTAGAGTTCCACCTCGTTGCGCGCCGACACCGCGTCGGGGGCGAACAGCAGCGGCCGCAACGCAGGCGCCGCCAGCATGGCGTGCAGGTCGGCCACCGCCGCTTCGGCCTGCCGCTGCCAGCGCTCGCGTGCCTGGGGCGCGCCCGCCCCGGCCAGCGGGAACCAGCGCATCACGGTGGCGGCGTCCGGCACGCCGGCATAGACGTCCGGGTAGCGCGTCAGCCGCTCCAGCAGCGCGTGCACCAGTTCGCCATGCGCGGCGGCCTCGGCGTCGAACACGGTGGCTTCGGCTTCGTCCTCGAAGGCGCCCTCGGTTGATTCCGCCTCCCCTTCCGCTGCTCCATCGGCCACCCCATCTGCCACCGCGTCAGCCGCATCGCGATAACGCAGCCGAAAATCGGTGTAGCGCACGCGCTCGCTGGCCGCGCTGAACGTATCGGCGGCCGCGACTTCGGCCTCGGGATAGGCCGTCACCTCGTCACCGATGCCCGCCCCGGCCAGCCGCACGTACCAGCTGCCGGCGATCTCGGCGCCGTTGGCCTCTTCCTTCGCGGCCTTGCTGGCACGGCCTTTGACGCCGCTGACCAGCAGGCCCTGCTGCGCACGCGTCATGGCCACGTAGAGCAGGTTCCAGTTCTCGCGCTCGGCCAGTGCGGCTTCGGCCTCGAACATCGGCGCGCGCGCCAGTCCGCGCTCGCTGCGCTTGCCGTAGGCCGAGAAATGCCGTGGCGCCAGCGATGCCGGCGGCCAGTCCACCAGGATGCCGCCGCGGTCGGCGGCCGGATCGCTGTGGTTGGCATCGAGCAGCACCACGAACGGTGCCTCCAGGCCCTTGGCCGCATGCACGGTCAGGATATGCACGGCGTCGAGCTGGCTGTCGCCGGCATCGTCGGGCTCGGCCTCGGTGTCTTCCACGCCCTCGCCCATGCCACCCTCGTCGGGGCTTTCGTCCTCGTCGCCGCGCCGTATCTCCTGCAGCTCGTCGATGAACTTCGGCAGGCTCGGGTAGCGGCCGCCGTCGAGGTCGAGCGACAGCTTCAGGAAGGCATCCAGATTGGCCAGCACCTGCTCGCGGATGGCCGACGGCGCAGCCTCCGCGTAGCGGCGGCGCACCTCGCCGTGGTGATAGATATGGTCGATCAGGTCATGCACGGGCTTGTGCGGCGCCAGCGCCAGCCAGGCGCGCAGCCGGGCGATGCCGGTGCGCAGCGCGTCCGACACATGCTCGGGCAGCCCAGTCGCGATGCGCGACCACCAGCCGCCCTCGCCTTCGATCATCGCCAGCAGGATCAGGTCGTCGTCGGTGGCGCCCACGATCGGGCTCTTGAGCACGTGCGCCAGATCGAGATCGGATTCCGGCGTCATCAGGAACGCCAGCAGCGCCGAGATATCGAGCGCTTCCAGCGTGGTCAGCAGACCGCCCCGGCGCGGGCTCAGGCACGGGATGCCGGCTTCGCGCAGCGCGCGCTCGTAGTCAGGCAGGTACGTCTTGCGGCGCACCAGCAGGTGCATGTCGCGCCAGGTGGCGGGCCGCGACACATCCCCCTCGCGCACGGGCACCTGCTCGCGCAGATAGTGCAGCCAGGCGGCCACGCGGCGGCCTTCCTCGAAGCGCAGCGAATCCCCCTGCTGCACGCGCGGCTGCGTCAGCGTATCGCGATGGCCGTCACCGTCGGGCTGATCGTCGTCGGCACCCGCTGCCTCGTCGGCTGCGCTGGCGGCGTCCTCGGCCTCGACCAGCGGCAGCAGCCAGATGGGTCCGCCCGGATCCTTCAGCGCCGTGGTCTGCGTCTCGTAGAGCGGATAGCGGCCGTCGGCGCGGGCGTGATCGAACACGGCGTTGACCCAGTCCAGCACCTCGGGGCGATTGCGGCGCGTGCGGTTGGTGCGCAGCACCGTGGCACGGAAGTCCGCCTGCAGCATGTCGCGCGCGGCATCGAACAGGCGCGCATCGGCGCGGCGAAAGCGATAGATCGACTGCTTGGGGTCCCCCACCAGGAACACGGTCGGCTTGTCGCCCAGGCCCTGGTAGCCGGCCAGCCAGCCCTGCAGGATGCGCCATTGCAGCGGGTTGGTGTCCTGGAATTCGTCGAGCAGCAGATGGCGATAGCGCGCATCGAGCCGCACCTGCAGATAGGTGGCGGTTTCCTCGTCGGCCATCAGCCGGGCAGCCAGCCATTCCAGATCGGCGAAATCCATCGCGCGCTGCTCACCCTTGTAGCGCTGGTAGCGCTCCAGCAGCGCATCTCCCAGCCGATACAGCGCCAGGTTGATGGCCAGCACGGCGGCCTCGCAGCGCCGCGCGGCAATGTCGTCGAGCCGCGCGCAATGGTCGGCCACGCGGGCGATCAGGCCTTCGGCGCCGCCTTCGCCGCCACAGACCTTGACCAGCGCCGTGGTGGCCTTCATCGCGCGCGGCTTGCCGGCGTCGGTGAAGAACGCGGCGCGCAGCTGGCCGAAGGCGTGCGTGGCGGCGTCGCCTGGCGCGGCACCGGCATCGCGCCAGGCCCGGATCGCGCGCAGGCCGTCCACCAGCCGCGACGCGTGGGTCTGCTCGGTCTTGCCGGCCCGGCCCAGGGTCAGCGCCAGCTGGGCGCAATCCTCAAGCCAGTCGTCATCGGCCAGCGCCTCCACCAGCACGTCGATGGTCGCGTCATCGCCAAGATCATGGGTCAGCCGCTGCGCCGCATCGCCGTCATGATCGGCGGCATCGCGAAACGCCCACCACTCGTTGCGCGCATGGAACATGCGATCCAGCAGGCTACGCGCCTGGAAGTCGCCAATCGCATCGACCAGTTGCTCATAGGCTTCGCGCAGGTCCGCATGCTGCGGATGGGCCAGCGCGCGCCAGAACGGCGCCCAGGCCTCGCGCCTCATGCGCAGGGCGTCTTCGCGCAGCGACGCGCCGGGCACGATGCCCGACGACAGCGGCGCACCACGCAGCAGCGTGCCGAACCAGCCGTGGAAGGTGTCGATGGCCATGCGGCCTGGCGAAGCCAGCACCTGCGCATGCAGCAGGCGAGCGCGCGGCAGCGCGGCGCGTGCGGCATCGGGATCCAGCCCGCGCATTTCCAGTTGGGCCAGCACTGCGTCGTCCGACCCGCTGGCCAGTTGCGACAGCACTTCCAGCAGGCGTTCGCGCATCTCCTCGGCGGCCTTGCGCGTGAAGGTGATGGCAAGGATCTCGTGGGGTGCGGCGCCGGCGAGCAGCAGGCGCACCAGCCGCGCCACCAGCAGCCAGGTCTTGCCGCTGCCCGCGCAGGCTTCGACCACGACGGAGCGTGCCGGGTCGCAGGCGGCGCGCGTGAAATCGGCCTCGCCCACGGGCTGGCCATCGCGCAGATAGGCGTGGATGTCCTGGCTGGCGTTCATGATCGAAGATCCGGCAAGGCGGTGGATTCCCAGAAGCCCTTGCGGCACAGGCCGCGCGCTTCGCAATAGGTACAGGCGGCGGCATCGCCGAATGCGGGCAGCTTCGCGCCCTGCCGCAGGCGGCCCACGTCATGACGCAGTTGCCGCTCCAGCCACGTGACGGCGGCCTGGAATTCGGGCAGGTCGACCTCGCGCTGCGCGCCAGGTGCGCTGTCGCGGCCACCCTGCTTCACGCCTTCGAGCGCCACCCAGCTGCCCGCCACGGCATCGGCGCGCAACAGGCCGTAGAACGCGAGCTGGCAGTCTTCCTCGGCATCGCCCACCTTGCGGCGCAGGCGGCTGGCGGGCTGGGTCTTGTAGTCGAGCACCGCGTGGGCGCCGTCCGGCCCCTTGTCGAGGCGGTCGATCCGGCCGGCCAGCCGCAGCGGCATGCCGTCGGGCATCGCCACGTCGACGCCGGCATCCAATTCGCCGCCACGCCAGTGCCAGCCCATTTCCTCGCGGGCGGCCTGCCATGCCACATACGACGGCAGCACCTCGCACCAGCGGCGGTAGTAGCTGATCGCGTTGCCGTCCTCGGCCATCTGCTTGCCGAACACGGTGTCGGAGATCTGCTGCAGCCGGGCCAGCCGCCGCGCGTCGTCGCGCTCGCCGGCGTCGTGGATTTCCTGGTGGTACTGCAGCAGGACGCGGTGCAGCAGGTTGCCGATGTCGCGCTTTTCCAGATCGTCGTTGAGCGATTCGAGCCCGGCCAGGCCCAGCATGCGGCCCGCGAAGAACTGATAGGGACAACGGCGCAGCATGTTGTACGCGGCCGCGCTCCAGCGGGCCGGCACGCGTTCCGGCGCGATCGGCGCGGGCATGTGGCCCGGCTGCGCGAAGGTGTCCAGCAGTTGCGGCGCGGCGCCGGCCTCGATCGGGGCCCCGGCACGCGCGCAGCAGGCGGACAGCCGCTCGATCCAGCCCGACACGTGATGGGGCTCGCCCCGGCTGCCGAAGCGTTGCCAGGTCAGCACCACGTCATCGTTGTTGAGCAGCACCTCGGCCAGGTCGCGCGCCTGCTGCGCGAAGCGGGCCTCGCGATCTTCCAGCCCCAGTTCGCGGCGCATCTGGTTCGAGAAGAACATCAGCTCGGCCGCGCTCGACGGCAGTTGGGCATCGTCGCAACCCACCACCACCACGCCGTCGAAGCGGCGCATCCGCGCGCCGTTGAGCGGCAGGATCGTGATACGCGACTGGCTTTGCGCCAGCGGTTCCTTGTAGGCCACGGTTTCGAGCAGCGCGGCCAGCATCGCGCGGAATTCCTGCTGGTTCAGCGTGGCATGGCTGCCGGTTTCGTCATCGGCCAGTTCGGCCAGCCGCGCCAGCGCATCGAGCAGTTGCTGGCCGGCATCGTCGGCGGCCAGCGCGGGGCGCATCGCCAGCGCGTCGAGCGTGGCATCGAGCCGGCCCAGCCAGACCGACAGCGGCTGCTGGGCGTGGCCGCGCGGCCATTGGCCGGCTTCATCGGCCAGCGTGGCGATCAGGCCGCGCGCGGCGGCGCGCACGTGCAGCGTTGTATCGCTGGCTTCCATGGCCTCGGCGTCGACGACCGTCGTCCCCTCGCGCTCCGCGAACAGGTGGCGCAGGCGCGTCCAGCCGCCAGTGATCGCGTCGCGCCGGATCTGCCGCTCCAGCAGCGCAATGGCTGCGCCGCGGTGGGCAGCGTCGGGCAGACAGAACGGCGACTTCAGCAGGTCAAGCAAGGCGGCGGTATCGCCATCGCGCACCAGCACGTCGAACCACCGCATCAGCGCGGCGGCGGCGCGCGTGGTGGACAGCTTCCAGCCCGTTTCATCGCGCACCGGCGCCCCGGCACGGGTCAGCAGTGCGCGCGTGCGGCGTGCCACCACGCGATCGTGTGCCACCAGGGCCACGTGCTTGCGGCCCTCGTTCAGCCATTGCACAAGCTGCGCCGCAGCCGCGGCCGCTTCGTCCTCGAAACGGGCGCTGCCGATGACCCGCACACGCGGGCGCTGTTCGGGCAGCGTCTGGGGCAGCGCGGGCATCGGGGTATCCGTGGGGCGCCGATCATCGGCGTGAGGCTCGCCGGCTTCGGCCCCCTCCTCGCCCGGTTCCGCCCGTTCGGCACGGCGCGCCTCGGGCCACAGGGCCAGCAGCGTCTGATACCAGTCGGCGTCGGCAGGCGCTTCGCCGCCGGTCCAGTCGTAGCCCACTTCCAGCGTCGGCACGAGTTCACCGGCTTGCTGCAGGAAGCTGGCCTCGATGGGTTCGGGCGGCGTCGGGCCGATCCACACCACTGGCCCCGCTACCTGCTGCGCCAGCCGCTGCAGTGCACGGCGACGGGCCGGCAAGGGGTCGTCCGGGCCGGAAAGCATCTGCCAGAACGCCAGGACGATCTGGGCCTCCTGACCAAGAAAGCGCTCGGACAGATGGGCGTAGGTGCGCTGTAATGCACCCTGCAGCAGCGCGGCACGATCGTCGCCGTCGATATCGTCATCCTCGCGAATGGCGGCGTCCTCCAGCCATCGCGCGCTCAGTTCGTCGCTGATCGACAGCAGCGTCTGCGCCAGCCCCCAGGCGGCGCCCTCGGTCTGGGCGCCGAATGCGCTGCGCAACCAGTCCTGCGCGCGAATGGCCTGCTGCACGGCCAGCAACCGCGCCGCATGACTGCGCGCGGGCGCCGGCTCGACGTCGAGATCGGGGGGCAGGTCCAGCAGCCAGTGGCCCAGCGTCAGCACGCGCGGCAGCAGGCGCGGCTGCCCGGCGGCGCGCGCCGCGGCATCGAGCGCCTGGCGCACGCCGGGAATCTGCGCGGCAGTGGGCACGACCACGTGCGCGGCCGATGCGGCGGGGCCGCAGTGGTCAAGGAAATAGCACGTCGCCGTGGCGGCCTGTTCGAGAAACGACGGGCCAGGTGGAAACGAAAGCCGGGTCATGGAGGGTAGGAACCGATACGTATCAGCGATGCAGGGCGACCCGGGCGCCCCGGATGCACGTGGAAAGCGTCAGTTACCGCCTCGGCCGCCGCCTTCCAGCCGGGCTCGCAGTTCGCGGGCGGTTTCCAGCAATCCCTCGTAGCCGGAGCGCGCATGCTCTGGCAGGTCGGGGTCGCCAATCAGCGTGCCGAGGGTTTCCATCACGCTGTACACCAGGCCCTTGGCGGCCCCGGTGGCGATGCTTTCGGATTCGACCGCACTGTGCAGATGTGCCAGCGCTTCGCTCAGCTGGTCCGGATCGGGGGTATCGGTATCGGGCTTGCGAGGATCGGGCGTCATGATCGATGGCCTATGTCGGAAGATGCAGGGTTGGCGCATCCGGCCTGCCATTCTACGCGCAGCGCGGATGCGATCCGTCCAAGTGCATTCTAGATCATGCCCCGCGCCTTTTTCTACGGGAAATCCCGAGCCGGCGGCACCCACGCGGGCACAAATACCTCCAATGAGGGATGCCGATTGAGTCCGTCTCTCGGGTCGATTGAAACTATCATCGGCAACAGAAGCCGCAGCACGGCACAATGTGTTCGTGACCACCGCGAGCGCCTGTTGGCACGCGATGCGCGGCGGGTGACTCCGGGGCTTGAAATCCGGCAAGCTGGTAACATATCGGCGTCAATGGCGGCGCGTGTCGCCACGCATTGCCGTCCGGCGACCCTGCATGATCTCGTGTAAGGTAGCGGTTCAGCCCCACGGCAGTTGCCCGCCTTCAACATAAACTGAGCAAAACCTGAGGTTCCCCGCCATGAGCGACCAAATCAAGTATGTGAGCGACGCATCGTTCGACACCGACGTGCTCAAGTCCGACAAGCCCGTGCTGCTGGACTTCTGGGCTGAATGGTGCGGCCCCTGCAAGATGATTGCCCCGATCCTGGACGAAGTCGCGAAGGACTACGGCGATCGCGTGCAGATCGCCAAGATCAACGTGGACGAAAACCAGCAAGTGCCGGCCAAGTTCGGCATTCGCGGCATCCCGACCCTGATCCTGTTCAAGAACGGTGAAGTCGTGGCCCAGAAGGTTGGCGCGCTGTCGAAGTCGC
Source organism: Cupriavidus pauculus (assembly GCF_002858765.1). Taxonomy (GTDB): domain Bacteria; phylum Pseudomonadota; class Gammaproteobacteria; order Burkholderiales; family Burkholderiaceae; genus Cupriavidus; species Cupriavidus pauculus_B. The sequence continues at coordinate 14,609 of NZ_PJRP01000009.1, forward strand.
AGCTGACCTCGTTCCTGGACGCACAGGTCTAAGCTACCGACCTCCGGCCGGCGCCTTGCGCCCCGGCCTGGCATGATCCGGCCTCGCGTGCGCCAGTTCTGGCGCGCCGGCCGGATTGTGCTAAGATGCGACCCAACAACTTCCCCGAGCGTTCGCTCATTCCTTCCCCCTCCCTAGGTCTTGCCCGTTCGGGCCCTTCTGTACCCCTTGTCTATGCACCTGACAGAACTCAAATCGCTTCACGTGTCTGCGCTTCTCGAAATGGCGGCTACGCTCGAGATCGACAACGCACAACGGATGCGCAAACAGGAACTGATGTTTGCGATCCTGAAGAAGCGCGCCAAGATGGGCGAAACCATCTACGGAGACGGCACGCTGGAAGTTCTGCCCGATGGCTTCGGTTTCCTGCGCTCGCCGGAAACGTCGTACCTGGCCAGCACGGACGACATCTATATCAGCCCGTCGCAGATCCGCCGCTTCAACCTCCACACCGGTGACTCGATCGAAGGTGAAGTGCGTACGCCGAAGGACGGCGAGCGCTACTTTGCACTGGTCAAGGTGGACAAGGTCAACGGGCAGCCGCCCGAAGCGGTGAAGAACCGCATCATGTTCGAGAACCTGACGCCGCTGCATCCGAACCGGCCGCTCACGCTCGAACGCGACATCCGCGCCGAAGAGAACATTACCGGCCGCATCGTCGACATGATCGCCCCGATCGGCCGTGGCCAGCGCGCGCTGCTGGTGGCGTCGCCGAAGTCCGGCAAGACCGTGATGCTGCAGCACATCGCCCACGCGATTGCGAACAACCATCCGGAAGCCGACCTGTTCGTGCTGCTGATCGACGAACGCCCGGAAGAAGTGACCGAAATGCAGCGCTCGGTGCGCGGCGAGGTGGTGGCGTCGACGTTCGACGAACCGGCCATCCGTCACGTGCAGGTGGCCGAAATGGTCATCGAGAAGGCCAAGCGCCTGGTGGAACTGAAGCGCGACGTCGTGATCCTGCTGGACTCCATCACGCGCCTGGCACGCGCCTACAACACGGTGGTGCCGGCCTCGGGCAAGGTGCTGACCGGCGGTGTGGACGCCAACGCGCTGCAGCGTCCGAAGCGTTTCTTCGGTGCCGCGCGTAACCTGGAAGAAGGTGGTTCGCTGACCATCATCGCCACCGCGCTGATCGAAACCGGCAGCCGCATGGACGACGTGATCTACGAAGAGTTCAAGGGTACCGGCAACATGGAAGTACACCTGGAACGCCGCCTGGCGGAAAAGCGTGTCTACCCGGCCATCAACCTGAACAAGTCCGGCACGCGCCGCGAGGAACTGCTGATCAAGCCGGAAATCCTCCAGAAGATCTGGATCCTGCGCAAGTTCATCTCGGACATGGACGAAGTCCAGGCAATGGAATTCATCCTGGACAAGATGAAGCCGACGAAGAACAACGCAGAGTTCTTCGACATGATGCGTCGCGGCGGCTGACATCGGGCAGTTGCCACCGGCATGAAAAGGCGTACCCTTCGGGTGCGCCTTTTTTCTTTTCCGACCCCGCTCCGACCCCGCATTCACGCCTTCGACATGTTCGGCAAACTGTCCAGCTACCTGCGCGCCCGCTCGCGCGAACGCAAGCTCGCGCACTACGCCATCCCGGACGACCTGTGGGCCCACACCGTGGCCGCCCTGCCGTTCGTCCAGCGCTATGGGGCCGATGACCTGGCCACCTTGCGCGAACTGGCCACGCTGTTCATCGCCAGCAAGGAATACTCGACCGCGCACGAACTGGAGCTGACCGACGAGATGGTAGTAGGCGTGGCCGTGCAGGCCTGCGTGCCGATCCTGAAGCTTGGCATCGAGTGGTATCGCGGCTGGCACGGCATCGTGCTGTATCCCGGCGAATTCCTGATCCGCAAGACCGTCGAAGACGACATCGGCCTGGTGCATGGCGTGGAAGAGGAAGCCAGCGGCGAAGCCTGGGAGCACGGCCCCGTGATCCTGTCCTGGCAGGACGTGAACATGCCCGGATCGGGCCTCGACAACGGATCGGACTCGTATAACGTGGTCATCCACGAATTCGCCCACAAGCTCGACATGCTCGACGGCGAACCCGATGGCGTGCCGCCGTTTTCGCGCGTGCTGCATCCCGGCGTCGATGCCGAACAATGGGCTGAGACTCTTCTCACGCAGTACGATGTGTTTGCCGAAGCTTGCGAAGTGCTGCCAGATGCCGCCTGGGACCACCCGGAGCGGCTGCCGCCAAGACTGCGCGTCATCGACCCCTACGGGTGCGAGGCGCCGAGCGAGTTCTTTGCCGTGGCGTCCGAGTCATTTTTCGTCGATCCCAAAGGCCTGAATGAGCACTGGCCCGTGCTCTATGACGTGCTCAAGCAGTTTTATCGGCAGGACCCCGCAGAGAGTGGCGCATAGATCACCAACAGTCGCGTTCTGACGACATCGGAAATCGGGCCCCGGATATTGCCCAGGCTCTTGTTTTTCTGCCATAATCCCGGTTTGCCCGTTATCGGCAAGTGGTTCGCTCGTCGCAAGCAGCTGCGACACCACGGAGCGGACTGGCTACCCAACCTGAAAGGAAGCACCATGAAAGAAGGCATTCACCCGAATTATCGCGAAGTCCTGTTCCACGACGTGTCGAACGACTTCAAGTTCGTGACCCGCTCGACGATCCAGACCAAGGACACGATCGAACACGAAGGCAAGAGCTACCCGCTGGCCAAGATCGAAGTGTCGTCGGAATCGCATCCGTTCTACACCGGCCAACAGAAGATCATGGACACGGCTGGCCGCGTCGAGAAGTTCCGCCAGAAGTTTGGCAGCAAGCTGGCCGCCAAGAAGTAATTGGCCGACGCTTCCAAGCGACTGCGGCGCGCAACAGGACAGATGCTCCTGGCACGCGCAACCTGACAAAGAGGCAGCATCGGCTGCCTCTTTGCATTTGTGGCCCACAATAGCGTTTCGCGCACGCTCAAGCTGGGCTACCCCGATTTACTGCCGATGTCCCAAGCCACCAAGACCTCTCCCGTCCACCTGACCGCTGCCGCCACCGGCGCCCTGCCGCGCTATCTGCTGCTGGCGATCTGCATCATCTACGGACTGACCGGCCTGTTCGGCCGCGACCCGTGGAAGAACGAAGATGCCGCGGGATTCGGCGTGATGTGGCAGCTCGGCTCGGGCAACCTGCAGGACTGGCTGATGCCCAATATCGTGGGCCGCCCGTTCAGCGAGGACGGCCCGCTGGTGTACTGGGTGGGCGGGCTGATGATCCGCCTGTTTGGCGGCTGGCTGGGCGCCCCCGATGCCTCGCGGCTGGCCACGGCCCTGTTCTACTTCGGCACGTGCGCCTTTATCTGGTATTCGACCTATCTGCTGGGACGCCGCGACGAAGTCCAGCCGTTTGCCTTCGCCTTTGGCGGCCAGCCTGACGCGCGGTCCTATGGCCGCGCACTGGCCGACGGCGCACTGCTGATCTTCCTGGCCTGCGTGGGCCTGGCGATGCGTGGCCACGAAACCACCGCGCAGGTTGGCCAGGTCTGCTTTATCGCCTTGATGCTGTACGGCATGGTCCGCAGCCTGGACAAACCGGTCCAGGGCAGCCTCTGGTTTGGCGTGGGCCTGGCCGCACTGTGCATGGCCAGCGGCCCGATTCTCGCCGCGGCATTGCTGGGCGCGGCACTGATCGCCGGCGCCGTATCGCAGCCGGTGCCGCTGAAGCGGCTGCTGATCATCGGCGTACCCATCGCGCTGGCCCTGGTCGCCGCCTGGATGGCCACGGTCTACTTCGGCGCGACCACCACCGACGACGGCGTGACCTATATCCGCGAGTGGGCTCGCTACGACCGCCGTACCTACGGTCTGCCGACCCTGCCCACCGCAGGTTTTATCGCGCGCAACTTCCTGCTCTTCGCCTGGCCGGTCTGGCCGATCGCGGCCTTTGCCTGGCTGTCGTGGCGGGGCATGCGGCGGGCGCCTCACGTGACGCTGCCGCTGGCCATCCTGGCCATGCTGTTCCTGCTGCTGGTGCTGCAACGCAGCCCGGGCGACGTGCAGTTCATCCTGCTGCTGCCGCCGATGGCGATCCTGGCGGCCTTCGCGCTGCCCACGCTGCCGCGCGCGGCCATCAATGCCGTGGACTGGTTCGCCCTGCTCTTCTTCACGATCTTCGGCGGCACGGTGTGGTTCATGTGGATCGCCAAGACCACGGGCTGGCCGCCCAAGGTGGCCAACAACGTGTTCCGCCAGATTCCAGGCTTCGAGCACACGTTCACGATCAGCGCTGTGGTCATCGCGCTGGCCGTCACGGCCGCATGGGTGCTGGTCGTGCGCTGGCGGCTGTCTCGCGCGCCCAAGCAGATCTGGCGCCCGGTGGTGATTTCGGCCGCCGGCACCACGCTGATGTGGGTCATGGCCATGACGCTGTGGCTGCCATCGATCAACTACGGCAAGACCTACCGCGACGTGGCCAAGGCGGCGGCCCTGGCGCTGCCGTCGACGTACCAGTGCGTGCAGCCGATTCGCATGGGGGATGCCCAGCTGGCATCGTTTGCGTATTTCGGCCAGATCCGCTTTGGCGGCCCCGCCGACGGCTGCGACGTGCTGCTGCGCCACGATGCCGTGGACTACGGCGCGCCAAGCAATGTCTCGCACTTCGAGTGGCGCCTGATCTGGGAAGGCCGGCGCCCGGCAGACCGTGACGAACGGTTCCGCCTGTATCGGCTGGTAGATACGTCGCAGGCCAAGCCTGCGCAGACCCCGGCGCGACGCCGTCTGCCACGGCAGTAATCCCTCCAACGCGCGGGCGGCTGGCCGCCCGCGAACGCTGGCCCGGCCTCCGCGCCGGGTGCGCCCCCAACCCACCTTCCACGATGAGCAGCGCGCTGCAGGATCTTCGTCGCATCGTTCACCTTGCCGCCCCGGTACTGGTCGGGCAACTGGCCGTTATCGCCTTCGGCGTCACCGACACCATCATGGCCGGCCAGGCCTCGGCGGCCGATCTGGCTGCGGTCGGGCTGGGCGGCTCCATTTACGTCACGGTCTATATCAGCCTGATGGGCGTGCTGCAGGCGCTCGCGCCAGTTGCCGGGCAGCTTTACGGCGCCGGACGCACCGCCGAGATTGGCGTCGAAGTCCGCCAGGCCGCCTGGCTTGGCCTGGCGCTGGCCATCCCCGGGATGCTGCTGTTGCTGTTCCCCGGCCCGCTGCTGGCCTTCGCCCAGGCGCCGCCGGAGCTGGTCGACAAGGCGTCGCGCTACCTGCACATCGTAGCGTTCGGCCTGCCTGCGGGCCTGGCGTTTCGTATCTATATGGCGCTGAACAATGCGCTGTCGCGGCCGATCATGGTCACGGTGCTGCAGATCGCCGGCCTGATGCTCAAGGTGCCGCTCAATGCGTGGTTCATCCACGGCGGTTTTGGCGTGCCGGCGATGGGCGGGCCTGGGTGCGCGCTGGCGTCCACGCTGATTACCTGGACGTGGTGCCTGTCCGGTCTGACCATCCTGCGGCTTGGCGCCGCCTACCAGCCGCTGGCGATTTTCGCGCGCTGGGAATGGCCGCGCTGGGATCGCATCCGTCCGCTGCTGCGGCTCGGGGTGCCGATGGGGCTGACCTACCTGATCGAGATCACCTCGTTCACGCTGATGTCGATCTTCATTACGCGGCTCGGCACTGAGACGCTGGCCGGCCATCAGATCATCGCCAACCTGAGCGCGGTGGCGTACATGATGCCGCTGTCGCTGTCGATTGCCACATCCACGCTGGTGGCGCAGGCCATTGGCGCCCGCGACATGCTTGGCGCACGGCGCATTGGCTGGCGGGGCATCCGTTTTGGCGCCAGCCTGGCACTGGTCACGGGCGCGCTGTTGTGGCTGCTACGCGAGCCGCTTCTGCACGCCTACGCCAAGGACCCGGCCGTCATCGCCAAGGCATTGCCACTGGTGCTGTTTGTCGCGTTCTACCAGGCCTTCGATGCCATCCAGGTGATGAGCGCCTTCATCCTCCGCGCGTACAAGATCGCCTTGATTCCCACCCTGATCTACGCCGGCTCGCTATGGGGCGTAGGCCTGGGCGGCGGCTACGTGCTCGGCTTCGGCTTGATCGACGCCATGCCGGCCTTTACGCGTGGCGCAGCCGGCTTCTGGATGGCCAACAGCGTCAGCCTGGCCATCGCCGGCACGCTACTGGTGCGATATTTCAGGCAGGTGAGCCGGGTAAAGGCAGCGGAGTTGCCAGCAGAGCCGGTCAAGGCGATGTGATCGCCAGGCTTCTCGGGATCTGAGGACAAAGAAAGCCTGCCTGTGCAGGCTTTCTTTTTGGCTGCCAGGGACATTTGCGGCCGAAAAAAACCTGCTTGCGCAGGCTCTTTTAGGTGTGGCGATGCTGCCCGCAGGGCTAACGGGGCTCGCCGACATCCGACAGGCCGCGGATCCGACTGCAAGCGAATCCCTTCTCGCCCCGCCGGGAGCGGCGCAGGCAGATCCCCGTGTTTCTCACAGGCGAAAAAAAAGCCTGCTTGCGCAGGCTTTTTTAAATTTGGCGGAGCGGACGGGGCTCGAACCCGCGACCCCCGGCGTGACAGGCCGGTATTCTAACCAACTGAACTACCGCTCCGTTTTCTGCTGTTACCCGGGTATCCCGGCTAACCGCTAGGCGTTTGATTACGCCTGGCTGTTTGGCGTCCCCTAGGGGATTCGAACCCCTGTACTCACCGTGAAAGGGTGATGTCCTAGGCCTCTAGACGAAGGGGACAGAAATCTGTTGCAAGCAACGTCTTCCGTCGTTTGCTGCGAAGTCCGGCATTTTACCAGAATTTTCGCAACTTGAAGCAACTTTTTTACTGCACCGGTTGCTTCCCAAACCTTGGTGGAGCTAAGCGGGATCGAACCGCTGACCTCTTGCATGCCATGCAAGCGCTCTCCCAGCTGAGCTATAGCCCCGAATATTCGGCACTGCCTATAATCGCAACGACTTGCGAAGTCGCGATTATATTTTGATTTTTGAAGCCAACAACTTTGCTTCAGGTAAATCGAAAGATGATTATCAGATAATCACCTCTCACCCAAATAAAAACCCGCTTGGTTTCACCCAAGCGGGTTCAGTCTGGCGGAGCGGACGGGGCTCGAACCCGCGACCCCCGGCGTGACAGGCCGGTATTCTAACCAACTGAACTACCGCTCCGTTTTTGCGGTTGCCACCCGAAGCTTCGCTTCGGACAGCCAACTGGACGAATGGTTACGTCCAACATCTGGCGTCCCCTAGGGGATTCGAACCCCTGTACTCACCGTGAAAGGGTGATGTCCTAGGCCTCTAGACGAAGGGGACAGAAACTTTGGTGGAGCTAAGCGGGATCGAACCGCTGACCTCTTGCATGCCATGCAAGCGCTCTCCCAGCTGAGCTATAGCCCCATAGTTACTGCCATTTACTACCACTGCTTGCCGCCAGATTTACTGCTTTCCGGCGAAGCGGCGATTATAAATCAATCACCATTTTTTGCAAGCCCCTTTTTCCTAGTTTTTCAACCGGGCTGCTTGACTTGCGTCGTGCAGCAGGGAGAACGAGATTATGCGGAAGTCTCGACCTGAGCGCAAGCCCCTACCGAGACATTTCTGCACATTTTTATGCAGCAGCCAGGCGGCGCAGCACCGTGTCGCGGCCGAACAGCTCCAGCACCGCATCGATACCCGGCGTTTGCAGCTGGCCCGCCACCAGCAGGCGCACCGGCATGGCCAGCTTGGGCATCTTCAGCCCGAACTCGGCCAGCACGGCCTTGAACGTGGCGCTGATGCCTTCGCGCTTCCACTCGGGCAATGCGGCCAGTTGCGTCGCCAGCGCCTGCAGCGCCGGGCGAATCTCGTCGGTCAGGTGCTCGGCCTTCAGTGCGGCGTCGGCCTGCGGCTCGCCGCGATAGAACAGCATCGCGGTCTGCGCCACTTCCTTCAGCGTATTCGCACGGTCCTTGACCAGCGCGACCACACCCACCAGATCCACACCTTCCACCTTGCCGCCCAGCGCCTCGATGAACGGGCGCGTCAGGTCGGCCAAGCGCGCATTGTCGCCCATCTTGATGTAGTGATTGTTCAGCCAGGCCAGCTTTTCCGCGTTGTACTGCGCCGGCGATTTGCCCAGGTGGTCCAGGTCGAACCATTCCACGAACTGCTCGCGCGTGAAGATTTCGGCGTCGCCGTGCGACCAGCCCAGCCGGGCCAGGTAGTTCAGCACGGCCTCGGGCAGGTAGCCTTCTTCGCGGTAGCCGGTTACGGCCATCGCGCCGTGGCGCTTGCTCATCTTCTCGCCCTGCTCGTTCAGCACGGTCGGCAGGTGGGCGTACACGGGCACGTCACCGCCCAGCGCACGAATGATGTTGATCTGGCGCGGGGTGTTGTTGACGTGGTCGTCGCCACGGATCACGTGCGTGATCTTCATGTCGAGGTCGTCGATCACCACGCAGAAGTTGTACGTCGGCGTGCCGTCGGGGCGGGCGATCACCAGGTCGTCGAGCTCTTCATTCGAGATCTCGATGCGGCCCTTCACGGCGTCATCCCACACCACGCTACCGTCTATCGGATTCTTGAAGCGCACCACGGGTTGCACGCCGGCCGGCGGTTCGGGCAGCACCTTGCCCGGCTCCGGGCGCCAGAAGCCGTTGTAGCGCGGCTTTTCGCCAGCCGCGCGCTGGGCCTCGCGCAGGGCGTCCAGTTCCTCGGTGCTCATGTAGCAGTGGTAGGCCAGGCCATTGCCCAGCATCTCGCGCACAACCTCGCGATACCGGTCCATGCGCTGCATCTGGTAGAACGGGCCCTCGTCGATATCGAGGTCCAGCCACGCCATGCTTTCCAGGATCACGTCGACCGCTTCCTCGGAAGACCGTTCGACGTCGGTATCCTCGATACGCAGGATGAAGTCTCCCTTCATGCGGCGCGCAAACGCCCACGGGTAGAGCGCGGAGCGAATGTTGCCTAGGTGGATGAAGCCGGTCGGGCTCGGCGCGAAGCGGGTGCGGACGCGTTGTGTCATGGTCGGGGAGAAACAAAAAGGCCCACGCACGGATGCGCGCAGGCCGGATTTCGCTGAACTTCTGATCGTCGCATTATACGCCCTGCCCGATTCCAGACCGGCCACGGAATCATTTATGCTTGCCACCGGTCTGAATCTCGGCTGCGCGCGCCCGGCTACGCGATGCGCGCCCCGCCGATGCCCGGTACATCACTTCCGCCTTAGTTTCTCACCTCGATGCAACGACGACATTTTCTTGGCGCCTCGGCGGCCTTGCTGCTGGCAGCCTGCTCGTTCGGCCCGAAGCCGACCACCCCGGCCTCCACGCCCACAACGGCCGCCGTGCCGCCCGTCGCCACGCCGCCGCGACCGATCCGGATCGGTCTCGCACTGGGTGGTGGCGCCGCCCGTGGATTCGCCCATATCGGCGTCATCAAGGCGCTGGAAGCCCAGGGCATTCATGTCGATATCGTCACGGGCACCAGCGCAGGGTCGGTGGTGGCCGCGCTCTACGCCACCGGCATGGACGGCTTCCAGCTCAACAAGCTGGCGCTGACGATGGACGAAGCCGCCATCGCAGACTGGGCCCTGCCCTTCGGCACCAAATTTGGCGGCTGGCTCAAGGGCGAGGCGCTGCAGAACTACGTGAACCGGCTGGTCAAGAACCGCCCGATCGAGGCCATGAAGCTGCCGCTGGGCATTGTCGCCACCGATCTGAAGTCCGGCGAGCGCATCGTCTTCCGGCGCGGCAATACCGGCCAGGCCGTGCGCGCGTCCAGCAGCGTGCCGGGCGTGTTCCAGCCGGTGTCGATCGCCGGCCACGACTACGTCGACGGCGGCCTGGTCGAACCCGTGCCGGTGGATGCGGCGCGCGAGATGGGAGCCGACTTCGTGATCGCCGTGAACATCTCCGCCGATCCGTCGAACCAGAAGAACAACGGGCAAAGCGGCGTGCTGCTGCAAACCACCGCCATCATGGGGCAGTCGATCAACCGCATGGCGCTGTCGCGCGCCGACGTTGTGATCCGCCCCGATCTGCCTGACATGGGCGGCAGCGACTTCGCCTCGCGCAACCGGGCCATCCTGGCTGGCGAGCAAGCCACGTCTGCGGTGATCGGCGCGCTGCGCGAGAAGCTGGCGGCGGCGCGACTGCGCCCCGCACAGCCGGGCACGATCGCCATCCAATAGGAAAGGTGCCGGAAAGGCGCCGGAAAGGTGCCGCCCGTCGGTTGTCACATGTCCTGTCACATCGCCCCCGCGCCTGACAGAAATCGTCACCCTGATGACAGAGGATGTCACCCTTTGGTGGGGTATATGTATTAAGACATAGCACTGACGGACAATAAAAAAGGACTGCCGAAGCAGTCCTTTTTTATTGTGCGAACGATGCGTCAACCGCCAAACATCGTACGACCCTGGGCATTCGGATCGAAGCGCTTGAGCGTCTCGATCATGCTGCCCGTGTTTTCGACCGAGCCACGGGCCGAGTCGTCGATGCGACGGGCACCGTTGTAGCGCGTGACCCAGTACGACGCACGCATGTCGTCAACACGGATCTTGCTGCCGGTGGACGGCGCATGCACGAACTTGTTGTCGCCAATATAGATGCCGACGTGCGAGAACGTATGGCGCATCGTGTTGAAGAACACGAGATCGCCCGGACGCAGCTCGTTGACTGCCACGGTGGTGCCCACCTGGCTCATTTCGACGGAACGGCGCGGCAACATGAAGCCGAAGGTGTCGTTGAACACGTAGCGGACAAAGCCGCTGCAGTCCAGACCCGATTCGGGGCTGTTACCGCCGAAGCGATAACGCACACCAATCAGGCCCAGCGCGTTCATGACCAGGTCGCCAGCCTTGCTGGCAACGTTGCTGGTGGAGTTCATCACCGACGACAGCAAGCCACGCTTGCCTTCCGGATGCGCGTCCGCGTCTACGCGGGCCTCGATCCGGGCGTCGGGGTCCTTGAACACCGTATCCGCCAGCACTCCATTCGACACAGTCGCACCGCAGGCAATGGCAATTCCGATAGCGGCGCGCGCCAGGGAATGAAGTACCGTTTGCATTGGCTCTCCTGATGATCGGACAAATCTGACCGGCAAATCAGACATAGCCGGACAGCGTGAAAACATCAGGGCGGAACGTACGCAAGAAGTACGCCAGCGGACAACTGCACCTGCCGCGTGCAACATCGACCTTCCCCAAGGCCTGCATGCGGCGGACGAACCACCCCCGACAAAACTCATCGCGGGATAGTAAAGTACCCACCCTTGACGTGTCAAAGATGGTTACAACTTTCCCGCAAAGCGCCAGCAAATCAATGAATTAGCGCAAAAAACGTATTCTGTTTCTCGGATTCTTTATAAAGATTCCGTGTTACTTCGGCGTGACAAAGCGTGCTGCAATGCACATCATTCAGGCCGCACCCAACTGCGCAGCAGCCATCAGCTTTCTTGTATACGGATGCTGCGGCGCACCGAGTACGGTTTCCGTCTCGCCTGACTCCACCACTTCACCGTTCTTCATGACGATGACTCGGTGCGCCATCGCACGAATCACGGCCAGATCGTGGCTGATGAACAGATAGCTGAGGTTGTACTTGTGTTGCAGCTGTGACAGCAGCGCCAACACCTGCTGCTGGATCGAGACGTCAAGTGCCGAAGTCGGCTCATCCAGCACCAGTACCTGAGGTTTCAGGATCAGCACGCGGGCGATGGCAATGCGCTGGCGTTGGCCGCCGGAGAATTCGTGCGGATAGCGGCCCAGCGCCGTGCGGTCCAGGCCCACCTCTCGCAGCGCCTCGATCACGCGTTCGCGCATGGCTTCTTTCGTCAGGCCCGGCTGGTGCAACGCCAGCCCCTCGCCCACGATTTGCTCGATCGTCATGCGCGGAGACAGCGAGCCGAACGGGTCCTGGAACACCACCTGCATGCGCTTGCGCAGCGCGCTGCGTTCCTTTTGCGTACAGGCGTCGAAACTGCGGCCCAGGAACTGGATTTCCCCGCCGCTCTTGCGCTGCAGTGCCAGCACCGCGTGCGCCAGCGTGGTTTTGCCGGACCCCGATTCGCCGACGATGCCAACGGTCTCGCCCTCGCGCAATTGCAGCGTGACGTCTTTGACCGCGGCAAACGCCTCCTTGCCGAACCAGCCCGCAATGCCAGCCCGCTTCTTCTGGTAGTTCACACACAGCGCGTCGGTTTCCAGCAGCACCGGCGCCAGCGGCACCAGCGGCAGCACCTCGCGCCGGGGCCGGCTGTCGATCAGCTTGCGCGTATAGGGATGATGGGGGTTGGCAAAGACCTCGGCGGTCTCGCCGGTTTCGACCAGCACGCCCTTTTCCATCACGCCCACACGCTGCGCGAACGCGCGCACCATGTTCAGGTCGTGCGTGATCAGCATGACGGCCATGCCGAATTCGGCCTGCAGGCTGCGCAGCAGATCCAGGATCTGGGCGCGGATCGTGACGTCGAGCGCCGTCGTGGGCTCGTCGGCCAGCAGCAGTTTGGGGCGACAGGCCAGCGCCATGGCGATCATCGCGCGCTGGCGCTGCCCGCCCGACAACTGGTGCGGAAAACTGTTGAAGCGGTTGGCCGCGTCGCTGATGCCGGTACGCTCCAGCAGCGCAATGGCGCGTTCGCGCGCAGTGCGGCGGTCCAGGCCCTCGTGCAGCGCCAGCGTCTCCACGATCTGGTTGCCGATCGTATAGAGCGGGTTCAGCGCCGTCATCGGCTCCTGGAAGATCATCGCGATCTCCGACCCGCGGATGCCGCGCATCTCGCGATCGGATACCTGGAGCAGGTCCTTGCCCTCGAAGCGGATGGCGCCGTGGTAGCGCGCGTCTTCGACCAGCCGCAACATGGCCAGCGCCGTCACGGTCTTGCCGGAGCCGGACTCGCCCACCAGCGCGTAGCGCTCGCCGGCGCGCAGGTCGAAGCTGACGTCGCGCACCGCGTGCGTGGCGTGCTCGCCTTCGCCAAAGGTCACCGACAGGTGATCCACGCACATGAGCTTGGTGCCGGGCTCGGGGATATCCACCGGGTCCGGAAACACCGGATTCATCGCCGTTACGGGATTCGCGGAGTTCATGGGGTGGCCTCCGCCGCCGCGCCACCGGCCGGCACCTTCGGCTCCACCCGGCCCCGCAAGTGGGCCAGGCCCAGACGGGTGTCGAATGCATCACGCAGCGCGTCACCCATGAAGGTGAGCAGCAGCAAGGTCACCACCAGCACGGCAAACGTCGACAGCGAAATCCACCAGGCGTCCAGGTTGGCCTTGCCCTGGGCCAGCAGTTCACCCAGGCTCGGCGTGGTCGGCGGCACACCCAAACCCAGGAAGTCCAGGCTGGTCAGCGCCAGGATGGCCGCGCTCATGCGGAACGGCAGGAACGTGATGACCGGCGTCAGGCTGTTCGGCAAGATATGACGCCACATGATCTGCACGTTCGACAGCCCCAGCGCCCGCGCGGCCTTTACGTAGTCCAGCGACCTGTTGCGGTAGAACTCGGCGCGCACGTAGTCGGACAGACCCATCCAGCCGAACAGCGACAGCAGGATGATCAGCAGCGCCAGGCTAGGCTCGAAAATCGACGCAAAGATGATCAGCAGGTAAAGCTCGGGCATCGAACTCCAGATTTCGATGGCGCGCTGCGAAATCAGGTCGAAGCGCCCGCCAAAGAAGCCCATCAGCGCCCCGGTCAGCGTGCCGATCAGCACGCCGATGACCGTCAGGGCCAGCCCGAACAGTACCGATACTCGGAAACCGTAAAGCAGGCGTGCCAGCACGTCGCGGCCACGGTCGTCGGTGCCCAGCCAGTTGTCGGCCGACGGCGGCGCCGGGTTCGGCTCCTTGGCGAAGTAGTTGATCGAATCGTAGGAATAGTGATTCGGGGGATAGATGGCGAAGTTGCCATTCGACGTGATCCGGTCACGGATGAACGGGTCCAGGTAGTCGGCCCGCGTCGGGAAATCGCCATCGAACGTGGTTTCGGGGTACGACTTGACGATCGGGAAGTAGTACTCGCCCTTGTAGCGCACCACCAGCGGCCGGTCGCTCGACAGCAGTTCGGCACCCATGCTGAAGACGAATATGAATACGAACAGCACCAGGCTCCAGTAGCCCAGCCGGTTGCGCCGAAAGCGCTGCCACGCACGCTGGCGCGGCGACAGCGAATGCGGCAGGCCGTTCTTGGCGGCAGCTTTCATCGGTGCATCCCCTCGAAATGGATGCGCGGATCCACCATGACGTAGCAGACATCCGAGATCAGGCGCGTCACCAGCCCGATCAGCGTGAACAGGTACAGCGTGCCCAGCACCACCGGATAATCGCGGCGCAGCACGGCCTCATACGACAGCAGGCCCAGGCCGTCGAGCGAAAACAGCGTCTCGATCAGCAGCGAACCCGTGAAGAACGCCCCGATGAAGGCGGCCGGGAAGCCCGTGACCAGCGGGATCAGGGCGTTGCGGAACACGTGCTTCCACAGCACGCGCCGCTCCGACAAACCCTTGGCGCGGGCGGTCAGCACGTACTGCTTGCGGATTTCTTCCAGGAAGGCGTTCTTGGTCAGCATCGTCACCACCGCGAAGCTGCCCACCACGGACGCCGTGATCGGCAGCACCAGGTGCCACAGATAGTCCATGACCTTGCCCATCAGCGACAGCTGGTCCCAGTCGTCGGAAGTCAGCCCGCGCAGCGGGAACCACTGCACGAAGGTGCCGCCTCCGAACAGCACCAGCAGCAGCACGCCCAGCACGAAGCCAGGAATGGCATAGCCCACCAGCACGATCATGCTGCTGATGACGTCGAATCGACTGCCCGCCCGGATCGCCTTGGAGATCCCGAGCGGCACCGATATCAGATAAGTCAGAAAGAATGTCCAGAGCCCCAGGCTGATCGACACGGGCATCTTCGACTTGACCAGCTCCCAGACGCTGCGGTGCTGGAAGTAGCTCTGGCCCAGATCGAACTGGGCAAACCGCTTGAGCATCATGAAATAGCGCTCCAGCGGCGGTTTGTCGAAGCCGTAGAGCGCCTGGATTTCCTTGATCTTGTCGGGGTCCACGCCGCGCCGGCCGCGGTATTCCGCGCCGCCGCCACTGGCTTCCCCACCGCCGCCCCGGCCCTTCATCTCGAGCATCATCTGCTCGACCGGGCCGCCGGGCACAAACTGGATCACGACAAAGGTAAGCGTCACCACCCCGACCAGCGTCGGGATCATCAGCAGGATGCGCTTCAGCAGATAGGCAAGCATTGGCCGTCCGATTGGGGATGACTGGATGACTGAATTACTGGGTCTTCGGCGCCAGGTCCTTGCGCCACCAGCTTGAAAGAATCCAGCCCTCCGCGGTGTAGTAGTACGGCAGGCGGGTCGGATACCCCAGTTCCCGGCGGTACGACACACGGTGGAAAGCACTGTACCAGTTCGGCACGATGTAGTAGCCGTGCATCAGCACGCGGTCCAGCGCGCGCCCGGCGGTGATCAGTTCGTCGCGGGTTTCGGCGTGCAGCACGGCGTCCACGAGCTTGTCCACGGCCGGCGACTTCAGGCCGAACAGGTTGTCCGATCCGGGCATGGCGGCGGCCTCGGCCGCAAACCGGTCGCGCAGCTCGTTGCCGGGGCTCTGCGAATCCGGGAAGCGGATCGACACCATGTCGAAGTCGAAATCCTCCAGCCGCTTCTGGTACAGCGCGAAGTCGGTGGTGCGCTGGTGCACCTCGATGCCGAGCTTCTCCAGATTGCGCACGTAGGCCGTGATGACGCGGCTCATGGCACCGCCATCGTCGAGGAACTCGAACACCATCGGCTCGCCCTTGGCGTTGCGCAGTGCGCCGTCGTCGTAGGTCCAGCCGGCCTGGGCCAGCAGGCGGCGCGCGTCGCGCAGGTTGTCACGCAGCGACCGGGGCGCCGCCGTGCTCGGCTGCACCACGTCTGCGCCAAACACTTCGGCCGGCAACTGGGCGCGCAGGGGCTCCAGCAGCTTCAGCTCCCCGGCGCCGGGCCGGCCGTCGAAGGTGGTGCTGGCGGCCAGTTCGCTGTTCGAGAACCAGCTATCGAGCCGCTTGTAGGCGCCATAGAACAACTGGCGATTCAGCCACTCGAAATCGAGGGCCAGGATCAGGGCCTGACGCACGCGCACGTCCTGGAACATCGGCTTGCGCATGTTCATCACGAAGCCCTGCATGCCGGCGCCGTTGCGGTGCGGGAATTCGGTCTTGATCAGGTTGCCGTCGCGGAACTTGGTGCCAACGTAGCTCTTGGCCCAGTTCTTCGAGCGGTATTCGACGATGGCATCGAACTCGCCCGCCTTGAATGCCTCCAGCTTGGCGGTCTCGTCCTTGTAGAGCCGGTAGACCACGCGCCCGAAGTTGAACGTGCCGCGCCGCACGTTGAGGTTCTTGCCCCAGTAATTCGGATCTCGCTGGAATACGATGCCGCGACCGGCGTCGTAGCGCTCGATCTTGTACGGGCCGCTGGCAATCGGTTCCTCGAACGTCAGCTTCTCGAACGGCACCTTGGCCGTCCACTTCTTCGAGAACACGGGAAGCTGCCCGACGATCAGCGGCAATTCGGCGTTGCGCTGCTTGAAGTCAAAGCGGATCGAGCGTTCGCCGGTCACCACCACGGCCTTCACGTCGGTACACATGCTGCGGTAGCCCGGGCTGGCGGACTTGCTCATCAGCATGTCGTAGGAATACTTGACGTCGGTGGCCAGCACCGGATCGCCATTGACGAAGCGGGCCTCGGGCCGGATATGGAACGTGACCGACAACTGGTCGGGGGCCACCGTCACGTCGTCGGCCAGCAGGCCGTAGGCGCTGGCCGTCTCGTCGGCGCTGCTGATCAGCAGCGTCTCGAACATCAGCGAGGTCAGGCCCGGCGCGGACGTGCCCTTCAGCGTGAACGGATTGAATTTGTCGAAACTGGTACGGCGGTCGGGATTGGCCAGCGTCAGCGTGCCACCCTGCGGCGCATCGGGGTTGACATAGTCGAACTGGCCAAAATTGGGCGGATACTTGAGATCGCCGTGGAGCGCGAAACCATGCGCGCCGTAGCCCAATGAGGGAAAACCCGCACCCAGCACGGTCAACAGTGCCAGCGCCCATTGCACTACCGCGCGTCGACGGAAGCACTGCCCTGCCGCCAGACGCGGCCAACGTGCATGAATCAGCATCCGGTTGCAGACCTCCACAATGCCCGAGACGGCCCGACGGCTTGTGGCCGGGCGAAGTTGTGCGACAATTTTACATGCGTTCGGGTGGCGCCCAACCATCCGGACATTCCCTCTACGCGGCGCAACAAACAGCGGGGATTTGCCTCCCTGCCATGCACCGGACACGGGCCAGTGCATGAAGCATGCCCGTCCCCCACAAACAATCTGGAGAATTTATGGGATTTCTGGCAGGTAAGCGGATCCTGATTACGGGCTTGCTCTCGAACCGTTCCATCGCCTACGGCATTGCGTCGGCCTGCAAGCGCGAAGGCGCCGAGCTGGCCTTCACGTACGTGGGCGAGCGTTTCAAGGACCGCATCACGGACTTCGCCAAGGAATTCGGCTCCGACATGATCTACGAATGCGACGTCGGCAGCGATGAACAGATCGCCGCCACGTTCGCCGCTTTGGGGCAGCGCTGGGACAAATTCGACGGTCTGGTGCATTCGATCGGTTTTGCACCGCGCGAAGCCATCGCCGGCGACTTCCTGGACGGCCTGTCGCGCGAAGGCTTCCGCATTGCGCACGACATCTCGGCGTACAGCTTCCCGGCACTGGCCAAGGCCGCCCTGCCGCTGCTGAACGACAAGGCTTCGCTGCTGACGCTGACGTACCTGGGCGCCGAGCGCGTGGTGCCGAACTACAACACGATGGGCCTGGCCAAGGCGTCGCTGGAAGCCAGCGTGCGCTACCTGGCATCGGCCGTGGGTCCGAAGGGCATTCGTGCCAACGGCATCTCCGCTGGCCCGATCAAGACGCTGGCCGCGTCGGGCATCAAGGACTTCGGCAAGCTGCTCAAGCACTTCGAGGACGTGGCCCCGATGCGCCGCAACGTGACGATCGAGGAAGTCGGCAACGTGGCCGCCTTCCTGCTGTCGGACCTGTCCAGCGGCGTGACCGGTGAAATCACGTACGTCGACGGCGGCTACAACATCGTCGGCACGGCCGTCGAAGAGTAAGCGGCCAACGCCCCGCCACGCGGCAAGCCTCTCCGCCGCACCGAAAAGCGCCCTCTGGGGCGCTTTTTCTTTTACCAGCCCCATCTTCACGTCCGCGCGACGGCCTCGATCACGGCCACCGCCCGTTCAGCCGCCGGCGACAGCGTCCGCTGCGCCAGCCGCACGATCGCAAACTGCATCGTGATTTCGGGCAACTCCGGAATATCCAGCGCCACGAGCCGCCCGGCCTCGACCAGTTCCTCGCGCACGGCCCGCGCCGGGGCCAGCAGCAAGGCGTCGGCATGGCGCACCAGGTGCGTCAGCGCGCGGAAATCGTTGCTTTCCACCTGGAAGGGCAATTCCTCGCCCGGCTTGCAGCGCAGCAGCTTGCGCAGCCGTTCGTGGGTCTCGGGCGGGAATACCACCGAGACCAGCGCCGATTCGCGCAGCGTGGCCAGGCTCACGGGCCCGGCCGCCAGCGGATGCCCCACGCGGGCATAGACGCCGCCCGGCCCCGCCGGCAGTCGTGTCACCTCCAGTTCCGCAGCCGTGGGCACGGTGCTGTGCTCCACCACCACGAAATCCACCTGCTCGGCGTGCAAGGCATCGAGCAATGCGGCCGGATGGCTGACCTCGGTGGTGATGCGCAGCTTCGGCCATTGCCGGTGCAACTGGCTCAGCAGCTCCGGCAGCAGGATGGCCGCCGGAAACGCGCCCAGCCCAATCTGCACGCTGCCAATCTCGTGCTGGCGCACCAGCGCCAGATCGCGCGCCAGGCAGCCCGACTCGAAGAGAATGCGCCGGGCGCGCTCGGTCACCATGCGGCCCACCGTAGTCAGCGTCACGCCACGTGCGCCACGGTCGAACAACACCGCGCCGGCCTCTTCCTCCAGCGCCTGGATGCTGCGCGTCAGCGCCGGCTGGCTCAGATGCACGCGCCGCGCCGCCGCAGCCAGCGAGCCCTCTTCCGCCACCGCCACCAGATGTTCGAGCCGTTTCAGGTTCATGTATGCACCATACGCATTACTGCGATACGAAATTTGCAATTGAATTATAGGTGCGGCGCGCTTTCAATGGATGCCTTGCCCAACCGAGGAGTCGATTTCCCATGCGCCTTGCCCGCACTGCCATGCTGGCCGCAGCCGTCCTGGCCCTGCCCGTCGCCCCGGCCGTATTGGCCGCACCGGTGGATCCGAATGCCGCCACGCCGCTGACCGAGCAATCGAACGCCGAATGGCTGCGTCGCCTGCCGTTTTCGGATCGCGCCGACTTCGAGGACGCCAAACGCGGGCTGGTTGCGCGCTTTCCCCAGTCGGCCATCAAGACGGCGGACGGCAAGGCGGCGTGGGATTTCAACGCCTACGCGTTCGAGTCGGCGGCGGACGCCCCCAAGACGGTCAACCCCAGCCTGTGGCGGCTGGCGCAGTTGAACAACGAAGCGGGCCTGTTCAAGGTCACGGACCGCGTGTACCAGGTGCGCGGTGCCGACATCGCCAACATGAACATCATCGAGGGCGACACCGGCCTGATCGTCATCGACACGCTGCTGACGGCCGAGACCGCCCGCGCCGCGCTGGATCTGTACTACGCCCACCGCCCCCGCAAGCCGGTGCTGGCCGTGATCTACACCCACAGCCACGTCGACCACTTCGGCGGCGTGCGCGGCATCGTCAACGAAGCCGATGTGAAGAGCGGCAAGGTGGATATCCTGGCGCCGAGCGGCTTCATGGACGAAGCGGTCAGCGAGAACGTACTGGCCGGCAGCGCCATGAGCCGCCGCGCACAGTACATGTATGGCACACAGTTGCCGAAAAGCGCCACGGGCCAGGTCGATACCGGTCTGGGCAAAGCCACGGCGCGCGGCACCATGACGCTGCTGGCGCCCACGTCGTCGATCACTAAGCCGATCGAGACGCGGCGCATCGATGGCGTCGACCTCGAATTCCAGCTGACGCCCGGCACCGAGGCGCCGGCGGAAATGAACGTCTACCTGCCGCAGTTCCGCACGCTGTGCATCGCCGAAAACGCGGTGCGTACCCAGCACAACCTGCTGACGCTGCGCGGCGCGCAGGTGCGCGATGCCAAGGGCTGGTCGTACTTCCTGGGCCAGGCGCTGCTGCGCTACGGCGAGCGCACCGACATCCTGATCGGCCAGCATCACTGGCCCACCTGGGGCCGCGAGCGCATCGTCGAAATGCTATCCGACCAGCGCGACATGTACGCCTACCTGAACGACCAGGCGCTGCGCCTGATGAACCAGGGCTACACGCCGCTGGACATCGCCGATCAGCTAAAAACCCTGCCGCAGCCGCTGGCCAGCAAATGGTATGCGCGCGACTACTACGGATCGGTCAGCCACAACGTTCGCGCGGTGTACCAGCGCTACCTGGGCTTCTATGACGGCAACCCGGCACACCTGAATCCGTTGCCGCCCGAGCAGGCCGCAAAGAAGACCATCGAATGGATGGGTGGCCCGGACGCGGTGCTGGCCCGCCTGCGCGACGCCTACGCGCGTGGCGAGTACCGCTGGGTCAGCCAGATCGGCAATGAACTGGTGTTTGCCGATCCGTCGAATGCCGCCGCCCGCGCGCTGCAGGCCGATGCACTGGAACAACTGGGCTACCAGAGCGAGAACGCCACCTGGCGCAATATCTACCTGACCGGCGCCCAGGAATTGCGCGATGGCGTAGCCAAGCCGTCCAGCACGGGCACCAGTTCGTCGGACCTGGTCCGCGCGCTGAGTGTGCCGAACTTCTTCGATTTCCTGGCGGTGCGACTGAACGCCGACAAGGCCGCCGGCAAGACCATGACGCTGAACTGGCAGTTCACCGACCTGAAGCAGCGCTATGCCATGACGCTGCGCAACAGTGCGCTGACCTACGTGGCCGAAGCCCAGCACGCGCAGCCCACCGCCGCGGTCACGCTGACCAAGGCCACGCTGGACCAGATCAGCCTGAAACAGCTGACGCTGCCGCAGGCCATGCAGTCCGGCGCGGTCCGGATAGACGGTAATCCGCAAGCCGTGGCAGGCTTGTTCGGCATGCTCGACACGTTCGACCCGAACTTCAATATCGTGACGCCGCACGGCTTCCAGAAATAACACCCCACAAGAACAACGCCGAGGAGACACCATTCATGGGCGACACCAGCTTCGACTACATCATCGTGGGCGCCGGCTCGGCCGGCTGTGCCCTGGCCGGACGGCTGGCGGACCAGCCAGGCGTGACCGTGGCCCTGCTCGAATCGGGGCCTGACGACCATCACCCCAGTGTCTGGACCCCGCTGGCCATCGCCAGGACGGTGCCCCACCCGGGGCCGCGCAACTACGGCTTCCGTACCGTACCGCAGGCCGGCCTGAACGGCCGCGAGTCGTACCAGCCGCGCGGGCGCGGGCTGGGCGGCAGTTCGTCGATCAACGCGATGCTCTACGTGCGCGGCCACTGCAGCGATTACGACCGCTGGGCCGAACTGGGCTGCGAAGGCTGGGGCTACGACGCCGTGCTGCCCTACTTCCGACGCAGCGAGTGCAACCAGCGCAATGCCGGCCGCGACGACGCCTGGCACGGCGGCAGCGGCCCGCTGCATGTCAGCGACCTGCGCACGCCGAATCCGTTCTCGCGCCGCTTCGTGCAGGCCGCGGCGCAAGCCGGCCTGCCGCTGAACCAGGATTTCAACGGTGCCGAACAGGAAGGCGTGGGGCTGTACCAGGCCACGCAGTTCAACGGCGAACGCTGGAACGCCGCGCGCGCCTACCTGCATCGCGGCAACCGCGCCGACGCCGGCCACAACGGCGGCCGCCAGAACCTTTGCGTGATGACGGGGACGCAGGCGCTGCGCATCGTGTTCGAGGGCAAGCGCGCGGTGGGCGTGGAAGTGGCGCGCAACGGCCAGACGCAGACGCTGCGCGCGCGGCGCGAGGTAATCGTCAGCGGCGGCGCCTTCCATTCGCCGCAACTGCTGATGGCATCGGGCGTCGGCCCGGCCGATCACCTGCGCAGCGTGGGCGTGGCCGTGGTACACGACCTGCCCGGCGTGGGACAGAACCTGCAGGACCATCTCGACGTCATCATCGGCAAGCCGGTCACGTCGTGGCACCTCTACGGCTATTCGCTGCGCGGCGTGGCGCGCATGGCCGGCGAGGTCATGCGCTACCGCTGGCGGCGCACCGGGATGCTGGCGTCACCCGTGGCCGAGGCTGGCGCCTTCGTCCGCACCCGCCCCGGACTGGGCGCCCCCGACCTGCAACTGCATTTCGCGCCGGCGCTGCTGGGCAATTCCAACGTGCTGCGCCATGGCAGGCCCGGCCACGGCTATTCCTGCCATGCCTGCGTGCTGCGTCCCGAAAGCCGCGGCACGGTGGAACTGGCATCGGTCGACATGCGCGAAGCGCCAAGGATCGATCCCCGCTTCCTGTCGGCGTCGTCCGACCTGGACGGCATGGTGGCCGGCGTGAAGCTGATGCGGCGGATCTTCGCCCAGTCGGCCTTGGCGGACGCGGGCGGCAACGATCCGCTGGCCGCCCTGCTCGGGCCCGGCGAAGGCGACGATGCGGCGATCCGCGACTTCGTGCGCGCCCATGCCGACACCATCTACCACCCGGTGGGCACCTGCAAGATGGGGGTCGACGCGATGGCCGTGGTGGACCCGCAACTGCGGGTCCACGGCGTGGAACGCCTGCGCGTGGTGGACGCCTCGGTCATGCCCACGCTGATTGGCGGCAACACCAACGCGCCCACCATCATGATCGCCGAGCGCGCGGCCGACCTGGTACGCATGGCAGCCTGAGTCAGCACCCGCCGCAAACAAGGGGCGGCCCGAGCGGGCGGCCCCGATGTCACCGTATCGGCACCCCCTGCGCACAGCGCGACGGGGCCATGACGGGCCGATGCAGATTGGCGCTGTAGGCCATACCACCACTGGCAAGAAATGCGTCCACCCCCGGGGCGACGCCGACGCACGTTGCGCGCCCATGCCTCGCCCCGCTCGCGCCCCATTCGTGCCAAGGCCGCGCCAATTCGTGCCAAAGCCGTGGCAAAGTCGGCGCCAGCACGGAAGGTGCGGGCGGCAACTGGACAGCGTCAGGCGGGAGACTCTCATGGCCACGCATAACGTACACGTCGTCCGAACCGAAAAGCACGGCTGGGCCGTGGAGGTGGAAGGCACCGACGGGGCCACGTCACACTATCCATCGCAGCAGGAGGCCATTGCCGCCGGCGCGGTAAAGGCCAGGCAGGACAAGGTCGAACTGGTCGTCCACGGCGAGGACGGCCAGGTGCAACGCACGGCATCGTTCGACCCTATCGTCGACGACATGCGCAAATAGCCGCGCGGCCCGATCCACCGGCTGGCGGCCCGCCCGCCTACCGGGCGGGGTCGCCCTGGTGCGCAGCCACCGCTTCGGACACCTGCGTGAAGCCTTCGTAGTTCTGCTCCGGGATGCGCATCAGCGCGTTGATGATGTGGTCGTCCGCATGGTTGTCGCGGGCGGTGGAGATCAGCGCACCGCGCGTGGCGGGATAGTCGAGGCCCTTGAGCGCCTTTTGCAGTGCGGTCGGATCCGGGCTGCCGGAAGGGGCTTGCGGCTTGCTGTCGGCCATGGTTTTGCTCCTGTCGGTGACGCGCGCTTCAGCGCACGGCATCTTTCGAATTCCGGTCCTTGTCGAGCGGCTCGGCCATCTTGCGGTGCTGTTCGGCCAGCAGCTGCGACGGGGTGATCGACGCAATGGCCGCCCGGAGCTTGTTCTGCCAGCCGGTCACGACCTCCGCCTCGCCCCGCATCATGGCCTCGAAGCCTTGCAGGGCCACATCCGCCGGATCGTCCTTCTTCGCTTCGCCCATGCGGGTATCCAGCATGTCGGCGCGGCGGAAGAACTCGGTCTCGGTGGCGCCCGGCATCAGGCAAGTGACGCTGACGTGGAAATCGGCCAGTTCGTGGCGCAGCGCAAACGCGAACGAATCCAGAAACGCCTTCGTGCCGTTGTAGACCGCCTGGTAGGTGCCGGGCATCAGGCCCGCAATCGAACCGGTAATCAGGATGCGGCCGGCGCGGTTCTCGCGCATGTGTCGCCCAACGCTGTGCAGCAGGTACAGCGTGCCCACGATGTTCGTTTCGAGCACCCGGGCGATATCGCAAAAATCCTGGTCTACAAACGCGTGCCCCAGGCCCCGGCCGGCGTTGGCACACAGCACGTCGATGCGCCGCCCACGCACGCTGGCTAGTAATTCGTCCACACCTGCGCGGGTGGAAAGGTCCGCGACCAGCGACTCCACAATCACGCCGTTGTCTTGCAGCTTGGCGGCGGCATCCGAAATCTCGGGTTCGTCAGCGACGACGATCAAATCCATGCCGCTGTCCGCGCAGCAGTGCGCCAGATGGAAGCCAATGCCGGTGGACGCGCCGGTGACAATGGCGAGCGGGCGCAGGTCAGGGATATCCTGCAGCCCCAGCTCGGCATACTCCATATCGCTGTTTGACGAGTTCACGGCCGCCTCCCTGTCGGAACGTATCTATCCGGCAGCGTGCAAATGCCATACCAGCGGCCATACCGGCGGCCACGCGCGCGCAGTGCGCGTTCGCGGCTGTGCGCGGCTACTCGGCGAACAGGTCGGGGCCAAATACCTCGTAGTGAATATGTGCCTCGCGCAACCCTAGCTGCTTCAGCGCATCGTGCTGCATGCGCATGAACGGGATCGGCCCGCAGATGTAGTAGTCGGCATCCGGCAGCTGGATGGCCTGCTGAATCTTCGCGACGTCCACAAACCCGGCATGGTCGTAGTCACGGCCCGCCACATCGTCGGGCAAGGGGCTGTCATAGAACACGATCAGCTTGAAGTTCGGTTGCGTCCTGGCGGTCTCGCGCAGGCGGTCACGCATCGCATGGACGGTGCCGTTGCGCGCCCCATGCACGAACACCACTTGCCGGTCAGGGTCCTGGATGGCGCGCTTGAGCATGCTGATCATCGGCGTCAGGCCCACGCCCCCGCTGATCAGCACGATTGGCGTTTTGGCGTGTACATCGATGTGGAACGTGCCATATGGCGCCGCGACCTTGATCTGGTCGCCCGCGGCCACATGGTCGTGGAGCAGGTTCGACACGTAGCCGGCCGGCTTGCCCTCGTCCCGCTCCCGCTTGACCGAAATACGGTAGCTTCGCGCGTTCGGCATGTCGGACAGGCTGTACTGGCGAATCTGCTGCAGCCCCAGTGCCGGCACATCCACCGCCACGCTGATGTACTGCCCCGGCTCAAAATTCAGCACCGGGCCGCCATCGACCGGTTCCAGCACGAACGATGTGATCACGCTGCTCTCGGGCCGCTTGTCGCGCACCACGAAAGTACGCCACCCCGCCCAGCCGCCCGGCTGGCTGGCCGACTGCTCGTAGAGCCCGCTCTCCATGCCCATCAGCACATCGGCCAGGTTTCCGTAGGCCTGGGCCCATGCCGAAATGATCTCGTCCGTGGCGGCGCTGCCTAGCACTTCCTTGATGGCGGCCAGCAGATGCTCGCCGACGATCGGGTACTGCTCGGGCTTGACGCCCAGGCTGGCGTGCTTGTTGGCGATATTGCCAAGCACAGCCATCAGGCTGCTGGGATCGTCGATATTTTCCGCGTACGCATAGACGGCGCGCGCCAACGCCTGCTGTTGCTGGCCCTGTTCCTGGTGCGCTATGTTGAAGACGTTCTTCAGTTCCGGATGCGCCACGAACATGCGCCCGTAAAAGTACTTGATGATGTCGAGGCCATGCTGCGCCAGGACTGGCGCGGTAGCCTTCACGATCTCCTTGGTCTGCTGCGTCAACATGTCTTTCGCTCCTGTCGAGATAGGGAGAGCGCCCGGACGCCGCCTGGGCCATCCGCATCGCGCGTCATGACGGCCGTCGCCACGCGCCTGTCCCAAGCCCCAAGCCCCGCGCAGGGCAACGCTGTTCTGATCGGATTGTAGGAATCAGGGAAGCCAGTTTCGGGGAGCGTCCGCGAAAACTGTCACTTTGAAGCGCAACTGGAGGATCGAAAACCGTGCAGGGATCACTATCGACAGGCTCCGCCAACGCTGCGGGGTCGATTGCGGATTTTGAAGGTCCCTTCTGGATCAATCAGAGGACCTTAGCGTGCGTGCCGGCTAAGATCGGCCAGAAAGCGTCATTCCTCACGGCAGTAAAATCCTTGACGATTCAATCCTCCTTTTTGCACCTGAGGGCATTGAAAGTGACGACGACCCATCCTTGAATCCACGTTGACCTGCCCGCATTGCGGACACGTGTCGATCGAAGTGATGCCGACCGACGCTTGCCTCTACTTCCATGAATGCACGAGGTGCAAGGCATTGCTTTCCCCGAAGTCTGGCGACTGCTGCGTCTTCTGTTCGTTTGGCTCGGTCAAGTGCCCGCCCATTCAGGAAGCACGCGCTTGCTGCGCGGGCTCCGCTACGCCAGCCAAACGTTAAGTGCGGCCCGAAAGCAGCCTCCTGCACTGACCGGAAATCATCGGCTTTTTAAGATCTCGTCATTCATGTATTGATTGATATCGCGCAGATCCTGGATCCGCCATGAGAACGGCGGTAGCTTTACGCCATTCTCTTTCAACGTTTTAGGAATCAAATCTCCATTCGGTCGAAGCACTATCGACGAAACAATGACGCCCGGATAATCATTCAGTCGTTTCTTGAAAGCGGACGTTTTCAGGTTTGGGGTTAGCGGATTGCTTTTGGTGGCCAATGCTCCCGATCCTTTGAGATCGGCGCCGTGGCACATGGCGCACCTCTGAAAATAGATATTTTTCCCATTGGAATTATCTGCGAACGCTGACGATGCTGAAATCACCAGCGCGGCGATGAGTATTTTTTCATTTTTATGTGGCGTTGCCGTATAAATGAGATCGGAATCGAGCAGGAGCCTGGGAGGCGCCAGCGTATATCAAAGGTCAACGAGGTTTTTCGCAAGATAATCCACGAATGCGCGTGCCGACGGCTTGGCAGCGCGCCCTGCCGCAAATACCGCATTGACCTCCATTGGTTCGAGCGCCCACTCCGGGAGGATATGGACGAGGGTGCCTTGAGATATTTCCTCCTGGCACCCCCACCGCCCAAGACACGCAATGCCGAGTCCGGAGACTGCCGCCGTCGCCGCAGCTTCGTTGACATTGACCACCAGCCGGCCGTCGAGGTCCACCGATGTTTCGCGGCCTTCGCGCTGGAAAATCCAGCCGGCCATCGCCGCCGGGCCGACGACGATGGAATGGGAAGGCAGTTCCGCCGGCGAGACCGGGACACCGGCACGCTGCAGGTAGCTGGGCGAAGCGACCAGAATGCGGTGGGACGTGCCAATTTTTCTGGCGGTCGCTGAAGAATCCGGCAGCGCACCGAAGCGCAGGGCGACATCGACGCCCTCCACCACCAGGTTTTGCCGCTGATCGCTCATCGTCATGTCGACACGCAGTCCGGGATGCAGGTCCATGAAACCGGGCAGCCGCGGAATGATCTGTCGCATCGCCAAGCTCGCCGGCACGCCTACGCGCAGGATGCCGCGCAACTCTCCCGTGCCTCTGGCGGCATGGTCCGCTTCATCGAGCGCGGCAAGGATCGGCTCGATGCGTGCCAGGTAGTCGGACCCGGCCTCGGTCAGCGAGACAGCCCGCGTCGTACGCGTCAGCAACGCAGCGCCCACTTCGGCCTCCAGCCCAGAGATGATGCGGGACACGGAGGGTTGGGATAGCTGCATGGCACGCCCCGCAACGGAAAAGCTGCCACCACGGGCCACGCGCACAAACAGGCGCAGCGCAAAAAGCCGATCACTCATAGCGCCTCCCAAGCCTGGGTTATTCATTTGCAGAACGGATATATCTTAGTTGATGCTGTCGCATACCGCATCGCCGGCAAATGAACGAAATTATCTCCAACGAAGCGGCGCACATCGCCAGACGCTTCGCCCCAAGACCTGGAGTCGATCATGTCCCTGCAAGCCAAACTCGATGCATTCAAAGCCGCGCTGGAATCTGGCGCCCCGCCCTACAACGTCCCGCGCTTTGTCGTGGACGCCATTCACCGGCAAACCGATGAGCTGATCGAAAGCGGTCAAGCCGGCCGCGCCCGCAAGGCTGGCGATGGCGACCAGGCGCCCGTGTTCTCGTTGCATGACGCCCACGGCAATACGGTCGATCTGGGCGACTTGCTCGCGAAGGGGCCTGTCGTCGTGACGTTCTACCGTGGCGTCTGGTGCCCGTATTGCAATATGGATTTGCAGGCGCTGGAGGCGGCCCGTCCGGAGATCGAGGCACGCGGCGCAACGATGGTCGCCATCTCGATGCAATCGGCGGTCAACAGCCGAAAGGCCGTCACGCAGAACAAGCTGGGGTTTCCGATCCTCAACGACCCGCGTGGCGCGGTGGCCGACGCATTCGGCCTGCGATTCGCCCTGCCCGATTACCTCATTGACATCTACAAGAATGCCTTCAAGACCGACCTTGCCGTGATCAACGATGATCCATCGTGGACGCTGCCCATGCCGGCGCGCTACATCATTGGCCAGGACGGCGTCATCGCTTACGCCGAGGTGAATCCCGACTACACGCAGCGCCCCGATCCCAGTGAGCTTTTGCCCACGCTGGACCGCCTGCGTCAGATTGCGGCGTAACGCCACGGCTGTTCATCACCCGAAGACGGGTGTTTTGGCCGCCAATCTGGAAAATTGAATTCGCCACCGCAGAGCAATACGTGACGCGTACGCGATATAAAATTCCATCCGCAGATGCCCATCGACAAGGGGCCATCTGCAGGGTGAGGGAGAATGACTCCCTTCACTTTTTCGGTAAGCATGGCTCTTTGCCGATAAGGGTGCAGCGCTGAACAGCTGCACCCCGTTTTTAGGGCGCGATACGTCTGCGCGATCGACCGGGTCTATCGGGGTTCATGGCAGTTCCGACATCCTCGCCCGCCCACACCGAATAGCCGCCAGCAAATACGAGACACCAGAACAAGGCGTACACCGTTGCCGCGCAACCGAGGGACGGGACACAGCTCATCAGAATGTGGTCCAGCGCACATAGCGCCCTACAGCGTTGCGCCGCGCGCCTCGCCCCTTTGGCCATGTTTTCGGCATGCTCACAATATCCATGCCGTGCAACAGTCTTTTCCAACTCGGTGCTTTATCCGCGCGGCCGGCTACGGTAAAACCACCGTCCCGTACTCGCAAAAGACGACCCCCGTTTTCGCCCAGGTCTTGGACTCCAACACTCGCTCTCACTGGCTGCCCACACTTTGCCGCGCGCTGGCAGTGCTACCCCTTCCCGTGCTGCACGCCACCGGTCGTGCGCTAGGCCGTCTCGTCTACGCCTTGCCCGGCCGATATCGGCAGCGCCTGCAGGAAAATGCCGCGCAGGCCGGCTATCCGGATGCCAGCTTCGCGCGCCGCTCGGCCGCAGAAGCCGGCGCCATGATCCTGGAGACCTGTCGCATCTGGTTTCGTAATGACGACAGTATCGCGCGCGTGATCTGCGACGACTGGGACGTGATCGACACCGCCCGCGCCGAAGGCAAGGGCATCTTGTTCCTGACCCCGCACCTGGGCAGCTTCGAGATCACGGCACGCTACGTTGCCAGGCGCATGCCGCTTACGGTGATGTTCCGCACGCCCCACCAGGAATATCTGCGTGCGCTGATGGACAGCGCGCGCTCCACCTCTGATCTGACCGCCGTGCCAGCCGCTTCGCAGGGCGTGCGCGCCTTCATGCGGGCGCTGCGTCAAGGCGGTGCGGTGGGCTTGCTGCCCGACCAGGCACCGAGCCTTGGCGAGGGCGTGTGGGTACCTTTCTTTGGCCGCCAGGCATTCACCATGACGCTGCCGGGCAAACTGGCTGCGCAGGCTAAAGTGGCGGTGATCCTCGCGTCGGGCGAGCGCCTGCCACGCGGGCGCGGATGGCGCCTGCACCTGATGCGGCTGCCCGGCGAGATGCCGGATGAACCCGCAGCCCAGGCCACCCTGCTCAACGGCGCGATGGAAACGCTGATCCGGCGATTTCCCGAACAATACCTTTGGAGCTACAACCGCTACAAGGCGCCTCCGGGCGCGCCGCCTCGGCCAGCCGAATAAACACACCGCCAAACCGTCCGCATGCCCTGAGCCGGCCCTGGTGATGGACTTCGGCGAAAGACGTGCAGCAGGCCGAGCCGGAACTTGACGGGATTCGGTCCCGCCAACTGGACGATCTCACGCAGACGATATGTCTCGGATCGGGCTCGCCAACGACCTCGGCCGTTATCGGCGCAGCAACCTCATCTGCGCCGAGAACGCAGCGTTCGCGCTATTTGACTGGTTCAAAAACATGTCGAGCTGCGCGTACTGCGCCCGATACGTCTCCATCAGTGCGGAAGCCCGGCGCGTCTCAGTGTCATAGCGGCTGGAAATGCCGTTCAACGTTTCCTGAACCTCGTGCTCGCTCTTTGCGATGGCGCCGCTGTCAGCGAGTGCGTTGTCGACAAAGCCACCGGTCGCGGCCGCGAGCCCTGATTTTCCGTCATCGCCCAGCAACACTTTCTTGACGACGTCCGGATGCTCTTCCATCGCCCGCTCCAAGGCTTTCGTATCCACTGACAGGGTCCCGTCGGAGCTCTGGGTGATGCCAATCGACTTCAACGTTGAAGGGTCAGCATTGTTGATGACGCTGTCGAGCGCGGCCTTGACATTGCGTAGCGCGTCATCGCCGAGCAGCGCGCTGCCTGTCTTCCTTCGTGGTCTTGTCAAACGATGATTGGCTTCGCAGCGCGGCCTGAACGCCGTTGAATCCCTTCACAAAGGACTGAACAGCATCAACCACCTTCGCCTTGTTCCCGGAGCCCCCAATATCCGATCATTCAATTTCCGGAGTTCGCCATGACGCGATCTTTCACTACGCGTTCGCGACTTGCGGCGCGGGTGATCTCAGAGGGATAAAAATGGGGCGACTTCTTCACGTTTGCAAGGTTGTCTCCACCAAGCAGTGGCAAACAAGTCGCAAACCGTTGATTTGATTGGCCCGCCCTAGAGGAGTCGAACCTCTGACCGCTCGCTTAGAAGGCGAGTGCTCTATCCAACTGAGCTAAGGGCGGATGGCCGGGGCCATGAGGGCCTTGCCGTTGCGGCAAGGCGTGCATTCTACCGCACTGGTTGCGCAAGGGGAACGCGCCGGCGACGACCCGATGCGGGCCATCGTTGCAGCGACCCCAGGGGTCGTCGGTCCGGCGAAACGGAAGGCGTGGGCGCGCGCGCCTCAGGACGATTCTCGCTCGCGCACACGCGGGCGGCGGGGCATGCCGACGCCTTCGGCCGTGTCGTGCGACGACACGCAGTTGCGGCCCATCTGCTTGGCATCGTAGAGCGCGCGGTCGGCGCGCCGCATGACCGCATCGGCATTCTCGCCGACCTGGCGTTCGGCCATGCCGATGCTGACCGTATAGGCAATGGGATCGGGGTCCGACGGGCACGGGGTCGAACGCACCAGCGCGCTCAGGCGCACGCTGATGGCGCGACCGGTTTCCAGCGTAGTGTCGGGCATCACAATCGCAAATTCCTCGCCGCCCAACCGGCCAAGCACGGCACGCGCCGGCGCCGCCTTGCGCAGCAAACCCGCGAAATGGCGCAGGACGCTATCCCCCGCCAGATGCCCGTAGAGGTCGTTGATAGCCTTGAAGTGATCCAGGTCGATGAAGGCCACGGTGAAGGCGGTGCGCTGGCGTTCCGCCTGCTTGCACGCCAGCTCCAGCTCTTCCCAGAAGGCGCCGCGCGACAGCACGTCGGTCAGGTCGTCATGCCGCGCACGGCGTTCGATGATGCGCCGCAGGCGGTCATGCGCCATCAGCGCGAAGCTGATCGACAGCCCCACCACGCCGAACACAAAGCAAAGCGTGATGTTGCCGCGCTCGTCCGGCGTCACCAGCGGGTGGCCGTCGACCAGCGTCGACAGGGGCGCCCAGGCCTGGGCGCCCGCGAAAACGGTGCAGGCCAGCGCCACGAGGGTGAGCGAGAGAATGGCCAGGCGGCCGGTGCCGCGCTTCGCCGGCAAACGCGGCACGACGACCCGGATCATTTCCAGCAGCAGCAGCATCTGGATCACCGACGATCCGAGCATCAGCCCGGCGACCGTCGCCGGTGACATCGGCATCGACAATTCGGCCGACAAAGCACCGGGCGCCAGGCCCGCCAGCCCGCCGAGCGCATGCAAGGCCAGCACAACCAGGCCAGGCAGATTCAGCACGGCCAGCACAATGGGCCGCCCCGCTTTGCCAACAAAATGGCGCGTGCCGTGGACCATCATCGACAGCCCGGCGGTCAGCGCCAGTTCGGGCAGCGCCGCCAGCGGCCATTCGGGACGATATCCATGAACGGCCAACAACACCGCGGCCAGGGTCACTACCAGATCGCCGATTGCCCACGAGGTGAGCCCGCTGCGCTCCATACCTGCAGAGCGCCGCAACACGGCACAGACGATCGCCATCTGCAGCACGAACAAGGCCGCGATCAGCACTACCACCTGCGACTGAAACATCTTCATTCCCGTTCACAAAGGCATCGCCGGTGCTCCGCACGGCACCGGACTACCTTCTGTTTGCGGCCTGCGAGCAGCCGTCCTGTTTTGTTTTTCCGCAGGTCCGGCAGCCTCGCGTCACGTCGATGCAGGGCATCGCGGGCGAAGCATGGCTCAGGCACGGCTCAGCGCACCCGCGTCGCTAGCGGGGCTGGCGTGCCATAGTTGTGATAGTCGGGACCAGGTCCGGGTGGGCACAGCATTGCCAGGCGTGAAGGGCCGGGTCGGACCGTTTGCGGTGTGCGGATTATGTCAGCGCGACGCATCAAGTCAAGCCAAATACGATCCCGCCTGAAGCGGGGTACGTGCCCGCCACTCGGGCGCGTTGCAATCTTCCGCACACCGCATTTGACCTGGCCGCATGTGTCGCGATAGAATCGCCGGCTTCGGAGCGTAGCGCAGCCTGGTAGCGCATCTGATTTGGGATCAGAGGGTCGTAGGTTCGAATCCTATCGCTCCGACCATATTTGCAAGTTGTACTGGCAGTCCGATCAAGGGCTTACGTCGCAAGACGTGAGCCCTTTTTCTTTTTCGTCTTATGCGAGGTCTGGTTCAGGCCTCGCATAAGACCTCGCAGCCGTGCCCGCCGTTGGCAATCAGGCCTCTTTGGCAATCAGGCAATCCCGTGCCGACTTCCCTGGCCTGCCGTTTGCCGGCCATGTCGCGGACCAACCTGGCTGACGGTCGTCTCATGCGCTGGCATTTCAAGCTCTTCGACCTGCGCTTCCAGCAGACGCAGTTGCCTGCGCGCCTCGGCCGCCCTGAACAGGTCCCATACTGCGCAGACCGCACCCAGACCATATAGCTCGATCGGCGCCCCCAGGATGATGCATGCCACCAGGGCAAAGATTGCGCACATGTTGCCGTTCCCCATTTCTGTCTTGTTGTGTCGTGAATGCGTCCCTTTTTGGCGGGACGGCGGCATTCTGCAGGACAAAGGTTACGGAAACCATGTTGGATGCATCATCCTTGCGGTGGATTGTCGATATGGAGCGGTGTGGGGTCGGTATGGGGTCGGCGTGGATGCCGCGCCAATGCGGCAGCGCACAATGCCATCGGGCGCCTGTACATGGCGTTTGCGCAACAGCGATCCCACCCATGCTGCGCCCGCGTAGGCGGTGCGATCGTGCTACAATCGCGCGTCAGTTCGGGGTATCTGAGCATGCCCTGTTAACCGGGAAAGCGCCGCCTGGCGCACTGGAAACCCACCGGCCCGCCCTCATATTGTTCGGATATGGCAAGGCGGAAGCGTTGCCGGCCCCGGAAACACCTTGCCCGCTGTCCCCGTGATGTACACGGATGCGCCAGACGCCCGCGCAACCGCAAGTGGCAAGGCAATCGTCAGGGTCATCCGCGCCCCTACTCGATTCTCTGACCCGCCTGGCTTCCATGGTTTGCCAAGCCCGTCAGCTTGCTTCCCGACGACGTATCGCGCGGCTGCCGCCATGGCGGCAAGACGTGGATGCGCGCGACCGGGCGCCCACAGATACTCAGCAACTTAACGCAGCTTGCGTGGCTGCCACAAAGGAAAACAGATTGGCTAAGGAAGAACTCATTGAATTTGGCGGCGTGGTGTCGGAAGCCCTGCCCGACAACCGTTATCGCGTGACGCTGGAAAACGGCGTGGAAATCTGGGCATACGCCTCGGGCAAGATGCAGAAGCACCGCATCCGCATTTTGGCCGGCGACCGCGTCACCCTGGAAATGTCGCCTTACGACCTGACCAAGGGCCGCATCAACTTCCGCCACAAGTCCTGAGTTCGCGGCGCGCAGCCGATGCGCCGCTGTCACGCGGTTGACATCGCTGCTACCGACACTGACGGGCTATCCGTGGGTTTCGCCCACTGGATGGCCCGTTTTGTTTTTGGCGGCCCGTTCGCGCACTTGCGGCACGCGCCGTGCGTCACCATACTCAAGGCTCGACGAAGCCCCTGCCGAACATGAACCTGATTCTGTGGCGTCACGCCGAAGCCGAAGATCTGCCCGATGCCCTGAGCATCTCGCGCAATGCGGATCTCCAACGGCCGCTGACCCGTCGCGGCCGCAAGCAGGCCGAGACGTCTGCCAACTGGCTGCGCGCCCATTTGCCCGCCGGCTACCGCGTGGTCTGCAGCCCTGCGCTGCGTACGCGCGAAACCGCGGCGGCCCTGTCCGGCGAGGCCGAAATCCTGGATGACCTGGCCCCGGGTGCCGACGTGGGCGCCGTACTGGCCGCGATCGACTGGCCGCAGGGCAACGACCACACGGTAGTGGTCGGCCACCAGCCATGGATCGGACAACTGGCCAGCCTGCTGCTCGCCGGCCAGGAACTGCCCTGGAGCGTGAAGAAAAGCGGCATCTGGTGGCTGGCCGGCCGCACGCGCGAGAATGAAGCGCAGGTCGTGCTGCGCGCGGTCATCCAGCCCGACCTCCTCTGAATCATTTTTAAGACAACGACGACGGAAATGAGTCCTCGTTGTCACAAACTCTCCACAAGTTAGTCCTTTTGGACGATCGACGATGTGCGCTAGCGTAGGCCTGACCTATGGTTAAGGCTTGTGCCAGGCGACAACGATGTGTCAGTCACGGAAGCGTCATCATCGGTTCACGGCGCTGTCACCCGGCCTCTCTACATTGTTTCCAAGCCGTTTCGTCACCAAAAGGACACACTGATGCGAGATTTACCGACGCCTACCCAGCCGCTCTTCGACTCCTTGCCCACTGGCCTGACTGGCCAGTCGGCGCGGAGGCGTCTTCCTCGTCAGCCAGCACAACTCCAAACCCAAGTTCAAGCTCCGGCACCTGCTTTCAGCGTGGCGTGGGCACGTCATCAGGACGAAGTAGCCGAGGCCCAGCGCCTGCGCTACAAGGTATTCGCCGAGGAAATGGGCGCCCGCCTGCAATCGTCGGCCAATGAAACAGACGTCGACATGTTCGACGCCTATTGCGACCATCTGATCGTACGCGACCAGGAGACGCTCAAGGTCGTGGGCACCTACCGCGTGCTGCCGCCGCACCAGGCCAAGCGCATCGGCTGCCTCTACGCCGAATCCGAATTCGATCTGGTCCGCCTGGCGCACCTGCGCCCGAAGATGCTGGAACTGGGCCGTTCGTGCGTGCACCGCGACTATCGCTCGGGCAGCGTGATCATGGCCCTGTGGGGCGGCCTTGGGGAATACCTGCAGCGCTACAACCTCGAATCGATGCTAGGCTGCGCCAGCGTGCCGATGAGCGACGGCGGCCACTATGCGGCCAGCCTCTATCGTCAGTTCGCCGAGAAGTCGCTGGCACCGATCGAATATCACGCCTTCCCGCGCGTGCCGCTGCCCGTGGACGACCTGAACCAGACGCTTGACGTCGAGCCGCCCGCGCTGATCAAGGGCTACCTGCGCCTTGGCGCCAAGATCTGCGGCCTGCCGGCCTGGGATCCCGATTTCAACGTTGCCGATTTCCTGACGCTGCTGCGCGTGCGCGACATGAACCCGCGCTATGCCCGGCACTTCCTGGGCATGCAATCGGCCTGACCGCTGATCAGCAGCCCCCTCTTACCGGACGAAACGGCTGATCGATCCGGTACTGGAAACAAGAACGGCGACTTATTGGAGTCGCCGTTTTTCGTTGTTGCGTTCGTGGGTCGATTACGCCCGCGTCAGACGTACACAACCTTGTAGCGCTTGCCCACCCTCTCCCACTCGTCGGCTTCCTGCGCCAGGCTGTACTCCACCAGCGGGTTGGCATCGATCCACGATTTCGGCAGACGCACCTCGAAGCCCTCGTCCAGTTCGTCCGAACGTTGCCTGACGTGGATGTGCGGCAGCTTCATGTCGCCACGCCGGCGGCATAGCACAAACGCCAGCCGCAGGCTGAACAGCATTCGCCAGTCCACGAACTTGCCGCTGCCGGAGAGCTTGCCGAGCTTGCCCGCGTGGCCGAGCAGCAGCGTGGCCAGGCGCGCCTGGTCGGTCTTCGAGAAACCGGGCATGTCGGCATGCGTGGCGATATAGGCCGAGTGCTTGTGATAGCCACTGTGCGAAATCGTCATGCCGATCTCATGCAGGTTGGCCGCCCAGCCCAGCAACGCAAGGTTGTCCTCGCGGCGCTCGTTGCGCGGCTCGGGAAACTCCGCCAGCAGATTGCGGGCCGCTTGCCCCACGCGGGTGGCCTGCGCGCGATCGACGGCGTAGCGGCGCATGAACTGGTCGACGGTCACGGTCCGCATGTCCTCGTGGTGGCTGCGGCCCAGCAGATCGTACAGCACGCCCAGGCGCAGCGCACCGTCGGTGACGTCCATGCGGTCGATATCGAGTTCGGCAAACACGCCGAGCATGATCGACAGGCCGCCGGGCAGTACAGGGATCCGGTCAGCTTTCAGGCCGGTCAGCTTCACGCGATTAGTGTTCTCGGCCTTCACGAGCGCCCGCTTCAGGCGCTCCAGCCCTTCTCGCGTGATGCCGTGCTCGGACGCACTGTCGTTCATGCCGTTGAGCTCGATCAGTTCGGCCAGGGCACGCGCCGTACCCGACGACCCAACCGCCTGCTGCCAGCCGGCCGCCTTGTACTGGCGCACCAGCACCTGGATCTCGCGGCGCGCGGCCAGCTCGGCCTGTTTGAACGCGTATTCGTCGACGTTGCCGCTCGGAAAGAACTGGCGGCTGTGCGATACGCAGCCGATGTACAGGCTTTCCATCAGCTTGGACTGATAGCCGCTGCCAATGATGAATTCGGTGGAGCCACCGCCGATATCGACGACCAGCCGGTTGCCCTGGCAGGCCGGCGCATCATGCGACGCGCCCAGGTAGATCAGGCGCGCTTCTTCGCGGCCGGCGATCACTTCGATCGGGAATCCCAGGGCGGCCTCGGCTTCGATCAGGAAGTCCGAAGCATTCTTGGCCACGCGTAGCGTGTTGGTGGCTACCGCGCGCACCTGCTCGGGTGCGAAGTCGCGCAGGCGATCGCCGAAGCGGCGCAGCGCGTCAACACCCCGGCGGCGGGCGGGTTGGTCCAGATACTTGTCCGGCGTCAGGCCGGCAGCCAGCCTGACGGGCTCGCGCAGCGCGTCGACCTGGAAGATCTGGCTGGCGGGGCCCGAGGCGGTGGGCGTTTCATCCACCCGCCCGATCATCAGGCGGAAGCTGTTGGAGCCCATGTCGACGGCGGCCAGCAAGCGGGGATTCTGTGTCATTGCGTCAGTGTTACGCGGGGATCGGCCCTGGGCGGGCCAAAACCCGAAAGATTATGTCCCTGTCATGTCTGCATCATGACAAAATCAAAGTGTCATCAAAATGACACGGATCTATGAAAAAGTCGCCTCATCGCCAAAATAAGGTCATAGACATGTCGACGACGCCGCCTGGCTCGCTCTGGAACCGCGAGCTGGGCATTCTGGAATTCAACGCGCGCGTGCTTGCGCAGGCCGCCGACCCCAATGTCCCGTTGCTGGAACGGCTGAAGTTCATCTGTATCGTATCCAGCAATCTGGACGAGTTCTTTGAAATCCGGATGGCCGGCCTGAAGGAGCAGATGCGGGACAACGCATCGGGTCTGACGCCCGATGGCCTCTCGTTCCAGCAGGCCTACCAGCTTGTCACGGAGCGCACGCAGCGGCTCGTGGCCTCGCAGTATGACATGCTGCAGAACGTCATTTTCCCCGCGCTGGAAAAAGAAGGGGTGTTTTTTCACCTGACGGGCACCTGGACCGACGCCCAGCGCGACTGGGCGCGGGACTTCTTCGTACGCGAACTGGGCCCGGTACTGACGCCCATCGCGCTCGATCCCGCCCACCCGTTCCCGCGCGTGCTCAACAAGAGCCTGAACTTCGTGATCGAGCTGTCCGGCAAGGACGCCTTCGGCCGCGACGCCGATCTGGCCATCGTGCAGGCCCCGCGCGCGCTGCCGCGCGTGGTGCGCATGCCCGAGAAGCTGTCCGGGTATCCGTACGGCTTTGTGATGCTGTCGTCGTTCATGCAGGCGTTTGTCCACGAACTGTTCCCGGCCATCGAGGTGCAGGGCTGCTACCAGTTCCGCGTCACACGCAATTCCGACCTGTTCGTGTCCGAGGACGAAATCACCGACCTGCGCGAAGCGTTGCAGGGCGAATTGCCTACACGTCACTTTGGCGACATGGTTCGCCTGG
The DNA here is from genome assembly GCF_002858765.1 of Cupriavidus pauculus. Taxonomy (GTDB): domain Bacteria; phylum Pseudomonadota; class Gammaproteobacteria; order Burkholderiales; family Burkholderiaceae; genus Cupriavidus; species Cupriavidus pauculus_B. The sequence continues at coordinate 53,414 of NZ_PJRP01000009.1, forward strand.
AAGTGTCGTCCGACACGCCGCCGGCGCTGTCGCGGCGTCTGCTGCTGGAGTCGGGCCTGACCGAACAGGACCTGTACCGCGTTGGCGGCCCGGTGAACCTGGTGCGGTTGATGCAGATTCCCGACCTGGTGGACCGCCCTGCCCTCAAATATCCGCCGCACGTGCCGGCCGTGGTCAAGGCCTTCCAGCCGGGTACGAGCATGTTCGACGTGATCCGCCAGCGCGACGTGCTGCTGCACCACCCCTACGAGAGCTTCTCGTCGGTGCTGGACCTGATGCAGGCGGCCGCCAACGATCCGAACGTGGTGGCGATCAAGCAGACCGTCTATCGCACCGGCAACGAGTCGGCCGTGATGGAGGCGCTGATGACGGCGGCCCGCAACGGCAAGGAAGTGACCGTGGTGGTGGAGCTGCTGGCGCGATTCGACGAGGAAACCAACATCAACTGGGCCGAGCGGCTGGAATCGGCGGGCGCCCATGTCGTGTACGGCGTGGTCGGCCACAAATGCCACGCCAAGATGCTGCTGATCGTGCGGCGCGAGCCCGCGAGCCCGAAGGCCAAGCATTCGGTGCTGCGGCGCTACGTCCACCTGGGCACCGGCAACTATCACCCCCGCACCGCCCGCCTGTACACCGACTTTGGCCTGCTCACCACCAACGAGCAGGTCTGCGAGGACGTACACCACGTGTTCCAGCTGCTGACGGGCACGGCCGGCACCATCCGGCTGAACCACCTGTGGCAGTCGCCGTTCACGATGCACAGCAACCTGGTGGAGCATATCCGCGCCGAGGCCCGCAACGCGCGCGCCGGCAAGCGGGCACGCATCATCGCCAAGATGAACGCGCTGCTGGAGCCGACCATCATCGACGAGCTTTACAAGGCGTCGCGTGCAGGCGTGAAGATCGACCTGATCGTGCGCGGCGTCTGCGCCCTGCGCGCCGGCGTGCCGGGCCTGTCGGACAACATTTCGGTGCGCTCGATCGTCGGCCGCTTCCTGGAACACCACCGTGTCTATTACTTCCACGCGGGCGGCGACGATGTGCTGTACCTGTCCAGCGCCGACTGGATGGACCGCAACCTGTTCCGACGCGTCGAGGTAGCCTTCCCGATCCTGGATCGCACGCTAAAGGCACGTGTGATCAAGGAAGGGTTGCAGGTGCATCTGCACGACAATGCGTCGGCCTGGATCATGGAACCCGACGGCGAGTACGTGCGCCGGCCGTCGCGGGCCAAGCTCCAGCGCGTCAGCCAGCTGGAACTGCTAGTGAAGTTCGGCACCTGAGCCGAACGGGCTTCGGCATGAAAAAGGCCGCTACCCTGACCGGGAGCGGCCTTTTTCCATGGCGCCGGGTCGTGCCCAACACCGCCCCGGGGGCCGCCGGCCCTTATGCCGCGTGGCGCGAGGCGTCGCCCAACTGGGGCAGCGGTTGCGCGGCATCCGGTTCGTAGCCGCTGCGGTCCACGGGGAACACGATGCGGAACGTACTGCCGCGGCCCACCTCGCTAGTCACGCGCAGGTCGGCATGGTGGCGCGACAGCACGTGCTTGACGATGGCCAGGCCCAGGCCGGTACCGCCCGTATCGCGCGACCGGCTACGATCCACTCGGTAGAACCGCTCGGTCAGGCGGGGGATGTGTTCGGGCGCAATGCCCAGGCCCGTATCGTTGACCGAGAACACCGAGTGGCCATCGGTAAAGGTCATGCGGATGGCGATGCGCCCGCCGTCGGGCGTGTAGCGCACCGCGTTCGACACCAGGTTGCCCAGCGCGGAGAGCAACTCGCCTTCGGCGCCGCGCAGCACCACCGCCGTATCGATTTCGGTCTCGATGTCGTGCCGCCCTTGCGACAGCGCCTCGGCATCGTGCACCAGGTGCGCCGCCAGTGCGGCCACGTTGACGCGGTCGTGCGACGGCGGCTGCGCGTCGGATTCCAGCTTGGCCAGCGCCAGCAGGTCTTCGACGATATGCTGCATCCGCATCGACTGCACCAGCATCATGTCGATATAGCGCTTGCGGTCTTCCTCCGACACCGGCAGGTCTCGCACCGTCTCCAGGAACCCGGTCAGCACCGTCAGCGGCGTCTTCAGTTCGTGCGAGACATTGGCGACGAAGTCGCGGCGCATGGCCTCGGTGCTTTCGACCTTGGTGATGTCCTGCGTCAGCACGAGCTTGCGGTTCTCGCCATATGGCAGGATCTGCACGGACGTGATACCGCGCTTGTGCTCGCCCATGTCGCGCATCACCAGCGGTTCGTCATAGCGCTCGCGCGTTAGGTAGTGGACAAACTCGGGGCGGCGGATCAGGTGGGTGATGCGCTGGCGCACGTCGCGCCGCGCGTTCAGGCCGAAGTGCTGCTCCGCCACGCCGTTGCACCATTCGATCTGGTCGGCGTCATCAAGCATCAGCACGCCATAGGGCGACGCCTGGATGGCCTGGATGAACCGGGTGTGCTGCTGCTCCACCTGCAGCACCTGGGTGCGCCAGCGCTTGACCAGCCGGTGCAGGCGGTAATACACCTCGCCCCACAGCCCAAGTGCGCTGGGGATCTCACCGTAGGCCGGGGCATCGAGCACGCGCCACAGACGGTTGATCTGGAACAGGTAGTACCCCAGCAGCAGGAACAGCGAAGCGGAAAGGAAAAGCAGGCCGGACACGGCGCCGGCTACGGCGTACAGGCCCGCGGCAATCAGCACGAGACCGGCGAGGATGGCCGCGGAGCGGGCCCAGATGACATTCATGCGAGGAGTAGAAGAGGTTCAGACTGGGGTTCGCACTGCGACAGAGTCTGCCACAACACGCACCCCAGCGTTGCATTCAGCCGGCATTATCCGACATCGGCCGGCGCGGCCCCCGCTGCTGCGCCGCCGGCCGGTTTCGGTCAGTGGCTAGGCGACCGCGCCAGGCGATAGCCGCTGCCCCGGACCGTCTCGATCATGTTGCTGTATCCCCCCGGGCTCAGCGCGGCACGCAGACGCTTGATATGCACGTCCACCGTACGCTCTTCCACGAACACGTGGTCGCCCCAGACCTGATCCAGCAATTGCGACCGGCTATGCACGCGCTCCGGGTGCGTCATCAGGAAGTGCAGCAGACGGAACTCCGTCGGCCCCAAGTCCAGTTTGATCGGGCCGGTGTCGTCCTGACCGGTCACGCGATGCGTGGCCGGGTCGAGTCGCAGCCCATTGATGGCCACCACGTCGTCGGTCAGCTGCGGCGCGCGGCGGCGCAGCACGGCCTTGATGCGCGCCAGCAATTCCTTCGGCGAGAAGGGCTTGGTCACGTAGTCGTCCGCACCTGCTTCCAGACCCATGACCTTGTCCTGCTCTTCGCTGCGGGCGGTGAGCATGATGATCGGGATCTGCTTGGTGCGGTCGTTGGTCCGTAGCTCCTTGGCGAAGGTGGCACCCGACTTGCCCGGGAGCATCCAGTCCAGCAACACGAGGTCCGGCAGGACATCGCTCATCAGCGACAGCGCCTGCTCGGCGTTGTACGCACGAATCGGATAGTGCCCCGCGTGCTGGAGATTGACGGCGATCAGTTCAGCGATCGCCGGTTCGTCTTCGACAACGAGAATACTGCTCGGCATATGTAATAGTTCTCCGCTTATCAGTGCTGGCGCGTTTTCAGCTCAACGCTTCGCGCTCCATGTCTTCACGCGAGGCATGGCGAACGTCCGTGCCCTTCACGATGTAGATGATGAATTCGGCAATGTTCTTCGCGTGGTCGCCGATACGCTCGACGGCCTTGGCGATGAACAGGAAGTCCAGCGCCACCGAGATCGTGCGCGGGTCTTCCATCATGTAGGTGATCAACTTGCGCACGAAGGCGCGGAATTCCTCGTCGATGGCCTTGTCGTCCTTAACGATGCGGGCAGCCGCCACGGTGTCCAGGCGCGCGAACGCGTCCAGGGCCTGGCGCAGCAGGTTGATGGCCATCTCGCCGGACAGCTTCACCTCGGCGTAGTTGATGTTGTGCGCGGCCGCGTCTTCCATGATGTGCTTGGTACGCTTGGCGATCTTCTCGGCCTCGTCGCCGGCGCGCTCGAGGTTGGTGATCGTCTTCGAGATCGCCATCACCAGGCGCAGGTCGCGGGCGGTGGGCTGGCGGCGGGCGATGATGTTGCCGCAGTCGGCATCGATCTCGACTTCGAGCGCGTTCAGCTGCTGCTCGCGGACCATGACCTGGTCGGCCAGGTCACCATCGAAGTCGGCTAGCGCGCGCATGGCCATCTCGATCTGCGACTCCACCAGGCCACCCATCTGCAGCAGCTTGGTGTTGATCGCGTTGAGGTCGGCGTCGAACTGGGTCGACAGGTGCTTGTCAGTCATGATGTTCTCCTGGCCGCTTGTCCGTTTGCTGGATATGTCCTGCGATGCCGTCGCGGATCAACCGAAGCGGCCGGTAATGTAGTCTTCGGTTTCCTTGCGGTGCGGCTTGATGAAGATCTTCTCGGTCTCGCCGAACTCGATCAGCTCGCCCAGGTACATGTAGGCGGTGTAGTCCGAGCAGCGCGCGGCCTGCTGCATGTTGTGGGTCACGATCACGACCGTGTACTCGTCCTTGAGCTCCGCGATCAGTTCTTCGATGCGGCCCGTGGAAATCGGGTCCAGCGCCGAGCAAGGCTCGTCGAGCAGCAGCACTTCGGGGCGGATGGCAATGCCGCGTGCGATGCACAGGCGCTGCTGCTGGCCACCCGACAGGCCGTAGCCCGACTGGTGCAGCTTGTCCTTGGCCTCGTTCCACAGCGCCGCCTTCGACAGTGCCCATTCCACGCGGTCGTCCATTTCCGAGCGCGACAGCTTCTCGAACAGGCGTACGCCAAAGGCAATATTGTCATAAATCGACATCGGGAACGGCGTCGGCTTCTGGAACACCATGCCCACCTTGGCGCGCAGCAGCGAAATATCCTGCTTGCTGGCGAGCAGGTTCTCGCCGTCCATGTTGATCTCGCCCTCGGCGCGTTGCTCCGGGTACAGCGCGAACATCTTGTTGAACGTGCGCAGCAGGGTCGACTTGCCGCAGCCCGACGGGCCGATGAACGCCGTGACCTTGCGGTCCGGGATCGACATGTTGATGTTCTTCAGCGCGTGGAACTGGTTGTAGTAGAAGTTCAGGTTCCGCACGTCGATCTTGGCGCGCACGGTATCGGGAATATCGATGACGGTAGAGGTCATGCTGATGTCTCGCTTGAATTCGGTAGTCAGGTCAGGCGTGATGCGTGGCGCCGCTTATTTCTTGAACAGGACGCGTGCGACGATGTTCAGCGCAAGCACCCCGACGGTAATCAGGAACACGCCGGCCCAGGCCAGTTGCTGCCATTCCGTGAACGGGCTCATGGCGAAGCGGAAAATCGTCACGGGCAGGTTGGCCATCGGCTTGTTCAGGTCCGCGCTCCAGAACTGGTTGGACAGCGCGGTGAACAGGAGCGGCGCGGTTTCGCCGGCGATACGGGCCACGGCCAGCAGCACGCCGGTCACGATGCCCGCATACGACGACTTGACCGTGATCGACATCACCATCTTCCACTTCGGCGTGCCCAGGGCCACCGCGGCTTCACGCAGTGCGTTCGGCACCAGGTTCAGCATGTTCTCGGTGGTGCGCACCACGATCGGGATCTGCAGCAGCGCCAGCGCACACACGCCGGCCCAGCCCGAGAAGTGACCCATGCGGGTCACCACCAGCGCGTAGACGAACAGGCCAATCACGATCGACGGCGCCGACAGCAGGATGTCGTTGATGAAGCGGGTAAAGGAGGCCAGGGGCGACTTCTGGCCATACTCGGCCAGGTAGATACCGGCCAGGATGCCCAGCGGCGTCCCCACCAGCGTCGCCACGCCCACCAGGACGAAGCTGCCGAAGATGGCGTTGGCCAGGCCACCGCCGGCGGTGTTCGGGGCCGGCGTCATCTGCGTGAACAGGTCGAGCGACAGGCCGCCCACGCCCAGCGAAATGGTGGTCCAGAGAATCCACGCGAGCCAGAACAGGCCAAACAACATGGCGCCCAGCGAGGCCGCCAGGGCAATGGCATTCATGCGTCGGCGCGAACCCTGGAGCCGTGTGCGGACGGCTTCGGAATCGGGGCGGACGGCGGGAATGGACGAAGTAGACACGGCTTGACTGGCTTGGTTCATTTGCCACCCTCATTCTTCGCAAGGCGCAACAGCAGGATCTTGGACAGCGCCAGCACCACGAACGTGATGAAGAACAGGATCAGGCCCAGTTCCATCAGCGCGGCGGTGTGCAGACCGGCACCGGCTTCGGCGAATTCGTTCGCCAGCGCCGAGGTGATGCTGTTGCCCGGCGAGAACAGCGACACGTTGTCGAGCAGGTTGGTGTTGCCGATCACGAACGTGACGGCCATGGTCTCGCCCAGCGCGCGGCCCAGGCCGAGCATGACGCCGCCGATCACACCGGCACGCGTATAGGGCAGCACCACGCGCCACATCACTTCCCACGTGGTGCAGCCGATGCCGTAGGCCGACTCCTTGAGCAGCACGGGCGTGACTTCAAACACGTCGCGCATCACCGAGGCAATGTACGGGATGATCATGATCGCCAGGATCACGCCCGCGCACAGCAGGCCGATGCCCAGCGGCGCACCCTGGAACAGCTTGCCGATCACCGGCACCTGCCCCACCGTATTGGCGAGCGGCTTCTGGAAATACTCGCCGAAGATCGGCGCGAACACGAGCAGACCCCACATGCCGTAGACGATGGACGGCACGGCGGCGAGCAGCTCGATGGCAGTACCAAGCGGCCGGCGCAGCCAGACGGGCGACAGCTCGGTGAGAAACAGTGCGATGCCGAAGCTGACCGGCACGGCGATGATGAGGGCGATCAGCGAGGTGACCAGCGTGCCGTAGATCGGCACGAGCGCGCCGTACACGTCGGCGGGCGGGTCCCATTCGGCGGTCCACAGGAACGACAGGCCGAATTGCTTGATCGAGGGCCACGCGCTGATGGCGAGCGATACGATGATGCCGCCGAGCAGCAGCAAGGTGACAATCGCGGCGCCGCGGGTCAGGCCGCCGAACAGGATGTCGCCAAGGCGGCTGGGAGGCCGGACGGCTGGGAGATCGGACGTAGTCGCCATGATGGGAATCGGTAGGTGGAACATGTGCCGCGGTGACGCCAGGGCCACCGCGGCCCCGTCACGCCAGACCCGCCCCGCGCTCAGGCGGACCGGGCTTGCGTGCCGGGCCATACTTCAGTACAGCAACAGCTTAGTACAGGGCCTTGCCCGAACCGTCCTTGATGCTCTGCTTCCAGGTCGCGCGGATCTGGTTGGCAACGGCGTCCGGCAGCGGCACGTAGTCCAGGTCCGAAGCCATTGCACCGCCGCTCTTGTAGGCCCAGTCGAAGAACTTCAGCACTTCCTGGCCCTGGGCCGGCTTTTCCTGGTTCTTGTGGACCAGAATGAACGTCGCGCCAGCGATCGGCCATGCGCCCTTGCCCGGCTGGTTCGTCAGGATCTGGTAGAACGTCTTGTTCCAGTCGGCACCGGCAGCGGCGGCCTTGAAGGCGTCGTCGCTCGGCTGCACCACTTCGCCTGCCGAGTTCTTCATCGTCAGGTACGTCATCTTGTTCTGCTTGGCGTAGGCGTACTCGACATAGCCGATCGCGCCATTCAGACGCTGCACGAAAGCGGCTACGCCTTCGTTGCCCTTGCCGCCCGTGCCGCCACCCGGCCAGTTCACGGTCGTGCCTTCGCCTACCGAGCTCTTCCAGTCATTGCTGACCTTCGACAGGTAGTTCGTGAAGATGAACGTCGTGCCCGAGCCGTCAGCGCGGCGCACCGGCAGGATGTCCTGGCTCGGCAGATGGGCCTTCGGGTTCAGGGCCTTGATCGCGGGATCGTCCCACTTCTTGATCTTGCCCATGTAGATGTTGGCCAGCACGTCGCCGGTGATGGTCAACTCGCCCGGCTTCACGCCTTGCAGGTTGATCACGGGCACCACGCCGCCGATCACGGTCGGGAACTGGACCAGGTTGCCCTTGGCCAACTCGTCGTCCTTCAGGGGAGCGTCCGAAGCGCCAAAATCGACCGTCTTGGCGTTGATCTGCTTGATGCCGCCCGACGAACCGATGGATTGATAGTTGACCTTGTTACCCGTTGCTTTTTGGTAGGCGTCAGCCCACTTGGAATACACGGGCGCCGGGAAAGAAGCGCCTGCACCGGTAATTTCCGCCGCGAACGCAGTACCCGCCACCACAATCGACACGATGCCTGCTACGGCAGTCTTGACCAGCTTCATATGTCCTCCAGAGAACATTGGTTGGGAATGACAAATTTTTGACAAGGCGAACTGTATGCCGCTTGTATGACAGTTCCATGACATCTCGAAATCTTCTTCAAAGACCCCGTCAAATGGCCGATATTCCGCACCCGTCACGAAACCGTCTTTTCGCCGTGCTTTAATCGCCACTCCATTGTCAACCCCGCTTTCATCACCCGGCGGACCGGAAGCTGTCGGTTAATTGCTAAATCTTGCAAAGAAAACGCCACGGACCAGGCGGCCGTGGCGTCAGGGTGTCGCGTCCGGGATCTTGCCGACCCCGTGGGACGATATCAGGCGGCTCGCAACGCGTTCGCCAGCATCTGCGCGGCGCGCTCGGCGGTTTCCACCTGCTCGGCTTCGACCATCACACGCACCACCGGCTCCGTGCCCGAGGCACGGATCAGGACGCGGCCACGACCCTCCAGTTCGGGCTCGACCTGCTCGCGGGCGGCCTTCAGACCCGCGTGGCTCTGCCAGTCGAAGCCCTTCTCCACGCGCACGTTGATCAGCGTTTGCGGGAACAGCTGCACGCCATCCAGCAGTTCCGCCAGCGTCTTGCCGCTGCGGCGCAGCGCGGCAAGCACTTGCAGCGCCGACACGATCCCGTCACCCGTAGTGTGCCGATCCAGGCACAACAGGTGACCCGAACCTTCGCCGCCCAGCTGCCAGCCGCGCTTGTTCAATTCCTCCAGCACGTAGCGGTCACCAACCTTGGCGCGAACAAAATCCACGCCCAGGCGCTTGAGTGCCAGTTCCACGGCCATGTTGGTCATGAGCGTGCCAACCGCGCCTTCCACCTTCTGGCCCGACGCCTGCCGGTCGCGCACGATCAGGTACAGCAGCTCGTCGCCGTTGTAGAGACGGCCCTGAGCGTCCACCACCTGCAGGCGGTCAGCGTCACCGTCGAAGGCCAGACCCAGGTCCGCGCGATGGGTGCGCACGGCTTCCACGAGCTTTTCCGGCGCGGTTGCGCCATAGCCGGCGTTGATGTTCCGTCCGTCGGGCTGGTTGCCGATCGGAATCACCTCGGCGCCAAGCTCGTGGAACACGTGCGGTGCGATGTGGTACGCCGCGCCGTGCGCGCAGTCCACCACGACGCGCAGACCGTGCAGGTCCTGCTCATAAGGGAACGTGCTCTTGCAGAACTCGATGTAGCGCCCGGCAGCATCGTCGATACGCTTGGCGCGGCCCAGATCCTCCGAGCGCACGCACATCATCGGCTCTTCCAGCAGCGATTCGATCTTCGACTCCACCTCGTCCGGCAGCTTGTCGCCCGAGGCCGAAAAAAACTTGATGCCGTTGTCGTAGTACGGATTGTGGCTGGCCGAAATCACCACCCCAGCGGCCAAGCGCAGCGCGCGCGTCAGGTAGGCGATGGCGGGGGTTGGCAGCGGACCGGTCAGGCGCACGTTGACCCCTGCAGCCGTGAAGCCGGCTTCCAGGGCCGCTTCGAGCATGTAGCCCGAGATTCGGGTGTCCTTGCCGATCAGCACGGTCGGCCGGCCTTGCGACGTTTTCTGCCCCAGCGCCAGTACCTTGCCTGCGGCATAGCCAAGCCGCATCACAAAATCGGGCGTGATCGGCACCTCGCCAACCCTGCCCCGTACGCCGTCCGTCCCGAAATACTTGCGTGTCATCTGATCATTCTCCTTGCTGCCCCTGCGGAGCAACGGACTCATGGCGGATCGCCCACCAGACCTTCAGGGCGTCCACGGTTTGTTCTACGTCATGCACGCGCACGATATATGCGCCTTTCTCGGCGGCGCAGACCGCCGCGGCAATACTGGCCGCCACCCGGCCCTGCGGCGGCTTTCCGCCGACGATGGCCCCGAGCGTCGACTTGCGCGACAGCCCGGCCAGGATCGGCAGCCCATCGATCGCCAGTCTCGGCATCTGCCCGAGCAGGCGCAGATTATGATCCGGCGTCTTCCCAAATCCAAACCCCGGATCCAGCGAAATACGCGAATCATCCACGCCCGCCGCACGCAGGGTTGACACCCGCTCGCGCAGAAAATCCGCCACTTCCGCCACCACGTCGGCGTATTGCGGCTCTTCCTGCATGGTCTGGGGATCTCGCTGCATGTGCATGACACACAGGGCTGCCTGCCCGGCCGACACCGCCTCGACGGCGCCGGGCATGCGGAAGCCCCAGATATCGTTGATCAAATCGGCTCCGCCCGCCAGTGTGGCCCGCATCACCTCGGGCTTGTACGTGTCGATTGACAACGGTTTGCCGCAACCGGCCAGCGCCTCGACGATCGGCATAACGCGGTCGAGTTCCTGATCTAGTGGCAATGCCGCCGATCCCGGCCGGCTCGACTCGCCGCCAATATCGATGATGTCCACGCCCTCGACAATCATCTGCTCGGCATGGCGCAGGGCCGCGTCGCGCGAGGCATGCTGTCCACCATCCGAGAACGAATCGGGGGTCACGTTGAGGATGCCCATCACCAGCGGGCGACGATTGCGGGCAAATCGATAACGCCCGCACTGGAAGAACTCGATCGGCAAGATGTACACCTGAAAAACAAAAAGCCGGCGCACCAGGCACCGGCTTCGGAGGCTATCAGAATCCGCCGCGTTTGAAACCGTTGCAAACGGTCTGTTACGCGGCGGTGCAGCCCAATTACACCGTATCGTCGACGCGCGCCGTGGCAGGCGCATTGGTCGGGGCTACGGGCGAACCACCCGGAGGCGTGCTGCCGCCACCGCTCGGACCCTGCAGATGACGCGGGGGACGCGGCGGCTTGCCAGCCATGATGTCGTTCACCTGGTCGGCATCGATCGTTTCCCACTCCATCAGCGCGTTGGTCATGGCTTCGACCTTGTCGCGATTCTCTTCCAGCAGACGCCTGGCCAGCGCGTACTGCTCGTCGATGATGGTGCGGATTTCGCCGTCCACCTTCTGCTGCGTGGCTTCCGACACCGTCTTCGACGACAGCTTGCCGAACATGCCATCCTGCTCGGTATCCACGTAGACCATGGCACCCAGCGAATCGCTCATGCCGAAACGGGTCACCATGTCGCGAGCGATCTTGGTGGCGCGTTCAAAGTCGTTCGAGGCACCGGTACTCATGGCGTTGAGGAAGACCTCTTCGGCAGCACGACCGCCGAACAGAATCGCAATTTCCTCAAGCATGTTGTCCTTGTACTTCGAGTACTTGTCATGCTCCGGCAACTGCCAGGTCACGCCCAGCGCCCAGCCACGCGGCATGATCGTGACCTTGTGGACCGGGTCGGCCTTCGGCAGCAGCTTCGCAACCACCGCGTGGCCGGACTCGTGGTAAGCCGTGGCCTTGCGCTCTTCTTCGCGCATGACCGTCGACTTCCGCTCCGGACCCATGTAGATCTTGTCCTTGGCGTCCTCGAAATCCTGCATGTCGACCACGCGCTTGTTGCGGCGGGCGGCGAACAGCGCGGCCTCGTTGACCAGGTTGGCCAGGTCGGCACCCGAGAAGCCCGGCGTACCACGTGCGATCACCGATGCATCCACGTCGTTGCCGATCGGCACCTTGCGCATATGCACCTTCAGGATCTGCTCGCGGCCGCGGATGTCCGGCAGCCCCACGTAGACCTGACGGTCGAAACGACCCGGGCGAAGCAGTGCTTTATCCAGCACATCGGCGCGGTTGGTCGCGGCGATCACGATGACGCCCGAGTTGGCCTCGAAACCATCCATCTCGACCAGCATCTGGTTCAGCGTCTGTTCGCGCTCGTCGTTACCGCCGCCCATGCCGGCGCCACGATGGCGGCCGACCGCGTCGATTTCGTCGATGAACACGATGCAGGGGGCCTGCTTCTTGGCGTTCTCGAACATGTCGCGGACACGGGCAGCACCCACGCCGACAAACATTTCCACGAAGTCAGAACCCGAGATGCTGAAGAACGGCACCTTGGCTTCGCCGGCGATGGCACGCGCCAGCAGCGTCTTGCCGGTACCCGGAGGGCCAACCAGCAGCACGCCGCGCGGAATGCGGCCGCCCAGCTTCTGGAATTTCTGCGGGTCCTTCAGGAAGTCGACGAGTTCGACCACTTCCTCCTTGGACTCGTCGCAACCCGCCACATCGGCAAAGGTCACGGCGTTCTGGTTCTCGTCGATCAGCCGTGCACGGGACTTGCCGAAGGAGAAGGCACCGCCTTTCCCGCCGCCCTGCATCTGCCGCATCATGTAGAACCAGAAGACGATGATCAACAACGTCGGTCCCAGGTAGTACAACGCCTGGACCAGCACGTTCGGCTCGTCATCGGCCTTGCCGGTTACCTGGACGCCGTACTTCATCAGGTCGCCGACCATCCAGATATCACCCGGCGAGATGATCGTGTACTTGGAGCCTTCCTTGGGAGAGACCACCAGGTTACGGCCCTGCACGTCGACGCGCGACACCTTGCCGTTCTTGGCGTCATCCATGAACTGCGAATAGGTGACACCGTCCTGGGCACGCGGTTTGTCGAACTGCTTGAAGACGGTGAACAATACCAGCGCGATCACGAGCCAGATTGCCGCCTTTTGAAACAGGTTGTTATTCAAGGCCGAACTCCTTTGCAATTGCCTTGCCAACGGATAGCTGCATTGCATTGTAATGCAGCGCCCGTCCCCACAGGGAAATCTGATTCTATGAGCCTGATAGTGCCCGAGCCGCCAGCTCCGGGCAAGCGGGGCAGTGACCGGCACAAACCCGGATACCCCTGCTTTCGTGGGGGCGGTCGAACACCATCATGCATCCTGTCAGTCCACTGATTTCAGGTAACGCCCAAGAATAAAGGTTTCTGAAGACTTGTCGCGCGACGCCTTGGGCTTGCGCTTGGCGACAACCTTGAACTGACGCTTGAACTTCTCAACGATCTGGCTGTAGCCGGACCCGTGAAAGCACTTGACCAGCAGCGACCCCTCGGGCTTCAGGTGAGCCTGGGCAAATTCCAGCGCCAGATCGCACAAATATTCGATCCGCGCCGAATCGGCCGACGCTACACCGGACAAATTGGGGGCCATGTCCGAGATAACAAGGTCGATTCTCGACCCGCCCGACGCCTCCAGCACTACATTTTCCAGCTCCCGGAATACTTCCTCCTCTCGGAAATCGCCCAGGATGAACGTCACATCGGCCACAGGATCCATCGGCAGGAGGTCGATGGCAACCACGGCACCGTCGATCTTGCCGTCCGTCGCCCGGGGCGACGCTGCCAGCTTGTTGCGGGCGTACTGGCTCCAGCTACCCGGCGCGGCACCCAGGTCGACGATGACCGAACCGGGCTGGATCAGCTTGTCCTGATCGTCGATCTCCTTGAGCTTGTAGGCGGCGCGGGCGCGATAGCCCTCGCGCTGCGCCATCTTCACGTAGGGATCGTTAATGTGGTCGTGGAGCCACGACTGGTTGAACTTGTTCTTGCCCTTGGCCATTACTGAGACTTGCCTTCTTGCGGGGAAATCCGGCTGCCCGGCCACAACGTGTGGCCAAAAGCAGGTTTTTCTCCCGATTTGGTGATCTTTGCCGCCTCCCGGCGACCTTTTTTTGCATGGTTGACGGATAATACGCGCCAATCCGAAATTTGCTGCTCCAATGCCCGCTCTACAACTGATCTCTGCCCAACGCTCCGAACTGCGCTCACGCGCCCACGGCCTTAACCCCGTGGTCATGATCGGCGCCGAAGGCCTGACCCCCGCCGTCCTGGCCGAAATCGACCGCAGCCTTGCGGCACACGACCTGATCAAGATCCGGGTGTTCGGTGACGAGCGCGACGCGCGTATCGCCATTTATGACGCCATTTGCGACGAACTCGACGCCGCGCCGATCCAGCATATCGGCAAGCTGCTCGTCATCTGGCGCCCGGGCCCTGCCCGCCTGAAGGAAAACCAGCCGGACGACATGGGTGCCGCCCGACGTCCCCTGGGCGGCGGAGCCGCCCCGCGCACCGTCATGGTCCGCAAGTCAACCGGCTCGGGCCAGCGCCGCACACCTCGCACCGCTGTGAAGGTGCTCGGCAATGAACGCGTGACCCAGGCTGGCAACGTCAAACGTGCCCGCGCACGTCCGTCGAGCCAGAAGAAGAAATCGCTGGGCTGACCGGCAGGGTCAGATTGGCCGCACGCCAATCGGTTCCCTGAGACAGCAAGAAAGGCGGCCATGGCCGCCTTTTTCAATGCCCCAGGCGTTCTCTCCCGGGACTTCCGGACGCTTACTCTCCCGCCGTACGTGGCGCGCTGGCACGCCACACCAGCACCAGGGCCAGCAGGCTTTGCAGCAGGTAGAACACGCTCGACACGCCGTGCAGCGTGCCAAACTGGCTCTTGTACGGCGAGTCCGAGACACCCAGGTTCATCGCCTGGGCCTTGACCTTGAGCCCTTCCATGAACGGCTGCAGGCCAAAATAGCCGGCCAGCACGCAAACCAGCATGGCCAGCACGATCCAGCGCAGCGTCCGGTAACGCGACGCGCCGCGGCGGATCAGCACATTGCACAGCACCAGCTGCAGCACGCCCACCGTCACGCCCAAGATCGCCTCATAGCGGAACAGGTGTCCGGCAATCATGCCGGCCGTCTCGCGGCTCGGCAGCACGGCGAATAGCGTCGGCGCCACCATGTAACCTACCGTCCACAAGCTTCCCGCCCAGACCACGGTCAACAGCAGGAAGATGCGATGCGGCAGCGGCGGAAGATTCGAGTACGAAGACGAGAACACCCGTGCCCCGCCGCGTCAGATGTAACGGACGGTGATGACTTCGTATTCGCGTTCGCCACCCGGGGCGAGCACGGTGGCGACATCGCCCTCGAACTTGCCAATCAGGGCGCGTGCAATCGGGGAGCTGACCGAAATCTTGCCGGTGTCCAGATCGGCTTCGTCGTCGCCGACGATCTGGTAGCTCACGGAATTACCCGATTCCAGGTCTTCCAGGTCAACGGTGGCACCGAAGACGATGCGGCCGTCGGTGTCGAGCTGGGTGGGGTCGATAACCTGGGCGGCGGAGAGTTTGGACTCCACTTCCTGGATACGGCCCTCGATAAATGCCTGCTTTTCCTTGGCAGCGTCGTACTCGGCGTTTTCCGACAGGTCGCCCTGGGCACGTGCCTCGGAGATGGCGTTGATCACCGCAGGACGTTCGACGGCCTTGAGGCGCTGCAGCTCTTCCTTCAGGAGTTCGGCGCCACGCTTGGTAATCGGAATGGTGCTCATGTCTCGTTCAACAAAAAAATGAGCCGCAGCGGAGCTGGAACCATGCTCCGGCAGCAATCTGCCGGTCAGCACTTCCGCTCGACCGCGGCTTTCAGATGGGATCGAACCGGCACCGGGGCGCGGATCGATCAGCGAATTCGACGTAGTTTAGGCCAGAACCGCCGCCGGCATCAACCCGGCGGCAGCGCCGCGGCACGGGGTGTTCCCCCGCACCGCAGCATTGGCGGCACTGACAGGCCTGGATCAGGCCAGTTGCTTGTGCAGGCCCTGCAGGTCGTAGACCTCCAGGTTCTGCATGTGCTTCAGGCCTTCCACGGCGGCATTGGCGCCGGCGATGGTGGTGTAGTACGGCACGCGGCCAGCGAGCGCGGCGATACGGATCGACCGCGAATCGGCGATGGCCGTGCGCGTTTCGTCCACGGTCGTGAAGACCAGGGCGAGTTCGCCGTTCTTGATCATGTCCACGATGTGCGGACGGCCGTCCTTCACCTTGTTGACCACCCGGACCGGGATGCCGGCCGCCTCGATGGCCGATGCCGTACCGCGCGTGGCGACGATCGGGTAGCCCAGGTCGTGCAGCATGCGGGCCACGGTCACGGCGCGCGGCTTGTCGCTGTCCTTGACCGTAATCAGCACGGTGCCCTTCTCGGGCAGGCGCGAACCGGCTGCCAGCTGGCTCTTGAACAGCGCTTCGCCGAACACCTTGCCCACACCCATCACTTCACCGGTGGAACGCATTTCAGGTCCGAGGACCGGATCCACGCCCGGGAACTTGTTGAACGGGAACACGGCTTCCTTGACGCTGAAGTACGGCGGCACGACTTCGGCGCCGATACCTTGCGAGTCCAGCGACTGGCCGGCCATGCAGCGCGCGGCGATCTTGGCCAGCGACAGGCCGGTCGCCTTCGACACGTACGGCACCGTACGCGACGCACGCGGGTTCACTTCCAGCACGTAGACGACATCTTCGCCATTCTTCTGCTGGATCGCGAACTGCACGTTCATCAGCCCGATGACATTCAGGGCCTTGGCCATCGCGGCGGTCTGGCGCTTCAGTTCGTCGACGGTAGCCTGCGACAGCGAGTACGGGGGCAGCGAGCAAGCCGAGTCGCCCGAGTGCACGCCCGCCTGTTCGATGTGCTCCATCACGCCGCCGATGAACACGCGCTTGCCGTCGCACAGGGCGTCGACATCGCACTCGATCGCGTCGTTCAGGAAGCGGTCCAGCAGCACCGGCGAATCGTTCGAGACCTTCACGGCCTCGCGCATGTAGCGTTCCAGGTCGCGCGGCTCGTGCACGATTTCCATCGCGCGGCCACCCAGCACGTACGACGGACGCACCACCAGCGGATAGCCAATTTCCTCGGCCAGGCGCAGCGCCTCATCCTCGGCACGGGCCGTGCGGTTCGGCGGCTGACGCAGACCCAGTTCCTGCAGCAGCTTCTGGAAACGCTCGCGGTCTTCCGCGGCGTCGATCATGTCCGGGCTCGTGCCGATGATGGGCACGCCGTTGGCTTCCAGGTCCAGCGCCAGCTTCAGCGGGGTCTGGCCGCCGTACTGGACGATCACGCCAACCGGCTTTTCCTTGTCGACGATTTCCAGCACGTCTTCCAGCGTCAGCGGCTCGAAATACAGGCGGTCCGACGTGTCATAGTCGGTCGACACGGTTTCCGGGTTGCAGTTGACCATGATGGTCTCGTACCCGTCTTCGCGCAGCGCCAGCGCGGCGTGCACGCAGCAGTAGTCGAACTCGATACCCTGGCCGATCCGGTTCGGGCCACCGCCCAGCACCATGATCTTCTTGTTGGTAGTCGGGTCCGCCTCGCACTCGCCATGCTCGGCTTCGTACGTGCCGTACATGTAGGCGGTGTTGGTGGCGAACTCGGCCGCGCAGGTATCCACGCGCTTGTAGACCGGGCGCACGTTCTGCGCCACGCGCGCCTCGCGCACGGCCTTGGCGTCGGTCTTCAGCAGACGGGCCAGGCGGCGATCCGAGAAGCCCTTCTGCTTCAGGAACCGCAGTTCAGCGGCCGACAGGCTTTCCAGCGTGCGGTTGCGCGCCAGGCCTTCGGTCTTGACGATGTCTTCGATCTGGGCCAGGAACCACGGATCGATGTCGGTCTCGGCATGCACTTCTTCCAGCGACATGCCCAGGCGGAACGCGTCGCCCACGTACCAGATACGGTCAGGGCCGGCTTCGCCGATTTCCTCGATCACTTCGTCGCGGTCGGTGGACTTCTCGTCCAGGCCGTCCACGCCCACTTCCAGGCCGCGCAGCGCCTTCTGGAACGATTCCTGGAAGGTACGACCCATGGCCATCACTTCACCGACCGACTTCATCTGCGTGGTCAGGTGGCTGTCGGCCGCCGGGAATTTCTCAAACGCGAAACGCGGCACCTTGGTGACCACGTAGTCGATCGACGGCTCGAACGACGCCGGGGTCTGGCCGCCGGTGATTTCGTTCTTGAGTTCGTCCAGCGTGTAGCCCACGGCCAGCTTGGCCGCGACCTTGGCGATCGGGAAGCCCGTGGCCTTCGAGGCCAGCGCCGACGAACGCGACACACGCGGGTTCATCTCGATCACGATCATCCGGCCGTCCGCCGGGTTGATCGAGAACTGCACGTTCGAGCCGCCGGTATCGACGCCGATCTCGCGCAGCACGGCCAGCGACGCGTTACGCAGGATCTGGTATTCCTTGTCGGTCAGCGTCTGGGCCGGGGCCACGGTGATCGAGTCACCGGTGTGGATGCCCATCGGGTCCAGGTTTTCGATCGAGCAGATGATGATGCAGTTGTCCGCCTTGTCGCGGACCACTTCCATCTCGTATTCCTTCCAGCCGAGCAGCGATTCCTCGATCAGCAGCTCGCGCGTGGGCGACAGGTCCAGGCCGCGCTTGCAGATTTCTTCAAACTCTTCGCGGTTGTAGGCAATGCCGCCGCCGGTGCCGCCCAGCGTAAACGACGGGCGGATCACGATCGGGTAGCCGGCCGAGCCGGTTTCCTGGGCGATGCGCGACTGCACGGCTACGGCCTCGTCCATCGAGTGCGCAATACCAGACTTGGCCGAACCCAGGCCGATCTTGGTCATCGCGTCCTTGAACTTCTGGCGGTCTTCGGCCTTGTCGATGGCTTCCGGCGACGCGCCGATCAGTTCCACCTTGTACTTGTCCAGCACGCCATGACGATGCAGGTCCAGCGCGCAGTTCAGCGCGGTCTGGCCGCCCATGGTCGGCAGGATGGCGTCCGGGCGTTCCTTCTCGATGATGCGCTCGACCACTTCCCAGGTGATGGGCTCGATGTACGTCACGTCGGCCGTGTTCGGGTCCGTCATGATGGTCGCCGGGTTCGAGTTGACCAGGATGACCTTGAAGCCCTCTTCACGCAGCGCCTTGCAGGCCTGTGCGCCGGAGTAGTCGAATTCGCACGCCTGACCGATGATGATCGGGCCTGCGCCGATGATAAGGATGCTCTTGATATCTGTGCGCTTTGGCATTGCACGCTCTCTTTATTGGCCGGTCCGCAAGTTCCCGCGGACCGTACCGGGTATCAGGTTTTGGATCGTCAGCCCAGGGTGGCCGTGGCCAGCTTGGCACCGAAGCCGATGAACATCGCGCCGACCCCGCTCGACATGCCTGCGGACAGGCGCCGGCGGCGGCGGAACGCATCGGCCAGCCGCGCGCCCACGAAGATGATCGTTGTCAGGTACGCGAAGCTGCAGATCTGGCAGACCAGGCCCAGCGCCACGAACGACAGCGCCGGATACGCGAACTGCGGGTCCACGAACTGGATGAAGAACGAGATGAAGAACAGGATGGCCTTCGGGTTCAGCAGGCTGATGACCAGCGCCTTGGTGAACGGGTTGGAAGACTTGTCCACCGGCACGGCGGCCGCCTGCGCGGCAGCGGGGTCGGCCGGCTTCGCCCAGTTGCGCACTGCGCCGCGCAACATCTGGAAGCCGATCCAGCCCAGGTAGCCGGCGCCCACGTACTTGATCACGTGGAACAGCGCCGGGCTGGCCTTGAGCAGCGACGCCACGCCCGCGGCCGACAGCACCATCAGGATGGCATCGCCGACGAACACGCCGCACGCGCCCCTGTAGCCGGCACGCACGCCGCGCTGTGCGGCCACCGACAGCACATACATCGAGTTCGGCCCCGGCAGCAGCACAATGAAGATCGTGCCGAGCACATAGGTCCAGAAATCGGTGATGCCGAAGCTGGCGTGCATGAAAGCGGTCATGGCAGGTGGATCCCGTTCAGGTCTCTCGTTGCATCAAACGCGCCGCGTTCAGGCGGCAGCCTTGGCGCGGGCGTCCTGCATCAGCTTCGTAAAGCGGTCGAACAGGTACGCGATGTCATGCGGACCCGGCGACGCTTCAGGGTGGCCCTGGAAGCAGAATGCAGGCTTGTCGGTCAGCGCAAAGCCTTGCAGCGTGCCGTCGAACAACGACGTGTGCGTAACGCGTGCGTTGGCCGGCAGCGTCGACGCATCGACCGCGAAGCCATGGTTTTGCGACGTAATCACCACACGGCCATCATCATGATCCTTGACCGGGTGGTTCGCGCCATGGTGGCCCGTGCTCATCTTGAGCGTCTTCGCGCCCACAGCCAGCGCCATGATCTGGTGACCCAGGCAGATGCCGAACGTGGGGATGCCGCGGGCGATGAACTCGCGCGTGGCGGCGATGGCGTAGTCGCACGGTTCGGGGTCGCCGGGGCCGTTCGACAGGAAGATGCCGTCCGGATTCAGCGCCAGGGCGTCGGCCGCGCTGGCTTGCGCCGGCAGCACCGTCACCTTGCAGCCGCGCTCGGCCAGCATGCGCAGGATGTTGAACTTGACGCCGTAGTCATAGGCCACCACGTGGAACTGCGGCTTATCCAGCTTGCCGTAGCCCTCGCCCAGCTTCCACTCGG
Organism: Cupriavidus pauculus; assembly: GCF_002858765.1. Taxonomy (GTDB): domain Bacteria; phylum Pseudomonadota; class Gammaproteobacteria; order Burkholderiales; family Burkholderiaceae; genus Cupriavidus; species Cupriavidus pauculus_B. Next base: position 73,776 of record NZ_PJRP01000009.1, read on the forward strand.
TCTGGGTCCATTCGTACGGCTCCTTGACCGACACGACCTTGGCCAGGTCCATGCCCGAGAGGCCCGGGAACGAGCGCGCCAGGTCGATGGCCTTCTGCACGTTGTCTTCGCCCGCCAGGATGCAGCCGTTCTGGGCGCCCTTCTCGCGGAGGATACGGGTCAGCTTGCGGGTGTCGATACCGGCGATCGCCACGACCTTTTCCTGCTTCAGGTAGTGGGCGAGCGTGTGTTCCTTGCGGAAGTTGGAGGCCAGAAGCGGCAGATCCTTGATGATCAGGCCGGCGGCATGGACTTTCGTGGCTTCTACATCCTCAGGATTGACGCCGTAATTGCCGATATGCGGATACGTCAGCGTGACGATCTGCCGGGAATAGCTGGGGTCGGTGAGGATTTCCTGATAACCGGTGATGGCGGTGTTGAACACCACTTCGCCGATCGTATGGCCGGAAGCGCCGATGGAATAGCCACGAAAGACCGTGCCGTCTGCAAGCGCGAGGATGGCGGACGGAAAAGACGGTAACACGGGTAGGCTCCTGCTGGACTCACCCCGTGACCGACCTGCTCAACGCCTCTTGCCCCGTGGGCGGCCCAATGAAGGGACCGGCTGACGCATGGCTTTTTCATCACATTTTTGCGGTGCATGAAAAACGCGCGCAATCGGGGCGGCGGAAGGTGGAATACGGTAGGCGCTAGGGTGAAGGGTTCTGAAAGCGAAACTTTCGAATTATATCCCGCTGCACCCAATTTCTCAAGTATTCAACAACTTACGACGGGCAGAAGCGGCGTACGGCTTACCTGTCATGGGAATGACATGGCGCCGCGCCGCCGCCTTCCGCTGATTCACCGGGTGATTTATACCGTCGGCGGCACCACCACCGTAACCTCGATTTCCACCTTGGCGCGCGGCTCCACGAGATCAGCCACTTCCACGGCCGTCATGGCCGGAAAATGCCGGCCGACGATATCGCGGTAGTGCTGGCCGATGGCCTTGTAGGCGCCTACGTATTCGGCCTTGTCCTTCACATACCAGGTCATGCGCGCGATGTGCTCGGGCCGCGCCCCGCCCTGCTCCAGCACCGCCACGATATTGCGCAGCGCCTGCGCCACCTGCAGCGCGAAGTCGTCGGTCTCGAACTTGCACTGGCCGTTCCAGCCAATCTGGCCGCCCACGAAAATCAGGCGGCTGCCTACCTGCATCTCGGCCATGATGCCGTTGGCGTAGCCCTTCGGCGCTGCCCAGTCGGGCGGTTGCAATGTCTTCAGCATGTTCGGTCCTCTCGGTGTTGCCAATCCGTTCGTTCAGTTCGTTCAGTTGATCCCGGGTCACGCGGCGGGCGCGAGATAGCGCCCCATCGCGGTGCGTACGGGTTCGGGCAGCGGCTGCGACGTCATCGCGCGCGTGTCCACGCAGACCAGCCGCTGACTGATGGCCATGCGCGTATCGCCGTCCGGGCCGGCAAAGCGGATATCCACCGCAAAGCTGCTGCGACCGATGTGCGTGACGCGCAATTCGCGGGTCAGCAGCTCGCCCAGACGGCTCGGCGCCTCGAAGCGGCATTGCAGCTCGGCCGTGGGAATGCCCGCGTGCGCCGCCCCGTGCATGGCGTCGAACGGCCAGTCCAGGGCGTCGGCAAACCAGTCCTCGATAAAGTCGTTCAGCATCTCGAAGTAGCGCGGGTAGAACACGATGCCGGCGGCGTCGCAATGCTTGAAGCGGATGCGCACGTGGTTGCGGAATACGTTATTCATGACGGTCGCTCATGACGGTTCGCTCACGGCTGCCCGCCCTCGTTGGCCATCTGCCGCAGCCGGAAGCGTTGCAGCTTGCCGGTCTCGGTGCGCGGCAGCACGGCCACGAACTCGATGCGGCGCGGATACTTGTAGGGCGCGATCTCGCGCTTGCAGTAGTCCTGCAGGGCGGTACGCGTCACCTCGTCGGCCGCCACGCCGGGGCGCAGCACCACGTAGGCCGTCACCACCTGGCCGCGCTCCACATCGGCGGCGCCCACCACGCCGCACTCGGCCACGAACGCGTGCTTCATCAGCGTGCCCTCCACCTCGGGCCCGGCGATGTTGTACCCGGCCGAGATAATCATGTCGTCCGAGCGGGCCTGGTAGAAGTAGTAACCATCCTCGTCGGCCATGAAGGTGTCGCCGGGCAGGTTCCAGCCATCGCGCACATAGACCTCCTGGCGCGGGTCGTCGAGATAGCGGCAGCCGGTGGGGCCACGCACCGCGAGCTTGCCCACGGTGCCGGGCGGCACCGGCTGCATGTTGTCGTCGACGATGCGCGCCTCGTAGCCGGGCACCACGCGGCCCACCGCACCGGGCCGCACATCGGCGCCGGCGCTGGACACGAAGATGTGCATCATCTCGGTGCCGCCCAGCCCGTCGGTCATCTCGATGCCCGTGGCGGCCTTCCACGCCTGGCGCGTGGCGTCGGGCAGCGCCTCGCCGGCCGACACGCTCTTCTTCAGGCTGCCGATATCGAACTGCTTCGCCAGCGTGGCCATCTGCCGGTAGAAGGTAGGCGCCGTAAACACCACGGTGGCGCGATGGTCCTGGATCAGCTTGAGCAGCGTCTCCGGCGTGAGCTTCTCGGCCAGCGCCGTGCTGGCGCCGATGCGCAACGGGAAACACAGCATGCCGCCCAGCCCGAACGTGAACGCGATCGGCGGCGTGCCACAGAAGACGTCGTCCGGCGTGGGCTTCAGCACGTGGCGCGGGAACAGGTCGCACATCGCCAGCACGTCGCGGTGGAAATGCACGGTGCCCTTGGGCTGGCCCGTGGTGCCGCTCGTGAACGCGATCAGGCAGATGTCGTCGGCGGCGGTGTCGCAGGCGGCAAAGGTATCGGGCTTGCCGTCCATCGCGGCTTCCAGCGATCCCGCGCCAGTGCCGTTGAAATAGCGCACCGTGGTCAGCGTCGGGCAGTAGTGCTCGCCGTCGGCGCGCTGGTTGGCGTCAAGCTCCTCGCGCAGCCGGGCGTCGCACAGCGCGGCGGTAACCTGGGCCTTGTCGATGATCTGACGCAGTTCCTTGGCACGCAGCAGCGGCATCGTCGGCACCGCGATCAGGCCCGCCTTGAGCGTGGCCAGCCAGCTGGCCGCCATCATCAGGTTGTTCGGCCCGCGCAGCAGCACCCGGTTGCCCGGCACCAGCTTCATGTCTTCTACCAGCACATGGGCGATGCGGTTGACCAGGGCCGCCAGTTGCGCGTAGGTCACCGTTTCGATGCGTCCGTCGCGCTCATGGCGTACGGCCACGCGCTGACCGTTGCCACCGGCAACATGGCGGTCCAGCAGTTCCACGGCGGCGTTCAGCCGTGCCGGGTAGCGCGTATCGTCGTTGAACTGGAACACCGGCCAGGTGTCGGGCGGCGGCAGGCGATCACGGGCGAAGGTGTCGACGTGCGCCGTGGCGGCACTGGCGCTGGCACGCGCGGCGGCGCTCGTGACGATGGTGGGGGCGACCATGCTTGTCTCCTGTTGGATTCGGATTCGATGCGTCAGGCCTGGCGCGCCGCCAGCGTCTCGCGCGCGATGATCAGCTTCTGCACCTCGGTGGCGCCTTCGTAGATCCGCAGCGAGCGGATCTCGCGGTACAGGCTCTCCACGCGCGTACCCACCTTGACGCCCAGGCCGCCAAAGATTTGTACGGCGCGGTCGATCACCTGCTGGGCGTTCTCGGTGGCCACCATCTTGGCCATGGCCGCCTCGCGCGTGGTGCGCTGCTGGCGCACATCGCGCAGCCAGGCGGCGCGGTAGGTCAGCAGCGCGGCCGAGTCGATGGCCGTGGCCATCTCGCCAATCGCGGCCTGCGTCAGCTGCAGGTCGGCCAGCATGCCGCCGAACATCGGCCGCGACGTGGCGCGCGCCAGGGCGTCGTCCAGGGCGGCGCGACCAAAGCCCAGCGCGGCCGCGGCCACCGATGCGCGGAAGATGTCCAGCGTCATCATCGCCACCTTGAAGCCCTGCCCCGCCTCGCCCAGCCGGTTGCCCACCGGCACGCGGCAGTTGTCAAAGCGCAGCGTGGCCAGCGGATGCGGGGCGATGACGTCGATACGCTCGGCGATCGACAGGCCCGGCGCATCGGCATCCACCACGAACGCGGTAATGCCGCGCGCACCCGGCGCCTCGCCGGTCCGCGCGAACACGCAGTAGAAATCGGAAATGCCTCCGTTCGAGATCCAGGTCTTGGCGCCGTCCAGCACATAGTGCCTGCCGTCATCGGACAGGCGCGCGCTGCATTGCATCGCCGCCACATCGGACCCAGCCTCGGGCTCCGACAGTGCAAAGGCCGCAATCGCCTCGCCCCGGGCCACGCGGGGCAGGTAGCGCTCGCGCACCGCGTCGCTGCCGGCCAGCGTGATCGCGCCGGAACCCAGGCCCTGCATGGCGAAGGCGAAGTCGGCCAGGCCATCGTGACGCGCCAGCGTTTCGCGCAGCAGGCACAGCGCGCGTGAATCCAGCGCCGGCAAGGCGCCACCAAAGGCGGCCGGTACGCAGTAGCGCAGCCAGCCCGCCTGGCCCAGCTGGCGCACCAGTGCCCGGCACGCGGCGTCGGCATCGTGATGATCGATGTCGCGCAGGTGCTCTCCGCACCAGCCATCCAGTTCACGTTCAAGCTGGCGGTGCGCGTCGTCGAAGAACGGCAGGTCGAGATAGGTCTTGTCGCTCATGCCGGCTCCTCAATCGCCCTCGAACACGGGCTTCTGCTTGGCCACGAACGCGTCGTAGGCACGGCGGAAGTCGCGCGTCTGCATGCAGATCGCCTGGGCTTCGGCCTCGGCCTCGATGGCCTCGTCCACCCCCATGTTCCATTCCTGGTGCAGCAGCTTCTTGGTCACGCCATGCGCGAAGGTGGGGCCCGCCGCAATCTGGGCGGCCAGCGCCTGGGCCTGGGCCAGCACGGCGTCCGACGCATGCAGCGCGTTGAAGAAGCCCCATTGCAGGCCTTCGTCGGCAGTCATCGAACGACCCGTGTAGAGCAGCTCGCTGGCGCGACCCTGCCCGATCATGCGCGGCAGCAGCGTGCAGGCGCCCATGTCGGCGCCAGCCAGGCCCACGCGGACAAACAGGAAGGCCGTCTTGGCCTGCGCCGTGCCGATCCGCAGGTCCGAAGCCAGCGCCATCATCGCGCCCGCGCCGGCGCAAATGCCGTCGATCGCACTGATCACGAGCTGCGGGCAGGCGCGCATGGCCTTGACCAGATCGCCCGTCATGCGCGTGAAGTCGAGCAGTTCGGGCATCGACATGCGGGTCAGCGGCCCGATGATCTCGTGGACGTCGCCGCCCGAGCAGTAGTTGCCGCCCGCGCCGGTGATCACCACGGCCTTGATGTCCGTGGCGTAGCACAGGCCGCGGAACAGGTCGCGCAATTCGGCATAGGAATCGAACGTCAGCGGATTCTTGCGCTCCGGCCGGTTCAGCGTGATCGTGGCCACCTTGCCGTCGGCCGACACCGACCACAGGAAGTGCTTCGGCTGGTAATCGGCAAATGCGCGCTTGTGGTGGCGCATATCCAGTGCAATGTCGCTCATCGGTTGTCTCGCTCCAGTGTGTGTTCTCGCCTCTTCCACGGTTTGGAAGAGGGGGCGGGAGAAAGGGCACGACGGCTCGAACCGCGCCCATCGCTTTGTGAAAGGCTCGCCCTCTCCCCCAGCCCCTCTCCCGCCTTGCGGGAGAGGGGAGCAAACATTCGGTACCTCAACCCGCCATCACCTCGCCGCCCGCCACCGGCACCGCCTGCCCCGTGATGGCGGACGCTGACGGGCGGCACAGCCACGCTACGGCGTCGGCCACCTCGTCGGGCTGCACCAACCGCCGCTGCGGGTTGCGCGCGGCCAGTTCGGCACGCGCCTGTTCTTCCGTACGGCCGGTCTTGCCGACGATATTGGCCACGGCGTCGCGCACGATATCGGTCTCGGTATAGCCGGGGCACACCGCGTTCACGGTGATGCCCTTGGGGGCCAGTTCCAGCGCCAGCGCGCGGGTCAGCCCGATCACGCCGTGCTTGGCCGCGCAATACGCGCTGACGTAGCCGTAGCCGATCAGGCCCGCCGTGCTCGCCACGTTGACGATGCGCCCCCAGCCCTGCTCCAGCATCGCGGGCAGCGCCGCCTGGGTACACAGGAAGGTGCCGGTCAGGTTGACGTCGAGCATGCGCTGCCACAGCGCCAGGTCGGTCTTGGCGAACGGTGCGCTATGCGCCTGGCCCGCGTTGTTGATCAGCAGCGTGATCGGGCCGCGCTCGCTGGTGGCCTGGGCAAAGGCGCCGGCCACCTCGTCGGCATCGGTAATGTCGGCCGTGGCCGCCCCCAGGGCCGCGCCGTCCACGGCCAGCGGCTCCAGGGCCTGCATGGCTGCATCCAGCACCGTGCAGTCGCGGCCCACCAGCGTGACGCTGGCGCCCTCTTCCAGCAGCCGGCGCGCGATCGCGGCGCCAATGCCGCGCCCGCCGCCGGTGACCAGCGCATGATGGCCCTGCAACGCCAACGCCATGATCATTTCCCCGGTTGCTGCGCGTACGATGCGGCACGCGCCAGGTTGGTTTCCAGCTGCCGTTTGCCCGCCACATACTGCTTGGGCCAGGCGACATCGCGATAGCCCAGTCGCGCGGCTTCGTGCAGCGTCCACGCCGGGTCGGCCAGGTGCGGCCGCGCAATCGCGCACAGGTCGGCGCGGCCAGCCGCCACGATGCTGTCGACGTGATCGGCCTCGAAGATGGCGCCGACGGCAATCGTCGGGATGCCGGCTTCATTGCGGATGCGGTCGGCAAACGGCGTCTGGTACATGCGGCCATAGACCGGCGCCTGGTCGGGGCTGACCTGGCCGGACGAGCAATCGATCATGTCGGCGCCGGCCGCCTTGAAGGCGCGGGCGATCTCCACGGCGTCGTCGGCCGTGATCCCGCCCTCGACCCAGTCGTGCGCCGAAATCCGCACCGACATCGGCTTGTCCTGCGGCCAGACGGCGCGCACCGCGGCAAAGACCTCCAGCGGAAAACGTAGCCGGTTGGCCAGCGAGCCGCCGTAGTCGTCGGTGCGCACATTGGTCAGCGGCGAGATGAAGCTCGACAGCAGGTAGCCGTGCGCGCAGTGCAGTTCCAGCCAGTCGAAACCGGCCTCTGCCGCGCGGCGGGCGTTGGCCACGAAGTCGTCGCGCACACGGTCCATGTCGGCCCGCGTCATCTCGCGCGGCACCTGCGACACGCCCGGCATGTAGGGCAGCGCCGACGCCGATTCCAGCCGCCAGTTGCCGTCGGCCAGCGGATAGTCCATCTTTTCCCAGCCCAGTTGCGTGGAGCCCTTGCGCCCGGCGTGGCCCAGCTGCATGGCAATACGGGCATCGCTGTTGGCATGCACGAAATCGACGATGCGCTTCCAGGCATCGCGCTGTGCGTCGTTCCACAGCCCCGGGCAGCCCGGCGTGATGCGCGCATCGGGCGACACGCAGGTCATCTCGGCCACCACCATGCCGGCACCGCCCATGGCGCGCGAGCCCAGGTGCACCAGGTGGAAATCCCCCGGCACGCCGTCTGCCGACGAATACATGGCCATCGGGCTCACCACCACCCGGTTCTTCAGCGTAACGCCGCGCACCGTGAACGGCGTGAACATGGGCGGCAGGCCCGCGTCACCGCCGCCGGCGCGCAGCTTCAGGGTCTCCTGTGGCACGCCGGCCTGGGCGGCTAGCCATTGCTCGAACCCATCGACATAGCCCGCGTCGCGCACGCGCAGGTTCTCGTGCGAAATCCGCTGCGAACGCGTCAGCAGCGAGTAGGCGAACTGCTCGGGCGCCATGCCCGCGTAGCGCTCGACATTCTCGAACCACTCGGTGGAATTGCGCGCGGCGTTCTGGATCTTCAGCACCTCCACGCTACGCGTGGCCTCGTAGCGCGTCAGCGCGTCGGGCACACCATCCACCCCGGCGGCACGGTGCGCGCCGATCTCGTTGGCCAGGTCGATCGCGTCTTCAAGCGCCAGCTTGGTGCCCGATCCGATCGAAAAATGGGCGGTGTGCGCGGCATCGCCCATCAGCACCACCGGCACGCGGCGGCCATCGGCCAGCGTGTTCCAGTGCACCCAGCGGTGGCAGATCACGCGCGGGAAGCGGATCCAGCTCGCCGATCCGCGCAGGTGCGTGGCGTTGCTGATGAGCCGGTGGCCGTCCAGGTGGCGCGCGAACAGCGTCTCGCAGAACGCCACGCCTTCTTCCTGGCTCATCTGCTCGATGCCGGCGGCCCGCCATACGGGCTCCGGGGCTTCGACGATGAACGTCGAGGTGTCGTTGTCGAACCGGTAGGCATGGGCCTGGAACCAGCCATGCTCGGTCTTCTCGAAGGCAAACGTGAACGCGTCGAACGGCTTGTGGGTGCCTAGCCAGACAAAGCGGCACTGGCGCGTGTCGATATCGGGCGCGAAGGTTTCGGCGTAGCGGGTGCGGATGCGGCTGTTGATGCCATCGGACGCGATCACCAGATCGGCGTTGTACTGCTGCGCCAGCGCCTGGTCGTCGCTGACGTCGGTCTCGAACACCAGCTTGACACCGAGCGCCTCGCAGCGCGCCTGCAGGATATTGAGCAGCCGCTTGCGGCCGATGCCGATGAAACCGTGCCCGCCCGAGCGGATCGTGCGGCCGCCGATATGGATGTCGATGTCGTCCCAGTGATTGAACGCCGCGTTGATCTCGGCCGCGCTCACCGGGTCGGCCTGCTTCAGGTTTTCGAGCGTGGCATCGGAAAACACCACGCCCCAGCCGAACGTGTCGTACGGCCGGTTGCGCTCCACCACCACCACCTCGTTCGACGGGTCCTGCAGCTTCATCAACAGGCCGAAGTACAGCCCTGACGGGCCGCCACCAATACAGAGCACTCGCATCTGTCAGTCTCCTGCACGCCATCGGCACGGGGCCGGGGCATTCTACATCAGGGTTAAATATTTTATGCTTAAAATATTAGGGCGCTTGGCGATGGCTGGCAAGAACAATTTTAGGTGGGGCCTGGCACGGCCCCCTCCTCCGCGCGCGCAGAAAAGGGAAGCCATCGTCACATCAATCAGCCCAAGGCGTCTTTCACCTGATCCAGGGCCGTCGGGTCCTCGATCGTCGTCAGGTCGCCCGGATCGCGCCCTTCCGCCACGGCCTGGATGGCGCGGCGCAGCAACTTGCCCGAGCGGGTCTTCGGCAGCGCGTTGACGAAGAACACGCGCGCCGGCCGCGCGACCGCGCCCAACTGCTGCTCCACGGTCTTCATCAGCTCGCCCTCGAAGATCAGGCGGTCTTCATCGGAGCCGGTGCGGCTGGCGTCGCGGGCGATACAGAAGCCCAGCGCCACCTGCCCCTTCAGCGCGTCCTGCACGCCCACCACCGCCACCTCGGCCACGCCCGGATGGGACGACAGGCTTTCCTCGATCTCGCGCGTGCCCAGCCGATGCCCGGCCACGTTGATCACATCGTCGGTGCGCCCGAGGATAAAGACATAGCCATCGTCATCGCGCACGCCCCAATCGAACGTCGAATAACACTCCCTGTTTGGCACGGCCGACCAGTAGGTGCGCACGAAGCGGTCATCGTCGCCCCAGACCGTGGTCATGCAGCCGGGCGGCAACGGGTAGTCGATGGCCACCACGCCTTTCTGGTTTGGCGCGCATTCTTCACCGGTCATCTCGTCGACGATGCGCAGGTCGTAGCCATAGGCCGGCACGCCGGGCGAGCCCAGCTTGGCCGGCAAGGCCTCCACGCCGCGCTGGATCGCGATGATCGGCCAGCCCGATTCGGTTTGCCAGTAGTTATCGACCACCGGCTTGCCGATGCCGTCCTGGATCCAGCGCGCCGTGGGTTCGTCCAGCGGCTCGCCGGCCAGGAACAGCAGGCGCAGGCTGGACAGGTCGTACTGGCGCAGCAGCGCCGGGTCCTGCTTCTTGAGCACCCGGATAGCCGTGGGCGCGCTGAACATGATGTTCACGCCGTGCTGCGCCACGATCTTCCAGAGGATGCCGCCGTCGGGGCGGATCGGCGTGCCTTCGTACATGACGGTCGTCATGCCGGCCAGCAGCGGCGCGTAGACGATATAGCTGTGGCCAACGACCCAGCCCACGTCGGACGCCGTGAACATCGTGTCGCCGGGCTTGCCACAGAAGATGTATTCCATCGACGTGGCCAGCGCCACCGCATAGCCGCCGGTGTCGCGCTGCACACCCTTGGGCTTGCCCGTGGTGCCCGAGGTGTACAGCACGTACGATGGCTCGCTGGACTCCAGCCACACGCACGGCACCTGCTGGCCGGCCATTTTGTCGCGCCAGGCGGCGTAGTCCTCGTCGCGGCCGGCCGTGTGCGGCATGTCGGCCAGCTTGCGGTCCACCAGCAGCACCTTGTCCGGATGATGGCCGGCCAGCCGGATCGCTTCGTCCAGCAGCGGCTTGTACGGCACCACCTTGCCCGCGCGCGACCCCGCGTCGGCGCTGACGATCACCTTGGGTTTCGCATCGTCGATGCGCGCGGCCAGGCTAACCGAGGCAAACCCGCCGAACACCACCGAATGCACGGCCCCGATGCGGGTACAGGCCAGCATCGCGAACATGGCCTCGGGAATCATCGGCATATAGGCCAGCACCCGGTCGCCACGCTGCACGCCCAGCGCCTGCAGCGTGGCTGCCATGCGGCTCACCTCGTCGTGCAGCTGGCGATACGTGTAGATGCGTTCGGAATCGGTCTCGGTGGACACATAGACCAGCGCACGCTGGTCGGCCCGCTCGGCCAGGTGGCGATCGATGGCGTTGTGGCAGAGATTGGTCCGCCCGCCAACGAACCAGCGCGCGAACGGTGGGTGGCTGTCGTCGAGCACGCGCTCGAACGGGGTTTCCCAGTCGATACGCGTGGCCTGCTCGGCCCAGAATCCCGCCTTGTCGGACAGGGAACGCGCGTGCAGGGCACGGCTTGCCGTCATGATGTCTCCTCCGCTTGTCATTTGTCGTAATGCGGTGCGGATGGCTTCGGCCGGGCCTGAGGAGGGCTGGGCTACCGCGCGGCGCCTACTTGCTGCATCGCGCAGAGTCCTGCACCACCTGGGCACGGATGCCGGCCATCTTTTCTGGAGAATCTACCATGACGGCGTCGAGGCCCAAGCGTTTGGCCTGGCAGTAGGCCGCCATATCGTTGACGCCGAAAGCCACAAGGTTGGATGGCGTCCTGGCGCGGTAGCAGTTCATGGCGTCCCGGGTCCAGAACACGGCATTGACGGGCGAGCGCCCTTCTCCCAGCGTGAACTGCTCCACCACCTCCACGTTCCGCCGCAACTCGAAGCCGGCCCACGTGCCAGAAGCCGGCGGTGTGCCGCATGCCTGGCCAAGCGTGGCGGTTACCAGCCGGTTGCGCGTGGCATCGCGCGACTCGAACAGACGCGCGCTGGGCCACGCGGCGAATGATTGCGGGAAGTCCGCTTCGGTCGAATACATCAACACGCGGTCCCAGGCGTTTTCCGATGCCAGCACCTGCACCACCGCAAAGGTCTACGGCGCCGCCGGCATCGATTTCATGTCGAGCACCACCGGCACCGCTGCCGGAATCGCGCGCAGGGCGTCGCGCAATGTCGGGATACCCACGGGCTGGGCGCGATAGGGATATCGCTGGGTGCCATCGGGTGCGGTCTGGACAAAGTGCCATCCCGCATTGAGCTGGGCAAGCCCGGCGGCGGTCCAGTCGGCCACCTTGCCGGTGCCGTTGGTCAGTGCGTCAAGCGAGGCAGGACGGTACAGCACCGGTACGCCATCGGCGCTCAACTGGACAGACAGCCAGATCATGTCCGCGCGCTGCGCCAGCGATGACTCGATGGCGGCAAGCGTGTTTTCCGGGCGATCCGCAGTGCCCGCGCGATGGGCCATCAGTTTCGGGGCGGGAAATTCAGGATCTGCTTCGGCTTGCTCGGTCTCGCAAGCGGCGCCGAGGCAGGCCACGGCCAGGGGCAAGATGGACAGGGATCGAATAAGAGACATGGGCGAAAGAGACGCTTCTGAGGAAAAGCGTCACTTTGGTCGCCCCGGACCTGTGCGGTCGTTGATGACCGTCAAGCAGGCGGCCAGTCATGCAGACCGCCCCGCAACGCCAGCGGGGCGGTTATGGCCGATCAGCGAGAATGGCCCTTGGCGGACTTGGCCGACGGCGCCGACTTGGCGGGTGCGGCCGGCGCCGGCTTGCTGGTCGACTTGGTGGCGCCCTTGCGCGGCGCGGCCTCCACCACCACGCGCTTGCGCGGCTCGGCCTTTTCAGCCTTCGACGACTTGGAAACCGATGCCTTCTCGGCTTTCTCTGATTTCGCCGCCACGGTCTTGCCGTGCGCAGCCTTGCCACGGGCCGGCGTATCGTCGCCATCGTCGCCGCGCTCGGCACGTGCCGCAGCCGCCGAATTCGGACGGACCATGAGCACCAGGCTCTGGCCGGCCACGAGTTTGCTGCCCGACAGCTTGTTCCACGATTGCACCTGCCGCACCGACACCCCGTACCGGTGGGCCACCGACGACACCGTGTCCTTGCGGCCCGCCTTGACCACCACGCGGCGCGCGTCGGGCACATCGGGCTCGACGGCCAGCATCGCGGTGTCCACCAGCGACGCGCTGATGTCCTGGTCGTGGCGATCGGTACGCGGAATCATCACCGTCGACCCCGCCTTCAGACGCATGCCCTTGGGGATGCGGTTGATCTCGCGCAGCGTGTCGGCATCGACATTGAGCCGCGCGGCCAGGGCTTCCACCCGCTCGCGGCTGTCCACCGAGATGGCCGTCCACGTGGACAGGCCGCCGCGATAGGTATTGAGGTTGTACTGGAAGCGCTCGGCGTTATCGAACGGCAGCAGGATCTGCGGGTTGGCCGCCCCCAGGATCACCGGGCGGTTGAAGGACGGATTCAGCGCCTTGAACTCGTCCAGCGGCATATTGGCCAGCTTGGCCGCCAGCGCCACATCGATGTCGCGCGACGTGGTCACCGTCACAAAGTACGGATGGTCGGGAATGTCGGGCAGCTTCACGCCATACGCGGCCGGATTGGCGATGATGTTCTTCACCGCCTGCAGCTTCGGCACGTAGTAGCGCGTCTCGTTCGGCATGGTCAGGCTGGCGTAGTCCGTGGGCAGCCCGCGCGCCTGGTTGCGCGCGATGGCCCGCGACACGGCGCCCTCGCCCCAGTTGTAGGCGGCCAGCGCCAGTTGCCAGTCGCCGAACATGTCATAGAGCCGCGACAGGTAGTCGAGCGCCGCGTCGGTGGACGCCAGCACATCGCGCCGCTCGTCGCGGAACATGTTCTGCTTGAGGTTGTACGTCTTGCCCGTGCTGGGAATGAACTGCCACATCCCGGCCGCCTTGGCCGTGGACTCTGCCTGGGGATTGAACGCGCTCTCCACGAACGGCAGCAGTGCCAGCTCGGTCGGCATGTTGCGGCGCTCCAGCTCTTCCACGATGTGGTAAAGGTAGCGGCTCGACCGGCTGACCATCCGCTCCATATAGTCGGGGCGGGCGGCATACCACTGCGTGCGGTCATCGACCAGCGTGCCTTCCAGGTCCGGCATCGCAAAACCCTTGCGGATGCGGCCCCAGATATCGGACGACGGCCCGCGCAGCCAGTCCACGCTGGACTGGTCGACGTTGACGACGTTGGAATTGGAAAGCGACCCGGCGCGGCCGGTGCTGTTCAGGGTGTTGAGCGGGTCCTTGGCAGGACCTGACTCCAGGGCGGTCGGCGTGCCGGCCATCTCGCCGGCAGGCGGAGTGGGTGTGCTGGCGCAGGCTGCAAGCAGCGCGGCACACGCAACTACCGCCAGAAATCGACCAAATCGCATTAAGTTCTCTGAAAGTGACGCCAAAAATTTCGCCTGATCCTATGGAAAAGGCAGGGTGGCGTCAATGAGATTTTCCCCAAGATGCAATTTGGACATCTTGCGATACTTCAAATGCGGACCGGGGCTGCCCGCGCCGACGCCGCAAACCGCTGCCCCGCCTCCAAACGTCTGGAATGTCTTAGCGGAAGTTGTCCTTCCATCCCCGCAACGCGCCGAACGCCGCGGCGTCGTTGCTGACATCGCCACCCTGGTGCTGCACGGCCCGGCGCACGGCCGGCTCGCGCGAGCGCAGGAACGGATTGACCGCACGCTCATGGGCCACCGTGGTGGGCACCGTGGGCGTATCGGCCTGGCGCAGCGCATCCACCCGGGCCGACCAGGCCGACAGGTCGGCATTGCCAGGCTCCACGGCCTGCGCAAAGCGGACATTGCTGCGCGTGTATTCGTGGGCGCAGTACACCCGGGTATCGCCGGGCAGGGCGGCCAGCTTGTCCAGCGACGCCAACATCTGCGCCGGCGACCCCTCGAACAGGCGCCCGCACCCGCTGGCGAACAGGGTGTCGCCGCAGAACACCACGTGGCCCGCGCCGGGCAGGTCGCCCACATAGGCCACGTGGCCGGCGGTGTGGCCCGGCACGTCCAGCACCCGGAAGCGGGCCGCCGGATGCGCCAGCGTGACCGTATCGCCCTCGCGCACGGCCTGGGTGCGATGTCCGATGCGTTCGCCAGCGGGCCCGATGACCGGCACCGGGGCGCCGTCGGGGCCCGCCGGATGACTTTCCAGCAAATCGGTTACACCCCCCTGGTGATCGCCATGGTGATGGGTGATTACAATAGCGCCCAGTGCCAGCCCGCGTTGCGCCAGAAAGCGCTCCACCGGCTCGGCCTCGCCTGGATCCACCACCGCGGCACTTTTGCCGTCGTGGATGGCCCAGATATAGTTGTCCTGAAAGGCGGGGATCGGCTCCACTTTCAACATGTGTGCTCCTATGTCCAACCGACCGATTATAGATTGGGAAGAATGGCTGGCGTCGCCACCCGGGCAGTACATGCTCCGGTGGGAGTCGCAGCAATATGACCGGACGGTAACGGACATCTTCGGCTATCACGCGGTGCAGCTGGGGCTGCCCCACATCGACACGCTGCGTGAGAACCGCATGCCGTTCTCGGCGCTGGCGCTCGATGGCCGCGCCGGCCCGCACGGGCCGCGCGAGACGCACCCCGACTCGCGCCAGTTGCTGTGCCGGTTCGACGAACTGCCGTTCGACACGCAGAGCATCGACCTGCTCACCCTGCCCCATATCCTGGAGTTTTCCGAGGACCCGCACGAAGTGCTGCGCGAGGTATCGCGCGTGCTGATGCCCGAGGGGCGCGTGGTGGTGACTTGCTTCAACCCGATGAGCCTGTGGGGCGCGCGCCAGGGCCTGAACCGGCTGGGCGCCACCCCCTTCCTGCCCAGCGACGCACAGACCATCGGCTTCGTGCGGATCAAGGACTGGCTCAAGCTGCTGGGTTTCGAGATCATCCGCGGCCGCTTTGGCTGCTATTGCCCGCCCTACCGCACCGATCGTTGGCTGCAGCGCGCCGACTTCATGGAAAAGGCGGGCGATCGCTGGTGGCCGATCTTCGGCTCGGTCTACATGATCTCGGCGGTCAAGCGCGTGAAGAACATCCGCCTGGTGGGCCCGAGCTGGAAAAACGCCAAACCCACCCTGACGCCTGTGTCGGCCCCGGTGGCCACGCCCACGGGCACGCACGGCAAACACCACAAGACCACGCCCGGCGCATAACGCCGGGCCATCCTGAATCCATCCATGCAAGAAGTCACGATTTATTCCGACGGTGCCTGCAAGGGCAATCCTGGCCCTGGCGGCTGGGGCGCCGTGCTGGTGTCCGGCGGCCACGAGAAAGAGCTGTTCGGCGGCGAAAGCCCTACCACCAACAACCGCATGGAGCTGATGGCCGTGATCGAGGCGCTGCGCGCGCTCAAGAGGCCCTGCGTCATCAATATCTATACCGATTCGCAGTATGTGCAGAAAGGCATCAGCGAATGGATCACCGGCTGGAAGAAGCGCGGCTGGATGACTGCCGACAAGAAGCCGGTCAAGAACGCCGACCTGTGGCAGATCCTTGACGAAGCCCGCCAGCCGCACGTGATCGAATGGCACTGGGTGCGCGGCCACGCCGGCCACCCGGGCAACGAGCGAGCAGACCGCCTGGCCAACCGTGGCGTGGAATCGATCGGCACCTGACCCAGCAATTCGTCGCCCGGCCTGGCCGAGCGATTACAATCCTGCCCCATGCGACAGATCGTTCTCGATACCGAAACCACCGGCCTGAACCACGCCACCGGCGATCGCCTGATCGAAATCGGCTGCGTGGAACTGGTGAACCGCCGCCTGACCGGCCGAAACCTGCACTTCTACATCAACCCGGAACGCGACGTCCCCGAGGATGCCGTGGCCATCCACGGCCTGACGGCCGACTTCCTGGCCGACAAGCCGAAGTTTGCCGAGGTCATGCATGAAATCCAGGATTTCGTGCGCGACGCCGAGTTGATCATCCACAACGCCGCGTTCGACATGGGCTTCCTGGAGATGGAGTTCAAGCTCCACAAACTGCCCCCGTTCCGCGACCAGGTGGCCAATGTGATCGACACCCTGCGCGAAGCGCGCCAGATGTTCCCGGGCAAGCGCAACTCGCTGGATGCCCTGTGCGACCGGCTGGGCGTCGGCAACGCACACCGCACGCTGCACGGCGCACTGCTCGATGCCGAACTGCTGGCCGAGGTCTACCTGGCCATGACGCGCGGCCAGAACTCGCTGGTCATCGACATGCTCGACGGCGCCGCCGCCCAGGGCGAAACCCGCGCCACGGCCGACCTGTCGGCCCTGACCCTGCCCGTGCTGCTGGCCACCGATATCGAACTCTCGGCCCACGCGAGCGTGCTCAAGGAACTGGACAAGGCCAGCGGCGGCAAGACCGTCTGGAACATCGAAGTACCCGCCGAAGTGCCCGCCGACGCCACCGTGCAATAGTCCCGTGCTGGCCAGTGCCGAAGCCCTCACAACTTTTTTAAAGAAAGTTCAAAAAAGGGCTTTACAAGGTACTGACCCATCGGCATAATCTCGTTTCTCCACTGCACGACGCCAGCAACAACGGCGACGAAGCAGCAAGGGGTGGTTAGCTCAGCGGTAGAGCACTGCCTTCACACGGCAGGGGTCACAGGTTCAATCCCTGTACCACCCACCAGTACAATGGTTAGCAAAATCAACGGCTTACGGTCTAAACACCCGTAGGCCGTTTTGCTATTCTCAGCCCGTCTATCACGCTTTCGCGTCCCTCCGAGTCCCACGGCAGTCCCGCGTTCGGGATGGGTTATCGCCCAGCCAAATTGCCGGGCGAACCTTGATTCTACCGGGACTCAAAAAGGCGGTCCTCTCTGCGCCAAGCAACCGCCTAGCAGGATTCGCGGCCCGGCCCACAGAACCACACGCAATCCCAACGCGGCCATCCGACCATGCCGAGCTACAGGCGACCCGCCGCGCGTGGCTTCTGCGCCCAGCGAACACGTTGCGGCCTAGTAAACCTGTGTCTGGCCGCGTACGATCTTCCATAGACATCCCGGCCCAGGGCGCCCTTCCCCACGGACCAACAACACAAGCTTGCGAGGACTGTGCCAAATGGGCGCCCTACGGAAACCGAAGACTGACCCGGTCAGGAAGATCGTAAGGCTGAAGGCTGCCAAGTCGCAGACCAAGGCTGCGGCCAGCGCCAATGTCACCCTCCTGGTCCTGCGCATCAACATCGCGCTGTGGATCGGCCACGCCGTGATGAAGAGCATCAACGATCAATGGCCGGGCATCCCGGGATTCACGTTCCTCACGAATCTGATTGCCCACCTGCTGGCTACGGTGAGCGTGATTCAGTGAGCGGCTACTAACGTACACGTTTTAAGGCGGAAGTTGGCCGCTGGCCGGGTAGTTGGCCGCGACTTTCCGTTGGGAATTCGCGGCTTTTTCGCGCAACCGGCTACGCGGCCTCCAGCAAGCCTAGCAATGCAGCGCTGGGAGTCCACAACTCAGCGCCACCCAGACGCGCACCGGGAACATTGGGGCGGTCAACCATAGCGACGTGGCAAACTTTGTGCGTGAAAACGACGTGTAGCACGCCATCAACGAGATTGATCGTATGCGTTGAACATACGCTGATCGCGTGCGTCCCTGCGGCGATATAGCCCAGCGCCTCCCGGCTTGTGACTACGATGTCCAACACAATCCAATCGCCGTCCTTGTACGCAGGCCCCACAACAAATCCGTGCGCGGCCTCTACATCGCCTTGGTTGTCGTGCCCGATAAGGAATGGCGTGCCATGCGCGGACTCCAGCGCGGCCTCATCGTACTGCGCGAGGTCGTATTGCTCCGTGCCCTCTGGAAATCCCGACTCGGACTCGATGCAGACCCATTCATTAGGCCCCATCGTTGCAATGCGGCAGGCCTTGAACAACACCCAGCCGCGCTCCTCGCACACATCAGGCTGAGGCCCAAGCGTGATGAGGTCTGGCCACGTCAGAGATACATCCTTGAGATCGTCAACTGTTCGCACGATCAACTCCAAGCCAAAGAAAAGGCCGCCACATGGACGGCCTGTAGGTCAGTTGGAGTGCCGATCAGCCGATCATGGTCAGGTGACCGGGCTTACCGAAGTCGAAGCCTGCCGCACGCATGGCGGCATCCGCTGCATCAATGGAGGCGTCCATGACCTTGCCCGACTTCGCACGGAACCGAGCGACATCAGCACCGGCATTCGACTTCAGACCGTTGAGTACGCGAGCACGGTTGGCTTGTTGGCGCGCATCAAACGCCGCGTCTTGCGCGCCCATCGCGCCCAGCATGGTCGCGGTTTCGTTCATCGCGGCCTCCTCTGCATCCATGCCCTGCTCGGTGTTCTCGTCCAAACGCTGCGCAATGGCGTTGTTCGGATTCTGCAAGCTGGGCGCGGTCTGTTCGTAGCTCTCTCCGGTTGCATTGGCCGCATTCGTCTGGCCTTCGCCACCCCAGCCTTGATCATCTTCCGTGGACGCGCCGGTGGCCGTGGTATCGGTTCTATCAGCGCGCTTTGCCGAAACAGCCTTCACAGCAGCCAGAATTTGCTCGACCACTGCAATGGCGTTTCGCAGCGATTCCATATCTGCACCATCCTGCACCTTGCCATCGTGATCGCCTTCGGTGCCTTCGCCGGGCTGACGTGGGCTGGTGCCTTCGACCGTGGCAGAGACGCCTGCGGTGCTTGCACTCAGGCCGCTGACGTTGCCTGCGTTGGCCAGTTGATTGGTAGTCGCGGCTTCATCGTTCGCGTGCATCTTCAACAGCATGCCGCGAGCGGTCTCGCTGCCCTGACGCATTGCGGCCTGAAGTTGACGGGCTTGCACGGTATTGCGCGACACGCTGTGCACGCGACCGTTTGCCGAATCGCAAACGAAGGCATGGAATTCTTTCTTGCTCATTTCCTACTCCTGATTGATTTGCTTGAGGTTGGATCGGTGGCCGGTTCGTTGCGCTCGCGGCCACCCTTCGAGCGTACCGATGACCAGTGTTCAGAGGGCCGAAGCCCACGAACACCTAGCGCCCGGCGTCACAGCTTGTTCCCGCTACTGGCTGCGTTAAGGCCCTCAATGACGCCCTGTTTCACTTGCCGCTCAAGATCCCAACGGGGCATGCCTCCAGCCCCATCCTGAGCATGGGCATTCACCGTAATCGCAATCGTTCCGACCGTGATGGACCGTCCGCCCTCACGCGCCTTGTCTTCGACCGTGCCGCGATTCTCTCTGAGGGTGTTCAGCGCAATTGATTGATCGGTGATTTCCCGCTTGATGCGGTCGTACTCCGTCTTGGGCAGGTTTGCTTGCTTAGATTGCTGCTGCAGTTGGAAAATCTTGTTCTGTAGCCCGGCCTCCATCTGGTTGGCCTGCCATGTCACATCGCCGCGATTGATGCCGCCCATCTGCAACTGTCGCGGCGTAACACCGAGTCCAGAAGCAATGTTTTCGTACGTTTGACGGAGGCGGATGTTTGCCTTGGACTCGCCGCTCGCAGACACACCACCGAAGCCCAAAACCTTGTCCGGATAGGCCATCGTCTTTGCGCCCCAACCGGACTGATCCAAGCCACCGTGGTACATCCTCAGGGCTTGCCGCGTATCGCCGCCTGCACGGCGCAGGTAGTCAGCGAACAGACGGGCACCGCCATGGATGTTCTGTTCGGGGTCAAACGGATTCGTAATGCCGAATGCCTTGGAGTTGGCAGGCATCAACTGCATTAGGCCCTGCGCGCCCGCCGCACTGACTGCATTCGGATTGAAGGTAGACTCCACGCCTGCAATGCGCTTGAGGATTTCAGGCGTCACACCGTCCTTGGAATACTTCTTTGCGGCGGCCTCAAAGAGGGCGTCGAATTGACTGGACTGTATGGGCTTCGCGCCTTGTCCCGCCGTGCCCGGTGCGGAAAGCCCTGCCGCCTTGCCGATTTCGCCCGCCCAGGCGGCCATAGCTTGGCGCTCGTCCACTGCGTTAGAGAACGCGTTCACAGCGCCGCTGAACATGTTGACGGCCAACTGGAATTCGTCCTGGGACTGCCTTCCGTGTTTGGCCCCCTCATCCGCCGCATCCACTGTCTTGTTGGCGGCATCCTGATTCTTCTCTGCATTCTTCTTTTGGACCTCAGCATTGATCGCGTCAGCCTTGGCCTTCTTCTCGCCTGCATCGCGCTCTTTACGCTCACGCTCCGCATCCTCATCGGTGCGGTATTGCGGATCATTCGCCCAACGGTCACGCTGTGCCTTTGCGGCATTACGACCGGCACGGCCTGACACGGCTTTGGCTGCCCGCTCCTCCGGCGCTTCCTTCTTACGCTCATCAGCGAAAAAGGAAACGATAGTGGTGATGGTGGGCAGCAATTTCTCTGCAAGCTGATTGGTCAGCCGCAGGAACTGTTCCGACAGCTTGGCGGTCGCGTCGTTGAACTTGTCCAGTTCTTGCTGCGACTTGGCACGGCCTTGGATTTCCTCATTGGTCATCTCTGTGACCGTGCCCATGGAGGCGCCCGCCTTACGCATGGCCTTGGTGACGTCCGGAGATAGGCCAAGCTGCGCACCCCATGCCTGCGCCTGTGCTTCTGTGCCGCTGGCAAACTTCGTGGCCACGTCCGTGATAACGGCATTGCCGGAACGCGAACCCTTTCCGGGCGCTCCCACATCAATGCCGAGCACCTGAAATAGCTTTGCGTCAGCGCCCATCCGAGTCGGATCGGCATACGCCGCGCTGGCCTTGCTCGTGATGTTGCGGACGGCCTCTGCTGTCTGCTCGCGCGTGACGTACCCTGCGCCGTTCTTCTGCAACTTGCGCTGATACTCCTCAATGCGCATTCCAGACACGCCAACGTCCTGCCCGACAAGGCGCTGATTGTTGTATTGCTCGCGCATCTTCATCAACGCGGACACACCAGCCCCAAGCGCGCCCACAGCGGCAGCGGCCAGACCAAAGGACTTGCCCATGGAGGAAACGGCGCTAGTAACCGCATTGACCCCGGGCACAAGTCTGCCGATCTCATCTGCCGCGCCCTTGGCGAAATCCTTTAAGCCGTTCCCCGCATCCTTTGATTTCTTGCTTACATCATCAACCTTCTGGTTGAGCTTCTCCAGCCGTGCAATGGAATCTTTGAGCTCCACTGTGTAGGCGAGCACGAACTTGTCGAGTCCATCTGCCATTTACTACTCCTAAACATTGATTTGCGGTTGGGCGTGGCTGGGTGGCGAGTCGGTCAAATGGTCGCGGCCTGCACAGGCTCCGGCTGAAAGTCGGCCCACAGAGCATCGTGTCGAACAGGGTCAGCATCATTGGTGAATACGCGCTCGCCTTCGGAATCACGCGGACCGCGCAGAGATTCGTACACAGCGGCACGGACCTGCCTCACCTCGCGGAAGTTGGCGCTGACATCTCGCTCTACGGGATGGATGACAAAGCGGCCCACGCTGAACTCGTACACTGAGCCGTCCGCGTGCTTCACGTACAGGAGCGCCTCATCACCAGGCTTTTGCGCGATGGCTGCGGCCATAAGGTTTCCTTCGGACTCGCTGCCTGCCTTCACGCAGAACAGCACCGGATAGCCGATGGTGCGGCGCGATTGGCCGCGCTTCAGGTCGATGGTCAGGAACTCGCCAGCGCGCACGATCTCAGACGGATGGGAGTCCACCGCAGGCCGGCGGTCAAAGGTATTGGAAAATTCGATCAGAGCGCCCTTCGGGAAAACGTGTCCGTCCATCAGGATGGCTTCGGTGCGTTCACCAATGAGCCAATAGTGTTGTTCGTGCATTTCAAAGACTCCTGAATTTGGTGAGGTCGTACTGCACGCGGCGCGCAGGTTGGATGCGCTCGCAACCTAGCGTCTTCATTGCCTCGTCCATCTCCGCGCCGGTGAACCGCAGGTCCAACCTGAGCCTGTATCCCGCTTCACGGAGAGCGCGAAGGGAGACGACGCGCCGCATGCAGCCATTCAGTTCAACGCGCGTGAAGGCTTGCGCTTCCCCGACCAAGGCAGGAAGGTAGGCCAACAGCGCGGCGTTGCACTTGGTCATCAGATGGCGCCCTTATCGTCCTTGATGCCAAAGAAGGTGGCACACCACCGAACGTATTCGCGGCCCCATTCAGGCGGCATTGCATCAATCAGGGTGCGGGACGGTTGAAACTTGAGTTCATTACCGTTCTCATCGGTGTAGGTTTGGTCCATTTCTAATCTCCTTTCCGGTTTGCGCGAGCTTGGTCAGTACACAACCGCAACGCCTTGATCGTTCACCACGGTGCCGTGGCCCGTGTCGTTGCGCAGATCGCGCGGCGCTTGCTGCCACAAATTTGTTTCATTGCGCTTGTCGGACATGGCGACAAAGTCGCCTCCGGTCTGCCGCGCGTGCTCCCGACTCTCCCGGCGATGCTCGCGTGCCTGCTCTTGAGCCAGGCTGGCCATCGCCTCCTCGTCACGCGTGCGGTGGTGCTGTTCATACTCGAACGGCATCGCGCTGTAGTCAGCCGACCACTTGCCGAACACCTCATCAGCGTTGGCCGGGAGATTGAGGTTGATCGACATCGCGTGCTGCCGCGACATCACCGTGAACTCCTCAGCACGCGCCGCCCATTCCTTGGCGAGTTCGTCTGCCGGGATTTCGGCAAGCACCGAACGCAGGCAGCGGCCATAGAAGTCGCTCGCCTCAAAGACTTCCATTGCCGAGTTCACCGCATCCGGGTGACCGTTGAACGTCTCGCGGAACGCCGTATAGAAGCTGTCCACTGTGCCGTGGCCGCGCACGCGGAGTTCCACGTAGATACGCAGCGCCTTGAGGCCGGCCAGATGACGAAGGACCCAATCTTGCGCGAAGTGAGAAGGTGCCAGCGCTAGGTCTTGGCCGATGATTTGAATAGCATAATTACGCATTTTGTTTAACTCCGATATGCGACTTTATTTATATTTATTTAGCCTGTTGTCGCGTTAAGGCGTACAAGAATCGTATCCGTTTCAGAGACAGTCATACCGTACACAGATGGCCTAACGATGGGCTAATACCTAGTTTTCAACGGGATATTCAGCCTTTACATCGGAGGAAGCATGTGAACACTGCCTCTTAACCGGGGGCATGGCATTAGGCCGATAATCCGCTCATGAACAGGACAAACGAGCGAGGAAATTTAATGTCAAATTCCCATAAAAATATTGTGACGCCGGGCGACATGCTTGCCGCCCTGATTGCGAAGGCTGGTGTGACCCGGCAAGAGTTCGCATCCCGTATGGGCGTGGATCGCAATACGGTGTATCGCCTGCTCAGCAACGAACGGCCCATCACGGCCATGTACGCACTGGCCATCGAGCAGGCGCACCCACACCCGGACAACCTCGCATCGCAGTGGATCGGCGCGCAAGCCGCGTATGACCTCTACATGGCCCAGTCAGGCGGCAAGAAACAGAGAAAGCAAACGGAGGTTGCGCAATGAGCACAAGCAAACGACAGTTGCAACAGCGCGAGTGCATCCTGTCCATCCGGCACCCCGGCCTGCGCCTTCGCAAAATGATGGAATTCGCGGGAATTCAGCGATGTGAGATGGCCGCACGCATGCATATCTCAGAAGGCGAGCTTCAGCGACTGATCCTTGGTGACAGGCCGCTGACTTGGTATTTGTCGCGGCGCATCGCAAGCTCACTGGTCCGAGGCTACAACCGACTGGGAGACTGGAAGGCGCTACAAATAGAGGTTGACGGCCAACGGAGCGGGCGATGAACGAAGCCATCAACCTGCTGTACGAGGCTGGGCAGGTCGCGGCGCTGCTGGCCCTGATCGTTGCCTGCTGGCTTCCAAAGGCCGCCCTTCTTCAACTGGCGCAAGCCATCAACCCATTCCGGAGGTAATCGTGACTATTGCTTATCTGAACAGTGACAACAGCGTGGAATTCGAACGCGTGCACCAACTGATCGCGTACATGGAGAAGAACCACATGGACCGCATCGGTGTATATGCGCTGCAAAGGACGAAGGGCGTGCATCCCCTTGATGCGTGGGTCACAGCGTTCGCCGCAATCGTGACGTTGCAGCGCGGAACAAGCATTGTTCCTTTGCTCTTGCAAGAGATGGACTTGACCGTGCAACCGACCGTCGCAGCCAACATGGCGGCCATCGAAGTCCACGATGGTGTAGGCGCATTCCTTCACGGTGAACCAGTGTGGACGGTGAAGGATTCCGAACAGGCACTGCAACAGATAGCAGGAAGCGGCAAGCGCCTTGTCACCCGGAAGGCCGCAGAGGCGGAACTGGCAACGGTGCGCGAGCGGATCAAGGCCAACGGCCATTCCGTGCAGCACTAAAGAACAAAGGCCCGACAGCTTGTGACTATCGGGCCTCCAACCTCAACCAACTCAGGAGCAACAACGATGCGAGCGCAAGAGGAGTATCGGCGCGGCCTGTGTTCCTGGCAACGCTATCGCTCCGGACATCACGGATGCAAGGCACGAGGAGAAAAAGGAGGCCGCACAGTGGGACTTCCGGCGACTACAGCCAGGGGATGGCTACCGGCACTGTGCGGCACGAACGGAGGTAAAGCGAGCGAAGGACAAGCAACAACTGCAGCCAGACGGAACCGGAACTGAACCTTTGGCTTGTCACAGCCGGGATTGGCCGTAACACAGAAATCGTACTGGAGTCGAGTGAACATCGGACGCAGCTGTGTGTCCGTCGCTGACATGCCACATGGACACTCCAAACGCAGCGTCGCGTTAGAGAATAGGCCAGACGAACAGGAGAGCGCGATGCGATCAACCTACTCAATCGATCCCAAGATCAACGCGGCAGCAATGGAGGCTCTCAAGGCTCAGGGCTTCTCGCTGGCCGATTACATCCGCCACGCCCTGGCTCACGTAGCAGAGGGAAATCCTGTGCCGTTCGCTCGCCGCGACTTCGGGTTTCGTGAGGGCCGCCCCAAGGGCTGGAAGCCGAAGCCGAAGCCCAAGCCCCCGGAGCAAGACGCGGCCTAATCGGCCCACAGGAACACCGTACGACCGCTACCGGGCGGACTCCCGGACCCAATAGGCCCAGCGCGGCCTACCCAAGACGTGATCGCCAGACTCCGGCTAACAGCAGCTTGACCAGTCGATACGCAAAAGAAAAGCCGCAACGGCCAGTAACCGGTGCGGCTTCAAATTCGATTGGCTATGCAAGTAACCGGAGTTAAGTATGGCGGCCAGCAATGTAGGCGGCAACGAGAATATTGAGCACACTGGCGCGCCGGTGGATGGTGAGGTTGATACCTCTCCGTGGGGCGAAGAAGATGAATACGCCGGGATGCTTGAGCACGGGCGACGGGAAGAGCAAAAGGCCGTGCTGCGGTTAGCCGATAACAAACTGCGTGGCGAGGAGGCTGCGGCGCTGGCACGCCTTGAACCTGATCTGGTGAAGCGCGCCAAGGCTCTGAAAAGGCTGGGTGCCTTTGACTTTCCTGAAGAGAAGCCAGTGAACAACGGCGGCATGGTTGTGATGCGCGCGTCCAAGACTGACCTTAACTTCTGGGCATTCTATGATGCCATGTTCGGCACCGAACTCCCCAGCAGGCCGCACTTTGATACTTTCCGTGGCGCTCCTGTGGACCACACCGGCAATGAATTTGATGCGCGCTCGCCGATCATGGAGATGGTCAAGGCGGTGAAGGCCGCAGAAATCCATGAGGTCAGCGCAGAGGATATCCGCCGCACCTACAGAGAGTGGATGCTGAATGATCGCATGAATGATCTCGCGCACAACTTCTCTGCTCGCATTCCGCAATGGGACGGAAAGTCGCGGCTTGACACGTTCCTGTTCCAATACATCGGGGCATTCGACAATGACACAAATCGGGCATTCGGGAAGTATTTCTGGCTGTCCCTGTACAACCGCATCACCGATCCGGGGTGCTTCGCGCCAATGGCCCTTGCGCTATTCGGGCGGCAAGGTTCAGGCAAATCAAACATCGGACGGATGATCTGTAAGGAGGTGGTCGGACCAATTGTCGGCCCCAAAGCAGAAACGGTGCCGATGAACCTTGGTGTGAAGACAATGAATCCATTTCTGCGAGCCATCACCGGGAAGAGCATTATAGCCAACGTCGGTGAAATGACCGGCTTCGGTCGTGCAGATATCAACTTCATCAAAGACTTCATGACGCGCGCAAATGATTTGATGGACCAGAAGTATGAGAAGCACATTGGTCAGCCGCGCCAGTGGATCGTGATGATGGACTCGAATAAGTACGAGGGCCTTCAGCGCGATGACACAGGCAATCGCCGCTTCTATCCGATGTTTGTTGGGCAGTTGCCGGACAAGGATGGTCAGCCGCAATGGTCCAAAGACTTCACCATCAAAGAAGAGATGTTCAATGAATCATTCTGGCAGATCATGGCAGAGTGCCGCGAGTGGATGAAGACCGAAGGCGGGGGTGATGGCTACAAGAACATGGTTGAAGATGTTTCAGAATTGGTTCTCAAGTTCAACGATGATGAGCGCGCAATGGATCGCGGCACTGTGCACGACCCGGAGTTGGAAGATGCCTTTGTTCCAGGGTTGCTTAAGTGCAGAATGCGCTATGTCAAAAAGCGCGACGGCTCAGGGAGGGGCGGCGTGCGAATTGACATAGTGGATTTGAACAAGGCAATCATGTCTCTCTACACCACCAGCAAAGGCCCGCAAAAAAATCACCTTGATACAAAGCTGACGGCCCTTGGTGGTGAATTCGCAAAGGACGGAAAAGGGACTTTTGTTTGGATTCCTTGCGATAACATTGACGCGTTTGTTGCAAAGTTGAATTCTGGCGGCGAGGAATATGAAGACACCGGGGAAGTTCGACACGCAGTTGATGAAAACCGCGGATTCTGATTGAATATTTAGTTATATTGCCTGCTGGCATTGGGCGGAACTCTTGAGTCAAATAGGCTCTTGATTCCGCCATTTTAATTGAAACGCGCGCAAATAATCTTGTATTGCCGCACCATTTGGCTGCGGATTTCGCCCTTAAGTGCCCCCTTAAGTGACAGCTAAGTACATTGGATTCTCTTATAAAACAACGGCTTATTTCCTTAAGTGCCTTAGGTGCCTTAAAGTTATCCGCAAATGCAAAACCCGCCGGATCCACTAGCCATATACATTTCAAATCCTTGTCACTTAAGGCACTTAAGGCACTTAAGGAAATAGAGAACACCGGAAACCCAGCAGCGGCACAGCTTAACAGTGAACGCCCTTAAGTGACAGCAGCAGCGAGACCAAGCACTTAAGGAATTAGAGGCACTTAAGCAATCATCAACAGTTCATCTTGGATTGTCCCAATCCACCAGCCATGCGGCTGGACCGCTCCCATCAGCACACCGACAGTCACTCGCGGCCCATCGCCCAACGCCAACCAGAACACGTTCGTGGATCGAACTGCACGCGGCACTCCCAAGCGCCAACGAACACGCCACCGCTCGCGGCGAACACTGGCCCCAGACATACTCGCTCGCGTACGCAGAACACAAGCGCGGCAGGCCCGGCGCGAACGACCATGAGCACGATCACACGTATCCCAGCGTCCGAGTTTGGCGACCCCGAATTTGCGAAGCTCAACCTGGACTACTTCCACGAGTATGTCACGTACCGTGTCCACGGATACGCTCCGCAGGTTGCCTTCATCCGCGTCTTCGGCAACGAACAGGCCATGCACAACGGTCACCTGAAGATCCACGAAATTGAGCACAACCCGTGGGTGCGTGCAACCCTCGCCAAGCGCCTGCACGAGGCCAAGAACCGTGACCTGTGGAATGACAAGATCGCCACGCTGGAACTCCTGAGCGTGCTGCGCGACCCTGCGGCAAAGCACCCTTCTCGTGTCACAGCCATCAAGGAGCTAAATGTGCTCCACGGCATCACGATCACCGACGAGAAGGGCAACACCCGTCGCGGCATGTCCCTGGACGAGTTTTACAAGGCCCACGGCACGCCGCCTGCCGGAGTACCGGCCACGAACCCATCACCGACACACGACCCGGTGGACGGGGCCAACGAACCGCGCCCCACGACCCATTGACCCAGCCGTAACGCCGCGCCCAATAGAACACCGATCCCACGGGCTACAGGACGCGGCCCGTCCCCTCCTAGTCCCGCACTCTCCTCCACCTAAGCACCAACCCCACAAATCATGAGCGATTCGCACCATAAGCAACCGCCCTTTGGAGGCAGGGTGCGTTTGAGCAGTCGCATACAGGAGCACCGACCATGAACCCATTCGCATGGACCGTTGACCACCTCAACCAACCGGGATTTAGTGCAGCGCTGTTGGAGGTGTCGGATCTTGATGCAAGGTGCGCAGCGCTGAAGTACGACATGGGGAAGGCGATCAAGGTTGAGACGTTGGACTGCGCGACGTTCAACCCGCGTTTCCGTGGCATGGACTCCGCGACACGACACAAGGAGGCTATCGCAGAGTCTTGGAAGCGTGAAGAGGTCGTGGCGGCCCGTCTCACGCGAGATGGCGTGCGGTGTACTGTCGATGGCGTATCAACGGACAGCAGGAGCTTGCGCGAATCGTTCCGGGTTCACGGCCTGCCAGACCACAAGCACATTCGATTCCGAATGAGCCTGAAGGCGTCACGCGCAGCGACGTTTGTATGGGAAGGCTTCGAGTATCACTTTGAACTTGTTGCGCTTGGCTGACGGCAACCTGCCAGGCGCACCGTTGTGTTGTACATTTGCCGGACAACAACACAAGCGGGTCGAACAATGTTCAAGAAAAGGAACAGGGAGTATTTGAGAGATGGCCGTCTGGCCGATGTTCTTGCGCTGATTCAAATCCTTGCGCTTCACGAAAAGACAAGACGCATCAACTCGCGGCTCGAAAACGAATTGCGAGGAAAGCCGAACACCGCAGACGACTGGGTCACCATCGGAAGACAGCACCGGGAATTCTTCAATGTGGTCACGCCCAAGGAAGAGGGCAAATCTCCCAACGTCGCATTGATTGCGCGAGACTCGCAAGAATGGGAACCGAGTGCGAAGGGCGAAGACGTGAAGCCAGTTCTTCCGCTGGAAACAACCATCAAGTTGATGGACATGGCAACGGAGCTTCACGATAGGCAGCACGCCAGCAGCCAAGCGTGGAGGAATTGGGTCTTGCCGATGATTGTTTCAGGGTTGGCGCTGGCCGGGTCTATCGGGTCAGCCTATCTCACCACCTTCTGGAAGCAGACTCCTGCCACAAATATCAACGTCTACACAACTGACGTCCCGGCTGCGTCCCGCGCACAAGCCGCTCCCCAGCCAGCCGCACCAAAGTAAGCGCCGAATCGACATTCCACAACCGCCCTCCAAAGGCGGTTGTCTGCGCACAGATGTTGAAATCCGAAGCAAAAACGAAAACCCCGGACAGTCCTCTAGGCTGCCGGGGTGGTCGGGTTACTCGGTCATTCCGGTCAGCGCGCTTTACTTCGCGCGAACGAGGAACATGAAGCACTCCGCGTTCTTCGGATACACGAGCTTGCCGCTACGCCAGTGCTTGAAGCACTTGCAGCAAACCCACCGATATCCCGGGGGTGCGGGTCGATTGGTGTTGTCCATTGCTGGACCTCCTTAATCGGATGACCCACTTGACACCGGTAACCCTCGCCCCAATAATGGGCTTGCATGTCGGGGGTTATTCCCGGCCTCCCTTTGGACAGGTCATATGTCACGGGGAGATCAAGAGCCTTACGCAGCGCCAACTGCGTAAGGCTTTTTCTTTGCGGACGCGACCTACTCTTCATCCGCATCGTCCGCAAGCTGCATGTCAATCATTGCCTTGAGCCGTGCCTTATCCGACTCATAGAACGGGATGGGCAACTCCAGCCACGCACAGCGGCCCTTCGGCAGCCGTATCGGCACACGGATTACGTCGGGGTTCGCCTCGGGGATCGGCATAGCCGGGCCACCGCCAGCAAACCCGAGGGCCGCTGCTTGCTGAGCCAAAACGGCATTCGCGCTCGCGACATGCGTTGCCGAACCGCCGCCCGCAGCGCCAGTCGGCTGACGCACCGGCTGCATACGGCCTTGATAGCTCGCCTCAATCCAGTTGTGGGGCGGTAGTTGCGGATCACGAGGAATCTCATCTACCTCCACCGGCTCCCGTTCCGACATCGCTTGGCCGTGATCTGAATCCAGGCGCTGCACCGGCTGCTCGTAGTAACGCGCGAACTCCACGGAGCGCCGGAAAACCCCCACGTATGCATCGGCACCGTTCGGGATGAAGCCGAGGCTGATGAAGTCATAGCGCAGGTTCGCATCGGACGGCAGGCGACCGCTGTACTTGTCCAGAAGCGTCGCAAAGATCTGCGGCGTGCGCAGCCAGCCGATCAACAGGGCTTGCTTCTGGGCCTCGTCCGGATTGAACTTGTAGTCCTCGAAGTCCTTCGTCACTGCGAGGTGCCCTTCCTTCGGGCGCTCGACAAGTCCGTAGTAGCGCAAGGAAGCGATCGCCTGAGCCGCAGCACCGTTAGTGGCGGTCTTGTACCCGAGAGCCTGTGCAACAACTTCCGCAGGCGTCGCATGACGTCCTTCAGCCGCGTACACCTTCTCCACGCGCTCCAGCGCGTCCGGCAGTGCCATTGTTGGCGCCCTGGGGCTCTTTTTCCTCACGTCGCTCATCGTTCACCTCCTATGCGATGTGTGGACTGTACATGGTTTTTTGGCGCCGTGCCAGCGGATTACGCGAAACTGCTTCCCGTTGTCGCAAAAAAACGTACAAATACTCCCCGACTTATTCGCTTACGTGACTTATAGAGCATTTATAAGAACTTCTATATTCGCGCTAATCGTTTTGCTAACAGAAATTGGCGGTCGCCTAGGCCGCCAAGTCCCTCTTACGTCCCCAAAATGGGCTAGATTGGCAACCTGCCTCCATATGATCGCCTGTAAGCGCCGTTGGTTACCGCCCAAGGAAGGCGGTTGCCTAGCCCCTACCAAGGCAGTGGATGCCACGCGCGGCAGAACCGCCAATAATTGCTGCGTCGGGACACACCTAAGGAAAGGGAGAAGACGGTGAACAACAAGACGGCAATAGGGGCCGCAATGCTGGTGGCGTATCTTGGGCTCACGCCAATATCAAACGCAAACGCCTATCCGGTCCAACCAAATCAACGCTCGAATGTTCCGGTGGACCACAGCAACGCATCGACCGTCTACAGAAACCTGCCGCGCACCATTGGCAATATCAAAAGCGTGGCCGTCCTTGTGGAGGGGAAATCAGTCGCATACATGAGCGACAGCGAGGCATGCATCCTCCAGACGACAAGGCCGCATTCGTATCCGCTAGAAGGGCTGAAGTTCTACACGCTGTGGCAAGGGCAGGACAACCTATATCGCGGCGAAGGATGTGTGGCCAAGGATGAGGAAGGCAGGTTGTTGTCCTTGGGGTGGGTGTATCCAAGGGATGACAAGGGCTTCACGCGCCCGTACGGTCAACGCTTCGAGTTCATCCGTGCTGACTGGAAGGATGCACCGGCCTACCTATGGAAGGAGAAGCGGAGGAAATAGCGTAGGTAGAAAGGAAGCGCCGCACGCCCTTGTTCGTGGCGTTGCCCGAAAGCGAGACGTGCGGCAGATCAACTACGCCTGTCACCCCAGTTTCAACGCAATGTCCTCCGGTCGCGGCGCGGCATACCGTTGGATCATGGATAGCGTCTTGTGGCCGCTAACCTGCGACACCTCCACAATATTCAGGCCCTTCTCCAGCATGCGGCTGACACCCTCTCGCCGCAGGTCGTGGAACCGCAGACCCTCTATCCCAACCCGCTTAGTCAGCCGCGCAAAGGCGTGCTTAAGGCTGCTCCGGTCATTCGCGTAACGCCACAGGACGTGCCCGAACTTCGGATGTGAGCCTGCACTGTCGGGTCGGTCCAACTGCAATTCAGTCAGCGCCTCAATCGCGCGTGTCGATAGCGGAATCGTTCGCGGCGTGCCGTTCTTGGTGATAGGGAACCGTGCCACACGCCCAACCATGTCAACGTGCGCCCATGTCAGCTTGAGTAATTCGCCCTGACGCGCGGCTGTCTCGATGGCCAAGATTACAGCGGGACGCAACTGCTTGTTCCGGGCGCGTTCACACCCCGTCATCAGCTTATCGAACTCGCCCGCCTTCAAGCGCCGGTCACGCGCGGCTGGTGCCTTCGGTCGGGTGATCTTGCACTCAGGCACCGGGATGCCCCAGTCCGTACGGGCACGATTCAGAGCGGATCGGATGATGTTGAGTTCACGCAGTACCGTCCCGGCGCTAGCCGTCTTCAATCGGTCGTCTCGGAACTTGGCGAGGATGGCCGGGGTGAGCTCCAGAATTGGCGTCTTGGTCCACTTGGCGGCGAGCCACATGTCGATGCGCTCCTGGTCGATCTTGCCGCCCCTCAAGGTCGGGCAGACCTCATCTCGAAATTTCTTGAGCACATCGCCCACGGTGGTTGCGGCGTGCGCGGTCTTGTCCGCTATGCCCAGAGCCTCGCCGGTATCGAAAGCCCGTTCAATCTGCCGCGCCCAAGTGATGGCGTCCGACCGCTTGGCGAAGGTCTTGGACTGGATCGGGTAACCCTTGCGCCTGCACTTCGCCTGATAGGTAACGGCGCCAGATGCAGATACGCGCTTGGAGATGGTAGCCATGGTTTGCGTCCTTTCGGAGTCCCTTGGACGCAAGACCGCTGTGAGCGGATGACGCTAAGTGATTGATTACGCTGAGCAAATAGTGCTTGGCTCTTGGGTTACCCACCAGCCTTCACACGGCAGGGGTCACAGGTTCAATCCCTGTACCACCCACCAGATTCGTCAAAGAGCCCAGCAGCGATGCTGGGCTTTTTGTTTTGGTGCTGTTTGGTGCTGATCATTCGATCGCCGATCAACCGATCTGCGAACCCGCCCTCGCCTACGCCACCAGAATTTCTTCAATAGCGGCGCGTGCGAAGCGGATGAACGCCGCCATCTGCCCGGCATCGGCCAGGGCTGTCTCCGGACCGCCATCCAGATACCCCGCCCTTGCCGCGATCAAAACGGGACGGAATGCCTCGGGCACCCGTTCCAGCACCCAAGTCGCCGCGACGTCCTTCGGGGCGATCTTTCCCGTTACCGCGCTGTACCAGATACGGGCCAGTGCCAGCACGACGTTGCGTTCGTCGTCCTGCCAATCCGCTTCGGTATTCCATTGCGCCACGGTATCGCGCAGCGCACGGTTGAAGTCTTGCGCGGGAACGGCGTCGAGAAGCGCCGCCGTCGGGGGGCCCACCAGTGCCACGCCGTGCTGGCGTGCCTTCGTCAGAAGGATGGCCAGGTCGTGATCGAAAACTGGCGGTTCGACGATACCTGCCTGCAAATCGGCGCGTAGCCATTCGCCGAACTGGATCTCGCGCCTGGCCGGATAGCGCCAGGGCACCACTTCGTCCCGCGCCACCAGGGTGACTTCCAGCGCGCGCCACCGCCCGTCACTGCCCGGCGGCACAGAGATCGTCAGTAGATCCAGCATCAATGCGCGTCTGGCCGATTCTTCAAGCCGCGTACGCACGATCACCAGCAGGTCGATGTCGCTACGCGACTTCAACCCGCAGTCAACGGCCGATCCAAACAGGTGGATGCCGATCAGCGTGCCACCGAGGTGTCGCGCGATCACGGCGCACGCCAGCAACGCCTGCTCTGAAATATCCGCGGGAACGATCGCGCGTGCCATCTCGGTCATCGGCAGACTCTTCCTAGTCAGATTTACCCGGCAAGCATACGGCCACTGGTCTCAAGGCGTCACGCGTTCGCCAGGCCTACCCCTACCTCTGAGGGGCAATGCACGACCGTGACATGTCATCCCGAGGTCACAGTGCAATCCGCATAATCACCTCCGAAAAACATGCCTCGCAAAAAGACGAGGCAGATCCCCTTCGTTGAAGGGCTTGACACTCGTAATGCCGGGGAGCTTTGCCATGACCATTCGTCAGCGCATTGTGCTGCTGATCGTCCTGATGTGTCTGGCGTTGGCCGCGATTGGTGGCTACGCCGTACTGCAGACACGTTCCAGCGCTTCTGAAGTGAAACAGGTCACCGAGGGTGTCGTGCCCAGTGCATTGGCTTCGGCCGATATCGTGTCGCTGGTCAAGGACATCCAGCTGGCCACCATGACCCTGGTCTACGCACCCGACGCCAACTTGCTGGCGCAGGCGCAGGAAGATCTCAAGGCCAGGCAGACCGCGCTGGGCGACGCGCTGGCCAGGCAGGCCAACAATGCGGTCACCCACGCGCAGAAGGGTCTGCTGGCGCAGGCCAACGAAAGCCTGACCAACTATTTCGACGCCATTCGCGAAACCGCTGAAATGAAGGCCGCGGGCCGCGACGAGATCGCGCAGGCCTTCCTGTTCGCCAACGTCGCACGCTATCGCGACGAGATGGAAAAAATCGTCGATACGCTACGCGTTGAGAAGAATCGTGAGAAAGACGATGCCATTGCCGCGCTGAACGGCAACTTGGCCAGCGCAGCCGGCACCATCGGCCTGGTTAGCGCGGCGGCCGTGGTGCTGCTGTCGATGATCGGCTGGCTGCTCCATCGCCAGATTGCCCGGCCGCTCACGCGCATGCAGTCCACCATGAGCGACATCGCCGCAAGCCAGGACTTCACGCGGCGTATCGAAGTGGGCCGCATGGACGAGATTGGCCATTCGATCGTGGCGTTTAACCAGATGATCGAGCGCATTCAGGAAAATGCATCGCTGTTGCGCCAAAAAACCACCGATATCCAGGCCATCCTGCAGAACATGCAGCAGGGCATCCTGACTGTGGTGGAAGGTGGCGTGGTGCATGCCGAGTACTCGGCCTACCTGGAACAGATCTTCGAGACTGGCGACATTGCCGGACGCCCGTTCATGGACCTGGTGTTCGCCGACGCCGGCCTGGGCGCCGATGCGCTGGCGCAGGTAGACGCGGCCATCGACGCGTGCCTGGGCCAGGACGGCATCAACTTCGTCTTCAACGAGCACCTGCTGCCCACCGAGATCGAGAAACGGCTGCCCAAAGGCCAGATCAAGGTGCTGGATCTGAGCTGGTCTGCCATCACCGGCGATGCCGACACCATCATCCGGCTGATGCTTTGCGTGCGCGACGTGACCCAGCTGCGCGAACTGGCGGCCGAGGCCAGCGAGCAGCGTCGCAGCCTGGAGATCATCGGCGAGATCCTGGCCGTCAGCGAAGAGAAATTCCACCGGTTCATGGAAACGGCGCACGGCTTCGTCCACGAGAACGAGCACATCATCCGGCAGTCCACAGAGGCCGACAACGCCGCCATCGCCGCCCTGTTCCGCAACATGCATACGATCAAGGGCAATGCGCGGACGTACAAGCTCCAGCATCTGACCGATGTGGTTCACGAGGCCGAGCAGCGGCTGGAACTGCTGCGCAACCTGGAACGCCAGGCCAGCGACTGGAATCCCGATGCGTTGCTGAAAGACGTGGCGCGCGTGCGCGACACGCTGGCCCGGTACGCCACGATCAGCGAGGACAAGCTCGGCCGCCGGGGCAATGCACGCGGGCCGACCGCACTGGCCGCCGACCGCCCCACCGATGCCGAGATGGCCCGCATCCGCGAAAGCCTGCGCCTGCTCGAAGGAGCGCGCACCGACAGTCTGGCGGAATTGCTTTCGATGCGGGCGGCGGTGCATCGCATCCTGCGCGTACTCGATGCCACCAGCCTGGCCGAAGTGCTATCTCCGGTAGTCGATGCCCTGCCCTCGCTGGCCGCGGAACTGGGCAAGGCCGCCCCGCAAGTCAGCATCCAGGACAACGGCTACCGTCTGCGCGCCGAGGTCACCGGCATGCTGGAGAACGTGTTCACGCACCTGCTGCGCAACGCGATCGACCATGGCATCGAGCCGGCCGAAGCGCGCCTGGCCGCAGGCAAGCCGCCGGCGGGCACCATCCATATCGAAGCCGGCGTCGACCAGCAACTGCTGCAGATGACCGTTGCCGACGACGGCCGGGGCCTGGCGCTGGACAAGATCCGCGCAACCGCCATCGACCGCGGCTGGATCGACGCGGATGCCGCGCTCAGCGACGACACCGTCGCCCATTTCATCTTCCGTCCGGGCTTCTCGACCGCCGAAACGGTGACCACGATCTCGGGCCGTGGCGTTGGCATGGATGCCGTGCGGGAATTCCTGGCGCGCTCCGGCGGCAGCATCGAACTGCGCTTCACCGACAACCACGTGGGCGCCCCCTTCCGGCAGTTCCAGACCGTGGTCAGCCTGCCCGAGCGGTTCGCCGTGGACAGCGTGGCCGTGCTGGCCGAGACGCCCTCGCCTATCGCGCTGTAGCGCGGCACAGTGGTCAGGATCGGCTTGAAAAGTGAAAAGACGGGAAGTTTGGAAGGTGGTTCGCGTCGGATAAGGAACAGGCAGTATGGGTGAGTATCTTGTAGGGGCATTGCTGGGCGCGGCCATCACGGCGGTGCCGGCATGGCTGGTGTGGCGCCACAACGCCCGGCACATGACGGAGCAGGCGCAAGCCGCGCAGGACAGCGTGCTGGCATCGCGCGATCAGGCCCAGGCCGAGCTGCACGCGCGCATGGCGCAATCGGAACGGGACAAGGACGCGCTGGCATCGGAAATCCTGCGCATGCAGGCATCGGCCGCCGAGCGGACGGTGTCTATCGAACAAATGGGCGCGGATCTCGCTGCTAGCCGTCAGGTGCAGGCCGATGCCCTGCGCCAGGCACGCCGGATCGCCGCCGAAACCACGCGGCTGCGCGGGCTGGCCGACACCTTCGAGCGCTGGCACGAGCAGATGATCTCGCTGATGGCGCGCAACCGGGCGATGCACGAGCAGAACATGGAGCTGTCGTCGATCGTCCGCCACGTGGTGATCGTGTCGCTCAATGCATCGATCGAGGCAGCGCGGGCTGGGACGGCGGGCCGGGGCTTTGGCGTGGTGGCCAGCGAGGTTCGCGCCCTGGCGGCGCGCTCCGAGGCGCTATCCAAGAGCTACGGCGACAGCCTGCATCAAAGCGACCTGACGACGACGGCCACATTTCAGGACATCCAGGCCGGCGGCAAGATGGTAACGGCGTCGCTGGCCAGTGTCGCCCTGCTGGCCGAGCAGTTCGAGGCGGCATACCAGTGAACGGCGCAATGATCAGCGCGCAGGCGCGGCAGAGCCTGGAACGCGTGCTGCATCGCGCGGTGGCATCGCGCCTGGTGCTGGCCGACGACGACGCCTGCGAGATCACGCGCCAGGAAGCGCAGCCGGCCCATGACGCACCCGACGACGTAGTGGTGGTTCTTACCATTTCGTCGATGGGGTTCCGGTACATGCTGTTCCTGCGCTTCTGCAACGATGCCGCATCTATCGGCTACTTCGCACGCGGCGTCGCCGGCAATCTGCACGACGCCCTGCTGGAACTGGCCAACCTGTGCTGCGGCGCGATCAACCAGGATCTGGTCCGGCATTTTCCAGACCTCGGCATGTCCACGCCGTACGTGCTGGGCGGCCAGAGCCTGGCCCACGTGGACAGCCTGCGCCCCGACTATCGTGCCGACTTCGACGTTGCCATCGGTGCATCGGTCCAGGTCGGCGTGACGATGTGCATGTTCACGCGCGTACCCATCGACTTCCATCTGGCGCAAGAGATTGAGGAAGACGCCAGCGAAGGCGAACTGGAACTGTTCTGACCCGTTTAGGAATGGATTGACCTGCAGGAGCAAAAGAATGGCGAAAATTCTAGTAGTGGATGATTCGAGCGCGGTGCGCGACGAGGTCGCGAGCTTTCTGCGCACGCATGGACTGGATGTGCAAACGGCGGTGGATGGCAAGGACGGCCTGTCGCGATTGAAGGCCGACCCGGGCATCCGTCTCATCGTCAGCGACGTGAACATGCCCAATATGGATGGCCTGACCATGGTCGAGAAGATCCGGGGCGAACTTGCCAACAAGAGCGTCAACGTGGTGATGCTGACCACCGAAAGCAGCCAGGCCATGAAGGACCGCGGCAAGGCCGCCGGCGTCAAGGGCTGGATCGTCAAGCCGTTCAAGGGCGTCGCCGTGCTCGAAGGGCTCAAGAAGCTGGCCGTCTGATTGGCCGCTTTTCCGATATGTGCCGGGTGTTTTTTACCCGGTTTGCGGTCTTCAACCTTTCGAGGACCGAGTGCTGCGGTCCATGCTCGCCGGGTTACTCGGATAAACATTAGAGACAAAGCCAATCAGAAGTTGATTCGAGAGAGACGGGCCGTCTACCATAGCCTCACGCCGATTCCCCATGGGGTGCCCAATGAATCACTCTGAAGACGCCATCCACGATGTCGCGCCAACGCAGACCGACCACGTGGCAAACGACGAGGGCCCCGCACGCAAGGCCAGACCAGCAGCAGGCGAAGATGCCATTGCCCGCATCGCCAGTTCGCTGGGGCTACCTGAGGAACAGGTGCGGTGGGAGTTTTGGCATGCCTGGGACGGCTTGCTGCTCGATGCGAAGTTTCCCGATTACCTGCTGGTGCTGACAGAGCGCAAGGCGGTTCAGGCACTACGCGGCAAACAGGTTCACCACTAGACAGGAAGCGACCAGGAAAACATGGCAATGTCGAAGACCACAAAGAAAAAGTACCTCAAGGCCCTGAACCGGAGCCTGAAGAAGGAAGCTGGGAAGGATTTCGGGTCGAGCTTTGTCTTCTATCCGATCGGCGCCAAGCCCAAGGACGCCACCGGCGTAACCGCCAGCGATGCCGCCAATCCGCAGGAACTGCAAGTCATGGAGGCCGTTCAGGCGCGCGTGTACGCGGAATTCAGCAGCACCTCCGTCGCTGCCTGACCGCTGACTGGAGGTTTGTCGTCCTTGCTTCCCCGTTATAGCGACCCCGCGTTCTACACGCTCCTTGCCAGCAGCTACGCACGACTGCTTGGCAAGCCACTGGTGCCCTACCCGATGCCAGCGGCCGAAGCCGCCGCATGGCTCTATGAAACGGCGCCTTTCGGCATCCTGGCCCACAACACCGCGCCCGATCCGGTGTTCGTTTACGGCAACAAGGCCGCCCAGCGGCGCTTCGAGTATGACTGGGACGAGATCACGCGCCTGCCATCGCGCCTGTCAGCCGAAGCACCGAACCGCGAGGAACGGCAACGGTTTCTCGAACGGGTACAGCAGCGCGGCTACGAATCGGGCTACAAGGGCGTGCGCATCACCAAGTCCGGACGCCGCTTCATGATCGAGGAAGCCACGCTGTGGCAGATGTTCGATGCCGACGGCGTGCTACACGGACAGGCCGTGATCATTCCGCGGACACGGGATTTGTGAGTGAGGCGTCGGATCCTTCGCTGAGATTGTCGCCAGTTCCTCATGCACTTGCCTGAGTCGATACTCGAGACTGGAGCGAGTGATGCCCTCCGGCAGCGAATGGATCATCCTCGTGAGAAAGTTTCGGTCAGCGTATAGCCGGTTGATCTGGTATTCAGGCATTTGCAGCTCCTTCATAGCACGGTTCAACGTTGATGGAGCCGGCACACAATGCCAGCCGATGCACGGCTGCGTCAAGAATGGCACTCGCCGACTCATCCAGCGCCGGATCAAGGTCGATCTCGAGGAAACCTTTCCACTGCAGGCTCCGACGATGTGACCAGAGGCTATACCAATAGGTCGACAGGCAAATCAAATCCCGCATGGATATGGTGGAGTCGACCCAATAGCCGTCGACCATGAAATGCCTCTTCACGAACTGCTGGTCTAGCAGATGTCTCGGTACCTGGTTCCCGAGCGTGTGATCGTGGTCTTCAAGGAACGTCACAACGTGTGATGTCGCGCGGGACACGCCATTCCAGCGATTCGATGTCCTCTGAAAAGCTTCCGTCGATCCATTGGAAACCGCGGCGGATGCCGGCTTCGTGCAACCCCTTCCTGAATGCCAGCAGTCCTTGCAAGAGCTTGCGGCGATGCAATGACGTCGCAAACCGTTCGACCAGAGCGATCAGCGATACGCGGTAAGGCGACCGCTCCATACTGACCGGGTGGCGCCCGGTCACCGGCGGCAGCACCCGCTCATCGTTCCACGCGGGTATCGGCACGACATTCATGAATTGACCCCCAGTTTCTGCGGCGCCTGCCCTCAGGATGAGACCCAGGCGGCGCCGTGTTATCGATCGGGCGATCTTCACACGTAACCGGGTAAACTTCTGTGCCCAAACGGAACATTCCTGATGCAGTTGGGCATGGCCGCCTGCATTGCGCAAGGGCCTTGCGTCAGCGCAATGCGAACTGGCTCAGGCCACCTCAAAGAAATGCGTGCCGTCGCGATCGAGTTGCGCGATCAGGCCGAATTCCCAGTCCAGGTAGGCCTGCATGGCAGCCGCCGCGTTGTCGGTGCCCTCGTACGGACGGCGATAGCGGTCCATACGCGGCACGGCCAGGCGGGTTTCGCCCTGCTCGGCCGGCAGACCGGCGTCGAACCACCCCGCGTTGCCACCTTCCAGCACAAACACCTCCGCCTTCGTCAGCGCCTGCAGGTCCACTGCCGCGAACCGCGCCAGCAGGCTGGACCCGCACGTCAGCACGTAGCGGCGGGCCGGTGGAATCTCTCGCAGCGCCTGGGCCAGTTGCGCACGGATCGCGTACCACGCGCCCGGGATGTGGCGCTTGACGTAGTTGGCGCTGGCCGTCACGTCGATGACCGCGACGTCCCCCGCTTCCAGCCAGTCGGCCAGCGTTGTCGGCGTCACCGTGGGCGCCTCCGGCGTGGCGGGACGATTCGCCGCCGGGTTGCCCCGCTCGCTGCGCAGGGCATCGCCGACCGGCCCCACCACGTAGACGTCCCATCCCATCTGGGCCAGCCAAGACGCACTCATGTTCGCGCGTACATCGTCATCGTCCGTCAGCACGATGCGCGCGCCACGCACAGGCGCGTTGTGATCGGTTTCCTGCACCAGCTGGCCGCCCGGCGCACTGGCAAAGCCCGGCAGATGGCCGTCGGCGTATTCCTCGGGCGTGCGCACGTCGAAGCGGTACACGGTGCGGCCCGGGGCCTCCAGCGACGCCAGCGCGTCGAAGGCGATGCGCTTCACGCCGGCCCTGTCCGCGATGGCACGAGCGCCCGCGCGGGCCTGTTCCAGATTGGCCGCATCTACCTGCGGCGGTGCGCGGCGGCTGGCGCCGTGCGACAGGGTCTGCCCGGCCAGCGTCCAGCCAATCGTGCCATTGCGCAGCGCCGCCACGCGGTTCGGAATGCCGGCGTTGATCAACGACTGCGTGCCGATGATGCTGCGCGTACGGCCCGCGCAGTTGACGATGACCTGCGTGGCGGGATCGGGCGCCAGCTCACGCACACGCAGCACCAGTTCCGCGCCGGGCACGCTGGTCGACGTGGGAATGTTCATGGTCTGGTACTCGTCGAAGCGGCGTGCGTCGACGATCACCACATCGGCCTGGCGATCGATCAGCGCCTGCACCTCCGTGGCGCTCAGCGAGGGCGTGTGCCGCTTCGCCTCCACCACTTCGCCGAACGACTTGCTCGGCACGTTGACATCCCGGAACACTTCGCCGCCGGCCGCGATCCATGCGTCCAGGCCACCGTCGAGCAGCGACACATCGGTATAGCCCAGCGTACGCAGCACGGTTGCGGCGCGCGGCGCCAGGTCTTCGCCGTCATGCTGGCCATAGACCACGATGCGGATATCGCGCCGCGGCATGCGCGTCCACGCTTCCAGCTCGAGCTTCGACAACGGGAAGTTGGCCGCCCACAGCGGATGCTGCTGCGCGAACGGGTCTTCCTCGCGCACATCCACCAGCGCAATCTCGGCGCGGTCCAGCAACGCCTGGCGCACTGCCTGGCTGGTCGTGACGGGAAACGGTTGGCTGGCTGCAGTCATGGTGCGACGGATTCCTTCGAGCGGTCCCAGGGATTGGGCAGGGTGTGATTGGAGTAGCCGGAGATGAACGTCTTGCTGCCGCCGGCCTCCGGATAGACATGGCGGCTTACCGCGCCGATATTGGCGCCGTAGACATGGATGCTGATCGATACGCGGTCGTCGAAGGCATTGTGTACGCGGTGGATATCGCCAACCGTGGGCGACACCGCCTCCACCTGGCCCGGCTCCAGTCGCACCGCCTTGCCTTCCGGCCGGGGCACGCCGTCGGCGGCAATCGCGTACGGCTGCGCATACTCGGCGCCGCGCAGCATGCCGATCAGGCCCCACACCGTGTGGTCGTGGATTGGCGTGCGTTGTCCCGGCCCCCAGACGAAGCTGACGATCGAGAACCGCTCGGCGGAATCGCAGTGCAGCAGCATCTGCTGGTAGTACTCGGGATGGGGCTGCGCATAGGTGTCGGGCAGCCAGTCGTCACGCGCCACCAGCTTCGCAAGCAGCCTGCCGCCCTCTTCCAGGATGCGCGGCTCGGCCGGCTGCTGGTCCAGCAAGGCGGAAAAGGCGGTGATGAAGTCGCGTAGCGGCGCCAGCGCGCCAGATGGCGTCTCGGCCATGGCTTGTCTCCGGATGACGTGTGCCGTCCAGGCTGCGGCACATCGCGCACAACCATAGCACGGCGGAAAGTTGTCGGCACGCCGGCTCAGACACCAAGCGCCACGCGTCCGGCGGCGGTCAGGATGGCGTCGTTCTGCGGCGTGTGGATGCGGCTGCAGAGCACGTCGCGATAGTGGCGTTGCAGCGGGTTGTGCCGGCTCAGCCCGTGGTTGCCCGACAGTTGCAGCGCCAGTTCCACGGCACGAATTGCGTTCGATGTGACGGTGTACTTGAGCAGCCCGCTGTCGGCCGGCAACGGCGGCGCGCCGGCGTCGGAGCGCGCGGCGATGTCGTCCAGCAACACCTGGTTCACGCGCAGCAGCGCGGCGATCTCGCCGATCGACTCCTGCACGCGCGGCAGGGTGGCCAGCGGCTTGCCGAGGCTGCCCGGCGCGCGCTCGCGCACGAACTCGCGGATCCAGTCGAAGCCGGCACGCGCCACAGCGTCGTAAAGACTGCCCAGCAGGGCCACCATCCACGCCTGCTGGTCGGCATTGGCGTCGATGTCCGCCTGGCTGCCGCCCGCCGGCGCCCAGGCCGCGGGCGGGCGGATGTCCACCGCGTTTTCCAGCGGGATCCAGACATCCTCGAAGACGGTCTCGTGGCTGCCCGATGCGCGCAGCCCCAGATGGTCCCAGCTTTCGATCACGCGGATGCCGGGCGTTTCGGCGTCGGGCTTCGGCACCAGGAAGATGCCGACGCGCGGCTCGGGCTCATGCGTGCGCGCCCATACGGCCAGCCATCGCAGGGCCGGGATGCCCGTGGTGTAGAGCTTGTGGCCGCACAGCCGCCAGCGGTCTCCCACGCGCGTGGCCACCGTGCCCGGCAGGCCCCCGCGCGCCGGCGAGCCAAGGTCCGGCTCCACGCGCAGCGAGTTGATCAGGCCGCCCTGCTCCACGGCGCTGCGGAATACCTGCTGACGCACCGCGTCGGGCCAGCGCGAATCGGCGCGGCCGATTGCCCGATGCTGCAGGTAGGTCATCGTCAGCACCAGCGCGGTGGCGGCGTCGCTCCCTGCCACAGCCGCAATGATGCGCCGCGCTTCGGCCAGCCCCACGCCCGCGCCACCATGAGCGGCCGGCACCACCTGCGCGATCAGTCCGTAGCGATGCAGCAGCGCGAAATTGTCGTGCGGGAACGTGCCGTCGGCGTCGTGGGCGACAGCAGTGGAGGCAAAGCGCGCGGCCAGTTCGGACAGCACGTCGTCCAGCCGTGCCGCCGGGGTCGGCAGGCGATGCAGGGATGACGGAGACATGGATTTCCTTCGGGGGATGGGATCAGGCATCACATAGCGTACCGCCGCCTGCCGGGCGTTGATAACGACGCATATCGCATATCAAGCGGCGGTTTTTGCTGCATATGGACCGGCGTTTTTATTC
Source organism: Cupriavidus pauculus (assembly GCF_002858765.1). Taxonomy (GTDB): domain Bacteria; phylum Pseudomonadota; class Gammaproteobacteria; order Burkholderiales; family Burkholderiaceae; genus Cupriavidus; species Cupriavidus pauculus_B. Next base: position 118,045 of record NZ_PJRP01000009.1, read on the forward strand.
GTTGGGTCTGCCGGCGCGCGGGCGTACGGTTCTCGTCCATACCCGTACCCTATTCAGGCAAACCAGGAGCGCCACGCATGAGCGTCAATTTCATCGGCATGATCCAGAGCCAGAAGCAATCGGAAATCCATCCGCCCGTCGGTCCCGTGATCGATCGCGACTACGTGCGCGCGTTTGCGCAGGCCCACGAGCAGGCCGGCTTCGACCGCATCCTGGTGCCGCACCACTCCACCGGCCCGTCCGCCACACTGACCATCTCGTACGCGGCCGCCGTCACCGAGCGCATTCACTTCATGCTGGCCCATCGCCCGGGCTTCACCTCGCCCACGCTGGCCGCGCGCCAGATTGCCACGCTGGACCAGTTCAGCGGCGGCCGGCTCGGCGTGCACTTCATCTCGGGCGGGTCGGACGACGAACAGCAGCGCGATGGCGACTATCTAGACCACGACCAGCGCTACGCCCGCACCGACGAATACCTGGGCATCCTGCGGCGCATCTGGACGGAGCCACAGCCGTTTGACCACGCGGGCGAGTTCTATCGCTTCCAGCGCGGCTTCTCAGAGGTCAAGCCGGTGCAGCAGCCGCATGTGCCGATCTACTTCGGCGGCGCGTCCGAGGCAGCCATTGCCGTCGCCGGCAAGCACGCCGACGTCTACGCGCTGTGGGGCGAGTCGCTCGACCAGGTGCGCGAACTCACCACGCGCGTGCGTGCCGAAGCGGCCAAGCATGGCCGCGAGGTCAACTTCTCGGTGTCGTTCCGGCCGGTGCTGGCCGATACCGAAGCAAAGGCCTGGCAGCGTGCCGACGACATCCTCGAACGCACCCGCGCGCTGCGCGTGCAGGCCGGCTACAGCCGAGGGGGGCCGCAACAGAGCGAAGGCGCGCGCCGGCTGCTGGCGGCGGCCGGGCAAGGCGATCGCGTCGACCAGCGCCTGTGGACGGCCATCGCGCGAGAAACGGGCGGCCGCTCGAATTCCACCGGGCTGGTCGGCACGCCGGAACAGGTGGCCGATGCCCTGCTGACCTACTACGACCTGGGCGTCACCACCTTCCTGATCCGCGGCTTCGATCCGCTCGAAGACGCCGTCGACTATGGCCGCGAGCTGATTCCGCGCGTGCGCGAACAGGTGGCGCAGCGCGATGCCGAACAGCGCCGCCGCGCCGCCTGACCCACCCACACCCACACCAACAACAACGGGGAGCCGGGAAAAACATGAGCCAGAACACCTTCCAACCTGATGCACGCCGCCGCAGCGTCCTGCGGCTGGCCGGCACGGCAGCCATTGCCGCGCCGGCCCTGATCCTGGGCCGGCAGGCCTGGTCGGCACCGCGCAAGCTGACGTTTGCGTGGAACCAGAACTCGTTCTGCCTGACGCCGATCGTGGTGGCTCAGGAAAAGGGCTTCTTCGAGAAAAACGGGTTGCAGGTGGACCTGATCAACTACAGCGGGTCCACCGACCAGCTGCTGGAATCGATCGCCACCGGCAAGGCCGATGCGGCCGTGGGCATGATCCACCGCTGGCTCAAGCCGCTCGAAGCCGGGTTCGACGTCAAGATCATCGGCAGCTCGCATGGCGGCTGCGTACGGCTGGTGGGCGCCAAGGCCGCCGGCGTGACGAACCTGCAGGCGCTCAAGGGCAAGACCGTGGGCGTCAGTGACCTGGCCGCGCCGGGCAAGCACTTCTTCACGATCCTGCTGGCCAAGAACGGCATCGATCCGGACCGCGACATCACGTGGCGCCAGTACCCGGCCGATCTGCTCGGCGTGGCCGTGGACAAGGGCGAGATCCAGGCGATTGCCGACGGCGATCCCAACCTCTACCTGCTGGAGAAACGCACCAACGGCGCCTATGTGGAACTGGCCACCAACCTGACCGGCGAGTACGCGCGCAAGGTCTGCTGCGTGATCGGCGCCCGTGGTGAACTCGTCCGCAACGACCGCCCCGCCGCGTCCGCGCTGGCGCGCGCGATCGTGCAGGCCACCGACTACGTCAACGAGAACCCGAACGAGGCGGCCAAGGTCTTTGCCAAGTATTCGCCCAAGATCAGCACCGAAGACCTGCGCAAGCTCTATGCGTCGCTGACCTACAACCATCACCCGACTGGCGTGGATCTGCAGGAGGAAATCGCGTTCTATGCCGGCGATTTCCAGCGCATCGGCGTGCTCAAGAAATCCACCGATACGAAGAAGCTGGCGCAGCACGTCTACGCCAACGTACTCGGCTAACCCGGGAGAGCCGACATGGCAACGTCGCATCAAACGCTTGACGCCCCGCTACCGCTGGATGGGTCAGTCGCATCGGCTACATCGGCGACATCGCCCAAACCCGCCGGCGCGCCGGCCACCGCCTGGCCCACGGGCTTCGTCGCCGCGCTGGCATGGGGCGCCTTCGGCGCGCTCACCTGGCGCTGGCCGAACAAGGTGGCGGGCTTTTCGGACTGGGCCTATACCGAGGAACTGGGCATCGCGGTGCTCGTGGCGGCCGCCGCGCTGCTGGTGGTGGCGCTGACGGGTGGCTATGCGGGCCCGCTGCGCGGCGTGCGCCAGTCGCTGCGCCATGCCGGCCCGTGGCTGGTGGCCCTGCCGCTGGTCTTCGCGGCCTGGGAAATCCTGACCGCGAAGACCGCGCTGCTGCCCACGCCCTTTTTTGCGCCACCGCAGGCGCTGATCGAGGTCTACGTCGACGACTGGCGCCGCCTGGGCGACAGCGCGCTGAACACGCTGAAGCTGCTGGGCTTCGGCGTGGCCTATGGCGGCGTGGCGGGCTTCCTGATCGGCGTGTCGATCGGATGGTCGCGCCGCATCGGCTACTGGGTGCATCCGGTGCTGCGCGTGCTGGGGCCGCTGCCCTCCACCGCGCTGCTGCCGCTGACGTTCTACTTCTTCCCGTCGAGCTATTCGGCAGCCGTATTCCTGATCGCGCTGGCCACCGCCTTTCCGGTGGCGGTGCTGACATGGTCGGGCGTGGCCAGCGTCAACAAGAGCTACTACGACGTGGCGCGCACGATGGGCGCATCCGAGGCATTCCTGGTGTTGCGCGTGGCCATTCCGGCAGCGCTGCCCCAGGTGTTCGTGGGGCTCTTCATGGGGCTCGGGGCGTCGTTCTCGGTGCTGGTCACGGCCGAGATGATGGGCGTGAAGTCCGGGCTGGGCTGGTATCTGACCTGGGCGCAGGGCTGGGCCTCGTACGTGAACATGTACGCGGCGCTGATCGTCATGGCCCTGCTGTTCTCGGGCGTCATCACATTGCTGTTTGCCGTGCGCGACCGCGCGCTGTCGTGGCAGAAAGGAACCGTCAAATGGTAGTGGCCGCATCGGAACAGACACGAGGCGCCCGGATCGATATCCGTGCCGTCAGCCATGCCTTTGGCGATGGCGACAAGCAGCTGCCGGTGCTCGACAGCGTCAACCTGAAGGTGGCACCGGGCGAATTCGTCGCGCTGCTGGGCCCCAGCGGCTGCGGCAAGTCCACGCTGCTGCGGCTGGTGGCCGGGCTCGACAGCCCGTCGCAGGGGCAGATCCTGCAGGACGACGCATTGATCGACCGCCCCGACCCATCGCGTATCGTCGTTTTCCAGGACCCTACGCTCTACCCCTGGCGCCGCGTACGCGACAACGTGGCGCTGGGCCTGCAGGCACGGGGGCTACTGCGCCGAGAAGGCCATCGCGTGGATGCGGCGCTCAAGCGCGTGGGGCTGGAAGCGTTCGCACGCGCATTTCCGCACCAGTTGTCGGGCGGCATGGCCCAGCGCGTGGCGCTGGCCCGCGCGCTGGTCAACGATCCCCGGCTGCTAGTGCTCGACGAACCGCTCGGCAAGCTCGATTCGCTGACGCGCCTGGCCATGCAGAGCGATCTGGTGGAACTGTGGCAACGCGCCGGCTTCTCGGCGCTGCTGGTCACGCACGACGTGGAAGAGGCGCTGTTCCTGGCCCAGCGCGTGATCGTCTTCAGCCAGCGGCCGGCGCGCATCACGGCCGAGATTCAGGTCGACCTGCCCTACCCTCGCCATCGCGGCGATCCGCGGCTGACCGAACTGCGACACGAAGCACTGCGGCACCTGGGTCTCGATGCCAGCTGGTAAGACCCTCCGCCGGCGCGCCGCATGAGCGCGCCGCCGCCGCAGGCATGGCTCAATGCGTTGCTGCGCCTGGTGCAGGAGGCCCAGCTTGCGCTGCTGCAGCTCTGGCATACGCTGGGCTGGTCCGGCGACCTGCACGGTCAGCCTGCATGGCCGTGGTCGCAACGCATTGCCGGAGAGACGCTGCTGATCGACCTGGGACTGGCGCGCCAGTTGGGCTTGACCTTGCTGGCCGTCGCGCTGGCGCTGGCCTGCGTGGCCGTGGCGCTGTGCTGGCGCAAGCGCCGCATGGCGTGGCTGGGCATCGGCGCCCTGGCGCTAGTGGTGGCGCCCTGGCCATCGCCAGCGCTGCTGGTCACCCCGGCAGCCCCGACCAGCTTTCACCAGAGCCCGACGCGATTCGCCGTCGACGCCATCGCCACTGGCGCGCAGGTCTACGCGCGGCACTGCGTGGCCTGCCATGGCGACGACGGCCGCGGCGAAGGCCCGCGGGCGGCCACGCTGTCACGCTGGCCGCCAACGTTCCTGAGCCCGCTGCTGGGCCGCCGTGCCGAAGGCGAACTGTTCTGGCTCATCATGGCCGGCATGCGCGACCGCGACGGGCATCCGACAATGCCGGCCTTTGGCACGCAGCTTGACGATGCGCAGGCCTGGGCCGTGATCGATTACCTGAAGGCGCTGTCCGCCGGCACCGGCGGTGCCACGCAGGGCAACTGGCCGGTGCCGCTGCGTCTGCCCGATGTCACGGTGCGCTGCGGCGGGGCTGCGCCGCGCACTCTGGACGACTGGCGCGGACATCAGCGCGTACGCGTCGTGGCCTTCGATGGTGCGCCGGCCGCGTTGCCGTTCGAGGATCCACGCTTTCTCACGCTGCTGGTCACGCCCGACGGCCGCCCGCCCGCCACGGTTCCGGATTTTCGCGCTGGATGCGTGGCCGCATCCTTACAAGCCTGGCCGGTGTTTGCGCGGATCGCGGGTACTGACCCTGCACGGCTGCCCGGCACAACATGGCTGGCCGATCGGGACGGCTGGCTGCGTGCGCAGGCAGCCCCGGGGGACAACGGCTGGAGCGACGCCAGTCTGGTTTGCACGGCAGGACAGCCGACGCTGGCCCGCCCAGATGCCCGCCTGCCGCTCGATGGCCTGACCGCCCTGCTGCTTCGCATCGACGCGGAGCCCGTGCGGTTTGTGCAAGGCGGATTCATCCACTGATTGACCGATACCGGGGCGGGGGAACGCGATGGACTTGCGTTGCGTCAACCTCGCCACCAAGACGAGAAATTTCCGCACCAACAATTAGAAATGTCCTAACGACGTCGAATAGCACGGCGCGTAGCGTTGGAGGCTCTCCCCCAACGCTAGGCCCTGAATACGATGTCGCTGGAACTGTCACCCGCAAGTGCCGATGGCTTCGCGGAAACCCACGCTGCCGCGCTGAAAACCTGGACGGGACACTATGCCGTGTCGGCCGGTCTGTTCGAGATCAGGCCGCCCTACCTGCCGCGCGATGCGCGCCCCGTCCTGGACGAGGACCTCGATTGCATCATCGGCTACCACCGCCGTTTTGGCCTCCGAAGCCATCTCTACGATCTCAACGGCGACATGTTTTCCGTTTCGGAAGACCTGTCGAGCCTGCCACCACCGGAGAAGCGCGACCCGCTGATGGTGGTGGGCGGGCTCTGGCGTGCCAACGTGCGTGGCCTGACGGGCGTGGGCCTGACCGGAACCGGCGCAACAATGCCGGCGGCCACGCTGGCCCAACTACGCACCCGTTTTGCCCACCTGGCGCAGTCGTCGCTGCTCTACCGGGATGCGGCCCTGACGCGCATGGACGATCCGCAGCGCTTCGTGCCCGTGCATATCCTGCGGCTGGCGATGCGCCACGGGGAAACCGTGTCCCCGCCGCCGGGACTACCCCGTGCGTCACGCTGACGTCCATGCTGATCCGGCGTCAGCCGTTCATGCTCGACCTGGTGACCCTGAACGGCAATACGACGATCGTCGATTTCGAGTACTGGCGTTACGTGGACAGACTGCCCGCCGACGCTGCCGTGCCGGCTGCCGGACGCGCCGTCAACGCATCCACGGCCTGAACGACGTCCGCCACTTCGGGAATCACGCCCTTGTCCCCCACCGAGATCGAGACGCCGGGGGTCATCACGCCAATATGGCTCGGGTCTACATCGATGAACACCATGACGGTCGGCCGGCGCAGGCTGTCGGCCAGATGCACGAAGCCGGTGTTGGCACCGACGACCAGGTCTGATTCATTCACGCGCTGGGCCAGTTCGGTGATCGACATGGCCGGCAGGATATCGGCGTTGGGAATTTCAGCCGCCAGCGACTTCGCCGTGGCCAGCTCCACCTCGGAGCCCCATGCCAGCTGTACGCGGAAGCCGCGTGCGGACAGGGCCTGACCGACACCGAGCCAACGGTCCATCGGCCATTTCATCTCGTTCTGCCGACGCGCCTTCGTGTCACGCGAGGTAGCGGGGAACAGAAACGCCCGACGCACGCCATCGGTGTGGAACGGTGCCGGCGGCTTGGGCAGATTCAGTTCGTACTTTTCTTCGCCCTCGACCTTGTAGCCAAGCGCATCGGCCACGACGAGGCGCATCTTGTGACGGCCCGTTGCGTCGCCGTGCGGCCCAAAAATCTCGTTGTACGCGAAGACCGCACCCGGCTCGCCCAGAAATTCGGCGGCATAGCCAAGCTTGCGCGGCGAACGTGCCAGATATGCCGTAATGGCGCTCTTGTACACGCCGTGCACGTCGATCACCACGTCGTACTTGCGCCTGCGAATCGCCCAGATGGCCTTGGCGATCTGTTTGAAGTCGCCCCAGCTGCGGCTGCGCTTGAAGCGCCGCAAAGGCGCATCGATCACGCGATCGACGCCAATCGTCCAGCGGGGGATGTCTGCGCAGTACGAGTCCACGACCCAGTCGATCTTGGCGTCTGGGTACTGGCGGCGAAGATCGGCAACCAACGGCAGGGTCTGGGCCATATCGCCAAGCGACGTCAACTTGAGCAGAAGGATATGTTTCATTCCGGGAGCGCGATTTGTGGCAATCAAGGTGGACAATCCGCGCAGACTTGCACGAACTGACGAGCGAACCAGCATTTCCGACGAACGCAGCTGGTGGAGTCGGGGCTGGGATAGCCCGCTAGTATAGCGGCATCCCTTTCCCGCTCTGTAACTGTTTGTCGCCTTGGCGGCTCACCAGCCACCGGCCCCGGATGCCGCCTCAGGACCAGGCGGAAGTGTCCGCCACCACCGTCGCAAAGCGGTCGTTCAGCGCGGCCAGCGTGACCCGGTGCAGTTCGGCGGCGCTGAGCGGGTCGCCGCCCAGTGGGTCCGGCAAATCACGTGTGGCGCAGGCCGCGGCGACCAGCGTCACCCGATACCCATGATCCAGCGCCGACCGCACGGTGGCGCTGATGCACATGTGGGTCTGGAAGCCGGCCACGATCAGTTCCTTGCGGCCCAGCGCGCCAAGCCGCTCCGCCAGATCGGTGCCCGCAAAGCTGTTGGGCAGGTTCTTGATGACCGTCTGCTCACCATCGACCGGGGTCACGCCTTCGATAATCGCCGCAAACGGCCCGGACGGGTCAAACGCGCCACCGGGCTTGCCGTGGTGTACCACGTGAATCACGGGCGTGCCGTGCTGGCGCGCCAGCGACAGCAGCGCGGCGCACTCGGCCACGGCCTCCGGCATGCCAGTCAAGGGCAGCTTGCCATCCACGTACTCGCGCTGGTGATCCACCAGCACCAGTACGGCATCTGACCAGGCCGACGGCTGGCGGCTGGCGCCAGCGGCGTCGAGCAGGGTGAAAGGCTTGGCGGCAGGCGTTGCGGGCATAGGGATCTCCGTACGATGAAAAGTGGCTATGCAGGCATCGTAGAGGTCGGTAAGCTGTACGCCAATTAGCCACCAGATCACAATTACTGTGCAAAAAAGCACAATCACCTGGGACGACCTGCTGACACTGTCCACGCTGATGCGGGTCGGCAGCTACTCGGCCTGCGCCCGCGAACTCGATATCACCCACGCCACCGCCATCCGGCGCATCCGACGGCTGGAAACCGCGCTGGGCAAACCCGTGGCCACGCGCACGGACGGAACCTTTGTGCTGACCGCCGCCGGGCGCAATGCATTGGCCGCCGCGCGCGAGATGGAACAATCCGCCGACCGGCTGCTGCGAGAGATAGAAGGCGCCAGCCCGGGCGTGTCTGGCGTGGTACGGGTCGCCGCAACGGCCTCGCTGGGCAGCCATTTCCTGACACCACGACTGCCCGCCTTCTACGCGCGCAATCCCGATGTGGAAGTGCGGCTCGAAGTGGATAACCGCGTCACCAGCCTGGCGCGCCGCCGGGCGCATATCGCCGTACGTCTGGCTCGGCCGCAGGAAGATTCACTGGTCGCGCAGCGCGCCGGCACGATCCGCTTCGGGCTCTATGCCCCCACCGCCATGTCCGCCGCCATGGCGGAGTCACGCGACACGCCGCTGTGCGGACTGCTCGACGAAGGCTTCTCCCTGCCGGAAGTCGAGTGGCCACAGGCCCTGGGGCGGCGCTTCTCGTTCCAGTCCAACAGCTTCGTGGCCGTACGCGAAGGCGTGCGCGCCGGGCTTGGCGTGGCGCTGCTGCCCCACTACCTGGCTGCCGCCGAACCCGGCGTGACGCTGGTCCGCAATGTTCCCGAGGTCATGCGCGAAATCTGGCTTGCCTACCCGCCCGAGTTTCGCGGCGCCTCGCGTTTCAGGCCGGTCATCGAATGGCTGGCGCAAGCACTGACAGACTGCCCCTGAGCCGCACAAGGCACTCACGGTGTCGCGTCGCCACCACGACGCGCCGCATACGCCACCCCATGTGGGAAGCCGCACGTGTTTCCGCCGCTACTCTCGACGAAAGAAATAGCAGTTCTGCTACGCTTTGAACCGGCTGCCGACGTTGCATCGTCAAGGTGTCTCCAGGAAATGGGCAGGGTCGTTGCATTGAAGCCCAGGCAACCGGAAAACGGGTCAGTGCGCAGAACAAAAAGAGATTCATGCGGCACTCATTGAAGTATCGAATGGCAATCGCGGCCGCGACGGTGGTCACGCTGGTATTCGTGGTGCGGGTCGGGTTCTCCCAGGTCTACGCATACACACGCCTGAAGGAAGTCGTTCAGGCCCAGCAGGACACTCTCGTCAAGCTGGTTGCCGATCAACTCGACGAAAAGCTCGAGTCGCGCGCCGTCGTATTGCGCCGGCTCGCGCGCACGCTCGCGCCTGTGCTCGACCATCCGCCTGGGCAACTGCGCCAGGTGGCCATCGACACGGTGGACATGCCCGAACACTTCAATGCCACCTTCCTGGCCTCGACCGATGGCACCGTTGTCTTCAGCACCGCGGTGCCCGACGGCGTGAAGATGAACGTAGGTGATCGCGACTACTTCAGGGCCATCGTCAACGGCGCGGACTTTGCCGTCTCCGATCTGCTCCAGGGCAAGCACTCGAGCGCCCCCGGCGTGATCCTGGCCGTGCCGCTGCATGACAGCCATGGGCAACTGCGCGGTGTGGTGGGAGGCGTGCTGAACCTGTCGGCTGAGAATTTCCTGCGCGAACTGGCGCAACACCGCGTGGGCGTCACCGGCTTCTACTGCCTGGTGTCGGCGGGCCCGAATCCACGCTACGCGATGCACCCCGACGCGGCAAAGGTGCTCACCCCCGCCCAGGCCGTCGGAGAATCCTGCGGCGCCGAAGCCCCCGAGTCGGAACTGGAATCGTTGTGGCCACAACAGCCTGTGGTGGCGCGCTTCCTGCTGGAGTCCAATGGATGGGAAGTGATTACCGTCCTGCCGGCCGCCGAAGCCTACTCGCCGCTGGTCGAAGTCCGGCACCGGGCCGTTATCCTGGGCTTCGTGACGCTGCTGGCCGCCGCGATACTGATGTGGGCCGTCATCCGGCACCTCCTGGCGCCGCTGGAACACCTGCACCGCACTGTGCGTCGCCTTTGCGAGCAGCCAGCCGCCATGGCGGACCTGCCGGTACGCCGCGATGACGAAATCGGCGAACTGGCCGGCGCATTCTCGGAAGTCATGACCCAGCTGATCGAGCGGGAAGCCGCGCTGAAGGCCGCCAACGGCAACGCAGCCGCCAGCGAGAAGCGCCTGGAAGCGATCGCCAACCACGTCCCCGACCTGGTGGCCTTTGTCGATGCCAGCGAGCGCTTCGTGTTCGTCAACCACGCCTACGCACGCCATTTCGGCTTGCCGGCCGACCAGATCACCGGGCTCTCGCTGCGAGAACTGTGGGGCACCCCCGAGTACGTGGCCAACAAGCCATACCTGGAACAGGCATGCGCCGGAGAATCCGTCACCTTCAGCCGCGAAAACGCCGAGGGCCGGGCCTGGGAGATGACCTTCCAGCCCGCCTGGAACGATGCGAAGGACGCCGTCACCGGGCTGCACATGTTCGCGCGTGACATTACTGGCGAACGCCAGAAGCTGCGCTCGCTGGAAGCCCAGACCCTGTCCGATCACCTGACCGGCCTGCTCAACCGCAAGGGCTTCGACCGCCGCCTGCAGGAAACCATGGCCCGCGCCGATGCCGGTGGCTATCGCACCGCGCTGCTGCTGGTGGATCTCGACGACTTCAAGGCCGTCAACGACACCTACGGGCACCCGATCGGCGACCAGCTGCTGATCGCCTTCGCAGAGCGCCTGCGCGCCTGCGTGCGAACCGGCGACGCCGTGGCACGGATCGGCGGCGACGAATTCGCCATCGTGCTCGACAACGTCGGCAACCCCAATACGGTCGAACGCATCGCCCATACGGTCGTCCATGCCGCCATGCGGCCATTCGACATCGACGGACACCGGCTGGTATCCACGGCCAGCGTGGGCAGCGCCATGCATCGGCCGGACCAGCACACGTCGGTCAGCGAGATATTCATGCGCGCCGACATGGCGCTCTACGATGCCAAGCGGAACGGCAAGGCCTGCTATGCGTCGACGGGGGCCCATCGAGCCGTCGACACTGAGACGAACGCCTGACGGCATGTACCGACCCAGAGCGGAAACGTTTCGTCATCGCCGAAATCGACCGAATCCTCTTCGTATGGGCTGATTCCCGGAATAGGCGGCACGATGTCCAGTAGGCCGGCCCATCGCATGGCCGCTGCCACAACGGGGTCTTCGAGCATGTAGACGCCCACTGTCGATTTCCACACCAGGCGCTTGTCCGCAAGCACCGTTAGCGCCTGCTCCACGCGATCGACATCGATCTGGCCGTCCCATCCAGGATCAATGCGGCGAACCACGTCCGAGTAGGCGGACATGGTCGCAGGATCGAAGCCGGCCCGGGTCTTGTCGATGGTCGCCATAACCCGAGCCACGGCAGACTCCACTACGGGCAAACGCCCGATGACTTCAAGCAGGTCCATATGCATCTCATTGGACTGCCGGTCGATCGCCCGACGGAGAGTCCTCGTCGCATCGCCATACTGAAAGCTGCCGCCCGCAATGGCCTCGAGGGTAGCGTCCGCCAATACTTCAGGACGATATCCGGCTCTCCGGAAGAGCAACGCGCAAGCATCCGGGCCGAGCGACGCCGGCAGTCCGTGATGCTGGTGGAACCAGTCCAGAAATTCACCATCGAGGGGTGGCAGCGAGATCCGCTTGGAACAGAAAAACACCTTGCTCCTGCCCAGCAGTGTCATCAGCTTGGCCCGATGCGAGCCGGTTGCCATGATCCGCATTCCATCGTGGGAAATATTCAGGGAATCGCGAGCTGCCTTGAGGACCGTCAGCAAACTGGTGCCACGCTGGGTCGTCAAACATTGCTGGGCTTCGTCCAGAATCAGCACGATGGCCCGCCGCGTCCTGTCGGACAGGGCCTCGAGTGCCTCCGATAGCCACATCCCATCGGACGTTGGGTGCGACACCAGGAACGACACGCCACCAAAGCCGATGCGTTCGAGACCGACTCGCCTTGCCAGTTGGGCGATCGCCCCTTCATGCGCCTTGAGCGTTTCGAGCACTGCCTTGGCAATCAGGTCTGCCGGATCGGCATCGGCATTCTTGGCCAGGTCGGCAACGATGACCACGGCACCCCGCCGCCTCAACGCAGACGCCAGATCATTGTTGAGAAACACCGACTTGCCTGTGCCCCGCGGCGCCGTCCGCACCACGCCAGAGCGCGCCGTTCTTTTGCCTTCGCTGTCGACAAGCAGCGCCGCAAGCTCGCAAGCCAACGCATGGCGTCTGAAAAAGGGTGGATTCATGATGTGCACCGGTTACCGACGAATTGCCCTCCGCCGATTCTATGGACCCCACCCCCACAGTCCACCCCTCACCCCCGACTGCAACAGCAATGTTCCAATCCTTAACAGATCCACAAAAAAATGAAGCGGTGACGCAACACGCGCCACCGCTTCACACTGCAGGCTGAACACCCCGTTCAGGGAGGGATCAGCGAACTCGCCCTTCCTTCCACGCCTGCAGCAGCTTGTCGTAGGCGATGGTCTCGCCCTTCGGCTTTTCGTTGTCGAGCTTCTTCCACGGCGCGTGTTCCGACGACAGCCACTTCGACGGATCGCTCTTCGGATTCAGCTTCGGTGCGCACTGGGCCATGCCCGCGCGCTGCAGCCGGCCCATCACCTGGTCCATTTCCTCGGCCAGGTTGTCCATCGCGGCCTGCGGCGTCTTCTCGCCCGTCACCGCCGTGGCCACGTTTTTCCACCAGAGCTGCGCCAGCTTCGGATAGTCGGGCACGTTGTTGCCGGTCGGCGTCCAGGCCACGCGGGCCGGGCTGCGATAGAACTCGATCAGGCCACCGTACTTGGCCGCGTTCTTGGTCAGGTACTCGTGATGGATGTCGCTGTCGCGGATAAAGGTCAGGCCGGTCAGCGACTTCTTCAGCGACACCGTCTTCGACGTCACGAACTGCGCGTAGAGCCACGCGGCGGCCAGGCGGTTCGGGTCGGTGTTCTTGAAGAACGTCCACGAACCCACGTCCTGGTAGCCGTTCTGCATGCCCTGCTTCCAGTACGGGCCGTACGGCGACGGCGCCATGCGCCACTTCGGCGATCCGTCGGCATTGACCACCGGCAGGCCCTTCTTGGTCATGTCGGCCGTGAAGGCCGTGTACCAGAAGATCTGCTGGGCAACCTGGCCTTGCGCGGGCACCGGACCGGCCTCGGAGAACGTCATGCCCATGGCCTGCGGCGGGGCGTACTTCTTCATCCAATCGATGTACTTGGTCAGTGCGTAGACGGCAGCCGGGCTGTTGGTGGCGCCGCCGCGCGACACCGAGGCACCCACCGGCGTGCACTTGTCCTCGGCCACGCGGATGCCCCACTCGTCCACGGGCATGCCGTTGGGCAGGCCCTTGTCGGCCGAGCCGGCCATCGACAGCCAGGCATCGGTAAAACGCCAGCCCAGCGACGGGTCCTTCTTGCCGTAGTCCATGTGGCCGAAGACCTTCTTGCCGTCCAGTTCCTTCACGTCGTTGGTGAAGAAGTTGGCGATGTCCTCGTAGGCCGACCAGTTGGTCGGCACGCCCAGGTCATAGCCATACTTGGCCTTGAACTTGTCCTGCAGGTCCTTGCGCGCGAACCAGTCGGCGCGGAACCAGTACAGGTTGGCAAACTGCTGGTCGGGCAGCTGGTACAGCTTGCCATCCGGCGCCGTGGTGAACTTGGTGCCGATGAAGTCCTTGACGTCGATGCCGGGGTTGGTGAACTCCTTGCCCGCGCCGTTCATATAGTCGGACAACGGCAGGATGGCGCCGTAGCGGTAGTGCGTGCCGATCAGGTCGGAGTCCGAAATCCAGCCGTCGTAGATCGACTTGCCGGACTGCATCGACGTCTGCAGCTTCTCGACCACGTCCCCTTCCTGGATCAGGTCATGATTGACCTTGATGCCGGTGATTTCCTCGAAGGCCTTGGCCAGTGTCTTCGATTCGTACTCGTGCGTGGTGATGGTTTCCGACACCACATTGATCTGGGTCACGCCCTTGGACTTGAGCTTGGCGGCGGCGTCGATGAACCACTTCATCTCGGCCTGCTGCTTGTCCTTGGCCAGCGACGACGGCTGGAATTCGCTGTCGATCCACTTTTTTGCCGCGGCCTCGTCGGCCCACGCGGCATGTCCGCATGTCAGTGCGGCCGCAAAGGCCAGGGCCGACATCCCCAACTTCATGCGCTCTTTCATTCGTTGTCTCCTCAGGTACCCTTCCCCGGTTCTGTCACAGGGTTGCGGCCCCGGGGAAGGGACAAGATCTCGCAGCCCATGCACAGCAACACCAGTTGAAACCCCTGCGGCCTGCTTGCCGGCGCCTTCCAGGCGCCTCAGCCCCGGCGCATGACGACCAGCAGCACCACGGCAGAAATGGCCGCGCTGATCCATACCGACGGCGCCTCCGCCAGCTGGAACCAGCCTTGCATCTTTTCGCCCAGGCCCACCCAGGCCAGGTTGATCCACGCCGCACACATCAGCCCGATGAACAGGCGGTCGCCCCGCGTGGTGGCGATCGGCAGGAAGCCCTTGCGCTCCACGGTGGGCGCGCGCACTTCCCAGATCGTCATGCCAATCAGCATCACCACCACCAGGGTAAAAAATACCGCCACCGGGGTGGTCCATACCATCCAGTTCAGCATCGCGACTCCTTACACGCGGCCCATCGCGAAACCCTTCGCGATGTAGTGCCGGACGAACCAGATCACGATCGCGCCTGGCACGATGGTCAGCACGCCGGCCGCGGCCAGCACACCCCAGTCCATGCCCGACGCCGATACCGTGCGCGTCATCGTCGCCACGATCGGCTTGGCGTTGACCGATGTCAGCGTGCGCGCCAGCAGCAGCTCTACCCAGCTGAACATGAAGCAGAAGAACGCGGCCACGCCCACGCCGGCCTTGATCAGCGGCAGGAAGATCGTCAGGAAGAAGCGCGGGAACGAATAGCCATCCACGTAGGCGGTCTCGTCGATCTCGCGCGGCACGCCGGACATGAAGCCTTCCAGGATCCACACGGCCAGCGGCACGTTGAACACCAGGTGGGCCAGCGCCACGCCAAGGTGGGTATCCATCAGCCCCAACGTCGTATAAAGCTGAAAAAAAGGCAGCAGGAACACGGCCGGCGGGGTCATGCGGTTGGTCAGCAGCCAGAAGAACACGTGCTTGTCGCCAATGAACTGGTAGCGCGAGAACGCGTAGGCTGCCGGCAGCGCCACGGAGATGGAAATCACCGTGTTGAGCACGACGTAGATCAGCGAATTGATATAGCCGGAGTACCACGACGCATCGGTGAAGATCGTCACATAGTGTTCCAGCGTGACCGTCGCGGGCCACAGCGACAGCGAGGACACGATCTCCTCGTTGGTCTTGAACGACATGTTCACCATCCAGTAGATCGGGACGATGGCGAACAGCAGGTACAACGTCAGGAAGACCGGACGCCACCGGCCTGGACGGTGGCCTGGGAGCTTTCGATCAGCCATTGGGCACCTCCTCGGTGCCGGCGGTGCCGGCGCGCTGCATCCAGTTATAGAGCACGAAACAGGTCAGCAGGATGATCAGGAAGTAGACGATCGAGAACGCCGCCGCGGGCCCCAGGTCGAACTGCCCCACGGCCTTCTGCGTCAGGTACTGCGACAGGAACGTGGTGGCGTTGCCGGGCCCGCCGCCGGTCAGCACGAACGGTTCGGTGTAGATCATGAAGCTGTCCATGAAGCGCAGCAGCACCGCAATCATCAGCACGCCGCGCAGCTTGGGCAACTGGATGAAGCGGAACACCGCGAAACGCGACGCGCCGTCGATCTGCGCCGCCTGGTAGTAGGCATCGGGAATCGCACGCAGGCCCGCGTAGCACAGCAGCGCCACCAGCGGCGTCCAGTGCCAGACATCCATCACCAGCACGGTCACCCAGGCATCCACGGCGCTGCCGGTGTAGTTATAGTCGAATCCCATGCCATCGAGCGCCGCCCCGAGCAGGCCGATGTCGGTCCGGCCGAAGATCTGCCAGATCGTGCCCACCACGTTCCACGGAATCAGCAGCGACAGCGCGATGATGACCAGCACGGCCGACGCCTGCCAGCCCTTGGCCGGCATGGCCAGCGCCAGCAGGATGCCCAGCGGAATCTCCACGCACAGCACCGCCAGCGAAAAACCAAGCTGGCGCAGCAGCGCATCGTGCAGTTCCGCGTCGCGCAGCACGGTGGCAAACCATTCGGTGCCCACGAACACGCGACGTTCGGGCGAGATGATGTCCTGTACCGAGTAGTTGACGATGGTCATCAGCGGCAGGATGGCCGAGAACGCCACGCAGATCACCACGGGCAACACCAGCAGCCAGGCTTTCTGGTTGACGGGCTTCATGGAACCAGTTCCTCGTTGATGTAGAAGCAGGTGTGACGGTTGAAGACCGACAGCCACGCGGTATCGCCGGGCCGCAATGCGGCGGCCTCGGTGCCCAGCCGGGCCCGGATCGTGGCGTCTTCGCCATGATTGACCGTCGACGTCATCAGCCAGTAGGTGCCGATGTCCTGCGCGCGCGCCACGCGCACCGGCATGGCTTGCGGGTCGCCTTCCGACGCCAGTTGCAGGTACTCGGGCCGCACGCCGATCTTGAAGCTGCCGGCGCCCTGCAGCGCCGACAGCGTCTGCGGCGGCAGTTCGGGCAGGTAGCGGCGCCCCGCCACTTCCACCGCGCCGTCGCGCCACTGACCCGGCAGGAAGTTCATGCCCGGCGAGCCGATGAAGTGCCCCACGAACGTGTGCGCGGGCCGCTCGAACAGCGCATCGGCCGACCCCACCTGCACGGCCTTGCCACGCGACATCACCACCACCTGGTCGGCAAAGGTCAGCGCCTCGGTCTGGTCGTGCGTCACGTAGATCAGCGTCAGCCGGAATTCGTGATGGATTTCCTTGAGCTTGCGCCGCAACTGCCATTTCAGGTGCGGATCGATCACGGTCAGCGGCTCGTCGAACAGGATGGCCGACACGTCCTGGCGCACCAGCCCGCGCCCCAGCGAGATCTTCTGCTTGGCATCGGCGGCCAGCCCGCTGGCGCGGCGGTCAAGCGAGGCCGACAGGTCTAGCATTTCGGCCACTTTGCCGACCCGCTCCTTGACCTGCGCGGCACTGACACCCCGGTTGCGCAACGGGAAGGCCAGGTTCTCGCCGACCGTCATCGTGTCGTAGATCACCGGGAACTGGAACACCTGCGCGATATTCCGGGCCTGCGGCGACGCGTCGGTCACGTCGTCGCCGTCGAAGCGGATGGTGCCCTGCGACGGTCGCAGCAGCCCCGAAATGCAGTTCAGCAGCGTGGTCTTGCCGCAACCGGACGGGCCCAGCAGCGCATAGGCGCCGCCGTCCTCGAACGTGAAGTTCAGCGGCAGCAGCGCGTAGTCTTCGTCCTTCTGCGGATCGGCCACATAGGAATGGGCGAGGTCGAGATCGATGCGCGCCATGTCAGGCTCCCGACTCGGTGACGGGCGTGCTGACCACATCGGCCAGGGCGCCCGGGCGGCGCGGCGCATGGATGCGGTCGCCGGCGGCGTTGAACAGATAAAGCTGACCCAGCTCGATATGGAGCGACAACGGCGCCCCCAGCTGCAGGTCGAGCACCCCGGCGAACTGCGCCACGAGGTTGCCGGCCGCCGTGTCGATGTGCACGAACGTATCGGACCCCGACAGTTCCGCCAGGGCTACCTTGCCCGGCACTTCCACCGCCCCCGGCACGGCTTTCAAACGCAGCGCGGCGGCGCGTACGCCCACCGTCACCGGACCGGCGGGCGCATTCACATCGGGTAGCGGAATGACGATCCCGCCCGGCAGCGTCACGCGGCCGCCCTCCAGCATGCCTTCCAGCAGGTTCATCGGCGGGTCGCTGAAGGCGCGTGCCACCCGCAGCGAGGCCGGATAGTGGAAGACTTCGGGGGTCGGGCCGTATTGCAGCAGTTCGCCGGCGTCCAGCACGGCAGTGTGGCCGCCCAGCAACAGAGCCTCGGCGGGCTCCGTGGTGGCGTAGATCACCGTGGCGTCGCCCTGCGCGAACAGGTGGGTCAGCTCTTCGCGCAATTCCTCGCGGAGCTTGTAGTCCAGGTTGACCAGCGGCTCGTCCAGCAGCATCAACGGCGCATTTTTGGCCAGGGCACGCGCCAGGGCCACGCGCTGCTGCTGGCCGCCGGACAGTTCCGACGGGTAGCGTTCCAGCAGATGTTCGATATGCAGGCGGCCCGCCAGGCTGCGCACGCGGGCGTCGATATCCGCGCGGCTGTCGCGCCGCAGCCGCAGCGGCGATGCGATGTTGTCGAAGACGGTCAGCGACGGGTAGTTGATGAACTGCTGGTACACCATCGACACGTTGCGGTCGCGCACCGGCACGCCGGTCACGTCCACGCCGTCGACCCGCACGCGGCCGGCCGTGGGCTTGTCGAGCCCGGCCATGACCCGCATCAGCGATGTCTTGCCGGCCTGGGTGGTCCCCAGCAGGATGGTGACGGCGCCTGGCACGGGCGCCAGCGTCATCGGGTAAAGATAGGCTTGCGACCCCACTTGCTGCGCAATGCCTTCCAGGCTCAGCTGCATCCAGTCTCCAATGTTCCTGTGCTTGCTCAGCCACTCCGAAAACCGCGGCCAAGGCGCACTTTTCAAGTCAACCCGCTCGTTTTAGCTCAAAAACGAACATAAAACAATACTGCAGCGCGTCATTTGTTTTCGTTTCTGTTTGAACTAGAATGCCGGACATGACGCTTAATCCCCGCCAGACCGCCCTGCTCGAGGAAGTCCGCACCCAGGGCTTTGCCTCCATCGACGAACTCGCGCGCAAGTTCGGCGTGACGTTGCAGACCGTGCGGCGCGACGTGAACCTGCTGGCCGAGAACGGCATGCTGGCCCGGTTTCATGGCGGGGTACGCATGGAGGGGTCGACCACCGAGAACATTGCCTACCGGCAGCGGCAGGCGCTCAACGCCGACGGCAAGGTGCGCATCGCGCGCGCCGTAGCGGCGGCGGTACCCGAAGGCTGTTCACTGATCCTGAACATCGGCACGACGGTGGAAGAAGTGGCCCGCGCGCTGATCCATCATCGCGGCCTGCGCGTCATCACCAACAACCTGCACGTGGCCAATATCCTGGCCGACAACCCGGACTGCGAGGTCATCGTGGCGGGTGGGGTGCTGCGCTCGCGCGACCGCGGCATCATCGGCGAGGCCACGGTGGAATTCATCCGCCAGTTCAAGGTGGATATCGGCCTGATCGGCATCTCGGGCATCGAGACCGACGGCACGCTGCGCGACTACGATTTTCGGGAAGTGAAGGTGGCGCGCACGATCATGGAACATTCGCGCGAGATATGGCTGGCGGCGGATGCCAGCAAATTCAACCGCCGTGCCATGGTGGAGCTGGCGCCCCTGACCAGTATCGACCGGCTGTTTACGGACGAACCGCTACACGCGCCGTTCGACACGATGCTGGCGGAAAGCGGAGTGAAATGTGTGGTCGCGGATGGGGAGTGAGCGACGCTCGCGCGTCACGCGCCCCTCTCCCGCTTGCGGGAGAGGGGCGCGT
Organism: Cupriavidus pauculus; assembly: GCF_002858765.1. Classification (GTDB taxonomy): domain Bacteria; phylum Pseudomonadota; class Gammaproteobacteria; order Burkholderiales; family Burkholderiaceae; genus Cupriavidus; species Cupriavidus pauculus_B. The sequence goes on from NZ_PJRP01000009.1 coordinate 137,682, forward strand.
GACGCGCGCTTACTTGAAGACGACCGTCTTGTGGCCGTTAAGCAAAATACGATGCTCGGCGTGCCACTTGACCGCACGGGCCAGTGCCACGCATTCGACGTCGCGGCCCACGGCGGTCAGCTGCTCGGGGTCCATGCTGTGATCCACGCGCTCGATTTCCTGCTCGATGATCGGGCCTTCGTCCAGGTCGGCCGTCACGTAGTGAGCGGTCGCGCCGATCAGCTTCACGCCGCGATCGTGCGCCTGGTAGTAAGGCTTGGCGCCCTTGAAGCTGGGCAGGAACGAGTGGTGGATGTTGATCGCCCGGCCTTGCAGCTTGCGGCACAGGTCGTCGGACAACACCTGCATGTAGCGCGCCAGCACCACGAGGTCGATGTTCTGGTCGCGCACCACTTCAAAGACGCGCGCTTCCTGCGCGGCCTTCTGCTCGCCCGACGCGTTCATCAGCGGCAGGTGGAAGAACGGCACGTCGTACGACGCAGCCAGCTGGTAGAAATCGCGATGGTTCGACACGATCGCGGCAATCTCGACCGGCAGGCCGCCGATCTTGGCGCGGAACAGCAGGTCGTTCAGGCAGTGGCCGATCTTCGACACCATGATCATCACGCGCGGCTTCACGGTGGCGTCGAACACTTCCCACTGCATGCCGAACTGGTCGCCCACGGGCGCGAACGCAGCGCGCAGTTCGGCCAGTTCCGGGCCGCCGGCGGCCGTGCTGAAATGCACGCGCATGAAGAAGCGGCCGGTGAACGCATCGCCGTACTGGTCAGAATCGACAATATTGCAGCCGTGCTGGAACAGCAGGCCGGAAACGGCGTGCACGATGCCCGGCTGGTCCGGGCAGGAAAGCGTCAGGATAAATCCGGTGGTGCTCATCTTGGGCAAATCGGGGTTAGGCAAGCCTGTGCCGCGATGCGTGGTGTTCAGGTCTGGACGGCAGCCCAGCCGCGTCTGCGGAGGGCATCCAGCGTCACCAGCGTGGCATCGACGGTCATGGCACGGCCCGCCATGATAGCAAGCAATGCCTCCGGGTCGATATGGCGATGCTCGGCCACTTCGCCATCGCGGTTATGCGGCACGAAGTCCGGCGGCAGCGCCAGGTCATATACATACACGCGTTCCCACTGCACGCCTTCGGGGATTTCGCGCAGCACATCGATCACACCATGGGCCTCGGCCTGGCCGGCCAGCGCGGGCGGAATGCCCGATTCCTCATCGCATTCGCGCACCAGCGTTTCCAGCGGATCGCTGCCCGCAGGCATGCCGCCGGCCACCAGGTTGTCCCACATGCCGGGGTCCACCGCCTTGGCCGGGCTGCGCCGCGAGATCCACAGCGTCCGCTGCCCGGCCACGATGCCGTTCATGTGCGACGCAAAGGTCAACAGCCCCAGAAAGCGGGCCGCGGCCCGCTCGATCACCGCGAACGGCGCCGCATCCAGCGCCGGCGTGACGGCAAACAGCTCGTTGCGCCAGCCACGCACATGGCCCGCATCGGCCAGTTGCCGGGCCAGCGCGGCCAGTGCCGCGCTGCGCGCCGCCACCGTGGCGCAGCCGGGCAGCAGCGTCACGGCGCCCTGCCCGGACGCCTGCCCTGATTGCTCCCAACGCTCCGGCCCCAGCACGTCGCCCATGGCACGCAGGATGTCGGCATGGCGCCGCGGCAACCAGCCCACCTGCACGCCATCCACCTGCAGCCGCAGGTGCGCGGCGGGATCGAAGGGGCTGCGCGCGGCAACGCCGGCAATGACTACGCTAACGATATCGGACATGGGCAGACACATTCACCGTTACGGATGGACCGCATGACACCCACGCATTCCACGCAAACGCCGCAGTACGTCCTGGCCCTGGACCAGGGCACCAGCAGTTCGCGCGCCATCCTGTTCGATCACGCCGGCAATGTGGTTCGGATCGCCCAGCGCGAATTCCGGCAATATTATCCGCATCCCGCGCACGTCGAACATGACCCCTACGAAATCTGGCAGTCGCAGTTGGCCGTGGCCCACGAGGTGCTGGGCGATGCCAATGTCAGCGGCTCGCAGCTGCGCGCCATCGGCATCACCAACCAGCGCGAAACCACGGTGCTGTGGGACCGCAAGACCGGCGAGCCTGTGGGACGCGCGCTGGTCTGGCAGGACCGCCGTACCGCGCCGATGTGCGAAGACCTGCAGGCGGCCGGCCATGGCGACACCTTCCAGCAGAAGACCGGCCTGATCATCGACGCCTACTTCTCGGGCACCAAGCTGCGCTGGATGCTGGACAACTACGACGGTGCACGCGAACGCGCCGAGCGTGGCGAACTGGCGTTCGGCACCGTGGACAGCTGGCTGATCTGGCAACTGACCGACGGCAAGCGGCATGTGACCGATGTGTCCAACGCGTCGCGCACGCTGCTGTTCAACATCCACGATTTCCGCTGGGACGACGAGCTGCTGGGCATCCTGAACATCCCGCGCAGCCTGCTGCCGGAAGTGGCGCCGTCCAGCGGCGAGGTGGCGCGCACGTCGGCGCGCCTGTTCGGCGTGGAAGTCCCCATTGCCGGCATCGCCGGCGACCAGCAGGCGGCCACGTTCGGCCAGGCCTGCCTGCGCCCCGGCATGGCCAAGAACACCTACGGCACCGGCTGCTTCATCCTGATGAATACCGGCGACAAGCCCGTGACGTCGCGCAACCGCCTGATTACCACCATCGGCTGGCAGATCGGCCAGAACACCCAATACTGCCTGGAAGGCGGCGTGTTCATGGGTGGCGCCACGATCCAGTGGCTGCGCGACGGGCTCAAGCTGATCCACAGCGCCCCCGAAGTGGACCCGCTCGCGCGCCAGTGCGAACACACCGGCGGCGTGGTGCTGGTGCCGGCGTTCGCCGGCCTGGGCGCGCCGCACTGGGACCCCTTCGCGCGCGGCACGATGGTGGGCATCACGCGCGGCACCGGCGGCCCGCATATCGCCCGCGCGGCACTGGAATCGATTGCCCTGCAGAGCGTGGACGTACTCGATGCCATGCAGAAGGACGCCGGCATCTCGCTGGCCGAACTGCGCGTCGACGGTGGCGCATCGCGCAGCGACCTGCTGATGCAGATGCAGGCCGACCTGCTGGGCACGCCGGTCGTGCGGCCCCGCGTGACCGAGACCACCGCGCTGGGCGCCGCCTACCTGGCCGGGCTGGCCACCGGCTACTGGACCGATCCCGAGGAAATCACCCGCCAGTGGCAGGTGGAGCAGCGTTTCGAGCCGAAGCTGTCGGCCGACGAGCGCGCCCACCGTATCGCCCGCTGGCACCGCGCCGTGGACCGCGCCCGCGACTGGGCCCGTGACGACACTGCCGCCGCACACTGAATCCGACTGTTCAAGAAGCCATGCCAATTTCCGTACCTGCGGTCCAGCCGCCCACCCGCCCCGAACTGCTTGATAGGCTGTCGCGCACGGCCCGCTGGGACGTCATCGTCATCGGCGGCGGCGCCACGGGCCTGGGCACCGCGCTCGACGCCGCCGCCCGGGGCTACCGCACGCTGCTGCTCGAAGCCGCCGACTTTGCCAAGGGCACGTCGAGCAAGGCCACCAAGCTCGTACACGGCGGCGTGCGCTATCTGGCCCAGGGCAATATCAGCCTGGTGCGCGAGGCGCTGCACGAACGCGGCCTGCTGGCCCGCAATGCGCCGCACGTGGTGTGGCCGCTCGGCTTCGTGGTGCCGGCCTACCAGATGTTCGACCAGCCGTTCTACGGCATCGGCCTGAAGGTTTACGACATGCTGGCCGGCGGGCTGAACCTGTCGGGCAGCCGCTGGCTCAGCCATCGTGAAACGCTGGAAGCCGCGCCCACCCTGGCCGAACACGTGGGCGGCCGCCCATTGCGCGGCGGCAACCTGTATTTCGATGGCCAGTTCGACGATGCGCGCCTGGCCATGGCGCTGATGCGCACGCTGTTCGACGTGGGCGGCACGGCGGTGAACTACATGCGCGTCACGGGCCTGACGCAGCGCAACGGCGTGATCACCGGCCTTACCGCCGAAGACGCGCTTGGCACCGGCACCTTCCACCTGTGCGCGGACTGCGTGATCAACGCCACCGGCGTGTGGGTCGACGCGGTCCGGCAGATGGAAGACGGCCAGGCCCGCACGATGGTGGCGCCCAGCCAGGGGGTCCACCTGACCCTCCCGCGCAGCTTCCTGCCCGGCGACCGTGCCATCCTGATTCCGAAGACCGACGATGGTCGCGTGCTGTTCCTGGTGCCCTGGAACGGGCACGTGATCGTCGGCACCACCGACACCCCGCGCAAGGACCTGCCGCTGGAGCCGCGCGCCACCGGCGACGATATCGACTTCATCCTGGAAACCGCCGCGCGCTACCTGGCGCGCGATCCGTCGCGGGCCGATGTCACCAGCGTCTGGGCCGGGCTGCGGCCGCTGGTCAAGGCCACCGGGGAATCGTCCACGGCGTCGCTGTCGCGCGAGCATACGATCGTGGTGTCGAAGGCCGGCCTGATCACGGTCACCGGCGGCAAGTGGACCACCTATCGCAAGATGGCCGAGGACGTGATCGAGACCGCGATCCAGCGCCAGATGCTGCGCGCCGCGCCCTGCCGCACCGCCGACCTGCCGCTGCATGGCGCGGTGGGCATGCCGGACGACCTGCCCCCCGCCAACACCGGCGCGCCCGACCGCTACTACGGCGCGGACCTGTCGCTGGTGCGGGCGCTGCCGGGCGCTGACACCATGGTCGTGGCCGCATCGGGCCTGACCGAGGCCCACGTCCGCTTCGCGGCCCGCCACGAACTGGCGCGCCGGGTGGAAGACGTGCTGGGCCGGCGCAATCGCGCGCTGTTCCTGGATGCCAAGGCCGCGCTGGCCGGGGCGCCGCGCGTGGCGCAGATTCTGGCCGAGGAACTGGGCCACGACGCCGCCTGGCAGGCCAGGGAACTGGAGGACTTCGCCGTGCTGGCCCGCGGCTACATGCTCGACTGAATCGCCGTGAATGCCCCGGGGCGGCAGCAATTGCGCTGCCTTGGCGCGAGACTTGGGCGATAATGCCGGCTATTGCATCAGGGAGAACACCATGGACGACATGGATGAGATGGACGAGATTGATGATCTGTCCGATCTGCCGATGCCCCGGTTCATCTGGGGCTTCGCCATCACCGCCAGCAAGGGCGGTGAAGTCACGCACGACGAATTCGAGTACCTGACCCACACCCACAACCCGCGCTTCTCGTGCCGCGTCGTGGAGCTGGAGGACGTGCCTGCCCAAGACAACGAGGCAGACATCGACGGACGCCTGGTTCACTACGACGAACCGGAGCGCCTGTTCTATATCACCGATCTGGGCATGGCGCTGGTCAACTTCCAGATGTTCGACAAGCTGCCCGACAAGAGCCGGCTCAAGAAGGTCTGCGACGAAGCCATCAAGAACTGGATGCTGCGGCGCGAATTCCTCGACGACGAGGAAGACGAAGACTGAAGCAAAAAAGCACCCCTCGGGGTGCTTTTTTCTTGCCTGGCCTGCCTAGATGCCCTTTGCCTCGTCGGTGACCTCGATCAGGCCCGACGCCACGCGCTCGATCTCGCAATACACGGGCAACGCCTCCAGCGGGCCCGTGCACCCCACGCCGGACGCCTGGTTGGCATGGGCGCCCGGGGGCAGGAACACGAATGCCATGCCGGGCTGGAAACCCGGATGCCGGCGCAGACTGTCATTCAGGATGTCGAGGTACTGCGAACGCGAAAAGACCTGCTTGGCCATGTCGAGTCTCCGGGTGGTCGGCTGAGCCCGGAAATCCTAGCATGGCCTGGCCACGGCCCGGCACCGCATCGTGAGATTGACGGTATCGGACGCGGCCCTCGGCGCCTTAGCACTCGCCCTTCTTGGCGTGGCCCGGCGGACAGTGGTAGCCGCGCGGGCCGCCACGATGACGGTCGCCGTCGTAGTCACCGCGATCGTGGTCGTGACCGTGATAGCGGTCGTAATCGGGGCCACGGTTCCAGCGCTCGGGCTGCATCACCCAGCCGTTGCTGGCGCGCACCCAGCGCGGTTGCTCATAGACATAGCCCCGACGCTCGGTCACCCAATGGCCCTGCTTCCACGCATGCTTGCGATAGTGGTCGTCCCAGACCCAGTAGCCGGGCGCCCAGACATAGCCAGGGCGTGCCACCGGCACGGCCTCGTAGATCGGCGCAGGCGGCGGCGTGCCAATGCCGATATTGATATTGACCTGGGCCAGCGCGGCGGGCGCGAAGGCCGTGGCGGACCAGAGCAGCGCGGCGCCAGCGGCGGCGCGCAGGAAAGCATGGCGATTCAAGGTGACCCCCTCTTCTTTTAGGAAAACTACCGTAGACGGATGGGCAGCAGTGTACCCACCGTCCGCACGGTGTGATGTAAGAAAGCGTGTCTGGGCGTTACCGCCCGGGGGGATCGGGGTTGCCGCCGGACTCAGTGGTCGGCGGCCATGGCTTTCAGTTCGGCCTCGCCGGCCACCCGGGCGGCGTCGGACGTGGTGAAGGTGTCGTCAGACACCATGGTGCGCCGGATCTGCTGCGCGCCGAAGTCCACCAGCGCGATGACCCACACGTAGCGCCCGGCCTGGGGCGCGGTTTGCACAAAAGCCTTCAGCTGCGGTCTGGATTCACTCGTCATGATGTATCTCCGTTCAAACACGACAGGACAAGACGCTGGCAAGGGCGCGTTGCCAAAAACTCTAGCACATCCATTCCGCCGGCCGGCCTAGGGCATCTGGCCCGGATGCAGACGCAGGCATTTGTGGCTACAGTTTTTGCAGATCCTGCCGAAACCTCAATGGAGTCTCTCACCCGCCAGTTTTGCCGGTCCGACCGTGCCTTCGCCCGCCGCCCAATTGCCGCGCTCCGCGTTACGCCCATCTCCCCGTTCCCGCGCCGTGCGCCGCCGTGTACGCCTGGTCCTGCCGGCGTTCCTGGCGCTGCTGGCGTTGCTGGGTGTATTGCACCCGGCGTCCGCCCAGGCGTCGGCGCCCGCAAGCGCCGCATCCGCCCCCATGACCGCCCTGGCGCCGCCCGCGCCATCGAGCCCGACCGCGCCGGCAGCGCCCATTTCGCGCCCCGATGCCGTCGCCCGCGTGGTCATGAGCCTGCTCAGCTACGCGCGCTGGCCGGGCGAGCGCGAAACGGTACGGCTGTGCGTCGACGGTTCGGCACGCTATGCGGGCAAGCTGATGGAAGGCGGCACGCTGTCCACCGGGCGGCTCGTGGAAGCGCGGCGGGTCGACGCATTGCCTGAATCGCTGGCATCCGAATGCGACGCCCTGTACCTGGGCGCGATGAACGACACCCGCCGCCGGGCGCTGACCGCCTTCTTTGTCGGCAAACCCGTGCTGGTGATGACCGAAGAAGACTTCGAGTGTGAGGGTGGGAGCATGTTCTGCCTGAGCATCCGCGAGCACCAGGTGTCGTTCCGCATCAATCTCGATGCCATCGCGCGTAGCGGCATCCATGTTCACCCGGGCGTCCTGCAACTGGGACGCCGCAAGGCGCCGGCATCATGAACCTGCCCGGCCGCCGCTCCGCCGTTCGACCCGCCCAGCCGGGCCAGACCGCCCGGCCAGCCCCGGACGCCCCCGCGCGGCCGACGCTCTATGGCGCGCTGCGCCGCATCCACATGGGCGTGGCGCTGATCGCCGTGCTCACGGCCGGTATTTCGCTGACGTTCCTGGGCCTGACGGCGCTGCGCGCCTACGCCGACCACAACCTGCGGCTGGTGGCGCGGTCCATCGCCTACACGGTCGAGGCCCCGGTGGTGTTCCGCGACGAAGCGGCCGCCGCCGACACGCTGTCGGCCATCGCCGGCGCCGAGGACCTGGCCGCCGTGGCGGTCTTCGATCGCGACGATCAGCCGCTGGCGTCGTGGCAGCGCCCCGGCCAGGACCGCTTTCCGGCGCTGCGCGCGCTGGCGGGCGACCTGCTGACATCGGGGCCGGTGGACCAGCCGGTCATCCACGAATCGCAGCAGGTAGGCAGCGTGCGCGTGACCGGCGACCCGATCGCCCTGCTCCACTTCCTGCTGCAGGGGGCGCTGGGGCTGGTGGCCTGCCTGCTGCTGACGGCCGTGGGCGCGCACTACATGTCCAGCCGGATGCTGGCCAATATCGTCGACCCGCTGCGCAACCTGATGCGCGTGGCCCACGCGGTGCGGTCCGAGCGCGTGTTCGGCCAGCGCATGCCGCCGGCCCGCATCGAGGAACTCAACGCGCTGTCCGAGGACTTCAATGTGCTGCTGGACGAACTGGAAGCGTGGCAGAAGCAGCTGCAGCACGAGAACCGTTCGCTGGCGCACCGCGCGACACATGACAGCCTGACAGGATTGCTCAACCGCGCCGCATTTACCGAGGCGCTTGACCTGGCCGTGCGCGCAGCGGCGGCCCGCAACCAATACGCCGCCGTGCTCTATCTGGACAGTGACGACTTCAAGGGCATCAACGACCGCCATGGCCACGCCGCCGGGGACGCCGTGCTGATCGGCATCGCCCAGCGCATCCGCGCCTGCCTGCGCGACAGCGACTGCGTGGCCCGCCTGGGCGGCGACGAATTCGCGGTGCTGGTTGACGGGCTGCGCCAGCCCGACGATGCCGTGCATATCGCCGAAGGCATCCTGCACGCCATGACCAGCCCGATGGGGCTGCCAGACGGCGATTCGATCGTCGCGCCGCTCAGTATCGGCGTGGCCGTGTATCCGCTCCATGCGCGCAACGGCACGGCCCTGCTGCACGCCGCCGACGCCGCGATGTACGGCGCCAAGCGGCAGTCGGGCGCCACCTGGCGCAGCGCCGAGGTTGCCCCACCGGAATCCCGCGTCTAGCTGCCCCGGTATGCCGGACTTCGACGCCGCCCGCCGCCTGCACCTGCGCCACGCCGCAGCGGCGACGCTGGCGGCGGCCATGGCGTGTCTGGTCCTTGCCGGCTGCGCCAGCGCGCCCGCAGCCAGCAAGCTCTCCCCCGCCCAGGTGGCCGTCCTGAAAAGCCAGGGATTCGCGCTGACCGACAGCGGGTGGGAACTGGGGCTGCCGCACAAGGTGCTGTTCGGCTTCGACGAAGACGTGATCGCGCCGGATCGCCAGACCGACCTGATGCGCATGGGCCACATGCTGCATGAAGCCGGCATCGAATCGCTGCGCATCGACGGACACACCGACGACGCCGGCACCGTCGAATACAACCTGCTGCTGTCCAGGCGCCGCGCGGAAGCCGTGGCCCGCGTGCTGTCGGCCTGCGGCTTTCCGCGCGAACACTTGGAAGTGCGCGGCATGGGCAAGGGGCATCCGGTCGCCGACAATCGCACCGCCGCCGGGCGCGCCGAAAACCGGCGGGTCGCCATCATCGTGTCGGTGGACTAGCGCGGCTGCGGATACCGAAGAAATCCTCTAATTCGAATTTCCGCGCCCGCCGGCCAAGGCGCCGGCCATCGCGCCCATCACCGCCCCCATCAACGCACCGACCCTCCCGCCAGCCACAGGGCGCCACACAAGCGGGGCCGATGCCGTTGCAATATCTACAAAAAGCCGGGCAAACCCTGCCCTTCGGCAGTAGGGATTCGGCCTTACACTCCCGGGGTGCGCGCGGACGGACGGCAATCGAGGGAGCTTGCCGGTAGCGCGCCACGAATTCCCAAAGATAACGAGAAAGTCAGACAGCATGCGTACCCAGGCGCTGGAACAGGCGATCGATGCCGTGGTCGCGGTCAACGCACGCAACCAGGTCACCCTGTTCAATGCCGCCGCCGAAGCGTTGTGGGGCATCCCGCGATCGGCCGTGCTCGGACAGTGCGCCAGCACCTTGTCGCTCGGCACGCTGAGCGCGCCGGGCCATGGCAGGACGGAGGCCGCGCGCCAGATCGCCATCGTCCGGCCCGACGACACCAGGCGTCATGTGTGGATCCATACAGCGGCCTTCGCCCCGCTGGACGGCGATGCCGGGTCGGCCGTGCAGTTTGCCGCCTTCCTGTGCGATCACCAGGACGAACGCGGCGAAACGCTGAGCCCGGCCGGGCTGCGCATGTTGTCGCTGTGCCTGGATCACGCCGAAAACCCGGTCATGATCACCGATGGGCGCGGCATCATCTGCCACGTCAATGGCGGCTTCGCGCGGCTGCTGGGCTATGCCCGGCATCAGGCGGTGGGCCGGCTCTGGCATGAACTGCTGAAACCGCTCAACGCGCGTGCCGACGTGATCGACGCCCTGCTTGCCCCGCTGGCACAGGGCAAGCCGCTCCAGCATGAATCGCTGGTGGCCGACAAGGCCGGCCAGCCGCGCTGGCTGTCGGTGGCCGTCAGCCCGATCATGGCCCCGGCGCCGTCCGGCGGCATGACGAATACCGTCAGCGTGCTGACCGACATCACCGCCACCAAGGTTCGCGAATCGATCCAGCACCGCACGCTGGAGGCGCTGGCGCGCGACCTGCCCACCGCCGACATCATGGCCGACCTGTGCCGCCGCGTGGAACGCATGGCGCCGGGCGCCATCGCCGCCGTGATGCGCGTGGCAGACGGACGCCTGCGGCACGTGGCGATGCCTTCCGCCGACGCCGCCGCCGTGGCCGCCTTCGACAACATGCCGATCGGCCTGCAATCGGGCTCCTGCGGCGCGGCCGCGTTCCTGGGCCGACCCGTGGCCGTGGGCGATATCTCGCAGGATCCGCGCTGGGAAACGTTGCGCGACGCGGCGCAGGCCGCCGGCCTGGCCGCAAGCTGGTCAACGCCGGTACGTGCCGCCGATGGCCGGGTGCTGGGCACCTTCGGCCTGTGCTTCACGGCGCCGCGGCTGCCCGACGCCTTCCACGAGAACCTGGTCGCCGTGGCCGCCGACCTGTGCGCGCTGGCGCTGTCGCGCGACCTGGCGCAGGAGCGCATCCACCGGCTGGCCTACTACGACGCCCTGACCGGCCTGCCCAACCGCCAGTTGCTGCTGTCGCGCACCGACGACGCCGTGGCCCGCGCCAATGCCGACGGCACGCCGCTGGCGCTGCTGTTCGTCGATCTCAACGATTTCAAGCGCGTCAACGACATCCAGGGCCATGTGGCCGGAGACCGCTTCCTGATCGAAGTGGCCACGCGGCTACAGCATGTGGCGCAGGATCAACATCCTGACGCGATGGTGGGCCGGCTCTCCGGCGACGAATTCGCCGTGCTGCTGCCGGGCCACGCGCGCGACGCCGCCCTGGCCGCCGCGCAGGATCTGCTGCTGGCGCTGGGCGCCCCGGTGGGCATCGGCCACGGGCTCAGCCTGTCGCCATCGGCCAGCATCGGCATCAGCCTGCTGGCCGAGCAGGCCCATGACCGCGAAACCTTGCTGCACCACGCCGATCTGGCCGTCTACCAGGCCAAGCGCCAGCGGCTGCGCGACCCCGGCAACCAGGTTTGCCTGTACGACGCCGCACTGGCCCGCCGCTTGGGCGACCGGCGCACGCTGGAAGTGGAGTTGCGCGAAGCCATCGCCGATGGCCGGCTGCGCATGCATTACCAGCCGCAGGTTCACCTGGGCACCGGCAATCTCTGGGCCGTGGAGGCGCTGGCCCGCTGGCCGCATCCGCGCCGCGGCGATGTGTCGCCGTCGGTCTTCATCCCGCTGGCGGAGGAATCAGGGCTGATCGTGGCGCTCGGCTACTGGGCCGTGCGCGAGGCCTGCGCCCAGCTGGCGCTGTGGCGCAACGCCGGCGCAGCCGTGCCGGCGGTGTCGGTCAACCTGTCGCCGATCTGCATCCGGGACCCCGGCCTGACTGACGTGGTGGCCCAGGCGCTGGACGCAAACGGGCTGGCGCCCGGCTCGCTGACCATCGAAATTACGGAAGGGGTCTTTCTGGAACAGACGCCCGAGGCGGAAACCACCATCGGCGCCCTGCGCAAGTTGGGCGTGCGGCTGTCGATCGACGATTTTGGAACGGGGTTTTCGAGCCTGAGCCAGCTCACACGCCTGCCGGTGGAGGAAATCAAGCTGGATCGCAGCTTCCTGCTGGATCTGGAAACCAGCGAGGCCACGCGCACGCTGGTGGAGGCCGTGATCCGCATCGGCCGTGCGCGGCAGCTGAATGTGGTGGCCGAAGGGGTGACCAGCGCGTATCAGCGCCAGTTCCTGCTGGACCAGGGCTGCCACGTCGGGCAGGGATTCCTGTTTGCCCAGCCCTTGCCCGCCAAGGCCATCGAGGGGTGGCAGCCCCAGCCGGCGACAACGGGGCTGCCGTCCTGAAAAAGGTTGGCCGGGGCTTCAGTCGCCGAACGGGTTCGGCACGGAACTGGCCGGATCGTCGACGAGATCGAATTCCTCGCGCACGTCGTCAACCACCGCGCGGATCGACGCCTCGTAGCCACGCGCATTGCCAAAGCGGGCCATGTCCCAGTTGCGCCCACGGGCATCGCGCTCGTGCGGCACGGGGTCCGGCACCCGAACCGTTGCGCCGTCGTCCGCGATCTCGTCGATGTCCTGAATCCGCCGGCTCACCTCTTCCTTGATGACACGCCGGCTGCGCTCGAGCTTGGCCATGAGCAGCCTCCTTTTCGGGGGTCTCCCGCAGCGGCCATCCTAGCACGCACCCATCGCACCGGCGCGGATGTGATTACAGCGCCGCCTTGGCTGCCTGATACGCCGCGTACAGGCGCTGGAAGACCGGGCCCGGCTTGCCGTTGCCAATGGTCTTGCCGTCGATCGTCACCACCGGCAGCAGTTCCTTGCTGGCCGACGAGATCATCACTTCATCGGCGCCGAACACCTCGTCGCGCGTGATGCGCCGGGCTTCAAACGCGATGTCCATCGCGGCGCACAATTCCTCCATCAGGCCGTAACGGATGCCTTCCAGGATCAGGTTGTCCTTGGGCGGCGCGGCCATGCGGCCCTGCTTCACCACCCAGACGTTGGACGCCGACGCCTCGGTCAGCATGTCGTCGCGGAACTGGATGGCCTCGGTCACGCCGGCTTCGGCGGCCACCTGGGCGGCCAGCACATTGCCCAGCAGCGACGTGGACTTGATCTGGCAGTTCAGCCAGCGGCGGTCGTCCATCGTCACGCACGCCACGCCCTGCTCCACCGACGCCGCCGGCGGCAGCGCCATCGGGTTGGTCATGATGAGCACGGTCGGGGTGACGTCCTTCGGGAAGGCATGCGCCCGCTTGGCCACGCCGCGCGAGACCTGGATGTAGATCATCTGGTCGGACATGCCATTGGCCTGCACCACGCGATCGATCTGCGCCAGCCATTCCGATTCGGCATAGGGATTCGGAATGCCGATGGCGGCCAGGCTGCGCGCCAGGCGCGCCAGATGCTGCGCCCCCCGGAACGACTTTCCGTTGTACATCGGAATCACTTCGTAGATGCCGTCGCCAAAGATGAACCCCCGGTCCAGTACGGGAATGCGGGCTTCGGACAGCGGGAGCAGATCCCCGTTCAGCAAGACGACGGCTTCGGACATGATGATTCTCTTTAAAGAAAAGGAGGAGTGACGCCATTTTTTCACATGGCCGACGCTGCCTTTATGCAATTTCGGCATGTCCTACAAGCGCTTCACAAGGCGCTCGCCAGAAGCAATTGAAAGTTTTTGGATACTGTCAGGCGTATGAATTGAATCTTTCTTAATTCACCGGCCACTTCCCGCAAACCCTTGCTGCAGGCCGAAAGTGGCGTGCTATATTCGCCACGCAGTATTCCCCGAAAGCAGTGTTTTGCTGAACGACATTCACAGGGCGCCCCGATATGACGGAACTCGTGTCAGGCCTGCTACGTGGCTGCATGCGGAAGGCCGTGGTGCCAATGGCCTTCGTGCTGGCCTTCCTCACGGCCGCGCTTCCCCAGGAAGCCGCCGCCCAGGCCGCCGCCCCGGCGGCTTCCGCGGCATCGGATGCCGCAGCGGCGCCGCCCGGGAAAACGCAAACCCTGACCTTCGCCCAGATGGGCGCCAACTACACGATCCCGCTACGCGGTGTCGATCCCGACCGCACGGTCAACGTCGGCGTCAGGCTGGACGAGGTGGTGACGGCAGCCAAACTGAAGCTCGTCTTCACGTATTCGCCGTCGCTGGTCTATCCGCTCTCGCACCTGAAGATCCGGCTCAATGACGAAGTAGTAGCCACGCTGCCGCTCGACCAGCAGCATGCCGGCCAGCAGGTTTCGCGCGAAATCGATCTCGATCCGCGCTTCTTCACCGACTTCAACCGCATCAACGTGCAGATGATCGCGCACTACACGCTCGATCATTGCGAAGACCCGTACCACTCCAGCCTGTGGACCGACATCAGCCCCACCAGCTCGCTGACGCTGACCAAGTCCACCGTCACCCTGCCCGACAACCTGGCGCTGCTGCCCGCGCCATTCTTCGACCGCCGCGACAACCGTCGCGTGACCGTGCCGTTCGTGCTGCCGGCCAATGCCGACCCGGTGACGCTGCGCGCGGCCGGGGTGGTCGCATCGTGGCTGGGCGCGCTGGCGAGCTATCGCGAGTTGCGCTTTCCGGTGACGCGCGCCGTGCCGGCCGATGCCCACGCCATCGCGCTGGTGCTGCCCAACGCGCAGCCTGACGGCATCCGCATCGACAAGATCGAAGGCCCCACCGTCAGCGTGCTGCCCAACCCCGCCAACCCGGCGCGCAAGCTGCTGGTGCTGGCCGGCCGCACGCCGCAGGAACTGGAGGTGGCCGCCAACGCGGTGGTGCTGGGCAAGGCGGGCATGGCCGGCGCCAGCGCCATGGTGAAGACCGTGGACCTGGGCAAGCCGCGCCGACCCTATGACGCTCCGGCCTGGGCACCGGTCGATCGTCCGGTCATGTTCCGGGAACTCGTGACCGACCCGCAGCAGCTGCAGGTGTCGGGCGCCAGCCCCGATGCGATCCGCGTGAACCTGAAGGTGCCCGCCGACCTGTTTGGCTGGAACGATCGCGCCGTGCCGATGAACATGAAGTACCGCTACACGGCGCCCTCCACCTACAACGACTCGGTACTCAGCATCGACGTGAACGACCAGCTCGTGCGGTCGTACCGGCTCAAGCCGCTGACCGTGCAGACCGACGAGAACCTGGTCAGCGTGCCGCTGCTGTCGGGCGGCAGCGCCAGCGTCAGCAACGAGATCCTGATCCCGGCGTTCCGCGTGGGCAGCAACAACCAGATGCAGTTCCGATTCCACATCGATTCGCAGAAGACCGGGCTGTGCTCGTCCAGCGCCGTCAACGTGGCGCGCGCCGCAGTAGACCCCGATTCATCGATCGACTTCAGCGGTTTCCTGCACTACGCGCAGCTGCCGAACCTGGCGTTCTTCGCCAACAGCGGCTACCCGTTCACGCGCATGGCCGACCTGGCCGATACCGCCGTGGTGATTCCCGACGCGCCTAGCGCCATCGACCAGGAAGCCCTGCTGACCGTGCTGGGCCATATGGGCAAATGGACAGGGCTGCCGTCGCTGCGCGTGACCGTGACACCAGCCAAGGCCATCGATTCGGTCAAGCATCGCGACCTGGTCATCATCGGCACTGGCAGCGCCGCGCAGGTGCTGCAGCAGTGGGGCAAGTCGCTGCCGCTGCTGATCGAGCGCGGCAAGACCGAGATTGCGTTGCGCGACCAGCGCGCGCACGCGTGGTCCAACTGGCTGAGCGGCGTGGACACCGACAGCATCTCGCCGGCCGGGCGCGCAATCCTGACCGCCGACGGGCCACTGGCGGCGCTGATCGGCTTTGAGTCGCCCTATGCCGAACGCCGCAGCGTGGTGGCGCTGACCGCCTCCGCCGACGATCGCGTGCGCGATGTGCTCGATGTGCTGGAAGACCCGGGCAAGGTGGCGCAGATCCGTGGCGACCTGACCGTGATCCGCCAGCGCGACCTGGAAGGCCTGCGGCTGGGCGATACCTACTACGTCGGCAACCTGCCCTGGTACGCGCGCCTGTGGATGCAGATGTCGGCGCACCCCGCCCTGCTGGCGATTGCCGGCATCCTGGCCGGTTTGCTCGTGGCGCTGACCCTGTTCTGGGCGCTGAGCCGTCTGGCGGCACGCCGCAACGGAGGCTGACATGCGGCGGGCACGGGCCTGGCTGCGGCGCGCATCCCTACGCTGCGCCATCGCGTTCGCGATGGGCGGCGTGGCCCTGTCCGCCATGGCGGCCCAATGCCAGTGGACCGATTGGGACGCCTTCCGCCGCGACACGATCAGTCAGGACGGCCGCGTGATCGATGCCAGCACCAACGAGCAGGCCACGGTGTCCGAAGGGCAATCCTATGCGCTGTTCTTCGCGCTGGTGGCCAACGACCGCGCCACCTTCGACAAGCTGCTGGCCTGGACCGAGAACAACCTCGCCCAGGGCGATCTGACGGCCCATCTGCCCGCGTGGATCTGGGGCAAGCGCACCAAGGGCGAGCAGGCCGGCACGTGGGGCGTGATCGACCCGAACCCCGCATCCGATGCCGACCTGTGGATCGCGTACGCGCTGCTGGAAGCCGGCCGGCTCTGGAACGAGCGGCGCTACACGGCGCTGGGCACACTGGTGGCGCGGCGCGTATTGCGCGAGGAGACGGCCGTGCTGCCAGGCCTGGGCCGCACGCTGCTGCCCGGCCCGGCTGGCTTTCATCCCGCCCCCGACACCTGGCGGCTCAACCCCAGCTATGTGCCGCTGCCCGTGATGCGCCGGCTGGCGGCCGTGCTGGGCGCCGAAGACGGCGGCTGGAAGACACTGGTCGATACCTCGGCGCGGCTGATCGTCGATACGGCGCCGAAGGGCTTTTCGCCGGACTGGGTCCTCTATCGCAAGGGCCACGGCTTCCAGCCCGATACGGAGACCAAGGCCGACGGCGCGTACAACGCGATCCGCGTCTACCTGTGGGCCGGCATGACCGCGCCACGCGATCCGTCGCGGACGTCGGTCCTGCACGCCTTCCGCCCGATGGCTGACTATGTGGTGGCCCACGGTTATCCGCCCGAGCACGTTGACACGCAGGCCGGCACCTTCGGCCCGAACGCCGGCAACGCGGGCTTCTCGGCCGCCGTGGCGCCCTACCTGGCCGCGCTGGGCTTGGGCGATGCCGCCCGCGCCCAGGCCGGCCGTGCCCGCACGCTGGCCACGCAGCCCTCATTCGGCTACTACAGCCAGGTACTGGCGCTGTTCGGCCTGGGCCATCTCGACGGACACTTCCGCTTCGACGCGGACGGCACGCTGGTGCCGGCCTGGAAAACCACATGCCCCGCAACGCGCTAGCCTCCACGCTGGCGCTGTTGCTGGCCAGTTCCGCCATGCCTGCCTTTGCCGCAGATCCCGCCCCCGCCACGCGCGCCGCGCCCTCGCCCCAGATGGCGCAACTGCTGGCGTCCGCGCGGATGTGGGAAGCCAGGAACCGGGCGGACATGGCACGCGGCATCCTGGACAAGGCCCTGCTGATCGACCCGAACCAGCCCGAGGCACTGAAGCTGCTGGGCCTGATCGAAATCCGCTCGAACCGGCCGGCAGAGGCCGAGAAACAACTCAAGAAGCTGCGTACCGTGGCGCCCGACAGCCCTGAGACGCAAGAGCTTGACGACGCGTACCGCATCGCCACGCGCGACAAGCGCGAAATGGCCAATGTCCGGCTGCTGTCGCGCAGCGGTCAGGACGACGAGGCAGTGCAGCGGCTGCAGAAGCTGTTCCCGCGCGGCGCACCGGCCGGCAGCCTGGCGCGCGACTACTATCGCATCCTGGCCGGCACGCCGGCCGGACGCACGCGGGCCATCGCCGAACTGCGCCAGCGCTCGCGCGCCAACCCGAACGACATGCAGCTCAAGCTCGCGCTGGGCGACCTGCTGACCGATCGCGAAGGCACGCGCCAGGAAGGCATCGCGCTGCTCTACGAGGTGACGCAGCGCCCCGAAGGCGACCGCGCCACGGCGCTCGACGTCTGGCGGCGCACGCTGTACCGCGTCAACGAGGATCCCGCCTATTACGTCTGGTTCGAGCGCTACCTGAAGGAAGCGCCCGACGACAAGGCCGCGCAGGACACGCTGGCCGCACTGGGCAAGAAGGTGGCGGCGCAGAAACAGCTTGAAGCCGATCCGGCCTACCAGGCGCGGCAGCGCGGACTGGCGCAACTGGAGCGTGGCCAACTCAAGGATGCCGACATCGCGCTGCAACAGGCCTACCAGAAACGCCGCAACGACGCCGAAGTGGTGGGCGGCCTGGGGCTGGTGCGGCTGCGCGAGGGCCGGCACGACGAGGCCCGCGAACTGTTCACGCGCGCCAACCAGATCGATCCCGGCAACAAATGGCGCAGCCTGATCGCCACGGCCACGTTCTGGGGCACGGTGGCCAAGGCGCGCGAGGCGAACAAGCAGGGCAAGCCCGCCGAGGCCGAGCAACTGGCGCGCCAGGCGCTGGCCCAGCAACCGAACAACGAGGACGCGCAGAACATCCTGGCCGAAGCACTGGTGGCCCAGAACAAGAACCGCGAAGCGGAGACACTGCTGCGGCAGATGCTGGCGCGGCCCAAGCCCGATGTCGGCGCGCTGCGCGCGCTGGTGGGCATCCTGCAGAAGGAAGGCCGCGATGCCGAAGTGGAGCCGCTGATCGCCAGCCAGGCATCGCGCATGAAGGGCTCGGAGGCCGAGCTGCGCACCATGCGGGCAGACCTGCTGTCGGTACGCGCGGATCAGGCGCTGGCCCAGCAGAAGCGCAGCCCGGCCATCCGCGACCTGGAAGATGCCATTCGCCTGCGGCCCGACGACCCATGGATGCGGTTCACGCTGGCGCGCGTTTATCGCGACCTGAGCCTGCCCGCGCTGGGCCGCAGCGTCATGGACGATGGCATGCGCGCCGCTCCCGGCAACGAGATGCGCTATGCCAGCGCGCTCTATCTGAACAGCGTGGACGATATCGACGCCGCCGCCACGACACTGGCCGCCGTGCCGCAAGCCAGCCGCTCCGAAGGCATGCACAACCTGGCGCACAACCTGGCCGCCCAGCACATGCTGCGCGATGCGCGCCAACGCGTGGCCGAGGGCCGTGACGACGAGGCACGCCGGCTGCTGGACCAGGCGGCCGTGGAAGCGAAGGATGATCCGCATATGCTGGCCTCGATCGGCCGCGAATGGATCGCGCTGGGCGAAGCCGACAAGGGTCTGCGCCTGGTCAGCGACTGGCTGGCCGACCATCCGCAAGCGCCCAATCTCGATGTCCGCCTGCGCTACGGCGAACTGCTGGCGGCCGCCGATCGCGACGACGCCCTGCGTCAATGGATCGCCGACTCGACCGCCCTGCCCGGCATCACCGCCGAACAGCGTGCGGACTTTGCCGACCAGTCGCTGCGGCTGGCGCTGCGCGAGACCGATCGCCAGATCGAAGCCGGCGACCTGCGGCGCGCGCAACAGGTGCTGTACGCCGTGCCCGCCGGGCAGCAAACGGACCGGCGCTGGCTGCTGGAACTGGCGGACCTGCGCCAGGCCGCAGGCGACTACAAGGGCGCGGCCGACGCTGCGCGCCAGGTGCTGGCCACGCAGCCACACGACGCCGGCGCCCAGCTCACGCTGGCGCGTCAGTACGAAGGGATGGGCCAGACGGGCCAGGCGCTCGACATCGTGCGCACGGTGCTGGCCGAAACGCCGGAAGACGACATCGACACGCGGCTGTCGGTGGCGCGCCGCTTCACCGCGATGCGGCATGAGGACGAAGCGGCGCAGGTCGGGGACGACCTGGACGCGCGCTTTCCGAACCGTGCGGACATCACCGTGCAGCGCGGCCGCATCGCCCAGTCGCGCGGCGACTTCGACGAGGCCGCCGGCATCTATCGCGCCGCCCTGCCGCTGGAACAGCACGAAAGCGTGCTGCCCGGCCCCGAAGGCACGCCCGCCCAACGCGCGCTGGCCGGGCTGGACGCGCGACGCCAAGGCGAAGTGGCCACGGCCGTCATGCAGTCGAACAAGTCGGGCGACGCCGGCATCTCGCGGCTGCATGCCACAGAGATTCCGCTCTATGTGCGCATTCCGCACGGCTACACCGGCCATGCGTTCTTTCATGCCGACACCGTGCTGCTCGATGCCGGCACGCTGCGCGGCGGCGCGCCGGTCGGCAACCTGGAGTTCGGCAAGATTCCCGCGCTCGGCAATGCCGGGCTGGGCAATATCGGGCAGACCGACAAGGGCCTGGCGCTGGCGGCCGGCTACGAATACGACGGCGCCTACAACAAGTGGCGCGCCGATATTGGCACCACGCCGCTCGGCTTCCTGGAAAGCACGGTGGTGGGTGGGCTGCGGTATCGGGCCGACCTGGGCGTGCAGTCGGTGACCGTGGACGTCTCGCGGCGCGCGCAGACCAGTTCGCTCATCTCGTACGCCGGCGCGCGCGATCCGGTCACGGGCGAGCACTGGGGCGGCATCGTGCGCAATGGGGTGCACCTGCGCTACGCGCGCGATGTGGGCCGCCTGGGCCTGTTTGCCGACGTCGGTGCCGGCCTCTACACTGGTGACAACGTCAAGACCAACCGCGAAGTGACGCTGCGGACAGGCCTGGATGTGCCGGTCTACGCGAAGCGGGACCAGCGCGTGACCAGCGGCCTGGTCTTCAACTGGTGGCACTACTCGGAAAACCAGCGCTTCTACACATTTGGCCACGGCGGCTACTACAGTCCGCAGCGCTATGTTTCGGTCAGCGTGCCGCTGGACTGGACGGGCCGCTACGCCAAGTGGTCGTGGCGCCTGCTGGGCTCCGCCGGGTGGTCGTGGACCTTCGAGGACGCCGCGCCGTTCTTTCCGACGCGGCCCGACCTTCAGGCGCTGAGCGGTAACGCCACCTATGGCGGCGGATCGGGCGGCGGCTTCAGCTACACGCTGGGCGCGACAGTGGAATACACGTTTGCGCCGCACTGGGTGGTGGGCGCCGGCTTCTCGATCGATCGCTCGCGCGACTATGCGCCGAATCGCGCCATGGCCTGGCTGCGCTACCTGTTCGACAAGCGACAGCTGCCGGTGCCATTCCCGCCAACGCCGGTGCGGCCATATTCGGCCTATTGAGCGGCACCATGAGCCAGGGACCCGCGATGAACGACGCCGTACGCACCTCCGCCCCACCCCGCACTGCACCGCAGCGCGCGCCGCTGACCGCGCGGCTGCACGCGCGAGCAATGCTGGCCATCGAAGGGCTGGCCCCTGCCTTGGCCACGCTGGCGCCGGGCCGCGCGCACGTGGTCTACGCACAGCCGTCCCCGGCACGCGATGCGCTGTTCTGGCAGACCGCCGCCAGCGTGCTGCGCGCCCCGGCCTGCGTGCTGTCCACCCGTGACGCCGACAACATTGCCAGTGCGCTGCGCGAGCATGGTCTCGACATCGAGGTGAACCGGGCGCTCCATGCGCGGGCCAACCTGTGCGCGCTGCGCCCAGCCGCCGGGCGCAGCGGCATCGACGTACTGATCGAAGCGCTGGACGCGCTCGTCGAGCAGTGCGGTGCGCGCGGCACGACCTTTCTTCTGGAAGGCGCGGAAGCGTTCTTCAACTGGCACGATGCCACGGCGCTGGCTCATGAGGGCGTGCGGCTCAGCGAATGGTGCGCGGGGGAACGCTGCGCGCTGCTGCTGGTGATGGCACCGCCGGCCGCGGAAGACGGCCAGCCCGCACCGGACCTGCACGGCTTTCACGGCCGCTTTGCCGGCGCGGTGCAACTGTCGCAGCAGCAGGGCCAGTACACGTGGGAGGTGGCCTTCTGGCGCGACAACCAGGCCGTGGTGGCTGGCGAGGTACTGCGCCTGCGCTTTGCCCCGAACGAGCATCGCCTGATGGTGGCATCGGACACCTATAGCGACGCCATCGAGGAAGCCGGCATGCTGGCGCCCGACGAGCAACGGGTGATCGTCAGCCGCGAGACGGTACTGCGCGAGCGCCATATCCCCGAAGACTGGCGCGTGGTGGACAGCAACGAGGCCGCCGTGGCCACCGCCAGCAAATCGGTGGCCGCCACGGTGATCCTGCACTACGCCGGCACGCGCGACCTGGAGAAGCTGGCCGGCCAGGTGCACCGGCTGCGCCGCAGTGCCGGGCGCGCCCTCAAGATCGTGATCCGCGAAGACCGCGAAGCCATGCGCCAACACTACGAACTGCTGATGCTCAACCTGGGCGCCAACGCCGTGGTGGCGCAGCGCACCCCGTTCGCGCGCATGCAGGCGATGATCGACGGGCTGCAAGGACAGGTGTTCTCGCGGCCGATCCTGGCGGACTACCGCAACGCCCTGTCCGCCGTGCTGACCACCACGGCCAGAGGCTATGTCACCGCGTCGACCTTCATCGCGCTGGTGCGCGACGCGGTCGAGCGCAGCCGCATGATCCGCCTGCCGCACGTGCTGCTGCAACTGCCGCTACTGCCCGAGGTAGCCCATATCGACGTGCTGCGCGCCTGCCATATGAGCCGCGCGGGCGACCTGTGCACGGCCGGCAGCGACAGCCTCTATGCGTTCTTCTTTGCCTGCCGCATGGACGATGTGGATGCGGTCTGCCAGCGCGTGTTCAAGCGCCCGATGGCCGATCTGTTCCAGGGCGACCTGCGCAGCGGCGACAACGAGTCGATTGCCGCCGAGCTGTCCCGGTTCGAGGCCGAGATCGCGGAATCGCCACCGCCCGACTACAGCACGTGGCTGCCGGTGCAGCCGACGCCGCCGGCGCAAGCGGAAGACGGACAACCCGTCCAAGCCGACACTGCGCCGGCGGACGCCACTGCCGCCGCCATCGCGCCCACCCCGGAGGCGGCATCCGTCACGCTGCCCTTGATGGCACCGAGGCGCGCGAGCCCGAGCGCGGCGCCGCGCGCGCTGCCGGCGCACCATCCGGTGCCCCTCAAACGTCAGGACTGACCCATGGCAACGTTTCTTGGCTATTTCATCTGGGGACTGATCCTGGCCGCGCCGCTGGCCTGGCTGACCTGGCGTTTCGACCTGCTGCGCTGGCTGCCGCGCTGGACTGCGCCGCGCCCGCGCCGCGCCGTACGGCTGCCGCCGCAACTCGATGCGCTGGTAATCCGCGGCAAGCGCCAGTCTGGCGGGGGACGCCGATGAGTACGCCGATGAACGCGCCAGTAAACGCGGCAATCGACGCACCGGCAACCTCGCCGGCGTGGGCCGAGGCGGCCACCATCGCCATCGTCTCCACCACTGGCGGCGCGGGTCGCAGCACGCTGACTGCCGAACTGGCGTCGCTGCTGACGTGGCGCAAGCATGCCGTGCTGGCCGTGGAGTGCGACCCGCGCAACGTGCTGGGCTTCCACTTCGGCATGCGCGATGTCCCGGCCGATGGCATCGGCGCGCACTTGCACGATGCCTCGCCATCGGCGTGGGCGGCCAGCGGACAACGCAGCGACGACGGCGTGCTGTTCGTGCCGTGGGGCGACAGCGCCGAACTGGGCGCAATCGAACGGCTGGCCGCCAACTGGCTGGCGCGCCAGATCGAACAGGTGGACCTGCCGCCGCGCAGCGCCGTGCTGATCGACACCGCGCCCTGGCCGTCGGCCTATGCCAACCAGGCCATCGACGCCGCCGATCTGGTGCTGGTGCTGGTGCCGGCCCAGCCGGAAACCTGCCTGACGCTGCGGCGCCTGACGGACAGCCTGGCGGCGCGCGGCAAGGCCGTGCGCTACCTGGCCACGCGGCTCCAGCCGGCGCGGCAGCTGCACGTCGATATCGTGGCCATGCTGCAGGCGACGCTGGGCAACGCCATGCTGCCTTATCACGTGCATGAAGACAGCAGCGTGCCCGAAGCGCTGGCGCGCAGCGAGTGCTTCAGCCGCAGCACACCCCATTCGCAGGCTGCGCACGACCTGAACGGGCTGGCGTCGTGGCTGTCGGCGTGGCTCGAATCGAACGCGCTGGCCGGGAGCACGGCATGAGTACGCGCCTGCCACGACTGCGACAGTGGATGGTGTCGGCCCGCCAGCGGGTGGCACGCGAACTGGGCGTAGGCACCAGCACCGGCACCGGCACCGGCACCGTTCCCCATGCTGGCGACTGGCTGCTGCGCCTGTTCTTCCGGCCGCCTCGTCCGGGCAAGCCCGATGTTCCTGCGGAATGGGCCTCGCTGATCTACCGGCGTTCGGTGGCACGCCTGGGCATCGGCAAGCGTCCTTCTGCCGGCACCTGGGTCTGGCGTCTGTTCGTCCGTCCGCCCAAGCCACGCGTGCGCCTTGCCGCCGACCCGCGCAAGCAGCGCGCCGCCGTGGAGCCCGAACGCACGGGCTGGCTGCGCCGATGGATGGATCGCGTGCTGGAACCGCTCTGGCATGCCGCGTCGCGGCTGCGGCACAAGGCTCTGACGCACCTGCCCCGCCCCGACTGGAATCGCGTGGCCTATGTCACGGAGGCCGTGTCGGCGCGCGTGGGCCGCATTCCGTTCGTGCTGCCGGTGTCGCTGGTGCTGGCCGCCATTGCCGTCCTGGCCGTCAGCACCACGCCGCTGCGGTTCGAGGACCAGGTCGTGCTGTTCGCGGTGGTCTGGCTCGTGCTGAGCGTGGTGCGGCGCGTGCCGGGGCACCTGGCGACGATCACGATGATCGCCATCTCCACACTGATGGCGGGCCGCTATATCTGGTGGCGATCGACGCAGACGCTGCAGTTCGCCAGCGCCATCGAAGCCGCGGTCGGCTACGTGCTGTACGCGGCCGAAATCTACACGTGGATCGTGCTGGCGCTGGGCTATCTGCAGACGGCATGGCCGCTGCACCGCAAGCCAAAACCGCTGCCGGTCGACCCCGCGCAATGGCCAACCGTGGATGTCTTCATCCCGACCTACAACGAGTCACTGAGCGTGATCCAGCCCACCGTCTACGCCGCGCGCAGCATGGACTGGCCGGCGGACAAGCTGCGCGTCTTCATCCTGGACGATGGCCGCCGCCCGCACATCCACGAGTTCGCCGAGGCCGCCGGCGTGGGCTACCTGACGCGCACCGACAATCGGCACGCCAAGGCCGGCAACATCAACGCGGCGCTGCCGAAGACCGACGGCGACTACATCGCCATCTTCGACTGCGATCACATCCCTACCCGCTCGTTCCTGCAAATGACCATGGGCGAGTTCCTGGCCGATCCCAACTGCGCGCTGGTGCAGACGCCCCATCACTTCTTCTCGCCCGATCCGTTCGAGCGCAACTTCGACACGTTCCGCCGCGTACCCAACGAAGGCAGCCTGTTCTATGGCCTGATCCAGGACGGCAACGATTTCTGGAACGCCACGTTTTTCTGCGGATCGTGCGCGGTGATCAAGCGCGCCCCGCTACTGGAAATCGGCGGCATCGCCGTGGAGACGGTGACCGAGGATGCGCACACGGCGCTGAAACTGCACCGGCTTGGCTACAACAGCGCCTACCTGCGCACCGTGCAGGCTGCGGGGCTGGCCACGGAAAGCCTGTCGGGCCATATCGGCCAGCGCATCCGCTGGGCGCGCGGCATGGCGCAGATCTTCCGGCTCGACAACCCGATGCTGGGCCGTGGCCTGAAATTCTTCCAGCGGCTGTGCTACAGCAACGCGATGCTGCATTTCTTCTACGGCATCCCCCGGCTGATCTTCCTGACGATGCCGATTGCCTACCTGTACTTCGGCCTGCACGTGATCAATACGTCGGCGATGCTGATCATGGCCTACGTGCTGCCGTACCTGCTGATCGCCAACATCACCAACTCGCGCCTGCAGGGGCGCTTCCGCCATTCGTTCTGGGCCGAGGTCTACGAGTCGGTGCTGGCCTGGTACATCGTGCTGCCCACCACGGTGGCCTTCATCAACCCGCGCGCAGGCAAGTTCAACGTAACGGCCAAGGGCGGCCAGATTGCCGACGACTACCTGGACTGGACGATCTCCAAGCCCTACCTGTTCCTGCTGGCGCTGAACGTGATCGGGCTTGGCGCCGGTATTGCGCGGCTGCTGTTCTGGGGCACCGAAGAACCCGCCACGGTGCTGATGAACATGGCGTGGGCCCTGTTCAACCTGATGATGCTGGGCGCGGCCGTTGGCGTGGCACGCGAGGCGCGGCAGGTGCGGGTATCGCATCGCATTCCGATGCGCGTGCCCGCCACGTTGCTGCTGCCCGATGGCCGCACGCTGGCCTGCAAGACCGAGAACTATTCGATTGGCGGGCTGGGCGTGGTGCTGCCGATCGACGTGCAGCTGCAGGAAGGCGCGCGGGTGGGCGTGTGCCTGTCGCGCGGCCCGCGCACCTATCACTTTCCTGCCGTGGTCACACGCAACGTGAACCGGCATCTGGGCGTGCGGATGGAAGACCTGACGATGGCGCGCGAGACCCAGCTGATCCAGTGTACGTTCGGCCGTGCCGATGCTTGGGTCGACTGGCTGGACGACGAGCGCGTGGACGCGCCGCTGCGCAGCCTCAAGGAAGTCATGGAGATGGGCTACCAGGGCCTGCTGCGGCTCTACGACGCCCTGATGGACGCAGTGGACCTGGTCATGGCGCGACGCCGCTCGCGCCAGCCCTGATCGAGACAACATGGGACTCTGGAACCTCTACCTCCTCGCCAAGCTCTACCTGTTCCACACCGGGCAGATGAAGCCGATATGGCTCCTGAACATCCTGTTTGCGCTGCTGCTGGTGGCGCCCATGGAATCGCGCCCGTTGCGGGTAATCCGCCAGGTGCTGGCGATCGGCCTGGGTGCGGCGCTGGCATGGCACGAATCCATGCTGCCGCCGTTCGAGCGCGTGATCTCGCAGTTCTCGAACATCCGCGCGTTCACGCCTGCCTACCTGATGGAGCTGCTGCAGCGCCTGGTGACGATCCAGATGGTGGTGGCCGTGCTGCTGGTGCTGGTGATCTTCCTGCTGGTCAACCGCTGGCTGCGTACCACCACGTTCGTGCTGCTCGCGCTGTTCGCGATGCCGTTCTGGTACGGCCTGGGCGTGACGCTGCCGGGCCGCGGCGCCGCCGTGGCGCAGGCGGCCGACAGCCCGCGCGCGGACATCAACGCCACCAACAACTACGACGCCATCCTGACCGCGTTCCGCGAGCAGGAAGCCCAGCGCACGGCCACGGTGGCACCGCTGACCGCCAGCCCCGACGCGCAGTTCGATGTCATCGTGCTGCATATCTGTTCGCTGTCGTGGGATGACCTGGATGCGGCAAAGAGCCTGAACCACCCGCTGCTGTCGCGCTTCGACTACCTGTTCAAGAACTTCAGCTCGGCCGCCAGCTACAGTGGCCCCGCCGCCATCCGTGTGCTGCGCGGAGCGTGCGGGCAGGAGCCGCACAAGAACCTGTACGATCCGGCCCCGGCCGAATGCCACATCTTCGCCGATCTGGCCCAGGCCGGCTTCACGCCGCATGTGCTGATGAACCACGACGGCCGTTTCGACAACTTCCGTGGCTACGTGGACAAGGAGATCGGCGTGCAGGGCGTGCAGCCGGAGGCCACCGACGGCGTGCCGGTGGCGATGCGCGCGTTCGACGATTCGCCGGTGCTGGGCGACTTCGACACGTTCGATCACTGGTACAGGCAGCGCCTGTCGCAGGACAAGAAGCCGGTGGCGCTGTACTACAACACCGTGACGCTGCACGACGGCAACCGCCTGCCGGGCAAGCGGCTGACCAGCCTGGAGTCGTATCCGCTGCGGCTCAAGGCGCTGCTGGACGACGTCGACCGGATCATCGACACCATCGCCAAATCCGGCCGCAAGGCCGTGGTGGTATTCGTGCCCGAGCACGGCGCGGCGCTGCGCGGCGACAAGAACCAGATTTCGGGGCTGCGCGAGATTCCCACGCCCAACATCATCCACGTGCCGGTCGGCGTCAAGCTGGTGGGCCTGCCCGGCACCGAAACGCCGCAACCCGTGACCATCGACGCGCCGATGAGCTTCCTGGGATTGTCGCAACTGGTGTTCAACCTCGTGGCCGACAGCCCGTTCCGCCAAGGCGCGCCGGGGCTCTCGCACTATTCCGACGACTTGCCGCAGACCCAGATGGTGGGCGAGAACGAGGGCACGGTCACGATGAAGCGTACCGAGGGCTACGTGGTGCACACGCCCGACGGCGTCTGGGTGGAGCAGAAATGAGCGCGCGTGCTGTCGTCAAACCCATTACCAAACCGATTACGTCGCGCAAGGCGGCCATTGCCTACAACGACATCGACGCCCTGGCCCAGAAGGTCGACGGCTTCGACGGCAGCCACTACTTCGACCAGCAGGGGGAGGTGGAAACGGCCGAAGCCGCGCAACGCTGGCCACTGCTGGCGCGGGTGATGGGGCTGCCATCGACGCCCCGCCACGCCGCTGCCCCCTCGCTGCGCGCATCGCAAGACGACGGCGCTTGACACCAAATTTCGCGCCGGCTGATCCACTACGACCGCCACCCCTCGCGAGTAGGGCTGCATGCCTTGATTCGCAACGCTTTTCGTCACGGATTCGACATAAAGGCCGCCTAGACTCTGGGCCATTTTCCAATTCCGTGCTCGCACCGTCATGTCTGGCTTCCTGGTGGATTCTCCTGCTGCACGACCGCGCTTCCGGCAGCCATGCGCGGAGGATCTGGCCGTCTCCACGCCGTCGGTCAACACTGACCATACGAACCAGGACGTGCTGGAAGTCTTTGCGATGCACCGGGAGCTGGCCTGCCTGCCCGTCACCGAGCAAGGCCGGCCCATCGGCCTGATCAACCGGTCGATCTTCCTGTCGCAGATGAGCAAGCCGTACCACCGCGAGCTCTACAACCGCAAGAGCTGCATCGCGTTCATGGACAAGGAGCCGCTTGTCGTCGACGCCGAAATGAGTATCGACGCGCTGACGTTCCGCACGGTGGAGTACGGCGAGAAGGCGCTGGCCGATGGCTTCATCGTGGCGCGTGCCGGCCAGTACATCGGCCTGGGCCACGGCCTGCAGCTGATGCGCGTGGTGGCCGACATGCAGGCCGAGCGCAACCGCCAGATCATGCACAGCATCGACTACGCCAGCACGATCCAGCGGGCCATGCTGCGCACGTCACGCGAAACGCTCGCCGCCACGTTGGCCGATGCCGCGCTGGTCTGGGAGCCGCGCGACGTGGTGGGCGGCGACTTCTACCACTTCGCCGCCTTCCAGGACGGCTGGTTTGCCGCGCTGGCCGACTGCACGGGCCACGGCGTGCCGGGCGCCTTCATGACGCTGATCGCGTCGTCGCTGCTGAGCCAGGCCCTGGAGCAACTGGGGCCCCGCGACCCTGGCGCGCTGCTGATGGCCGTGAACCGCGGCATCAAGCAGATGCTGGCCCAGACCGATCGCGAACCGCGGCAGACGCCCGACGCGTCGGAATCGGACGATGGCCTCGACGCCGCGTTCTTCTGGTTCGACAACACCACGCGGCAACTGACATTTTCCGGCGCGAAGTCGTCGCTGTTCGTGCTGCAGCCCGGCGACGCCGAAGGCGAGATGATCAACGGCGCGCGCATGGGCGTGGGCTACGTGGACACGGCCATGGACTACGTCTGGCACAACAGCACCATGCAGACGCAGGCGGGTACGCTGGTCTTCGTGACCACCGATGGGCTGATCGACCAGATCGGCGGTCCCAAGGAAATTGCGTTCGGCAAGCGTCGCATGCGCGAGGCGATCTGCACGCAGCGCGAGGCATCGGCCACCCAGATCAGCGACGCCGTGCTGGACGTGCATCGCGCGTGGCAAGGCGAGCAACGCCGCCGCGACGACCTGACATTCTTCTGTTTCCGTGCGCAATGACACCCTACCTGCGCACCCAACCGCTTGCCCATGACCGCCGCACATTCGATTGACAAGGAATATGAGCCGTTCTTCCAGATGGCTCGGGAACGCAACGTGATTTTCTACTACGTCGGCTACTTTTCGCAGAACATCATCGCCGCCATGTCCGATGCGGTGCGACTGCAGCTTACCGTGAGCGGCGTGGATGGCACCACGCGGCGCAAGCTGTTCTCGTCGTTCGTGGAGATGGCGCAGAACATCGTTCACTATTCGTCCGATTCGCTGACGTCGCCGTCGCAGCCGGACGGGCAACTGCGCCACGGCTCGGTCTGCATCAGCATGGTGGACGAGCACTACCGCCTGATGTGCTCGAATCCGGTATCCTCGGCCCGCGTCGAGCAGTTGCGCGGCACGCTGGAGCAAGTGCGGACCATGACCCTGGAAGAAATCAAGCGTGCCTACAAGGAAACCCTGCGCGCCGACGCCCCCGAAGGCAGCAAGGGCGCCGGGCTTGGCATCCTGACGATGGCGCGCGATGCGAGCGCGCCCCTGGAGTACAACTTTCAGCCGATCGACACGGACCCGGTCTCGACGATGTTCCAGCTCGTCGCCACCATCTGACCCCGACCGATCGCACCGAACCGCCATGGAAAACCTGTTCATCGCCGCCACGCCAAGCTCGCCCGAAGTGAGCTTCGACTTCGCGCGGCACACGCTCTCGCTCAAGGGCGAGTCCTACCCCGAGAATGCCGCCGTGTTCTACGGCGAGGCGATCAGCCGCCTGCGCAAGTACCTTGCGGAATGCGACGACACGGACGTCACCGTGAACGTGGCCCTGACGTACTTCAACAGCTCGAGCACCAAGATGCTGTTCAGCATGTTCGACGCGCTCAGCGAGGCAGCCGAGCGCGGCAACCACGTCACCCTGCACTGGTTTCACGATGAAGACGACGACACCATCCTGGAATTTGGCCAGGAACTGCACGACGACTTCCCCGCCATCGACTTCATCGACGAAGTGACCACCAGCAGTTGAACGCGCCGCGCGACATGCTCCCCGCCGCCGCCATGTCGGAACCCGACCTGTTTGAATCGGAGAACAGCGCCCTGGCCCACGCCAAGGCGGTGTTCTGCGACGTGGACGCCGGGGAGGAAGCCTATCGCCATACGCTCGGCCAACTGATCAGCTATTACGAACGGCTGATGCGCGAGACGCGCCGCCTGATCCGCCGCAGCGACCGCGAAGAGCTGGAGATGAATCGGCTGAACCACCGGCTGCAGGAACTGGCCCAGGAACTGGAGTATCGCGCCACGCACGATACGCTGACCGGTGCGCTGAACCGTGGCGCCGTGATCGACCGCGCCACCGCCGCGCTGGCTCGCGGCAGCCTGGCGCTGATCGTGCTCGACATCGACTACTTCAAGCGGCTCAACGACGATTTCGGCCATCCGGCCGGCGACACCGTGATCTGCGGCGTCACGGCCTGCCTGAAGGACACGGTTCGTGCCGAAGGCGCGATCGGCCGCGTGGGCGGCGAGGAATTCGCCGCGCTGCTGCCTGATTTCTCGCTAGACGAGGCGCTGGACCTGGCCGAACGGATGCGCTGCGCCATCGCCGGCCACGATTTCCCATCGCCCGTGAACCGCCAGGTGACGGCCAGCTTCGGTGTGAGCTGGTCGGCCCAGGGCCGCTCGTTCGAGCACGCCTATGGCCGCGCCGACGAGGCCCTGTACGAAGCCAAGCGCAGCGGCCGCAACCGCGTGACCCGCGCCCTCGTCGCGTGAGCCCTCCGCTGCCCTGGCACCGGCGGGCCACCGCCTGATTTTTCTATTGTCTGATGCGCTCCGGGTGCGTGGCGTAATACGCCAGCACCAGCGATGCGGTGAACGCCATGCCGGCCACGGCAAAGGCAATCAGCGTCGGCATGGCAAAACCCCGATTTTCCTTCGACATGCGAACCTCCTTGAATGGATGTCCTTGCATGGTAGGCGGCACCGCCGCACTTTGCGAACTGTCTTATAGCGATCAGCGACGCGATGGCTGACAGTCGAGGTTGAACATTTTTCAACTAGGGGCCTCAGGCATGGCGCCAAGACAGCAAAGACATCGGTCACGCTCCAAAAGACACCGCAACGTTCGCGACGGCGGAATCCTGCGGGGCGAGTTCGACGCCAACATTCGCCGCCTCGATGACCGAATGAACCGGATGTTCGCCAAAAGCGACGCACGGATGGAGCAGCGCAGCAAGGAGTACGAGGAACAGGCGGCACAGCGCAGGAAGGAGCACGAGGAACGGCTCGAGCGGCAAAGGCAGGAATACGAGCAACGTAACGAGCAACGCAGAAAGGAGCACGAGCAACGCGACGAGCAACACAGGAAAGAGCGCGAGAAGCGGGACGAGCAATACAGGAAGGAATGCAAAGAACAACGCGGGCAGCAGGAGAAGGAGTACGAGCGACGGCTCGAAGAATCCAACCGGCGGGCCGACGCCCTGTTGAAGGGTATGGACCAGCGAATCGCCATCGAACTCAATGGCTTCCGCGAAATGATGGACGTCAATATGCGCAGCATGGACCAGCGCGTCGACGGCATGAAGCATGCATTTCACGGCAATACGCGAAGAGATCGTGGAAATCCGCAAGGAATGGAAACTGCTGCGATGGAATATCTGGATCGCGGCCTGCACGACGGTCCTGGGCGTGGCGGGCGCCATGTCGGCGATGAACTCGGTCATCATCAGCGCGTTCGAGTCGGGGCGGAATGCGACGGTGACGGCGACCGCCCGGCACGCCAAGCCGTCCGCAACACAGACCGGCCCCGCGCCGATGACGAAGCTGTCACCAGAAGGCGTCGGCAATCCCGATGCGCCGGCGGACGTTAGTGCTCACACGCCCCACCACCGTAGGGAAGACGCCGAAGATACATTAGAAGACAATCAGTCCCAGTCATGATTGACCCCATGACATTTAACCCGGCCCGCTCGCCCCCGCGCAGCGGGCATTTTTTTGACCGGTCGACCACCAGGACCACCGTCCCGACGCTGCCCGCAGCATCGCTGCTGGACACCTCCAACGGCTCTGCTATAATCGCGGACTTCCCGGAGAGATGGATGAGCGGTTTAAGTCGCACGCCTGGAAAGCGTGTATAGGTTAATAGCCTATCAGGGGTTCGAATCCCCTTCTCTCCGCCAGAATTTGATGCCCGCGCCAGCGGGCATCGTCGTTTCTGGAGCAAGGCAAGCCAATTGCCTGGCTTGCGCGGGCGCGTCAATTCGGCGCGTAAGCCCTGTCCTTCTCTGACCATCGGTAGCTCCTGCGCCATGGCCCGTTCCGCTCGCGCAACTGGATGTCCTTGAAGCCGGCGGTGGCCCGCCCGGAAATCACCAGCACATTGCTGCCATCGTAGACATCGTGGTTGCGGGTGCCGTCCTTGTTCCAATCGCCGGCGATCATCTTCATGTACATCATCGGCGCGGCAAACACGACGCGCAGCGTCTCCCCGTCTTGCATGAACAGGTACAGCGCCTCGAACGAAGCCCCTCCACCTGCGTAGCCTTCGCTCCAGCCAGCGCGGACGCCGAACGTAGCGTGGCTGTCATTGAGACGGTAGGACGCGGGATCGAAACGTAGCCAGGTGCCTGGCGATCCCGCATCGCCCAGGTCTTGCGGCGCATCGAGATTGGAATCGCTCCAGTTCGTCGGTGCGGTAACTGGTTCCGCCGTCCGTGCCAGCAGCCTGGCTTCGCCGCCAGCATGGCGCTCGAATACACCAAACCACGCAGCCCCTGACTCCGTCCGACATTCGCCCGCCCAGTATTTGCGCGCGCTGGTCGCCTGTTCCGGTGAGTCCGCCATGCACACCAAGGCCACATATTTGTCTGGATTGCCTGGCCATGGCTTTGCGCCCGCCAGGATCAATGCCCCCGGATCCGCTTCCGGCACGAGCTGGTGTACGAGCATTGCTGCCGTGAAGCCTTCGGGCAATTGTGTACCGAAGCCATCGGGCAGTGGCGTGCCTCGGATTTCGCGATCAAACACTGCGCGGCCTTCTGGAGTGCTCAGCTTGCCGGGCACCTTGTCGATGGACCTGGCAGTGCCCGCCGCCCAGGCGAAATTGGCGATCATTGCGAGGGATGTTGCCAGAGCGAAGAGGCGTACTTGCATGGATGACTTGGATGAGGGTTCGCGTGGCTGACGTGCCGCCGGCGATGCCAGCCTTCACTGACACATGTGGCGCGACACGCCGGGGCAGCATTTTTCCCGATGCGATAGCCGGATAGCAATCGTTGGCTCCTTAATTGCAAAGGAGATCACGCCCCTACCCCTTCCGCAAGTAATTCACCAGCCGATCAATCACCGGTGCATTCCTTGGTGTGATCAGGCTGACCAGAATGGCAGCCGCGAAGCCTGCAGGCACGCCGAATGCCCCGGAAGCAATGGGGTCCACGCCAAACCATCGGTTGCCGAAGATTCCGGTCATGCGGGTGAAGAACGGGTAGTTCACGAAGATGTAGTACACCGCCACGGCGAGGCCGGTGGCCATGCCGGCGACCGCGCCCGCGGCCGTGGTGCGGCGCCAGAAGATGGCCAGCACCAGTACCGGGAAGAAGCTCGACGCCGCCAGCGAAAATGCTGCGCCCACCAGGAACAGGATATTGCCGGGCCGCAGCGATGTGACGTACGACGCAAACAGCGCCACGCCCAGCAGCACCACCTTGGCCGTGGTCACGCGGCGCTGGTGGGTCGCCTGGCGGTCGATCATGTGGTAGTACACGTCGTGCGACAGCGCGTTGGCGATGGTCAGCAGCAGTCCGTCGGCCGTCGACAGCGCGGCGGCCAGTGCGCCGGCGGCTACCAGCCCCGAAATCACATAGGGTAGTCCGGCAATTTCTGGCGCGGCGAGCACGATCATGTCGGGCTGGATCAGGATCTCGGCCCATTGCACGATGCCATCCCCGTTCATGTCGCGGATGCCGAACACTGGCGGATCGACCTTGCGCCATTGCACCACCCACTGCGGTAGTTCCGCGAAGGGTGTGCCCACCAGGTGCTGAAAGAACTCGACCTTGACCAGCGCCGCCAGCGTCGGCGCCGACACATAGAGCAGCGCGATACAGAACACGGCCCACGCCACGGAATTGCGGCTTTCCTTGACCGATGGCGTCGTGTACAGCCGCGTCAGGATGTGCGGCAGGCTGGCCGTGCCGACCATCAGACAGAACACCAGCAGCACAAAATTGAGCCGCCGCGTCTTGCGTTCCTGCTCCGATGCAGCGGGATACGGCTCGGTCGACGGCGTCAAGGGCTGGCTGCGCGCCAGGGCTTCCTCGCGCTGCTGCGTCCACTGCTGCAACGCCGCCGTGGCATCGGCCGGAAATGCCTGCCGTTCGCGCTCCACCGTCTTGATCTCGCGCAGCGGCGCATTGCGGGCGCGCAGTTCCAGCAGGCGCGCATCAAGTAGCTGCTGTTCCTCGTTGAACGACATCGGCAGCCGCGCAATACGGGACTGCAGGTCGATCGCCTGCTGGCGGAATATCTCCCGCACCTGCTGTTCCGCCGGGTCGCGGTCCAGTTGTTTTTCTGCGGCGTCGATCTGCTGGAGCAGCCGGCCGTAGCTGATCTGCGGCAGCACCTGGTGGTGATGCTTCCAGGCAATCAGCGAGACCGCCAGCAGAAAGGCCACGATCAGCATGATGTACTGGGCCACCTGCGTCCACGTCACCGCGCGCATGCCGCCCAGAAACGAGCACACAAGAATCCCGGCCAACCCGAAGAACACGCCCACGGCGAATTCCACGCCGATGAAGCGCGTGACGATCAACCCCACGCCCTGAATCTGGGCTACCAGGTAGACGAACGAACATAGCGACGCCGCCAGTACGGCAATGGCGCGCACGGGGATATTGCCGCCTGGCTTGCCGTTGCCATAGCGTGCCGCCAGGAAATCGGGAATCGTATATCCGCCATATTTGCGGAGGTACGGCGCCAGCAGGAACGCCACCAGGCAGTAGCCGCCCGTCCAGCCCATCACATAGGCCAGCCCCTCGTAGCCCGACGCGAAAATGATGCCGGCCAGGCCGATGAACGACGCGGCGCTCATCCAGTCCGCCGCGATGGCCATGCCGTTGAACATGGCCGGCACGCGTCGGCCGGCCACGTAGTACTCGTTGAGATCCGACGTGCGGCAGATCAGGCCGATGCACGCATAGATCGCGATCGTGACGAACAGGAAGACGTAGCCCAGCCAGAGCGCATCGGCGTTGGAATGCTCGAGCAGGCCCATCATCCCGACGAAGCCGAACAGCCCGAGCGTAAACAGGCCGTAGTACAGCATCAGCCGACGGCGAAAGCGCGACTGGTTGTCCGGCATCAGTGCAACGAGGAGTGGAATGCGATGTGGAAGAAAGCATTGTGCCCGCCCCGGGCGGCGCCGGGGCGGGCACAACGTGGGTCACGCAGCCGGATAGGGCGCATGAACCGGTGGCGTTACTGCGTCTGCTTCAGTTGATCCAGGATGGCCGGGTTCTCCAGCGTCGAGGTGTCCTGCGTGATTTCCTCGCCCTTGGCAAGCGACCGCAGCAGGCGTCGCATGATCTTGCCCGAGCGCGTCTTGGGCAGGTTGTCGCCAAAGCGGATGTCCTTCGGCTTGGCGATCGGACCGATCTCCTTGCCCACCCAGTTGCGCAGCTCGGCGGCAATCTTCGTGGCTTCGTCGCCGGTCGGACGCGACCGCTTGAGCACCACGAATGCGCAGATGGCCTCGCCCGTCGTATCGTCCGGGCGCCCCACCACGGCAGCCTCGGCCACGATCGGGTTCGACACCAGCGCCGATTCGATCTCCATCGTGCCCATGCGGTGGCCCGACACGTTCAGCACGTCGTCGATCCGGCCCATGATCGTGAAGTAGCCCGTTTCCTTGTCGCGGATCGAGCCATCGCCGGCCAGGTACAGCGTGCCGCCCAGTTCCTCGGGGAAGTAACTCTTCTTGAAGCGTTCCGGGTCGCCCCAGATCGTGCGGATCATCGACGGCCACGGACGCTTGATCACCAGGATGCCGCCACTGCCGTTCGGCACGTCCTGGCCCGTTTCATCGACGATGGCCGCCGTGATGCCCGGCAGCGGCAGCGTGCACGAACCCGGCACCAGCGGTGTGGCGCCCGGTAGCGGCGTGATCACGTGGCCGCCGGTTTCGGTCTGCCAGAACGTGTCGACGATCGGGCAGCGCTCCTGGCCGATGTTCTTGTAGTACCACATCCACGCCTCGGGGTTGATCGGCTCGCCCACGGTGCCCAGCAGGCGCAGGCTCGACAGGTCGTACTGCTTCGGGTGGATCTTCTCGTCGGCCTCGGCCGCCTTGATCAGCGAGCGGATCGCGGTAGGCGCCGTGTAGAAGATGCTGACCTTGTGGCGCTGGATCATCTCCCAGAAGCGGCCCGCGTTCGGGAACGTCGGCACGCCTTCAAACACGATCTGCGTGGCGCCAGCGACCAGCGGGCCGTAGGCGATGTAGGTATGGCCGGTGACCCAGCCGATATCGGCGGTACACCAGAACATGTCTTCGGGCTTGACGTCGAAGGTCCAGCGCATCGTCATCAGCGCCCACAGCAGGTAGCCGCCGGTGCTGTGCTGCACGCCCTTCGGCTTGCCGGTGGATCCGGAGGTATAGAGCACGAACAGCGGATGTTCGGCGCTCACCGGCTCGGCCTCGCAGTGATCGGGCTGGCCGGCCGACACGTCTTCCATGTAACGGTCGCGGCCCTCGGTCCAGGCCACCTTGCCGCCGGTGCGGCGATACACCACCACGTGCTTGACCGCTTCGCAGCCGCCCAGTGCCAGCGCCTCGTCGGCAATGGCCTTGAGCGGCAGCGCCTTGCCGCCGCGCATCTGTTCGTCGGCCGTGATCAGTGCCACGGCGCCCACGTCCACCAGGCGTTCCTGCAGCGACTTGGCCGAGAAACCGCCGAACACCACCGAGTGCGTGGCGCCGATGCGCGCGCAGGCCTGCATGGCCACGACGCCTTCGACCGACATCGGCATGTAGATGACCACGCGGTCACCCTTCTTGATGCCCAGCGCCTTCATGCCGTTGGCAAAGCGGCTGACCTTCGCCAGCAGTTCCTTGTAGCTGACGCGCGAGACGGCGCCGTCGTCGGCTTCAAAGACGATGGCGGTCTTGTCGCCATTGCCCTTCTCGATATTGCGCTCGAGGCAGTTGTACGACGCGTTGAGTTGGCCGTCCTCGAACCACTTGTAGAACGGCGCATTGCTTTCGTCCAGCACCTTGGTGAACGGCTTGTGCCAGTGCAGCAGTTCGCGGGCATGGCGCGCCCAGAAGCCTTCGTAGTCGCGCTCGGCTTCGGCGCACAGGGCGTTGTACGCCTCCATGCTGGGGATCGCGGCGTTCTTGGCGAACGACTCCGGTGGATTGAAAACGCGATGCTCCTGCATCACCGACTCGATGGCGGACATGGGTTGTCTCCTGGTTTGGCTTTGACTGCTTTGGGTGCAAGGTACGCCCGGCGCCTTACTTAAACCTGACGGTCCGCACTGGGGCGATGCTGCAATGCAGCAGGTCTGGCAAGGCACGGCTCGGGAGACTTGGGGCACAAGTGCAGTCGGCTCTACTAAGTTAGCACAGCTATAATGCGCCGGACCCAAATACCTGAACGCGGCGCACGCCCTTTCAAATGGCTTGCATTGGCTGGGTGGCGGCTTCCGGCCCATGGCATGCGAAGGCCTCCGCCCGGATGGCCGCACGTGATGCTCTCCATCAGACGAACTTGCCTATCTACGCCCTTTTCCTGATCGCCGCCATGGCCCTCGTCGGCAGCAATGTCGGGCTAGGAAAATCGATCATTGCCCATGTGCCCGTGCTGCTGTTCGCGCTGATGCGATTCCTGATCGCCATCGCATGCCTGGCGCCGTGGTACCGGCCGGCGCGCATGCGCATGGTGTCGCGCGGCGAATGGCTGAACCTGTTCCTGATGGCGTTCTTCGGTACGTTCATGTTCACGCTGCTGATGCTCGGCGGCGTGCGGCTGACCAGCGCGATGGCAGCGGGCGTGATTACCAGCACCATCCCCGCCACGGTGGCCATCCTGTCGTGGCTATGGCTGCGCGAGCGATTGTCACGCCGCACGGTGTTCTCGGTGTTGCTGGCCGTGGCCGGCATCGCCGTGCTCAATATCGCGCGCGGCGGCGGCCATGACGGCCCCGGTCTGGGCAGCGGCAACGCACTGCTTGGCAACGTGATGATCCTGGGCGCCGTGGTCTGCGAATCGATCTACGTGATTCTGTCGCGGCGCCTCTCGCAAACACTGGCCGCCATCGAGATCTGCGCCTACACCCACCTGATCGGTGGCGCACTGATGCTGCCGCTGGGCATCGTGCCACTGCT
The DNA here is from genome assembly GCF_002858765.1 of Cupriavidus pauculus. GTDB lineage: Bacteria > Pseudomonadota > Gammaproteobacteria > Burkholderiales > Burkholderiaceae > Cupriavidus > Cupriavidus pauculus_B. The sequence continues at coordinate 176,682 of NZ_PJRP01000009.1, forward strand.
GACCTTCGATTTCGGCAGCGTGGACGGCACCACCTGGGCCATGCTGGTCTGGTACGCGCTGTCGGCCAGCGTGTTCTCGTTCTGGCTATGGATGAAGGGCATCCGCCATGTGCCCGCGCATCTGGCCGGGGTCTTTACCTCGGTGCTGCCGGTGGCGGCGGCGGTCTACGGCATCGTGGTGCTGGGCGAGCGCCCCGGTTGGGCGCACGCGATGGCGCTGGGCTGCGTGCTGGGCGGCATCGCGATTGCCAGCTGGCCGGGGCCCATGGCACGGCGAGCGCTGAACGGCCGGCCACGCTAACCAAACGTTACCCGGCCGCGCTGTCAGGTGTCATGGGGCGCACGGTACAATCGACGCCCACTTCGATTGTCTGCTGACATTGACATCTTCTTCCGGCATCGCCCATGGCCCAACACACCCCGCTACGCCCCCTTCGTCCCATTCCCCGCATCATTTTTGCCTCGCGCTGGCTGCAATTGCCGCTGTACCTGGGCCTGATCGTCGCGCAGGGCGTCTATGTCTATCACTTCCTGGCCGAGGTCTGGCACCTAGTGTCGCACGTCACCACCTATGACGAAACCAAGATCATGCTGGTGGTGCTGGGCCTGATCGACGTGGTGATGATTTCGAACCTGCTGATCATGGTGATCGTGGGCGGCTACGAGACCTTCGTGTCGCGCCTGGGCATCGACAACCACCCCGACGAGCCCGAGTGGCTGGACCACGTGAACGCCGGCGTGCTGAAGGTCAAGCTGTCGATGGCGCTGATCGGCATCTCGTCGATCCACCTGCTGAAGACCTTCATCGACGCCGAGCAACGCAGCACGCACACGATCATGTGGCAGGTGATCATCCACGTGGCGTTCCTGGCATCGGCGCTGGCCATGGCCTGGGTGGACCGGATGGTGTCGCATCCGCACCCCGCCGCCGGCCACGGCACCGATGGTGCGGCGCAACAGGCACACTAGGCACCCTTCCCCGCCTAGGTGACTCATTCGCCTCGCAGCAATACCCGACCAAAGGTGTCGACGGCTGTATGCATCCCGTACAGCCGTCGCCGCCACGGTGTATCATCCCGGGCTGTGTTTCACCGCTGCCCTCCCCCACAAAATGACAGTCATCAAGCAAGAAGACCTCATCCAGAGCGTCGCCGACTCGCTGCAGTACATCAGCTATTACCACCCGATGGACTACATCACCAGCCTGGGCCGTGCCTATGAGCTGGAACAGAGTCCGGCCGCCAAGGACGCGATTGCCCAGATCCTGACCAACAGCCGCATGTGCGCCGAAGGCAAGCGCCCGCTGTGCCAGGACACCGGCATTGTCACGATCTTCGTCAAGGTGGGGATGGACGTGCGCTGGGATGGCGCCACGATGGGCCTGACCGAGATGATCAACGAAGGCGTGCGCCGCGGTTACACGCACCCGGACAACGTGCTGCGCGCGTCGATCGTCAGCCCGCCCGAAGGCGCCCGCAAGAACACCAAGGACAACACCCCGGCCGTGATCCACTATGAAGTGGTGCCGGGCAACACCGTCGACATCCAGGTCGCCGCCAAGGGCGGTGGCTCGGAAAACAAGTCGAAGTTCGTGATGCTGAACCCGTCCGACTCGATCGTCGACTGGGTGCTGAAGACCGTGCCGACGATGGGCGCCGGCTGGTGCCCGCCGGGCATGCTCGGCATCGGCATCGGCGGCACCGCCGAAAAGGCGATGGTGATGGCCAAGGAATCGCTGATGGAATCCATCGACATCCAGGACATCATCGCCCGCGGTCCGAAGGACTGGATCGAGGAAATGCGCGTCGAGCTGTACGAGAAGGTCAACGCGCTGGGTATTGGCGCGCAAGGCCTGGGCGGCCTGGCCACCGTGCTGGACATCAAGATCATGGCATCGCCGACGCACGCGGCATCGAAGCCCGTGGCGATGATCCCGAACTGCGCGGCCACCCGCCACGTGCATTTCACGCTGGACGGCAGCGGCCCGGCCAAGCTGGAAGCCCCTGACCTGTCGGCCTGGCCGCAGGTGGAGTGGGCTCCGAACACCGAAACGTCGAAGCGCGTGGATCTGAACACGCTGACGCCGGAGGAAGTGGCTTCGTGGAAGCCGGGCCAGACGCTGCTGCTGAACGGCAAGATGCTGACCGGCCGCGACGCCGCGCACAAGCGTATCGCCGACATGCTCGCCAACGGCGAGAAGCTGCCCCTGGACTTCACGAACCGCGTGATCTACTACGTGGGCCCCGTGGACCCGGTGCGCGACGAAGTGGTTGGCCCGGCCGGCCCGACGACGGCCACCCGCATGGACAAGTTCACCGAGACGATGCTGTCGCAGACCGGCCTGATCGCGATGATCGGCAAGGCCGAGCGCGGCCCGGTGGCGATCGAATCGATCCAGAAGCACAAGTCGGCCTACCTGATGGCCGTGGGCGGCGCCGCCTACCTGGTGTCGAAGGCAATCCGCGGCGCGAAGGTGCTGGCCTTTGAAGACCTGGGCATGGAAGCCATCTACGAGTTCGACGTCAAGGACATGCCGGTGACGGTGGCCGTGGACAGCTCGGGCACGTCGGTTCACAAGACCGGCCCCGCCGAGTGGCAGGCCAAGATCGGCAAGATTCCGGTCGCAGCAGCCTGATCGCCAAGCTGGTCAATTGCAGTGCAAAGCCGGACAAATGTTGTCCGGCTTTTTTCATTCCCGAGTCCTGGCGTGAACCCCTCCCCCATCGGCATCTTCGATTCAGGCCTTGGCGGCCTGTCGGTCCTGCGCGAAGTGCGCGCCATGCTGCCGCACGAGTCGCTGATCTACTTCGCCGATTCCCGCTACGCGCCATACGGCGACAAGCCCGAGCGTTTTGTCGAAGCCCGCACGCTGCAGGTCTGCGAATGGCTGGTGGCCCAGGGCTGCAAGGCACTGGTGATCGCCTGCAACACGGCGACCATGCATGCCGTGCAGACGCTGCGCGAGCGCCTGCACGTGCCGATCATCGGCGTGGAACCGGGGCTCAAACCCGCGGCATTGTCAAGCCAGAGCAAGGTGGTGGGCGTACTGGCCACCGCCAATACGCTGAAGAGTGCCAAGTTCAACCGCCTGCTGACGTCGCTGGCGGATGAAAGCCAGTACCTGTGCGCGGCTGGCCATGGGCTGGTCTCGCTGATCGAACAGGGCGACGTATCGGGCCCGGCGATCCGCGAGAAACTCGACCTCTATCTGCGGCCCATGCTGGACGCGGGCGCCGATACCCTGGTGCTGGGCTGCACCCACTATCCTTTCCTATCGGAGACGATTCGCGACATGGTCGGCAACCGACTGACGCTGATCGACACCGGTACGGCCATCGCTCGCCAGCTCGCCCGCAAGCTGGCCGAATTCGGACTGGCAGCCAGCCCCGACGCGACGCCGGCCATCCGTTACCTGTCGACCAAGGACGCCTCGCACCTGCGCGAGATGGCCTGGGCGCTGCTCAACGTGGAAGCCGGCGCCGAGACGGTGGCCATCGAGCCTGCGCCTGCCATCGGGGCTACTGAATAAAGCCTACCGGCTTGTGATGCCGCACCTCGGGCTTCACGGAATGTTCCTGGCGCAGTTGGGCCAGGAATTCGTCAGCGGTCAGCGCCTCGCCCAGCACCACTGACTGACGCTTCACCGTGGCGAAATCGCCCGGCGTCAGGCAATCCATGCTGTCGAGATCGCGCCGGATGGCATCGGTCATGCGCCCGGCATCGCCGTCGAGTGCCTCGTCGACAAACATCGCCTCGCGCTGCGTGGGCTTGAGCGGCAGGAAGCGGATCTTGAACGAGAAACGCCGCAGCGCCGCCTCGTCGATGCGCTCGAACAGGTTGGTAGTGCAGACGAAAATGCCGTTGAAGCGCTCCATGCCTTGCAGCATTTCGTTGACCTCGGACACCTCGTAGTTGCGCACCGCCTGCTGGCGGCTCTGCATGAAGCTGTCCGCCTCGTCGAGCAGCAGCACCGCACCGTCTTCCTCGGCCCGCGCGAACATGGCAGCGATCTGCTGCTCGGTCTCGCCCACGTACTTGCTCATCAGGTCGGAGGCCCGCCGGATCATCAACGGCAGGTCCAGCGCCGCCGCGATGTGCTCGGCCAGCGCCGTCTTGCCGGTGCCGGGCGGCCCATAGAAGCACAGTGTGCCGCGCTGGCGCGCACCCAGCGCCTGCACGATCTTTTCCACGGCGTAGCGCGTTTCCAGATTCAGGTTGTCCAGCCGGTAGTGGGTCACCACCGGGCGAGCTTCGGCCTCGGGGCGCAGACCCATGGCACGGTCGGCATGTTCAAGCTGGCGCAGGATCAGCGCCTCGACAGGTTCATCGACATCGGGCCGTGCCAGTTCCACAAAGCGCGCGGCCGACTGCACCTGCGCGGGCGTCAGCGTCTTGCGCGCCGCCAGCGTTGCCACGAAGGCATCGCTGACCGCCAGGCTGCCAAGGTGCTTGCGGATAATGTTCTCGCGCACCAGAGGTGGTGGAATCTTCAATTCGAGATGAAACTGGAAGCGCCGCAGATAGGCCGGGTCGATCTGCCGGATCGAATTGGAAATCCAGATCACAGGCACGGGGTTCTGCTCCAGCGTCTGGTTGACCCACGCCTTGCCGTTGACGGACGCGCGCGTGTCTTCCTGGCCGAACAGGCTCATCAGTTCGCGCGCGCTGCCCGGAAACACGTCCTCGACCTCGTCGAACAGCAGCGCCGTGCGCGGACGGCCGCGCAGAAACGCCTGCGACACCTGCAACGACCGGTAGCGGTCCTTGCCCGAGAGGCTGTTGCCATCGCGGTCGAAGCAGTCCACCTCATAGAGTTCGCAACCGGCTTCGCGCGCCACCAGCCGGGCGAATTCGGTCTTGCCCGTGCCGGGCGGCCCATAGATCAGCACGTTCACGCCGCTGGCGTTCTGGCGCGTGGCGTTGCCGAGCAAGGCGGTCAGATAGCGGGCATCGGTTTCGACATGTGGATAGTCGGTGGTGCCCAGCGTGGGGGGCGCCGCGGGCCGCGTGAAGACCGCCATCATCTCGGCCTCGCTCGCGTAGTTGCCCAGCAGTACGTGCAGCAGGCGGTCGGACAGGCGCATCAGGTCGCCCAGGTCCGTGACACTGTTTTCCGGCAGCGGCTGCTCGATCAGGTTCAGCGTCTCCAGGCGCGACCCCGGCCGCAGCGACGCCGCGATATCGGCCGGACTGGCCGCGGTCAGGCCGCCCAGGATCTGGAACGCTTCCTGGCTATGCGCAACCTTGCAGTCGACCATCACCGCCCGCAGGTCGCGCTTGTACTTGGCCAGCGCCGCGTAGAGCAGCAACTTGCGCTCGTGGTCGGGCAGGTTCAGCACGTGGCTGAGCATGTCGATATTGCGCACCAGCAGCACGCGCTCGCCGTCGAGCCGCGACGCAATCGCGGCCGACGATGCGGCAAATACCGCGAACATGTCCTTGGCGTGGTGCTTGACGTATTCGTCCAGATAGTAAAACAGCGCGCTTTCGTCGAAGGCGCTGTTCCACTGGCCGTGGCGCTCTAGGAATTCCTCCGGCGACAGGCGCGAGGCGCCCTTCCACGCAGGCATGTCGGCACAACGCGCGGACAGGAAGCGCTGCACGCGCAGCACCACGCCGTACGGCCACACCATTTCCTGCGCGCTGACGGTCAGCACGTCATTGATATTGCTACGCAGATTGAAACGCGGTCCAAGCGCGCAGACCACGCGCAGCGCAAACTGGGCGCACATCCAGTCGAGGGCCGAAGTGCCCACCGTGCCGGACGACGCGCGCAACAGTGTGCTGCGGTCGTCCATCATGCGGTCGTCTTCAGCAAAACGGGTGAAATCCATGGCTGGTTCCCTTCGCACGGGGCACGGGGCGTCCGGACCGCAGGGACCGCCTGGCCTGTGCCGTGTCTGCCGCTAACTGGGGATTCCTGTTAATCGTAGCGCGGATTTCCGCGGGTGGGGCATTGGCGGCATGCTGCGGCGCGTGCTGCCCCACGTAGCGCCAGACCGACATCCTGCCCGCATTGCTGCGGCATGCGCAATGAAGCGTCCGCAGAATATCGTCATGCATTGCACAATGTGCAACAAATAAGAATCATTATCGTTTATACTATCCCGCTGATACGCTGCCCAAGAGTGGCGCTCCCCCTGTAACCGGTTACTAGTCAGCTGTGTTTCTTTGGAGCGTTATCATCATGGAATTGCTATTGAGCCTGCTGGTCGGATGTGGCATCTCGCTGATCCTGTTCTACCGCAAGTGATTGTGCCGCCAGGCGGACACCTGTCGTTCCTCTCATGTTCGATCAACGATTTTTAAAGATCACCGTTGCAGTCCTGCTGTTCCATGTCGGACTGCTGTATTTGATCCAGAGCGGGCTGGCCCGCAAGATGACGGAGGCCATCATCGCCCCGGAAATCATCGCCCGCATCATCCCGATGGAGCCGCCGCGACAAGCGCCGGCGCCAGAGCCGCCCAAGCAGCAAACCCCGCCCAAGCAGGTCAAGGTCGTGACACCACGCCCGGCGCCACCGAAGCCGCAACCCACGCCCACGCCTGTGGCATCGCTGCCGCCGTCGCCCACGGCGATCGAAGCGCCGCCCGCTCCGCCTGCGCCACCCGCGCCGGCACCGGAGCCCGCTGCGCCGGCCGCACCGGCGAATGCCGCGCCGCGTGCCGTGGGTATCGATGAGATCGAATGTTCACGCGCCCAGCCAGTCTATCCCCGTCAGTCGCAGCGACTGGGCGAATCTGGCACAACCATTGTGAATCTGACCATCGACGAGAAAGGTAAGATCATCAAGGCAGTGGTCAAGAAATCGAGCGGATCCAGCCGGCTGGACGATGCCGCAGTGGAAGCCGTGAAGGCGATGCGCTGCAAGCCATTCATGCTGAACGGCCGGGCGGTGCAAGTAACTCCGGATCAGCCGATCAACTGGCAAATTGCCAACTGATCGACCAGATCCACCAGAATTTTCCTAACACTGACACTTTCAGGAACCACCATGCAGGACCTCGGACTCTCCCACCTCTGGTCGCAAGGCGATTTCGTCATGCGCGCGACCGCCATCATTCTGCTGATCATGTCGCTGCTGTCGTGGATCGTGATTCTCACCAAGGCGTGGGATCTGGTTCGCCTCAAGAAGATGGCGCACGGCGCGGAAAAGCGCTTCTGGCACTCGGACGATTTCGACCACGCGCTCGATACGCTGGGCGCCAGCGACGCCAACCCGTTCCGTACGCTGGCCGTGACCGGCAAGGAAGCCGCCCAGCACCATCGCGCCAGCCAGCCGCAGTTGCATGACGCGCTGGACATTTCCGACTGGCTGACCCGCTCGCTGAAGAGCTCGATCGACGAAGCGGTTGCCCGCATGCAATCGGGCCTGGCCGTGCTGGCTTCGGTCGGTTCCACCGCACCGTTCGTGGGTCTGTTCGGTACCGTGTGGGGCATCTATCACGCCCTGATCGGCATCGGCGCCTCGGGCGTGCCGACCATCGACAAGGTAGCCGGCCCCGTGGGCGAGGCCCTGATCATGACGGCTTTCGGCCTGGCCGTGGCCATCCCCGCCGTGCTGGGCTACAACGCCCTGAGCCGTGGCAACAAGGGCGTGATCAGCAAGCTGAACCGCTTCGCGCACGACCTGCACGCCTACTTCGTGACCGGCGCACGCGTGCGTCCGACCTCCGCCAATCGCGCTGCCGACGATGCGTCGATGCGCCTGGCCGTCAAGAACTGAGCGCTGATTCGTAGCGCCTGAAGGAAAGCATCATGGCATTCGGCACCCTCGACGGCGACGATGACGAGGTGATGAGCGAGATCAACATGACACCGCTAGTGGACGTCATGCTGGTGCTGCTGATCATCTTCATCATTACGATTCCCGTCATCAACCACGCGGTCAAGATCGATCTGCCGCGTGCGACCAACCAGCCCAACAACGCCAAGCCAGAGAGCATCAATGTTTCTGTCGATGCGCAAGGCAAGGTCTACTGGAACCAGGAAGAAGTAGACGAGACGCAGCTGGAGCAGCGCATTGCGAACGCAGCGCAACTGCAGCCGCAGCCGGAACTGCATCTGCGCGCCGACCGCGACGTCCGCTACGAGCGCGTGGCCGAAGTCATGGCCGCCGCACAGCACGGCGGCCTAGGCAAGATCGGCTTCATCACCGAACCGAAGCACTGATCCTCGCAACCGTTCGGTTTAGCGACAAAAAGGGCACCCTAGGGTGCCCTTTTTGCATCTGTAGACAAGCCGATTCGCCGGTTGGAGCCGCATCGCATTCGCCCATCCTCGCAACGATTGCGTCCCAGATGTAACTTCATGACAGGAGGCTTGTAATGATAACGGTTCTCATTTATGATCATTTTCATCGTGATTCGCACCCCGCGAATCGAGCAGTCATCCACCGTCTGTCCTCAGACAGAACACCGGAACGTCGAACGGAGAAGACCATGAGCACCCTGAGCCTGCCGCTGTCGCAACCGCGTGAAGTCACGCGTCGCCGCCTGTCCCTGCGCCGCGTGGAGGTTGCCCCGCAGGCGCGCCGCGACACCGCTGCGTCGTCAGGCGCTTCGTCGACGGCCTCGTCCGCACTGGAATCGGTCAAGTCGGCGGTCGCCGGCCTGCCCGCTCGCCTGGAAGCGCTGATGCGCCAGACGCCGACCAACAACACCGACACTCCTGCCGTGCCCCTCGAGGCGATCATGCAAGGGGCCACGACGCTGCCCATCCTGCATAACGGCGACGTTTATACGCTGCGCGTCACGCGCTACGGCAAGTTGATCCTGACCAAGTAACGGCAGAAGCAGGCAAGCAGCCTGCGGCAGCGCCGGATTCATCTGTAACGACTTTTGTGGGGACCACCCGTCCAACGGGTGTTCGGCAGTAGTCAGACGATCGGAGTCTCCTGTCAGGCAAACATTCCAGACCCTTTGCCCGACCGGCCGATGCCAGCCATGCCATTTTTTATACCGCCCCGCAGGCGTTGCGCCTGCGGGGCTTTTTGCTTCCTGTCAGCGCTTCAGCGCCCGGGAGCAACGACGGCTCAGATGCCCAGGGCAGCGATGCCGGCGCGCGCAATCTGCGCGTCTTCAGTCGACTTCACGCCCGACACGCCCACGGCACCCACCACCTGGTTGTTCACCACGATGGGCACGCCGCCTTCCAGCATGCCTTGCAGCACAGGCGCGGTCATGAACGAGTAGCGGCCATTGTTGATCATGTCTTCGTAGATCTTGGATTCGCGACGGCCCAGCGAAGCCGTACGCGCCTTTTCCGTGGCGATGTAGGCCGAGATCGGGGCCACGCCATCCAGGCGAATCGAGCCGAGCGGATGACCACCGTCGTCGACAACCACAATCGTGACAGCCCAGTTGTTTGCCGTGGCTTCGGCCTCGGCGGCGACCAGCACCTTCTTCACGTCGTCAGTCGTCAGTACGGTCTTTTGCTGCATACCTCTCTCCATCGTTCAGGGTTGAGGCTGCAGTATATCGCGGCCCTTCCCCGCGAAATGACGTAATCCGCGCCTTACGGAGGTGAAACTGCTTCACCTTCCCAAAGCTTGACGATCATGTTGCGCCCGGTCCGTTCGGACATCCGAAACGAAAAGGCCCGCGGCATCTGGCGATGCCGCGGGCCTTGCTTATCTGTCGGATTGTCTGCGCCGAGGGTCAGGCCCCGTCGCTGAATGCGTCGCGGCGGTCGGTGACCCGCGCTCCGTCCGAATACACATCGCGCGAGCCAGTCACGCGTGCTCCATCGGTGTACACATCCCGGTTGCTGATGCGGGCGCCGTCGGTGTAGACATCGCGCGTATCCACAGCCCGTTGGCCGCCGCTGTAGATGTCGTACTTGACCGGTGCGGCGAAAACCGAAGTCGAGAGCGCGGCGAGCGCGCCGATTGCGGCGACAGCCGCCAGACGTTGTTTGAGAGCCATGTGAATCCCCTTGTTCTGTTTGTCGACGGGCGCCGCGCCATCAGCATGTGATGGCTGGGAGCGTTGCTGTGGGAGCGGCGTCACGTGAGGCAGTTTAGGGGGAAACCCCTAGCCGAATGTCCAGATGACTTGAGCGTTCACATCAAAAACTTTGAGCGACGAAATCGCGCGGGAACCAACATGCGCAATCTTCCGCCAAGTCTTTTGGGAAAAGACGGCCAAGAAGATCGCAATAGGGCGCCCGGCAAAAGAAAAAGCCCCATTCCGGGGCTCTTTCTAACAAATACCTTTCAATGACTTCCGAAAGGCACTCGGATCAGTGGTGGTGTCCGTGGCCATGACCGCCACCATAGTAACCGCGGCCATGCCAGCCCGGGCCGTAATAATAACGAGGACCACCGTAACCGTAGTAGCGCGGGGCACCGTAATAGACCGGGGCCGGGCGAACCACTACCGGCGGCGGGCCGTAATAGACAGGCGCCGGGGCCACAACCACCGGCGGCGGCGGGGCGTAGTAGGCAGGTGCCGGCGGATAGTACGCGGGGCCACCCACGACAACGCCCGGAACACCGATCGCCACGTCGACGTTCACCCGCGCCATTGCAGCGCCCGACGCCAGCGCGGCGGCTACACCGAATGCTGCGAACAACCAACGTTTCATGATCGTGCTCTCTGTGAGTTAGGAAGAATCCTGATACTCGCTATTGTACGAGGTCACGAACTTGCAGGTGCAACGGTGGTATCGACATTGTTACCGCCCGTAACAGCCGGATCACATATCGCAGGTGACGTGTCCAGCTTGCTTCCTGCGGGCGAAGCCACCACAATACCGGGCTTGCCGTGCGGCCGTGGAGAAATTGGTAGACTCAGCAGACTTAAAATCTGCCGCCTTTCCGGGCTTACGGGTTCGAGTCCCGTCGGCCGCACCAGCTTCTCCGCTTATCTCAGCCCTACCAGGCCCCCTTTGCCGTTCAAACCAGAACCGCGCAAAGGCCGGCGCCCACCACCATCAGGAAGACAAACAGCAGGCCAGCCAGTGCCAGCGGCTTGCGGCCAGCGCGCAGCAGGTCGCCGATCCGCGTATGCAGGCCGATGGCGAGCATCGCGCAGGCCAGCAGCCAGTTGTCCAGCGCCGTCAGCGCGGGCTTCCAGGCACCGGGCACAAGCGCTGCGGAATTCAGTGCCATCACCGCGACAAACCCAACCGCAAACCAGGGCACCGAGCGCAGCAGGCCCTTCAGGTTGCGCGAGGCACCCGATTCCTGCGACCAGCTCGTGCGCGGCCACAGGGCCATCACCAGCAGCAGCGGCCCCAGCGCCAGCACACGGACCATCTTCGCCACCACGGCGGCGTCGGCCGTGGCGTCGCTCACCATCTTGCCCGACGCGATCACCTGCGCCACTTCGTGCAGCGTGGCGCCGGTGAAGATGCCGAAGGCGCGCTCGCTCACCGCGAGGTGCCAGTGCTGCGTGGCCAGTTCGTACATCCACGGGTACAGCAGCATGCCGGCCGTGCCAAACAGCACGACGGTGGCCACTGCAACGGCGGTCTGGCGATCGTCCGTCCGCACCACCGAAGACACGGCGATGGCAGCCGCGGCACCACAGACGGCGCTGCCGGCACTCACCAGAATTGCTTCGCGGCGGCTCAGGCCGAAGAACGAGGAGCCCACCCAGGTGCCGAACAGCAGCGTCGCCACCAGCATCAGCAAGGGCACCACAATGCCACCCACACCCAATGCAGCGATGGCGCCAAACGTCAGGCGCAAGCCATACAGCGCCACGCCCAGACGCAGCATGTGATGGCGCGCGAACTGCATGCCCGGGGCCAGCGGCGTCAGCCAGTGCTTGGGCATGGTGTTGGCCGCGATCATGCCGGCAAACATCGCCAGCGTCAGGGCCGACAAGCCATATTGCGAGATGGCCGGATGGTCGGCCAGCACTTGGGCAATCCAGGCAATTCCGCCCAGCGGCAGGAGCGTCAGGATGCGCTTGCGCCACAACGTCAGCGTGGACGGGGCGATGGCAACGGAAATCGAATGCGGGGCGGGAGCCGTGGACATGACAGGAGCTGGTTCTTTTGCGATGCCTTGAAGCGTACGCACCCGCTGCTAACCCGTAAAACGGGTAATATCGTTATGCCTAATCAGATATATCGATAAGACATGGAACAGCGCCCGCTCCGTCTGACCCTGCGCCAACTGCAGGTGTTCGTCGCCGTAGCCCAGCATGGCAGCACGATTGCGGCCTCAGAGTCGCTGGCGATGTCTCAGTCGGCCGTGAGCGCGTCGCTGGCGGAATTGGAACGCGCGTTGAACAGCGCACTTTTTGACCGCATCGCACGGCGATTGGCGATCAACGAAGCGGGACGCCAGTTTTTCCCGCGCGCACTCTCGCTGCTGGACCAGGCCCATGAACTGGAGCGCTTCGCCTCAGAGGGCGGCGTGCAACTGCGCATCGCCGCCAGCAATACCATCGGCAGCTATATCCTGCCCGCACTGCTGGCCGGTTTCCGCCACGCCCAGACCGGCCCCTGCGCGCTGGACCTGCGCATTGGCAATACCCACGACGTGCTGCAAGCCCTGCTGAAGTTCGAGGCCGACATCGGGTTGATCGAGGGCACCAGCCACGAGCGCGACCTGCGCGGCATGCATTGGTGCGACGACGAAATGGTAGTGGTCGTCGGCCCGTCGCACCCACTGGCCGCGGCCGCCGACCGCCCCGAGATACTGCACGACCTGCTGCGCGAAGCGGACTGGATCGTTCGGGAACCCGGTTCGGGCACGCGCGAGATCATCGAGGCGCGCCTGGTGCCGGAACTCGGCGCGTTGCGTTACGCGCTGGAGCTTGGTAATGCCGAGGCTATCAAGCGCGCCGTCATGAGCGGCTTCGGCGTCAGTTGCCTGTCGCTCCACGTCGTGCGCGACGAAATCGAGCGGGGCCTGCTGGTCGCGTTGCGCAGCGGCCTGCCGCGCGTGATCCGGCCGCTGCAACTGGTCATTCACCAGGACAAGTTTCCCACGCAGGGCCTGCTCGCCTTCACGGAATACTTGCGTGGCGCCGTGCCCGTGGCAACGCCAGGGACCGATCCGCTTCAAGCGGGCTGAGGATCGCGCTGGCCTTCGCCATCCACACGCGCCGTGTAGCGATCGAGCAGATGGAACATGATGGGATTCAGCAGAATCGACAGCAGCGCGCCAGCAAGAATGAGCGCCTGTCCGCGCTCCGGCAGGATGTGCAGGTAGACGCCGAGGCTGGCAAGGATGAACGAGAACTCACCGATCTGCGCCAGGCTTACGGCAATCGTCAGGCCTATGCGATTGTCATGACCGAATGCGCGCACGATGCCAAGCGCGGCCAGTGACTTGCCCACCAGGATAATCAGCAGCGTCGCCAGCACGCCCCAAGGGTCGTTCACCAGCACCATCGGATCGAACAGCATGCCCACCGAGACAAAGAAGAGCACGGCGAAAGCATCGCGTAGCGGCAGCGACTCTTCCGCGGCCCGATGGCTGAATTCCGATTCGGCCATCACCATGCCGGCGAAAAATGCACCCAGCGCAAACGACACGCCGAACAGCGAATAGGCGCCAAACGCCACGCCCAGCGCCACGGCCAGCACGCCCAGGCGGAACAGTTCCCGACTACCGGTCCATACGATGCGTTCGAGCATCCACGGGATGAAGCGCCTGCCGATCACCATCATCACGGCCACGAAAGCCGCCACCTTGCCCAGGGTCCAGAAGATCTCGATCAGTACATCCATCGTCGTTGGCGCCGATGCCCCGGCGGCCCCGCCTTCCGCGCCGCCACCAAGCAGACCGGCCATGGCGGGCAGCAGCACCAGCGTCAGGACCATCGCCAGGTCCTCGACGATCAACCATCCCACGGCGATACGCCCCTGCTGAGATTCGATCAGATCGCGCTCCTGCAGTGCGCGCAGCAGCACCACGGTACTGGCCACCGACAGCGCCAGGCCATAGACAAGGCCCTGCCCCCAGTGCCAGTCGAAGCCCCAGGCCACCAACATGCCCAGTGCCGTGGCGATGCCGATCTGGACGATCGCACCCGGAATCGCAATCTTCTTCACGGCCATCAGGTCCTTGACCGAGAAATGCAGGCCCACGCCAAACATCAGCAGGATCACACCCAGTTCCGCCAGTTCCGGTGCCAGCGCCTGGTCAGCCGTGTAGCCAGGCGTATGCGGGCCCACGACGATGCCGGCGCAGAGGTAGCCAATCAGCGGCGGCAGCCTGAACCGGTTGGCGATCGCTCCCAGGATGAAAGCCAGCACGATACCGCCGACGATGGTGCTGATAAGCGGGGTGGCGTGATGCATGCGTCTGGGATTCCTTTCCGGTTGTCTCGATGATCTGGATGAACCGCGGGCGCGCCCACGCGCCGTCCCGCCGTCGCATCATGCGCATTGGCATGTCACGGACAGGGGAAGCACCTGGATCGTTGCTGGCAGTACGGGAAGCGCGGCCGCAGACCGCGGGTGCATAACAACATCGCCATGCGCCGCGGCAAGAGGGAATGCATCGGAATACGACTACGCGAGGTGGCTTGCCACGCCAGGCGCCGTCCCGGATGCGTACGGCATGACGTAATGTAGCACGCGCGTCACCCCATTCAGGATGAGAACAATCGCAAAAAACTGGGGAAGTTCGGCGAATGCCGGCACTGGAAAACACAACGGCGCCACATGGGCGCCGTCGGCTTGCAACTGGAGGCGGAGGTCGGAATCGAACCGGCGTACACGGCTTTGCAGGCCGCTGCATAACCACTCTGCCACCCCGCCAGGTGACGATGCTGGATTGTATCCGCAATCGCCGCGAGCGTCGTGACTGCCGACACTGCGACGGGATGCAACCCCGCTAAAGAAAAAGGGAAGCGCTGCTTCCCTTTGGGATTGGAGCGGGAGACGAGTCTCGAACTCGCGACCTCAACCTTGGCAAGGTTGCGCTCTACCAACTGAGCTACTCCCGCGTACAACTTTTGCTGCTGTGACAGCTTGCGCTGCCGTTCCGCCGACCTGACCGAACATCATCATGTCACCGGATGCCATTAACCTGGAGCGGGAGACGAGTCTCGAACTCGCGACCTCAACCTTGGCAAGGTTGCGCTCTACCAACTGAGCTACTCCCGCAGGGCCCTGCATCATACCGAAAAGCAGACTATCGCGCAACTTCTTTTAACTACGCAGCTTTATGCTGGCAATTCGCGCTAAGTACCGCTTATCTTGCTGCTTTCGTTTGCGTCGCCAGCAGCGAGAACGAGATTATTGCAAAGAGAGAACCGGCTCGTCAACAACTTTTTGCAGGTAATTTCATTTTTGTGTGCGTGCCCCGTTCAGGGCATCACTACGCTCACGAATCTGGGGCCATGCGAGCTTCATGTAATAGATCATCGACCACAGCGTCAGCACGGCTGCGACGTAAATCATCAGCGTCCCGAGCAACGACGCATCCACACCGAATAGCGGATCATTGAACAGCAGCAGCGGGATGGCGACCATCTGCACGGTCGTCTTCAGCTTGCCCAGGAAGTTCACCGCCACGCTCTTCGACGCCCCGATCTGCGCCATCCATTCGCGCAGGGCCGAAATCGTGATCTCGCGGCCGATGATGACCAGCGCGATCAGGTCGGCCACTCGCCCCAGCGCCAGCAGCGACAGCAGCGCCGCGGTGACCATCAGCTTGTCGGCCACCGGGTCCAGGAAGGCCCCGAACGCCGAAGTCTGGTTCCAGCGCCGCGCCAGGAAACCGTCCAGCCAGTCCGTGGCTGCCGCGATGATGAAGAACGATGCCGCCGTCACGTTCTTGGTATGCATCGGCAACCAGGCCTCGGGCAGGTAGTAGACCCCGACGACTAGCGGGATCATGGCCACGCGAAGCCAGGTCAGCAGGATGGGAATGTTCAGTGGCATGGGCGGTGCGTTCGTGCGCCAGAAACTGGCTGGTCTGCGATGTGGCCGCCAAGGCGGATTGCGCGATTGTCGCCTATTTCGGCCCGGGCCCGTTAATTTCAGGCCGAAAGCCGCCCAATACCTCCCAGGAGCGGGCTTCAGTGCAACTGCCGGTAGATTTCCTCGGCCAGCGTGCGCGAAATGCCCTCCACGCTGGCCAGCTCGTCGATACTGGCGGCCATCACGCCGCGCAACCCGCCAAATCGCGTCAGAAGCTTCTGGCGCCGCCGCGCGCCCACCCCTTCGATTTCCTCCAGCCGCGACGTGGTGCGCGCCTTGGCCCGCTTGGCGCGCATGCCGGTGATCGCGAACCGGTGGGCCTCATCGCGGACCTGCGCCACCAGCATCAATGCGGCGCTGCCCTGCCCTAGTTCGAGCGACGGACGCCCGTCGGCAAACACCAGCGTCTCCAGGCCCACCTTGCGCCCCTCGCCCTTGGCCACGCCAACCAGCAGGCCAATATCGAGACCAAGCTCCTCGAATACCTGGCGCGCCACCTCGACCTGCCCCTTGCCGCCATCGATCAGCACCACGCGCGGCATGCGGGGCACGCCTTCGGCACCTGCGGCGTTCGGGTCGCCGCCATCTTCCTGGATCTGCTCGACCAGCTTCTGGTAGCGGCGCGTCAGCACCTGGCGCATGGCCGCGTAGTCGTCGCCGGGCGTGATATCGGTGATATTGAAGCGCCGGTACTCGCTGTTCTGCATCTCGTGGTGATGAAACACCACGCACGACGCCTGCGTGGCCTCGCCTGCCGTGTGGCTGATGTCGAAGCACTCGATACGCAGCATGGCCAGGTCTTCCATGTCGAGGCCGATGGTCTCCGCCAGCGCGCGCGTGCGGGCTTCCTGGCTACCCTGTTCGGCCAGGCGCCTGGCCAGTGCCAGGCCGGCACCTTGCGCGGCCATCTCCAGCCACACCTTGCGCTGCCCCTGGGGTTGGCGCACCAGGGCCACCTTGCGACCGGCCTGCATCGACAGCGCCTCGACCACCGCACCGTCGGCCGGCAGATGGCTGACCACGACGATCGGCGGCGGCGCCTGATCCAGATAGTGCTGGATCATGAACGCGGACAGCACGCGCGCGGCGATACGGTCCACCGACAGCGGCCCCGTATCGGCCGTGGCGGGAGGTT
Source organism: Cupriavidus pauculus (assembly GCF_002858765.1). Taxonomy (GTDB): domain Bacteria; phylum Pseudomonadota; class Gammaproteobacteria; order Burkholderiales; family Burkholderiaceae; genus Cupriavidus; species Cupriavidus pauculus_B. The sequence goes on from NZ_PJRP01000009.1 coordinate 193,712, forward strand.
CGGCTGCCGCCTGACCGTCCGGCACCTCGGATATTTCGGATGCCTCCGCAGTATCGTCGCTCTCCTCGACGATCATCGCCGCCTCATCGGCATGGGCCGGAAAGTAGGCCTTGTCGCCCAGATGCCGCCCGCCCCGGACCATCGCCAGGTTCACACAGGCCCGACCGCCCTGCACGGCCACAGCCAGCACGTCGATATCGCGCGCCTGGCCCACTTCCTCCACGGCCTGCCGCTTGAGCACCGTCGACAGCGCCCCAATCTGGTCGCGCACGGCGGCGGCCTGCTCGAACTGCAACTGCATCGCGTGCGATTCCATCTTCTGCTGCAGGCCTTCGAGCACCTCGGTCTCGCGGCCCTGCAGGAAGCTGGCGGCGTTGCCCACGTCACGGGCATAGTCTTCCTGCGAAATCGCGCTCACGCAGGGCGCCGTGCAACGATGGATCTGATGCAGCAGGCACGGCCGCGTGCGGTTGTTGAACACCGTGTCCTCGCAGGTGCGCAGTTGGAACACCTTCTGCAGGATCTGCATGCTCTCGCGCACCGCATGCGCACTCGGGAACGGGCCGAAGTACTGGTGCTTGCGGTCGGTCGCCCCCCGGTAATACGCCATGCGCGGGAACTTGTGACCCGTCAGCTTCAGGAACGGATACGACTTGTCGTCACGGAACAGGATGTTATAGCGCGGCGCCAGTGCTTTGATGAGATTGTTCTCAAGCAGCAGCGCCTCGGCTTCGGTCCGCACGACGGTCGTTTCGATCCGCGCGATCTTGCCCACCATCATGGCGATGCGCGGCGACAACTGCGTCTTGTTGAAGTAGCTCGATACCCGCTTCTTCAGGTCGCGCGCCTTGCCCACGTAGAGCACGTTGCCATCGGCGTCGAAATACCGATAGACACCGGGCAGCCCAGGCATCCGCGCCAGGATCGGACGCGGATCGAAGTCCGGCACTTGGGGGGGCTCCAGCGCCTGCGCTTCGGTCGAGGCGGCTTCGGATTCGGACATCACGGGGTCGGTCTGGGGGACGGGTTCCTGCTCGGGCATCGCGGGCGGATTGAACGAATTAGGTGCGCCATATGTGCGTCCGCGTGGGACGCTGGCCTAGAATCGCAAGTTTAGAGCAATTCGCCCGCGAGACTGCGGCGGCACGGGCGCGCCGCCGCGCGCCTTCGTCGTGTTGTCGTCGTATCTTCGCCATTTCCTTCGCACCATGCCAATCCGTTCCTGGGACATTTTCTGTACCGTCATCGACAACTTCGGGGACATTGGCGTGTGCTGGCGGCTGGCCCGCCAGCTGGCACAGGAGCACGGACACGCGGTGCGTCTGTGGGTGGATGACCTGACCAGCTTTGCCCGGCTTGCGCCGGAAATCGACCCCGCCGCCACGCATCAGCGCTTGTCCGGTGTAGATGTCCGCCGCTGGGATCCACGGCCCGACGCGCCTTTCGACGCCCCAGCGCCGCACGACGTGGTGATCGAGGCGTTTGCCTGCCACCTGCCCGAATCGTTCCTGGCGGCCATGGCCGCCGCGCCGCGCAAACCGGTCTGGATCAACCTGGAGTATCTGAGCGCAGAGGACTGGGTCAGCGACCACCACGCCATGGCGTCGCCCCATCCGCGCCTGCCACTGACCAAGTTCTTCTTCTTCCCGGGCTTTGCACGTGGGACGGGCGGCCTGTTGCGCGAATCGATGATCGGCGCATCGCGCGACGCCTTCCGCACCAGCCCCGCCGCGCAGGCCACGCTGTGGCACCGGCTCGGCGTCCAGCCGACCCCGGGCGCGCTCAAGGCCAGCCTTTTCGCCTATGAAAATCCGGCCACCCCCGCCCTGCTCGACCAATGGCGCGATGGCACCACGCCCGTCGAGTGCTTCATCCCGCAGGGGCTGGCCGCGACGCAGGTCGGCCAGTGGCTGAACGCGGCGCCCACGCCAGGCACCACGCACCATCGCGGCAACCTGATCGTCCATGGCATTCCGTTTGTCCGCCAGGAACACTACGACGAACTGCTCTGGGCCTGCGACGTCAATTTTGTACGGGGCGAGGATTCCTGCGTGCGCGCCCACTGGGCCGCGCGGCCAATGATCTGGCACATCTACCCGCAGGACGACCAGGCGCACCACATCAAGCTCGATGCCTGGCTGACCCGCTTTGCACGGGCCGGCGTGGCGCCCGAGGCATCCGACGCCCTGATCGCGTTTTCGCATGCGTGGAACGGCTACGGCACGGCACCCAACTGGGCGGCGTTGCACGCACAGCTGCCCGCCCTGACCGCCGGCATGGACCGCTGGCAGCGGCAGTTGCAGCACTTGGGCGACCTCGCAGCGAATCTCGTGGCTTTTAGCGAAAATCAGGTAAAATAGCCGGTTGATTTTGATGGCGAGCCAAGTTTCAAGGCCCAAGAACAAACTGCCGGCTGCGCGCCTTCGCCATACCGATTTCCGGGTGCTATCCCCTACCTTGTGCCCGGACCATTTTTTTCAGGAAGACAGTTCAGATGAAAATCGCACAGGAACTCCGCGTCGGCAACGTGTTCATGATCGGTTCCGACCCGATGGTGGTTCAGAAGGCCGAGTACAACAAGTCGGGCCGTAACGCCGCCGTCGTCAAGATGAAGTACAAGAACCTGCTGACGGAAGCCCCGGGCGAGTCGGTCTTCAAGGCCGACGACAAGTTTGAAGTCGTGGTGCTGGACCGTCGCGAATGCACGTTCTCGTACTTCGCCGACCCGATGTACGTGTTCATGGACACCGAGTTCAACCAGTACGAAGTCGAGAAGGACAGCATGGGTGACGCGCTGAACTACCTCGAAGACGGCATGGCTGTTGAAGTGGTGTTCTACAACGACAAGGCCATCTCGGTGGATATGCCGACCACGCTGGTCCGCGAGATCATCTACACGGAACCGGCCGTCAAGGGCGACACCTCGTCGGGCAAGGTGCTCAAGGGCGCCAAGATCAACACCGGTTTCGAACTGCAAGTGCCGCTGTTCTGCAACATCGGCGACAAGATCGAAATCGACACGCGTACCGGCGAATACCGCAGCCGCGCCAACTAAGCTTCACGGCGCCACGCGATAAAAAAGGGCAGCTTCGGCTGCCCTTTTTGTCGTCTGCGGTTTGCCCGCCCCCGCCTGATCCTTACTTGATCAGATCCAGGTCCTTCAGCAGGCGCAGCGCGGCACGGTATTCGCCTTCTTGCTCGAGCTTGTTCCAGTCCAGCGGCTTCCGGCGGCCAAACAGCTTGCGGATACGGCGCTGCGACGTCTTCGAAATCGACGTATCGAGTTCCGAAAGCAGTTGGTCGGCCTTGTCCGGGTTGTTGCAGATCAAGACCATGTCGCAACCGGCATCGAGCGCGGCCTTGGCGCCCTGCGTGACGGTGCCGGCTACGCTGGCGCCTTCCATGCTGAGGTCGTCGCTAAAAATCACGCCTTCAAAACCCAGCTGCGCGCGCAGGACGTCCTGGAGCCAGAAGCGCGAAAAGCCCGCTGGAGCCGGGTCCACCTTGGGGTAGATCACGTGCGCCGGCATCACCGAGGCCAGCGCCGGGCCCATCCAGTCATAGGGACGGGCGTCGTGCGCCAGGATCTCGTCGAGCTCGCGCTCGTCGACGGGCACCGCCACGTGGGAATCGGCTTCCACGTAGCCATGACCCGGAAAATGCTTGCCGCAATTGGCCATGCCGGCCAGCAGCAGGCCGTGCGTCAGATGGTTGGCCAGCATCGTGACCACGCGCGGATCGGCGTGGAAGGCACGGTCGCCGATCACGCCGCTGCGGCCGAAGTCCAGGTCGAGCACCGGCGTGAAGCTCAGGTCGATATCGCAGGCGCGCAGTTCGGCCGCCAGCACATAGCCGCAGGCGATGGCCGCCTTGGTGGCCATCAGCACGTCGCGGTCCCACAGCTGGCCCAGTTTGGCCATGGCGGGAAGGTGCGTGAAGCCGTCGGTCTTGGCGCGCTGAACGCGGCCGCCTTCGTGATCGATACAGATCAGCACGTCGTCGCGCACATTGCGAATCGCACGCGTCAGCGTCACCAGCTGGGCGCGCGACTCGAAATTGCGCGCAAACAGGATCACGCCGCCCGTCAGGGGATGCGCGATGCGGCGCTCGTCTTCGGCATTGAGCTGCTTGCCCACCACGTCGAGCACCACGGGACCCGGACGCTTGCCGGAAACTTTATTGTTCATATCGGTTCAGTTCGAGGCTGGTTCAGGCAGCGGACCGGGCTGGGCCGTCCGCTCCGCGATCGCGAAGGCGACCGCATACTCATGTTCATCGCTGACACTGACCCGAATGGTCAGGCCGCGTTCCCGAACCCAATCGGCCAGCTCACCCGTGCATTGCGGGGTGGGCTCGCCGGAGGGCAGGTTCAGCAATTCCATCGCGCGCCAGGTCATCGGCCAGCGCATGCCCAGCCCGATCGCCTTCGAGAAGGCCTCCTTGGCGGCAAAGCGTGTGGCCAGAAACGCCAGCCCACGCTTTTCGGAGCGCGCCTTGCGCGCGTGATAGATCTTGAGTTCGCGCGGGCCGAGCACCTTTTCGGCAAAACGGCCGCGCGTGCGATCCATCACGCCTTGCACGCGATCAATCTGGATGATGTCGGTGCCGACGCCGTAGATCACGCCGCTTGCCCCGGCACGGAATAGCGGGTGCCCAGCCGCGCCGCCACCATGATGGCCTTCATCTCGCGCACGGCATTCTGCCAGCCGACGAACACCGCGTGCGCCACGATGGCGTGGCCGATGTTCAGTTCCTTGATGCCCGGCAGCGCGGCGATGCGCTGCACGTTCGTGTAATGCAGGCCATGGCCGGCGTTGACGATCAGGCCATGCTTCTGGCCAGCCATCACGCCCTCGGCCACGCGCTGAAACTCCGCTTCCTGCGCGTCGGCCGTGTGCGCATCGGCATAGGCACCGGTATGGATCTCGATCACCGGGGCCTTGCACGCCGCGGCGGCGGCAATCTGGTCAGGATCCGCGTCAATGAACAGCGACACGCGGATGCCGGCGTCGGCCAGTTGGCGGCACGCCGCGCTGACCTGCTCGAAATGGCCCGCCACGTCCAGGCCACCCTCGGTAGTGACTTCCTCGCGCTTTTCGGGCACCAGGCACACGTCCTGCGGCTTGATCTCGCACGCGATATCGAGCATTTCGGCAGTGATCGCGCATTCGAGATTCATGCGCGTGGCCAGCTTCGGCCGCAGCGCGCGCACGTCGGCATCGCGAATATGGCGGCGGTCTTCGCGCAGGTGCAGCGTAATCAGGTCGGCGCCGGCTTCCTCGGCCTGCAGCGCGGCCTGGATCGGGTCGGGATAGACGGTGCCGCGCGCATTGCGCAGCGTGGCTACGTGATCGATATTGACGCCAAGGTCAATGACCCCGGGATTCGCGTGGAAGATCATGCCGGCTTGCTCAGAGGGATTTGGGAATCAAAGGTACTGCAGATCGATCAGGATCTGGCGCGTTTTCAGCGGCTCGCCCTGTAGATAATAATGCAGCAGGAACCGCATCAGCGCGCGGCTTTGCGTAACCGTTTGTGCGCGCCCGTAGTCGTCCTGCGCCATGTCCAGCAGCGTCTGCCCCGACACCACGGGCCAACTCGACGGATCGCTGGCATGCGCTCGCCGCACGCCGCGCTCCGGCTGGTAAACGTAATCGAGGCCGGGCTGCACCCGCTCGCCCGTCTTGATGCATTGATCGAACGCTACCGCGAAACCGGTTTCCTGCAGCAGCACGCGCTCGAAGCCGCGCAGCACCAGACTGGCCGGCTCACCATGCGCCAGCCGCGTCAGCGTGATCATGTAGTGCTTGAACAGCGCAGGATGTGCGTCCTCGCGCGGGCAGAATCGCAATAGCAATTCATTCAAGTAGAAGCCCGACAGCAGCGCATCGCCGGACAGCGGCAGCATGCCGCCCATGTACTCGGCTTTCGTGAGCGTCTTGACTTCGCCGCGCCCGGTCCACGACAACGAGATGGGATGAAAATGCTGCAGCACGGCGCGCAACGCCGAATGCGGGCGCTTGGCGCCCTTGGCGACCATCGCCATGCGTCCATGATCGCGCGTGAAGACGTCGAGGATCAGGCTGGTTTCGCGATAAGGGTAGGCGTGCAGCACGAAACCCGCCTCGTTGGTGACGCGCAATTCCGAGCGCGCCGGCACGATGCGCATCGCGCGGTCCATCATTTCGCGCCCGGCGGCCACGGCCGGACTCAGAGCAGGAATGGCGCCCGACTCCAGCACCTCGGCGGCCTCGTCGGCAATCGGATCGGCACTGCGCGCACGCGGCGCGCCGCGGCGCACGTCAGGCATCTTGCTCACTCGTAGCCGTAGGCGCGCAATCCGGCTTCGTTGTCGGCCCAGCCGCTCTTGACCTTGATCCACATTTCCAGGTAGACCTTGCCATCGAACAGCTTTTCCATGTCGAGGCGCGCCTCGGTGGAGATCTGCTTGAGCTTGCTGCCCTTGTTGCCGATGATCATGGCCTTGTGCGCGTCGCGCTCTACCAGGATCGTGGCGAAAATGCGGCGCAGCCGGCCTTCCGTCTCGAACTTGTCGATGACGACCGTGCTCGTGTACGGCAGCTCGTCGCCGGTCCAGCGGAACACCTTCTCGCGGATGATCTCCGATGCCAGGAAGCGCTCGCTGCGATCGGTCATCGCATCGACGTCGTACATCGGCTCGCCTTCCGGCAGGTAGGGCCGGATGATGGCCAGCAGGCGGTCGATGTGGTCGCGCGTCTTGGCCGACATCGGCACCACTTCCGTGAACGGGAAGCGCTGCCCCATCTGTTCCAGGAACGGCATCATCACTTCCGAACGGCCTTCGCCGATGCGGTCGAGCTTGTTGCAGACCAGCAGCACTGGCACGTTCTTGGGCAGCAGCGTCAACACCTTTTCGTCATCGGGGCCGAAGTAGCCAGCCTCCACGACGAACAGCACCACATCCACCGACGACAGCGTCGACGTGACCGCCCGGTTCAACGAGCGGTTCAAGGCGCTGGCATGGCGCGTCTGGAAGCCCGGTGTATCGGCGAACACGTACTGCGCGTCGTCGGTGGTCTGAATACCGACGATTCGATGGCGCGTGGTCTGGGCCTTGCGCGACGTAATACTGACCTTCTGGCCGACCAGCGCGTTCATCAGCGTGGACTTGCCCACGTTCGGGCGGCCAACGATGGCCACGGTGCCGCAGCGAAATGCCGGGGCGCCAGATGGGTCCGCCGCATCCTGCTGCGGAGGGAGAGATTCGGTCATTCCTTCAACCTGAGAGACAACTGGGGATCCGGTGGTACCGGCTGCTTGCGTGTTTTGCCCGTTCGCTCGGCACGGCTGCGCTTGAGCAACTGGGGGACGAGCTTCTGGACTTCGTCCAGCGCGAGCTTGGCCGCCGCCTGCTCGGCCGCGCGGCGCGACGCGCCGGTGCCGAACACGCGCACCTCCAGTTTAGGCACGATGCACTCGACTTCAAATTGCTGGCTGTGCGCCGCACCATGCGTGGCAATGACGTTGTACTGCGGCAGGGCAATCTTGTGACCCTGCAGGTACTCCTGGAGCAGCGTTTTGGCATCCTTGCCCAGCGTGCGCGGGTCCACCTGCTCCAGAATCGGGATATACAACTTACGGATCAACGCCCGGGCGGCGTCGAACCCGGCGTCGAGAAACACTGCGCCGACAATCGCCTCGAGCGCATCGGCAAGAATCGACGGGCGGCGGAAACCGCCACTCTTGAGTTCGCCCTCGCCCAGGCGCAGCGCATCGGACAGCTGCAGCATCTGGGCGATCTCGTACAGGGCCTGCTGTTTGACCAGGTTGGCACGTACGCGAGACAGATCACCCTCATCCAGCTTGCCGAACATGCCATACAGCATGTCCGCCACCGCACAGTTCAGCACCGAATCGCCCAGGAATTCCAGGCGTTCGTTGTGCTGCGCGCTATGACTGCGATGCGTGAGCGCCTGCTGCAGCAATTCGGGCTTGCTGAATCGGTAGCCGAGACGTTGCTGCAAGGCGTCGAGGGTCATGTCTTTACTGCGTTCCCGAATAGGTAATCAAAAAACTCAACGGACCGTAGATCTTGACTTCGGTCCGGTACTCGAAGCCGATCGAGCGAATACGCCCGGCTTCGTCTTCATTCACGTCCAGATCTTCGCCCCGGATCGAACTGATATTGTCGATCTGGGCCTGTTTGTCGAAATTGGCCGTAACGTCCTTGCGATTGCTCGACCGGTCCTTGGCGTAGGTAGTCGCGCGTTTGACCGACATATATTCCAGCATGCTGGGAATCGACTTCAGCGCCGGCAAGGCCACCGCCAACACCAGCGCAACCACCACCAGCATCGATCCCATCGAAAATCCGTGTGATTTATGAATCATAAATGAACGGACTTTCCCCCTCGTACCCAAAAACTTCTGACCCATCGCGCTGCCCTCTATATTGAGTGTTTTGCGCTGCGTAGTGCCGTGAACGGCTTATTTGAACGACCCTACGCGCCCGAAATTGCCCAGATTCATCCAGATCATGAAGGCCTTGCCGACGATATTCTTGTCGGGTACGAAACCCCAATACCGGGAATCCAGACTGTTGTCACGGTTATCCCCCATGACGAAATAGTGACCTTCCGGCACTTTACACGTCAGCCCTTGCTGATTGTAAGTGCAGTTCTCGCGGAACGGAAAATCCGGATCGGCGCCAGCGACGAAGGCCGGACGATCCGTGTCGTTCAGAATGCCATGTTCGGGGCCGCCCGGCAGCTTTTCGGTGAAATGCTTTGAATAGGCCAGACGTTCTTCATCCAGGTAGTCGGGCAGCGCGCTGTAATCGGCCGGCTTGCCGTTAATGGTCAGCTTCTTGTTTTCGTAGCGCACCACGTCGCCCGGCACACCGATCACACGCTTGATGTAGTCAAGCGATTCGTCCTTCGGGTAGCGGAACACCATGACATCGCCGCGTTGCGGTTCACCCACGTCGATGATCTTCTTGTTCACCACCGGCAGGCGAATGCCGTAGTCGTACTTGTTCACCAGGATGAAGTCGCCAATCAGCAGTGTGGGGATCATCGAGCCCGACGGGATCTTGAACGGCTCCACGACAAACGACCGCAGCACGAAAACCGCCAGGATGACCGGGAAGAAACTCGCCGAATACTCAAGCCACCACGGCTGGCGCATTTTCTCTTCCGCCAGCTTCGAGCGAGAGTGGTCCAGTTCCGTGCTGACCTGAACGGCCTGCATGTGCTGGCGCTGGGCATCGAATTCAGCCAGCGCCAGTTGCGTCACGCTGCGGCGTTGACGCTCGAATACGAGCTTGTCCGCAACCCAGGCAATGCCCGTAATGACCACCAGCACAAAAAGGATCAGTGCGAAATTCATGACGGCTTGGAGTGATGTCGATTTGTTGGTATTGCCGGCTTGTTATCGCCAGAGCGCACGCGCTTACTTTTCGTCCACCTGCAGAATCGCCAGGAATGCCTCCTGGGGGATTTCCACGGTGCCCACCTGCTTCATGCGCTTCTTGCCCGCCTTCTGCTTTTCCAGCAGTTTCTTCTTTCGCGAAATATCGCCGCCGTAGCACTTGGCCAGCACGTTCTTGCGCAGCGCCTTGACGTTTTCACGCGCGATGATATTCGCGCCGATGGCGGCCTGGATGGCCACGTCGTACATCTGGCGCGGAATGATCTCGCGCATCTTGGCGGCCACCTCACGCCCACGGTATTGCGAATTCGAGCGGTGAACGATCACGGACAGCGCATCCACCTTGTCGCCGTTGATCAGGATATCCACCTTGACCACATCCGACGGGCGGTATTCCTTGAACTCGTAATCCATCGACGCGTAACCGCGCGACACCGATTTCAGGCGGTCGAAGAAATCCATGACGATTTCCGCCATCGGGATTTCATACGTGAGCTGCACCTGCTTGCCGTGATAGCTCATATTGATCTGCGAGCCACGTTTCTGCGTGCACAGCGTGATCACCGAGCCCACATAATCCTGGGGCATATACAGGTTCACCGTGACGATCGGCTCCAGAATGGCGTCGATCTTGCTCGGATCGGGCATCTTGGCCGGGTTCTCGACGGTGACCATCGTGCCGTCGCGCTGCTGCACCTGATAGACCACGGTCGGCGCGGTCGTGATCAGGTCCATGTCGAATTCGCGCTCCAGGCGCTCCTGCACGATTTCCATGTGCAGCAGCCCCAGGAAGCCGCAGCGGAAGCCGAAGCCCAGCGCCTGCGAAACTTCCGGCTCGAATTGCAGCGATGCGTCGTTCAGGCGCAGTTTTTCCAGCGATTCACGCAGTGCTTCGTACTGGTTCGCTTCCACCGGATACAGGCCGGCGAACACCTGCGGCTTGACTTCCTTGAAGCCAGGCAGCGGCTCGGGAGCACGCTTGACGACGGTGGTGATCGTGTCACCCACCTTGGCGGCCTTCAGTTCCTTGATACCGGCGATCACGAAGCCCACCTCACCTGCGGTCAGCGCGTCACGCTGGACCGACTTCGGCGAGAACACGCCCACCTGTTCCACCAGATGCTGCGAGCCCGTGGCCATCAGCAGCACCTTGTCCTTGGGGCGCAGCGTGCCGTTGACCACACGCACCAGCATCACGACGCCAACGTAGTTGTCGAACCACGAATCGATGATCAGGGCCTGCAGCGGTGCGTCGACATCACCCTTCGGCGCCGGCACCTTGGCGATCAGGGCCTCGATCACGTCTTCCACGCCCTGCCCGGTCTTGGCCGAACACGGGGTGGCGTCGCTCGCATCGATGCCGATGACTTCCTCGATTTCCTGCTTGGCGTTGTCCGGATCGGCCTGCGGCAGGTCGATCTTGTTGAGCACGGGCACCACTTCCACGCCGAGTTCGATCGCCGTATAGCAGTTAGCCACGGTCTGCGCTTCCACGCCCTGCGACGCATCCACCACCAGCAGCGCGCCTTCGCAGGCCGACAGCGACCGGCTGACTTCATAGCTGAAGTCCACGTGTCCCGGGGTGTCGATCAGATTCAGGTTGTAGACCTTGCCGTCACGCGCCGTGTAGCTCAGCGCCGCCGTCTGGGCCTTGATGGTGATGCCGCGCTCTTTCTCGATGTCCATCGAATCGAGCACCTGCGCTTCCATTTCCCGATCCGACAGCCCGCCGCAGCGCTGAATGATCCGGTCGGCCAGGGTGGATTTGCCGTGGTCGATGTGGGCAATGATCGAGAAATTACGAATATGGTCCATCTAGTGATCTGGAAAACGCCAGCGCAGCCCGGCGAGCCAGGATGGCGCGGGCGCGGCAAAAATTGGGGCGCACGATTTTGCGCCAATCCGCGATTTTACCGGATTTTCAAGGACTTCCGTCGCGCGAAATGCCTGTGTGCGCCGTGAATCCGGGTACTTTGGCATGGCGCTTTCCGCACCTTGCCAAAAAACGATCGCGCCGGAGGGCATCCGGCGCGATCGGTCAACCTTCAGACGGCCGGGCCGGCCGCGCAATCCCTTAGCGACTCTGGCTGGGACGCAGGGTCAGTACCTGGGTGGCATCGCCACGCCGCACGAACACCGCGGCCATCCGGTTCTTGTCCAGGGACTTGACCAGTTCGTTGAACTGACGCGCCCCCATCACATCCGTATCGCCCACGCGCAGGATGATGTCGCCCGGGCGGATACCGGCGCGTGCCGCCGGACCATCCGCCGTATCCACTTCCACACCGGACTTGACCTTGAGTTCCCGCAGGCGAGCCTCGGGAATGTCATTGACGACCAGGCCCAGCGCATTGGGCTTGGCTGCCGGCTGCTCCTCCCCGCCGCTATTGCCCTTCCGATCGCCCTTGCGCGCCGCAACCTTGGCATTGTCAGGCTCCAGCTCGGTCACGGTGATCTGCACCTCGCGCGTCTGGCCCTTGCGCCACACTTGCAACGGCACGCGCGTACCCGGCTTGGTGTCGCCCACCATGCGCGGCAGGTCGGAGGCCTTTTCGATATCGCGACCGTTGAACTTCAGGATGATGTCGCCGGCCTCGATGCCTGCCTTCTCGGCCGGGCCGCCTGGCTCGACGCTACCCACCAGTGCGCCGCGGGCGCGACCCAGACCCAGCGAATCGGCCGCCTCCTTGGACACGTCGCTGATCGCCACGGCAATGCGGCCGCGCGTAACCTTGCCGTTCGCCTTGAGCTGCTCCGACACGCGCATCGCTTCGTCGATCGGAATCGCGAACGAGATGCCCATGTAGCCACCGCTGCGGCTGTAGATCTGCGAGTTGATGCCAATGACTTCGCCGCGCAAATTGATCAGCGGGCCGCCCGAGTTACCGGGATTCACCGCCACATCGGTCTGGATGAACGGCAGATAGTCACCCGTATCGCGCCCCTTGGCCGATACGATGCCCGCCGTCACGCTGTTGTCCAGGCCGAATGGCGAGCCAATGGCCAGCACCCATTCGCCGGGGCGAATCTTGTCCGAATCGCCAAGCGCCAGGCGCGGCAGGCCCGTCGCCTCGATCTTGAGCAGCGCCACATCAGTGCGCTTGTCGGAGCCGATCAGCTTGGCCTTGAACTCGCGCTTGTCGGGCAGCGTGACATAGATGGTCTCCGCGTCTGCCACCACGTGCGCGTTGGTCATCACGTAGCCATCCTGGCTGATGATGAACCCCGACCCCACGCCACGGCTCTGTTCCTCGCCCTGGGGCGGCGTCTGCGGCTGGCCACGGCGCGGCGGTGTCGGCTGCCCAGGCATCGGCACGCCGAAGAACCGACGGAAAAACTCCGCCATCTCATCGTCTTCGGGCGAATTGCCGCCACGCGCACGAACCCGTTCGGTGGTGCGGATATTGACCACGGCCGGACTGGCCTTTTCAACCAGGTCCGTGAAATCGGGCAGGTTGTAATTCGAGGCCGCCGCCTGGGCGTAGCCCAGTTCGGAAACGGCCGGACCGAGCACGAGCATGGCCACCATGACCATGGCCCGCGCCAGGGCGGGGGATCTGGAAATCATCGACGAACTCCCGGGAGAATCAGCGAGAAACGGGTGCTTCGCGGCAGGCCAGGGCCGGGGCCGGGGCGCCTGCGAAGCGCACTGCCTGGTGGTCCGGCGCGGGATTCGCTGCCCCGTCGCCGCCACGCCAAGATTCGCTCAGTGTACCGCCTTGGGCGGGCGGTACTCCACGCCGGCGGCGAACTGCTTCACGGTTGCGGCAGGCACCTCGCCGACCACCGTGATCCAGTAGTCGGACACCCGTCGCACCACCACCTGGGTGGCGCCCAATGAAGCCACGCCTTCGCGGCGGGAGCGTTGTTCGGACACCGGCTCGATAAACACCGACAGGCCGGTCAGGCCGTCGCTGTAGACGACCTGCAGCACCTCGAAGACGCCGGCGGGCTTGGCACCCTGCGTCGGCGCGCGCAGTTCGCCTAGCGGGCGACGCACTTCGCGAATCTTCTGGAAACCCTTGATTGGGGCGTTGATTGTCCAGCCCTCGTCGGCGATATTGGCCGGCTGATAGCTAACTTCGTAGTGATTCCACGAATTCGCACCCTTGATCGCATTCAGGATGCGCTGCTTGTCGGACGGCACGCCGATGTCGACCTGCGAAAACGCCACCTGTTCGAGCACCTTGCCGCCCTCGCCAATCGTCTGTGCGCGCATCAGCAGGCCGGAATTCTTGTCCGCCCACAGACGCACCGCATAGCGTGCGGCATCATGCGGCTCCAGCGCGAATACCTCGCACTCGACGCCCGCCACACGCTCTGCCGGCAGCTTGCGCATGTCGTACAGATCCAGCACATCGCTCTTGTTCGTCGCGAGCAGCGCCGGGAAGCGATCCTTCGCTTCCTGCTTCTCGATCACGACAAGCTTCGCTTCTGGAATCAGGCTGTGGACCACGTCGTTCTGGCGCAGCACCTCGCGCGGCTTGCCGTCGAGCGTTTCCAGCCGTTCGTACTCGTTGTTGACGAGGTCGCTGTAGTGCTGGATACGCGAGGCATGCATGACGCTGCCGCGCTGGTAGATCAGCGTGCCGACGTAGTTCTCGCGTTGCGCGGCGCGGTGGATCTTGTTGAGCCACGCGGTGGCATCGCGTCGACTCAACGCGCTGTCAGACGGCTGCGCGGTGGCCGCGGCAGCGGTCAGACACAAGGCCAGAAAAAAGGACCTGCGCAGGCCCTTCTTTCCGTGTACGCCCGCGACATCGGCGGGCGACCGTCCTTTATGCATGTCCGGCATTATTCCTGCGAATTATCCTGGGAAAAATTGGCACCATTGGCCACTGTACGCATGGTCGGCACAAAGGCGTCCGTTGCTACAGACGTGCGGTGCGCACGCAGGTACTCGTCGAGTCGCGGATCGCGGATCATCTGCGCGTTATCCGCAGACACGGTCACGATCGCCCCCGCCGCGGGCGCGACCGAGGCACCCGCCTTCATCGCACCGCCCGCCTGCTGTTCCACACGCGCGACGATGGCATCCGGCGCACCGGCATCGTTCGGTCCACGCATCTGCGGCACGACCACCCAGCTGACAGCCGCAACAGCAGCGGCAATCGCGGTTCCGGGCATGACGCGGCGCACCCACGACGGGCGCACCAGCAGGCGCTGCCGGCCAGCGGCGGCCACGGCCGGCACCAGCACGTGCGGCTCGGATTCGAGTTGTGCGGAGAAACGGGTAAGAAAATCGGAGGTCGACCCCGCGTGCGTCAGTTCTTCCGAGCGCAGCGTGTCACCGATCAGTTGATACATCGACCATTCGGCCATCCCGGTATCGCCCTTGGCAATATCGAGTGCCGCGCCGATTTCGTGCGCCTGCAGTTCCCCATCCATCAGGATCGAGATCTGCTCCGCTGCTTCCATTACATGAACCGACTGCTTATGAGCCTGACCCATTTCCAACCCCAAGAAATTCCATTGAACACCGATAAATCCCGTCACTACCGCTTGTCGTTTATCGATGCAGGAATAGGCTGCAACGCTGGCTGCACGACATTCTCACTTACCACCGCTTGCCCTCTGCCGTTCCCAGCAGGGGCCGCAATTTATCTGCGATCGCTTCGCGCGCCCGGAAAATCCGCGAGCGCACCGTCCCGATCGGACACCCCATCGCCTCCGCGATCTCCTCATAGCTGAGGCCTTCGATCTCGCGCAACGTGATGGCGGTGCGTAATTCTTCCGGCAGAGCTTCCATGGCGCGGTTCACCGTATCGGCAACCTGGCGCGTATGAAGCATGGACTCCGGCGTATTGATATCCCTTAGTTGCTCACCGTCCGCAAAAGTTTCAGCCTCTTCAGCATCGATATCACTGGACGCTTCCGGACGGCGCCCCTGGGTTGCCAGGTAGTTCTTGGCGGTGTTCACCGCGATCCGATACAGCCAGGTGTAGAAGGCGGACTCCCCCCGGAACTGGGGCAAGGCGCGATATGCCTTGATAAAGGCATCCTGCGCCACATCCTCCACTTCGGCGGGGTCACGGACAAGGCGCGAGATCAGGCGGATGATCTTGCGGTGGTACTTGACCACCAGCAATTCAAAGGCCTTCTTGTCGCCCTGCTGGACGCGTTCAACTAGAAGCTGATCGGCTTCGCGTTCGCTCACGAATGGTTCACCTGCTGCAGTGTATCTCTTGGTTTTGTCGTCACGACAAGCGTTGTATTTTACCTACGATCCGTGCGCCTTCGGGTGTCGCAAAGCGCATTCTGTGACCGTGGCTACGCAATTTGGTTCCTTCACCGGCATGCTCCGGTTGCACCCGCGTGCAACCTGGCGACACAGCGGCGGGACGATCAAGGGGAATGCAAGATGAAGCCAGGATCCCGTCACTGCTACCGACAGGATCCTGGCGATGCGCCGCGGGCGGGCGCATCACGCGACTCAGATACGGCGGAAAACCAGCGTGCCGTTGGTACCGCCAAAGCCGAAGTTGTTCTTCACGGCCACATCGATCTTCATTTCACGTGCCGTGTTGGCCACGTAGTCCAGGTCACATTCCGGGTCCTGGTTGAAGATATTGATGGTCGGCGGCGAAATCTGGTTGTGGATCGCCAGCACGGTGAAGACCGATTCCAGCCCGCCAGCACCACCCAGCAGGTGGCCGGTCATCGACTTGGTCGAGTTCACGGCAACCTTGTAGGCGGCGTCGCCCAGGGCCAGCTTGATGGCGTCCGACTCGTTCTTGTCGCCGAGCGGCGTCGACGTGCCATGCGCGTTGAGGTAGTTGACCTCGTCCGGGTTCACGGCGGCGTCCTTGAGCGCGGCAACCATGCAGCGGCGCGGGCCATCGGTGCTCGGCGCGGTCATGTGGTACGCGTCGCCACTCATGCCGAAGCCCACCAGCTCGGCATAGATACGCGCGCCGCGCGCCTTGGCCGACTCGTACTCTTCCAGCACCATCACGCCGGCGCCTTCGCCCAGCACGAAACCGTCACGATCCTTGTCCCACGGACGCGAAGCGGCAGCAGGATCATCGTTGCGGGTCGACAGCGCACGAGCCGCGGCAAAACCGCCGATACCCAGCGGCGACACCGTCGATTCCGCACCGCCGGCAACCATCACGTCGGCGTCGCCAGCCTGAATCAGGCGGGCGGCCAGGCCGATGCTGTGCAGGCCGGTCGTGCAGGCCGTCACAGCGGCCAGGTTCGGCCCCTTCAGGCCGTGGATGATCGACAGGTGACCGGAGATCATGTTGATGATCGAGCCCGGCACGAAGAACGGCGAGATGCGGCGCGGGCCACGGTTGGCCAGCGTCATCTGCGTGTCTTCGATCATAGGCAGACCGCCGATGCCGGAACCGACCAGCACGCCTACGCGCTCGGCGTTGGCATCGGTGATTTCCAGGCCGCTGTCCTTCAGCGCCTGGGTACCGGCGGCAATGCCGAAATGGATAAACGTATCCATGTTGCGGGCTTCCTTCGCCGGGATGTAGTCCTCGGCGTTGAAACCCTTCACTTCGCCCGCGAAATGCACGGACAGGGCGGAGTGATCAAATTTGGTAATGGTGGCGATGCCGGACTTGCCAGCAACCAGGTTGGCCCAGCCTTCGGCAACCGTGTTTCCGACCGGAGACACAAGACCAAGCCCAGTGACGACGACGCGACGACGGCTCACTATATTTTCCTACGAGTGCGTGAAGTGGAACCGGAATCCTTCAGGATCCCGCCGCGCCTGCCGACAAACCTTGGCATGGGGCGCATTGCAGGGGATCGATCCGGTTCAGCTTCTTCGTACAGACGAAAGCCACAGAAAACGGCATGACAGGACCGTGACGGCCCCGTCCATGCGCCTTCTGTGGCTCGGAATATGATGACGACGGCTTAGGCCTTGACGTGCGCGGTAGCGTAGTCGATGGCTTGTTGCACGGTCGTGATCTTTTCGGCTTCCTCATCCGGAATTTCCATGCCGAATTCATCTTCCAACGCCATCACGAGTTCAACCGTGTCCAGCGAGTCCGCACCGAGATCATTCACGAACGACGATTCGTTCTTGATGTCTGCCTCGGCCACGCCAAGCTGTTCAGCCACGATTTTCTTGACGCGTTGTTCGATATTGTCCATGTAACCCTCCAGGGAATGTTCGACAAAAAGTGGGCGCATTTTAGCAGGTTTGGACCACAAAACATCCGCCTGCCAACCTTTGCAAGATTCGCGCCCGATTGGTTTCAAAAACTACAGCTTCAACCGGCTTCTTTCAGCTTCTCCCTCGAAACTGAAGCCGGCTCGAATCCTCAGTTCATGTACATGCCGCCGTTCACGTGCAGCGTAGTGCCCGTGACGTAGGAAGCCTGCGGACCAGCCAGGAAAGCCACCGCGTTGGCGATGTCTTCCGGTTGCCCCAGCCGGGCCAGCGGAATGCGCGCCTTCAGGGCAGCATGCTGCTCTTCCGACAGCGCCTTGGTCATGTCCGTATCGATGAAGCCCGGCGCCACGCAGTTCACCGTGACATTGCGGCTGCCGATCTCGGCCGCCAGCGCGCGGGTCATGCCTTCCACACCGGCCTTGGCCGCCGCATAGTTCATCTGGCCCGGGTTGCCCGTCGAGCCCACCACCGACGTGATGTTGATGATGCGACCGCCACGGGCCTTCATCATCGGGCGCAGTACCGCGCGCGCTAGGCGGAACACCGCCGTCAGGTTCGTGTCGATGACGGCCGTCCAGTCGTCGTCCTTCATGCGCATGGCCAGCTGGTCCTGCGTGATGCCGGCATTGTTCACCAGCACCGCCAGGCCACCGTGCGTCTTCACGATCTCGTCGATCACGGCGTCGCAGCGCGCGGCATCGTTCACGTTCAGCACCACGCCGTTACCCTTCAGCCCCTCGGCCGACAGGTATTCGCTGATACCCGCCGCACCCGATTCGCTGGTGGCCGTCCCGATCACGGTAGCGCCCTGGCGTGCGAGTTCCAGCGCGATCGCCCGGCCGATGCCGCGCGAGGCGCCCGTTACCAGCGCGACCTGATTTTCCAGAGTCTTGCTCATGTTGCGTTTGTTCCTAGGTCTTATTTCAGCAGCGCCAGCGTTTCCTGCAGCGATGCCGGATCAAAGATTGCACCACCAACGAGGTTGCCGTCGATGCGCTTGGTCATGCCGGCCAGCACTTTGCCCGGGCCGCATTCGATCACGTGCGTGACGCCTTCGGCAGCCATCTTCTGCACGCACTCCACCCAGCGCACCGGCGCGGCCGCCTGGCGAACCAGCGCATCCTTGATCTGCGCCGGATCGTTGACCACAGCCACGTCGACGTTGTTCACCAGCGGAATCGCCGGGGCCGAGAACGTCAGGCCAGCCATGCGCTCGCGCAGACGGTCCGAAGCAGGCTTGAGCAGCGACGAGTGGAACGGCGCCGATACCGGCAGCGGCAGCGCGCGCTTGGCGCCCTTGGCCTTGGCGATTTCGCAGGCCTTTTCCACGGCACCCTTGTTGCCGGCGATCACCACCTGCGACGGGGCATTGAAGTTCACCGCCTCGACCACGCCGACGCCGGCTGCCGCGGCTTCCGCACATGCGGCGCGCACGTCGTCATCGGACAGGCCCAGGATGGCGGCCATGCCGCCCTCGCCCACCGGCACGGCTTCCTGCATGGCCTGGGCGCGGAATCGCACCAGCGGCACGGCGTCCGCGAACGGGATCACGCCCGCCGCCACCAGCGCCGAATACTCGCCGAGGCTGTGTCCAGCCACCAGGGCCGGCACCGGACCACCGGCATCCAGCCATGCACGGTACACGGCAACCGCCGCCGTCAGCATCACCGGCTGCGTATTGGTCGTCAGGTTCAGGTCTTCCGCCGGGCCTTCGGCAATCAGCTTGCCGATGTCCTGACCCAGCGCCGTCGACGCTTCCTCGAGCGTGGCACGCACCACGGGGTTGTCGGCAAACGCGTTCAGCATGCCAACCGACTGCGAACCCTGGCCGGGAAAAACGAATGCGAATTTCATCGGAAATCCAGTCTGGCTATACAACGTTTAAACGTTTCGGAACGGCGCGGCACGCTCGGGCGCATCGCACCGGCCGCATATTACATGCGCAGCAGCACCGCACCCCAGGTGAAGCCGCCGCCAACGCCTTCCATCAGCACGGTCTGGCCGGGCTTGATGCGGCCATCTCGCACGGCGACGTCCAGTGCCAGCGGAATCGATGCGGCCGAGGTATTGCCGTGCTCATGCACCGTGGCCACCATGCGCTCGCTCGGCAGGCCCAGCTTTTTGGCCGTGCCCTGCATGATGCGGATATTGGCCTGGTGCGGAATCAGCCAGTCGATTTCATCGGCCTGCATTTCGGCCGCCGAGATTGCCTCGCGCGCTACCTTGTCCAGCACGGTCACGGCCAGCTTGAACACGGCCTGGCCGTCCATGTGCAGGAAGGCATTGCCGGTGATGGCACCGCCCGACACATTGCCCGGCACGCACAGGATGTCCACGTGGTTGCCATCCGAATGCATGGCCGACGACAGGATGCCCGGCTCGTCCGAGGCGCTCAGCACCACGGCGCCCGCGCCATCGCCAAACAGCACGCAGGTGGTACGGTCGTTGAAGTCGAGGATGCGCGAAAACACCTCGGAACCGATCACGAGCACGTTCTTGTGCGAGCCGCTGCGGATGAACTTGTCAGCCGTCGACATCGCGTAGACAAAACCCGAGCACACAGCCTGAAGGTCGAACGCCGCGCACTGGTTCGTGATGCCGAGCTTCTGCTGCACCAGGCAGGCGGTGCTCGGGAACACGAAATCCGGGGTCGACGTTGCAACGATGATCAGGTCGATGTCCTGGCGGTCGATGCCCGCGGCGGCAATCGCCTGCTCGGCGGCCTTGACGGCCAGGTCGCTCGACGTCACGTCGGGTTCGGCCCAGTGGCGCGCCGAAATACCGCTGCGCGAGACGATCCACTCGTCGCTGGTCTCGATACCCTTCTCGGCAAGCTGCACGGCGAGGTCGTGATTCGTGACGCGTCGCGGGGGCAGGTAGCTCCCCGTGCCGATGATTTTTGCGTACTTGGTCATGAGTATGTCGGATCGTGGTGCTCACCGGCCCGCCCGGGGCCAGGCCGTCGGGCGGAACGCCGGCCACCCGCCCGTTACGGGCGCGCGGCCTCAGGCGGCACGGGTATCGGAATTTGGGTCCGGCGAGTCTGTCTCCGGGCCGCCCGTCGCGGCGCCAGCGGCACCGGACTTGTTGGCAAAGGCCTTGGCAATGCGCTCGATGACGCCATTTCTGGCCGCATCATACCCGCGTTTGATCGCCCACTCAAAAGAATGGGCATCGGCGGAACCGTGGCTCTTGATCACCAGCCCACGCAGCCCCAGCAGCGATGCGCCGTTGTAACGGGCAGGATCGAGCCGCCGCGCCAGGCGCGACAGGACCGGCATCGCCACCGCGGCCAGCAGCTTGGTGAACCACGAGCGCGTGAATTCTTCCTTGATCATGCTGCCGATCATCTTGGCCAGGCCTTCGGTGCTCTTGAGCGCCACGTTGCCGACGAAGCCGTCACAGACGACGATGTCGGTCGTACCCTTGAAGATGTCGTTGCCTTCCACGTTGCCGTAGAAGTTGAGCTCGGAAGCGCGCAGCAGCTCGCCGGCGGCCTTGACCACCTCGTTGCCCTTGATCACTTCCTCGCCAATATTGAGCAGGCCCACCGTCGGGTGGTCCTTGTGATCCACGACCGCAACCATGGCTTCAGCCATGCGCGCGAACTGCAGCAGGTGCTCCGGCTCGCAGTCGGCGTTGGCACCGAGGTCGAGCACCGTGGTGCCCCAGCCCTGTTCGTTGGGAATCGTCGTGGCGATGGCAGGCCGCTCGATGCCTTCGAGCGTCTTCAGCACATAGCGTGAAACCGCCATCAATGCGCCGGTATTGCCAGCGGAAATACAGGCGCCAGCCTTGCCTTCCTTGACTTGCGTCACGGCCACGCGCATCGAAGAGTCTTTCTTCTTGCGCAGCGCCACTTCCACCGGGTCATCCATGGTGATGACTTCGGTCGCGGGCACGATGGTCACGCGCGGATGATCGCTTGCATGCAGCTTTTTCAGCTGCGCGCCGATGGCGTCGGGCAGGCCGACGAGGATCATCTCGGCGTCGTCGTGACGGGAAAGAAAACTGATCGCTGCCGGCACCGTCACGGAGACTCCGTGATCACCGCCCATGCAGTCGATAGCGAGCTTGATCGTCATTGTTTCCTGATACGGAAAGCGCGCCGGCACCCGCCGCATCGATTCGCGGGGACGCAACCAGCCGGACGCGCGGATACGCTGCCGTGCGGGCGCCGAGCGCCCAACAAAAAAGCGGCAACCAGCTTGCCGCTTTCCTGTTTTACACCTGACAACGTGCGCGAGCGAGACACAGGGTCACGCCAGACGACCTGGTCAGTCGTTCTTGGTCTTGATGACCTTGCGACCACGGTAGTAGCCGTTCGGGCTGACATGGTGGCGCAGGTGGGTTTCGCCCGTGGTCGGTTCGACGGCCAGGGGGGCGACCGACAGATGGTCGTGCGAACGGTGCATGCCGCGCTTGGACGGCGACTTCTTGTTCTGTTGAACAGCCATGATGACTCCTTCGAGAATTTTGCGATATTAACACACGCATCCTGCGCAAGGCGTAGCCGGGGCCCGGCCGGATGCTTGACCTCTACCGTGAAGACCTGCCAGGCCGCGCTCCGCGCGGCGTCAATGCTTGGTCTTCAGGCCGGCCAGCGCCGCAAAGGGCGATGGCCGCTTTTCTTCCGCGGGCGGAGCCTCGGGCTCCACCTCGCCGTCTGCGCCGGTCACGAGCGACTCGTGTACCGTCGGACAGACTTCATGCTTCGGTGCCGAAGGCAATGCCAACAGCACTTCATCTTCAATCAGTTCCAGCGCCGAAAACTTCTTCGAGCCCACGATCACGTCGAGCTCGTCGTCATCCATCGGCGCTTCTTCGGCCGCTTCCTCGCTGACCGCTACCTCAAAACGCATTTTCGTTGCGATCGGTTCGGGATAAACCCCCAGGCAGCGCTGGCAATTCAGCCAGACACGACCATTGACCGTCACGTCGACAAACAGGCGCTGCGATACCGCCGCACCGGGCTCCGCCGCCTCTTCGCGCACAAAGCCGATCAGGGTGTACGCGAAAGCCTCGTCCGCGGCGGACGCTGGCGCATCGGCGGCCGTCTCGGCTAAGATGCGCGGCAAATCGCGCACCGGCACCTCTCCCGCCACATTGCCACCTTTGCGGCAGAAGGCGAAGAGATCGGTTTCACGCAGATCGAAGGCCAGGGCGGACGCCGCTGGCTGGGTCGGCTGACTCATCAGACTGAATCGCAGTAAATGCCTTGTTTGCCACACGTTGCAGGCAACGCATGTGCCTGTGCGGCTAAACGCGCGATTATACGTGGAATTTTCCGGAACGGTCAAAGTATACAAGCCGAAAACCGTTCTTCACCGATTTCTGGCGCCCTTCCTATATGTCTTCCGACTCCCGTCCCGCGCTGATCCTCGGATCAAGCTCACCTTATCGCCGCGAACTGCTGGCGCGGCTGCAGATCCCGTTCGAGGTGGCAACGCCCGATATCGACGAAACGCCACTGTCCGGCGAGCGCCCCGACGCCACCGCATTGCGCCTGGCGCGACTGAAGGCCGAAGCCATCGCGGCGCGACACCCTGGTGCGCTGGTTATCGGCTCCGATCAGGTCTGCACGCTCGACGGCATGCAGATTGGCAAACCCGGCAACCATGAAAACGCGCTGGCGCAACTGCAACGCATGCGTGGCCGAACCGTCACCTTTCATTCGGCCCTGTGCCTGCTCGACAGCCGTACCGGCGTTGCGCAGTTGGCCGACGTGCAGACGCTGGTCACGTTCCGCAACCTGACCGATGCAGAGCTGGATGCCTATCTACGCATCGAAACACCCTACGACTGCGCCGGCAGCGCCAAGGCGGAAGGCCTTGGCATCGCCCTGCTGTCGCGCGTGGAATCGGACGACCCCACCGCGCTGATTGGCCTGCCGCTGGTAGCCCTGACCGGCATGCTGCGCCAGGTCGGCTACCCGTTCTTTGGAGCCTGAACCATGGCTGGCACGCTTTTCCTGATTCCCAACACGCTCGGCAAGCGCGACGAGTTCGACCCCGTCATGGATGTGATTCCCGCCGGTGTGCAGCAGATCGCGGCGCGGCTTGACTATCTGGTGGCCGAAAACGCCAAGACGGCGCGCGCCTTCCTGAAGAAGCTGGCGGAGACCGCGCCGCTGACGCACACCATCCAGCAGATCGAAATCCGCGAACTGAACGTCAATACAAAGGCCGCTGCGCTGGATGCCTTGCTCGACCCCATCGCGGACGGGCGCGATGGCGGCCTGCTGTCCGAAGCGGGCGTGCCGGCCGTAGCCGATCCGGGCGCCGATCTGGTGCGGCTGGCCCACACGCGCGGCATCACGGTGCGTCCGCTGGTCGGCCCCAGTTCGATCCTGCTGGCGGTGATGGGCTCGGGCCTGAACGGCCAGAGCTTTGCGTTCAATGGCTACCTGCCCGTGGATGCCAACGAACGCGCGAAGAAGCTGCGTGATCTGGAACAGCGATCGCGCAAGGCGCAGCAAACCCAGGTGTGGATCGAGACGCCCTATCGCAACGGCCCGTTGCTCGACGCGCTGCGCCAGCATTGTTCGGGCACCACGCTGCTGTCGATCGCCGTGGACCTGACGCTGCCGACAGAGACCATCGTCACGCTGCCGATCTCCGCGTGGCGCCCGGACCGCCTTGAACTGCACAAGCGCCCGGCGATCTTTTCGCTGCTCGCGCAGTAGTTGGTACCAGGCCGCTCGCACTTGTTAACTAGTTAGCTAGTTAACAAGCGGGCAGCCAGGACGCGTCAGGCACCAAACCGCCCCCTCCCCATAGGGAAAGGACGGAAAAACGCCAATTTCCATCCTCAGCGCACAGCAGGCGCCGACGCGTTCATCAACATCATCTTCATTGCCGCGGAGCCCATCGCCGCGCCAAACCGCTTGGCCACGCGCTCGGCGATGTTTTCCTTGACCGTGTAGTCGACGATGTCCTCGGCCTTGAACAGGTCGCGCGCCACGTAGTCGGCGCTACCCAGGCCATCGGCGAGGCCCAGTTCCACCGCGCGCTCGCCGGACCAGAACAGGCCCGAGAACAGATCCGGGTCGCTCTTGAGCCGGTCGCCCCGACCTTCCTTCACCACATCGATGAACTGCTGGTGGATCTGCTTGAGCATCGACTCCGCGAACGCCTTCTGGCGCGGCACCTCGGGCGAGAACGGATCGAGCATGCCCTTGTTGGCGCCCGACGTGTACAGGCGACGCTGGACCCCCAGCTTGTCCATCAGGCCGGTAAAGCCGAAACCGTCCATCAGCACCCCGATCGAGCCAACGATACTGGCCTTGTCGACATAGATCTTGTCGGCCGCGGCGGCCACGTAGTAGCCACCCGACGCGCAGATTTCCTCCACCACCACGTAGAACGGCTTGTCCGGATAGGTCTTGCGCAGACGATGGATCTCGTCGTTGATGATGCCGGCCTGCACCGGCGAGCCGCCGGGCGAGTTGATCTTCAGGATCACGCCCGCGGCCGAGGTATCGGCAAACGCCGCCTGCAGCGATGCATTGATCGAGTCGGCGCTGGCTGGCGTGCCCGCGGCGATCTCGCCTTCAAGCGTCACCATGGCCGTATGGCGGCCGCTGGTGCTGGTCAGGCTGTCGCCCTTGAAATCGATCACGGCGAACAGGATCAGCGCCAGGATGCCCAGCCCCACCAGCCGGAAGAATATCTTCCAGCGCCGTGCGGCGCGTTGCTCGCGCAGGCTGGCCATCAGCACCTTTTCCAGCACGTCGCGTTCCCAGCCGCCACCGGCGCCGCCCACTGGCGCGGCAGCGTTGCCGGCCATGCGCGCGCGGCGTTCGTCGGCCTCGCGGCGGGCGGCATCGTCGCCGGCCTTCAGGTCGCGCTCCAGCGGATAGTCCGCCTGCTGCGCCGTTTCCAGCGTCTCGCTGCTGCCGGGAGCGTGCTCGTCAGGACGCTGCTCTGGTTGACCCGGTTGTTCGGATGATGGCGGTTTTTGCTGTTCTGTCATGCAGATGGACTCAGGCGTCAAACGAAGACCCGGCTCCGCTCAGTTGGCGTCGGGCGCAAAAAAAGGGGCTTCGGGCTGCCAGAAGACAGCACCTTCACGTTCCTCGATGTGGAGCTTGGCAAGCGCGGCGCCCCGACAAGGGCCGCCCACGCACAGACCGGTGTCTGGCGCGTAGGTCGCGCCATGTGTCGCGCACATCAAGTATAGGCCTGCACTATCGAAAAACTGCCCTTCCTGCCAGTCGAGCTCCATGGGCACATGGGCGCACTGGTTCAGGTAGCCATAGGCCACGCCGTCGTAGCGGATCGCAAACGCGCCGATGTCGCGCGAAGCCATGCGGACGGTAAAACGCACCCCCGCCCCGCCATCGACCAGATCGACGGCTGCGCAGAGGCGGCGTGGTGCCAGGCTGTCGTCAGGCATGGTCAAGCAGCCATTGCTGCAGATCGGCGATCGACGTGGCGCAATGCACGGGCGACATCGCGCGGAGCGAATCGGCCGGATGTGCGCCATAGCACACGCCCAGGCCCTGCGCGCCGGCGTTGATGGCCATCTGCAGATCGTGCGTGGTGTCGCCAACCATGACCGTGCGGCCGATGTCCTGGCCCAGCTCGCGCGTGAGCTCATGCAGCATGGCCGGGTGCGGCTTCGAGAATGTCTCGTCCGCGCAACGCGTGGCATCGAACAGCTTGCCCAGACCGGTGCTGGCCAGCGCACGCTCAAGCCCCACGCGGGTCTTGCCGGTGGCCACGCCCAGGAAATAGTGCTCGGCGTGCAGCGCCTCGAGCATCTCGCGCACACCCGGGAACAACACCAGATCCGCGTCGCGGGTCAGGAAGTGATAGCGATAGCGCTCGGCCAGACGCGGGTAATCGGCCGGATCGAGCGTCGGTACGGCATAGGACAGCGCGTCCTTGAGGCCCAGCCCGATCACGTGGCTGGCGGCGCTGTCGTTGGGCACGGGCAAGCCCAGGTCGCGGCTGGCCAGTTGAATGCACTTGGCGATGGTAGGCGTGGAATCCATCAGGGTTCCATCCCAGTCGAAAACGATCAGGTCAAAGCGCTGCCTGGCCATTGCGGTCCTTGGTCGATACGGAAAGTGTTGCAGATATGGATTGCGGCGCGTGCGCCAGTCCTCACGAGGCGTCGCCGATCTGGGTCAATTGTTGCAAAAAATCGACACATTCGGGAGGCAGCGGCGCAGACACAGTGATTGGCTCGCCGGTATTCGGATGGATGAACGTCAGTTTGTGGGCGTGCAGGAACATCCGTTTGATGCCGGGCTTCGCGCCACTGCGGGAAAGCGCCTTATTGAGCGCAAAGTCGCCGTACTTCTCGTCGCCGATGATCGGGAAACCCGTCGACTGCAGATGTACGCGGATCTGGTGCGTACGCCCGGTCTTCAGTTCGGCTTCCAGCAGCGTGAACCCCTCGAACGCCTTCACGCGGTTGAAGACCGTGTGCGACGCCAGACCGCCCTCGGCTTGCACGCGCACGCGCCGCTCGCCATCCGGCGTGCTGTACTTATATAGAGGCAGCTTCACGTGCTGGCGCGCATTCGGAAATTCACCCACCACGCAGGCGAAGTAGCGCTTGTCCATGTCGCTTCCGCGAATCTGCTCATGTAGGTGCACCAGCGCCGACCGCTTCTTGGCCAGCACCAGGATGCCGGAGGTTTCGCGGTCCAGCCGATGCACCAGCTCCAGAAACTTGGCCTCGGGCCGCGCGCGGCGCAATTGTTCGATCACGCCAAACGCCACCCCTGACCCGCCATGCACGGCCACGCCGGCCGGCTTGTCGATCACCAGCAGGTGGGTGTCCTCGAACAAAACCGGAAATTCGCCGGCCGGCACGAAAGTGCCCTCCGATGCCTTTTCAGCCACGCGCATCGGCGGGATTCGCACGACATCGCCCAGCTTCAGCCGGTAAGTTGCATCGATCCGCCCTTTGTTGACGCGCACCTCACCCGAGCGCAGAACCCGGTAGATGTGGCTCTTGGGCACCCCCTTGGCGACCTTCAACAGGTAGTTGTCGATGCGCTGACCTTCGGCGCTCTCGTCAATCGTGACATACGCCACCTGGAGGCCGCTGGTGCGGGAGCGCGGCTCCGTTTCAATTTGATGGCGTAACTCATTCATTTTCAATATAATTTCCCGGCCGTACCCGGCCAAATGCCGGGAATGTGCGACCTGTGTAAGCGATGTTTGGCGCGAACTCCAACCGGAATGCCTGCCATTTGCGGCAAACCGGAACGGAACATGCAGGGCATCCAGGCAGTTGTCTTGGGTAGTCCCACCAGTATCCGCGCGAGATCTCGCATTTTACACTTCGGGTTGCCGCCAGCCCGGCCCGTCTCCCGCATGTTGCGTACCCCGCAGGCGCCAGACAGGCAAATGGTGGCAATCAGCAGCACGCACGCGCCGCGCCGGCGCGCAGGAAGTCGCCCAGAGGCGGCTTCGGCAATCAGCCGGCCGACACGTGGAAACAGAGTGTTCAGGTAGAAAAGAATTCAATGTGGATGCCAGTGAAGGGCATCCGCATCGGTGAGAGAAGACCGCCCGCACCGGGAACCGGTGCCGGCCCGGCAGGTGACACCCTGCCAACCGACCTGCAGTACCCGCCGCGACTTGCCGATGGTCGTCGTAGTTCGACGATCCGGCAGCGGCGCCCGAGCGCAGAACGCGAAGAACCAGCGGCGCGCCCGCCAGCGGACAGGTCGGTTTGGCAATGGCATGCAACTGCTGCGTCCGGATGACTTGCTCTTTGACGCGTCCTGGCCATCCCGGCCCGGCTGCGATGGGCAGCGTTGCCCGTGCCGATGGCACGGCCGACATGCCGCCCTCGCCCCCGGCCCGCCGGCATCCGCCAGATATCGCTGCACCAGGAGCAAGGCCCATTTGCCCTCTCCCGACCCAGCAGCGGATCGCCCGCAGACTTTTTGCGGATGACGGGACGCCGACACCCTCTCCTTTCACCCGCGCCCAGCCGGCCGCATAGCAACGCGTCGGCAACTCCGGCAATTCTCCCGCCCTCGCTCTCTTTCCTCGCGTGCTCCCTGGACCGTCGCGGGCATGACCCACTCATGACCCATTGGGCTCCCGCGACACTGGAGTGAGGTATTGCGATGAAACGCATGCTGTTTAACGCGACGCAACAGGAGGAGTTGCGCGTCGCGATCGTCGATGGCCAGAAACTGATCGACATCGACATCGAAACTGCCGGGCGCGAACAGCGCAAGGGCAACATCTACAAGGGTGTCATTACCCGTATCGAGCCGTCGCTGGAGGCCTGCTTCGTCAACTACGGCGAAGAGCGCCACGGCTTCCTGCCGTTCAAGGAAGTGGCCCGAGCCTTCTTCAAGGACGGCGTGGACGTGCGCAACGCGCGCATCCAGGACGCCCTGCATGAAGGCCAGGAACTGATCGTCCAGGTCGAAAAGGAAGAGCGCGGCAACAAGGGCGCCGCCCTGACCACGTTCATCTCGCTGGCCGGCCGCTACCTGGTTCTGATGCCGAACAACCCGCGCGGCGGCGGCGTGTCGCGCCGCATCGAGGGCGAGGACCGCCAGGAACTGCGCGAGACGATGGGGCAGCTGCAGGTGCCGGAAGGCATGAGCATCATCGCCCGCACCGCCGGCATCGGCCGTGCCGCCGAGGAACTGCAGTGGGACCTGAACTACCTGCTGCAACTGTGGAAGGCCATCGACGGCGCCGCCGGCGACAACAAGGCCCCGCTGCTGATCTATCTGGAATCGAGCCTGGTGATCCGCGCCATCCGCGATTACTTCCAGCCCGATATCGGCGAGATCCTGATCGATACCGACGAGATCTACGAGCAGGCCCGCGCCTTCATGAGCGTGGTCATGCCCGACAACATGAGTCGCGTGAAGAAGTACCGCGACGACGTGCCGCTCTTCTCGCGTTTCCAGATCGAGCACCAGATCGAATCGGCGTACTCGCGCATGGTGATGCTGCCGTCGGGCGGTGCCATCGTGATCGACCATACCGAAGCCCTCGTGTCGGTTGACGTGAACTCGGCCCGCGCCACCAAGGGTGCGGACATCGAGGAAACCGCGCTGCGCACGAACCTGGAAGCCGCCGACGAAATCGCCCGCCAGCTGCGCCTGCGCGACCTGGGCGGCCTGATCGTGATCGACTTCATCGACATGGAGTCCGGCAAGGCCCAGAAGGACGTGGAAACGCGCCTCAAGGACGCGCTGCGCCACGACCGTGCCCGCGTGCAGATGGGCAAGATCAGCCGTTTCGGCCTGATGGAGCTGTCGCGCCAGCGCCTGCGTCCGTCGCTGTCGGAAGGCTCGCACATCACCTGCCCGCGCTGCAATGGAACAGGTCATATCCGCGATACCGAATCGTCCGCCCTGCAGGTGCTGCGCATCATTCAGGAAGAGGCGATGAAGGAAAACACGGCCGCCATCCACTGCCAAGTACCGGTGGAAGTGGCCGCTTTCCTGTTGAACGAAAAGCGTCAGGACATCAACTTGATCGAACTGCGCTTCAAGGTCAATGTGCTGCTGATTCCGAACAAGCATCTGGAAACGCCGCACTACAAGCTGGAGCGTCTGCGTCACGACGACCCGCGCCTGGAAGAATCGACCGCCAGCTACCGCATGGCCGAGGCCGCCGCGAAGGAACTGGAAGCCGACACCAGCTACAGCAGCCGCAAGAAGGAAGACGCGCGCCCGCGCCAGGAAGCGGCCGTCAAGGGCATCACGCCCGACGCGCCCGCACCGGTATCGGTGCCGCGCGCCGAGCGCGCGCCCAAGCCGGACGCCACTTCGGCCGCACGTCCCACGCCGGCTACCCAGCCGGTGGCCAGCGGCGGTTTCGTTGCCTGGCTGAAGGGCCTGTTCGGCGCCAAGCCGGCACCGGCGCCCGTGGCCGAGCCGGCCAAGCCGGCCGCCGAAGCCCGCGGCGAAGGCCGCCAGGGTCGTGGCCAACGTGGTGAACGCGGCGAGCGCGGTGACCGTGGCGAGCGTGGCGAGCGTGGCGAAGGCCGCCAGGGTCGCGGCGAACAGCGCGGTGAGCGTGGCGAACGTGGCGAACGCGGTGACCGTCAGGGTCGTGGCCAGCGCGGCGAGCGCACGGAACGCGCCGAGACACAACGTGGCGAGGCACGCGAACAACGCGAACCGCGTGAACAACGCGAGCCGCGCGGCGAACGCCAGCCCCGTGGCGACCGTCAGCCGCGCGAAGCCCAGCAAGCCACGCCGGCGATTGCCCAGGGCGAGCGTACCGAAGCGCGTCGTGAACGCAACCAGGAACGCCGCGAGCGTCAACGCGAACGCCAGCGCGAGCGCGCCGATTCGCGCGAGACCGAGGACACCCTGAACGTCGAAGGCACGGCACCGCAATCGGCATTCGAGGCAGCCCAGGCTGCACCGGCGGTTTTGGCCGCCGTGGATGTGCCGGAAGATGCCCTGGGCGCCGAAGCCGCGACGGAAGCCGGTGACGGCGAAGAACGCCGCCGCCGCAATCGTCGTGGCCGCAACCGCTACCGCCGCGAGCGCGAGGACGGCACCAGCCTCGAAGTCAATGAAGGCAACCTGGCCGAAGTCAGCGCCGGCGTGACCGAATCCGAAGAGGAATCGGCATCGGTGACGACCCAGTCGACCCAGCCTGTCGCCGAACCGGCCGCCCCGGCGCCGGTGGTGCAAGCCGCCGCGCCGGTGGAAGCCGCGCCAGTGGTCCGCGAACCGGCCGCTCCGATGGCGCCGGTGGCACCGGTGCAGTACGCCGAGCCCGTCAAGCCGGCCCCGGCCGCTGAACCGGTGTTCGCCGCCGTAGCCGAGCCGCAACCGGCACCCGTCGTGACGCCCGCCCCGGCTTATCAGGCTATCGAAACCGCGGCTGTTGAAGCCCCGGCCCCGATCGCCACCGCCCCGGTGGTGCCCGAGCCCGTCGCCGCGACCCCGGAAGTGACCCCGGCACCGGTTCCCGCCGCGGAAGCCCCGGCCCCGGTCGCCGTCGCGCCCGCCGTGACCGCCCCGGCTCCGGCAAGCACGAGCGCCCCGGCCCTGGAGTCGATGCTGGCTACCGCTGGTCTGGAATGGGTACGCACCGACAGCGCCAAGCTCGCCGCAGCGCAGGAAGCCGCCGCGCACATCGCGCCGACGGCACGCGTACCGCGCGAGCGCAAGCCGCTGCCGCCGCTGCCGGAAGGCCCGATGGTCCTCGTTGAAACGGGCGGCCAGCAACACGACGCGGCACAGCAGCAGCAATAAGGCGGCATCAGGCCGCTGCAGGCTGAAGCAACAGGAAGGGACGGCAACCGCCGTCCCTTTTTTCATTTGGGCGCCTGTGTCGTCAACGTGACTTGGCACAAACCCGCCAGCTGTACTGCCGTTCGCCGCCATAAACTGTGCTTCTGTCACGACAGTGTTGCGCGCGGCGGGAAGCCGCCCTCGGCTAGAATGGCAGGCAGAACGGCCACCCGGGCGCCCTCCGCACCGGTCAGCCGCGGCCCCACTCTGCCATGACCGATACTGTCATTCCGATTCTTGACCTGCGCGACCATCGATACCGATCGATGGTGCCGAGCATTCCGTCGCGCCTGCTGGCGCCGACCGGGCTCGTGGCCGACACCCGGGGCCGGCCCCTGCACGACCTGCGCATCTCCGTCACCGATCGCTGCAACTTCCGCTGCGTCTACTGCATGCCGAAGGAAGTGTTCGACAAGGACTACACGTTCCTGCCCCATTCCGAGCTGCTGAGTTTCGAGGAAATCGAGCGGGTGGCGCGCCTGTTCGTGGCCCAGGGTGTCGAGAAGATCCGGCTGACGGGGGGCGAGCCGCTGCTGCGCAAGAACATCGAGCGCCTGGTGGAAATGCTGGCGCGCATCGAAACGGCATCCGGCAAGCCGCTGGACCTGACGCTGACCACCAATGCATCGCTGCTGGCCCGCAAGGCGCAATCGCTGCGCGACGCCGGCCTGACGCGCGTGACGGTCAGCCTGGACGCCATCGACGATGTCACGTTCCGCAAGATGAACGACGTGGATTTTGCCGTGCGCGATGTGCTGCACGGCATCGAAGTCGCGCAGGCCATCGGCCTGGCGCCAATCAAGGTCAACATGGTGGTGAAGCGCGGCACCAACGACCAGGAAATCGTGCCGATGGCACGTCACTTCCGCAACAGCGGCATCATTGTCCGTTTCATCGAGTTCATGGATGTCGGCGCCAGCAACCACTGGCAGATGGACGAGGTGCTGTCGTCGGCAGATGTCGTGCGCCGTATCGAC
Source organism: Cupriavidus pauculus (assembly GCF_002858765.1). Lineage (GTDB taxonomy): Bacteria > Pseudomonadota > Gammaproteobacteria > Burkholderiales > Burkholderiaceae > Cupriavidus > Cupriavidus pauculus_B. The sequence goes on from NZ_PJRP01000009.1 coordinate 226,488, forward strand.
GAGGCGTTCCCGCTGGAAGCCGTGCAGGCCAACTACTCCGGCGAAACCGCCGAGCGCTGGCGCTACCGCGACGGCGGCGGCGAAATCGGCGTGATTTCCAGCGTGACGCACGCCTTCTGCGGCGATTGCAGCCGCGTCCGCCTGTCGACGGAAGGGCGGCTCTACCTGTGCCTGTTTGCCACGGAAGGGTACGACCTGCGCGCGCTGCTGCGCGGCGGGCACAGCGACCTGGAGGTCGGCAACGCCATCGCCCAGGTATGGCAGGCGCGCACCGACAACTATTCCGAGCAGCGCAGTGATCCTGCCGTACGCGCCGCGCGCGCCGAGAGCAAGATCGAAATGTCGTATATCGGCGGCTGATGATTGCGCGCGACGACATCACGGGCCTGATCCTGGCCGGCGGCCGCGGCAGCCGGATGGGCGGCACCGACAAAGGCCTGCAGCCGTTCCATGGCACGCCGATGGTGCAGCACACGCTGCAGCGCCTAGCCCCGCAGACCGGGCCGCTGCTGATCAACGCCAACCGCAACGCTGACCGGTACGCCAGCTTCGGTGTGCCGGTGATCGCCGACACCATCGCGGATTTCGCTGGACCGCTGGCGGGCATGCTGGCCGGACTGGCGCAGTGCCAGACACCGTGGCTGGTCACCGCCCCCTGCGATACCCCCTTCCTGCCGACCGATCTGGTGGCCCGCCTGGCCCAAGGTATCGAGGACGAACGCGCCGACATCGCCGTGCCGGTGACTGTGGACGCCGACGGCCGCCGACGCTTGCAGCCCGTGTTCTGCCTGATGCCGGTCACGGCCGCTGCCGGGCTGCGCGCTTACATGGACGCCGGCAACCGCAAGATCGAGAACTGGGTCACAGGCCAGCGGCTGGCGCAGGTCGTGTTCGACGACGCCCGGGCGTTTGCGAACATCAATACGCTGGATGAGCTTCGCGAGCACGAAACCGCCGGACGATCCGGCTAGACTCTCACTCAAATCCCTTCATCGCCGACGCGTGCGCGTGTCACGACCCAGACCATGCCTTCGCTGCAATCCGTCATCTCCTGCCAGTCCGACTACGACCCCACCGCCCTGCCGGTGGACCAGGCCAACGCCATCATTGCCGATGTGGTGGATCCGGTCCGTGGCATCGAGCAGCTTGCGATTCGCACCGCCCTGGACCGCGTGCTGGCCGTCGACGTGATCTCGCCGATCGACGTCCCCGCGCACGACAACTCGGCCATGGACGGCTACGCGTTCTCCAGCCTGGCGCTGGCCCAAGGTGACGCCAGTATCGCGCTGGAAGTCATCGGCACCGCCTATGCGGGCAACGCCTTTGCCGGCGAGGCACAGCCGGGCCAGGCCGTTCGCATCATGACTGGCGCCATCATGCCGGCGGGCTGCGACACCGTGATTCCACAGGAATTTGTCGAAATCCAGGCGGGCGGCAATCTGGTGCGTTTTGCGCCCGACGCGGTGCGGGCCGGCGACAACCGCCGGCTGCGCGGCGAAGACCTGACGCGCGGCCAGTCCGCATTGCGCGCGGGCCGGATCCTGACACCGGCCGACCTGGGGATGCTGGCATCGCTGGGCGTGGCCGAGGTGAAGGTACGCCGCCGCCTGCGGGTGGCGTTTTTCTCCACTGGCGATGAACTGCGCTCGATCGGCGAGCCGCTCGATCCGGGCTGCGTCTACGACTCGAATCGCTACACGCTGCACGGCATGCTGCGCAGGCTCAATGTGGAGCTGATCGACATGGGCGTGGTGCGCGACGAACCCGAAGCCATGGAGGCGGCATTCCGCAGCGCCTGCGAGAACGCCGATGCCATCATTACGTCAGGCGGCGTATCGGTCGGCGACGCCGACTATACGAAGCAGATCATGGAAAAACTGGGCGACGTCACGTTCTGGAAGATCGCGATGCGTCCGGGGCGTCCGATGGCGTTCGGCCGGATTTCGTCGAACGGCCATGATGCAATGCTGTTCGGCCTGCCCGGCAATCCCGTGGCCGTGATGGTCACCTTCTATCATTTCGTGCGCGGCGCGCTGCATCGGTTGATGGGTGCCAACGTGGCGCCGTTGCCGCGTATCCGCGTACGCACGACGACGCCGATTCGCAAGAAGCCCGGCCGCACCGAATTCCAGCGCGGGATTCTCGCGCCGGGCGCTGACGGCAATCTGGAGGTACGGTTGACGGGCCAGCAGGGATCGGGGGTGTTGCGTTCGATGAGCGAAGCCAATTGCTTTGTCGTGCTCGATCACGATCAGGGCTCGGTAGCCGCCGGCGACACCGTGCAAGTCATGCTGTTCGACGGCCTGGTCTGACGTCCGGCACCCCGACTGCGGCGCCGGTATCGGGTGATGTCCCGCTACGCGGAACACTGCCCGGGACAACATGAATCCTTCCGATTCATGCGTCACTTGCCTTGCCTGGCACTGGTCACCGCTGGCGGTGTCGTTTTTGTGCCGCATACATTGTCGGAAAGCACCGTTGCGGTCTGAAATGCCTCATCCGGCAGTGGGGCGGTCTAGGCGTCGCAGGCCCCAATCGCTACACTTGCACCACGAAAATCCGAATCCCCCAATATCTTGTCTGTCGTCATGCACCAGGAGATCGCGTACCTCCATCCCGTCAAGACTGCCCGCGCACTTGTGCTGGTCTATCTGTGCTTTTCGGTGCCGATCGTGGCCATGGGCCTGTTCGTCGCCTTCGTGCGCTACGGCGATCTGCCCGGCATCGCAGTCTTCACCGCCCTGATCCTCAACGCACTGATCGGCTTTGGCCTGCTCTGGCTGGGCTGCCGCGCCTACAACTGGGTGGCCGCGCGATTTGGCGGCATCGAGGTTCACATCCGTGAACTGAGCCCCGAAGACCGCCAGTAATTGCGACCAGGCCGGCATCCGCCCGGTCATTAGGCCATTAGGCCTACTAGACCAATCGGTCTTCTTGCTGCCCCGCGCTCTCGTCAGCCGGGGCGCTATCGGTAGCTGGATCGGTGGTTGTTTCCGCGCCCGTCATTCCTGACGTTCCCAGCAGCTGCTCCGCGATCTCGCCCGGCAGCGCCTCCACGGTGCGCAGCTTGCGCTCCATCTGTCTGGTACGGACTTCCGCCTGCTCGATATTGCGTGCCGCACGCACCAGCGTATCGCGCGTCTTCGCCAGAACTTCGCCAAATTTGCCGAATTCCGTCTTCACGGCACCCAGCACTTCCCACACTTCGCTCGACCGCTTTTCCAGCGCCAGCGTCCGGAATCCCATCTGCAGGCTGTTGAGCAGCGCCGTCAGCGTCGTGGGGCCGGCCACGGTCACCCGGAAATCGCGCTGCAGCATGTCAGTCAGCCCCGGCCGCCGCAAGACTTCCGCATAGAGGCCTTCGGTGGGCAGGAACAGGATGGCGAAGTCGGTGGTGGCCGGCGGCGCCAGGTATTTCTCGGCGATGGTCTGCGCCTCGCGGCGTACCGCCACTTCCAGCTCCCGGCTGGCCGTGTTCACGCCGTCCACGTCGCCGCGCTCCTGCGCGTCGATCAGCCGCTCGTACTGCTCCTTCGGAAACTTGGCGTCGATGGGCAACCAGACCGGGCTACCACCCACCTCGCGGCCAGGCAGGCGGATGGCAAACTCCACGCGCGCCCCGGAGTTGCGCACGGTCTCCACGTTCTTGCTGTACTGATCCGGTGTCAGAATCTGCTCGAGCAGCATGGCCAACTGCACTTCACCCCAGGTGCCTCGCGTCTTGACGTTGGTCAGCACCCGCTTGAGATCCCCTACCCCCTGCGCCAGCATCTGCATTTCGCCCAGCCCGCGATGCACCTGCTCCAGGCGCTCGGACACCAGCTTGAACGATTCGCCCAGCCGTTGCTCCAGCGTGGCGTGCAGCTTCTCGTCCACCGTGCGTCGCATTTCCTCCAGTTTGGTCGCGTTATTGGCCTCGATGTCGCGCAGCTTCTGCTCCAGCGTCGTGCGCACGTCGGCCAGCCGCCGTTCATTGGCTTCAGACATCTGCGCAAGCTGTTGCTGCTGCACCGTGGCGATGCTGGTCAGCTGTGTCGACAACTGCTGCTGGAACCGCAGCATGTGCTGCCCCGATTCGCTGCGATTGCCGCGCGCCGTTTCGGCCAGCTCGGTGCGCAGCTCGCGCTCCAGGCGCTCCAGCCCACGCGCGGTGTCCTCGCGCACGTCGTCGCGCAGGTCGCCCAGCATCGGCAACAGTTCGCCGGTGCCGGCGCGGGACTGGCGCATCAACAGCACGATCAACAGGATTACGGCCGCCACCGCGGCGGCCAGGGTCAGCAAGGGAATGAGCGACATGGAAATGAAGGCTGGCGATCCGTGCCGATCAGCGGCGGCGCGGCATGACCTCGGGATTGATCACGGTCTGGGGCTTGCCGGCCTGCGGACCCGCGTCGAGCGCGGCAATCAGGTTGTCGGCCGCCAGGTTGGCCATGGCACGGCGGGTTTTTTCCGACGCGCTGGCGATGTGCGGCGTCAGCACGACGTTGGGCACGGTCAGCAGGTCAGGATGCACGTTCGGCTCGCCCTCGAACACATCGAGCCCCGCAGCAAAGATCTTGCGATCGCGCAGCGCGGCGGCCAGCGCACCGTCGTCGACAATGCCGCCGCGCGCCAGGTTGATCAGCGTGGCAGTGGGTTTCATCAGCGCCAGTTCCGCCGCGCCCATCGCGTGATGGCTCTCGGGGCTGTACGGCAGCACCAGAATCAGATGGTCCGACTGCTTCAGCAGTTCGGTCTTGGTCACATAGCGCGCATTGAGCGATTGCTCGACATCGGCCGGCAACTGGCTGCGGTTGTGGTACAGCACCTGCATGCCGAAGCCCGCCGCACGGCGGGCCAAGCCCTGGCCGATGCGCCCCATGCCGAGGATGCCCAGCGTGCTGCCGTACACGTCCATGCCCACGAGCATGTCGTAGCTCCAGCGCTCCCACTTGCCGGCGCGCAGGTAGTGCTCGCTCTCGGTCACACGGCGTGCGGTGGCCATCAGCAGCGCCCAGCCGAAATCGGCGGTGGTCTCGGTCAGCACGTCGGGCGTGTTCGTCGCCACGATCCCCGCGGCGGTCAGCGCCGGCACGTCGAGGTTGTTGTAGCCCACCGCCATGTTGCAGACCGCCCGCAGTTGCGGCAGCGTGGCAACCAGGTCGCCGTCGATCCTGTCGGCGGCATTGGCCAGCACGCCGGCCTTGCCGGCCAGCCGCGCCCGCAACGCCGCGGCGTCGAGGACCAGGTCCTCCTGGTTGGCATCGACATCGAAATATTGCGAAAGACGCTCGATCACATCGGGAAAGATGGCGCGCGTGACAAGGACAGGGGGCTTCATGGCAGTCATACGTGGAAGAAGAGGAACGTCATCACCAGGAACAGCGGCACCAGCACGGCGCAGGACCACGCCATGTAGCCGAAGAAGCTCGGCATGCGCACGCCACGGCTTTCGGCAATCGCCTTGACCATCAGGTTTGGCGCATTGCCGATATACGTGTTGGCGCCCATGAACACGGCGCCCGCCGAGATGGCGGCCAGCGTCGACGCATCGCGCGTCATCAGCGTGGCCGCATCGCCGCCGGCGGTATTGAAGAACACCAGGTAGGTCGGCGCGTTATCCAGGAACGACGACAGGATGCCCGTGGCCCAGAAGTACATGCTGTCGATCGGCTGCCCGTTGCCGTCGCTGACCGCCCGGATCACGCCCGCGAACGCGCCATCGGTGCCGGCCTTCAGCATGGCGATGACCGGAATGATCGTCAGGAAGATGCCGGCAAACAGCTTGCCCACCTCGAGCATCGGTTCCCAGTTGAACTCGTTGCCACTGCGCGCGGCATGCGGAGTCGCCAGCAGCGACACCACGGTCACCACGATGAGCAGCCCGTCGCGCACCAGCGCGGGCAGCGGTACCTCCGTGCCCATGACGTCGAAGGCGATGCCGGGCTTCCACAGCCCGCTCATCAGCACCAGGCCCACCACGGCCACCAGCAGCACGAAATTGATCTTGCCTTCGAGCCGGATGCCCGCCGAGTCCGGCGTCGGATCTTGCGCCTGCGGCAGTTCTTCCTCCCGCTTGAGAAAGTAATAGCGGTCGATGACGTAGAACAGCGCCAGCAGCACCACCCAGATAAAGATCGTCTCGGGCAGGATGTTGCGCAGCGTCCAGGAGAACTCCACGCCCTTGAGGAAGCCCAGGAACAGCGGCGGATCGCCAAGCGGCGTCAGCGCGCCGCCGGCATTGGCCACCAGGAAGATGAAGAACACCACCACATGGGCCACGTGGCGCCGGTTGTCATTGGCGCGCAGCAGCGGCCGGATCAGCAGCATCGCGGCGCCCGTCGTCCCCATCAGGCTGGCCAGCACGGTGCCCAGCGCCAGGATGCCGGTGTTCAGCCGTGGCGTGGCGTGCAGGTTGCCCCGCACGCAGATGCCGCCCGCCACCACATAGAGCGCGGTCAGCAGGACGATGAACGGGATGTACTCGGCCAGCAGCGCATGCGCGGCGTTGGCCACGGCCGCGTGCAGGCCGAACTGCGCGGCAAACGGCACCAGGAACAGCGCCGCCCAGGCTGCGGCGATCTTGCCGTAGTGGTGATGCCAGAATTTGGGCGCGACCAGCGGAAACAGCGCGATCGACAGCAGGATGCCGGCGAACGGCACACCCCAGACGGGCGACAGCGCGGCACCATCGAAGTCGGCCGCGAATGCCACGGCCGGCGACAGGAGCAACGTGGCAAGCAGATATTGAGGAAGCAGCGTGGCAACACGACACATCAGACAGCAATCTCCTTTATCGCAACACACGCCGTCACAGGTGCAAGACACGGATTCGCGTGTGAGACAGACGACAAGGCGCACGCGTCCGGAGTGGTTACCAGGGCGGTGGGACAGCAGCACGCGGCGAAGGGCCCAGTGTAAAGCAAACCCTTTTGAGAATGGTCTGAAAGTGCCTCAATCCACCGCGCCACAGGGCGCGCCGCTCATTGCTGATCGACCAGGATCACGTGTACCCGATACGGGCCGTGGGCACCCAGCACGATGGTCTGCTCGATATCGCCCGTGCGCGACGGTCCGCTGATGATATTGGTGGCGCGCGGCAGCTGGCCGTGTTCGGCACGCATGCGCGCGAACGCCTCTTCCAGATTGGCGACGATGCGCGAGACCGGAACCACCGCGATATGGGTTTCCGGCAGCAGCGCGGCCGACGCGAAGGTATCGGGCCCCGACAGCAGCATCAGCGAGCCGGTCTCGGCAATCGCCACGAAGCAGCCCGTGATGCCGACCAGATCGCCATGCTCGCGGTCTGCCTGCGGCTCGCGCACGGGCGGGCGGCATTCCACCTCCAGGCCCTGCGCGGCCCACGGCAGCTCGCCCAGGCTGGTCCACGCCACGGCGCGGCGCGACAGCTTCAGACCGTCGAGATAATGCAGCGCGGCGCCAGGCACCTCGGCCAACGTGGCCACGCGGTCCACCGTGGACGCCATCTTCTGCGCCTGCACGCTGAACGCCGCGACGCGATCTTCGCCTACATCGGGCTGCGGCCCCTGCGGATGGCGCGTCAGGTAGTCGGCCACGGCGTCGCGCTCACCTTGCGTCACCGTCACCCCCCTGCCCTGGGCGGCACGAATGCGGGCGAAGATGCGGTCACGGGCGGCGTTCGTTTCCATGATGTGGGCCTGAAGGGTTGCGGGGCCTGGTGATTATAAGAAAACCACGATGCCCGTGGATGAATCCGGTTAAGCGGACAGCTGAACGTCAAACACCTGCCGCAGGTACGACAGGTAGCCCGGATCGTCGCACATGGTCTTTTCGGGCGTATCCGACAGCTTGGCCACCGGCTGGCCATTGCAGCGGACCATCTTGATGACGATCTGCAGCGGCGTGTAGCCAAGGTCGTTGGTCAGGTTCGTGCCCACGCCGAAGGCCAGCTTGCAGCGGCCATGAAAGCGCTCGTAGAGCTCGATGACCTTTGGAATATTCAGCGCGTCGCTGAAGATTAGCGTCTTGCCGCGCGGGTCCACGCGATTGGCCGCATAGTGCGCGATCATGCGTTCGCCCCACTCCAACGGGTCGCCCGAGTCGTGCCGCACGCCGTCGAACAGCTTGCAGAAGTACAGGTCGAAGTCGCGCAGGAACGCGTCGAAGCCGTAGGTGTCCGACAGCGCAATGCCCAGGTCGCCGCGATATTCGCGCGCCCAGTTCTCCAGCGCGTAGACCTGCGAGTCGCGCAGGCGCGGACCCAGTGCCTGGCACGCCTGCAGGTATTCATGCGCCATCGTGCCCAGCGGCGTCATGTTGTGCATCCGCGCGAAGTGGACGTTGCTGGTGCCGGCCAGCTGGTGGCCAAGGATGTCGCGCATCGACAGCAACACCTCTTCCTGCCAGTCGCGGGAAAAACGCCGGCGGGTGCCGTAGTCCGCGATCACGCAGTCCTGGTACTTCGACGCCTTCAGCAGGGCCAGCTTGGCTTCCAGCCGGCGGCGTCCTTCGTCCAGGTCGGCCTGCGGCTGCGTCCGGCGGAAGTAGACCTCGTTGACGATGGCCAGCAGCGGGATCTCGAACAGGATGGTATGCAGCCACGGCCCGCGAATCGTGATGTCGATTTCGCCGTTGCCCTTGGCAGACGGCTGCACGACCACGTACTTCTGGTTCAGGTGGAACAGGGCCAGGAAATCGACGAAATCGCTCTTGATGAAGCGCATGCCGCGCAGGTAGGTCAGTTCGTCGTCGGAAAAGCGCAGCTCGCAGAGTTGCCGGATCTCGTCGAGGATCTCGTCGACATACGGCGTCAGGTCGACCCCGGCGTTGCGGCACTTGAAACGGTATTCGACCTCGGCCTGCGGAAAGTGATGCAGCACCACCTGCATCATCGTGAACTTGTACAGGTCGGTGTCGAGCAGGGAACGGATGATCATAGCGAAGCCAAGGCTTGGGGCGCGGCGAAGTCAGGCCATCATGCTAACCGAAAGTCACGCGCGGCATAGGGATGGCCGGCTGGCACGCGGGGTCAGCCGCCGTCGAGCCCCCGCAGCGCTGGGGATGTCTGGTGGCCGGGCTGCCGCGATTGCAGGCACCACAGCCGCTGGCCCTGATCGCCATGGCAGGTGACCAGCGTGGCCTGGGTGCGTGGCACGGCGGCGGGCAGCGGATCGGCAAACGTGGCCGAGGCGACCATGATGCGCTCCTGGTAGACCGGCTGCCCCGCGCGGTCGAAGCGCAGGACCTGTATCAGGGTATCGGGCGAAGGCTGCAGATCCTTGCCGCACGGCAGGAAGCCGTCGCGGTTGCAGTTCGCCATGGCCATCCCCGCCGGCGTACGGATGACGCTGAAGCTGTCCCAGTCAAAGGCAGTCAGCGCAGAAAGCGCCACGGGCTGATCGGTACGCGCCCGCCACGCCACCAGCCGGGACACCACGCTATCGGCCATTTCCCCTGGACGCGGCGGCGCCGGCTGGGCGGCGGCGTCGGCACCCAGCAGGGCGCAGAAAAGCACCGTGGCGCTGGCCAGGCGGACCATCCGGCTACTCGCCGGGCCACCTGCCGGGCACCCCATCAAGCTGGCTGGCATGAACAAATCCCTTCGCAAGATTGCTGTCGATCAATGTGCTCGCAACGCACGGGAGCAAAACGGAAACGGCCTGCGGGCGCACCCGCGGGCCTGAAAAGCCACGCATGACACAGGGGAATAGTAGTCCGGGAGCCCGCCGCGCGGAGCCCATTCCGCCCGGAATCTGGCGCCAGAGGCCACTCAGGGGCCTATTTCGCACCAAAAATACATAAAGAAATAAGAAAACTATCTGACCCGGCTATATAGACTCACTATCCTTGCGAGAAGGCTCAGCTACAATATCGGTCTTTGAAAGGCCTCGGCCCTCGCTCGCCCCAAGTTATCCCGATTGACACGCGCGGTGTTTGGCGCGTATCGGACAACTCGCAAGAGCGACCGGCAAGAATCCGGCCTTGGACAATATCCCCATCGAAGACCGATCCGTTTTTCTGGAACCGAAATGACTCACGTTGTCACCGAAGCCTGCATCCGTTGCCGTTACACCGACTGCGTTGATGTGTGTCCGGTCGATTGTTTCCGCGAAGGCCCGAACTTCCTGGCCATCGATCCCGACGAGTGCATCGACTGCGCCGTGTGCGTGGCCGAGTGCCCGGTGAACGCGATTTACGCCGAGGAAGATGTGCCCGGCGACCAGCAGCAGTTCATTGACCTGAACGTCGAACTGGCCCGCAACTGGCCGTCCATCACCAAGACCAAGGCCCCGCTGGCCGAAGCCGAGGAATGGAAGGACGCCACCGACAAGCTGCAATACCTGCAGCGCTAAGAAAAGACTGACGCGACGGGCGGCAAATACTGCTGGCGGCACGCCGGCATTGCTTGCCCAGCGTCGCAGAAAGCCGTCCCCACGCGCTTTCCCGTAATACCGGGCACCTGCCGTGCCCACAACGTATCAGGACGAATATGGACTTGAGCATTCCAAATCCCGTGGCCGACGCAACCCAGCAGGCTGGCGGCAACACCAGCGGCCAGCCGCTGGAAATCGACGCGCTGATCGTTGGCGCGGGCCCCGTTGGCCTGTTCCAGGTGTTTGAACTCGGCCTGCTCGAAATCAAGGCGCACGTGATCGACTCGCTCAAGGTAGTGGGCGGCCAGTGCGTGGAGCTGTATCCGGACAAGCCGATCTACGACATCCCGGCGGTGCCCATCTGCACGGGCCAGGAACTGACCGACAACCTGCTCAAGCAGATCGAACCGTTCTCGCCCACGTTCCACCTGGGCCAGGAAGTCAGCGTCGTCGAGCGCCGTGAAGACGGCCGCTTCTTCGTCGAGACGTCGCTCGGAACCCGCTTCATCACCAAGACCATCTTCATCGCCGCCGGCGTGGGTTCGTTCCAGCCGCGCACGGTCAAGGTGGAAGGCATCGACAAGTTCGACGGCACCCAGCTGTTCTACCGCGTGAAGGATCCGAGCCGCTTCCACGGCCGCAATCTGGTGATCGTGGGCGGTGGTGATTCGGCGCTGGACTGGGCGCTGGATCTCCACGGCAAGGCAGAGTCGATCGTGCTGATCCACCGCCGCGACGGCTTCCGCGCCGCGCCGGCCTCGGTGGCCAAGATGCGTGACCTGTGCGAGCAGATGGAGATGCAATTCATGGTCGGCCAGATCGGCGGCTATGAAGAGAAGGACGGCGTGCTCACCGAGATCAAGGTGACCGGCGGCGACGGCGTGACCCGCCGCATGCCGCTGGACGACCTGCTGGTGTTCTTCGGCCTGTCGCCGAAGCTCGGCCCGATCGCCGAGTGGGGTCTGGACCTGGAGCGCAAGCAGATCAAGGTGGACACCGAGAAGTTCGAGACGAACATCCCGGGCATCTTCGCCGTGGGCGACATCAACACCTATCCGGGCAAGAAGAAGCTGATCCTGTCGGGCTTCCACGAGGCCGCACTGGCAGCGTTCGGCGCCGCGCCGTACATCTTCCCGGACAAGAAGATCCACATGCAATACACGACGACTTCGCCGAAGCTGCACAAGGTGCTGGGCGTCGAATCGCCGGTCTTCGATTGACCTGTCGAAGGCCAACGCAAAAAAATCGCCTCCGGGCGATTTTTTTGTTTGCACAATTAAAAAAGCTGGCTATAATGCGGCCTCGCTGTTGAACACGGCAACGCAGCAAAAGGCGGAAACGCCCAGCGCTGGCCGGTTTCAAGGCGAACCAGAGTTCCAGCAACAACTTCTGACGAAAACAAAACGTTAAAAAGTTGTTGACGAAACGAAGAGAAGCTGGTTATAATTTCTTTCTCAGCTGTTCCCCGATAGCTCAGTTGGTAGAGCGCCGGACTGTTAATCCGTAGGTCCCTGGTTCGAGCCCAGGTCGGGGAGCCAAAAAATTCAAGAGAAGGCCGATGCGAAAGCATCGGCCTTTTTCTTTGTCCGCCGCCTTCGCCACCCTTCCGTGGCCCCCCCTATCTCGCACAAACGTTCCAGAAAGCCCAGGCCGATGTGGCTATGATGAACAGCCGCATACGCCGAACCAGGAACCCGCAGTGAGCCCCCAGAGCTGGATCGACCTCAAGCAGGATGCCGACACGGGCATCGAGACGATTCGCGCCCACTTCGAGGGCCACGCGTACGATCCGCACTGGCATGACAGCTACCTGGTCGGCTACACCGAGCAAGGCATCCAGCAGTTTCATTGCCGGCGCGAGGTCCAGCGCAGCGTGCCGGGCAAGGTCTTCACGCTCGAACCGGGCGAAATCCACGATGGCTACGCAGTGGCGCCCGAAGGCTTCACCTATTCGATGCTCTATCTGGACGCCCAATGGATGACGCGCGAACTGCACGCACTGTTCGACGATGCGCCCGCGCAATGCCAGCCCGCCTTTGCGCGTACGCTGAGCGAAGACCCCCAACTGATCGAAGCCATCGGCCGTGCGTTCACGGTGCTGCAACAGCCTGAACTGCGTATCGTCCGGCAGTCCGCGCTCGATGCCCTGCTGGCACAACTCACGTCGAACCTGCACTGGCGCACGCAGCGCGCCATCGATCCGCGCCTGCCGATAGCGGCCCAGCGCGCACGCGACTATCTGCACGACCACGTTGACCAGGATATCGGCCTCGATGATTTGGCCGCCGCCAGCGGCGTGGATCGCTATCGGCTGACGCGCGCGTTCAAGATCGCGTTCGGCATCGCGCCGCACGCCTATCTGGTGCAGCTGCGGCTGGCACGCGCCCGCCACATGCTGGCACGCGGCGCCACGCCCGCCGACGTGGCCATGGCCCTGGGTTTCGCCGACCAGAGCCACCTGGGCCGCTGGTTTCGCCGCGCCTATGGCCTGACACCCGCGCACTATCGCAAGCGCTGCTCAAACCTTCCAGACGCCTAGGCAGGGCGGCCGCAACAATGGCCGCATGAACGATACCCTGCCCTTCCTGCCTTTCCTGATGTTCGCCGTCGTGGCGTCGATCACGCCCGGCCCGACCAACGTTATCGTGCTGAGCCACAGCGCACGCCGCGGCGTGGCGGCCACGCTGCCAATCATCATCGGGGGCTGCGGCGGCGCCGCGCTGCTGGTGCTGACGGTCGGCATCGGCATCGGCGACGCGCTGGCCGCCCACCCCCTTCTGCAGCGCGCCATGGCCTGGACAGGCGTGCTGTGGCTGTCCAGGCTCGCCTGGCAGATCTGGCGAAGCCCCGCCGCCGCCATCGAAGCCGATGGGGCGGGGCACGCTGGCAACGCCAAGGCCCATGACAAGCCGCTAGGCCTCGCGGGGGCCGCCGGCCTGCAGCTTGTGAATCCCAAGACCTGGATGATGGCGCTGGCCGTGGTCAGCGTCTTTTCCGGCCACGACCCCGATCAGTCGCATCAGGTGATCCTGCTGTCACTGATCTTCTTCGTCGTGTCACTGCCGTGCATGGGCGTATGGGCGGTCCTGGGGGCCGGAGCGGCGCACTTCATTCGCTCGCCCATTTACATGAAGCGCTTCGAGCGCCTCATGGCGCTGGTGTTGCTGGCATCGGCGTGGGGCAGCCTGTCGCCTTGATGCAAAAACATCGAAAAGGCGTTCTCGGGCACATTTTCTGCGGTATGATCTTAGATTGCCCTGAATAGCTTGACTCCCGTTCGGTATACCTGTAAAAGCTTACCGGCGTATTTCTTGCGCAAGATCCACGGAAACAGGTAGTCGCCAAGTTTTTACCTAGCTAGGAAAATTTGGCCCGTCACCCCTGACACAGGCAGTACGGATTTCGGTCCGCAGCAGGTTCTAGGGGGCGCACCACGGCATTCGCCGCAGCGTGCGATACCACCGTCACGGTAGGCTCCGGAGCCCGGCGTGACACGTTTCCCTCCTATGAACCCACCGCCTCTGGCGGTAATCCTGAAGGACTGAATTGACTAAGATCGTTCTGAAACCGGGCGAGCCCGTTGAAGTTGCAATGCGTCGTTTCCGTCGCTCCATTCTGCAGACTGGACTGATCGTGGAACTGAAGAGCCGCACCGCCTACGAAAAGCCGACGACCGAGCGCAAGCGCAAGAAGAAGGCTGCCGAGGCACGTCTGCGCAAGCGTCTGCGCATGCAAATGCTGCCGAAGAAGCTCTACTGATTCGGGCTTTGCCACAAGAAAAACCGCCAGTTCTCTGGCGGTTTTTTTTCGTCCCGACTCCCCACAGCCTGGCCAGGGGAGCCGTGCGGGCGATCAGGCGCGCGTGGCGATCAGCGCCCCTGCGCCGATCAGCGTGATGCCGCCTGCGCGCTGCACATTGGTCTGTGCGCGTTGCGACGTCAGGCGCGTGGCCAGCGAGCGTGCCAGCAACGCGTAGACCATGGCGTTGGCAGTGGCCAGCACCACGAACGTCGGGATCAGGACCACAGCCTGCGGCCAGAACGCCAGCTTGGCATCAATGAACTGCGGCACAAAGGCCACGAAGAACACGATGCTTTTCGGATTCAGCGCAGTCACCAGCCAGGCCTTGGCAAAGCGCTGGCGGCCGCTACCTGACTGCGACGCCACATCGAGCGAGCGCGCACGGTTGGCCGTGCGCAAGGCCTGCACGCCCAGGTACACCAGATAGGCCGCCCCCGCCCATTTCAGGCCCGTGAACAGCGTGGCCGAGGCTGCCAGGACGGCGCCCAGGCCAGCCATCGACAGCGTGAAGGCAGTGAGGTCTCCGGCCGCTACGCCAGCCACCGTGGCATAGGCGCTGCGGCCGCGGTGCGCGAGCGCATCGCCGATCACCAGCAGGATGGTCGGGCCGGGAATGATCAGCAATACCACGCTGGTCAGTACGAATGTGATCCAGTGTTCAAAGGACATCGGTTCTCCTCGCTGCGTCGTCGTTGTTCTAAAAACGTCGAGCGTACGCCTGTCCGCCCCGCCCCGCCAGCCCGCCGATATGCCCCTGCGAATGGAATTGTCTTGCTGCGATGCGCCAACAATGCGTCACGCGATGGCCGGCATAATGGCGGATATCGCTCGCAAGGACTTCGCCTTGACTGCCATCCTCCAGATGCGCAATGTGCGCAAACGCTACGGCGACCAGCTCGTCGTCGACAACCTCGACCTGGAAGTCCAGCCCGGCCAGTGTTTCGGGCTGCTGGGCCCCAACGGCGCCGGCAAGACCACCACGCTGCGCATGCTGCTGGGGCTGACCACGCCCGAATCGGGCACGCTGACGCTGTGTGGCGAACCTATCCCGCAGCGCGCCCCGCAGGCCCGCATGCGCGTGGGCGTGGTGCCGCAGTTCGACAATCTCGACCCCGATTTCTCGGTGATCGAAAACCTGCGCATCTTCGGCCGCTATTTCGGGCTGTCGTCGGCCAGGATCGCCGAGCAGGTGCCCCGGCTGCTGGAATTCGCGCGGCTCGAAAACAAGGCCAACGCCCAGGTGCGCGACCTGTCCGGTGGCATGCGCCGACGCCTGACCGTGGCGCGCGCGCTGATCAACGATCCCGATCTGCTCGTGATGGACGAGCCCACGACCGGCCTGGATCCACAGGCACGCCACCTGATCTGGGAGCGCCTCAAGTCGCTGCTTGCCGCGGGCAAGACCATCCTGCTGACCACCCACTTCATGGAAGAGGCCGAACGGCTTTGCAACCACCTGTGCGTGATCGATGCCGGGCGGAAGATTGCGGAAGGCAAGCCGCACGAACTGATCGACCGGGAAATTGGCTGCGATGTGGTGGAAGTCTACGGCGACGAACTCGAACCCCTGCGCGACACGCTGACACCGCTGGCCGACCGCTGCGAAATGCGCGGCGAGACGCTGTTCTGCTACGTGCGCCAGCCCGATACGCTGCTGGCCGCGCTGCACGGCAAGGGCGGCGTACGCTACCTGCACCGACCCGCCAACCTTGAGGACGTGTTCCTCAAGCTGACCGGCCGCGAGATGAGAGATTGAGAGACGGATGACTGAGATGAGCGAACAGGATCCACGCAATCCCGACATCGCAATTTCGCCAGGATCTGCGGCGTCGACAGCCCCCCAGCACTATCCCCAGCCCCTGCTGCCCCGCAACGGGCGCAACTGGATGATGGTCTGGTATCGCAACTACATGGTCTGGAAGAAGCTGGCCATCCCGTCGATGATCGGCAACCTGGCCGATCCGATGATCTACCTGTTCGGCCTGGGCCTTGGCCTGGGCCTGCTGGTGGGCCAGGTGCATGGCGTGTCGTACATCGCCTTCCTGGCGGCCGGCACCACGGCGTCCAGCGTGATGATGTCCGCCAGCTTCGAGTCGATGTACTCGGCGTTCTCGCGCATGCACGTGCAACGCACGTGGGAGGCCATCATGCATGCGCCGCTGACGCTGGGCGACGTGGTGCTGGGGGAAGTGCTCTGGGCCACCAGCAAGGCGGTACTGTCCGGTGCGGCGATCATGATCGTGGCGGGTGTGCTCGGCTATGCGCAGTTCCCAGGCGCGCTGGCCGCATTGCCCGTGATCGTGCTGGCCGGCATCGCGTTCGCAAGCCTGGCGATGATCGTCACGGCGCTGGCGCCGAGCTACGACTTTTTCATGTTCTACCAGACGCTAGTGATGACGCCGATGCTGCTGCTGTCAGGCGTATTCTTCCCGCTGGAACAGCTACCCGAAGGCGCACAGAAGGCGACGATGGTCCTACCGCTGGCGCACGCCGTGGCGCTGATTCGTCCGTTGATGCTGGGAAGGCCGGTAGAAAACGCCGCAGTCCATCTGGCCGTGCTGACGGCCTATGCGGTGGTGGCGCTGGTAGTGGCGCTGGTACTGCTGCGCAGACGGCTGCTGCGCTGACGCAGCGCCGGGGAAGGTGCCCTCCCCCGCGAATAGGTGCAGGTAGAGGGAGACGGAAATACAGACGGCCTTACTGGCCCAGGCTTACTGACCCAGACCGCGCAGCAGGTCGGCCTTCAGGTCTTCCACCGATTCCAGGCCCACGGCCAGGCGGATCAGGCCTTCGGTGATGCCGGCGGCGGCCTTCGCCTCCGGCGCCACGCGACCATGCGTGGTCGTGTACGGATGCGTGATCGTCGTGCGGGTGTCACCCAGATTGCCCGTGATCGAGCACAGCTTCGTGCTGTCGATCACGCGCCAGGCGTTGGCACGCATCTGTTCCGGCGTATCGCCCTTCAGCTCGAACGACACGATCGCCCCGCCACCGCTTTGCTGGCGCTTGGCCACTTCATACTGCGGATGCGACGCCAGCGCCGGATGGAACACGCGGTTCACGGCCGGGTGCGACTCCAGGAACTGGGCCAGCGCCAGCGCGCTCTGCGAATGGCGCTCCATGCGGATGGCCAGCGTTTCCATGCCCTTGAGCATGACCCAGGCGTTGAACGCCGACAGCGTCGGACCCGCCGTGCGCACGAACGGGAAGACCTTGCCCATGATGAAATCGTGCTTGCCCAGCACGGCGCCACCTAGTACACGGCCCTGCCCGTCGATGTGCTTGGTGGCCGAATGCACCACCACGTCGGCACCGAACTTGATCGGCTGCTGCAGCGCCGGCGAGCAGAAGCAGTTGTCCACCACGAACAGCGCGCCCGCGTTGTGCGCGATCTCGCCCACGGCCGCGATGTCCGACACCTCGGTCAGCGGGTTCGACGGCGTTTCCAGGAAAAACAGCTTCGTATTGGGCTTCACGGCCGCACGCCAGGCCGCCAGGTCGGTGCCGTCGACGTAGGTCGTCTCGACACCGAACTTAGCCAGGATCGTGTTGAACAGCGTCATGGTCGACCCGAAGATCGAGCGCGAACTGACCAGATGGTCCCCGGCCTGCAGCGTGGCCAGGGCCACCGACAGAATCGCGCTCATGCCCGACGCCGTGGCCATGCAGGCCTCGGCGCCTTCCAGCGCCGCCAGCCGCGACTGGAACATCGACACCGTCGGATTGGTAAAGCGCGAGTACGTGTAGCCCTCTTCCGAGTTGGCGAAGCGCTCGGCAGCCTCGGCGGCGCTGTTGAAGCAGAAGCTCGAGGTCAGGTACATCGCCTCGGAGTGCTCCATGAACTCGCCAGTGCGCAGTGTGCCGGCGCGCACGCCAAGGGTGTCAATGCCGTAGGACTCCGGCCGGAACGGTTCGCTCATGCTGCTGTGCTGCCCAATGTGACAGATTGCTGTTATTCGTTGCTGCTCGAACGCTGCAGGTGCAACTGCGAACGTTCGGTTTCGCCGCCGTTGGTGCCTTCACGCTCGGCCTGGCTGCGCGCCGTTTCCAGGCGGTCCAGATAGGCTTCGTCGATGTCGCCGGTGATGTACTTGCCATCGAAGCACGACGCGTCGAAGTCACGCAGGTTCGGGTTGATGTCGCGCACGGCCTGCTTCATCGCTTCGACGTCCTGGTACACGAGCTGGTCGGCGCCGATCATGCGCGCCACTTCCTCGTCGGTGCGGCCATGGGCCACCAGCTCGGCACGCGTGGGCATGTCGATGCCGTACACGTTCGGGAACTTCACCGGCGGCGCAGCCGACGCGAAGATCACCTTCTTGGCGCCGGCGTCGCGGGCCATCTGCACGATCTCGAACGACGTGGTGCCGCGCACGATCGAGTCGTCGACGATCAGCACGTTCTTGCCCTGGAACTCCACGCCCATCGCGTTGAGCTTCTGGCGTACCGACTTCTTGCGCACCGCCTGGCCCGGCATGATGAACGTGCGGCCCACGTAGCGGTTCTTGAAGAAGCCTTCGCGGTACGGCACGCCCAGTGCATTGGCCACCTGCATGGCGGCCGGGCGGCTCGAATCGGGAATCGGCATGACCACGTCGATCTCGCCGGCCGGCACTTCGCGGCGGATCTTCTCGGCCAGGTAGTCGCCCATGCGCAGACGGGCGTCGTACACCGGCACGCCGTCGATGCATGAGTCCGGACGGGCCAGGTACACGAATTCAAAGATGCAGGGCGTCAGTTGCGGATTCTCGGCGCACTGCTTGCTGTGGAACTTGCCGTCCAGGTCGATGAAGATCGCCTCGCCCGGCGCCACGTCGCGCTCCATGGTGTAGCCCATGCCTTCGAGCGCCACCGATTCCGAGGCAATCAGGTATTCCTTGCCGGTCGGCGTGTCGACGCTGCCGATGCACAGCGGGCGGATGCCGAACGGATCGCGCACGGCCAGCAGGCCATAGCCCGAGATCTGCGCGGTGATGGCGTAGGCGCCCTTCACGCGGCGATGCATGCCGCTGACCGCCGTGAAGATGGTCTCCGGCTCCAGCGCCTTGCCGTTGCTGGCGCGCTGCAGTTCGTCGGCCAGCACGTTCAGCAGCACTTCGGAATCCGAATGCGTGTTGATGTGGCGACGGTCGCGGCGGAACATCTCCTCGCGCAGCTGTTCCGAGTTGGTCAGGTTGCCGTTGTGGGCCAGCATGATGCCGTACGGCGCGTTCACGTAGAACGGCTGGGCTTCTTCCTCGCTGGATGCGGAGCCGGCGGTCGGGTAACGCACCTGGCCGATACCGGACGTGCCCGGCAGGCCGCGCATGTTGCGCGTGCGGAACACGTCGCGCACCAGGCCGTTGGCCTTGTGCATGTGGAAGGTGCTGCCATTGGCCGTGGCGATGCCGGCTGCATCCTGTCCGCGGTGTTGCAACAGCAGCAGGCTGTCATAAATGAGTTGGTTGACAGGGCTGGTGGAAACCACGCCGACGATACCGCACATGCCGAACTCCCAGGAAAGGCAAATTGATTCAGGGGCGCTGCTCCGTCATGTACGCGACGGAACTGCGTTGATACTGCGCCGCGAGCGCCGAACGTTCAAGCACTCGCGTCTTCGATTCAGGTCTTCACGTACTTGGCCAGGTCGGGCGGCAGCCATTGGCGCAGCTCGCCCATCGCCTGGATCACATACGGGCGCGACACTGCGTCGCGCCAGAACGGTTCCTCCGGCAGCTTCGTGAGCCCCGCCAGCACGACGACCAGCATCACGATCAGCACACCCCGCGCCAGGCCGAACACCAGGCCCAGGCCACGATCCGCCGGCTTCAGGCCGGTGGTTTCCAGCAACTGGCCCAGAATGGCTCCCGCCAGCGCCGACACGATCCACGTGCCGAAGAACACAGCCAGGAAACCCAGCGCACTGCGCGTCAGCTCGCCGCCCGGCAGCGATTCCGGCATCCATTTCGCGGCCATGCCGCCAAAGTGATAGGCCAGCACAAACGCCACGACCCAGCCCACCAGCGCCAGCACCTCGCGCACCAGGCCGCGCAGCACGCCGATCAGTGCAGACGCCACCAGAATGAAGGCCACGCCATAGTCAAAGAAAGTAAAAGCCATGCGTGCGATGCGGGTTCCTGTCAGATGGGGGCAAACTGCCGCCCTGCAATTGGTACGTAATCGGGACGTGTATGGGGACGTGATCGGCTACGTCGCTGCCCGGGACGTTACTGCTCCACCACCTTCGAGGTCAGGCCGATCGACCGCACTTTCCTGTCGGCCGCATCGGCGGCATCGCGGCTGGTGAACGGACCCGCGCGCAGCAGGATGCGGTCGCCGTCGGCCATCGTCTTCTTTTCCACAAACGCCGGCACCTTGCTCTCCTTGAGCTTGGCCAGCCAGTTCTTGGCGCGTTCCTCCGAAGAGAACGCACCGATCAGGATCAGATATTTGGTATTGGCGGCAGCCGGCTTGGCCTCGGCGGGCTTGGTCTCGGCCACCTTCGTTTCGGCCTTGGCATCGGTCTTCGCATCAGCCTTGACCTCGGGCCTGGCGTCGGCCTTCGGCTTGTCAGCGGCCGGCGTGGTGACGATTTCCTCGCCTGCATCGAGCGCGGCGTCGTTGCGGCCGGCATTGGCGGAAGGCGGCAGCGCCTGCGCCTTGCGTGCCTCGACCTTGGGCTTCTGCGCGCCCTGGCCGTTGGCCACGCTGACGGCCACGTCGTCGGAGACGGGGCGTGGCTTGTGCTCGAACACGATCGGCAGCACGATCACCGCGGCCGCGAGCAGCACCACGGCGCCGATCAGGCGGCGGCGTGCGCGTTGTTTCTGGGGAAAGTCGGGATCGAGGGTATCGTCCGCGTAGTCGTCGGCCGGACGGCGCGACGCGCCGATGCCGGCGCCGGTTTCCGCACGCGTACGGCGACCGCGTTCGGGTGCCGGGTCAGTGCCCTTGCGGGACGAGAACAGCGAAAGCAGGCCCATAGATGCCCAAAGAGTGGTGTTCGGTGTGATGCGTTCCGGCCCGGGCATTCAGCCAGGAATCCAGACTGGCATTCAGTTGGCCTGCGTGGCGCGATATGCCATCACGCCAGCCACGGTATAGAACGATCCGAAGACCAGGATTCTATCATTCTCGGTTGCTCTCTCGATGGCATCGCGATACGCCAGTTCCGGACTTGAGAAGCACGCGGCGGTGTTGTCCGGCCCTTCCCGGAAGCCCGTGGTGTCCAATGCCTCGCGCAGGTCACTGGCCGATGCGCCGCGCTCCGTGGGCAGGTCGCACAGGCACCAGTGGTCGACCTTGTCCGCCACGTGGCGCAGTACGCCGGCAATGTCCTTGTCCGCCATCGCGCCGAACACCGCGTAGGTGTAGCGGAAAAACCCCATGTTCTCCATGTTCTGCCCCAGCGTGGCCGCGGCATGGGGATTGTGCGCCACATCGAGGATAACGGCCGGACGCCCCGGCATCACCTGGAAGCGGCCCGGCAGTTCCACGAAAGCCAGCCCGTTGCGCACTTCCTGCGCGCTGACCGGCAGGCGCGGGCGCATGGCCTGCAGCGCAGCCAGCGCCGCCGACGCGTTCAGTAGCTGGTTGGCGCCACGCAGCGCCGGGTAGCCCAGGCCGTTGAGCTTGCGGTCGCGGCCGGTCCAGTCCCATTGCTGGCGCTCCTGGCCCGGCGCGGCCTGGTGGCGGAAATCGCGGCCCACCAGCCACAGGTCGGCGCCGATGGCCTCGGCATGGTCGATCAACGATTGCGGCGGCAGGGGATCGCCGCAGATCGCCGGCACATTGGGACGGAAGATGCCGGCCTTCTCGTAGCCGATCTTCTCGCGCGTGTCGCCCAGGTACTGGGTATGGTCGATGTCCACGCTGGTGATGACCGCACAGTCCGTATCGATCACATTGACGGCGTCGAGCCGGCCGCCCAGGCCCACCTCAAGGACGATCGCGTCCAGCCCGGCCGACGCGAACATATGCATGATGGCCAGCGTCGTGAACTCGAAGTACGTCAGGCTGACCGGATCGGCAAAGCTCGTGCGGGCGCGCTCCACGGCCTCGAAGTGCGGCAGCAGCTGTGCGTCGGTGGCCTGCTCGCCGTTCAGGCGGGCGCGCTCGTTGAACGTGATCAGGTGCGGCGACGTATGCAGGCCCACCTTGTAGCCGGCCTCCAGCAGGATGCATTCGAGCATCGCACAGGTCGACCCCTTGCCGTTGGTGCCGCCGACGGTGAACACCACGGCGTCGATGCGCAGTCCCAGCGCTTCCTTGACGCGCGTGATACGCGTCAAACCCATGTCGATGCCCACAGGATGGGCGGTTTCCAGGTGTTGAAGCCAGTCGGGGAGTGTGTGGAAGATGGGCATGCTGAATTACGACACGACTAAAAACAAAATGGCGCGGGTTGGTACCCGCGCCATTGTCCTGCAAATCACGCTACCGCGTCAGGCGACTGCGTCGGCAGGCTGCTTCTGCAGCAGCGCCAGCAGCTGGGCCAGCTCCGCACGCAGGCGGCGACGGTCGACGATCATGTCGATGGCGCCCTTCTGCAGCAGGAATTCGGCGCGCTGGAAGCCTTCCGGCAGCTTCTCGCGTACGGTCTGCTCGATCACGCGCGGGCCGGCAAAGCCGATCAGCGCCTTGGGCTCGGCAATCACCACGTCGCCCAGGAACGCGAACGACGCCGACACGCCACCCATAGTCGGGTCGGTCAGCACGCTGATGAACGGCAGCTTGGCATTCGCCAGCTGGTTCAGCATGGCCGTGGTCTTGGCCATCTGCATCAGCGACAACAGGCTTTCCTGCATGCGCGCACCGCCCGTGGCGGTCACGCAGATGAACGGCACCTTCTGCTCCAGCGCGGCCTGCGCGCCACGCGCGAAGCGCTCGCCCACCACCGAGCCCATCGACCCGCCCATGAACTCGAACTCGAAGCAGGCCACGACCACCGGAATCGTATGGATCGCGCCACCCACGACCACCATCGCGTCGGTCTCGCCCGTGTCATCCATGGCGGCCTTGATGCGGTCCGGGTACTTCTTCGTGTCCTTGAACTTCAGCGCGTCCACCGGCACGATTTCCTGGCCGATCTCGAAACGGCCTTCGGCGTCCAGCAGCTTGTCCAGGCGCTCGCGCGACCGGATACGCATATGGTGGTCGCACTTCGGGCAGACGTGCAGATTGGCTTCCACGTCGGTGCGGTACAGCGTCGACTCGCACGACGGGCACTTGACCCACAGCCCTTCCGGAATGCCCTTGCGGGTGGAGGGGTCGGTCTGTTGAATCTTGGGAGGCAGGAGTTTATCCAACCAGCTCATGAAAGCTCCTTTCGGATAGCTGCCGCCCGCGCATCGACGGCCCCTTTCTCGGGGGGCGGACACAGGGACGGCAGGGAATCAGGCCGCGAATTTACCACGCCCGGCACATCTCGCCTAAGCAAAACGCGCCAAGTGTGCCGCTTAAGTCTCAAACGATCGCAATCGGCGCCGTTTTTTGCAGCGTTTTTCGGCCGATGGTCACGCCTTGGACACCTTTTTCAGGCGTCCAGTGCCTGGCGGATCTCGGCGATGAACGCACGGAGCGCTTCCACCGCCTTGTCGCGCGGCGCATCTTCCAGCAACTGCACCAGGCGGCTGCCGATCACCACGGCGTCTGCCACGCCACCGATCGCGCGCGCCGTCTGCGCGTCACGAATGCCGAAGCCGACACCCACGGGCAGGTTGGCGTGCTGCTTGATCAGCGGCAGGCGGGCGGCCACGCTGTCGAGGTCCAGCGTGGCCGAACCGGTCACGCCTTTGAGCGACACGTAATAAAGATAGCCGCTGGCGAGCTTGGCCACGGCGGCAATGCGGTCGTCGGTCGACGTCGGCGCCAGCAGGAAGATCGGGTCCATCTGGTTGGCGCGCATCAGCGCGGCAAACGACTGGCATTCCTCGGGCGGGTAGTCCACCACGAGCACGCCGTCCACGCCCGCCGCCGAAGCCGCCTTGGCGAAGGCTTCCTCGCCCATGCGTTCGATCGGGTTCGCATAGCCCATCAGCACCACGGGCGTGGTGTCGTTGGTCTGGCGGAATTCCTTGACCCAGGCCAGCACCTGCGTCAGCGAGACGCCTTGCGCCAGCGCGCGCTCCGAGGCGCGCTGGATGACCGGGCCATCGGCCATCGGGTCGGAAAACGGCACGCCAAGCTCGATCACGTCGGCACCGCCCTCCACCAGCGCGTGCATCAGCGGCACGGTCAGCGCGGGCGCCGGGTCGCCGGCGGTAATGAACGGAATCAGGCCCTTCTTCTGCTGCGCGGCCAGCGCCGCGAAAGTCTTCTGGATACGGGACATGTCGTTGGCCATCGGAATCAGATAAGGCGCTGCACCGGCGACGCCGCGTCATTGGCATCGTCGTTGGCAGCAGCCGGGGTCGTTTCGGTGCCCGCGGGCAGGCTGTCGGGCTGGATCGGCGCGTAGACGGGCTGAGCCGCCGTCACGCGATCGCGCACCAGCGCGGCGTATTGCGGATTCATCTCGAAGCCGACAAAGCGCCGGCCGTGGCGCACGCAGGCCACCGCCGTGGTGCCGCTGCCCGTGAACGGGTCCAGCACCACGCCGCCCGGCGGGCAGCTCGACAGCACCATGCGTTCGACGATCTCCAGCGGTTTCTGCGTGGGATGGTCGGCGCGCTCGGGATCTTGCCGGTGGATACGCGGCACGCTCCACAGATCCTTCGGGTTGTAGCCCACCTCAAGCCACTTCTTGCCCTCGAAGCGCGGCCGGCTGCGGGCCTTCTTGGTCTCGGCATCGTACGGAATGCGCACCGGGTCCAGGTCGAAGTAGTAGTCGCGCTGACGGGCAAAGAAGCCGATGTTGTCATGCACCGACGAGAACTTGCGCGTGGTGCCGCCCATGCTGGGCACGCGGCGATCCCAGATGATCTCGTTGATCATCGTCAGCCGCTTCTTGAGCATCACGAACAGCTCGGGCGAGTACTGCCACGTGCAGAACAGGTACAGCGTGCCCTTGGGGGCCAGCTTCGGGATGATGGCGTCCATCCAGCGCTCGGACCATTCCAGATAGGCGTCGCCCGACAGCAGGTCGGAATCGTTGCCGTAGTCCTTGCCGAGGCCGTAGGGCGGATCGGCGACGATCAGGTCGACCGATCCGTCTTCGATACGATTGATGCCTTCGAGCGCGTCTTCCTGGTACAGGCGGACGGCTTCGGTGTCGAGGATGTCGAACGGCGCCGCGGCGCCGCCCTCTTCCGCTTGGGTGGTGGTGTCAGGGGGCAGCGCACGCATTACAGCTTCAAGCCTCCACGTTCGGCCACGGTGTGCATGTCCTTGTCGCCCCGGCCGGACAGGTTCACCAGCAGCAGCTTGTCCTTGGGCAGGGTCGGCGCCAGCTTGCACGCGTAGGCGATGGCGTGGCTCGATTCCAGCGCCGGGATGATGCCTTCGATGCGGCAGCAGTCGTGAAAGGCCTTCAGCGCTTCGTCATCGGTGATCGGCACATACTGCGCGCGGCCGATGTCCTTGAGCCACGCGTGTTCCGGCCCCACGCCCGGATAGTCCAGGCCGGCCGACACCGAGTGGGTCTCGATGATCTGGCCGTTCTCGTCCTGCAGCAGGTAGGTGCGGTTGCCGTGCAGCACGCCCGGCGAGCCGCCGGTCAGCGATGCCGCATGGCGCCCCGTGTCCAGGCCGTCGCCGGCCGCTTCCACGCCGATCAGCTGCACGTCCTTGTGTTCGATGTACGGGTAGAAGATACCCATCGCATTCGAGCCGCCGCCCACGCAGGCGATCACGGCGTCCGGCTGGCGGCCGGTCAGCTCGGGCATCTGCACCTTCGATTCCTCGCCAATCACGCACTGGAAGTCGCGCACCATCATCGGGTACGGGTGCGGGCCGGCCACCGTGCCGATGATGTAGAACGTGGTCTCGACGTTGGTCACCCAGTCGCGCATGGCTTCGTTGAGCGCGTCCTTGAGCGTCTTCGAGCCGCTTTCCACCGGCACCACCGTGGCGCCCAGCAGCTTCATGCGGTAGACGTTGGCCGCCTGGCGACGCACGTCCTCGGAGCCCATGTAGACCACGCATTCCATGCCGAAGCGCGCGGCGATCGTCGCCGTGGCCACGCCGTGCTGGCCTGCCCCGGTCTCGGCGATCACGCGCTTCTTGCCCATGCGCTTGGCCAGCAGCGCCTGGCCGATCACGTTGTTGATCTTGTGGGCGCCGGTGTGGTTCAGGTCTTCGCGCTTGAAGAACACCTGGGCACCGCCCAGCGTCTCGCTCCAGCGCTGCGCGTGGTAGATCGGCGACGGGCGGCCGACAAAGTGTTTCAGCTCGCGCTGGAATTCGGCGTTGAAGTCCGCATCCTGCTGGTAGTGCGCATAGGCGTCGCGCAACTCGTCCAGCGCGTGGACCAGGGTTTCGGAAACGAAGCTACCGCCATAGGGGCCGAAATGGCCTCGGGAATCGGGCAAGTCGTACATGTCCAGGCTCTCAGGTGACGTTCCGCGCACGGTAGCGGCGGAACGCATCAAATTCGGTATCGGGCGATCGGAGCGACCGGGGCAATCGGGGATGGCAGCGGAACGGTGCCGGCGTGGCGTTACTGGCCAGCCTGTCCTGCATCCGCCAAGCGCACGGCGCGCACAAACGCGGCAATGCGGGCGTGGTCCTTCACACCCTTCGACGCCTCCACACCGCTACTCACATCCACGGCATAGGGGCGCACGCGCTCAATCGCACCAGCGACGTTTTGCGCGTTCAACCCACCACTCAAAACGATGCGAGGAGCGTCGCTTGCGGGCTGGCTGGTCGGATTGGGCGGAAGCCATTGAGCAGGAATCAGGGTCCAGTCGAAGACGTGGCCGCCACCGCCATAGCCTTCCACGAAGGCGTCGAGCAACAGGCCGGCGGCGTCACGGTATTGATCGGCGAATTCTACCAAATCAAGCCCCTGCTGGACACGGGCAGCACGCACATACGGCAGCCGGCAGCGGCGCGCGATGTCGATACATTGCTGCGCCGTTTCGTCCCCATGGAATTGAAGTAGCGTCAACGGCACACGCTCAGTGACATGTGCCACTTCCTCGGCGTCGGCGTTGACGAACAGCCCGGTCACGGTGACGAACGGCGGCACCTGTTCGGCCAGCGCGGCGGCCTGGGCCACATCCACGTAGCGGGGGCTCTTGTCGTAGAACACCAGGCCGATGGCATCGGCGCCGGCGTCGACAGCCGCACGCACGTCCTCCGGGCGCGTCAGCCCACAGATCTTGATGCGCGTGCGGGGCAGCACGCGGCCGGCATCAGGCGCCATTGTCGGAACCATCGGCAAACACTCCGTGGAAGAAGCTGGCGGACGCATCCGCCGCAGGTAGCTGGTACGGCTCAGGATACTTCACGTCGACCAGGTACAGCCCGTCGGGCATGAACGTCGGGGCGGCCTTCTGGCGGTTGCGGCCGGCCAGCACCTCGGCCATCCA
Source organism: Cupriavidus pauculus (assembly GCF_002858765.1). Lineage (GTDB taxonomy): Bacteria > Pseudomonadota > Gammaproteobacteria > Burkholderiales > Burkholderiaceae > Cupriavidus > Cupriavidus pauculus_B. The sequence goes on from NZ_PJRP01000009.1 coordinate 254,077, forward strand.
TTCGGCCGGATACCGGCCCCGCCCCACCGCCACCAGGCAGCCCATCAGGTTGCGCACCATGTGGTGCAGGAACGCACTGGCGCGAAAGCGCAGAAATACCCAGTTGCCGTCGGCGCGAACCGTCACGTCATACATCGTCTTGACCGGCGACTTGGCCTGGCATTCGGCGGCCCGGAAGGCAGAGAAATCATGCTCGCCCAGCAGGCAGGCAGCCGCGCCGCGCATGGCGTCGACATCGAGCCGCTGGCCCGGCGGCAGCATCTGGTAGCCAGCCCGGCTGTGGATCATCGGCACGCGGTGCGGGCCGGTGTAGAGCGCGTAGTAGTACATCCGCTCGTAGGCCAGGAAGCGCGCGTGAAAGCCGTCGTCGACCGGCTCCGCCCATTGCAGCGCAATGGACGGCGGCAGGAATGCGTTGACACCGCGCACCCACGAGAATTTGTCGCGATCCAGCTCGGTATCGAGGTGGATCACCTGGCCGAGCGCGTGCACGCCGGTATCGGTCCGCCCCGCCACCGTGGTCAGCAGACGCGTCCCGGCAAAACGCTCGATGGCATTTTCCAGGTGGTCCTGCACGGTATTGCGGTGGGGCTGCGACTGCCAGCCGGAAAAGGCCGAACCGTCGTAGTGAAGTCCGATGGCGATGCGATTCATGAGTGTGGCGATGCCCAAAAACAAAATGCGCCGGAAGGGACGCTTCCGGCGCATCGCTTCGGGCTGCGGCACCCCGTGTCAACGGCGTGCCGCAAACCCTGCATCATACCGGCCTTTGGGTCGAAACCCGCGGGCCGCCCCGCATCAGGCCACGTCGCGCAGCAGCGTGCGAGCCTCGGTCTGCAACGGGTCCTCCGACTGCTCCACCACTTCCTGCAGCAGCTCGCGGGCACCTTCCTTGTCACCGATTTCGATGTAGGCGCGTGCCAGGTCGAGCTTGATCTGCATGTCGCGGCTGCCATCCATGCCCGTGGCCGACAGCGTGCTGGCCGACACCCCATGCGTGGAATCGCCATTGCCTTCGGACGTGACACGGCTCAGGTCGATCGGCTCCACCAGCCTGCCGTTCTGGAGCATCGTCGGCGCCGGCAGCGGCACGGTCGATTCCGTCAGGGACGGCGCCTCGAACGTGGCGACCGAAGCCGGCTCTGCCGCCACGGCCGCACCCGGATTCACGGCGTTCAGGTCCAGCGACAGACTGGACATGTCGAACTCCAGCGGACGCGACCGCGTCGGCGTATCGAGTGCCGGCACCCCGGCCAGGTGGCGGTCTGCCCCATCTGCCGGCAGATCCAGGCCGGCATCGTGGCGCTCGTCGAGGACGTCATCGAGACGCGCCACCGGCTCCGCCTGGATCTCGTTACCGAACACCAGCGAGGCCGACGCCGGTGCCACGATGGGCTCCCCCGGCGCGGGCGCCGGGAAAGCATCGAGCGGCAGCGCCAGGTCCGGCATGGCCGATGCCTGGGGAGCCTGCTGCATCGACTGGGCAGGGTCCTGCGTGCGCCACTGGTCCGCCACCGGCGTCGTCGTATCGGCTTCCGCCGTCGTATCGGGCGCCACCGACAGGTACAGCGCATTGCTCGGGTCGAGCTTCCGACCCATTTCCGCGACCTGTTGCCAGTCCGCGCCTTGTCCGCCTACCTGGGCGAACATCTCTTCTGCGATCACTCGGAAACCTTCCACATCCTGACGAGTGTTGTAAATCTCCAGCAGCTTCAGGCGAATGGCCTGACGCTCCGGATTCTGTTGCAACGCTTCGCGCAGGATTTCCTCGGCCTGCACGTCGCGTCCGTACGCGATGTACACCTCGGCCTCGGCAATGGGGTCGACTTCCGTCGCTTCGGGCGAGTTGTTGCCAATGCGGAAGTCGGCGCCGAACACGCTGTGCTGCGACGTGTCGACGCTTTGGCCACCGGCGGTGCCGAACAGGGAATGTCCGCCCGCCATGACCGTGCTTTCCTGGGACAGGATGCTGTCACCGAAACCGGTGTTCTCGCTCGCCTTCTGCTTCTGGCGGCGGCGATAGTACGCATATCCGCCAAGCAACGCAACCAGCACACCCGCGCCCGGCAGCAACATCGGGTTGGCCAGCAGCTCGTCGAGGAACGACGGCTCGGGAACCGGTTGGACGACAGGCTTCTTCTTCGCAGCAGCAACAGGCGTCGAGGCAGCAGCAGGGGCCGAAGCGCTGGCTTGCGGCGCGGAAGCGGCTGCAGTCGCAGCCGTGGCCGTTGCGTCCGGCGCAGAAGCGGCGGCGGCGGCTGCAGCCGGTGCCGGCTCCGGCGTGGCGGTGCTCGTGGCATCCGCGGCCTTGGCCGGCTCGGCCGGCACCACGGTCGGGGCCGGCGCGGCGGCGGTATCGGCCGCCTTGCCAGCAGCGGGCGCGGCCGTGGCTGCAGCCGTGGCCGCCGCGGCGGTAGCCGCCTTGGCGCTCTGGCTGTTCTGGTTGAGCTTGGCGATCTCCGAGTTCTTCAGCTCCATCAGGCGCTGCATGTCGGAAATGTTCTTCTCGAGATCGGCGACGCGCGATTCGGCGTCCTTCAGCTTGCGCTGGCTGGCCACCTCGGCTTCCGCCTTGGCCTGCGCGCCCTTCTCGGCCTTCGAGAGCTTCAGTTCGTCGCGCGGACCTGCGTTCGGCACCGTGGTGTCCTGCACACGCGCCGTCACGTTGCCCGACTGCTCGCGGCCCGACCCGGCTTCCACCGACTTGGCGGCGGCAGCAGCGGCCAGGCGGCTGCGGTAGCTGTCGAAGCCTTGCGTACGCGCCACCACTTCGCGGCGTGCTTCGCGCGGGCTCACCGACTGGGCCTGCTGGGCGCTTGGCACCTTCAGCACGGCGCCGGACTTGATCCGGTTGATGTTGCCGCCGATGAAGGCGTTGGGGTTGTTGCGGTACAGCGCGAGCAGCATCTGTTCCAGCGACACCGAATCGACGCCCTGCGTGGCATCGCCGGCAATAGAATAGAGGGTATCGCCTTGCTGAACCGTGTAGCCGCCATTGGCGGCAGCGCCATCGGCAACAGCGGCCGGCGCTGCGGCACGGCGCGGCTGACGGGCCGGCGCCGGGGCTGCCGCTGGCGCGGGTGCCACGGCGGCAGGCGCGGCGGCGACTGGAGCCGGAGCGGGGGCCGCGGCTGGCGACGCGTCAGGAGTAGCCGCCTGCACCACGGTGGTGGGCGAGAACGCCTGGCTGGACGGCTTGGCGCCAGCCGGGTCCAGCAGGAAGGTATAGGCACGCGTGATCTTGCCGCTCGACCAGCTCATGTCGACCAGGATGTCGACGAACGGTTCGCTGAGCGGCTGGTTGGACCGCACGGTGGCCACATAGGTACCGTTCGGACGCTTCTGCACGTCGAGCTTCACGCTCGCAATGGCCGACAGATACGTCAGCCCGGCGCGTGAATAGGCACCCGGCGCGGCCAGCTTGACAGCCAGGCTGTCAGCTTCCTCGGGCGTCACGCCGGTGATATCGATTTCAGCCTGGAGCGGTTGCCCCAGATTGGATTGAACCCTTAATTGTCCAAACCCCGCGGCATACGCGGCAGGCTGCGCAAGCAGCAGACCAGCAGCCGTGATGGCCAGCGTTGACCAGCGCTGACGGACAGTAGGCGCATCTTTCCGGCGATGTAGGCTCACACTCACCTCGTGCTCCATTTATGGTTTTTAGTAGCAGAAATTAACCCGATCCCAACAAATGGCTGGCTGGCGGGCGACGAAACGGACAGGCTTCTTGCCTGCCCTGCTGCGCGCCCATGTCGCTGCCATGCATCTCCGATGCACGGTAACGATGACCCCGTGGCCAAGCGCATGCCGGCTGTATTGTGACGCAAGCCCGCGAAAAAAAGCGTTCCGGATGCGACAACGCCGCGCTGAGGCGCGGCGTTGCTTGGAAAGCGGCAGATTCTGTTGCCTCCCTGCAACGAAAGCAGCGAGGCAATCCGGGGGTCAACCCTCGATCAGAATGCGCAGCATACGCCGCAGCGGTTCGGCGGCGCCCCACAGCAGCTGGTCGCCCACCGTGAAGGCCGACAGGTACTCGCCACCCATCTGCATCTTGCGCAGACGGCCGACCGGAATCGTCAGCGTGCCCGTCACCGCTGCCGGCGTCAGGTCCTTCATGCTGGCTTCGCGCGTGTTCGGCACGACCTTGGCCCACTGGTTGTTGGCCGCCAGCATGCCTTCGATCTCATCCAGCGGCACATCCTTCCGCAGCTTGATAGTGAGTGCTTGCGAGTGGCAGCGCATCGCGCCGATCCGCACGCACAGGCCGTCCACGGCGATCGGGCTGGCACCGGTGGCGCCAACGAAGCCTTCGCCGCGACCCAGGATCTTGTTGGTCTCGGCGCCGCCCTTCCACTCTTCCTTGGAAACGCCGTTACCCAGGTCCTTGTCGATCCAGGGAATCAGGTTGCCGGCCAGCGGCACGCCAAACTGCTTGGTTTCGTCAGCCGACAGGCCGTGCTGGGTCGCCAGGATCTGGCGGTCGATTTCCAGGATGGCCGATGCCGGGTTGTCCAGCAGCGGCTTGACTGCGGCGTTCAGCGTGCCGAACTGCGTCAGCAGCTCGCGCATGTGCTGGGCACCGCCGCCCGACGCGGCCTGGTACGTCATCGAGGTCATCCACTCGATCAGGTCGTGCTGGAACAGGCCACCCAGGCCCATCATCATGCAGCTGACCGTGCAGTTGCCGCCGATGAAGTTCTTCACGCCCTTGGACAGCGCGTCCTTGATCACACCGAGGTTCACCGGATCCAGAACGATGATGGCGTCGTCCTTCATGCGCAGCGACGACGCGGCGTCGATCCAGTAGCCGTTCCAGCCGGCAGCACGCAGGCGCGGGAACACATCGTTCGTGTAGTCGCCGCCCTGGGCGGTGAGCACGACGTCGCACTTCTTCAGTGCGTCGATGTCGTTCGCATCTTTCAGCGTGGTTTCGTTCTTGGCCATGGCCGGGGCCTTACCGCCGGCATTGGACGTGCTGAAGAAAACGGGCTCGATATGGTCGAAATCACCCTCTTCCTGCATGCGTTGCATCAGGACGCTGCCGACCATTCCTCGCCAACCGACGAGACCTACAATCATGACTTACCTCGGATGTGATGTGAACTTCCCCGCCATTTTCCTCGCCCGGCGTGGCTGCGCGGGGAAGACGGGCAGGCACGACGAACGATCTAGGGGATCGTTTTAGTAATGGTTTTAATCGTCGTTGCGGTCAGGCCGAGCGAATCCGCGCCGATCGCGCCACCGATAGCGGTGGGAGCGGTGCGAGCAGCGGAAGCAGTCAGAAGGGACTGGTGGAATCGGGCCATGACGGGAGAGTCTACACGAATTTGCGGCGCCGCCGCAGGGGAAATTCGGGTGTTTTAGTGCTTGCGAGAGGCGTTCTCCCCTCTCCGGCGTGCGGGAGTGGGGGCGGTGGAGAGGGAATTGAGCAGCAAATTGCGAATTCGCATCTTGAGTCGCCTGCCCTCTCCCCCAGCCCCTCTCACGCCTTGCGGAAGAGGGGCGCAAACCAGCGGGAGCAACAGGTGCGAGTCGCTTACAGCGCCGCCAGCACGGCGTCGCCCATTTCCTTCGTGCCAACCTGCTTGCAGCCCGGCGTCAGGATGTCGCCAGTGCGGTAGCCCTGGGCCAGCACCTTCTTGACGGCGGTCTCGATGCGATCGGCCTGCTCGGCGCGGTTCAGCGAGTAGCGCAGCATCATCGCGGCGGACAGGATCGTAGCCAGCGGATTGGCCACGCCCTTGCCGGCGATATCGGGGGCCGAACCGTGCGACGGTTCGTACAGACCCTTGTTGTTGGCATCGAGCGACGCCGACGGCAGCATGCCGATCGAGCCCGTCAGCATGGCGGCCTCGTCCGACAGGATGTCGCCGAACATGTTGCCGGTGACGATCACGTCGAAGCTCTTCGGGGCCTTGATCAGCTGCATCGCGGCGTTGTCCACGTACATGTGCGACAACTCGACGTCCGGATATTCCTTGCTGACATCGATCACGATGTCCTTCCAGAACTGGAACGTCTCCAGCACGTTGGCCTTGTCCACGCTGCACAGCTTCTTGCCGCGCTTGGCAGCGGCCTGGAAGGCCACGTGGGCGATGCGGCGGATTTCCGGCTCGCTGTAGCGCATCGTGTCGAAGCCCTCGCGGGCGCCCTTGAACAGGCCGTCCGGCGCCTCGCGCACACCGCGCGGCTGGCCGAAGTAGATGTCGCCGTTCAGTTCGCGCACGATCAGGATGTCCAGGCCGGCCACCAGCTCGGGCTTCAGGCTCGATGCGCCGGTCAGTTCCGGATAGCAGATCGCCGGGCGGAAATTGGCAAACAGCTGCAGGTGCTTGCGCAGGCCCAGGATGGCCTGCTCCGGGCGCAGCGGGCGTTCCAGGCTGTCGTACTTCCAGTCGCCCACGGCGCCAAACAGGATGGCGTCGGCCGCCTGAGCCAGCTTCAGCGTGTTCTCCGGCAGCGGGTGGCCCTCGGCCTCGTAGCCGGCGCCGCCCACCGGGGCGGTTTCCATTTCAAACTTCTCGTCAAGGGCGTTCAGCACCTTGACGGCTTCGGCAATGATCTCGGGACCGATGCCGTCGCCCGGCAGGACTGCAATCTTCATGTGTCTTCCTATATAGGTGTGATCCGGTCGGTCTGGCTCAGCCAACCACGCGGTTGCCCAGCCACGGCATCTTCGTCAGACGCTCGGCTTCGTAGGACTTGATCTTGTCCTTCTGGCGCAGCGTCAGGCCGATGTCGTCGAAGCCGTTCAGCATGCAGTACTTGCGGAACGGGGCGATATCGAACGAATAACTGTCGCCACCCGGCGTGACCACGACCTGGCGGTCCAGGTCGATCGTCAGCTGGTAGCCCGGAAACGCCATCGTCTCGTTGAACAGATGGTCGACCTGCAGATCGGTCAGCGCCACCGGCAGCAGGCCGTTCTTGTAGCAGTTGTTGAAGAAGATATCGGCAAAGCTCGGCGCGATCACCGCGCGGAAGCCGTATTGCGTGAGCGCCCACGGTGCGTGCTCGCGCGAGCTGCCGCAGCCGAAGTTGTTGCGCGCCAGCAGGATCGATGCGCCCTGGTAGCGCGGCTGGTTCAGCACGAAATCCGGGTTCAGCGGACGCTTGCTGTTGTCCTGGCCCGGCTGGCCCACGTCCTTGTAGCGCCATTCGTCGAACAGGTTCGGGCCAAAGCCCGTGCGCTTGATCGACTTCAGGAACTGCTTCGGGATGATCGCGTCGGTATCGACGTTTTCGCGATCGAGCGGCGCCGCGAGGCCGCTGTGTACGGTGAACTTGTCCATGATGTGTCCTTACTTCCGGGCGGCGTTCTCGAGCGCCTGCCCGGCAGCCTGCGTGTCCTTGCCAAAGCCGGCAATCGTGTTGCAGCCAGCCAGTTGCAGCATGCCCAGGCATGCCAGCAGTGTGATCACGATCTTTTTCATGTTCTCTCTATTCGAAAGTCGTGGTTGACCATTTGACCCGTCGCGGCCGTTCAGCCGAGCTTGCGGATGTCGACGAAATGCCCTTCGATCGCAGCCGCCGCGGCCATGGCCGGGCTGACCAGGTGCGTGCGGCCACCGGCGCCCTGCCGGCCTTCAAAGTTGCGGTTCGACGTGGACGCGCAGCGCTCGCCCGGCTCCAGGCGGTCGGCGTTCATCGCCAGGCACATCGAGCAGCCCGGTTCGCGCCACTCGAAGCCGGCGGCCTTGAAGACCTTGTCCAGCCCTTCGCGCTCGGCCTGTTCCTTGACCAGCCCCGAACCCGGCACCACCATCGCCAGCTTCACGTTGGACGCCACCTTGCGGCCCAGCTTCTGCACCACCCATGCGGCGGCGCGCATGTCCTCGATGCGGCTGTTGGTGCACGAACCGATAAACACCTTGTCGATGTTGATCGACTCCATCGGCGTGTTCGGCTGCAGGTTCATGTACTCCAGCGCGCGCTCCATGGCGTTGCGCTTGTTCGAGTCCTTTTCCTTCTCGGGGTCCGGCACGCGGTCTTCGATGCTGACGACCATCTCGGGCGACGTACCCCAGGTAACCTGCGGACGGATGTCCTCGGCGCGCAGCTCCACCACCTTGTCGAAGTGGGCGCCAGCGTCCGAATGCAGCGTGCGCCAGTAGGCCACGGCCTGGTCCCATTCCACGCCCTGCGGCGCGAACGGGCGGTTCTTCACGTATTCGAGCGTGATGTCGTCCACGGCCACCAGGCCGGCGCGCGCACCGGCTTCGATGGCCATGTTGCAGACCGTCATGCGGCCTTCCATGGTCAGGTCGCGGATGGCCGAGCCGGCGAATTCCATCGTGTAGCCCGTGCCGCCGGCCGTGCCAATCTTGCCGATGATAGCCAGCACGATGTCCTTGGCGGTGCAGCCGCGCGGCATCTTGCCTTCCACCTGGATCAGCATGTTCCTGGCCTTCTTGCCCAGCAGCGTCTGGGTGGCCAGCACGTGTTCCACTTCCGACGTGCCGATGCCGTGCGCCAGCGCGCCGAACGCGCCGTGCGTGCTGGTGTGCGAGTCGCCGCAGACCACGGTCATGCCGGGCAGCGTGGCGCCTTGCTCGGGCCCGATTACGTGGACGATGCCCTGGCGGTGGTCGTTCATCTTGAACTGCGTGATGCCGAAGGCGTCGCAGTTGGCATCCAGCGTATCGACCTGCAGCTTCGAGATCGGGTCGGCGATGCCCTGGGTGCGGTCGGTGGTCGGCACGTTGTGGTCCGACACGGCCAGGTTCGCGCTAATGCGCCATACCGGACGCTCCGCCAGCTTCAGGCCTTCAAAAGCCTGCGGGCTGGTCACTTCATGCAGCAGATGACGGTCGATGTAGAGCAGCGTCGTGCCGTCTTCCTCGACGTGGACGGTGTGGTCATCCCAGAGTTTGTCGTAGAGCGTCTTGGCCATGATGCGGGGGGGGGCAGACCGTCCGTCCGTATCCGGGGGATGCGAACGGCGCGAATCCGCACGTTGTTTGCAGGGGAATGTGTTTTCCGGATGCCTTCGCGGGCAAGCAGGCTATTTTGCTGCTTTTCCGGCGCAGCCGGTGATTGCTTGACATCGCAATCGATTATGCCATGTGGCTCCGCCGCCGAAGGGCAGGCCGGACCGCCCGGGCGGCGGTCATTGGCGAAAGGGGGATTTCGTGGATGGCGAAGGCGACGGCGCCTTGAAAACGCCGTCGCCCGCCCTGGCAGCCTCAGCCGCCCGGCTTAACCACCCAGATACGCCGCGCGGATGCGGTCGTTGGCCAGCAGGTTGGCGCCGGTATCGGCCAGCACCACCTTGCCGGTTTCCAGCACGTAGCCGCGGTCGGCCACCTGCAGCGCCTTGTTGGCGTTCTGCTCCACCAGGAAGACCGTGACGCCCTCTTCGCGGATCGCGCGGATGATGTCGAAGATCTGCGCGATGATCAGCGGCGCCAGGCCCAGCGTGGGCTCGTCCAGCAGCAGCAGGCGGGGCTTGCTCATCAGCGCGCGGCCGATGGCCAGCATCTGCTGCTCGCCGCCCGACATCGTGCCCGCCCGCTGGTTCGCGCGCTGGTTCAGGCGCGGGAACAGCTTGAACACGTGCTCGATGCCGGCTTCGATCTCATGACGGCTGGCAAAAAAACCACCCATCTTGAGGTTCTCCAGCACGGTCAGACTCGGAAACACGCGCCGGCCTTCTGGCGAAATTGCCATGCCCATGCGCATGATCTCGTGCGTGTTGCGGCGGCTGATGTCCTGTCCCTCGAACGTCACGCGTCCGCTGGAGGCGCGCGGCGTGCCGCACACGGTCATCATCAGCGTGGTCTTGCCGGCGCCGTTGCTGCCGATCAGGGTGACGATCTCGCCCTTGTTGACTTCGATCGATACGCCCGACAGCGCCTCGACAGCGCCGTAATGGGTATGGACGTTTTCCAGCTTCAGCATCAGTCCTCTCCCAGGTAGGCCTTGATCACGCGCGGGTCGTTGCGCACCTCGTCAGGCTTGCCGATCATGATCGGCTTGCCGTGTTCCATCACCAGGATGCGGTCCGACACACCCATCACCAGGCTCATGTCGTGCTCGATCAGCAGCACCGAGATGTTGAATTCACGGCGCAGCTTGTCGATCAGTTGCTGCAGCTCGATCTTTTCCTGCGGGTTCAGGCCCGCCGCCGGTTCGTCCAGCATCAGCAGGCGCGGCTTGGTGATCATGCAACGCGCAATCTCCAGCCGGCGCTGGTGGCCGTACGACAGCGTGCCCGCCTCGCGGTTGGCCACGCTGGTCAGGCCCATGCGCTCCAGCCATTCGGCAGCACGCTCCAGCGCCTCGCGCTCGGCGCGACGGAATGCCGGCGTGGCCAGCAGGCCGCGCAGCAGCCCGGCCTTCACCTGCCGGTGCTGTGCAACCATCAGGTTTTCCACGACGGTCAGCTGCTTGAACAGGCGGATGTTCTGGAACGTGCGCACCAGCCCGTGGCGCGCCACCACGTGGCTGGGCTTGCGCGCGATGGAATGGCCGTCCAGCGTCACCTCTCCCGCGGTGGGCTTGTAGAAGCCGCCCACGCAGTTGAACACGGTGGTCTTGCCGGCGCCGTTCGGGCCGATGATGGCAAACACCTCGTCGCGACGCACCTCGAACTCGATGCCGTCCACGGCCAGCAGACCGCCGAAGCGCATCTGCAGGCCCGATACTTTCAGCATTTCAGTGCTCATCGCGGCAGCTCCACATGGGGACGGCTAGCAGGCAGCAGGCCCTGCGGACGCCACATCATCATCAACACCATCACCAGACCGAAGATCAGCATGCGGTATTCGGCAAAGTCGCGCGCCACTTCCGGCAGGATCGTCAGCAGGATCGCGGCCAGGATCACGCCCAGTTGCGAACCCATGCCGCCCAGCACCACCACGGCCAGGATCAGCGCCGACTCGATGAACGTGAACGATTCCGGATTGACCAGGCCCTGGCGCGCGGCGAAGAATGCGCCGGCCAGGCCGGCGAACGACGCGCCCAGCGTGAAGGCCGACAGCTTGATGCGCGTGGGGTTCAGGCCCAGCGAGCGGCAGGCGATCTCGTCCTCGCGCAGCGCTTCCCACGCACGCCCCATCGGCATGCGGATCAGGCGGCTCGTGACGAACAGCGTGAAGCCCACCAGCAGCAACGCCAGCAGGTACAGCCAGATCACCATGTGCTGGCCGGCATACGGAATGCCGATCAGGTCATGGAACGTCTGCGCCCCTTCCACGCTGGCACTGCGTGCCATTTCGATGCCGAACACGGTCGGCTTCGGAATGCCCGACACGCCGTCCGGACCACCGGTCAGGCTGGTCAGGTTGTTCAGCAGCAGGCGGATGATTTCACCAAAGCCCAGCGTCACGATGGCCAGGTAGTCGCCGCGCAGCCGCAGCACCGGAAAGCCCAGGACGAAGCCGAACGTGGCCGCCAGGCCGGCCGACAGCGGCAGGCATTCCCAGAACGTCAGGCCGAAATACTGGTTCAGCAGCGCATAGGTATAGCCACCCACGGCGTAGAAGCCCACGTAGCCCAGGTCGAGCAGGCCGGCGTAGCCCACCACGATATTGAGGCCCAGGCCCAGGATCACGTAGATCAGCGCCAGCGTGGCCACGTCCACCGCGCCGCGCGAGCCGAAGAACGGGAACACCACGCCCACCGCCAGCAGCACCCAGATGGCCGACCGCTGCTGCTTCGCCCCCATCGCGGGCACCGACGGCAGCTTGACGGCGCTGCGCGCGCGCAGCAGGAACGGCTTGCACAGCTGGAACAGGAAGACCAGCCCCACGGCGATCCACACCGGACGCCAGTGCGGCTCCAGCACCACCTTGTAGCCGTCGAGCTTGAGTTGCAGGCCCAGAATCGGAATGGTCAGAATGGCCGTCAGTACGGCGGCGGTCACGGCATTCTTCAGCGTGTCCGAGACCGACGTTTGCGGGACGGACGTCCGCGAAATCGAAGTCGCTTGTGTCATGTCGCCCTCCCCTCAGACCTTTTCCACATCGGGCTTGCCAAGCAGGCCCGTGGGACGGAACAGCAGCACCAGCACCAGCAGGCCGAATGCCACCACGTCCTTGTACTCGGACGGCATGTAGCCCGACGCGAACGTTTCGGCCAGGCCCAGCAGCACACCGCCGAGCATCGCGCCCGGAATGCTGCCGATGCCGCCCAGCACCGCGGCCGTAAAGGCCTTGATGCCGGCGATGAAGCCGATAAAGGGATTGAGCTTGCCGATCGTCAACCCGATCAGCACGCCGCCCACGGCGGCCAGCATGGCGCCGAGCACGAACGTGAACGAGATGACGCGGTTCGTATCGATGCCCAGCAGGTTGGCCATGCGCATGTCTTCGGCGCAGGCGCGGCAGGCGCGGCCCATGCGCGAATGGCCGATGAACAGCGTCAGCGCGATCATCAGCACCAGCGTCACGCCGACGATCAGCAGGCGCGAATACGGCACGGTCACCGTGAAGTCGCCGCCCATCTGGAATTCGATGGCGCCAGAGATCAGGATCGGCACCGACACGTCACGCGCGCCCTGCCCGATCTGAACGTAGTTCTGCAGGAAGATGGACATGCCGATAGCCGAGATCAGCGGCACCAGGCGCGGCCCGCCACGCAGGGGGCGATAGGCCACGCGCTCCACGGCAAAGCCGTAGACGCCGGTGACCACAACGGCAACGAGGAGCGCCGCACCCAGCACCAGCGGCAGCGGATAGCCAGCTTGCGCGCCAATGGCGGTCAGCGTCACCAGACCCACGTAGGCGCCGATCATGTAGATCTCGCCGTGGGCAAAGTTGATCATGCCGATGATGCCGTAGACCATCGTGTAGCCGATGGCGATCAATGCATAGATCGCACCCAGCGTCAGGCCGTTGACCAGCTGCTGGGTGAACTGTGGAAGGAATTCGTTCATGCGGGGGACCTTGTGGATCGGATGAGTCCGATGCGCGATGCCGACCGCCCTTATGTGGCGGCTAACCGACATCGAACCGATACCAAAACGCCCCGCAGGCCGGTTGGCCGCGGGGCGTTTCGCCAGGATGGCGCCGGGTTTAGTTTGCGGCGGTCTTCGTGGCGTCCTTGTGCCACGTGTAGACGACGAACTTGAACGACTTCAAGTCGCCCTTGGCGTCGTATTCGACCTTGCCGATCGGCGTGGTGAACGCGTTCTTGTGCATGTAAGCGGCCACCTTGGTCGGATCGGTGCTCTTGGCACCGGCGATGGCGTCGCCGATGATCTTGACGGCTGCGTAGGCAGGCATCTGGAACGGACCGTTGGCATCACGCTTCTTGTCGGCAAAGGCCTTCACCAGCGCGGCGTTGGCCGGGTCGGCCGAGAAGTCGGCCGGCAGCGTCACGAGCATGCCTTCCGAAGCCGGGCCGGCAATCGCCGTCACGTCCTTGTTGCCCACGCCTTCGGGGCCCATGAACGTGGCCTTCACGCCCTGCTCGCGCGCCTGGCGCAGCAGCAGGCCCATTTCCGGGTGGTAGCCGCCGAAGTACACGAAGTCCACGCCCTGCGACTTCAGCTTGGTGATCACGGCCGAGTAGTCGGAATCGCCGGCGTTGATGCCTTCAAACACCGCCACGGGGATCTTGGCTGCTTCTAGGTCCTTCTTCACCGAGGTGGCGATGCCCTGGCCGTACGACTGCTTGTCGTGCAGCACGGCAACCTTCTTCGGCTTGACCTTGTTGATGATGTACTGGGCGGCGGCCGGGCCTTGCTGGTCGTCGCGGCCGATCGTGCGGAAGATGAAATTGCGCTTCTTCGTCTCGGTCAGCTGCGGCGCGGTGGCCGACGGCGTAACCATCACGATGCCTTCGTTTTCGTAGATGTCCGAGGCCGGAATCGTCGAACCCGAGCACACGTGACCGATCACGTAGTGGATACCCTGGCTGACGATCTTGTTGGCCACGGCCACGGCCTGCTTCGGTTCGCAGGCATCATCCATCAGCACGGCCTCGAACTTGTTGCCGTTGGCACCACCCGCCGCATTGATCTGTTCGATCGCGGTCAGGGCACCGGCCTTGACCATGTCGCCGTACTGGGCAACCGAGCCGCTCATGGGGCCGGCAATGGCGATCTTGACGGTTTCGGCGTTGGCCGAGGTGAAGGCAGCGAGACCGGCAGTGGCAAGCACGGCGGCCATGGCAGTGGACGTGAGACGGGACAGCGTCATCAGGAGCTCCTCGATTATGTATGGGTCATTCCGGGCAGAGTCGGCATGACTGGCGCAATCGAACAACACCCGCGAGGAAGAAGCGCCGCCTGACGTGGCGAACGTACGGCCCATAAGCGGAAACCGGGCCTGCGATGAAGACAATGAAGCGAATGCGGGGCCCGGCATGTGTCGGCGCACGCACATCTCAGGGATGTCGCGGACGCCGTAAGTTCGGAAAGACAACGTTGATGCGTTCTCTATTGCGCAAGCGCTTCGCCTGCCCCGCTTCTCCAACACGGCTGGCCGGAAGGGTGGCCCGGCTGCCGGTCGGCAAAGCAGCCCGCATTATAGGGGGAAAGTTGCACCCTGATGAAGTGATGTTGTTCGGGTTTGGGGAAAATCTGACAACTAATGCAGCCCGTTGCAACCATGCCAAGGCAGGAATCGTCGTCAAAATCGTGTTTCACAACAATTGTGCATAGCCACATTTGTGGCGTATGCCATGCTTTGCGCCACCTTGCGCAACCGCCCCTGTACCTGAATCGCATGGGGCAAAAAAAACGCCCCGGCAGGCCGGGGCGTTTTCATGCAGCACGGGACGCGGCTTAGCGCTTGGCCATGTCCGGCACGGTGCGGGCGGCGTTGCCGTTGAACAGCTGACGCGGACGGCCGATCTTGTATTCCGGATCGGTGATCATCTCTTCCCACTGCGAAATCCAGCCCGGCGTACGTGCCAGGGCGAAGATGCAGGTGAACAGCGAGGTCGGGATGCCCAGCGCGCGCTGCACGATACCCGAGTAGAAGTCCACGTTCGGGTACAGCTTGCGGCTCACGAAGTATTCGTCTTCCAGCGCGATCTTTTCCAGTTCCATGGCCAGCTTGAACAGCGGGTCGTTGTGCAGGCCCAGTTCGTTCAGCACTTCATGGCAGGTTTCGCGCATCAGCTTGGCGCGCGGATCGTAGTTCTTGTACACGCGGTGGCCAAAGCCCATCAGGCGCACGCCCGAGTTCTTGTCCTTGACCTGCTTGATGAACTCGCCGATGTGGTCGACGCTGCCGATTTCTTCCAGCATCTTCAGCGCGGCTTCGTTCGCGCCGCCGTGGGCCGGACCCCACAGGCAGGCCACGCCGGCGGCGATGGCTGCGAACGGGTTCGTGCCCGACGAACCGGCCAGGCGCACGGTCGACGTCGACGCGTTCTGCTCGTGGTCGGCGTGCAGGATGAAGATACGGTCCAGCGCGCGTTCCAGCACCGGGTTCACGGTGTACGGTGCGCACGGCGTACCGAACATCATGCGCATGAAGTTGCCCGAATAGGACAGGTCGTTCTGCGGATAGACGTACGGCTGGCCGATGTTGTACTTGTACGCCATGGCGACCAGGGTCGGCATCTTGGCGATCAGGCGGATGGCCGAGATCTCGCGCTGGTGCGGATCATCGATGTCCATCGCGTCGTGGTAGAACGCGCTCATCGCACCCACCAGGCCCGTCAGCACGGCCATCGGGTGTGCGTCGCGGCGGAAGCCGCGCAGGAAGAATTGCAGTTGCTCGTGAACCATCGTGTGGTTCATCACCGAGTTCACGAACTCTTCCTTCTGCTTGGCGTTGGGCAGCTCGCCCTTCAGCAGCAGGTAGCAGGTTTCGAGGTGATCGCACTTCTCGGCGAGTTGCTCGATCGGGTAGCCGCGGTACAGCAGCTCGCCCTTGTCACCATCGATGTAGGTGATCTTCGAGTTGCACGAAGCGGTCGACATGAACCCCGGGTCATAGGTGAACTTGCCGGTTTGACCGTACAGCTTGCGAATGTCGATCACATCCGGGCCAACGGTGCCCTTGTAGATCGGCAGCTCAACGCTGGGGGAACCATCGGAAAACGATAGCGTGGCTTTCACATCGGACGGCGTCATGTCGGTTCCTTCAAATACTGTGAATAATAGTGTTGACCAAACTCAGACCGAACGCAGCAGGCTGAGTACCCGTTGCATCGGGGGCGTGTCGAGCTCACCGTCAAGCTCCTTGCGGACAAGCAGCAGGTCCATCAACTCGTTGTCGCTGAGCTCGAACAGCTCGCCCAGCGATGCCACGTCCTCATCGGACAGGCTCTCCTCGTAACGGTTGAAGAAACGTTCGACGATGATGTCGTTCTCCAGGAGGCCGCGGCGGGCGCGCCAACGAAGACGGGCACGTTTGTGCGGGTCGGCCTGATGGGAGAAAGTGGTGGAATGACTCATGGTCAGCCTTCTTTGACCGGCGCCCAGCCCGATTTGATACCGCATCGGGCTGACGCGCCGCTTACATCAACTTGCATCACTGCAGACTGCCTGTCTGCACCGCGAACGGCGGGGGCGCAGAAGGCAGTTTATACCGGGCAATTAAACAGCGCGGCGAACCATCAGTTCCTTGATCTTGCCAATCGCCTTCGTCGGATTGAGGCCCTTCGGGCACACGTCGACGCAGTTCATGATGCTATGGCAACGGAACAGTCGGTACGGGTCGTTCAGGTTGTCCAGACGCTCGCTGGTGGCCTGGTCGCGGCTGTCCGCGATGAAGCGGTAGGCTTGCAGCAGGCCGGCCGGGCCAACGAACTTGTCCGGGTTCCACCAGAACGACGGGCACGACGTGGAGCAGCTGGCGCAGAGAATGCACTCGTACAGGCCGTCCAGCTCGTCACGCTCCTGCGGCGACTGCAGACGCTCCTTCTCGGGCGGCGGCTCGTCGTTGATCAGGAACGGCTTGATCGAGTTGTACTGCTTGAAGAAGTTCGTCATGTCGACGATCAGGTCGCGCACCACCGGCAGACCGGGCAGCGGACGCAGCACGATGCGGTCCGGCAGCTCGCGCATGTTCGTCAGGCAGGCCAGGCCGTTCTTGCCGTTGATGTTCATCGCGTCCGAGCCGCACACGCCTTCACGGCACGAGCGACGGAACGAGATGGTTTCGTCCAGCTTCTTCAGCTTGACCAGTGCGTCCAGCAGCATGCGCTCGTGACCGTCGAGTTCAACCTCGTAGGTCTGCATGCGGGGTGCGGCGTCCTTGTCCGGATCGTAGCGGTAGACTTCGAAAATACGCTTCATTTCTGTGGGTCCTGTTTTCTCTACGAGGCGGGATCAGAAGGTACGGGCCTTCGGCGGAACCGATTCCACCGTCAGCGG
This sequence comes from Cupriavidus pauculus, assembly GCF_002858765.1. Classification (GTDB taxonomy): domain Bacteria; phylum Pseudomonadota; class Gammaproteobacteria; order Burkholderiales; family Burkholderiaceae; genus Cupriavidus; species Cupriavidus pauculus_B. The sequence continues at coordinate 271,355 of NZ_PJRP01000009.1, forward strand.
CTGCATCTTCACCGGCTTGTAGTCGAGACGGTTGCCTTCGCTGTAGAACAGCGAGTGCTTGAGCCAGTTGTCGTCGTCGCGGTTCGGGAAGTCGCTGTGGGCGTGGGCGCCACGCGATTCCTTGCGGGCCGCGGCCGAGATCATCGTGGCCTTGGCCACTTCCACCAGGTTGGCCACTTCCAGGGCTTCCACCAGTGCGGTGTTGAAGACCTTGGACTTGTCCTTCAGGTGGATGCTGTTGGCACGCTCAGCCACTTCGAGGATGCGCTCCACGCCTTCGTCCATCAGCTTCTGCGTACGGAACACGCCGGCATGCGACTGCATGTTGCGGCGGATGTCGTTGGCCACGTCCTGGGTGTATTCGCCCGAGGTCGTTGCCTGCAGCTTGGCCAGACGGGCCATGGCGCGGTCGGCGGCGTCGGCCGGCAGCGGCTTGTGTTCCTTCTGCTTGCTGGCGTTGGCAGCGATGTGGTTGCCGGCGGCACGGCCGAACACCACCAGATCCAGCAGCGAGTTGGTACCCAGGCGGTTGGCGCCGTGCACCGACACGCAAGAGCACTCACCGATCGCGTAGAAGCCATTGACCACTTCGTTCGGGTTGCCGTTCTTCGGCACCACGACCTGACCGTGGAAGTTCGTCGGAATGCCACCCATCTGGTAGTGGATGGTCGGCACGACCGGGATCGGTTCCTTGATCGCGTCGACGTTGGCGAACTTCATGCCAATTTCGCGGATCGACGGCAGGCGCTTCATGATGGTCTCGGCACCGACGTGAGTCAGGTCGAGCAGCACGTAGTCGCCGTTCGGGCCGCAACCACGGCCTTCCTTGATTTCCTGGTCCATCGAGCGCGACACGAAGTCACGCGGCGCCAGATCCTTCAGCGTCGGGGCATAGCGCTCCATGAAGCGCTCGCCATCCTTGTTACGCAGGATGCCGCCCTCGCCACGCACGCCTTCCGTGATCAGCACGCCCGCGCCGGCCACGCCGGTCGGGTGGAACTGCCAGAACTCCATGTCTTCCAGCGGGATGCCGGCACGCGCCGCCATGCCCAGACCATCACCGGTGTTGATGAAGGCGTTGGTGGAAGCCGCGTAGATCCGGCCGGCACCGCCGGTCGCGAACAGCGTGGTCTTGGCTTCGAGGATATAGACTTCGCCGGTTTCCATTTCCAGCGCGGTCACGCCCAGCACGTCGCCTTCTTCGTCGCGAATCAGGTCGAGTGCCATCCACTCGACGAAGAAATGCGTCTTGGCGCGCACATTGCGCTGGTACAGCGTGTGCAGCAGCGCGTGGCCGGTACGGTCAGCGGCGGCGCAAGCACGTTGCACCGGCTTTTCGCCGTAGTTGGCGGTGTGGCCACCGAACGGACGCTGGTAGATCGTGCCATCGGCGTTACGGTCGAACGGCATGCCGAAGTGTTCGAGCTCGTACACGACCTTCGGGGCTTCACGGCACATGAACTCGATGGCGTCCTGGTCACCCAGCCAGTCCGAGCCCTTGATGGTGTCGTAGAAGTGGTAGTGCCAGTTGTCCTCGCTCATGTTGCCAAGCGAGGCACCGATACCGCCCTGCGCCGCCACGGTGTGCGAGCGGGTCGGGAAAACCTTCGACAGCACGGCCACGCTCAGGCCGGCTTCCGCGAGCTGGAGGGATGCGCGCATCCCGGCGCCGCCCGCCCCGACGATGACCACGTCAAATTTGCGACGCGGCAATCCAGTCTTGACTGCGACCATTTATTACACCCTCCAGAGAATCTGAGCAGCGTAGCCCGCACAACCGACGAGCCACAGAATCGTAAGAACTTGCAGCACGAGGCGCACGGCCATCGGCTTCACATAGTCCATCCAGATGTCACGAATGCCGATCCAGGCATGGAACAGCAGCGACAGGATGGTCAGGAACGTCAGGAGCTTCATCCATTGGTTGGCGAAGAGACCCGACCAGCCTTCGTAAGAAGGATTGCCGAAGGCGAGATACACCACGGCGAGCACCACGGTGAACACCACCATGATGACTGCGGTAACGCGTTGCGCGAGCCAGTCTTTCAGACCGTAGTGCGCACCGACGACAAGACGCTTGGGACCGATATTGTTATTTGCCACGTGACTCTCCTCAGAACAGGCCGAAAAGCTTCAGCCCGAAAACCAGGGTGAGCAGCAGGCTGACGACCAGCACAGCCTTGGCCGACGTGGCCGAGGCGGGCTTCGAGACGCCGACGTGAACGTCCAGCAGCAGGAAGCGGATACCGGCGCAGAAGTGATGCAGGTAACCCCAGATCAGCGCCAGGATCACCAGTTTGACGAAGCCGTTGGACAGCAGGGCCGAGAACTTGGCGAAGCTCAGTTCGGAGGTGACGCTCTGCTCGAACAGGTACAGAACGAAAGGGAGGAGGAGGAACATCATGGCACCGCTTACGCGATGCAGGATGGATACCTTGCCGGCCCAGGGCAACCGGTAGCGCGAGATTTGCGCGATACCGATGTTCCGGAACTCCGGCCTGGCTTGTTTGGCGGCTTCAGCCATGCGAGACCCCATTTGCGATGAAAAGAAAACTGCAAAAGAACGACACTGCCATTACCCCCGATTGCATTGGCGCCGCACAGCGGTTACCGTGAATGCACCAGATTGCATCAAGCGTGTGGGTCCGCTGGATGCAAATGGATGCAGGGGAGCAAATCGACGTGATTTTAGCGCCTTTGTTGCGCGCCGCACCAATAATTTTCGACTATCACGCACCAGCGCGGCGTGCCCGACAATCGCACGCGACAATGCGCGCACCACTCCAGACACGAATTGTCCGACCATTGCATTCACGAATGACAATGGTCGGCGCATGTCCCATATACGCATGACAATAGTCAGCGTAGTGGACAGACTTTCCATGGTCATGACACTTCAGCTCAGGTCGTTCTGATAATAGTGGCGCGTCGTGACATACAGCCCACGGCGAACTTCCACCGGGCGGTCACCGTAGGTAAACGACACACGCTCTACCGAAAGCAGCGGGGACCCGGGTGCCACGGACAACAGCTCGGCAGCTGTGTTATCGGCAGCAACCGCCCGAATCTTTTCCGTGGCGCGAATCATCCGCGTGCCGAACTCGGCCTCGAAGAGCGCATACATCGGACCCTTCCACTCATTGAGCTTCTCGGCCGTCAGGCCCTTGAAGTTGGTACCCAGCAGCCAGATTTCGTCCAGCACCGTGGCTTCATTGGAAAATGTCAGCACGCGGCGGATCTGCACGACGCTGTCGCCGGTGCGGATATCGAGCAGTCGGGCGATTTCGGCCGGGGCCCGCAGCCGCTTGCATTCGAGCACGCGGCTGGCGCCGTAATGGGGTTCACCCTCGTCGGGTACCAGGCGGAGGAAGCGGAACTTGACCACATCCTCGTGATGGGTCGTCACAAACGTGCCCTTGCCCTGGCGGCGTGCCACCAGGTTGTCCGCGGCGAGTTCGTCGATGGCCTTGCGCACCGTGCCCTGGCTGACCTTGTAGCGCGCGGCCAGATCCATTTCGCTCGGGATCATCTCGCCGGGCTTCCACTCGCCGGTCTGCAGGCTCTGCATGATCAGGGCCTTGATCTGCTGGTAGAGTGGGCTGAACGTGGGGGACGGGGCTGCGGCCGCAGCATTGGCCGACGCGGGCGCGGACGACTGCGCCCCGGCACCGCTCTGTGGGACGCCAGATTCCGGCGCGCCATTGGCGGCGGCGGCGAGCGGGGACGTGGGCAGGGAAGACATAGCCCGGATTCAACCACAAAAGCGAGAATCGCGTCCAGCGCACTATGAAATGTCTTATGTCTTATATAAGACATATGAATTGACATCAATGAGGGCTCACCCTACACTCGCGCAGGTCCGCGCTGCCGCCTCTGCCAGGTCTCTTCCGGGCTACCTGCCCACCTTTTGAAGCCTTACGGATGCGGCGCACCACACAGCAGTAGTAGACTTACGCCTTGTCGCCCTCGACGCCTGCCCACGGCCCGCGCGCTCCTCGTCGCGGCCCCACGGCAGACCGCGGGCTCCCGGCGGATGCCCGCCTGCCCCGTGGCGACACGCGAACCAGCTCCCGGTGATGCGCCGGCCCGCTCCATACCCTGGATGGCCAGTTGCCACCGACCGGTTACCCCCTCTTTTCGTTTGGAGACTTACTCATGGCTAAAGCCCCAATGCGCGTCGCAGTCACCGGCGCCGCTGGCCAGATCGGCTATTCCCTGCTGTTCCGCATCGCCAACGGCGACATGCTCGGCAAAGACCAGCCGGTCATCCTCCAACTGCTCGACCTCCCGCAAGCCCAGGCCGCCGTCAAGGGCGTGGTGATGGAACTGGAAGACTGCGCGTTCCCGCTGCTGGCCGGCGTGGTCATCACCGACGACCCCAAGGTTGCCTTCAAGGACGCCGACGTCGCCCTGCTGGTGGGTGCCCGTCCGCGTAGCAAGGGCATGGAGCGCAAGGACCTGCTCGAAGCCAACGCCCAGATCTTCACGGTGCAGGGCAAGGCCCTGGACGAAGTCGCCAGCCGCGACGTCAAGGTGCTGGTGGTCGGCAACCCGGCCAACACCAACGCCTACATCGCCATGAAGTCGGCGCCGAACCTGAAGCGCGAGAACTTCACGGCCATGCTGCGTCTGGACCACAACCGTGCCCTGTCGCAAATCGCCGCCAAGACCGGCAAGCCGGTGTCGTCGATCGAGAAGATGTTCGTCTGGGGCAACCACAGCCCGACGATGTACGCCGACTACCGTTACGCCACCGTCGACGGCAAGAGCGTCAAGGACATGATCAACGATCCGGTGTGGAACAACGACGTGTTCCTGCCGACCGTCGGCAAGCGCGGCGCCGCCATCATCGAAGCGCGCGGCCTGTCGTCGGCTGCTTCGGCCGCCAACGCCGCCATCGACCACGTGCACGACTGGGTGCTGGGCTCGAACGGCAAGGTCGTCACGATGGGCATCCCGTCGAACGGCGAATACGGCATTCCGAAGGACGTCATGTTCGGCTACCCGGTGACCACGGCCAACGGCAAGTACGAAATCGTGCAAGGCCTGGAAGTCGACGCCTACAGCCAGGAAAAGATCAACATCACGCTCAAGGAACTGGAAGAAGAGCGTGCCGGCGTGCAACACCTGCTGGGCTGATCTTCGCTAGAGCTTCCCGCTCATGAAACCGGGGTCCGCATCGATCTGAAAGTCGGCGCGGACCCCGGTTTTTCATTTGGGCAGCCGTTTTGTCTTCACAATAACCCCCCGCTCCATACGTATATCAACGTGCATCCATCCGAGGTCTTGTTCCAGGGCGAAGCCATTCCGGTGCAACTGCCGGTCTGTGACCACTATGCGGGCAGCGAAAAGCTCATGCGCAAATCGCTTGCCCTGCAGCAAGCACTTGGGCCCGTGTTCGACATTACGTTCGACTGCGAGGACGGCGCCGCCGTCGGGCTGGAGCGCGAGCATGCCCAGCTCTGCGCGCAGCTGATCAACAGCGCCGACAACCAGCACAACCGCGTGGGCGTGCGGATCCACGACCCGGCGCACCCAAGCTGGCGCGACGACGTGGATGTCCTGGTGTCCGCCGCCGGCGCCCGCCTAGCTTACGTGGTGGCGCCGAAGGTCACCGATGTGGTCGAAGTGGCACGCGTGACCGACCACGTGAACCAGGTGGCCCGCGCGGCCGGCATCGCCCGCCACATCCCGATTCATGTGCTTATTGAGACACATTCAGCACTCGAACAGGTATTCGACATCGCGTCGCTGGTGCAGGTGGAATGCCTCAGTTTCGGGCTAATGGATTTTGTGTCCGCCCACCACGGCGCCATTCCGGGCGACGCCATGCGGTCGCCGGAGCAGTTCGAGCATCCGCTGATTCGCCGCGCCATGCTGGAGATCTCCGCCGCCTGCCATCGCCATGGCAAGGTGCCGTCGCACAACGTCAGCACCGACGTGCAGCAGCCGGAGCGCGCCGGCGACGACGCGCTGCGCGCCCGCGCCGAATTCGGCTACCTGCGCAAGTGGAGCATCCATCCGGGCCAGATCGAGCCGATCGTGGCCGCATTCCGGCCAAGCGACGGCGAGATCGGCGCGGCCAGCCAGATCTTGCTGGCCGCCCATGAAAACAACTGGGCCCCGATCCGCCACGAGGGGCAATTGCATGACCGCGCCAGCTACCGCTATTACTGGTCGCTGTTGCAGCGGGCCCACGCCACGGGCACGCGGCTGCCACCGCCCGTGAGCGATTTGTTCTTTGATTGAGCGTGCAACACCCCGCGATCACACGCGAAAACTGCTCATTTTTGCCAGCAAGTGGCCGATGACAAACCATCCGCGCGCGATTGTGTAACCAATATCCGACGGGCTTCGCCCAGTCAGACAAATCGTAGAGAATAGCGGCGGAAAGTTGCCGGGACGCCCCGTGACACTTGCGGAACGCCCCCCGGACTGTTCACCACAACGAGCCTCTTGACTACCCAAGCAATCCGGAAGGAACCCACATGAAACAACTCGTGCTGGCAGCCTGCATTGGCGCCCTGACCCTGACCACCGGCGCCGCGATGGCCCAGGAACCCGCCAAGAAGCCGGCTGCCACCAAGAAGGCGCCCGCCAAGAAGTCGAACGCAAAGACGGCCGCCGCCGCGCCTGCAGCCGTGCAGCCCACGGGCGAAAAGTGGCAGTGCGAACTGGGCCACGCCATCTGGATCAACGGCAACATGCAGCGCGACGAAGTGATCACCGTGCATTGGGACGGCCGCAACTACCGCCTGCCGCGCCAGAGCACCGTCACCGGCGCCGACCGCTACTTCGACCAGGCCTCGGGTCTGGATCTGGTCGTGATCCCGAGCAAGGCCATGCTGTTCAACAAGAACCTAGGCCAGCGCCTGGCTGACGAATGCCAGAACGCCGACATGCAAGCCGGTGGTTCGGCCCCGACGCAAGCCGGCGCGCTGCGCGCCCCGGTGTCCACGCCGCTGCTGATGGCCCCGGCCCAACCGGCCGCCCAGCCGGCTGACGCCGCCCAGCCTGCTGCACAAGCCGCGCCGAAGCAGTAAAGTCTCACCTTGCCTTACCCCGCGCGATGCCGCATCGGCGTCGCGCGGGCACCAGCTGCACCGAATCGTTGTAACGGTCCGCGTCCGGGTCCTTGCCGGCCGCGCCGCATGCATGGCGGCGGAACCCTTTCGCGCACCGGGGTCTGAAGAAAAAGCATCCACAAGCAGAGTCCCGCGTCATCCCTCGATTGGAGTCAGGCAATGCCCCACAATCTCAATAACACCCTCAAGGAATTCAAACTCGCCACGGGCGGCTCCGGCCAGTATTACTCGTTGCCCCAACTGGGCAAGATGCTGGGCGTGAAGATCGAGCGTCTGCCGGTCTCCATCCGTCTGGTGCTGGAATCGGTGCTGCGCAACTGCGACGGCAAGAAGGTCACCGAAGAACACGTCAGGCAGCTCGCCAACTGGAAGCCCACCGCCGACCGCGTGGACGAGATTCCGTTCGTGGTGGCGCGCGTGGTGCTGCAGGACTTCACCGGTGTGCCGCTGCTGGCCGACCTGGCCGCCATGCGCAACGTGGCCGAGAAGATGGGCAAGAACCCCAAGAAGATCGAGCCGCTGGTGCCGGTGGACCTCGTGGTCGACCACTCGGTGCAGATCGACCACTTCCGCGAGAAGAAGGCGCTGGACCTGAACATGCAGCTGGAATTCCAGCGCAACAACGAGCGCTACCAGTTCATGAAGTGGGGCATGCAGGCGTTCGACACGTTCGGCGTGGTGCAGCCGGGCTTCGGCATCGTCCACCAGGTGAACCTGGAATACCTGGCGCGCGGCGTCCACAACAAGGACGGCGTCTACTATCCGGACACGCTCGTCGGAACCGACTCCCACACCACGATGATCAATGGCATCGGCGTGGTGGGCTGGGGCGTGGGCGGCATCGAGGCCGAAGCCGGCATGCTGGGCCAGCCCGTCTACTTCCTGACCCCCGACGTGGTGGGTGTGGAACTGAAGGGCCGCCTGCGCGAAGGCGTGACCGCCACCGACCTGGTGCTGACGATCACCGAAATGCTGCGCCGCGAGAAAGTCGTGGGCAAGTTCGTCGAGTTCTTCGGCGAAGGCACGGCCAGCCTGTCCACGCCGGACCGCGCCACCATCGGCAACATGGCTCCGGAATACGGCGCCACGATGGGCTTCTTCCCGGTGGACGAAAAGACGATCGAGTACTTCCGTGGCACGGCTCGTACCGACGAGGAAATCGCCGCGTTCGAGGGCTACTTCCGCGCCCAGGAAATGTTCGGCGTGCCGCGCGCCGGCGAGATCGACTACACCAAGACCCTGACGCTGGACCTGGGCACCGTGGCACCGTCGCTGGCCGGCCCGAAGCGTCCGCAGGACCGCATCGAGATTGGCCATGTGAAGAGCACGTTCGCGTCGCTGTTCTCCAAGCCCGTGGCCGAAAACGGCTTCAACAAGGACGCCGCCGACCTGGGCCGCGAATTTGTCAACGCCGACGGCGTCAAGGTCAAGAGTGGCGATGTGCTGATCGCGGCCATCACGTCGTGCACGAACACGTCGAATCCGAGCGTGCTGCTGGCCGCCGGCCTGCTGGCCAAGAAGGCGGTGGAAGCCGGCCTGAACGTGGCGCCGCACATCAAGACGTCGCTGGCCCCCGGCAGCCGCGTGGTAACCGAATACCTGACCGCCACCGGTCTCCTGCCCTACCTCGAAAAGCTGGGCTTCGGCGTGACCGCCTATGGCTGCACGACGTGTATCGGCAACGCGGGCGACCTGACGCCGGCCCTGAACGAGACCATCGTCCAGAACGACATCGTGGCCGCGGCCGTGCTGTCGGGCAACCGCAACTTTGAAGCCCGTATCCACCCGAACATCCGCGCCAACTTCCTGGCCTCGCCGCCGCTGGTGGTGGCCTACGCCATCGCCGGCACGGTTACGCGCGACCTGATGACCGAGCCGGTCGGCAAGGGCCGCGACGGCCGCGACATCTGGCTGGGCGACATCTGGCCGACGTCGGAAGAAATCCACGCGCTGCTGAAGTACGCGATGGACGCCAAGACGTTCAAGGGCAACTACGAGCAGGTGAAGAAGCCGAGCAAGCTCTGGGCGAACATCCAGGGCACCAAGGGTCAGGTGTACGACTGGCCCACGTCGACGTACATTGCCGAGCCGCCGTTCTTCCAGGACTTCACGCTCGAGCCGAGCAACGAGACCGTGACGATCCGTGGCGCCCGCGCACTGGGCGTTTTTGGCGATTCGGTGACGACCGACCACATCTCGCCGGCCGGCTCGATCAAGGACACGTCACCGGCGGGCAAGTACCTGCTGTCGCACGGCGTGCTCAAGGCCGACTTCAACAGCTACGGTTCGCGCCGCGGCAACCATGAGGTGATGATGCGCGGCACGTTTGCCAATGTGCGCATCAAGAATCTGATGATCCCGCCGAAGACCGACGGATCGCGCGTGGAAGGCGGCATTACGCTGCACCAGCCGACCGGCGACGAGATGTCGATCTACGACGCCGCGATGAAGTACATCGCCGAAGGCACGGCCACCGTGGTGTTCGGCGGCGAGGAATACGGCACCGGCTCGTCGCGCGACTGGGCGGCCAAGGGCACCCAGTTGCTGGGCGTGAAGGCCGTGATCGCACGCAGCTTCGAGCGGATCCACCGTTCCAACCTGGTGGGCATGGGCGTGTTGCCGCTGCAGTTCAAGGGCAGCGACAGCGTGCAGTCGCTGGGCATCATCGGCAACGAGACCTTCGACGTGGAAGGCATCGAGGGCGAACTGAAGCCGCAGCAGGATGTGGTGCTGGTGATCCACCGCGCCAACGGCGACACGCAGCGCGTGCCGGTGCTGCTGCGCATCGATACGCCGATCGAGGTCGACTACTACAACCACGGCGGCATCCTGCCGTTTGTGCTGCGTCAACTGCTGGTGGCGTAACCGGCGCTGCCGGCGTACCGCCGGTGGCCTGAACCGCCGCTTCCGCTCACGCGGGGCGGCGGTTTTTTTTGTGCGTTGCTTGCCCACCTGCCGGGCGTCTTGCCGGGCGTCTTGCGGGTAATCCCCACCCCGGCGCGTAAGTTTTGCGCAAGGCTGCGCTGCAAGACTGGTCTGCACGCCTCGCGGCGTGACCTATACCTACAGACTCGGAGACAACAGATGGTCAAGATCCTGATCGCATTCGTCGTCATTGCCGGCGCGGCCCTGTACCTGCTGACCAAGGGCGGCGGCGACGTGTCGATGGGCGGCGAATCGCACACCACCGAATCGCACGCCCCCGCTGCGCAGAAGTAAGCGGCCCATCAAGGGTTCGCGACAACTGCAGCCGTCAACGCAGCGGGTAGAATACCGTTTTACGAAAAAACGGACGCTTTCTATCTATGGCAGGTTTTCGCCCCAAGTCTTCTACCCGACTCTCGCCCGACGCCGAGCGCCTGGTGGCCGATGCACTGGCCCTGGACGCCTCGGGCAGCCGCATGGAGGACGGATACTGGGAGCGCCGGCTGTCCCAGCGGCTCTATCGCCTGCTGAAGAACGGCAGCCAGACCGCCCTCGACGCGGCGCTCGAACACCTGTTCAAGCACAACGCCGATGCGTCCGACGTGCTGGCCGAACAGGCCGAGACGCTGGCCGAATCGGCAACGATCGAGATTGACGGCGTCAAGCATGACGCCCTGCTGATCGCCGCCCCGATCCTGGCCCACACCCGCTATGCCATTCCGTCCGGCGCGCTGAAGCCCGAACTGGCCCAGACCCTGGCGGTACACCTGCAGGCACACGTGCTGGCCACCAACACCAAGGTATCCCTGTCCCCCTACCTCTACAGCATCGACCAGCTGCCGCGCAGCCATAGCGACACGTTTGCGCTGACGCACAAGCTGGCGTCGGCCGCGATGGCGGGATCGATGCCCAAGGTGGATCTGCGCGACCTGCCCGAGACGGCCCCGATCCTGGCCGATCCGCGCTACCTGCTAGCCGTGGTGGTGGCGCCGCATGAGGGCGCGCTGTTCCGCTGGCAGGAAGACGCCAAGGAACACCACGCCGAGCGCTCGGTATGCCTGGAGCAATGGCGCAACCAGGTGCAGCCGACCGTGGCCGTGCTGCTGCCGGGCTGCGAGTTCGAGCTGCTGCTGCCCGACGCCTTCTTCCTGTCGTGCCGCGAATCGGACAAGAGCATCCGCCCGCTGACCGTGCGCGCCGCCGTGAACTACCTGTGCGGCACGCTCGACATCCCTGCCGGCCAGCTGGCCGCCGTGGTGGCGGGCTTTGGCGAGGAAGTGGTGGAGGAATACCGCGTGGGCTTCACGATGCGCGGCGAAAAGGATGTGATCTACGGCATCGTCTGGCCCGTGTACGGCCGCGAGTCCGGCGAGATCGACGCTGAGGAGAAAGGCAATCCGGTGGAGCAGATCTGCGAGGAACTGCGCAACGCCGGCGTCGAGGACATCTTCCGCCATGCCGCGCTGTTCGATCCGGAATACTGCGAGGATTGCGGCACGCCGCTCTATGCGGACCGCTCCGGCGAGATCGTCCACGCCGAACTGCCCGAGGATGCCCCGACCCAGCAGCCGCTGTTCCACTAAGGCGTCGCACACGCACCTCAACGAAA